>NZ_CP113836.1:4800000-7474574 GCF_026802195.1 Amycolatopsis cynarae | reverse complement strand
CGGCGGCCCCGCTGCTCGTGGGCGTGGGCCTGCTGGCCGCGGCGATCATCCAGTACCCGCTGATCGCACTGGCCGTGGCGCTGCTGCTCTACCTCGTGCACATCCCGTTCTCGGTCCGCCGCTACCGGTGGCTGGCCCAGCATCCGGAGGCCTGGCACGTGCCGGTGAGCGAGCGCCGGGCGATCCGCCGGGCCCGCAGCACCGGGCGCCTGCGCCTGCGCAGGCCGAAGCTGCCGAAGGTGGCCGGGGCCGGGCTGTCCATGCGCCTGCCGCGCGGCTCGGGCCACGTGGTGCGCGGTGTCCGCACCTTCACACCGGACGGCCAGGAGCGCAACCGGCGCCGCAGCTGGCGCCGCATGGGACTCCGCCAGCGCGAAGACCGGTAGGACTCAGCCGCACCGGCCCCCTGCCCGCAGGCCGCCGAGGAACAGCGCCAGCTGGAACTCGAAGTCCTGGACGCAGTCCCCCTTGCTCAGTTCGGGCAGGGTCCGGTGCAGGTGCGGCAACTCCCGCTCGGTCACCGTCTCGCGGAACCATTCGACCGACGCTTCGGCGCCCCCGCCGGGCAGGTCGGCGCTGCCGACGAGCACCGCGCCGTAGAGCATGCCCAGCAGGGCCCGGTAGGCCCTCGCGGCGTGCCGCTCGGTCAGCCCCGCTTCGAGCAGCGCCCCGAGGATCGCGTCGATCAGCCGCAGTGCGCCGCGCGAGAGCGGGTTCGCCTGCTCGGAGACCAGGGCGCGCACCACCGCCGGATGGCGGTTGAAGACCCCGAACGCGGCCTTCGCGGCCGCTTCCAGCCGCTGATCCCACGGCAGTGACTCGTCCGGCAGTGGGATGCTCTCGAATACGCGCGCCGCCACACCGTTGAGCAGATCCCGCTTGTTCGCCACGTGGTTGTACAGCGACATCGCCTCGACGCCCAGTTCCGCGGCGAGCTTGCGCATCGACACCCCTGACAGGCCTTGCTCGTCGGCCAGCCGTAGCGCGGAGTCCAGAACCTTCGTCCGGCTCAGTGTTTCTCGTGCCATCGTACTTATACCGTAAGCTACTTACACCGTAAGCACGCGAGGGGGAAATAATGGATGCCGACACCCTGTTGACCACGACTCGTGCCGTCCGGCGCAAGCTCGACCTCGACCGGCCGGTAGCTCCGGAGGTCATCACCGACTGCCTGCGCATTGCCATGCAGGCCCCGATAGCGGGCAACATGCTCACGGGAATCCGCTGGCTGGTCGTCCGGGACGACGCACTGAAGGCCAAGATCGCCGATGCCGTGCGCGAAGTCGGCCGGGCGGCGCAGGAGCAGTACGGACACCTCGTCGCACCCCGCGCGCTGGCCTCGGCCAGCCACCTGCTCGACATCATCGACCGCGTGCCGGTGCTCGTCCTGGCCTGCCTGGAGGGCAGACCGGAGGGCGGCAACGGGGAGCTCACCGGGTTCTACGGCTCGATCTACCCGGCGATCTGGAGCTTCCAGCTCGCGCTGCGCGCCCGCGGGCTGGGCAGCACGATCACCGGATACCACCTGTTCGGCCACGAGCGCGAGGTCGGGGAACTGCTCGGCATCCCCGAGGAGTTCACGCAGATCGCGCTGCTGCCCGTCGCCTACACGACGCAACGGGACTTCTCGCCCGCGGCCCGGCCACCGGTCGAAGAGATCACCTACTTCGACGGCTGGGGCCGCACGAGCCCCCTAGAGTGAGGGCGTGAGCGCTCCGCAGATCACGCTGACCCTCCGCCACACCCCCTCGGCGCTGGACACGCGCCGAGGGGTGGTCCGGCTGCACCCCGAGGTGCTGGACGCGCTGGGCCTGCGTGCCTGGGACGCGGTGCACCTGACCGGGGCTCGGGTGAGCGCCGCGCTGGCGGCACCCGCGGACGGCGGAAACCCTCCCGGTGTCGTGCTCTGCGACGACGTGACGATGTCGAACCTGGGGGTCACGGAGGGCGCCGAAGTGGTGGTGGCGCCCGCCACCGTGGCCGCCGCGCGCTCGGTGACCGTCGCGGGGTCCCGGCTCGCCCGCGTATCGGTGGCCCCGCACACCCTCCGGCTCGCCCTGATCGGCAAGGTGGTCACCGTCGGCGACGCGGTTTCCCTGCTGCCACAGGACCTCGCGCCGCCGCCGGGGTCCGACGTGGCTTCCGTGCGCGGGCAGCTGTCCCGGGCCATCGGCGCCACCTGGACTTCGGAACTGCTCACCGTCACCGCGACCGAACCGGCCGAGGTGGTCGCGGTCGGACAGTCCACTGTGGTCGATTGGCGGGACGGGGAGCGCGGCATGCCCGCCGCCGCGCCCGTATCGGAGGTCCCCGCCGCGGCGACGGCGCCCCAGCCGCCCGCCCCGGCCGCCGAACCGGAACCGGCGGCCGTGCCGGTGAGCGATCTCGTCGGCGCGCAGGCGCAGGCACGCACCCTCGCCGAATGGTTCGACCTCGCCTTCCGCCGCCCCGAACTGCTCGCCAGGCTGGGCACCACCGCCCGGCTCGGGATCCTGCTGTCCGGACCGGAAGGCGTCGGCAAGGCGACCCTCGTCCGCGCCGTCGCGGCCGCGGAGGGCATCCGGGTGCGCGAGCTGGCCGCGCCGACGGTGGCCGCGCTGGAGGCGAACGCCGCCGCCTCCCTGCTGCGGGACACCCTCGCCGAAGCGACCACCGGCGAGCCGACCGTCCTGCTGCTCACCGACGTCGACGCCCTGCTCCCCGGCACCGGCGGACCTCCGGTCGCCACGGTGGTGCTGGCCGAACTGCGCACGGCACTGGCGAAACCGGGATTCGCGGTGGTGGCCACCACCGCCCGGCCGGAGTCCTGCGACCAGCGCCTGCGCGGCCCCGAACTGCTCGACCGCGAGCTGTCGATCCCGCTGCCCGACGCCAGGACCCGCACCGAACTGCTGCGTCTGCTCCTGCGGGACGTCCCCGTCGAAGCAGGAGTGGACTGCGGTGAACTCGCCGTCCGCACCCCGGGTTTCGTGGCCGCCGACCTCATCGCGTTGCGCCGCGACGCCGCACTGCGCGCCGCCCTGCGCCAGCGGGACTCGGCCGAGCCGCGCATCGCCCAGCAGGACCTGGTGGCCGCGCTCGACAGCGTCCGCCCCATTTCGATGTCCACTTCGGACACGCTGGCGACCGGCGGGCTCAGCCTCGACGACGTGGGCGACATGGCCGAGGTGAAGCAGTCGCTCACCGAAGCCGTGCTGTGGCCGCTGCGCTACCCGGACTCCTTCGCCCGCCTCGGGGTGGCCCCGCCGCGCGGCGTGCTGTTGTACGGTCCGCCGGGTGGGGGCAAGACGTTCCTCGTGCGGGCGCTCGCCGCGACCGGCGCGCTGAACGTGTTCGCGGTCAAGGGCGCCGAGCTGATGGACAAATGGGTCGGCGAATCCGAACGGGCCGTCCGCGAACTGTTCCGCCGCGCCGCCGACGCCGCACCCTCCCTGGTGTTCCTCGACGAAATCGACGCCCTCGCCCCGCGCCGGGGCCAGTCCGGCGACTCCGGGGTCTCCGACCGCGTGGTCGCCGCGCTGCTGACCGAGCTGGACGGGGTCGAACCGATGCGCGACGTCGTCGTCCTCGGCGCCACCAACCGGCCGGAACTCGTCGATCCCGCGCTACTGCGGCCGGGACGACTGGAGCGCCAGGTCTACGTGCCGCCGCCGGACGCCGAGGCCCGCGCGGAGATCCTGCGGGCCACCGCGAAGCACACCCCGCTCGCCGCCGACGTGGATCTCGCGGAATTCGCCGCCGCCCTGGACGGGTACTCGGCCGCCGACTGCGCCGCCCTGATCCGGGAGGCGGCGCTGACCGCGATGCGGGAGTCACTCGACGCCACCGAGGTCACCGCCGCCCACCTGGACAAGGCCCGCTCGGCGGTGCGCCCGTCGCTCGACCCGGCCCAGCTGGCGGCGCTGGCGGCCTACGCGGGACGGCGCTGATCAGGATCCCTTGCTGTGCAGGCCCTGGTAGTCGTTGGTGACGATGATGATGACACCGGCGCTGGCGTTCTGGATCCCGGCGAATCGCGGCTCGGCCTTCATGCCGAACGCGGCCGCGAGCGCCTTGGCCGCTGTCTCCTCGTCGGTGCCGGGAGTGAAGTACGCCGTCGTGGTCGGGATGACCCCGTACGGGTAGTTCGACGCCTCCGCCACGTTCCAGCCGTCCGCCCGCAGGTCGCTGGCGGCCCGGCCGGCCAGACCGGTGATGGTGCTGTTGTTGTAGACACGCACCTGGACCCACTTGGCCTCGGCCTGGTCCGTGGCCGTGCCGGTGTTCGGCTGGCCGACGACCGGCGCGCCGGAGGAGGGCGTGGTGGCGGCCGGAGCACTGCTGGACGAAGAGGAGGCGGCCGCCGGTGCCGAGGTCGGGCTCGGGACGGTGCTGCCGCCGCCCGGGGCACCGCTGGGCGCGGAGGAACTCGCCGGGGCGGCGGTGTTCTGCGTGGACGGGCCGTTGAGCGCGGTGATCGTGCCGATCACGAGCGCGACCAGCGCGACGCCGAGCAGGACGACACCGGCCAGCCGCAGCGGCCGGGAAAGGCCTTGCAGGAAGTTCATAACGCCTCGATCCCCAGTCGCCGGGCCACCCGCCTGCGCTGCCGGACCGTGCGGAGCTTGCGCAACCGCTTGACCAGCATGGGGTCGGCGCTGAAGGCCTCCGGCTTTTCGAGAAGCTGATTGAGAAGTTGGTAGTACCGGGTCGGGGACAGGTCGAACTGCTCGCGGATCGCCTGTTCCTTGGCGCCGGCGAAGCGCCACCACTGGCGCTCGAACGCGAGGATCGCCGCTTCGCGCTCGGACAGCCCCGCGACGGAATCCGGCGGGGACGGCCGATCGCCAGCCATCGACTCCGCGGCGTCCATCGGTCTCCTCAGTTCGGCAAAACACACGCTGTCGTTCCGCCAGGCCATTCAATCACGAGGGTGGCAGCCGATGGTGGGATCACGGCCCGGCGCGTCCCGGCCCACCAATGGGTACGATCGCGGGTTGTGACGATTCACCCCATCTGCATCGCCGGTGAGCCCGTGCTGCACCACCCCACGCGCGAGGTGGAGAAGTTCGACGACGAACTGCGCACCCTCATCGACGACATGTTCGAGACGATGTACGCGGCCGAGGGGGTCGGCCTCGCCGCCAACCAGATCGGTCTCGACCTGCGGCTGTTCGTCTACGACTGCCACGACGACGAGGGTGTCCAGCACAAGGGTGTCGTGGTGAACCCGAAGCTGGAGACCTCGGAGATCCCGGAGACCATGCCGGATCCGGACAACGACTGGGAGGGCTGCCTGTCCGTGCCCGGCGAGTCCTATCCGACCGGGCGGGCGCACTGGGCGAAGGTCACCGGGTTCGACGGCGAGGGCAATCCGATCGAGGTCGAAGGCACCGGCTACTTCGCCCGCTGCCTGCAGCACGAAACGGATCACCTCGACGGTCACCTCTACCTGGACCGGCTGGTCGGCCGTCACGCCCGCGACGCGAAGCGCATGATCAAGCGGAACAGGTGGGGCGTGCCCGGACTGACCTGGCTGCCGGGCGAAGACGAGGTCTGACACCGAGGTTCGCCGACGGTGAACGAGGCGGCGGTGACCGCCGCCGCGAGCGCACACTGGATACGCACGTAACGGTGTAATCCGGGGTGGTGGTCGTGGTGGATGACACGGAAGCCCTCGACGCCTATTCACGGTCCGTCAGTTCCGTCGCGGCCGAAGTGACGCCGCACGTGGCGAGCCTGCGGCTGGCGCGCGGCAGCGGTTCGGCGGTGGTCTTCGCCGAAGACGGGTACCTGATCACGAACGCGCATGTCGTCGGCACCGGTTCCGCTGGGGTGGCCACCTTCGCCGACGGCACGGAGGCCGATTTCCGCGTCATCGGCGCGGACCCGCTGTCCGATCTGGCGGTGGTGCGTGTGCGCGGCGACGCGCCTCCCGCCGCCCGGCTCGGCGACGCCGACAAACTCGTCGTCGGCCAGCTCGTGGTGGCCGTCGGCAGCCCGCTGGGGCTGGCCGGTTCGGTGACCGCCGGGGTGGTGAGCGCCCTCGGCCGTTCCCTGCCCGTCCGCACCCGCCGCGCCGGTCGCGTGATCGAGAACGTGATCCAGACCGACGCCGCGCTCAACCCCGGTAACTCCGGTGGCGCGCTCGCGGACTCCGCGGGGCGCGTGGTCGGGGTGAACACCGCCGTCGCGGGCATCGGCCTCGGCATGGCCGTGCCGATCAATGCCACCACCCGCCGCATCGTCGACACCCTGCTCGTCGAGGGCCGGGTGCGCCGCGCCTACCTGGGCGTGGTGGGGGTGCCCGCCCCCCTGCCCGACGAGGTGGCCGAGCGGACCGGGCAGCGCGCGGGGCTGCGCGTGGTGGAGGTGGTGCCGAGCGGCCCGGCGGCCCGGGCGGGACTGCACGCGGGTGATCTCGTACTGACCGTGGGACGGGAGCGCGTCCGCGATGCCCAGGACATCCAGCGGCTGCTGTTCGCCGAGGTGATCGGCACCCGCCTCGCCGTGACCGTGCTCCGCAGCGGGGCCATGGTGGACGTCATCGCCACCCCCACCGAACTGGACGGCTAGAACTCCTTGGTGTCCAGCACCAGGTCGATCGGGCTGGGCAGGGTGACCGAGTCACCGAAGGGAACCCGCTCGGCGGTCCGGTAGTGCCCGTCGACCGGCTCGGAGAACAGCGTCACCGTCGGACCTTCGTCGTCGAACCGGTCGATCAGCAGATACAACGGCACCGGGGCCTGGGCGTAGGCCCGCAGCTTCTCCACCCGATCCGTGCGCGCGTTGCCCCGCGAAACGATCTCCACCGCCAGCTTCGCCAACACGGCCGGAACCGGCACCCGGTCCGGACGCGCGACCAACTCCGCACGAGGCACCACCACCAGATCCGGCTCGTACAACCGCTTCAACCCCGGAATCGACACACCCAGCGTCTGCAGCACCGACCAATCGACCGGCACCGCGCGAACCAGGCTGCGGTGCACCAGATCCGCGATCAGGTTGTGCCCGTTGCCGGGCGGCGGCGACATCGTGACTCCCCCCTCCAGGATCTCGGCACGCCACCCCTCGGGCACGTCGAGCTCCCACCAGGCGCGCAACAGCGCGCCCCAATCACTGCTGAATTCGACCGGAATCGTGCCCATAGACCCCTCCGTGATCCTGTCCGAAAGCCTACCGGACCCTCCTGACCTGCGGAAATCGCGAACGCGCCGCACCGCGCCATGCCGCCGGACGGCACCGCGAGTGAGCTGTTCCACTTGTTCTCCGTGGTGTGACATGGCATGGTCGTCCGTACACAGAAAAATCGCGGGAGCTCGCGCCTTGGCGGGCTGAGAGGGTGACTGGTCGTCCCATCCGGGATCCGGTGTCACCGACCGCCGAACCTGACCGGGTAATGCCGGCGTAGGGAGTGATCTTTCTTGACGACGCTCGAAAACAATGCCTCCGTCACGGTGACCACGGGTCCGATCACCGGTTCCCGCAAGGTCTACCACCAGACCGAGTCCGGGCTCCGGGTGCCCGCCCGCCGCATCGACCTGACCAACGGCGACCACTTCGACGTCTACGACACCTCCGGCCCGTACACCGATCCCGACGCGCGTATCGATGTCCACAGTGGACTCCATCCGCTGCGCGCCGGCTGGGCGGACGGCCGGGCGCACGACACCCAGCTCGGCTGGGCCAAGGCGGGCGTGATCACGCGGGAGATGGAGTTCATCGCCGCCAGGGAGCGGGTGAGTCCCGAGTTCGTCCGTGACGAGGTCGCCGCCGGACGGGCGGTGATTCCGGCCAATCGCAGGCA
The DNA here is from genome assembly GCF_026802195.1 of Amycolatopsis cynarae. Classification (NCBI taxonomy): domain Bacteria; kingdom Bacillati; phylum Actinomycetota; class Actinomycetes; order Pseudonocardiales; family Pseudonocardiaceae; genus Amycolatopsis; species Amycolatopsis cynarae. The sequence goes on along the minus strand of NZ_CP113836.1, from coordinate 7,466,788 downwards.
TCCCGAAAGCGAACCGATGATCATCGGGAAGAACTTCCTGGTGAAGATCAACGCCAACATGGGCAACTCGGCGGTGTGGTCCTCGGTGGAGGAAGAGGTCGACAAGATGGTGTGGGCGACCCGCTGGGGCGCCGACACGATCATGGACCTGTCCACCGGCAAGCGGATCCACGAGACGCGAGAGTGGATCCTGCGCAACTCTCCGGTTCCCGTCGGTACGGTACCGATCTACCAGGCGCTGGAAAAGGTCGACGGGGAACCGGAAAAACTGTCCTGGGAGGTCTACCGGGACACCGTGATCGAGCAGTGCGAGCAGGGCGTGGACTACATGACCGTGCACGCCGGCGTGCTGCTGCGGTACGTGCCGCTCACCGCCAACCGGGTGACCGGCATCGTCTCGCGCGGCGGCTCGATCATGGCCGCCTGGTGCCTGGCGCACCACCAGGAATCCTTCCTGTACACGCATTTCGAGGAACTGTGCGAGATCCTGCGCGCCTACGACGTCACCTTCTCGCTCGGTGACGGCCTGCGGCCCGGCTCGATCGCGGACGCGAACGACCGCGCGCAGTTCGCCGAACTGGAGACCCTGGGCGAGCTCACGCACATCGCCAGGGCACACGACGTCCAGGTGATGATCGAGGGCCCCGGCCACGTGCCGATGCACAAGATCAAGGAAAACGTGGAACTGGAGGAACGGCTCTGCGGCGAGGCGCCGTTCTACACGCTCGGTCCACTCGCGACGGACGTCGCACCCGGCTACGACCACATCACCTCCGCCATCGGCGCCGCGCAGATCGGCTGGTACGGCACGGCGATGCTGTGCTACGTCACCCCGAAGGAGCACCTCGGCCTGCCGAACCGGGACGACGTGAAGACCGGGGTGATCACCTACAAGATCGCCGCGCACGCCGCGGACCTGGCCAAGGGCCACCCGTACGCGCAGCAGTGGGACGACGAACTGTCCAAGGCCCGCTTCGAGTTCCGCTGGCAGGACCAGTTCAACCTGGCGCTGGACCCGGACACGGCCCGCTCCTTCCACGACGAGACGCTGCCCGCCGAACCGGCGAAGACCGCGCACTTCTGCTCCATGTGCGGACCGAAGTTCTGCTCCATGCGCATCACCCAGGACGTCCGCAAGTACGCCGAGGAACACGGTCTGTCCACTGTGGAGGCCATCGAGGCCGGGATGCGGGAGAAGTCCGCGGAGTTCGGCGAGCAGGGCAACCAGGTGTACCTGCCGGTCGTGGACCGATGAGCGCGACGCCGAAGACCGCACTGACCATCGCGGGCTCGGATTCCGGTGGTGGCGCCGGCATCCAGGCCGACCTGCGCACCTTCTTCGCCTGCGGGGTGCACGGGATGACCGCGATCACCGCGGTGACCGTGCAGAACTCGCTGGGCGTGCAGGGTTTCACCGAAATCCCGGTGGACGTGGTGACCGCGCAGATCAGGGCGGTCGCACTGGACATGGGCGTGAACGCGGCGAAGACCGGCATGCTGGCCAGCGCCGAGATCATCGAAGCGGTGGCGAAGACCCTCGACGAGGTCCGCATCGGCCGTGATCACGACGTCCCGTTCGTGGTCGACCCGGTGGCCGCCTCGATGCACGGTGACCCGCTGCTGCGGGACGAGGCGCTGGAGGCGATCCGCACCCAGCTGTTTCCCCGGGCGACGCTGGTCACCCCGAACCTCGACGAGGTGCGGCTGCTGACCGGCTTGGCGGTGACCGACCGGGAAAGCCAGCGCCAGGCCGCGGACGCACTGCTCGAACTGGGACCGCAGTGGGTGCTGGTCAAGGGCGGCCACCTCTTCGACGAACCGGAGTGCGTGGACCTGCTCTCCGACGGATTCCAGTACATCGAACTGTCGGGCCGGCGCTACGAAACGAAACACACCCACGGCAGCGGCGACACGCTGGCCTCGGCGATCACCGCGTCGCTCGCGCACGAACTGGGTGTGCCGGACGCCGTCGACGAGGGCAAGCGGTTCATCGAGCACTGCGTGGCCGACGCCTACCCGCTGGGCGAGGGCATCGGCCCGGTGTCGCCGTTCTGGCGGCTGTCACACTAGGAGCATGCCGAGTTCTGCCAGTCCGCCCGCCGCACTGACCATCGCCGGTTCCGACTCGGGCGGCGCGGCGGGCCTGCAGGCGGATCTGCGGACCTTCCTGACCTGCGGGGTGCACGGCCTGGTCGCAGTGACCGCGGTCACCGTGCAGAACACCCTCGGCGTGCACGACCGGGCCGACATCCCCGCGCACATCGTCGCGGGCCAGATCGAGGCGGTCGCGGCCGACATGGGCGTGCACGCGGCGAAGACGGGCATGCTGGCCTCCGCCGAGATCATCGCGGCGGTGGCGCGGGCCTGCGACCAGGCGGGCATCGGGCGGGACCACGAAATCCCGTTCGTGGTCGACCCGGTGGCCGCCTCCATGCACGGTCATCCCCTCTTCGACGAGGAGGGGCTGGCCATGCTGCGTGAGGAACTGCTGCCGCGGGCCACCGTGCTCACGCCGAACCTCGACGAGGTGCGGCTGCTCACCGGGATCACGGTGACCGGCCGGGAAGACATGCAGGAAGCGGCGGTCGCGCTGCACGCCCTCGGGCCGCGCTACGTGCTGGTGAAGAGCGGCCATCTCACCGAGGACCCGGAATGCGTGGACGTCCTCTACGACGGGGAGAGCTTCCTCGAACTCCCCGGCCCGCGCATCGCGACCGTGCACACGCACGGGGCGGGCGACTCGATGGCCTCCGCCCTCACGGCCGGCCTGGCACGGGGCATGACGGTGGCCGAGGCGGCCCGCTTCGGGAAGTGGTTCGTCGGCAACGCGGTCGCCCACTCCTACCCGATGGGCGCCAAGGTCGGCCCCGTCTCCGCCTTCTGGCGCCTCGCCCCGGAAGACCGCCCCTGAACCCTTGAGCTGCGCCGTGAGGGGTCCCCTTACTTCCCTCCGCTGACGATGAGCTCCTGCGCCATCGCGAACACGGGCGGAATGGTTCCCCTGCCGTAGTCGTAGTTGCTGAGGATTACCGTAAACCAACCGCTGTCCGGATACAGCTGGAAATCGGTGGCCTCACCGAGGGAACCACCGCTGTGCCCAATGTTCCATTGGCCGTTGATGAGCGTCGCCAGCGGACCGTAGGCCTGGAAGATCGCCTGCGGGCGCGTTGCCCCGGCCGGAGGCTTGCCAGGGGAGTTGGGGATCGGTGGCACCTTGCCGCTGATCGTGATCTGCGTGTACGCGGGGTCCAGCAGTTCGTGGCCGAGCAGGGCTTCGGCGAAACGTGCCATGTCCGGGCAGTTCGAGAACGCGTCGCCGGCGGGGCCGCCGACGAACATCCGGCCCTCGAGGCCATCGGTACGCCCGCCCGAGGGCAGGGTGCCGTAGGGATGCGCTATGCGAGAGTCGGCCTGCCACTGCGGTTTGGTGTAGAAGTCCGAACTGGTCATACCGGCCTTGCCGAAGATGTTCGCGCGCACGTAGTCGTAGTAGGACTGACCGGACACTTCCTGGACGATCGCGCCGAGCAGGTGGTAACCGGCATTGCTGTACTGAAATCCGGCGCCGGGAGGGAAGGACAGCGTGGACTTCCGGATGAATTCCGTGGTGCTGTCCATCGCCTGCTGCGCGCTCGTCCAGGAGGCCGCCGCCTCCAGATATCCCGGAAAGGCGAAGAAGTCACCGAACCCCGAGGTGTGGGTGAGCAGGTGGTGGACGGTCACCTTTCCGGCGATGTCGTCCGGGAAGCCGGTGAGATAGGTGCCGAGCGTTCCGTTGTAGGTCACCTTGCGGTCCTGGACGAGCTGGGCGAGGGCGACGGCGGTGAACAGCTTCGTCACCGAAGCCAGTGCGAACAGGGTGTCCGGGCCGTTGGGGACCGACTTCGCCTTGTCCGCCATGCCGTAGGAGCGGGCCAGTACGGTTCTGCCTCGGTTGATCACCAGCAGGCTGCCGGAGAATGCGTCCTTTTCCGCCTGTTCCTTGACGAACTGGTCGAACTCGCCTCCCGGCCGCAGTCCGCCCGGTGTCCGGGCAGGGACGGCCTGGGCTTTCGCGGGGAGGGTCAGCACTGCGCCGGTGGCTCCGAGCATGGCCAGCACGGAGCGGCGGGAAGGATTCATGAGCGTGTCTCCATTCGGACGAGTGGCTGCCGTTCTACCGGCAGACGCCGATGGGCGGCCGATGTCCGGGGCATACCGGATCCATAGGTCGCGAACGGAACAATGGCTGGATGCGCGTACTGCTGGTGGAGGATGAGCAGCCGCTGGCGAAGTACGTCGCGGTCGGCCTGCGCAAGCACGGCTTCGCGGTCGACCTCGCCCACGACGGCCGCACCGCGCTGGACAAGTGCGCGGTCACGCCGTACGACGTGGTCGTACTGGACCGGGACCTGCCCGTGGTGCACGGGGACGCGGTATGCCGGCAACTGGCCCAGCAGGGCACGGCAAGGATCCTGATGTTGACCGCGTCCGGCACCGTGGAGGACCGGGTCGAGGGGCTCACCCTCGGCGCGGACGACTACCTGGGTAAGCCGTTCGCGTTTTCCGAACTCGTCGCCCGCGTGCGGGCACTGTCCCGGCGCAGCACTCCGGCCCGCCCGCCGGTGTTGCGCGCCGCCGACGTGGTCCTCGACCCCGCCCGCCGCACCGTCGAGCGCGCCGGGCGGCTGCTGCACCTGACGCCGAAGGAATTCGGGGTGCTCGAACAGTTGCTGGCCGCCGGTGGCGACGTGGTCAGCGCGGAGACCCTGCTGGACAAGGTGTGGGACGAGCACGCCGACCCGTTCACCAACGCGGTCCGGATCACCGTCGGCACGCTGCGCCGCAAGCTCGGTGACCCGCCGCTGATCGACACCGTGACCAGCGCCGGATACCGGGTCCGGGCATGCCCCGCCACCTGACCGCCCGCGCCCGGCTCACGATCCTCTACACCGGGCTTGTGCTGGCGGCGGGCATCGTGCTGACCGGGTTGACCTACCTGTTGATGCGGCAGAACCTGGTGCACCGGGTATCGGTCATCGTCGTCGGCGGGACCCCGGCCGGCGATCAGCTGCCTCCGGTACCGCAGCCGCCTTCGGAGGTCGCCGCGCGGGTGCAGGCCGCGGCGTTGTCCGCCTTCCTCTCGCTGGCGGGGATCGCGCTCGCGATCGTGACCGTGCTGGCCGCGGTGCTGGGCTGGCTCGTGGCCGGTCGCGTGCTGCGGCCGATCCGCACGATCGCGGCCACGGCCCAGCGGCTGTCCGCGGAGAACCTGTCCGAGCGTGTGCCGGTCGCGGCACCGGCCGACGAGCTGACGACGCTGGCCGACACGATCAACGGGATGCTGGACCGGATCCAGCAGGGTGTGCTCGAGCGCGACCGGATCCTGCACAGCCAGCGCATGTTCACCGCCAACGCCGCGCACGAGCTGCGGACGCCGCTGACCACCATGCGCACCGCCATCGACGTCACCCTCGACGGCGATCCGGACAAAGTCGAATTGCTCGCCATGATCGGCGATGTCGCGAGCGCCGTCGAGCACAGCCAACGCACGCTCGACGGGCTTCTCGCGCTGGCCCGCAGCCAGGCCGGTTCGGGCACGCCGCGGTCGGTGGATTTCGCCCTCTTCGTGGAGCGCGTTCTGAACGGCGCCGCCGAGGAGATCGCGGCTCGCGACCTCGTCGTGCGGACCGAACTCGAAACCGCCTCGACGACTGGCGAACCGATCCTTCTGGAGCGCATGGTCGGCAACCTGATCGACAACGCGGTGCGCCACAACCATGCCGGCGGCCGGATCGGGGTCTTCACCGGCATCGTGGCCGGTTCGGCCTTCCTGCGCGTCGAAAACACCGGCGAGAAGATCCCGCCCGATACCGCCGCCCGGCTGCTCGAACCGTTTGTCCGCGGCGACGGATCGCGCATCCACACCGGCCCCGGAACCGGACTCGGCCTATCCATTGTGGACGCTGTGGTCACCGCTCACCGCGGCACCGTGGCACTCACGGCCGACCCCCGCGGCGGCCTGACAGTCGAGGTGCGCCTCCCGCGGGCGGAACCCCTCACGGCCCTGTTTGCCAGGGCCCCAGCCACTCCGACACAGGCTTAGTTCTCTTCCTCGGCGAGGAGGGCTTCGAGGGCGACCAGCCCAGCCGCGAGATCGGCCTGGAGCTTCGGGGCCAGCCGGGAGATCCGGCGGTTGAGTTCCCGGACGCGGGTGGAGCGCACGCCGGACAGCATCCGCTCGCCCTCCTCGGTCGCCGTCGCCAGCCAGGCGCGGCGATCCACCGGATCCGGTTCACGGCTGGCGTAGCCGACCTCCACCAGCCCGGCGATGATGCGGGACATGGTCGCCGCGGCCACGCCTTCCTTCGCCGCGAGGTCACCGAGGCGCATCGGGCCGTGCGCGACCAGGGTGGCCAGCGCGGAGATCGAACCGTGGCCCGGCCCGGGCGTGCCGGCCTGCCGCAGGGAACGGGAAAGCCTTCCCACCGCCAGGAACAACCGCCCCGCGACATCCTCGGTTGCCGACCCGTCCACCTCGAGCTCCTTCTGCCGACCCGATCCACACCCGCTGAGGGTGCCGACCACCATACGTGTTTCCCCCTGGTGGCCGGGGTGAACACGGCGGTACGGGGCGTTTCTACCGGGGAGGGCTGGACGCCTGCGCCCAGAACCGCTGCGGGATGCGTCCCGCACCGCGGGCGAGCCGTCCCGCGATCACCGCGGAGCGCATGGCGTAGGCCATCCGCTCGGGATCCTGCGCGCGCGTGACCGCGGTGGACAGCAGGACCGCGTCGCAGCCGAGTTCCATGGCCAGCGTCGCGTCGGAGGCCGTGCCGATGCCCGCGTCGAGCACGACCGGCACGCCGGCCCTGGACACGATCAGCTCGATGTTGTGGGGATTGCGGATGCCGAGACCGGTGCCGATCGGTGCGCCCAGTGGCATCACCGCGGCACAGCCCGCCTCCTCCAGCCGCAGTGCCAGCACCGGGTCGTCGTTGGTGTAGGCCAGCACGGTGAACCCGTCCGAGACCAGCTGCTCGGCGGCGTCCAGCGTCTCCAGCGGATCCGGCAGCAGGGTCCGGTCGTCGGCGTGGACCTCGAGCTTGATCAGGTCGGTTTCCAGCGCCTCACGGGCCAGTTGAGCGGTGAGCACCGCTTCGGCCGCGCTGCGGCAGCCCGCGGTGTTGGGCAGCAGCCGGATACCCAGCCGCCGCAACAGCTCCAGCACGCCCGAGCCACCCTCGGCGTCGGCCCGGCGCATCGCGACCGTGGTCAGTTCGGTACCCGAGGCGACCAGCGCGCGTTCGAGGACGGCGAGGTTCGCCGCGCCCCCGGTCCCGATGATCAGGCGGGAGCCCAGCTTGTACTCGCCGATCGCCAGTTCGTCCCCGGCCCCGTCGAACCGGCCGTCCGTGCTCGTCTCAACCACCTTGCACCGCCGTCAGGATCTCGAGCCGCGCGCCCGGTGACACCACGGTCTCCGCCCAGTCGCCGCGCCGGACGACCACGCCGTCGACCGCGACCGCGACGCCGCGCGGCGCGGTGCCCAGCGCTTCGAGCAGCCCGGCGACCGTGGTCCCGTCCGGGAACGTGCGCCAATCGCCGTTGACCTGTACTTCCATCTAATGCCCTCCGTCCCGTGCGGGGTCCGCGGCCTCGACCTCGGCCGGTGGCTTCTCCCCGTCCAGCCACGCCACGATCGCGTCGGCGGTCACCGGCGCCATCAGCAACCCGTTGCGGTGGTGCCCGGTCGCCGCGAGCAGCCCGTCGGCGAGCGGGCCCAGGTACGGCAGCGTGTCCACACTGCCCGCACGCAGCCCGGCGGCCGTTTCGACCAGCTCGTACTCGGCGATGCCCGGGAAGATCCGTTCGGCCCCTTCGAGCAGTTCGCGGACGCCGCGGGCGGTGACCGTCTCGTCGAACCCGGCCTCGTACTGGGTGGCACCGAGCACCAGTTCCCCGTCTTCGCGCGGCACCAGATAGATCGGGCGGCCCTCGACGAACCCGCGCACCGTGTGCCGAGGCGGCCCGAGGCTGCCTCGACGGACGCGCAGCCGCAGGATCTCCCCCTTGAGGGGGCGCACGCCCAGCCCGGGCCGCAGCCGGGCGCTGTACGCACCGGCGGCGAGCACCGCGACGTCACACGGCACGTCCCCGGAACCGGTCCGCACCAGGCCCGGCTCCACGGCGGTGGCCTCGACGTCGAGGAAGCGCACGCCACGCCGTAGCGCGGCGGCCTGGAGCGAACGCAGCAGGCGGCGGTTGTCGACGGCCAGGTCGCCGGGGACCAGCAGCGCGGACCGCGCGCCGCTCACCCCGGGCTCGATCGACCGCAGCCGCCGCCCGGTGACGGTGTCGACCGCGCGGCCCACCGAGGCAAGGTATCCGGCCAGCACGGCGAGCTGATCGGCGTCGGCGCGGTCGAACGCCACCACGAGGGTGCCCTCGGTGGACAGTCCGGGGTCGCCCCCGTCGGCGGCGAGCGCCTCGGCGAAGGCGGGCCAGCGCCGCAGCGACTCCTCCCCGAGTGCGAGCCCGGCCTCCTCGCCGGGCCAGGCCTCGGCCACCGGGGCGAGCATGCCGCCCGCGACCCAGGAGGCGCCACGCCCCGGCGAAGGATCGATCAACGTCACCCGGTGGCCGGCGAGGGCGGCCTTCCAGGCCACGGACAGGCCGATCACGCCGCCACCCACGACGGCCACCTGCGTTTCTGCCACAGAAATCACGCTCCCTGCGCCGGCATGATCCGGATCAGGTTCCACGGTCGAAGCGGTGGTCAGCTCCCTCTCAGCCCGTGTCCCGGGCTCCCGTGCGGACCCCCACACGTTACCCCGTGGGTTACCGTTGCGGCCATGCCAGGGCTCAGTGGTGAACAGATCAGGAAACGGCTCGACGCGGCGAAGCTGTACCTGTGCACCGACGCGCGAACCGCATCCGGCGATCTCGCCGAGTTCGCCGACGCCGCGCTCTCCGGCGGGGTGGACATCATCCAGTTGCGGGACAAGACCGGCGGCGCACCGCTGGAGGCCAGGCAGGAGCTGGCCGCACTGGAGGTGCTGGCCGAGGCGTGCGCGCGCCACGGCGCGCTGCTGGCGGTCAACGACCGGGCGGACGTGGCGCTCACGGCCGGTGCCGATGTGCTGCATCTCGGACAGGACGACCTGCCGGTGAGCGCGGCGCGCCGCATTCTCGGTGACGAGCCGGTCATCGGGCGTTCGACGCATTCGGTCGAGCAGGCCCGTGCGGCGGCCGTGGAGGACGGGGTGGACTACTTCTGCACCGGGCCGTGCTGGCCGACTCCCACCAAGCCGGGGCGGCAGGCCCCCGGCTTGGACCTGGTGCGGGCGACGGCGGGCAGCACGGACCGTCCATGGTTCGCGATCGGGGGCATCGACCTGGCCAGGCTGCCCGAGGTACTGGACGCGGGCGCGTCGCGGGTGGTCGTCGTGCGCGCCATCACCGAGGCCGAGGACCCACGGGCCGCCGCCCGGCGGCTGGCCGACGCGCTCCGGGCCGGGTGAGGGCTGCGCGTTGCGGTGAGAAGAGTGCAGCGGGGCCTCTTTGCTCCGAATGATTCGCAGCAAAGAGGCCCCGCTCGAACACTCCGCGGCCGAGGGGCTACGGGCTGGTGGGTGAGGCCGCGGTCTCGGTGGTGCTCACCGACGGCGGCGCCGAGGAGGTACCTGCGGGCGCCGGCGACGACGGCGTCTGCGAGCTGGGCGTGGTCGTCGTGGCGGATGTGCTCTGACCGCTGGAGGACGGCATCGTGCTCGGGCTCACGCTCTGCGTCCTGGTGACGGTCGAAGGCTGCTGCGTGGTGGTCGTCGCGGGGGCGCCGGGGCGCACCACCTGGCCGAAGGTGGTGCCGGTGCCGCCGGAGATCGGATGCCCGATGAGCTTTTCGAAGCCGGTGATCGCCAGCATGCCGACGACGAACGCGGCCACGCTCGCCGCGCTGATCACCGCCCAGCGCCGCTTCCACCACGGCTGGTGCGGGGGCGGGGTGGCCGCCGGGCCCGCCCCGGACCTGGGCAGGTACACGGTGCGGTCGTCGGCCCCCACCGGGGTGATCCGCTGGGTGCGGTACGGGTCGTGGGGCTCGGGCGGTCGCACCAGTGGGTTGCGCGGCCTGCCGGGGGGCGGTTCGGCGAACCGGGTCTCCTGCCGCAGTCGCGTGTCCGTGGCGTGGGTGAGTGCTTCCTTCGTCCGCTGCGCCGCCTCACGGGTCTTGCGCAGGGAACGCAGGTAGAGCTCACCGCCGACGGTGGTCACCAGGCTCGCGATGCCCGCCCCGGCGATGGTGCCCGCGACGCCCAGCGTCGACCCCAGGAACGCCGCGGTCACGGCCGCCAGTGCCGAAGCGATCACCTGTGCCGGTTTGAGTCCTGCGCTCGCGGAAGTCCCGTCCTTCTTTTCCTCGGCCATGATTCCGATCTGCTCGCGACTACCCCGTGTTTCCACGCCCTCAACGTCTCGATCGGACAAAATGCTCCCCATGTTATCCGTTTCGTGAGCACCACCACCCCCACTGTCCTATGTAGACAGAAGCGCGGTTTTCCCGGAACGGACGAGGTCACGCCCGAAGGTGCGTCGGCGGTTCCCCCACCGAGCAATGCAGGCATTCCCCCGGTTCCGGGTTTTCCTCCACCACCGGGTGTTCCACCGAAAGCACAGAGTTACGCACGCCCACCGCGAGCAATCCGCCGAGTACGGCCAGTCCCGCACAGATGAGCAGGGAAAGGCGCCAGCCCGCGGTGAGCGCGACGGGATCGGCGTAGGCGGCGCCGGTCAGTCCGGCGACGGCGGGCAGCGTCGCGATCGCCAGCAGGCTGCCCGTGCGCGCGATCGCGTTGTTGACGCCCGAGGCGACACCGGCCCGCTCCTGCGGGGCGGCCGCGAGCACGGTCGCGGTCACCGGGGCGACCACCGTCGCCAGCCCGAGCCCGAACACCACCACCGCGGGCAGCACGGCGCCCACGTACGAGGCGCCGGGCGCCACCCTGGTCAGCAGGAGCATGCCCCCGGCCAGCAGCATCGGCCCGGCCACCAGTTGCGCCCGGGGCCCGATCCGCTGCGCGAGCCCGCCGGACCGCCCGGACAGCAGCAGCATGATCACGGTGATCGGCAGGCCGGCCGCCCCGGCCTCGGCGGGCGAGTAGCCCAGCGACACCTGCAGTTGCAGCACCAGCAACATCAGCACCGCGCCCAGCGCGGCGTAGACGACCAGGGTCAGCCCGTTGGCGAGGGTGAACGTGCGGTCGGCGAACAGCGAAGGCGGCACCAGCGGATCGGCCGAACGCCGCTGGAGCAGCACGAAGGCGATCAGCGCCGCCACCCCGGCACCGGCGGCGACCAGCACGAACGGCGTCACGATCCCGCGCGACGGCGCCTCGACCAGCGCGGCGGTCACCCCGGCGAGCCCGAGCGCCCCCAGCGCCGCGGCGAGCACGTCCGGCCTGCCGCCGCTCGTTTCGTCGCACGACTCCGGCACGTACCGCCGGGCCAGCCACACGCAGACGATCGCGAGCGGCGGGTTGATGAGGAAGCCCAGCCGCCACGACCACGCCTGCACCAGCGCACCGCCAACCAGCGGGCCCACCGCGGCCGCCAGCCCGCCGAGGCCCGACCACGCGCCGATCGCCCTGGCCCGCACTTCGGGGACGAATGCGGACTGCAGGATGGCCAGCGAGCCGGGCGTGAGCAAGGCACCCCCGATGCCCTGCAGCACCCGGGTCGCCACCAGCATGGGCATGGACACGGCGAGTCCGCACAGCAGCGAGGCGGCTCCGAACCACACCACGCCCACGGTGAACACGCGCCGCCTGCCGTACCGGTCGCCGAGCGAACCGGCGACCAGGATCAGCGAGGCCAGCGCGAGCAGGTACCCGTCGAGGATCCACTGCAGCCCCGCGACGGAGGCGTGCAACTCGGCCCCGATCCTCGGCAGGGCGACGTTCACGATGGTCCCGTCGAGCATCGCCATGCCCGAACCGAGGATGGTCGTGGCGAGGACACCGCGTGCGGTGGCGGTGCCCCACCCGATGGTCACGGCCTGGTCAGGGTCGTGACGAACTTGTACCGGTCACCCCGGTAGATGGAACGGACGAACTCGACGGGCTTGCCGTCGGCGCCGAAGGAGTGGCGCGAGAGCAGCAGCACCGGCATGCCGACGTCCGCGCCGAGCAGTTCGGCCTCCTGCGGCCCGGCGAGCGAGGTCTCGATCGTCTCCTCGGCACGGTCCATCTCCACCCCGTACGTCTCGCGCAGCACCTCGTAGAGGGAGCCGCCGCCGGAGATGTGCTTGCGAAGGCCGCGGAAGCGGCTGATCGGCAGGTGGGTGGTCTCCAGCGCCATCGGCTCCCCGTCGGCCAGCCGCAGGCGGCGCAGGCGGAGGATCTTCGTCCCGCTGCGGATGCCGAGCAGCTTCGCCATGTCCGGTTCGGACGGCAGCTCCTCCATCTCCAGCAGCTTCGACGAGGGCTCCCGTCCCTGCGCCCGCATGTCCTCGGTGTAGGAGGACAGTTGCAGGCGCTGGGCGAGCTTCGGCTCCGCCGCGAAGGTGCCCTTGCCCTGTACCCGGTGGAGCCGCCCCTCGGCGGTGAGGTCGGCGAGTGCCTGGCGGACGGTGGTGCGGGACACCGCGAACTCGGTGGCCAGCGACCGCTCCGTAGGGATGGGGGAACCGGGCGGCAGCGTGTCGAGGAGATCGAGCAGGTGCTGCTTCAACGCCCAGTACTTCGGCTCGCGCTGTCCGCGCGTAGGTGACTCCAACATGACCGACTCCTCTTCGAACCCGCGCATCCGGCGCAGGGAGAAAGTACCCTTTCCCCGTCACGGCCCGCCCGAGCCGATATCGTAGTTATTGGTCTAGACCTTCAGCTAGGCTGGAACCCGCTCTCCGCAGCACGACCCTGGCGCCGAGCCGCCGCTCTCGCGCACAATCACAGCAGCGTCGAAGGGACACCGATGACCAGCCCCGGACAGCACATGGCCGCCGAGATCGCCGAGCAACCCGCGGTGCTGGCGGGCCTGGTGGAACGCCACGCCGAGTTCGCCGAAGCGGCCGCCAGGATCGCCGCCCGGCCGCCCCGGTTCGCCCTGCTCGCCGCGCGTGGCTCCAGCGACCACGCCGCGATCTACGCGAAGTACCTGATCGAAGTACTGCTCGGTCTTCCCGCCGGACTGGTGTCCCCGTCCACGGTAACTCTTTACGGGGCCCGGCCGGACCTCCGCGACGTCCTGCTCATCTCGGTCAGCCAGAGCGGCGGCTCGCCCGACCTGGTCGAGTTCACCACCACCGCGCGCAAACAGGGCGCGCTGACCGTCGCCGTCACCAACACCCCGGCCTCACCGCTCGCCGCCGCGGCCGAACTCGCCGTCGGGATCGGCGCCGGCACCGAGCGTGCCGTCGCGGCCACCAAGACCTACTCGGCCACCCTGCTCGCCCTGTACCTGCTCGTCGACGCCGTCCGCGGCGGGGACGGGTCCACCGCCGCCGAACTCGGCCCGCTCGCCGAGCGGGCCCTCGAGGTGCCGGTGCAGCGCGCGATCGACCGCTACCGGTTCGCCGACCGGATCATCACCACCGCCCGCGGCTACTCGTACGCCACCGCACTGGAGGCCGCGCTGAAACTGGCCGAGACCAGTTACCTCGCCACCCGCGCCTACAGCGCGGCCGACCTGCTGCACGGTCCCGTCGCCGCCGTCGACGCCGAAACCGCGGTGCTCGCGGTGACCGGCGCGGGCCGCGGCGGCGCGGCGATGCAGGACGTGCTGGCCGCCGTCGCCGAGCGGGGTGCGGATGTGCTCGCACTCGGGTCGGCCTGCGAAGAGGTCCCCGCCGCGCTGCGGATCCCGGTCCCGCCGGTCGCCGAAGAACTCGCCCCCGTGCTGGAGGCCCTGCCTGTGCAGCGGCTCGCCCTCGGCCTGGCACTGGCCCGCGGCGGCGACCCGGACTCACCGCGCGGCCTCCGGAAGGTGACGAAGACCCGATGAGCGGTCCGGAAAGCTTCGTGATCGGGGTCGACGCCGGGGGCACGTCGACCCGGGCCCTCGCCGTCACGGCCGCCGGAACCGTCGTGGGCCGTGGCCGTTCGGGGGGCGGCAATCCCAACGCTCATCCGCCCGAGCGGGCCGCCGCCCACCTCGCGGAGGCGATCGGGCACAGCCTGGCCGGTCTCGATCCGTCCCGCGCGAGCGCCTGCGTCGTCGGCATGGCGGGAACCAGCAAGCTCACCGACCCGGCGGTCGCGACCCTGTTCGAGACCACCTGGCGGCGCCTCGGCCTGGCCAGGGTCCTGGTGCTCACCGACGCCGAGGTGGCCTTCGCCTCGGCCACCCCCTCCCCGGACGGGACGGTGCTCATCGCGGGCACCGGCTCCATCGCCGGTCGCATCCGCCAGCGCCGCATGGTGGCCACGGCGGGGGGCTACGGCTGGCTACTCGGCGACGAAGGCTCCGCCTACTGGCTCGGACGGGAGGCGGTACGGGCCACGCTGGACGCCCTGAGCGGCGGGGGCGAGTTGGGCGAGTTGGCGACCTCGGTGCTGGCCGAGGCCGGGATCGCCGAAACGGACCGTCGCCAGGCCTGGCGGCGGCTGATCACCGTCGCGAACGCGGAAGCCCCCATCCGGCTCGCCCGGTTCGCCCCGCTGGTCAGCGCCGCGGCCGACGCCGGCGAAATCCTCGACCGCGCCGCGGATCTGCTCGCCGCGACCGCGATGGCAGTGCGGGAGCCCAGCGAGGACACCCCGGTGGTGCTGGTGGGCAGCGTGCTGACCGGGCCCGTCGGCGTCAGGGTGCGCGAACGGCTGGCCGGACCGGAGGTGCTCGCGAGCGCGGACGGGGTGCTGGGCGCGGCCCGGCTCGCCGCCGTCGAGGCCTACGGCGAGGCGGTCGAAACCACCAAAGCGGACTGAGTCGGCGGACCTCGCGTAAAGCCAGGGCACCCATCCCCGCTTGATCAAAGGATTGGCTGAACCGGTCGCGACCACTGTTCCCGCACCCGCTCCTCGCGTACGGTGGGACCCGGCCCCCGGACCTCCCCCTCGCCGGGGGCCCTCTCAGTCCCCCTTGTCCGGGGGCGCCATTTCCCTTTCCGCTTCCGCTTCCGCTTCCGGCGGCCGTTCGTCCAGCCGCAGGCCGGGATGCCCCTCGGGCAGGGCGCGGTAGAGCACCCAGCCGCTGACCGCGATCGTCAGCGCCTGCAGCGGCCAGGTGAGCACGGTCCGTGCCACGCCGAGTGCGACCAGTTGTCCCGACCACCACAGTGGAAGGTAGACCGCGACGCGCACCAGGTACTGACCCGACCAGGTGAGGCTGGCCAGAGAGTAGGCGTGCAGCAATGCCGGGTCTTTGCGCCACCGCGTCTTCTGCCCGAGCAGCAACCCCACCACCACGGCCAGCAGCGGCCAGCGCACCGCCGCACTCGCCGCCCACAGCAGCGCACTGGCCACATTGGACAGCAACTGGATCAGGAAGAAGTCCTGGGCCCGTCCCGTGTGCAACGCCACGAGCGCGGCGACGACAACCGCGGCCAGGCTCACCACCGCGTTACGACTCGCTCGCAATGTGTGTTCACGGAAGATTCGGAACGCCCCGACCAGAACCGCCGCGGCGATCGCCGCGACCGCGCCCCAGCCGATCGAGCTGCCGCCGAGTAACCAGCCGATCACAAAAGCCAGCGGCGGGAGGCTCGCGTCCACCGCGCCCTTGCGCCCGCCCAGCACACTGGCCAGCGATTCCCGTTCCGGCGTCGTTGCTGCGCTCACCCTGACAGAGTGCCCCATTCCGCCGTCCAGGTCAGGCGGCGGCGAGATCTTCGCCACATCCATCACGCCGTCTCCGGTAATGAAGAGGCGCGAATGACCGACAAGAGAAGAGACTGTGACCTTCGGCTGAACCGCCTGTGGCGCAGACCGGGATTACAGGTGCATCCTCGCGATGTTGTTTCAGGGGCGGATCACTATGCGTGCTGGGCGAGAGGGGAATGTGGCGTGTACGGCTACAACAGCTACATCGCACTGGGCGACAGCTTCACCGAAGGTCTGAACGACGAACTCCCCGACGGCAGTTTCCGCGGCTGGGCCGACCGCCTGGCGGAGATACTGGCCGGCGGCGAAGCCGGATTCCGGTACGCGAACCTCGCGCTCCGGGGCAAGATGCTCGCCGAAATCGTCGAGGAACAGGTCCCCGTAGCTCTGGAGACCAAACCGGACCTGGTCACCTTCTGCGGCGGCGGTAACGACGTCATCGTGCCGGGCAGCGATGTCGACGAGATCGCGGCCCAGATCGACACCGTGGTCGCGCAGCTGCGCGGCGCCGGGATCGAGGTACTGCTGTTCAACGGGCCCGACACCAAGACCCTGTCGGTGATGAGCGTGCTGCGCGGCAAGATCGGCATCTACAACACGCACCTGTGGGCCATCGCGGCACGGCACGGCGCGCGCGTGGTCGACCTGTGGGCGATGGACGTGCTGCGTGATCACCGCGCGTGGAGCGACGATCGGTTGCACTTCACCCCCGAAGCGCACCACCGGATCGCGCTGCGCACCGCGGACCTGCTGGGCGTCCCGGTCGCCGAGGACTGGCGCGAACCGTGGCCCGAGCTCGAACTGCACCGCGACTGGATCACCGCCCGGCGCTCCGATCTGGCCTGGACCAAGACGCATCTGCTGCCGTGGATCCGCCGCCAGCTCCGTGGCGAGTCCATGGGCGACGGCCTGTCCCCCAAGCGTCCGCAGCTGGCGCCGATCGTGATCCAGCACCAGTCCGCCGAGGACCGCGCGCCCGCCACCTGATCCGCCTTCCCTCGCCGGGTCGCGGCAGTCCGCGGCCCGGCTTAGGGTTCGGCTGTGTCCGGTACGCGAACCTGGTTTCCGGTCATCGCGGTACTGGTGACCGGGCTGCTGGCGGTTGGGGTCGTCGAGTGGCAGGGCCCCGCGCTGCGGGCCCATCTGACGTCGGGTGCCATCCCCGCCGCGGACCCGGCAGGCCTGCAGGGCTCACTCGATCGGGTACTTCTCGCGCATCCGATCACCTTCGCCCCCGACAGTGCCGACCCGCTCGACCCCCGCGGTCTCACCGAGGTCGCCCGGCTCCTCGGCACCGCCCCGCCCGGGACGACCTTCGAGATCGGCGGGCACGCCGCGGCCGGACCGGGCAGCGAGGCGACCGCGCTGGCCCTCTCCCGAGCCCGGGCGGAACGGGTCGCGAGAGCCCTCAGCGCCGCCGGTGTGCCCTCGAACCGGCTGATCCCCAGGGCCTACGGCGACACCAGACCCACCGGACGCGGCGACGAACGCCGCGTGGAGATCGCGGTGCGGTGAAGGGGGTGCCGGGATGTGGTGGCTGTTCGGGCAGATCTGGCTCTGGCTGCTGATCGCGTTCCTGCTCGGCGCGGCCACGGCCGCGCTCCTGCTCCGTCCCCGGCGCACCCGCACCCCGCCGCCCACCTCCCCCGAGGAGCAGACCGAGCGCCTTCCGCCTGCCCGGGACGAGTACCGCGACCCGGAACCGGACGACCCCGCCCGCGGCAGGCGGTCCGGCACACTACCGGTGGACTGGCCGCCCACGACCTGACAGGCGTTCCGGCTCCGCCCGGCGGCACTGATAGGTTCTGGCCATGCCGCTCCCGCACTGGACCACGGAGGGCTTACTCCCGCCTGGGCGGCTTCCCGCCGATCTTGCCGACATCTACGAACGGCTCGTCTTCGACGCCCCCTACCAGAACGAGCGCGAAATCCTGTTCAGCGCGCTGAACAGCTACCTCGGCGCCGTCGCCAGGATCATTCCCGGCGGTCGCGCCTGGATCGGCGGCTCGTTCATCGTGCGCGGCGACCGCGTGCCCAGCGGGCTCGACGTGGTGCTCATCCCGGACGACTGGGGCAGCCTCAAGCGAATGACCGGCCCGGCGCGTGACTCGCTCTACGGCCTGCTCACCCTTCGCGGCGTGATCATCGGCCAGCCCGCGATGTACCTCGACCAGGTGCAGCCCGTCGGCGGTCTGCTCGACGGCTTCCTGTGCTTCCCCGGCGACGAGGCGACCTGGGCGTACACCTGGTCCGGCCACGGCACACGCGGATTCCCCGAGGTGGTGTGGTGATGATGGAGTTCCGGCGGATCGCGGACGACATTCCCGGCGGGACCTGGCTCGACGATCTGGCCAGGGCGTCGGCGATGGCGGCCCACGCGAAGTTCGAGCGCACCAGCCGTTCGCCCCTGCTGCGGGTGTCGATGCTCGGCTCCACCAACCTGGACGCGTACACGTTCTCCGACATCAGCCGGGCACTGCAGGACGCGACCGCCAAGATCGGGCACATCATCCGCAACCCGCAGGGCGAAGTTACCTACGTCCAGCCCGCCGACCGGGACAAGGCCCCGCTGATCCAGCGCGGCCAGGCGGGCAACACGATCTTCTTCGGTTTCCCGGAGCCGCCGCACGACGACGCGTTGATCCACGACGGGATCGAGACGCTGTCCGAGCGCGCGGTGAAGGAACTGTGCGACTTCCTGCCCGCCAACGGCTCGGACGACGGCGCGCTCGACGCCGTCCTGTTGCAGCGGGACACCGTGCGCAACGCCGTCAGCGACATCGTGAACGCGGTGATCAAAAACGTCGGGGTGGGCCTGCAGCTGACTCCCACCTCCGGCGAAGAAGTGGCCCGCAGCATGACACTGGAGCAGGCGAAGGTCCTGCACAGCAGCCTGCGCGAGTCCCGGGAGGCGGTCGGGTACGAGACGGTGACCGGCCGGCTCGACGGGGTCCGCACCCGGCGGCGGATCTTCTACCTGGAACGCGAGTCCGGCGGGTTCATCCAGGGCGCGGTCGCGCCGGACCTGCTGGAGGAGATCAAGGAGAACCTGGACCGGCCGGTGACCGCCCGCCTGCGCGTGGTGCGCACCACCACGATCGACGGCAGGCGCGGCCGCCCGGTCCACGAACTCCTCGAGATCACTCCCGAAGTCAGCCTCTTCGACCACTGAGCGGGTGCCCTGAAGATCGCCTTCAGGGCCGGGAGTGGCTGCGTGTCAGTGGTCGTGTCAGTTCGGTGGCGGTCCGGTGTCAGTGCGGCCCTCGATCGTGGACTCCATCAGTTCACCGGGGCCCACCTCAGCCGGGCCCCCAGCGAAGGAGGGCACGCCATGCCGACGTTCAACACCCCCCAGCCGATCTCCGCCATCGTGGACATCCCCGCGGGCCACGTCCGGTTCCTCGCCACCGACCAGGCCGACACCACCGTCGAGATCCGGCCCGCGGACACCTCCAAGGGCCGCGACGTGAAGATGGCCGAGCAGACCAAGGTCGAATACGGCGACGGAACCCTGCGCATCCAAGCCCCGGCGAAGAACCAGTACTTCGGCCCCTCCGGCTACCTCCAGGTGACGATCGGGCTGCCCGCCGGCTCCCGGATCGAGGTGAAGGCGGCCAGCGTCGACCTCCAGGCCGACGGACGGTTCGGCGACGTCACCGTCGACAGCGAGCACGGCTCGATCCACGTCGAGGAGACCGCCAGCGCCCGCCTCACCACTGCCGCGGGCGACATCTCCGTCGACCACCTCGACGGAGATGCGCAGATCCGCACCAGCAAGGGCGACATCCGCATCACCGAGGCCGTGCGCGGCACCGTCGTGCTGCGCACCGAGGCCGGCGAGGTGGAAATCGGCGCCGCCACCGGAGTCTCGGCCTCCCTCGACGCCGGCACCTCCCACGGCCGCATCCACAACTCGCTCAACAACACCGAAGGCGCCGCCGCCCAGCTCACCATCCACGCGACCACCACCGTCGGCGACATCGTCGCCCGCGGCCGCTGAGGGGAATGGTCCGCACGAGTGTGGAACACGGGAGCGGGGGAGGTGGACGGCCGTCTGGCGCTCCCCCATTGCGTCAGACGGCCGAGGGTGACCTTAACGCAGAAGAGGGATCGGGGACTAAGAATTCGCTAACTGTGTTCAAGGCCGAGAGCTGCGAGTTCGTCGGCCATGGTGCGTGTGATCCGGGGGCTCACCCGCCGGTACAGCGCGACCGACAGGCCGAGCTGGGCCCGGGCACCTTCCCGGTCGCCACGAACACGCAGGATCCGCGCCAGGGTCAGCCTGCTCAGTGCCTCCTGCAGCAGGAAGCCCCGGTTCGCGGTCAGCTCGACGGCCTCGCGCGCGTAGCGGAGCGCCTCGTCGGAATCGCCGAGGTGCAGGTGAAGCTCTCCGACGTTGTTGAGCGATGCGACGACATAACTGTCGTCGCCGAGCCGCCGGTCGATCTCCAGCGCCGCGAGCTGGTGCCGGATCGCGGCGGCATGGTCGCCCGCGCGCTTCTCCGCGTCCGCGCGGCGGTTCAGCGCCTGAACACGCTGCCCGAGATCGCCGGCGCGCTCGGCCTCCTCGGCCGTTTCCCGCAGGCAGTCGATGGCCTCCCGGTACCTTCCCAGCAGCGTGAGCGCACAGCCCCGATGGATCTTGGCCGCGATCGCCAGCCGCACATCCGGAAGCTCGCGGGAGAGTCCGAGCGCGGCTTCGGCGTCGGCGAGGCTGCGCTCGCCGAGTTCGTAGGTCAGCCCGAGGGCACATCGGGCGAGCAGCATCCACGCCCGCGCCTCCGCGCTGCCGGACGCCTCCGCCGAGGCCGTGCCGATCTCCACCAGCAGCGACCATTCGTCCCACACCGGCCGCACGATCCGGTAGGTGTTCGCCACCCTGGCCAGGCGCCACACCTCGTCGTGCCGCCCGGCGTCCTGCGCCGCCGTCGCGGTCGCGATCAGGTTCGGCCACTCCGCGGCGAACCAGGCGAGCGCTTCGTCCACCGAGTCCAGTGCCGGCGCCACCACCGGCAGGCCGGTGAAATCGAGCGGGTCGATAACGCGCAGGAGCTTCCGGCGGGCCCGGTCGGCGACCGCCTGGTAGTAGCGCAACGACCGGTCCAGCACGTGCTCGCCGCGGGTGGCCAGTTCCCGCTGGTACAGGCGGACGAGATCGTGCTGGGTGAACACGTCCGGCCCGTTCTCGGTCAGCAGGTGGTGTGCGGCCAGTTCCCGGAGACGCGCGCGGGCCGCGGGCACGGAAACCTCCTCGATGGCCGCGACCAGATGCGGTCCGGCGCTGCGCCCGGCCAGCACCCCGAGCGCACGGAAGGTGGACGCGGCCTCCGGGGACAGTCCCCGGTAGGACACGTCGAGCGCGGCACGGACGCTCGCGTCGCCGATGTCGAG
Source organism: Amycolatopsis cynarae (assembly GCF_026802195.1). Classification (NCBI taxonomy): domain Bacteria; kingdom Bacillati; phylum Actinomycetota; class Actinomycetes; order Pseudonocardiales; family Pseudonocardiaceae; genus Amycolatopsis; species Amycolatopsis cynarae. The sequence goes on along the minus strand of NZ_CP113836.1, from coordinate 7,445,603 downwards.
CGCGGTGAGCCGGGTCCGCTCACCGGCCAGCTCGGCCAGGAAATCCTCGACCCGCCATTCCTCGGCACCGGCCAGCCGGGCCCCGATGATCCGCAGCGCCAAGGGCAGGTCGCCGCACAACACGGCGAGCCGCTCGTGCTGCTCGGCGGTTCCCGTCCCGGCCAGCTCGGCCAGCAGGCGCACCGAATCCCGTCGGGCCAGCGGATCGAGGCGGCGCACGGTCGCCGCGTGCGACACCACCAGCCCGTCGAGCCTGCTCCGGCTGGTCACCACCGCCATGGTGCCCGGGGGCAGCAGCGGGCGGACCTGCTCGGCGGAGGCGGCGTCGTCGAGCACCACCAGCACGCGGCGGCCCTCGATCAGCGACCGGTACAGCGCGACCCGTTCTCCGAACCGCTCCGGCAGATCGGCCAGCGGCACACCGAGTCCTTGCAGGAACTGGGAAAGCACGTCGGCCGGTTCGACCGGCGGATGCTGCGGGTCGAAGCCGCCCAGGGCGGCGTACAGCGCCCCGTCCGGGAAGCGCCGCGAAGCGTGCCGCGCCCAGGACACGACCAGTGCGCTCTTGCCGACCCCGGCGGCGCCGGTGAGCACCACGACGCCGTCCTCCGGAAGTCCGTCGAGCCACGCGAACTCCGCGCCGCGCCCGGCCAGCGGCCCCGGTGCGGGCGGGAGCTGCCGGGGCACGATCCGCGTGACGTCCACCATGGCGGGTGGCAGGGCGGGCGCCACGGGCGGCAGGTCGTCGTTCAGGATGCGTTCGTGCAGCGCCCGGAGCGAAGGGCCGGGGTCGATGCCGAAGGAGTCGGAAACGTGCCGGGCCACCCGCCGGTACACGTCCAGTGCGTCGGCGCGGCGGCCCGAGTAGTAGAGCGCGCGCATCAACTGCCCCGCGGTCCGCTCGGCACGCGGGTTCTCCCGCACCAGCGCGGACAGTTCGGCGATCAGCTCGGCGTGCCTGCCCAACGCCAGGTCGGCATCGATCCGCGCCCCGTGCACGGCCGCGCGGAGCTCGGCGAGTTCCGGGGCCCGCACCGGCACGTCCGACAGTTCCGGCCCCTGCCACAGCTGGTGGGCCTCGGCGAGCAGCGCCGCACGCTCGGTCAGCGGGGCGGTCTTGGCGCGTTGCAACAGGATCCGGGCGCGGTGGGCGTCGATCCGGTCCGGGTCGATGATCAGCCGATATCCCGGGGCGACCGTTTCGATCAGGGCCTGGTCGGACGGCTGGACCGAGCGCAGCACGCGGCGCAGCAGGGAAACGTTGCCGTGCACGATGGTGCGGGCGGTGGCGGGCGGGTCGTGCCCCCACAGTGCGTCGATCAACTCGTCCAGGCCGACGATCTTGTCCGCGTCGAGGGCGAGCAGCGCGAGCAGGCCCCGCACCGCGGGCCCGCCGATGGCGAGGGGACGGTTGCCGGACAGCAACCGGACCGGACCGAGCAACTGGATCCGCAAGGGCTCGCGCAAGCCTGCCCTCCCTCGCACCCGATGCGACCTCGTACCACCGGTCCCGATCCAGTGGTACGAGGCCGCATTCGGTGAAACGTGCGACGGGCGGGTGCGCCCCCCGCCGGACTCGGCGCCGGCGGTCGCACAGGACTCACCCCGAGCAAAGGAGAACCCACGCCACCGACGACAACCTCGACCGCTCCGGCTCCTGGCCGGTGCGATGGCGCTACCGTAACAGGCTGCTACGGGGCTGCTACAACCGGCCAGGCCATTAAGGACGGTTATCGCGTAATAGGGGTGAAGTCGCGGCTCGCGATGAACGGCGGCCTCGGTTTCGCGGCGCCGAACGGTGCGGTCAAAGCGTTTTCCACACTGTTGAAGACCAGGAAAATGTTCGACCTCGGGTACGGCGTGATGTTGTTGCCGGAGCCGTGCATGACGTTCGAGTCGAACCACAGCGCCGAGCCCGCGGGCCCGGTGAACTGCTCGATCCCGTGCTCGGCGGCGAGGGCGGTGATGTCCTCCTCCCGCGGCACCCCGATGTCCTGCTGCCTGAGCGAGCTCTTGTAGTAGTCGTCCGGCGTCTGCCCGACGCAAGGCACGAACGTGCGCTGCGAACCGGGCATCACCATCAGCCCGCCGTTGAACGGGTAATTGTCGGTCAGCGCGATCGAGCAGCTCACCGCGCGCGGTTTCGGCATCCCGTCCTCGGCGTGCCAGGTCTCGAAATCGGAATGCCAGTAGAAGCCGGTCCCCTTGAACCCGGGCATGTAGTTCACGCGGCTCTGGTGGATGTAGACCTCCGAGCCCAGGATCTGCCTTGCGCGGTCGAGAATCCGCGGGTCCAGGACCAGCTCACCGATCAGCGCGCTGATCCGGTGCACCTCGAAGATCGACCGGACCTCGCCGCTGACCTTCTCGGTGATCACCCGCTCGTCCGCCTTGAGCGCCTCGTCGCCGGACAGGCGCACCAGCTCCCGCCAGTAGGTCTGCACCTCGCCGGGGGACAGCAGCCCCTCGACGATGTGGTACCCCTTCGCGTCGTGCGAGGCGAGTGTGGCCGCGTCGATCGGGCCGTCGGCCTCGGTGCCCCAGACCGTCGGGTCGGTACGTTCGATCGGCTCGGCCGCACCCGTGACCCGGGTCGGGTAGGCATCTTCGATACCGGTGTCCATGATGGTCAAAACGGTTCGCCTCCTTGGCTACCCCTCTGTCTTTTCGGTTGGGTGGCGGGAACGGGGAACGGGATCAGGCGGACTGCTCTTCTCCGCCGGTGTCTTCGGCGCCGTCTCCGAAGTCCTCGGCGGGTTCCCGGACGAGCGGGTACACCCCGTTTTCATCGTGCACCTCCCGGCCGGTCACCGGCGGGTTGAAGACGCAGACCGTCTTCATGTCGGTCCTGGGGCGCACCTGGTGCCTGTCGTGGTCGTTGAGCAGGTAGAGCGAGCCCGGCCGCAGCGGGAAGGTCTCGCCGGTTTCCTTGTTGGTGATCTCGCCTTCGCCCTCGTAGACGAACACGGCCTCGATGTGGTTCGCGTACCAGAAGTCGTTCACGGTCCCCGCGTAGAGCGTGGTCTCGTGCACCGAAAAGCCGACCTTCTCCCTGGCCAGGATGATCCGCTTGCTGCGCCAGTTCGGGGTCTTGATGTCGGCGTCGGTGTCGGTGATCTCGTCGAGGGTGCGGACGATCAAAGGTCTCTCCCTTACTTGGCCAGAACGGACTTGACGGACTCGTCGATGATCTGCAGCCCCTCGCCGATCTCGGCGTCGGAGACGGTCAGTGGCGGCAGCAGCTTCGCCACCTCGCCGTCGGGGCCGGAGGTCTCCATCAGCAGGCCGCGCTCGAAGGCGGCGGCGCACACCCGGCTCGCGATCTCGCCACTGGGGAGTTCGAGCCCGCGGGCCAGCCCACGGCCCTTGGCGGTCAGCCCGGCCTCGGGATAGGCCTCGGCGATGCCCTGCAGCGCGGCCCCGATCCGCTCGCCCTTCGCCCGGGTGGACTTTTCGAGCTCGTCGTCGCTCCAGTAGGTGCGCAGCGCCTCGGTGGCGGTGACGAACGCCGGGTTGATCCCGCGGAAGGTGCCGTTGTGCTCGCCCGGCTCCCACACGTCGAGCTCGGGCTTGATCAACGTGAGTGCCATCGGCAGCCCGTAGCCGCCGATGGACTTCGACAGGCACACCATGTCCGGTTTGATCCCGGCGTCCTCGAAACTGAAGAACGGCCCGGTGCGCCCGCAGCCCATCTGCACGTCGTCAACGATCAGCAGGATCTCGTGCCGTTGGCACAGTTCGGCCAGCCCGCGCAGCCAGTCCACGCCCGCGGCGTTGATCCCGCCCTCGCCCTGCACCGTTTCCACGATCACCGCGGCCGGCTCGTTGAGGCCGCTGCCAGAGTCCTCCAGCAGCCGCTCGAAGTACAGGAAGTCCGGGTACACGCCGTCGAAGTACTGGTCGTAGGGCATCGGCGTGGCGTGCACGAGCGGCACCCCGGCACCGCTGCGCTTCATCGAGTTGCCGGTGACGGACAGCGCGCCCAGGGTCATGCCGTGGAAGGCGTTGGTGAAGTTGATGACCGACTCCTTGCCGGTCACCTTGCGGGCGAGCTTCAGCGCGGCCTCGACGGCGTTGGCACCGCCGGGACCGGGGAAGATCACCTTGTAGTCGAGTTCGCGCGGCCGGAGGATCTTCTCTTCGAAGGTCTCCAGCAGGTCCCGCTTGGCGACGGTGAACATGTCGAGCGCGTGCGTCACCCCGTCGCGGGCGAGGTAGTCGAGCAGGGCCTGCTTCAGCACGGGGTTGTTGTGTCCGTAGTTGAGCGCGCCCGCCCCGGCGAAGAAGTCCAGATACGGCGTGCCGTCCTCGCCGAAGAGCCGCGTGCCGACGGCCCGGTCGAACACCACGGGCCACCCGCGACTGTAGCTGCGCACTTCGGATTCGAGCTTTTCAAAGATGCTCACTGGCGTTTTCATCTCCCGACTGATCCCTTATCTGGCCACCATTTCCGGGCTAACCCCGGGAAAGTGGCCCGATACGGTAGAGGTCCTCTTGCTCGTGCAGTTCACCCTCGTTGGGAAAGTCCGCTCTGGCGAACAGCGCGGATCTCTCCAGCGGCGCCTGCCAACGCTGTGCGAAGGAGGTGAACAATCTGATCGACGCCGAGTTGTCCGGGGTGATCGTGGTCTCCAGGTAGCGGACACCCCGCTCGATCAGCCCGCGGAAAAGCTCGTCCAGCAGGGTCCCGGCCAGACCGCGGCCACGCTGGTCCGCGTCGACGGCCACCTGCCACACCAGCGCGGTGTCCGGCGCGGAAGGCCTGCGGTACGCGATGACGAAGCCCACCGGTCGACCGTCCACTTTGGCCACGACCGAGGTGTCGGCGAAATCGCGACACCACAACAAATACGCATACGGCGAGTTGAGGTCGAGCTTCTGGGAATCCCTTGCGATTCGCCACAGCGCAGCGCCATCGGCCTTGGTCGGAGTTTCGATCAAGTGCTTTCCGGACATGTCAAAACAAGCTAACAGAGTTCGTTAGCCCGTTCAGCGCACGAGGTGACACACAGGCGAGCTACCTGCAACAACGAAGAAACACGTGTGACAATGACGACAAAAACGTATCATTTTCGCGGAGAATATGGTATAAGCGCGCTCTTCGCCCGCTTCGCGCGAATGGTCCCGGCCCGCACCCTCTCCAGCGTCGGTGGGGCTCGTTTCGTTACACGGTAGTGGCGGCGGTCAGGGCACGCGACTCTGCGGAGCGGGGTCGCAGGCGGCCCAGAACCGCGCTCCCAACCGCGACAGCCGGACGCTGTGCCGCACCAGCCGCGCCCGCTTGACCGAGCGCACCGCCTCGCGCACCACCTCGTCGGTCGCCAGGATCTCGTGCTGCGAACTCAGGGCGGTCTCATCCGGACCCACCTCGACCAGGCCCAGCCCGGCCAGGCGGGTCAGGTAGCTCGGCACCTCTTCGGGCAGGGTCACCCCGGCGGCCTTGCCGACGGTCGAGGCGTTGCGCAGCACCACCCGGCCGCCCCGGCCGAGCACGTCGACCGCCGGGAACGCCGAACCCCGCGCGAGCACCGCCAGTATCCGCGCCTCGTCCGGCGTGAGCTGCCGCAGCACGGTCACGTACAGGTACTCACGGGACTGCGCACGGTCGAACCCGGCCGCACTGTCCATCAACTGCTTCATCGCGGCCCGCAACGGCTCGCCGGCCACGACGAGCACGCCGTCACCAGGCCGCTGCTCCGCCGTGGGCCTCGCAGGGGCCGTCACCACGTACGGATCGTCCATCGAATCGAGGCGTTTCCGCAGTTCGGACACCAACTGACGTTCCATGCCGCGCAAACCGGCCTCGGCCAGCCCCGCACCGGGCAGCAGGCGGGTCAGCGACAGCCCGGTACGCGCGGCCCACCCGGCGAAGCGGCCCGCACGCCGCAGCAAGGTCGGATCCTGCGGGGAGGCGACGACGAGCACTTCTTCCCTCGACACGCGGTGATGCTAGCCGAGGCACCGTTACCGCGAATCCGCCTTGCGGGTGGGCCGTCAGTGCCTGGCGCGGTGGGCGCGTTTGGTGACCCGCCGCAACTGCATGATGCGGGCCGCGCCGACCAGCGCGACCACCAGGGCACCCGCGACCGCGGCGAGCAGCATCGCGACCCCCAGCGGCATCGTCCCGGTCACGGTCAGGAAGGTGACCGTGACGCTGCCGAGGTTCTGCAGGATGAACACCAGCAGGAAAATGAACAGGACGAGAGCCACCACAACGGTCACCCAGGTGCCGCTGACCCTGGTGCGGTGCAAGGGCGGCTTGGGCGGGGCGGACGGCCCTTCCGGGCGGCCCTGCGGCTTGCCATCCTGCGGAGCGGTCATATCGCCATTGTGGGACGGAGCGGTCGATCGTGCCGGTCAGCGGGACCGCGCGGGGGACCACAGCAAGGTCACCATGGCCCGCCCCGAAGAACCGAGATCCGGCGGCACACCGCGGTCGACCCCGAGTCCGGTCAGCGCGTCAGCGACCTCACCAGCCCGCTCGACCGGCAGGCAGAGGCGTCGCCGGGTCACGTCCACCAGCTCCTCGAACCGCGCGTGCTCCGGGAAGGGCGGCTTGTGCCAGCGGATCACCTCGGGCACCACACCCAGTTCCCGCAGCGCGGCCACGGCGTCGTCCGCGGTGGGCCCGTCCGGCCGGTCGATACCGTGGAAGTGCCGCCACAGCGGGTTGAGCGAGGTCAGCGGGTGCACCGCGGCCGTCTCCAGCACGATCCGGCTCCCGGCGTGCTCCTCCAGCGCCCGCACGAACGGCGGAAGATCGGCGACGTTGAACAACACATTGCCGCAGACCACCACGTCCACCGGTTCGACCTGCGCGGCCACCTCCGGCCAGCGGCCCTGAACCGTGCGGTAGGGCAGCGAGAGCGCACGCGCCCGCTCGGCGAACGCGGCGAGCAGGCCCGCGTCGGTGTCGACGGCGGTGATCCCGGTGATGGCGGCCGCGCAGGGCAGGCTCGCCGCCCCCGCTCCCGCCCCCACGTCCAGCACCGTGCCGCCCTCACCCAGCGCGTCGAGCACCGCACGGTGAGTCGGCGTGCCCGGCTCGGCGAGGTGGCGGTCGACCCGGCGCTCGAACACCGCGCGCGGCAGCACCCACGGCGACTCCGGCGCGGCGGCGAGGATCTCCTCGGGAATGGCCCACGCGGCCAGTTGCGCCGACCAGTCCGCTACCGCGCTCATGGGTTCATTGTCCCAGGAGCCGTCCGCCCACGAAGACGAGCCGGACGTCCTCCGGTCCCGCCGCGGTCACCAGGTACTCGGCGGGGTCGCCGGTCCAGTCGCGCGGCGAAACCACGATCAGACCGGCGCGCTTGCCCACTCGCAGCGAGCTGATCTCGTCTCCCAGCCCCATCGTCCGCGCCCCCGGTCAGCATCGTGGTGTCCACGGACAACCCGACCGGCACGGCCGCGTCCAGGAGCTCACGAGTCCGCGGGAAGCCGTATCCGATGCGCAGCTCGGACAGCGGTGACAGGCTCACCACCGCCCCGCTGCCCGCCAGCGCGGCGATCTCCTCGTCCGTGGCGTTGTTGGCGTGGACCACCTGCAGATCCGGACCCAGCAGACCGGCGAGGCCGGCGATCTGGCCGCGCGCGCCACGGGGCCCGCTCGCATGCACGGATACGGGTAGCCCCAGCTCACGCGCGAACGCCAGCTCGGCCCGGTACACCTCGGGCGGGACTCGCAGCGTGGGATTGCTGCCACCCTGGCCACGCCAGGCGAGCCCGAGGGACAACCGCTCGCAGTCCCATGTGGACGCCAGCCGGAAGGGCAGGCAGACGCGGGCCGCCCGCGCCTGCCGTGACCGGATCACCCAGTGGTCAGCCAGTCTTTCGCCGCCACCTCCGCTTCCGGCGTGATCAGGTGTCCCCCGCCGTGGCGGTAGGTGGTGACCTCCACCCCCTGCCGGCGCAGCAGCGCCGTCAGGCGTTCGGCCGAGGGCAGCGGGGCCATCGGGTCGTGCTCGCCGTTGGAGGCGAACACGCGCGTCCCGGTCAGGTCGGGAATGGGGGTGTTTTCGGCCAGCGGGAACATCGCCGCGAACAGCACGGCTTCGCGGATCGCGTCCGGCCGCAGGAGGGTGACCGCGGCCGCGATGTTGGCGCCGTTGGAGAACCCGACGGCGACCAGCCTGCGGCCGTCCAGGTCGTAGCGTTTTCGGGCGGTGAGAACGAAATCGGCCAACTGGTTCGCCCTCGCCACGACGTCCTCGTGGTCGAAGACGCCTTCGGCGAGGCGGCGGAACCAGCGGGCCGCGCCGTGCTCCGACACCGGCCCGGCCGGGGCCAGCAGCGCCGAGGACGGGCTGAGGTCGCGGCCGAGGCCCAGCAGATCGCCCGGGGCGCCCCCGGTGCCGTGCAGGAGCAGCAGCACGGGGGCTTCCGGATCACCTTCGAGGTACTTGTGGTCGAGCACGCTTCACACCAGTTCCGGGTTGTTCTCACGGGGCAGGTCGAGCTTCGGCAGCGCGTGTTCGATCTGCTCGCGGTCCGGTTCCAGCCACGGCGGCAGCTTCAGCGCGCGCCCCAGTTCCAGCAGCGGTTCGTCGACCGCGAATCCGGGCTGGTCGGTCGCCACTTCCAGCAGGGTTCCGCCCGGCTCACGGAAGTAGATCGAGCGGAAGTACTGACGGTCCAAAATGGACGTGACCTTGACGCCGCGGTCGAGGAGTTCCTCGCGCCATGCGGCCTGCGTCGGCTCGTCGGGGGCCCGCCAGGCGACGTGGTGCACGGTTCCGGTGGAGACCAGGCCGCGCGGAGTGCCGGGCGTGACGAGCACGTCGACGATCGCACCCGGTCCGCCATCACCCGCGGTGAAGCGCAGGCGGTTGCTGTCCTGGCCCGCGAAGCTCAGGCCCAGTTCACGGAGCGTCTCCGCGGTCGCCTCCTCCCCGGTCACGGACAACGTCACGGAGTGCAGGCCGCGGATCGCGCGTTCGGCCGGGACGAACCCGTTGTCCCAGGGGGCGCGGGGGTCGCCCTGCGGATGCGCGACGAGCGCGACCTGGAGACCGTCGGGATCGTCGAAGGTGAGCACGTCCTCGCCATCGCGGTTCACGATGCGCCCGGTGGTGACCCCGGCCGCGGCGAGGTGGTCCCGCCACCAACCGATGGAGTCGGCCGGCACGGAGAACGAGGTCGTGGTGGCCTGGCCGCTGCCCCGGCGCCCGCGCGGCGCGGCGGGCCACGGGAAGAAGGTCATCAGCGAGCCGGGCCTGCCCGCTTCGTCCCCGTAGTACAGGTGATAGGTGCCCGGATCGTCGAAGTTGACCGTCGTCTTCACCAACCGCAGGCCGAGCGTGCGAAGGTAGAAGTCGGCGTTGCGCTGCGGGTCGCCGCCGATGGCGGTGACGTGGTGCAGGCCGCTGGTCTTGATGGACATCGGTCCTCCTTGAAGGGCTGTGGACCAACCACTCTCCTCAAACCTCTTCTTTGGAAGATGTATTCCCGCGAGAGAACGGTAGAATCACGCTCGTGGCCGATGACGACGAGATCGTGACCTGGTGGGGCCTGGTGATCGAGGGCTACCTGGCCACCCAGGACAAGCTCATGGGCGAGATCGCCGAGCGCTTCGGCCTGGCCCCGGCCACCTTCGACATCCTGCTCCGGCTCGTGCGCACCCCCGGCCACCAGATGCCGATGACCCGCCTGGCCACCGAGGCGGCCCTGTCCAGCGGCGGGTTCACCAAGGTCGCCGACCGGATGGTGGCCGCGGGACTGATCCGGCGTGCTCCCAACCCGCGCGACCGCCGCGTCACCTACGCCTGCCTCACCGACCACGGGCGCGAGGTGGCGGACGACGCCCGCCGGGCGTGCGCGGAGATCCTCCGGCGCCGCGTGCTGGAACCCCTCGGCCCCGAGGCCGCAGAGGCGCTGGCCGAGGCCATGCGCACCCTCCGCGAAGTCAACGGCGGCTGATCCCCGTTCCCTGCTGCGCTTGTACGCCGGAGGCCGCGGCGGATGCCCTGAAGGTCGCCTTCAGAGTCATAAACGCCCTCAAGGTCACCTTGAGGGCACCGCCCCTGCCTCTGGAAGTGCCGTTCCCCTGCCGAGCGGCTGCCGTGAGGGGTCCCCTCACGGCAAGCGGCTCGTCCTGGTTCAGGCGGCGAGGCCGGGGAAGAGCTTGGCGGCGTTGCCGGACAGCACGTCCGTGAGCACGTCCTCCGGCAGGTCCAGCGCGGCCAGCGCGCGCACGTTCCGGCTCGCGCCGGGCACGCCGGGCCAGTCCGTGCCGAACACGAACTTCCCCGCCAGGCGCGGGAAATCGAACCGCGCGTAGTACTCCGAGAGCTTCTTCGGCGGCAGCCCGGCCAGGTCCAGCCACACGTTGTCCTTGGCCAGGGCCAGAAACGCCGCGACGTCGTACCACCAGCCGCGCCCGCCGTGCGCGAAGACGAAGTTCACGCCGGGAAAGTCCTCGACCACGTCCGAGAGCAGTTCCGGGTTGCCGAAGCTGGTCCGGGACCCGGGGAAGCTACTGGTGCCCGAATGCAGGATCACCGGTACCCCGCGCTCGGCGCACACCCGGTACGCGGCGTAGAGCTCCTTGTCCGCCGGGGAGAAGGCGCCGTGCACCGGGTGGATCTTCAAGGCCACCGCGCCGAGGTCAAGCTGCCGCTCCACCTCCGCCGCCAGCGGGTGGTGCAGGTGCGGGTTCACGTTCGCCACCAGGCGGAACCGCGCCGGGTTGTACGCCACGATGGGGAGCAGATCCTCGATCGGCTGGATACCGGTGGCGCGCGGGCTGTACTCGCAGAACAACAACGCGCGGTCGACGCCCTCGGCCGCCAGGAGGGCGTCCAGCGCGGCCGGCACAGGGTTGCCGTCGGCGTCGTAGGCGCTGCGCCAGTCGTGCGGCCCGGAGAACCGGTCGGCCCACTCCAGCCAGGCGGGTTTGAGCGTGCTCAGCCTCGGCGCGTGCACGTGGGCGTCGACCACTGTCCTGCCGTCGATCACGCGGGCTCCCCCGGGGCGAAGGTGTCCCGGACCTGCTCGCGGATCACGTTCCGGCGGATCTTGCCGGTCGCCGTCTTCGGCAGCTCGCGCACCCCGAGCACCGCGCGCGGGCGCTTGAACGAGGCCAGCCCCTCGCGGCAGAACTCGATCAGTGCCGCGGCGTCCACCTCACGCCCGGCCACCGGCACCACGCAGGCCACCGGCTTGTCGATACCGTCCCCGTCGGGCGCGGCGACCACCGCCGCCTCGGCCACGTCGGGATGCTGCAGCAGCCGCTGCTCCACCTCGCCGGGGGACACCCAGATCCCGCCCGCCTTCAGCATGTCGTTGAAACGGCCGAGACAGGTGTAGGTGCCGTCCTCGTTGCGCACGTAGCTGTCCCCGGTGCGCAGCCAGTCGCCCTGGAACACCCGTTTCGTGGTCTCGTACCGGCTCCAGTAGCCGAACGCGGTGGACGGCCCGCGCACGAACAGCTCGCCGGGCTGCCCGACCGCCTCGACCGGTTTCCCTTCCGCATCCCGGATTTCCAGGTCGTAGCCCGGCACCGCGGTGCCGGTGCTGCCGGGCACCACCGCGCCGGGCCGGTTCGACAGGAAGATGTGCAGCGCCTCCGTCGACCCGATGCCATCCAGTATCTCCACCCCGAACCGGGCCCGGAACCGCTCGAACAGCACCGCGGGCAGCGGCTCGCCCGCCGAAACCGCTTGGCGCACCGAGGAAAACGTGTCGTCCGGGATGTCGCTGGCGAGCAGCGCGGAGTAGAAGGTGGGCACCCCGAAGAACAGGGTGGGCCGCTCCGCCCGTACCCGTTCGGCGACCAGCCGCGGGCTCGGGCGCCCCGGCTCGAGCACGGTCGTCGCCCCCGCGGCGAGCGGGAAGAACGCGGAATTGCCGATGCCGTAGGCGAAAAACAGCTTCGCCACCGAGAAGCATCGGTCCTGCCCAGTCACCCCGAGGACCTTGTCGGCGTAGGTTTCGCAGACCGCGCGGATGCTCGCGTGCCGGTGCATCGCCCCCTTCGGTTCACCCGTGGTGCCGGAGGTGTACAGCCACAGCGCGGGCGAGTCCTCCCAGGTTTCGTACCGGGGCAGCGGTTCGGCGCCGGACAGCTCGCCCCAGTCGTGCGTGGCCACGCCACCGGCGAAGGAGATCGGATCGGCGCGGTCCAGCACGATGTGGGCGACCTCCGGGGCCAGCGCGATCGCCGCCTTGGCGGCCGCGGCGAACTCGTCCGACACGCACAGCACGCGCGCCCGCGAATCCGCCAGCACCCTGCCCAGCTCCGGGCCGGTCGCCATGGTGGACACCGGAACCGGGACGGCCCCGGCGTACATCGCGCCGAGGATGCCGGTGAGCAGTTCGACGCCGTCGACCATGCACAGCATCACCCGCTCCTCCGGCCGCACCCCGATCGCGGCCAGCCCGCCCGCGACGCGGTGCACACGGTCGGCGAGTTCGGCGTAGCTGAGGGAAACCTCCGGCGTCACCACCGCCGTCTTCGCCCCGTCGCCCTCCCGGACATGCCGGTCGACAAGGTAGTCCGCCGCGTTGAATCCCGTCATTACGCTCGCTCGCCTTCCGGCCGCCGCCCGGTCCACGTCAGTCAGAGGTAAACGTACTCGTAATCGAAGGGTTTGCCATTGATTCCCTGGCGCGGGGGCGCGACCCAGCTGGCGATCTTGCCCCGCTCGTACACCGGGCGCATCAGCGAACGGACGAACGCGTAGTCCTCGCTGGTGGGCAGCCACTGCCGGCGGTTCGCCTCCCAGGCAGCCTCGTCCACGATCGTCCCGTCCGGCGTGATGTGGTGCCCGGAGTTGGTGCCGACCCTGCGGTTGAAAGCTGGATGCGGCAGCCGGAACCGGAACGGGATTTCCGCGTCTTCGAGGATCCGGTTCCACCGCTTGACCCCGGTCTCGCAGTCGGCGATGTACTCGGTGCGCAGGTCGAGGTTGAGCAGCAGGATCTTCTGCAGCTCCTCGGTCTCCCACGTGCCGTCGTCGCGCGGGCGCCGCAGTTCGGCGCTGTCCTCGGTGAGCTTGTGATCGTCCTTGCGGCGCGATTCGAGCCAGCGGCCCTTGAGTCCGGCCGTGTAGTAGTTCGCCGCGTTGGTCGAGGTCTCGCTGCCGAACAGGTCCAGCGAAACGCTGTAGTGGAAGTTGAGGTAGCGCTGGACGAGATCGAGCGGGATCCCGCCGTAGCGCCCGATGTCGGTGGTGTCGTGCTCGCGGATCAGCTCGGCGCTGCGCTGCACCACCCGGTCCACCCCGGTGGTGCCGACGAACATGTGGTGCGCCTCTTCCTTGAGCATGAACTCACAGGTGCGCGACAGCGGGTCGAACCCGGATTCCTTGAGCGTGCCGAGCTGGTACTTGCCGTCCCGGTCCGTGAAGTAGGTGAACATGTAGAAGGCGAGCCAGTCCGCCGTCTCCTCGTTGAACGCGCCGAGGATGCGCGGCGAGTCCGGGCTGCCGGAGTTGCGGTGCAGCAGCGCTTCGGCCTCTTCGCGGCCCTCCCTGCCGAAGTAGGCGTGCAGCAGGTACACCATCGCCCACAGGTGCCTGCCCTCTTCCACGTTGACCTGGAACAGGTTGCGCAGGTCGTACAGGCTGGGCGCGGTCAGGCCCAGCAGTTTCTGCTGCTCCACCGAGGCGGGCTCGGTGTCGCCCTGGATGACGATCAGCCGTTGCAGATCGGCCCGGTACTCGCCCGGCACCTGCTGCCAGGCCGGTTCGCCCTTGTGTTCACCGAAGGCGATCCGGCGGTCCGGATCCCGTTCGGCCAGGAAGATGCCCCACCGGTAGTCCGGCACGTGCACGTGGTCGAAATGCGCCCAGCCCTCGCGACCGACGCTGACCGCGGTGCGCAGGTACACGCCCTGCGTTTCCAGGGTGGGCCCCATTTCGGCCCACCAGTTGAGGAACTTCGGCTGCCAGCCCTCCAGTGCCCGCTGCAGCCGCCGGTCCTCGGCCAGGTTGACGTTGTTCGGGATCTTGCTGTCGTAATCGATCTTCTCCGGCACAGTCACACCCGCTTGCGGTCGAAGGTCGCCTTCTGCCCGGTACCGTAGCGGCGCAGGGCGCCCTCCGGACCGGAGGCGTTGGGTCTGGTGAAGATCCAGTTCTGCCAGGCGGTGAGCCGCCCGAAGATCTTCGTCTCGATGGTTTCGGGACCGACGAACCGGTGGTTGGCCTCCATCCCGGTCAGCGCGTCGGGGCTGAGCGCGGCCCGGCCCTCCAGCACGATCCGGATTTCGTCGGACCAGTCGATGTCGTCCGGCGCGTCGGTGACCAGCCCGAGTTCGACCGCCTCGGCCGGGCTGAGCGGACGGTCACGCTCGCGCTTGAGCCAGTCGAGGTGCTCGTCTTCCCGGTAGAACCGCGATTCGAGCCGGGACAGGCCGTTGCCCATCGGGAACATCCCGAAGTTGGCTTCCGACAGCACGATCGCCGCGCGCTCCTCGCTGTCCTCGTCGTCGATCGGCGGACCGTCCAAAATGTACTGACGGTCACACGCCAGCGCCAGCTCCAGCAGCACCCCGGCGAAGCAGCTGCCCGGCTCGATCAACGCGATCAGGCTCCGGCTGGTGACGTCCAGGCGCTTGAGCGTGCGCTTGTAGTAGTGGACGATTTCGTTACCCAGCCAGTCTTCCCTGGCCAGAAGCGCACGCTCGTGGGCGAGCACGGCCTCGGCGTCGCCTTCCGTGCGGAAGACCCAGGTGCCCAGCTCGGGTTCGTTGGTGCGCAACCGCAGGATGAGGTCGTCGAGTTCACGGGTCAGCGCGAACAGCCAGTCCTCACCGCCCGGACCGCGCACGGTGACCGTGACGACGCCGAGCCCGCGATCGAACTCCGCGGTGACGTTCGGATACGCGATCCCGTCGTCGGTCTCGTTGCGTTCGAGGGGCGCGAGCTCCACGCCCTTCGCGTCGGCGGGGCGGGTGGTCCCCGCGGCCAGTTCCCGTGCCCGCGCCGCGACGGCTTCGCGGAACTCCTGACGCGGCACCAGCCGGTCGACGAGCTTCCAGTCCACCGCGGTCCGGCCCCTCACCCCGTCCGGGCGAGTGGCGAAGACGTCGGCCCGGTCCTTGCGGACCCGCCGCTTGTCCACCACGCGGGTCAGGCCCCCGGTGCCGGGAAGGACCCCCAGCAGCGGCACCTCCGGCAGCGAGACGGTGGAGGAATTGTCGTCGACGAGCAGGATCTCCTCGCAGGCCAAGGCGATCTCGTAGCCGCCGCCCGCGCAACTCCCGTTCACCGCGGCGAGGTAGACCTGCCCGGAGTTGTCGGTCGCGTCCTCGATGCCGTTGCGGGTTTCGTTGGTGAACTTGCAGAAGTTCACCTTCCACTCGTGCGGGGAGTCGGCCAGCATCCGGATGTTCGCGCCCGCGCAGAACACCTTTTCCCTGGCGCTGGTGATGATCACCGCGCCCACCTCGGGGTGTTCGAAGCGCAGGCGCTGCACGGCGTCGTAGAGTTCGATGTCGACGCCGAGATCGTAGGAGTTGAGCTTGAGTTCGTAGCCCTCGACGAGGCCACCGCCGGGATCGACGTCCATCTCGAGCCAGGCGACCGGGGGCTCGATGCGCAGGTGCCAGTGCCGGTAGGTGCTCGGATGCCGATCGAATGACACCTTCGTCATGGACCAATTGTCTACAGCTACGTGCCGATCGTCAACGTTCTGTAGAGAACTGGCCCCCGGCACCGCCCTTTGGCGGCGCCGGGGCCACCGGACGGATTAACGGAGCGAGCCGAAGAAAGCGCGGATGTCGCCGAGGAGCAAGTCAGGCGCATCCTGGGTCGCCCAGTGGCCGCCCCGGTCGTACTCGTGCCACGACACGATGTTCCGGTGGTCGCGCTCGGCGAACCGGCGCAGCGGCCTGAAATCGTGGGCGAAGCTGGCCAGGCCGATCGGCACCGTGGTCGGCTCCTTCGGGTGCTCGGCGTGGTGGTCCTCGTAGTAGAACCGGGCCGAGGACGCCGCGGTGTTGGTCAGCCAGTAGATCGTGGCGTTGGTCAGGACGTGGTCGTCGTCGGCGGCCCCCAGCAGTTGCGCCGTCCAGGCGAGCTGACCCACCGGCGAATCCGACAGGGCGTGCGTGACGTTCTGCGGTTTGGTGCCCTGCAACTGGGCGAAGGCGGACATTTCGCTGTTGAAGGACTGCAGGAACTTCAGGTGCTCCGTTTCCTTCTCCGTCAGCCCCTCCAGCTCCGCCGGGTCGCCGCTGGGGAAGGAGAAGATCTGGGTGACGTGCACCCCGATCACGTGCTCCGGATCGCAGCGCCCCACCTCGGGCGAGATCATCGAGCCGCCGTCGTTGCCGTGCGCGCCGTAGCGCTCGTAGCCGAGGCGCCGCATCAGTTCGGCCCACGCCCTCGCCATCCGGTACTGGTGCCAGCCCCGTTCCGTGGTCGGGCCGGAGAACGCGAAACCGGGAATCGACGGGATGACGACGTGGAAGGCGTCCGCCGGGTCGCCACCGTGCGCGCGGGGGTCGGTCAGCGGGCCGATGAGATCGAGGTACTCGACCACCGAGTTCGGCCAGCCGTGGGTCAGGATCAGCGGCGTGGCGTCCGGTTCGGGCGAGCGCACGTGCAGGAAGTGGATGTTCTGGCCGTCGATCTCGGTGGTGAACTGCGGGTGGGCGTTGAGCCTCGCCTCCCACTTCCGCCAGTCGTAGCCGGTGCGCCAGTACTCGACGAGCGGCTTGAGGTAGCTCAGCGGCACACCGTACTCCCAGCCCGGCAGCACCGGCCCCTCCTGCGGCCGGTCCTCGGCAGGCAGTTCGTTGCAGGCCCAGCGGGTGCGCGCCAGCCGGTCGGCCAGGTCGTCCAGGTCCGCCTGCGGGACGTCGACGCGGAAGGGCTTGATCTCGGTGTTCTCCGTCATGTCCCCAACGCTAGGAGGGTATTAGGAACACCTCGTTCCTATATTTCGGAGATACTCGGAGAATGTTGGAAACCTCGGCGCGCCTACTGCGCCTGCTGTCCCTGTTGCAGACCCCGCGCGACTGGACCGGTGCCGAGCTTGCCGAACGGCTCGAAGTCAGTCCCAGGACCGTGCGCAACGACGTCGAGCGGCTGCGGACCCTCGGCTACCCGGTGCACGGCACGCGCGGCGCCACCGGCGGTTACCGGCTCGGAGCCGGAGCCGCCCTGCCTCCCCTGCTGCTCGACGACGAGGAGGCCGTGGCGGTCGCCATCGGCCTCCGCACCGCGGCCGGCGGCACGATCGCCGGGGTTGAGGAGACCTCGCTGCGGGCGCTCGCCAAACTCGAACAGGTGCTGCCGTCCCGGCTTCGGCGCCGGGTCAACGCCTTGCAGACCTACTCGGTGCGCGCGTCCACCGAGGACGGGCCGCGGGTCGCCGGCGAGGTGCTCAGCACCATCGCCGCCGCCTGCCGGGACCATGAGCGGCTGCGGTTCGACTACCGTTCCCACGACGGAAACACCAGCCGCCGCGTCGTGGAGCCGTACCGGATGGTGAACTGGGGCCGCCGCTGGTACCTGGTGGCCTGGGACGTCGAACGCGGCGACTGGCGCACCTTCCGCGTGGACCGGCTCGAACCCCGAACCCCCACCGGCCCCCGGTTCACGCCCCGTGAACTGCCCCAGGATGTCGCCGACCGGGTGATGCGCGGGGCTTCCGCGGCGGCCTGGCGCTACCACGCGCGGGTCACCGTGCACGCGCCCGCGGCCGAGGTGACCGACCGGATCAATCCCAGCGTGGGCACGGTGGAGCCGGTCGACGAGCGGACCTGCGTGCTGGTCACCGGCGCGGACTCACTGGAAACGCTCGCCGTCTACGTCGGCATGCTGGGCATGGACTTCACCGTCACCGAACCACCCGAACTGGTCGAGCACCTGCGCGCCCTCGGCGAGCGCTACCTACGGGCAGTGCCGTGAGGGGTGCTGCGAGTCCCAAGCTCGTCCCCGCAAGCTGCCGAAGGTGTCACGGGACGGCGGGAGCGGCGTCGGCATCCGCGGCGACCCGGGCGAGCTTGGCCCGGATCCTGGCGACCGCGTCTTCGCCGAGGGGCAGCCGGAGGGGCGCGTCCGTGCGGCGAGTGAGCGCGAAGATCTCCTCCGCCGCCCATACGGGGTCGCCCGGCTTCCGGTCGCCAGGAGCGTCGCGGGCGTAGGTGGGCGTGACGTAGTCGGCGATCGGCTCCGCCACCCGCTGGCTGCCCAGGGTGGCGAATTCGGTCGCGAAGACGCCTGGCTCGACGAGCGTGACCCGGATACCGAACGGCGCCAGTTCCTCGGCCATCGCCTCGTGCAGCGCTTCCAGCGCGAACTTGCTGGCCGCGTACACGCCGAACCCGGCGCCCGAGGAGAACCCGCCCATCGAACTGATCGCGATCACCTGTCCGCGCTTCTGGCGCCGAAAGACCGGCAGCACCGCCCTGGCCACGGACAGCACGCCGAACAGGTTGGTGTCGAACACCGCTCTGGCCTCGGCGAGTGAGCTTTCTTCGACCGCCCCGAACAGCCCCCGCCCAGCGTTGTTGACCAGCACGTCGATTCCGCCGAAGCGCTCCACCGCCGACTCCACGACGCGCCCGGCCTGCGCCTCGTCGGTGACGTCCAGCGGGAGCGGGAGCAAACGCGTGCCGTACTCGGCGAGCTCCGTCTCAAGTGATGCCGGGTTCCGGGCGGTTGCCACCACCGCGTCCCCGCCCGCCAGCGCCCGGCGCGCGATCGCCAGGCCGAATCCTCGCGACGTTCCGGTGATCAGCCAGACCTTCATCGTGTCCCCCCAGGAGAAGCGGTCCTGGCGACAGTAACGAATCCGGCGCCACTACCCCTGGCCGAGGTCGGGGCTGACGTGCGGCGCGCGCCCCTCCTGCCCCGGTACCGGGTTGATCACCGGCTCCTGGACCTGCTGGTCGAACGAGCGCGGATCCGCCGGGCGCACCCGGGTTTCCGCGGCGCGGCCGCGCAGGGTGATGTCCTCGACGACCTGCTCCTCCCGCATGCGCGCGAGGACGCTCAGCGTGATGGCGTGCGCCAGTGCCAGCACCAGGAACATCACGCCCAGCCGCCCCACCACGGCGGGCAGCGAGCTGCCGCCGGGGAAGCCGACCGTGGACAGCAACGCGAGCGCGCCGAGCACGACCAGGTGGAACAGCACGACGATCAACCGGGTCATCGAGGCCCCGGCACCGGGGTTGCCGTTTGCGTTTTCCAGATAGCGCTTACCGCCGTGGTAGATGATCTGACCGTCGATCACGACCATCAGGACCCCCACCGCAAGGAAAGCCACATAGGCATTGGTGTCCATGTCGGGCTCCTCTCCTACGCAGCGTCGGCTACCCGGGACGCTCCGAGGTCAAACCCGGGCGGGTGAGTCAGCGGTACTGCTCAACCAGACGGAGTAGTGCGGCCCCCTGCGGACGGCGGCCGGGGCGGATGTCGCAGGTGGCCGCCTTCGCCTCCTGGATGTGCACGTTCGGGTCGAGCACCATCGACAGCAGATCGTTCGCGGAGTCCCCTGTGGACAGTCCGCGCCGCCCCCAGTGGTAGGGCAGGCCGACCTGGTGGATCACCTTTCCCTTGACGCGCAGGGGAGCCATCCGGTCGGTGACCAGCACTCGCGCCTCGACCGCGGTGCGCGCGGTGATGATCGTGGCCCAGCCGCCGTGCCGCAGCCCGCGTTCGGCGGCCAGCTCGGGCGAAACCTCGCAGAAGAACTCCGGCTGCAGCTCGGACAGGTAGGGCAGGGTCCGGCTCATCCCGCCCGCCGTGTGGTGCTCGGTGAGCCGGTAGGTGGTGAACACGTACGGGAACCGCCGGTCGTTGTACGGGTTGCCCGCGTGCCGGTAGGTCTCCAGTGCCGGGTTCTCCCGCTGGCGGTACAGCGGATTGTCCACAGGGGACTCGTACGGCTCGTAGTGCGTGGGCAGCGGTCCGTCGGTGAGACCCGCGGGCGCGAACAGCCAGGCCTTCCCGTCGGACTGCATGATGAACGGATCCACCCCGGCCAGCGCGTCCTGTGCCTCCGCCCCCTCCGGCGGGCGGTAGTCCGGCGGCTTCCGCGGTTCGAAATCGGGCACGTCCGCGCCGGTCCAACGGCCGTCGGCGCCGTCCCACCAGACGTAGCGTTTCCTTTCGCTCCAAGGCTTTCCGTCGGGGTCGGCGGAGGCGCGGTTGTACAGGATGCGCCGGTTCGCCGGCCACGCCCAGCCCCAGCCCGGCGCGACCCAGTTCTGCTCGGCACCGGGCTGCCGGTTCGCCGCCTGGTTGCGCCCGCCCGCGTAGACGCCGCAGTAGATCCAGCAGCCGCACGAGGTGGAACCGTCGTCGGCCAGTTGCGTGTAGGAGGAAAGCGGCCCGTCCGGCCCGTAGCCGTTGATCTCGGCGAGCACGGCGTCGGCACTGGGCTCCGCCGTTTCGCCGTGCGTCGGGTAGTCCCAGGCGAGCTGCTGGATCGGCAGATCACGCGGATCGGTGCTGCCGGCCAGCTTCTCCCGGATGATCCGGCCCAGGTGGTAGTAGAACCACAACTCACTGCGCGCGGCCCCCGGCGGTTCGACGGCCTTGTGGTGCCACTGCAACAGCCGCTGGGTGTTGGTGAAGCTGCCGTCCTTCTCGGTGTGCGCGGCGGCGGGCACGAAGAACACCTCGGTGCCGATCTCCTCGGTGTGCAGCTCACCGGTCTCGATCTCGGGGCCGTCCCGCCAGAACGTCGCGCTCTCGATGAGCTGCAGGTCGCGCACCACCAGCCAGTCCAGATTGGCCAGACCCAGCCGCTGCAGTTTCCCGTTGGCCGAACCGACCGCCGGGTTCTCGCCGACCAGGAAATATCCCTTGCACTCCCCCGCGATCTGGTTCATCACGGTGGCGTAGGTGCCGTGGTCCCCGGTCATGCGGGGCAGGTGGTCGAAGCAGAAGTCGTTGTCCGGCCTGGCGTGCTCGCCCCAGTACGCCTTGAGCAGGCTCACCGTGTAGGACCGCATGTTGCCCCAGAACCCGGTGCGGCCCGCGTCGGCCTCCACGAAGGTGTCGAGGTCGAGGTGCTCGTGGGCGCTGGGCATCGGGATGTACCCGGGAAGCAGGTTGAACAGGGTCGGGATGTCGGTGGAGCCCTGGATGCTGGCATGCCCGCGCAGGGCGAGGATGCCGCCGCCGGGCCGTCCGATGTTGCCCAGCAGGGCCTGCAGGATCGCGCCCGCGCGGATGTTCTGCGCGCCCACCGTGTGCTGGGTCCAGCCCACCGAGTAGACCAGCGCCGTGGTGCGCTCGCGCCCGGAGTTTTCGGTGACGGCCTCGGCCACCTTGAGGAACTCCTCCTTCGGCACCCCGCACACCTCTTCGACCAGTTCCGGGGTGTAGCGCGCGAAGTGCCGTTTGAGCACCTGGTAGACGCAGCGGGGATGGGTGAGCGTCTCGTCCAGCTTCGGCTTGACGCGCATGGTCGCCCCGCCGGAGCCGTACTTCTCCGCCCGCGCGGTCGCCTTGTGGTGTTCTCCCGGGCTCTCGCGGCGCCCTGCCGCCGCGGCGGCCTCGGTGTCCTCGTAGGCCCAGCTTTCGATGTCGTAGAACCGCCTTTCCGGCTCGTAACCGGAGAACAGGCCGTCGAGGTCCTCGGTGTCGGCGAAGTCCTCACGCAGGATCGCGGCGGCGTTGGTGTAGGCCAGCACGTACTCGCGGAAGTCCTTCCCGTTGTTCAGGACGTATGCGATGAGCCCGCCGAGGAAGGCGATGTCGGTGCCCGCGCGCAGCGGGACGTGCTGGTCGCAGACCGCGCTGGTGCGGGTGAACCGCGGATCGACGTGGATGATCCGCGCCCCCCGCGCCTTGGCCTCCATCACCCACTGGAACCCGACGGGATGGCATTCGGCCATGTTCGAGCCCTGGATGAGGATGCAGTCCGCGTTGGCGAGATCCTGCTGGAAGGTCGTGGCACCGCCGCGCCCGAAGGAGGTCCCCAGACCGGGAACCGTGGAGGAGTGTCAAATACGCGCCTGATTTTCGATCTGTATCGCGCCGAGCGCGGTGTACAGCTTCTTCATCAGGTAGTTCTCTTCGTTGTCCAGCGTCGCACCGCCGAGACTGGCGAAACCGAGGGTGCGCTTGAGCGTGCGGCCGTCCTCGTCGGTGTCCTGCCAGGTCTCGCGACGGGTCCGCAGGACCCGCTCGGCGATCATGTCCATCGCCTGGTCGAGGTCCAGCCGTTCCCATTCCCGGCCGTGGGGACGCCGGTAGAGCACCTCGGTGACGCGACTGGGACTGGTGACGAGCTGTTTGCTCGCCGAGCCCTTGGGGCACAGCCTGCCGCGTGAGATGGGGGAATCGGGATCGCCCTCGATCTGGGTGACCTTCCCGTCGCGCACGTACACCTTCTGGCCGCAGCCGACGGCGCAGTACGGGCAGACCGAGCGGACGACCCGGTCGGCGGAGCGGGTGCGGGGGGCCAGGGCACGCGAACGGGCCGACTTCGCGGCCTTGCCGCGGCCGAGCGGATCCGCGCCGGTCAGCTGCCGGTAGACCGGCCAGCCCTCGATCCAGTCCCGCACACCCACGGGAACCACGCTAGCGCCGCTCTGACGATCTCGCAGTGCTTCGGGTGCCGTCGGGATGGCGCCGGGTCACCCGCCGGGCGTCGAGCTGCTCCAGCAGCGGTACCGCGACGCGCCGCGTGGTGCCGAGCACGCGGCGTGCCTCGCTCACCGTGAACGGCTCCGGCAACGCGGTGAGCAGGGTGGCGGCCCGATCCAGCGCATCGGGCCCGAGCACGACCCCCTCGGCGAGGCGGGCCAGGCGTCCGGCGCGGACCGCGGCGGCCAGCTCACGCGGTCCGAGGCCGAGTTCGGCCAGTTCGTCGGCTTCGGGCGCACGGAACGGCCGTTCGGCCAGCCGCCGTTCCACGGCTCGGATCGCCCGCTCCACCCGTTCCGGGAGGGCGGTGCCGGGCCGTCGTACCCGGCCACCGGCGAGTTCCAGGCCGGTCCCGCTCAGCAGCTCCGGCACGAGTTCCGCGGCGGGCAGGCCGAGGTCCTTGCGCAGCGCTTCGACCGGCATCCCCGCCTCGACCTCGTGGCGCGCCGACCAGGCCGCGACGCTGGCGAGCGCCTGTTCGCGCCGCCGCGCCCACCAGTCCGGGTCCACCACCCACGCGCCGATCCGCAGCCCGGTCACGGGCAGGCCCATCGCGCGCAGTTCGGCGGCCGTGGCGATCTCCGGCGGCCCGATCCGGCCGGTCGCCAGTTCCTCCGCCCGCGCCCGCGCGGCCCCGCGCCGCCGCAGCGGCGGTGGGCGGACGTCGAGCACCTCGACGCCCGCGGCGATCCGGTGCTCACCGGGATCGCGCAGCAGACCGCGGTCCCCGACGCGCAACGGCAGTTCCCGCGCGAGCCGCAAGCGGGCGGCGTTCGTCCCGAGTGGACGGACGTGCACCGGCACCGCGGCCGAGCCGAGGTGCAGCACGAGGTCCCGATGCAGCTCGCCGGGGCGGCGCAGGGCGACGTCGGCCTCGCCCGTGGTGAGCCAGGCTCCCGGCGTGCACAGCGTGTCACCGCGGGTGATCTCCTGCCGGTCGACCCCGCGGAGGTTCACCGCGACTCGCGCGACCGCCGTGACCTCTTCTTCCCCGGTGCCCAGGGACTGCAGGGCACGCACGGTCACCCGTCGCCCCGCGTGCTCCAGTTCGTCCCCCAGCCGGAGGGTGCCCGCGGCGAGCGTGCCGGTGACCACCGTGCCCGCCCCGCGCACCGTGAAGGAACGGTCGATCCACAACCGCACGTCCGCGTCCGGCGCGGGCGGAGGCAGCCGGTCCACGAGCGTCACCAGCCCCGCCCGCACCGCGCCGAGCTCGGTCGCCACCACCACCGGCGGACGTCCGAGCGAGGTGCCCTCGAAGCGTTCGAGTGCCTGCGCGGCGGCGGGCGCGGGATCGGCGAGATCGGCCTTGGTGATCGCCAGCAGGCCGTGCCGGACGCCGAGCGCGTCGAGCGCGGCCAGGTGTTCGCCCGACTGCGGCATCCAGCCCTCGTCCGCGGCGACCACGAACAGCACGGCGGGCACCGGGCCCACCCCGGCCAGCATGTTCGGCACGAACCGTTCATGCCCCGGCACGTCGACGAAGGCGATCCGCCTGCCGTCGACTTCGGTCCAGGCGAAGCCGAGATCGATGGTCAGCCCGCGGCGGCGCTCCTCGGCGAGCCGATCCGGCCACATCCCGGTGAGGCGGTGCACCAGGGTGGACTTGCCGTGGTCCACGTGCCCGGCGGTGGCTACGACGAACATCGGCGCACCGCCGCCAGCAGCAGCTCGTCGTCGGCCGGATCGACCGTGCGCAGGTCGAGCAGGCAGCGGCCCCGTTCCAGCCGCCCCACCACCGCGGGACGACCCGTGCGCAGCGGGACCGCGCAGCTCTCGGGCAGGCTCACGGCGGCGCTGGCCAGCTCCACCCCCGGCGCGCCGCCCCCGCCGACGGCCGCGGCGCAGTCGACCGCCACGGCGCCGGGTATGCGCGCGGCGAGCCGCTCGGCCCGCGCGCGCAACTCGCTCCGGTCGGCCGCGAGCGCCCTGGCCACCGGAGATGGCGGCCCGATCAGGGTGGCTTCCAGCGCGGCGAGGGTCAGCTTGTCCACCCGCAGTGCCCGGGCCGCGGGATGCCGGCGCAACCGCTCGACGAGCTCCGCCCTGCCCAGCAGCAGCCCGGCCTGCGGCCCGCCGAGCAGTTTGTCCCCGCTCGCGGTGACCAGATCGGCGCCGTCGGCCAGCACGCTCGCCGCGTCCGGTTCGTCCGGCAGCCGCGGATGCGGCGCGAGCAGACCGGAACCGATGTCGACGACCAGCGGCACCCCGAGCCCGGCCAGCTCCCGCACCCCCACCGCCGAGGTGAACCCGGTGATCAGGAAGTTCGACGGGTGGACCTTGAGCACGAACCCGGTGTCCGGGCCGATCGCCTCCGCGTAGTCCCGCAACGCGGTGCGGTTGGTGGTGCCGACCTCGCGCAGCCGGGCCCCGGCCGAGGTCAGCAGCTCCGGGATGCGGAAGCCGTCGCCGATCTCCACCAGCTCTCCCCGGCTGAGCACGATTTCGCGCCCCGGCGCCAGCACGAGCGCGGCCAGCAGCAGCGCGGCGGCGTTGTTGTTCACCACGTGCACCGCCTCGGCGCCCGGGACGGCCGCCGCCAGCGCGTCGAGCGCGCCCCGGCCGCGTCGCGAGCGCCTGCCGGTGGCGAGGTCGAACTCCAGATCGGTGGTGCCGCCCGCGGCGACTACCGCCTCCAGCGCCGCCGGGGACAGCGGGGCCCGGCCGAGATTGGTGTGCACGACGACGCCGGTCGCGTTGAGCACGGGCCGCAGGCTCGACGCGGTGGCGGGCAGGGCCGCGATCGCCTCCTGCGCCACGTCCGCCGGGTCGATCTCCCCGGCCCGCGCCCGCTGCTGCGCGGCGCTGATCACCGATTTCACCACGGCGCGTCCCAGCACCCGCTCGGCCTCGGCGATCCGCGGGTGGGCCAGGAGGGTGTCGGTGCGGGGGACCCTGCTGCGGGGATCAGCCACCGGTCCCCCCGGAGCCCGTGAGGCCCTGGCGGAGACGGACGGGAATCGAACCCGCCAGCGACAGGACCTGCCGCTCAACGGTTTTGAAGACCGCGCCGGTCACCAGACCGGATACGCCTCCCCGTGCCATGAATCCGATGATCGCAGCGCTGCCCCCGTCCCGCGACTCAGCCGCCCCCGTCCCGGTTGTGCAGCGGGGCCTGTTTGCTCCGAATCATTCGGAGCAAACAGGCCCCGCTCGAACACTCACGGCTTGGAGAAGGCGGCACGCAGGTCGGACCGGTTGACGGCGAACGCGGCGGGGACGAGGGTGAGGGCGCCCGCGATCTGCATCGCGACGAACCACGGCGGGAGGGCGCCGGGGACGCTGTCGATGGCGATGATCGCGATCGGTACGACGACGGAGATGATGCGCACCCGGACGTAGGCCCATCGTGCTCCCCGTGACGCGAGGACGGTCAGCCAGTAGGTCACCGCGGCGCTCGCGAGCATTCCGCCCGTCCGTCCCCACATGAACGAGGTCACCTCGCTCCCCTTGACCGAGAGAATTACGACCACCACGAGGACCGCGACACTCACCGCGCCGTAGACCGCGACGAACCTCTTCACCTTGGCCAGTCCCCTGCCCACCGGTGCGTTTTCCATGTCTCCTTCTTCCTTCACAGGTCCGCTGTGGAGCCCAAAGTTAGGGAGCACGCGGCCGCGCCGGTATGGGCCTGGACGCACTCCGGGGTGGGCCTGGACCCACTTCTTCCCCGATCCGCCGGGAATCGGGCTCCGGGCGGTGCAGAGTGGACCGCGAACCGGTCCGGACGGGAGAGGATCATGGGACGGCTGAGGTCGTGGACGGCGAGCGCCTGCGTGGGGTTCGCGCGGGCGTGCGTCGTGGTGGTGGTCGCCATGCTGGTCCCGGCCGTGTGGGCCGCCGCCGTGGCGCTGTGGATCATCCTGTGGGGCGGGAACCCGTGGTCGGGGACAGTGCCGTTCCTGTGGGCGTGCATCGGCACCTTCGCCCTGTCCCGTCCGGTCTGCCGGCTGGTCCGCTCCCTTGTCTCGAAGTGGACCGGCACCGTCATCCCCGGCGGATACCGGCAGGCTCCGGCGGTGACGCGCCTGTCGACCGGGTACTGGTGGAACGGGTACTCCTACGAGCGCACCCGGCGGGACGCCCGCCAGGACCAGCGGTGGCGGACCCGGTGGCACGACCCGGCCACCTGGCGTGACCTGCGGTTCCTGGCGATCGCACCGATCACCATGGGCGTGACGGCGGCCGTTCCGCCCGCCGGGATCGCGGCGGCCGTACTCGGACTCGCCCAGCCGTCGCTCGCCCCGCGTGTCATCGGGGTGCTCGGCGTGGCCGTGGCCGTCGGCAGCGCCCCGTACGCCTGGCGATCCGTCGAGCCGGTTGCCGTCCGCTTCCTGCGCCCGTCAACGGCGATGGCGCTGGCGGAACGGGTGGACGAGCTGACGGAGCAGCGCGCGGACATCACGGTCGCGCAGGCCGCCGAGATCCGCCGGATCGAGCGGGACCTGCACGACGGAGCCCAGGCGCGCCTGGTCGCGCTCGGGCTGTCCCTCGCGACCGCGGAGAAGCTGATGGAAACCGACCCCGCTCGGGCCAAGGCGCTGCTGCGGGAGGCGAAGGCCGGGGCCGCGACGTCGCTGACCGAGCTCCGTGACCTGGTCAGGGGCATCAGCCCGCCGGTGCTGAACGAGCGAGGACTCGTCGATGCCGTGCGCGCGCTCGCCTTGGACAGCCCGCTCGAAACGACCGTCACCGCCCACGACCGGCTGCACCTGGACCCGCCGATCGAATCCGCCGTGTACTTCGGCATCGCCGAACTGCTGACCAACGCCGTCAAGCACGCCCACGCGAACCGGGCGCGGATCTCCATCACGCGGGACGGCACCGAGCTGGTCGTGGAGGTCGAAGACGACGGGCGGGGCGGAGCCGGCGTGCGAGCCGACGGCGGACTCGCGGGACTGCGCCGCCGTCTCGCGGCCTTCGACGGCACGTGCGAGATCACCAGCCCGGCGGGCGGGCCGACCCGCGCGAGAATAGTGGTGCCATGCGAATCGTGATAGCCGAGGATCTCTACCTCCTGCGCGACGGAATGGTTCGCCTCGTCGAGGCCTATGGACACCAGGTGGTGGCGACGGCGGCCACCGGGCCCGAGACGCTCGGCGCGCTGCTGAAATGGCGGCCGGACGTGTCCGTCATCGACGTCCGCATGCCGCCGACCCAGTCCGACGAAGGCCTGCGGGCGGCCCTCGCCGCCCGCCGCGAACTGCCCGGGCTTCCGGTCCTGATCCTGTCCCAGCACGTCGAACAGCTGTATGCCCGCGAGCTGCTGGCCGACGGTGCCGGGGGGATCGGCTACTTCCTCAAGGAGAGTGTCTTCGACGCGGACCAGTTCATCGACGCGCTGAAACGCGTCGCCGACGGCGGGACCGCCATGGACCCGGCCGTCATCGGCAAACTGCTCTCCGCCGGGACCTCGAACCGGCGACTCGAACGGCTCACGGAACGCGAACGCTCCGTGCTCGCCCTCATGGCGGAAGGACTGTCCAACCAGGCGATCGCCGGTCGGCTGTTCCTCAGCGAAAGCGCCATCAGCAAGTACACCACGTCGATATTCGCCAAACTCGGCATCACGGACGACGACCGCGGCAACCGCCGGGTCCTCGCCGTCCTCGCCTACCTGAACAAGCCGTGACGCGGCCCCAGGAAACGGACACCCAGCGGAGTCCCGCCGGACGGGGCAGCATGAACCCATGGGCTACCGACTGACCCAGTACGCGCACGGCGGCGGCTGCGCGTGCAAGATCCCGCCCGGGGAGCTCGAGGACGTGGTGCGCGGGCTGACCGGGGCGCCGCGCCCCCGCGACGCGCACGGCGAACTGCTCGTGGGGCTGGACTCCGGGGATGATGCCGCCGCGGTCCGCATCGAGCACGATCTCGCCCTGATCGCCACCACCGACTTCTTCACCCCGGTCGTGGACGACGCCTACGACTGGGGGCGCATCGCGGCGGCCAACGCGCTGTCCGACGTCTACGCCATGGGCGGCAGGCCGGTGGTCGCGGTGAACCTGCTCGGCTGGCCGCGGGAGGTGCTGCCGTTCGAGCTGGCCACCGAGACGCTGCGGGGCGGGCTGGAGATCTGCGCCGAGGCGGGCTGCCACCTCGCGGGCGGGCACAGCGTGGACGACCCGGAACCGAAGTACGGGCTCGCCGTGACCGGGCTCGCCGATCCCCGGCGGCTGCTGCGCAACGACGCGGGCCGCCCCGGGCTGCCGCTCTCGCTGACCAAACCGCTGGGCATCGGCGTGCTCAACGCCCGGCACAAGGCCACCGGCGAGCGGTTCGACGAGGCGATCGAGGTGATGACGACCCTCAACGCGGACGCCGCCTCCGCGGCGGTCGCGGCGGGGGCCCGGTGCGCCACCGACGTCACCGGGTTCGGCCTGCTGGGCCACCTGCACAAGCTCGCGCGGGCCAGCGGGGTGACCGCCGTCGTCGAAGCCGCTCGTGTGTCCTATGTGGAGGGTGCGAGGGAGGCGCTGGCGGCGGGCTATGTCAGCGGCGGCACCCGCCGCAACCTCGACTGGGTGCGCCCGCACGCGGACCTTTCGGCGGTGGGCGAGGACGAGGCCCTGTTGCTGGCCGACGCGCAGACCTCCGGCGGCCTGCTGGTCGCCGGGGAGATCCCCGGGGCGCCGGTCGTCGGCGAGCTGCTGCCCCGCGGCGAGCACACCGTGGTGGTTCGCTGAACCGGAGAATCCGCCACGCAAACCGTTCAACACACCACTTGAGGTGATCATGGTCGATATCGCTGAACGTGCCCTGTCCTCCGCGAACACCATCGCGGTCGTCGGCCTGAGCCGGAACCCGGCCAAGGCGGCGCACGCGGTGCCCAAGAGCATGCAGGCCGCCGGATTCCGGATCATCCCGGTCCACCCGTCGGCCGACGAACTGCTCGGGGAGCGGGTGTACCGCTCGCTCACCGACATCCCCGAGCCCGTGGACCTCGTCGACGTGTTCCGCCCGGCCGCCGAGGCTCCCGGGATCGCACACCAGGCCGTCGAGATCGGCGCGAGATCCCTGTGGCTGCAGGAAGGAATCGTCTCGCCCGAGGCCCGCCGCATCGCGATGGAGGCAGGACTCGACTACGTCGAGGACGAGTGCATAAGCGTGGTGCGCAGCCTCCGGAACATCACCCGCCGCTGACCGGACCACTGGAGTAGACCCAGGGGTGGAGGGGAATCTCGGCTTGTGGGCCGACGCGCCGGGCGGCCGATCACGGTTGAGTTCCCCCATGCCCCTTCGAGTACCGGTCCAGGAGCGAATCCGTTTCGAGCGCGTCGCGCTGGGTGCCCTGCTACTCGCCGCCGCGGCGCTCTACGTCTGGTCACCGGCGGGGCGGACCTTCCAGCCCTACTACGCGGCCGCCATCCGCTCGATGGCGCACAGCGCCAGGGCGTTCCTGTTCGCCGGGTACGACCCGGCCGGGGTGGTGACCCTGGACAAGCCGCCGCTCGCGTTCTGGGTGCAGGCCGCCGCGGCCTGGGCGGTCGGGTACCACTGGTGGCTGATCGCGGCCATCCAGGCGGCCGAGGGGGTCGCCGCGGTGTTCGTGCTGCACCGCGTGGTGCGGCGGTGGGCGGGCCCGGCCACCGCACTGCTCGCCGCGGCCCTGCTGGTGCTGTGCCCGATCACCACCGCGATCAGCCGGGACGACACTCCCGACAGCCTGCTGGTACTGATCCTGCTGCTCGCGGCCTACTGCGCGACGCGCGCGGCCGAAGACGGGCATGCCGGGTGGCTCGCCGGTGCGGGTGCGCTGACGGGGCTGGGGTTCCTGACGAAGATGCTGGTGGCGTGGGCGGTGCTCCCGGCGCTGGCCGCCGCCTACCTCACCGCCCCTGTCCCGCGGCGTCGGAAGGTGGCCCGGCTCGCGCTCGCCGGGGTGGTCATGCTCGCGGTCTCGTTGTCGTGGCCCCTGCTGGTCAGCCTCTGGCCCGGCGACAAGCCGTTCGTGGGCAGCACCGGTGATGGCTCGATCTGGCAGCTCATCCTGGGCTACAACGGTTTCGGCCGCCTTGTCGGTGCCGACACCGGATCGCTTTCGGCGCTGGGCGGCACGCTCGGCACGGATTTCGGTGGCTCCCCCGGCCCGTTGCGGCTGTTCGACACCGAACTGGGCGGCCAGATCGCCTGGCTGCTGCCGCTGGCCCTGGTTTCGGTCGCGGTCGCCGCCTGGCAGGGGGTGCGCCGCCGGGCCGGGACCGCGCGCCGGCGGGCGGGCTGGCTGCTGTGGGGCTGCTGGCTGATCGTCTACGGCCTGGTGTTCTCCTTCACCGGCGGGATCTTCCACGGGTACTACACCTCGCTGCTGGCCCCGGCCGTGGCCGCGGCGGCCGCCGCCGGACTCGTCACCTGCGCGGCCTGGTACCGGGCCGGGGCGAAGGCCGGGGTGCTGCTGCCCGTGGCCATCGCCGGGACCACCGCACTGTCCTTTTTGTTCCTTTCCCGCACGCCGGGCTGGCTGCCGTGGCTGCGTTACGCCGTCGTCGTGCTCGGCCTGGCGGCGGCGCTGGGCGTGCTGACGCGGCGGCGGTACCCGGCACTGATCGCCGGTCTGGTGGCGATCCTGGCCGGCCCGGCCGCGTACGTACTCGACACCGCGGCCGCCGAACCGGACGTCCTCGCGGCGGCCGATCCGAGCGCGGGCCCCGCCCGGGACGCCGCCGCCGGGTTGGGTGCGACACTGAAGGGCGGCGACGCGGCGGCCTACGCGGCGTTCATGGACTCGGCGGCCACGCTCACCGCCGGTCAGGACGAAATGCTGCGCTACGCGTCCGCGAAAGCCCCGGGCCTGCCCATCGCGCTCGCCGTCGAAGGCGGGAGCTACGGCGCGGACCCGTACCTGATCCACCGAAACGCCACCGTGGTGCCACTGGGCGGCTACCTCGGTCTCGACCCGGCACCCACCGCCGGGCAACTCGCCGCCTGGGTGCACGGCGGCCGGGCCCGGTTCGTGCTGCTGCCCGCGGTGTTCCTGCACTTCAAGGGCAGCGGCGGCGGGTCCGTGGTGCCGGGTTCCAGCCCGATCGTCGAGCGGATCGCGTGGTTCACGCGGCAGTGCCGCCCCGTCCCCGCCGCCGCGATCGGCCCGGACTCCGCCAGCGCCGGCGTCCTGTTCGACTGCGGCTAGGAGTTGCCGAGCGCGCGGAGCGCGGCGGCGAGGATTTCGACTCGGGTGGCTGGTGTGATGCGTCCGGTTGCCGACAGGAGGGTCAGGGTCGCTTGTTTGGCCACAGCATAGGCGGCATGCGCGCGCACACGCCGGGCCACACTCGGCCGAGGCCCGGCGAGCTCGGCAAGGAGAGCCTCGTTGATTTCGTCGGCATCGAGTTGGCGGGTCCGCTCGCGTAGCACCGCTCGTGCCGACGGATCGTTCGCGATCAGGTTGGCGACATCGTGCGATTCGGCGGTGGTGTCAATGACCGCTGCGAGCAGGTCGTCCGGGCTGCGCGGTCCTGATTCGACGAGGCGTGCGTAGGCCGCGAACGGCTTGGCGAGCAGGGCGTCGAGAATTTCCGCTTTCGAACCGAAGTGGTAGTACAGCGCGGCCTTGCTCGTGCCCAGCCTGCCCGTGATGTGGGCGATCGAGGTCCCCGCGTAGCCCTGCGCCGCGAACAACTCCAGTGCGATCGTCAGGATGCGCTCGCGGGTGTCGGGATCGTCGGTCACGGATGCACTCTACTTGACAACCGATCGGTAAGTTGGCCAAGCTCCAACTTACTGTCCGATCGTTAAGGAGAGATGGAATGACCGACACACGCTCCCTCGCCTACCGCATGCACGAAGCCTTCAACAGCAGGAACTTCGACGCGGCCGACGACATCTTCACCCCGGACTTCTTCAGCCACCCGCTGCAGAGATCGGGGGTCGAGCACGTGAAGGAGGTGTGGAACATCGCCGCCCAGAAGTTCCCGGAGATGCGCACCGTCGTCGAAGACGTGGTGACTGACGGCGAGCGGGTGGCCTTGCGGGCCACCGTGTCCGGGTTCCCTGGCGAAGAGTTCACCATGCTGGAGATGTTCCGGGTGGCAGACGGCCGGATCGCCGAACTCTGGGGTGTGTCCAATCAGAGTGTCGCGAACACGGTTCGCGACACAGTCTGACCCTTGGTCGTCAGTCCTGTCGATCCGCCGAGCGGTCCCCGGCAGGAAGCTTGCTCACCCCCGCACTGACTGTATATAGTGTCCATATACAGTCAGTGCGGGGGGATCGAGGATCGTCGTGCGGGTGGTGTTGTCCAACAAAGCCGGTGTGCCGCTCTACCAACAGATCAAAGAGCAAGTGATGGCGGCCATCCTGTCGGGCGAGCTCGCCGAGGGCACCGCGCTGCCTTCGGTCCGCACCCTCGCGCGTGACCTGCGGATCAGCGTCATCACCACCACCCGCGCCTACACCGAACTGGCCACCGAAGGCTTCATCGCCACGGTCCCCGGCAAGGGCGCCTACGTGCTGCCGTTGGACTCGGCCCTCGTACGGGAACAGCTTCTGCGCCAGGTGGAAGACGGCCTGCAGACGGCACTGGACGCCGCCCGGCGGGCCGGTCTCGACCGAGACGATCTCATCCAGATCCTGGACGGGCTGATGCATGCCGAGCAGCAGGACGCCATCCGCTAGCAGGTCACCACGCAGGAACATGCCTGGAAACCGGAGGATCCATCAGTGAGCACCGACCTCGCGTTCGCCCTGCGCGGCGTAAGCACCGCGGTGGGCGACAGCTTCGCACTGCGCGATGTGAGTTTCGAACTGCCCACGGGCTACGTCATGGGCTTGATAGGCACCAACGGCGCCGGCAAGACAACGACGATTCGCTGCCTGCTGGGCATGCGCCGGATCGACACCGGTGAGATCGAACTGCTCGGCCACCGGATGCCCGGATCGGTCGCCGTGCGTCAGGAGGTCGGGGTGGTGCTCGACCACACCTACCTCGTGGGTGACTGGCGGCTGGCGGAGGTCGAACGGGCGCTTCGCCCCTTCTACGACCGCTGGGACGGCGTGCGCTACCGGCAGTTGCTCGACGACTTCGCCCTGGACCCCCGAGCCAAGGTCAAAGACCTGTCGCGTGGCATGGGCATGAAACTCATGATCGCCGTGGCGCTGTCGCACCAGGCAAAGTTGCTCGTCTTCGATGAGCCGACCAGTGGTCTGGACCCCGTTGCCCGCGAGGAGCTCATCGGCATCATCGGGGACTTTCTCGTCGAGGAGGGGCACAGTGTCCTCTTCTCCACGCACATCACGTCCGATTTGGAGCGCATCGGGGACTACGTGACGCTCATCGACGGCGGTCGCATCGTTTCGACCGGCACCAAGGACGAACTCCTGGAGGCCTACCGCGTCGTGCGTGGCGGCCCGGACGACCTGACCGACCTCGTCGGCGTCCAGTTGATCGGTGTCCGGCGGACCCCGGCCGGAGTGCAGGCTCTCGTGCGCACCGAGGAAGCCGATCTTCTCGATGAGGACGTCCTCGTCGAGCCGCCCACCCTCGAAGAGATCGCCGTCCACATCGGATCCCGGGTTCCCAAGGGGAATCCGGATGCGGGCTCCACCGACCGGCCCGGTTCTTCGTTGTCCACCAGGGGGATCGCATGAACGCCGTTGCCCGCATGGCCTTGCTGGACCTGCGCACCGTCGCGCCATATCGCAACCAGGGCCTCGTGCTGTTCGGCCTGCTGGTCGTCACTCTCGCCAACAGCAACCCCATGATGGTCCTGCCCGCGCTCGTTCTCCTCCTCACCTCGCAGATCGCCGCCTACCCGTTCCTGATCGCCGACAAGGCGGGCCTGGAGACCCTGTACGCGGTCCTGCCCCTGTCCCGCCGCTCGGTGCTGTACGGGCGCTACGCCTGGGCCCTGGCCAGCTTTCTCGCCACCGCCATCGTGGGCACGGCGCTGGCTCTTCTCCTCGCGCGCGCCCACGCCGTTCCGTTCGACGGCCGTACTCTCGTGACGGTGCTGACGCTGTCCTGGGCACTGTTCGTCCTCAACGTCGCGATCCAGTTCCCCTTGTTCATCCGGTTCGGATACAGCCGGGTCAGCGCCCTGGGCACCGTCCTGCCGCTGGCGTTGATCATGGTGGCCGTCGCCCGGCTGCACTTGAGCATCGTGAACATCGCGTCGATCCAGATCTGGCTCCCCCTTATCTGGGCGGCAGGCGTAGCGGCACTCGTGGCATCCGTGAGGGTGGCCATGGCCGCGGACCGTCGACGCCTGCGCGGGCCGATCCGCGACCGGGCCGACCGCCCCCACTAAGGAACGTCAGTGACCGGCGGGATCGGGATCGAGAGCTCACTCGAGGGCTCCTTCTCGGCCGCGAGAACAGCCCTTGATTCACGACCTTCCTATGCGGAACTGGCCACTCCCCCGGGGCCGGGGCGAGCCGTGCCGTGCGCGGCCGCTTCAGGCGGGCGCCACCACGATGACGTGCAGCGTGCGGGGCCCGTGCACCCCTTCCACCCGGTCGAGCTCGATGTCGCTGGTCGCGCTCGGCCCGCTGATCCACGTCTGCGGGCGCCGCGGGTCGAGCGCCGCGACGGCCTCCGGCACGCCGGACACGATCTGGTCCTCGCGGAGCACGCACACGTGCAGATCGGGCACCAGGCTCAGCGCCCGCCGCCCCTGCCCCGGGCCGTGGTCGAGCACGATGGTGCCGGTGGTCCCGATGCCCAGCGCGGCGACGGTCACCACGGCATCGAAGGTGTCGAGCTCCGCGGCGGTCTCGCCGGTGCCGGGCACCGAACCCTCGACCGGGACGGGGAAACCCTCGGGCACCAGTATCCGCCGCGCGGGACCCAGCGCGGCGCGGATCGCCGCGGGCAGTTCGGATTCCGCGCACCGGCTGAGCGCCGCCCGGTAGTCGCGCACGCGCTCGGCGAACAGCCCCACCGGGTCGGGAAGCGGCGGCGCGGACCGGTATCCGCGTGGAACGGTCGCTTCACTCCGGTCCGCCTGGCGCAGCGACGCACGCACCGCGGCGAGGATTTCTTCACGGGCGCTCACGAACGGCCTCCCCCGGTACGACGCCACCACGCCCGGAACGACTCAGTCGGCGGTGCCGGCAGGTCGCGGGCATTGCTCCACAACGATCCCGGCCACGGCAGGCGGCCCAGCGCCCGCCGCCCGCCCGGCAGCACCCGGCGGCCGAACCGGCCGAGTAACCTGCCCGCCACACCGAGCCCGCGCTCGGCGAGGCCGAGCCGCCGCGCATCGGACAGCACCCAGCTCGCCGCCCGCATCGCGACCGCCTCCGGTTTCGGCGCCCCGCCCCGATGGGCATCGACCACTTCGGACCGGAGGTGCACCAGCACCTCCGGAATGTCGATGCGCACCGGGCAGACCTCGAAACAGGCCCCGCACAGACTGGAGGCGTAGGGCAGCGAGTCGGTCTGCTCGTCCACGCCGACGCCCTTGAGCAGTGGGTTGAGGATCGCCCCGATCGGCCCCGGATACACCGAGCCGTAGGCGTGGCCGCCGGTGCGCTCGTACACCGGGCACACGTTGAGACAGGCCGAGCACCGGATGCAGCGCAACGCCTGCCGCCCCACCTCGTCGGCGAGCGCGCGGGTGCGGCCGTTGTCCAGCAGCACGACGTGCATCTCCTGCGGCCCGTCACCCGGGGTGGTCCCCGCCCACGTCGAGGTGTACGGGTTCATCCGCTCGCCGGTGCTGGAGCGCGGAAGCAGTTGCAGGAACACGTCGAGATCGGACCAGGTGGGCACGATCTTCTCGATCCCGACGACGGAGACCAGCACCTCCGGCAGGGTCAGGCACATCCGGCCGTTGCCCTCCGATTCGACCACCACGAGCGTGCCGGTCTCGGCGACCGCGAAGTTCGCCCCGGACACCGCCATGCGCGCGCGGAGGAACTTCTCCCGCAGGTGCAGGCGCGCCGCGGCGGCGA
Organism: Amycolatopsis cynarae; assembly: GCF_026802195.1. Taxonomy (NCBI): domain Bacteria; kingdom Bacillati; phylum Actinomycetota; class Actinomycetes; order Pseudonocardiales; family Pseudonocardiaceae; genus Amycolatopsis; species Amycolatopsis cynarae. The sequence continues at coordinate 7,409,154 of NZ_CP113836.1, read as the reverse complement.
GGTCGGCGGGCCGGTCGGTCAGGTCCTCCGGCGCGGGCCTGCCCGCCGCGGCCATGTTGCGGCGGAAGATCTCCCGGATCTCTGCGCGGTTGCGGTGGATCGCGGGCACCAGGATGTGGCTCGGCAGGTCCTCGCCGAGCTGGACGATCAGCTCGGCGAGGTCGGTCTCCCACGCCGCGATGCCCTGCGCGGCGAGCGCCTCGTTGAGCCCGATCTCCTGCGTGGCCATGGACTTCACCTTGACCACTTCGTCGATGCCGTGGCCACGCGCGATCCCGGCCACGATCTCGCACGCCTCCCGCGCGTCACGGGCCCAGTGCACCGTCGCGCCCCGGTCCTGCAACGACTTTTCCAGCCGCAGCAGGTGCTCGTCGAGATTGCGCAGCGTGTTGTCCTTGATCGCCGCCCCGGCCAGCCGCAGCTCCTCCCAGTCCGCGACCTCGCCGACCACGGCGGCGCGCTTGGCGCGGATGGTGCCGGTCGCGTGCGCGAGGTTGCGCCGCAACTGCGTGTCGGCCAGCGCCTCCCGTGCGGCCTTGGGGAACGCGGGCATCCCGACGAAGGTCGCGGTCACTTCATCTCCTTGGTGGCTTGCGGGACACCCGCACCCGATTCCTCGGTCGAGGCGAGCACGTCGGCCAGGTGCGCGATCCGCACCCCGGTCCGCTGCCGCGAAAGCATGCCGCCGATGTGCAGCAGGCACGAGTTGTCCCCGGCGACGAGGACCTCCGCCCCGGTCTCGCGCACGTGCCGCGCCTTGTCGGCGCCCATCGCGGTGGAGGTTTCGGCGTTCTTGAGCGCGAAGGTGCCGCCGAACCCGCAGCACTCGTTCGCGCCGGGCAACTCGACCAACTCCAGTCCGCGCACCGCGCGCAGCAGCCGCAGCGGCCGGTCCCCTACCCCGAGCATCCGCAGCGAATGGCAGGTCGGGTGGTAGGTGACCCGGTGCGGGAAGTACGCGCCCACGTCCGTCACCCCCAGCACGTCCACCAGGAATTCCGACAGCTCGTAGGTTTTCGGGCCGAGCTCCGCGACGCGTTCGGCGAGCCGCGGGTCACCGCTGCGGCGCGCGACGATGCCGTGCTGGTGCCGCACCGAACCGGCGCACGAACCGGACGGGGTCACGATCGCGTCGTACCCGGCGAAGGCCTCGGCGAAGCCACGCACCACCGGCACGGCTTCGTCCAGGTAGCCGGTGTTCACCATCGGCTGGGCACAGCAGGTCTGCCCGGGCGGGAACCCGGCGTCCACGCCGAGCCGCCGCAGCAGGCGGACCACCGACCTGCCCGTGTCGGGGAACATCGCGTCATTGATGCAGGTGACCAGCACCGCGACCTTCATGTCCTCGTCCCCGTCTTCTCGAACAACCGCGCCTCCGCCTCGGCCCACCGCGCATCCGCTCCCCCCGGAACGTAGCTTGTCAACGGCTGGGTCGCACGGACGAGGCCCCGCATCGCGGCCAGATCCGGCAAACCGGCCCCGAGCGCGCGGGCCTGCACCAGGACGTTGCCCAGCGCCGCCGCCTCCACCGGGCCCGCCAGTACCGGAACCCCGCACGCGTCGGCCGTCAACTGGCACAGCAACTCGTTGCGCACCCCGCCGCCGACCACGTGCACCACGTCCACCGCGCGTCCGGTCAGCTCGGCGGCGCGGCGGACGGTCCGCCGGTACGCCAGGGCAAGGCTGTCGAGGATGCATCGCACGACCTGTGCCGCGCTCTCCGGGGCGGGCTGACCGGTCCGCGCGCAGGCCGCCGCGATCCGCGACGGCATGTCCCCGGGGGGCAGGAACTCGGGCGCGTCGATGTCCACCACGGACACCAGCGGCCGCTCGCCCGCCGCCTCGCGCAGTACCGCCGCCAGCTCCACCGGCCGTCCATGGGCGGCCCAGGTGCGCAGGGTCTCGGTCAGCACCCACAGGCCCATCACGTTGCGCAGGAAGCGAACCTTGCCGTCCACCCCGCCCTCGTTGGTGAAGTTCGCCGCGAGGGCCTCCTCGCCGAGTTCCGGCCGGTCGAGCTCCAGCCCGACCAGCGACCAGGTGCCCGAGGAGATGTAGGCGAAGTTCGTGCCCGGCTCGGCGGGCACGGCGACCACGGCGGAGGCCGTGTCGTGCGAGCCGACCGCCACCACCGGCAGTTCCGGCAGCGCGTGCTCGGCCGCCAGCTCGGGCAGCAGCGTGCCGACCAGCTCGCCGGAGTCCCGCAACGGGGGCAGCAGACGGGGCGGGATGCCGACCCGCTCGGCCAGCCCGGTGGCCCAGGCGCCGGTTCGCACATCGTAGAGCTGGGTGGTCGACGCGTTGGTGCGCTCGGCCCCGATCCTCCCGGTCAGCCAGTAGCCCAGCAGGTCGGGGATCATCAGCATGGTCTCCGCCAGTTCCAGCCTGCCGTTGTCCACTTCGGACAAAAGCTGGTACAGCGTGTTGAACGGGAGCTGCTGCAGCCCGGTGATGTCGTAGAGCTCCCGCGCCGGAACCGAGCGCAGAACCCGCTCCATCACCCCCTGGGTACGGGTGTCCCGGTAGTGCACGGGATTGCCGAGCAGTGCGCCGGAACCGTCGAGCAGTCCGTAGTCCACCGCCCATGAATCGATGCCGATGCCCGACAGCGCCCCGCCGTGATGCGCCTTCTGGATTCCGGTCAGCACCTCGCGGTGGATACCCAGCACGTCCCAGTACAAAGTGGACCCGGCGCGGACACCGCCGTTGGGAAACCGGTGCACCTCGGTCACTTCGAGGCGCCCCGGTCCCACGGAACCGGCCATCACCCGGCCGCTCGTGGCGCCGAGATCGACCGCCGCGAGTCGCATCACACCCTCACCACGTGCAGTTCGAGGCCGAGCAGATCCGCCACCGCCCGCAGTTCCGCCACGCGGTGCCCGGTGCCCAGCGCCCAGTGGTGCGCGATCCCGGTCCCCGACCAGGCGTCGGTCCACTCGCCGGGATCGCAGCCGAAGTCGACCCGCGACGTGGTGTTCCCGATCTGCAGCAGCGGTCCCGGCACGACCTCGCCCTCGGAGGCGATCAGGCGGAACGTGCCGTCCTTGAGCTGGCCGAGGCCCAGCGCGGTGACGGGGCCGTGCTTGACGTCGAACTCGACGGACACCCCCCAGCCGCGCTTGCCGTGGTAGACGCCGAGCCCGCGCAGCAGCGGCTTCCGCGCGCTGATCGCCAGGTGCGCCGGGCCGTCGTGGCCCATCTCCACCACGTCGTCCAGGAAGTTCAGCGCCTGCAGTTCGGTGAAGGAACCGCCCGCGCCGAGCCGGTCCATCAGCAGCATCGCCAGCGAGGTCCGCAGCTCGTATTCGCCCACGGCCGGGATGCCGCGCGCGGTGAGCAGCGAGGCGCCGAGGATCAGCCCCGCACCCACCCGCTCGTGGGTCTCCCCGTTCAGCCCGCGGTGGTAGTAGGCCAGCGAATCGAGTTCGAAGTCCGCCACCAGCCGGTCCAGCGCGACCGAAACCCGCGCGCCCCAGGCGAAGTCCTCCTCCACGACCGACTCGTCGAGGGTGAAGATCTCCCGCGCCAGTGCCATCCGCTCCGCCGTCTCGGCGTCGGTGACCTGTTCCACCCGGACCCGCAGATCGTCGATCTCCAGGATCTCCACGTGCCCGCCGAGCTGCGCGGAAACGAGCGTCGGGTCGGTGGAGACGTCCATCATCCCGGGGTAGAGGTGCCCCATCAGGCCGTGGCGCCCGGTGCGGAACGCCGCCCGCACCCCGGCCGCCTTGATCCACCGGCCGATCCTGGTCCAGGCGCGCTCGTCCTCCAGATAACCGGAAACCGAACGGAACTCCACTCCCACCCGGCGGAACGCGTTGGCCATCTCCGGGAGCGGGCAGGCGCCGCAGTAGGCGAGCCAGGCCCCGGTGTCGAAGGTGGCGTGGTCCATCGCCTCGGTGGGCTGCAGGTTCAGCAGCAGCACCGGCGCCCCGCTGCGCTGGGCGATGGGCACGAGCATGCTCGCGGTCAGGTACGTGGTGAGGAAACCGATGATCAGGTCGCAGTCGGCCACCCGCAGCTTTTCCGCCGCGGCGGCACCCTCCTGGGCGTCGGAGATGAACCCGACGTCGATCACCTCGCAGTCCATTTCGGACAAGCGAGCGGATACGCGGCGGGCCGAGGCCCGCAACTGCGGCAGCAGTTCCGGGAACTGCGGCCAGTAGGCCCCCAGCCCACCCGCCACCAGGCCGATCCGGGTCCTGCGGGTCGTGATGCGCTCCAGCCCGGCGAACGCGGGCCCTTCGAGCAGCTCGGTCATGAGGTTCCCTCTTCCTCAGCGCAGGAACGCGGCGGCCACGCCCGCGTCCACCGGTACGTGCAGGCCCGTGGTGTGGGTGAGGTCCCCGCCCGTCAACGCGAACACGGCGGCGGCGACGTGCTCGGGCAGCACCTCGCGCTTGAGGATCGTGCGCTGGGCGTAGAAGGCGCCGAGCTCCTCCTCGGGCACGCCGTACACGGCCGCGCGCTGCGCGCCCCAGCCGCCCGCGAAGATCCCCGAACCCCGCACCACCCCGTCCGGGTTCACCCCGTTGACGCGAATGCCGTGCTCACCGAGCTCGGCCGCCAGCAGCCGCACCTGGTGCGCCTGGTCGGCCTTCGCCGCACCGTAGGCGACGTTGTTCGGCCCGGCGAACACCGAGTTCTTCGAGGAGATGTAGACGATGTCGCCGCCGATCCCCTGGGCGATCATCGTCTTCGCCGCGGCGCGCGAAACCAGGAACGAGCCCTTGGCCATCACGTCGTGCTGCAGGTCCCAGTCCCGCTCGCTCGTCTCCAGCAGCGGCTTGGAGATCGACAGCCCGGCGTTGTTCACCACGAGGTCCAGACCACCGAAGGCCAACGCCGCGGCGTCCACTCCCGCCTGCACCGCCTCGGCGTCGGTGACGTTCGCGGTCACCGCGATCGCGCGGTCGGCGGTGCCCGTGGTGTTGATGCCCTCGGCCGCCTTCGCCGCCGCTTCGCCGTCCAGGTCCGCGATCACCACGCAGGCGCCCTCGGCCGCCAGCCGCTCGGCGATCGCCTTGCCGATCCCCGAACCCGCGCCGGTGACCAGCGCGACGCGCCCAGCCAGCGGCTTGGGCTTGGGCAGGCGTTGCAGCTTCGCCTCTTCCAGCGCCCAGTACTCGATGCGGAACTTCTCGCTCTCCGGGATGGGCGCGTACTCCGACACCGACTCCGCGCCCCGCATCACGTTGATCGCGTTGACGTAGAACTCGCCCGCCACCCTGGCCGTCTGCTTGTCCTTGCCGAAGGAGAACATGCCCACCCCCGGCACCAGCACGATCGCCGGGTCCGCGCCCCGCATCGCCGGGCTGTCCGGAGCCGCATGCCGACGGTAGTAGGCCGCGTAGTCCGCGCGGTAGGACTCGTGCAGTTCCTTGAGCCGGGCCACCACATCCTCGACCGGCGCCGCGGCGGGCAGGTCGACCACCAGCGGCCGGACCTTGGTGCGCAGGAAGTGGTCGGGGCAGGAGGTGCCGAGCGCGGCCAGCGGGGCCAGCTTCTCGCGCGCGAGGAAGTCGAGCACCAAGTCCTGGTCGTTGAAGTGGCCGACCTGGCGGTGATCGGTGGAGGCGAGCCCGCGGATCACCGGCGCGAGCGCGGCGGCCTTGGCGCGGCGCTCGGCCTCCGGCAGTGGTTCGAACCCGGGCACGATCGCGCCGAACGGCTCGGCCACCCCGTGTTCGGCGAGGAACTTCTCCGCGGTCCGGATGATCTCCAGCGAGTTCCGCCGGCACTCTTCGGACGTCTCGCCCCACGCCGTGATGCCGTGCCCGCCCAGGATCACGCCGATCGCCCGCGGGTTCGCCTTCTTCACCGCCGCGATGTCCAGGCCGAGCTGGAAACCGGGCCGCCGCCAGTCCACCCACGCCACCCGGTCGCCGAAGCACCGCTTGGTCAGCTCGCGGCCGTCCTTGGCGGTGGCCAGCGCGATGCCCGAGTCCGGGTGCAGGTGGTCGACGTGCGCCGCCTCCACCAGACCGTGCATCGCGGTGTCGATGGACGGCGCCGCGCCGCCCCGGCCGTGCAGGCAGTAGTCGAACGCCGCGACCATCTCGTCTTCCCGCTCGACACCCGGGTAGACGTCCACCAGGGCGCGCAGCCGGTCGAGCCGGAGCACGGCCAGTCCGGCCTCGGTGAGCGTGCCCAGGTCACCGCCCGAACCCTTGACCCACAACAGTTCCGTGGGCTGGTTGGTGACCGGGTCGAGCACGCTGCCCTTCGCGGAGGTGTTTCCCCCGGCATAGTTGGTGTTGCGCGGGTCCGCGCCCAGTGCGTTGCTGCGAGCCACCAGCTCGGCTGCGGGATTGTCGGTCATGTCCTTCGCCTCGTTCTACGGTGTTGTGCGGAGTCGGAAAGTCGGCGGTCGCGGTGTGCGGGACCTAGGGTGTGTATCGAAGTCGGCTGCGCCGTTCCGACGGGGTGAATTGGCATTCATGAGGAGGAGATCCCACAGCCAGGGACCGCCTGAGGTTCCGCCACCCGCACCGCCACGCAAATTACTTCGATACAGGGCCCTAGGCGCCCCAGCCCGCTTGCTGTCCGTCTGCGCGCTCGGCTTCGATGCGCTGCTGGTAGCCGCTGCGGTGGTAGGCGGCGACCGGGTCGGGGTCGAGGCCGTCTTCCGTGCGCAGTTCGGCGAGCAGCGGCCGCACGTCGGTGTTGAACGCGTCCATCAGCACCGCGTTGGCGCCCAGCACGTCACCCGCGCGCTGAGCCGCACGCAGTGCGTCACGGTCGACCAGGAGCGCCTTCGCGGTCGCCTCCTGGACGTTGAGCACCGAGCGGATCACGGCCGGGATCTTCGCCTCGATGTTGTGGCACTGGTCGAGCATGAAGTTGATGCCGTAGGAGGGATCGAGCGCGCCCGCGCGCACGATCTCGTACATGATGCGGAACAGCTGGAACGGGTCCGCCGCCCCCGCCATCAGGTCGTCGTCGGCGTAGAAGCGGGAGTTGAAGTCGAACGCGCCGAGCTTGCCCTGCCGCAGCAGGAAAGCCACGATGAATTCGATGTTCGTGCCCGGGGCGTGGTGACCGGTGTCGATGCACACCGTCGCCTTGGGACCGAGTTCGACGCAGTGCGCGTACGAGGTGCCCCAGTCGGGGACGTCGGTGGCGTAGAAGGCCGGCTCGAACAGCTTGTACTCCAGCAGGATCCGCTGGTGGTCACCGAGCCGGTCGTAGGTCTCGCGCAGCGCCTCGGCGAGCCGGTCCTGCCGGTCCCGCAGATCGTCCTGACCGGGGTAGTTCAGCCCGTCGGAGAACCACAGCTTGAGGTCCCGCGAGCCGGTGGCGTCCATGATGGAGATCGCCTCGAGCAGGTGGTCGGTGGCCTTGCGCCGGATGCCGGGATCGGGGTTGGTCACCGAGCCCAGCTTGTAGTCGTCGTCCTGGAACACGTTGGTGTTGATGGCACCGATCTCCACACCCAGGTCCTTGGCGTACCGCGTGAGCGCGCCGTAGTCGTCCACCCGGTCCCACGGGATGTGCAGTGCCACGCTGGGCGCGATGCCGGTGAACCGGTGCACGGTGGCGGCGTCCGCGATCTTCTCCTCGGGGGAGCGCGGCACCCCGCGCTGGGCGAAGACCTTGAACCTGGTGCCGGAGTTGCCGAACGCCCAGGATGGCGTCTCGATCCGCTGCGCCCGCAGGGCTTCTTTCACGGCCTTCAGGTCGGACAAGTCGATCACGTCTTTCCGTTTCAGGCGCTTTCGCGCTCGTTGTCGGGCAGGTGGAAGACCTCGGTGAGAAGCAGGAAGCCCTCATCGGGTGGCCGTCCGTCGAGACCGGTGAAGAACTCGGCCATTTCGGCCTGCCAGCGGGCGTTGACCTCGGTCTCGGCCATCGCCGCCTGTGCGGCCGCGAGGTCGTCCGCCTCGACGTAGCCGATCAGCAGGCCGTCGTCACGGAGGAACAGCGAGTAGTTGCGCCAGCCGGTCTCCCGCAGTGCCTGTCGCATCTCCGGCCACACCGCACGGTGCCGCTCGGCGTACTCGGCCATCCGCTCCGGTCTGACCTGCAGGCAAAAACAGTATCTGGGCACAGGTCGTCCTTTGTGGACTGGAACGAACGGGGAACCCGCGGTGCGGATCGCGGAGCTCACGGGTTCCCCGTTCAAGCCGTCAGAAGTTGAACTTGTCGATGTTGCTCGCGTCGAACACCGTCGGCGGGCCGAGCACGATCTCACCGCTCGCGCCGATCGTGTACTGGCCGAGCTTGCCCGCGGTGAACTTCTGGCCCTCGGCGCCGGTGATCTGGCCCGAAGCCAGCGCGACACCCGCGTATGCGGCCAGGTAGCCGATGTCGGCCGGGTTCCACAGCGCGAACTTGGCCACCGTGCCGTCCTTGACGTACTCGCGCATCTGGTTCGGGGTGCCCAGACCGGTCACCGCGACCTTGCCCTTGTAGTTCGAGGAGCTGATGTAGCGGGCGGCGGCGGCGATGCCGACGGTGGTCGGCGCGACGATCACCTTCAGGTTCGGGTACGACTGCAGCAGACCCTGCGCCTCCTGGAAGGACTTCTGGTCGTCGTCGTTGCCGTAGGCCACCTTCACCAGCTTCAGGTTCGCGTACTGCGGCTGGGTCAGGATGTTCTTGAACACGTCGATCCACGCGTTCTGGTTGGTGGCGTTCGGGGTCGCGGACAGGATCGCGATCTCACCGCTGCCGGCGGCCAGTTCGTTCGCCATTTCGACGAGCTTCTGGCCCACGCCCTGCGTGGTGGCCTGGTTGATGAACACGTCGCGGCAGTCCTTCGCCGCGTCGGAGTCGAACGCCACCACCTTGATGCCCGCGTTGCGGGCCTGGTTCAGCGACGGGCACACCGCGTTCGGGTCGTTCGCGGCGATCCCGATCACGTCCTGCTGCTGCTGGATGAGCGTGTTGATGTAGCTCACCTGCGACGAGGCGCTGGCGTCGTTGGGGCCCACCAGCTTGTACTGGCCCTTGAGCTCGTCGAGCGCGGTCTTGCCGCCGCCGACCTCGATGTCGGTGTAGGGGTTGTTGAGCTGCTTGGGCAGGAAGGCCATCTTGACGCCCTGCTTGAGCGCGGCGTTCGGGTCGGCCTGGGCGGTGGACTTGGCGCCGCCACCGGAACCACTGCTGTCGTTCTTCGTGGTGCCGCCGCAGGCCGCGAGCGTCACCACCAGGGTCGCCGCAGTGGCGACCGAGAGGGCGCCGGTGAGGAATCGACTGGTCATTGTCGTTTGCCTTTCTTCAATTACCGCTCAAGACCGGCTGGGGCTTGCGGAAATCGCGGGTGGGGAGGAGGGCAGCCGCCTTCGGCGGCGCTGGATCGCAGCCCGCACCGAGGAGACGATGTTCGGCAGCAGCACCGAGATGATGAGCAGCACGCCGGTGACGATGTTGAGCGCCTCGTTGGACACGTCCTGCAGCCGCAACGCGTTCTGCAGCGTGGCCAGCAGCACCACGCCGGCGAGCACGCCGGGCAGGGTGCCCTTGCCACCGAAGATGGACACGCCGCCCAGGAGCACGGCGGCCACCACGGCGAGTTCGGCCCCGTAACCGTTGTCGGCACGGGCACTGGAGTAGCGCAGCGTCCACAGCACACCCGCGAGTCCGGCGACCGCGCCGCTGACCACGTACAGCCAGAACTTCAGCCGCCCGACCCGGATCCCGGCGAACCGCGCGGCCTGCTCGCTGGCCCCGGCGGCGAACACCGCACGCCCGATCGGGGTGGCGTGCAGGACGAGGCCGAAGGCCAGTGCCAGCACGATCAGCGGGATCAGCACGTTCGGCACGGAACCGCCGCCGATGGTGCCCGTCACCCACGACGTGTAGGAGTTCGGGAAGTCCGCCACCGCGGAGTCCCCGAGCACCACGAACGCCAGGCCGCGGTAGAGGGCCAGCGTGCCGATCGTGACGGCGAGTGAGGGCAGTTTCAGCACCGTCACGAAGAACCCGTTGAACGCGCCGAGCACCGCGCCGAGCAGGATGCACAGCGGGATGATCGTTTCGATGGGCAGGCCCTTGTCCCACATCTCGCCCATGAACGCCGAGGTCAGCCCGAGCGTGCTCGCCACGGACAGATCGATCTCGCCGGTGACGATGACGAAGGTCATCGGCAGTGCGATCAGGGCGATCGGCAGCAGGTCGAGCAGGAGGAAGGTGAAGTTGCGGCTGGTGCCGAAGTTCTCGACGGCGCCGGAGGCGACCACCAGTGCGATCACCGTCACCAGGATGACGGCCGCGTCCCAGCTGGCCAGGCGCGCCAGCCACGGCGCTCGGCGCCGGGGCGCCGCGGTGCTAGCGGACATGGGAATCCCTCTTCTTCAGTGACTTGGCCACGCGCACGGCGACCAGCCGGTCGGCGCCGATCGCGAGCAGGATCAGCGCGCCGACGATGGCCTGCTGCCAGAACTGGTTGATGTCGAGCACGGCCAGCGCGCTGCCGATGACCGTGAGCAGCAGTGCGCCGAGACCGGCGCCCCAGACCGTGCCGCTGCCGCCGAACACCGCGACCCCGCCGACCACGGCGGCCGCGACCACGTTGAGCTCGTAGCCGGTACCGGCGGCCGCGTCGATGGTGCCGAAGCGGGCCGCGAACAGCACCCCGGCCAACCCGGCGAGCGCGCCGCTCACCAGGAACGCCACGATGGTGTTGCGCCCGACCTTGATGCCGGCGAGTTCGGCCGCCTGCGGACTGGACCCGATCGCGTACAGCTCGCGGCCCGCGCGGTAGTTGCGCAGCACCACCGCGGCGGCGACGAGCACGATCAGCGCGATGAGCACCAGCCACGGCAAGCCGAGCAGCGTGGAATTGCCGAACCGCAGGAACTGGCGCGGCAACTCGTCGGCGGTGATCTGCTTGCCGCCCGCCCAGAAGTAACTGACGCCCCGGTAGGCGTACAGCGTGCCGAGGGTGACCACGAGGGCGGGCACCTGCCCGAACCGCACGAGGAAACCGTTGAGCAGGCCGCAGACCGCCCCGACGCCGAGCCCCGCCAGCAGTGCGACGACGACCGGCATGCCCTGGTTGCCCTGCATCAGGGTGCCCACCGCGAAGGCGGACAGGCCGAGCACCGATCCCACCGAGAGGTCGATGTTACGGGTGATCATCACGATCGTCTGCCCGACGGCCAGCACGGCGAGGATCGCGGTGCCGAGCAGGATGTCGCGAATGCTCTGTCCGGAAAGGAATCGCGCGTTCTGCGTCGCGGTGAACGCGACCAGCACGACGAGGGCGAGCAGGATGCCTGACTCGCGCGCCTTGAAGATCGCACCGAAGACGGATCTCCCGCCCTGTGCCGTGGTTTCCGGCCGGGCGGCCGACGCTACCTTGGTGGCGTTCATGCCGCTGCCCCCTGTCCCATCGCCGCGAACATCACGGTGTCCTCGCTCGCTTCCGCCCTCGGGATCTCCGCGACGATCCGCCCTTCCCGCATCACCAGCACCCGGTCGGCCATGCCCAGCACCTCGGGCAGTTCCGAGGACACCATCACCACCGCGACCCCGTCGGCGGCCAATGTGGACATCAACCGGTGGACCTCGGCCTTGGTGCCCACATCGATGCCGCGCGTCGGCTCGTCGACGATGAGCAGTTTCGGCGTCATGGAAAGCCACTTGGCCAGCACGACCTTCTGCTGGTTGCCACCCGAGAGGGTGCCGACGGCGTCGCCGAGCCTGCCGAACTTGGTCTGCAGCTTCTGGGTCCAGCGCTGCGCTTCACGGCGTTCCGTGCCACCGAAGAGGAATCCGAGCCGGGCGAGTGCTCCGGACCGGGGCAGGGTCACGTTGCGCTCGATCGACAGGTCCATCACCAGGCCCTGCTGCCTGCGGTCCTCCGGCACCAGCGCCATGCCCGCCGCCATCGCCGCGCGCGGCGAACCCGGCTTGAGCCCCTTGCCGTTCAACCGGACCACCCCGGCGTCGCGCTCGTCGACCCCGAACACCGCCTGGACCACTTCGGACCGGCCGGAGCCGACCAGTCCGGCGAACGCCACGATCTCCCCGGCCCGTACCGAGAAGGAGACGTCGCGGAAGACGCCTTCGCGGCTCAGCCCTTCCACTTCCAGCACGACCTCGCCGGGCGTGACGTCCTGCTTGGGGAACAGTGCGTCCAGTTCGCGCCCGACCATGCGGCGCACCATCTCGTCGACGGTGAGGTCGGCCAGCGGATCGGTGGAGACGTGCCTGCCGTCGCGCATGATGGTGACGCGCTGGCACAGTTCGGTGATCTCCTCGAACCGGTGCGAGATGAACATGATCGCCGCGCCCTCTTCGCGCAGGGCCCTGGCCACGTTGAACAGCCGTTCCACTTCGAACACCGACAGCGCGGCGGTGGGCTCGTCCATGATCAGCACGCGGGCGTCGGCGGAGAGCGCCTTGGCGATCTCCGCGATCTGCTGGTCCGCAATGGACAGTCCGCGCGCGGGCCGGGACGGGTCGATCCGCACCCCGAGCCGGGAGAACAGCTGCTCGGCCTCGGCCCGCACGGCGGCACGGTCGATCATTCCGAGCCTGCCGCGCGGATGACGGCCCATCACGATGTTCTCGGCGACCGACAGATCGGGGAAGAGCGTGGGTTCCTGGTAGATGACCGCGATCCCCGCGGCCTTGGCGTCGGCGGGGGAGGCGAAGTCCACCTCCGCGCCGTCCACGAGCAGTGAGCCGCTGTCGGGACGGTGCACACCGGCGAGCATCTTGACAATAGTCGACTTGCCCGCGCCGTTCTCTCCCACGAGCGCGTGCGCTTCGCCCGCGTACAGGGGGAACGAGACTCCGTCGACGGCGGCCACCGCGCCGAATGACTTGGTGACGCCACGGACCTCCAGCAAGGGCGCTGGGCCCGGGTCCTGCCGCACCATCGCGACCTCCGGAATGAAAGGTTTCACAAACCTGGCGCGCTGACGCTACTATTCGAGGGAACGCAAAGTCAACGATGAGTTAAACCCACTGGCTTTGACCTTGAACAGGCCACCAGCGGTACCATTCCGGTCAAGCTTGCACGTTTCAACGAAGGGCGCGGTTGATGTCTGGCAACGGAGCACGCTCGGCGCACGAGGCGGGTCATGCCGAGACCCGCACGGCGGGCATCAAGGATGTCGCCGCCGCCGCCGGGGTCTCCCTCGGCACCGTCTCCAACGTGCTCAACCGCCCGGACCGCGTCAGCCCGGCCACCCGGGCCAAGGTCGAGGCCGCGATGGCCGAGCTGCGGTTCGTCCGCAACGAATCGGCACGCCAGCTCCGGGCGGGCCGCAGCCGCATCCTCGCCTACGTGATGCTCGACGGCAGCAACCCGTTCTTCAGCGACGTGGCCGAAGGCATGGAGGATACCGCCGACGAGGGCGACCTGTCGCTCTTCCTGTGCAACAGCGCGAACCGGCCGGAGCGGGAGCGCGCCTACCTGAGCCGGCTGGAACAGCAGCGCGTGCAGGGCATCCTCATCACCCCGATCGATCCGGACGCCCCCGTGCTCGACGAGATCGCACTGCGCGGCACCCCCGTGGTGATCGTCGACCGCACGCGGGCCACCAGGACGCACTGCACGGTGGCGGTGGACGACATGCTGGGCGGCGCGCTCGCCGTCCAGCACCTGCTCGAGATGGGCCACGAGCGGATCGCCTTCATCGGCGGCCCGATGAGCCTCGGACAGGTCAGGGACCGCCGTGAGGGGGCGCTGCGCGCCCTGCGCGACGCCGGATTCGGAGACGACCACCTGGTGGACCTCGACACCTCGGCCCTGACCGTCGCCGAAGGCCGCACCGCCGGGGCCAGGCTGGCCGGGCTCCCCGCCGCCAACCGTCCGACCGCCGCCTTCTGCGCCAACGACCTGCTCGCACTGGGCCTGCTGCAGACCTGCGTGAGCCTGGACCTGCGGGTGCCGGAGGACCTGGCCATCGTCGGCTACGACGACATCGACTTCGCCGCGGCGGCCGCCGTCCCGCTCACCTCGGTCCGGCAGCCGCGCCGCCAGCTCGGGCGCATGGCCGCCGACCTCCTGCTCCAGGAGACCAACGACCCGGACCACGAACACCAGCAGGTGGTGTTCACCCCCGAACTAGTGGTCCGCGCCTCCACCCACCCGCGCGCGTAGCCACCCTCGCCGCGGAAGCGTCCGCGAGGCCGGAGCTCTGGTCATTTCTCCGAGGAGTTGCCCCGCCGGTTACCCGGTTTCCGTTGCGCTCCGGCCGGTTTCCGCTGCCCCTGGGATTTCCGGTTCGACGCCTGGGCCGCGTTCCGCCGCGGCGCCTGCTTCACCGCGGTCTGGTTCGCGGCGGGCCGCGGCTGCTTTCCTTGCGGCGGGATGAAGGTGCGTCCGCCGGGAGCGAGTTCCGTGAGCAGTGGGTGGCCGGGTCCGAGTTTCGTGGTCGTCGGCTTGATCCCGGCCTTGCGGGTCAGGTCCCGCACGTCGGCGAGCTGCTCGTCGGTCATCAGGGTGACCACCGTGCCCTCCGCCCCGGCACGCGCTGTCCGGCCGGAACGGTGCAGGTAGGCCTTGTGCTCGACCGGCGGGTCGGCGTGCACGACCAGCGCGACGTCGTCGACGTGGATGCCGCGTGCGGCGATGTCGGTGGCGACGAGCACCCTCGCCGCGCCCTCCGCGAACGCCGCGAGGTTGCGCGTGCGAGCCGTCTGCCCGAGGTTTCCGTGCAGTTCGACGGCGGGCACGCCGGACGCGATCAGCTGGCGGGTCAGCGCCTTGGCCCGGTACTTGGTGCGGGTGAACACCAGGGTGCGGCCGGGGGCCGCGGTCAGGTCGACCAGGACCGGAAGCCGCTGATCCGCGCGGACGTGCAGGACGTGGTGCTTCATGGTCGCGACCGGCGAACGGTCGGAATCCACGCTGTGCGTGACCGGATCGGTCAGGAACCGCTTCACCAGCACGTCGATACCGTCGTCCAGGGTCGCCGAGAACAGCAGCCGCTGCCCGCCCTTGGGAGTCCGTTCGAGCAGTTTCCGCACCACCGGCAGGAAGCCGAGATCAGCCATGTGGTCGGCCTCGTCGAGGACGGTGATCTCGACCCGGTCGAGGTGCACGTGCCCGGAGGCGAGGTGGTCGGCGAGCCGGCCGGGGCAGGCCACCAGCACGTCCACCCCCGCCTTCAGGCCGGAGATCTGCGGGTTCGGGCTGACCCCGCCGAACACGGTGAGAGTGCGCAACGACAGTGCCCTGGCCAGCGGGGTGATCGAGGCCTCGATCTGGCTCGCGAGTTCACGAGTAGGGGCGAGGATCAGCGCACGGGGACGGAGCGGTTCGCGGCGCCTGCGCCGCTCGGCGAGCCTGGCCAGCACGGGCAGGACGAAGGCGTAGGTCTTGCCCGACCCGGTCCGGCCGCGCCCGAGCACGTCCCGCCCGGCGAGCGAGGAGGGCAGCGTCGCCGCCTGGATCGGGAAGGGCTGGTGAATGCCCTGGGACGCCAGCGCGTCGGTCAGGGAAGCGGGCAGGCCGAGTTCGGCAAAGGAAGGCGCCATGGAATCTCCGTCGAAAGCAGGGTGTCCTGCCCGGGCGGTGTTCCTACAAGAAGGCGGTCCGAGGCAGAACTGAACGGACCGCGACTTTCGACGATACGGCACCGCGCGGGCAGCGCGGCGCTCGGAGTGAGAAAAACGGGAGGCGGGCGCGCACCGTGCGCACCCGCCTCCCCGGATCCACGCTAGGACCGCACGATTCCGAACAGAACCCCGACGGCCGCGACGATGATCGCGAGCAGGAACAGGGCGTTCCACCACAGCCTGCTCGAGCGGCCTGCCACCTGCTCCGTCAGCGCCAGCCGGACACCCGGCCGTCGGAGGGCCGGGAACTGCATGAGGAACAGCACCGACGTCCCGACCCGCACCCCGTGCAGTGGTTCGGCCGCCGCCTCCAGCAACTCGTCCAGCCCCACGTCGACGGGAATGGGGCGGTCGTCTCTCCCGCGCACGACGTTCGCGGGAGAGACGACCTGCTCCGGCCCGCGACGCCTACGCGGCTGTACTCTCATCAAGTTCGTACTGCTCCTTCTTGCGACTGTGGATAGTGCGGCGCGAACATTCGAGCGGCTCCCCGTTGCCCCGGGGAGCCGCTTTCTCGGGGAAGACGAAAATCGCCTCCCCCGTGTCCACTGCCCCATCTTGGCAAAGCGCGGACGAAATTTTGACCCGTACGGACTAGTAGGTTTCCACGGAGCGTGACCAGTCGTTAATCGGTTGCCCCAGCGGGTTGAACGGCGTTCTACCGCGGTTTGATGTTCATGCGAAAAGGTGACCGCGGCCGGGCGCGCTACGCACAATGGTGAATTCGATCGCCCAAGGCGGAGTTCGTTCCCGATCGAGTGACGCAATCACGCTCAGCCCATTCCCGGAATACTCAGCGAAGCCGCCGCTCACCGAGCGTTCCGCACCGCTCGTCGTATCAGGTGCGGGCGTGAACGGGGACTGGAGCCCTAGGCTGCCGGGGTGCCCAGCACTGGCAGCGGACGGACCCGCCTCGTCGTGCTCCGCGGCCCGTCCGGCTCGGGCAAGTCGGCCACGTCCCGCACCCTGCGCGACCGCCTCGGCCGCACCGTCGCCCTCGTCGAACAGGACTATGCGCGGTCGGAGCAGGGCCTTGCCCTCAAGGTGGCCTTGAGGGCGTTTATGACCCTGAAGGTGACCTTCAGGGCACCCAATCACGCGCACCAGCGTGGGACCAGCCCGGCGGCCCCTGGCCGATACGACCGTGAGGGGACCCCTCACGGCCCGGCCCCCACGGAGTGCCCGGAGATGGAAAACCCCTGGGCGCCGGTCGGGCGTCCAGGGGAGCGAAGGGGTCGGCGCGGCGGTCGCCTCTCGGCGAAGGGCACGAACGCGGCTCCGGCCGAACGGTGTTCCGCGACGGCAAATGTGGTGAGGCCCGGGGGACACGGACCGCACCGACCGCTCATCACAACACGCCCCTACCGCGCCCTATTCCCGCTGGAAGCGGTCGGGTCGGGAAAGATCTTGCGGGGGTGTGTCGATCCGCGGCACATCCCGTTCGACCTCAGGGCGAGAGGGTCCGGAGAGCGGACCCGGAGACCAGGGAGTACCGACCATGAAGTACATGCTGATCATGCGCGCCACCGACGAGGCCTTCGCCAAGATGGGGGAAGTCGACTTCAACGAGATGCTCGCGACCATCGGTAAGTACAACGAGGAGATGATCCGCGCGGGCGTGCTGCTCGCCGCGGAGGGCCTCGCCGACGCCGCCGAGGGGGTGGTCGTCGACTACTCCTCCGAGCCGCCGGTGGTCACCGACGGTCCCTACGGGGAGACCAAGGAGCTGTTCGGCGGGTTCTACATCCTCAACGTCGCGTCGAAGGAGGAGGCGATCGAGTGGGCCAAGCGGTCGCCGGTCACGGGCGCGGGGTTCAAGACGGAGATCCGCCGCGTCACCACCATCGACGAGTTCCCGCAGGACAACGAGTGGATCCAGAAGGAACGGGCGTGGCGCGAGGCCAACGGCCAGCTCTGAGGGGATCGGTTTCCGATGGCGGATCACACCGGCCGTGAGGCCGTCGCCGCGGTCTGGCGGATCGAGTCAGCCCGGATCGTCGGCGCGCTCGCCCGGTACACCGGCGACTTCGCACTGGCCGAGGACCTCGCCCAGGAGGCACTGGCCGAAGCTCTGGTGACTTGGCCGCGCGACGGCGTGCCCCGCAATCCCGCGGGGTGGCTGCTCACCGTGGGCCGGCGCCGCGCGATCGACGCGTTCCGCCGTCGCTCCGCACTCGACGCGAGATATGCCGCCTTCGCCCACGAACTGGGCGAGGGCGGCATCTTCTCGGGGAGTGCGCCGTCCGATCCGCCGAGCGAGGCGGAGGACGTGCTGTGGGATCCCGAGCAGATCGACGACGACCTGCTCGCGTTGATGTTCATCGCCTGCCATCCGGTGCTGTCGCGAGAGGCGAGGGTGGCGCTCACCCTGCGCGTGGTCGGCGGCCTGACCAGCGACGAGATCGCCAGGGCGTTCCTCGTGCCGACCGCCACCGTGCAGGCCCGGATCACCCGCGCGAAGAAGACCCTCGGCGCGGCCAGGGTGCCGTTCGCGGTGCCGCCTCCCGAGGAGCGGACCGCCCGGCTCGGTTCGGTGCTCAACGTGGTCTACCTGATCTTCACGGAAGCCTCCTCGGCCAGTTCCGGCGAGGATCTGATCCGGCTCGACCTGGCGAGCGAAGCACTGCGCCTGGCGCGGGTGCTGACCCGGCTGGTGCCGGGCGAGCCCGAGGTCCACGGCCTGCTGGCGCTGCTCGAACTGACCGCGGCGCGCTTCCCCGCCCGCATCGGGCCGGACGGCGAGCCGGTGCTGCTGGAGCACC
Organism: Amycolatopsis cynarae; assembly: GCF_026802195.1. Lineage (NCBI taxonomy): Bacteria > Bacillati > Actinomycetota > Actinomycetes > Pseudonocardiales > Pseudonocardiaceae > Amycolatopsis > Amycolatopsis cynarae. Next base: position 7,390,870 of record NZ_CP113836.1, on the reverse strand, counting down.
AGGACCGCCGCCGCTGGGACCACGCCGCCATCCGGCGTGGGCGCGCCGCCCTCGCCCGTGCCGGGCGCGTCGGGCGGGGCCTGGGCGCCTACGGCCTGCAGGCGGCGATCGCCGAATGCCATGCCATGGCCGGGTCGGTCGGTGAGACGGACTGGGAGCGCATCGTGCTCCTCTACGAGGCGCTCGGCAGGCTCGCCCCGTCACCGGTGGTGGACCTCAACCGCGCGGTGGCGGTCTCCATGGCCCGGGGCCCGGGCGCGGCGCTGCCGATCGTGGACGAACTGGCGGCCGCCGCGTCGCTGCCGCACTCGCACCTTCTCCCGACCGTCCGCGGTGAACTGCTCACCCGTCTCGGCCGCACCGACGAAGCGCGCGCCGAACTGGAGCTCGCCGTGGGGTTGTGCGGCAACGACCGCGAGCGAGCCGTGCTGGAGCGCAAGCTCGCCGACCTGGGGCAAAGCCGTGACAGCCGACACGGCCGCCAGGCGTAACGATCCCCAACCGCCGCCGATTGCCGGAACAGCAACCGAAGAGAAAGCGGCCAAAGTGGACGATAACGCCTTCACCCCGCCCGGCGAAGCGCCTGCCCTGCGGGATCCGGACTGGCGGCGCTACGCCCAGCAGGAGGCATGGGTGGATCTGCCGGCACAGCGGCGCCGTGCGCGACGGCGGCAGCGTTTCGTCGCGCTGGCGGCGGTGCTGGCCGTCGCGGTCGGCGGCGGGGCCCTCGTGTACTACTGGGGAATCCCGGCGTACCGCGGCTATCTCGCCGACCGGAACGAAGGCCCGAAGGGACTGCCGGACCGGGGGCGCGTTGACCTGGCGAAGCCCTTCGAGCACACCGCGGCGCAAAACTGGTCCGAAGGCATCGACGGACTCACCACCCCGCCTGCTTCCCAGGTCGGCACCTTCTCTCCCCGGGAAACCGCCGACGCGATGGAGGCGGTGAAACGCACCATCACCGCCTCCTTCCTCGACCGGGAGGTCATCGCCGACCACAAGCCGGACCACTTCGTGGCCTCGATCGCGCCCGATGCGGCCCGCTGGGAGATCACACCCGAGGGCTTGCGGAAGGGTTCCTCGGTCATCTCGGTGGCCGACGGATTCCGGCTGCTGCCCGTGTCGCCGAGGATGACCGGCAGTCTCACCACGAGGCCGGGCGATCCCGGCAAGCTGACGGTGCACGCGAGTTTCGTGGTCGCCTACGCGTTCGACCCGGGCGACAGGAAGATCGACGGCCCCAGTGACATCGAGCCCTTCCTCCGCCAGGAGATCGACTACGTGGTGGTCTCCGCGGCGGCGCCGGGGTACGAGAAGACGAGCATCGGGGTCTGGCCCGGCCGGGCCGAAGGCGTCTTCTACGCCGCCGCCTGCAAGGCGATACGGAAGAACCAGCTCGCCCCGATGCTCTACACCGAGGAAACCACCGCCCCCACCGAATCGGGCCCCGTCGTCACCGACCCCGGCATCTTCGATCCGAGCAAGCCCCTGCCGCAGGCCAACGAATGCCCGTGAGCGGTCTCCATGACCACCTCCCGGTTCGGTGACATCGGCTCCCCCTCGCATGTCCACGGCTGCGGATCCGCGGGAATCCTGCGGTCTACCGGGGTGCGGTGTCCGTCCGGGCGATGGTGCGCGGGGTGCCGAAGGCCGCCAGCTTGTCCGGGTTGCGGATGCCGTAGCCGTGGCTGACCACGCCGTCGACGATCTCCAGCAGGAAGACGGCTTCGAGGTGATCCCCGGTGTAGATGGCCATCGCGGGTTCGCTGTTGCAGTCCACCGGCTCGATCCGCACGTCCGGTCTGTTCCGGAACGCACCGAACAGTGTCAGGAGAACCGCGGCCACCTGTTCCGCGCCCTTCATCTCCAGCGGGCGCATCGCGATGACCTTGCCGCCGCTGTCGGTGGTCCAGGTGACGTCGGGGGCGAGCATCGACAGCAGGCCTTCCAGGTCCCCGGTGGCCGCCGCCGTCATGAACCGTTCGGTCACTTCCGCGGTCCGGGCGGCGTCGGCGGGCCCGAACCGCCTGCGCCGCGCCTGCACGTGCCTTCGGGCGCGGTAGGCCATCTGGCGCGCCGCGGCCACCGATTTGCCCACCGCCGCGGCGATTTCGTCGTAGTCGAAGCCGAACACCTCGCGCAGGACGAACACCGCCCGCTCGTCGGGGGTGAGCGTTTCGAGCAGGACGAGCATTCCCATCGAAACGGACTCGGCGAGCACGATGTCGGCCGAGGCGTCCCGATCGGTGAGCAGCAACGGCTCGGGCAGCCACGGGCCGACGTAGTCCTCGCGGCGGCCCGCCCTGGCTCGTAGCGCGTTGAGCGCCTGCCGGGTGACCAGTTGTGCCAGGTACGACTTGGTGTCGCGCACCGTGGCGAGGTCCACCCGGGACCAGCGCAGGTAGCTGTCCTGCAACACGTCGTCGGATTCCGTTGCGGAGCCGAGGATTTCGTAGGCGACCGTGAACAGCAGCGGCCGCAGCAGGGTGAAGCGCTCGGCGTGCTCGTCGAGGGTGGTCATGGCTTCGCGGTCTCCCCGGGTGCGAATACCGCCTGCTCGGGCCGCCTGCCGCCCTTGAACCAGACCAACGAGCCGGGCTTACGGGCCTCGCGGCGGATGCCCCACATCGTGCCCTTGGTGGCCGCCTCCTTGATATGCGCACCGATCCGGCCGCCGACGTAGAAGCCCACCGCCGTGTCGTCCTTGCGGGCGACCTGGGTTATTCCGGCCTTCCGGCCGAGGCTGACGTTGGATCCCAGGAAGGCCGTGTCCAGCCTGGCGGGCTCGGCACCGTCGATGCGGCTGAGCACGGTCTCCGCGGCTATCGCGCCGAGGGGTCCGGCGGCTTGGCAGCTCATCCGCAGCGGCTGGTTCGACGGTGCGGCGGCGTCGCCGGCCGCCAGGACACGCTCGTCGTCGAGACTGGTCAACGTCTCGTCGGTGATGAGCCGCCCGAGCGGGTCGGTGCGCAGCCCGCTGCTCGCGGCCAGTTCCGGCACGCCGAACCCGGCGGTCCAGATCGTGACCGCGCCGGGCAGCGTCGTGCCGTCGGCCAGCACCGCGCCCTTACGGAGGACCTCGGCCACCCGCACGTTCTCGATCACCTCGACCCCGTGTCCGGCCAGCCACTTTGCCACGAACCGCCGTCCCCGTGCCGAGAAGGTCGGAGCCAGTTCGCCGCCGCACACCAACGTGACGCGGTAACCCTGTTCGGTCAGCTCGGCGGCCGTCTCGATCCCGGTGAGCCCGCCGCCCACAACCGTGACCGGTGCCTCCGGCGCCAGCTCGCCGAGAGCCGCGCGAAGCCGCTGAGCGTGCTCCCATTCGGCTATGGGGTAAGAGAATTCGGCCGCACCCGGTACCGACGGAGGCGTCGCCGCGGTGCTGCCGACCGCGTAGATGACGTAGTCGTAGCGGAGTGCGTCCCCCGAGGCCAGCCGAACGGTCCGCGCGGCGGTGTCGATGCGGGTGGCCTCGTCGACGACCAGCCGCACGCCGTCCGCGAGCAGCGTGTCGTAGTCGGCGGTGGCCTCGGCGGTACCGGCCACGAACTGGTGCAGCCGAAGACGCTGGACGAAACTCGGGCGCGGGTTGACGAGGGCGACATCGACGTCGGCGCGCTTCCGCAGGCGGTTGGCCGCGATGGTGCCCGAGTAGCCGCCGCCGATGACGACGACCTTGGCGATGGTGCGAGTCTGATCGGTCATGCCCCCGAGACACGGCCGGGGGCCGACGCATAACAGAACGTGGTGCACACCACTGCACGGGCAACCGGGACCGGCCGCGGCCATGCCGGAGGGGCCGTTGTCGGCTGTTGGCCGGTGTGGCAGTTGGTCAGCGGCGGCTGGTCACATCCCACAGCATCCCAGTGTGGACGCCCCCGGAGGCGAGGGTGCGGCCGTCGGGGCTGAACGCCACGCTCATGACGGCGCCGGTGTTGCCGACGAGCGGCGCGCCGAGCGGCTGATGGCTGGCCACGTCCCACAACCGCACCGTCTCGTCGTTGCTTCCGCTGGCCAGGCTGCGGCCGTCCGGGCTGAACGCCACGCTCCAGACGGCGTCGGTGTGGCCGGTGAGCGGCTCGCCGACCTGCTGATGCCTGGCCACGTCCCACAACCGCACCGTCCCGTCCCAGCTTCCGCTGGCCAGGCTGCGGCCGTCCGGGCTGAACGCCACGCTCCTGACGGAGTAGGTGTGGCCGGTCAGCGGCTCGCCGACCTGCTGATGGCTGGCCACATCCCACAACCGCACCGTCTTGTCGTCCCCTGCGGTGGCCAGGGTGCGACCGTCCGGGCTGAACGCCACGCTCGCGACCAAGCCGGTGTGGCCGGTCAGCGGCGCGCCGACCTGCTCATGGCTGGCCACATCCCACAACCGCACCGTCCCGTCGTTACTTGCGCTGGCCAGGGTGCGACTATCGGGGCTGAACGCCACGCTCATGACGATGCCGGTGTGGCCGGTCAGCGGCGCGCCGACCTGCTGACGGCGGGCCGCGTCCCACAACCGCACCGTCGTGTCATAGCTTCCGCTGGCCAGGGTGCGACCGTCCGGGCTGAACGCCACGCTCATGACGACGTTGGTGTGGCCGGAGAGCTCGCGGACCTGCTGACGGCTGGCCGCATCCCACAACTGCACCCTCGTGTCCGGGGTTGCGGCCGCCAGGGTGCGGCCGTGCGGGCTGAACGCCACGCTCGCGAACATGCCGGAGTAGCCGGTGTGCGGCGCGGAGAGCAGCTCATCGCCGCCGCTAGGTCGGCCGCCGGCGCGTGGACCGGCGTCGTCCTTCCCGGTGAGCGCCAGGGTCAGCGCGACCCCGCTGCCGAGGCCGACCAGCGCGGCGACGACACCGATGACCACACCCATCTTCCAGGACCTTCTGGGCGGGATGCCGCCGACATGGCCAGGCTGCTCTGGTCCGCGCTCCTGCGCCCCCTCGCCAACGGGGCCTGGCTGTGGTGCTTGTGGTCGCGGATCGGTCACCTTCGGTCCTCCCAGGTTCCTGCCGGCCGCCCACGCGCGATGCGGCCACCTAAGCTCGTCCGGCCACAGTAGCGGCGGTCGATGAGTTTCCGATGACACGACAACACTGGCTCGGCGCCCTCAAGGCCCGCAGCCCGCTGACAGCGCCCGCCAAACCTGAACTTGCCGCATGACTCAAGTGACGCTGGAAAGCGCTTTCCGCGCCCAGGAAGCGAATTCGCGGACGAGCGGCTCGATCGTCTTCTCGCTGTGGAGCGGCCGGGGGCCGCCCCCGTACCCGCCTGACGAGGGCAACTGAGACGGAAACTGAGACTGGCCCCGGCCAGGGAGCAATCCGCTACGGGAAACTCCCTGGTCGGGCTGGAGCCGACAAGGGGGCTCGAACCCCTGACCTGCTGTTTACAAGACAGCTGCTCTACCAACTGAGCTATGTCGGCATGGGCCTGGCACATCATATCCGCCGAGCCGGGCGGGCCTCCCCGCGCCACGGGATGACCGGTCGGAGTCCATCGACACCCATTCATCACGGACTGTTACAAACCCGAGACCGGCAGCGTCCGCGCAACCGCGTTATCAACGTGCCGACCAGCACAGATCATCATCGAGCGTGATCACGGATTGTAATGGTAAGCTGGTGCTTACGATCAGCATGAACACAACATCCACCGAGCCCGACCGACCCGATCTCGCCGCGATGGTCGTCCCGCTGGGGCGCGCCCTGACCCGGCTCGAGGAACCGATCGTGCGCGAGCACGGCCTCGCCCCGTGGGCCTACACCGTCCTGACGGCGCTCGCCGAAGGACCGCTCCGCACTCAAAGCGCCCTCGCCGAACGGATCCGGGCGGACAAGACGCGACTCATCCCGGTACTCGACGACCTTCAGCAGCGCGGGTTGATCGAACGACGGCCGGATCCCGCCGACCGGCGGGTACGGCTGCTCGCGGCTACCGTCGAAGGCCGGGAGAAGGCACTGAAGGCGCAGGCGGAAATTCGACGGCGGGAAGACGATCTGCTCGACCGGCTCCCCCCGGAGGACCGCCGGTCCTTCCTGCGCGCCCTGCGGACCCTCGCCGGGAACCTGCCCTGACGGCCGGCTCCACCCACGTTTAGTTGATCTTCGACAAAGTGGCGCACGCCACGGTTGCTTTCTTGCAACGCCGGGCGGGCGCGCGACGATGCTCACCGGGAACTTTTCCTTAAGGAGGTGGAGGTCCGATGGAGGACAACCAGCACGTCCGGGTCCCGATCACCCGGCGACGTGGCTGGCACATTCTCGACGCACCGCCGTGGGACCCGAACGACCAGCGGGCCCAACGGCGCAGGCGCGCCACCGGTCCACGACGGCGGGCCTGGCAGATTCTCGAAGCACCCATCGGGGAGCGGCCCGCCCCGGCCACCGGCAGCGAACACGGCCCGTCGGTTCCCGACGACGCCACCGTCAACTTCGTCCTCGACCTGGTCCTGCGGATCGGCGAGGTGCAGATGGCCAGCGGCGCCGGCGCTTCGGACGTCACCGCGACCATCCTGTCGCTCACTTCGGCGCTCGGCCTTCCGCACTGCGAGGTCGACGTCATCTTCACGTCGATCACCGTCACCTGTCACCGCAGCACCGGCATGGCCCCGGTCACCGCGCTGCGTGTGGTCCGCTCCCGCGGCCTCGACTACACGCGGCTGTCGGCGACCGAAATGCTGGTGCAGCAGATCAACCGCGGCAACCTCAGTGCCGAAGAGGCCTACGCCGAACTGGACCGGATCACCCGGGCGCCGCACCCGTACCCGCGCTGGGTCGCCACCCTGGCCTGGGGCGGCATGGCCTTCTTCGTCACCCTGATCATCGGCGGCGGCCTGGACGTGGCGCTCGGCGCGCTCGTCATCTCCGCACTGGTCGACCGCCTCGGCCGCCAGCTCAACAAGTACGCCCTGCCGTTCTTCTTCCAGCAGGTCCTCGGCGGGTTCGTGGCCACGGGACTGGCCACCCTCGCGGTGGAGACCGGTCTGGTGCCCACCAAGTTCTCCACGCTGGTCGCCTCGGCCGCGATCACCGTGCTGCTGTCCGGGCTGTCCACGGTCTCGGCGGTCCAGGACGCCATCACCGGCTACAACGTCACCGCGGCCGGCCGAACCATGGAAACCGGGTTGATGAGTGCCGGGCTCATCACCGGCGTCGCCCTCGCCCTGAACGCGGCCAAGGTGCTCGGATTCGGCCAGGTGGTCCCGGAACTGCCCGCGCAGACCGCGCTCGGCCTGCCCGTGGTCACCGCGGCCGGTGCCGCGGCCGCCGCCTGCTTCGCACTCGCCAGCTATTCCACGCTGCGGTCCCTGCTGGTGGCCGGGGCCGCCGGGGCCATCGGCGCGGGCGTGTACGGCGGGCTGGTGTTCGCCGGGTTCGACCCCATCAGCTCCTCGGCGGTCGCCGCGACCCTCGTCGGCTTCTGCGGCGGGGTGCTGTCACGACGGCTGAAGGTGACGCCCCTCGTCGTCGCGGTTTCCGGGATCACGCCCCTGCTGCCTGGTCTGTCCACGTACCGTGGCCTCTACGAACTGGCTACCCAGGCGAACGGCAACATCTCCACCCTGATGAAGGCGGTCGCGATCGGCCTCGCGCTGGCCGCGGGCGTGGTGCTCGGCGAGTACCTCGCCCAGCCGGTCCGCAGCGGCCTCGGCCGGCTCGAACGGAAGCTGTCGGGTCCCCGGCTGGCCGGCCCACTGCAGCCGTCGCAACGTCGCCTGGAGTAATCGGTTGAAGCCACCGCGCGGTCGATCTTGCCGCATGGCGACGAGATAGTGTTCATGGTGCCGCGCCCGACGAGCGAGGGAGCAGCTAGCGTGAGCGAACCAGGTATCGGGAAGGCTTCGGCCGATTTCGTCGTCGTCGCCAACCGGCTTCCCGTCGACCTCGACCGGTCCTCCGACGGCACTCAGCGCTGGACGGCGAGTCCCGGCGGGCTGGTGTCCGCACTGGAGCCCTTCCTGCGCTCCCGCAAGGGCGCCTGGGTCGGCTGGCCCGGCGTGCCGGGGGTCGAGGTCGATCCCTTCGCCGACGACGGCCTGGTGCTCTACCCGGTGACACTGAGCGGCGACGAGGTCCGCGACTACTACGAGGGTTTCTCCAACGCCACCCTCTGGCCGCTCTACCACGACGTGGTGGCCCCGCCGGTGTTCGAGCGGCGCTGGTGGGAAAGCTACGTCAAGGTCAACCGCCGGTTCGCCGAGGCCAGCGCGAGCGTCGCGGCCGAGGGCGCCACGGTGTGGGTCCAGGACTACCAGTTGCAACTGGTGCCGAGCATGCTCCGGGAACTGCGTCCCGACCTGCGCATCGGTTTCTTCCTGCACATCCCGTTCCCGCCGGTCGAGTTGTTCATGCAACTGCCCTGGCGCGCCGAGATCGTGCGCGGGCTGATCGGGGCCGATCTGGTCGGGTTCCACCGGCCGGGCGGGGCGCAGAACTTCCTGTGGCTGGCGCGCACCCTGGTCGGGCTGGAGCCGAGCCGCGGTGCGGTCGGCGTCCGGTCCCGGCCCGGCATGATGCAGGTCGGCAACCGCACCGTGCGGGTGGGCGCCTTCCCCATCTCGATCGACGCGGCCGGACTGGACGGGCTCGCTCGCACGAAACAGGTGAGTGAGCGCGCCGCCGAGATCCGCCGCGATCTGGGCAACCCCCGCACGGTGCTGCTCGGTGTGGACCGTCTCGACTACACCAAGGGCATCGACCTGCGGCTGCAGGCGCTGCACGAACTGCTGCACGAAGGCCGGATCCGGCCCGAGGACGTGACTTTCGTGCAACTTGCCACGCCCAGCAGGGAACGGGTCGAGCACTACCAGCGCATGCGCAGCGACATCGAGCAGATGGTCGGCAGAATCAACGGGGAATTCGCGCGCGTGGGCCGGCCTGTGGTGCATTATCTGCACCAGTCGGTGAGCCGGACCGAACTGGCCGCGTTCTATTCCGCGGCCGACGTCATGGTCGTGACACCACTGCGAGATGGGATGAACCTGGTCTGCAAGGAGTACGTCGCCTGCCGTCACGACCTCGGCGGCGCTCTCGTGCTGTCCGAGTTCGCCGGTGCGGCCGCCGAACTGACCAGCGCGTTCCTGGTCAACCCCCACGACCTCGACGGGGTGAAGAACGCGTTGGAGGCTGCCATTACGCTCGACCCTGCCGAGGGCCGGCGTAGGATGCGTGCTTTGCGCCGCCAGGTCCTCACCCACGACGTAGACCGGTGGGCACGTTCGTTCCTCGAGGCGCTCGGGTCCGAACCGGCTTCCTGAATCAGCCGACTGTCCCTCATTGACGCTTGAGCTCCTTAAGGAGGAGTGTTGACCGCCGAGTCCCTGCCCGCCGAGCTGCGTCGCGCGATCGTGCAGATCGCCCGCACGCCGCGACTGTTGGTCGCGTGCGACTACGACGGGACGCTGGCTCCGATCGTGACCAACCCGGACGAGGCGCGCCCGCTGCCCGAGTCGGTGGGTGCGCTCCGTTCGCTGGCCGGACTGCATGAGACCACCACGGCGGTGATTTCCGGGCGGGCGCTGCGGGATCTGGCGATCCTGTCCCGTCTTCCGTCCGAAGTGCACCTGGTCGGCAGCCATGGTTCCGAATTCGATCTCGGTTTCGTGCACGCGCTCGACGCCGAAGCCCGCGATCTGCACCGCCGTCTCGAGCACGAGCTCGAAGAGCTGGTGCGGGACGTGCCCGGCGCGCAGCTGGAGGTCAAACCGGCCAGCATCGCGGTGCACGTCCGCCGCGCCGATCGCGAGGACGCGCGCCGCATCCTCGACGAGGTCCACAATGGACCGTGCCGGTGGGCCGGTGTCTCCACCACCGACGGCAAGGAGGTCGTCGAACTCGCCGTCGTGCAGACCGACAAGGGCAAGGCGCTGGACACGCTGCGCCACCAGGTCGGGGCGACCGCGGCGGTGTTCCTCGGCGACGACGTGACCGACGAGAAGGTGTTCGCGCGGCTGTCCGGTCCCGACCTCGGCATCAAGGTCGGCGACGGGGAGTCCCTGGCGGACTACCGCGTGGATGGCACCGAGGACGTCGCCACCGTGTTGGCGTTCCTGCTCGAAGAGCGGCGCAACTGGCTCTATGGCGAGCAGGCCCCGCCCATCGAGCGGCTGTCCCTGCTCGCCAACGAACGGTCCGTCGCGCTGATCACCCCCGACGCGCGGCTCACCTGGCTGTGCCATCCCGGGCCGGACGCGCCCGCGGTGTTCGCCGACCTGCTGGGCGGCACCGCCGCCGGGCACTTCTCGATCGGCCCGTACAAGGGCGGCCTGCCCCTCGGCCAGCGCTACCTGCCCAACACCATGACCGTCGAGACCCGCTGGTCCCGCCTGCTGGTCACCGACTACCTGGAACCGCACGGACCCGCCCACCGCACCGATCTGGTCCGGGTGATCTCCGGAACGGCGATGGCCTCGGTGGTGTTCGCGCCACGGCCGGAGTTCGGCGCGGTCCCGGTGAACCTGGTGCGCGAGGCCGACGGCCTGCGCGTCATGGGCACCTCGGAACCGTATGTCCTGCGGGCTCCCGGCGTGGAATGGGAGATCAGCAACGACGGTCTCCACGACACCGCCACCGCCGTCGTGCAGCCGACCGCCGATTCGCCGGTGGTGCTCGAACTCCGCTGCGGCACCGACGACCTGCATCCGCACGAGCTGTCCGAAGTGGACCGGCGGGCCAGGGCGGGCAGGTACTGGAGCGAATGGGCCGCCGGGCTGAAACTGCCCGGTGTGGAGGCCGATCTGGTGCTGCGCTCCGCGCTGACACTGCGCGGGCTGTGCAACAGCGACACCGGTGGCGTGCTGGCCGCGGCCACCTCCTCGCTGCCCGAGGAGATCGGCGGGGTCCGCAACTGGGACTACCGGTACTGCTGGATCCGCGACGCCGCGATGACCGTGCGCGAGCTGGTCGGTCTGGGCTCCCTCACCGAGGCCGACGGCTACCTGCAGTGGCTGCACGGCGTGCTCGGCACCCTCGCCGGGCCCGAGCGCCTGCACCCGCTGTACACGCTGGCGGGCACCCCGCTCGGCGCCGAAGCCGTCATCGACACGCTGCCCGGCTACGCCGGTTCCCGCCCCGTCCGGGTGGGCAACCTCGCCAACCACCAGGTACAGCTGGACGTGTTCGGCCCCGTCGTCGAACTGGTCTGCTCGGTGGCCGAGGTACGAGGCGACCTCCGGGACCAGGACTGGGAACTGGTCCGCGCGATGGCCGAAGCGGTCACGCGCCGGTGGTACGAGGCCGACCACGGCATCTGGGAGGAGCGGCACGTCCCCCGGCACCGGGTGTACTCGCGCGTCATGTGCTGGGTGACCATCGACCGGGCGATCAAGCTCGGCGAGATCTACGAGCGTGAAATCCCGGAAGGCTGGCACGGACTGCGCGACACGATCGCCCGAGACGTGCTCGAGAACGGCTGGAACGAGGAGGTGCAGGCCTTCACCACCGCCTACGACGGCACCGACCTCGACGCGGCCTCGCTGTTCGTCGGGCTCACGGGGCTGCTCGACCCCTCCGACGACCGGTTCCAGTCCACCGTGACCGCGATCGAAGCCGAACTGCGCAGCGGGTCGACCGTGTACCGCTACCGGCGCGACGACGGGCTGCCCGGCGACGAGGGTGGCTTCCACCTGTGCGCGGCGTGGCTCATCGAGGCCTACCTGCTCACCGGACGGCGCACCGAGGCCGAGGAACTGTTCGAACAGATGGTGGACGCGGCCGGCCCCACTGGGCTGCTGCCCGAACAGTACGACCCGATCGCCGAACGATCCCTGGGCAACCACCCCCAGGCCTACTCCCACATCGGCCTGATCCGCTGCGCCAAACTCCTGGCCCAGCAGTAGGCAGGACAGCGACCGGGAGCTGTGCGCTGTGCTCCGGGATGACACTCCCGGAGCACAGCCGGCTCAGGCCCGGTGCGCGGCGTGGAGCGCGTCGGCGACGTTGCCCACCTCGAGCACCCGGATGCCGTCGGGCAGCTTGCCCGGATCCGGCGGGACGATGGCGTGGGTGAACCCGAGCCGGGCCGCCTCCGCCAGCCTGCGCCCGACCCCGGTGACCCGCCGGATTTCGCCCGCGAGCCCGACCTCCCCGACCGCGACCAGTCGCGGCGAAAGCGCCACGTCGCTCAGCGAGGACGAGATGGCGAGGATCACCGCCAGATCGACGGCGGGCTCGGTCACCTTCATCCCGCCGACCGTCGCGGCGTAGACGTCCTGCTCGCCGAACCGCACTCCGGCGCGCTTCTCCAGTACCGCCAGCACCATGCCGACCCGCGCCGCGTCCAGGCCGCTCACCGCCCGCCTCGGCTGCGGCAGGCTGCTCTTGGACACCAGGGCCTGCACTTCGCACAGCAGTGGCCGTTTGCCCTCCACGGTCACCGTGACGGCCGTTCCCGGGACGGCTTCGGCATGCCGGTTCAGGAACAGGCCCGACGGATCGGGGACGCCCACGATGCCGTCGTCACGCAACTCGAAGCAGCCGATCTCGTCGGCCGCGCCGAACCGGTTCTTCACCCCGCGGATCAGGCGCAGGGTGGAATGCCGATCGCCCTCGAAGTGCAGGACCACGTCGACGAGGTGCTCCAGCACGCGCGGGCCCGCCACGGACCCGTCCTTGGTGACGTGGCCGACGAGGACGATCGGGAGGTTGCGTTCCTTGGCGAGCGCGACCAGGCCCGCGGTCACCGCGCGGACCTGGGTGACCCCGCCGGGCGCACCCTCGGCCTGCGGAGAGGCCATGGTCTGCACGGAGTCGACGATCAGCACCCCCGGCCGCACCGCGTCAACGTGGCCGAGGATGGCCGAAAGATCGCTCTCGGCGGCCAGGAACATCTGTTCATGCAGGTTCCCGGTGCGCTCGGCACGCAGCCGGACCTGGCCCGCGGACTCCTCGCCCGTCACGTACAGCGCCGCGCCCCGCTCGCCCGCGGCCCACTGGTAGGCCACTTCGAGCAGCAGGGTGGACTTGCCGACCCCGGGCTCACCCGCCAGCAGGACGACGGCTCCGGGCACCAGTCCGCCGCCCAGCACCCGGTCGAGTTCGGACACGCCGGTGGGCCGGGCTCTGGCCGCCTCGAGATCGACCTGCGCGATCGGCCTGGCCGGGGCACTGGGCGCCCCCGCGGCGACCCTGGCGATCGCCGGGCGCGCGTCGCCCCGTTCCTCGACGGTGCCCCATGCCTGGCACTCCGGGCACCGTCCGACCCATTTCGCGGCCTCGTACCCGCATTCGGCGCAGCGGTAGCTGATGCCCTTCTTGACCACGGCTGGAGACGTTAGCGGCAGCCACCGACAGTTTCCGTGGCCGCCCCGGCCCCGTCAGCCGCGGGGCTTCTCGACCGTGGTCTCGCAGGTGAGGGTCTTGGTGGGGGCGGCGATCGGCAGATCGGCGTTCACCGCCCCGGCGTTGCGGAAGGTGAAGGTGACCGGGATCAGCTGGCCCGGCCACAGCGGCGCCTTCAGGCCCTGCAGCACGATCGACGCGCTGCCGACGCCGGGCGCGGTGCTGGGGGTGGCGCTCGCGGCGGCGGCGGACTCGGCCTGGTTCGCCGGGCCGACCACGACGCGGCTCACGCCGGCGATCGTCTTGTCACCCGCGACGGTCGCCCCGGAGGCACCGGTCGAGCTGACGGAGAGGAGCTCGTCGGCCTGGTTGCCGTCGTTGGCGATGGTCAGTGTCAGCGGCGCGCTGTCGCCGGAGGCGTAGGCCTGCAGGCACTGGTTGTTGTTCACGACGGCGGCGTTGCGCACGGAGATCGCGCCGGCCTTGACGGAGGCGCCGTTGACCGCGGGCGGCATGGTGTCGGTCTGAGTGATCTGACCCGCACCGCACCCGGCGAGCACCAGGGCGGCACCCGCGCCCAGCACACCCGTGGTGAGCACACGACGATTCTGCAGCCTCACGGTCTTCAGTCCCTCCTAGAGCCCGCCTTACCAGTGGGCAGAGTAACCCGGTGCCGAACGCGCCCCGGCACCCGGTGGCATTGTGGCCCCGGAGCCGTCCACAGTGGACTCCCGGGCAATCGGCGGAGGACCTGCATGAGCACGCCAAAAATGGATTTGTCAACCCCCTCGACCCTCCCGGCAGGGCCCTGACCTGCGAGGACGATCTCAGCCCACTAGGTGGGTTCCCTCGCAACGTGCTACCATGGAGGCAGCGAAAGGGGCAGAGGACACATGGTTTTCAAGGTCGGAGAGACCGTCGTCTACCCGCACCACGGTGCCGCACTCATCGAAGCCATCGAGACCCGCGTGATCAAGGGCGAGGAGAGGCAGTACCTCGTCCTCAAGGTCGCGCAAGGGGATCTTACGGTTCGCGTTCCCGCGGATAACGCCGAGATCGTCGGTGTCCGGGACGTCGTCGGCCAGGATGGCCTGAACCGTGTTTTCGACGTGCTGCGTGCTCCCCACACCGAAGAGCCCACGAACTGGTCTCGTCGGTACAAGGCCAACCTCGAGAAACTCGCCTCGGGCGATGTGAACAAGGTGGCCGAAGTGGTGCGCGACCTCTGGCGGCGAGAGAAGGACCGTGGCCTTTCCGCTGGTGAGAAGCGGATGCTGGCCAAGGCCCGGCAGATCCTGGTGAGTGAACTTGCCCTCGCCGAGGGCACCGACGAGGGCAAGGCGGAGACGCTCCTCGACGAGGTCCTGGAAACCGCGGCGGTTTAGCGTCACCCCCCACCCTGCCGCGCACGGCTCGTGTCCGGGCGCACTCGGCAGGGTGGCCGCGTGGGTGACCCGGTGCACGAGCCCGTAGGTTCACCGGTGACCATGACGAAGATCGCCGCACTAGTCATCTCCGATACCGAGGGGCCGGACATCCTTGTCCGCGTCCATGGCGAGCCACTACTCGCGCACACCCTGCGGGGTCTGTTCGAAGCGGGTTGCGTGGATCGCGTGGTCGTCGCCGCCTCGGCGCGCGGGCTCGAAGCCTGCTCCGAGATCGTGGGGAAGATACCCGGCGCCCGGCAGCGGTGCCGGGTATTTCCCTGTGGCGCCGACCGCGCCGAATCGATCCGGCTCGCCTTGGACGCCCTCGACGCGTTCGACGCCGGGGGCGTACCCCACGACGCCATCCTGGTGCACGACGCGGCCAGGCCGTTCGTCCCGCCCGCCACCGTGCGCACGGTGGTCGAGGCGGTCTTGCGAGGGGCGGAGGCAGCCGCCCCCGTGTTACCCGTCACAGACACCGTCAAACTCGTCGACGGCGAGGGCGTGGTCGTCGCGACGGAGGACCGCTCGCGCCTGCGCACGGTGCAGACCCCCTTCGGTTTCACCGAATCCGTGCTCCGCGACGCGTGCGAGCGCGGCCTCGATCCCCTGGCCGACCCACCCGCTACCGTGCGGACCGTCGCCGGGCATCCCCATGCGATCCGGCTCGCGACGCCGTTCGATCTGGCGGTCGCGGAAGCGTTACTACTCGAGGAGCGAGCTTGAGGGTCGGCACCGGGGTGGACGTGCATCCCGTCGAAGAGGGCCGGGAATGCTGGATCGCCGGGCTGTACTGGGAGGGAGTGCCCGGATGCGCCGGGCACTCGGACGGGGACGTGGTCGCCCATGCGCTCTGTGACGCGATGCTGTCGGCGGCCGGGCTCGGCGATCTCGGCGCGGTGTTCGGCACGAGCGATCCGCGCTGGTCGGGCGCGCACGGCGGCGAGTTCCTGGCCGAGACCCGGCGGCTGATCACGGCCGAGGGCTGGCGGCTCGGCAACGCCTCGGTCCAGGTCATCGGCAACGCACCCCGGGTCGGCACCCGGCGCACGGAAGCTCAGGCGGTGCTGAGCGAGGCGGCGGGCGGGCCGGTCAGCGTGAGCGGCACCACCACCGACGGCCTGGGGCTCACCGGCCGCGGGGAAGGTGTGGCCGCGATCGCCACCGCCCTCCTGCTCCCCGCGGACGCTTAGCGACCTGGTGGATCCGCTTCTTCGACTACCTGTGATCGCTGACCGTGCGACGAGCCGAACATCACTTCGGCCACCCCCGGCACCTCGTTCCCCGATAACCTGGGGCCGTGGCGATTCGAGCCGTGATGTTCGACTTTTCCGGCACGCTGTTCCGGCTGGAGCAGGACGAGACCTGGCTGAGCGATCTCACCGACGGCGATGGTGAACCGCTCGACCTCGAGGCGCAGACCGAGCTCATGCGCCGCATGACCGCCCCGAGCGGCACGGTCGTGGAACTGGACGAGGAATACCAGCACGCCTGGGACAACCGGGACCTCGATCCGGAACTGCACCGCAAGATCTATCTCGAGGTGCTCCGGAAGTCGGGCCTGTCCCGGCCCGAACAGGCCGAGGCCCTGTACCGGCGGCTGGTCGACCCGGGCGAGTGGACGCCCTATCCGGACACGGCGGCCGCGCTGAAGGGCGTCGCGGCCGGGGGCGCGAAGGTCGGGGTGCTCAGCAACATCGCCTTCGACATCCGCCCCGCGTTCGGTGCGCACGGCCTCGACCAGCACGTCGACGAGTTCGTGCTCTCCTACGAGGAGGGCGCGATCAAACCCGATCCGGTGATCTTCGAGATCCTGCTCGACCGCCTCGGGGTGGCCCCCGGCGAGGCCCTCATGATCGGGGACAGCGAGGAGGCCGACGGCGGGGCCCGGGAGCTGGGGTGTGCTTTCGCCCTGGTCGACCCGGCGCCGACGGACGTGCGGGTGGACGGCCTGCTGACCGTTCTGCGCGGGCACGGGGTGCTGTAACGCCTCTTCCGGGCGAGCCCCGTACCATTTCAGGGTGGCCCTTCACCTCTACGACACCGCGACCAGGAGCGTGCGGGAGTTCCATCCCGCCCGTAGTGGAACGGCGTCCGTGTACGTGTGTGGGGCGACCGTGCAGGGCATCCCGCACATCGGGCACGTCCGCGGCGCGCTGAACTACGACGTGCTGCGCCGCTGGCTCGTCCACAGTGGACTAGACGTGCTGTTCGTGCGCAACGTGACCGACATCGACGACAAGATCCTCGCCAAGGCCGCGGACCACGGCAGGCCGTGGTGGGAGTGGGCCTTCCAGCACGAGCGTGCCTTCGAAGACGCCTACACCGCGCTGGGCTGCCTCCCCCCGTCGATCGCGCCGCGCGCCACCGGTCACGTCAGTCAGATGGTGGAGCTCATGCAGCGCCTCATCGACGCCGGGCACGCCTACGCGGCCGGCGGCGACGTGTACTTCTCGGTGGCCACGTTCGACGGTTACGGCGCCCTGTCCCGCCAGAAGCTCGACGAGGTCCAGCAGGGCGAGAGCCTCGGCGAAGGCAAGCGCGACCCCCGCGACTTCACGCTCTGGAAGAGGGCGAAACCGGGCGAGCCGTCCTGGCCGACGCCCTGGGGCCCCGGACGCCCCGGCTGGCATCTCGAATGCTCCGCGATGGCGACCGCGTACCTCGGCGCCGAGTTCGACATCCACGGCGGCGGGGTCGACCTGGTGTTCCCGCACCACGAGAACGAGCGGGCCCAGTCGATGGCCGCGGGCGACCCGTTTGCCCGGTTTTGGCTGCACAACGCCTGGGTGACCCTCTCCGGCGAGAAGATGTCGAAGTCACTGGGCAACGTGGTCTCCATCGAGGCGATGCTGCGCGACTACCGGGCCGCCGAACTGCGCTACTACCTCATCCAGCCGCACTACCGTTCGACCATCGAGTACTCCGACGGCGCCCTCTCCGAGGCCGCCCAGGGCTACCGCCGGATCGAGCAGTTCCTGCGGCGGGCGGGCGGTCGGTCGGGTGTGGTCGGCCCCGGCGAACTCGCGCCGGAGTTCGTGGCCGCGATGGACGACGATCTCGCCACCCCGGCGGCGATCGCCGCCGTGCACAACGTGGTCCGCGAGGGCAACACGGCACTGGACGCCGGGCAGGACGAGGCCGCCCGGACGGCCGCGGGTTCGGTGCGGGCCATGATGGGTGTGCTCGGCCTGGACCCGCTCGCCCCCGAATGGGCGGAGGGCGCCGGCGTCGAGACACCGGCCAGGCAGGCGCTGACCGATCTGGTCGACAACATGCTGGCCGAACGCCAACAAGCCCGCGCGGCACGCGATTTCGCCCGTGCCGACGCGGTGCGAGATCGGCTGCTCAAGGCCGGAATCACGGTCGAAGACACTCCAGATGGTCCGTTGTGGACCGTAAAGGACGCTTAGAAGATCATGGCTGGAAATTCGAAGCGCCGGGGTGCGATCCGCAATCCCGGCTCGAAGAAGGGTGCCGTCAAGGGTTCCGGCGGCCAGCGGCGCAAGGCGCTGGAAGGCAAGGGCCCGACGCCGCGCGCCGAGATGCGCCCCGGCCACCCCGCGCAGCGGCGTGCCGCCGCGGCGGCCAAGGCCGAGCGGAGCCGGGAACGCAAGAACGAGGGCCCCGAGGTGATCGCCGGGCGCAACCCGGTGGTCGAGGCGCTGCGCGCCGGTGTGCCCGGCACGAGCCTGTTCGTCGCGCTGAACATCGACGCGGACGACCGGGTCAACGAGGCCGTGCAGCTCGCCGCCGACCGCGGCATCTCGATCCTGGAGATCCCGCGCGAGGAGCTGGACCGCAAGACCAACCGCGCCGTGCACCAGGGCCTCGGCCTGCAGGTGCCGCCGTTCGAGTACGTGCACCCCGACGACCTGCTCGCCACCGCTCGCGACTCCGGGGAGCCGCCGCTGCTGGTGGCGCTGGACGGCGTGACCGACCCGCGCAACCTCGGCGCGGTGGTGCGGTCCGCGGCCGCCTTCGGCGCGCACGGCGTGCTGCTGCCCGCGCGCCGCAGCGCGGGCATCACGGCGGTGGCGTGGCGGACCAGCGCGGGCACCGCGGCGAAGCTGCCGATCGCGGTGGCCACGAACCTGACCCGCCAGCTCAAGGCGTGGGCGGACGACGGCCTGATGATCGCCGGGCTGGACGCCGACGGTTCGGTCGACATCGACGGCCTGAACCTCGCCGCCGATCCGCTCGTGATCGTGGTCGGTTCCGAGGGCCGCGGCCTGTCCCGGCTGGTGCGGGAGACCTGCGACGTGACGGTGTCCATCCCGATGGCCGCCGGTGTCGAGTCCCTCAACGCCTCCGTGGCCGCGGCCGTCCTGCTCGCCGAGGTCGCCCGGCGGCGGCGGCAGTCGGGTCGCGTCTAGGACATCCGCTGGGGCGGCCTCGAACATCGGTCGCCCCAGCAAACCCCGGGCACCGGCCGTTCTCACGGGCTTGTCGATATCCGGCCGGGGCAGCGGCACGGTCGGTTAAGGTCAGTGCGCTGATCCTGATGGGGGGCCCGCGCACCGATGTCGTTCGTTTCACCACTTTTCCTGTGGTATTTCATGCCGACATTGCTGCTCGCTCTGCTGGTGCTGCCCAGGACGTGGCGCAACGGCATCATCGCGGTGGCCAGCTTGTTCTTCTACGCCAGCGGGGCCGGGGCGTTCACCCTGCTGCTGCTCACCTGCATGGTGGTGAACTTCGTGGCCGGCCGGGCACTGGAGCCCACCGCCTGGGGGATGAAGCCGAACCGGCGACGCAGGCTGCTGATCGCCGTGATCTGTTTCGACGTGGCGATACTGGTGATCTGGAAGTACGCCGGATTCGCCACCGAACAGCTGGACTTCTTCGCGAAGCTGTTCGGAGGCGACTTTCCCGTCGTGCACCTGGCGCTGCCGATCGGAATCTCGTTCTTCACGTTCCACCACATTTCGTACGTGGTCGACATCCACCGGGGTGAGCGGCCCGCGTTGCGGAATCCCATTTCGTTCGTGACCTACATCGCGATGTTCCCGCAGCTGGTGGCCGGGCCGATCGTGCGGTACCGGGAGATCGCCGACCAACTGCCCCAGACGCGTTCGCACCGCCTCGACGACATCGCCGCCGGTTTCCCCCGGTTCGCGCTCGGCCTGTGCAAGAAGACGATCGTCGCGGACTCGCTGAACCCGATGGTCGAGGCGTGTTTCGGCACCCCGAACGGCACCATGTCCTTCGGCATCGCCTGGCTCGGTGCCGTGGGTTACACGCTGCAGCTGTATTTCGACTTCTCCGGCTACTCCGACATGGCGATCGGCCTCGGCCGCATGCTCGGGTTCCGGCTGCCGGAGAACTTCGCCCGCCCCTACTCTTCGGTCACCGTCACCGAATTCTGGCGCCGCTGGCACATGTCGCTGTCCCGCTGGTTCCGCGACTACGTCTACATCCCGCTCGGCGGCAACCGGCGGGGCGCGGCGAAGACCTACCGCAACCTGTGCATCGTCTTCGTACTGACCGGTTTCTGGCACGGCGCGAACTGGACGTTCCTGGTGTGGGGCTGCTACCACGGGGCGCTGCTGATCATCGAACGCGCCTTCCGCCTCGACGAGACCCCCGCACACCGCCCCGCACGGATCGCCCGCCGGGCCCTCACCCTCGTGCTCGTCGTGGTCGGCTGGGTGTTCTTCCGCTCCCCCGACATCGGCCACGCGCTGACCATGATCGGGCACCTGTTCCTGCCCGACTTCTCCGGCCTCACCGACGTCGTGAACGCGGCGCTCACCAACCAGCGGCTGGTGATCCTGCTGGCCGCGCTGATCGTCGTGCTGCTGCCCGCACACCCGGTCACCGGCCCGCTGCTCGAGTCCTCACGCGGCCGCACCGCCACCGGCCTGCGCGTCGGCATCATGACCGCGGGCCTGGCCTACGCCGCCATCCTCGTCGCCAACGGCACCTTCAGCCCGTTCTTGTACTACCAGTTCTGACGGGCCGTTCCTGGCTAGCTGGCGTTTGTAGATCCATGTGCCCTTCTGAGCTGCGGGTTTGCTGATTGGCAGTTCTCGCGAGTTCTCGCCCCTACCCGACGTTTGACGGCCTGTAGACGGCCGGGTGCGTTCTCAGCTTGGGAACCAGGGGTGATGTGCCTGGAAACCGCCGTTGACCTGCGTTGGAGGGTGTGCCTCGGGTACCTCTGTTGACCGTGGTTGACCGGGGCCGTTCGAAGTCCAGTCGCGTGCTGGTGGCCGTCGATCTTGTGTCTGTTTCGTGACTGGGGTGGGCGGCCTGCTGCACGATGATGGCTGGGTGCTTCATATTTCCGGGCGCCTCACTCGCCGGATTCGGGCGGATTTTGGGGCAGACGCCGATCTGGTGCTGGAAATCCTCGCGGACCTGGATCTTCCGCCCTCCGACACGCGGAACAGCCGCGCGGTCGAGCGGATCTTGTCGGCCGTGGTGCTCATGGCACGCGGCGACCTGAACCGCTTCGACCAAGCAGCTCGGTTGGCCTGGAGAGATTGGCGCGACGTGCTCGTGGACGGCGGGCTCGCGTATGACGATTGGCCGACACGACTTGACGTCGAGTTGGGACCGGAGGAGAACTAGTGCGACCGCGCCCCGGAACGAGCTAGCTGAGGGTGAGTGCGCCCCGGAATCGACGGCCACGGCCCACGGTGTGCCGGGGCCGCCGGCCGGAGCGGAGCGGCAGGCCGAGCGGCCACCGGCCGCGGCGCGCACGCGCGCCGCCCTTGATCCCAGAGAGCCAAATTCGGCAAAGAAGAACGCGTTTGTGACACCGATTTATGGCCTGACTTTCGCCGCCACGACCTTACGCATGAAGGGTTCGACGCCGAAGCGGCCAGCCCAAGCCATGGAACGCCGGCGCACCAACGTCCTGATCGGACAGCTAACCTCACACCAGTGGCTACTGAATCCGAGGTAGGAGAGCTGTTGCACCAGCGCGGCTGGCGAACGGCATTCACGGTCTCTGAAAGGGTGAACGCGTGGGCCGCCTTGGTGAGCGGCCGGATATCGTCACGCGGTGAATGAGCGGGATCTACTCGAACTCTGGGAAGAGTCTTGGGCCTGGGTGCGCCCCACATGCCTTCCCGGAACAGTGGGTGTGCTCTCCCGATACAACACGGTGCTGGAAGAACTGTTCGCCGGTCAGGACGTGTACGTGATCACCCCGGACTGGAACGACCACCCGGTTCCGGATCCGCGTCCGGCCGATCACGAGCGCTGGCATCCTGGGGCCAGGTTCTGGACCTCGGTCTGCAGGTGTGATGACCCGGGCTACGAGGTGTACACGCACCTCTACGTCAGCCGGGTCCGCTGGGAGGTCGGTTGCGTGGACGTGCTGCTGCGTGCGGTCGCCGACGATCGGACGGCCGGTGTCATGATCATCGATGCGATGATGCGGCGGGTCCACCATCCCTACGACGGCGGTGCCGACGTGCTGCTGGCCGACCGTGACGAGCGCGACCGGATGCGCGAACGCCATCGGGACTGGCTGTCCGCCCACCCGTTGGGGCTGTAGCCCGCAATTCGGGCGGCCGGACACTCATCTTCGAAGCAGAAGCTGACGAGACCGCCGTGGTGCGGGGCTGAGCGTGTCGTGATCGTAAATCCGTGGGCGGTTCCGCCGCACGGATGCGACAGTGAGGTCGTGGACTCTGACACTGTGCGGCTGCTGGCCGACACGAACCCGTTGCCGGAAACGATCGACGCGAGGTTGCGGCAACAGCTCTCCTTCCTGATCGAGGTCGACCGGCTCAAAACGGTCTTGCGGCAGTCGCCGCTCGCGGCCGTGGACCGGCGGGAGAACGACGCGGAGCATTCCTGGCATCTGGCGTTGATGGTCGTGATCCTGGCCGAGCACGCGGACGAGGAGATCGACGTCGGCCGCACGGTCGAGTTGGTCCTGGTGCACGACCTGGTGGAGATCTATGCCGGGGACACGCCGCTCTACGACGTGGAAATGGGCGTCGATCAGGCCGAACGCGAAGTGGTCGCCGCCGAGGCGTTGTTCGGGTTGTTGCCGGCGGACCAGGCGACACGGTTGCGGGCACGGTGGGACGAGTTCGAGGCGAGGCGGACTCCGGAAGCCCGCTTCGCCAAGGCCATGGACCGTCTTGAGCCGCTGCTGCTGAACTGGATGGCCCGCGGTGGGACGTGGCGGACGCCGGGGGTGACCGCGGACGACGTCCGGGCACGCAAGGCGGTGATCGGGGACGCCTCGGCTTCCTTGTGGGCGGCCGGCCGTGAGCTGATCGATGAGGGCGAACGTCGGGGCTGGTCGCGGCCCGGTCGCGGTGTCTCGACCGGGTGAGGTCCGTCGAGTGGCGGCGGTGAAGGTCGCCGGGGGTCGATCGCATTCGCGCCGGGGTCAGGAAGCTGTCGGGGTGGGTGCGGGCTTCGCGCGCGGATCGGCTGTTTCGTCCCGGGGGCGAGCAAGCAGGTAGACAACGCCTGCCGTCACGAAGGCCAGGACGCCCGCGACCAGGAACGCGGAGTCGAGGCCGTCGAGCGCCGCAAGGTGAAGCTCCGACACCGGCGCAGTGGGCGCTATCGAGTGTGCCTGGCCCGAGACCAGGGCACGGGCCAGCCCGTCCGCGCCGGTCACCCCGTCAGCGGCGAGCCGGTCCGCCGCGCGCGCCGTGACGAGGCTGCCCAATGCGGCGATTCCGATGGCGAAGCCGAGTTGCCGGACCGTGCTCAGCGCCCCCGCGGCCATCCCGCCGAAGCGGGGTTCGACCGCACCCATGGCGGCGGCGGTCAGGGTGGGCAGCACGAGACCGGCGCCAAGCCCGGTCAGCACGGTCCCCGGCATGAGCTGCGGCCAGCTCGCCGAGCCGGTGAGCAACCCGGCGTCCAGCAGCGAACCGGCGCCGACCAGCAGCATCCCCACCGCGATCACCGACCCCGGCCGACGTTGCAGGCGGGGGCCGACCAACACGGATACCACGAACGACGCGGCGGCCAGTGGAAGTCCGGTGAGCCCGGCCTCGATCGGCGTGAGACCGACGACGGTCTGCAGCCAGATCGTCGAGTAGGTCAGCGCGGCGAACGCGCACAGCGTCGAGACCGCTGACGCGATCATGGCCGCGGTGAACACGCGATGCCGGAACAGGGCGAGGTCGAACATCGCCGTCCCGGTGCGCGCCCGGCGGGTTTCGATCACGAGGAACGCGGCCAGGCCGACGACGGCGACACCGACGTACGCCCAGGTCGTGGCTGTCGCGGCGCCGTGCTCACCGAAGTGGATCAACGCATACGTGAGCGCGGCCGCGAACGTGGTGAACGTCAGCATCCCGGGCACGTCGACCGCTCGGCGGGCGCGCGAGGAGTCGGCCGCCACGAAGCGCAGGGTCAGCGTGATCGCGACGACGCTGAGCGGGACGTTGACGATGAAGATCCAGCGCCACGACGCGGTCTGTACCAGCAGCCCGCCGAGCACGGGCCCGACGGCGGTCGCGGCGCTGGACACCGCGGCCCACAGTCCGAACGCGACACCCCGCTCGGCACCGCGGTAGGTGCTGTTGAGCAGTGCGGTCGTGCAGGCCAGCATCGCGGCGGCCCCCGCGCCCTGCACGCCACGGGCCACGTCCAGCACGGCGACCGTGGGCGCCAGTCCGCAGCCCAGAGATGCCGTGGCGAACACGACCAGCCCAGCGAGATAGGTCCGGCGGTGACCGGCGATGTCGGCCAGCGCGCCGACTCCGAGCAGGAGCGCCGCCAGCGCCAGCGCATAGGCGTCGATCACCCACTGCAACGCCGACATGGACGCGTCCAGCCCGTTGGTGAGTTGCGGCAGAGCCACGTTCACGATGCTCACGTCGATCAGCAGCATCGCCGAGCCGATGCAGATCGCCACCAGCGGCAGCCATCGCCGCAGTGCCGCGGGCGCGTCCGCGCGGCTGTCGGGTTCCGTCATGGGATCACCCCTCCGCCGGGACCTGCACCGTCCAGGTGCGGCCGTCAGGGTCGCGCACGGTCATCTCGACGGCGCCGTGGTGGGTGCGTTCGAACGGGGAGACGACCTCGACCACGGGGTCGAGGTCGTCCGAGGTCTTGGACGCGCGCAGCACCAACTGCATGCCGACCGGGGCTTCCTCGGGTACTTCCGCGATGAACAGGTACGGTCCCGACCCGTTGCGCAGGAGCCCCGAGTTGTGGTCGGTCTCGAAGTCGAGCGTGTAGCCCAACGCCTGAAAGAACCGGGCGGACTTTCCCCAGTTGTGCGTCTCCAGGTACACGGCCTCGATGCCCTCGGTCGTCATCAATTCCCCTTCTCGTCTTCGTGCGACCGCTTCGCGGCCGCGTCCAGATAGCTGCGCAGTGCGGCGGCGGTGATCGCCGACAGCGACTGCTCGGTGTCGACCGCGTGGTGTTTGACCTCTTGGACGAGCTCGGTCGGCAGATAGACGTTGAACTGTTTGACACCGCTGGCAGCCATGCGAGCATGCTAGCATTCTAGTCAACTAGCCGTGCCGACAAGGGGGTTTGCCATGACCTATCTGCCCGTCGTCGTTCGTGCCGACGATGCCGAATACCTTCCCGCGATCGCTCACCACCTGCTCGCGGACAGCAGCGCCACCGGTGGCGCGTTGAGCAGCCACCGCGTGACGCTGCCCCGCGGCGCGAACGGAGCCCGACCGCACCGGCACGACCGTGGCAGCGAACTGTTCTTCGTGCTCGACGGCGCCCTCGACGTGCTCGTCGACCGAACCGTGCTCAGTGCCGCCGCCGGCGATCTCGTCGTCGTCCCACCCGGTAGTGCCCACGCGTTCGCCGCCGCCGCGGACCGCAACGCCGACGTGTTGATCGTCATCACCCCCGGCGTGGAGCGGTTCGAGTACCTGCGGACCGTGGAGGCCATCCGCACCGGTCATGCCGCCCCGGACGCGTTGGACGCACACCAGGAGCGCTACGACACGTTCTTCCTCGACAGCGAGATCTGGGCCGCACACCTGCGTGCGAACAGCAGCACCCGACGAGAGTGAGCCACACGCCCTCCCGGCGCGAGTTCAGCCCCGCTCGTGTAGTTGGCCGAACCAGCGCACGGTGGCCGCGGTACCGGCAACGGCGGAGCCGAGATGCCGTGAACCGTCGTAGTCGGGCGTGCCGAGGTTGACGATCGGAACCTCGAGGCCCCGGGCAGCCAGGGCCGCGTGACAACTGTCGGTGTTGGTGGTCAAGGCTTGTTCGTCGTCGGTGGCCTCGTACAGCCGCATGGGGACGCGGGGCGTCCAGTCGGTGCAGACGCTGTCGGCGACGCGCAGCGCGGCGAGGAATGGGCCAGTGGGGTGCTGCAGCAGGTCGACACCCCGAGCGGTGAGGAGTTGCCCGACGGTGTCCGGCAACGCGGCCAGCATGTCCTCCCCCGGGGTGTTGCCGTCGAACAGGGCTTCGACTCGGCCGGCGTAGGGGTCTTGGAACAGCTCGCCCGGCGTGGCG
Source organism: Amycolatopsis cynarae (assembly GCF_026802195.1). NCBI lineage: Bacteria > Bacillati > Actinomycetota > Actinomycetes > Pseudonocardiales > Pseudonocardiaceae > Amycolatopsis > Amycolatopsis cynarae. Next base: position 7,364,742 of record NZ_CP113836.1, on the reverse strand, counting down.
TAGAGATGGTGCAGCCGGTTCCAGGCGACCAGCAGGTAGGTGGTGTAGGCCACGGCCATCTTCCCGGGAATCCGACCGTCGAACGCGGCCGGGAGTGCGCTGTGCTGGAAGTCGTACGCGCCGCTGATGGGGGCGAGCGCGGCGACCCGGAACCGGTGATCGGCGCCGGACTGGATGGCCCTGGCCAGGCCGAGTGCGGCGGATGCGCCCTGGGAGAAGCCGGTGATCATGACCTGGGGGGCGAGCCTTCGGCCGGTGCTCTGCACGAAGGCGCGAGCGGCGCGCAACATGTCCAGCGAGGCGGTGGTTTCCGAGGGCACATCCATCCAAGGGTGGGTACCGGGGCCCACGCCGAGACCGAGGTAGTCGGGTTCCACGGCCGCGAAACCGGCCGCGGCATAGGTGATGGCAGGCGAGGATGCGAAGCCGTCGGGCTGCATCATGGACGGCGCGTCCGGGCGGTAGCTTTGGGTGCCGTGGTCGAAGGACACCGTCCACAATGTACGAGCGCGGCTGCGGGGCAGTACGAGCAGGCCGCTGGCCGTGGTCGGTTGGCCGGTGGCGTCGATCGTGCTGTACACGAGTTGGTAGGCGTCCACACCGTAGGTGACCGCGTCCGAGTCGAAGTGGGCTTGGTCGAGCGCGGTTTTCGTTTGAGAGGTGGAAAGACCGCTGATGTATCGCGTCGATACCAACTGGCCGCGCTTGCCATCGGTGGTGGCAGAGGCCGGGGCTTGCGTGGCCACCAGCGCGCCGAGGGCGACCGCGCCCGCGGTGACGCCGGCGATCACCCGCCGGGAAAGGGTGAAGATCTTCATGCGGTGGACCCTACGAAGGAACAACCTGGCGGACAGGCCGGAACACCCGATTCTTCCCGGTAGGGCTGCCCCTACCTCTCCACGACGGGCGCGCGGACGAAGCAGTCGAGACACGGCCGAAAGGCTCCGCCGCCGGACGGTCGGGGATCACGCTATCGTCGGAGAATGGCCAAGGACAACGTGTCACGGAAGCTGAGCTACGGGGGCTCTCGGCAGCCGGTGCCGAAATTGGTCGGGTTGACGGCCGATTCGGCGCTGGCGGCCTCGGCACGTGCGGGTGTTCCGGTAGTGGCTGCCGGGCCTGGTGATGATCCTCGTCCGCTCCTGGCCGAGCACGGAATGGTCGTGCGCCAGCATCCGGAGGCGGGGCGCCCGCTCGGTGTCTGCCACTGGGTGATGGTGTGGACCGAGCAAAATGGCGCGAGCGAACAGGAGGCACCCCGCGGGGAAGGGTCCGAATGATCGACCCGGAGCTGGTGCTGGACGGCCCCACCCGGCAGCGGCTGGCCGCGCGGTTCGGGGACGGGACCGACGCCTGGTGCGATGCTCTTCCCGGCCTCGTGGACCTGCTGAGCGCACGGTGGGGGTTTACCGTCGAAGCCGCCCTGCCCGGCGGCAACAGCTCTCGAACCCTTCGCTGCCGGACCGCCGACGGCCGTTCCGCCGTGCTGAAGCTGGTGCCCGAGCCCGAAATGGCCGCCACCGAGATCGCCGCGCTGAGGATCTGGTCTTCCGCGCCGGGCGTGGTGAAGCTGCTCGACGCCGACCTCGAGCACGGCGCGTTGCTGCTGGAGGGGTTGAGCCCCGGCACCCCCTTGATGGACTCACGGCGGCAGATCACCTTGGCCGAGCTCGCCATCCTGGTGCCGCAGCTGCACCTCCGGCTGGCGCGAAAAGACTTTCCCTCGCTGGCCGAACGCATGGACTTCCTGTTTCAGCTCGCCGAGAAGCGGCGGACCGGTTCGCAGGCCGCGCGGTTCGTCACGGCGGAGCACGTCCGCCGGTCCAGGCGGGCCGCGCTGGACCTCGCCGAGGATGGCGAGAAGGTGCTGCTGCACGGCGATCTCCACGCGGGCAACGTGCTGGACGCCGGGCCGGAGCGCGGGCTGGTGGTCATCGACCCGCGTCCGTGCCTCGGCGACCCCGCCTCCGACCTCATCGACTGGGTGCTCTGCCCCACCGGCCCGGCCGACCGGGTGGAAGTGACCACACTGGACGCTCGCGCGAGGATGGTGGCGGCTGACTTACCCGCCGTGGAGGCCGACAGGCTCAGCGCGTGGTGCCGGGCCACCGCGGTGATCCTGGCGATCGCACGGCTGCGGTACGTCCCGAAGGATTCCACAGTGGATGCTCTGCTGGCCCTCGTCCCCTGAGCCGGCTCACGCCTTCACGGCCGCCCGCAGTGGACATCCCGTGTCGACGCGCGCTTCGAGCTCGGCCCGCAGCGCGGCGAGTTCTCCCATTCGCGCGTCGATGACCTCGATCTTGTCCCGGAACAGGGCCGACAAGGCCTCCGCCGAGTCGGGTGCGTCGCGCAACTGCGCACCGTGCCGCGCGATTTCGGACAGCGAGAACCCGAGCACCTGTGCGGTGCGGATGTAGCGGAGCCACTCCAGCGTCTCCGGCGGAAAATCCCGATAGCCATTGCCCAACCGCCGCCCTTGCAGCAGCCCGATCTTCTCGTAGAAGCGGACCGCGTCCTTGCTGACACCGGCTTGTGCGGCCAGTTCTCCGATTCGCATGACATCCCGCTCTCGCTGGACTTGACCTTGGAGTGCACTCCACTGTTTACCGTCGGCTGGTCACTTTCGCCAGCAGCAAAAGGAGAGCTTCACCGTGCTCGGTCTCGCCAGTCCCGGATACCGCCGCATCGTCCGCGCGAGCGCCTGGTACGACCTCGTCGTCACGGTGGGATTCGTGACGCCGTGGACGTACCTCCTGCTCCACGACGCCCTGTCGGCACTGGGCCGCATGCTCGGCCTTGGCGCCCTTCCGGCGGCTGATCCGATGCAAACCCTGTACGCCAACCTGATGGGCTCGATCGTGGTGGTGTGGTCCGCCCTGCGGATCGCACGGCCGCTCGCCGTTTACGGGCTGCTCGACGGCACCGCACGCGCACTGTTCGCCCTGTGGCAGGCATACGCGGCTTCCCACGACACCACACGGCTCCTGTGGCTGTTCTTCGCCGTCGAGGCGCTGTTCGGCATCCTCCAGCTCGCGCCCTGGCTGTCACGCGGAATCGGGAGGACCACACCACCTGCGATTCAGCTAGAGCGCTAGCTCGGCGGACTCACGCTCCACGGCTGCCTTCACGCGCTCCTCAGGCATCGCGAGAGCGACCGCCCAGTAGAAGATCACCAGGCTGAAGACGACCACCACGAGAAGGTCCACCCATTCCGGCAGCCAGTTCAGGTTGCCGCCGTCCCCGTATCGGCCCAGGAAACCGATCAGGGTGTCCCCCGCCAGCCACGGCGCGATCCACACCGCCGAGCGCAGGGCCAGCGGCGGGCGTTCCGCCTCCGGTGTGGTCAGCCGGGCGATCAGGAAGAGCACGAAACCCGCCACGATCGCGATCATGATCTTCCAGGTGATCGCGAACCCGGTCCAGTAGATGACCAGGTTGGCGGCCGCGAAGCCCGCCGGGGCCAGCACCTTCGGCGCCGGCAGGCGGTACGGGCGCGGACGCCCCGGGTCCCGCTTGCGCAGTGCCGCCAGGGAAACCGGGGCGAACGCGTACATGATGGCGGTCGCCGAGGTCACCACCTCGACCAGCGACTTCCAGTTCGGGAACGGCAGGAACGCGATCTCCCCCACCACGAACGAGAGGAGGATCGACCACAGTGGAACGCCGCGCACCGTGAGCTTCCCCAGCCCGCGCGGAAGCATGTTCTCCCGCCCCAGCGCGTAGGACAACCGCGACGACGTCCCCACGTACACCAGGCCGGTCCCCGCGGGCGAAACGAACGCATCCGCGTAGAGGACATAGGAAAGCCAACCGGCACCGGCGAGTGCGGCCAGGGTTGCGTAAGGGCCGAAGGCGCCCTTTTCGATCGGGTTGCTCCAACCCTTCAGCAGTGCGGCGGGATCCAGCGAGCCGATGAACGCGACCTCCAGCAGCAGGTAGATCACGGTGCCGATGATCATCGCGGTGATCACCGCCCGCGAGACGTCCCGCTGCGGGTTGCGGGCCTCGCCACCCATCTGCACCGCCTGCTCGAAACCCTGCAGCGCGAACACCACCCCGAGCGGCAACGCGGCGAAGATGCCATGCGCACCAGCGGGAGCGAACCCGCCGCCGGCGGTGAAGTTGCCCGAGTGGAACCGCAGTGACAGCAGCACGGCCACGGTCACCAGCGGAACCAGCGCCTTCCAGATCACCGTCACCGAATTGCTCTCGGAAAGCAGTTTCACGCCGACGATGTTGACCACGGTGAACAGCGCCATCAGCAGGCTCGCCCACGCGAACCCGCTCACCGTCAGCGTGCCGTCCGCGTGCAGCAGGTTCAGGTGCTCGCGCACCCAGACGATGTTGTCCAGATAGGCCAGACTCGCCTCGACTTCGATCGGCGCGATCGCCACGGCCTGCAACCAGGCCACCCAGCCGCCGGTGAAGCCCGCCAGCACCCCGAACGCCAGCGCCGGGAACCGGGCGGTGCCCCCGGCCACCGGGTAGGCCGCACCCAGTTCCGCGTGGATCAGCGCCAGCGCCGCCAGTATCACCGCGGCCAGCACCCACGAGACCAGCGAAGCCGGGCCGGCCACCTTCGCCGCGGTCAGGGCGCCCAGCAGCCAGCCCGACCCGATGATCGAACCGAGCGAAACGAACATCAATCCGTAGAAGCCGACCGACCTGTCCAGCTTCGGTTGCGTCGTGCCCACACCTGTCGATTGCATGCGATTCACCATCAAACGCTCCGATCCCCGATTTCGGGCGTAACCTTTGTCCGTTTTGGACCGCTCTGTTACGGAATCAGAGCGGCCAGCACGGGAATTAATGGCGAAGTCTACGGAAACTCGGGATCGCGCGGGAGTTACGGGCTGGTTTCGCACGCTGGAACCACGTGATCACGAAAGGCGCCACGACGCCTTGTCGTCTTATCGACCCGGTCGCGGACGAATCATCCCTGGCTTTTCGGCACCCGCAATTGGTTGAACGCGTAGTAAAAGGCGAGCAGACCGTGCACGGCCAGCGTCAGCGGTGCCGAGACGAAGGCGAGCCCGACCGTCACCGGATACGCGAGGGAACCGAGTGCGAAACGGGATCTGGTGCGCTTGACCAGTTCGTGGTCGTAGTGCTCGTGCAGAAGGCGACCGGTGCGGGTCGCATGCCACCAGAACGCCTGGAACGCCAATGCCTGCGCCACCATGAACCCGCTGTAGACCACGGCGGCCACATGCGAGGCTTCGCCGCCTTCGTTCAGGTATTCGGCCATCAGCGCGGTGGGCCAGGGCAGCGCGGCCAGCACCAGCAACAGGATCAGGTTGAGGAACATCAGCAGCCGGTCGACCCGGGCGATGAACGAGAACAACGTGTGGTGGTTGGCCCACATGATGCCGATGACAAGGAAACTCACCACGTATGCGGCGTACGACGGCCACTGCGCGCCCAGTGCGGCCCACAGCGACTGGCCGTCGTGCACGGTGGGCACCTTGAGTTCCAGGACGAGCAGCGTGATGGCGATGGCGAACACGCCGTCGCTGAACGCTTCGGTGCGGCCGGTTTCGCTCGTGCGGTCGGTCTCGGTCACACCGAGAACCTAGCGGCCGCGCGCGCGGCGAGGCACGCAATCACCCCGAATGCCAGTGTCCTCCTCCGGCGAGCGGAGGAGGACACTGGCGGAACGGTGAAATCAGCTTGATTCGGGCCGAATCGGCCGACGATCAGGCCGGGACCTTGCTGTCGTCGTCGGCCGGGATCAGCCGCTTCAACGCTTCCTGGAGCACCTCGTTGGTGGCGGTGAGCCGCGCGGTGACCTCCGCCTTGTACTCGGCCGCCTGCGTACGGTTCGTCTCCGCCTCGGCGAGCTGACGCTCCGCGTCGGCGACCAGGACGGCGGCGCGCTCCTCGGCTTCGGAGGTCTGCTTGGCCAGCCGCTCCTCGGTGGTGACGACCTTGTTCGCCAGCTCTTCCTCGGTGGTACGGACCTTGTTGGCCAGTTCCTCCTCGGTGCGGGCGACCTTGTTCGCCAGCTCTTCCTCCGTGGTGCGAACCTTGTTGGCCAGCGCTTCCTCGGTGTTGGTGACCTTGTTCGCCAGCTGCTCCTCGGTCGTGCTGACCTTGTTCGCGAGCGCTTCCTCGGTGGTGCGGACCTTGGTGAGCAGTTCGTCCTCGGTGGTGGCGACCTTGTTCGCCAGCGCTTCCTCGGTGGTGGCGACCTTGCTCGCCAGCTCCTCCTCGGTCGTCCGCACCTTATGGTCCAGCGCTTCCTCGGCGGCGGCGATCTTCTTCGCCAGCTCGGCCTCGGCCTCGCGCTCGGCCTCGGCGCGGCGCTCGTTCGACTCGGCGTCGAGGCGGTCCCGCTCGGCCTGCGCGGCGGCGTTGAGGCGCTCGATCTCCGCCTTGGCGCTGTTCATCAGGTCTTCGTGCTCGGCGCGGAGCTTCTCGGTCAGCCCCTGGTACTCGGCCTCCAGGGCCTCGCGGCGCTGCGCGATCTCGGCCTCGCGGTCGGCGACCCACAGGTCGGTGGCCTTGCGCGTGTCGAGGTCGTACTTGTCAGCCCCGGCGCGGATCTCCGCGGCCTGCCGTTCGGCCTGCTCCCGCAGCTCGGCGATTTCTTCCTCGGCGAGCGCCATCATGCTGCGCACGCGTTCGGTCATCGTGGTGGCGCTCGACGGATCGCTGGCCATCCGCGAAAGGGCGGCCTTCGTCTCCGTCAGCTCCTGCTGCGCGTAGCTGAGCGCCTTGGTCAGTTCGGAGACGGAGGAGACGGCGTCGTCCCGGGCCTGGGAGAGTTCCTTCATCTCCGCGGCGAGCTGGTTGAGGCGCTCGTCGACCGGAGCCCGGTCGTAGCCACGGAAAACGAGGGGGAAGCTGGCGTTACCGGCCTGGGGATCGGTGGGTTGATTGGGAGATTGGGCAGGAGGCATGCGGCGACCTTAGTGCGTCCGGACGCCGGTTTCCATACCGCCATCCAGACTCTTTACGCTTGGTGGACGGCTGATTGTAATCGACCGGCCTCCGTAACGGATCAGCGGGCGATCATCGGGTCAACTCCGCGCGAACAGCGGGTGAAGCTTCCCCCGCCACCCCTTCCGCGACGGCGCTTCGGCACGGGCGCGCGGCTGGGATAACGTCCTGCCCGGGAGTCGCGGAGGTGGAGGGTGAACTGGCAGCGGGTCGTCGCCGACCTGGGCACGCATTGGCCGGTCTACGCCAGCATGCCCCTCGTCGCGGCGCTGATCGGCTACGTGACCAAGCGCGTCGCCATCGAGATGATGTTCCGGCCGATCGAATTCGTCGGGATCCGGCCATTCCTGGGTTGGCAGGGAGTACTGCCGGCCAACGCCGAGCGGATGGCGACCACCGCGACCGAGATGCTGATCAACAATTTGGTGGAGCCACGGGAGATCTTCTCCCGGCTCGATCCGGCGCAGGTGGCCAAGGAGATCGAGGAACCGATGCTGCGGGTCGTCGAGGACGTCACGCGTGAGGTCTTCGAGCAGTACCGGCCGGGGTTGTGGGAGGGAATGCCCGCGCGTGCCCGCGAACTGCTGCTCAAGCGCGTGAGGGCCGATGCGCCCAAGCTCATCACCAAGATCATGCGCGAGATCGCGTACGACATCGACGGCGTGCTCGACCTCAAGCACATGGTGGTGACCAACCTGGTGCGCGACAAGGCGCTGCTGAACCGGCTGATCCGCAACATCTCGCGGCCCGAAATGCGCTTCATCGCCCGCTCCGGGCTGGTGTTCGGGTTCACGCTCGGGCTCGTGCAACTCGCCGTGTGGGCCCTGACCAGATCGCCGGTCGTGCTGCCCCTGTTCGGCCTCGGCATCGGCTGGCTGACCGACTGGCTGGCCCTCAAGATGATCTTCCTGCCCCGGGAGCCCCGCCGGTTCTTCGGCCTCTACACCTGGCAGGGCGTGTTCCAGAAGCGTCGCGACCAGGTGGCCGCCGACTACGGCGAGATGATCGCGAACGAGATCATCACCGTGCCGAACCTGCTCGAAGCGGTGCTGCGGGGCCCGAAGTCCGACCGGTTGTTCCAGCTGATCACCCGCGAAGTGCGGCGCACCATCGACGAACAGGCCGGTCTGGTCAAACCGCTTGTGGTGTTCGCGGTCGGTTCGCGCCGGTTCCAGGAGATGAAGCAGATCGCGGCCGCGAAGGCGGTGGAACGGGTCCACGACACCGTCCGGCACGCCGAGGACTACGCGATCAACGCGCTCGACGTGCGCAACACGATCGTCGACCGGATGCGGCAGCTCACCCCGATCGAGTTCGAGGGGCTGTTGCGCCCCGCGTTCCGGCAGGACGAATGGAAGCTCATCGCGGTCGGCGCCGTGATCGGCGGACTGGTGGGGGAACTTCAGGTATTGCTGATGCTGCATTAACCTTCCGGGAGGACTGCGGGGAAGGAGGTCGGGGTGGGGAGCGTCCTGGCCGACTTCGCCGAGCACTGGCCGCTGTACGCCGCGATCCCGTTCGTCGCCGCCCTGATCGGTTATCTCACCAAGCGGGTCGCGATCGAGATGATGTTCCGGCCGCTGGAGTTCCTCGGCGTCCCGGGCACCTTCCTCGGCTGGCAGGGCGTGGTGCCCCGGCACGGCGGCCGGATGGCGGCGATCGCCACCGACCTGCTCACCTCGAATCTGCTCGACCTGCGGGAGATCTTCGCCAGGATCGACCCGGCCCGGCTGACCCGCGAGATCGAGCAACCGCTGCTGCGGGCGATCGACGACATCGCACGGGATGTGCTCGCCGAGTACCAGCCCCGGATCTGGGAGTCGCTGCCGCCGATGGCGCAGGCGCTGGTGATCAAGCAGGTGCAGGCCGCGGCGCCCCGGCTCGTACGCGAACTGATGTCCGAACTGCGGGAGAACGTCGACGAGGTGCTCGACGTCAAGCACATGATCGTGCAGGACCTCACGCGCGACAAGGCGCTGCTGGTCCGGCTGATCCGCGAGACGACCCGCCCGGAGATGGCCTTCATCGCGCGCTGCGGCATCTACTTCGGCTTCGGCCTCGGCCTGGTCCAGGCCGTGGTGTGGGCGCTGACGAAGAACCCGTGGGTGTTGCCCGCCTTCGGCGGCTGTATCGGGTTGCTGACCGACTGGCTCGCCATCAAGCTGATCTTCGTACCGCGGGAACCGGTGCGGCTGCTGCCGTTTGTGACCCTGCACGGCAAGTTCCAGCGGCGGCGGGCCGAAGTGGCCCGGCAGTACGGCGAACTGATCGCGCACGAGGTGCTCACCCTGCCGAACCTGCTCGACGCGGTGCTGCGCGGGCCCCGCTCGGACCGGCTGGTGGCCATGGTGCGGCGCATCGTGTCGGCGGCGGTGGACGAGCAGTCGGGCCGCCTCGTGACTGCGACCATCGGCGCGGCCCGGCTCCGCGAGATGAAGGAGCGGGCGGCGGCGAGGGCGCTGGAGGCCCTGCCGGACACGGTGCGGCACGCCGAGGGCTACCTCACCGCGGCGATGGACGTGGCCAACATGGTCGAACAGCGCATGCTCGCCCTCACCCCCGAGGAGTACGAGGGCCTGCTGCGCCCCGCCTTCCGCCAAGAGGAGTGGAAGCTCATCGCGGTCGGCGGGGTGATCGGTTTCGTGGTGGGCGAACTCCAGGTCCTGCTCATGCTGCACTAGGGCGCGTGCGGGGGCCGCGCGCTGCCGTGAGGGGACCCCTCACGGCACCGGTGCCGGTGCTGCGGCGGCGGGTCCGGTGGCGGTGACCTTCCCCGCGCGGTCCCGCAGGTAGGCGATCAGCCGGCAGACCAGGTAGATGGTGAACGAGATCGCGGTGACGAACGCGCTCACCGGCGCGCCGGGAGCCAGCGACAGGATGATCCCGCCCAGTGCGGCGGTCTCGGCGAACACCACGGTGAGCAGCGTGGCCAGCCACGGGCTGGCGGTGATCCTCGTGGCCGCGGCGGCCGGAGTGACCATCAGCGCGACCACCAGCAGCGCCCCGACGATCTGGACGCCGAGCGCGGTGGCCACCCCCACCAGCACCGCGAACACCACGGACAGGGTCCGGGCGGGCACGCCGCGGGCGGCGGCGACGTGCGGGTCCACGCTGGCGAACAGCAGCGGGCGGTAGATCAGCGCCAGTACCAGCAGCACGGCCACCGCGGCGCAGACCAGCACCAGCACGTTGGTCGGTTCGATGGAGACGATCTGACCCACCAGGATGCCGAACTTGTTGGCCGCGCGGCCGGGGTAGAACCACAGCAGCAGTACGCCGAGACCCAGCCCGAAGGACAGGATCGCGCCGATCACCGAATCGCGCTCGGACTCGCGCCCGCCGAGCAGACCGAGCAGCAGCGCGGCGAGCACCGCCCCGGCCAGCGCGCCGTACTCGATGCCCACGCCGAGCAGCAGGGCCCCGGCCGCGCCGGTGAAGGCGAGTTCGGCGGTGCCGTGCACGGCGAAGGACATCCGGCGGGTCACGATGAGCGGGCCGAGCATGCCCGCGAGGAGCCCGAGCACCCCGGCCGCGAGCAGTGCGGTCAGCACGAAGGGCTGGGCGAGCAGCTGGGCGGTGAGCCCGAAGTCGAACATCCTGTCCATCACGACACCCGCTCGTCGACGTGGTGGGGCTCGTCCTCACACAAGGCGCTCTGCGCGCCGGCGACGTGGATCTGGCCGCCGACCCGGATGACTTCCACCCTGCTCCGGTACAGCTCGGACAGCGTCTGGGAGGTCATCACCTCGTCCGGGGTGCCGATCCGGAACCGGCCGTCCACCAGGTACACGATTCTGTCCACAAAGGACAAGATCGGGTTGATCTCGTGGGTCACGAACAGCACCGCGGTGCCCGCCTCGCGTCGGCGCCGGTCGATGAGTTCACTGACCGCGCGCTGGTGTCCGAGGTCGAGGGAAAGCAGCGGCTCGTCGCACAACAGCACGTCGGGCGCTCCGACGAGGGCCTGTGCCACGCGCAGCCGCTGCTGTTCCCCGCCGGAAAGCCTGCCGACCGGCGACTTCGCGTACCGCTCGGCGCCGACCGAGGAGATCGCCTCCGCCACCCGACGGCGCCGCTCCGCCATGCCCCGCAGGCCGACGCCCCATCGGTGCCCGTCCAGGCCGAGGCCGACCAGGTCGATCCCGCGCAGGGTCAGCGCCTCCTGCATGGCGCGCTGCTGCGGGATGTAGCCCACCGGGCGGTCGCTGTTGATCCGCCAACTGCCCGAGGACAGTTTCTGCAGGCCCAGCAGGACCTTGAGCAGACTCGTCTTGCCGGAGCCGTTGGGGCCGAGGATCGCGACGAACTCCCCGGGCGCGACGGTCAGGTCGAGCCCGGACCAGAGGGTGCGCGAACCGAACGCGAGGCTCGCCCGAGAGATTTCGACAGCCGGTTTCAAGAGTTCAGCGCTCCTGCCAATGCCGTGACCTGGCCGGTCATCCACGCAATGTAGTCCGTGGTCCCGGCGGGCAGTGTCTCGGTCACGTCGACCACGGGCAGGCCCGCCTTCTTCGCGTTGTCCACCAGTGCCCTGGTCGCCGGGGTCACCGTCTGCGCGTTGTTCACCACGGCCTTGATTTGTTTGCCGGATACGAGCGCGTTCACCTCGGCGTAGGCCGCCGGCGGGACGTCGCTTTCCTGCTCGACGGCCTTGGAGAACCCGGGGGGCGTCACGTCGGTGACCTTCGCGGCCTCGAGGAGGTAGTGCGCGATGGGTTCGGTGGCGATGACCTTGGTGCCCGGGTGGGCGGCCCCCACCTGGCCGACGGTGTTCGCGAGCTGCCCGACCTTCGCCTTGAACGCCGCCGCGTTGGCGGTGAAGGTCGCGGCCGCGGCCGGGCGGATCTTGCCGAGCTGGTCGGCCACCTGGTCGGCGACCTTCTCCACGCCCGGCAGGTCGTACCAGACGTGCTCGTTCTCGTCGCCGGTGGCGGCGATGTCGTAGGCGACGAGCTTGTGTGCTCCGGAAGCCATGTCGGCGAGCTTGGTGAAGAAGTCGTCGTACCCGCCACCGTTGCTCAGGGTGAGCTGCGCCTTCTGGGCGGCGATGGCGTCCTGGGGGGTGGTCTCGTAGGAGTGCGGGTCGGCGGCCGGGTCGTGGATGATCGAGGTCACCTGCACCTGATCCCCGCCGACGGCGGCGAGCACGCTGCCCCACACGTCCGTGGAGGCCACGGCGCCGATCTTGCCGCCGGTGTCACCCCCGGTGTTACCACCGCCACATGCGGCGAGCGCGAAGGAGACGGTGGCGGCGGTGGCCGTCACCGCGAACAGGCGGGGGAAGCGACGAAATCTGGGCACGTTTTCTCCCGATCGTGGCAGGTAGAAGCACTGTCCGTAGTTATTGGAAACGGTTTTCGAGTTCATCTTACGCTATCGGGTGATGATCTTGCCGGGACGGGTTAAGCGGCCCTGAACTTCCGGTTGCGGGCGTGAAGACGCTCCCCGGCGATCTGCCGACTTCTGGATTCCGTTCTGAACCGTTACGGTTCCCCTATGGGGCGTCCTATCCGCATGAGGCGGCAGGCGACGTTGGCGTCGCTCGCCGCGGAACTCGGTGTGTCCAGGACCACCGTGTCCAACGCCTACAACCGGCCCGATCAGCTCTCACCCGAACTCCGGCGGCGCGTGCTGGAGACCGCACGCCGGCTCGGCTACCCGGGACCGGACCCGGTGGCCCGCTCGCTCCGCACCCGCAAGGCGGGCGCGGTCGGGCTGCTGCTCACCGAGAACCTTTCCTACGCCTTCCGCGACCCCGCCGCCATCGGCGTGCTCGAAGGGCTCGCCCTCGCCTGCGAGGACGCCGGGGTCGGGCTCCACCTCGTCCCCGCGAGCCCCGGCCGCGACGACGTCGCCGCGGTCCACCGCGCCGGGGTGGACGGCTTCGTCGTGTACTCGGTCCCCGACGACGATCCGCACCTGGCCGCCGTGCTGGCCCGCCCGGTGCCGACCGTGATCATCGACCAGCCGCAGGTCGAAGGCGTGGACCGGGTCGGCCCGGACGACGCGGCCGCGATCACCGAACTCGCCGAGCATCTGGTGGGTCTCGGCCACCGCCAGGTCGGCGTGCTGTGCATGCGGCTGGGGCGCGACCGCAACGACGACTTCGTCTCGCTGGACCGCCAGCGCAGCGCACACTTCCACGTCCAGCGGACCCGCCTCGACGCGCTCGCGAAGGCCTTCGACAAGGCCGGGGTGGACTGGGCGAGCGTGCCCGTGGTCGAGCGGTTCGACCACACGGTGGACGACGGCGCCTCCGCCGCCCGCCAGTTGCTCACCGCGTACCCGCAGGTCACCGCCCTGATCTGCACCTCGGACATCCTCGCGCTCGGCGCGCTCGCCGAGGCGGACCGGCGCGGCCTACGCGTACCCGCGGACCTGACCATCACCGGTTTCGACGGCATCGCCGACGCCGAGCGCGTCGGGCTGACCACGGTGCGCCAGCCGGTGCTGGAGAAGGGGCGCGCGGCGGGCAAGTTGCTGCTCGCCTCCGCCGACCACACGCAACCCCGCATCATCACCCTGGAGACGGAACTGCGGATCGGCACCACCTCCGCTCCACCCCGCACCATGGAAGAGCACTGGTTCGGACCGTGACGTTCACCCCTGGGGATTGCCCCGCCGCATAACAGCGGGTCAAATAGGGTGACCTGACAGAAACGCCGGAGGGGCCGCATGACCGCGATCGACGTGCTGTTGAAGCGCTACCAAGAGGGTGAAGACACGCTGCCGGGCGACCGGTCGTCTCCCAATCCCTCACTGCACGTGGCAATCCTGACCTGTATGGACGCCCGGATCCGGGTCTTCGAGATCTTCGGCCTCATCCAGGGCGAGGCGCACATCCTGCGCAACGCCGGCGGGGTCGTCACCGAGGACGCGATCCGTTCGCTCGCACTGTCCCAGCGCAAGCTCGGCACGCGCGAGGTGCTGATCGTCCAGCACACCAACTGCGGCCTGTCGCTGGTGACCGAGGACGACTTCAAGGACGAACTCGAGCAGGCGACCGGACTGCGGCCCACCTGGGCGGTCGAGGCCTTCCGCGAGGTCGAGGACAGCGTGCGGACCTCCGTCCAGCGCGTGAAGCGCAGCGCCTTCCTCGAGCACACGGAGAACGTCCGCGGCTTCGTGTACGACGTCAAAACCGGCATCCTCACCGAGGTCGAGTAGCGCGGATCCCGGTCAAGGGCAGCCGTGAAGGGTCCCTTCACAGTCGTATCGACCAGGGCCCCGGGCAAAGTCGTGTCGCTCCGCCGCGCGAGTCCCACCTTCGTGCGCTTGTGTCCCACCTTCGGTGGCCTGAGTTCCACGTTCGGTCTGGATGAGCAGGGAAGCGGGCTGGCGCCGGGATCTTGGCGTTCTGTCCCGTGAGGGGAACTCCCGGGACAGGGGTGCGCCCTCACGGTGGCCTTGAGGGCGTTTATGACTCTGAAGGCGACCTTCAGGGCATTCCGCCCCGGCCCCAGCGCGGGACTCGCCCGGTGGACCCGAGCCGACCGGAATTTGCCGGGTCCCTGGGCGTATGTGCTGTGTGAAGGGACCCTTCACAGCGCTCGGGCTGGTCAATGCCGGGGCCGGGAAAGCCGCGTCGCGAGCTGAACGAGAAGCCCGGCGACCAGATACAGCGCGGCGAGCACGGCCAGCGATCCGGCGAAGCCGCCTGGCAGGGCTGTGGCGTACGGGCCCAGGCTCGCGCCGAGGAACAGAACGAAGCCGTTGAGAGCCATCCCGACACCCCGCGCGGGCTGGGTGGCCTCGCCCCACAAGGTGATCATCGTCGGCACGAGGATCCCCACTCCGCCAACGAAAACGACGCTGGCGGCCGCCGAACCGACGACGCTTGCCGAGAGCGCGGCACCGGCCGCAAGACCGGCGGACGCGATCAGGAAGCCGAGGATGGCGGACCGGGCGATGCCGAAGCGGGCGGCGAGCGGCCCTGCGACCAGCGAGCAGAACATGGCGGGCAGACCGGCCGCGCGCACGATGGTGATCTGGGTCGTGCTGAGACCCTGACCGGCCAGATGCGGCCCGAGCAGGGTGTACAGGCCGACGAAGCCGCCCAGCACCATCAGGTGACCCAGCGCGAGGAGCAGGGAGTTCGGCCGGAGGGCGAAGCGGATCAGACCGGCGTACCGGCTGAGGAGCGGCTGGCGCGGCCGATCGACGTCGGGTTCGTCGACGACGCTGAGCACCGCTGCGGTCAGGGCGGCAAGGACGATCGAGCCGAGGAAGAAGACCCACCGCCAGCCCGCGATCGCCGCGACGGCCGTGGCCGCGATCTGGCCGATGATCCCGGCGGTCAGGAAGGCGACCGACATCGCGCCGAACGCGGCGGCACGGCGCCGGGGCGGCAACGATTCACCGAGGTAGGCGAGGGCTGTCGGAGCGAAGGTGGCCGCGGCGGCCCCCTGCACCGCTCGCAGCAGACCCAACGCCGACATCGACGGTGCGAACCCCACGCCCAGTGTCGCCGCCGTCAGCGCTACCAAGCCGAGGACAAGCACCCAACGCCGACCGACGTGATCGGACAGCGGCCCGTAGACCAGGAAGCCGAGCGCATAGCACAGCGAGTAACCCGCCGCCAGCGCTCCGGTGACCCCTTCCGAACCGAGTTCGTCGGCGACAGGCCCGTGCAGCGGGATCGAGACGTACAGCTGGATCAGCACCGCCAGCGCGGCGGTGACCAGCACGGGCACCGCCCCACGCCTCGGGCCCAGGTGACGGAGGGGACTGGGTGCGATGACCGTTGTGGCCGACATGTGGTTCCTCGTTTCCAACGGGAGCGTTGGAAACGAGCGTAGCCGCACCTACGGGCAATTGCAACGCATCCGTTGGATATGCTCGACGCCATGGCGTGGAACACCGAGGAGACCAAGCGAAAGCTCAAGCAGGCCGCCGTCGCCGAGTTCGCCACCTTCGGCCTCGGCGGCACGACGATGGAGCGCATCGCGCGCCGGGCCGGTGTCAACAAGGAGCGTCTGTACAACTACTTCGGCGACAAGACCCGGCTCTTCGCCACCGTCCTGGCGGACGAACTCAACAAGGTCGCCGCGGCTGTCCCGCTGGACCACCTCGACGGCCCCGAGGCCGTCGCCGAGTACGCCGGAGCGGTCTACGACTACCACGCCGCACACCCCGAACTGACCCGCCTGCTGCTCTGGGAGGGCCTCGCCGACCTACCGGAAGTGCCCGACGAGGCGACCCGCACCCACTACTACCGAACCAAGGTCGCCGCGTTCGCCACCGCGCAGCGGGCCGGACTGATCAGCGACGACCTTCCCGCGGCGGACCTGGCCTTCCTCACGCTGGCACTGGCCGGCTGGTGGTACGCGGTCCCCCAGATGGCGCGCATGATGCACGCGGACAAGCCGGCGGACGCGGAAACCCCGAAGGCCGCCCTGATGCGCGCGGCAGCGCGACTCGCGTCCCCCGCGCCCCGATGACGGCGACCGCTGAAATCTCGCGCGATATCCGCCTTACTACCCTGTCCGGGTGGCTATCGACGCCGAGATCATGATCGACTGGTTCGGCCGGGCCCGCCGGGACCTGCCGTGGCGCCGCGCCGACTGCACCGGCTGGGGCGTACTGGTCAGCGAGATCATGTTGCAGCAGACCCCGGTCGCGCGGGTGGAACCGATCTGGCGTGAGTGGCTCGACCGGTGGCCGGTTCCGTCCGCGCTCGCCGCGAGCAGCCAGGGCGAGGTGCTGCGGGCCTGGGGCAAGCTCGGCTACCCGCGCCGCGCCCTGCGCCTGCACGCGGCGGCCACGGTGATCGCCACCGAGCACGGCGACGTCGTGCCCGCCGACGTGGACACACTGCTGACCCTGCCGGGGATCGGCGCCTACACCGCACGGGCCGTCGCGGCCTTCGCCTACGCGAAACGGGCCCCGGTCGTGGACACCAACGTGCGCCGGGTCGTCGCGCGGGCTGTGCACGGGGAAGCCGAGGCGGGGCCGCCCTCGACCACCCGCGATCTCGCCGACGTCGAGGCGATGCTCCCGGCCGCCGAGGCCGAGGCCGCCCGCTTCTCCGCGGCGCTGATGGAACTGGGCGCGCTCGTGTGCACCGCTCGAGCACCCCGCTGTGCCGACTGCCCGGTCTACGACGGCTGCGCCTGGCAGCGAGCGGGCCGCCCCGCCTACACGGGGCCGGTCAAGGCGACCCAGCGCTACGCCGGGACCGACCGGCAGATCCGCGGGCTGCTCCTGGACGTGCTGCGGGACACGCCCGAGCCGGTGTGGAAGGACAGCCTCGACGTGGTGTGGCCGGAGGACCCGGGTCGCCGTGACCGCTGCCTCGGCTCGCTCCTCGAAGACGGCCTCGTCGAGCAGATCCCCGACGGCCGGTTCGCCCTGCCCGGCGAGCACCGCTGACTCCCCACTTCCCCGCAGCGACCCGGTCCCTTCACGGCCAACGACCGACCGGTGCCGTGGCCTCAGCGGCCGAGTACGTCGGAGAGGAAGGCCTCGACGGCGCCGCGGTACTCCAACGGAGCGTCCCGGTGCACCACGTGCCCGGCGCCGGCCACCACCACGTGCCGCCCGTCGGGTACGCGTGCGGCCAGTTCGGCCTGCTGCCCGGCAGGCATCGCGGTGTGCTCCGCCTCGATCACGAGCAGCGGGCACTTCACCGCGTCCACCAGTGACCAGTAGTCGCGGCGGCCCCATTCGGCCGCGATCTCGTACAGATCGCGCAGATCGGCCAGCAGGTGGTAGCCATCCTCCCGCTCGGCCACGCACTCGATGAAGTAGTCGCCGGTGGTGCCGAAGAACTCCTTCACGTGCGCGAGCGACTGGAAGGGCACCGGCCAGGACTCGAAGTATCCCCGCCAGGTCTCCACCGTGCGGCCGCGCTGGTCCGGGGCCATGTCCTCGATCACCACGGCCCGCACCAGCCCGGGGTGGGTCGCGGCCACGGCCCAGGCGTGCAGGCCGCCCATCGAATGCCCGATCAGCACCGCGGGTTCGTCGAAGCGCCGCAGAAGGGACGCGGTGTCCTCGACGAACTGCTCCGTGGTCCACGGTCCGCCTCGCGGGCCGTGCCCGTGCCCCCTGGCGTCGAGTCCGACCACGTGACCGTAGGCGGTCAGCCAGCGCGCCACCGGCCACCAGGTGCGGGCACGCCCCATCAGTCCGTGCAGCAGCACGATCGGCGGGCCTTCGCCACCGAAGTCGACGACGCCGGGGCGGGTGAGCGGCGAGTTCCCCATTCCGGCAGCCTCGCACACCCACTCGCGGCGAGGCCAGCGGCCGGGCATGGTGGGTACCCTGACCCACATGGCAGTCGTGAAGATCAACGCAATCGAGGTGCCCGAGGGCGCCGGACCCGAACTGGAGAAGCGGTTCGCCCACCGGCTGCACGCGGTGGACAAGCAGCCCGGCTTCCTCGGTTTCGAACTGCTGCGCCCGGTCTCCGGGGAGAACCGCTACTTCGTGTACACGAAGTGGGAGACCGAGGAGGATTTCCAGGCCTGGGCCAAGGGCCCGTCCCGCGAAGCGCACGCCGGTGAGCGCGCCAAGCCGGTGGCCAGCGGTGCCAGCCTGCTGGAGTTCGAAGTCGTCCCGCTGGACGAGATCGCCAAGGAAGCATGAGCCGGGCCGTCCTTGAGCGGGCGGCCGAGTTGATCGCCGGTGCCGACGCGCTGCTCGTGTGCGCCGGCGCCGGTATGGGCGTGGACTCCGGGCTGCCCGACTTCCGCGGGGATGCCGGATTCTGGCGCGCCTACCCACCGTATGCGCGGCTCGGCCTGCGCTTCGCCGAGCTGGCCGACCCTCGCCACTTCGCCGGAGATCCCGAGCTGGCCTGGGGTTTCTACGGCCACCGCCTCCGGTTGTACCGGGAAACCGTGCCCCACGAGGGCTTCGCGCTGCTACGGCGCTGGGGCGAGGCCACCCCCGGCGGCATCGCGGTGTTCACCTCCAATGTGGACGGTCAGTTTCAGAAGGCGGGTTTCGGGCTGGTCGCCGAGGTGCACGGATCGATCCACCACCTGCAGTGCACCGTGCCCTGCGGGCCCGCCATCTGGTCCGCGGGGGAGACCGGCGTGCCCATCGACGAGGATTCGATGCGGGCGGTCCCGCCCCTGCCAGCCTGCCCCGGCTGCGGCCGCCTGGCCCGGCCCAACATCCTGATGTTCGGCGACCACGACTGGCTCTCCCGGCGCAGCGACGAGCAACTGGCCGCGCTCAACGCCTGGCGGCGCGAGCGCCCGGGCCTGGTCGTGCTCGAACTCGGCGCCGGTACCGCGGTCCCCACCGTCCGCCGCTACAGCGAGCTCTCCAGCGCCGCCACCGGTGCGCTGATCCGGATCAACCCCCGGGAGCCGGAGGTCCGCCACGGCCGCGGTCTTTCCCTGGCCTGCGGCGCCCTGGAGGCGCTCTCCGCGATCGACGGGCTGCTCACGGCAGCGTGAGCTCGGCGAACACCGCCTTGTGGTCGGACTTCGGCACGTCGAGCACCCGGTAGTCCCGCACGGCCGCCCGCGCGTCCACCAGCACGTGGTCGATGGTGACCGGCGGCGGGAACGGTGAGGACGGCCAGGTGCGGACGAGCCCCGCGCCGCGGCTCTCGCCCGCGTCGGTGTAGCCGGAGTCCAGCAGGGACCGGAAGGTGGCGTGGTCGAGCGTGGAGTTGAAGTCCCCGGCGAGGATCCGCACCGGCCCGCTGCCGGGCGCCCTGGGCAGCCCGCCCATCTCCTGCCGCCAGATCAGGGCCGAGGTCGTCGGCGGCACCGGGTGGACCGCGACGATCTCCACCGCCGTCGCGCCGACCTCGATCCGCGCGCTCGGCTGCTCCATCATCGACGGGCCCGCGAGGGACAGTTCCGTCACCGGGTAGCGCGAGGCGATACCGGAACCGGCGCCGCCACCCTGCGGTTTGAACACGCGGTACGGCAGCAGGTCGAACAGCCCGGCCCGCTCGAACTCGGCCGCCTCGCGACGCGTCAGTTCCAGCAGGTTGAGCACGTCGACGTGGTTGTCACGCACCAGCCGCACGATCGTCTGCACATCGGCGTGCCCCAGATACTGGTTCGACGACATCACCCTCAGGGTGGCGCCGTGGACCTGCGGCTGGGCCGACGGGATCACGCGCGGCACCACCACCCCGGCCAGCGCCAGCGCGGCCACGGTGACAATGCCGCCGATCCACCAGTGCCGGAACGCCAGGCTCAGCACACCCAGCACGAGTCCCGCGACGGCCCAGTACGGGGTGAGGGCGATCAGCGCGGCGACGAAGCGGTTGCCGTCCACTCCCAGCAGCCGCAACGCGGCCAGGTAGACGAACGCCAGAGCCATGACGAACAGCAGGATCACACGGACGCTCTTCGGCCTCGCGCCGATCTGCGGCTGAGCCGGTGCTGTTTCCGGGCTGTCAGCCGGGTCGGCGATGTGCACAGCCCCGTTGTAGCAGCGAACCGTTACGGCCGCTGTTAACGCCTGGCCGCGCTGTCAGCGCGCTGTGCGTGCGCTGACAGCGCGCTCCGGCACCGTTTCGCCGGAAAGCGACCACAAGGAGGACGAAATGTCGCTGGCGATCCAGGCGGAGGGCCTGGTGAAACGCTTCGGGGGCACCCTCGCGCTGGACGGGGTCGACCTGGCGGTGCCGACCGGGAAGGTGATCGGCGTGCTCGGGCCGAACGGGGCGGGGAAGACGACCACCGTGCGGATTCTGGCGACCTTGCTGCGGCCCGACGCCGGGCACGCCACGGTCGGCGGCTACGACGTGGTGGCCGACCCGGTGCGCGTGCGGTCCGTCATCGGCCTCACCGGGCAGTACGCCTCGGTGGACGAGGACCTGTCGGGCACCGACAACCTCGTGCTGCTGGGCCGGTTGCTCGGGCTCGCCAGGCGGGAAGCCAGGGCACGGGCCGCCGAACTGCTGGCCCAGTTCGAACTGACCGAGGCCGCCGGGCGCCCGGCGAAAACGTACTCGGGCGGTATGCGGCGGCGGCTGGACCTGACGGCCAGCCTGGTCGGCAGGCCGCGCGTGCTCTACCTGGACGAGCCGACCACCGGCCTGGACCCGCACGCCCGCAACGAGGTGTGGCGCGTGGTGCGGCGGCTCGTCGACGACGGCGCGAGCGTGCTGCTCACCACGCAGTACCTCGAAGAGGCCGACCAGTTGGCCGACCGCATCACGGTGATCGACCACGGCCGGGTGGTGGCCGACGGCCGGGCCGACGAACTCAAGCGCCGTATCGGCGGTCAGACGCTGCAGATCCGCCCGGCGGTGGCCGGTCAGCTGGACACCGTGGCGGCCCTGCTCGGCGAGCTCACCGGCATCACCCCGGCCCGTGACACCTCGGCCGGGCTGCTCACCGTGCCCGTTTCCGATCCGGTGCTCCTGTCGGCCGTGGTCCGCAGGCTGGAAGAGGCGGGAATCGTGGCGGACGAACTCGCGCTGCGCCTGCCGAGCCTGGACGAAGTCTTCCTTGCCCTGACCGGAAAGCCCGCCGAGGAGGCACTGGTATGACCACCGCCGTCGCAACCCCGCCCCGCCACTTCGGGCCCGCCAGTGCCGTCCGGCACGGGACCGTACTGGCCTGGCGCGGGGTGCTCAAGATCCGCAAGAACCCGGAACAACTGCTGGACGTGACGCTCCAGCCGATCCTCTTCCTGGTCCTGTTCGGCTACCTGTTCGGCGGCGCCGTCGCCGGAAACACCGGCGCCTACCTCGAAACCCTGGCGCCGGGCCTGATGGTGCAGGTCATCCTGATGGCCAGCATGGCGACGGGGGTGGCGCTCAACACCGATGTCAGCAAGGGCGTGTTCGACCGGTTCCGCAGCATGCCGATCGCCCGTTCCGCCCCGCTGCTGGGTGCGGTGCTGGCCGACGTCGTGCGCTATGTGGTCGCGCTCGTGGTGCTGCTGCTGATGGCCATGGTCATGGGCTTCCGCCTGCACGCCTCTCCGGCGGGCCTGGTCGTGGCGGTCGCCGTGCTCGTGCTGGCCGGGTTGTGTTTCTGCTGGATCACCGTGTTCGTCGGGATGCTCGTCCCCACCCCGGCCTCACTCCAGGGCGTCATGGTCGCGCTGATGCTCCCGCTCACCTTCGGCAGCAACGTGTTCGTGCCCAACGCGACCATGCCGGGCTGGCTGCGGGCCTGGTCGGAGATCAGTCCGGTCAGCCTGCTCTCCGACGCCACCCGGGGGCTGCTGGTGGGCGGCGAGGTGGCCGGACCGCTGACGGGCGGACTCGTGTGGATGGCGGGGGTGGCGGTGGTCTTCTTCCCGCTGGCCATGCGGGCCTACCGGCGCCGCATGGGCTGACGGCCAGGGCCGCGTGTCACGCTTCTCGCCGGAGCTCGGCGAGAAGCGCGGCCAAGGCGTCCTCCCGGCTGAGGCCGGCGCCCCGCGCGTAGGCCGCCCGATACCCGGATTCGGTGAGTTCGGCGGCGAGCGACACGACCAGCGCGCGGAGTTCCGGGTCGCCCTCGTCGAACACGCCCCGCAGCGCCTCGCTCGTGCCGACGGCCCACGCCGCCCGCTCGGGACGGCCCTCCCGGGCGAACAACCGGGCGGCGTCGGTGGCCACCTGTGCCGCGTCCGGCATGTCCTGCCGGGCATACGCCCCCGCCAGCACGTCCGGCAGCAACACCCGCGCCTCCGCCGTCCTGCCCTCGTCGACCAGCAACGAGACCGAATACCGGGCGAGCCATTCCTCGACCAGGTGCGCGGGCAGCGCGATCCGGGACGCCATTCGCCCCAGCCAGTCCAGAGCGCGGCGTGCCCGCTCCAGATCGCCGTCGCGCCGGGCCAGTTCCGCCTCCCCGAACCGCACCACGGCCTCGAGCCGGACCTCGCCCGATTCCTCCGCGAACCGCGCCGCTTCTTCGTACTCCCGCCAGGCTCCCGCCGAGTCGCCCGCCCGCATCCGCTCGACGCCGAGCCGGCACAGGTTCTGCACCACGTCGTCGGCCGACGACAGTTCCCTCGCCACCACCAGCCCCTCCTGGAAGCCGGCGATCGCGCGGGCGTGGTCACCGCGGAGCGAGTGGGCGTTCGCCCGCAGCGTGAGCGCCATCGCGATCCCCCACCGGTCGCCCACGGCGCGGAAACCCGTCAGTGCCTCGTCCCGTGCCCGCTCGCTGCCGTCGAGGTCACCCCGGTCGTCGAGCACGAGCGCCTCCACGATCCGGGCACAGGCCCGCGCCCACGGATCCGGGTGCGACCGCACCCTCCGCAGCTCGCGATCGCACAGTTCCCCGTCGCGGGAGAGGAAGGCCAGCACGGGCAGGATCAACGCCAGCGACGGGTAACGGTCCACCGCGCCGGTGCGGACGCAGTCGTCGACGATGCGGCGCAGTTCGTCGGGTTCCCCGACCGCGGGCAGGGCGTTGAGCAACCGGTACATCGCCGTGAGGGCGGTATGGGCGTGGTCCGGGATCAGGTCACCGAAGTCCTGGACGCGCGGGATGAACTCGTGGGACTGATGGTTGAAACCGTGGATCACCCAGTACCAGATGAGTGCCGCGACGAACCGGTAGGCGCGTTCGGCGTCCGCGCGTTCGATGGCGCGTCGCAGCGCGGTAAGCATGTTGTCGTATTCGGCTTCGAACACCGCGACGGCCGGGAGCTGACCGGAGCCGCGCAGGGCGGGCTCATGCCGCTCCGCCAGTTCCAGGTAGTAGGCGGCGAACCGGCGGTCGAGTGCCTCCCGCTCACCGGCCTCGTCGAGGCGTTCCTCGCCGTAGGCGCGGAGGGTCTCCAGCATCCGGTATCGCGGCTGGCTCGCGGCCACCCCGCCGATGACGTCCACAATGGACTTCTCGGTCAGCGAACCGAGCAGGTACACCACCTCGGCCGCGTCCAGCGACTCGTCGGCACAGGTCGCCTCGATCGCGGAAAGCGTTGCCCCCGCAGTGAAGACGGACAGCCGGCGCGCCAGCACACGCTCCGGTTTCTCCAGCAGGTCCCAGCTCCACTCGACCACCGCCCGCAGCGTGCGCTGCCGGGGCAGTGCCGACCGGCTGCCCGAGGTGAGCAGGCGGAACCGGTCGTCGAGACGCTCCGCGATCTGCGCCGCGGACATCGAACGCAACCGGGCCGCGGCGAGCTCCACAGCCAGCGGCATGCCGTCCAGCCTGCGGCAGATCTCGCGGACGCTCGTGGTGGTCGTCTCGTCCAGTGAGAATCCCGGCCGGACGCTCGCCGCCCGCTCGGCGAACAGGCGGACCGCCTCGGCGCCCGGCAGCGGGCCGAGCGGGCAGAGCACCTCACCGGTGATCGCCAGCGGTTCCCGGCTGGTCGCCAGGATCCGCAGCGCCGGAAGGCGGGTCAGCAGTTCGTCGACGAGCGCGGCGGCCTCGTCCACCAGATGCTCGCAGTTGTCCAGCACGAGCAGTGCCTCACCGGTACCGAGCTGCGCCACGATCCGGTCCAGCGCGTCACCCACTCGTCGCGTCGCCGCGTCGAGAAACCCCAGTTCCAGTGAGCCGAGCGCGGTCAGGACCGCGCCCGCGACATCCCGCGCGTCGCGGACGGGCGCGAGGGCGACGAACCACGCGCGGCCCCGGTCGTGCGCCCGATGACGCACCGCGGCCTCGGTGGCCAGCCTGGTCTTCCCCGCACCGCCGGGCCCGACGAGCGTGACCAGTCGCGCCGTCTCCAGCGCGTCCGCCAGCAGGTCGAGCTCGTACCCGCGGCCCACGAAACTGGTCAGCGGCGCGGGCAGCTGACCGGTCGACGGCCGGGACTCGGGCCGCGCGCCACGCAGGACCTCCAGATGCGCCCGTGTCAGCTCGGTGGAGGGATCGACCCCGAGCTCCCCGGCCAGCGCCGAACGGGTCCGCTCGAAGACGGCGAGCGCCTCGGCCTGCCGTCCCGAGGCGGAAAGCGCGCGCATCCGCAGGACCGCCAGGTGCTCCCGGAGGGGATGGGCCGCACTCAGGTCTTCGAGATCGGCGAGAACCTCAGCGTGCCGCCCGAGCGCGATCCCGGCCGCGCACCGGTCCTCCAACGCTGTCACCCGCAGTTCGGCCAGGCGGGCGGCCGATGCCGAGGCGAACGGCGCGTCGAGCACGCCGGACAGGGCGTCGCCACGCCACCGGCCCAGGGCCTCCGTCAAGCAGGCGAGAGCTTCGGCGGGACGGCCCGCCGTCAGCGCGCGCCTGCCCTCCGCGGCGAGTTCCTCGAAGCTCGTCGCGTCGACTTCATCGGCGTGCAGCAGATATCCGCCCGCGGTCGAGACCAGCCGGTTCACACCGACGACCTTGCGCAGCCGGGAAACCAGCGACTGCAGCGCGTTGACCGCGTCCGTGGGCGGTTCCGTCCCCCACAGTCCGTCCACCAGTGCGTCGACGGACACCGGGCGCCCGGCCTCCAGGGCCAGCCGGGCCAGGAGCATGCGAAGACGGGTGCCGGGAATGCCGAGGGCCGCACCGTCGCCCGCCACGGCCTCCACCGGACCGAGAAGCAGTACCCGCACCCGCCCAACCTTCCAGAACCGGTTTCAGTTCCCCGGTTTGATGTTCTTCTTGAAGAAGTCGACCAGCTCCGCGGACTTCTGCTGTACCTCCGAATCGAGGTTCACCGAAATCAGCATTCCGCAGAGTTTCGGGTCGTCCGTGCCGAAGACGACGAAGCCGCCCAGGCTGCCCACTCCGGCCGCGTACTTGCCCGACAGCCCGTTGCCCGACCAGGTGCCCTCCAGCACCTGACCGGGGCTGCCCAGCTCGCTGCTGAGCGCGGACCGCATCGTCGAGTAGGGGATGTCCTGGTAGTACGCGACCTTCTTCGTCGCGATCTGGCCTTCGGCGGGCAGCACACAGCTCACCACCACGGCGGCCCCCAGGTCGTCGGCGCCGAGACCGCCGAGGCCGGCGGTGCAGGGCATGCGCTGCGGAAGTCCCCCGGCCAGCCGCCGCAGGCAGGTCGTGAAGCCCTGCTTGTCCTTCGGGCCGCAGGAACCGCCACCGTCGGTCCGCGCCAGGTCGGAGGACGCGGTGGCCTTCGCGTCCCCGCTCGGCGTCGCGGTCTCCCTCGCTCCGGCGGCCGCAGGGGTGTCACCGCCGCGGTTGGCCAGGATGAGGATGGTCACCAGCCCGACGACGAGGACGAGCACCGCCGCTCCGGCAAGCAGCGGTTTCTTCATGCTCTTCCCGGTCTTCGCGACCGGTGCCGGTGGCACGGGCTGGAGAGCGGGCGGCCACGACGGCGGGACGCGCGGGGTCACCGGCGGCATCGCGGGCACCGTACGGGCCGACGGATCGACAGGCATCGGCGGTGCCGACGGGATCGCCTGGGCCGCCTGGGGAACCACCACCGGGCCGGACCGCGGCAACTCCACCGGAACGTGGTGCAGCCCGAAGGCCACCGCCGTTTCCGGCTGGTCCTGGGTGGTGGGCAGCACGCCGAGCTGGTCGGAGAGCAGACTCGCCAGCAGCGGCATCCGGCTCGGCCCGCCCACCAGGTAGATGCCGGTCAGCCGCTGCGGCGCGAGCCCGGCGTCCCGGATGGTGGCGGCCAGCAGTTCCGCGCTGCGCAACAGGTTCGGCCGCACGAGCGCCTCGAGTTCGAGGCGGGTCACGAGCACGTCATCGAACGGCTCCGGCATCGGGATCTCGGTGTGCGGGTGCCGGGACAGGGTCTCCTTGGCGTCCCGGACGTCCTGCAGCAGCCCCCGGCGCATCCGGCGATCCGCCAGCGTCTCCGGACGCAGCAGCCGCTGCCACTGCCGCGGATCGGCGTGGGAGATCTGCCTGCCGATGTGCACCAGCAGGGCCTGGTCGATATCGAGGCTGCCCAGGTCCGGCAGGCCGTTGTCGGCGAGCACCGTGAACCCGCGCTGCGTCACCTCGACCACCGCACAGTCGAAGGTGCCCGCCCCCAGGTCGTAGACCGCGAGCGCGTTGCCCGGCGCGAGCGCCTGCGAGCTGATCGACGCGTAGTGCGCGGCCGCCGCCACCGGCTCCGGGATCAGGATCGGCGAAGGCCCGAACCCCGCCTTGATGGCGGCCTGCCGGAGCACCCCCTGGCGGGTGCTGCCCCAACGCGCGGGATGCGAGATGCGCACCTGGTCCGGTCGGCCGGACAGCTGCCGCTCGGCCTCCTCCCCGATCCGCCGCAGCACCGCGGCCAGCGCGTCGGTCACCTCGATCACGGCGTCGCCCAGCAGCAGGGTGCCCTCGTCGATCCGCCGCTTCGGGTTCGGCTCGAACCGTGCGGGATCGAGCCGGGCGCGGCGCTCCGCGTCCTGCCCGACCACCAGCATGCCGTCCTCGTTGGCGAACACCGCCGACGACATGGTCACCGATCCGTCGACCTCGATCGCGCGCGGCCCCCGCCCGAACGCGGACAGCACCGCCACGGTGCTCGACGTACCGAAATCGATCCCCAGGACATTCATCCGACTCCCCTCCAGAGCGCCCAGAGTCCCACACCGCGCCACGGCCCCACACCCATGGCGGCATGCGCATGCGAACGCCCCCAGGAGCGGGAGGCTCCTGGGGGCGTTCGGCCATGCGCTACACGCGGCGCGGAATCAGTCCGCGTCCGCTTCGCCGGGCTCCTGGCGGGCACCGATCGACACGGGCGGGGCGTCCGGCACCGACAGCGGCTTCGGCTCGCCGCGGAAGGTGAAGTGCGCCTTGTCGTCCTTGTCCTCGGGGTTGCCGCTCCAGCCCTCGACATCCACGATGATGATCTGACCCGGCTGCACCTCGCCGAACAGGATCTTCTCGGACAGCTGGTCCTCGATCTCCCGCTGGATGGTCCGGCGCAGCGGACGGGCACCGAGCACCGGGTCGAAGCCGCGCTTGGCCAGCAGCGCCTTCGCCTTGTCGGTCAGCTCGATGGCCATGTCCTTGGCCTTCAGCTGGTTCTCCACCCGAGTGATCATCAGGTCCACCATCTGGATGATCTGCTCCTGGGTGAGCTGGTGGAACACGATGATGTCGTCGATCCGGTTGAGGAACTCGGGCCGGAAGTGCTTCTTCATCTCCTCGTGGACCTTCTGCTTCATCTGGTCGTAGCGCGAACGCTCGTCACCACCCGAAGAGAAGCCCAGGCTCACGGACTTGGAGATGTCCTGGGTGCCCAGGTTCGAGGTGAAGATCAGCACCGTGTTCTTGAAGTCGACCGTGCGGCCCTGACCGTCGGTGAGGCGACCGTCCTCCAGCACCTGCAGCAGGGTGTTGTAGATCTCCTGGTGCGCCTTCTCGATCTCGTCGAAGAGCACCACCGAGAACGGCTTGCGGCGCACCTTCTCGGTGAGCTGGCCGCCCTCCTCGTAACCGACGTACCCGGGAGGGGCACCGAACAGCCGCGAGGCGGTGTAGCGGTCGTGGAACTCGCCCATGTCGATCTGGATGAGCGCGTCGTCCTCGCCGAACAGGAAGTTCGCCAGCGCCTTGGACAGCTCGGTCTTACCCACACCGGACGGGCCGGCGAAGATGAACGAACCGGACGGGCGCTTCGGGTCCTTCAGGCCGGCACGGGTGCGGCGGATGGCCTGCGAGACCGCCTTGACGGCGTCCTCCTGGCCGATGATCCGCTTGTGCAGCTCGTCCTCCATGCGGAGCAGACGCGTGGTCTCCTCCTCGGTGAGCTTGAACACCGGGATGCCGGTCCAGTTGGCCAGGACCTCGGCGATCTGCTCGTCGTCCACCTCCGCGACGACGTCCAGGTCACCGTCCTTCCACTGCTTCTCCCGCTCGGACTTCTGGCCCAGCAGGGTCTTCTCCTCGTCACGCAGCCGCGCGGCCCGCTCGAAGTCCTGCGCGTCGATCGCGGACTCCTTGTCGCGCCGCACCGCGGCGATCTTCTCGTCGAACTCGCGCAGGTCCGGCGGAGCGGTCATCCGGCGGATCCGCATCCGCGCGCCCGCCTCGTCGATCAGGTCGATCGCCTTGTCCGGCAGGAACCGGTCGTTGATGTAGCGGTCGGCCAGGGTGGCGGCGGCGACCAGCGCGGAGTCGGTGATCGACACCCGGTGGTGCGCCTCGTACCGGTCGCGCAGACCCTTGAGGATCTCGATGGTGTGCTCGAGCGAGGGCTCGCCCACCTGGATCGGCTGGAAGCGGCGTTCCAGTGCGGCGTCCTTCTCGATGTACTTGCGGTATTCCTCGAGCGTGGTGGCACCGATGGTCTGCAGCTCGCCGCGGGCCAGCATCGGCTTGAGGATGGAGGCCGCGTCGATCGCGCCCTCGGCGGCACCGGCCCCGACCAGCGTGTGCAGCTCGTCGATGAACAGGATGATGTCGCCGCGGGTCTTGATCTCCTTGAGGACCTTCTTCAGCCGCTCTTCGAAGTCACCGCGGTAGCGGGAGCCCGCGACCAGGGAGCCGAGGTCCAGCGTGTAGAGCTGCTTGTCCTTCAGCGTCTCGGGGACCTCGCCCTTGACGATGTTCTGGGCCAGGCCCTCGACCACGGCGGTCTTGCCCACGCCGGGCTCGCCGATCAGCACGGGGTTGTTCTTGGTGCGGCGCGAAAGCACCTGCATGACCCGCTCGATCTCCTTGCTGCGCCCGATGACCGGGTCGAGCTTGCCCTCACGGGCGGAGGCGGTGAGGTTGCGGCCGAACTGGTCGAGCACCAGCGACGAGGACGGAGTGCCCTCGCTGCGGCCACCGGCTTCGGCGGTTTCCTTGCCGCCCTGGTAGCCGGACAGCAGTTGCAGCACCTGCTGGCGCACGCGGTTGAGGTCCGCGCCGAGCTTGACGAGCACCTGAGCGGCCACGCCCTCGCCCTCACGGATGAGGCCGAGGAGGATGTGCTCGGTGCCGATGTAGTTGTGGCCGAGCTGCAGCGCCTCGCGCAAGGACAGCTCAAGCACCTTCTTGGCCCGCGGAGTGAAGGGGATGTGCCCGCTCGGAGCCTGCTGGCCCTGGCCGATGATCTCCTCGACCTGCTGGCGGACGCCCTCCAGCGCGATGCCCAACGATTCGAGCGCCTTGGCGGCGACACCCTCACCCTCGTGGATCAAGCCCAGGAGGATGTGCTCGGTGCCGATGTAGTTGTGGTTGAGCATCCTGGCTTCTTCCTGAGCCAGAACGACCACCCGCCTCGCGCGGTCGGTGAACCTCTCGAACATTCCCACTCCCTCGACTGCTGCGCCGGCGGTGATTCTCCATCACGAGGTCGATGGATCCAGCACCGTAGGTCCACTGTAGTAGCCAACCGGTCCCACCGGAGGACCACCAGGGCGGATTAGCTCACAGAAGTCAGTGCGCCGACCATCCTTCGGCCCGACGTCTTCGCTGGTAACTGACGTTGGGGACAACGCACTCCCCGCCTTCCGGATTCCCCGGACGACCTTTGTCCGCTCACCGCGAACACGACCTTGGCGCCCCGCTGAGCGCCGCCGGGAAACCTAGTAAGGTAAGGCACACCTAACAGTGCCGGGAGGACGCCATCGACACGGCCTCGCCGACGGACCTGGCCGCTTCGGTGGCCCGCGTCTCGGCCCGCCAGCAGCGCGTGGAACTCCACACGGACCTGTCCGGAACCGGCGAATGGCTGCTCTGCGACGCCCTGCTGGCCGATCCGGCCCGCTTCGGCCCCTGGCACAAGCGGCTCGCGGAGTGGCTGCACCACGAGTACGGGCAGGGACCCGGCCGGACCGCCGCCGGGTACGTGATGACCTGGTATCTGCGGGTACCGGCCTACGCGGCAGCGCTCCTGCTGCACCACGAGCGGCGCGTGCCCTCCCTGCGGCCCGCCGACCTCGCGTTCCGG
The DNA here is from genome assembly GCF_026802195.1 of Amycolatopsis cynarae. Taxonomy (NCBI): domain Bacteria; kingdom Bacillati; phylum Actinomycetota; class Actinomycetes; order Pseudonocardiales; family Pseudonocardiaceae; genus Amycolatopsis; species Amycolatopsis cynarae. Next base: position 7,334,124 of record NZ_CP113836.1, on the reverse strand, counting down.
CTCGGCGGCCAACGCCCCGATCCGGACGGCATCGCCCTCCTCGGGGCCGATTTCCACTGCCTGCCCTCGGACCCGGGAGCGGCCCTGCCGGAGGCCACCGTCGTGCCGGACGAGCGTGCGCTCGCCGCCGTCCTGCGGGCCGGCTACGCGGCCCACGCCACCCGGTTCGTCGCGGCCTACACCACGGTGACGCGACTGGGACGGCGAACGTTGTGGGCCGCGGCGACCGACGCACTGGACACGGCGCTGTGGTGGGCAGGGCTGGAGTGCGGCGACGAACACGGCGGGGTGGCGGACGCGGCGCTCGTCCTCGGCACCCGGCACCCGCCGTTCACGTCGGCGTCCACCCTTCGCCCCGCACCCGAAGGCGGTTGGCGGCGCAGCCGGGAAAGCTGCTGCTTCTCCTACCTGCTTCCCGGGCGGCCGGAATGCGGGGGATGCCCGCGGCTCCGGGCGAAGGAGTGACGGGTACCGCGATGACCACGGTGACCGCGGCCCGCCGTTGTTTCACGCACGAGTAGGAATTGCCCCCGAATGGGGCACCGCTATCGCGGCACCCGGTGCGCCGCGTCCCTTCGGCCTCCGGCGATTTCACCCGCCCGGCCGCCGTCACCCTCACTTATCCCGATCCACGGCGCCGCTTCGTGGTTTTCCGGCCACGATCGGTGTACGGACGCCGACTCGGTATCGACGGCTAGAACCTTGTTCAAGAATGGCGACGCGAGCAGGGCCGCCGGGAAGCAATCCCGACGGCCCTGCCGACCAAGCGTTTACCGACGCGCTTCAGTTCTTCTTGTGGTAGGCCTCGACGACCTCCGACGGGATACGTCCACGGTCGGAAACCTGGAAACCGTTCTTGCGCGCCCAGGCACGAATAGCCTGGTTCTGCTCGCGGTCGACCGACGCCGAGCTGGCGGCGGGCTTCGCCGACGGGCGGCCCACGCGCTTGCGGCCACCCGAACGGCGGGCGTGCTCGACGTACTGGGCCAGCGCGTCACGCAGCTCTTCCGCATTTTCCGCGGAGAGGTCGATCGAGTAGTTGATCCCGTCCAATCCGAACTCGACGGTCTCGTCCGCCTCCGAACCGTCGAGGTCGTCCACCAGGGAGACCAGCACCTTCTGTGCCATCAGTTTCCTCCTGCTTTGAGCTCACCAGAATGTCCAGAGGCCGAACGCCCCGGTCCGAAGCCATTGACTAAGACATTAATACCCGGAATCGGGCCACAGTGCAAATCACCTTTGGATAGCCGATCGCGTTCGCCCGGGCGGCTATTCCGGCCGCACGAGCGGGAACAGGATCGTCTCCCGGATACCGAGGCCGGTCAGCGCCATCAGCAGCCGGTCGATACCCATTCCCACGCCGCCCGAGGGCGGCATTCCGTACTCCAAGGCTCTCAGGAAATCCTCATCCAGCTGCATGGCTTCGCTATCTCCGGCCGCCGCCAAACGGGACTGCGCGGAGAGCCTTTCCCGCTCGATGACCGGATCGACCAGCTCCGAGTAACCGGTGGCCAGCTCGAAACCGCGGACGTAGAGGTCCCACTTCTCCGCGATCCCGGACCTGCTGCGGTGCTGCCGGGTCAGCGGTGAGGTCTCCAGCGGGAAATCGCGCACGAAGGTGGGCGCGTCCAGGTGGTCGCCCACCAGGTGTTCCCACAGTTCCTCGACGAGCTTGCCGTGCCCGAGTTTCGGGTCCACCTCCATACCGTGGGCCTCGGCGAAAGCCCTGAGCTGAGCCACCGTGGTCTCTGGGGTGACCTCTTCGCCGAGCGCCTCCGAGAGGGAGCCGTACATGGTCAGGGAGGTCCATTCACCCGAAAGGTCATAAGGCGTGCCGTCCGCCAGCGTGACCTCCAGGCTCCCGAAGGCCGACTCGGCCGCCTCCTGGACCAGCTGGCGCGTCATCACCGCGTTGCTGTCGTAGGTGGCGTAGGCCTCGTAGAACTCCAACATGGCGAATTCGGGCGAATGCGAAGAGTCGCTGCCCTCGTTCCGGAAGTTCCGGTTGATCTCGAAGACCTTCTCGATACCGCCGACCACGCAGCGCTTGAGGTACAACTCGGGCGCGATACGGAGATACAGGTCCATATCGAAGGCATTGGAGTGGGTGACGAACGGCCGGGCGGCCGCACCCCCGTGCAGGGTCTGCAACATCGGGGTTTCCACCTCGAGGAACCCGCGCCGTTCGAACGAATTGCGCAGGGACCGCATCACGGCGGCGCGCGTGCGGACCACGTCGCGGGCCTTCGACCGCAGGATCAGGTCGACGTAGCGCTGCCGGATCCGCGTTTCCTCGGCGAGCTCCTTGTGCGCGACCGGCAGCGGGCGCAGCGACTTCGACGTGATCTGCCAGCCATCGGCCATCACCGAAAGCTCGCCCCGCTTCGAGGTGATGACCTCGCCGTGGACGAAAACGTGGTCACCCAGGTCGACATCGGATTTCCAGGCCGCGAGCGACTCCGCGCCGACGCCGGCCAGGCTCACCATCGCCTGCAGTTCGGTGCCGTCGCCCTCCCGGAGCGTGGCGAAACAGAGTTTGCCCGTGTTGCGCAGGAACAGCACACGGCCGGTGACGCCGACGATCGCGCCGGTCTGGCTGTCGGCGGGAAGATCCGAATACTTGGCCCGGATCTCGGCGAGGGTGTGGGTGCGCGGAACCTCGACGGGATACGGCTCGGTGCCCTCCGCGATGAGCCGGTCGCGCTTGGCCCGGCGAACCCGCATCTGTTCCGGCAGGTCGTCATCGGGCATGGGGCGCTCGGCAGCGGCGGGATCGGTCATGCCCATAGAGTACGAACCCACCGCTTCGCTAGGCCAACCGGATTACCTTTCGTGGCCTTCGCCGGGCCGCCGTGGTTCGAGCGCACGGACGAAATGGCGATGAGCACGCTAAATGTGTTTGGCGACGTGATGGGGCCCACTTCGTGAACGACGTTTTGGCCCGTCACCGCAGTTGACGTTCGAACGCCAGGCGCAGGCCCAGCAGCGTCAGATCGGGGATGTGCTCGGTGATGGTCTCCGACTCCCCGAGCACCAGGGGCGCGAGCCCGCCCGTGGCGAGCACGGCGACCTCTCCGCTGTCCGGAAGTTTCGACAGTTCCTTCACGAAGCGCCGGACCAGGCCGTCGACCTGCCCGGCGAAACCGTAGAGAATCCCGGACTGCAGGCATTCCACGGTGTTCTTTCCGATCACCGATCGCGGCCGGACCAGCTCCACCTTGCGCAGCGCGGCCGCACGCGAGGCCAGCGCGTCGACCGAAATGTCGATTCCGGGCGCGAACGCCCCGCCGAGGAACTCGCCGCGCGCCGAAATCGCCTCCACGTTGGTGGAAGTGCCGAAATCGACCACCACGCAGGCGTTGCTGTGCAGGTGGTGTGCGGCAAGGGTGTTCACCAGCCGGTCCGCCCCGACCTCGCGCGGGTTGTCCACCAGCAGGGGCACCCCGGTGCGCAGGCCGGGCTCCACCACGACCTTCGGCACCCGCGCGTAGTAGCGCGACAACATCACGCGCAGTTCCCGGAGCACGGCGGGCACCGTGGACAGCGCGCTGATCCCGGTGATCTCGTCCGCGTGGACGCCGAGCAGTCCGCGCATGGTCAGTGCCAGCTCGTCGGCGGTCATCTGCGCATCGGTGCGCATCCGCCAGTCGCCGACCAGCTCGGGCCCCTGGTAGAGCCCGAGCACGATGTTCGTGTTGCCGACGTCGATGGCGAGCAGCAACTAGTTCTCCGCGTGCAGCAGCGCGTCGAGCCGGGCCGCGTCGACCGTTTCAGCTCCCGGAAAGGAGGTTTCGAACGGCTGGGCGGCCGCGGTGGCCCCGCTGACCAGGCCCGACCCCTCGGGCGCGTGCGCCGCATCGGTACCGGCATGGGCGATCTGGTTGTCCGCGTTGACGAACACGATCCGCGGCTGGAAGCTCACCGCCTCGGCCTGGTCCATCTGGGCATAGGAGATCAGGATGACCAGATCGCCGGGATGCACCAGGTGCGCCGCGGCGCCGTTGATGCCGATCACCCCGCTGTCGCGCGGACCTGCGATCACATAGGTCTCCAGCCGCGCCCCGTTCGTGACGTCCACAATGGACACCTGCTCGCCCGGCAACAGGTCGGCTGCCTCCATCAGCGCCTCGTCGATGGTGACCGAGCCCACATAGTGCAGATTCGCCTGGGTGACGGTCGCGCGGTGGATCTTCGATTTCAGCATGGTGCGGTACATGACTCTCCCTCTCTGGTGAAAGCGCGCGGCAACGCCGCGTCATTCGCCTGCCGCGCCGAGCAGGACACCCACGTTGTCGATCAGCCGGGTCTTGCCCACCCGGGCCGCGACCAACAGCCGTGCCTCCCCATCGACGGGCGCCGGACCAAGATCGGTTCCCCGCAGTTCCAGATAATCCACGACGACCCCCGGCTTCGCCGCGAGCGTCTCCCGTGCCGCCGACAGCACCGCCTCGGCCCCCTTGCTGCCGAAATGCGCTCCCGCGGTCAGTGCGGCGGACAACGCCACCGCGTCTGCCCGCTCCTTCTCCGACAGGTAGACGTTGCGCGAGGACAGGGCGAGGCCGTCCTGCTCACGCACCGTCGGCACGCCGATCACCTTCACCGGAAGGTTCAGATCGGCCACCATCCGCCGGATCAGCACCAGCTGCTGGTAGTCCTTCTCCCCGAAGAACGCGTAGTCCGGGCGCACGATGTTGAACAGCTTCGCCACCACGGTGAGCACCCCGGCGAAATGCCCCGGCCGCGCCGCGCCCTCCAACTCGTCCCCGAGCGGCCCGGGCTGCACCGTCACCGCGTGCCCGTCCGGGTAGAGGTCGGCCGCCTTCGGCACGAACGCCAGTTCGGCACCGATTTCCGAGAGCACCTCGAGATCCCGCTCCAGCGGACGCGGATAGGCCTCGAAATCCTCCCCGGCCCCGAACTGGAGGGGATTGACGAAGATCGAGGCACCCACCACCGTGCCCGGCAGCCGCTTGGCGCGGCGCAGCAACTCGCGGTGCCCGGCGTGCAGGGCCCCCATGGTGGGCACCAGCGCGACCTTCCGGCCGACGGCGCGCAGTGCCGCCGTCACCCGGCTGACCTCGTCCGGGGTCTGGAAGGTGTTGAGCTGGCCGCGCGTGAATTTCGGTGAGGTGGTCACGAGTCTTCCGGTCCTTCGAGGAGTTCGGTGATTTCGGCGGCGCCGTCCCGGCCCAGCAGGCCGGCCGCCGAGGCGCGCGCGGCGGTCCGCCGGGCGAGCACGGTATAGCAGTCGGTGGCGTTCGGCGCCTGGTCCGCCAGCACGTCCAGATGCTTGCGGACGGTGCCGGTGTCGCCCCGGGCCACCGGCCCGGTGAGGGCGCGGTCGCCGTGCCGCAGGACGTTGTCCAGCGCGGCCGACAACAGCGGGCCGAGCATGCGCTCGGGGTCGGCGATACCGGCCCCGGCAAGCAGGTCCACGCAGTCGGCGACCAGGGTGACCAGGTGGTTGGCCCCGTGGGCCAGCGCGGCGTGGTAGAGCGGGCGGGCCGCCTCCGGCACCCGCACCGGCTCGGCGCCCATCTCCACGGTCAGCGCCTCGCCGACGTTCCAGGCCGCCTCGTTGCCCGGTTCGGCGGTCACTCCCACGGTACAGGCCGCCATCCGCTGGAGGTCCTCTTCCCGGCCGGTGAAGGTCATCACGGGATGCAGTGCCAGCGGAAGCGCACCGGCCTCCGCGGCCGGGCGCAGCACCGAAACCCCGTGCGCACCGGAGGTGTGGATGACGATCTGTCCCGCTCGCCAGGCACCGGTCGCGGCGAGCCCCGTCACCAGACCGGCGAGGACGTCGTCGGGCACCGCGAGCAGCACCAGATCGGCCGCCGCGACGGTCTCGTCCGGGGGCAGCAACGGCACCCCGGGCAGCAGGCGTTCGGCTCTGCGGTGGGAATCGGCGGAAATCCCGGACGCGGCGACAACGGTGTGCCCGGCACGGGCCAGCGCAGCACCGAGCACGCTGCCCACCCGGCCTGCGGACACCACACCGACGGCGAGCCTGGCCGGCCGGTTCATGGCGTGCCCCGATGGACGCTCATGGCAAAGCTCCTCAACTCGTTCCAGTCCCACTCTTCCTCGCGGGTACCGGACGACGGCGCGAGAGTAGCCCGGACCTGCGGTTAAGCGCCGGGCTAGGTGACCAGCTTCACCCGGCCCGGGTCACTCGGCCCTGCCGTCTCCCCCGGCCAGCCGGACCGCTTCGGCGCGAGAAGTGTGCAGCAGGGCGAGCAGTTCCCGCTCCCGGGCCGCTACGGCCCGCGCCCGGTCCCTGGTGAGGAATGCGAGCTGGGTCACGCTGGCCTGGTAGGCCGCCACGGCCCTGGCCGCGCGCCTTCCGGACTCCTTGCGCGCCTGCCGCCGCCACGTCCGGCGGCCGGTGAGGCTCGACAGCAGTTCGACCTCCGAGGCCGCGATCCACTGCCGCCGCACCATCTTCGGCAGCGCGGACTCGATGATCCGCTGCTCCCGGCGGCGCTGGAACATCACCAGCAGCAGCACCGCGATGAACATCGGCACCATGATCAGGAAGTACACGTTCAGGAAGGTCTTCGCACCGCCAAGGGTGGCGGCGCCGTTCCACAGCGCATGCAGGCAGACCGCGGCCAGATAACCGCCCAGTGGCGCCAGGATCCGGATGGCGCGGCCGGCCGCCCCGGCGGCGACCCCGATACCGATCCCGGTCAGTGCGGCGAAAAGCGGATGGGTGAACGGGGAGAGCACGCCCCGCAGCACGAACGCGGCGATCACCCCGGCGCTGGTCCCGTTGCCGAACCCGTACTCGGCGAAGGCCCGGCCGAAGTAGTAGATGTTCTCGGTGAACGCGAAACCCGCGGCGGTGAACCCGGCGTAGACGATCCCGTCGATGATCCCGTCGAACTCCTCGGACCGGCGCCACAGCACCGCCAGCACGAACAGCCCCTTCGCCGCCTCCTCCACCAGCGGCGCCGAGATCAGCGCGCTGACCTTGCTGCCCTTGCCGTTGCCCAGCAGGAGATCACCGACCGTCTCGGCGGTGTTGTTGATCAGCAGCGCGGTGACCGTTGCGATGCACGCGCCCCAGGCGAACGCGAGCAGGAGCAGTTTGGCCGGTTCCGGTTCCCAGCGATCCACCCACAGGAAGGCCGCGACGACCACGATGACGGGGATCAGCGCGGCAGCCGTTCCGATCGCGACCGCGAGCAGGCCGACCCGGACGGTGGCCAGCGCCAGCAGGGTCAGGCCGCACACGGCGACCACGATGAGGCCGAACACGGGCAGCAGCACGGTGATCCTGCGGGGTGCCGTCACAGCGGGGAACTCTACGGTGACGCACCGGCGGTCCCAGCGGCACCGCCGACGCCAGCGTCAGGCGGGCCTGGTATTGCGCGCTCAGTCGACGGCGCGACGGCGCCGGCGCGGGATCGCGTCGGTCTTCGCGCCATGAGCGGCCAGCAGGTCGCTGACCGACCGCCCCGCGGAGTGCGAACCGGCATCCGGTTCCTCGGCCACCGGCTCCTCGACGGCTTCCGGCTTGGCGTGACTCCCCGCGGCGTGGCCCCCCGGCGCCTGCCATGACGGCTGTTCCCCGTCCGCGCGGTGCCGTCGGCCACCGGCCGAATGATCGGCCGGGGCGGCGGGCGCGAGCGGCGTCTCGGTCACGAGTGCCTCGGCGTCCTCGGCGGCACGGCGACGGCGGCCACCACGGCGGCCCTCCTGTGCCCGGCGCCGGACCTCCTCGGGCAGCGTCGGGTTGCTGACCGCGGCCTCCTCGTCGACCGCAGCCGGCTGCGGCGCCTTGGGCGGCTCCGGCAGCGGCAGGGCCTGCGAACCCCCGGACGGCTTCGGGGCTTCCGGCGTGCGTTGCGGCGCCTTCACCACCGGAGCCGGTTCCGGCGCCTGCGGGAGGACGTTTCCCGCGTCCTTCGTGACGGCCGGTAGCCCGGCGGCAGTCCGCTCGATGCCCTTGCCCTGCCAGCCGTCGGTCCACTCGGGGTCGAGGGCCTTCGACAACTGGGTCGGCTGTTCCGCCGGGCCGGGCTTGGGCGGTTCGGGCTGGCGAGGCCGCTCCGGCGGGCCGAACGCGGGGCGGAGCGAGTCGGCCGGTTCGGGCCGGCGCGGCTTGCCGGGCGGCGGCGAAACCGGTTTCCGCTGGCCGGTCTGCTCGGCGCGCGCCTCCGCGGCGGCCTTCGCCACGCTCGCGGCGACACTGGTCCGGACCACGCGAGTGGATTCGTTCTTCACCATGCGGCGAGGCGGCAGGTCGAGGGAGCGTTCGGGCCGCCGGGGTTCCGGCGCGGCCGGGCGCGAGGCGCGGGCCGGCTGCTTCTCCCGGACGCGCTCGATCAGTTCGGTCGGACGATCGGCGGCGGCGACCTCCCTGGCGGGGACCGCGGTGATCTGCGCCCGACCGCTGCTGGATTCGACGAGCCGCTTGTCCTCACCCAGCGACCGCATGCGGGTCGCTTGCGCGGTCAGCGCCACTCGCTCGAGCAGCACTTCACCGCCGAAGAGGGATTGGAGATTGTCCCGCAGCGCCATCACCTCGGCGCGCAAGGCGTCGAGCTCGGCTCGTGACTGGTTCTCGGCACGGCTGCGCGACTCGGCCTCGATCTCGAGTTCGAACTCCCGCCGGGCGGCGATCTCCCGCTCCAGCTCCAGCTCGTAGACCTCCTGCGCCTGCGCGACCGCTTCCTCCGTGCTGGACACGTGTTTGCGGTACTTCACCGCGAGGAAGGCGCCGACCAGTGCGGCCCACAACGCGGCGACGATGCCGAGCCTCAGGTACCGGATGTCGTCGGCGAGAACGAGCGCAACGGTCGCCCCCAGGGCGAGAACCAGGCCGACGAGGAACCAGGGTCTGCCCGCAAGGCGGCCACGAGAGTCGTCACCTACGCCAGTCATGCCCAACACCGTACCCGCTAGTTATCCGTCCGAGACCTACTTAGTACTTCGAGCGGTCGCTTCTGATCGTTAACCGGTCCGGTGCTGATCGGGGTCCCGGTCACTGTTGTCCGGTGTCCGGCAGCAGTGTTCGAGCCACAACGCCCCCGCGATCAGTGCCGCCGCACTGGCCCCGCCGATGATCGCGGCCCGCACGTCGCCCGCGGCCGCGGTCACCAGAGCGGCCCGCGGGACCAGTGCCGCAAGCACGCCGAGCCACCCCCCGAGCATGAGCGCACCGAGAAGCGAAGACGCTTTCGCCAGCGCCACCGCCCTGGCCACCGCGATCGCGCCGAGCAGCCGTCCGGTCCGGATGCGACCGCGGATGGCGAACGCCAGCACGGCTTCGATCACGGCGAGCACGAGCAGCGTCGCCCCGGCGAACCTCGGCAGCGTCGGCAGCGACCCGTAGAAGAACTTGAACGCGACGTAGGCCGGCACGAGACCGATCAGCCCGGCGACCAGCAGTTCGCGGGGCCGAGTGAAATGCATACCGCCACGGTACCGTGCGAGGCTTGACCCTCCAGTGGATGGAGACTCCAGCATGGGCGGTGTGAGCAGGACGTTCACCATCGGCGAGCTGGCTCGCCGCACCGGTGTCCCGGTCAAGACGATCAGGTTCTATTCCGATGAGGGACTGCTCCCACCGACCGACCGCACGTACTCCGGCTACCGCCTCTACGACACCCGGTCACTGGCCCGGCTCGAGCTGATCAAGACGCTCCGCGAGCTCGGCCTCGGCCTGGCCGAGATCGCACAGGTGCTGGCCGAAGAAGTCACCGTGCCCCGGCTGGCGGCGCGGCACCTTGCCGCGCTCGACGAGCAGATCCGCCGTCTCCGCCTGCGACGGGCGGTGCTGCGCGCGGTCGTGAAACGAGAGTCCGAGCTGGAGGAAGTGAAATTGATGAACAAACTGGCTTCGATGTCCGACGAGGAACGCGTGCGGCTGCTGGACGAGTTCTGGGCGGAGATGGTCGACGGGCTCACCGTCGACTCGGAGTTCTTCGCGGGTATGCGATCGGCGAAACCGGCGCTACCGGACGATCCGAGCCCCGAGCAGGTCGAGGCCTGGGCGGAGTTCGCCGAACTCATCCAGGACCCCGGATTCCGGCAGGCGATCCGGGCGATGAGCGAGCAGCACGCCGCCGCCCTCGCCGCGGGAGAGGAAATACGTCCCCTGCACGAGTACCGGTCGAACTGGTTCCAGTGGAACGCCCGGGCCGAGGAGCACCTGAAGGCGGGCCTGGCGCCCACTTCATCCGAGGGCCGGGCACTGGCCGGTGAGATCGCCGGCGCCTTCGCCCGCGACGGGCAGAACCCGGACGATCCGGCCTTCCGCCGGGAACTGGCGGATCGGTGCGCCGCGGGCAACGACGCACGCGCCGAACGCTACTGGCAGCTGCTCGCGATCATGAACGGCTGGACCCCGTTCCCCAGCCAGCACGCGGGCACAGAGTGGATCATCGCCGCGCTGCGCGGCTAGGAGTCCGGCCGGAGGGACAGGTCGGGCCGGGGATGCACCCCGGCCCGATCGGCCTCGGGCAACGCGGCGAGCAGGTCGCGGACGGGGCCGTGGCCGGGCAGGACGGCGTCCGGTTCGATTTCGAGCCATGGGACGAGCACGCTGGCGCGTCCGGGCGTGCCGGGATGCGGCAGCAGCAGTTCCGGATCGTCCGAGGTGACCCCGTCCACGGTCACCACGTCCACATCGAGGGTGCGCGGCCCCCAGCGCAGGTCGCGCACCCGCCCCGCCGCCCGCTCCAGCGCCTGCCCGGCGCGCAGCCACGCCCAGTGGTCGCGTGCCGGATCGTCCACCACGCACACCGCGTTGAGGAAGTCCGGCTGGTCCTCGACCCCCCACGGTTTCGTCTCGTAGACCGTCGACACGGCACGCACGGCCGGACCGAGGCCGGTCATCACCGAACGCAGGAACCCGAGCCGGTCGCCCAGGTTCGAGCCGAGGGAAAGGACAGCGCGGCTCATCGGTCCCGTCGCACGGTCACCGCCACATCATCGAAGGTGAGCGGGATCGGCGCGGCGGGCTTGTGCACGGTGACCTCGACGGCGTGCACCCGCTCGTCGCGGACCACCTCGTCGGCGATCTTCCCGGCCACGCTCTCGATCAGGTCGTAGGGCTCGCCGCCGACGATGCCCGCCGCCATTTCCGCGAGTTCGCCGTAGTGCAGCGTGTGCTTCAACTCGTCGGTCGTGGCGGCCGGGGAGAGATCGAGCCACACGGTGATGTCGACGACGAATTCCTGTCCATCGCGCTTCTCGTGCTCGAACACGCCGTGGTGACCGAATACGCGCAGCCCGGTCAGCGTGATCCGGTCAGACATCGCCCCGCCGCCAGGCCCTGGCCACCGCGACCGCGTCGAGCGAGGCGCCCACCGAATGCACCCGCACACCCCAGGCGCCAGCGGCCGCGGCCAGCGCGGAGATCGCGGCCGTGGCGTCCTCACGCCCGTCGGGCGGCCTCGGCTCGCCGTTCTCCCCGGCGAGGAGCCTTCCGAGAAAACGCTTTCGAGAAGCGCCCACCAGAACCGGGAAACCCATTTCGAGGAAGACGTCCAGATCGTGCAGAAGTGCCCAGTCGTGCTCGGCGCGCTTGGCGAAACCGAGCCCCGGGTCGAGCACGATGTTTTCCGAAGCCACCCCGGCGGCGAGAGCCGCATCCACCCGCGCCGAAAGCTCGTCGCGCACCTCGGTGACCACATTCGTGTAGACGGCGAGCGCGTTCATGTCCTTGCTGTGGCCACGCCAGTGCATCAGCACCCAGGGGGCGCCGGTCCCGGCCGCCACCTTCGCCATGGCCGGATCGGCCAGCCCGCCCGAGACGTCGTTGATGATCGAGGCCCCCGCGTCCAGCGCGGCCTCGGCCACCGCCGCCCTCGTGGTGTCCACCGACAGGCACAGGCCGTCCGCCGCGAGCGCCCGCACCACCGGCACCACGCGGGCGATCTCGGTCTCGGCATCCACCCGGGCGGCGCCGGGCCGGGTCGACTCGCCACCCACATCGATCACGTCCGCGCCCCGCCCCCACATTTCATGTGCGTGCGCCAGCGCGGAGTCCCGATCGAGGTACCGGCCGCCGTCGGAGAAGGAATCCGGAGTGACGTTGAGGACGCCCATCACCACGCAGCGCCCGGGAGCGGGCAGCGCGTTCACCGTCGCCCCTTGATCAGCTCCAGTGCCTCGGCGCGGGTCGAAGCCTGCGTCTGCAGCACACCCCGCACCGCCGAGGTGGTGGTCCGTGCCCCGGCCTTGCGGATGCCGCGCATCGACATGCACAGGTGCTCCGCCTCGATCACCACGATGACGCCCCGCGGCTCGAGCCTCCGGTTCAGCGCGTCGGCCACCTGCGAGGTGAGCCGCTCCTGCACCTGGGGGCGTTTGGCGTACAGATCGACCAGCCGGGCCAGCTTCGACAGCCCGGTCACCTTCCCGTGCGCGTTCGGGATGTACCCGACGTGCGCGACGCCGTGGAACGGGGCCAGATGGTGCTCGCACATCGAGTACAACGGGATATCGGTGACCAGGACCAGTTCTTCGTGCGACTCGTCGAAGGTCCGGTCGAGCACCTTGTCGGGATCTTCGTACAGCCCCGCGAACATCTCCTGGTACGCCCGCGCGACCCGGGCCGGGGTGTCCCGCAGGCCATCCCGATCCGGATCCTCACCCACCGCCAGCAACAGCTCACGCACGGCCTTCTCGGCCCGTGCCTGGTCGAACACCGGCCCGGATTCGCGGGTCAGCTCACTGTCGATGTTGACCGTCCTGCTCGTCGGGCTCGGGACGCCGGCCCTCACCCGGGTTCTGCCGCCACTCGTCGGTCGGCGGCCGCCAGCCGGTGTTGCCGCCCGGCTGCGTGGCCGGGGTCCACCCGGGGGGCGCGCCGTAGTTCGGCGGGCCACCCGCCGCGCCACCCGAAGGCTGCGGCCACTGGCCGGTGCCGTTCGGGCGACCACCGTTGGGCGGCGGGTATCCGCCACCGGCAGGCGGAGCGTACGGGTTCGACGGGGGCTCGGGCTGCGCGTACGGCGGCCCGCCCGGCAGATCGGACCCGCCCGGCGCGGTGCCGACCGGCGCCGGTACCCGCGGTGCGGGCTTCTTCTCCTCCGGCGGCCACGGTTCACCGCGCTCCATCGCCAGCTCGCCCGGCGTCTTGATCGGCGGCTTGTCCGACGGGATGCGCTCCCCGAACTCGTTGAACACGGTGATGTGCGGGCGCTTCTCCACCGTGGCGAAGATCCGCTCCAGGTCCTTGCGCTGGAGGGTCTCCTTCTCCAGCAGCTCCATCACCAGGTCGTCGAGCACGTCTCGGTAGGTGTTGAGGACCTCGTAGGCCTCGGTGTGCGCGGTCTCGATGAGCTTGCGGACCTCTTCGTCGATCTCGTGCGCGACCTCGAGCGAGTAGTCCGCCTGACGGCCCGCGGAGCGCCCGAGGAACGGGTCACCCTGCTCCTGGCCGTACTTGACCGCGCCGAGACGGGCACTCATGCCGTACTCGGTCACCATCGCCTTGGCGATCTTGGTGGCCTGCTCGATGTCCGAGGAGGCACCCGTGGTCGGCTCGTGGAAGACGAGCTCCTCGGCGGTGCGCCCGCCCAGGGCGAACACCAGCCGGGCGATCATTTCCGAGCGCGTCATCAGCTGCTTGTCGTCCTCGGGCACGACGAGCGCGTGCCCGCCGGTACGCCCGCGCGGCAGGATGGTCAGCTTGTACACCGGCTCCAGGTCCGGCATCGCCCACGCGGCCAGCGCATGCCCGCCTTCGTGGTAGGCGGTGATCTTCTTCTCCTTCTCGGAGATGATCCGGCTCTTGCGCGCCGGGCCGCCGATCACGCGGTCCACCGACTCCTCGAGCGCCACATCGTTGATCACGTGGCCGTTCTGGCGCGCGGTGAGCAGCGCCGCCTCGTTGATCACGTTGGCCAGGTCCGCACCGGACATGCCCACGGTGCGCTTGGCCAGCGCGTCCAGGTCGACGTTCTGCGCCAGCGGCTTGCCCTTGGCGTGCACCTCCAGGATCGCGCGGCGGCCCCGCAGGTCCGGGGCGGACACCGGGATCTGCCGGTCGAACCGGCCGGGGCGCAGCAGCGCCGGGTCGAGGATGTCGGGCCGGTTGGTGGCGGCGATCAGGATGATGCCGCCGCGCGAGTCGAACCCGTCCATCTCGACGAGCAGCTGGTTCAGCGTCTGCTCGCGCTCGTCGTGCCCACCGCCGAGGCCGGCCCCGCGCTGGCGGCCGACCGCGTCGATCTCGTCGACGAAGATGATGCACGGCGCGTTCTGCTTGGCCTGTTCGAACAGGTCACGGACGCGGGAGGCACCGACACCGACGAACATCTCGACGAAGTCCGAACCGGAGATCGTGTAGAAGGGCACCCCGGCCTCACCGGCGACGGCCCTGGCGAGCAGCGTCTTACCGGTACCGGGCGGGCCGTAGAGCAGCACGCCCTTCGGGATCTTCGCGCCCAGCGCCTGGTAGCGCGCCGGGTTCTGCAGGAAGTCCTTGATCTCGTTGAGCTCTTCGACCGCCTCGTCGGCGCCCGCCACGTCACCGAAGGTGGTCTTGGGCATGTCCTTGTTCAGCTGCTTGGCCTTGGACTTGCCGAAGTTGAGGACCCGGTTGCCGCCGCCCTGCGCGTTGTTCATCATCCACATGAGCAGCAGGAGCAGCAGGCCCAGCGGGATCATGTAGATGAGCAGCTGCGAGATCCACGACTGCTGGGTGACCGTGGTGGCGAACTTCACGTTCGGCTTGGAGATCAACAGGTCGTAGATGGACCGCGTCGCGTCGGACGGGTACGGCGTGATGACCTGGTCGACCTGCTGGCCGTCGACGTCGATCTTGTTGTTGAGCGACAGCTTGAGCTGCTGCTCCTTGTCCTGGAGGTTCGCTTCCTTCACATTGCCCGCGTTGATCTGCGCGATCGCTTGTGAAGTCGGAACCTGGGTGTAACCGCGGTTGCTGTCGAACACGCTGCTGAACAAGAAGTAGAGCAGCAGAACCGCGACGATCCACAGAAGTGGGTTCTTGAGCAGGCGCTTCCGGTCCATATGCCTCGGCCGTGCTGGCCTTGACCCTCCCTGGTTAGGCGGTAGATGGTGACATCCGCCGTCACGGTGTAGACAACAACTAGCAGGGTGCGGGACACCCGTCTAACCAGGGTACAGTCCGGCCGACGTGGATACCTGCACGAGCCTCCGGCAGGTCAACGGTCGATCAGGGTCCGGGGTTCCCGGACCAGCCGGGATCAGCCCGAAACAAGCGAGACCATCTCCGTGAGCCTGGTGCGCAGCGTCTTGGTGTCGGCGGGAGCCACCGTCACCCATTCGCGGCCATCCGCGCCGGGACGGGCGAGGCTGAGATAGCGGCCGCTGGCCGTGTCGAACCAGGCCAGGACCGGTGAGCGCCGCCAGCCGCTGAGCTCGTTACGGCTGTTCGCGGCCAGCTGCCCGCCTCGCAGACGAGGCTGGCCGGCCAGCCTGGCGTAGGACTCGCGGGGATCGGCCACCTGGTCGCTCAGCGGCGACCTCCGTCGCGACCGCGGCTCCTCGGCGCCGCCACCGGCGGGCACCGCGACCCGGTTCGGCGGGATGCGCAGGGCCTCGGCCACCGGAAGAGTGATGGAGGCCTCGGTGCCCCGCGTGCCCGGCGGCAGCAGGTCGACCACCGCGGAGGCCAGCCCCTCGGCGAAGGTCGGCCGGAGCCAGATCCCGTCCGCGTTCTGGATGGCGATCACGCCCGTACGCCCGTCGGAGGCGGCGAGGATCCCCACCGGGGGCGCCTGGTAATCGGGGATGTGCAGCGCGTCGATCCGCAGCAGCGGCCGGGAGAGCACGGTGAGCCAGTCCTCGACATGGGGTTCGAGGCGGCCGAAGTGGTCGTGCAACCCCCGCGCCTTGAGCTCCTGGCGCGCCCGCTCCCGCAGCGAGACACGCTGAGCCTCGGTCTCCCCGTGGGAGCGGACCCGCAGCGGGTAGGGCAACTCGCCGAGCCCGCCCTCCTCCCAGAGGAAGTCGAAGGTCACCGGCGTGAAGAACTCGGCCTTGCCCGAACCGCCGCCCGGCCCGTCCGTGAACGCGCCCCCGCCGATCGGCCCCTCGGTCACCAGGTCCTCCTCACCAAGCCCCGCCCGGCGCCATGCTGGTGTTCGCGGCGCCGGAAAGCATCTCGTTCAGTCGATGGCGCAGGGACGCCGCGTCGGCGGGCGCGACGGTGATCCAGTCGCGGCCGTCGTGCCCACGGGTCGCCTGCGTGAAGTACCGGCCCGACTCGGTGTCGAACCAGCTCAGTACCGGCGAGCGCACCTTACCGCCCATCCTGCCGCGCGCGTTGGCCCCGATCTGCCCGCCCCGCAGCCGCGGCTGCGCCTGCAGCCTCGCCAGTGCCTTTCGGTCCTCGTCGGCGCCGGGCCTGCCGGTGGAGTCCGGCACCCGCCGCTGCAGGAAGTCCGCGCCGGTGCCGGTGAGCAACTGCTCTAGCGGCACCGTGATGGACTTTTCGCCACCGCGGGCGGCAGCGGGCAGCAGCGAGACGATCGCCGAGGCCAGCCCGTCGGCAGGCGCCGGGTGCAGGTGGGTGCCCCGCTCGTCCTGGACCGCGAGCACACCCTGCCCGCCCAGCGCGGCCGCCACCGCCAGCAGCGGCCGCGCGTTCGGCGCGGGCAGGTGTACCGAATCCAGGCTCACCTGGCAGGCGGAAAGCACCTCGAAGTAGTTCTCCACGTGCGGCTCGGGACGGCCACGGTCGTCCGCGAGCCCGCGCCGGGCCAGTTCCGTCAGTGTCTGGCGGCGCAACTGCCCGCGCTCGTCCATGGTCGCCCCGTGTGACCGGATCTCCAGCGGATAGGGCAGCTCACCGCCCCCGAACGACTCCCACAGGAAATCCAGCTCCAGCGGAGTAAGGAGCTCCGCTCGCGTCACGTTGTCCCCTCACCGCGACCGGCAGGCGACGTGGGTCGCCTGCCGGAGCGCTGTTCGAGTGCCGAAGGAGGGCCGTTGCGGCCGGGTGTCTTGCCGGGTGTTTCAGTCCTCGTCCTCGTCGGACCAGGCCCCGATCACCGGCGGCGCGGTCGCGACGTTGGCCCCGAAGGCCTCGTCCGGGTCGGCTTCGATGAGGAAGGACGCACGGTTGTGCTCCTGGTCCTCCTCCTGCTGGGCGTGCGCGCCGCCGCCCATTCCGCCCATCCCGCTCATCGGGGTCGCCGGGGTGTTCGCGCCGCCGATCGTGCCGTTGGCCGACACCACGGGGTGGTTCTGCGCCTGCTGCCCCGCGGCCTGCTGGCCCTGGTCGGAGGTCGCCGCGGCCGCGGTCTCGTCTTCGGCCTTGGCCCCGGACTTGTTGCCCCGGCCCAGCACCGCCTTGCCGGCGACCGCACCGAGACCGACACCCGCCAGTCCGAGCCCGACGCCGAGCGCCGCACTCCCGCCGTGTCCGGAGGAGGTGGGCACCGGGGTAGCGCCGGAGTGGGCACCCGCGCCGGAGACCGCGCCGGGGGCCGGGGGACCGGCCGGGGGACCGGCCGGGACGCCCTGGCCGGGGGCAGCCTGGCCCGGGGCACCGGCGAATTCGCCGCCACCCATCGCCGAGCCCCGCCCGCCGCCGAAATCGCCGCCGCCTGCCGACAGGCCGCTCACCGGGCCGAGCATGCCGCCGCCGTAGGCGCCGACGATGCCGCCGCCGGACCCGCCGACCGAGGAGGCCTTGGTGGCGCCGATCGAGCCGTCGGGCGGCAGCCCGAGCGATTCGGGGCCGAAGCTCGGCGTCGCGTTGTCCACTTCGGACATCGCCTGGGTGTAGGCGTTGAAGTACTGCACCTGCTGGGCGTGCACCGCCTTGGCGTCATCGGCCTGCTGCTTCATGTCCGCGACCATCGCCGCCGGACCGCCCGCCAGCATGGCCGCGGTCTGCCTCGCCGGGTCGAACTGCTTCGGCGCGGGCATCTTCTTGACCTCGGCGGCCGCCGAGGCCTGCTGGGCCAGCCGGTTCGACATCACGTGCGCGGCATCGCCCGCCTGCTTGCTGGAATTCGCGATGCCGACCAGCGCGCCCTGCGCGGAGGCCGCGCCCTGTCCGACCCAGGCGTTGCCGAGCTCGGTGATCGCGTTGTACAGGTCGTTGGCGGCCTGGTGCAGTTCGTCGCCGTGACTGCGCCACAGCTCACCGGTGGCCTGCGCGGTCGCCGGGTCGTTGTTCACCGTGGCACCCCGGTAGAGCTGGTCGCTCTCCTGCGCGGCCCAGTTCGGCGGGTCCCCGATCGCGCGGTCGTTGCCGTAGTCGAAACCGCCGGCGCTGTTGCGTGCCTGCGCGACGATCGCGGCGCTCTCGCCGTTGTCCCCGAGCTGGACGGTGCTGCCGACGGGAGTGGACGGCGCGCCCGCCGGGGTGGCGGGAGAATTACTGCTGCTCTGGTTAGCCATGACTGCTCAAGCCCCCTGTGTCACGCCCGCCCGGACAGCGCGTCCGCGGCATCCTGGTCGATCTGGTGGTAGTGCCGCATCGCGGCGAGGATCGCCTGCTCTGCCTGCTCGTACTGGGTGTAGAGGTTGCGCAGGGCGAGGGAGTAGGAGTCGCCGCCGCCGTCGGCGCGCTCGGCGAACTTGGCGGCGATCGCATCGCCGACCGGGTTCGCACCGAGCTTGGGGGCTTCGGCGAGCGAACCGGCATTGCGCAGGAGGTTCTCCACGGAGTCCTTCCCGGCGCGGATCTTCTTCAGCACGTTCTGCGCGGCATCCGGATCGACTCCCAGCTGGCCGTTCACCGCCGCGTTCCTGAACGCAGCCGCATCCGCGTAGCTGCTGTTCCCCATCAGTTCTCTCCTACCCCAAGTCGATGCTGCCGCACGTGCCCGCGCGACTACCCCTGTTCGCATAGGTTAACGCACCCGGTCGTCGTCTAGGACGCTTTCTCGGCACGTCGGGTTCCGCTTTCCCGCTCCGCACACAGCGTGTTCACCAGGGGTTTCCGTGGGCTGGGCCATTGGGCGTAATCCGGCGGCATGCGCGGACACGACGAAGGCCGCTTCCCCGCCGGCTCCGACGGAAAAGCGGCCTTCGCGACCTGGGGGAGCGCCGTCAGGCGCCGTAGACGCTGGGGTCCAGGGTGCCGATGTAGGGCAGGTCGCGGTAACGCTCCGCATAGTCCAGCCCGTAACCCACCACGAATTCGTTGGGAATGTCGAAGCCGATGTAGCGCACCGGTACGTCCACCTTGACCGCCTCCGGCTTGCGCAGCAACGAGCACACCTCCAGAGAAGCCGGGTTGCGGCTGGCTAGGTTCTTCAGCAACCACGACAGCGTGAGCCCGGAGTCGACGATGTCCTCGACGATCAGCACGTGACGGCCCGCGATGTCCCGGTCGAGGTCCTTGAGGATGCGTACCACGCCGGACGAGGAGGTCGACGAGCCGTACGAGGTGACCGCCATGAACTCCAGCTGCGCGGGCATCGGCAACGCCCTGGCGAAGTCGGTCATGAACATGACGGCGCCCTTGAGCACCCCCACCAGCAAGAGGTCGCCGGTGACGCCCTCCCGTTCGTAGTCGGCGGCGATCCCCTTGGCGAGTTCGTCGATCTTGTCCTGGATCTGCTGCTCGGTGACGAGCACGGAGGCGATCTCGCCCTCGTACACGGGTTAGTCCCCTCTTATTTCGCGACGATTCATGGCAAGCCTGCCATGTGTTCGCTCGACCACCAAACCGCCCGGCAGCCAGACCCCGCCCTGACCCCGCCACCGACCGACCAGCGCGTCGATCGAACGGAGGTGCGCGTCACTCAGGTCACGGGCGCCTCCGTCGAGCAGCCATCGGCGCAGCACCCGGCGCCGCAGCGCGGCGGGCACCGGGGTGAGAGCCTTCGCGTCGAGCGTCTCCCCCTCGCCACGCAGCTGTTCAGCCAGTAAATCAAGGGTTTCAAGGTCTTCACGGAGCTGCCGCGCGGTGCGGGCGAGAGCGGCCGCCACTCCACCCGAAAGCACGTCTTCGAGCAACGGCAGTACCTCGTTGCGCAAGCGGACACGGGTGAATCGGGAGTCGGAGTTGTGTGGGTCTTCCCACGGTTGGATTCCGAGCACATCGCACGCCTCGCGGGTGACCGCCCGGGGCAGCTCGAGCAGCGGGCGCCCCCACGGCGGGTCCAGCGGCCGCATCCCGGCGACCGAGCGCGGCCCTGAACCGCGGCCGAGGCCGAGCAGCACCGTCTCGGCCTGATCGTCGCGAGTGTGCCCCAGCAGCACGAGTTCCCCGCCGTGCTCCGACAACGCCTCATACCGAGCACGCCGGGCCGCCGCCTCGAGCCCGCCCGGTCCGAAGACCGAGACCCTCAGCACCTCGGCCTCGGCCACCCCAAGTTCCCGCGCGGTCTTCGCCGCGTTCTCCGCGACCTCGGCCGAGCCCTCCTGCAACCCGTGATCGACCACGAGCGCGCGCACGCGCACGCCCGCGCGATGTGCGTAGTGTGCCGCGGCCTCGGCCAGTGCCAGTGAATCCGCGCCACCGGAAACGGCGACGGAGAAGTCCGCCGGTTCGAGTCCGCCCAGGAACTCGCGCACCGCGCGGCGGACCGTCAGCAGCGCCTCGCTCACCCGTGGACGCGCCGGACCCACGCCGCCGGATCGGCGATCTCGGCCCGCGTGGGCAGGGTGTTGGGCGAGGTCCACACCACATTGAACCCGGCCATCCCCACCCGGTCGATCACCTGGCGGGTGAACGCCGCGCCCTGCGCGTACTGGCGGATCTTCGCGTCCACCCCGAGCAGGCTGCGCAGGACCCGGTCCAGCAGCCCGCCGCCGCGGCGACGCGCCGTGAAACGGGCTCGGATCGTCTCGACCGCGGGCACCACGCTCGGGCCGACCGCGTCCATCACGTAGTCCGCGTGCCCCTCCAGCAGGGTGGACAGCGCCAGCAGGCGTTCGAAGACCTCGCGCTGCTGCGGCGAACGCATCAGCTGGGTCAGTGCCACCACCCCGTCGGCCTTGCTGCGCTTGACCTCCCGGAACGCGTCGGGTAGCCGCCCCAGCAGATCGGAGAGCCCTTCGTCGGCCCCGGCGAGCCCGCCGACCAGTCGCTCGACCTCGTCGGCGAAGTAGTCCCGCAGCCAGTTCACCGCGGTGAACTGCAGCCGGTGCGTGCACTCGTGCAGGCAGACCCACATCCGGAAGTCCCGGCCGGGCACCTGCATCGCGTGCTGGGCGGTGACCACGTTGGGCGCCACCAGCAGCAACTGCCCGCCACGTCCTGGCCCGCCGAATGGG
Organism: Amycolatopsis cynarae; assembly: GCF_026802195.1. NCBI lineage: Bacteria > Bacillati > Actinomycetota > Actinomycetes > Pseudonocardiales > Pseudonocardiaceae > Amycolatopsis > Amycolatopsis cynarae. Next base: position 7,312,935 of record NZ_CP113836.1, on the reverse strand, counting down.
TCGTACTGGCCGAGCACCCGCGAAGCGAGGAAGGCCAGCACCACCCCGGTCTGCACCCCGGCACTGCCGGCGAGCACCGGGGAGAGCGGGTTGGCCGGCAGCGCCCGCAACGCCTTCCCGGTCAGCGCGTCCAGGCCAGCCGCCGCGGACCGCACCCACCCCGGCCGGTCCACCACCTGGCCGGGCAGCAGGGACAACCCGGCGCCGAGTCCGGTCAGCTCACGGACATGCGCCTCCGCGTCGACCGTCAGTTCGCGCAGTTCGGAGACTGCCAGCGACGCCTCCTCACGCGAGACGTTCGGGCCGCCCCGCACCAGGAACGCGCCCGTGGACGCGGCGAGCGACCAGTCCACGACCGGCCGGAAGTTGTCCTCGCCCACTGTTCCCATCACCCGATCCACGGTTGTCGCTCCCAAGTTCAGCGGAAACGCCGTACCACTCGCCGTCGACGCTACCCGCCGTCAACGGCATCCGCAGCCGCGTAGCGCCGCCGCCACGGCATCCAGTGACTGGCGGCCCGTATCGGTGTTCGAGCGGTTGGACATCAGGGCGAACACCAGGACGTGGCCGTCCTTGTCCAGCACCACACCGGCGAGGGTGTTCACCCCCATCGAAGAGATGGTCCCGGTCTTCGCCCGGACCCAGCCCTTGCCCAGTGCCGCGGCCCCGTCGGTGTAGCGATCGGAGAGCGTGCCGCTGCCCCCGGCGACCGGCAGGCCTTCCAGCAGCGGCCGCAGCTTCGCCGTCCGCGGGTCCTTGCCGTCCGGCGCCGCCGCCACGGCGAGCAGCTGCGCGAGCAGCCTGGCGGACACTTTGTTCATTGTGGACAGTCCACTGTTGTCGTTGATGTTGACCGAGGAGACGTCGAAACCATTCTGGGCCAACACCTCCATGGTCGCCTCGGTGGCTCCGGCGAAGGAGGCCGGTTTACCGCTCGCGATGGCGGTCTGCCGTCCGATCACCTCGGCCAGGTCGTTGTCCGAAAGCTGCAGCGCGGCATCGACCAGTTCCGTCAGCGGCGCCGACCGCACCTCGCCGAGCACCTTCGCGCCCCGGGGAGCGGTGGTGGTGCTGGTCGAGGCGACCGACGCACCGAGCCGCTGGGCGAACGTCTGCAGCAACGTGAGCGCGGGGTTCGCGACGCGCATCGAGTGGTCGTCGATGGGGTTCGAGCGCCCGCCGTCGAGCATCGCGGGCACCACGGGTGCGGCGTAGGTGGACGGCGCGTCCGTGGGGTCCCAGCCCGGCCCCGTCGTCGGACCGGTGAAGGCGGACAGGTCGATCTGGACCTTCTTGATCTGGCCGCCGCTCGCCCGTTTCACCTGGGCGACCAGATCGTCCAGATGCGCCGCACCCGGGTAGAGGTTCTCCTTGCCCGCGGGCAGGGACGACAGCGTCAGATCACCACCGGCGACCAGGACGGCGGTGTCCGGGGAGGATCCGGCGACCACCTTCGTGCTCAACTGGAGAGCGTGGTCGACCTTGAGCAGCGCGGCCGAACTGGTGAGCACTTTGGTCACCGAAGCCGGGGTGAGCAGCTGCGAAGAGTTGTGATCCCAGAGGACGCTGTTCGTGGCCGGGTCGATCACGATCCCGGTGAAGGTGCCAAGCGCCGCGTTGCCCGCCAGGCTCGACAGCGCCGCGGACACCCCGGAGTTCGTGGGCGTCGGTGCCGACGTATCCGGACCGTGCAACGACAGCGCCACCCCAGCGGGCTGCGGGCTGTCCCCCTTGGGCCGGTTCGGTGCCCAGGGCAGGCCGAGGCGGTTCGACACGTAGGGCAGGGCGAGCGCGACGCCGACCACGATCACCAGCACCAGCGCGAGCCCGCCGACGAGCAGGCCGCGCCGCTTCCGCCGCGGCGCGGCCTGATCCGACTCCGGAACGGATGTTTCGGTGTCCGGTTCACCCCCACCGCTCTCGACGGGACGAGGCCCATCGCCCGGCTCGATCCGCATCGGCGGCGCCGGAGCCGAGGAAGCCTCGGGGATCGGCTGGGAAGGCACAGGCGGAACCTGCGCCGGAGGAGCGGGCACCACTGGCTGTGGCATTTGTGGTGCCGCCGGCGCCTGGAACTGCTGCGGCGGTGTTGGCGCCGGTGACGGCCTCGGGACGAACACGGTTTTCTGCTCTGGCGGCGACACCGGCTGCGGAAGCCGGATCGCCTGCGTCGCCTCGCTCGACTCGGCCGACTCCGTCGACGACGGAAGCCGGATCGCCTGCGTCGCCTCGCCCGACTCCGCCGACTCCGTCGACTCCGTCGACGACGGAACCCGGATCGCCTGGGTCGCCTCGCCCGACTCCGCCGACGTCGAAACCTCAATCCCCTGCGTCGCCTCACCGGACTCCGCCGACTCCTGCGTCACCTCGGCAGCCGCCGCCGACGACGTGGGAGACGACTCGGGGGGAGACTCGGGAGGCGGTTCCTGCGGCCAGGCAGGCTCGGCAGGCGATACCGGCAACTGCGCGGTCGCTCCACCGTCCCCGGAGCCCTCGGCAACGGACGCGTCCGAGTCGTCGGACGGCCACTGTGGCTGATCTTCGTGCGGCGGCACGCACCCCTCCTCATCGCGTCGGCGCACCAGGGGCCAAACTCACAGTCGCCTAGACGACATCGGTGCGACTTCCCAACGGCGCGTAGTCCACACTAGTGAAGACAAGTTAGCGAAACCGCAAGCCGCTTGGGCGGCTTGAAAAGACGAGGTCAGCGAGGACGCCGTGGAGTTCGACGCCACCATCGAAATCCCCAAGGGGGAGCGCAACAAGTACGAAGTGGACCACAAGACAGGGCGCATCCGGCTGGACCGCACCCTGTTCACGGCCACGCAATACCCGGCCGACTATGGGTTCATCGACGACACCCTCGGCCAGGATGGCGACCCGCTGGACGTGCTCGTCCTGGTCCAGGAGCCGACCTTCCCCGGCTGCCTCATCCGCTGCCGGGCCATCGGGATGTTCCGGATGACCGACGAAAAGGGGCCGGACGACAAGGTTCTCGCGGTGCCGTCCGACGACCCGCGGCTGGAGCACCTGCGTGACATCCACCACTTGAACGAGTTCCACAAGCTCGAAATCGAGCACTTCTTCCAGGTCTACAAGGACCTGGAGCCCGCCAAGAGCGTGGAAGGCTCCGAGTGGGTTGGCCGGAACGAGGCCGAGGCCGAGATCCGCCGCTCCTACCAGCGTGAACTCGACCGCCAGGCGAAGGAAGCCGCCGAGGCCGGCGAGCACTGACGCGACCGAGGCCGAAGGGGCCCAACGTGATCGTCGATCACGTTGGGCCCCTTCGCATCAGGCCTGGTAGCCGGGGATGGGGTAGGCGGCCAGCAGGTCGCGCACCTCACCGGCGATCTTGTCCAGGGCCGGCTCGTCCTGCGCGGCGGCCGCGGCGACCGTCCGGTCGATCCACTCCGCGATCTGCGGCTGGTGCTCCGGCTTGAGACCGCGGGTGGTGATCGCCGCGGTGCCCAGCCGGATGCCCGAGGGGTCGAAGGGCTTGCGCGGGTCGAACGGAACCGTGTTGTAGTTCAACTCGATCCCGGCGCGGTCCAGCGCCTGCGCGGCGGGCTTGCCGCCGATCTGCTTGTTCGTCAGGTCGACCAGCAGGAGGTGGTTGTCCGTGCCGCCGGAGACCAGGTTGAAACCGCGCTCGATGAGCGCCTCGGCCAGCGCCTTGGCGTTGGCCACGATGCCATGCGCGTAGTCGCGGAACTCCGGCTTGGCCGCCTCGCCCAGTGCCACCGCGATCGCGGCGGTGGTGTGGTTGTGCGGACCGCCCTGCAGGCCGGGGAACACCGCCTTGTCCACCGCCTTGGCGTGCTCGGCGTCGGACATGATCATCGCGCCACGCGGGCCGCGCAGCGTCTTGTGCGTGGTGGTGGTGATGACCTGCGCGTGCCCCACCGGCGAGGGGTGCGCGCCACCGGCGACCAGCCCGGCGATATGCGCGATGTCGGCCACCAGCACCGCACCCACCTCTTCGGCGATCTTGGCGAAGGCGGGGAAGTCGATGGTGCGGGGGATGGCGGTGCCGCCCGCGAAGATCACCTTCGGGCGGTGCTCGAGCGCCAGGTCACGCACCTGGTCCAGGTCGACCCGGCCGGTCTCCTTGCGAACGCCATAGCGCACCGCGTTGAACCACTTGCCGGTGGCCGACACGTTCCAGCCGTGGGTGAGGTGGCCGCCGTCGGGCAGCGCCATGCCCATCACGGTGTCGCCGGGCTGCAGGAAGGCGAGATAGACGGCCAGGTTGGCCGGGGAGCCGGAGTAGGGCTGCACGTTGGCGTGCTCGACGCCGAACACCGACTTCGCGCGGTCGATCGCGAGCCGCTCGATCTGGTCGACGAACTGCTGGCCCTCGTAGTAGCGCTTGCCGGGGTAGCCCTCGGAGTACTTGTTGGTCAGTACCGTCCCGGTCGCCTCGAGCACCGCCTGCGAGACGTAGTTCTCCGAGGCGATCAACCGGATCTTCTCGGCCTGACGGCGCGCCTCGTCCTCCACGAGCCCGGCGATCTCCGGGTCCGCGGCGGTGAGGGTCGGGATGGGGGGCTGGTGCGTCATGTCTCTACTCCTGACACTGGCCACACCCAGGCGCGCGGTGCCGGCCTTGTCGGTCGCTTCCCGGTGGTGCTCCACCCTAATGGCGCCAGTCGCTGCTGTACCTCCGATGTTAGTGCACCTCGCGCGGCAGTGGACCGGCGCGAGGGGGCGGGTGAGGGGCGTCTCGTTCCCGTCCGGTCGCCGCGGGCGGGAACCCACGGCGACGGCCGGGAACCGGTCAGGATTCGACGGGTGCGATACCCGCGGCGTGGCGGCGGGCGAGTTCCTGGTAGATAGCCGCGTTGTGGTCGACCCAGGCCCGCGCTGAGTCGCTCAGCGGGACGAACTTCTTCGCGGGCGTGCCCATCGCGATGACCTCCGGCGGCACCTCGGTGTTCGGACCGACGGTCGCCCCCGCCGCGATCAGTGCCCGCTCCCCGATCCTGGCCTGGTCGAGCACCGTGGAGCCGTTGCCGATCAACGCCTGCTCGCCGATGGTGCAGTCGTGCACCAGGCACATGTGTCCCACGGTCACGTTGCGGCCGACCTCGCAGACGCCGGTGTTGACGTGGATCACCGAGTTGTCCTGGATGTTGGCACCCTCGCGGATGACGATCTTGCCGAAGTCGGCCCGGATCACCACCCCGTACCAGATGGAGGCGTTCTTCTCGATGACGACGTCACCGATGAGCGTCGCGGTCGGGGCGATCCAGGCGTCGGGGTGCACGGTGGGGCTGACGCCCTCGAACGAGAACAGAGGCATAGCCGCACCCTATGCCGCAACGCGAGCCGGACGCTGCCGTGAGGGGTCCCCTCACGGTCGTAACGGCTGTGAGGGGACCCCTCACGGCGATCAACTGGCTGGTTCACCGTCACGCGGGACCACGGGTTCCAGCGCACCTCGCCGGGCTGACAGGGCGAGCAGCACACAGGGGAGCACCACCCCGATGCCCAGCACCACGGTCTGGGACACCGCACTCGAGGCCGGGAAATGCTCCAGGTGCAGCACATGGAACCCGAAGTGCGGCACGGCGAACACCAGGCTCACGGCGAGCGCGGTCCGCACCAGCACCCGCTCCATGCGGATCGCGGCCACCACCAGCACCAGCACGGACGCCAGCGTCAGCGCCCCGACATCGGTCATCAGGTGCTCGTTGTACGGCGGGAGCAACGCCACCCACGAGCGCCCGGGCGCCGGGAAGTCGTCGTAGAACACCTTGGGCAGCAACAACTGCACGAGCCCGGCCAGCCCGTACCCGACGGCCATGAACAAGAGCCCGGCCCGCAGCAAACCCCGGGAAGTCATCGACGGCTCCCCCGGTAGGACATACCGGCCGGTTCCGGATGCGCGGCGAGGTAGTCCTCGAACGTGATCACCCCGTCGGCGTGTTCCGGCGCCAGGTTGCCACCCTGACGCAGGGCCCGCCCCAGCCGCCCGGGCACCCGCACCGCTGCCACAGGCCGGCGCCGTCCCGTGGCCCGCAGGTAGGCGCGGGCCAGCTCACGCGCTGGCCGCGCCTGCGGGCCGCCCATTTCCAGTACTCGGCCGACCGGGTCGCCCGTCGCCAGTGCCACCAGCCGCCCGGCCACGTCCCGCACGTCGACCGGCTGGAAGGAGCACCCTGGTACCGGCATGACCGGCAGCTTCGCCGCGCCCGCGAACATCAGCCGAACCAGATCGTGGAACTGGGTGGCGCGCAGGATCGTGTACGGCACACCGGACCGCGCGAAGATCTCCTCGGCCGCCAACTTCCCGCGGTAGTAGCCGAGTGGCACCCGGTCGACGCCCACAATGGACACGTAGACCAGGTGGCGGCACCCGGCACGCCGCGCCGCGTCGGCCAGTGTCGTGGCCTGTGCCGCTTCCTTCTTGCCGTTCATCCCGGTCGCGCAGTGGATGACCACGTCCAGCCCGGTCAGCGCCTCGTCAAGACCCGCGCCGGTGTCCAGGTCGGCGGTCGCCCACTCGTGGCCGTACAGGTCCGCCGGCTCCGGGCGGCGGCTCATCACCCGCGCCAGCCGCCCGTGCTCGGCCAGCCGGGCGACCACCACGCGGCCGAGCGCGCCCGTCCCACCGGTCACCAAGATCGGTTCACTCATGAGGCTCCTCCTTCAGTCACTGGGAGGAACCAGCGAGCCCCCCGGAACGTGACAACTGCCGGGCCAGGAAGTCCAGCTTCTCCGGGTTGCTCACCGCTCGAAGTGCGCTGATGCGCTCCCCGGTGACCTCCATCACCCACACTCCGAGCAGCACCGGCCCAGCCAGGCCCACCACGGCCGGGTCACCGTTGACCTCGGCGAAGCCAAACTCGATCCCAGTGGCGCGGTTCATCAACCCGGCGCACAGGCGGGCGACCTTCTCCCGGCCGAGCACCGGGCGGCGGGCCGAGGTGACCTGGCCGCCGCCATCGCTCCACGAAACGACGTCCTCGGCCAGGAACGCCTCCAGCACCGGCAGATCGCCCTCCTGCGCGGCCGCGAGGAACCGCTGCAGCAGATCGAACCGCCGCCGCCGGTCCGGCTGGAAGCGCGGCCGGCCCTCGTCCACGCGGGCCTTGGCGCGGTGGTGCAGTTGCCGGCAGTTGGCCTCCGAGATGCCCATGATCTCCGCAATCTCCCGGTGCCCGTAGGCGAAGGCCTCCCGCAGCACGAACACCGCGCGCTCGGCGGGCGTGAGCCGTTCCAGCAGCACCAGCAGCGCCAAGGACACCGAGTCACGCTGCTGCACGGTCTCCAGCGGGCCGAGCGCGCCGTCCTCGGTGATCACCGGCTCCGGCAGCCAAGGCCCGATGTACTGCTCCCGCTGCCTCGCCGCCGCGGCCAGCCGGTTCAGGCACAGATTGGTGACCACCTTCGTCAGCCAGGCGGACAGCGCGTTGATCGCCTCCCGATCGGCCCCCCGGAACCGGAGGAACGCGTCCTGGACCACGTCCTCCGCCTCGGCCGCCGAACCCAGCATGCGATAGGCCAGCCCGAACAGCCGGGGCCGGTGCTGCTCGAACTCCACACCAGAAAGATCAGGCGACGCCATGCCGCGAGTGTGCCCTGCCCGCGATGGTCAGGGCTTCGGTGGCACCGGAACCGCGACGAGCGCTCGCGATACCCGGACAAGGCGGTGCCCGGCCTGTACAGGCCGGGCACCGCTTTCCCTGCTCACCGATGGCGCCAGGGCTTCGAACTTCGAATCAGCACGTTCCGCCGGGGGTTCCGCCGGGGAGCTCGTTGCAGTGTCCCGGCCCGATGATTCCGTTGTTGTAGCGGTCCAGCGTGGTGGCCCAGCTGTTGACCATGCCGCGCTCGGCCACGTTGAGGGAACCCCAGTCCGCGGAGTTGTGAGTGGCCAGGAAGGCGTCGGCAGCGGCGATGGTGCCGGACACCGCGGTGTCGCTCGCACCATTGGCGATGTTGAGCTTCGCGGCGAGCAACTGTGCGTACAGCCTGTTGATGCCATTGGAGGCGTTACCGCTGAAGGTGGGCGGGAAAATGTAGGACGCCTCCGCCCAGTTGTCCACCGTGATGCTCTTCTGTCCACCTTCGGTGCCGAGGGTTATCGGCAGCAGCGCGGTCGTGGCCTGCTCGTGAGTGGCCCAGTAGCCAATCGTGTAAGTGCATCCCTTGGAAGAACAGGTCACCTGCACGGACGCGGACGCGGACGGCCCCGGGGTGTTGTCGTCGGTGTAGGTCAGGGATGCCGTGTTCGTTTGGGTACCCGCGTCACCGCAGGTGAACGTGCGCGTGTACGGCACCGACTGGCTGCTGGAATACGTACCCAGATTTCCGGCGAAACTGTCAGTGAGGCGAACCTCGCTGTGCACCGGGGTAATGCTCAACGGCCAGTCGAAGCTGGCGGACGTGCTCGGACCGAAGGGCACTCCCAGGTGCCCTGAATGGTTCGTGATCGTGGTGTCGGCCGTCACCTTGTACGCTTGGCCGGCATCCGGCGGGATCGGGACGTTCACGCGGTACTGGTAGCAGTAGGTCTCACCTGCCGCCAGAACCGGATGACCGGACACGTTCAATGGCTGCGTGGCGATTGGGGTCGTCATCGGTGGTTGGGTCACCGTCAGGGTCGAGGCCAGGTTCTCGGTGGCGATGGCACCTCCGTTGGTGATGCAGACGGCCCCGGTGATGTACGCCTCTTCGGTGCCGTTGTCTCTCGCCAAGTTGATCGTGTAGTTGACGGGCGCCGACTGACCCTGAGCCACGTTCACGGTGGTGGGAGTGGCCGACTTCTGGATCGTCCAGTGGTAGGTGTTCGTCCAGTGGGGCGTGGCGGTGACGTACTGGCTCAGCGTGGTACCGGCTTGGCCCTGAGCAAGGGCCGGCATCGCCGGTGCCCCGATGCCGATGGCCAGTGCGGCCATTGGCACCAAACCGAGCGGCGCTAGCCGCCGGGCGCGAAACTTCATACTCTCCTCCGATGGGGGTGAACAGCGCTTCGCAGCACGATTCGGGGGCGTGCGCTCGGCGCTGTGATGATTTCGTTATCGGAGGGTACTGATGTCGTTATGTCGCAAGGAAGACCGCGGCGGGAAGACCACCCCAAAGGTCCGCTTGCCCGATCTTGACCGCACGAAGCGGGTGATCAGCGGAAACAACGAAAGGATCTCGCCCGAAAACGCCCAGGAAATGAGTCAGGGGCCCTCCGAAGAGGACCCCTGGTTCACCGGAGCCGCCTAGGGGAATCGAACCCCTGACCTGCTCATTACGAGTGAGCCGCTCTGGCCGACTGAGCTAAGGCGGCGAACGCATCAAGAGTGTAGCGCAGACGTCTTCCGTCACTCCTGACCCCGGTCCTCGTTAGGGTCCATGACGCCGGTCACATGGTCCGGCCCTTGCCTGTTCGTGGAGGACTCCCCCGATGCGTCGACGCCTGCCGCGTGCGCTGGCCCTGCCGGTGACCGCAGCGCTGTTCGTACTCTCGGCCACGCCGGCCATGGCCGACACCACCATCCCGACCACGCCGCCCCTGCAGCCGGTCGACCCGAGCCAGGCGCCCGTGTCCGCACCCGACGGCCCCCAGCCGCTGGGACACGCGGTGGGCGACGCGGCGGCGTCGCTCGGCGTGTTGCGGCTGCTGCCGAATTCGGTGCCCACCAGCTCGATCATGCCGGGTTACGGCAGGCAACTGCCGAAGCAGGCAGCGCTCGAAGCCGGTATGGGCCTGTCGAGCGCTCAGGCGAACTCGGAGGCCTCTCTCAGCTACGAGCGCTCGATCGCGCAGTCGTCGCCGCTGGGCCTGGCCGTCGCGGGCAACGCCCCGCAGACCCCGGGCGGGGTGGTCCAGACCGCGCTGCCGGACAACGAGAAGGCGGTCACCGGCGGCCTCACCGCCCCGCAGAACCCCCTGCTGAACGTCGGTCTCCTCAACGGCAGCGCGCACGCACGCTGGAGCCCCACGCTCGGCCCCTGCGTCGGCGCGCCCATGGCCGACGCCAGCACGTCCGTCGCCAGCATCTCGCTGCTCAACGCGCTGTCGTCGGTGCCAAACCTGCCCCTGACCGGTCTGAGCCTGCCTCAGGGCACGCAACTGGCCAAGGGCTTCGACCCCTCGCAAGGACTGCAGGCCCTCGGTGGGCTGCTCGGTGGCACCGGGCAGACGTCGGCCGACGGCACCGGAGCGCTGCTCAACGTGCCGAACCTGCTGTCCTCGCGGTCCGTCGTGCAACTGGTGGACCTGCCGAACTCGAAGAACAAAGCCGTGCAGTCGGTCTCCACGCTGCAGGCGGCGGACATCCAGCTCCTGAAGGGCACCCCGCTGGAGCTGACGCTGAAGGTGGTCAGCCAGCCCACTCTGAAGGTCACTTCGACCGGTGACAAGGCCACCTCCACGGTCGAGTACACCGCGCCCGTGATCACCATCGAGCGTCAGGGCAAGGTGCTCTACACCCTCGACGCGGCGCACCCGACCAAGGACATCCCGATCGGCCTGCCCCTGGCGGGGCTGTCCGACAAGTTCGGCGACGTGTCCAGCCTGCCCGTGGTCGGCGGCCTGGTCTCGACGCTGAGCAAGGGATTGCAGCAACTCAACGACACCGCCGGACTGGTGCTGGACCTCGGCGTGCTGCGCCTGAGCATCGCCGAGCTGAACCAGAACGGCCAGCAGCTGGCCACGCCGTTCGCCGGTTACCAGCTGGGCGCCTCCGCCCGGCTGCTCGACCTTCAGGTGCTACCGACCACGGCGTTGAAGAACGTCCTGCCCAAGAGCGCCGCGGACGCGCTGCCGTCCTCGCTGGCGCAGATCTCGCTGGGCGAGCAGATCGCCCGCGCCTACACGCCGACCGGTGGCGTCGTCTGCGGCAGCACCACGCCGACCACGGCGCCGGTCGGCAACGCCGCTCCGGGTGCACCGGCGAAACTCGCGTACACCTCGGGTGCCTACTCGGCGGTGCCGCTGTTCTGGTCCGGCACGGCGATGCTGCTGCTGGGGGTCGTGCTGGTCGCCGCGGTGCCGAACCGGCGACGCCGGCAGCCCGCCGTCGTCAAGCCCTCCCCACGTCCCCGCGCGGACTGACCCGGGCCGAAGCAGCAAGGGATGTTTGCTACGGATCGATCCGTAGCAAACATCCCTTGCTGCGTTCTTGCGGCGTTCTCCGGGGTCAGCCCTGGCGGAGTGCGGTGACCATCGCTTCCACCGCGATCCGCGGTTTGACGTTCCAGAGGATGGCCTCGCGGCAGGCGAGCACCGCTTCGAGGCGGCGGAGGGTGGTTTCCGGGGTCCACGAGCGCGCCGCTTCGGCGATGTCGTCGGCGTGGTCGGGATGGTTCAGTACCGTCCTCGCCCCGCTGTTGACGACCAGCACATCCCGGTAGAAACCGGCGAGGTCGACCAGGGCGAGGTCCAGCGTGTCCCGCTGGGTACGGGTCGCCCTCGACTTCTGGCGTTTCTCCAACGCCTTCACCGCGGCTTCCGCCGCGCGTTTCGCGGACGCGACCCCCTTGCCGGTCGCGTCGCCACCCATGGCCGTGCGCAGCTCGGACTTCTCCGCCTCGTCCCGTGCCTTGCTTTCCTCCGAGGCGTCCCCCTCGGCCGCCGCGATCAGCTCGTCCGCACAAACGAAGACGTCCGCGGGACGGCGTAGCCCGAGTGGGATCCGCAGGACCGCTTCCCTGCGCTTGCGGGAGTTCTCGTCCATGGCGAGACGGCGAGCCCTGCCCACGTGCCCACCGCACACCGACGCCGCCCAGCGCGCCAACTCGGGCTCGACGCCGTCCCGCGCGACCAGCACCTCGGCGATGGCTTCGGCCGGCGGCGTCCGCAGGTTCACCAGACGGCAGCGCGAGCGGATGGTCACCGACACGTCCTCCGGATGGTCCGAAGGCGCGCAGAGCAGGAAAACCGTGCGGTCCGGGGGTTCTTCCACGGCCTTCAGCAGCGCGTTCGAGGCGCCTTCGGTGAGCCTGTCGGCGTCTTCGATGATCACCACCTGCCAGTGGCCGGTGCTCGGCCTGCGGGCCGCGGCCTGTACGAGGGCCCGCATCTCCGCCACCGAAATCGAAAGCCCCTCCGGCACGACCAGCCGGACGTCGGCGTGCGTGCCGTGCAATGCCGTGCGGCAGCCGGTGCATTCCCCGCACCCGGTGCCCGCCGTGCACTGCAGGGCCGCGGCGAACGTGCGGGCGGCGACCGACCGGCCGGAACCGGGCGGGCCGGTCAGCAGCCAGGCATGGGTCATCGCGCCGGACGGCGCAGGCTCACCGGCGACGATCTTCGCCGCCGCTTCCGCCGCCGACGACAGCACCCGCACCGCGGGCTCCTGCCCGACCAGCTGGGACCAGACGGAGCTCACCCGGCCTCCTCGACACCCATCAGGCCTTCACCGCCTCGACCGGCGCCAGCCCGGCGCGGCGCCCCACCAGCACCGCCCGCACCGCCGTCCGCACCCGCTCGGCCACCTCGTCCTCGGTGCCGTCGCCGTCGACCACGACGTAGTGGTCCGGGTCGGCGGCGGCCATCTCGGTGAGCAGAGTGTGCACCCGCCACTGGTCCTCGATGGAGATCGGTCCGGGTGGCGCGCCCTGCGGCGTCGCGTCGAGCAGCACGGTCACGTCCGGGCGCAGGCGGCCGGTCGCCCAGTCGGCCAGTCCTTCCAGTTCCTTCGCGTCCAGACCGGCGACGGCGGACAGGTGCGCCAGCGGGGAGTCCACGAACCGCTCCATCACCACGATCGCACCCGCGTCGAGCGCGGGTTGCACGTCCCGCTCCACGATGTCGGCCCTGACCGCCGCCGCGGCCAGCGCCTGTGCGCGGGCCCCCGACAGCGAGGCCCCGCTGACCAGCTTCAGCAGCCGCTCGTCGTCGAGCCCCGGGTCGGCGGCGAGCACGACGGGACGAGGGCCCGCGTGGCGCAGCCAGTCGGCCAGGCGGGCCGCCTGGCTGGCGGTGTCGGCCGCCGTCGTGCCCTCGAGCGCCAGCAGCAGGCCGTTCACCCGGCGCGGACGGCGCCGGATCGCGTTCCGCAGATCGTCCATGATCGTCTCGGCGCGGCGGGAATCCATCTGGCGGTAGGCGATCACGCCGACGAAGGCGGCGAGGATCCCGCCGCCCAGCATCACCGGCCTGGTCCCGTCGATGATGATCGGGTTGCCCCACACGGTGACCGTGCGGGGTTTGGTCAGGCCGATCAGCAGCGGGACCACGGCCGTCGAACCGAACACGATGATCTTCATCATGGACTGGTAGATCGCGTTGATCCGGCCGCGGATGGCGTCGTCGACCTGGGAACCGATGATCGTCACGCCGGTCAGGAAGGCCACCCCGGCGCACGCCCCCACGATCGCCACCGCGATCAGTGACACCGCCAGGTGCGGCGAGATCGCGACCAGCAGCAGACCCAGCCCGGCCGCCACGATCGAGATGCCGAACAACCGATCGTGCGGCAGGCGCCGCGACAGCTTCGGTGCCCCGCCCATCCCGGTGGCCAGCCCGAGGAACACGGCGACCAGCAGCAGGCCCCAGGCCGCGTCACCGGCCAGCAGGCTCGACGAGTAGGGCTTCGCCGAACCGACCACCGCGCCGCCCGCGGCGAACGCCCCGGCCGCGCCGATCAGCAGGCCGCGGATCAACGGGGTGCTCCGCACGAACCTGGCCCCGTCCCGGGCGAGCGCCCTCAGCCCGGTGGACCGCTCCTCGACGGGCTCGGGCTTCGGCTTCACCACCGCGGCTGCGTGCACGTTCCGCAGCGACAGTTCGGGGATCCTGGTGATGATCAGGATCGCGCTGGTCAGGTACAGCAGCCCGATCAGCACCACGATGATCTTGGCGAACCCGAGGTCGCCGAAGGTGCTCGCGGGCAGGTGCAGGGTCGGCGCGATGCCGGTGACGACCGTGTACACCGCACCCGCCGACACCACCGCCAGGCCGTAGGTCATCACCATGCCGAGCTGGTTGGCCGTCTCGACCTGGTCCGGCCTGCGCAGCAGGTTGGGGACCGCCGCGTCCTTCGACGGGATCCACATCATCGCGCTGGCGCTGGCCAGTGAGTTCGCCACGAACAGCCACCACCCGGTGCCGACGAAGGCGATCGACATGATGAAGCCGCAGCGCAGCAGATCCGCGACGAACATGACCTTGCGCCGGTCGAAGCGGTCGGCGAGCAGTCCACCGAGCGGGGCGAAGATCAGCCCCGGCAGCAGCGCGGACAGCAGCACCCCGGTGAAGGCGAAGTTCTGCGCCGTGTAGTTGTGGGTGAGCTTGGTCGCCAGGCTGGTCAGGCCCAGGATGGTCAGCCAGTCGGCGACACTGCACAAATAGGTGACGCCCCACAGGCGCCGAAAGGGCCGGATCGCCAGCACCCGCCGTGCTCGGTAGACGGTCGATCCATCCCGCCCGACCTGCGCCCCCGCGCCGGGTTTCGTCTGCACACCGTCGCTGATCCGACCCACCCCACTCGTTCCCGTGTTGCCGGTGACTGCCCTGGACATGCGTCATCGAATCACCGGACCGGTGTGGTCAGGGTAGCTCCGCGAGATGATCTAGGGGCGCTTCGGGTGGAGACCGGTCCGGCCCCGAACCCGCCCCGGACCTCGCGCCCGGCCGCCCGCGGGCGGCCGGAACGGATCAGCCGAACAGGCCGGAAATGCTGCTGATCAGGCTCGAAACGAACTCGAACGCCACGAACAGGAACGCGATCAGCAGGAGCAGGGCGAGAAAGATCCCCGTCGAGGAGTTCGACGCTTTCGCCCTGCGGACCGTCCCCGGCTGGGAGGAACCCGAACGGGGAAGCCGCAGCGAAGGGCGCTTCAGCGACGGCCGGATCGCACGGAAACCCGCCCGTGCCCGCTGCTTGGGCAGCATGCCCAAGGGCGGCGCGGGCTCGATCGGCTTCGCCGGCGAAGCAGGCGGGGCACCGTCGACGCCGGCGGGCTCCTGATCCAGGGAATCGGCGAACTCGAACTCGCCCGCCGGACGGCGCTCCCCGCCGATCTCCGCGTCCACCAGGCGGCGCGCGCCCGCCGGGTCCGGCTTCACCGGGGAGGCGACCCGGCTGAGCTGGAAGTCGTCGGAGTCGTCGGCCGGACCGGACAAGGCAGAGCCCGACAGCGGATCGCCAAACGTGGCGGCCTCGGTGCCGTCGCCGAATTCGGCTTCGCCCTTCGACGAACTCATCCCCACTCCTCGCTCTCGATCCGCGGACACCCACGGAACCGGATCGACGCCGGAGAGTGACCACCGGCGTCGGCCGCCCCGGGACCCCGGGGGCTTCCCGTCCAGCGTAGTGGCCATTTCTGAGAAGGCATCCGCCTATCAGGGTAAGGAGTTCGTTACCGAACGCGAGCCCCGATCCCACCCATACCCGCTCCCCGGTAGCGCATGCCAGGGCGCGGCGGGATCCACCCGCGAGGGTGCCGCTACTTCTTCGCGGCGGCCTTCTTCCTCGCCGGTGCCTTCCGCTTCGGGGCAGGACCCTTCGCCCGCTTCTCGGCCAGCAACTCCGCGGCCCGCTCCGCGGTGAGCTCCTCCACGCTGTCGGCCTTGCGCAGCGTCGCGTTGAACTCCCCGTCGGTCACGTACGGGCCGAAGCGGCCGTCCTTGACCACCATCGGCTTGCCCGACACCGGGTCGTCACCCAGTTCCTTCAGCGGGGGCTTCGCGGTGGCCTGGCGACCGCGTCGCTTCGGTTCCGCGTAGATCTTCAAGGCCTCGTCCAGCGTGATGGTGAACAGCTGGTCCTCGGTCTCCAGCGAACGCGAGTCCGTGCCCTTCTTCAGGTACGGGCCGTAGCGGCCGTTCTGGGCGGTGATCTCGTCACCGGAGTCGGGATCCTTGCCGACGACTCGCGGCAGCGACAGCAGTTTCAGCGCGTCCTCGAGCGTCACCGTCTCCACCGACATCGACTTGAACAGCGACCCGGTGCGCGGCTTCGCCTTCTTGGCCTTGCTGGTCTTCTTGGCGCCCTCCTCGGCCGCCTCCTCCGGTTCCGGCAGCACCTCGGTGACGTAGGGACCGAATCGGCCCTCCTTGGCCACGATCTCGTGCCCGGTCACCGGATCGGTGCCCAGTGTTCGCCCTTCCTGGGGCGTGGCGAACAGCTTCTCCGCGATTTCGGGAGTCAGCTCGTCGGGCGGCAGATCCTCGGGCAGGTTCGCGCGCTGCGACTTCACGTCCGCGTCGTCCGGGGACTGTGCGCTGTGCCTTTCCAGGTAAGGGCCGTAACGGCCCACCCGCACGTAAACCGTGCGCCCCTGGTCATCGGTGAACAGCGGGATCGAGTTGATCTCCCGGGCGTCGATGTCCTCGACCCCGGTGCCGACCAGCTTCTTCAGGCCACCCAGCCGCCCGATCGAGCCGTCCACGCCCTGTTCCCCGCCGAAGTAGAACTTCGACAGCCATCGCGTGCGCTGCTCGTTGCCCGAGGCGATGCGGTCGAGCTCGTCCTCCATCGCGGCGGTGAAGTCGTAGTCCACCAGCCGCTCGAAATGCCGTTCGAGCAGCGCCACCACGGCGAACGCCACCCACGACGGCACCAGTGCGGAGCCCTTCTTCCACACGTACCCGCGGTCCTGGATGGTGTTGATGATGGAGGCATAGGTCGACGGCCTGCCGATGCCGAGCTCTTCGAGCTTGCTGACCAGGCTCGGTTCGCTGTAGCGGGGCGGAGGCGTGGTGTTGTGGCCGTCCGGCACCAGTTCGGCGGTGGTGAGCGCCTGGTCCCTGGTCAGCCGAGGCAGACGGCTCTGCTTGTCGTCGGCCTCGCCGCCGGCCTCGGTGTCGACCGCCTCCACGTACGCCTTCAAAAAGCCCGGGAAGGTGATCGTGCGCCCGGACGCGGCGAACGTGCACTCCTCGCCGCTGCTCGCGGTGCCCGCGATCCGGACCGACATGGTGGTGCCCTTGGCGTCCGCCATCTGCGAGGCGATCGTGCGCTGCCAGATCATCTCGTAGAGCCGGTACTCGTCGGTGTCCAGCTCACCGGCGACCTGGCCGGGGGTCCGGAACACCTCACCGGCGGGCCGGATCGCCTCGTGGGCCTCCTGCGAGTTCTTGACCTTCCGGGTGTACTGGCGGGGGCTCGGCGAAACGAACTCCGCACCGTAGAGATCGGTGGCCTGGTTGCGGGCCGCGGTCAGCGCCGTCTCCGAGAGCGTGGTGGAGTCGGTACGCATATACGTGATGTAGCCGTTCTCGTAGAGCCGCTGCGCGATGCGCATCGTCCGCTCCGACGAGAACCGCAACTTGCGACCGGCCTCCTGCTGCAGGGTGGAGGTCATGAACGGCGCGTACGGACGCCGGGTGTAGGGCTTCTCCTCGACGCTGACGACCTTGAAGTCCCGGCCGCGCAGCGCCTCGGCGAGCCGGGTGGCCTCCGCCTCCGCCAGCACGCGGACCTCGGGCCTGGACATTGCGAGCGTCTCGGAGCCCTTCAGCCGCCCGTCCGGGCCGAAGTCCTTACCGCTGGCCAGCCGCGCACCGTCCACCGCGATCATCCGCGCCGGGAAGGCCCGGGGTTCGTCGCTGCCTGCCCCCGGGGCCTCCATGGTCGCGGCGATGTCCCAGTAGGAGGCCGACTGGAAGCGCATCCGCTCGCGCTCGCGCTCCACGATGATCCGCGTCGCCACCGACTGCACCCGGCCCGCCGACAGCTTCGGCATGACCTTCTTCCACAGCACGGGCGAAACCTCGTAACCGTAGAGCCGGTCGAGGATTCGGCGCGTCTCCTGAGCATCGACCAGGTCCGCGTCGAGATCACGGGTGTCCGCCGCGGCGGCACGGATGGCCTGCTCGGTCACCTCGTGGAAGACCATTCGGCGGACCGGCACCTTCGGCTTGAGCGTCTCCAGCAGGTGCCAGGCGATGGCCTCGCCCTCGCGGTCCGGGTCGGTGGCGAGGTAGAGCTCATCGGCGTCCTTGAGCAGGCTCTTGAGCTCGGTGACCTTGGCCTTCTTGTCCGGGCTGACCACGTACAGCGGTTCGAAGTCGTGGTCGACGTCGACCCCGAGGCGCGCCCACGGCTCGCCCTTGTACTTGGCGGGCACGTCGGCCGCGCCCCGCGGCAGGTCACGGATGTGCCCCACCGACGACTCCACGACGTAACCGCCGCCGAGGTAAGGAGCGATCTTCCGCGCCTTCGTCGGCGACTCGACGATCACGAGCCGGCGGCGCCCGGCGCCGTTTCCCGCAGCGTCGTGCCCACCCGTCGCTCGACCGCCACCCCCGTTGGCGGCGCCTCGCGCCGCGGTGTTCTTCGCCCGTGCTCCAGCCACGCTGTCCGCTCTCCCGCTCGTTCCCGTCGCTGCTGCGACGCTGTTCAACCAGCCAGTGTGCACTCCGCCAGCCGATTGTGTCCGCCCAGGTGACGCAATGCGCCGTCCATCCTGTGTGAAGCGCATCGGCACAAAGGCGGGCGGTGTTTCCTTTTCCACACCTAGCACGTGACGCGGGACACGTCCCGGTTGGGGCCTTCGGGTAACGGTTCCGCTACGCTCCGGCGCCATGTTGCGCCGCTCCCTCATCGTCCTGTCCGTCCTCCTGCTGGCCCTGGGCACCACACCCGCGGTCGCCGCGCCGCTCGCGGGCTACACCGGCATCGTCAGGCTGAGCAACTGCTCGGGCTCCCTGATCCGATTGCCCACCTCGAAGGACACCGACCCGGCACTGGTCCTGACGAACGGCCACTGCGAAGAGTCCGGCATGCCGGCGCCGGGCGAAGTGATCGTCGACCGGCCGGTCAGGCGCCCGATGACCCTGCTCGGCCAGGACGGCAGCGTGCTCGGCACGCTGCACTCCACGAAGATCGCCTACGCCACGATGACCGATACCGACGTCACGCTCTACCAACTCGACCGCACCTACCGGCAGATCGCCCGCACGCTGGGCGGACACCCGCTCACCCTGGCCGCCGCGCCGGCCGACGTACACACGCCGATCAGCGTCGTTTCGGGATTCTTCAAGCGGACCTGGACCTGCTCCATCGACCGCGTCGTCTACTCCCTGCACGAGGCGGGCTGGGTCTGGAAGATCGCCATCCGGTACACGCCGGAGTGCGACGTCATCCACGGTACCTCCGGATCGCCGATCATCGACCGGACCAGCGGTGAGGTCGTGGGCGTCAACAACACGGGCAACGACGACGGGGAGGCCTGCAGCCTGAACAACCCGTGCGAGGTCGACGAGAACGGGGTGGTCACCGTGCTGCGCGGCCGCTCCTACGGCGAGCAGACCTACCTCCTCACCGCCTGCGCCGCCCCCGGCAACGAGATCGACCTGAACCTGCCCGGGTGCATGCTGCCCAAGCCCCCGGGTTTCGTCCTGCCCTTGTCCGCTCGCTAGCCGTTAGGGACCCCCTCACGGCCCTGTTGGCCCTGAGGGGGTCCCTAACAACAAGGGAAAATTCACCCGTCCGGGTAATTTTCCCGGCTGTCGTCAGCGAGTGGCAGGAGTCTGCGGCGTAGTTTCGCGCTCGGTCAACTGACGGCACACGGGTGCCCGCGCCGCCCCCGCCGAAAGCTCCGGAACAGAGGCGAACCCCGCCAGCGGATCGATCGCGGCCACCTCGTCGAGCGGGCTACGCGCGTCCCGCAGGATGCCGGGCGGAAGCGTGGCGGCCCCGCGTGCCCGGTCCAGGCGCTGCTTCGCGACGGCCGCGTCGGCACGGACGCTGGTGAACCGGCCGGCCATGGTGTCCCGCGCCTGGTCGGCGCCCGGGACCGGGCCCGGTGACAGCGCCCGCAACCCGTCGACCGCCTTGTCCAGCCCCCCGATCATCGTGCCGAGCAGCTCGCTGGAGGTTTCCACCGCACGCCGGGGACTGCTCGGATCGATCGCGGGCAGGTTCGCCAGATCGTCCACAAGGAATCCCACCGCGACGCAGTAGTCGTTGGCCCACTGGGTGATCGCGTTCTGCCGGTCGGACTCGGTGCTCGTGGCCTGCCTGCTCACGCCGGAGGCGCCGGGAGACACCACGGGACGGCCGCACGAGGCGAGACCAGCGCACAGCCCGGCGCAGAGAAGCAGAAAGACCACCGTCCGGGGTCGCACGCGAACACCTCCCCGACAACGCGAGCTTGTCCCGACGGTACAGATCAACTTGCCGCCTGCAAATCCTGGGCTGGACCTGCTCAGGAACCGGGCCCGCCACGGCGGTCCGTGGCGGGCCCGGCAATCCTTGCGATCAGGCGGTCTTGGCGGGTGCCTGAGTACCCGCAGGGGTGTCCGCGATCGCGGTGCCACGCCGCTTCGACACGACCACCGCGATGACGATCACGGCCACCGAAACCAGCGAGATCGCCAGCCGCACCCCGAGCGAGGCGTCCGGGCCGATCGAGAACTGCACGACCGCGGGCGCGATCAGCACCGAAACCAGGTTCATCACCTTGATCAGCGGGTTGATCGCCGGACCGGCGGTGTCCTTGAACGGGTCACCCACCGTGTCGCCGATGACCGTCGCGGCATGCGCCTCGGAGCCCTTGCCGCCGTGATGCCCGTCCTCCACCAGCTTCTTCGCGTTGTCCCACGCACCGCCCGAGTTGGCGAGGAAGATCGCCATCAGGGTGCCGGTCGCGATCGCGCCCGCCAGGTAACCCGCCAAGGCACCGGTGCCGAGCCCGAAACCGACTGCGATCGGCGCGAACACCGCGAGCAGACCGGGGGTGGCCAACTCCCGCAGCGAGTCACGGGTGACGATGTCGACCACCCTGCCGTACTCGGGGCGGGTGGTGCCCTCCATGATCCCCGCGATCTCGCGGAACTGGCGGCGCACCTCGTAGACCACCGCGCCCGCGGCCCGCGAGACCGCGTTCACGGCCAGGCCGGAGAACATGAACACCACGGCGGCCCCGATCATGACACCCACCAGCGTGTTCGGGCTGACGATCGTGTCGATGAAGGACTTCACGCCTGCGGCCGTGGACCCCATCGCGCCCAGTGCCTTCGTGATCGAGTCCTGGTAGGAACCGAACAGCGCGGTCGCGGCGAGCACCGCGGTGGCGATCGCGATGCCCTTGGTGATCGCCTTCGTGGTGTTGCCGACCGCGTCCAGTTCCGTCAGCGTCTGCGCCGCCGCCTCGTCCACGTCTCCCGACATCTCCGCGATGCCCTGCGCGTTGTCCGAAACCGGGCCGAAGGTGTCCATCGCGACGATGACACCGACCGTGGTGAGCAGGCCCGTGCCCGCCAGCGCGACGGCGAACAGGGCGACCGAACCGCCCAGCAGGTAGGCGCCGAACACGGCCGCACCGATGACGAGCGCGGTGTACACGGCGGACTCGAAGCCCACCGAGATACCGGACAGGATCACCGTCGCCGCACCGGTCTCCGACGTCTTGCCGACGTTCTTCACCGGGCCGTGCTCGGTGCCGGTGAAGTAGCCGGTCAGCCGGAGGATGATGCCTGCCAGCACGATGCCGATGATCACCGCGACGGTGGCGATCACCGCGGGGTTGCCCTCGCCCGTGAAACCCTGCCCGAACTCGCTGAACGAGGAGGGCAGGAACACGAACGCAGCGATCGTGCACAGCACCGCGGAGATCACCGCGGAGATGTAGAACGAGCGGTTGATGGTGACCAGCCCGCTCTCGTTGGGCCGGGCCTTGGTGATGTAGACGCCGATCACCGCGGTGATCACGCCGATCGCAGGCACGATCAGTGGGAACAGCAGGCCTGCGGCACCGAACGCGCTGCTGCCCAGGATCAGCGCGGCGACCAGGGTCACCGCGTAGGACTCGAAGAGGTCCGCTGCCATCCCGGCGCAGTCGCCGACGTTGTCGCCCACGTTGTCGGCGATCGTCGCCGCGTTGCGCGGGTCGTCCTCGGGGATGTTCTGCTCGACCTTGCCGACGAGGTCGGCACCCACGTCCGCGGCCTTGGTGAAGATCCCGCCGCCGACACGCATGAACATGGCGATCAGGGCGGCGCCGAAGCCGAAGCCTTCGAGCACCTTCGGCGCCTGGCCCGCGTAGGCCAGCACCACGATGGCCGCCCCGAACAGGCCCAGCCCGACGGTGATCATGCCCACGACGCCCCCGGTGCGGAAGGCCACCCGCATCGCCTTCTCCCGGCCACTTCCCGGCTCCCGGGAAGCCGCCGCGACCCGCAGGTTCGCCCGCGTGGCCAGCCACATCCCCAGGTAGCCGATGGTGAACGAGAACACGGCGCCGACCAGGAAGAAGATGGAGCGGCCGATCCGCTCGTTCCAGTCGTCCGCCGGTAGCGCGAACAGCAGTAGGAACACCACCACCCCGAAGACGGAGAGGGTGTTGCGCTGCCGCTTGAGGTAAGCGGCCGCCCCTTCCTGCACGGCCTTCGCGATCTCCTGCATCTTGGGGGTGCCCTGGCCGGCGGCCAGCACCTCCTTGAGCAGCACGAAGCCGATCGCCAGTGCAGCAAGGGCGACCACGGCGACCACGGCGACCACGCCGTAGTCACCCCCGGAGAGCTTGAGGCCCTCCGCGAGGAATTGCCGGGACATCCGTCCTCCTGGAAACGTCGCCTGGTACCAGCGACGGCCCTGCTGCGGGACAGCCTTGCCGACGCTGGCATGGGATCTACACCACAAGTGGTGCCGGTTTGCGGGAGTGTATTGGTAATGGCACTACCACGGTCAGGGCGTCCCGTAACGAACACTCTCTGTATATGTGACCCTGCTCACTGTTAGCGATCTTGGTGTGATTTTTAAGCCCGTCGTACACCTGTGCGACCCTGGTCGAGTGGCAGAGAGCAAGCGGGCACGGCGGCTGCTGAACCGTGTCACTGCCGGCATCCCGGAACCGGCCGATCCCGTGACCCACGTGGCGGAGCAGCCCGCCCGCGAGGCCCGGTGCGCCGACTGGCCCGCCTGGGCCCATCCGGACGTGGTGGCGGCGCTGCGCGAATCCGGGGTCGAGCAGCCGTGGACACATCAGATCGAGGCGGGCTCGCTCGCCCACGCCGGGAAGCACGTGGTGATCTCGACCGGCACCGCCTCCGGCAAGTCCCTGGCCTACCAGTTGCCGGTGCTGTCCACCCTCGCCGAGGACGACCGGGCCTGCGCGCTCTACCTGTCCCCAACCAAGGCGCTCGGCGCCGACCAGCTGCGCACTGTGTCTTCTTTGGACATTCCCGGTGTGCGGGCCGCGTCCTACGACGGCGACACCCCGATGGGGGAACGCGACTGGGTGCGCGCTCATGCACGGTTTGTGTTCACCAACCCGGACATGCTCCATCGCGGAATCCTCGCCTCACACGCCCGGTGGGCCCGGCTGTTCCGGAAGCTCGCCTATGTGATCGTGGACGAATGCCACGGGTACCGGGGTGTGTTCGGTTCCCACGTCGCGCTGCTGCTGCGCAGACTGCAGCGGGTGGCGCACCGGTACGGTTCGTCGCCCGTCTTCGTGCTGGCCTCGGCGACCATGGCCGATCCCGCCGGATTCGCGCAACGGCTCACCGGGCAGGAGTGCGCGGCCGTGGTGGAGGACGGCTCACCACGCGGCGCCCGGACAGTCGCACTGTGGGAGCCACCGCTGCTCGAGGACTTCTCGGGGGAGAACGGCGCCCCAGTGCGACGGTCGGCCGGCGCCGAAGCCTCTCGCATCCTGGCCGAACTGGTCGTGGAGGGCGCCCGCACGCTGGCCTTCGTGCGCTCACGCCGGGGCGCCGAGCTGACCGCGCTGGGCGCCCGCCGGATCCTGTCCGAGGTGGACGACAAGCTGGCCGGGCAGGTGGCCGCGTACCGGGCCGGTTTTCTGCCCGAAGAGCGGCGCAAGCTCGAACGTGCCCTGCTGACCGGTGAGCTGCTGGGGGTGGCCACCACCAATGCACTGGAGCTGGGGGTGGACATCGCAGGGCTGGACGCGGTGGTGGTGGCCGGGTATCCGGGCACTCTCGCCTCGTTCTGGCAGCAGGCGGGCCGGGCGGGCCGCGCGGGGGACGAGGCCCTCGTGGTGTTCGTCGCGCGGGACGATCCGCTCGACACCTACCTCGTGCACCATCCATCCGCGATCCTCGACCGCCCGGTGGAAACGACGGTGCTCGACCCGGCGAACCCGTATGTCCTGGCACCGCAACTGGCCTGCGCCGCGGCCGAGCTGCCCCTGACCTCGGGCGAGCTGGAGGCCTTCGGCGGCGAGACGGCCCGTGCGGTACTGGAGTCGCTGGTCGCGGACAAGGTGCTGCGGCGCAGGCCGAGCGGCTGGTACTGGACTTCGCGGGACCGGCCACAGTACGAGGTCGACATCCGGGGTTCGGGCGGCGAGCAGGTCGCCGTCGTCGAGGCGGACACCTCGCGTCTGCTCGGCACCGTCGACCCGGGTTCCGCCTGCGCGACCGTGCACCCCGGCGCCGTCTACCTGCATCAGGGCTTGTCGTACGTGGTGGACGAACTGGACCTGGAGTCCGGGATCGCGCTCGTGCACGCGGAGGATCCCGAGTGGACGACCTCGGCACGCGAGGTCGCCGACATCGCCGTGCTGTCCACTCAGGAACGGGTGGACTACGGCGGGGTCAGCGTCTGCCTGGGTGACGTGGCGGTCAGCTCCCAGGTGGTGGGTTATCTGCGCCGGCGCCCTTCGGGCGAGATCATCGACCACGTGCCGCTGGACCTGCCGGAGCAGACGCTCGAAACCCGCGCCGTCTGGTACACGATTTCGGCCGATTTACTAGAGGAAGGTGGCAGGACGCCGGGGGGCGCTGGGCTGGAGCCCGCGCGCATCCCCGGCGCCCTGCATGCCGCCGAGCACGCGGCGATCGGCCTGCTACCGCTGTTCGCTACGTGCGACCGCTGGGACATCGGCGGGGTTTCGACCGCGCTGCACGCTGACACCGGGGAGGCGACGGTGTTCGTGCACGATGGCCATCCCGGCGGAGCGGGATTCGCCGATCGCGGTTTTTCCGCTCTCGTCCCTTGGCTGGTCACGACGCGGGAGGCGATCGTCTCCTGCGAGTGCCCGGCGGGATGCCCGTCCTGTGTTCAGTCGCCGAAGTGCGGGAACGGCAACGATCCACTGGACAAGGCGGGGGCGGTGGCTGTGCTGGACACCGTGTTGGGGGCGGTGCGTCGTCACGGCACCCGGCACGGCCACGGGGGTGTTCAGGCAGCGACTGGAGCCGCGGCCACAAGCTGAGTCGAGGCCTCGGCCTGGTCGAGGGCCTGGGCGAGCACGGAGTGCACCGCGGTGGCCTCCGGCAGGCGCCAGCCGCACACTTCCGGCTTGACCCGCCAGTGCACGACACCGTGCTGGTACGGGGTCGGCGGCAGCGGAACCCAGCTTCCCTCGCCGTGCCAGCGAACCTCACCGCTGACGGCGAGCTGCTCGGGAAGGCCGTCGGCGGCGGCGGTCAGGAACAGCCAGCGGCCGTCCGGGGTGGCGACGATGGGCGCGGGGTGACCGGTGGCCCGCAGCAGCCGAGCGGCGCGCTTGCCCAGCTCCACACCGACCTCGATCGCGTCCACGACCTTGCCGGTGGCGACGAGGAGGCTGTAGGGCCGTCCGGTCCACCATTCGGCGACCTCGTTGGGGTGGGCACCGAGCCGGTCGGCCCAGTCCTCGTGCACCGGAACCGGTCCGGACCAGCTTTCGGCATCGGGCTCCATCTCGGGGAAGGTGCCCGGCAGCACCGGCCAGCCGTGCCAGGCGAGACCGATGGCCTCGGCGCGCAGCTCGATGCGGAACGCGCTCCGCCAGCTATCCGACCAATCCGTGTCCAACATCCGTCAACAACTCCTCGTCCGTCCCACCGCCCGGTGGCTTTCCTTCAGTCAATAAACGGCAACTTGCAGAAGGCCGGTAGTAGGCGGTCGACAACCGGCCGTTACGGAACGACGAGCGAACGCGCGCCGAACCCGGGCCGAATGCCGCCCGACGATCATCGGTCGCCGTTCCACGACCGGGCCCCGCCGTGCCCACCCCTGTCACTTCGCGCGCCTTTTTGTTGTGACACAAGTAATCCAGTGATGTGGACCACGCGAGGAGGTGCAGTCAGGGCTGACCGTTCAGCGCGCGTGACCGACCGTCCATCCGCTATCCACCGTGGCCCGTCCGATCTCCGGACACCGTTCGTCGCTGGACGGGACCGGCGCGGGCCCGGGCCATGGCCGGGCCGAAGCCGGCAGGCCCTTCGGCGGTGACCTCCACGAGGGCATCCCACTGTTCGAGCCGGCAGGCGGTCAGCCGTACCGCCATCTCTTCGGTGACCAGCCGGGCCCGGCCGCAGGCGGCCTCGGCGCCCCGTTCGGCGTTTCCGGCGGCGGCCAGTGCCGCCAGGTCCGCGGCGGCGCCGGCCTGGTGCCGGCTCACGATCGCCGCGCCGAAGGCGAGCAGAGCGGCCAGGACGGTGGTCAGGGCGGCCATCGCCCCGGCCACCCAGATGGTGGCCGTTCCCCGATCACCCCGGAGCACGTGCCGTCCCTGTTCCGCCCGGCTCGAGCACCGTGAAAGCACGGCCACGCAACCGGACGCCCGGCAGCAGGCCGCCGACCGGATCGGCGGTCACCTCGACGATCGCGGTTTCACCTTCGATCCGAACGGTGAGCCGGGCACCAGCCGGAGCGGTCTCGGTCACGGCCTGTTCGGCGAGCGGGCGCTGGCCCCGGGCGATCAGCCTCGCGGCCTCGCGCGCCGCGTCGACACAGCGGAGCTGGCCGCTGACCGCCGTGACCGCGGCGATCAGCAGTCCGAACACCACGGTGAGCGCGCACAAGCCGATCGCCGCCTCGACGGTGACCGCGCCGCGATCGGGGCCGGCCCGGACCGCCGCGGGCATCAGAAGGTCACCGCCAGGGCCCGCTCGATCAGCGACGTCAGCTTGGAGACCACCGAGTCGCCGGTGATCACCGTGTACAGCAACGCTGCCAGAGCGGCGGCCGCGACGGTACCGATGGCGTACTCCGCCGTGCTCATTCCCTCATCCGAACCCAGGAGCGGGCGGAACCAGCGGCGCCACCACGGGGCCTTGCGGCGGACATGCCGCCCTTGTCCCAGCAGAACCATGAACTCTCCTCTTTCCAGTGTCTACAGTGGATTGATCACAGCAGGTTGACTCGTCCGGCCAGCCCCAGCACCACCGGCAGCACGCCGAGGCACAGGAACGCCGGCAGGAAGCACAGCGCCAGCGGTCCGGCGATCAGCACGCCCGCTCGCTGCGCCCTTGCTTCGGCCTTCTCGGCCACATCGGCGCGCAGCCTGCCCGCCAGGTCTTCGGCGACCTCCGCCAGCGCGGTCCCGGATCGCGCGGTCCGTTGCGCCGCCCTCGCGAACTCGGCCGTGCCGGAGCAGGTCCGGGCCGCCGCCCACGCCTCACCCGCGTCCGCCCCGAGTTCCAGCAGGCCCGCGGCCGCCCGCAGCGCCTCGGCCTCCGGACCGGCCACGGTGGCGGTGACCGACCGCAGGGCCGTGGTGACGGGCAGACCGGCCCGTAGACAGGCGGCGAGCAGATCCCACAGCGCCGCGAGCTGGAGTCGGCCGACCTGGCGGTTCTTCCGGT
The DNA here is from genome assembly GCF_026802195.1 of Amycolatopsis cynarae. NCBI lineage: Bacteria > Bacillati > Actinomycetota > Actinomycetes > Pseudonocardiales > Pseudonocardiaceae > Amycolatopsis > Amycolatopsis cynarae. The sequence continues at coordinate 7,285,502 of NZ_CP113836.1, read as the reverse complement.
CGAGGCTCCGGCGCGACCGGTGGCGGGGCTCACCGGCCAGCCGATCGAGCCGTCTGCTCGCCACCGTGCGGAGTGGCACGGTGAGAACCGCCGCGCCCGCCAGCACGAGTGCTGCGACGCTCACGGGAGTACCCGCACCGCGGTCAGCCGCGCGCTCCACGCAACCCCGGCGAGTATCAGGGCGGAGCCCAGCGCCATCAGCAGTTGCCCCGGCGGCGTGGCGACGAGGAGGTACACGGGATGTGCGCCCATCGCTTCCCCCAGCAGGAGCCCGATCCCGGGGAGGGCGGCCAGCACGGTGGCACTGGCCCGCGGCCCGGCCATACCCGCCTCTGCCCGGGACAGGAACCGCGCACCGGCGACAAGATCGCGCCGGACCGCGTCGAGCAGGTCCGCAAGCGGCAGACCGTGGCGGCGGCTCAATGCGGCGGCGGTGGCCAACCGCCCACGGATCCCCGCCACGGATTCGGGTCCTTCTTCGTCGAATCCCGCCAACAACGACGACACCTGCCCGGGTGCGATGGCCAGTGCGGCTTCCCTTGCCGCCATGGGAGTGGCACCGCCACGCAACTCGGCGACCATGACCCGCAGGGCCTCCGCCACCGCTATCGCTCGCTCCACCTCCGCCTTCCTCCGTCGTCGCACCCGGCGCTGCTGCCATCCGGCGGCGAACAACGCCCCGACGGACAGCGTGCCCGTCAGGCCGAGGAAGGGGATGGCCACCAGCAGGGCCGTCAACCACAGGCGAGGCGGACGCAACCAGGCAGGTAACCGCCACCCGCGTTTCGGTGCCGGTGCGCCCAAGGCAGCGAGCCGGGCCTGCGCGGGACGAGTGGCGGGCCAGGTCAGCAGGGCCACCACGCCACACAGCAGAGCAGGAATCACCACGGCGGCCGCACCCCTCTCAGTTCGAGGAGACCGGACAGCAGAGGGCGCCGTCGAGTCCATTCCCCGGCCTGCCATACCGGCACCACCCGAACCTCTCCGGCTGGGTCACGGCTCAGTACGCCGGCCTCCGCGAGCTGCCGACGCCCGCCGGGTAGCCGCCGCATGTGCAGCACCACCTGGACCGCCGCCGCCAACTGACTGTGCAAAGCGGCCCTGGACAGCCCGCCCAGGGCCGCCAGCGCTTCGAGCCGGGCGGGAACCTCGGCGGGCGAATTCGCATGGAGCGTGCAGGCACCGCCCTCATGTCCGGTGTTGAGCGCGGTGAGCAGTTCACAGACCTCCCGGCCGCGCACTTCGCCCACGACGAGACGGTCGGGACGCATGCGCAGCGCCTGGCGAACCAGCTCACCGAGCGTGACCTCCCCTGCCCCCTCCACATTGGGAGCCCGGGTGACCAGCCGGACGAACTGGGGATGACTCGGGCGCAGTTCGCCGACGTCCTCGACGGCGAGGATCCGCTCTGTCCGGTCCACCGCTCCGAGCATCGCGGCCAGGAGGGTGCTTTTGCCCGCACCGGTGCCACCGGTCACCAGGAAGGCGAGCCTGGCCGAAATCACCGTTTCGATCAGGGTGAGCCCGTCCCCGTCGAACGTGCCCGAATCGGCCAAAGTGGCCAAGTCGTGCGCCGCGGGCCTGAGCACTCGCAAGGAAATGCAGGTGCCGTCCGCGGCGACCGGGGGCAGGACCGCGTGCAGGCGGACGGTTCCGTACCTGCCAGCCCCGGGCAGCCACCCGTCCACGTACGGCTGCGCGTCGTCGAGCCGGCGCCCGGCTGCCGTGGCGAGCCGTTGCGCCAGCCGCCGCACCGCTTCGTCGTCGGGGAACCGGATTTCGGTGCGGCGGAGCCCGGCGGCGCCGTCCACCCACACCTCGTCCGGGGCCGTCACCAGGACGTCGGTGACCTCAGGCTCGGCCAACAGGCCTTCCAACGGGCCAGCGCCGCTGAACTCGTGCCGCAACTCCTTCAGCGCGTCAAGCACTCCGGCATGGCCGACCGGACCACCGGCCTCGGCGCGAACCGCCCGCGCGAGAGCCACCGGACCGGTGCCGGAACCGCTACCGGCCAGGCGATGCCGGATCCGCTCGATCAGTTCCGGTGTCACGCGGCGGCCTCCACGGCGATGGGCCGGGCAGCCGCCAGGACCGTCCGTGCCGCCATCGCGAGCGGGCCTCGGCGCCGTAGCAGGAAATTCCCGCACTCCAGGGCACGGTCGAGATGACGTTCAGAAGCCATCGAGGCCAGCAGCGGAATCCCGATCTTCTCGGCAGTCTCCTGCGGATTGAGACCGCCCGGTGCGGGCCCGCGCACGACCAGTCGCAAACAGTCCGAACGAGGGGCAAGGCGGCGAACAAGCCGCTGTGCGGAAACGCAGGCGCGTAGCTCCGCAGGCACCACCACGACCAGGAGGTCCGCGCGCCGCACCGCGGCCTCGGTGGCGGCACTGGGATGCCGGGAGAGGTCGCACACGACGACCCGCCCCGCCCGGCGGCCCGCGTCCACAACGGACCCGACCGCCTCGGCATCCGGTCCCTCGCCGTCACTGGAGAGGAAGGTGAGCCTCCCGTCCCGGTGCCGGTGCCCTGGCAGGGCCTCGTCGAGGGTGGTCATGGAGATCCGGCCGCCGTCGAGGTGCAGGCCGGACCAGCGGGCCCCGTCGCTGGATTCGGCACCGAGCATGAGGTCGATCCCCGCGCCGAGTGGATCGCAGTCGAGCAGCAGGGCGTCGTCCCCGGCCACCAGCCCGATCGCGGCCGCCAGCACCGAAGCACCCGCCCCACCCCGGGCACCGATCACCCCGATGACGCATCCGCCCGGCGAACCGGGCCCCTCGGCGAGATCGGCCAGCGCGCCGGCCAGCACGGCCTCTCCTTCGGGCAGGGGCACCACCTGACCGATACCGGCGGCGAAGGCGCGCTGCCAGAGGTCGCCGCCCGGCGCGGCCCTGGTGATCAACAGGACTCGCGAACGGCGCGGCAGTCCTCCGACGGCTTCCAGTGCCGCCTCGTCGACGAGCACCAGCGGAGCACGGGCCCAGCGGTCCCGTGCGGCCACCACGTCCGGGACCACTTCGGGCGCACAGCCAACGGCCGCCGCGAGCCGAAGGATCTCGTCGAGGGTGTTCTCATCGGTCACGACCAGAAGCGGGCGCGCATCCGTCATCTCAATCCCCCAGAAACGGTTGTCGGTGGAAATTCGGTGCGAATCCACCGTCGCGCCGGCAGGGTCGCCGCGGCAAGAAGGACTTGGCCAGCCTGTGGACAACCGGGGTCCTGTGGACAACCGGGCCGGACGGACCGGGAAAAGGGGGCGACCCCCGCCAGGGGGGAGGGACGGGGGTCGCCATCGGTTCAGTCCCGGGGGGTCGGACTGAACCAGGCCGGCGCGAACACCGGATAGCCCAAGTTTAGCTCGATCACCCCCGGTTCCCAGCCCTTCGCGTCACCGATTCGATAACGTCAGCACCCATCGTTTCCCAGGCGCGGTAATGGATTTTCGGCCCGCACCACCGGAAAGTGGTGTGCTCACCGGCGGGCCGCGACTTCGTGGGCTTCTATCCTGAGCGGGTGACAGAACCGAGCAGCGCACCGCCGCCCTCCGCCGGCGTCGCGGCCTTCTTCGACCTCGACAAGACGATCATCGCGTCGTCCAGCGCACTCGCGTTCAGCAAGCCGTTGCTGCGCCAGGGACTGATCAGCCGTCGCGCGGCACTCAAGAGCGCCTACGCGCAGTTCGTCTTCTCCCTCTCCGGAGCCGACGAGGAACGCACCGAACGGATGCGGGCGGAAATCTCCGCGCTGTGCGCGGGCTGGGATGTCGCCCAGGTTCGCGCGATCGTGAACGAGACCCTGCACGACATCGTCGATCCGCTCGTCTACGCCGAGGCCGCCCAATTGATCGCGGACCACAAGGCGTGGGGCCACGACGTGATCGTGCTGTCCGCCGCGGGCGAAGAAGTGGTGACACCGATCGCGGCGATGCTGGGCGCCACCCGCAGCGTCGCCACCCGGATGGGCGTGGTGGACGGCCGCTACTCGGGAGAGGTCGAGTTCTACTGCTACGGCGAACAGAAAGCGGTGGCCGCCAAGCGGCTCGCCGCCGAGCACGGCTACGACCTGACGCTCAGCTATGCCTACACCGACTCCAGCACGGATGTGCCGATGCTCGAGGTGGTGGGCAATCCGCACGCGGTGAACCCCGACCGCGCGCTCCGCAGGCTCGCGAACGAACGCGACTGGCCGATTTTGACCTTCGAGAATCCCGTTTCACTTCGGAACCGCATTCCGGCTCCGTCCGCGACCGCGGTCGCGGTGGGGGTGGGCCTGGGCGCGATGGCCGCGGCGGGGATGACCTGGTACGGCCTTGCCCGCCGGAAGCGTGACCGGTGACCGTGGACGGGGGCGCAGCGTAGTCCCTTTCCCCCGGCCTTTCACTGAATCGAGTCTCTTTACCGGTGCACCCTGAAGACCTTCTTGAAGTGATCGCCGTCACTGGGTAGAAACGGTGTTGCGGACATCTGGTCGGCCGGGAGGAGACGAAGAGAAGTCTCCGTCCTCCCCGCCAGAGCTCCGTGCGCGGACCTCCGGGCACCCACGCGCAGCGCGCCGCGGGAGGCTTGTCGTCTAGGGACTGCGTACCGGGACGCCGGACGCCGAGTCCAGGTAGGTACGACACGAGTTGCACGCTTGGTCACCCGAGCGGTCCGCGCGGGCGGGCGCCGCCGGCATACACGCCGGCGGCGCCCGCACACGTTTCCGGGGTCGCGGCCACCCGCACGGGGGAATCCTCGAGTCCGCCAGTCTTTCCGGCTACGCCGAACGGCAGAGGCGCCGTTGACCCTGATCCCGGTGAGTGAGTAGCTTCCCGATGCCGAGTGGATCGGGTGGAAATCCCACCATCCGCCGGCGCTGGAGGGAGGCCATCCGTGAACCGGAGGAAGCATGCGCTCGCCGCGACCGTCGCCGGGCTGCTCACCATGACCGGGGTGACCGCCGCGAGCACCGCCACCGCGGCGCCGGACGGGAACGGCTCCGGGGCGGCGGCCTGGGCGCGACAGACCCTCCGGGGTATGAGCCTCGAGCAGAAGGTCGGACAGCTGTTCATCGCCGACGTCTGGGGGAAGTCCGCGGACGAGGCGAACCCGAAGAACCGGGAGAAGTACGGGGTGGACACCCCGGCCCAGGTCATCGCGCGCTACCAGCCCGGCGGGGTCATCTACTTCAACAACGCCTCCACCGACAACGTCGACGATCCGGCGCAGGTGGCCCGGCTCTCCAACGGGCTGCAGCGCGCCGCACTGACCTCCGGCGCCCGCCTGCCCCTGATCATCTCGACCGACCAGGAAGGCGGCCGGGTCACCCGCATCGGCAGTCCGGCCACCGAGTACCCGGCGAGCATGGCGATCGGGGCGGGCCGCAGCACGGCCGACGCCCGGCAGCTCGCCGCCGTCAACGGGCACGAACTGCGCGCCATGGGCATCACGCAGGACTTCGCGCCCGATGCGGACGTCAACTCCAACCCGCTGAACCCGATCATCGGTTCGCGCTCGTTCTCGGCCGACCCGGCGCTCACGGCCGCCATGGTGACGGCCGAAGTGGACGGTTATCAGAATTCCGGCCCCGCGCTCGGCACGGTGTCCGCCGCGGCCAAGCACTTCCCCGGTCACGGCGACGCGGCGACCGACAGCCACACCGGGCTGCCGGTGATCAACCGGACCGAGCAGCAGTGGCGGGCGATCGATCTGCCCCCGTTCCGTGCCGCGATCGACGCCGGGATCGATGTCGTCATGACCGCGCACATCACCGTGCCGAGCCTCGATCCCTCCGGCGAGCCCGCCACCCTGTCCAAGCCGATCATGACCGGCATACTGCGCGACGAGCTCCACTACGACGGTGTCGTCGTCACCGACTCCCTGCAGATGGCGGGTGTGCGCCAGATGCATTCCGACGCCGAGATCCCGGTGCTGGCGCTGGAGGCCGGGGTCGACCAGATGCTCATGCCGCCCAACCTCGGGGTCGCGATCAACGGCGTGCTCGACGCGGTGAAGAGCGGCAGGCTCACCGAACAGCGGATCGACCAGAGCGTGCTGCGCATCCTGGCGTTGAAGTTCAAGCGCCAGATCATCGCCAGGCCGCTGGTGAACGAGCAGGCCGTCGGCCGCATCGTGGGCACGCCCGCGCACCTCGCCCAGCTCCAGGCGATCACCGACCGCACCACGACCGTCCTGCGCAACGACGCGGGGCTCCTGCCGCTGAAGCACCCCGGCAAGGTCCTGGTCACCGGCTGGAACAACCCGAACTTCCCCGGATATCCGGCCGAGCCCGTCGCCACGCTCGCGGAACAACTGGGCGGCACGGCCCTGTCGACCGGCGCCAGCCCGACCAGCGCCCAGATCGACGAAGCGGTCGCCGCGGCGGAACAGGCCGACACCGTGGTGGTGCTGACCAACGGGTTGCGGACCTCGACGGCACAACGGAGCCTGGTCAACGGACTGCTGGCCACCGGCAAACCGGTGGTCGCGGTGAGCGTGCAGGAGCCGTACGACCCCGGTTATGCCGACTCGCCCACCTGGGTGGCCACCTACGACTGGCGGTCAGTGACCATGCGCTCCCTGGCGAAGGTGCTCCAGGGCCGGGTTTCCCCACGGGGCAAGCTGCCCGTCTCGATCCCGTCCGGCTCGGACCCGGCCGGCGTCCTGTACCCGTTCGGGACGGGATTGAGCTGGTGAGCGTCAACCGCCGCGGTTTCCTGGCGGCCAGTGCCCTCACGTCCCCGCTTCTGGCCGGGAGCGCCGCGCAGGTCGCCGACGCGGCCGAACCGGTGGTCCCCGGCGCCGACCAGCTGGCCGCTCAGGGCTGGCGCAGGCTGGCGGGCCACCGGGTCGGTGTGCTGTCCAACCCGACCGGGGTACTCGGCTCGCTCGACCACATCGTGGATTCGATGGTGGCGGCCGGAGTCCGGCCCTCGGCGGCCTTCGGCCCCGAACACGGCTTCCGCGGGAGCGCCCAGGCCGGTGGTTCCGAGGGCGACTACGTCGACCCGCACACCGGCATCCCCGTCTACGACGCCTACGGCGCGAGCGCGGACAAGCTCGCCGGGATGTTCACCAAGGCGGGCGTGGATCTGATCGTCTTCGACATCGCGGACGTCGGCGCGCGTTTCTACACCTACATCTGGACGCTGTACACGGCAATGGCGGCCGCGGCCAAGGTGGGGGCGGCCTTCCTGGTGCTCGACCGGCCCAATCCGCTGGGGGGCCGGGCGGCCGGGCCGATGCTCGACCCCGCGTTCGCCTCGGGCGTCGGCCTGAAGCCGATCGTCCAACAGCACGGCATGACCGTCGGCGAGCTGGCCCGGTTCTTCGCGGGGGAGTTTCTCCCACCGGCCCGGATCGACCTTGACGTGGTCCGGGTGCGCGGCTGGCGCCGGGACAAGGAGTTCGCCCAGACGGCACTGACCTGGACACCGCCCAGTCCGAACATGCCGACCCCGGACACCGCGCGGGTCTACCCGGGGCTGGGCATGTTCGAGGGCACCGTGTTCTCCGAGGGCCGGGGCACCACCAGACCGTTCGAGATCATCGGTGCTCCCGGGCTCGACTGGCGCTGGCGGGACGCGCTGACCGCGCTGGACCTGCCCGGCGTCCGTTTCCGCGAGACCTACTTCGCGCCCACCTTCGGCAAGTTCGTGAACCAGGCGTGCGGCGGGGTGGAGTTGACCGTCACCGACTCCCAGTCCTTCGACGCCATCCGCACGGCGGTCGCGATGTTCGTGACCGCCAAGCGCCTCCACCCGGATCTGTTCGCCTGGCGGCCGGATCTGGCCATCGACAGACTGTCCGGCTCCAGCCGGCTGCGCACGATGGTGGACGCGGGCGCCGGGGTGGACGAAATCACCGCCTCGTGGCAGGCGGAGCTGGCCGGTTTTGTGGCCAGGCGGGCACCGTACTTGCTCTACTGGTGAGGTTCTCATGCCCGTGAAAAGGCTTCTGGTCGCGATCACGATCGCGGCCCTGACGGTTTCTGGAGCGAGTGCCATCTCGAGTGCCACCGCCGAGACGCCGGGAGCCGTGGCGGGCCGGTTCGACCGGCCCTGGCACGGTTTCGCGGCGGCGGACACGGTCCTGCGCCGCGGCAGCCCGGGCGAGGCCGGGCTCGACCCGGGGCCGATCCGGGATGCCGAGCGGTTCCTGTCGGACTGGAGCACGAACGATCCGGCAACGGGACATCCGCACTTCGCCGGGGCCGTCGGCCTGCTCGCGCACGACGGTGTGATCGTGGACGAGTTCGCCACCGGTCAGGCACTGCGGTACGCCGACGCCGCGGGCACCGAACTGCCCACCGACCGCCAGGTGCCCATGCGTCCGGACACGATCTTCGACCTCGCCTCGGTCACGAAGCTGTTCACCTCGATCGCCGTGCTGCAACTGGTCGAACGGCATCAGGTCGGTCTCGACGAGCCGGTCGCCACGTATCTTCCGGAGTTCGCCGCGCACGGCAAGGAGAACGTGACGGTGCGCCAGCTGCTTACGCACACGTCGGGCCTGGACGCCGACCCGGTGCCGTCGCTGTGGCAGGGCTACCCGGATGTTCCGGCCCGGCGTCAGGCGGTGCTCGACAGTCCGCTGGTGAACCCGCCGGGGAGCACCTACCGGTACTCCGACATCAACCTGATGACATTGGGTTTCCTGGTGGAACGGCTGACGGGGCGTCCGCTGGACGCCGTGGTGCACGACCGCATCACCGCACCGCTGGGCATGACCGACACCGGGTTCAACCCGCCGAGCGCGAAGCTGGACCGCATCGCGGCCACGGAGTACGAGGCGCAACCGCCGCGCGGCCTGGTCCGCGGCCAGGTGCACGACGAGAACGCCTGGGCCCTCGGTGGTGTCTCCGGACACGCCGGCGTCTTCTCCACGGCGGAAGATCTGGCGGTCCTCGCGCAGATGATCCTCAATGGCGGCAGCTACCGCGGCGTCCGCATCCTGCGCGCGGACACGGTCCGCATCATGCTCACGAACTACAACCAGGCGTTCCCCGGCGACGAACACGGCCTGGGCTTCGAGCTCGACCGGATGTTCTACATGGGTGCGCTCGCGTCCCCGGTGACGGCGGGCCACACCGGCTTCACCGGCACGAGCCTGGTGATCGACCCGGAATCACGCTCGATCGCGATCCTGCTCACCAACCGCGTCCACCCGACGCGAAACTGGGGTTCCATCAATCCGGCAAGGGAGACCTGGGCCACCGCGCTGGCCCGCGCGATGTCGGTCCACCCCGCGGTGGGGAAGGACGCTTGGTTCAGCGATGCGGGGAACCTGAGCACGGCCACCCTCACCACACCGCTCCTGTCCGGGGTTAGCTCGTTGCGTGTGAACTTCGCTGCCTTCGTCGACACCGAATCGACCGATCCCCTGGTTCTGGAAGCGAGCCGAGACGGCGTTTCCTGGCAGCCGGTCGACCTTCGCGCCGACGGCCCAGGCGCACCGGCAGGCCCGGTCAGCGCCCTGGCCGGCCACGGACACCGGTCCTGGTGGCGCGTGTCGGCGGAATTGCCCGCAGCCGATCCGGTGATCCTTCGCTGGCGCTATACGACTGATGCGCACTACACGGGCCGAGGCGTATACGTGGACGGTGTCCGAATAACCAGCAACAACGGCATTGTGTTGGATGCTGAACACACCCCTTGGTCACTGAGCGCAACCGGTTGGACGCTGACTTCCCACTGAAGGGGAGCAAAATTTCCTTCTCCGCGCGTCATAGCCGAGACGGGATCCGCTCTCTAGCACGGAAGTACGGCGCGAACCACCGACGATCGTTGGCTGTTTCGGGAACCGCAGTAAGTTGCCAAGTCGTTAACAAGTAGAGGTTAACGACTCCGACCTGGTTGGCGACTTTCTGGGCAACTGAGTCAGCGCAGCTCGGACGTGCAGGGGCGTCCCCGTTGCGATCATCCCGAAGGATGTGGATAGTGTTGTCGCAAACGCCTACGGTTAGTAACTTTCCCACGGCAACCGAGGGTGAAATGGTGTCTGGTTCGACACATTCCGGCGGCAGCCCGGCGAGCCGTGAGTCCGAAGCGAGCCCTCTGGTCCGCATTCGCTCGCTTCTTCCCGGCCTGGCCAGAGCGGAACAGAGAGTAGCCAAGGTAGTACTGGAAGACCCGTCCGCGGTAGCCCGCCGCAGCATCACCGAGGTCGCACTGGCGGCGAACACGAGCGAAACGACGGTCACCCGGTTCTGCAAGGCCGTCGGCGTCGGCGGCTACCCGCAGCTGCGCATCGCGCTCGCGGCGGACACCGCCCGCAGCGAAGCCCGCTCGACCCGCAACCTGGGCGGCGAGATCAGCGTGAACGACGACCTGGCCGCCGTGGTCGGGAAGGTCAGCTTCGCCGACGCGCGGGCCGTCGAGGAGACCGCCGACCAGCTCGACATCGCCACCCTCGAACGGGTCATCGGCCTGCTCTCCGAGGCCGGCCGCGTCGACGTGTACGGCGTGGGCGCCAGCGCGTTCGTGGCCGCCGACCTGCAGCAGAAGCTGCACCGGATCGGCCGCGTGTGCTTCGCGTGGTCGGACACACACATTATGCTCACCTCGGCCGCGGTGCTTCGCACCGGAGACGTGGCGATCGGCGTCTCGCACACCGGCGCGACCACCGACACCGTCGAAGCCCTGCGCGTGGCGCGGGAGCACGGCGCCACCACCGTCGCACTGACGAACTTCCCGCGTTCCCCGATCACCGAGGTGGCCGACTACGTGCTCACCACGGCAGCGCGGGAGACGACGTTCCGGTCGGGCGCGACCGCGAGCCGGATCGCCCAGCTCACGGTGATCGACTGCCTGTTCATCGGCGTCGCACAGCGGCACATGGACGCCGCTTCCCAGGCACTGGACGCCACGAGGGAGGCCGTCGGCAGCCACCGGCTCGGAGTGCGGCCCGACGGCCGGAGGCGGCCCCGCGAGACAGGTAAGTAAGCAGAAGTGAAATGAGGCCGACGATGAGGGTGCCGAGTCAGGTAGTGCACGTTGATTCCCCGACCGAGCAACGCAATCCCCGCACGACCGAGATCGACCGCCTGCCGACGCTCGGCATCCTCGGGCTGATCAACACCGAAGACCGCCGGGTGCCGGAGGCCGTCGGCGAGGTCCTGCCGCAGCTGGCGACCGCGGTGGATCTCGCGGTCGAGGCGTTACGGGCCGGGCACCGGGTGCACTACGTCGGCGCCGGCACCTCCGGCAGGCTCGCCGTGCTGGACGCGGCCGAGCTGGTACCGACCTACAACGTGCCGCCGGACTGGTTCGTGGCACACCACGCCGGCGGCACGAAGGCGCTGCGTGAAGCGGTGGAAAACGCCGAGGACGACGCGCAGGGCGGGGCGGACGAGCTGGCCGCGGCGGTGGAGCCGGGCGACTTCGTGCTGGGTCTGACGGCCTCCGGACGCACCCCCTACGTGCTCGGCGCGCTGAAGGCGGCGAACCAGCACGGCGCCGCGACGGCACTCGTCTCCGGTAATCCGCGGGCCGCCCGGCCTGCCGGGGTCGACGTGCTGATCGCGGTCGACACCGGGCCCGAGGTGATCGCAGGCTCCACCCGGATGAAGGCGGGTACCGCCCAGAAGATGGTCCTCACCGCCTTCTCCACGGCGACGATGATCAAGCTCGGCCGGACGTACTCCAACCTCATGGTCAGCATGCGCGCGACCAACGCGAAGTTGCGCGGGCGGATGCTGCGCATACTCCGCGAAGCGACCGGAGCGTCCGATCAGGAGTGCGCGGACGCGCTCGCCGAGTCCGATGGCGACCTGAAGGTGGCGCTGGTGCACCTGCTGTGCGGAGTGGACGGTGCCACCGCCACCGCACTGCTGGCGGCCAGTGGCGGACACGTCCGCAAGGCGGTCAGCACCTGCGCGGCGCGGACCGCCTGACGGAAACCGGGTTTCAGCCCGCGGCCTCGGCGATGCCGCGGGCTTCCCGCGCGCCCTTCTCGATGGCCTCGCAGACGAACAGCAGCCAGCCCCGGACGCCCTCGGGCTCGCCGGAGGCGAAACCCTGTGCCGCCTCCTGGTAACGGACCACCCGCCGGAAGCACGCCACCTCCGGCACGCTCAGCGACTTCGGGTCCACGCCGGTCGCCACCATGGTGAGCCGGGCCGCCGCCCTGGCGACCACCCCGTCCGCGGTGCCGAAGGGCCGCAGCGCGAGCAGCTCCCCGTGCACCACCGCGGCCAGCAGCGGACCGGGCACCGAGGTCGCCCCGGTGACCAGCTGGGAGAGCAGTTCCAGGCGCGGTCCGGCCCCGGCGCGGGGCCTGCCCAGGGTCTCGGGATCATCGACGAGATCGGCGGCGGCCAGGACGTGCAGGCGGGCCAGCGCCTGAGCCGGCGCGCGGCGCCAGGTCGGGAGCAGGGACTCGAGCGACTCGGCCACCCGCAGGGCACCGGCGAGGATCGGATCGGTCACCGCGGCGTCGGCGGGGATTTCCGGATCGGCGCCGTCGATGGCGGCCGAGGCCCGGGCGGCACGGACGGAGGCTTCCGCCGCGGTCGCCGAACCGCCGCGCAGGTTCGCCGGGTGGCGGTGCACCGCGAAAACGGCGTCCTGGGCCGCCTTCACCGCGTCGGCGACGCCTTCCAGTTCGAGCAGTGGGGCCAGTGGGTCGCTCATGCGTCCAGCACCTGCCCCGACCGCCGCACCACGGGCGGCAGGCTCGACCACGGGAAATTGATCCATTTGTCGGTATGCCGCCACACGTACTCGCAGCGGACCTCCGAACGCGGCTTCTCGTAGACCACCGCGCACCGGACCTCGGCGACGTGATCGGCGCAGAAGTCCCGCACCAGCTTCAGGGTGGCCCCGGTGTCCGCGACGTCGTCGGCGATCAGGACCCTTGCTCCGGTCAGGTCGACGGCGTTGGGTACCGGCGGCAGCATCACGGGCAGGTCCAGCCGCTCGTCCACGCCCGTGTAGAACTCGACGTTCATGACGTGCAGGTTCTTGACGTCGAGCGCGTAACCGAGCGCACCCGCGACGAACAGCCCGCCGCGCGCCACGGACAGGATCAGATCCGGCTCGAAGCCGCTGTCGGCGATGGCCTCGGCCAGTTCCCTGCCGGCGGTACCGAACAACTCCCAGGTGAGCTCTTCCCGCTCAGCCATGCACCCTCCTCCGTGACACCGGTAGAGCGAGCATAGGAGGCGCCCCGGACCTCCCTCGCCTCGCCCGGATTCAGCCGCAACGAGCTACCTGCGAACGCTCTCGGCGTGTCACGATGAGGCCGGGTGTGAGCCGGCCTTCTCCTCGCCCCCGGCGGGGAGCGATTGCTGCACTCTTTCGCTGTGAGCACTAACGTCGCTAACGTGCTTCCGGCATCAGCCACAGGTAGGTAACTTCAGGAGGCCGTGCACCATGACCGAGCAGTCCCCGGCATTGGACAACCTGCTCACCGAGAACCGGACCTTCCCGCCGAGTGAGGTGTTCGCGGCGGGGGCGAATGCGGATGCGGGATGGTATTCGCGGGCGGAGGCGGATCGGGATGCGTTCTGGGGGGAGCAGGCGCGGCGGTTGTCGTGGGAGACGGATTTCTCGCGGGTGGTGGATTGGTCGGGTGCGCCGTTCGCGAAGTGGTTCGTGGGCGGGAAGTTGAATGTGGCTTACAACTGTGTGGATCGGCATGTGGAGGCCGGGCACGGTGATCAGGTGGCGATCCACTGGGTGGGGGAGCCGGGCGATACGCGGGATATCACGTATGGGCAGTTGAAGGATGAGGTGTGCCGGGCGGCGAACGCGTTGGTGTCGTTGGGGGTGGGGTCGGGGGATCGGGTGGCGATCCAGTTGCCGATGATCCCGGAAGCGATCGTGGCGATGCTGGCGTGTGCGCGGATCGGGGCGTTGCACAGTGTGGTGTTCGGTGGGTTTTCCCCGGCGGCGTTGCGGTCGCGGGTCGATGATGCCCAGGCGCGGGTGGTGATCACCTCGGATGGGCAGTTCCGGCGGGGTAAGGCCGCGCCGATGAAGGCGAATGTGGATGAGGCGCTGGCGGGTGCGGAGTCGGTGCGCACGGTGGTGGTGGTGCGGCGTACCGGTGATGAGGTGCCGATGGATCCGGCGCGGGATGTGTGGTGGCACGAGCTGGTCGAGGGCCAGCCGGTGCAGCACACGCCGGAGGCGTTTGATGCCGAGCATCCGTTGTTCATCCTCTACACCAGTGGGACGACGGGGAAGCCGAAGGGGATCCTGCACACCTCGGGTGGGTATCTGACGCAGGTGGCCTACACCCATCATGTGGTGTTCGACCACAAGCCCGGGCAGGACGTGTACTGGTGCACCGCGGATATCGGGTGGGTGACCGGGCACTCCTACATCGTGTACGGGCCGTTGGCCAACCGGGCCACGCAGGTGGTGTACGAGGGCACGCCGAACACCCCGCACGAGGGGCGGCACTGGGAGATCATCCAGAACTACAAGGTGTCGATCTACTACACGGCGCCGACGCTGATCCGCACGTTCATGAAGTGGGGTGAGCAGATCCCCGCCGGGTACGACCTGTCGAGTCTGCGGGTGCTGGGGTCGGTGGGTGAGCCGATCAACCCGGAGGCGTGGATGTGGTACCGCGAGCACATCGGGGCCGGGAAGACCCCGATCGTGGACACCTGGTGGCAGACCGAGACCGGGGCGATCATGATTTCCCCGCTGCCCGGGGTGACCGCCACCAAACCCGGTTCCGCGCAGAAACCCCTGCCCGGGATCTCGGCCAAGGTCGTCGACGACACCGGTACCGAGGTCGGCCCCGGTGGCGGGGGCTACCTCGTGCTGGACAAGCCCTGGCCCGCCATGCTGCGCGGTATCTGGGGCGACGAACAGCGCTACCGCGAAACCTACTGGTCCCGCTTCGCCGAGCAGGGCTACTACTTCGCCGGGGACGGCGCCAAGTACGACGCCGATGGCGACATCTGGCTTTTGGGGCGGGTGGACGACGTGATGAACGTGTCCGGGCACCGCATCTCCACCACCGAGGTGGAATCCGCGCTGGTGTCCCACCCCACCGTGGCCGAGGCCGCCGTGGTCGGCGCGACCGATCCCACCACCGGGCAGGGCATCGTCGCGTTCGTCATCCTGCGCGGCAACGCCGCCGAAACCGGTGAGCAGGCCGTGCAGGAACTGCGCAACCACGTGGCCAAGGAAATCGGGCCCATCGCCAAACCCCGCCAGATCATGATCGTGCCCGAACTCCCCAAAACCCGCTCCGGCAAGATCATGCGCCGCCTCCTGCGCGACGTCGCCGAAAACCGCCAGATCGGCGACGTCACCACCCTCGCCGACAGCGCCGTCATGGACCTCATCTCCCAAGGCCTCAAAACCGGCAAAACCGAAGACTGACCCCCAACCGGAAGAAGGCCCCCGCCAATCCTTGGCGGGGGCCTTCGTTCTCGCAAGCTGATCAGCCGGTGACGTCGAGGTGCGCCTTCACCGGGGTCGGCGTCGGGGCCTTGCCGTTCGGCAGCGCCTTGTCGCCGGCAGGCGCGGCGTTACCGCTGCTGACGGTGGCCGACGGCTTGCTCGTGCTGGTCCGGGTCGGGGTGCCGCTCGGCTGGCCCGGTGCACCGGTCGGGGTGCCGGTGGGGGTGCCACCGTCGCCGCCGCCGTTGTCGTCGTCGCCGTCGGGCCCGCAGTGGGCAGAAGCGATGTCGATCTTCTGCACGTTGTCGACCTGGATCGAGATCGCGGTGACCGTGATCGACCCGTCCTTGTGCTTGACCTGCTTGTTCAGCGTGACGGAGAGCAGACCCGGCACCGACACCGACGTGTTGGCGGGCACCTGGACGTCGAGCTTGATGTCACCGATGGCGGCCTTCGCCAGCGAGGTGTGCGGCTTTTCGCCGTAACCGCACTGCGCTTCGATCGCGGCGGCGTTCACCAGCGGCTTGGCCGGACCGAGGCCGACACCGAGCTTCGCGACGCTGGCCTGCGCGCCGCCACCACCGGCCTGGGCGTTCAGCGCACCCACACCGAGCAGAGCCGGGGGCACCTGCGCCTTGACGAGGGAAGCCTGGGAGAAACCGTTGGAGTCGTCCACCGCGGGCGACGGGTCGATGTGCAGCAGACCCGAGGCGGAGACGGCGAACGCGGAGTTCCCACCGCTGGACGCGGTGCTGTGCCCCGTGGTCGTGGTGGCACCGGCCGCGGGAGCGAGCACGGCGCCCGTCACGAGCAGGGCCGAGAGCGCGCCGATACCGCCGGCTACAGCCTTCTTCCTGGACAAGTAATCACCTTTCGTGAAATTGATTTCTCCGAACGGCCCATCACTTGATGTTCACGATGGTGCCGAGCGGCAATTTGGCGAGCGCGGTCAGGGCATCCTTGGGAACGCGGATGCAGCCGTCGCTGTTCGCCTTTCCGACATAGCTGTCGTTCGGCCAAGTGTGGAGGCCGACAGTCCCGGGACCACCGCCGAATGTCTCCAGCGAGTCCGAGTGGTAGCTCAACGGGAGAACAATCGGACTGTAGGTGTTTTTCGACTCTTCGATGGAGGCGATGATGTAGGCACGCCCCGCCGGGGTCTGGTGTTCCGGCTTACCGGTGCCGATCGTCCATTTACCGGTCGGCGTGCCGTTTTCCAGAATCTGCAGCGTGAAGGCAGCCCGGTCCACCTCGACCGCGTAGTCGTCCTGCGCGGTCTCCGCCGCTCCGGAAGGCAGATAAACCCAGCCCGCCGAGGCGTTCGGCCTCGTCGGCAGGAGAATCTCCGCCCAGTCGTTCTGCTCGGCCACCACCGGCACCCAGGTGGGAGATCCCATCTGGATGGCGGGCAGCTTCGCGATCGGTTTCCCACCGACAGAGGCATAGACCACCATGTCGGCCTTGGGGTGGATGACCTTACCGGCCTTGGCGCCGCCGTTCAATTGCGGATCGGTAGGCGCATCGGTGACCGTGCCGAAGGTGTTCGCCTCGGGCAACTGCGTCAGATCTTCCTGGGTTACCGCGACGGGAGTCACGGCCTGCTGGTCCGAACCGGAACAAGCTCCGGTGGTCAGGGCCAGTACGGAAAAACCGGCGACCGCGAAGATATTCCGGGCGCGCGAGACCGCAGTTTTCTGCATCTACCAATCCTCAAGGACACAGCGAAGCGAATTGAACCGGACCGTGTCTCCCATAAGACACGTGGCACCCCAGGTGCGTGTTGCGCTCAATTGGTATCAGCACCCGATCCGCGGATCAACCATCGGTGTGGCGCGCACTTCACCCCCATGAGCTGCGGAAAGAGCACATAAACCAAGCTCAGCGCAAACTGTGCGATGCACACTATCGAGTGAACATCTGTAACGCGACACCGGGGTCATCACTCGGTCGACGGTCCACCGACGGGGGCCAGGGTGATCCGCGGCGGGCAGGGCACCCCGCCCTCCAGCCTCCCGGAGACCGCGGCGACAATCAAGGAGACCGGCCCGGTATTCCCAATGTCGAACAAATGTTCTAGACTGCCATACCGTCGTAGCCGGACCCCACGAAGAGGGAGACCGCACCCGCAATGAGCTTGGACACCACGACCGCCCCGCAGGAGCAGGCCACCGACGAGGAGGCCACCATCCCTGCCGCGGACAGTGCCGCGGACGCCGACACGGCCGAGGATGCCCCGAAGGCCAAGCGAGGCCGGGCAAAGGGCGCCGCGCCCCGTAAGACTCGCACCGTCGAGCTCACGCTCACCGTCACCGGCACCGCGGACGGCGACTGGCAGGCGGAGCTGAAGCACGGCAGCACCTGGGTCGCTCGCGGCCTGACCATCCCGGCCTCGGCCGTCTCGCGCGCGGCCAAGGAGCTGCACGAGGACCTGTCCACCCCGATCGACGAGGCGATCAACGAGGCGCGCGCGCAGCAGCAGGCCAAGGTCGCTCAGCTCGAAGCCGAACTCGAGCAGGCGAAGCAGGCACTGGCCGAACTCAACCGCTGAGCCTGCGGCTCACCCGGACTCGCCGGGACGGACGCTCCTCGATCAGGCGTCCGTCCCGGCGTCTTTTTTCGGCGCCGAAGACATGTCCGCTAGCATCTGTATACAACGTGTATGGAAGGAGCGGTGCCATGCCGGCCCCGGCCAGAACAGCCACCTCGGGCCGCGACAAGGCGTATGCCTTCCTCAAGCATTCGGTCCTCGCCGACCCGGCCATGGAAGGTGCCTTCGTCAGCGAGCAGGAGGTCGCCGAGCGGGTGGGCGTGTCCCGGACCCCGGTGCGCGAAGCCCTGCTCCAACTCGCGGCCGAAGACCTCGTGCAACTGGTCCCCAACCGTGGCGCCTACGTCGCCCCGCTGTCTGGACGGGATCTGAAGGACCTCTTCGAACTGCGGGGCGTCCTGGAACGGTTCGCCGCGCAGAAGGCGCTGGCGGAGGGGGCCGTCCCGGCGAACGAGATGGAGGCGACCCTCACCCGGCAGGCCCACCACACCGACCGCGAACACGCCAAGGACTTCATCGAGCTCGACCACCACTTCCACAGCCTGCTGGTCGAAGCGGCGGGCAACGCCATGCTGACCAAGACCTACGCTTCTCTGCGGGCGCGCCAGATGCGCGCGGGCCTCACCGCGCTCGAGCGCTCGGAGAACCGGCAGGAGGCGGTGCTCGCCGAGCACCGCCGGATCCTCGACGCGCTGGTCGCCGGTGATCTCGAAGGCGCACTGGCCGCCATCGACGACCACCACGAAATCACCCTCAGGCTCCAGCTCACCGCCTCCTGACGGGCCGGTCAGGAAAGCTCCTCCCCGACGAGCTCCCCGGCACGGGACCTGGCCAAGCTCAGGCCGACGACGGTGACGATCCCGGCCACGACCACGTACAGCGCCAGCACCTCCCACGACCCGAACTTCGCGAGCAGGCTGGTGAACAGCAGCGGCGCCACGGCTCCACCGATCACACCCGCCAGCGTGTAGGCGAGCGAACTGCCCGTGTAGCGCAGTCGCTCGGAGAACTGCTCGGTGATCAGCGCCGCCTGCGGACCGTACAGCGCGGCGTGGATCGTCAACGCGACCACGATCCCGACGAGGACGGCGAGGAAGGACCGGCCGGACACCAGCGGGAAGAACACGAAGGGCCAGATGATTCCCGCGATGGTCGCGACCAGGTAGAGCCGGCGCCGGTCGACGCGGTCGGAAAGCGCACCGAAGGCAGGCATCAGCACCAACTGGGCGGCCGAGCCGATCATCACGGCGGTCAGCCCCTCGCTGCGGGACATGTGCAGGCGCTGCGTCATGTAGGTGAGCACGAAGACCGTGAACAGCGCGTAGAGCACGTCCGGCAGGACGCGGACGAAGATCGCCGCCAGCAGGGCGCGCCGCTCGTGCCGGAACACTTCCGAAATCGGGGCCTGGGGCCGCTCACCGGTTTCCACGAGGCGGCGGAACACCGGCGTCTCTTCGAGCTTGAGCCGGATCCACAGGCCGAACGCGACCAGCGCACCGGAGAGCAGGAAGGCGACCCGCCAGCCCCACGAGGTGAACTGGTCCTCGGTCAGCAGCAGTGAGAGCGTGGCCAGCACCCCGTTGGCGAGCAGATTGCCCGCGGGCGGGCCGACCTGGGCCGCGGAGGCCCAGAAGCCACGCCTGGCCGGATCACCGAACTCGCTGGAGAGCAGGACCGCGCCACCCCACTCGCCTCCGATGCCCACCCCCTGGGCGAACCGCAGCAGTACCAGCAGTACGGCGGCGGCCGCGCCGATGCTCTGGTGGGTCGGCAGGAGGCCGATGAGGAAGGTCGCGGTTCCGGTGAGCAGCAGGGTCAGCACGAGGACGCGCTTGCGGCCGACCACGTCGCCGAGCCGCCCGAAGACGAACCCGCCAAGCGGTCGGGACAGGTAGCCGACGGCGTAGGTGGAAAACGCCGCCATGGTGCTGACCAACGGGTCCCCCGTCGGGAAGAACTGGTGCCCGAAGACGGTCGCCGCCGCGATCGAGTAGGCGGCGAAGTCGTACCACTCCAGGGAAGTTCCGGACAGGCTGGCGATGAACGCGCGGCGCAGGGACGCCTTGTCCACGCTCGGCGGGGCGGAGGTCATTGGGTCACATCCTGGTTCTGTCTTCCACTTGGCCGCTGTAATACTGGTTGTATACAACCTGCATGCGCAACCCTTCGCCGGTAAGAACTGGGTAACCCGAAACGGAGACACCATGACTACTTGTCCCGAGCTGCGCTTCCGGCTGCCCGACGGCAGCGAGGCGGCGACCCGGGTGCACACGCTGCTGAACGCGGGGTACGCCGGGCGGAACCAGGCCGATGTCGCCGCGCACGTCGCCGAACTCGCCGAACTCGGAGTTCCCGCACCCGCCGCGACTCCGGCCCTCTATGCGGTCGCCCCCTACCTGGCGCAGCAGACCGGCGAGGTCCCGGCACAGCACGGCCGCACGTCCGGAGAGGCCGAATGGGCACTGGTGATCACCGGTCCGGAACCGCACGACGTACTGCTGACCGCGGCCTGCGACCACACCGATCGCGCGCTGGAGGTGCACGGGGTGGCATGGAGCAAGAACGCCGGCCCCGACGTGCTGGCGTCCACGGCCTGGCGCCTCACGGAAGTGGCGGACCGGCTCGACGAGCTGACCCTGCGCGCCTGGGTCGGGGACACCCCGATCCAGGACGGGACGCTCGCCGAACTGCTGCCCCCCGCCTACTGGCTGGACTTCCTGCGGGAGCACGACCTGTACGCGCCCGGAGTCGTTCTGCTGTCGGGAACCATCCCGATGGTGTCCGGAGTGGATCAGTTCGCCGACCGGTGGCGGGTGGCGCTGGGCGATCCGGCCCGGGGGGCGGCCAGCGAACTGGAGTACCGGGTTCGACGACTGCCGGAGTTCGGCGAGAAATAAAGTTAGGCGAAACTAACCAAGGTTCGCCTTTTCTATTCCGGAGCGAATCACAATAGCACGACGCGTGTGGCGGGCTGTGTTTCAATAAACACGTGACGGAAACACAGAACGCCCACGCGCCACACGGGCATGAGCCGCATGACACGAACTTCGGCGGCAGGCTGAACTGGTTGCGGGCCGGGGTGCTGGGGGCCAACGACGGGATCGTTTCCGTGGCCGGCCTCGTCGTCGGCGTGGCCGGGGCGACCACCGACCGCACCGCCGTACTCATGTCCGGAATCGCCGGACTGGTCGCGGGTGCCTTTTCCATGGCCGGTGGCGAATATGTCTCAGTGAGTACCCAGCGCGACACCGAGCGCGCGATGCTGCAGCTGGAGAAGTACGAGCTGAAAACCATGCCGGAGGAGGAGGAACGCGAGCTCGCCGAGATCTACGAGAACAAGGGGCTCTCGCCCGAACTCGCGGCCAAGGTCGCCAGGGAACTGACCGAAAAGGACGCACTGCAGGCCCACGCGGAGGCCGAGCTGGGCATCGATCCCAACGAGCTCACCAGCCCCTGGCAGGCGGCCTGGGCCTCGCTGGCGGCGTTCACGGTCGGCGGGCTGCTGCCGCTGCTCGCGATCATCCTGCCGCCCGCGGGATGGCGCGTGTGGACCTGCGTTCTCGCCGTGATGGCGGGCTTGTTCCTCACCGGTTACGTCAGTGCACGGCTCGGCAGCGCCCGCGCCCGCCGGGCGGTGCTC
Organism: Amycolatopsis cynarae; assembly: GCF_026802195.1. Classification (NCBI taxonomy): domain Bacteria; kingdom Bacillati; phylum Actinomycetota; class Actinomycetes; order Pseudonocardiales; family Pseudonocardiaceae; genus Amycolatopsis; species Amycolatopsis cynarae. Next base: position 7,263,971 of record NZ_CP113836.1, on the reverse strand, counting down.
CGCAATGTCGGCATGGGTGCGCTGACGATGCTGGTCACCTACTACGTAGGCGTTCTCTTCGGCGTCGCCCTGCACTAGTAGGACCTGTTTGGGACTCGGCGTCAGCGCACGCCGGACATGAGCCTGCTGACGAAGGGGCTGACCGCCGCCAGCGCCGCGCCGATCGCGATCGCGACGGCGCCGAGGATGCCGAAGTAGGCGGCCTCGTGGTCGGCGCTGTAGTACTGGGCCAGCGAGCCCGACAGCGCCGACCCGAGTGACACCGACAGGAAGAACAGCGCCACCATCTGGGTGCGGAACGCCTCCGGGGCGAGTTTGGTGGCCAGCGAGAGCCCGACCGGCGACAACGACAGTTCGGCGACGGTGAACAGCAGCACGATGCCGACCATCGCCAGCAGCGGCGCGCTGTTCGGGCCTCCCCCCGCCATCGGCAGGAACAGCAGGAACGCCACCCCCATCACCCCGGTCCCGAAGGCGAACTTGACCGGGGTGGTGGGCTGCCGCGCGCCGAGTTTCGTCCAGACCAGGGCGAAGACGGGGGCGAGCGCGATGATGAACACCGGGTTGATCGACTGCACCCAGGACACCGGCATCACCCAGCCGAACAGATCGCGGTCGAGCCGCTGGTCGGAGTAGGCCGCGAGCACGGTGAACTGCTGCTGGTAGAGCGCCCAGAACGCGGCGCTGGCGATGAACATCGGGATGAACGACAGCACGCGCCTGCGTTCCACCCCGGTGATCTTCCCGCTGGTGAGGATCACCAGGAAGTACCCCACCGCGGCCACCGCGGCCACCCAGGTCGCCACGGTGGCCAGGTTCCCCGCGGTGACCAGGCCGGTGAAGACGGCCACGAGGACCACCGCCACGACCGCGACGAGCACCCCGGCGGCCGCGGGCCGCCGCCCGGCGGGCAACGGGTTGGGCACGGTCGACGCGCGCGTGCCGAGGTTGCGGCGGCCGATCGTGTACTGGATCAAGCCGACCGCCATGCCGATCGCGGCCAGGCCGAAGCCGTAGTGGAACCCGAGTCCGGTCTGGGCGAGCCCGGTGCACAGCGGTCCGAAGAACGCGCCGAGGTTGACGCCCATGTAGAAGATGGTGAAGCCGCCGTCACGCCGCTCGTCGAGTTCGTCGTAGAGGGTGCCGACAACGGCCGTGGCGTTGCCCTTCAGCCCGCCGCTGCCGAAGGCGACGCACAGCAGGCCGACCAGGATCCCGGTGTAACCGGGCAGGACGGCGAGGCCGATGTGCCCGATCATGATCAGGAGGGCGCTGAAGAACAGGGTGCGTTCGGCGCCGAGCAACCGGTCGGCGACCCAGGCGCCGACGATCGTGGACAGGTAGACGAGACTGCCGTACGCGCCCACGATGCCCAGTGCACTGGCCTTCGCCATGCCGAGGCCGCCTTCGGCCGCCGAGTAGTACAGGTAGATCGCCAGGATCCCCTGCATGCCGTAGAAGGAGAAGCGCTCCCACATCTCGACGCCGAACAGGTTCGCCAGTCCGAGCGGGTGGCCGAAGAACCTGGTGTCCCGCTTGGTCTCGGTGCGCGTGGTCACGGCCGACACTCCTTCGGGTCGGGAAGCTGTGGGTGATTCACATGGTAGGGCCGGAAAATGTTGATCGCCGTACGCAATCCGGCCGCATTTTCCGGGCAAACGGGCGTCCGGCGACGAAACGATCAAGAGGGTGGTCATCGGATACACTGGGCGGAGGTGTGCCGGGAAGGCTGGTCGGCGGATACCCCGTCGACCCCTGGAGCCGTTGTGACCAAACCGAAGGGCATCCAGGAGTTCGCCCGCTACCTGCGCACCGAGACGACCGGCGGCCTGATCCTCCTGGCCGCGACAGCGATCGCGTTGCTGTGGGCGAACTCTCCTGTCGCGGGCGGCTACCGCGCTCTGCGTGATCTCACGCTCGGGCCGCACGTGCTGCACCTCGACCTTTCGGTCGGCGACTGGGCGAAGGACGGTCTGCTCGCGCTGTTCTTCTTCGTGGCGGGTCTCGAACTGAAGCGGGAACTCGTGGTGGGCGAGTTGTCCCGCTTCAAGCAGGCGGTGCTGCCGGTGGTGGCGGCGCTCGGCGGGATGATCGTGCCCGCGCTGCTCGCGTTGACGGTCGCCTGGGGAAGCCCCGGCATCGACCGGGCGTGGGCGATCCCCGTCGCCACCGACATCGCGTTCGCGCTCGGTGTGCTCGCGCTGACCGGATCGAACCTGCCGGGTTCGGCGCGGATCTTCCTGCTGTCGCTGGCGGTGGTGGACGATCTGGGCGCGATCATCCTGATCGCCGTGCTGTTCACCGCGAGCTTCAACCTGGTGGCGGCCGCGGTCGCCGTCGCCGCCCTCGCGCTGTACGCCCTGCTGCAGCACCTGCGCGTCCGCAGCGCGTGGCTGTACGTGCCGCTCGCCGTGATCACCTGGGTCGCCGTGCACTCGGCCGGGGTGCACGCCACGATCGCCGGTGTCGCACTGGGCCTGCTCACCCGGGTCCGGCCCGATCCGGATGAGGAAGAGGCGCCGGCGATCCGCCTGGAACACCGCCTGCAGCCGTGGTCGGCGGCCGTCGCGGTGCCGTTGTTCGCCCTCTTCGCCGCCGGGATCGAACTCGACGCGCACTCCCTGACCGTGGTCTTCACCACCGCCATCCCGCTGGCCGTGGTGATCGGGCTGGTGGCGGGCAAGGCGGTGGGGATACTGGGCGCCTCCGCGCTGGCGGTCGCCCTGCGGCTGGGCGAGCGGCCTCGCGGAATGGGCTGGCGCGATCTCGCCGCACTGTCCCTGCTCGGCGGAGTCGGCTTCACGGTGAGCCTGCTGATCGCCGAACTGGCCTTGCCGTCCGGGCCGAGCGACCTGGCCAAGGCGGCGGTGCTGCTGGCCTCGGCGATCGCCTCCCTCGCCGCCTCCGTGCTGCTCCTGCGGCGTAACCGGGTCCACGGTGCGGCCGGGGGGGCCGGCGCGGCCTGAAGCCGGCTCGCCAACGCGCCGAGCAGGCACTGAGCGCGCCCCCCGAACGGGCACATGGCACGATGACCTTCGTGAGCAGTCAGGAGCACGAACGCAGCGGCCCAGACGGCCTCGGGGCCGTGCCCTACATTCCCCTCTCCCGTGAGGACGACGCCGGCGCCGACGGCGGCGGGAAGTCCATCGGCACACTGGTCGGCGAGGCGACGCAGCACCTGTCCACGTTGGTGCGGGCCGAGGTCGAGCTGGCGAAGTCGGAGGTCGTCGGCGAGGTCAAGAAGGGCCTCACCGGCAGCGTCTACTTCATGGTCGCCGCCGTGGTCGGGCTCTACAGCTCGTTCTTCTTCTTTTTCTTCCTCGGTGAACTGCTCTCCGACTGGTGGGGGCTGCGCTGGCCGGCCTTCCTCACCGTGTTCGGCCTGATGCTGGTGTTCACGCTCCTGTTCGCCTTCCTCGGATACCGCAAGATGAAGAAGATCCGGGCCCCGCAGCGCACGATCACCAGCGTCAAGGACACCGCCGCGGCGCTCAAGCCCCGGCGCGAGGCCGTCGCCGAGCAGCACTGACCCACCCGAGTCCGTGCAGTCGCCCGATCCCTCCACCGTCCGGATTGACGGCCCCTGGACACATCACGACGTGTCCGCCAACGGAATCCGTCTGCATGTCGCGGAGGCGGGCGACGGCCCACTGGTGTTGCTGCTGCACGGGTTCGCCGAGTTCTGGTGGGCCTGGCGCCATCAGCTGGTGTCGCTGGCGGAGTCGGGTTTCCACGTGGTCGCTGCGGATCTGCGCGGTTACGGCGATTCCGACAAGCCGCCGCGCGGCTACGATGCGTGGACGCTCGCCGGAGACGTCGCGGGCCTGATCCGCGCGCTGGGCGAGCGCCGGGCACACCTGGTGGGCCATGCCTGGGGTGGCATGCTCGCCTGGACCGCCGCCGCCCTGCATCCCCGCCTGGTGTCCTCGGTCAGCGTGCTCGGCGGGGCGCACCCCCTGGCCTTCCGGTCCGCCATGGGCAGGACCCTGTTCCACCGCAGGCGATCGAGCCAGCCGCGGGCGATGGGGCATCTGTTCCGTTTCCAGGTGCCGATGGCGCCCGAACGCTGGCTGGTCGCCGACGAGGCCGCGAACGTCGAGGCGCTGCTGCGTTCGTGGTCCGGACCGGCCTGGCGGCGCGGCGAGGACTTCGCCGAAACGGCACGCGTGTTCCGCGAGGCGATGCTCGTCCAGGGCGTCGCGCACAGCGCGCTGGAGTACTACCGATGGGCGTTCCGGGCCCAGTTCCGCGGTGAGGGAAGGCGGTTCAGCGCGGCGATCGGCAACCGCGTCGCGGTGCCGGTACTCCAGGTGCACGGCGAGGCCGACACCTGCGTACTACCGGAGACAGCGCGTGCCTCCTCACCATGGCACGGCCCGCGATCCCGCTTCGAATCCCTTTCCGGCATCGGGCATTTCCCTCACCTGGAGGACCCCGCCCGCACCGACAAGGCCCTGCTGGCCTTCCTCGGTGCCCTCTAGAGCAGCGGACTTCAAGCGGCGCAGGAGCCGGTGCTGACCCGGGCACTCAGCGAGGGCGCTTCTTCGATCACGGAATTGACCTGCTTCGCGGTCAGGGTGAAACCGGTTTCCGAATCCTCCACCGAGGCTCCGAAGACCACGCCGACCACCTGTCCGTCCGGATTCACCAGCGGGCCCCCCGAGTTTCCACTGCGCACCTGCGCACGCACGGTGAACACGTCGCGGCGCACGGTGCGCGAATCGTAGATGTCGGGGCCCTGCAAGGTGATCTGGTTGCGGATCCGGGCCGGAGTCGCGGTGTAGGGGCCGTCGAGGGGATAGCCGAGCACGATCGCGCTGTCACCGGCGCGACCGGGGGTCTCGGCGATGGTCAACGGGGTCGCCTGCAGACGCGGCACCGCGAGCACCGCGATGTCGACCTCGGGGTCGAAGTAGACCACCCGCGCGGGCAGACGACCCTGCGAGGTCTCGACCGCCGTCTGATCGGTACCCGCCACCACGTGTGCGTTCGTCACCACACGTTGCGGCGCGACGACGAAACCACTGCCTTCCAGCGCCCTCGAACACGACGACGCGGTACCGCGGATCTTGAGCACGCTCCCGTGCAACTGCTGCACCACCGCACTGCTCTGCAGGGTGCCGTCGGGCGGCGCGATCTCGTTGATCTCGGTCCGCTGGAAGGGGTCCACAATGGACGGGAAACCGGAGGCGTCCAGCAGCTTGCGCAGATCCGCGGGCAGCCCCTCGGCCGCGGGTGGCATCGCCTTGTCGACCGCACCCAGCACCGCCGAGTTGTTGATGGCCTTGGCCAGTCCCGGCAACGCCGCGACCCCGGTGAGCGGCACCGCGATCAGCCATGCGACCACCAGCACCACCAGGCCCTGCACGACCGCGCCGAGCGTCTGGTCGATCCCGGTCAGTTTGTCGGTGTTGAAGCGCTTCTTCACGGCGAGCTTCACTCTGCGGCCGACCCACACCCCCAGCGTCTCTCCGAGCGCCACCAGGAACACCACCACGGCGACCGCGACGGCCACCTTCGCCGCCGGGTTGGCGAAGAGTTCGACCACCAGCGGGGCGAGCCGGATACCGCCGACCGCGCCGGCGATCACCCCGATCAGCGCGGGCAGGGCGATCACGACGCCCTGACGGGCACCGGAAACCGCGGCGAGCAGCGCCAGCACGATCACCAGGACATCGACCCAGTTCATGGTGTCTCCCATTCGTGGTCGCGCAGCGCGTCCTCGAGCTCGCGGACGTCGCCGCGATCCCACTCGCGCTCCCAGCCGCCCAGAGAGAGCAGCACCGAGAGCAGCCCCGCAGTGAACCCCCAGATGAACAGGCCGTCCACGGCGAAGGCAGGTCCCTGGTAGCCGGGAGAACGCCGCACGAGGAACCGGTTACCCGGATCCGCCAGATCATGCACTGCGACCCTGGCCACTGCGGCGGTCTCCGCGGGGTCGACCGCGCGCACCGGGGACGGCTTCTCCCAGTGCGCCAGCACCGGGGTCACCGAGAAGCGGGACACCGGCACGAACAACTCGGGCAGCACCGCCACCGGCCGGACCCCGGACGGATCGACTCCGGTCTCCTCCTCGGCCTCGCGCAGGGCCGTGCCCACCGGCCCGCCGTCGCCGTCGTCGGCACCGCCACCCGGGAAGGCCACCTGCCCGGCGTGCGAGCCGAGCGTCTCGGCGCGCCGGAGCAGCAGCACGTCCGGACCGCGGTGTCCCTCGCCCATCAGGATCAGCACGGCCGCCGATCTGGTGAACCGGTCCCGTGGCGGACTGAACCGCGTGAACGTGCTCGAATCGACTTTCCCGCTGATCTCGACCAGCGGGCTCAGCCATGCGGGCACGGAGCCCGCGTCGACCAGCGGACCGTTCACGAATGTCCCTCCACAGCGGCACGCACCTCGTCAGCGTTGTGGAAGACGCGTGGGTTCGAGATGAAACGGACTTTGCCATCCGGGGTGACCAGGTAGGACGCGGGGAGCGCCGAGGGGACCTTGAGCGCGTCGCGCACCGGCCCGGTGTCCCCCTCGCCGTCGAACACGGACGGCAGGTGCACCCCGAGCCTGGTGAGCAGACCGAGGCCGTCGGAGGCACTGCTCGCGACCTGCACCTCGAGTACCCGCACCGCGCCCGGGCTGTTCGCATAGGCGGCGAGCACGGGAAGCTCGCTCTTACAGGGTTCGCACCAGGTTGCCCACAGGTTGACCAGCGTGGTCTCACCGCCGAGCGCCCGGCCGAGATCGATCGTGGAGCCGTCACCGAGGCACGGCACGCTCACCCCGCGCAGCTGCGGGACGTCACCGGCACCGTTCGGGCAGGGCGCGAGCGCGGCGGCGGAACGGGCGGCGGAAAGATCGGGGGTGGTGGTGCCGTTCCCGCGCGGGAGCACCGCGATGATCACCCCGATCAGCAGCACCCCGACCGCGAGGGCCCATTTCGCCGCCCTGGTCACCGGTTCCGCACCAATGCCAGCAGGTGGTCGCGCTCCGGTCCCTTGACCAGCTTCGCGGCCTCGTCGAACTCGGTGGGCCCGGTGCCGAAGGACGGGCAGTCCGCGGCGAGCGGGCAGGCCCCGCAGGCGGGTTTGCGCGCGTGGCACACGCGGCGCCCGTGGAAGATCACGCGGTGCGAGAGGATGGTCCACTCCTTGCGGGGGATCAGTTCCGCGACCGCGTGCTCGACCTTGACCGGATCCTCCTCGGCGGTCCACCGCCAGCGGCGCACCAGCCTGCCGAAGTGGGTGTCCACGGTCAGGCCGGGCACCCCGAAGGCGTCGCCGAGCACCACGTTCGCGGTCTTGCGGCCCACACCGGGCAGGGTGACCAGGTCCTCGAGGCGGCCGGGTACCTCGCCGCCGAAGCGCTCCACCAGCGCGGCGCCCAGCCCCAGCAGCGAGTTGGTCTTGGCCCGGAAGAAACCGGTCGGGCGGAGCAGTTCCTCCAGTTCCGCCCGGTCGGCACCGGCGTAGTCGGCGGCCGTGCGGTAGCGGGCGAACAGCGCCGGGGTGACCTCGTTCACGCGGACGTCCGTGGTCTGCGCCGAGAGCACGACCGCGACCAGCAGTTCGAGAGGATTGGTGAAATCCAGCTCACAGTGCGCATCCGGATACGCCTCGGCGAGGCAACGCAGCATGCGCCGTGCGCGTCTCACCAAAGCAAGCCGGGTCTCGTCGCCCCGTCGGGGGGCGTAACGAACGGCGGGAGGCACCCCGATAGCCTACGGAAGGAACTTCGGACGGTTGCCGGTGGTCGATGGCCGTGCAGGCGATGGCCGTGGACCGCACCCAGCTTGGCGCGAGAACCGAGCGAACTTAAGCGAGGATCTGGAGTCGATGACGGTCTGGTTCGTGATAGCCGTACCGCTCGTGATGATGTTTTTCGCGCTGGCGATGGAGCGCGTGGAAAGCCGTCTCAAGCACGTCGCCGTGCAGGAAGAAGAGGTCGAGGAATTCCTCGAGCAGGCCCGGCCCAACGAGGTCAGGGCCCTCTACGGCCATGGAATCGGACGCGCGCTGGAGCTGTTCCGGCTGCGCAGACTCGGCGGAAGGACGGCCAAGCTCAGGCCCCGTCGGACGCGGAGTTAGGCTGCTCGATCGGACGAGGTTGCGTCCACCCTTCACTGGCGTGGGCAGCTTGCCTACGGGTGAGCCATGAGGCGATCTCGCCCGAACGGCCTAGACTGCACGCAAGTGATCGGCGACACGCTCCCACGCCGGGGGCGGAAGTCGCCACCGACGAGGAGGCACGAGGTGGACGAGACCCTGGCCCGGGCGGGCATCTTCCAGGGTGTGGAACCGGCCGCGGCCGAGGCACTCGCACAGACCTTGGAGACCGTGGAGTTCCCACGGGGCCACGTGATCTTCACTGAAGGCGAGCCCGGCGACAAGCTGTACATCATCCTGTCCGGCAAGGTCAAGATCGGTCGCAAGTCGCCCGACGGCCGGGAAAACCTGCTGTGGATCGCCGGCCCCTCGGACATGTTCGGCGAACTGTCCATCTTCGACCCGGGGCCGCGTACGTCGAGCGCCACCACCGTGACCGAGGTCCGGGCGGTGACGATGGACCGTCCGTCGCTGCGGAAGTGGATCTCGACGCGGCCGGAGATCGCCGAGCAGCTGCTGCGGGTGATCGCGCGCAGACTGCGCCGCACCAACAACATGGTGGCCGAGCTGATCTTCACCGACGTGCCGGGCCGGGTGGCGCGGGCGCTGCTGCAGCTCGCGCAGCGCTTCGGCAGCCAGGAGGCGGGCATCCTGCGGGTCACGCACGACCTGACGCAGGAGGAGATCGCACAGTACGTCGGCGCCTCTCGTGAGACCGTGAACAAGGCTCTGGCCGATTTCGCGCACCGCGGCTGGCTCCGCCTCGAAGGCAAGAGCGTGCTGATCCTCGACCCCGAACGCCTCGCCCGCCGCGCCCGCTGACACCGCGGCAAGGCAAAAAGGGCCGTGAGGGACCCTCACGGCAAACCGGCTCCCTCCCCCACCACCGGAACCCGGCACCGCGCCGGGGATCCAGGGGGCTGGCCCCCTGGCGGGGCCCGGGGGTTCGACCCCCGGACAAGACGCCGAAGCGAGCCCCGCGAAGCGCGCAGCGCGAGCAGGGTGCTCGCACGAACGAAGGGCCGGGCGCCACCCCCGACGTGGCGCACCGACCCTTCGTCCTTTGCGCGGGCCATCCCCCGACGGACCGCGCTCCCCGCCCTCCGGTGTAGGCCCCGACCCGATTCCGGAGGGAGTTCTGTTGTACTGCTTCAACCATGCCACGGGCCCCACCCCGTGTTTCAAGGCCCTTCACTCCCAAGGACGCCGTCGTGGCCAGTTCGTTGCCTCGGCTCGCAAAACTCGCCGCCGCAGTTATCGAACCGTGACATAGGCGGGCAACCGGGGCCCTGATCACCGCAAAACGATTTGGTACTGCCGTACCAGAGTCGGCATACTGGTACGCGTGTCCCAGTCCAGTTCGCTCGCCGCCTACCGCACCGCACTGACCACCCCCGGAAGCGGCAGGCCCCTGCTCGCCTCCGTGCTGGCCCGCCTGCCCATCGCGATGATCGGGCTGTCGGCGTTGCTCTACGTCCAGCGCGAGACCGGCTCGTTCACGGCGGCCGGCCTGGTTTCGGCGGGATCGCTCGTGGGCGTCTCGATCGGCGCGATCGTCCAGGGCAGGCTCATCGACCGCTACGGACCCACACGGCCGCTGCTGGTGACGGTGGCCCTGTTCGCGCTGGCCATGACCGCGCTGTCGCTGGCCATCGAGGCCCACCTGAACACCGGCCTGCTGATGGTGCTCGGCGGCGGGATCGGGATCACCGAGCCGATGGTCGGTTCCGCATCACGGGCACTGTGGGGCCGCCTCCTCACCGACGAGTCCGCCAAGAACGCGGCCTTCTCCTACGAAGCGATCAGCATGGAGGTGTTCTTCATCCTCGGCCCCGGGCTGGCCGGCCTGCTGGTCACCGCGCCATGGCCCGGCACCGGGATGGTGGCGGGCGGGCTCTGCATGGTGCTTGGCGCCACCCTGTTCGCGCTGAGCCCCACCGTGCGCGCCTGGGGACCGGCCCCCGCGGGGCCGCGTCCCCTTCTCGGCGCGCTGGCCAGCCCCGGCCTCCGTACGCTCGCCGTGGCGGCGCTGGGTTTCGGCATCGTCATCGGCTTCGTCGAGGTGGCGGTGCCCGCGGCGGCCACGGAGGCGGGCAGGCCCGCGCTGGGCGGGGTGCTGCTGTCGCTGTGGTCGGTCGGCTCCGTCGCGTTCGGTGTGGCGTACAGCCTGCGCCCCTGGCCCCGGCGCATGTCCTCGCGGCTTCCCGTGCTGCTCACCCTGTTCGGCCTGTTCGTCGCGCTGCTGGCCTGGCCATCGACGCTGTGGGGGCTGGCGGTGACGATGATCCTGGCCGGCGCGGCGATCACCCCGCAGTCGGCGACCCATTCCGCGGCCATCGAACTCGTGGCCCCCGAGGGCACCGCCGCCGAGGCCTTCGGTTGGGTGCTCACGGCCGTCACGCTCGGCCTCGCCGTCGGCCAGTCCATCAGCGGCTACGTGGTGGAGCACGGCGGTCCGGGGATTTCGTTCCTCGTCGCGGGAGCCACCGCCGTGGTGGCCGCGGGCCTGGTCTGGGCCCGGCGGCACACCATGCCCGACCGCGCCGCCGCCCCGGTTCCCGACCAGGTCGCCGTCTAGCACTGGTTTCAGGGGTGACCCAGGGACCGAGTCCGGGTGATCCCCGATGGCTGGGGCGCCGAGAAGCAGCACTCTCGTCGATATGATCTTGAACAAGCGAACGTGGGCGGTGCTGTCGTGCACCGCCGCCGCGATGGTCGCGATTGCGGCCGCGCCCGCGATGGCCGCGCCTGCCCCGCACCCGGCTGCCGCGGTCCACCGGGCCGACGACTCGTTGCCCGCCCTGGATCCTCAGGCCCTGCGGAGCGCCATCTCCAGCGCACCGAACAGGGTGACAGGGGTGCTGGCGCGGATCAGCGGGCCAGCCGGGCACTGGACGGGGACGTACGGAGTCGCCGACATCACCACCAGCCAACCGGTTCCGGTCGACGGCCGCTTCCGCCTCGGCAGCGTCACCAAGACCTTCATCGCCACCGTGGTGCTGCAACTGGCCTCCGAACGACGAGTCGACCTCGACCAGTCCGTCCAGCACTACCTTCCGGACGTGCTGCCCGCCGACTACCCGCCGATCCCGGTTCGTACCCTGCTGAACTTCACCAGCAGCCTGCCCGAGTTGACGGCGGACGACCTGCCGTCCACGCCCGACGCCATCGTCCAGCACCGCTTCGACGACCACCCGCTGTCCGAACTGGTCGGCAAGGCCGTGCGTCACGACCGGCCGTTCACCGAGCCGGGCAGCATGCAGGTCTACGGAGCCACCGGCTACTACCTCGCGGGAATGCTCGTCGAGAAGCTCACCGGACACAGCTACGAGCAGGAGATCAACCAGCGCATCCTGCGCCCGCTGCGCCTGCGGGACACCACCGCCCCCGAGACCGACCCCACGATCCCCGGCCCCCACGCCCACGGCTACCTCGCGGTCCCCCAGCCCGACGGGACGAGCAAGCTGGCCGACGTCACCGAGCAGAACCCGGGCGCCGGGGGCATGATCTCGGACACCGCCGACCTCGACCGCTTCCTGACCGCCCTGTTCCGTGGGCAACTCCTGGCACCGGAACAGATGAAGGAACTGCTCACCGTCCCCCACGTGCCCTACCTGGGCGGCTCCGGCAAGGATCCGGGGCACGGCTGGGCCTACTACGGCGCGGGCCTGATGCGCGTGACGATTCCCGGCGGCAACGGGCGCCCGGACCTGACACTGTGGGGCAAGACCGGCAGCACCTACGGCTACACCGACGGGATGTTCACCACCCCCGACCTTCACCGCCGCCTGGTGTACTGCTTCAACCCCGTCACGGGCGGAGGCAACGACATGGCCCTGGTCAATACGATCATCACCGCCGCCTTCGCCGCCTGACGGGACTAGCGGCCCCTAGCTGTTGCGAAAGTGGATCTTCTGTCAGACCTGCCTGGGATGCTCTGGGCATGGAGATGGCAGTACAGCTGACGATCGACTGCTTCGATCCGCAGAGAATGGTGGCTTTCTGGGCCGAGGCCCTGGGCTACGTGCCTGAGCCTCCGCCAGACGGGCACGCCACCTGGCGTGCCTACTGGGCGGCCATGGGGGTGCCCGAGGCAGAGTTGCCGGCCGGTGCCGGGGACACTCCGGAGTCGATCATCGATCCTGCGGGACGTGGACCGAGGGTGTGGTTCCAGCAGGTTCCGGAGCGGAAGGTCGCCAAGAACCGGTGGCACTTCGACCTGAAGGTCGGTGGGGGCCGTGACGTCCCACTGGACGTCCGCGCACAGCGGGTCAAGGCTACGGTGGAACGGCTGGTCAAAGCTGGTGCCACCGTGCTGCGGATCAAGGATGAGCCGGACATGGGGCTCTACGCCGCCGCCATGCAGGACCCCGAGGGCAACGAATTCGACGTCGTCTGAGGGCCATGGCGACGGTGCTGGTCATAGCCACTCGTACACCTAGCGTGCCGCGCTGTCCGAGGTGCTGATCGCGGTCGAGGTGCTCACCTCGGCCCATTCGTCCAGGTCGGCCCGCATGGCGTCCTGGTGGGCCCGGATCGCGTCCACCGCGTCCGCCCCCAGTGCCAGCCGCAGGGGCGGACGCTCCTCGGCCAGGACACGCAGGATGGCGGCCGCGGCCTTCGCCGGATCGCCGGGCTGCGTGCCGTCCATGCTGTCCACCGCGGCACGGGTGTCCGCCGTCGAGACCCGGTAGGCCGGGATCTCCCGGGAGCGGTGCATCCGCGCCCCGCCGAACTCGGTGCGGAACGCACCGGGTTCGACGATCAGTACCCGGACGCCGAACGGGGCCACCTCCGCCGCCAACGCCTCCGACAGCCCTTCGAGGGCGAACTTCGCGGCGCAGTAGGCCCCGAAGCCGGGCATGCTCAACTGCCCGCCCATCGAGCTCATCTGCACGATCGTGCCGCTGCCCTGTTCACGCAGATGCGGCAGGACCGCCTTCGTCACCGCGACCGCACCGAAGAACATCACCTCCATCAGTGCCCGCAACTCCTCCATGGTCAGTTCCTCGACCGCGCCCACCGAGCCGTGACCGGCGTTGTTGACCACCACGTCGATGCGGCCGAACTCGGCGAGCGTCGTCGCGACGGCCGCCTCGACGGAGGGCGAGTCGGTCACGTCGAGCGCGCAGGTGCGCAGCCGGTCACCCCACTCCGCGACGAGATCGGCCAGCCGCTCCGGGTGGCGGGCGGTGGCCATCACGAGGTCGCCGGCCTTCAGTGCGGCGAGGGTCAGTTCACGGCCGAACCCGGCCGAACAGCCGGTGATCAGCCAGACGCGTTGCTTTGCCATGACCTCAGCTTCACGCCCGATCGGGTTCGGCGTCCAACACCGGTTACCTTCGGCGGCTACAGTCAGTACCTGTGAGGGAGCTGACGTCGTGACTGGGTCGTCGAAGACACCCGAGCTCCGGCAACTGCGCTATTTCGTCGCGGTGGCCGAAGAGCTGAGCTTCACGAACGCGGCCGCACGCGTCGGCATCGCGCAGCAGTCGCTGTCACAGCAGATCAACGTCCTCGAACGCACCCTCGGCGTCCGGCTCTTCGACCGGGACACGCGCGGCACCCGCCTCACCGAGGTGGGCAGGCTCTTCCTGCCGGAGGCCCGTGCCGTCCTGGCACGCACCGACGAGGCGGTGGGCGCGGTCCGGCGCGCCGCACGTGGTGAGGTCGGCGAACTCCGCCTGGCCTTCCTGGCCTCGACCGCGAACCACCTGCTGCCGCCGATCGTCCGCGCCTTCCGCGAGCGCTATCCGGACGTCCGGCTCACCGCCGAGGACGTCACCATCGCGCAACTGGTCGCGGGCATCGAAGGCGGCTGGTACGACGCCGGGTTCACTCGTCCTCCGCTGGTCGAAGGCCTGGCCTCGCGGACCCTGCTCACCGAGCGGGTCTGCGCCGTGCTGCCCTCCGGGCATCCGCTGGCCGACCGGGAGCAGCTGCACCTGGCGGACCTCGCCGACGAACCGTGGGTGCTCACCGAACGCGCCTCGTGGCCGCCCTGGCACCGGCATTACGACGAGGAGTTCCGCCGGGCCGGGTTCGAACCCAAGGTCGTGCAGCGGGCGTCGAGCGTGCAGAACCTGCTGGGCCTGGTCGCGGCCGGGATCGGCGTCACGCGGTTGACGGAGTCCTCGCACAGCCTGCGCCGGAGCGGGGTGGAGTTCGTCCCGCTCGTCGGCGAAACCGCGCTCACGGAGCTGGTCTGGCTACCCTCGGCCGAAAAACCCGCGCTGCGGCGACTGATCGAGGTCGTCACCGACCTCGTCACCCACACCGACCTGACGAAGGCGGGCTAGCCTCCGATGCGGCGGAGGTAGTCCAACTGCGCACGCACGCTGTGTTCGGCAGGCGCCCACAACGCCCGGTCGACATCGGCGTACACGTGCTCGACGATCTGCCGCGGGGTCGCTTCCTCCCCCAGTACGGCGAGCGCTCCCCGCACCTGGTCCAGCCGCTGTTCCCGGTGGTCGAGGTACTCCTGGGCGACGACGCGCAGGTCCCCGAGTTCGGGACCGTGCCCGGGCAGGGCGGTCAGCCCCGCGGGCAGGGTTCGCAGGCGCCGCAAGGAATCCAGGTACGCCCCGAGATCGGTGAGGACGGTGGTGCCGCGCCCGAGGATGGTGTCGCCGGTGAGCACGTGGTCGCCGACGCGCAGGCAGACCGAATCCGCGGTGTGGCCCGGGGTGTGCAGCACCTCGATCTCCAGCCCGGCCGCCACGATCGTTTCGCCGTCCACAAAGGACCCGGCGCCGAGGCAGAGCCCTTCGTCGAGCGCGCGGACCGGCGCACCGACCCGCTCGGCCAGCCACGACGCGCCTTCGGAGTGATCGGCGTGGTGATGGGTGAGCAGCACGAGCGCGACCTTGCCGAGCCCGGCCAGCTTCGGCAGGTGATCGAGATCCTGGTAACCGGGGTCGACCACCACGCACTCTTCGGAGCCGGGCGCGCGCAGCACCCAGCTGTTCGTGCCGTCCAGGGTCATCGTCGACGGGTTGTTCTCCAGCAGCACCGACGCCGTTGCCGACACCGGGCGCAGTTCCCCGTAAGCCGGATGCGTCATTCCGCCTCCATGATCACGCGGATCTTGTCACCCTCGCGGACGAGCCGCGGAATGATCGTTTCGACCGTGCGCTCGGCCGCCAACGCCTCCTCGGCCGTACCGAACTCGGCGAGCTCGCTCAGCGTGTGCCAGGTGGGCGGCATGAGCGTGCTGCGGCCGGCTTCCGCGTCGGCGAGCGCGTCCTTCGGCCGCTGCCAGCCGGAAGACTCCGCCTCGGTGGTCTTGCCGTCGGCGTCCTGCCCCGGCGGCAGGACCGCGGCGAAGAAACGGGTGTCGTAGCGGCGTTTCTCCTGCACCGGTGTCACCCAGTGTGCCCAGGGGCGCAGCAGGTCGGCACGCAGGGTCAGGCCGGCCCCGGCCAGGAACGCCGCGAGGGACAGCTCACGGGTGACCAGCGCCTCGCGGGCGTCGGTGAAGGGCGAGGTGTCGTCCACGAGGCCGTCCTCGGTACCGGCCAGCAGTACGCCGGACTCCTCGAACGTCTCCCGCACCGCCGCGCACACCAGTGCCCTGGCCACCGATTCGGTGCCACCGAACCATCCCGCCCAGGCGCTGGGCGACGGACCCGCCCAGCTGACCGAGGCATCGGCGTCCCGATGGTCGACCCCGCCGCCGGGGAACACCGTCATGCCCGCGGCGAAGGCCATCGCGGCCACGCGGCGCTGCAGGAAGACCTCAAGGCCCTGGTCGGTGTCGCGCAGGAGGATGACGGTGGCGGCGTCACGGGGAACGGCCGGATTCCGCGGAGGCTGGTCGGAGAACTCCATGCCGCCGGGCAGGTGGAAACTCAGTTGAGGCACGCTAACGAACTTAGCCGCCAAAAGCCCGCGAGGGGACCCCTCGCGGCCGTATTCGCCGCAGGGACCCCCTCACACCAGGGCTTTTCGCCAGCCGAGCCGGACGGGATCAGGCTCCGCTGAAACCGTCCACCCAGCCCGTGGACTTGTCCTCGCCGCGGGCCGAACCGTTCGAACGCACCTTCGCGGCTTCCGTCCGCTCCCGCTCGGCGAGTTCCGCGTGCAACTCCCGCAGCAACTGGCGGTCACGCTCGGACAGCTGCGGGTCGTCGAGGTCCAGCTCGGGGATCTCGACGACCTCGTCGGAGCCGATCGCGGCGGAGGCGATCGCCTTGCCCCTGACCGGGTCTTCGGCCAGTGCGGCACGCAGCTGGGCCACCTCGGCGGAGCTGAGGTCCATCGTGTTCTCGGCACGCGCCTCGGGCGGCTCCGGCCGGGGGCCGAACTTGTGCCCCGGCCCCTTCGACGGTGCGGCCGGCGCGGGGGGCGCTTCCGGCGTCTTCTCGGCCTTGGGTGCGGGTGCGGGTACTTCCGCGACCGGTTCGGGCTCCTCGTCCGCGACGGGCGCCGCGTCGACGGCCACATGGCGGCCGGGCTTCCCCTTCACGGACTTGGGGCCTGCCGAGGCGGGCGAGGGCCGCCGGGGCGCGGAGGAGGCCGGCGAGCCGGACAGCCACACCGCGACGGCCGAAGCCAGCGCCTGCTGGTGGTAGCGCCCCGGTTCGGCACCGGGGCCGGTCACCTCGACGACCGACCGGATCCCGGCACGGCGCAGCGCCGCGTCCACCCGGTAGGCCGCCGCGGGCGGGTTGCCTTCGGGACCGATCTCGACCAGTACCACCCGCTGGGGCAGCGGGCCGGGCACGCTGCCCGCCGGGGTGTTGCGCCACACCGCGTGCACGGCGCGCAGGTCCGGCAGCACCTGGAGAGTGCGGTCGAGCGCCTCGGCGATCCCGCGTTCCGGCTGGTTGTCGCCGGTGAAGTGGTGCAGGACGCCGTTGTCGGCCTCGGCGTCGTTCACCGTGAGGTGATCGGCGAGCGTCGCGTCGGACCGGCTCAGCTCGAGCACCAGGCCCAGCTCGTGCTGCTCGGACTCCCGCACCGGAAGCCGCCCGGCGATCAGCGCTCCGGTGGTCAGCTCGGCGGCCTCGTCAAGACGAGCCCTGGCGGTCAGCTCCCGTGCTTCGGACAGTGCGCTGTCGTCCAGCCTCCCGGCCAGCGCGAGCAGCAGGTTGTGCAGCCGCAGCGGAACCGCGAACCCGTCGGTTCCCAGCACTGCGGCGTCACTGTGGACCTCCACGTTTCTCCCTCCAGCGGCCCGCTCGGGGGGCGAGCCGTTACGCAGCGGCGAGCCGGTGCCCGGTGTCCACTGCCCCGGTGCAGATCAGTTCGGAGCTCGCCAGCGCGGCCCGGTGGTACGCGGGCAGGTCGAACCGAGAGGGCATCACTTCGACACTGGGCTCTTCGTCGCCCAGCACGCGCAGCACCCGCTGCAGTTCACCGGTCAGCCTCGGCAGGCCGGCCAGCGCGGTGATCAGCAGCACCCGCTTCGGTTCCGAACCGTCACCGTGTCGCCAGCTCTGCCGCACCTCGCCCACGTCCGGCCGGCTTCGCAACGTTGCGTGCACCAACGCGGACACTGAGTCTACGAAGTTCACCCGATCGGGCGCACTCCCCGAGAATGTGTACCGGTTCTCGGGGACCTCGTCCACCCCCAGCGTGGAACTCACCTGGTGCCAGTCCGCACCGTGCGGTACCAGCCCGGCGACCAGCAGGCGATATTCGGGTTGGTCCAGGTCAATATTGTGCTTTAGCAAAGTCCTCGGCAGCGTTCGCGCGAGCGTGGTCATCGCGCCCTCGCCGAGCCAGTCCCGGTAGCGCCACAGCAGCTGGTCCGGCAGGCGGCCCGCCAGGCGCAGCAACAGTTCGTGACAAGCGGCCTCGATGTCCGGATCCATCACTCGACCTCCACGATCAATTCGATCTCGACCGGCGCCCCCAGCGGCAGCTCGGCCACCCCGACGGCCGACCGCGCGTGCGCGCCGGCCTCACCGAAGATCTCCGCCAGCAGCTCGGACGCCCCGTTGATCACGGCGGGCTGTCCGGTGAACCCCTCCGCGGAGGCCACGAAACCGACCAGCTTCACCACGCGGGTGACCGCGTCGAGCCCGGCCAGCGCGTCCACCGCGGCGAGCGCGTTGAGCACGCAGGTACGGGCGTGCCGTTTGGCCTCCTCCGGGCTCACCTCGGCGCCGACCTTGCCGGTCACGGCCAGCTCACCACCGACGAACGGCAGCTGTCCGGAGGTGTAGACGTGCGCGCCACTGCGGACCGCGGGCACGTAGGCCGCGACGGGCGCTGCGACCGCGGGCAACTCGATACCGAGTTCGGCCAGCCGCTGCGACCAGCTCATGCCTTGGCCCGCTTGAGGTAGGCGACGTGCTGCTCACCACTCGGGTTCGGCAGCACCGTCACCAGCTCCCAGCCGTCCTCACCCCATTGGTCCAGGATCTGCTTGGTCGCGTGGATCAGCAGCGGAACCGTCGCGTACTCCCACTTTGTGGCGCTCATGCGCCTAATGTAGCGGCGACGCGGAGCGTGACCGTAACCGCTGGATCAACCGGGTGCCGACCCGAGTCGGCCTGTTCACTTTCCGTAGGGCTGTCACCGATCGCACTCGGCCGCTGCCCCACCCCACTGGGCCGGGTGATTTACGCTGCCTGAGTGAGCACACCCCTGCCCGGCTGGACGGACGAGCTCGCCCGCGCCCGGCTGCATTTCGTGACCGGCAAGGGCGGCACCGGGAAGACGACCCTCGCCGCGGCGCTCGGCCTCGCGCTGGCCAAGGGCGGAAGACGGGTACTGCTGATCGAGGTCGAGGGCCGCCAGGGCTTCGCCCAGCTCTTCGACACCGAACCGCTGCCCTACGCCGAGCAGCGGGTGGCCTCCGCACCCGGTGGCGGTGAACTGCGCGCGCTGCACATCGACGTCGAGGCGGCGCTGCTCGAGTACTTCGAGATGTTCTACAACCTGGGCTTCGCCGGGCGGACGCTGCGCCGGATGGGCGCGATCGAGTTCGCCACCACCCTCGCGCCGGGCCTGCGCGACGTGCTGCTCACCGGCAAGATCAAGGAGTGCGTCGGACGGACGGAGTCCGACGGCAGGCACACCTATGACGCGGTGGTGGTGGACGCGCCGCCCACCGGCCGCGTGGTCAAGTTCCTCGACGTCACCAAGGCCCTCACCGACCTCGCCCGCACCGGCCCGATCCGCGGTCAGGCCGAGGGTGTGGTGCGACTGCTGCATTCGGGTGAAACCGCCGTGCACCTGGTCACCCTGCTCGAAGAGATGCCGGTGCGCGAGACGCTCGACGCGGTCGCCGAACTCGACGGCGCCGACCTGCGGCCCGGCGCGGTGCTGGTCAACCGGGTCCGGCCGCCCCGCCTGCCCGCACGCTCGCTGACCGCCGCGGCCGACGGCCGCGTGGACGCCTCGCGCGTGCGCTCGGGGCTCGCCGCGGCCGGGCTCGACCTGCCCGAACCCACCCTGGACGCGCTGGTCGCCGAGACCGTGGAGCACGCCATCCGGATCGCCGCCGAACAACGCGCCCGCGACCAGCTCGCCGAGGCCGACCTGCCCACGCTGGAGCTGCCCGACCTCACCGACGGGGTGGACGTCGCCGCCCTGTACGACCTGGCCGAAACGCTCATCGAGCAGGGGGTGCGGTGATGACGGTGACGACGACGGCACTGGACGTCGACCGGCTGATCGACGATCCGGACACCCGGATCATCGTCTGCTGCGGTTCCGGCGGAGTCGGCAAGACGACCACCGCCGCCGCGCTGGCGCTGCGCGCCGCCGAACGCGGCAGGCAGACCGTGGTACTCACCATCGATCCCGCCCGCCGCCTCGCCCAGGCGCTCGGCCTGCGCGAACTGGGCAACCAGCCCCGGCAGGTCCAGGTCGAAGGCTTCGAACCCAAGGGCGAGCTGTGGGCCATGATGCTCGACATGCGCCGCACCTTCGACGACATGGTGCGCGCCCACGCCGGGCCCGAACGGGCCGAGCAGCTGCTCGCCAACCCCTTCTACCAGACGATTTCCACGTCGTTCTCCGGCACGCAGGAGTACATGGCGATGGAGAAGCTGGGGCAGCTCGCCGCGACCGGCGAGTGGGACCTGATCATCGTGGACACCCCGCCCAGCCGGTCCGCGCTGGACTTCCTCGACGCCCCGACCCGCCTGTCCGCCGCGCTCGACGGCCGGATGATCCGGCTGCTCACCGCCCCGGCCAAGGCCGGCGGCTGGGGCCTGCGCAAGGTGGTCACCGCGGGGTTCTCGATGTTCGCGAAGGCCGTCTCGACCATCATCGGCGGCCAGCTGCTCGCCGACGCCTCGGCGTTCATGCAGGCCTTCGACAGCATGTTCGGCGGCTTCCGCGAGCGCGCCAGGAAGACCGCCGAACTGCTGCGTTCGCGTGGCACCTCGTTCCTGGTGGTGGCCGCACCGGAACCGGACGCCCTGCGGGAGGCCAGCTACTTCGTCGAACGGCTGTCCGACGAAAACATGCCGTTGACCGGACTGGTCGCCAACCGCACCCACCCGGTGCTCGCCGACCTGTCGGCGACCGCCGCCATGTCCGCGGCCGAAAAGGTGGAGAGCACCGCACCGCTGGCCACCGCGGTACTGCGCCTCCACGCAGACCGGGTGGCACTGGCGGCGCGGGAGAACCGCCTGCTGGCGCGGTTCACCAAGGCCCACCCGGAGGTCCCGATCGTGCGGGTGCCCGCCCTGCCCAGCGACGTGCACGACGTGGGCGGACTCCGGGACATCGGCGACCGGCTGGCGGGCGTTCAGGACACCTGAACGTAGTCCCGCTTCGCCGATTCGAGCAGGTCAGACCACGAACCGACATCCGGACGGCGGCGCAGCAGCGCCCGCCGTTCACGCTCGGTCATCCCTCCCCAGATACCGAAGCTGATCCGGTTGTCCAGCGCCTCGGCCAGGCACTCGGTCCGCACCGGACAGCCCATGCACACCAGCTTGGCCTTGTTCTGCTCCGCTCCCCGGACGAACAACTCGTCCGGATCGGTATCGCGGCACAACGCGTCGGCCCGCCAGCTCTGATTCGTGTCCATTGCCCCCAGCTCCCTCACTCTGTTCACGCCGGAAACGCGCGGCACCTCCCCGGTACCGTTCTTCGTGAGACGTTGACGGACTGTAGGGCCCCACGGTTCCCCTCGCCAAGATCCCCCCGAAAATTTGTTACCGGAACAGGTCGCATCGGAGCCGTTGTTCTGGTATCCGTCCCCGGAGGTCGGCGGCGGAGGGGTCCCCACCACTACCCTGAGTCTCGTGCGAAAGACGGATGGTCTGTTCAAGCTGCTCGGTCTGTGCGTGCTCGCGGGGATCCTCGTCGCCGGGATGCTGTTCCCGGTCGTCGGCGGGATCGGGGTCGCGTCCAACAAGGCCTCCGAAACCGTGGACAGCATGTCCGCCGAACTCGCCACGGTGCCGCCGCCGCTGGTCACGAAGGTGACCGACTCGGCGGGCAACCTGATCGCCACCCTGTACGACCAGTACCGCATCCCCACCGCCCCCTCGCAGATCAACGACGCGATGAAGTGGGCACTGATCTCGGTCGAAGACAGGCGCTTCCTGGAACACCACGGGGTGGACTGGAAGGGCACGATCCGCGCCGCGCTGAGCAACAGCACCGGCGCCGACACGCAGGGCGCCTCGACCCTGACCCAGCAGTACGTGAAGAACTACCTGATCAACGTCGTCTACCGCGGCGACGCGATCGGCCAGCAGAAGGCGCAGGAGCAGTCGGTCGCGCGCAAGCTCAAGGAGGCGCGCATCGCGATCCAGCTCGAGACGAAGATGACCAAGGACCAGATCCTGGCCAGCTACCTCAACGTCGTCGAGTTCTCGCGCAAGATCTACGGGATCGGCGCGGCCGCGCAGGCGTACTTCAACACCACGCCGGAAAAACTCACCGTGCCCCAGGCCGCGCTGCTGGCGGGCATGGTGAACAACCCGCCCGCCTTCGACCCGTGGGGTCACCCGGAAAATGCCACCCAGCGCCGCAACCTGGTGCTCGACCGCATGGTGGACAACCGCAAGCTGGCGCCCGCGGACGCCGAGCGCATGAAGGCCGAGCCGCTGGGGGTGGTGCCCGACGGTCCCGCCAAATCGGCGGCGAACTGCACCGGCGCCGGCCCCGAGAACGGCTTCTTCTGCCAGTACGTCGAGGACTACCTGCTCACCAACGGAATGTCGAAGACGGACCTCTACACCGGCGGCTACACCATCCGCACCACGATGGACCAGAACGCCCAGCACCAGGCGAAGGTGTCCGCCGAGGCGCAGGTGAAGAAGACGCAGAAGAACGTCGCCAACACGCTTTCCCTGGTGCGGCCCGGAAAGGACCGGCACGAGGTGGTCGCGCTCGCCGCGAACAAGGACTACGGTCCCGACGCGAGCAAGGGCCAGACCACCTACGCGCTGCCCTCGGATGTGTCCAATGTGACCGGTGCCGGTTCGGACTACAAGATCTTCACCGCGGCCGCCGCACTGGAGCAGCACAAGACCGGCATCTTCGCGCAGATCCAGACCCCGCAGAGCTACGCGTCGAAGGTGTTCACCAGCGACCAGCGGAACTGCCCCCAGGTCGGGCTGGGCACCTACGCCTACTGCCTGAGCAACTACGGCGAAGGCATCTACGGCGCCTCGATGACATTGCAGCAGGCGCTGGCCACCTCACCCAACACCGGTTTCGTCATCCTCGAAGAGCAGGCCGGCATGACCGCCGTACTGGACATGGCGCGGCGGCTCGGTATGCGCAACACCATGGCGTCGAACTCGGCCAACGGCGGCCCGGTCGACCCGACCAACAAGGACCTGCGGTACAGCCTGCCCCAGCAGAAGTACTACGGCCCGGGAGGCGCCTCCAAGAACGGCTTCGGGTCGTTCACCCTCGGCGTGAGCCCGACCAGCGGCCTGGAACTGGCCAACGTCGCGGCGACGCTGATGAGCGGCGGGGTGTGGTGCCCGCCCACACCGATCGCCTCGATCAGCGACCGCGACGGCAAACCGAAGGCGTTCAACGAAGCCAAGTGCGAGCAGGTGGTGCCCGAGGGCCTGGCCAACAGCCTCGTCATCGGCATGAGCAAGGACGACACCGAGGGCACCTCCCACGCGGCGGCGCAGGCCGCGGGCTGGACCCGGCCGATGATCGGCAAGACCGGTACCACGCAGGAAAGCGGCTCGGCCGCCTTCGTCGCCGCCGTCCCGCAGTTGGCAGGCGCGGCCATGGTGTTCCGGCCCGACAACCCCGTGGGGGGTCTCTGTGACGGCGCCGGCAATGTGACACCGTGCGCCGACGGCAACATGTTCGGTGGCAAGGCTCCGGCGCGGACGTGGTTCGGCGCGATGAACGCGATCCTCGCCGGACAGCCCGTCCTGCCGCTCCCGCCGTCCGATCCGGCCTACGAGCACTAGGACTGTTTCGAAGTGGTTTGTGTGGCGGTGCGGGGAGCGAGCTGCCGTGAGGGGTCCCTTCACGGCACGCCCCCTCCGCACCAAGGCGAACCTCACTGATCGGGCTACAGGCCGTTGGCTGAGCTCGAGGTTCACGTATTCTGGGTATTGTGGGCACGGACGGTAACAGAATGAACGCGTTTCGCATTGTCACGGGCACCGCCGCTGTGGGCGCGGCGGCCCTCGGTTACGCCGTCGGTATCGAGCGGCGGCACTGGACGCTGCGCACCGCCGAACTCCCCGTGCTGGCCCCCGGCGCTCAGCCGATCCGGGTGCTGCACATCTCCGACCTGCACATGCTGCCCGGCCAGAAATCGAAACAGCGCTGGGTCGCCGCCCTCGGCGAACTCGAACCCGACCTGGTCGTCAACACCGGCGACAACCTCGCCCACCCCCATGCCGTGCCCTACGTCCTGCGCGCCATCGGCTCCCTGCTCGACCGGCCTGGCGTGTTCATCTTCGGCAGCAACGACTACTACGCGCCCAAACCGAAGAACCCGGCCCGCTACCTGATGCCCAAGGGCAAGAAGAAGCGCATCCACGGCAACCATCTGCCCTGGCGCGACCTGCGCGCCGCCTTCGTCGAACACGGCTGGCTCGACCTCACCCACGTCCGGCGCACCCTCACCGCCGCCGGACAGACCGTCTTCGCCGCGGGCGTCGACGACCCCCACCTCCACCGGGACCGCTACAGCGACATCGCGGGCCCGGCCGACCGCAGCGCCACCCTCCGCCTCGGCATCACCCATTCGCCGGAGCCCCGCGTGCTCGACACCTTCGCCGAGGACGGCTACGACCTCGTCCTCGCCGGACACACCCACGGCGGGCAACTCCGCATCCCCGGCATCGGCGCCCTCGTCACCAACTGTGAGCTCGATCGCTCCCGCGCCCGCGGCACCTCCCGCTGGGGCGCCCACATGTGGCTGCACGTCTCCGCCGGGCTCGGCACCTCGCCCTACGCTCCCGCGCGCTTCGCCTGCCCACCCGAAGCAAGCCTGCTCACGCTGGTCCCCAGGGGTCCCCACCAGGCCCCGGCCACCGAAAAGCAAACCCGCCGAAAGGCCCCCAGCGACGTCCGCTAAACTTCTCCTCGGCCCGGTAAGCAGGACCTCGGGGTGTGGCGCAGCTTGGTAGCGTGCCTCGTTCGGGTCGAGGAGGTCGTGGGTTCAAATCCCGCCACCCCGACGGAAGAGACTGGAAGAGCCTTGCTCGCGGAATGCGCGAGCAAGGCTCTTCCGTTTTTTGCTCTGGGGGTCGGACCCCCAGGCCCCCGCCAGGGGGCGAGCCCCCTGGACCCCCGGTCGGTGCCGGTCTTGTGGGGAGGTGCGGCTGGGTGGGGCGGAGCACAGCGAAGGCATAGCGAGGGCGTAGCGAAGGCATAGCGAAGCGAAGCCGTCGCGAGGGCGGCATCGCTTCGCTTGCCGCGTTGCGTGGCGAAGCGCAGCTAAGGCGTAGCGAAGCGCAGCTAAGGCGTAGCGAAGCGCAGCCTTGGGTGGGCCGCGTCCCCTAGAGTTATTTGGTGGCGGTTAGTTCTTGCCAGCACTGGGTGAAGTCGCCGTCGCCGGCGTGGGACCAGGCCCAGGCGGAGCGGGCGGCGCTGGCCAGCTGGTCACGGTCGGTGTCCGAGTCGCGCAGCGCCGCGTCGAGGTGGGCCTCCACGTAGCGGGCCAGGTCGCGGTAGGGCAGATCGGGACGGAACCGGGCATGCGTGCGGATGTCACGAAAACCCGCCTGCTCCACCAGAGCGGCGATGGTCTTGCCCGCGAACGGGTCCCCACCCGAGCGGCGGCGCAGCAGGAAGTGACCGCGCAGCGCCGCCGCCACGTTCGCCGTCTTCGGCCGCAGCCTGGCCCGACTCCAGTCCGAAGTGGACAGGGCGAGGGTGGCACCCGGTCTGAGCACCCTTCTCAGCTCCCGCAACGCTTCGACCGGCCTCGCCAGATGCTCGAACAAGGCGTGCGCGAACACCAGGTCGATACTTTCCGTAGCCACCGGAAGCGCGTAGACCGAGCCCGCGGCGAAGTCCACAGTGGACCCCGAGGGGAACTGCCGGTACATGACATCCACTCCGAGCACCAGGTGCTCCCCGACGACCGGGACGAAACCGCTGGTGATCGTGCCGGGGCCGCAACCGACGTCGAGCACCCGCATGCCGGGTTCGAGCAACCTCAGCACGAATGCCGCCCGGTCACTCGCCGTGCGCGACGCCATCATCGAAAGCGCGTCGTCGGCGTATCCAGGCGCGTATCCCTCCAGCACACGCCCACGGTACGGGCAACACCTGGCAGGATCGAGGGGTGACTACCCAGCATCCGCCCGCCGTGATCCCCGATCGCCTCTTCGACGACGCCCACGCCGAAGCCCGCTGGCGCGCACGGTTCCATGCCCCCCGCATGTCGGTGCCGGACTGGGCCCTCGACGCGCCCGACGCCAACATCTACGTGTCCAACGCCAGCGGCGTCTGGGAGGTCTACGCCTGGGACCGGGCCACCGGCGAGCACCGGCAGGTCACCGACCGCCCCAACGGCACCCTCCACGCCACCACCTCGCGCGACGGCGCCTGGATCTGGTGGTTCAACGACACCGACGGCGACGAGTTCGGCTCCTGGGTCCGCCAGCCGTTCGCCGGGGGCGGTGCGGCCGAGCCCGGCGTGCCCGGGGTGCACGACGGCTACCCGGCCGGACTGGAGATCGGGCACCGGCTGGTGGCGATCGGCGTCTCCACCGACGACGGCAGCGAGCTGTTCGCGCACGCCGACGGCGAGACCAAGCGCTTCTACGCCAGCAAGGACGACGCCGGGATCGCGGCCCTGTCCAGGGACGAGCGGCTGCTGGCCATCTCGCATTCCGAGCACGGTGACTCGCGACACCCCGCCGTGCGGATCCTCGCCACCGGCGGCTTCGGCACCGTCGCCGACAAGTGGGACGGCGAGGGCAAGGGGCTGACCCCGCTCGAGTTCTCCCCGATCGCCGGGGACCCCCGGCTCCTGCTGCTGCACGAGCGCCGCGGCCGCGAGGAGCTGCTGGTCTGGGACGTGGAGAACGACACCGAGACCGAGCTGCGCCTCGACCTGCCTGGCGAGGTCAGCGCCGGCTGGTACCCGAAGGCGGACGCGCTGCTGGTCGTGCACTTCCACGAGGGCCGCAGCTCCCTGTACCGCTACGACCTTACCACCGCCGAGCTGTCCTCTTTGGACACCCCGAAGGGCAGGATCGGCGGCGCCGGGGTCCGCCCGGACGGTACGGTCGAATATTCGTGGTCGAGCGCGGCCGAGCCGCCGTTGATCAGGGCCCGCGCCACCGACGGCACCGACACCGTGCTGCTGACCCCGCCCGGCGAGCGGGCGCCCCGCTCGGTCCCGGTGACCGACGCCTTCGTCGAGGGCCCGGGCGGCCGCGTGCACGCGCTGGTGGCACGCCCGGAGGACGCCGGGGACGGTCCGCTGCCCACGGTGTTCACCCTGCACGGAGGGCCGCACTCGGCCGACGAGGACTACTTCTCCGCCTACCGGGCGGTCTGGCTGGACGCCGGGTTCGCGGTCGTCGAGGTGAACTACCGCGGGTCCACCGGTTACGGCTCCGCGTGGCGGGACGCCATCGAGGGCCGCCCGGGGCTCACCGAACTGGAGGACGTGGCGGCGGTGCACGGCTGGGCCGTGGAGAGCGGGCTCGCCGACCCGGCCCGCTGCGTGGTGGCCGGCGCGTCCTGGGGCGGATATCTCACCCTGCTGGCCATCGGCACCCAGCCGGACCGGTGGGCGGCCGGAGTCGCCGGCGTCCCGGTTGCCGACTACGTGGCCGCCTACGAGGACGAGATGGAGCAGTTGCGCTCCTTCGACCGCGCCCTGTTCGGCGGCTCGCCCGAGACCGTGCCCGCCGTGTACAAGGAGTGCTCGCCGATCACCTACGTGGACGCGGTGAAGGTCCCGGTGCTGGTGCTCGCCGGGGACAACGACCCGCGCTGCCCGATCCGGCAGATCGAGAACTACCTCGACCGGCTGGCCGCCCGTGACGTGCCCTACGAGTTCTACCGCTACGACGCGGGACACGGCTCGCTGGTGATCGCCGAAACGATCAGGCAGACCGCCGCCGAGGTGTACTTCGCCCAGCGCGCGCTCCACCTCCGCTGACCGGTGCGGGGGGGCGCCTCCCCGGCGCCCCCGCCAACCGGTTCAGTGATGGAAGGCGGTGCTGATTGCGGGATCGACGATCGGCCGCGGCTGGCGTTCGAGTTCGGGGAGCAGCCGGGTGAGATCTTCGATCAGCAAGTCGGCGAGGTCGTGGGTGAACCCGTTGCGGCAGACGACGCGCAGTACCGCGAGCTCGGTCCGGTTCGGCGGGAAGGTGTACGCGGGCACGAGCCAGCCCCGTTCCCGCAGCCGCCGCGACACGTCGAACACGTCGAAGGCCGTCACGTCCGGCGCGGTGGTGAACGCGAACACCGGCAACTGGTCGCCGCGGGTGAGCAGGCGGAACTGGCCGAGCGCCTCGATCCGCCCTGCCAGGTGCATCGCCACGTCCCGGCTGGCCTGCTGCACGGCGCGGAATCCCTCGCGCCCCAGCCGGACGAACGTGTAGTACTGCGCGGCGACCTCCGCCCCCGGCCGGGAGAAGTTCAGCGCGAAGGTCGGCATGTCGCCACCGAGGTAGTTCACGTTGAACACCAGCTCGGACGGCAGTGCGTCGCGGTCGCGCCAGACCACCCAGCCGACGCCGGGGTAGACCAGCCCGTACTTGTGCCCCGAGGTGTTGATCGAGGCCACCCGGGGCAGCCGGAAGTCCCACTCCAGCTCCGGGTCGAGGAACGGGGCGATCATGGCCCCGGAGGCGCCGTCCACGTGCACCGGGATGTCCCAGCCCGTCCGTTCCTGCAGCGCGTCGAGGGCGGCCGCGATCTCGGCGACCGGCTCGTAACTACCGTCGAAGGTGGACCCGAGGATGGCGACCACGCCGATGGTGTTCTCGTCGCAGTGCTCGACGGCGACGTCCGCGGTGAGGTGGAAGCGGTCGCCCTCCATCGGCACCAGCCGCGGCTCGACCTCCCAGTACTCGCAGAACTTCTCCCAGCACACCTGCACGTTCGCGCCCATGACCAGGTTCGGCCTGCCGCTGCGGCCGAGTTTGCTCCACCGGCGCTTCAACGCCATCCCGGCCAGCATGCACGCCTCGGACGAACCCGTCGTGGAGCAGCCGATGATGGCGTCGGGATCCGGGGCGTGCCA
This sequence comes from Amycolatopsis cynarae, assembly GCF_026802195.1. Lineage (NCBI taxonomy): Bacteria > Bacillati > Actinomycetota > Actinomycetes > Pseudonocardiales > Pseudonocardiaceae > Amycolatopsis > Amycolatopsis cynarae. Next base: position 7,235,255 of record NZ_CP113836.1, on the reverse strand, counting down.
CAGATCGGCCAGGATGTTGACGCAGCGCCGTTCCAGCTCGGCGGTCTGCGGATACTCGTCCTTGTCGATCATGTTCTTGTCGACGCATTCGGCCATCAGCTCCCGCGCCTGCGGCTCCATCCAGGTGGTGACGAAGGTGGCGAGGTTGAGCCTCGCGTTGCCGTCGAGCATCAGTTCGTCGCGCACCAGCTGCAGTGCGGTGTCGGCGGGCAGCGGGTCTTCGGCGAGCTTGTGGTGCGGCGGGGTCAGGGTGGCCGCGAAGGCCGGATCCGTACCGCCGTGGAGCGGATTGCTCCCGCCCCGCCGGTGCGGCCGCTTCGTCTTTCCCGAATGCAGAACCATGATCCGACCCTAGACCGGAGGACGCCCCGCCCGCCGGTACCTCGGCGTGCGGGGCGTTTCCGGGCGGGTCAGGCCTGCTGGGCCTGCCACATCCAGTGGGCCTTCTCCAGCTCCTGCGTGAGATCGAGCAGCAGATCCTGGGTGACCAGGTCGCTTTTGTCGGTTTCGTCGATCCGTTCGCGCAGCAGGCGGATTTCCTCGGCCAGGATTTCCACGATCGCCGCGATGGTGGCCTCGGCGCTCTGCCAGCCCTCGGGGTAGGCGGGCAGGCTGGAGTTCTCCACCACCGTCGTCGTCTTGCCCACCGGCGGGATGCCGATCGCACTGGCTCGTTCGGCGACCTCGTCGACGTATTTGCGCGCGGTGGCGACGAGCTCGTCGAGCTGCAGGTGGACACTGCGGAAGTTGGGCCCCACCACGTTCCAGTGGGCCTGCTTGGCGATCAGGGAGAGGTCGATCAGATCGACCAAAGTGGACTGGAGCACCCCGCCTGTGACAGCCTTGTCGCTTTCGGCGAGTGGACTCTTGATGGGTGAATTCGCCATGGTTCCTCTCCTCCCGAAATGGGTCTCAATAGGTCGTGGCGACCACCTCGACCTGGATGTTGCCTCGGGTCGCCCGGGAGTAGGGACACGACTGGTGCGCCCGTGCGGCGAGCCCGCCCGCCAGCCCCTCCTCCAGCCCGGGCAGGTGGGCCACGAGCTTCACGGTCAGCTCGAAGACGTCCCCGTTCCGCCCGATGCCGACCTCGGCGGTCACGCTCGAATCGGCGAGGTCGACGTTCATGTGGTGCGCGGCCTGCGTAGCGCGCCGTGGAAGCACGCCGCATAGCCCGCGGCGAACAACTGCTCGGGGTTGGTGAACTCACCACCGGGGCCGCCCAGCTCCCTGGGGATCGCGAGCCGCTCGTCGATCAGTCCGTCCGACGAGGTGACCTCACCGTTGCGGCCATCGCCCCGGGCCGTCGCGACGGCCGTGTACATCGCGTCGACCATGCCCGTTCCTACCTCCCGGGCAAGGACTACCCACGAACCGCCACGCGAACCGTTGGTGCCGCGCGGGGCAACCGCTGGCTCAAGGCGTGGCGTGCGCTCGTGCGAACTCCGTCACGTACCGGCCGATGGCGCGCAGGTTCCGTACCGTCTTCTCGTCGGAGGCGCCGCCGGTCTCGTCGAACTTCACCTCGGCCGTGTTCACCGCGGCACCGAGCGGAGTGGGCCAGCCGCGCAGGGCGTGCGTGACGGTCCGCAACTGGTCGAGGGTGGTGACCGCGGCCTGCCAGCCGTAGGCGACCGCGGCCAGGCCGACCGCACGCCCGTCGAGGTAGGGACGGCGGTCGGGGCGCAGGTCTTCGAGGTAGTCCAGGGCGTTCTTGACCAGGCCGGAAAGGGCCCCGTGGTACCCGGGCGAGACGATGACCACGCCGTCCGCCTGCCGGACCGCCTCGATCAGCCGGACGGCTTCGGGGGTGCGATCGGAGATCGCCGTGTCGTAGAAGGGGAGCACGAGCCCGCTCCCGGTGATCGCCGTGGTGCGCGCGCCCGCCTCCTCGGCACCGGCCAGCGCGATGTTGAGCGCCCGCTCCGACTGGGAGCCCGCACGCAGCGAACCGCCGATGCCCACGACGTTGATCACCGAGGAGGAAGTCACAACTGAAGAGGCTAACCCCTCTACTTAGGTGGAGAGCCAGCTTCGGGAGCGGAGTCTCCCGTCACAATCCGTTCCGGCCACGCGCACCTCTTGGTCTCCCGACTACTCGCCGGTAGCCTCCGTGCTCATGGCGATTCCACTCCGGTCCCGCGTCGAAGCAGCCGCGGCCCAGCTGGTCTATGCGCTCCCGCACCCGCTCCGGCGCCTCATCGCGGGCAAGCCGATCCGGATCGACGGGCAGGAACTGGCTCTCGACGCGCAACTGCTGCTCCGGCTCCAGCAGATCTCCGGCGCGGCCATGGCGAGCGAGACCCCCGATCTCGCGCGCGCGATGCTCGCGCAGTCGTCCCACCTGGTGAGCGGTAAGCCGATCCAGCCGGTGGGAACGCAGGAACTGGCCATCCCGGCGGAGCACGGCGACGTCCCGGCCACCCTGTACACCCCGGCCGGACTCGCCGGGCCGTCCGGCCTGCTGGTGTTCTTCCACGGGGGCGGCTGGGTGATCGGCACCCGCGCCAGCCACGACAACACCGCCCGGTTCCTCGCCAAGCACGCGGGTGTGCGGGTGCTGTCGGTGGAGTACCGCCTGGCGCCGGAGCATCCGTTCCCGGCCGCCGCGGACGACGCGCTCGCCGCGTTCCAGTACGCGTACGCGAAGGCCGAAGACCTCGGGGTGGATCCGGAGCGGATCGCGGTCGGCGGGGACAGTGCGGGCGGCAACCTCGCCGCCGTCGTCGCACAGGTGACCGCGCGCCGCGGCGGCCCGGCTCCCGCCTTCCAGTTGCTCATCTACCCCGCACTCGACGCGACGGTGCGCCGCCGTTCGCGGGACCTGTTCGCCGACGGCTTCTTCCTCACCGACCGCGACATGACCTGGTTCCTGGACCACTACGCGCCGCCGGAGGTGGACCGCACCGACGAGCGGCTTTCGCCGATGCTCACGGAAGACCTCAGCGGGCTGCCGCCCGCCTACATCGTGACCGCCGGATTCGACCCGCTGCGGGACGAGGGCGAGGCCTACGGTGAGCGGCTTCGGGCGGCCGGGGTGCCCGCCGCGGTGAGCCGCCAGTCCGATCTGATCCACGGCTTCGTGAACTTCCTTGGGGTCGGGCGCCGGTTCCGGGAGGCGACCGCCGAAGTGGCCGGGGCGCTGCGGGTCGGCCTGTCCGGTATCCGCGGCCGCTGACGAGGATCGGCCCACCGGAATCCGGCGCGCTGCCACGCCGGATTCCGGTCCCCCCCCTATTCACTGGGTTCATCGGGCCGGTCCTGCCGAACCGTCGCTGTCATGAGTACCAACACCACCGGTGCGGCACCACCCGGCCGAGGCAAGGTGAGAGCTTTTCATCGTTACCCGGACGGGAAAACGGGCACGGAACCCGACCGCATGAGGTGAAAAGAACGCTCCACCGCTCGCCCGGAAGATCGGCGTAACGGCAACCCGGCACGCGCTCGGTAACCGCTTCACTCGCTGAAACAGCGATGTCACTCGATCCGCTGTTTTCGGGATGTGAGCGGAAACGGTGCTACCGATTCAGGTACTGAAACGGCACGGACAGCCATGCGGACCATTGGGCACGGCCCTCAGGCGTGCGGCACGGGAAGAGGCACCGGCAAGGCAGGCACTCCACCCCCGAGCAGCGCGGCGAGCAGGCCGGTCACCAGGCTCAGCAGGTTCTTGAGCAGGTTGCCGACGATGTTCAGCGGCGGCGGCAGGTCCGGTAGGCCTGGCACCGGCGGCAGTTGCCGTAGCTGCGCCGTCGCGGCGGAATCGAGGGGATCGGCGGGGTCTGCCAGGATCCGGCTCGCCTCGGCCTGCCGCTCCTTCGCCGCGACCGCGGTCCGCGGCGCGTCCGCCCGCAGCGTGTACTTCTGCCCCTCGGCGAGATCGCCGAGCAGTGGACTCATCTGATCCAGCGAGCGCTGCGTGCCCTGCACGTCACCCGCATAGGCGGCCTTGGCCAGCTGATCCCGCAGTTGCAGGAGTTGCTGCCCCGCGGCTTGGGTACTCGACGTGCCCACGCTGTCCGCGGCGGCGACCCCGGCGCCCCCGACTGCCAGCACGCTGCCCGCCACCACGACCGCGACGGCCCGGGCGATCTTGCCTGTCATTGCTACCTCCTGGCCTTTCGTGTGACCAACGATCTTCATCAGTACCAACGGCGCCGGAAAGCCACCAATCGGCCATCCGGAAGTAAGATTCGCCGCCTTTACGGGGCGAGGAGAAAACAGCGGAAAAGAACCGCAAGCGGTGAATTGCTTATGCGCTTTCCGGTGTGTCTCGCGCGTCAGGTGACCGTTTCACCCGACAAGGCAAGGTAGTCACTCGACTCGCTGCATTACGGGCCGATGTCCGTCCGACGTGGACCGCCACGGCGACGAGCCGACAGGATCAGTCGCCGCACCGGCTCCGGCGGCCTCGTCAGGGACCGCGGTGTCCGCTGTCTCCGCAAAACAAGTTGCACGGCCGTGCCAGAGTGGAGGTCGTGCAGTCGTACCGTCGCGTCCTCGCTCTGCCCGGCGTCCCCGTGACGATGCTGGTGATGTTCCTGGCCCGGCTGCCCCTCACCGCGATGAGCGTGACCCTCACCATGTACGTCGTCACCGGTCTCGGGCGCGGCTACGCCGCCGCGGGCCTGGTCGGCACCGCCGCCACCCTGGGCACCGCGCTCGGTGCCCCGCTGGTCGGCCGGATGATCGACCGGTACGGACTGCGGCCGGTCGTCCTCCTGTGCGGGGCCGTGTCCACCGCGTACTGGCTCGGCGTGCCCTCCCTGCCGTATCCGGCGCTGATCGCCCTCGCCCTGCCCGCGGGCATGCTGGTGGTGCCGGTCAGTTCACTGGCCCGGCAGGTACTCACCGCCCAGGTGCCCGCCGAGCAGCGCCGGTCGGCCTACTCGCTGGACACGATCTCGGTCGAGTCCTCGTTCATGATCGGCCCCGCGGCGGCCATCGCGGCGTGCACCCAGCTTTCCCCCACCGCGGCGGTCACCGGCCTCGGCATCGGGTTCGCCGCCCTGACCGTCGCGCTGTACTGGTTCAATCCGCCGGTGCGCCGCCAGGACGAACCGGTCCCGGCCGAACGGCCGCCGTTGGGCGAGTGGCTGACCCGCGACCTCTCCGCGACCCTGCTGGTGGTCGCCGGGGCGCTGTTCTGCCTGGTCGGCGCCGAACTGGCCACCCTCGCCGCGCTGCGAAGCTCGGGCGAGGTGGCCTGGGCCGGAGTGGTGATCGCGGTGATGTGCCTTGCCTCGGCCGCCGGTGGGATGGTGCACGGGGCGGTCCGCCGTCCGCTGTCCCAGACCACGCTGATGGTGCTGCTCGCGGTGCTGGTGATCCCGGTGGGACTGACGACGCAGCCGTGGTGGCTGCTCGCACTGGTCCTGGTTCCGACCAACTTCGCCTGCGCCCCCACCCTGGCCGCCACCGCCGAACAGGTCACCGCGCTCGCCCCGGCCCGGGTACGCGGCGAAGCGATGGGACTGCTGGATTCGGCGACGCGGATCGGCATGGCGGTCGGCAGCCCGATTGTCGGCACCGTGCTCGACCACGCCCCCGCGGCATGGGGATTCGCCGCGGCGGGAGCAGGCGGGCTCGTCGTCGCCGCGGCCGGGTTGGCTCTCCGCCGGTTCCCCGTGCCGCGTCCCGGCCTCGCCTCGCCCCGTGCCCTTCGGTAGAAGTGCCGGTCAGAGGCAGGCCGACCGCAGCCTGGAGAGGTTGTCGGTGTTGCGCTGGATCCAGTCACTGAGGTTGCTCAACTGGTTGAGCTTGCGCTGTTCCAAAGCCAGGTAGGAATCGGCGATGGTGAACAGGTTCTGCTTCAGGTCCTGATCGGCGACCTGGTTCGCGAGCGCGCGGAGCCGGTCCGCCTTGTCCTGCGCCTGCTTCGCCAACTCGGCGGGGTCGAGGTTCGGATCGAGGTTCGCCAAGCCGAGTGCCTCGGCACAGGCGCTCGCCTTGTCCTTGGCGGCCCCTACCTGCCCGACGGCCGTGTCGACCTGTTCGCAACCGGCCAGCAGCATGCCGAGCCCGAGCACAGCAAGTACGCGCGGAAACTTCATGACCTCACGCTAGCGGGTGAAACCACTTCGACACACGTCGTTTCACCGGTGGACGGACTTCCACCAGCGGAGGGTGAACACCGACCCCAGCGCCACGACGAGCGCGGTGAACGCCGCCCACCCGGCCGGGAGGCCGCCACCGCTGCCCGTACCTCCTCCGCTGTCCGAACCGGCCGCGGCGGGGGCGATGGCCGGGGCCGGTGCGATCAGTCCCACCCGGACGGTCAGGTCCTCCCTGGGCTTCGGCCCGACTGTCACCGGTTGCGTGCAGTTGTCGGGCATACCGGGGAGCCGGAAGCCTGCGGCCTCCCGCGGCAGAGCGGCGAGGTCGAAGCACACGCGGTAGACGCCGTCGGGCAGGTCGTCCAGCAGGTACTTCCCGTCCTGGCCGGTGTGGGTTCCCGCCACCACACGACCGGCACCGTCCTTGAGGCTGACCGCGATCCCGGCCATCCCGGGTTCGTCCGGCTGGGGCAACGCGTCGGCATTGCGGTCCAGCCACAACAGATCGCCCAACCGGTTGCGGGGCAGCACCACTCCGGCGTCCATAGTGGACTCCCGACGGTGCCCGACGCCAACCGTCACCGGCGGCGTGCAGCCCGTGGAAAGGTCCGCCCGGGAGTCCGCGCTGCCGCCGCCGACCATCGGCCGCGTCCACTGGTCACCCGCGTAACCGGGCGGAAAGGCCTTGGGGTCGAAGCAGATCTGGTAGGTCCCGTCCGGGATTCCGTCGAACCGGTAGCGACCGTCCACCCCGGTCGTCGTGGCGCCGGCGTCACTACCGTCCACTTTGGCCAGACGCACCGGAACCCCGGCGACCCCCGCCTCGCCGCCGTCCTGCCGCCCGTTGCGGTTGCCGTCGAACCAGACCCGGCCCGCCACGCGATCGGCGGGCGCGACCAGCCCGGCGCCGAGGGAATGGTCCTCCCGCTTGCCCAGCCCGACCGTCACCCGGCGCGTGCACCCGGCCGCGTCGGCGGCGGAATCGTTGCCGCCCGCGGACGGGGTGAAGTCCGCGACCACGGGCGGCAGGTTCGCCAGGTCGAAACACACCTGGTAGGCGCCGTCCGGCATGTCCTCGAAGGTGTACTGCCCGTCCTGGCCCGTGGTGGTCATGGCCACCTGCGTGCCGTCCTCGGTCCGCAGCTTCACCTGCACCCCGGCGATACCCGGCTCGTCCGGTGCCTGCCTGCCGTCGCCGTCGCGGTCGATCCACACCCGCGCCGAAAGGCGGTTCACGGGCGGTGCGAGCCCGGCGTCCAGCGTCAGGTCCTGGGTGTGCCCCGGCCCCACCCCGACCGGCGCGGTGCACCCGGTCGCCGGGTCGGGCACCGAATCCTGGCCGGGATTTCCCGCCAGCGGCCGGGTCAGCCGGTAGTCGGCGTACTGCGCGGGCAGCCTGCCGGTGTCGAAGCACACCTGGAACCGGCCGTCGGGCAGGTGCGAGAACGAATACTGCCCGCGCGCGTCGGTGCTGGTGGTGGCCACCACCGAGCCGTCGGGCGTCTGAAGGCTGACCGGCACCCCCGCCACCCCGAGCTCACCCGGATCCTGCCTTCCGTCGCGGTTCGCGTCGGCCCACACCAGATCGCCGATCCGGTTCACGCCGCCGATCACCCCCGCGTCCACGGTGTCGTCCACCGAACCCGGCGGACCCACCGTGACCTTCGCCGTCCCGGTGCCCGGATCCACCACCGAACCGGTACCCGGGGTGACCCCGGCCAGCGGCACCGTCCACTTGAGATTGGCGATCGGCGGGGCACCGGGAAGACGGGCCGCGTCCACCCCGGAGTAGTCGAACTTCAGCGTGTAGCAGGTCTGGGGCCGCAGCCCGTCGGCCGGGCCGAACAGGTAGCGCCCGGCGGCGTCGGTGGTCTTCTGCGCGAGGGGCGCACCGCCGCCGTCGCAGCCCATCAGCCGCACCGCCACCCCGGGCAGCGGCGGCTCGTCGCCGTCCTGGATGCCGTCACCGTCGGTGTCGAACCACACGCGGTCACCGAGCTGTACTTCCCCCGTGCCGCCGCCCACCCCCATGGTGAGCTCGGCGGGTCTGCCCTGGGAGACGTCGACGAACTCGGTGAGCGGGGAGAGGCCGGGCCCCTCGGGCGCGGGTTTGACGTCCCCGACCGAGGCCGGAATCGTCGCCTCGACACGGTACTTCCCGCCCGAGAGCGCCGTCGTCGGGAGGATCACCGTCCCGTTCGGACCTGTCGTCCCGCTCGCGCTCGCCCCGGACGGATCCGTGACCACGACGAGGATGCCCGCCGCACCGGCGTTGTTCCGGTCCACCCGGACGACGTGGACCCGCACCGGCCCGTCGGCACCGTCGGCCACCGCGACCGCAGGCATCGCGGTCATGACGAGCAACGCCACCACCGAGACGATTACCAGCCTCACCACGCAGCTCCCCGACTCGCCCGCTGAAAGACTCCGCACACCCTAAGAGCGCGAAGATCCGATCAGCGGGAGATGTCGGCTCCCGAAAGAGTGAAGTACGGCGGGTAACCGCAGTTCGGACGGGGTCAGGACCGTTCGGCGAGCAGTTCGGCGATCTGAACCGCGTTCAACGCCGCGCCCTTGCGCAGGTTGTCGTTCGAGACGAACAGCACCAGGCCACGGCCGTCGGGCACGCCCGGATCCGTGCGGATGCGACCCACGAAACTCGGGTCCTTGCCCGCCGCCTCGAGCGGCGTCGGCACGTCGACGACCTGGACGCCGGGTGCGGACGAGAGCAACTCGGTCGCCCGCGCCACCGGCAGCGGCCGGGCGAACTCGGCGTTGATCGACAGCGAGTGCCCGGAGAACACCGGCACCCGGACACAGGTACCGGACACCAGCAGTTCCGGAATGTCCAGGATCTTCCGGCTTTCGTTGCGCAGCTTCTGCTCTTCGTCCGTCTCGAACGAACCGTCGTCCACAATGGAGCCCGCCATGGGCAGCACGTTGAACGCGATCGGCCGCACGTACTTGGCCGGTTCCGGGAACGGCACGGCCGCCCCGTCGTGGGTCAGCTCGGTGGCGCGCGGGGCCACGGCGGTGATCTGCCCGGCCAGTTCGGCCACCCCGGCCACCCCGCTGCCGGACACGGCCTGGTACGTGCTGGCGATCAGCCGGACCAGCCCCGCCTCCTCGTGCAACGGCTTGAGCACCGGCATCGCGGCCATCGTGGTGCAGTTGGGGTTGGCGATGATGCCCTTGCGCGCGTCCTTGACCGCCTGCGGGTTGACCTCGCTGACCACCAGCGGAACGTCCGGATCCATCCGCCACGCCGACGAGTTGTCGATCACGGTGACGCCCGCCGCGGCGAAGCGCGGCGCCTGGGCCCGGGAGGTGGCCCCGCCCGCGGAGAACAGCGCGATGTCCAAACCGGACGGATCCGCGGTGGCCGCGTCCTCGACCTCGATCTCGGCACCCTGCCAGGGAAGTTTGGTGCCCGCCGAGCGGGCCGAGGCGAAGAACCGGATCTCGCTGACCGGGAACTCGCGCTCCGCCAGCAGCTTCCGCATCACGCCGCCGACCTGACCGGTCGCGCCGACCACTCCGACGCGCAGCCCCTTCGCCGCCATCAACGACCACTCCCCGCGTAGACGACGGCCTCTTCGTCGCCGCCGAGTTCGAATGCGTCGTGGATCGCGCGAACCGCCTCGTCCAGCTGCGCGTCCCGGATGAGCACCGAGATCCGGATCTCCGAGGTGTTGATGATCTCGATGTTCACCCCCACCTTGGCCAGCGCCTCACAGAAGGTGGCGGTGACACCGGGGTGCGAGCGCATCCCGGCGCCCACCAGCGAAACCTTGCCGACCTGGTCGTCGTAGAGCACGGAGTTGAAGGTGAGCTCCTCCTTCAGCTTCTCCAGCTCGGCGACCGCCTTCGGGCCGTTGGCCTTGGACAGGGTGAAGGTGATGTCGGTGCGCCCGGCCGTGTTGGACACGTTCTGCAGCACCATGTCGATGTCGATCTCGGCGTCGGCGATGGTCCGGAAGATCCGCGCCGCGGCGCCGGCGTGGTCGGGCACCCCGGTTACCGTGATCTTGGCCTCGGAACGGTCGTGCGCCACGCCGGTGATCAACGCTTGTTCCACGGGGATCTCCTCAATCGAACCGGTCACGGTGGTGCCCGGCTTGTCACTGTAGGAAGAGCGGACGCGGATCGGCACGCCGTACCTCCGCGCGTACTCGACCGAACGCAGGTGCAGGATCTTCGACCCGCTCGCCGCCAGTTCGAGCATCTCCTCGTACGGCACGGTGTCGAGCTTGCGGGCGTCCGGCACGATTCGCGGGTCGGCCGTGTACACCCCGTCCACGTCGGAGTAGATCTCGCAGACGTCCGCGTTCAGCGCGGCGGCCAGCGCCACCGCGGTGGTGTCGGAGCCGCCGCGGCCGAGCGTGGTGATGTCCTTGGTGTCCTGCGAGACGCCCTGGAAGCCCGCGACCAGCGCGATGTAGCCCTGCTTGAGCGCCTCGGTGACCCGGCTCGGGGCGACGTCGATGATCCGCGCGTTGCCGTGCACCGAGGTGGTCACCACGCCCGCCTGGGAGCCGGTGAACGACCACGCCTCGAGACCGTGCGCGGAGATCGCCATCGCCACCAGCGCGTTGGAGATGCGCTCGCCCGCAGTGAGCAGCATGTCCATCTCGCGCTCCGGCGGCACCGGGTTGACCTGCTGGGCGAGATCGAGCAGTTCGTCGGTGGTGTCGCCCATCGCGGAGCAGACGACCACCACGTCGTTGCCGGCCTTCTTCGTGGCCACGATGCGTTCGGCCACGCGCTTGATCCGATCAGCGCTCTCCAACGACGAACCGCCGTACTTCTGGACTACGAGCGCCACGGCTATCGGACCTCCTAGGTGCGCTTTTGGAAAAGCCTACCGGGGCGGGCACGTGCGGCCACCCGGTTATGTGGCGGCGCCCACGCCCGTTGAGATCTGCGTCGCAGCATACGTGAGAAATTCTCCAACGTGTTACCGGAGGAACGAAAGATCTTGCCGTTTTCCGGCCCCCGGTGATGCCGATCGCGGTCGTCGAACCGGGTTCTTTTTGTTCCGGCCGCGAGCGTTTCGGACGGCTGCGGGCAACACCTGACGTGAGGATGATGACCGAACGCGTGGACGAGGGTGAACCACCGCCCGCGCCGATGGGCGTGCTGTCGATGACCTGCACCGAAGCGCAGAGGGGAGGGTGCATGGATTCGGATGTCGCCATCCGGCGGGTGTTCCGCCGGCTCGTGTGCCCGCACTGCGGGGAGCCCCGGACCGAGATGAGGGTCTTCGGCACCGCGTGGCATGACGACGACGGGCATCGCAAGCGGTGGTGGCGCATCCGCCGTGAGCTGCGGGAACAGGCACTGCACTGGAAGCCGGATCCGAGTTGCCACCGATGCCGCCGCCAGTGTGGAAGTATGCGTTCCGATGCGGAAACCAGCTGAGAGCAGCGCGCCGCTGGCCGAACTCATCGCGCAGCGATGGAGCCCGCGCGCGCTCGACGAAACAGGTGAAGTCTCCTGGGAGCAACTGCGTGCGCTCCTCGAAGCCGCCCGCTGGGCGCCCTCGTTCGGCAACACGCAGCCCGCCCGCTACCTCGTCGGCCGCCGGGGCGACGACACCTTCCGGCGGATCCTGGCCACCCTCACCCCCCGCAACCAGGACTGGGCGCACCGGGCCGGAGCGCTGCTGGTGGCGGTGATGGTGACACGCAACGAGAAGGGCGATATCCCCTACGCCGAGTACGGGCTCGGGCTGGCCGGGCAGAACCTCGTCCTGCAGGCGGTCGCCGAAGGCCTGGTCGCGCACCAGATGGCGGGCTTCGACGCCGAGGCCGTGCGGCGCGCGTTCGCGGTGCCGCCCGAGGCCGTGCCCAGGGTGGCCATCGCGGTCGGCGTACAGGGCGACGCCGAGGTGCTCGGCGAGGAACGCGACATCGAACGCGAACGCGCCCCGAGACGCCGCCTCCCGCTCGGCGAGTTCGCCTTCGCCGGCACCTGGGGCACCGGCGCGCTGCCGTGAGGGGCTGCGGCTGTCCTCGGCGGGAACCCGCGTCAGGCGGAGATGCCGCCGATGCGGCGGACGAGCTTGGCCACGATGGCGGAGGCGATCAGCCAGAACAGGGCGGCGATGCCGTAGTTCACCAGGACGCGCAGCTTCTCGTCGGCAGGCTGGAACAGGTCCCTGAACCCCATCGCGAGGCTGTCGGCCCAGTCGCGGACCCACGACACGATGCCGTTGGCCGGGTTGGCGGAACCGACGGTGAAGATCACCTGCAGTACCAGGATGACCGCGAAGACCAGACCGGCCCAGCGCACGATGCCGGCGATCAGGCCGACCGCCTGGTCCTTGATCCGGCGCCGGTCGGCGTCCGTACGGTGCCTGCGCCGGGAATCCTCGTCGGTGAGGTTCTTCTCGGTTCTCTCGGCGTGCTCGCCCATAACGCGCAGTCTCGCACGCGTACGGGGCCGCTGGCTACCGGCCAGTAAGGAACGGGATAACGGTTCCGTCGCGGTACCTGGCTTTCAACATCATCAGTGCCGGGCTACAGTGGGCTTCGTGGCTCGCGCTCTCCTGCTTCGCTGCCGCGACGGGGCCTGATCCGACCGGCCCCCCGTCGCGGGGCTCGATGCCGCCGGTCGCCCGACCAGAACCCGGCAGGAGAAGCCTTTCACCATGACGACCGCCAAGCCCGTCAACAGCAGCCGCATCCGCAAGCCCTCCCGGCCCGCGCCCGCCGACCAGCCCGCCTGGAATCCGCAGCGCGGCAGTTCCATGCCCGTCCACCGCTACCGCCCCTGGCACCAGCTGGTCGAAAACATCGAACTGCCCGACCGCACCTGGCCGGACCAGCGCATCGAGCGCGCCCCGCTGTGGTGCGCGGTCGACCTGCGTGACGGCAACCAGGCGCTGATCGACCCGATGTCGCCCGCCCGCAAGCGCAAGTTCTTCGACCTGCTGGTCCGCATGGGCTACAAGGAGATCGAGGTCGGCTTCCCGGCGGCCAGCCAGACCGACTACGACTTCGTCCGCGAGATCATCGAAGAGGGCGCGATCCCGGAGGACGTCCGCATCCAGGTGCTGGTGCAGTGCCGTCCCGAGCTGATCGAGCGCACCTTCCGTGCGCTGGAGGGCGCGCAGCAGGCGATCGTCCACATCTACAACTCGACCTCCATCCTGCAACGGCGCGTGGTGTTCCGCGAAGAGCGCGAGGGCATCAAGAAGATCGCGCTGCAGGGCGCCGAACTGGTCCAGGAGTACGCCTCGAAGTACTCCGACACCGACTTCCGCTTCGAGTACTCGCCCGAGTCCTACACCGGCACCGAACTGTCCTACGCGGCCGAGGTGTGCAACGCGGTCACCGAGATCTGGCAGCCGACCCCGGCCCGCCCGGTGATCCTGAACCTGCCCTCGACCGTGGAAATGGCCACGCCCAACGTCTACGCCGACTCGATCGAGTGGATGAACCGCAACCTCGACCGGCGCGAAGCGGTGATCCTGTCCCTGCACCCGCACAACGACCGCGGCACCGCGGTGGCCGCGGCCGAACTGGGCTACCAGGCCGGCGCGGACCGCATCGAGGGCTGCCTGTTCGGCAACGGCGAGCGCACCGGCAACGTGGACCTGGTCGCGCTGGGCATGAACCTGTTCAGCCAGGGCATCGACCCGCAGATCGACTTCTCCGACATCGACGAGGTCAAGCGCACCGTCGAGTACTGCAACCAGCTGCCGGTACCCGAGCGCAGCCCGTGGGGCGGCGACCTGGTGTTCACCGCCTTCTCCGGCAGCCACCAGGACGCCATCAACAAGGGCCTGGACGCGCTGAACCGCGCCGCCGAGAAGGAGGCCGTCCCGGTCGACGAGTACCCGTGGGAGGTTCCGTACCTGCCCATCGACCCGAAGGACGTCGGCCGCACCTACGAGGCCGTGATCCGGGTGAACTCGCAGTCCGGCAAGGGCGGCGTCGCCTACATCATGAAGACCGAGCACCAGCTGGACCTGCCCCGGCGGCTGCAGATCGAGTTCTCCAAGCTCATCCAGCGCCACACCGACACCCAGGGTGGCGAGGTCGCCCCGGCCACCATGTGGAACGCCTTCTCGGCCGAGTACCTGGAGCCGAACACCCCGCTGGAGCTGATCCGCCAGCATGTCACCGCCAACGGCGACTACAAGCTGACCGCGACCGTCCGCCTCGACGGTGACGAGCAGGAGATCACCGGCTCCGGCAACGGCCCGATCGCGGCCTTCTTCGACGCGCTGTCCACCGTCGGGTTCGACCTGCGGCTGATGGACTACAGCGAGCACACGCTCACCCCCGGCGACGATTCGCGGGCGGCCTCGTACATCGAGTGCGCCGTAGGCGACAAGGTCTACTGGGGTGTGGGCATCGACCCGTCGATCGTGACCGCTTCGCTGCGCGCCGTCGTCTCGGCGGTCAACCGCAGCCACCGCTGACCGGTTCGCTTGAAGGGGGCGGCACCGCTCGGTGCCGCCCCTGATCACGTGCGGGCGGCGGTGGCGGAGGCAACCTCGGCGTGGAGGACGGCGAGCACGGCGGCCACCGCGGGCCTGCTCGACGCTCCGGCCCGCAGCACGGCCTCGATGTGCCGGGCGGCGCGGATCCCGGCGAGCGGACGGCGGAGCAGCCGCCGTCCCCGTGCCGTGTCGATCGTGTACCGCGGGAGCAGGGCGATGCCGTGCCCGGCGGCCACCAGCGCCTCGGTGATGCGGAAGTCGTTGATGCGCTGAACCACCCTCGGCCGCACCCCCGTGCGCACGGCGAGCGACCGCAGCACGTCGTCCACCGGGAAACCCACGTCCACCCCGATCCAGCGTTCGCCCGCGAGTTCGGTCAGTTCGACCTTGCGCCGCGAGGCCAGCCGGTGCCCCGGCGGCAACGCCACGTCGAGGGGTTCCCGCAGCAGGTGGTCGACTTCCAGCCTGCTGGAGGAGAACGGTTCCGCGTGCTCGTCGCGGTGGGCGACCACGATGTCGAAGTCCGCCACCAGCGCCGGCACCTCGGGCGGGGTCATGTCGATGTCCCGCACATCGACCTCGAGGCCCTCGCATTCGTCGATCCGCTTCAGCAGTCCGGGCAGCAGCATCAGCGCGGCGGACGGGAAGATCGCGAGCCGCACCCGGCCGCGGGGTGCGCTGCGGTAGGTGTCCAGCTCCGCCTCGGCCCGTTCGATCGCGGCGAGCACTTCGTCCGCCCGGTTCACCAGCGACCGGCCCGCGTCGGTGAGCCGCAGTCCACGCCCGGCCGGTTCGGTGAGCGGCACGCCGACCTCGTCCTGCAGCGCCCTGAGCTGCTGCGACACCGCGGACGGGGTGCAGTGCAGCGCCGCGGCCGTGGCGGTCACGCTGCCCCGGTCGGCGAACTCTCGGAGCACCCGCAGTCTCGCCACCTCCACGATCGTGAAGTATAACTTAAGAGTTATTGAAAATAATCTCGCTTGTTCTTCACAGTCGTCCCTCGCAAGCTGAAGGCATGCCAGCCCGTGATCGCCTTCTAGCCCTGTTCGTCGCCGCGGTGTGGGGACTGAACTTCCTCGCCATCCACGCCATGCTCGGCCAGTTCCCGCCGCTGTTCGCAGGCGGGCTGCGTTTCCTGCTGATCGCGGTGCCGACCGTGCTGCTCGTGCCGCGGCCGAAGGTGCCGCTGCGCTGGCTGATCGGCTACGGCCTCGGTTTCGGCACCGGGCAGTTCGCGTTCCTGTTCCTCGCGCTCAAACTCGGCATGCCCACCGGGCTCGCCTCGCTCGTGCTTCAGGCCGCCGCCCCGTTCACCGTGCTGCTGGGCGGGTTCTTCCTGAGAGAACGCCACTCGCCCCGGCAGCTGGCCGGGGTCGCGCTCGCGGTCGCGGGCATGGCCGCGATCGCCTGGCACCGCGCGGAGAACGCGGCGCTGCTGCCGGTACTGCTCACCCTGCTCGGCGCGGCCAGCTGGGCCGTGGGCAACGTGTGCTCCCGCCAGGCCCGCCCGGACAACCCGCTGCACCTGACCCTGTGGATGTCGGTGGTCCCGCCGGTTCCGATGTTCCTGCTGTCCCTGGTCTTCGAGGGCCCCGGCGCCGAGTGGCGCTCGCTGAGCACGCTGGGCAGCGCGACCGGGTTGACCGGCCTGGCCGGTTTGGCCTACGTGGTGCTCATCGGCACCGTGGTCGGCTCCGGGGTGTGGACGACGCTCATGCGCCGCAACCCCGCCGGGGTGGTGGCCCCGTTCTCCCTGCTGGTGCCGGTCGTGGGGATGTCGGCTTCGTTCCTGCTGCTCGGCGAACGCCCGGCGGTGGTGGAACTGCTCGCCGGGGTGGTCGTGGTCGCCGGGGTGCTGCTGGGCTCGCTGCCCCGGCGTGCCTCGAGGCCGGAACCGGCCGTACCGCTGGTCGCCGCCGAACGCTGAGCGCTCAGCGCTCGGCGGCCGCGGTCTCCTCGGCGGGCTCCTCGTGATGGCGGCGGCCCATGCGCTTCTTCACCACGAGGCTGATGATCACGCCGGCCACGACGGCCAGGCCCAGCGCCAGGTACGAGAAGCGGGACAGCCACTTCTCCGCCACCACGCCCAGCGAGTACACCAGCGCGGTGGTGCCCCCGGCCCAGGCGATGCCGCCGAGCGCGTTCGCGGCGAGGAACTTGGCGTAGTTCATGTGCAGCGAACCGGCGAGCGGACCGCACAGGATGCGCAGGATGGCCACGAACCGGCCGAAGAACACCGCCCACACACCCCGTCTCGCGAAGATGCGTTCGGCGTTGGCGACGTGGTCGGGGCCGAAGTGCTTCGGGAACTTCCGCCCCGCCCAGTCGAACAGCCTGCGGCCGCCCTTGCGGCCGATCAGGTACCCGAGGCTGTCGCCGACGATGGCGCCCGCACTGCCCACGATGCCGACGATCCACGGGTTCAGCGCGGAGTGCTGCGAAGCCAGCAGGGCCGCGCTGACCAGCACGATTTCCCCGGGAAGGGGAATGCCGAGGCTTTCGAAACCGATCACCGCGCCGACCGTGATGTACACGAGAAGTGGCGGAATGGTCTCCAGCCACTGGTCGATGTGCACAGTCAAGCCCCTCTCACCGGTGTCGCTTGGCGCCAGGGTACCCGCGTCACGGTTCCAGCAACTCGGCCACGGACCCGGCGTGCGGCACGACCGGCAGCGCCCCGGGATCCGTTTCGACCAGTTCCGCCTTCACCTCGTGCGGCGTGATACGCCCGGCCTGGATGTCCTCCGCATAGTGACACGCCACCCGGTGGCCCGTCCCGAGTTCCCGCAAAACCGGCCGTTCGGTGTCACATCGCGTCTCCTGCCGCCAGGGGCAACGCGTGTGGAACCGGCAGCCGGACGGCGGCGCGGCCGGGGAGGGCAGGTCGCCGGCGAGCAGGATCTGCTCGCGCCGGTCCTCCACGTCGGGGTCCGGCACCGGGATCGCGGACAGCAGCGCCCGGGTGTACGGGTGCAGCGGCTCGGTGTAGAGGGTCTCGGAGTCGGTCTCCTCCACCATCGAACCCAGGTACATCACGCCGATGCGGTCGGAGATGTGGCGCACGACGGCCAGGTCGTGGGCGATCACCAGATAGGTCAGCCCGAGGGTGTCCTGCAGCTCTTCGAGCAGGTTGATCACCTGCGCCTGCACGGACACGTCCAGCGCGGACACCGGTTCGTCGGCCACGATCAGGTCGGGCTCGACGGCCAGCGCCCTGGCGATGCCGATCCGCTGCCGTTGTCCGCCCGAGAACTCGTGCGGGTACTTGCGCAGCGCGCCCTCCGGCAGCCCGACCGCGGACAGCAGTTCACGCAACCGTTTGCGCGTGCTCTCCTTGTCCCGGTCGAGCCCGTGCGCCCGCATGCCCTCGACCAGGATCGACTCGACGGACTGGCGGGGGTCGAGACTGGACAGCGGGTCCTGGAAGACCATCTGCATCCGCCGCCGCATCCGCCGCAGCGACTCACCCTTGAGGGTGGACAGGTCCACCCCGTCGAACACCACCCGGCCGCCGGTCGGCTCCACCAGGCGCAGCAGGCCGCGCCCGAGGGTGGTCTTGCCGCAGCCCGACTCGCCCACCAGGCCGTAGGTCTCCCCGCGCCGGATCTGGAGATCCACTCCGTCGACGGCGTAGACGTGGCCGACCGTCTTGTCCAGCACCAGCCCGCGTTTGATCGGGAAGTGCACCTGGATGCCCTCCACGGACACCAGCGGCTTCTCGTCCGCCATCACCGCACCCCCTCCGCCTGGTTGACGGCAGTCATCGGCCCGACGGGATTGTGGCAACGCAGCATCCCGCCGTTGTCCGGTTCCAGCGCCGGGGCCACCTCGCGGCAGCGGTCCAGCGCGTTCGGGCAGCGCGGCGCGAAGGCGCAGGCGTTCGTCCACGGGAGGTTGTCGGCCACCGAACCCTTGATCGGCACCAGCTTCTCGCCGCGCGGCGCGTCGAGGCGCGGGATCGAGGCGAGCAGCCCGTGGGTGTACGGATGCCGCGCGGCGGCGAACAGCGCGTGCCGCTCGGCCCGCTCCACGATCCGGCCGCCGTACATGACGTTCACCTCGTCGCACAGGCCGGCGACCACACCGAGATCGTGCGTGATCATGATCAGCGCGGTGCCGGTGTCGCGCACCAACTCGGCGAGCAGCGCGAGGATCTGCGCCTGGATCGTCACGTCCAGCGCGGTGGTCGGCTCGTCGGCGATGAGCAGCCGGGGACGGCAGGCCAGCGCGATGGCGATCAGTGCCCGCTGGCGCATCCCGCCCGAGAGCTGGTGCGGGTATTCCGACAGACGGCGGTTCGGGTCGGGGATGCCGACCCGGTTCAGCAGGTCGGTCGCTTCGTCCATCGCCTGCTTGCGGCTCATCCCGCGGTGCCGCTCCAGCACCTCGGCGATCTGCAGCCCGACGGAGATCACCGGGTTCAGCGAGGACAGCGGGTCCTGGAACACCATGCCCAGATCGCGGCCGCGCCGATCGCGCAACTGCCTGTCGGACAGGGTCAGCAGATCGGTGTCCTCGAAGCGCACGGAGCCGCTGACCTCGGCCCCGCGCCGGGGCAGCAGCCCCATGATCGCCAGCGCGGTCACCGACTTGCCGCTGCCGGACTCGCCCACCAGGCCGACCGTGCGGCCCGGTTCCACATCGAAACTCACCGCGTCCACCGCGGTGAACGGCCGCGCACGCTTGCGGCGGAACACCACGGACAGATCGCGGACTTCCAGAAGTGCCATGAAGCCTTACCGCCTGTTTTTCGGGTCGAGCGCTTCGCGCAGCGACTCACCGAGCAGCGTGAACCCGAGCGCCACCACGATGATCGCGATGGCGGGGTAGAACGCCAGTTCCGGCTTGACGTCGAGCAGGCCCTGCGAGTTGCCCAGCATCAGGCCCCATTCCGCCCGGCTCGGGTCGGAATCGCCGAGGCCGAGGAACGACAGCGCCGCCGCGTCGATGATGGAGGTTGCCAGGGTCAGCGTGGCCTGCACGATCACCGGGCCGAGCGAGTTGGGCAGCATGTGCCGGAACACGATCGTGCCGCGGCGCACGCCCAGCGCGGTCGCCGCCAGTACGTGGTCGGAGGAACGCTGGGACAGCATCGCGCCGCGCAGCAACCGGGCGAAGACCGGCACACTGACCACCGCCACCGCGATGATGACCGTCCACTGTGTACCGTGCGAGAACAGCGCGGCGATCGAGATGGCCAGCAGCAGCGAGGGAATCGCGAGCAGGATGTCGGTAAAGCGCATCAGCAGGGTGTCCACCCAGCCACCGAACGCCCCGGCGAGCCCGCCGATGATCATGCCGAGCAGCACCCCGATCAGCGTGGCGACCACACCGACGATCAACGTCTGCTGCGCGCCGACCAGCAGCCGCGAAAAGAAGTCGTAGCCGTTCTGGTCACCACCGAGCAGGAATCCCGGCATCGGACCGGGAATCGAGCTCGGCGTCAGGTCCTTCTTGAGCTCGTCGTAGGGGATGTAGGGATTCTTCGGCGCCAGGAACGGCGAAAGGATCGCCAGCAGGACGAACAGCACGGTGATCACCGCGCCGATGATCGCCGTGGGGCTGCTGCGCATCCGCCGCAGTGCGTCCGCGGCGAGGCTCGTCCCGCCGGAATCGGCGAGTTCGTCGATCCGTTCGGCCTTGCGTTTCAACAGATTGGGAGCAGTCATCGCACGCGCACCCTCGGATCGATGATCGCGTAGGAGATGTCGACCAGCAGGTTCACCACGACGTACACCAGCGCCGCGAGCAACAGCAGCGCCTGCAGCCGGGGATAGTCCCGGCGCGCGATGCCGTCGGCCAGCAGGGAACCGAGCCCCTGCCAGTTGAACACCTTCTCCGTCAGTACGGCACCGGCGAGCAGCAGGCCGGTCTGGAGACCGATGGTGGTGGACACCGGCAGCAGCGCGTTGCGCAGCACGTGCCGGCGCCGGATCACCCCGGTGGTCAGCCCCTTGGATTCCGCGGTCCGCACGAAGTCCTCGCCCTGCACGTCCAGCACCGAGGCGCGGGTGATCCGCACGATCACCGCGAACGGGATGCTGGCCAGCGCGATCGACGGCAGGATCAGATGCCTGATCGCGTCCCATGACGCGTCGAGTTCCCCGGTGAGCAGCCCGTCGAGCACGAAGAAGCCGGTCACGTGGGTGGCGTCGATGGTGACGTCCTGGCGGCCGGACGGCGGCAGGATGCCCAGCTTCTGCGCGAAGACGTACTTCAGCAGCACGCCGAGGAAGAACACCGGCACGGCGACCCCGACCAGCGTGGTGATCACCGCGGCGTTGTCCAGCACGCGGCCCTTGTAGCGCGCGGCGAGATAGCCGATCGGAATGCCGAAGACCACCGCGAGGAACAGTGCGCAGATCGAAAGCTCGATCGTCGCGGGGAACCGGCGGCCGACCTCCGCGAGCACCGGGTCACCGCTGGTCAGCGAACTGCCGAAGTCGCCGGTGACCACCCGGCCGAGGAACTTGAAGTACTGCACGAAGACCGGCTGGTCGAGGCCGAGGATGTGGTTCAGCGAAGCCACGCTTTCGGCGGTCGCCTTGTCGCCGAGCAGCGCGCCCGCCGGGCCGCCGGGAAGCAGCCGGAGCCAGGCGAACACCAGGATGGACAGGACAAGAAGCGTCGGAATCGCTTGTAGCAGCCGACGGACGATGAATCGCAGCATATGGTTGTGCCCTCACGGCGTCTTCGCGCGGAAGTGCCCTCCTCGCCCGATGCTCGTGGCAGGCGGGCGAGTCGGGCACCTCCGTGCGAAATGGTTCTTACCCCTTGGTGACCGTGTAGAAGCGCTCGTCGGTCAGCGGCGTCGGGATCAGGTTGTGCACGTTGGCGCGGACCACGATTCCCGGGGGCGAAGACGCCAGTGGCACCGCGGGCACGTACTGCGAGATCAGCACGCTGGCCTGCTCGTAGGCCGCCTTCTTGGCGTCCGCCGTGACCTGGGCGTCCGCAGTGGACAGTGCGGAGAAGATCTGCGGGTTGTTGAAGCCGAACTCGGCCTTCTGCCGTCCGAAGAAGGTGCCGATGAAGTTGCCCGCGTCGGCGTAGTCACCGGTCCAGCCGAGCAGGTGGAGGTCCTGCTTGCCCGCCTTCTGCACGTCGTCCTTGTAACCGCCGTTCCACGGTTCCTGCACGACGTTGACGTTCAGCCCGACCGCCTTGAGGTCGTCGGTGATCGCCGAGGCGATCTCCACCGGATTCGGCATGTAGGGCCGCGTGACCTCGGTGGGCACGTAGAAGTTGAGCGTCATGCCGGTCGCGCCGGCTTCGTTGAGCAGCTGCTTGGCCATCGCCTGGTCGAAGTTGTGCTTCTCGACGGCGTCGGTGTAGCCGGGCACGTTGTTCGGCAGGAGCTGGTTCTGCGCGTAGGCCCCGGTGGGCAGCTTGTTCTTGACCAGCTGGTCCTTGTTGATCGCGTACTCGATCGCCTTGCGGACCCGGACGTCGGTCAGCTTCGGGTTGTTCTTCTGGTTGATGCCCAGGTAAAGGACGTTGAACGCGGGCCGGATCAGCACCTGGTCACCGGCGCTCTTCAGCGAGTTGTAGTCGGCGGGGCTCGGGTAGTCGTAGCCGTCGATGGTGCCGGCCGCCAGCTCCTGCTTCCGCGCGTTCTCGTCGGGGATGATCTTGAAGATCAGCTTGCCGATCTTGGCCTTCTCGCCCCAGTAGTCGTCGTTGCGGACCAGGGTGATGGTGTTGTTGGTCTTGTCGAAGCTCTGGAACTTGTACGGACCGGTTCCGGTGGGGTGGTCCGTCGCGTAGGCCGGGTAGCTGAACGAGTCACCGCTCTGGGTCACCGCGTCCGCGTTGTACTTCTTCAGCGCGTCCGGGCTGGAGATGGACAGCGAGGTCAGGCCGAACGCGTCCGGGAAGGCACCCTTGGCCTTGTTGAGGTTGAGGACCGCGGTGTGGTCGTCCTTGGCTTCACAGGACTTGTAGACCGGGCTCCCGCTGGCATCGCCCTCGTTGTGGGCGAAGCCCTCGAAGACGTCGCCGTAGTAGATCATCTGGCTCTGCGCGGCGGCGCCCTTCATGTTGTACCAGCGGTCGAAGTTGAAGCAGACCGCGGCGGCGTTGAACGGGGTGCCGTCGTGGAACTTGACCCCCTGCCGGAGGGTGAAGGTCCAGCTCTTGCCGTCGGCGCTCGGAGTCCACGCGGTCGCCAGCGCGCCCTGAAGCTCCGTGGTGCCCGGCTTGTAGGTGATCAGCGTGTCGAACATCTGCCGCGCGGGACGGAAGCTTTCGCCGTCGTCGTTGAAGATCGGGTCGAAGTTCTTCGGCTGACCGGCCGCGCCGAACACGAGGGTGTCGTTGGCTCCGCTACCGCCCGAATCGCGCTGCGAGGCACAGGCCGACATGGACACCGCGAGCGCGCCGGCCAGCCCGATCAGGGCCAGTCGTCGCAGACGAGCCACTCGCCGAGGGAGCATGTCAACTCCTTGTTGAGGATCCTGTTGGTGATCGACGACCCTAGCCTCATTCGGGCCGATGCTTAAGCACGCCAGGTTACGATCGCGCTACGTCGGCCACGAAATGACCACGCGTTGGTATGAACCGATTACGGAACGTCGATTTCATGTCCGTTTTGTGCCGACAGAACTAGACCATTCGGCGTAAGGTCGGTTGCCGGACGGTCAACGGCAAACCAACCCCGCTCGAACACCTGCCATTCGCGCAAACGCTCTCTCGACGCCTCGCCGTCCCGCTGAACGGCACGCTCGAGGCGTACCGGCTCGGCCGGGCCGGGCACCCAGCACAGCACCGAAAGCGACGGCCGGAACGACCTCCGGCCCGACGAAACGCCCTCCAGGACGAGCACCTCGGGCGGCGCGACGGAAACCAGCTCGCCCGGCTCCGGCACGCCGGTGGTCCAGTCCAGCTTCCGGTAGGCGCCCGCCTCCCCCCGACCCAGTGGGTCGAGCACGCCCTCGGCCAGCCGCGGCCACCACGACACGGGATCGTCCCAGGTGGCGAAGTGGTCCGTGCTGATCAGCGCGACGCGGCGGCCCCGGTGCCGAAGCTCCGCGACCAGCAACCCGGCCAGTGTCGACTTACCGGCGCCGGACGGCCCGTCGACGGCGACCACCCGCACCCGGCCCAGCCGCGGCGGGGCCGCGAGCACGGCGTTCGCGAGTCGGGCGACGGTCATCGGAACCGGGGGGAGCCGTGAGGGGACCCGCCAGGGGAAGCGGCGGTCAAAGAGCGCGGCGACCGGACAGCGCGCGACCGAGCGTCAACTCGTCCGCGAACTCGAGATCGCCGCCCATCGGCAGGCCGGAGGCCAGCCGGGTGACGGCGAGACCGGGGAAGTCCCGCAGCATGCGCACCAGATAGGTGGCGGTGGCCTCGCCCTCGGTGTTCGGATCGGTCGCGATGATCACCTCGGTGACTTCCTCGCCGCCGATCCTGGCCATCAGTTCGCGGATGCGCAGCTGGTCGGGGCCGATCCCGGACAACGGGTCGAGTGCGCCGCCCAGCACGTGGTAGCGGCCCCGGAACTCCCGGGTCCGCTCCACCGCGAGCACGTCCTTCGGCTCCTCGACCACGCAGATCATCGAGGTGTCACGGCGGGTGTCCCGGCAGATCCGGCACTGCTCCTGCTCGGAGACGTTGCCGCAGATCGTGCAGAACTGCACGCCCTCGCGGACCTTGCCGAGCACGTCCTGCAGGCGCGCGATATCGGCGGGATCCGCGGCGAGCAGGTGAAAAGCGATGCGCTGAGCGCTCTTCGGGCCGATACCGGGCAGATGGCCGAGCTCGTCGATCAGATCCTGGACTACACCTTCGTACACCTGGGCGCGCCTTCTGTGGTTGTCACGATCCTGCGCGCGGGCGCCGCCGGTGGCGACGGGGCGCGGCTACCTGGCCAGCCTACCCGCCCACGCCGAAGGCCCCGGGGCACCGGCCCCGGGGATCGCGGTGTGCGGGGTCAGCCGAGGCCGGGCAGGCCCAGCCCGCCGAGGCCCCCGCCCCCGAGCGCACCGGCGACCGGCCCGAGCTTCTGCTCGGTGAGCTTCTGGGCGTTGTTGCTCGCGTCCCGTACCGCGGCCACCACCAGGTCGGCCAGGGTTTCGGTGTCCTCGGGGTCGACCACCTTGGGGTCGATGGTGAGGCTCTTGAGCTCCATGCCGCCGGTCACGGTCGCGGTGACCAGCCCGCCACCCGCGCTGCCGGTGACCTCGGTACGCGCCAGTTCCTCCTGGGCGGCGACGAGCTGCTGCTGCATCTGCTGCGCCTGCTGGAGGATGGCCTGCATGTCGGGCATTCCACCGGGTTGCACCATGATTGCCGCTTCCGATCCTTGAGGGATGTGCACTCCCGCCCAGCCTAGCCCGCCGGGCTGTGACACTGTGGGCACCGTGCGATGGCGGGTGATTCCGGTGATCTTGACGGGCGCGACGCTGCTGACGGCGTGTGACGGCGGCGCGGCGGCGGTGCCGCAGCAGCCGGAAACGTCCTCTCCGCCGTCCCGGACAACCTCCTCACCGGCGCCCGCCACGAGCGCCCCGGCGACTTCGGCCACTCCTGCCGGGAAGGCCATGGTGGTCGTGCTCGACCCGGGGCACAACGGCGGGAACGCGGCCAACCCGAGCGTGATCAACAAGCCGGTACCGGCGGGGCGCGGGGCCACCAAACCTTGCAACACGACGGGAACCGCGACCAACGCCGGATACGGCGAGCACGCCTTCAACTGGGACGTGGCGCGCCGGGTCGGCGGCGAACTGTCCGCGAAAGGCGTCCGGGTCGTGTTCACCCGGGACAGCGACACCGGGGTCGGCCCCTGCGTGGACCGGCGGGCGGCCCTCGGCAACGAGGCCCACGCCGACGCGGTGGTTTCGATCCACGCCGACGGTTCGGAAGCCGCGGGAGCCCACGGCTTCCACGTGACCTATTCGGACCCGCCGCTCAACTCCGCGCAGGGACAGCCCTCCTACATGCTCGCCCAAGCACTGCGTGACGGGCTGCGAAAGGCCGGTTTCGGCGTCTCGAACTACCTGGGCAGCGACGGCCTCGCACCCCGCAGTGACCTCGCCGGGCTCAACCTGTCCACGCGGCCGGCCGCACTGGTCGAATGCGGCAACATGCGCGACGCCGGTGAGGCCGCCCTCATGTCCACCGCGGACGGCAGGCAGCGCTACGCGGACGCGATCACCGCCGCGATCCTGTCCTACCTGGGCGACTGAGCTTCGAGCACGGCCTCGTTCCCGATTGAGCGCGGGCCGGGTGATCAGTCCAGCGGCCGGGCACCGAGATGCTCGGCGAGCAACCGGTGCGCGATGATTTCGGGATCGGTCTCCACCTCGGGCGGCAGATCCATCACGTCCGACTCGGCGAGCATGCTCTCCTCGTCGTCGGGCTCCGGCGGCAGCGGGATGTCCGGCTCGGACGGTGGCTGACGGCGAGCCGGTTGCGCCGACGGTGCGGGCGGTGCCGTTTGTGCGGACTGCGTCGGCTGTGCGGGCTGCGCGGACTGTGTCGGCCGCTGGTAGGTGCGTTGCGGCTGCGCCGGGGTTTCCCGCGATGGGGAACTCGGCTGGGGGCGGGGTCCCGGTCCGGCCGGGCGCGCCGAACCGCCGCCGCCCCCGCCGCCGTGCACGCAGCGCACCTGCCACGAGCCGCCGAGCACCTCGTGCAGGGCCGCGGCGATGAAGTCCGCGTTGCGCGGCTCGGAGAGGCGGCGTGCCAGCGGCTCCGCGGTGTGCGCCAGTACCACCAGCGAGCCTTCGACGCTCTGCACGGTGGCGTTGGTCAGCATCGCCTCCGTACTGCGGCTGATCTTGCGGATCGCGGCGAGCAGGCCCGGCCACGCCTTGCGGACCGCGGCGGCGTCGATGCCGCCGGACGGGGCCTGCGGGGTCTGAGTGGGCTGGGGTGCCTCCGGGACCGGCTCGGGGACCGGGGCCGGTGCCGGTGCCGGGCGCGCGGGTTCCGGTGCCGGGCGGACGGGTTCGGCCGCCGACGCGACCGGCGCGGCCGGTTCCGGTGCTCTGCGCTGGGACGGCCGCTGGAACCGTTCGGAGGCGGCGGGTGCGCTCGGTGCGGCCGGGGCAGGTGCGCTCGGTGCGGCGGGGGCGGTCGCCCGCGGCACTTCCGCCGCGCGCGGGGCCTCGGCTATCGGCGCTCCCGTGACGGCCCGGCGCTCCAGCCGTTCGAGTCGCTGCAGCAGGGCTGCCTCGCCGTCCGAGGCCGCGGGCAGCATCATGCGGGCGCACAGCAGTTCGAGCAGCAGGCGAGGCGCGGTCGCCCCACGCATCTCGGCAAGTCCATTGTGGACGATCTCGGCGTAGCGGGTGAGGGTGGCGAGCCCGATCCCCTGCGCCTGTTCGACCATCCGGTTCAGCTCGTCCTCGGGGGCCGAGACGAGGCCGCGCGTCACCGCGTCCGGCACCGAGCGCACCAGCACCAGGTCGCGCAGCCGGTCCAGCAGGTCGGAGGCGAAGCGACGCGGGTCGTGTCCGGCCTCCGCGACCCGCTCCACGGTGCCGAAGACCGCGGCCGCGTCGTCCTTCGCGAGCCCGTCGATCATCTCGTTGATCAGTGCGGAGTCGGTGACGCCGAGCAGCGCCACGGCCCGCTGGTAGTCCACGCCCTCCGGACCGGCCCCGGCCAGCAGCTGGTCCAGCACGGACTGCGTGTCACGCGCCGAACCGCCCCCGGCCCGGATCACCAGCGGGTACACCGCCGGGTCGACGCGGACGCCCTCTGCCGCCACGTTGCGTTCGAGCAGCTCGCGCATCGCGGTCGGCGGGATCAGCCGGAACGGGTAGTGGTGGGTGCGCGACCGGATCGTCGGCAGCACCTTGTCCGGTTCGGTGGTGGCGAAGATGAAGATCAGGTGTTCCGGCGGCTCTTCCACGATCTTGAGCAGGGCGTTGAATCCCTGCGTGGTGACCATGTGGGCCTCGTCGATGATGAACACCCGATAGCGTGATTCGGCGGGTGCGTAGAACGCCTTGTCCCGCAGTTCACGGGCGTCGTCCACACCGCCGTGGCTGGCCGCGTCGAGTTCGGTCACGTCGATGCTGCCCGAGCCCTCGGGCGCCAGTGCGCGGCAGGAGCTGCACGTGCCGCAGGGGTCCGGGGTGGGGCCCTCGACGCAGTTGAGGGAGCGGGCCATGATGCGGGCGCTCGACGTCTTCCCGCAGCCGCGGGGACCGGAGAACAGGTAGGCGTGGTTGATGCGGCCGGACGCGAGCGCGGTGCGCAGCGGTTCGGTGACATGCTCCTGTCCGACGACCTCGGCGAAGGTCGCCGGACGGTACTTGCGGTAAAGAGCCAGAGCCACCCCCCGAGACTACCGGCCCCACACCCCCCACCCCCCAACCACGCCCACCAGGGCGAGCCGGGGGCTCCGCCCCCCGGCAACGCCCCCGCCAGTGCTGGTTCGGGTGGAACGTCACCAGCGCTCGCCCAAGGCGAGGAGCTCGCACCGCGGGGGTCCGGGGGCTCGGCCCCCGGGTGATATCGGGGGCCCCTTCCCCGGGAAGCCGCGAAGCGGCGAACAGGGGAGACAAGGGGACCCCCGCACCCGTCAGAGCCTGCTTATCCTTGCTGCCTTCCGGCCCTGGGGAGGTTCACAGGATGGACGCCGCGGGGGTCCGAGTTCAGTGTATCAAGGGCCGTGTCACGAGCCGGACAGTGGCTTCGTCAGGTCGTACACGGTCGTGCCACCGACGGTGGTCGAGGTGTAGTTGTCCTGGACCCAGCTCGCGATCGAGCCGGTGCCGCCGCGGTCGCCGCCGAAGCCGCCCATGCCGCCGGAGACGTAGTAGGTGATCTCCCCCTTGGCGACGTACTGCTTGAACTGCTCCAGGGTGGGCGCCGGGTCGCCGCCGTTGAACCCGCCGATGGCCATCACGGACTTGTCGGAGTTCAGCGCCAGGCCCGCGGCCTCCTGCGATCCGTTGGTCGCGGCGGCCCACTTGGTCGTGGTGGCCTTCAACAAGGCGATCACCGCGCTGCTGGTCTGCCCCTGGCCGTCGCCGCGACCGGCACCGGCGCCGCCGGGTCCACCGCCCATCCCGCCGAATCCGCCTCGGGTTCCGGGACCGGAGGCCGGGGTCGACCCGGTGTGGCCCGTGCTCGCGGTGGTGATCGCGTAAGCGGTCGAACCGAGCATCCCGGAGACGACGGCGGCGGCGGCGAGCACCACACCGGCCCGGCGCAGCCGGTCGGCGCCGAAGAGCAGCGCGCCGGTCACGAGCGCGGCCAGCACCAGCACCAGGTACCGCAGCCATGGCAGCCACGAGGAGTCACGGTCCAGCAGGATGAAGTCCCAGATCCCGGTGGCCGCGACCATCAGGGCGAGCACGATCCTGGCCGGGAAGTTGTGCCTGCCCCGCCACAGTTCCACCGAGCCGACCCCGATCAGCCCGGCGATCCCGGGCGCCAGCGCGACCGAGTAGTACGGGTGGATGATCCCGTTCATGAAGCTGAACACCAGGCCGGTGACCACGGTCCAGCCGCCCCAGAGCAGGAGCGACGCCCGGCCCGGGTGCGTGCGCGGTGCGTAGCGCGTGAACCACAGTCCCGCGACGAGCGCGATCAGCGCGGCGGGCAGCAGCCAGGAGATCTCGGTTCCGAAGGACTGGCCGAACATCCGGCCGAGCCCGGAGGCGCCACCGAACATGGCGTTCCCGCCGCCCATGCCGCCACCACCCGCGTGGTTGCCGTCACCGCCGAAGATCCGGCCGAGGCCGTTGTAGCCCAGGGCCAGTTCGAGCGCGCTGTTGTTCGTCGAACCGCCGATGTACGGGCGGCTCGACGCGGGCCACAGTGCCACCGCGGCGAGCCACCACCCCGCGGAGACCACGACGGCCACCGCCGCCCCGAGCAGCTGCCACAGCCGCTTGCCCAGCGACGCGGGCGCGGCCACCAGGTACACCAGCGCGAACGCGGGCAGCACCAGGAAGGCCTGCAGCATCTTGGTCAGGAAGCCGAAGCCGATCGCCACCCCGGCCAGCAACAGCCAGCCGGTGCTCGCGCCCTCCAGCGCACGCACGGTGCAGTAGGCCCCGACGACCATGAGGAGCACGAGCAGGGCGTCGGGGTTGTTGAACTTGAACATCAGGGCCGCGACCGGGGTCAGCGCCAGCACGGCGCCCGCCAGCAGGCCGGCCGCCGGGCCGGACAGCCGCCGCACGGTGGCGTACACCAGGGCGACCGATCCCACCCCGCACAGCGCGTCCGGCATGAGCATGCTCCAGCTGGAGAACCCGAAGATGCGGCCCGAGAGCGCCATCAGCCACAGGGAAGCCGGGGGCTTGTCGACGGTGATGGTGTTGCCCGGGTCCAGCGATCCGAAGAACAGCGAAACCCAGTTCTTCGTGCCGGCCTGCACGGCCATGGCGTAGAAGTCGTTGGCGTAGCCGGATGCGCTCAGGTTCCACAGGTACAGCGCAGCCGTCGCGAGCAGCAGGACGCTTACGGCGGGGCGGACCCACCGTGGCCGGTCCGCCTGCCAGGCGGCTGCGACGGGGCCAGCCCCAGCGGTACGGGGCGGTGCGGCGGACGCAGTCGTCATCTGCGTGATTCTCCTATCGGTTCTTTCGGAAGACCCAGTTGCGGAACAGCAGGAAGCGCAGCACGGTCGCGGCCAGGTTGGCCAGCACCAGCACCACGAGTTCGGAGAGCCTGCCCGGTTCCGCGGCGGAATGCAGCAGGGCGAGGGATCCGCTGGTCAGTGCCAGCCCGAGACCGAACACGATCAGCCCCTCGAACTGATGCCGACCGGCCCCGGCCGTACCGCGCACGCCGAAGGTGAACCGGCGGTTGGCCGCGGTGTTGGCCACGGCGGTGAGCAGCAGCGAGATCAGGTTGGCCGCCTGCGCCCCCATGCCGAGGCGCAGCAGCAGGAACAGGACCAGGTACGCCAGCGTGCTGCCCACGCCGATGGCGGCGAAACGCACCAACTGGGTGGCCAGCCTGGGCGGGACTCCGGGGGTGGACACCCCGATCGGCGCGCGGCCGAGCTGGGCGCGGATCTCGCTGATCGGCAGTGTTCCCTTGGCGAAGGCCCGGATCATGCGCGCCACCCCCTTGAGGTCCGCGGTGGCCGTGGACACGATGTGCACCGAGGAGTTCGGGTCGTCGACCCAGTCCACCGGCACCTCGTGGGTCCGCAGCCCGGCACGCTGGGCGAGCACGAGCAGTTCCGTGTCGAAGAACCAGCCGGTGTCCTCCACCAGCGGCAGCAGCCGCCGGGCGACGTCGGCGCGGATCGCCTTGAACCCGCACTGCGCGTCGGAGAACTTCGCGGCGAGCGTGCCGCGAAGGATCAGGTTGTAGCAGCGGGAGATGAACTCGCGCTTGGGTCCGCGCACCACGCGGGCGCCGCGGGCCAGCCGCGACCCGATGGCCAGGTCCGAGTGCCCGGAGATGAGCGGGGCGATCAGCGGCAGCAACGCGGCGAGATCGGTGGACAGGTCCACGTCCATGTAGGCCAGCACCTGCGCGTCGGAGGCGGACCACACCGCCTTCAGCGCCCGGCCCCGGCCCTTCTCGGCCAGGTGGACGACCTCGACCTCGTCCCGTTCGGCGGCGAGGCGGTTCGCGATGGCCAGGGTTTCGTCGGTGCTGGCGTTGTCCGCGACCGTGATGCGAAAGGGATAGGGAAGCGACTCACGAAGGTAGCGGTGCAACCGGTCTACACATTGAGCGAGATCCTTTTCCTCGTTGTACACGGGGATGACCACGTCCAGTACGGGGGGTGCCGTGCCATCGGCGGAGCGGGCCCGCGGCGCTGCGGGGGAAGCGTCTGCGGAGGTCGTCATGCCACTACCGTCGCGGCACGCGTTGTGTCAGTGATGTGGTGAAGCTGTGCGCACGCTGTGAGCCCTTCACCACGGAGCGGAAGATTTGGTGACGCACCGCTCATCGGGGCGGCGAACAGCGAAAACCGGCTAGGGCGCGGTGGCGCGCGCGGGTTCGTCCGCGTCCTTCGCCCGCGGCAGCCGGACCACGAACTCGGTGGCACCGGGGCGGCTGCGGACGCTCACCTCGCCATGGTGCGCCGCCACGACGGCGGCCACGATGGCCAGCCCGAGCCCGGTGCTCCCGGCCGCGCGGGAGCGCGAGGTGTCGCCGCGGGCGAAGCGTTCGAACACCTCGGGCAGCACTTCCCGGGGGATGCCGGGGCCGTTGTCCACCACGGTCAGCCGAACCCGGTCGTCCACAATGGACAACGCGGTGGTGACCCCGGTGCCCGCCGGGGTGTGTGTCCTGGCGTTGTTCAGCAGGTTGATCACGACCTGGTGCAGCTGGTCGGCGTCCCCGATCACGGTGATCGGCTCCGGCGGCACCTCAAGGAGCCAGCGGTGTCCGGGGCCCGTGGCCTGCGCGTCGGCGACCGCGTCCATCACCAGCCGGGTCAGGTCCACCGGCTCGTGCACCCGCTGCCGCCCGGAATCCAGGCGCGCCAGCAGCAGCAACTCCTCGACGAGAGTGGTCATCCGGGTGGATTCGGACTCCACGCGGCTCATCGCGAACTCGATGTCGGACGGCACCTGCTCGCCGCTGCGGCGGGTGAGTTCGGCGTAGCCCCGGATGGCCGCCAGCGGCGTGCGCAGCTCATGACTGGCGTCCGCGACGAACTGCCGGACCCGGCTCTCGCTTTCCTGCCGTGCCTTCAACGCGCTCGCGACGTGTTCGAGCATGCGGTTGAGCGCGGCGCCGACCTTGCCGACCTCGGTGCCGGGATCGGTGTCCACTTCGGCCACCCGCACCGACAGTGCGACTTCGCCCCGGTCCAGCGGCAGCTCCGAAACCTGCGCGGCGGTCCGCGCGAGGCGGTCCAGCGGGCGCATGGTGCGCCGGATGGTCGCCGCGCCGACCGCGCCCGCGAGCAGCAGCCCGCCGAGCGCGACCCCGCCGAAGATCAGCCCCAGCTGCCACAGCGTCGCGGTGACGTCGGCCAGTGGCAGCCCGGTGATCAGGATCCCGCCGTCGCGGGCGTGGACGGACATGACGCGGTACTCGCCGAGCGGACCGAGGTCGACACTGCGGCTGCGGCCGTCGGTGGGCAGGTTCACCAGGAGGTGCAGCTGCGCTTGGGGCACCGCTTCGCTCGGGAACCGGTCACCCTCGCCTTCGGCCTCGTGCTCCCCCTGGGCCGGAGCGCCCTTCAAGACGCCGGCGTGCACGCCACCGGCAGGATCCACGGCCACGTTCAGCGTGCCGATGCCCTGACCGGGCACGCGGAGGGCTTCCGGCGGATGTTCCTTTCCCGGCTGGGAGGTCGCGCCGCTGGGCGGCGGGCGGATACCGCGCTCGCTCGCCGCTGAAAGCCGGTTGTCGAGCTGGTGGAGCAGAAAGCCGTGCAGGGCCAGTTCGGTGACCGCACCGACCACCAGGCAGACCACCGCGAGCAGCACGATGACCTGCGCGATCAGCTTCCCGCGCAGGGAGGAGGGCAGGAAACGGGTGGAGCGCCGGCGGCTAGGTTGCTGGTTTGAGGACATACCCCGCGCCGCGCATGGTGTGGATCATCGGTTCCCTGCCCGCGTCTATTTTCTTCCGCAGGTACGAAATATAGAGCTCGACGATGTTCGCCTGACCACCGAAGTCGTAGCTCCACACCCGGTCCAGGATCTGCGCCTTCGACAGGACCCGCTTCGGATTGCGCATCAGGAACCGCAGCAACTCGAACTCCGTCGCGGTGAGGGAGATGGGCTCACTGCCGCGGAACACCTCGCGACTGTCCTCGTCGAGAGTCAGATCGCCCACCACCAGCGACGAACCCTCGTTCGCCGAGACCACGCGCGAGCGCCGGAGCAGCGCCCGGAGCCGCAGCACCACCTCTTCGAGGCTGAACGGCTTGGTGACGTAGTCGTCGCCGCCGGCGGTGAGGCCGGCGATGCGGTCCTCCACCGCATCGCGTGCGGTGAGGAACAGCACGGGCAATTGCGGCGCCTCGGCCCGCATCTTGCCGAGCACTTCGAGCCCGCTGAAGTCGGGCAGCATCACGTCCAGCACGACCGCGTCGGGGCGGAAGTCGCGCGCGATCCGGACGGCTTCGCTCCCGGTTCCCGCGCTGCGGATGTCCCAGCCTTCCATGCGCAGCGCCATGGACACCAGTTCGGCGAGGGTCACCTCGTCGTCGACGACGAGGACGCGGACCGGGGAACCGTCGGCGTGCTGCAGATCGGCCTTGTTCTGGCCGGCGTTCATGCTGGTCATGGTGCCATCCTCGGTCAGGCGGGTAGGCACCGCCTGAAAGAACGCTGTGCGTTTCCTGTGCGGCGCCGGTGCACAGGCCGCGCCCATCGAGCGCACAGCCTGTACACAGGCAGCGTCAACAACCTGGTCGTGGCAGGGCGCCGAACACTTCTGGAGAGGAAACCATGAGCAGCGAGCCGACGACCACACCGCAGGCTCCCCCGGCGTGGGGCGACCCGCAACCCCCCACGCCGAAGTGGTCCGGCAAGAAGACCGCGATCGCGGCGGGCGTCGCGGTGGCCATCGTCGCCGTCGGCGGGGTGGCGATCTACGCGGGTGCCTCGGCGAACAGCGCCAACGGGCAGGGCGGCATGGGCAGGACGGGCGGTCCCGGCGGTTTCGGCGGTCCGATGGGCGGCCGAAACGGTGGCGCGGCGTCCACCCTGCTTTCGGCGCTGCACGGCGATTTCACCATCTCGCAGAACGGCGGCTACGTCACCGAACGGCTGCAGACCGGTGAGGTGAGCGCGCTCAGCGCCACTTCGATCACGGTGAAGAGCAAGGACGACTACACCCAGACCTACACGATCGACTCCAGTACCGAGAAGGCGAACAACCTCGCCACCGGCTCCTCGGTGACGGTGATCGCGAAGGTTTCGGGCAGCACCGCGACGGCGCTGACCATCGCCGACTCCACCCTGTCGCGGCAGGGCGGCAACCAGGGCGGTTTCCCCGGCGGTGGGCCCGGCGGTCCCGGCAGCAACTGAACAACCGGCCCGGGCCACTTTCTCGAGGATGGGAAGGAAAACGGCCGTGAGGGGATCCCCTCACGGCCGTTCACGCACACAGCACACCTGTGGTCAATAACACACGATACGGAGTAATCGCGTCAGCGGGTCAGATCGAACTGACCGGCCTTGACCCCCACCAGGAACGCTTCCCACTCACCGGCGTCGAAGACGAAGACCGGACTGTCCGCCAGCTTCGTGTCGCGCACGCCGATAACCCCCGCGGTCCCCGTGTTGACTTCGACACAGTTGCCGCCGTTCGGTTCGCTGGCGAAGGATTTTTCCCACTTTTCCTCGTCGAACAGCGCGCCCGCCGTCGCCGGATCGTAATCCAGCCGGCGCGGGTGTTCCGCCATAGGTGCTACCTCCGTGCTCTTCCGGCCATGCCCGTGATCTGCTGAAACGAGCGAGCCCCCGACTTTTCCGGCCCGGCCAGGGTCCGGCCGAGTGATCTAATCCTTGACCACTCGACAGCAGGATTATTCCAGTAGTAGGATTAATCACGTCGGTCGGGGCCAGCGCTGGACCGACCGCCGTTGGAACCCCAGCCGACCTCGTCGCGGAGGTGCACCTTGCCCGGAGTAGACGCGGGCGGCGCCGTTGCCGTTGCGCTGCCGCGCGAAGAAGCACCACCGCGCCGCGCCTTCGCACCGTTCGCCACGCTCTTGCCGTTCATGGTCGTCGGGCGGGTGCACGGCCAGGAAGAGGCGGCCCGGGCGGCCTCGCCCCACGACGCACTCGAACGGATGCTCACCTGGTTGCTCGCCGACGACGACGCCACGGCCGTCTGGTACCTGCGGGAGGACTGGCCGACCGCGCTCACCATGGTGGGCCGTCCCGCTCGCGGCGTCGTCGGCGAAGCCCGCCGTCAGGCGCACCTGTTCCGCCTGGAACCCGGCGCGGTGCTCTACGGCTCGATCACCGCCTGCTGCGGGGCCGAGCTCGGCCTGCCGGAGATCGAATGGCTCCCCGTGGGCGCCGGAATGCCCTGCGAATGCTGCCTCGTGTTGAACGGAACCGGCGACTGAAGGGATTTCCCAGATGACCGTCCGCATCGGCAACACCGAAACCCACGGCCGCCGCCACCCGCACGGCGAAGACGGCGAGCAGGCCGTGGAACGCCGACGTGCCAACCTGATCAGCGCCTACCGCAGGCAGCGCAGCGGCTGGTGGTACCACCTCGAATTCGCCCTGCTCAGGTCCCGGTAGATGAGCCGGACGGCTCAGCGTGACATGTCGGCCCGGTAGCGCTCGGCCGTCTTCCTGAGGAACTCTCGCGTCTCCTGGCGTTCCAGTGCCGCACCGCGCAGCCTGTCCCACGCGTCCACGAAGAGCTGGAAGTCCTTCTGGTCGTCGAGGTAGATGCCGCCCGCGGAATGCTCGATGTAGACGAAATCCCGCGTCCGGTCGGCGAAACGCATGATCGTGAAGTCGTTCGGCACCGCGGCCAGGCGGGCGTCGAACTCCAGCACGTGGATGTAGACCCGCTGACGCTTGTCGAGTTCCATCAGGTGCTCGATCTGGTCCAGCATCACGGCCGGTGCGTGCCCGCCCGGCGCGCGCCGCAGGGCGGCCTCGCTGAGGATGAACCGGTAGTACGGGGGCTGCGGCTGGTCGAAGACCGCCTTGCGGTCCAACCGGTTGCGCACCAGCGATGTGACGTCGGTGGCGCCGAACTCGGTGAACTGCTTGAGCATGTAGTGCTCGGACTGCAGCGGGCCCGGGATGCGCTCACCGGTCCAGGTCATGATCTCGACGGCGGCCGGTTCCAGGTCGGTGAAGGTGCGGAACCAGTGCGGCACCACCGAGCGGTAACCGGACCAGTGCCCGCGCTGGCCCGCGGCGGCGCGAGCCAGGTTCATCAACGTCTCGGACTCGTCGCCGTTGATGCCGAAGGCGTCGAGCATCGCCCGCACGTCGCCGAGTTTGACGCCCACCGCACCGGATTCGATCTTGTTGACCTTGCCCTGGGTGCAGCCGAGCACCTCGGCGACCTGTTGCTGGGTCATCTTGGCCGCGATACGGGCGTGCCGGAGTTCGTTGCCGAGTGCCTTGCGTCGGGAGGTGACGGTACTAGCCATTGCTCACTTCCCGGTGCCATCCCATTCCGCTGTCGTCCATGATCGTAAGTCGCCGACCGTACCGAAGTCCGTACCCGTTTTCCACCCGATCGCGCACACCGCCAGCGGAATGATCCCAAGAAACCGGCCGGAACGCCAGTTACGGCGTGCACCAGGACGAACCCCACAACGCGCTAGTGTGCGGATAGGCCAAGACGGAAGGCAGGCTATGAGCAAGAAGGCGAGCATCGGCGTGACCGGCCTGGCGGTGATGGGCCGCAACCTGGCCCGGAACCTGGCACGGCACGGGCACACGGTCGCGCTGCACAACCGGTCCGAGCAGCGGACGCGCGACCTCGTGGCCGAGTTCGGCGACGAGGGTGACTTCATTCCGACCTACTCCGCACAGGAGTTCGTCGACGCGCTCGAACGCCCGCGCCAGATCGTGATCATGGTGAAGGCCGGGGCCGCGACCGACGCGGTGATCGAGGAGTTCGCGCCGCTGCTGGAGAAGGGCGACGTCATCGTCGACGCCGGCAACGCGCACTTCGCGGACACGCGCCGCCGGGAGGCCGCGCTGCGCGAACGCGGACTGCACTTCGTCGGGACGGGCGTTTCCGGTGGTGAAGAGGGCGCCCTGCACGGGCCGAGCATCATGCCGGGCGGGTCCGTGGAGTCCTACCAGTCCCTCGGCCCGCTGTTCGAGGACATTTCGGCCAAAGTGGACGGCGCACCGTGCTGCACCCACATCGGCCCCGACGGGGCCGGGCACTTCGTGAAGATGGTGCACAACGGCATCGAGTACGCCGACATGCAGCTCATCGCGGAGTCCTTCGACCTGTTGCGCGGCGCACTCGGCTACGAGCCGGCCCAGATCGCGGACGTGTTCCGCACCTGGAACACCGGGCGCCTGGACTCGTACCTGATCGAGATCACCGCGGAGGTCCTCGCGCACGTGGACGCCGCCACCGGCAAGCCGTTCGTGGACATCGTGGCCGATCAGGCCGAGCAGAAGGGCACCGGCCGCTGGACCGTGCAGATCGGCCTCGACCTCGGGGTGCCGATCAGCGGTATCGCCGAGGCCGTGTTCGCGCGGTCCCTGTCCGGCAGTGCGGGCCTGCGGGCCGCGAGCCGGGGGCTGCCGGGTCCGGTCCGGACCCCGCTGACGGGTGCCGAGGCCGAGCGCTTCGCCGACGACGTCGAGCACGCGCTGTACGCGTCGAAGATCGTCGCCTACGCGCAGGGCTTCAACCAGATCCAGGCAGGCGGCGCCGAGTACGGCTGGGACATCGACCTGGGCGCGCTCGCCTCGATCTGGCGCGGCGGCTGCATCATCCGGGCGAAGTTCCTCGACGACATCCGCGCCGCCTACGCCGCCGAGCCCGGCTTGCCCACGCTGCTTACCTCGGGCGACTTCCGCAAGGCCGTGGAGGAGGCGCAGGACTCCTGGCGTTCGGTGGTGTCCACTGCGGCCCGGCTGGGCATCCCGACGCCCGGGTTCTCCACCGCGCTGGCGTACTACGACGGCCTGCGCGCGGAGCGCCTGCCCGCCGCACTGGTACAGGGACAGCGCGACTTCTTCGGCGCGCACACCTACCGGCGGGTCGACCGGGAGGGCTCGTTCCACACCGCCTGGGCCACCGAGGACCGCACCGAAAGCCCCGCCTGATCGCGTTCGTGAGGGACCCCCTCACGGCAGTGACAGGGGAACGGCACTCCCGGGACCAGGGGCGTGCCCTCAAGGTGGCCTTGAGGGCGTTGATGACCCTGAAGGCGACCTTCAGGGCATCCCGCCCCGGCCCCG
Source organism: Amycolatopsis cynarae (assembly GCF_026802195.1). Lineage (NCBI taxonomy): Bacteria > Bacillati > Actinomycetota > Actinomycetes > Pseudonocardiales > Pseudonocardiaceae > Amycolatopsis > Amycolatopsis cynarae. The sequence goes on along the minus strand of NZ_CP113836.1, from coordinate 7,196,934 downwards.
GCGTGGGGCATAAGCGCCGGAGGGTGGGACTCGCCCGGCGGAAGGGGCGCCGCGCACCGCCGACCCGACCCGACTTTGCCGGGGCCCTGGTCGATAGGGCTGTGAGGGGACCCCTCACGGCGCGCCGTTGGAATCGGCGCAGGGCGCGTCACGCGTTGGGGAACATGTGCTTGAGGAACGCGCGGATCTCGCGGTCCACGGCGTCCTTGGTGACGCCGAGACCGGCGAGGATCTCGTGTGCCGGCCCTTCGCCCTGTTCGAGCAGGGCCAGCAGGATGTGCTCGGTGCCGACGTAGTTGTGCCCGAGGCGCAGGGCTTCGCGGACGGTCAGTTCGAGCGCCTTGCGACTGCGGCCGGTGAACGGGATCCGCTCCGGCACCCGCTCCACGGCGGGCGGCAGCGCGGCGGTGATCCGTTCACCGAGCTCCGAGGGAGTGGCCCCCAGCTTCTCCAGTGCCTTGGCGGCCAGCCCCTCCCGCTCGCCGACCAGGCCGAGCAGGATGTGCTCGGTGTCGATCTGGTCGTTGCCCACCCCGCGAGCGGACCGCTCGGCCTGGGTGAGCACGTGCCGGGCACGTTCGGTGAACCGGTTGAAGGTGATCTCCCCTTCGCCGGTCGCGAAGAACTCTTTGGGTACGAAGCGTTTCTGCGCGGCCTGTTTCGAAACACCCATGCTGGCGCCGATGTCCGTCCAGGATGCGCCCGACCGCCGGGCCTGGTCGACGAAATGACCGATCAGGTGGTCGGCCACTTCGCCGACCTGGTCCGCGACGAGCACGGCGTCGGCTAGTTGCTCGAGTGGTTCGTCCGGATGCTGGCGCTTGACGGTGTCGATGAGGTCGTCGAGCCGAACGGGAATATCCATGCGTCAACCTTAGGTTGACGCTTCTCAATCGTCAACTCGAGGTTGACGATCAGTCAGGCGAAGGGCAGGCCGACGTAGTTCTCGGCGAGGCTGGTGGCCGCCGCCCGCGAGGACGCGGTATAGCGCAGTTGCGACAGCTGCAGCCGGCGGCCGAAGTCGTCCGCGGCCGGATCCACGTGCAGCATCGAGGTCATGTACCAGGAGAAGTGCTCGGCTCGCCACACCCGCTTCAGGCAGATGTCCGAATAGGACTCAGCGAGCTCGGTTCGGTTGTGCCGCAACAACTCCACGAGCGCCCGAGACAGCACGGTGACGTCGGCGACGGCCAGGTTCATCCCCTTGGCGCCGGTCGGCGGCACGATGTGGGCGGCGTCCCCGGCGAGGAACAACCGCCCGTACCGCATCGGCTCCGTGACGAAACTGCGCATCGGCGTGATGCCCTTGTCCAGTATCGGGCCTTCCCGCAGCGAGAAACGTTCGTCGCCGGTTTCCAGGCGCAGCGCGAGCTCCGACCAGATCTCCTCGTCCGGCCAGGCATCGATCTTCTCGTCGTGCGGCACCTGCAGGTACAGCCGCGTGATCTCGGGCGACCGCATGCTGTGCAGGGCGAATCCGCGCTCGTGGTAGGTGTAGATCAACTCCTCGTGGGAGGGCGCGGTGCGGGCGAGCACGCCCAGCCAGGCGAACGGGTACTCCCGTTCGAAGGTCCTGATCGCCCCGGCGGGGATGGACGGCCGGCTGATCCCGTGGAAGCCGTCACAGCCGGCGATGACGTCGCACACCAGTTCGCGCCGGTTCCCGGCCGAGTCCCGGTAGGTGACGCGCGGATTCTCGGTGTCCAGATCGTGCAGGGCCACGTCCGACACCTCGAATTCGACCGGATACCCCTTCACCTCGTGTGCCGCGATCAGGTCCTTGACGATCTCCTGCTGGCCGTACACGGTGATCGCCTTGCCGGTCAGCTCGGTCAGCGCGATGCGGTGGTCCTCGCCGTCGAAGCGCAGGGAGAACCCGTGATGCGGCAGGCCCTCCGCGTCCAACCGGGTCCCGACCCCGATCTCCCGCAACAGCTCCACGGTGGGGTGTTCGCACACCCCGGCACGCACTCGCCGTTCGACGTATTCACGGCTGCGCGCCTCGATCACGACCGCGTCGATGCCCTCGGCGTGCAACAGGTACGACAGCAGCAGTCCCGCCGGTCCCGCACCGATGATTCCGGCCTGCGTCCGTGCCACGCGCGTCCTCCCAACCTCGTTGTCCGGCTTTCAGCATCACGGGCACGCCCACCGGATCGCCATGCTTCCTTCCACTGGACGGAAGGACGGCTTCGATGGCTTCAGTGCGTGGACTGCCGCGAGGCACGCGGTGCGCCGAGGGCACGGGAGATGCCGCGGGCGGCCGCACGGACCGCGGGCACCAGCGTGCGGGGTTCCGCGCCCTCCACCGGGACGACGATCGAGATCGCCGCGACGACGCTGTCCCCCGGGCCGTACACGGGCGCCGCCACCGACAGCGACACCAGTTCGACCTGCCGGTCGCTGATCACGAAACCGTCCCGGCGGATCGCGGCCAGCACGCGCCGCAGTTCTTCGGGCGAAGTGATCGTCCTGGGCGTGTACCGCCGCAGCGGCCGCGACAGCACCTTCTCCTGCACCTCGACCGGCGCGTGAGCCAGGAGGACCAGGCCGACCCCGGTGGCATGCGCCGCGAGCCGCCCGCCGGCACGGGACACCACACTCACCGACTGGCGCCCCGAGATCCGCTCGACATACACGACGTCGGGCGCGTCGAGCACGGCGAGCTGCACGTTTTCGTGCGTGGCCTCGTATAGGTCCTCCAGGTACGGCATCGCGCTCTCCCGCAGGCCCATGCCCTGGGGCGACAGCGACGCCACTTCCCACAGCCACAGCCCGATCCGGTACTGGCCGTCCTCCTGCCGTTCCAGCGCGCCGCGGCGGGCGAGTTCGCCGACGATGCGGTGGGTGGTGGACAGCGGGAGGCCCGCTCGGCGGCTCAGCTCGGACAGGTTCAGTGCCGGGCGCTCCGGGGTGAACGCGCCGAGGACGTCGAGAACCCGGTCGACGACCGAAGGCGCCTTCGCCGAGGTGTGCCGCACCAGCCCAGGTTAAATGGTTGCCGGAGGCTTGCGTTGCGGTGCCGGTAGCGGGTGGTCAGCCCCAGACCAGTGCGGCGGTCTCCACGATCCGTTCCAGCTTCGCACGCTGCTCGTCCTCGGTGAGCTCGTTGCCCTCTTCCGTGGAGGAGAAACCGCACTGGGGCGACAGGCACAGCTGGTCGGGATCGACGTACCGGGCCGCCGCGTCGATGCGCCGCCGCAGCGAGTCCACGCTCTCCAGTTCGCCCCGCTTGGTGGTGACCAGTCCGAGCACCACGAATTTGCCCTCGGGGACGAACCGCAGCGGTTCGAACCCGCCCGAGCGCTCGTCGTCGAACTCGAGGAAGTAGCCGTCCACGTCGAGCTCGTTGAACAGTGCGTCGGCGACGAAGTCGTACCCGCCGCTGGCGACCCAGGACGACCGGTAGTTCCCGCGGCAGAGGTGGGTCGTCACGGTCAGTCCCGGCGGCCGCCCGGCGAGGGCGGCGTTCATGGTGCTGATGTTGCGCAGGTGCTGCCGGCCCGGATCGCCACCCATCTTCGCCACCAGCTCGCGCTGCGCGGGATCGTTGAGGTACGCGAGGCTGGTGTCGTCGAGTTGCAGGTAGGTGCACCCGAGCCGGGCCAGTCCGGCGATCTCCTTGGCGTAGGCGGCGGCGAGATCGGCGTAGAACTGTTCGAGGTCCGGGTACACCGACTCGTCGATCGCGGCCCGGCCTCCCCGGTAGTAGACCATGCTCGGCGAGGGGATCGTCTGCTTCGGCGTGATCCGAGCGTCCACAACGGACTTCAGGAACTCGAAATGGGTGCCGAAGACGACGCCGTCGAGCCCGATCCGGTCGACCACTCTCAGCCCCGACGGGGAGAATTCGATGTCCCCGGCGGGATTGTGGAACTGCACGTGCAGCTTTTCGTCGCTCTTCGTGATGCCGCGCAGTTGGTAGATGAAATCCATATGCCACGAGGAGCGGCGGAACTCCCCGTCGGTGGCCGACCGCAGACCGGCCGCGCGCTGCATCTCGACGGCGCCGCGGATCGCCTCGTCCTCGGCCGCCCCCAGTTCGTCCGCACCGATCTCCCCCCTCGCGAACCGTTCGCGGGCACGGTGAAGGGCCGCGGGGCGCAGCAGACTGCCTACGTGGTCGGCACGGAACGGCGGGCTCATGCGCGGGGTCATGGCACGATCCTCGCGAGGCGGTCCCGCTCACGCAAGTCCCGGTGGTGCCGCCGCGCGCAAGACCCACTCCGATCAGTACGTCGCCGGGGTGATGATCCAGAGTGCCCTGGTCGGCACGCTGCCCACGTTGGACCAGCGGTGCGGGGTGCGGCAGGTGAACGTGATCGTGTCACCGGCGTCGAGCACGTACTCCTGTTCGGCCAGCCAGATGGTGAGCGACCCGGCCAGCACCAGCACGCATTCCTGGTCGCCGGGGTGGGTGTAGGGGCTGTCCCCGCTGCCCCGCCCCGGCGCGACAACGGTCTCCAGCACCTCGAGGCGGTCGGCCGAGGCCGGGGTGAGCCGGTAGTCCTCCACTCCGTGGCTGCGCACCAGTTGCCGGTCGGCTCGGCGCACCACCGGACTGTCCCCGGCCGTGTCCTGGCCGAACAGGGCGCCGACCGATTCGCCCATCGCCTGCATCACCCGGCTCAGGCTGGCCACGGTCGGGCTGATCTTGCCCGTCTCCAGCCTGCTGATGTACGCGGGCGCCACCCCGGCGCGCTCCGCGAGGTCCCGGGCGGAAATACCTTTGGCCATGCGGATGGTGCGCAGGCGCGGCCCGATCAGGTCAGGATCCGCAGGCGTGGTCACGATGTCTCCCAAAGCAGGTCAGGCGGGGTTTCGCAGCAGGATATCGACGTCGGCCGGGTTGAGGCGGCTGCCGTTGATCGGGACCAGGTCCTGAGGGCAGGCCGACAGCACCAAATACAGTTCCACCAACGCCACCAGCTCAACCAGGTCACCGGGCCGGGCCACGGAGGGCTGGTAACTGAGCCCGCCGTCCGAGTCGACCGGGATGTTCATGAACAGGTTCAGCGGTGCGGGCGCCTCGCCGGGCAGGCCGAACGGCTCGACCGCTGCGGCGAAGTTGTCCCGGCAGTTGCGGTGGAACCCCTGGTGGCCGAGCAGCCGGTAGCGCTCGCGATCGCAGGCCGGAATGAGCGTGTCGTGCACGCCGGGACTGGTATCCCGGTCCAGCCGCAGCATCGGACGGCGCCGATTGCTGTACAGGGTGTCCCCGGCCGATGGCGACAACCGGTTGAGCACCCCCCTGGTGTGCGTCATGGACAGGTGCTCGGCCGGATCGGCCGCGGCCACCGCCCAGGTGTCGACCACCTGGGCGCCGTGCCGGTTCACGATCACCGCGGTCGCACCGGCGGGCAGGTGGTAGGCGGCACCGGTGCCTGCGGCCAGTACGTGCGACCGTGCGGGCGCGGTGGTCATGACCGGGCCGCCATGGCCGCGCGCACGCTGTCCAGGTCGGCGGACGGGTTCAGCACGTGGTGGTCGAACTCCTCGATCGGCCGGCCGTCCCGCAGCCGGTGCGGCCAGTCCGGGTTGGCCAGCGCGCCACCGCCCAGCGACACCAGGTCCGCCTGGCCGGTGCGCAACAGCTCCTCGGCCAGTTCGGGCCGGTGCATGCCGCCATTGGCGATCACCGGCAGCCCGGTCACCGCCCGCGCCAGCGCGGTAACGCTGGTTTCCGCGTCCAGCATGGCGGTCTCGTGCCAGTTCCGGCCCTCGCTGGCGATGTGGATGAAGTCCGCACCGGCCTCGGCGACCGCGGCGAAGTACACCGCCGCCTCCGCCCTGCCCGACCACCGGTACCGCATGTCGTTGACCTTCGTCTGGGACAACCGCACTCCGACCACGAACTCGGCGGGCAGTGCGGACCGGATCGCGGCCAGCACCCGTCCGGTCAGCCGGATCCGGCCGGCGCTGTCGCCGCCGTACTCGTCGGTGCGGGTGTTGGTGTAGCGGGTGATGAACTGGTCGAGCAGGTAACCGTTGGCCGCGTGGATCTCCACCCCGTCGAATCCCGCCCGGTGTGCGCGCTTGGCGGCGTCGACGAACCCGTTGACCGCGCTGTCGATCTGCGCCGCCGTCATGGCGCTGGGCAGCGGAAACGGGCCATCGCCGCCGTAGGCGGACAGCTTCCGGCCCAGCGGCTGGATCGCCGATGGAGCAAGGGTTTCGGTGAGGTACTGGGACAGCGCACCGGCATGCATCAGCTGCGCGATCACGACCGCCCCGTGCGCATGCACCGCTTCCGTGACCAGCTGCCAGCCCTGCTGCTGGCCGTCGTCGACCAGCCCGGGCTGGCGCTGGTACGCCTGCCCGAAGGCGGCGTCCGGATAGGTGCCTTCGGTGAGCACCAGGCCGAAGCCACCGGCCGCGAACGAGGCGTAGTAGTCCGCCATCTGGCGGGTCGGCACCCCGCCGGGCCCGGCGCTGACCCGGGACATCGGCGCCACCACGGCACGGTTGGCCAGTTCGTGCGGGCCGAGTTCGGCCGACCCCAGCACGAGGCGGCTGGTGACACTGACAGTCATGGCACTCCTCCGACGAAGCGATCGAATTGATTAATAGAGCACGCGAGCTTGACTGATATTACAACGTACCGCATGCTGTGTCGACCTCAGCTCCGGGAGTCCACATGACACAACTCGACCACCGCCGCGACGAACGCGACGAGCAGCCGACGGACAACTCCATCGAACACACGCTCACGCCGATCCCCGACCACCTGCGCACATCCAGCGCCGCACATCAGTTCTGGATCTGGATGGGAGCCAACATCGCGCCGATCAACTGGGTGCTCGGCGCCCTCGGCATCAATCTCGGCCTGAGTCTGGTCCAGACCATTGGCGTGCTGGTCGCCGGAAACCTCGCCGGCATGCTGATCTTCGGGTTCTTCGTGCTGATGGGTCAGCGCACCTCGGTCAGCCAGATGGTGCTGTCCCGCAGCGCATTCGGCCGGGTCGGCGCGTTCCTGCCCGCCGCACTGCAGGGCGTGCTCGCGGTCGGCTGGTGCGCGATCAACACCTGGATCATCCTCGATCTGGTGGTCTCGCTGTGTGCGCGGCTCGGGTTGCCCAGCGGATTCGGCATGAAGATCGGGCTGGCGGCCTTGATCATGCTCATCCAGGTCAGCCTGGCCGCGGTCGGCTTCCGGGCCATCGCCCGGTTCGAGAAGTGGACCGTGCCGGTCACCCTGCTTGTGCTGACCGCGATGACCGCCGTGGCCTGGACCAGATCCGGCGTGCACTGGGGCTACCAAGGCGGCGGACTGCACGGCGCCGCACTCTGGAGCGCGCTGAGCAGCCTGATGACCGCGATCGGCATCGGCTGGGGCATCACCTGGTTCGCCTACGCCGCCGACTACTCCCGGTTCGTGCCGCGCACCGTGCCACCGCGGCGGCTGTACGCCGCCAGCGTGCTCGGCCAGTTCCTCCCCACCGTGTGGCTGGGCGTCCTGGGCGCCACCCTGGCCACCGTGTCCCAGGCCGTCGACCCGGGACAGTTGGTGGTGCAGGCGTTCGGCGGGCTCGCGGTACCGGTCATTCTGCTGGTGATCCACGGGCCGATCGCCACCAACATCCTCAACATCTACTCGTGCGGACTGTGCGCGCAGACCCTGGGCTGGCGAGTCGACCGGCGGGTGCTGAGCGTCGCGGTCGGCGTGTTCGCGCTGGCCTTCACCTGTTTTCTCATCGCGCGCAACGGGTTCGCCGAGTCCCTGGACGGCTGGCTGTCCGGCCTGGTGACCTGGGTGGCACCGTGGGCGACCATCATGCTGATCCACTTCTACGGCATCCGGCGACAGCGCGTCGACGTGGCCGCCCTGTTCGACCGGGGCCGCCTGGCGGCAGTGTCCTGGCCGGCGGTGATCGCGTTCCTGCTCGGCGCGGCGGCCACCTGGAGTTTCGAGTACGGCATCCCCCGCTGGCTGCAGGGGCCGTTCGCCACCGCGGCAGGCGGACTGGACCTGTCCTGGTTGGCCGGATCGCTGGTCGCCGGCCTGAGCTACCTTCTGCTGCACACGCTGTTTCCGGTGAGGAGCCCGCGATGAGCCGACCATCCGATGCGGTCACCCCGGCGCAACCCGTCGCCTGGCCGGGAAAGTTCCGGTCCGCCGCGGTGCTCACGTTCGATCTGGACGCGGAGGCCGCCGTGCTGTCCATGGATCCGGCGAGCGCGGGACGAATGTCGGTGATGAGCCACCAGGCGTACGGCCCGCTGGTCGGGGTGCCCCGGCTGCTGCGCATCCTGGCCGCACGGTCCGTGCGAGCCACGTTCTTCGTGCCGGGTTACACGGCGGAACGCTATCCGTCCGTGGTACACGCCATCGCCGACGCCGGGCACGAGATCGCTCATCACGGCTACCGGCACGAGTCCATGCTCGGCCGGTCGGCGGAAGAGGAGGCGGCGATCATCGACCGGGGGCTGGCGGCGTTCGACCGGATCGGGCTGGCCCGGCCTGCCGGCTACCGGGCCCCGCTGTGGGAGCTGAACTACCACACGCCCGGGCTGCTGGCCGAGCGCGGATTCCGTTACGACAGCAGCCTGATGGACGCGGACGTGCCCTATCCGCTCACTCCCGGCCTGGTGGAGGTCCCGGTGCACTGGGGGCTGGACGACTGGGAGCAGTACGCCTACCTGCCCGGCATCACCGGCAGCGGGGTCATCGAGAGCCCGGGCAAGGTGCGGGAAATGTGGACCGACGAGTTCACGGCCATGCACGAGGAAGGCGGGTGTTTCGTGCTCACCTGCCATCCGTTCCTGAGCGGCCGTCCGAGTCGGGCGCGGGCGCTGGCGGGCCTGATCGACACCATGACGGCGACCGAGGGGGTCTGGCTGACCACCATGGCGGAGATCGCCGACCACGTGGCAGGACTCCGCCTCGCGCCGCGCCGGATCGAGGTGCCGGAACCGTGATCGTGGTGCTCAGTACCGGCGGCACCATCGCGTCTCGGCCGGACGGCGACGCGGCCCCGGTGGCCACACTCCGTGGCGCGGCACTGCTCGGCACGTTGCCGCGGCCGCCCCAGGTTCCGGTCGTAGTGCGAGATTTGTTGTGCCGCAACAGCTTTCTGCTGAACCTGGTGGACATGCACGGGATCGTGCGCGCGGTGCGGGACAGTCTTTCGGATCCGGCCGTGCGCGGGGTGGTGGTCACCCATGGCACGGACACCATGGAGGAGACCGCGTTCCTCGCCGAGTTGTGCCACCGCGATGCCCGACCGGTGGTGTTCACCGGGGCACAGCGGACCATGGACGAGCCTGCCCCGGATGGTCCGGCGAACCTGGCGAACGCGATCAGCGTGGCGGCCGACGGCCGGGCCCGGGGCCGGGGCGCGCTGATCGTGTTCCACGGCACCGTCCACCCGGCGGCGGGCACCCGGAAGGTGGACACCGTTGCCCTGGATGCGTTCTTCTCGCCCGACCGGTTCGGGATGGATGCGGTGACGTGGCCGGATCCGGTGGGCAGGTGGACGGGCGTGGTCGACCTGGACCGGGCCGATCTGGGTTCGGTCAGGGTGGACATCGTGCCGTACTACCCGGGCTCGGACCTGACCGCGCTGCGGGCGGTGGTCGCGGCCGGGGCGAGTGGCGTGGTGCTGGACGCCGTCGGTGCCGGCAATGCCAGTGCCGAGGTGTGTGCCGAGGTCGCCCGGTTGACCGCGGCCGGTGTGGTGGTCGCGTTGACCAGTCGGGTGCCCCGCGGCCCGATCACCGCCCGGTACGGCGGGGGCGGCGGCGCGGACCTGGTCGCGGCGGGCGCGATCCCGACCGGTCTGCTGCGTGCGGCGCAGGTGCGGGTACTGCTGGCCGCGTTGCTGGCCGTCGGCCGGGGGCCGAAGTGGGTGGCAGCGCACCTGCGCGACCTGACGGCCGGCACTGCCGCGACTACCCGACGTGGACCAATGGTCTGAGTGCGGGTTCCGGCTCGGCCCGGCGCAGTACCTCGCGGGTCACCGGCGGTACGTCCCCGTCGCCGGAGAACAGGTACCGCAGCAGGAACTTGAACGGGTTCCCCTCGGTCCAGGCGAAGTAGACGTGCGGCCGGATGCCGGTCTCGTCGCGGATCTGCAGCAGGATCGCCGCGATGGCGTTGGCGATCGACGGGCTCTTCACGCGCAGGATGCGGTAGCCGTGCCGTTTTTCGCCGTGCACGTGGAGCGTCGATTGGAAGTCCGAGGCGTCGGTGATGGTGACCTCGACGAAAACCGGTGCCGAATCCTGGGGCAGGTGGCTGTTCTCCCTGGCCTCCTGCTCCTTTTCCCGGTATTCCGCCTCGGTCCTGCCGTGCGGTTCGTTCGCGATGAGCCGGATCTGCCCGCTGCGGACGGACTTGTCCAGAATGCGGCGCGCGGCGGTGTCGAATTCGACCCGCTCGACCCGCAGTTCCAGCGAGCGGGTGGCGCGCGAGACGAGTGAGGTGCCGATGATCGCCGCGATGAAGAACGCGGCGATCTTCACGCCGTCCGGCCGCTCCACGATGTTGGCGACCGTGGTGTAGGCGAACACGACCGTGATGAGCGAGTACGCGACCGCGGCGATCCGCTGCCGCCGTTTCACCGCGGACAACGTCACCGCCAGGGCCGCCGAGGAGATCAGCACCAGTACGCCGGTCGCGTAGGCCCCGCCCTGCGCGTCGACACTCGCGTCGAAGATCCAGGTGATGACGAAGGCGATCACCGAGATCACGATCACCAGCGGCCGGGTGGCTCCCGCCCAGTTCGGCGCCATGCCGTAGCGGGGCAGGTACCGCGGCACCAGGTTGAGCAGTCCCGCCATGGCCGAAGCACCGGCGAACCACAGGATCGCGATCGTGCTGAGGTCGTAGACCGTGCCGAAGGCGCCGCCGAGGTAGGCGTGCGCGAGATAGGCCAGCGCCCGCCCGCTCGCCTGCCCGCCCGGCTGGAACTCCTCCTGCGGGATGAGCACGGTGGTGGCGAAGCTGCTGGTGATGAGGAAGACGCTCATGATCAGCGCGGCGATGGTGAGCAGGCGCCGGGTGTTGCGGACGCGGCCGTCCGCGGCGGCATCACCGTCGCCGCCCCGCACCAGCGGCATGACCGAAACACCCGTTTCGAAGCCGGACAGGCCGAGGGCCAGCTTCGGGAACACGAGCAGCGAGACGCCGACCATCGCCCAGATGCTGCCGTGCTGCCGCACCAGCAGGTTCTGCCAGTCCACGACCAGGTGCGCGCTGTGGGCCACGTGCACCAGCGCGGTGGCCACCACCACGAGGTTCAGCGCGAGGTAGACGCCGACCAGCGCGACCGCCATCCCGATCGCCTCGGCGAACCCCTTGAGGAACACCGCACCCAGCAACGCGATCAGCACCAGCGTGATGAGCATGTTCTCGCCGTGGAGGAAGCCCGGCAGGTACGGGTTTTCCACCGCGTGCGCGGCCGCGTCGGCCGCGGACAGGGTGATGGTGATGACGAAGTCCGTCGCGGCGAAGCCGAGCAGCGCGAGGATGAGCAGCTTGCCCTTCCACTTCGACAGCAGCTTCTCCAGCATGGCCAGCGAACCCTGGCCGTGCGGGCTCTCCGCGGCCACTCTCCGGTAGATCGGCAGGGCCCCCAGCAGCGTCAGCACGATCAGGACGACCGTGGCGAGCGGGGACAGCAGACCGGCGGCGAGTGCCGCGATGCCCGGTTGGTACCCCAATGTGGAGAAATAGTCGACGCCGGTCAGGCACATGACCTTCCACCACGGGTGGTCGTGCGCCTTGACCTGCTCACGGGCGTTCCCGCTGAGCTGCGCGGCCCGTTTGTGTTCGTCTTCGAACAACCACCTGCGGACGCGGCTCGCGTCCCCCTGTTTTCGCACAGGAGCATCATCACGGCCGGACTTGAAGCCGCTGTGTGGCGCGCCGACCCGCCGTGGAGGACCTCGTCACACCGCGGTCCGGCTGTGAGGTCCTTCACGGCAAGGCTGCCTCACGCGGGGGGTGCGAGGACGACGACCGAGTTGTGGCCGCCCATCCCGAGCGAGGACTTGACGGTCAGCCCGCCGCCGACCGGCGTGTGGCCGCTGAGCAGTTGCGGGTGCCCGGCGGCCACCGCCGGAGGCGCCGGGAGACAACCCCGGTCGTAGCCCAGCGCGGCCACCGCGAGTTCGACCGCCGAAGCGGCGCCCTGACAGTGCCCGACGAGCGGTTTGACCGAGTAGATCCCGGTTTCCGGCGGAAAGAACTCCTCGAGCATGGCCGCCTCGGCGCGGTCGCACTGCGCCGTGCCCGGACCGTGGGCGTTGAGGAACCGGACCGCCGACGCGGGCACCTTCGCGTTGGCCAGCGCGTCCTGGAAGCAGCCGCGCACCTGGTCCAGGCCGGGGTCGACGGAGGTCACGTGGTGTGCGTCGTGCGACATCGCACCGCCGAGCGTGAAGGCGTAGGGACTCGTCGCATTCCTCGACAGCACGAACGCCACCGACGCCTCCCCAGCGGGGAAGCCGCGGCTGCCCTCCTGGAACGGACGGCACACCTCCAGCGGTTCGTCGTCCACCACGGCCACCCCGAGCCGGGCGAAGTGCAGCACGTTTTCCGGGGTCGCCGACAGGTCGGTCGCGACGAACACGACGTCGTCGACGATCCCGGCGTCGAGCCAGGCCTTCGCGGTGAGCAGGCCCGCGTTGCCGGAAGCACACATCGCCGAGACGTTCATCGCCGGACCGTGGAATCCGTACTCCTGCATCAACGTCGACATCGGGGTCGAGGGCATCAGCGCGAGGTACTCGCGCGGCTTCAGATCGGTCTCCCGCGTCAGGTAGAACTCGCGCCAGAGGTCCACCTCGCCCAGGACGACCGCGTGCAGCAGGCCAACGCGCCCACCGGGAGCCCAGCCCCGCTCACCGGCGTCGGCGATGGCCTCCCGGGCCGCGGCCCGCATCGCGCGGGAAAACCTGCTCGGACCGTCGGCGGGGTCTCCGCCGTCGGGCACCCTGGCCACCCACGCCGATTCATCGCGGTGCAGCCCGTAGCCCCCGGTCAGCACGGCCGCGGGCTTGCCCGAGGCGAGTCCTTCCCAAAACGGTTCCCGGCCCCAGCCGTAGCCGGTGACGGCCCCGATTCCGCAGATGCCTATTTCTCGCGAGCCCATAACACTCGCCCCTCCTTGTCGCTCCCTCTACGATCCATCCGGAATGGAATGGACCTATAGGGCCAACGACCAGCGGGTTACCGCCTTGCGCGAGGTCCGCGGGGTAACGGCAGGAAGGGTTCTTTCGCTCTAGCGGGGTACTCCGAAAGGAGTATTGTCTGCACAGAACTCACTCGGCGGATCGGACGGATGATGGAGGCAAACGCCAACCGCTCGGATCGCCCCAGCCCGGTCTCGGTGGATCACGAGCAGGTGGTCGACCTCGCCCTGTCGGCCGAGCGGGCCGTCGTCTGGTCGCTGGACTTCGCCACGGACCGCCTGAGCTGGCGGCCGGGGCTCGACCGGCTGCTGGGCATCGAAGGAGCCGGGGAGGCCGAGGTCAGATCCCGCCTGGCCGAACTGGTCGAGCCCCTCGTCATCGCCGCACGCACCGCGTCGCTGTGGCAGGACCTCGAACTCGAACAGCCCTACGAAGCCCCCGACGGGCGGGCCCTGTGGCTGCGGTTCCGCGCCCGCAACTTCGACGGGCATCTGCTCGGCATCGCCAACAACGTCACCGACCGCCACGAGGACCGGCGCGAACTGGCCGACCTGGCCGACCGGTACCGCCTGCTGGTCGAACTCAGCCCGGACGCCATCGCGGTGCACCAGGACGGCCTGGTCACCTACGCCAACCCCGCCGCGGCCCGGTTCGCCGGTGCCGGCTCACCCGCCGAACTGCTCGGCAGGCCGGTCACCGATTTCGTGGCCGTCGAATCCGTGCCGGACATGGCCGAGCGGCTCCGGCAGCTCACCGAACCCGGCGCGACCACTTATCCCGCCGAGGCGTTCTTCGTCCGTTCCGACGGGACACGCTTCCCGATGGAGGTCGTCTCGGTCCGCACCACCTGGGCGGGCCACCCGGCCTACCAGGTGATCATGCGGGACGTGAGCGCCCAGCGAGCCGCCGAAGCGGCGCTGCGGTACCAGGCCGCCCTCGTGGAGCACGTCAGCGACGCGATCATCGCAACCGACGCCGAGGGCCAGGTGACCAGCTGGAACCCGGCGGCCGAAGACATCTACGGGCTGCCATCGGCCAAGGCGCTGGGCTGCCCGGTCTCCGAACTCGTCGGCGCCGCGCTCGATCCCGCCGCCGTGGTCGCGGGCGGCGGGGTCGGCCAGCAGACGCACCGGGCGGCCGACGGCAGCGCGCTCGTCATGCGGGTTTCGGCGGCCGAAATGAACGGCGGCTACGTGCTCGTCTGCGCCGACGAAACCGCGCGCCGCCGGGCCGAGCAGCAGTACCGGACGGTGGTCGCTTCCCTGGACGAGGGCGTGCTGGTGATCGGGCCCTCCGGGCGGCTGCTGTCGGCCAATCCCGCCGCCGAACGCATCCTCGGCCTGCCCGAAGCGGACCTGCTCCGCTCGTCACCGCGGGAGTGGCCGGTGTACGACGAGCGCGGCAACCGCCTGTCGCCCGACGAGTTCCCCTCCGCGGTGGTGCGACGCGGCGGCAAGGCACTGCAGGGCCGGGTGCTGCGCGTGCCCCGGCCCGACGGACGCGACGTGTGGCTGTCGGTGTCGTGCCGTGCGATGACGCCGGACGACTGCGACTTCAGCTCCTTCGTGATGTCCTTCGCCGACATCACGGAACGGCGGGCCATCGGGGAACGGCTCGCGCACGAGGCCACCCACGACCCCCTCACCGGACTGGCCAACCGCGCGCTGGTGCTCGACAAGCTCGGCGCCATGCTGCGCCCCCGTGAGCACGCTCCCACCGCGGTGCTGTTCATCGACCTGGACAAGTTCAAGGTCATCAACGATTCACTCGGCCACTCGGTGGGCGACCGGGTGCTCAAGATCGCCGGTGAGCGGTTGCGCCGGACCGTGCGGTCCACCGACGTGGTGGGCAGGCTCGGCGGCGACGAGTTCGTGGTCATCGCCCACGGTATCGACGGCGAGGCCGCGACGCGGGCGCTGACCGAGCACCTGCGCGACTCGCTGACCCAGCCGATCTGGGTGGACTCGAGGCGGTTGCACGTGGACGCGAGCATCGGCATCGTGCTGGCCGGTCCCGAGGACCGGCGCACCGCCGAGGAACTGCTGCGCGACGCGGACGTGGCGATGTACCAGGCCAAGACCCGGGGCCGCAGCCGCTACGAGTTCTTCGACGTGGGCCTGCGGCGGCGGATGCAGCGCAGGCTCCGGCTGGAGCAGGACCTGCGTGACGCGGTGCGCCACGGCCGGCTCTGGACCGCCTACCAGCCGGTGGTCGACCTGTCGACGGACCGGGTCGTCGCGGTGGAAGCGCTGCTGCGCTGGAACCACCCGATCCACGGCCCCGTCTCGCCGACGGAGTTCATCCCGCTCGCCGAGGAGAGCGACCTGATCAACCTGCTGGGCGCGCACATGCTCCGCGAAACCACGCGGGAACTGGGGATCCGGCGCGAGCGGGGCACCGAAGTGGACCTCAAGATCAACCTTTCCACGCGTCAGCTCGACGACCCGGCGCTGGTGACCGCCGTGGAGCACGCGCTCGCCGCCGCGGGCCTGCCGCCCTCCGCACTGTGCCTGGAAATCACCGAAAGCGCGCTGATGCGGGACTTCGTGCTCGCCAGCGAGACACTGACCGCGCTGCGGGAGCTCGGCGTGCGGCTCGCCATCGACGACTTCGGCACCGGCTACTCGTCGCTGGCCCAGTTGCAGCGCCTCACCCTGGACACGCTCAAGATCGACCGTTCGTTCGTCAACGGGCTCGGCCGGTCGCGGGACGCGGAGGCGATCGTCACCAGCATCATCGCCATGGCCCACGCGGTGGAACTGACCGTGGTGGCCGAAGGCGTGGAGAACGGCGAGCAGCTCGAACTGCTCCGCGAGCTCGGCTGCGACCAGGCCCAGGGCTACTACCTCGGCCGCCCTCTGCCCGCGCGCGAGCTGTGGGCGTGAAACGGGCGTCCTCCGAGGACAGTCGCGCAACCCCCCCGGCGCGACTGTCCTCAATAGACCTGGACGAGGTACTCCTCCGGTGGGTTCAGTCCTTTCGGCGGGCGAGAGCCTGACCGGCGGGGAAGTGCTCCGCGAGCGCGCGCAGCAGATCAAGCGCGGGGGCGAGCGGACGGTCACCGGCGAGTTTCTTCAACGTCTCGTGGAGCTTGTCCTCCACCGCCGCGACCTTGCGCGCCAGTGCCCGTCCCTCGGGAGTGAGTCGCAGCAGGACGTGACGCCGGTCGCCGGGATCGATTTCCCTGGTGACCAGCCCGGCGCCGACCAGGCGATCGACGATCCGGCTCGGATTGGTGCCCGATTCGCAGACCAGCAGTTCGCCGAGACCGGTGAGGCTCAGCGGTTCCCGTGCGGCGAGCAGGCCGAGCGCCTCGGCCTGCGCCGGGGTGAGTCCCAGCGGACGCAACCTGGCCGCGAGCAGGCGGTTGCCTTCGCGCTGCACGGCCAGGATCAGGTAGCGGAGTTCCTCGACTTGCTTCACGCGCCCTCATTCCGTGGTGAGCACGACCTTGCCGGTGATCTCCCGGTGCTGAAGTGCGCGGTGCACCTCGGCCGCCTCGGCCAGCGGGAACACCGCACCCGCTTCCGCGCGGATCGTCCCTTCGGCCGCCATGTCGAGCAACCGTCGCAGGCTGTCCCGGTACCAGGCGTGGTCGGACTTCACTTCCCTCGGCACCATACAGAGCGCGGTGCGCTTTCCCGGCAGCAAGCCCCGAAGGCCCACCCCGATCGCCCCCTTCACGGTGTCGGCCACCATGTGACCGGGACGCCCGGAGAACGCGTAGCTGACCAGTACCCCGCCGGGTGCGAGGGCACGGTATCCCTTCCGGACCATGGCGCCGCCGAGGTGGTCGAAAACCGCCCGCACGCCGCCCGGTTCCTCTTCCGCGAGTACCGTTTCGAAATCCTGAGACCGGTAGTCGATAAACCGAACACCGTTCGCTGATAACCGGTCCGGACTGGACGCCGTGCCGTACATTTTGAGTCCTTTGAGCCTGCCGAGCCGACTCAATGCCGCACCAACACCGCCGCCTGCGCCCTGAATGAACACGGCATCACCGGTTTCGACGCGGGCATGCTTCTCCAGCAAACTCAACGCCGTCAGGTAATCGAGGGGAATCGTGGCCGCGGCCACCGGATCCAGCCCGTCGGGCAGCGGCACGGGCAGCCAGGACGGCACGACCACGTGGTCGCGGTAGGCGCCCATCTTCGGCAGCGACATCGCCACCGGACGGCCGTCGTCCAGTTCGCCGACCAGTTCGTACCCCGGCGTGAAGGGGAGCCGGCGCTGGAGCAGGTAGTCGCCGGAACGGGCCATGAGATCGGTGAACCCCACCCCGATGGCGCGCACCCGCACCGCGACCTGCCCTGGCCCGGGGCGGGGCGGCTCTACCTCTGTGATCTCCAGAGCCTCCGGGCCACCGAACCGCCGCACCACCGCGGCACGAGAACGAGCCATGATCCATCCAATCTGTGTCGTGACATGTATGTCGCGACACAGATTAGCAGGCTCGCGTCCCGAATGGCCAGAGGTGACAAGGAACACGGCGCCGCAACGTCCGGTTCACGCGATCGTGATCCACACGTTTCACATCGCGGACAGTCGCGTTCGGATGCGACCGGTAGTTGTGCTCACTGCCGGTGATGAATGGTGCCAACGGACCAAACAAGACCGCACGAAGATCACCAAATAGGCGGTACCCCGGGCGCCGACCGTTCTGGGAGGCTCGGCCACTGGAATTGCACAGTGATCCGGTTCCGCCATGGGCGGCAACGGAAGCGATCTGGGAGCACAGGTGGACTTGGCACCCGATATATCCAGCTACTTCACGACCAAATCGCATGATCGCCTGCGAACCGAAGTGCGGACCTTCGCCGAGAAGGAGGTCCGGCCCCGCATTCCGGAGCTGGAAGAATCCCGCACCGTCCACCACGAACTGTCACGGCTGATCGCCGAACAGGGCTGGATCGGCGTTACGGTCGGTACCGAGTACGGCGGCATGGGACTCGGCCACCTGGCCAAGACGATCATCATCGAAGAGCTGGCCAGGGTCTGCGGCGCGATGGGTGCCATGGTCCAGGCCTCCCAGCTCGGGGTGGCCAAGATCCTGCACTTCGGTAACGAACGCCAGAAGAACCGGTGGCTGCCCGCTGTCGCGGAAGGACGCTGCCTGCCCACCATCGCGGTGACCGAACCGGAATCCGGTGGGCACGTGCTCGGCATGAACACCACCGCCGTCCGCGACGGCGAGGACTACATTCTCAACGGCCGCAAGGTCTTCGTCGGCAACAGCCACGTCGGCGACCTGCACGGCGTGGTGGTCCGCACCGGGCCCGGCTCGAAGGGACTGTCCGCCTTGCTGGTCGAATCGACCAGCCCCGGATTTTCCCTCGCCCCACAGGAAAAAACCATGGGGCTGCACGGCTTCAGCTTCGGGGAGCTCATTTTCGAGGACTGCCGGGTACCCGCGGAGAACCTGCTCGGCGCCGAAGGCGACGGGCTGGCCGTGGCCTACTCCTCCAGCGTCCTCTACGGCAGGCTCAACCTCGCCGCGGTATCACTGGGCATCCACCAGGCGATCGTCGAGGAGACGGTGAACTTCGCAGCCACCCAGCAGCGCTACGGCAAGACCCTGAGCGACCTCGACACGGTCAAGCAGAAACTCGGGCAGATGCAGTCCCAGCTGATGACCGCGCGCGTGCTCGCCTACAACGCTTCCCACATGCTGGACGAGGGCCTGTCCTGCGATGCGGAACTCATCAACGCGAAGCTGGTCAACGTCGAACTGTCGCTGGACTCCGCCCGCACGGCGATGGAGATCTACGCCGCGTGCGGGCTTTCCGCGAGCCACCAGATCGAGCGCTACGTGCGCGACGCGCACCACATCTACGCGCCCGCGGGCACCTCGGACATCCAGCGGCTGCGGTTGGCCGAGACCGCCCTTGGCAGGGCCAAGGGCCAGTGGTCTCAGCGGTTTTCCGAGCAGCTCAGGCGTAGTAGCGCTGCCCTGGGGACGGTGCTTGATCCTCTCGCTCGTGAATCAGTTGCATTAGCTCACCGGCCATAGCCTTGATGGTCTCCAGACCCTGGCGGCCCCACGGGCGCGGCTCGGTGGCGACCACGCAGACCGTGCCGAGTGCGGTGCCCGTTCGATCATCGATCAACGGGGCCCCCAGGTAGGACCTGATACCGATCTTGTCGACGACCGGGTTGCCCGCGAACCGCGGGTACTCGCACACGTCGTCCAGCACCAGTGCCTTGCGCCGCACCACCACGTGCGGGCAGAAACCGTGGTCCAGATCCATCTCACGGCCCGGATCGTTGTGCGCGGAAGCCTGGATCGCCTCGAGCGTGGCACCTGCGGCCCCGTTCGACGGGGTGTAAAGACCGGCGAAGTACTGCTCGCGGTCGCCGATGAAGTTGACCATCGCGTAGGGCGCGCCGGTGATCCTCGCCAGCCGGGCGGCGAACTCGTCGAACTGCGCGTCGGGGCGGTCACCCAGCCCGAGCGCGCGCAGCCGCGCCATCCGCTGCCCCACCTCGGGATCGTGGGGCGCGGTGAGCAGGCGGTCGTCTATTTCGAAGGTCATCGCTAGCTCCGTATCATGTGGGAGTTGTTCACGTGGTCGGCCTGCCGGCCGCGAGCCGCCTCGACGATGTGCTCGACCAGGGTGATCAGCACGTTCCGGGCCGAACGGTGATCGCGCGCATCGCAGTGCAGAAGCGGCACATGGGGTTTGAGGTCGAGCGCCGCCCTCAGGTCCCCGTCCCGGTACCGGTAGGCGTTGTCGAACTGGTTGATCGCGACGAGGAACCGGATCCCGCGCCGTTCGAAGAATTCGATCGAGGCGAAGCAGTCCTGAAGGCGCCGCGTGTCGGCGAGCACGACGGCACCGAGCGCCCCTCGGGACAATTCGTCCCACATGAACCAGAAACGCTGCTGGCCCGGCGTACCGAACAGGTACAGCACCATGTTCTGGCTGGTGAAGGTGATGCGCCCGAAGTCCATCGCGACGGTCGTGGTCACCTTCTGCTCGATGCCTTCGAGGCTGTCGGTGCCGATGCTCGCGGCGGTCAGGGTTTCCTCGGTGACCAGGGGTTCGATCTCGCTGACCGCACCGACGAAGGTGGTCTTGCCGACGCCGAAACCACCGGCTATCAGGAGTTTGAACTGGGTCGGATAGGGGTCAAAGGCGTCGGAGACCATCGAGCAGCGCTTCCAGTCGTGACGGGTCGGTGGAGTCGAAGGTCGGGAACCGGGCGGTGACGGCTCCCGATTCGATGAGATCGGACAGGAGCACCTTGGTGACCACCACCGGCTGCCGCAGGTGCGCCGCGACCTCGGCGACCGAGGTGGTGGCGGCACACAGTTGCAGCGCCTGCGCGTGCTCCAGCCCCAGTCGTTCGGGAGGCACCTTACTCTTCCCCGTCGCACGCACAAGGGACACGAGGTCCAGCGGAGTGCTGGGCTTGGTCCGCCCGTTGGTCACGGTATAGGGGCGGACGCCGAAGTCACCGTCCAATTCGGACTCTGGATGGCCGTCGGGACCGGTCATGCTCATCGGTACCCGTTGGTCGGTTCAGCCAGGGCCTGGCGGGCCGGGGTGGCCAGGTACGCGGGCACCTGCGTGCACAACTTGCCCATTTCGTAGCTCAGTATTCCCGCGTCGACCTCACGATCGGCCAGTACCGCGAGCACGGTGCCCTCGCTCGCGGCCGTGACGAAGAGGATCACGTCCCCGAGTTCGGAGACGACCTGACGGACCCCTTCCCCGCCACCGAACCTGGTGCCCACCTGTTGCGCCAGCGAGCAGAGCCCGCTGGACAACGCCGCGAGCGTGTCGGCGCCGTCGGTGTCCAAACCATGCCAGAACTTCGCGATGCCGTCCGACGAGAGCAGGAGCGCGCTGCGCGTGTGGGGGACTGCCTCGGCCAGCCGGCTCAGCAACCAGGTCAGATCATCGGCCATGGGGAACGGACTCTCCTTGGGTAGTGCCCTGCTGCGGTTGAGAAGACTGCGCGGCCTTGTTCTGCTGTTCCTCGCGACCGCGATCGAAACCTCGCTGAACAGCGGCCATCAGATTCGTGTTGTGCCCCGGGATGGGCCGGGTCGGCGCCACCGGCTCGTACAGCTCCGGCCGGAGGTGGGACTGCCCTCGACGCTGCGGCAGCGGCGGCGGGTTGTCCTGATCCAGCTGCCCGAAGCTGGTCGCGTCCTCGATCTGTCCGGAGGACTGGGCGAAACCGCTGCCCGCTTCACGCTTCGGCAGCGGCGCGAACTCCTGGCTCGCCAACGGCCCCGACTGCGCCTCAGCCGGATAGTCGCGCTCGGCGGGGTATTCGGCGCGGTATTCGGCCTGGTATTCAGAGGGGTATTCGCTGGGGTATTCGCTGGGGTATTCCGTGGGGTATTCGGGCACGGCAGGTACCTGTCGCTCGATCGGCACCGGGGAGGGGCGCGATTCGGCCGGGCGCGGCCGGCGCGTGGGCAACGGCTGCGAGGCGGCGGGCACCGGGCTGAGCTGACCGGGGGTGAGCGTGGTGTCCAAGGCCGGGGCCGTGGTCTGCGCGACCGCGGGCGCGGGCGCGGACCGCTCCTTCTCCTTGACCGGCTCGGCGAGCAGGTGGTGCGGAAGCACGACGAAGGCGTCGATACCGCCGAAGATGTTGGTCTGCAGGCGGACGCGCGCGCCGTGCCGCTGTGCCAGTTCCCTGACCACCGCCATGCCGATGCGGCCGTCCTCCAGCAGTTCCTCGATGTCGATGTGGGTGGTGCCGTCCAGCAGGCGGTTGATCCGCTGCAGGTCCTCGGTGGTCATGCCGAGGCCGCGGTCCTGCACCTCGACGGCCAGGCCCGCGGTCACCTTCTGCGCCCGCACCACGACCTTGCCCGCGTCCGGCGCGGTGAACGTGGTCGCGTTCTCGAGCAGTTCGGCGAGCAGGTGGATGATCTCGGCGACGGCATGCCCGTGCAGGTGGACATCTTCGATCGCGACGATGCTGATCTGCTTGTAGTGCTCGATTTCCGCGACCGCGGAGCGCAGCACCGCGTAGGCGCTGACCGGGGAGTTCGACCGGCGCTGCGGCGCCTCGCCGCCCAGTACGGCCAGGTTTTCCGCCTGACGACGGACGCGGGTGGCGAGGTGGTCGATCTCGTAGAGACCGCGGAGCAGTTCGGGGTCCTCGATCTCGCGCTCCAGCGTGTCGACCCTCTTGATCGCCCGGTTGATCAGGGACTGCAGGCGGCGGGCCAGCTTGCCGAACACCTCGCGGCGCTGCTCGGGGTTGTCGACGAGGGATGCGTGCTCGTTCCCGGCGGGCTCGGACCGGGCAGGCACCGTTACCGCGGGCACGGGCACGGGCGCGGGGGCGGGCACGGGTGCGGCGGCGGCCGGGGCGGCGGGCACCGGCGCGGCCGCCCATGCCGGTTCGGCCAGTTCGCGGGTGGCGGCGGCGGCCTGGACGGCGGCGATCACGATGATCAGCACACAGCCGACGACGACCGCGACGGCGGAGAACGTGGCCCACGAAGCCGCGAAGGCGATCGTCAGCACGCCCGCAACCCCCAGGACGGCCGCGGCGATCACCGAAATCAGCGCGATGCGCAGGAGCCGGGATCGCAGACGCTCGACGACGTCCTGTGCGGCGGGAGCGCCTCCCTGGGAGTGGCCCCACCGCGACGTGGGCGGTGCGGTTAACGGCGTATCGGACATAGGCCCTTCCTGTATGCGAGGACAGCAAGTAACAGATGCCGCCCGGCAAGTTGGCGCTCGTTGGCAACCTCGGCGCGCGGCGATGCTATCGCAACCCGCGGAAGCCAATCGGACGCTGTGAGCTAAGCCGGGGGAAGATACGCATTGACCAGCACGATCACCTAATCGAGTGAATTACCCAGGTAGAGCCGCACTTCTACGCTTCGTGATCATGGTCCCACACCCGTTCTCTGAGAGCGCTTTCAGGACCCTCCGAGAGACGTTCCGGCGCGACATAAAGCGGCACGGCGTCACACCGATAAAACAATCAATGCTTGGTTATTGGGAGTGTTTTCCCGTTCGCGACAACCGGTCGACCAACCGGAGCGCGTCCGGCATCCGGTGCTCTCCCGCCATGCCCCGCACCAGTTCTGCCGCCTGGACGGGCGCGATCCCGGCGGCCGTGACGTACAGCGGCCGCATCGCGCCGCCGCGGCGCACCTCGATCGCGTGCGTGGCACCATGGAAGGCGCTCTTCGCCACGCCGATCACCGGCACCGCGAACTCGGCGTGCGCGTGCGCCCCCAGCCCCGGCCTGCCCTCGGGGTCGAGTTCGACGTAGCCGTCGACGATCAGGAGATCGAGCGGCCCCGCCTCCGCCAGCACGGCGCGTACCGCGGGCAGCTCCCGCTCGTAGAAGGCACCTGGCCGGTACGGCGCCACCTCGGCCAGCGTGACCACGTGAGTGCCGACCACCTCGGCGAAGGCGGGATCGGCGGCGACCACCAGCGCCGCCGTGGCGCCCCCGGCCTCGGGGTAGTACACGTCCACTGCCCCGTACCGGCCGCCCATGCCCGCCTCCCCCGCAAACCAACAACGATAGGTGCATGATCACAGGCGGGCCGCGCCGCGGTGCGGTCAGGCCGGTGTGTAGACGTGCTTGACGCAGCCGTCCGGGAACGGGTGCGTCGACCGCAGTTCCCAACTCCGGACCGCGCTGCCGTCGATGCTCAGCCGCATGCCGCCGCCCATGAATCGCGGCACGGTGATGATCCCGAGTTCCGCCACCGCCCCGATCCCGACGAACGCGTCGAGCGTTCGCTGCCCGCCGACGAGGTGGACGTCGCCGTCGAGCCCGGCCCCCCGCATCAGTTCGAGCAACCGCTCCGGATCGGAGGCGGTGACGACGTCCTCGGGCGTACCCTCGGGCAGCGGGGTCGAGGTCAGCACGAACACCCGCAACCCCGGCCAGGGCCACTGCGGCGCCCCCAGCGCCGGGAGGAAGGTGTTCCGGCCCATCACCGCGCCCCGGCACCCGGCGAGGAACTCCGGCAGCCCGTGCGATCCGCGAGGGTCGAACGTCGGCATCGCCAGTTGAACGGGCCATCCCTCCGGCGTCGAGAGGTAACCGTCGATGCTGGCGAAGAGGTGCGTCTTGATCTCCATGGCGATCCCACCGTCCGTGTTGTCGATCAGGGTCGCCCGTACCGACTCGGGCCCGGCCCCGGAATCATCGCACGAGCGATGTGGCCGACCTCACTTCGCCGAGTCGTCGATCAGTTCCCGCACCACGTCGTCCAGCGGGGTTGCCTTCAGGCCGAGGATCCGTTCGGTCTCGGCCGAATCCAGGATCGCGGGCCGGTCGAACAGGTAGCGCATCTCGCGGATCTCCGCCATGATCGCGTCCGCACGCGCGAACGCGTCGAACTCTTCGTCGGACAAGCGCGTCACCTCGGCCGTGGGCGCACCGGCCGCCTCGGCCAGTTTCGCGCTCAGCTCGGCCACCGAAGCCTCGCTGGTCGAGGGAACATGCCACCCGCGTCCCCACGCCCGGTCGTCCCGGCTCGCCGCGATCAGGGCACGGGCGGCGTCACCGGGGTAGGTCCAGCTGTGGGGCACGTCCGGGTCACCGGCGTACCGGGCCGGTGACCCGGCCAGGATTCCGGGCACGACGGTCAGCGTGTACAGCGAGGCCGCCGACGGCCCGAAGAAGTCGCTGGCGCGCACTTCCGTCACCCGCACCCGGCCCGCGTGGTGCGCGTCCAGCGCATCCAGCCACATCTTGGCGCGCACCCGCCCCTTGACGGTGGTCGGCGCCATCGGCATTTCCTCGGTGAAGGGGCCGTCGACCGGCCCGTAACCGTAGACGTTGCCCAGCATCACGTAGTCCGCACCGGTGCGTTCCGCGGCCGTCAGCAGGGCGGCCGCCAGCGGCGGCCAGCCCGTGGGCCACAGGTTGTAGGCGGGCATGGCGCAGTTGAAAAGGGTGGCGGCCCCCTGGGTCAGCGCGGCCAACCGCTCCGCGTCGGCCGCGTCGGCGGCGACGCGTTCGATCCCCGGGTGATCGGGTCCGCTGCCGCTCCGGGTGATCAGCCGGACCCGTTCCCCCGAGTCGGCCAACTGCCGCGCGGTGGCCGCTCCCGTCGCCCCGGCACCGACCACTACCTGCAAAGACATCCGCTGCTCCCAAGACGATTTCGGAGGACTCGCGGCCCACTCCGGACCGCTCCATCCACTGTGCTCGGCAGCGCGGCGCTACAGTAGTGGCCTGAATGCCACATTCCCCAAGGAACTGGCCATGCATCGGATCGCCGTCATCGCGGTACCTCCCGTCACGACCTTCGACCTGTCCATCCCCGAACTCGTGTTCGGCGTGGTCGGGATGGTTCAGGACGCGCCGGGCTATGAGGTGGTGCTGTGCACGGCGGATCCCGGCAGGGTCCCGGGCGCCGGCGGCATGGACATCGTGATCGGCCACGGGCTCGACGCGGTGGAGGACGCCGACACCGTGATGGTCACCGGAACCGGTGCCGCGGTGGTCGACGTCCGGGTCCTGACCGCGCTCCGGTTCGCCGCCGCGGCGGGCAAGCGGGTCGCGGCGATCTGCACGGGGGCTTTCGTGCTCGCCGAGGCGGGTTTGCTGGACGGAAGGGACGCCACCACCTACTGGGCGCGCTCGGCCGAACTGGCCCGCCGTTTTCCCGCCGTGAACGTCCAGCCCGACGTGCTCTACGTCCAGGACGGGAACATCCTGACCTCGGCGGGGCTTGCCGCCGGTATCGACCTGTGCCTGCACATGGTCAGGACCGACTACGGTGCCGCGGTGGCGAACACCGTCGCCCGGTACGTGGTCGTCGCACCGGTACGCCCCGGCGGCCAGGCCCAGTTCATCGAGTCGCCGCTGCCGCCGGAACGCGGCACCTCACTGGCCGCCACCCGGGAATGGGCCCGGCAACGGCTCCAGGAGCAACTGACCCTCACCGATCTCGCCGCACACGCGAACATCAGCGTCCGGAGCCTGACCCGCCGGTTCCACTCGGAAACGGGACTCAGCCCGCTGCAATGGCTGCTGCACCAACGGATAGACCGCGCACGGGAACTGCTGGAGACGACCACCCTGCCGATGGACCAGGTCGCCCGCCTGAGCGGAATCGGCACGAGCGAGTCACTGCGCCAGCACCTGGTGCGTCGCGTGGGGCTGACCCCCAGCGCGTATCGGGCCACGTTCCGGCAGACACCCGCCTCGTGACCACGCGTTGCTTCACGGGACGTAAACAAACACCTCGACGCCCGCCAATCCCCCCAGTTCCCGCTCGACAAGGGGGCCGACCACATCCCAGTCGAGACCACCGTTTCCACAGCCGAGCGGTGGCACCGCGACCGAGCGAAGACCGAGCTCCCGAACAACCCGGCGCAGGTCTTCGAGCCCGGCCTGGATGTCGGCAAGGCGAGACTTCGAGCGCCAGTGGTTCTTGGTCGGGAAGTTGATGACGTAGCGGGGATTGTCGTCCGCGGCAGTCGCGTGCACGAACATCTCACCGAGCCTTACCTGCCCCTGCTCGCACGCCACCGCGTACTCCCGGAAATTCTCCGGGAAAGCCCGCTTGAACTGCAGTGCGATCCCCTTGCCCATGACGCCCACCGTGTTGACCGCGTTGACCAGGGCATCCGCCTTCGACTCGAGCAGGTCACCGCTCGTCATACGAACAACCACCGCACCACCTCCGTTCGACGCTTGGCGCATCGTCGCAGGCACCACCGACAATTCCGGTGCGGCATCAGTGCGCAGGCGGGGACCCGGCTCGCCATTCGTAGACGCCAGGCGAGGGCTCCAGCACTTCACTCGGCCAGGCCTCCCGAACCGACCTGAGCCGGTCCCTGTGGTCGTCGATCCACCCGTCAGGAACAGGCAACTCAAGGGTGACCGACGCACCCGAGGAAGGCCGGTCGATGACGGTCACCTTCACGGAGCCGTCCGAGTCCGGCGCGGACACATCGATCTCCGGCGAACGACCATCGTCCAGCCACCGAATGTTCCGCCCCGCGGACAGCGAATCCAAAGAGGACTCCCAGTCCTGCAGATCCGATGGCATAAGCACGAGCTCAAGCTTCCCGCCCACGAACTCGGTCGCCACGATCACCTCGGCGACGAGGTGGTCGTGGAGTTGGAGGCACTCGCGGGTGTAGCGACCCTGCTAACGCAGGGCGGGGACCGGGGCGGCGGTGACCCTGCGAGTCTCGCGCAGGGTCAGTAGACCGGTGACGACGACCAGCGCCGCGGTCAGACCGTGGACGCTGAACGCGACGGTCGCGGAGCCGCCGTGGGCGAGCACGTTGGTCATGTCGCCGAACGGGGTGAGGGCCTCGACCAGCAGGACCCAGCCCAGGGCGCGGCGGTGACCGGTCAGCAGCAGGACGCTCAGGACCAGGCCGGACACGATGTCGCGGATGCCCTTCAGGATCAGGAAACCGCCACCGTCGCCGGAGGGCCAGCTCGGCAGGCCGAAGCCCGGAGCGGTGGTCTCGGGGGTCAGGACGTAGGACATCCCGATGTAGAGGATGAAGAGGATGCCGGCGGCGGCCAGGACGGTGTTGATCTTCTTCAGCGACATTGTCGTCTCCTTGCGAGGCGCGTTCGTGTGAGGGAGGGCAGGGTCAGGCCGCGCGGACGCGGCGCATGTGGCGGGTGTGGCGGGGACGGCCGATGACGTGCCAGATGCCGCGTACCGGTGCGGGGAGGACGGACAGGAGCGTGGCGCGCTCGGCCGGGTTCGCGTCCTCCAGGACGAGGCCGAAGAGCGTCAGCAGGGTGAGCTTGGGCGTGTTGGCCACCAGGTGCTCGCCCAGGGAGGCCCATTCCTTTTCGGTGACGTGCTTGGCCGCGAGCGGAAGAAGAGTGGTCTCCTCGTCGTCGAGGTGTTCGAGCAGAACCGCCCGGTGATCGGCGAGGACCGCCACGAGGGTGTCGCGCTCGGCGGCTCCGGCGGTGGCCTCCCACACGGGGACCACGGTGTCCAGCCTGGTCATGGTGGCCGAGATGCGCTCGTGCTGGGCCTCCATGCGCAGGACGATGTCCGCCTCCAGATCGACCCGGGAGAGGAGCGGCGGCCACAGCAGCTCGTCCTCGCCCTCGTGGTGGTTCTTCAGTCCCAGCCGGTAGTCGCGGAAGTGGTCGGCGATCACCTTGGCGCGAGCGGTGTCGCCCGGGGCGACCGCCTCGACGAGTTCCATCAGCAGTCGCGACTCGCGGCGGAAGGCGCGGTGGACGATCTCCATGTCCTGGGTGTTGACGGTCATCTGTTCCTGCCCTTCATCAGTTCGACGTGATCAAGACTGCTTCCGGGGGTTTGGAAGGCACTTGGAGTCGACTTGGAACCGTTTGAAGCGGCCGCGCATACGATGTGCCACGTCATGGTCTTGATCCGGGTGTTGGGCTCGTTCGCGGCCGAGGCGGGCGGTGAGCCCGTTCCCCTCGGCGGGCCGCGGCAGCGCGGCGTGCTGGCACTGCTGGTTGCTGCGCGCGGGCAGGTCGTCTCGGTCGACCGGATGGTCGAGGACCTGTGGCGCGGCGAACCGCCGTCGCGCGCTCTGGCGTCGTTGCAGGCGTACGTGTCCAACCTGCGCCGCCTGCTGGAACCCGGCCGCCCGCCGCGAACCCCGGCACGCCTGCTGGTAAGCGCATCGCCCGGCTACGCGCTGCGGCTGCCACCGGGGGCGGTGGACGCATGGCGCTTCGAGGAGCTGCTCGACGAGGCCCGTACGCTCGTTGATCCCCGTGATGCCCGCGCCCGGTTGGACGAGGCGTTGGCGCTGTGGCGGGGACCCGCGTTCGCCGAGGTCGTCGACGAGCCGTGGGCCGCCGCCGAGATCGCCCGGCTGGACGAGTTGCGCCTGGCCGCCCGCGAACTGCGCATCGCGGCGGGACTGCGGCTCGGCGACCCCGCGGCGGTGGTGCCCGAGGCGGAGGGCCTCACCCGCGACGATCCCCTGCGCGAGGAGGGTTGGCGCCTGCACGCCCTCGCGCTGTGGAGCAGCGGCCGCCAGGCCGACGCCCTGGCCGCGCTCCGCCGCGCCCGCACCACCCTCGCCGACGAACTGGGCCTCGACCCCGGCCCGGACCTGGTGGCCCTGGAAGAGGCGATCCTCACCCAGCGCACGGACGTCCTCCGTGCGGCAGCCCCTCCGCCCCCCGCAGTCGCGCCCCGGCCCCAGGCAACCGCGCCGGCGCCTCCGAAAAACGGGCCCGGCGCGACCAGGTTCGTGGGGCGGGAGGGCGAGCTTGCGGCGCTGGTGGCAGCCGCCGGGGAGGCCGCCACGGATGGGGTGCGCGTCGCGCTCGTCACCGGGGAGGCGGGGCTCGGCAAGTCGACGCTGCTGGAGCACCTCTGCGCGCGACTCGAACAGGAAGGATGGCTCGTGGCCACCGGGCGCTGTCCCGAGGTGGACAGCGCGCCGCCCGCGTGGGCGTGGGTCGAGGCGCTGCGCAAGGTGGCCGTGAGCGTTCCTCCGGGTGAGTTCGCGGACGACCTGGCGCCGCTGCTCTCCGACTTCGCACCGGTGGACGGTGACGCGGTGGCCGGACGGTTCCGGCTGCGGCAGGCCATGTGGAACTGGCTCGCGGCGGCCGCCGCCCGCCGACCGGTCGCCATCGTCCTCGACGACCTCCACTGGGCGGACGCCGCCACACTGGAACTGCTCGGCGGCGGCGTCGGCGCGCGGGCCCCGATCCTGGTCGTCGCGGCGTACCGCGCGGACGAGAGCGAGCGCCTCACCGAGGCGCTCGGGTCCCTCGCCCGCACCGCGCCCCTCCGGCTGGACCTGCCCGGGCTGAAAGGCGACGCCGTCGGGGAGCTCGTACGCGCCGAGTGCGAGGCCGACGACGCGACCGTGGCCGGGATCGCCGAACGGACCGGCGGCAACCCGTTCTATGTGCGGGAGAGTGCGCGGCTGCTGAGCGGCGAGGGCGCGCTGGTCGCGCTTTCCGAGGTCCCCGAGGGCGTACGGGACGTGTTGCGGCGCCGGCTGGCAAGGCTCCCCGAGAGCAGCGTGTCCATCCTGCGGCTGGCGGCGGTGGCCGGCAGGGAAAGCTCGGTGGACGTGCTCATGCAGGCAGCCGACTCCGACGAGGACGGCGTGCTGGACGCGCTGGACGCGGGCGTCATCGCCGGGTTGCTCGACGAGCCCGGGCCCGGGCGCGTCCGGTTCGTTCACGCGCTGGTCAGGGACACCCTGGTCGCCGACGTCAGCAGGTTGCGGGCCACCAGGATGCACGCCCGGATCGCCGCCGCTCTGGAGGGCACCGGTGACGTCGCCGCCCTTGCCCACCACTATGCGCGGGCGGGATCACCGAAGGCCGTCCGCTATTGCGTGCGGGCCGCCGAGCTGGCCGAGGCGCGCTACGCCCACGACGTGGCGGTCGCGCTCCTCACCGACGCCGTCACCAACTCCAGCGAACCGGACGAGCGCGTCGGCCTGCTCGGCAGGCTGATGCGCGCGCAGATCAGGGCCGGGGCCGTCGCTGGCGCGAGGGACACGCGCGAACAGGCCGTGGAGTACGCCGAGTCGATCGGCCGCGACGACCTGATGATCGCCGCGTTCACCGCCTGGACCGAACCCACCGCTTGGCAGGCCCGCACCTACGGCACGGTCGACCGTCCCATCGTCGACCGCCTCAGCCGCCTGCTCAAGCGGACCGGCCTCGCCCCCGACGTGCGGTCCCGCCTCCTCACCGCCTACGCCGATGAACTGGTGGGCGAGGACGATCCGACGGTCATGGCGGCGGCGCGGGAAGCACTCGACCTCGCCACCGATCCCCGCCTCCGGGCCGCGGCGCTCCTGGTCCTCGGCCGCGACCCCGGGCGGGAGGAGTACTCCCGCGAGCTGGTGGAGATCGGCGTCGAGCACGACCTGCCCGTCTACCGTGTGACCGGGCTGCTCAACCAGGCCACGAACGCCGCCGCGGCCAACGACCCGGCGACCATGCGCCGCGTGACCGAGGAGGCGCTCGAGCTCGCCCGCGCCTACCGGATGCCGGAGGCGATCGCCGTCGCCGAGATCGCGCTGGCGACCCTGGTGCTCATCGAGGGCCGGTTCGCCGACGCCGAGCGCCTCTACGTCGAGGCCACCGAACGCATGGAACGCGCCGGATCGGTGCACGTCGGCTTCCTCCGCCTCGCGCTGGCGGCGATCTGGCTGAACGACGGCACGCTCGGCGACCATCTGGACGACGTGCGCGCCCTTCACGAAACGTTAGGCCCGATGGTCGCCGACCTGCTCGCGCTCGCCCTCCACGCCACCGGCCGCAGCGACGAGGCACGCCGGGCCCGCACGTCACCGAGCCCGATCCGGCCCGACTTCTTCTTCACCTTCCTGACAAGCCTGCGCGCGATGGCGATCGTCGCGCTGAACGACCGCGGCGCCGCCGAGAAGATCTACGCGGACCTGCTCCCCCACCGCGACGGTCCCCCGGCCGGGGCGGTGAGCCTGTCGCTGGCCCTGCGGCCGGTCGCCCACACGCTCGGCGAACTCGCCCTCCTCCTCGGCCGCGCCGACGAGGCCGTCGCCCACTTCGCCCGAGCCGCCGCCATCGCCGACCAGTGGAAGGCCCCCCACTGGGCCGCCGAAGTCCGGACACACGGGCGTCTCAGCCGGAACGCTCCGCGACCTCTGTGAGGCGCTTTGTCGCGCTATGCCGGGAAGTCGACCAGCCGGGAGCGCGCCGCGGCAGTGGCCGCCGCGCGGGACACGAAAAAACCGCCCTGACCTTTGTCAGAGCGGCTCATCCGAACGTGGCCAGGGCCGGGTCGAACCGGCGACCTCCCAATGAGACCCGAACTGAACCCCTCGGCGAAGCCGACCTTCGCCCTCACGGCGCTGCCCTTGAGGGCGAAGTGGCCTGGTCGGCGATCGATTGGTCTAGACTGCCCTCATGTCGACGCGTCCGGCGCGCTGGTTCACCAGGCTGGCGTCCGGTCCCGTCCTCGCCCTCGTGTTCACCGTCCTCGGTTTCCTGCCGTTCACGGCGATTCTTAGTGCGACCTTCGGTGATCTGCCGAAACGACCGGCCGATGTGTTCGCGGTGATCCTCACGCTGGGCATGACCCTGCCGCTGGCCATCCGCCGGCGCTGGCCCGCTGGGTCGTTCGCGGTGATCGCGGTGTGCTTCGCGGTCCACGAGTCGGTCGCCTACCCGGCCACGGCGGGCACGCTCGGGCTGCTGATCGCGCTCTACTCGGTCGGCTCGCTCCAGGACAGCCATCGCGGGGCCGTGGCGATCGCGAGCACCGTCGGCTACGCGGTGTTCTGCTTCGTCCTGTACCTGCGGCACTCGCCGAACGGGCTCGCCGACTTCGTGCTGTTCTACGTGGCGGCCCTGGTGGGAGTCGGGATCGGAGTGCTGGTGCGGACCCGGCGGGCCGAGGAGGTCGCGCGCCGGCGGCTGGAGGCCGAGGCGGCGAAGGCGGCGGAGCGCTCGCGTATCGCCCGCGAGCTGCACGATGTGGTGACCCACCACGTGACCGCGATGGTGGTGCAGTCCAGTGCCACCAAGTACTTGACCGCTTCGCCGGAGCAGGTCGCCGAATCGCTCGACACCATCGGCGACACTGGTCGCCAGGCGCTCAAGGAGCTGCGGTCGCTGCTCAGCGTGCTGGAGGCCACCGGCGACCAGCCGTCGGCGGGCAAGTCCCCAGCGCTCGACGACGTCCCCGATCTCGTGGCCGTCACCAGAAACGGCGGGCAGCCGGTCGAGTTGGTCGAGGTGGGCGAACGGACGGCGCTGCCGGAAGCCGCCGGACTCACCGCCTACCGGGTCGTGCAGGAGGCACTCACCAACGCGGTCAAGTACGCCGGTGGTCATCGCACGGTCGTCCGCATCGGGTACCGCACGGACGGGGTCGACATCGAGGTCGCGAGCGAGGGCACCACGGCGACGCCGGACCGGAGCCTGTCCGGCGGCCGCGGGCTGAGCGGGCTGAGGGAGCGCGTGCAGGGGGTCGGCGGGGAACTGAGCGCCGGCTCCGCGGCCGACGGGGTGTTCCGGGTGCGCGCATCAATTCCGACAGGGAGCAGGGCATGACCGCACCGATCCGGGTGCTGATCTGCGAGGACCAGGCAGTCATCCGCGCCGGCTACGCCACGATCTTCAACGCGCAGCCCGACATGGAGGTCGTCGGCGAGGCGGCGGACGGCCCCGCCGGACTGGAGGCCGCCCAGCTGCTCGAGCCGGACGTCATCGTGATGGACATCCGGATGCCCCTGATGGACGGCATCGAGGTCACGAAGCGGCTGGCCGGCACCGGCGCGGCGAACCCCGCGAAGATTCTGGTCATCACGACCTTCAACGTCGACGAGTACGTCTACGCGGCATTGCGGGCCGGGGCCAGCGGTTTCCTGCTGAAGGATTCGCACCCGGACGAGCTGGTCAACGGCGTCCGCACCATCGCCCGCGGTGAGTCGCTGCTGGCCCCGGCCGTCACCCGCGCCCTGATCGGCCAGTTCGCCGAGCGCATCCGCCCGACCGCCGACGCCCCCCGCCAGCAGGCCCTCAAGAGGCTCGCGCCCCGCGAGCGGGAGGTGTTGGGCCTTATCGCGAAGGGCCTGTCGAACGCCGAGATCGCGGCCGAACTGGTCATCAGCGGCGAAACCGTGAAGACCTACGTCTCGCGAATCCTGACGAAACTCGATCTGCGCGATCGTGCCCAGGCTGTCGTCCTGGCCTACCGGACGGGACTGGTCGGGGTTCACGACTGAGCCTCGAGCCGCGCGGTGGTCTCGGTGTTCTTCGAGCGGAACGGCACGACGAGGCCTCGGCGCGAGGCCTTGCGGAAGAGGAACACGGCGGGCACCAGGCAGGTGACTACGGCGATCAGGCTGGCTTCCGGGCCGAACGACCCACCGGTCAGCACGGCCGGACCGGACAGCGCGGTGTTGAACAAGCCGCTCGCGGTGTTCGAGGCCCCGGAAACGGTCGTGCCGAACACGCCGCCCTGGATCAGGTTCCAGGCGAAGTGGAAACCGATCGGCAGCCACAGCGAACGGGTAAAGACGTAGCAGATACCCAGCGTGATCCCCGCCTCGATAGCGATGGAGATCGCACCCCACAACGTCGCACCGGAGTTGAGCAGGTGCGATCCACCGAACAGCACAGCCGACAGCGCCAACGCAATCCACGTGCCGAGCCGGTCCTGCGCAAACCGGAAGATGACCCCGCGGAAGAGCAGCTCCTCGTTGACCGCAGCGCTCGCCATCATCCCGATGCTCGCCACGAAGCCCCAGAACGAGCCGGTGGAGAAGTGGTCCCAGCCGCCGAAGATCCCGATCAACAGCATCGTCGCGACGAAGGCGCCGGCACCGATGGCAGCTCCGCGCAGGAGGCCTGGCCTGGCCTTCTCGCGGGCCAGCTCAGGGACGCTGTCGCGCTGCTCGAGCCACCGCGACAGCCGGGTGTAGGCGAACAACCCGGCCGCCGCGGTCCCGAGGCCGACGACGAGCGAGAGGGGACCGAGGCCGCCGACCGCGGCGTTGACGAGGCTCGCCACCACCATCACGACGATCATGGCGACCAGCAGGATCGGGAACCCGAACTTGGGGAAGGACTTCATTTTCGTTGTCATGCCAGGAAAACTAGGCTCCCGCGGGCCCCCGGAAGTCCCCTCGGGAAGGACACTCGCGTGTAGCTCCCACGGGGGACAAACCCTCAGGCGCTGAACCCCAACCTCTTGCCGGTTGTTGATCTTCTGGCGGGAGGTTGCTCCGGGCGCCCACATTGTGCAGGAACCGCGCGCCGCCGATCGGATGGAAGCCCGTATCGAGGGGCGGCCATCGGCTGTCAACCAAGGTCAACACCGGCCAGACCGGCGCCAGGCCCCGGACACGAAAAAACCGCCCTGACCTGTGTCAGAGCGGCTCATCGGACCGTGGCCAGGGCCGGGGTCGAACCGGCGACCTTCCGCTTTTCAGGTCTCAGGAAGTCCGTTCGCCTCCGTTCTTCAGTCGCAGAGTGCCAGGTCAGAGGGCTTCGCGCACTGTCAAGAACTCCGGCGGCCGTAGGCGACTGAGACCCAAACTGAGCACCTTGTGCACCTCAACCCAGCGACTACTCCGCCCGAATTTTTGGCGGACCATAGTGGCATGCGCCCGTCCCGCGAAACCCCAGCGAGGAGAGCACGGGAACGGGCCACTGCAGGGACCACTAGGTCTGCGAAGTGAACGGGGCACCTGCCGGACATCGAGGGCCCCCTTTGCATCTCCAAGCAACTTCGCCGACTATGCCGTCGTCCGATATCCGGGATGTCCTCGCAGCAGCGCCCGGTAGAACATCAGCAACGCGTCCTTCTCTGCGCGGGTGAGCTTCTTGTGGCCGAGGATCTTCGCTTCGACCTCGTCCTGGGTTTGTCGGTAGGCATGTAGTGCATCTTCGGTGATGTCGAGTTCACGACACAGTTCAGCGAGCTTGGTGGGCCATGCGGTCTCGAGTTCCCAGTCGGAGATGGTGACTTGGGAGACTCCGACGAGGTCAGCGAGGCCTCGTTGGGTGTACTGCTTCATTCTGCGGGCGCGTCGGATCTCTTCGCCCCAACCTTCCAATGCCATACCGTGATCATAGCCTGTACCGCCAATACAGGCAATCAGACCTTTTCAGGGCAGCCCCTGCTGGCCTCAACTCCCCCAGTTGACACCTGTCAAGGCGAAAGCACTACGAGATGACCATCCCTGCCTGCTGCGAGACCTTCTCTTCCAGCTGCGAAACACCCACGGACGCGGGGAACGCCGGTGACACCCTAAGCGCCATCGCGGCCCGGGGAACACCCCCCGCAGACGCGGGGAAGATCCGCCGACGTGCCGCTCCTCGCCGGTCTCGGTGGGAACACCCCCGCGTGCGCAGGGAAGACAACGTGATGAACGCGGTGCCGGATGCGCAGGCGGGAACACCCCCACGTGCGCGGGGAAGACCGGCTGCTGCTGTCGTTGGGGCGTCTTGGGGTCGGGAACACCCCCGCGTGCGCGGGGAAGACCCTGTCAACACCTACTCGGCAGTCGTGCATCAGGAACACCCCCGCGTGCGCGGGGAAGACTAGGCCATCACCTGATCTGCATACTGGCCGACGGGAACACCCCCGCGTGCGCGGGGAAGACTCCACACGGCTTCACCCGGCCGTCGGTTCCCCGGGAACACCCCCGCGTGCGCGGGGAAGACTAGGCACCGTCGCCCGGCACCTTGTTCGTCGAGGGAACACCCCCGCGTGCGCGGGGAAGACACGCCGTTGAGCAGCACGGATCCGGTGCCGGTGGGAACACCCCCGCGTGCGCGGGGAAGACGTCCACGCGCCGCGAGATCAGTCCACGTACTACGGAACACCCCCGCGGGCGCGGGGAAGACGGCTCGTGCGGTCAACTTCTCGGCCAGATCTGGGGAACACCCCCGCGGGCGCGGGGAAGACGTCCGGCCCCGTGATCGCGCCATCCGTCCCCCGGGAACACCCCCGCGGGCGCGGGGAAGACCGGGTGGAGGTTCGGGGCAGGGCGGCAACCCTGGGAACACCCCCGCGGGCGCGGGGAAGACTGCTTGACGCGGTCGAGCAGGTCGCGCGGTTGGGGAACACCCCCGCGGGCGCGGGGAAGACCGGGTGGAGGTTCGGGGCAGGGCGGCAACCCTGGGAACACCCCCGCGGGCGCGGGGAAGACTGCTTGACGCGGTCGAGCAGGTCGCGCGGTTGGGGAACACCCCCGCGGGCGCGGGGAAGACGAGATGCGGGGCGAGGTCGCGCTGGTGGGGCGGGGAACACCCCCGCGGGCGCGGGGAAGACGGCGACATCGCCACCACCGGCGCCAGCGCCCCGGGAACACCCCCGCGGGCGCGGGGAAGACCGGATGCGCCCAGCCAGGGTTACCGGGGTCCCCGGAACACCCCCGCGGGCGCGGGGAAGACGTCGGCCTCCAGTGCCTTGATCGCGGCTTCCAGGGAACACCCCCGCGGGCGCGGGGAAGACGGTCTCGACGTGGTGGTGATCGACTACCTGCAGGGAACACCCCCGCGGGCGCGGGGAAGACCTGTAGTCCTTCCAGTCCCAGCGGTAGACCACGGGAACACCCCCGCGGGCGCGGGGAAGACTCGGCGCCGATCATCGGCCCCCAGGACACATCGGGAACACCCCCGCGGGCGCGGGGAAGACGCGCCGAATCACCGGATCGAAAGCTCCGGCCCGGGAACACCCCCGCGGGCGCGGGGAAGACATGCCCACGTGGGACTCGGGAGCGATGCGGGCGGGAACACCCCCGCGGGCGCGGGGAAGACGCGGTTGTTCTTACCCATGATCGGTCACTCACCGGAACACCCCCGCGGGCGCGGGGAAGACGAACTCGGAATTACCGAGAACCAGGCGCGCCAGGGAACACCCCCGCGGGCGCGGGGAAGACCTCACCTCCGGTCCGGGCAGTCAGCAGGCGTCGGGAACACCCCCGCGGGCGCGGGGAAGACGTGTCGATGCCCGGCATGACCACGAACGTGGAGGGAACACCCCCGCGGGCGCGGGGAAGACGCTGCGGGGCCTGGTCGACGCGCTGCGCGCCCGGGAACACCCCCGCGGGCGCGGGGAAGACCACCCCTGGGGGGAGGGGGGCTATGCGGCGGGGGGAACACCCCCGCGGGCGCGGGGAAGACGCGCGCTGGGCGGCGGCGGTGATCGGGTCAGTCGGAACACCCCCGCGGGCGCGGGGAAGACGCCTCGATCTCCTGGGCGCTCAAGCCCTGCCGGGGAACACCCCCGCGGGCGCGGGGAAGACTCGGTGGGGCTCATGCAGGTGATTGGGCCGACGGGAACGCCCCCGCGGGCGCGGGGAAGACACCTCGTCGAACAGGATCGTGATCGGCCCGTCGGGAACACCCCCGCGGGCGCGGGGAAGACCGACCACCGATTGATTTTCCCGGACACCGCCTAGGAACACCCCCGCGGGCGCGGGGAAGACAGCCCCGAGTTCACCGACTCGACCCTGTCCACAGGAACACCCCCGCGGGCGCGGGGAAGACGGCGGGAAGTGGGCCGTCACGGACGGCTTCTACGGAACACCCCCGCGGGCGCGGGGAAGACATGCCGGGGACGGTAGGGAGCTGCCGTCACTGCGGAACACCCCCGCGGGCGCGGGGAAGACGGCTCACGCCGCGCCTGCGGCCTCTGGTGGATGGGAACACCCCCGCGGGCGCGGGGAAGACCCAGCGAAACTTCGGGCTTGAGCATGTCAGTGAGGAACACCCCCGCGGGCGCGGGGAAGACGGAGAACGGCCCGGCTCGCAACATCGCCCAGGCGGGAACACCCCCGCGGGCGCGGGGAAGACACTTGCTGACCAGCGACGATACACCAACCACGCTCGAAATAGCTTCAACTTCCACCGGCCGCCGCTTCGGGCGCCACGCGCCAATGTAACGATCGGCGACTCTGAGCGACTACTAGTTCCTAAAGGTTTGGTCCTGCTGATCAGGAGGACATGGGGGATGTCGGAAGCGTGGCTCGCCGTGTGGGCGAAGTCCGTCCGTGACGACCACAATGCGGTGACAGAGTGGCTGCCACTGTCTCAGCATCTCGACGACACAGCAGGTGTCGCCAGCCAGTTGGTGGACCACTGGTTGTCGCCGCAGGTGCTGTCCCGCATCGCCGCGGATCTTCCGGAGGGCGTTTCGGGCGTGCGACCTCTTGTGTCCTGGCTGGCTGGGGTGCACGACGTCGGCAAGGCCAGCCCCGCCTTCGCGGTGCAGGTCCCAGCGTTGAGTGATCACATGCGGGACCACGGCTTCTCGATCCGGCCGCAACTCGCTGACCACCCGGACCGGCGGCACGTGTCTCATTCGCTGGTCGGTCATGTTGCCGTCCAGGACTGGCTGGTGTCCGAGTTGGGGTTTCCCCGCCGGGCGAGTGCGATTGCGCTGGCCTCGGTCGTGGGGAGTCATCACGGGGTCCCGCCCGAGCAAAGTGGTCTGACGTTGACGCGGCAGCGGGACGATTTCCGCGGAGTGGGCCTCTGGGAGGAGACTCGGCGGCTGTTCCTGGAACGAGCCACGACCGCTGTCGGCGGGCGCGAGGTGCTGAGCCAGTTCCGTGACGTGCAGTTCACTCTGCCGACCCTCGTCTTGTTGACAGCCGTGGTGATTCTCGCCGACTGGATCGCGTCCAACACGGAACTGTTTCCGCTGCAATCGATCGCGACGCTCCGGCATCCGTTGACCGCTCCGCCGGATGCCGTCACTGCCCAGCGCGTGAAGGATGCTTGGGAGCGGCTCGCGCTTCCGTCCGGCTGGGTCGCCCAGCCGGTACCAGAAGATCTGGACTCCGTGATGCGCGATCGGTTCGCACTGACGGGCAACGCCAGGCCGGTGCAGGTCGCGGCGGTGCGCGCCGCTGCCCGGCAGACGAAGCCTGGGATGATCATCGTCGAGGCACCGATGGGGGTCGGCAAGACCGAAGCCGCGTTGCTGGCCGCCGAGCAATTGGCATCCAAGACCGGAGCCGACGGCTGTTTTGTCGCTTTGCCGACACAAGCTACGTCCGATGCCATGTTCGCTCGCGTCAACACCTGGCTGGAACATCTTCCCCGTTCCGGCAAGCCGTTCACGGTGAACTTGGCTCACGGGAAAGCGCACCTCAACGAGACGTATCTGGGGCTGATGCGCGCGGCCCGTTTGGCGAGCATCGGTGAGGACGACGAGCAGGAAGCCGTCGCGCACCAGTGGTTGCGTGGGCGGAAGAAGTCATTGCTGGCTTCCTTCGTGGTGGGAACGATCGACCAGCTCCTGTTCGCCGGTTTGCGGGGCCGGCACCTGATGCTTCGGCACCTGGGGCTCGCGAGCAAAGTGGTGATTATCGACGAGGTGCACGCCTACGACGTCTACATGTCGCAGTATCTGCATCGGGTCCTGCGTTGGCTCGGTGCCTACCAGGTGCCGGTCGTACTGCTCTCGGCCACGTTGCCCGCAGGTCGGCGCGCTGACCTCTTACGCGCCTACGACAGTGCCACTCCCCTCGATGAGGCCGGCGACCTGGGCTATCCCGTCGTGCTGGCGACAGGTCAATCTCCCGAACGGTTGGCTCTTCCCGAGCGGGGCACTGAGGTGCACGTGGACCACGTGGCCGACGACCTGGACAGCTTGGTCGGCTACCTGCGCGACCACCTCTCCGAAGGCGGTTGTGCCGCCGTAGTCCGCAATACGGTCGGCCGAGTCCAGGAGACGGCCGACCGCCTGATCAGCGAGTTCGGCGATGACCACGTCACCGTCGCGCATTCTCGCTTCCTGGCCTGCGACCGGGCCCGATTGGATCGCGAACTGTTGCGGCGCTTCGGTCCTCCAAGCGCCGAGTCGGACCGGCCTCGGTTCCATATCGTCGTGGCCTCGCAGGTCATCGAGCAGTCCTTGGACGTCGATTTCGATCTGCTGGTGACAGACCTGGCCCCGACCGACCTCGTGTTACAACGGCTAGGTCGTCTGCACCGTCACGATCGCACTCGCCCTGATCGAGTGCGAACTCCGCGTTGCGCGTTGGTGGGCGTAACCGACTGGAAGAGCGATCCGACGTTTGCCGTCCCCGGGTCTCGACGGATCTACGGCGACGACACTCTGCTTCGCGCAGCGGCACTATTTCGTGACCGCGGCACGGTGCGCCTACCGCACGACATCTCCGACCTGGTTCAACAGGCCTACGGCGATGACGAACTGGGGCCGTCGACGTGGCGGGAAGCGATGGCGGCCGCAAGAGAGGAAGCGCGCTTGGTCGCACAGCGACGAGCGGAAGCGGCGAAGGCCTTCCTGCTGGACGAGCCGAAGGAGAAAAGCCTGATCGGCTGGCTGCGCGGAAATGTCGGTGCCCCCGACGATACTCACGCTGGACTCGGACAGGTTCGTGATGGAGAGGAATCATTGGAGGTGCTGGTGGTGCAAAGGGACGCGGACGGCGGCCTGCTGACCCCGGCCTGGATCGAGCACGGTGCCAGCCAACAGATCCCGCTCGATCAGGAGATGCCAGTCGGCTTGGCCCGGACGGTCGCTGCCTGCTCGTTGCGCCTTCCTCAGGCCATGAGCCATCCAGGAGTGATCGACGATGTCATCGCCGCTTTGGAGCGCAACTACTTCACCAGCTTCCAGCAATCTCCCCTGCTGAAAGACCAGCTTGTGCTGGTCCTCGACGAAAGCCGCAGAGCCACCGTGCAACACGGAAGTGTGAACTTCGCGCTGACCTACGACCCCCTGCGAGGCCTGGTCCATGAGCAACGATGATGCCCTCTCCTTCGACCTGGTCGAACGCCCCTGGTTGCTGGCCGTCCGAACCGACGGCACCACTGCTGAGCTGTCGCTGCGGGAGGTTTTCACCCAGGCGCATCAGCTGACCTCGCTGCTTGGCGACGTGCCGACCCAGGTGTTCGCCCTGACAAGGCTGCTGCTGGCGATCCTGCACAGAGCGGTGGACGGACCGCGCGACCTGGACCATTGGGAGCAGTTGTGGGAGGAGGAACGTCTCCCCGCCGACCGGATCGGCCAATATCTCGACCAGTGGCGCCATCGGTTCGACCTGCTGCACCCGCGCACGCCGTTCTTCCAGGTCGCGGAACTGCGCACCGCGAAGGGGGAGATGTCGGAACTGAACAAGTTGGTAGCGGACATCCCGAACGGGCACCCGTACTTCAGCATGCGGTTGGATCGCGACCTTTCGCTGTCCTTCGCCGAAGCAGCCCGATGGGTCGTGCATTGTCACGCGTTCGATCCCTCCGGAATCAAGTCCGGGGCGGTGGGCGACCCGCGGGTCAAGGTTGGAAAGGGCTATCCCATCGGCACCGGCTGGGCGGGCTACCTGGGTGGTGTCCTCCCGCAAGGCAAGACCCTGCGGGACACCCTGCTACTGAACCTGCCTCCGCTCGGCCATTCGACCCTCTCCGGCTGGCAACGGGACGACCGGCCCGCATGGGAGCGTGACCCGGTCGGAGCCGCGGAGGAAGTCACTGGCGGACGCGCGCCGACCGGCCCGATCGATCTCTACACCTGGCAGGCCCGACGCATCCGCCTGGCCTTCGACCAGGAGCACGTCACGGGGGTGCTGATCTGCAACGGCGAGCGAATCACCCCGCAGAACAAACACATCGTCGAACCGCACTCGGCCTGGCGGCGCAGCTTGCCGCAGGAGAAGAAACTCGGCAAGTCGCCCGTCTACATGCCCAAGGAGCACGAACCCGAGCGAGCCCTCTGGCGCGGCCTCCAAGCCTTGCTCCCAGGGGCGATCACCAACGGTGGTGGCAACGAGCCCGCAGCCACGATGACCCCAGCCGTGTTGGAGTGGCTCAACGAGATCAGCGCCGAGGTGATCGGCCTGGACTATCCCGTCCACCTCCATGCGATCGGGATGATCTACGGCAGCAACCAGTCGGTGACCGACGAGATCATCAGCGACGCGCTGGCCATTCGTTCGATGCTGCTGACCAGGCAGACCACGCACCTGGTGTCGGCAGTGACGTCGAGCGTCGCGGCCGCGGAATCCGCCGCCCGGGCCCTGACCTCCCTTGCCGGATCACTGGCCGAAGCGGCCGGCGGCACACCGGACGGGCCAAAAGACCGGGCACGTGAACTCGCCTACGCCGAGTTGGACATGCCGTTTCGCGATTGGGTCGCGGGCTTGGGACCCGATACCGACAGCGTGGATGCCGAACAGGGCTGGCACCGGATCGCCTACCGGACGATCAAGCGGCTGGGCGAGCACCTTCTGACAGAGGCACCAGAGCAGGCATGGATCGGACGTCAGATCAACGGCAGCCTGCTCACCTCCGCTCACGCCGACCGATGGTTTCGCCGCAACCTGTGTAAAGCCCTGCCACTGGCATTCGCCGACGAGCCCGCTGAAGCACGGGCATGACCATCCAGAAAGGATCGCACGTGTCAGCAGACGCGGAGGACGAATCCCCGAAAGCCCGTCCGGCCCGCAGAACGCCACTGGGCCTGGTGGGCGAAGTCGTGGACGAACGGATCGGGAAGCTCCAGACCGGCGTCCTCGCCAACCGCTCCGCCAGCGTGGCAGCGCTCGCCCGGCTTCGCCGCGCGGCAGGCAAACCGGCGGGTTCGATGGGCGACATCCTCGAATACACGCTGGACGCGCGGTTCGCTCCCGCTGATCCGAACGATGACGCGCCGACCGCGGCCGAGAAGGCCATCCATGTGGCGATGACCCTCTACGCCGTACACCAGCAGTCCCAAGCCGACCGGATGCACCGTCCCGGCCACGGACTCGGACGCTCGACGCGGGCATTGATTCCCGAGTCACTGGATCCGGAGAAGAGCACGCACCCCGTGCTGCGCCGGTTCCAGGCCTTGGGCACTTCGAAGAACCTCGACGAACTGGCGCACCACGCCCGTGGCCTGGTCCAACTGCTGCGAGCAGCGAAGATTCCCCTCGACTACGGCCTGCTCGCCGACGACCTGCTGCGCTGGCAGAAACCGGGCGGCGCTTCCGCCGTTCGCCTCCGCTGGGGACGTGAATTCTTCCGCATCCCGTAACAAACACTCCCGCCTCTTCTCCCGCGTAAGGAAAATTCGCCATGGCCCGCACCATCATCGACATCCACGTTCTGCAGACAGTGCCGCCGAGCAACATCAACCGCGACGACACGGGAAGCCCCAAGACCGCCGTTTATGGCGGGCACACCCGCGCACGCGTCTCCAGCCAGGCGTGGAAGCGCGCTACTCGCGACGCGTTCCCCACCTTCCTCGACACCAATGAGCTGGGTGTG
This sequence comes from Amycolatopsis cynarae, assembly GCF_026802195.1. Lineage (NCBI taxonomy): Bacteria > Bacillati > Actinomycetota > Actinomycetes > Pseudonocardiales > Pseudonocardiaceae > Amycolatopsis > Amycolatopsis cynarae. Next base: position 7,153,125 of record NZ_CP113836.1, on the reverse strand, counting down.
CGCACCAAGCGTGTCGTGGAGCTTGTCGGCGACCGCATCGCCGAGTTGGACCCGGCCCTCGCCGAGCGCTCGGCGGAACTGGCGGCGGAGGTGCTGCTCGCCGCGGGCATCAAGACCGAGAAGCCCCGTAAGAAGGAGGGCCTTCCCGAAGCCGGTTACCTGGTGTTCCTCAGCCGCCGCCAGATCGACGGCCTTGCCGAACTCGCCGTCGAAACGGCTCGCGAGGCCGGTGACGGAAAGCTGACCTTCCCCAAGCAGGAAGCCAAGGCTCGGGCGAATCGGGATCAGTCTGTCGACGTTTCCCTGTTCGGGCGGATGATCGCGGAGGTCACCGACCTCAACGTCGACGCCGCCGCCCAGGTCGCGCACGCCTTGAGCGTGCACGCGGTGGACAACGAGTACGACTACTACACCGCCGTGGATGACCACAAGAAGGCCGATGCCGAGGAAGATGCCGGCGCAGGCATGATCGGCACGGTCGAATTCAACTCCTCCACTCTCTACCGCTATGCGACGGTCGATGTGGATCGGCTGCAGGACAACCTCGGCGACCCTGAGGCCACCCGCCGCGCGGTGGAGGCCTTCGTGCGCGCCTTCGTGTCCAGCATGCCGACCGGCAAGCAGAACACGTTCGCCAACCGCACACTGCCCGACGCTGTGCTGGTCTTCGCTCGCGACACCCAGCCCGTCAACTTCGTGGGCGCGTTCGAAGAACCGGTAACCGAACGAGAGCAGGGCGGCCGCATCACCGCGGCGATCCGTCGTCTGGCGGACTACGGACGCGACGTCCACGAGGCCTACGACCAGAATCCCGTCGCCGCTTGGATCTTCGGTGTGGGCGAGCGGGTAGCTCCGCTCACCGACCTGGCCGAGCGCACAACCTTCGACAAGACCGTCGACGCGGTTGGTGACCTCGTTGCCGCGCGGCTGGCGGGCCAGTCGTGACCGTCCTGCTCCTGCGCCTCGCCGGGCCGCTGCAGTCTTGGGGAACCAGCAGCAGGTTCGTCCGCCGCAACACCGATCGGGCCCCCAGCAAGAGTGGTGTCATCGGGCTCCTGGCGGCCGCCAAGGGGCTGCGCCGGACCGACCCCCTTGAAGACCTCGCGCACTTGCGCGTCGGTGTTCGGCTCGACCAGCCCGGTCGCGTGGAGCGGGACTTCCAGACCGCGCGAACCCGGGACGGCTCGACCTCCATGCCGCTGTCCTATCGCTTCTACCTCGCGGACGCGGTGTTCCTCGCAGCCGTCGAAGGAGACCGGGCGCTGTTGGAGGGCTTGGCCGAGGCGTTGCGGCGGCCGGTCTACCCCCTCTACCTGGGACGCCGGTCCTGTCCTCCTGCCGGGCCGCTGCTGTTGGGGCTTCGCGACGGGGACATCGAGACCGCGCTGAACACGGAACCGTGGCGTGCCTCGCCCTGGGTGCAACGCTCGCACCGGTCCGACCGCATCACGCTGGACGCTTTGTTGGATTGCCCGCTCGATGTCGACAACGGCTACCTCGTGCGCGACGAGCCCCTGACCTTCGACCCGCGTCACCGCGACTACACCTGGCGCCGCGTCCAGGACAAGCGCATCGAAGTGGCCAACCCTCTCCATAACGGAAACCGCCCGGCTACCAGCTCCCCCGACCCGCACGACCCGATGGCCGCGCTGGAAGGCGCACTCTGATGTTCCTGACCCGATTCGAGATCAACACCGCCCGTCGAGCGGCCCGCGAGCTCCTCGCCTCGCCACAGAGAATGCATGCCGCTGTCCTGGCCGGCTTCCCTTCGGTCGGTTCGGCGGCGGCATCCGAAGGCCGGGTGCTCTGGCGGCTGGACCAGCACCGGCACCAAGCGCTGCTCTACCTGGTGAGCCCGACCCAGCCGGACCTCACTCACCTTGTCGAGTCGGTCGGCTGGCCTGCCACTCAGACCTGGGCCACTCGCCACTACGCGCCCTTCCTCGAAGCGCTCGGCAAAGGTGATCAGTGGGCGTTCCGGCTCACTGCGAACCCGGTCAGCAGCCGCCGCAAAACGCCTGACGCAGCGAGGACTCAGCGATTCGCGCACGTCACGGTGGCTCAGCAGACGGAATGGCTGCTCACCCGCGCTCACCGCCACGGGTTCGCCATCGTCACCGGGCTGCACTGCGAACCCGATGTCGCGGTGCACCGTCGCCAGACACTGCGGTTCCCGCGCCAAGGCAAGACAGTCACGCTGAGCACGGCAGTCTTCGAAGGGCGCCTGGAGGTCATCGATCCCGAACTGCTGCGGCAATCGCTTGTCCAGGGCATCGGCCCGGGCAAGGGATACGGCTGCGGGTTACTGACGCTGGCAAGGTAGATCATGGCGGACATCCCCGGCGCGCCTCCTGTCCCCATCTCTCACCTCACTCGGGCGCAGGATCGTCTTACCTTTCTCTACCTTGAGCACTGCATCGTGCACCGAGACGCCAACGCGATCACGGCACGCGATGCTCGCGGCACCGTCCACATCCCGGCCGCCACCGTCGGTGCGCTCCTACTCGGGCCGGGAACCCAGGTGAGTCAACAGGCCATGGTGCTGCTCGCCGAGAGCGGCGCCACGGCCGTGTGGGTCGGGGAACACGGCGTGCGCTACTACGCGCATGGCCGTTCCTTGGCCAGGTCGTCCCGTCTCCTCGAAGCGCAAGCCGCGTTGGTGTCCAATCAACGCTCTCGGCTCCGCGTTGCCCGGGAGATGTACGCCATGCGGTTTCCCGGCGAGGACACCACGGGTCTCTCGATGCAACAGCTCCGCGGCCGCGAGGGTGCCCGCGTACGACGGGTCTACCGGCAACATGCCGAGCGCACCGGCGTGGAGTGGGATCGCCGGGATTACGACAGCGCCGACTTTGCCGCCGGCACACCTATCAACCAGGCACTTTCCGCGGCCAACACCAGCCTCTACGGCGTGGTTCACGCCGTCATCGTGGCCCTCGGCTGCGCACCAGGACTAGGCTTCGTCCACACCGGCCATGTCCGATCCTTCGTCTTCGACATCGCCGATCTCTACAAGGCCGAAATCACCATTCCGGTGGCCTTCGACATCGCCTCCCGCGAGGTCTCCGACATCGGCGCCGAAACGAGACGCGCAATCCGTGACCGCATGAAGGACGGCGCCTTCCTGGAGACCTGCGTCCGGGACATCAAGACGCTGCTCACCGGCGAAGACGAGGAGATCGAGTACGGCCCCGAGGCCTTCGAGGATGCCGACGTGGTCATGTTGTGGGACTCCAACGGCCGCACCGTCGCCGGCGGGACCTCGTACTGGGAAGACGAGGACGAGATATGACCGTCATCGTCGTCGCCGCATGCCCCGTCGGCCTACGCGGCCACCTCACCCGATGGCTGCTGGAGATCTCACCAGGTGTGTTCGTCGGCAAACCAACCAAGCGAGTCCGCGACCTCATGTGGGTCCGCGTCGTCGAGATGGTCAAGAACGGCCGGGCCATCATGGTTCACACCGCCAACAACGAACAGGGCCTGGACTTCCGCGTCCACGACCACGACTGGATCCCAACCGACTTCGAAGGCGTCAACCTCATGCTCCGCCCACACAAAGATGGGGAGTCAGGCACGCCCTCCGGCACGGCCGGACAACGCAAGACAGGATGGAGTGCCGCTGGCAGACGCCGCCGCTACGGTCGCTAAACCTCATGCCAAGCTGATGCTGAAACGCCACTTCTGTCCGCAAAAGCCCAGGTCAACAAGTGTCTTCCCCGCGCCTGCGGGGGTGTTCCCTCTGTTGGTACGTTGAAAGACAGCGCGGTGAGGTCTTCCCCGCGCCTGCGGGGGTGTTCCTCCGGCCGGGCATTCCTGCCCGGCCGCAATCCTGTCTTCCCCGCGCCTGCGGGGGTGTTCCCTGTGGGGGCGGCAGGGCGCGACCGAAGCTGCTGGTCTTCCCCGCGCCTGCGGGGGTGTTCCTGAGGCAGGTAGGGAGCCGCGCCGGAGCGTTGCGTCTTCCCCGCGCCTGCGGGGGTGTTCCGGCTCCGGCCTTTGGGCGGAAAGAGTGGCGAATGTCTTCCCCGCGCCTGCGGGGGTGTTCCCACCGGCCGCGGGCCGTCGTCGGGCGCGGTGTCGTCTTCCCCGCGCCTGCGGGGGTGTTCCCATGCAGTAGGGCGCGACTGCTTTGGGGGTGGGGTCTTCCCCGCGCCTGCGGGGGTGTTCCCGCCACCGAGGCCGCGGTGTCTGCGCTGCGTCAGTCTTCCCCGCGCCTGCGGGGGTGTTCCGGCGCCGACCGGCATCGCCGCGCGCACCTGGCGGTCTTCCCCGCGCCTGCGGGGGTGTTCCCCCGCCGCCCGGTTCGTGGGAGGACCCGCAGGCGTCTTCCCCGCGCCTGCGGGGGTGTTCCGGTGAATCGGGACTCTCACCCGATTCTCGCTCGGTCTTCCCCGCGCCTGCGGGGGTGTTCCCCGCACCAACCGGCGGCGCGCGTCGAAGACGCCGTCTTCCCCGCGCCTGCGGGGGTGTTCCACAGCGTCCTGACCTGCATAAACGCCGTCACGCGTCTTCCCCGCGCCTGCGGGGGTGTTCCCGGCACCTACGCCTGGAGTGCAGCCGACTGGGCGTCTTCCCCGCGCCTGCGGGGGTGTTCCGCATGGTGCGCACCGTACCGACGCCTACGAATTGTCTTCCCCGCGCCTGCGGGGGTGTTCCGACAAGCACCTGGGCGACGGTCCCGGCCGTGCAGTCTTCCCCGCGCCTGCGGGGGGTGTTCCCACGCGGCGAGCGTGATTAGTGAGGGCGCGGCGGTCTTCCCCGCGCCTGCGGGGGTGTTCCCGGGTAGGAGGTCACCCGGCCGCCGCCGTCTTCGTCTTCCCCGCGCCTGCGGGGGTGTTCCCCATTCGTTCGGCGTGATCGGCTTCGGTGCCACGTCTTCCCCGCGCCCGCGGGGGTGTTCCCACCGAGCGTGGCGCCGTCGCTCACGTTCTCGAGTCTTCCCCGCGCCCGCGGGGGTGTTCCCAGTGGGTAACGGAGGCGGCGCCACAGCGCCCGGTCTTCCCCGCGCCCGCGGGGGTGTTCCGTGGACCTCGGGAGGTTCGCCGCGCGGCTGTTCGTCTTTCCCGCGCCCGCTGGGATGTTCCGGCTACCCGGTCACTGTCTATTGCGGACTCGGCGTCTTCCCCGCGCCCGCGGGGGTGTTCCGGCTTACCGGCAGGGCGAGCCGATCACCCTGCGGTCTTCCCCGCGCCCGCGGGGGTGTTCCCCGGCCGAGGCTGCATCGGCCGGTGTCGTGCGGATCTTCCCCGCGGAGCGGGGGTTTACCCGAGCCCGAAGCAGTTGCACCACCTCGGCGGGCGTCTTCCCGCGCTCGCAGGCCTACTCCGTGGGGTCCACGATCCCGAAGTGTGCCGCCAGTTGAGCAAACTCCGCGCCTCGACGACGAGGTGCGCGGTCAACGATGTTGCGCATGGTCGCCATGCCCAAAGGCTGGTACCGCACCCAATCTGGGGCTAACTCCTTGGCCTCAATCAGGTAGTGAAGTACCTCGGAGTACCGGCGCAACTCCAACGACACCGCGGCGAGCCTCAGTCGGTGGCCAGCCTCCCAGAAGGCCGGCACTTCACCTCTCGCAGTGGGGATGGTCGCAGCTAGGCGCAATGCCTTCTCTGGATCCCCAGCCCGCGCGGTCTGGTCGATCCGCTGGAGGGTTGCGACGCGAGGGCCGAAGATCGCCGCTTCGGTTGCCGTATCGCCCCTTGAGCGCAGAGCGGCCGCCTGCGCCTCGGCGAGCAGGTCCGCGGCCCGGGATGGACTACCGGCCGAGAGTGCGGCGGACGCCGCGTTGAACAGAAGGTTCCCAAAAACACCGGCCCGAGCGGGGTCACGGTCGAGCATGGCGGGTTGCACCCGCTCGGCCGCAGTCACGGCCACGCGCTCGGCGTCCTCGAAACGGCCTTGCCGGACGAGGGTCCAGGCGAGATAGCGCAGGGAGATCGCTGTCTCCAGCTCGGGAGCGTCTGATCGGCGAGCGGCATCGAGGGCGTGTTCGGCTGAGGTCCAGGCAAGGTCGTCGAATCCGGCCCGCCCGGCCATGCCTGCGCCGAGCCGGTAGGCGGTGGAGAGTGCGCGGTGTGCCCGCGCCTTCTCGTCGCCGGTTGTCGAGCGGACGAGCCGACGTGCGTCGGCGAGCACTACGGGCAGCATGTGGCTGAGCTCCCCATGTCGCCCGTCGACGTAGGCGCGCCACGCCCGGTGTGCTGCCTTAGCCAGTTCGTCGAGGTCGACGACTTCGCGAGACTCGGCGAAGTCCTCCAGGCCCGGGATGTCGTCGCCTGCTGTGATCGCCTGCCGCAACGTCGCTATGTCGATCTGCGCTGGCGGGACTGGGCCAGCCTGTCCGAGCAGCCGTTCCACCGATACGCCGAGGGCAGCGGCAAGCTTGTTCAAAGTCGCCGGGCGGGTGGTTTGGCGAACGCCTTGTTCGATGCGGGCCACGGTGTCGATCCCGACGCCGGCGGCCTCGGCGAGTTCGTGTTGCGACATGTCGCGCGCCTTGCGATAGCGCGCGAGGTTCTCCGAGAGATTGCCGCCAGCCGTCATGTCCCCCTCCAGCACAGGCCTCAGCAAAACCCCAGGTTAACCGCCGATCGGCTCGCCGTTCTCGCACAGCGCGAGTTCACCCGTTCGGACGGCGTCGAGCGCAGCCGCGAGCCGTCGGGCAAGTGAGGCCTTGAGTTTCTCCGCCGCGTCGTCCAGGTACTCGAGCCGAGCGGCGATGATCTCAGGATCGGTGAGGATCAGGTCTCTCGCCTCTTGCTCGGTGATCACGCCGCCGTCGAACACGAACGCGAGGCCCTCAGGCATCCGCCCGTCATCGGCCACGTGATCGATCACCAGCGGCCGTCCCAACGGGCGGTTAAGGCCGATCTCCTCCTGCACTTCGCGAATGGCGGTCGTCCATGGCGCTTCTCCGGCATCGACGGCACCGCCCGGGATGTCCCAGTGGGGCTTGTACGACGGTTCAACGAGCAGAACGCGTCCAGCCGCGTCCCGGTAGAGCACCCCGGCGGACATCCGCTTGCGGTCCAGAGACCGCACGTACTCGTCGAACGGCAGGAGATCCACGCCCGAGAGGTTACCGGGCCATAGTGCCCCGTGCCGTTCTGTGCTCCGCAGGCATAGAACCGGCCGCGGCAGGGTGCGAAAACATGGATCAAGGCCCTGTTTTCCCAGGTCAACAGGATCGAAGATCAAGAAGGGGCACATCACTACCGGCCAGCTGCCGGAGCGCCTCAAACACCAGCGAGCGAGGGAAGGAGACAGGGTGCACAAGCGTGACGTGTCGCTCCTACGTGCCGTGAGCGACATGAATCGGCACCTGGGCGAAGTGCTCCTGGAGGTGATGCAACCGACGCGAGACGATCAGGCCCGCTCGGACGCGCTGCTGACGCTTGCCGACTGCATGCGGGCTGTCGCGCAACGGTTGGAGAACCGTGCCGAGGAGATCAACGGGCAGGACGCGCCGCTGCCCAGCCAAGGCCCCTCGGGGCAGCTCGTTCCCGACGCCATCGCCTCCGTCCCTCGCTGATCAGCCCGAGGAAGACACAAGGAATCACATGCACCACGAGATCGACACCGACACCCCCGGCTACGTCTACGAAACGGTGGCAAACCACATCGCACGGCGCATCGAGACTGGCGACCTCAAGCCGAACCAACCACTCCCCTCGGAGAGGGTGCTTGCCGAGGAGTACGGCGTTTCTCTCGGCACCGCTCGACACGCGACCAAGCTGCTGCGCGAACGCAAGTTCGTCGTCACGATCAGCTCAAAAGGCACCTATGTCGCCGATCCCAGGAACCGGACCGCGAGCAACTGCTAGGAATCAGGGGGAGCAGTCATCAGGGCTGCTCCCCCGTAACCTGGCAGCGCTGACCGGACTGAGGAGAGGGTGCATGGCCGAGGAATCGACGGTGTTCTCCGCCGAGACGACGCGCGCGATCCTGCAGAACGCCTGTCGCAAGGCCGGTCTGCCTTCGGAAGGCGCTTCCCTGATGCGTCTCGGCGAGAATGCCCTCTACCAGCTCGACCCGGTACCTGTTGTCGTGCGCATCGCTCGCACGATGGACTACTGGTCAAGTGCAGTGAAGGAAGTCGACGTAGCCCGTTGGCTCGCTCACGAGGGCTTCTCGGCTGCCGAGCTGTACGACGTCGACGAGCAACCACTAGAAGTCTCCGGCCATCCGGTCACGTTCTGGCGGTTCATTCCCGGCCCCGTCGCCACACCCGACGATGTTGCGATCCTGGGCCATTCGCTCCGGAAGCTGCACGAGTTGCCCGTCCCGGCCAGTCTGTCACTGCCTCGGGTCGACATCCTTAGCCGTGTAGAACCGCGGGTCGCCAAGTCCCCGGTTCCCGACACGGACAAGGCGATGCTGCTGGAACGCTGCGAGCAGCTGCGGCACGAGATCGCGAACCTCAACTTCCCCTGTGCGGAAACCGTGATCCACGGCGACGCACACATCGGCAACCTCATGCTCGACTCCGGTCGCCCAGTGCTCATCGACTTCGAGAACGTCGCCTGGGGCCAACCCGAATGGGACCTATCGATGACCGCCACCGAGTACCTCACGGCCGGCTGGTGGTCGGCCGAGCAGTACACATCGTTTGCCGAGGCCTACGGCTGGGACGTCACCCGGTGGGAGGGCTTCAAGACGCTACGAGCGACTCACGAGATCAAGATGACCACCTGGCTCATGCAGAACGTTGACCAGTCTGCGGATATCGCGGCCGAGTACCAGACGCGGGTCCGGACGATCCGGACTGGCGTGGCTGACCAGAAGTGGCGGCCGTTCTAGCCCGCGCAAGCGAGCTTGGCAGATCTGGATACTGCTCCCGGAGCAGGTGTTCGAACTCGCCAACGAGCCTGTGACCTGCATGGACGGAGACCGTGCCCTGAAAATCGGTCAGGTAACGAAGGTAGCGCGCGGACTGCAACCCGGCACCGTTGCGGACCGCCTCCGAAGCCAGCGTGACCGCTTCCTCCAGATCACCGGCACTGTATGAGGCGACCGCGGAGACCATCTGAATGAAGGCCCGCGTTCGTGGTGGCGTGTCCGGGCTGAGGGCGCGGCCAACGAACTCTTTGGTCTCCTCGGCCAGGCCCAGGTCCCGGAAGCAGTGCGAGGCATCACCGGCAAGTTCCGCGGGGTCGTAATAGCCGATCCAGCCTGGCTCGCGTGCCGGATCGCGTTGCTCGAAGAGTTGCTCGGCCCGATGGATGGCTTCCGCGGTTCCTCGCCGATCGCCCAGGTTCGCTAGGGCACGAGCCTCGTGCATCACGTACATGGTCTGGACATTCTTCGTCGCCTGGCCGGCGGTCGCGCTCTGCGCTGCCCTCGCGAACTTCACCGCATCGGCGTAGTTGCCGAGGAAGTTCGCCTGGTGCGACAGGTTCGCGAGCAACCGCCCGCCCATCATGTAGTCGCGTGCCTCTCGCGCCAGCTTCAAGCCCTGCACGAAGTAGCGCATTGCCGCACCGTGACGGCCTGCGTCATAGGCACTCCAGCCCAGCAATTGAGCTACCTCCGCGGCCGCGCCGAAGATCTCGCGGCGAGCCGCTTCGGGGTGGCTCTTGAGGTTCACCCCGAGTGGTGGACAGGGGCTTACAAGGGTTCAGGCAGCCGTTCGGAGTGATTGCTCGAAGTTGTCGGGGCTGATCATCCCGATCGCGGAGTGCCGCCGTGTACTGTTGTAGAAACTGATCCATTTGTCAATCGCGGCAACGAGTTCTGTCTTCGTGGCGTACGTGTGCCGGTAGTAGTGCTCGTGTTTGAACGTCGACCAGAACGATTCCGCCGGGCTGTTGTCCCAGCAGATCCCGGTCGCGCCCATCGACCGGCGCAGCCCGTGCCGGAAACACGCTGCGGCTGTCAGGTGCGCCGTGTATTCCCCGCCGCGGTCGGAATGCAGGATGGTGCCACGACATCTGGCGCCACGGGCGGCCACTGCGGCATCGATGGCATCGGTGACCATCGCGGCACCGATGTGTTCGGACACGCTGTAGCCCAACACTTTCCGGGAATGTCCGTCCCGGATCGCGCACAGGAACATCTCGCCCTCACCACACGTCAGATACGTGATGTCGGTGAGCCAGACCGCGTCGGGCCGGTCCCGGTCGAAGTGCCGGTCGACCAGATCCGGCGGGAACGACGCGGTCGGATCGACCACCGTCGTCTTCACCTTGAACGTGCGCGGGCTGATGCCCTCGAGCCCGATCGAGGCCATGATCTTGGCGACGGTCTTCGCGGTGACCACCTCGCCTTGGTCACGCAGTTCGGCAGTGATCCGCGGCGACCCGTAGGTTCCACGCGACTCTGTGTGCGCCTGGGTGATCTTCACCTCCAGGTCGGCTCGGCGTTGCTGCCGCGGTGTAAGCACCGTTGCCGCAACACGCTTGACGTGGGCGTAGTAGCCCGACGTCGACACGCCCAGCAGTCGCGCCATGCGGCGGACCGAGAACCGGGCGTTCGGCGGCGAAGCGGTGGTGGCGGCGGCGGCGAACTCGTCGGGGCCGGCGTACTTGGCCATCAGAGCGAACCGGGCCGGTTCTTCTGCATCGCGGCAAAGTACGCCGAGGCTTTTACCAGGAACGCGTTGTCCTTCTCCAGCTCGGCCACCTGCCCGCGCAGGCGCAGCAACTCGGCCCGCTCGGCGGCCTCCAGGGGTTTGTCCCCGTGGACCTCGGCCGCGGTGATCCGGCGTCGTTCGTCTTTGACCCAGACACTCAACATGCCCGCGTCGATTCCCAGCTCGCGAGCGACCTCGGAGATCGTACGGCCGGAATCGATCACACGGTGAGCAGCCTCGACCTTGTACTCGGCCGTGTACGAACGGCGCTTGTGAGGAGGCATGAGGACATCCTTTCAACAGGACCACTGGTCCTGCTAACTCGGTGTCCACTACCCGGGGTGAACCTCATCTTCCGGAGTTCGGGCACCACCTGGTCGCGGAAGAACTGCAAGAGCATCCTCCGGACGTAACCACCACCCCACTGGAAGTCCATCTTCATGAAGGTGGCCGTTGTGTCCCGGATGCGTTCGGCGAGCGCGAAGCCGCGAAGGGACTCGAAGTCCTCCGAGATGGTCAGTGTGAGAGGTTCGGCGAACAGGTAGCCCGTGATGATCTGCGGGGCCGCCTCGCTGCTCCAGCCCGCACCCGCGACGATCGCAGCGTCGTTGAGATCCCGGGCGGCGAGCGTGTCCAGCAAGCGCACGGCCGTGTCAGTCTGCTCTGGGTACTCGACGCCGTGCTCAATGAGTTCGTCGGTCTGCCCCTCGCCCTGCCCCGAACTCACCTCTCCGGAATCGGCAAATCCGATCTCGTCGAGCGTGACGACTTGGCCGAGCAGTTCACCGAGGACCTTGGCGATCAACTGACAGGTTCGCGTGTGCGGTTTGGTGCCGTCGAGCCAGCGTTTGACCGACACGTGGTCGCACCGCACAGGCTCGCCGCCGTCGGATTCGCTGAGTAGGCGCACCCGGCGGGCCAACCCCTTGTTACTCGCCCCCGCCTGCTTCATAACCCCAGCTAGGAGCGTGTTCGGCTGCTTCTCAGTGTCGACCACGCATACCTCCGTGGTCATTAAAGCACCCCCCGTGCACCCCCTGGTGCACAAATGCACCCCCCGGCGCACGCTGCCGCACCCCACCGCTTCACCGGTTTCCTAACCGCATGAGCGACAACACCGGACCGGATCACCGCTTCGGACAGCCGCACAAGGCGGTCGCTGACTCGAAAGGAAACGGAAATGGCGAAGAACCCCTACCCCGTGATGAACACTGGCGGCGGGCTGCTGCCGAAGCTGCTCGGCCTGCTCACGTTGATCGCGGTGGTCGTACTCGTGATCAAGTACCCAACGGACGCCGCGCGGTGGGTGCGGGGTTTGGGCACCGTGATCGACGGCCTCGTGGCCTTCTTCCGAGCCCTGTTCGGCTAGCTATGGTCCAGACGACGTTCGATCTCGGTCAAGCGACGGCGGATCTCGGCGATGGCCTGCCAGACGCGCTCATCACCTCCGGACTGGCGACCAGCAGTCTCGGCCTCGGCCGGTTGAGTGCGCACGAACGAGCCCTTGCCATGTCGGGTGACCACCAGGCCCTCGTCCCGCAGCAAGGTCACCGCGCTCTTCGCCGTGTTGATGGCGACACCCCAGGAGTCGGCGAGTTCCTGGTAACTGGGCAGTTGAGCACCTGGGGCGTACTCCCCCGACTGGATCGCGGCCCGCAGACCACCGGCCACTTGCAGGTAAGGCGCGCGCGGGTCATCCGGGTCGAAGGAAGCCATACCCACAAGGGTAGGGCAAGCAACTCAGTTAAGTTAGTTCAAGCAGCTCTATTGACAGAGTTGATAGACAACTTCTACGTTGTGTCTCGGCCGGGAACCGGCCTCTCCTACCGCACGAGATCCACCGACATCTTGGAGTCCATCTCATGGATGACCTCGTTCCGCCGCTCAGTTACGCACCGGACGGCCTGTACGAGTCGGACATTGACGCACTGCTCACCGAGTACTTCGGCCCTGATCACGGCCTGCCCGAAGTCGACACGACGGTGGCACCGGCATTCGACCGGGTGGCCGAGCACCGGCACATCCGTCGAATCAGCCGCCAAACGATCAACGCTGCCTTGCGGTCGGTCCGCGCGAGTTCAACCAGCACCGACAACGACGCCGCGGCTTGAGTTTGCCCCGGTCCGGCGCACGGAACCGCCAAGAACCACTCGCCGGAACGGGTTTCTCCCAACCAGCACGAAACAAGCCAGGAGAACACCAATGGTAGGGCTGAACATGCCCACGAGTACTGGAAGCGCTTATCCGCCGTCCGTGGCTGCTCTGTTGCCCCGGGTCCGGGCGTGGGTGGCGGACCTGGGTGCGGTCCCGTCCCGGAACCGGATCATGGCCGAGTTCAAGGTGGGCGCACCCAAGGCGCGAGCCATCTTGGCCGCACTCACTGACGAGAACCCGACACCCCCGCCGCCGCGGGCGTTGCACGCAGTCCCGGAACCCACTTCCGAACCGGACCCGGAGGTGGAGACCGAGCCTGCGGCGGAGGAGACGGAAGCGCAGGTCACGCCCGCCGCAGACCCGGTGCCGAATCCGGAACCGGTGAGGGTGTGGCCGGTGGTGCTGTTGGCGTTGCCGGCGTTCGTGGCGATCTGGGGCGGCTGGGTCGGCCTGGGTCGCTTGACCGGGTTCGGACCGATCCAGCTCCTCCCCGGGATCTGGGATGACCTCTCGTTCAACTCGGCGATCACGCTGCCGATTGGGGTCGAGGCCTATGCCGCGTTCGCCCTGCGGGTGTGGCTGTCCGGTTCGACCCGGTCCGGGCGGGCCCGGGAGTTCGCGAAGTGGTCCGCGTTCGCCTCCCTCGGCCTGGGCATGGCCGGGCAGATCGCCTACCACCTCATGGCGGCGGCCGCGGTCACGATCGCGCCGTGGCCGATCACCACCCTCGTGTCCTGCCTGCCCGTGGTCGTGCTCGGCTCCGGTGCCGCACTCGCACACCTACTGGCCAACACCAGCGATGCGGAGGTGACCGCCTGATGAACCCCACCCCTGGGGAAGGCGGCAAGGTGATCGCCTTCCCCACCACCAACCCGCCCGAGATTCTCGACGCCGAGCTGGTCGACGACCACACCCCGGTCCCGGTGGACACCCCTGCCGTGGATGGCTCGACTTGGCTGGAGCGGTTGCGTTCCCAGCAGCGGCAACCGATCCTCCCCAGCTACCTCACCTCACTGTCCGAGGCGAAGGAGGCGGGGAAGTGGGTGGCCCGACACTACGCCCACAAGGCGGGCTACCACCTGGCCCGCTCCCCCCTCTACGCACTCCGCCTGGCGGTCCGCTCCCCCAGGGGCCTGCTGCTCCTGGCCGTCGCGACCGGTCGGTGGGTGACCGACGCCGAAGGACGCCCCGCCCGCTCGGAGACCGCGACGGGCGACAAGGCCGAGCTGTACTTGAAGTTGTCGCAGCAGCGGGACCGGCGCGTGCAGTTGCGCTGGATCCAACTTGGCCTCGTCGCCGCCCTGGGCCTGGTCGCGTTCCTCGTCCTGCCGCACGTGCTGCCCGAGTGGGTGCTGTGGTCCTGCGCGGTGCTGGCGGTCGGGTTGCTGGGCAAGCTCGGCTCGCCGAAGGACAAGCCGGTGATCGCGTCGCGGGCGGTGTTGTCCGGGAAGGTGCAGAAGCTCACCAGTGACAGCGTCGTCCAGGCCCTGTCCGTGCTCGGGATCGCCGGAATCAACCAGGCGTTGGCGAAAAACCCCGACGCGATCGGGTTCCCCGCCCCCATCACGCGGGACGGTCCCGGCTGGCGAGCCGATGTCGACCTGCCGCCCGGGGTGACGGTCGCGGAGGTCATCGAACGCCGCGCGAAGCTCGCCTCCGCCCTCGGCCGCCCCCTCGGCTGTGTGTGGCCGGAGGGCAACGCCGAAATCCACCCCGGCCGGTTGGTGCTGTGGGTGGGGGATCAGGACATGTCCAAGTCCCGCCAACCCACCTGGCCCCTGCGCAAAACCGGAACCGTCGACCTGTTCCGGCCGCAGCCGTTCGGCACCGACCAGCGGGGCCGGTGGGTGGACATCACCTTGATGTTCGTCTCCATGGTCATCGGCGCCGTCCCCCGCATGGGCAAAACCTTCACCCTGCGCGAACTCTTGCTGATCGCGGGGATGGATGCGCGCGCCGAGTTGCACTGCTACGACCTCAAAGGCACCGGCGACCTCTCCCCCCTCGCACCCATCTCCCACCGCTACCGCGCAGGAGACGAACCCGACGACATCGCCTACGCCCTGGCCGACCTCCGCGCCCTGGCGGGCGAGTTGCGGCGGCGGGCCAAGGTGATCCGGGAACTACCGAAGGATCTGTGCCCGGAAAACAAGGTCACCCCCGAGTTGGCCGGTAAGAAGTCGCTCGGGTTGCACCCGGTCGTGCTGGGGGTGGACGAGTGCCAGAAATGGTTCGAACACCCCGACCACGGTGCCGAGATCGAGGAGATCGTGACCGACCTGGTCAAACGCGGCCCCGCCCTGGGATTCGTCACCCTCCTGGCCACCCAACGCCCCGACGCCCGCTCCATCCCCACCGCGATCTCCGACAATGCGGTGTTGCGGTTCTGCCTCAAGGTCACCGGGCAGCAGGCCAACGACATGGTGCTCGGCACCTCCTCGTACCGCAACGGCATCCGCGCCACCACCCTCTCCTTCCGCGACAAGGGCATCGGCTACCTCGTCGGCGAAGGCGACGAGCCACGCATCACCCGCAGCGTCTACCTCGACGGCCCCGACGCCGAACAGCTCGCGGCACGCGCCCGCACCACCCGCGTCGCTGTCGGGCGCCTGACCGGCTACGCCGCCGGACTGGACCTCACCCCCGACGAAGACGACGGCAGCACGCTGCTCACGGATGTGTTGGCCGCGATCGGCGATGCGGACAAGGCATGGTCGGAAGCCATCGTGGACCGGCTCGCCGAACTCCGCCCGGCCATCTACGGCCCGTGGGCTGATCTGCCGACCGGCAGTGCGAAGGCCACCCAGCTCGCCAGTGCGCTCAAGCCGTTCGGGATCTCCACGAAACAGGTGTGGGGCACCGACCCCGCCACCGGCAAAGGCGCCAACCGCATGGGCGTGAAACGCGACTGGATCGCCCAGGCACTCACCGAACGTGACCAACAACGGGGACACGGCTAACACCCGTGCGGGGCTCTAGGTCTAGAGCCTGCTGTCGCTAGGCCTAGAGCCCTCCCTAGACACCCCCAACACTCTCCACCAGCGCCCTAGCACCTAGAGGCGTCGCCCCCTCGCGCCCTAAAACCCTCCTGGAGGCACCCTGTGCACCCCCTCGACCACCCCACCGCCACCTTCATTCTCGCGCTCCTGATCGTCACTCTCTGCTACGTCTGGTCGTGTGCGGTCTACCCGTACAAGCCCTGTCGCTCCTGCGGCGGAGCGGGCCAGTTCCGGTCCCGGTTCATCCGCGCCCTCCGGCTCTGCCACCGCTGCGGCGGCACCGGCCGCACCCTCCGCCTCGGCCGCCGCGCCTACAACGCCCTCCACCGCGCCCACCGCCGCTACCGCGACACCCAACGGCGCAACGACAACCACTGAACCTCCGCGAAGGACCAAGCGATGACTTCCGCTCTGCTCGACCCGGAACGCCAGTTCCTCGGCTGCCTCATGCAACTCCCGCTCACCCACGCCCGCCGCGTGCTCACCGGCATGTGCCCCGGCGATCTCGCCGACCCCACGGCCTCGTTCGTGCTCCACCTCGCGATCCGGGCCGTGGCGAACGACCAGCGACCCGCGCCCGTCGTGTTGTTCGAGCACGCCCAGGAGATCGCCGAACGACCGCGGGCCTCGCGGCTGCGCGAGGTCGCGCTCTGGCTGGCGGACGTGTACCAGGCTGCTCCGGCCGCTCCTGTCGAACACGCTGCCTACCTCAAGGCGGTCGTGCTCAAAGCCGCCTGGCGCCGCGCCGTGGCCGAACACGCGCACCGACTGCTCCAAGCCGCCAGCGAGTCCGCAACCGGCGAGTTGCACGAACTGCTCGACGACACCACTGCAGTGGACGACTTGTGGTCCCGCTACCAAGCCGCCCGCAACCCCAACAGCGTCTCGGCGCGCCTGGAGGTGGCGGCCTGATGACCACCGAACCCACGCGGACGGGTGCCGAGTTGCTCGCCGAGCTCCACCAAGCGCTCACGCGCTACGTCGTGATGCCGTCCAAGCAGGCCACCGACGCCGTGACGCTCTGGATCGCCGCTACCCACGCCCAACCGGCCTGGGCCCACGCCCCGCGGCTGGTGATCCGGGCACCGGAGCGGCGCTGTGGCAAGTCCCGCCTGCTCGACGTCGTGGAGGCGACCTGTCACAACCCGCTGATCACCGTAAACGCCAGCCCGGCTGCGGTGTACCGGTCGATCACGCCGGACCCGCCGGTGTTGCTTGTCGACGAGGCGGACACGATCTTCGGACCGAAGGCGGACGGTAACGAGGACTTGCGTGGCCTGCTCAATGCCGGTCACCAGCGGGGCCGCCCGGCGCTGCGGTACGACGCTGCCACGCAAACCGTGGTCACCATCCCCACCTTTGCCATGGCCGCGCTCGCCGGGATCGGCGCCATGCCCGACACCATCGAAGATCGCGCCGTCGTCGTGCACATGCGCCGCCGCGCGGCAGGGGAGAAGGCTGCCGCCTACCGGTCCCGTCGCGACCGGGAACCCCTCCGGGCCCTGGCCGCGCAGCTCACCGAGTGGCTCCGCGCCGACCTCGCCACCCTCGAACGCACCGAACCCGAGATGCCCGTAGAGGACCGGGCCGCCGACACCTGGGAACCCCTCGTGGCAGTCGCCGATCACGCTGGCGGTGACTGGCCCGCCCGGGCCCGGGCGGCCGCAGTCGCCATGACCCGCGAGCACAACGAGACCGGCGAGGTATCCGACCGGCTCCGCCTCCTGATCGACTGCCGCACCGCCTTCCGAGAGGACCTCGCCCTCCCCACCGCGGAACTGCTGCACCGGTTGCGGACCCTGCCGGAATCCCCGTGGGGAGAGTTCGGGCCGACCGGGCTCACCGCCATGAAGCTCGGCACGCTCCTGCGCGAGTACGGCATTCGCTCGGCGACCATTCGCTTCCCCGGCAGCGGTCAGGCCAAGGGCTACCAGCGCGCCGAGTTCGCCGACGCCTGGGCCCGCTATTGCCCAGAACTCGACACACCGGAAGGGGGTGAGGCGTCCCAGCCGTACCAGCCTCAAAACCCCAGCTCAGAGCCGGTACGGCTTGACGCGTGGTACGGCTCAAGCCGTACCGGCAGAAAAGCCGTACCGCCCCTGACCAGCGAAAACGAGGCTGGTACGGCTGGGACGGCTCCCCCTCTCCGAGTCGTCGGCGAAGACGCCTGATCACCCCTGCACGCCCCGCGTCGAAAGGCCCATCACGAATGGCTACCGCCGCCGAAATCACCGAACTGGCCGCCACCCTGGCCAGGCTCGCCCGCACCATCGCAGAGCGCGAAACCGAAACCACCCCACCGCCGGTCCGGCCCTTGTCGGAGCGCGTGATGCTCACCGCCGAAGAGGCCGCCGAGCAGCTCGGTATCGGTCGAACGCTGATGTTCAAGCTGCTCCGCGCCGGCCAGATCGAATCGGTCCGCATCGGACGACTCCGCCGCGTGCCCGTCTCCGCAATCCGCGACTACGCGGCACGCCTCGTCGCTGGCACCAACCGCAACGCCGCCTGAGAGGGGAAAAACAGTGGCTCGCAGCAAGCGCCCGCAAGGAACGCGCAACCCGAACGGCGAGGGGAGTCTCTACTACAGCGAGTACGACGGATACTGGCACGCACGGGTGACCGTCGGCGTGCTGGACAACGGAAAGCCGGACCGACGCCACATCAAACGCCGTCGCGAAGATGACGCACGCGAGGAATACCGGAAGCTCCTGAACGAGCGAGACCAAGGAACCGTGCGCAGGAAGGGCCGTGACTGGACCGTCGAGGCATGGCTACGCCACTGGGTGGAGAACATCGCTCCGCTGACCGTTCGGTACAAGACACTGCGCGGCTACCAAACCGCCGTGCATAGGCACCTGATTCCCGGCGTGGGAGCCCACCGCATGAAGCGGATCGAGCCGGACCACTTCGAGAAGCTCTACGCGAAGATGCTGGAATCCAAGCTCAAGCCGGGTACCGCGCACCAAGTGCATCGAACGGCCCGCACCGCCTTCGGTGAGGCTGAACGGCGCGGGATCATCATGCGCAACCCGGTGGCCCTCGCCAAGGCTCCGCGTGTGGAAGAGGAGGAGGTCGAACCCCTCGAAGCCGACGAAATTCAGCGACTCCTGTCGGCCGCGCTTCGCCGACGCAACGGCGTGCGGTACGTCATCGCGCTCGCTCTCGGCGCGCGCCAGGGCGAAGCGCTGGGCATGAAGTGGGCCAACCTCGACGAGAGGAGGAAGACACTTCGGGTGAGGAAGGCCCTCCAGCGGCAGAAGTGGCAGCACGGCTGCACCCACCCGCACACATGCGGGTCGGACTACCACCGAGCGGAGAAGTGCAAGCAGCCCTGCAATAAGCACACCCGGCCCTGCCCGGAGCCCTGCGCGCCGGACTGCACGGAACACGCCCGGATGTGCCCGCAACGGACGGGCGGGGGCCTCGTCGAGGTCGACGTGAAGTCGAGGGCTGGCCGTCGAACCTTCCCGCTGCCCGACGAACTGTTCCACCTCCTGATGAAGCACAAGGAGCGGCAAGCGCTTGAGCGCGAGCGCGCCGGCACCGAGTGGCACGACGGAGACTGGATCTTCACTCAGCCGAACGGCAAGCCGCTCGATCCGCGGGCGGACTACGGCGAGTGGAAGGTGCTTCTCTCGGAGGCTGGCGTCCGAGAGGCGCGCCTGCACGACGCCCGGCACACCGCGGCCACCGTGCTCCTCGTCCTCGGCGTGCCTGACCGGACGGTGATGGACCTCATGGGCTGGTCCACGGTGTCGATGAAGGCGCGCTACATGCACGTGACAGACGCGATCCGGCGGGACGTCGCCGACCAGCTCAACGGGTACTTCTGGGCGAATCCATAGAACCTGCCTGGCCGACGGTGGACTCGAGGACGCCTTCGCGCCTTGAGTCCACCAATCGGCCGGGCGTGGTCGCCAGCAGGTTGTCGCCAGTGACGAGGAGGTGCCGCGCGGAAATCAACACGTGCTGAACAAGCTGCATCGTGCCCAAACTCGTCTCGGCAATGTTCCTGAGGCTCGCGCGAGCTGGCACCTCCCTCACCAGCGAAAAGGGGTCATGGTAGTTGCCCAGGGTGGCAAGCGCGTCCCGGTGTTCAACGATCGCATCTCCGAGGTCCCGGAGACTAAGCACCAAGGCAACATCGCCGACAGACTCGAGTTGTCGGACGTAACTCAACAGGCGTTCCTGCAGGAGGCTCTGCTGTTTCGGGTATCCAGCAGGGTTCATCGCGAAGGCGTGACCGACCAGTTCCTCGAGAGCTTGCCGACCGTCCTGAGGCAGTTCAACATCAGGGACAACTCCTCCACTACCACCTCGAACCATCAGGATCGTCCGGTCTGGCTGGACCGCTAGTTCCTCCCAGAGCTGTATGCAGCGCTCTACATCTGCCAAGAACGGCCGGCTGCCATCGAGCGCGAAACGCGCCACAAGGAGGCTGCGCAGCTCCTGCCAAGTAGGACGCATGCGGTCCAAAGTCTGGTCGCGCAGCCGGTTCATCTGAACCTCATGCGCGCGCGAGACGGAGCGGTCAACAAACAAACTGATCAACACAGCGCCTAGTGGAATCGCCGGAACGCCGGCGATCACGTTCGACATCAGCGAGTGCTCAGAGAGCCACTCCCGCGCCACCGTGTCCAACCACAAGCATGCAGCAATGAGCGCCGCACTCACAGTGAGCAGGAGCACGTTCATCCGGACCGGCAGCATGGCAAACATCATCCACCAGGGCGCTCACAAACAGAGCCCTCGAAGGTCAACTGAGACCCTGTTTGAACACCCGGGAACGCCAAACGGCCCCCACCGTTGCCGGTGGAGGCCGTTTGTGCTGGTCTGCAAAGTGGCCAGGGCCGGGGTCGAACCGGCGACCTTCCGCTTTTCAGGCGGACGCTCATACCAACTGAGCTACCTGGCCGGAAACGCCGGCTACGTGCCAGACGCTGTTGCGACCCTGACGGGACTCGAACCCGCGACCTTCGCCGTGACAGGGCGACGCGCTAACCAACTGCGCCACAGGGCCTTGCTTTGTACTGCGTACTCCCAACGGGATTCGAACCCGCGTTGCCGCCTTGAAAGGGCGGAGTCCTAGGCCGCTGGACGATGGGAGCTCGATCGATTTCGGCGAACCGACCGACCGCGCTCTCAGGTCCCCCCGGGAGCGATTACAAGCATAGGGCACGCCATCAGGGCGTTCAAAGGGGGTATCCCTTAAGCCTCGAACAGGGCTCCCACCTGCGCAGATGCCCTCAAGCTACCCCCGCCCGCAGGCCATTTCAGCGCCAAACCCACCACTGTGTGGCCGGTCACTCTTTTGAGACCCCGCCCGACCCTCTGACGGGGACGCCGAAGAGGCCGCTACCAGGGGCGACGGCCTGGGGTAGGTAAA
Source organism: Amycolatopsis cynarae (assembly GCF_026802195.1). Taxonomy (NCBI): domain Bacteria; kingdom Bacillati; phylum Actinomycetota; class Actinomycetes; order Pseudonocardiales; family Pseudonocardiaceae; genus Amycolatopsis; species Amycolatopsis cynarae. Next base: position 7,132,016 of record NZ_CP113836.1, on the reverse strand, counting down.
TCGATTGCTGCAGGTCGAAGGCCGCCGGTAGGTTCGCGGCGCGGGCCGTTCAGGGGTGCGACCAGGGGGCGGACCCCTGAACGGCGCCAACTCTCACCGCTGCGCGGGGAGTTCGCCGTCCTCGTCGGGGATCAGACCGAGCATGTCCAGCAGGAGCGCACAGTCGTCGGCGTCGAGCGCGCCGGCCGCCACCGCAAGCCGCGCCCGGCGGACCTGATCGTCGGACACGCGCGGAGCCTCCGTCTGACCGGAGCGCTGCGACGGCACACCCCCGCTGCCCGCGTCGGCGCCGTCGTATCGCAGGAGGAACTGCCGAACTTCCACGGACCCGCTCATAGCTCCTCCATCGACAGCTCGTTCAAAGCGACTTCGCCGCGAGGCTAGCGAGCCAAAACAGTGCGACACAGCCCCCCGCAGAGTGAACCTGACAGTGATGGATGCCCACGCTCAGCCACCATCACGGATGAACGGCCGACGACGATCAAATGACGGACAGGGTGATTTTTTCGGGGTCAGCACTCGCGTTGAGCGCCGAAGTCATGTAACAATCGACCTGCTGACACACCCCCGGTCAGCGCCTGTGGAGATCCCCTCCGGCCCCCGCGTTCCTCCCCCTGGCGCGGGGGCCTCTCCATTTCCACCCCCACCCCGAGTTTGGTCGGTTTCCCACCATTGCGTCCGGTGAACGCGTTGCCTTATCACGTTTTTCCTGGGGCAATGACAGTTCGTGAACCAGCTATTGCGACATGTGGGTGTCAGTCGGCCCCAGCACCGTCACCACAACCACTCAAGGCGTGTCTTGGGTCACATTCGGGGGCGCGGCGAGATCCAAACGTTATCGTGTCCGGGTGCCTCTTCCCTCTTTAGGACGCCGCGGCAACACCCGGAACGATCTCAAGCCGGTCAGCCCCGGCCGTCACCGCAACGGCCCCGCCAAGGAGGACGAGGGCGCGGCCGAAGATCACGAGCTCACCAGCTACCTCGCCGCGCTCGCCCCCGAGTCCGCCCCGGAAAGCACGGGCACGGGCAAGCGCTTCGGCGAGGCGCAGGTCTACCAGCTCCGCATGAACCTGGTCGCCAGCGCCCAGCTGCGCGACCTCGCGCAGGAACGCGGCACCTCCCCGCAGGCGCTCGCCCGGGACTGGGTCCTCGAACGCCTTTCCTGGGAGGCGCAGGCCGCCTCGTCGGAACGACGGCAGTTCGCCGACCACGACGGCATCGCGGACACCGACCAGCACTTCTTCGGCAAGAGCCTGAGCTGATCAGGCCCCAAGCGGCCCACGGAGAAGAACAGGCCCCCGGCGGATCACCGCCGGGGGCCTGCGACGTTCATGGGGCAGGGGGCGTCAGATGACGCGCACCTTCTGGGCCTGCGGGCCCTTCTGGCCCTGGCCGACCTCGAACTCGACTCGCTGGTTCTCCTCGAGGGTGCGGAAGCCGCGCCCGTCGATCTCCGAGTAGTGGACGAAGACGTCGCCCTCGCCACCGTCCTGGGCGATGAAACCAAAGCCCTTCTCGGCGTTGAACCACTTCACAGTGCCTTGCGCCACCGCTTTACTCCTCGTTACATCCGCATCGGGCCCCGCCGTGGCGGTGACCCGGGCCGCCCCGGGCGGTTCCAACGAGACGAGCAAAGAGCGTGTTCGGCTCAGGGCTCGCGTCAGAAGTTCCGCGAGTGTGAAGCCACTAACACGCAAAACGACGGCCTAGTGGGCAGCCTACCGGGATCTGGCGAAATCTGAACCCCTTTGCCGACCCCTTCGCCGAAGTCACCGGAACGTCGTACACGAGCGGCCCGCCCTGGACCCCGACCTACCCGATAGGCTGATGATCGCGCCCGCCTCCTATCGCTTGTGTGACCTCGATCACACCTTCGAGTGTCAACGGCTACCCCTGGTCGGGCGTCTTCTGGGGCAAATGGGGAGAAGGGGCACAGACGTGAGCACACAGAGCATCGGACGCCGCATTCCGGCCGCCCTGATCGGGTTAGGACTGGCCGCGGTTCTCGGCCTGACGGGCTGCAGCAGCGGGTCCGACGCGACGGCCACGACCAGCACCAGCACCAGCGCGCGACCCGCCGGCGGGGCCGAAGGGGTCGCGGTCGCGCCCGCGAAGCTCACCACGCAACCGACCGCCGGGGCCACGGACGTCGCACCCGGCGACCCGGTGAAGGTCAGCGTCGTCGACGGCGAGATCCAGAACGTGTCGCTGTCCAACCCGGACGGCAAGCAGGTCGCCGGCCAGATCGCGGCCGACAAGCACAGCTGGACCGCCACGGAACCACTGGGCTACGGAAAGACCTACACGTTCTCCGGCACCGCGACCGGTACCGACGGCAAGCCCGCGGCCCTGTCCGGCTCGTTCACCACGGTCACGCCGAAGCGCCAGATCTCGGCCAGCCTCAACGTGGGCGACGGGCAGACCTACGGCATCGCGATGCCGATCGCGCTCACCTTCAGCAGCAAGGTCACCGACAAGGCCGCCGTCGAGCACGCGCTGACCGTGGAGACCACCCCGAAGACCGAGGGCTCGTGGGCCTGGCTGTCGGACACCCAGGTGCACTGGCGGCCGAAGGAGTACTTCCAGCCCGGCACCACGGTGAAGGTTGCCGCGCACGTGTACGGCGTGAAGATGGGCGACGGCACCTACGGCAAGTCCGACATCACCTCGGCCTTCTCCATCGGCCGCTCGCAGATCGTCAAGGGTGACACGCGCACCCACCGCATGCAGGTGATCCGGGACGGCCAGCAGATCGCGGACTACCCGGTCAGCTACGGACTGGACTCCGACCCGGGCCGCGTCACGCACAGCGGCATCCACGTGACGATGGAGAAGTACACCATCAAGTCGATGAGCAACCCGCGCTACGGCTACACCGACGTCAACGTGCCGTGGGCGGTGCGGATCTCCAACAACGGCGAGTTCATCCACGGCCTGGCAGGCACCGTCTCCGTGCAGGGCAAGGCGAACGTGTCGCACGGCTGCCTGAACCTGTCTCCGGCGAACGCCAAGCAGTACTACGACGGCGTGCTCACCGGCGACCCGGTGGAGATCATCGGCAGCACCCAGCAGCTGGGGCCCGAGGACGGCGACTACGCGGACTGGACGTACTCGTGGGCGGACTGGACGAAGATGTCCGCGCTCAACCACTGAAAATTCGATGCAACCCCGCGGCCATCGCCGTGCATGTCTCACCGTGACGGTGTCGCATCGGGCGACACCCCATCTCTGGGAGGACATGTGCTCAGCACACGGATGCGGATCGGCCTGGCCGCGGGGGCTTTCGTGATCGTCGCCGGGGCCGTCACCGGGACGGCCCTGGCGGCCTCGGGCGGAACCCAGGCTCCCGAGCCCTCGACCTCGGCTCCCATGCCGAGCACGGCGATCTCGACCTCAGCCCCGGCCCAAACGCCCTCCACCTCGGCTCCAGCCCCCATGCCCAGCACGGCGATCTCGACCTCAGCCCCGGCCCAAACGCCGACCGTGATGCCGCAGCCGAGCACGCGTGGCCACTGACCGAAGTAGGTCCGGGCGGACTTCGTCGTGGGACGATGAGTTCGCCCGGTTCTTCGGCGAGCGGGCACATTCCCTGCGGGCGACGGCCTACCTGCTGTGCGGGGACTGGCATCACGCCGAAGACATCACCCAGGCCGCGCTGCTCAAGCTCTACCTTGCCTGGCCTCGGCTCGATCACCGGGACGCTCTCGACGCCTACGCGCGTAAGACAGTGCTGCGCACCTTCCTGGCCGAACGGCGACGGCCGTGGCGGCGCCGGGAACAGCCGGCCGAAACCCTGCCCGAAACGGGCACCGAGCCAGGAGGGCCGGAGCAGCGCCTCCTTGTGCTGAAAGCGCTCTCGGCGGTGCCGCCGAAACAGCGCGCGGTCCTTGTTCTGCGGTACTGGCACGACTTGAGCGTCGACGAGACGGCCGCCGAACTGGGCTGTTCGACCGGGAACGTCAAAAGCCAGAGCGCGCGGGGGCTGGCCGCCCTCCGGCAGCGGCTCGGCCCTCAGTTCCACGAGATCCTCGAAGCCGCCACCAGGAAGGGGAGGTGACCATGTCCGATCCCGAGATCCACCGGCTGCTGGCGTCCACCGGCGCCGAGCAGGGACCGCCGCTGGGCATCGACGCCTCCGGGATCATCCGGCGCGGTCACCTCGTCCGGCGCCGTCGCAAGCGTCTCGCCGTGTTCGGCAGTGCCGTGGCGACCGGTGGCGCGGTGGTCGCGATCGCGCTGGTGGCCGCGGGACGTCCGCCCGCGCCGCCGCCGGTTCCGCCCGCCGCGCCCGTGTCATTGAAACCCGTCCCGATGACCACCAGTCCGCCCTCGACCATCGAGCAGACCGCTCGGGTGACCAGCGGGCCGACGCCCGACGCTGGAGCCGCGACGACGCGGAGCCAGCGGGGCGGGCCTACGGCCTCGACCAGTGCCGCCGCGCCACCGGGCCACTGAGCGGATCCGCTCAGAGCACGTGACCGTCCACTTCGGATAGCCGAGGCCTGGTCGGCCGGTCCGGTTCCGCGGACGGCCCTTCGTCGAGCACCGGGGGCACCGGGGTCATCTGCTGGGTCATGTCGTCGAGCAGGCGAGCGGCCTCCGCCACTCCCGCCGATTCCGTCCTGTCGCTCATTCGCCGCTCTCCTCCCGTGCGGTGCCCCCTATCTTGCCGCCACCGCCGGTACGCCTCAACGCGAGGGACCGCGCCCGGGCGGGGCGCGGTCCACCGCGTCAACGTGCCTCGGCGCGAGCCGCCTCGGGCACGCCCTGCACCTCGATGCGCGCCATCGGCACCCGCGCGGTCTCCGGAATCCGGAGGATCGGGACCAGCGCGATCCCGGCGGCGAGCATCAGGTAGAACGCGGGCCAGTCCCCGTTGCCGGTGGCGTGGATCAACGCCGTGACGATCACGCCGCAGGTTCCGCCGAACAGCGAGGTCGACACGTTGTACCCGATGGCGAAGGAGCCGTAGCGCACGCGCGTGGGGAACATGGCCGGGAACGTCGAGCCGATCACCGCGAGCATCAGCACCAGCAGCAGTGCCACCACGCCGAAACCCACCACCAGCAGGGCGATGTTGCCGCTCTGCATCAGCTTGATGCACGGGTAGCTCAACACGATGTAGCCCACCGCCGCGGTGATGAGCAGGGGCTTGCGGCCGACGCGGTCGGACAGCGCCCCGAGCGGCGCGATGATCGCCAACTGCACGACCTCCACCCCGATCACGATCATCGTCGCGGTGTTGTCGTTGATGTGCAACGTGTCGGTGAAGTACGTGGGCATGGTCGTCAGCAGCATGTAGTCGGCGACGTTGAGCAGGAGCACGATGCCGACCAGGTTGAGGATCATCCGCCAGTTGCGGACCAGAGTTTCCTTCAGCGGCGCCTTTTCCGCCTTCTCGCCCGCCTTTTCCAGGCGCCGGAACTCGGGGGTGTCCTCGAGTTTCGAGCGCAGGTACAGACCGATCAGGCCCAGCGGCAGCGCCACGAAGAACGGTATCCGCCACGCCCAGCTTTCCACCTGCTGGGCGGTGAACGACAGGGTCACCAGCAGCACCACGGAATTGCCCAGCACATACCCGATGAGCGTGCCGATTTCCAGGAAACTGCCGAAGAATCCGCGCCGCCGGGTCGGCGCGTACTCGGCGATGAAGGTTGCCGCCCCGCCGTACTCACCCCCGGTGGAAAAGCCCTGCACCAGCCTCAGCAGCAGGACCAGCACCGGAGCGGCCGCGCCGATCGCGTACCCGCCCGCATAGGTCGGGAGGCAGCCGACCAGGAAGGTGCAGCCGGACATGAGCAGGATGGTGATCGCCAGCACTCGCTGGCGGCCGATCTTGTCGCCCAGCGGGCCGAAGAACGCCCCGCCGAACGGCCGGACCACGAAACCGATCGCGACCAGCGCGAGCGACTTCAGCACCGCGTTGTGGTCCCCGGGAAAGAAAACCGTGCCGATCGTGGTGGCGATCGCGCCCGAGGTGAACACACCGTAGTCGTACCATTCTGTTGCGTTACCCATCGCGGAGGCGATGACCGCGCGTTTCACCGTTCTCTGGTCGATTTCCCCTACTTGAGCCGCTGCTTCCGTCATACTCCCCGACCTCCTCCTCGCGTTTCGTGCCAGCGATCAAGATGGTGACCATAGTGGCCCACCGTGCCATTGGTGGTAATTTTCCTTCCAATCGTGCTCTCTGTCTCCTCAAAGGCGGGGTGGCACGGGGCATTCCGGGCAGGCCGAGTTACTTTGGTCCGATGAGCGAGGCATCTCAGACGCGCAGGCCGGCGCCGCCCTGGCCCCCGGTGGCCACCGAACGGCCGGGGACGCACCCCGACGCGCCCGGCCCGGGCACCAAGCTGGAGATGCACTACGAGGAGTGCTTCGGCTGCGGCGAACTGGACAGCGGCCTGCACCTGAAGTCGACGGTGGGCGAGCAGGCACACGTGCATTCGCAGTTCACCGTCACCGAGGCCCATCAGGGCGCGCCGGGCCTTGCCCACGGCGGCCTACTGGCCTGCGCGTTCGACGAGGCGCTCGGCGCCACGGTGGGAAACCTGCTGCGCAAGCCCGCGGTGACCGGCAAGCTGGAAACCGATTTCGTCCAGCCGGTCCCGGTCGGTTCGACCCTGTTCATCACCGCCCGCCTCGACGGCGTGGCCGGACGCAAGATCTATGCCAGCGCCGAGGGACACCTGGGTGCGGAGGACGGCCCGGTGGCGGTCCGCGCCCGCGCCCTGTTCGTCGAGGTCGGCTTCGAACACTTCACCACGCACGGCGACCCCAACGCGCTGGACAAGTTCCGCCGCACCCACGACCGTCCGCGCGGTGACTGGGACATCAACCCGTAGCGAGCGGTTCGGGCACTTCCACCAGAAGTGCCCGAACCGCCGGTTTCAGGTGAGTGTGCGGGGACGGATCGCGTTGGCCCGGTCGACCAGCGCGATGCGGTCCTCCGCGGTGTGCGAGAGGCGGGCCAGCGTGCGGTAACACCGCTCCAGGCCGAAACGCACGTCCCGCTCGGACAGCGTGCAACCGAGCACCGTGGTCGGCGTCCGGTACCCCGCCGGGGCGGACTTGACCCACTGGAACGCCGCTTCCAGTACCTCGGCCGACAGCCGGGTCCGGCGTTCCGCGTCCAGGACCAGGCGCTCCAGGCGCGCCCCCGCCTCGGCGAGATCGGCCTCGGTCAGCGAGCCGTCGCCGGTCACCTGCGTCTTGATCTTGATCGCCGCCACCTGTGCCGCCACGTAGTGCGTGGACGACGGCGGCACCGACTCGAGCACCTCGACCGCGCTGGTTCGCGCGCCCTGCGCGAGGTACACGCGCGCCAGCCCGAAGGCTGCGCTCACGTACGAACGATCCGTGCGCCACACCAGCTCGTAGAGCCGGGAGGCTGCGAAATAGTCACGAACTCCCTCGGCGCTGACCGCCAGCGCGAGCTTCGGCGCGATCTCGCCGGGCAGATCGTCGTACACCGCTTCGAAGGCCACCTGGGCGACCCGCTGCCGCCCGCCGGCGAGTTCGATGAGCCCGCGGTGCCAGTCGATCCGCCAGTCGTGCGGGTAGCCCGCCCGGATGGCCAGGTACTGCGCGGCCTGCAACTGGCGGTTCGCTTCGGCCAGTTCGCCCAGCTCGATCCGGGCCCGCACGATGCGCAACCGCACCTCGATGGACTGCCGGGGCGCTCCCGCCAGCGCGTCGATGGCGCCCTGCGGGTCGAGCGCTGTGGTCGTGGCCAGCACACCGGCCGCCGCGTCGCTGGTGTCCACCTGCGGAATGGGCAGGCCGGCCACCACCTCCAGCGGGTCGGGCAGCGGGACGGGCTTGCCCGGCTCGGGGACCACGATGTCCACCCCGAAGGTGTTGGTCTCCGGACCGAACACAGTGGACACACCGGGACGCGCTTTTCCGGTCCCCATGGCCATGATCTCGCGCAGTACTCCGGCGAGCTGGTCGGCCATGTCCTCCGCGGTGATGAACCGGCGGTCCGGGTCGCGGTGGGTGGCGCGCTTGAGGAACCGGTGGTAGGAACCGAAAAGCTTGAACAGCGGCACCTCGTCCGGCGAGGGCAGCGTGTCCTTGTACTTGGTGGTGTAGCCGTTGAACTCGAAGCTCAGCACCGCCAGCGTGCGACCCACGGTGTAGAGGTCCGACGCCACGGAGGCGCCGTGCGTGGCCAGTTCCGGGGCGGCGTAGCCGGTGGTGAAGAACAGCGGGCTCGAGTAGTCGTCGAGGCGCCGCACCGCACCCATGTCGATCAGCTTGAGCTGCTCGTGGGTCTGGATCACGTTGTCCGGTTTGAGGTCGCAGTACAGCAGGCCCTGGCTGTGCAGGTAGCCGAGCGCGGGCAGGATCTCCAGTCCGTAGGCGATCACCTGGGCGATCGGCAGCGGTTCCGGCCGCCCGGCCTGCTTGTAGTGCGCCAGCGCGAGTTGGCGCAGCGACTGACCGCCGACGTACTCCATCACGATGTAGCCGACGGAGTGCCCGGTCTTGGGGTCCGGGTGCTGCACGAAGTTGTAGATCTTGACGATGTTCGGGTGTTCGACCTCGGCCAGGAACCGGGTTTCGTTCACCGCGGCGGCGAGCGCGGTCGCGTCCCCGGTGTCGATCAGTCCTTTGAGGACGACCCAGCGGTCGTTGACGTTGTGGTCCTGTGCGAGGTAGATCCAGCCGAGACCACCGTAGGCGAGCGCGCCGAGCACTTCGTACTGGCCGCCGACGAGATCGTGCGGGCGGAGTTTGGGCAGGAACGAGTACGGCGTACCGCACTTCTCGCACAGACCCTCGGGTCCGCTGTCGCCACGGCCGACCTTGGCCGAGCAGTTGCTGCAGTACCGCTTCTCTTCCGAGACCACGGGGTTGGCGAGCACCGCGGAGGCCGGGTCGCGGTAGGGCACCGGCGGGACCTCCACCAGTCCCGCACCGAGACGCCCTCGGCGCGAGGTGCGGCGGCCGCTGCGCCGCCCGGTGCCCGGATGCGCCCCGGTGCCCGTTCCGGTGCCGGTCCCGGGGCCCGTTCCGGTGCCGGTCCCCGTGCCCGGATGCATGCCCTCGCTGGTTCGTTCCGGCAGCACGCTTTCGGTGCCGGGATCGGGCAGTTCCACCCCGCTGCCGGGAGAGACCCGGGGAGCGGGCGGCATGATGCTCTGGGTCGGCGGTGCCGGTGCGGCGAGCACGCTGGTCAGCTGGGGTTCCGGTGGTTGCTGCCGCGGTGCCGCCGGAACCTGTGGACCGGGCCGCGCACCCGAGCGTGCTTCCTGGGCGGACAGCACAGGGGGTCCGGGGGGCGCGGGAGGTGCAGGCGGCGCGGGGGGCGCGGGCGGGCGGATGAACCGCGTGGCCTCGCGCTCGGACATCGGCGGCGGTGCCCCCTGTGCCGAGCCCGGTGCCGGTCGCGAGGCCGTCCCAGGTGCCGGTGGCGGGTTCGACGGTGACGGTGCGGGTCCCGAGCCCGTGAGCTCGTTCGGCGACCGCGTCCACCCCGTGTCGCGGTGCTCGTCGAGCTGCCCCGAAACGGGCTCGTTGTCCGGCGCGGCGTGCCGGGGGCGACGAGGCTCTTCGGACATCACTTAACCCCCACTGTAGGAAACGGTCGGCGGGGACGCGTGCCCGAGCACGGGCGCGATCCACTGGTCGTAGTTCGTCTGCCAGGTTCCGTTGCTCTTCACCGACTCCAGCACCGAGTTGACGAACCGGACCATGTCCTCCTGGCCCTTCGGGATCCCCACCCCGTACAGCTCCTTGGTGAACGGGGCGCCGACCACGGCGACGTTCGGGTCCTGCTTGGCCATCCCGGCCAGAATGACGTCATCGGTGGAAATGGCGTCCACCTGGCCCTGCTGCAGCATCACCAGGCAGTCGGACCAGTTGCTCACCGACACCGGGATCGGCTTCGATGCGGCCTTGGCGATGGTGCTCAGCGAAGTGGAAGTCTTGGTGGCGCAGACCTTCTTGCCCCCGAGGTCGTCGAGCCCCCTGATCCCGGAGTCCTTCGGCACGAGCACACGCTGGCCCGCCTGGTAGTAGGCGGCCGAGAAGTTCACGTCCTTCAAGCGGGCACAGGTGATGCTGTAGGTCCGCACCACGATGTCCACGGCATTGGACTTGAGCACGTTGTCCCGCTCCGAAGAGGGAATCGTGATCCACTGGACGTGCCCCTGCCAACTGCCGAAGAGCGCGGTCGCGATGGCCTTGACGATCTCGATGTCGAACCCTTCGAGATTGCCGTTGGCGGGGTTGAGGAATCCGAACAGGTAAGTGGTCTGGTCGACCGCGGCGATCAGGCGGCCGCGGCGCTGGATCTTCGCCATCGTGGAGCCGGACGTGATGGACGAGCTCGGCGGCAGGCTGTTCATGTCGCAACCGCCCGAGCTCGGCCCGCTGCTCGTCGGGTCCGCGCCGCCGACGTTCGCGGGCTGCGGCTGCCCGACGGTCCCGACCGGCGCCGGGTCGACCGGGATGCCCGCTCCCGCACAGCCGGTGGCCAGCAGGGCGAGCGCCGCGACCAGGGCGCCGAGCCTTCTTCGTGTGCTCACCGGTACTCCCTCAGCCGGTCACGGATACCGATCGTCACGCCCGCGGCGGCGACGACGGACAGCACCGCCACACCCGGGGCCAGCAGGGTCAGCGCCCGACCTCCGCTCGAGGTCTCGGTCAGGAAGTTCTGCCGTCCGATGTTGATCGCCTTGACCAGCGCTTCGTCCAGTTTGGTGAAGGAGGCGGCGGGGCCGTTCACCTGCGAGGCGTCCATCGCCTGCTTCACGGCGGTGGCGTAGTCACCGCCGTCGTCCTTGGCGCGGACGTCCTTGTGCGCGGCCTGCCAGTCGTTCACGGCGGCCAGCGCCACATCGATCTGTTTGTCCGCGTCCCCGGTCATCACGTCCTTGGCCTGCCTGAGCAGAGAACCGACGATCGGCGAAAGGTACTTGTAGTCCTGCTCGTAGCTGGCCCCGTCGCCCCGGGCGACCAGCGTGAGCAGTTCGTCGGCGCGGGCCTGCACGGCACCGCTGCGCGCCTGGACGAGCACGTCCACCGGGTGGCTCCCGTCGTCGCGGCCGCCGCCGACCAGCACGCTCTGCACGATCAGCGCGACCGAACCCCACAGCAGCGCGATCACCATCGCGCAGGTGCCGACCACCAGCCCGATGTTGAGCAACCGGTTGGTGCGCCGGGTCAGGTACACCTGGGTCACGATCAGCGCGGCGAGCAGGACCACCAGCAGCACCGTGGTGAACCAGGGGAAGCCCCGGGCGTCGTCCTGCTCGGCGACCAGTCGTGCGGTATCGATGCGATAGAGATCCGCCGCGGCGGGCAGGATCGTCGTCCGCATCAGGTTCGACGCTTCGCGCAGGTAGGAGGCGCCGACCGGGAAGCCCAGCCGGTTGTTGGTGCGCGCCGTCTCGATCTTGCCGGTGTAGACGGGCAGGTTGCGGCTGATCACGTCGACCTTCGCCGCGGCGTCCGCGACGCCCTCCGCGTCCGACGCGGCCTTGGCCAGTGCCGCGCCCGCGCGGGCGATGTCCACGTCGTAACGGTCACGCAGGACCTGCGGCTCCGTGCCGGTCACCAGGAAAGCGCTTGCAGCAGTGGCGTCGGCGTCCGAGAGCGAGCGGTACACCTCCTGAGAGGCGGCTGTCAGCGGTTCGCGATGCTCGGTCAGGTCGTTGAGGGTGCTCTGCTTGCCCTGCACCATGACGGTGCCGACCAGGCCGGTGAGCAGCGTCAGCAGCACCAGGACGCTGCCGATCACGGTCAGCCTGCCCGGGCTCGTGCGCACCGAGCGCATCAGGCCGCGGGCCGCGGCGACCGGCAACTCGATCAGCCCGGCGAAACCGGTGCGAGTAGCCTCAGGCGAGCCGACGGGCGCCGGTGCCGGAGGCTGCTCCGTCACGGGTGCGCCCGGCCCCCCAGGCCGCGTCGCGGTGCTCGTCATCAAATCCACCCCTCGCCCGGAGACCACCCGCATGAAGGTATCCGAGGCGCCGTGGGCACCGCCATCGACTCCTGCGCTTTCCCTGCTCGAACAGGGAAGATGAACCGGCATCGGACAAAGGCGTTATTGATATGTGTCTTGCCGGTTGCCGTCGGCGAGCCGGGATCACGTTGGGGGAAAAACACCGACAGGCATGCTGTGCGACACCTCACACCTTACCGGGACACGGCAGGAGCCCCCGCCTCGTCGAGGCGGGGGCTCCTTGTCGAAAGCTTGTGTCAGATGATGCTGACCGAGGTGGCCTGCGGGCCCTTCTGGCCCTGGCCGATCTCGAACTGCACGCGCGAGTTCTCCTCCAGGCTACGGAAGCCGTTGCCCTGGATCTCCGAGTAGTGCACGAACACGTCGCCACCACCGTTGTCGGGAGTGATGAAGCCGAACCCCTTCTCGGAGTTGAACCACTTCACAGTGCCCTGAACCATAAAAGATATCTCCAAATACAGCAAACAAAACGAGAACACCGTGCCGGTGCTCCGGGTCACTACGAGACGGTTTGCTCTCCCGAAGGGGAAACCACTGCGCCCGCTAAGTCTTGCGAGCGTGGGTAAACACGAACACAAAAGCTTGAGACCACCATCAGTACATCACAGATCCGGCCGGAACGCCAACCGTTGAAGCCGATCGGGTGTGGGCCAGCGCACCTGGCGGACCCAGCCGAGCCTTTCGAAGATCCAGATCAGCCGGGCGGTGATGTCGATCTGCCCCCGCCCCACCCCGTGCCGAGCGCAGGTCGGGTCCGCGTGGTGCAGGTTGTGCCAGGCCTCGCCGAAGGAGAAGATCGCCAGCGGCCAGAAGTTCGCCGCCCGGTCCCGGCTCGCGTAGGGACGCTCCCCGATCATGTGGCAGATCGAGTTGACCGACCAGGTCACGTGGTGCAGCAGCGCGACCCGCACGAACCCGGCCCAGAAGAAGGCCGTCACCCCGCCCCAGACCGACCAGGTCAGCAGGCCGCCGAGCACACCGGGGAGCAGGAAGGTCAGCGCCACCCACAGCGGGAACAGGCGGTCGACGGTGCGGATGTCGCGGTCGGCGAGCAGGTCCGGCGCGAACCGTTCGGCGTTGGTCACGTCACGTTCGAACAGCCAGCCCATGTGGGCGTGCCAGAAGCCCCGTGCCAGCGCCTTCGGACTGGTACCGAACAGCCACGGGGAGTGCGGATCGCCCACGCGGTCGGAGAAGGCATGGTGGCGCCGGTGGTCGGCCACCCAGGTGGTGACCGGCCCCTGGGCGGAGAGGTTCCCGGCGATCGCGAGTGCGATGCGCAGCGCCCGGCCGGTCTTGAACGAGCCGTGCGTGAAGTAGCGGTGGTATCCGGCCGTGACGCCGAGTCCGGACACGACGAAGAAGAACGCGCCGAGGCCGATGTCCAGCCAGCTCAACCCCCAACCCCAGGCGAAGGGCACCGCCGCGGCGAGGGCCAGCAGCGGCAGCAGCACGAAGACCTTGACCGTGACGTGCTCGGACAACGACCTCGTGCCGGAAATGATCGGCTTCGGTTTCCGTACCGGAGTTTCCAGAGACATATGAGGAGACCAGTTTTCACGTTTTGGTACGCAGCAACGAAATTTCAACGTACGTGAGCGGCGGGGAAAACGCGAGCGGACCCCACCCCTATCTCGCGGAATTGGTTCAGTTCGGGCGAGGCCGTGGGAACAGCGCACTGAGCCGGATGTCGGGCGCGACCACGTCCGGGTCGGTGCGCACGTCGATCACCGTCGGCCGCTGGTGGTGCAGCGCCCTGCTCACCGTGGGTTCGAGCTGTTCGGGCGATTCGACCGTGTAGCCCACCGCGCCGAAGGAACGCGCCCACGACGCGAAGTCGATGATGCCGAGCGAAACCCCCGACAGCCGCCCGTGGGTACGGGCCTGGTGCATCGCGATCTCGCCGTAGATACCGCTCTGGATCACCACGACGATGATCGGAACCCGGTACCGCACCGCGGTCTCCAGCTCCTGGCCGGTCATCATCGCGCTGGCGTCCCCCACCATGGCGACCACCGTGCGCTGGGGCGCGGCGAGCTTCGCGGCGACCGCGGCGGGCACCGCGTACCCCATCGCACGGGCCGAGGGCCCGAGCTGGGTGTGCGGAGCGGTGAAGCACCAGTACCGGTGCACGAAACCGGCGAAGTTGCTGGAGTCGGCGGCCACGATGGTGTCTTCGGGCACCACCTTGCGCACCGCGCGCACCACCTCGGCCGGGTGCACCAACGCGTTGCCGCGGGTGTCCGGCGGGGTCATGAACGTGTGGGTCCCCGCGTTGGCCGCGGAACTGCGCCGCGCCCTCGGCTCCGCGACCGCGCACAGCTCTCGGAGGAACGGGCCGATCTCGCAGTCGATCCGGACGGTCAGGCCGCGGCGGCGGGTCGGCACCGGGTTGGGCCCGATGACCACGAGGGTCTGGCTGGGGCCCGGGTACCGGTGGTTCTGGGTGGTGACCTCGTCGAGCCGGGCACCGAGGGAAAGCACCAGGTCCGCCCGCGCGAGCGCGTCCAACTGCCGGGGCGGGATGCCGATCCCGAGGTGCCCGGCGTAGCGGGCGTGGTTCTCGGGGAAGGCATCCTGCCGCCGGTAGGCGTTGTACACGGACAGACCGAGCTTGTCGGCCGCGACGATCAGCTCGTCGCGGGCCTGGCGCGCACGGCTGCCCGCGATCACCACCGGATGGCGGGAGTCCGCGAGCAGCCCGGCGACCTCGTCGGCCGAGCGCAGCAACGCACCCGACCGCTCCGGGGGCGGTTCGGGCGCGGGCAGGGGGGCGTCGAACGGCACGCCCCAGAAGTCGGCCGGGACGGCGAGCACGGCGGGCCCGCGCCGGCCTCGCTGGACCTCCGTGAGCGCCTGGGCGAGCAGCGCCGGCACCTCACCGGGGGTGGTCGCCCTGGCGAGCCACTTCGCGAACGGGCGGAAGAAGGCCAGCTGGTCCAGTTCGTCGTCCCCGCCGCCGACGAGGTTCATCGATGGCGGGTCCGCGAGCAGCACGATCAGCGGGGTCTCGTCCTCGCAGGCGGTGTGCAGGCCGGTGGCGAAGTGGTACACGCCCGGTCCCCGGCTGCCGAGGAGCAGGGCAGGCCGGTCCCGCAGCTTGCCCTCGGCCTCGGCCATGAAGGCCACGGCGGACTCGTGCCGCGCGGCAACCAGCCGCAGGAGGGGTTCGACCTGGATCGCGTCGAGAAGCTCCAGGAAGGAGTCAGCGGGCACGGTGTACGCGTTCCGTACACCGGCGTCGACCATTACCCGGACCGCGGCCTGAGCGACGGTCCATCCTCGCTGATTCGTGATGACACAAGGTAATCAAGCGCGCCTACTCCGGTCAAGTGAACGTGATGTCATCCGATCGGTTGGTAAACACCCCTGAGTAGAACGGGAGCGCGGTCCTTTGTGGACATGGGGCGCGAGGGCCTCGCACCGGTCCGGACGGAGCCCGGCTAAGCTACCGTCCGTGATTTCGGGTTTCGGGGTGGCGGTGGCGGTCTGCGCCCTCGTCGTCGCGGCCTGGAGCTTCCTGCTCGCCGCCCGCGACCGCGAGCCCGGACGGCCCCTGCTCGCCGCGCTCGGCCTGGTCGAGCTGCTGCTGGTCGTCCAACTGGTGATCGGCGTGGTGCTGCTGATCGGCGGCCACCACCCCGGCAGCCTGGTGACGTTCCTGGCCTATCTGATCGGCTCGCTCGTGATCATCCCCGCCGGCGCCGCCTGGGCGCTGGCCGAACGCAGCCGGTCCAGCACGGTGATCCTCGGCATCGCCTGCGTGGCCATCCCGGTCATGGTGTTGCGCCTGCACCAGATCTGGGGAGGTGCCAGTGCCTGAGACGAAGAACACCGCGACCGGGCCGGGCCGGGTGCTGGTCGCCGTCTACGCGATCTTCGCGCTGGCCGCGACCTCGCGGGCCGCGGTCCAGATCGCCACCAAGTTCCACGAGGCGCCGCTGGCCTACCTGCTGTCGGCGCTGGCGGCCGTGATCTACATCGTCGCCACCGTGGCGCTCGCCAGGAAGGGCTCCACCTCGTGGACCGTGGCGCTGGTCTCGTGCAGCGTCGAACTGCTCGGCGTGCTGGCCGTCGGCACCCTCAGCGTGTTCGACCCCGCCGCGTTCCCGGACGCGACCGTGTGGTCCGGCTACGGCGAGGGCTACCTGTTCATCCCGCTGGTACTGCCGGTGATCGGGCTGTTCTGGCTGCGCCGCACCGCCCGCGTCACCTCGGACTGAACACCTCAGGGCTTCCACGCCAGCCCGGCCACGCCCTGGGCACGGGAGGGATCTTCGGGCACCACCACCGCACCGGACTCGGGAGTGGTCCACTCGGGCGTCCACACCAGGCCCGGTGGCTGCACCAGCGACCAGTCCCCGAAGAACGCGAGCAGTTCGTCGCGGTGGCGAGTGATCATGCGCGAGGTGGTCTGGTCGTAGTCCTTGGCCACCGCCTCCAGCTTCGCCCGGGCCTGCGCGGACATGCCGTCGGTGGTGACGTGGGAGATCGCGAGCCCCGAGCCCGCGATGACCTGGTCCCGGAAGAACGCCACCGACGGGTGCGGGTTGGCCTCGTCGGGCACGAAGTGCAGCACCGCGGTCATCAGCAGGCCGACCGGACGGCGCGGGTTGATCAGCCGGGAGCCGAGGACCGCCTCCCACAGTTCCTCGTGGCGCAGGAGATCCCCGTTGACCGAACGGTTGCGCTCCAGCTGCCCACTCTGCTGCAGAAGCCGGTACGTCCGGTCGCTGACCAGGGGATCGTGGTCGACGTAGACGACGCGGCATTCTCCCGGCGCGTACCGTTCGGCGACCTGGTGGACGGTGCCGTCGACGAGGAAACCGGACCCGAGGTCGATGAACTGCCGGATCCCGCGCGCGATCAGGTGCCGGACGGCCCGGCCCACGAAACCGCGGTTCTGCCGGGCCGCCCACGGCAGGTCCGGCAGCGTCGCGATCTGGCGCTGCGCGAACAGCCGGTCCGCGGCGTAGTTCGAGGTCCCGCCCAGGTAGTAGTCGTACACCCGGCCCTCGTGGGGCTTGTTGGCCGACTCGGCCAGCAGCCGCTCCGCGTCCCCACGGGCCAGCGCTTGCACCGGCCCGTCCAACCGAGGCATCGACGTTCCTCCCGGGTCCTTCAGGTCAAGGCGAGCGGCCCGATCTTGCCGTAAACGGGACCCGGATGCGGCTCATTCCAGGAAATGAACTCAAAAGCACCAATGCCCCGGTCCGCGCTACCGCTCCCCGGCCGCGGCCCGGATTCCGCCGAGCACGGTCTCCAGCATGCGGTCGAACTCCTCCCGGGAACCGAAACCGGCCTGCAAAGGGGCGAGGGCGGCCATCGCCGGGTATTCCGCGAGGAGCAGGTCAGGGGAGGCGGCCTCCGAGGCCGCACTCAGCGTGGCGAGCAGATAGCCGTTGAGGAAGCCGAACAGGATCAACGGCGCATCGGCGACGACCCGGTCCGGAACACCTTCACGGCGCATGGCCGCCGCGAGTTGTTCGAGGGCGGCGAGGGCGACCGGCGAGGTCTGGGCCCGCGTGGTCAGCAACGGGAACACGCGGGGATGCCGGTGAGCCAGTTCGCGGTAGGCGTGGGCCATCCCGCGGGCGACGTCGATCCAGTCGCCGCCGGGAGGCGCGGAGCCCAGTTCGGCTCCGACCTCGGCGAGGACCGTCGCGGAAACCGTGTCGAGGAGCGCGGCCTTGCCCTTGATGTGGTTGTAGATCGACATCGGGTCCACCCCCAGTTCGGCGGCCAACCGCCGCACGCCGAACCGCTCGAGCCCGTCCCGATCCACCAGTTCGACCGCGGCCCGGCCGATCCGTTCGCGAGTGAGTCCCGCCGACTGTCCCTGTGTGCGATTGACCACTGCCAAGGCGCTCCCGTAGCCGAAACCTACGCTGTAGACGTATACCTACAACGTAGGAATAATATCCCGGGAGCATCCGGAAGGGCTGGCTTCTCATGGCAACACCCACTGACAACCCCACCCGGCGGCGTTGGCCGGGAGCGATGTTGCTCGGCTTGGCCCTGACCGTGGTCGCGACGGTGGCCCCGCTCGTGGACGTGGCCACCGTCGACACCGTTGCGGACCACGTGCGCGCGGCCTACCCCGATTGGGGCCCCGACCTCGTGAAAGCCGACCGGAACGCCATCGTGATCTACCTTGTGATCATCGGCGTTCTCGGCATCCTCTGCTGGCTGCCGATGATCTGGGCGGTGGTCACCCGCAAGCGCTGGGCCCGCGGGGCCGCGACCACCGTGTTCGCCGTCGGCGCCTGCCTCTCCCTGGCGCACCTCACCATGGGCGGCGGGGCGTACAAGGTCATCCTCCCGGTCGGGTACGGGATACTGACCCTGCTGCCGAGCATCGCCGGCCTCGCTGCCGTGGTGTCCCTCTGGCGCGGACGTCCCGCGAAGTACTAGACCGACACCTTCCCGGCCGTTCTTCTTTCCCGAGCCCACACGAGAGCCAGCGCGGCCAGCCCGCCGGCGCTGAGCACGGCGCCGACGATCGTGACCGACCGGACGGGTAACCCGAGTGCGATGTCCTGCCCGCCGAGCCACGCTCCCAGGCCGTTTCCGATGTTGAACGCGGAGACGTTCACCGACAGCGCGAGGGTGGGCGCCCCGGTGGTGCTGCGCATGATCCGCGCTTGCAGGCCGGGCACGATCGAGAAGCCGAACGCACCGAAGAGGAGCAGGACCGGCGGGGTCAGCACCCGCCAGGGCAGGACCAGCCAGAGCAGGAGCAAACTCAGCGTCAGTTCGGTGAGCAACGCGACGAGGGAGCCCAGCAGCCACCGGTCGGCCAGCCGTCCCCCGGCGAAGTTGCCCAGCGCCGAGCCCGCGCCGAACACCAGCAGCAGCACCGAAACCCAGCTCACGGGGAAGCCGGAAACGCCGGTGACCAGCGGGGCTATGTAGGTCATCACCGCGAACAGTCCCGCCTGGGCCAGCGTCGTGATGAGGATCGACTGCCACACCGCCGCGTTGCGGAAGACCGCGAACTCGGCCCGTACGGAGCCACCGTCGGCGGGGACGGCCGGCGCCGTCCGCCCCAGCGCCACCACACACAGCACGGAGGCGACGGCGATGACGCCGAAAACGGCGCGCCAGCCGAGATGCTGCCCCAGCAACGTGCCGAGTGGCGAGCCCAGCACCGTGGCCAGGTTCAACCCGAAGGCCAGATTCGCGATGGTGACGCCCGCTTTCTCGGGTGCCACCAGGGTCAGCGCGACGATCACGGACACCGCGAAGAACGTGCCCTGCGACAGAGCGCTCAGCACCCGCCCGACCGCGAGCCATGCGTAGGAAGGCGCCACGAAGGCGATCACGTTGCCGGCCGCGAACAGCCCCATCAGCGCCAGTAGCAGTGCCTTGCGAGGAACCCTCGTGGTCAGCGCCGTCACAACGGGTCCGCCGACGACGGCTCCGGCGGCGTACAGCGTCACGAGCAGACCGGCGGACGGGACCGAGACGTGCAGGTCGACGGCAAGCTGCGGAAGCAGCCCGGTCACCACGAGTTCGGCGGTGCCGATGCAGAAGATGCACAGCATCAGCGCGCTCACGGGTATGGCCATCGATCCCCCTCCGTTCCGAGCTACCTCGCGGCGATAATACATCGACTACGATGTATACCGGTCTCGAGTCGCGTCCGCACGACCTGGACGACAATGCGGAAATGCTGGAACTGGCGATCCTGGGCTTCCTCTTCGAACAGCCGCTGCACGGCTACGAGCTGCGCACCCGGATCGCGGCACTCACCGGGCACATCCGCCCCATCGCCGAGGGAACCCTGTATCCCAAGATCAAACGCATGGAGCAGGCCGGTCTGCTGAGCCGCCGCACCGAACCGGGCCAGGCCGCGGCACCCCGCCACGTACTCACCCTCACCGACGCGGGACGCACTGCCCTGCGGGCACGGCTACGCTCGCCCGAAGAGCTCGACGTCAGCGACGAGAACCGCTGGTACGTCGTCCTGGCCTTCCTGCGCCACCTCGACGACCCGGCCGCGGAAGCCGCCGTCCTCCGCCGGCGCCTCACCTTCCTGGAAGAACCGACCAGCTTCTTCTACGAACGCGGACGCCCGCTCAGCGCGGAGGACTTCGACGACCCGTACCGGCAGGGGATGCTCACCATCGCCAAGGCCACCAGCCAGGCCGAGCTGGCCTGGTTGCGGAAAACCCTCCGACAACTGGAGAAGAGCGACTCCCAGGCACAACACGCCTCCGAGACGGGCGCCACACGCGGAACAACCACCCAGCGTGGCCAAGGCACTGCGAGCACCGGCTAGACTACGTGCGCGGGCCGTTAGCTCAATTGGTAGAGCTGTGGACTTTTAATCCATAGGTTCCGGGTTCGAGCCCCGGGCGGCCCACTCTTCATGCAGGTCAGCGACTCGCGGGCCACCCGGGACAAGATCATCTCCCCGGTTTATCCCCGCTTTTGCCCTCGGACGGGTTATCCAACAGCCCCTCCAGGGCCGCCGCCGTGGCCGGATCGACCGCCTTCCGGCCCAGGTACACATCCTGCGTCATGGACACCCTCGCATGGCCAAGATGATCCGCGATCAACCGGGTCGGCACGTCCGCATCGTCGAGCGCGGTCGCCGTCGTCTTGCGGAACGTGTGCGAGGTGACCCACAGGAACTCCTCCCGGCCGCGGGTCTCCCGGATCACCCGCAGCACGTTGCTCGGATCCCGGAGCCCACCGGTCGAGCTGGCGAACACCGGGCTGCTCATGCCCCGGCCCTCCTCCATCGCTTCGGCCCTCCGCTTCTCCAAGATCTCCAGCGCCCACGACGGCAGCGGCAACAGACGCTCGCTCTTCTTGGTCTTCGTCTTCGGCTTCCGGTACAGCCCCTGCCCCTTGACCCGCACGACCGTGTGCGCCACATCAACAGTCCCGGCGTCGAAGTCCACGTCATCCCAGAAGACGCCGAGCGCCTCACCGATCCGAACCCCGGTCGCCATCATGAACTTCGACAAGTCCGGCAGGTCCCAGCGAACGGCCTTGTCGTTGCTCTCCAACTGGGCCAACCACTGCGTCCGCTCCATCGCGTCCAACGCCCGCGGCTGCTTGGTCTGGCCGGCCGAAATCCGACGAGTGTCCCGCGTCGGATTGGTGCTGATCGCGTCATACCGGGCAGCCAGCCCCAACATGCCGGACAACACCGTCCGCGCCGTCTTCGCCGACGACGACCCCACATTCTGAAGCAGGGCAACAAGAAACCGGTCAATCCGGGAGACCGTGGCCTCACGGACACGAAGCTCCCCCAGCCCAGGCAGGATATGGCGATCGAGGATCGAGCGATAGGTGGTCGCCGTGTTGGGCGACTTCTCTCCTCGCCCCACCTCAAGGTCGACCTGCTCCATCCACATCGCCGCGAGCTCCCTCAACTTCGTTTCCCGCGTCACCTCACCACTCGTCGCCCCCGTCCACTCCCGGATGGCTTCCCGCAGCCGCTGCGCCGCCTTCCCCTGCGTCTTCCCCGTGCGCTCGACCGGCCGAGTCTTGCCGTCGTAGTCCCGGAACTGCGTGCGCGCACGCCAGCCACCGCCGGGCAGAGGTGAGTACCGGATCTTCCCGTAGGTCCCGATATCCAGAGGTGGACGACCCATCACGCCACCTCGTCCGCGAGCCCGTCCACCCAGGCCCGCACGTCCTCGGGCCGGTAGCGGACGTACTTGCCCATCCGGCGACCGGCAGGCCCGTAGCCCTTGCTGCGCCACTGGTACAGCGTCGCCACCGGGATGCCGAGGTAGCCCGACACGTCCTCCACCGTCCAGAGACGGCCGATCCTGCTTACGTTGTCCATGCTGTCCCCCTTTAGGCCGCGAGCGGAGTTGCCGAAGTTTCTTGCTCCCCTGTTGGTGGCCCTGCCGCCAGTAGCGCGCGGTCGTACTCGGCCTTCCAGGTGATGCGTTCAGCGATGGCACGTAGGAGCAGGTGGGCGCGGGGTGGTGCGTCCCGGTCGCGCGGGTCGACTTTGCGCCAGATCAACCGCGAGGTGTCCTGCTCCGGCTTGACGATCCCGACGGCGGCGAGCATGTCCCGCACGAACGCCTTGCGGTCGGCCTTGTGGTCGGCGAGCGTCTTGCCGGACCACTTCCGGGAGACCAGGACCCGACGGCCGGGCAGCCCCAGCGTGGTCCGGCGATGTGCCCGCCCCTTGCAGTGCCCCGGTGTGGTCCGGCTGGTCGCCCCGAGAGGCTGAATCCCGTAGAGCATCCACGCCGCGCACCGCGGCGAACACGGCGTGATCGACAGTTCGGCGTGGAGCCGGTCATGGTGCTCCCGCTGCCGATTCGTCGAGGCTTCGACCACTTCCCCCGTGGACTTGGTCAGGTACTTGGTCAGATAGCCGATGTGGCGTCCGGCTTCGTCGGTGCCGCCGAGGATGCCCTTGGAGTGCACCTGCCGCCCAAAGGTCACCACGTGCGCGGGTTCCTCCACCACCTCCACGGCCTCACCCCAGGCCGTCAGCGGCTCCCGTGTCTCGGGGTCTACAAAGGACTCTGCTTGTGCGTCCCATACGGGCAGCCGGTCCCCGTGGTAGACGAGCTGGTCATGGTTGGGCCACCAGACCTGGTGATAGGTGGCTTCGGTGACCTGGCGGATGACCTCGTGCGGGATCGACCCGCGCACCGCGGCGTGGAGGTGGGGTGCGGCGCGTTTTTGGGGTTCGACGGTGGCGAAGTACTGCACATCCCACCCCACGACCCGCCGTAGGTTCTGCCACCAGCGGTCCACCAGGGAGGAGAAGTGCACCGCGTCCCGGGCCGCCCGCCGGTAGTCGTACTCGCCCGGGTTGACCGGGGTGCCGTCCTCTCGGACCCGTCCGTAGGTGTCGCAGGTCAGGGTGACGAACATCGACGGCCGAAACCGCCCCGCATACTCCCTGCCCACCGTCGTCTTGGCGACCTTCCGGCGAGGCAGGTTCGGGGCGTCCTGCCTGCGCTTGGTGGACCGCTTGGCCGGTTTCCGTTCGGGCAGGTCGGGTGAGGGGAGTCGGCCGCGCATGCCGAGTTGCCGAAGTTCCTCGTCGACCCCGCGGATCTCCTCCCGTAGCTCGTCGGCCTGGCCCTCCTCCCCATGCGCCACGGCATCCCGGTAGAGCTTGACCAGGTCCGCCCGGAACCCCATCAACTCCTTCTGATCATCACTCGGCGGTGTCGGGGTGAAGTCGGGCTCCTCGGCCAGATGCCAGCCCTCCCGGCACTGCACCATCCGCAACGCCTTCGCCTTCCGCGCACACGGCAAGCAGACGGACTCGATGGTGGAGCCGCAGGGCACGGCGACATACCGAAGTTCGCCGGTGTCGGGGTCGCCGACCTCCATGGTGAACGGGCGGACGCACACGCCGTGTTTCTCGGCGGTGGCCTTCATGACCTCCGAGGACAGCGGCAGCCGCATGCGTTCGGCGCGGGTTCCGGTGCTCATCGGGCCTCCCCGTCCTGGAGGAGGTCGCGCAGGGTGGACAGTTCGTCGAGCGTCACGCTCTGGTAGCCCTCGCCGTCGAGGGAAACCAGCCCGTGGCAGTCGTCGAAGGAGATACCGCCGTAGACCCGCAACCGCACCCCGCCCTGGGTGAGCCCCTGGACGCTGATGTGGAGATCGCCATAACGGGTGTGACCCCACCGGGCCTCGACGTGGTCGAGAGTGGCCGCCCACGCCAGCAGGCCGGACAAGTGCGCGACCGTGGGACCGGGCTCGATCTGCACTTCCACTTCCGGGCGCATCGCCTGCAACGTCACCGTGCACGGCTCCGGCAAGGGGTTCCTGCGCGTGTGGTCGAAGAACGCCGTCGCCAGGTGCTCCAATGTGCTCACGCCGCCCGCCCCCCTTCGATCTCCCGAGCCGGGAGCGGCACGACCTGACCAGCGGTCACGAACGCTTCCAGCGCCTTCACCATCTCGTCTGGTACCCACCCGGCCCGCACGCGCAGGGGTTCGCGCAGTCCTTCGCCCCACACGTACCCGACCCCGGCGGCGGATTCCTCGATCCGGTTCGCCCACGCGCCCCGCTCGTAGGCTTGATCCCCGAGGACCATGCCGACGTGGGATTTCGCGGTGACGCGCAGGCAGATGCGGCGGGGGAACAGATCCCGCACCGGCACCGTGTCCTTGGTCGGCTCCTGCACATAGCCGCGCACGGTGAACCCGAGTGCCCGGCCCTGGGTGGTCAGGAGGGCGACCTTTTCCACGATCTGTTCGCGGGTCTTGCGATCGGTGTACTTCGTGAGCGCCCCGATCTCGTCGAACTCCACCAGCTCCAACGGATGCTCCCGGGTGATGGGGACGGTGCGGACCCGGCCGGCGAACTCCGCCTTACGCCTTTCCATGGCCTGCACCAGGTCATCCAGCAGGTCGAGGGTGTCCTTGCCGGTCACGGCGTAGCGGTGGAAGATCCCCCGCCCATACGCCAACTCCATGCCCTTCGGGTCAATCCCCGACACCCGCACCAGGCCATCACGGATCGCAGGGGCGATGGAGACAAGCGGGCACCACATCACCGAGTTCTTCCCCGCACCACTGGCACCCGCGGTCAGGGTGTGGCTCCCGGAGCCGTAGAGGGGCAGGTGCCAGTCCTGCCCGTACTCGGTGCGCCCGGCCCACACCCGGCGCAGATCCACCGCGGCCTCGTCGAGGTCGGGGCAGGGCACGGGGTGGGCGAGCAGGTCACGCCGCTGGAAGTCGATCGACACGACGTTCGGGGCGATCTCCCGGACCTGGCAGCGGGCGACCTTGCGGGCCGAGGCGAGGGCGCGGGCGGCGTCGTCGAAGTCCTCCGGCTTCTGCCCCGCCACCAACTCCACCCGCACCTCGTCCCACGACGGCCCGGACTTCACCACCTTGACCCTCGGGATCCGCACTCGGGAAGGCTGCTGGTTGCGGCTGATCTTCTTGCGCCCGACGAGGGTCACGGTGACGTCGACGGGGATGCTGTCGTCTTTCACACTCAGGCCGCAGGCGTGCAGCCAACCCGGCAGCTTCGGGGCGTAGACGGCCCAGCGGAACCACCACGACCGCAACACCCGCCCCGCCCACTGATCGAACGACACCAGGTGCAACCACCACCAGGTCGTCAGCCCAGAAGCCAGCAGTAACACGGTGAGCAGGAAAGATAGCCAGCCCCACCACCGGCACCACGCGGCTATAGCCAACACAGCGAGAGTGGTGCGGGGGTGGGCCACGATCTGCCGGACCAGCCACCCCAGGCCCTTGAGCAGCCACCACAGCGCGACGAACACCACCGCCGCAGCCGCGAGGGTTTCCGCGATCGCGGCCAGGGCCTTGCCCAGCTTGTGCAGCACCCAGACCACGAGGGCCAGGCCCGCACTGCCGAGAAGGAGAACACCGAGGGTGTGCGCGTTCATCGCCGACCACCGGCCTTCCCGATGGCGGGAATGTCCAAAGGCAACCGGCCCGCGCACGCGGCACACTCGGTGTCATTGGGCGCCAGACGGGCGAATTTGCGGCAAGCGGCGCACCGCTGCCGACCGCGATCCGTTGACACGCGCTGGTGCGCGTTGTCTATCGTTTCCACTGTCTACTCCGCAAGGGTAGGCAGCGCAGAAGCGGAGAATGGTTTGGCCGCCGAATCCGCTTCTGCGCCTTAGCTTTCAGGGATTTTTCGACACGAGGACGTGCTTGATCGCCACACGACCCCGCGCGTGTTGGGAAACTGTCTATTGTGGATTTCTGCTTAGAGGCCCTCGAATGGGCTGCGTGCACACGCCCGGCACACGTGGACCTTGTCCCGGATCAGCCGGTGCTGCGCCCCGCAGAGCAGGCAACGCCGCCGAACAAGCCACCGGCGCCGAGAAGGCCGTAACCTGGGTGGCACCTGGATCACCTCCCCTCAGGGGATGTGGGTGGGAAGGCACGGGGGCGGGCGCGACTGACACTCTTTTCCGCCCCCGTGCTGCCGCTCAACTCGGGTTGGGCCTACGCGGGGTCACGTACGTGCCCTTGGACTTGATCGTGATCACCAAGCCCCGTTTACACAGCAGCTTCGTGGCATGCCGAGCCGTCCCGAGGGAAACGCCGTACTCGTGAGCGAGGCGGGCCTCCGCCGGAAGCGGTGTGGACGGCTTCAAGTCGCCGGACATGATCCGCGCGGCCAACTCGTCGGCAAGCCACTCGTACACGTACCCCACGTACTCCTCAGGCGGAGTAGGGCGGTCGTGTTCGGCGTTGCGTAAGGTCATCGTCTTTCCTGCCTTGTCGGAATCGGGCGAACGCCGCTACGCCGCCTGCTGCTCCCCTGCCGCGCCCTTGCCCCGGGCACCCGGCCGCTGCCCAGCGCTTCCGGGTTCGGCGAAGCCGGTAGCCCGGAAGACGTAGGACTGGTACTTGAACTCACCGTTGCCCGCGATCTTCGGTTGGGCCGTCAGGTCGGTGAGCCCCACGATCGGCCGCATGTCCACCATCGGCGAGAACCGCTCGGTGGTGGGCACCGGCTGATGCTTGGACAGCAGGTAGAGGTCGAACGAGGCGCGCTTGGCGTTGGGCTGGTCCGGGTCGGTCACGGTGACCTTCCAGACCGGCAGGCCGGTGACCTCGTCGATGCGCTGTTTCGCGGGCACGTTGCGGTTCTGCTGGTACTCGGTGTCCGGCGCGATCTCCCCCACCATCACCAGGCCCTGCGGAAACGCCTGGTCGAACGGCACCGGGAACCGGAACCCCTTCTCGATCGCCAATCTGTCTTTCCCCTCATCTCGGAGCCCCACTCGGGCTGTTTACCCCCCTAAACACTTCACGTGCAGTTCTCGTCGTCTGTAGAGGGGGGCTAAACAACAAGGTACGGAGCAAGACAGGACCTGTCAAGGGGGTCTAAACTCCCGAGTCGTGACCAGTTCGGAGGAGTTCGAGAGCGTCCGCCGCGACCCCGACCCGATACGGCGAGGACAGCGCGCGACCGAGCTGCTCACCATCTACCAGCAACGCGCCACCGAACTGGCCCGTCTCCGCAAGGCCGCCATCGAGGAAGCACACCGCGACCGGGGGATGAGCTACACCGAGATCGCCGCGGCACTCGGCATCACGAAGGGCCGCATCACCCAGATTCGCAGCACCGCTCCAGGCATCGAGCGAGCGTTCTTCGGTGTAGGCCCGGTCAGCATCGGCGTGCCCTACCGGTACCGGACCACCGACCGCGAACGCCCCTTGATCGCCGCCGAGGACGCCCAAACCGGCGACCAGCTCGAAACCCTCGTCAGCGCCTTGGCCCTCTCCGTCAGTCGCTACCAGATCGAGCCCGACCGGGAAGACCCGCCGGCGGGGGACAGCATCGTGGTCTGCGGCCCGAAATCCGCCCCGATCGGCGCCGCCCTGCTCGCCCGGGACCCCGCGCTGCACATGGTCGAGGACCACGGCCGGTGGTGGATCGAACGCCACACCGACGGCGAACGGTTCGGCTCCCCCTCCGACGAGACACAACCGCAGCCCGCGGACGTCGCCTACGTCGCACGGCACAAGATCGACGGCCGTGTGATCGTCCACATCGCGGGTATCCACGGCATCGGATCACTCGGCGCGACCCACTACCTCACTGGACACCTGGCCGAGGTGTTCCGCAAGGTCGGAGACAAGCCGATGTCGCTCGTGGTGCGCGCCAGCTATGACGGACTGACCATCACCGACAGCGAACTCGCCGCAGGCCCCTACACCTGGTGAACCTATGAAGGTCGAATCCGCCCAGCTCCCACCCTTCGAGGACAGTGACGACAAGATCTTCGTCACCCCCAACGCCGTGATCATGCTCGACGGCGCCTCAGCTTTCGTGCCCGTCCCCGTCCCGGCCGCCACCTACGCCGAACACCTCGGACAGCACATCGCCCACACCCTCACCACGGCACCCGAGGCCGACCTCGTCGAGGCCCTGGCCGACGCCATCAAAGCCACCACGGACGAACTCGACCTCACCCCCGGCCGGTCACCGTCCAGCACCATCACCATCGCCCGGGAACGGGACGAGCACCTTGACCTGCTGGTACTCGGCGATAACGTCGTGATCCTCCCCGACCGGACCATCACCGACGACCGCATAGACCGGCTCGATTTGGAGCCCGCCCGCCGCTACCGCGAACGCCTCGCAGCCGGTTATGGCTTCGACGACGAACACCGCCGGTTGCTGCGCGAGCTCCAGCGGCAGCAGGTCGAGCATCGCAATCGGCCCGGCGGATACTGGATCGCCGAAACCGAGGCAACCGCAGCCCGCCACGCGCTCACCTTGACGCGCCCAATCTGCAAAACACCCTGGGCAGTCCTGGCTACCGATGGCGCCTACAACACCCTCAACCACCTACGACTCGCCCCCCGGCCAACCGGCGCACGGACGATCAGCCCACCGCTCGACGAGCTGCTTGCCCAGTGCCAACGCTGGGAGAGCGAGCACGACCCAGACGCACGCAAGCTTCCCCGAGCGAAACGCCACGACGACAAGAGCCTCACCCACATCCAACTTTAATAGAGAGCGTGTTACCAAAGCGCCTCATGAGCCCAGTGTTCAAAGTTCCTTTTTAAGACGGCCCGCTACCGAGGACCGCGGACGAGAAACAGTCACCGTCACGAACTGGACGCGGGGCGCTCACTTCTGCACCCCCGGCAGGTCTCCAAGCTTGCCCGAACCGAGCAATCAGGCCGAGCGGGGCGCGACCGCACCAGTCGGTCGAGATATGGAGCGACCCGACGCACTCGACAAGATGCCAAGGGTTAGCACGGGACGTAGAATTCGTATCGAAACCAAAGAGAGGAGGTTGACAACGAAGATGAGCACGAACATCTCGGATTCGATCAAGGGTAGCTATAGATGGACTGCGCCCGTTCTTGTTATCGCCCTTCCCGTTGGCGGCGCCTTCATGATCAGCCTAGGGGAAAATAGGCCGAACAGCTGGATATTGCTGATTAGCGGAGCAGGGATTCTCTTGATAGGCGGTTTAATTCAGTTTTTTGACCAGAGAAGCAAGTTTCGCGGGGCAACCGAACCAAGGTTTCGTGTTGCAGTGAAAGATGCATTGCAGCCCATTGTCGAAGATATCTCGACTATGCCGTACTTGAGCAAGCTTCAACGCGAAAGCCTCCTCAGTAAACTCGCAGCGAGTTGCACCGCTGCACTCGTTCTACTTCTTCACGGGGTGCCGCGAGTTCGAGCTGTCGTATTTAAGCTGAACAATAGTCGCCGATCAATGTCTTGCATGAGTTACTACGGCCGTGGTCAGACCCCTAAAGGGTTCGATGCTAGTACGCCGCGCGGGGATCGAGCGCTCGACTTGGTGGCCGCTGGAAAGAATATCTTCGTTCCAAATCTGGACAAACAGAAGCCTAGCGAGTGGGAGGGTAGCGGCGAAGACTATAAGACATTCATATCTGCCGCAATTACTGCTAGCGGAAACTCGTTCGGAATGATCACAGTAGATGCTCCCCGGGCGGGTGACCTAGTAGATACGGACATGCAGGTTGTCCGTCTACTCGCCGACCTGCTTGGGATCGCCTTCGCAGAAGCTGACAGGCCGTAATCCCCTCAGTACAAACCACATCTATTACGATGTCGATACGGAGACACAATTCGCAAAAGGAGCACGATGGCGATGGTCGCCAAGATCACAATGCTCGATAGCAAGTTGACCCGACGCGAAGTGGTGAATCCAACTGACCAAAAGAAGGTCCAGGCAGTTTGGAAAGACGCAATTCGAGTTGCAAAGAAGGAAGCTAAGATAATTCACCGTAGGCAAAACAAACTGTGATTCTCCCGTTCAGGGATCAACATCGCACAACATTGCCAAGAAGGTTTGCCGAACTTGGCTCTATGGGATCAAGGCGCGCCGCCAGCGGCGGCGCGCGGCCGGCCTGCCACCCTGGCAACGTGGTCCAGTTGGCGGACGCGACGCATCCGAGCTTGCCGCTCCGCTCCAGCTCGGCGCGCCGCGCGGCACAAGGAACGAACGCCCAAGCAGCGCGCCACCGCTAGCGGCGCAATGGATCTCATAACCAGCCAAGGGCAGCTCGCCATACTCGGTCAAGGGCGCGGCATTGAAGCCGAGCCCGGCGACGCTTCACGCCACCGGGCACCGGCCACTACTTACCGTCCCCGAAACAGCGACTTCACCAGCTCCAGCCCCAGCCGGGCGAACGACGACAACACCTTCATCGCAGCCTCGCTCGGATCCTTCGCTTTCCACACCGCGGTCACCACAACAGCCGCAACCAGCACGAAGCCCCCAGCCAAGCAACCAGGCAGCACCCAGGCCATGTTCAAGCATTCCCTTCAGGATCGAAACATCAACTGAAGGGGAGGGCGCTCACTCTGCGTTACGCATAAGAAGGGGACAGCGAGCGTCCCTTGCCCAGTATGTCAGAGCCTCTTTGAGCTCCCCGCGACACACCGCCTCCGGCGGCCAGGGCGCTGCCCTGGACCCGGCACCGCTTCGGAGATCAGGGGAGGGGCAGTCCGGTGATCTCCTCGCGGCGCGCCCGAGGGCAGCCAGACCGGGCGGCACCGGTCAAGGGCGCTTCGCGGCCTCCGGCAAACCCTTGACCGGCACCACCCGGCCCGGCAGGGGTGAACCCGCGCCGCAAGGAGATCACCTCAGCCCGAGCCATGCCGAGCAGACACAGGATGCCGTTTTACTGCCGCTAATCGACGAGAAGGCGCCGGAAACGGCCCGAACCAACCGGCATTTGCAGCCGGAAAGAGGCCAGGTCACCGGCATCGACCGGAACCATCCGGCCTCGTCGGGAGAAGTTGATCTTCTATCCATAGGTTCCGGGTTCGAGCCCCGGGCGGCCCACCATCTCCCCTGGTCAGCGACGAGGGCGATTTCAAGCCCGTCCTGAGAGACGTGGTCAGGGCAGCAACGTGAACGCCTTGACGTGCCGAGGCCGGACCACCGTGAAGTGCCGCAAGTCCAACGTGGCGACCTCTTCCACGTCGAGCCGCTCGGCCAAGGCGATCACGGAGGCGTCGCTCGTACCCAGGGGCAGGTCGTGGTACTGCTCGACGAGTTCCGCCATCCGGGCGTAGTCGGCGGAGGTCAGGTCCACGGGGATGAAGTCACGGTCGGCCAACGCTCGCAAGAAGAAGGCTTCGCTGCGGGCGCCGGCCTTGGCCCCGAGCAGGTAGCCGACCTCGGCCACGATGGGGGAAGGGAGCAGGAGCTCACGGTTGGCCAGGCGTAGGCCGGTGAACAACTCGACACAACGGTGGTGGTCCGGGTCCTTGTAGAGCGCGGCCGCGACGATCGGGGCCGTATCGCAGATAATCACTACCGGCCGAAGCCCTCACGAAGCAGTTCGTCAGCCTGCTCAGCGATGCTCACACCATCACCGGGAGCACTGGCGAAAAAGGCCGGAGGCCACGGCCGCTCCCGGACCGGCTGGAGGTGGCGCCGCAACTCGTGCAGCGCATCCGACACCTGGTCCTCCGGGATCTCCTGGACCAGGCGCATCAACTCGTCACGCTCCGGACTGCTCATGACCCCAAGTCTACGATGCGCCCCGAGACCGACGCTGCATCTCACGAACCGTGCGGTCCGGTGACTGCCTCCCAGGATTGCTGCGCACAAGATCATCTCCCCGTTTTATCCCCGTGAAACGATGGCAGCTATCGGCAGGCAGTCGGCAACCGTGATCGTTTGCGCGGCAACACCATGCAGCTCACAGCAGGTATCAGCGATCAACGGCAGACGACCGGGGCCGCGGCCAACTACTCCATAGGTTCCGGGTTCGAGCCCCGGGCGGCCCACTCTTCATGCAGGTCAGCAGCCCGGGACCCTACCCCTGTTGATCTTGGTGCCGGTTTACTGCCGTTTTTCGCCAAGGACACCCAGCACGTCCGCCGCCTTCCGCGACGGCGACTTACGCCCCACGTAGGTGTCCGTCGTCTGCGGACACCCGCGAGTGCCCGAGCATGTCACTGGCCTCCCGCGCGGGCAGCGCATCGGTCACCAGGGTAGCCACGGTCCGACGGAACGTCCGCGGCGTGAACCAGTCACCGATACCGCGCCGCTCCCGGAACGCCCGCCAGTCCCGCCGCAGATTGCTTGTCTCTCGAAGGCCGCCCTTGCTGTTCGGGAACACCCACCCCGTCAGCTCCTCCGGCTTCACTCCCTGGTCCGCGGCGACCCGCACCCGCCGGTCCACGAGCATGTCCACCAGCCAGTCAGCCAACGGCACACCCCGCTTCGCCAACTCGGTCTTGCCCTCGTTGATCTTCGCGCCGTCGGCCTTCGTGCGGACACGAGCATTGCAACGTCCTGTTCCCGTGGCGAGCCTGCCGCCGATCACACTTCGTCAGCCGAGATTTTACGCCCCGGCGACCGACAGCGGCCCGATCCCAACGTGCCGTCAGCATGCGACGGGCAGCGACAATGCCCCCGTGGAGCGAATCGAGGTCGACCTACTCACCAGCCAAGGCAACTACGCCATCGTCCGCCTGCCTGCACGGCAGTTCCCGGGCGTCTTGCTCCAGGGCGACAGCTTGTCGATCCTGGAGCAAGACACGCGGGAACTCGCAAACCGCATCGCCGCCCTCGACGACACACTCGTCGACCATGAACTCGTCGACCAAGCTCAGGACCTGGCCGACGAGCTAACCGGACTGCTTACGCACTACCAAGCGACACTGCAACGGCACGACATCCTCCTGCCGTACAACCCTAAAACTGATCCAGGGCTCCGCCCTGGACCCGGCACCGCTTCGGTGATCCGGAAAGGGCGGCCACGAGGAGATCACCTCAGCCGCAGGGCGAGGAATCAGGACAGCCGGGGCCGCGTGCAGGATGTACGGCATTGCGGCCGACACGTGCCCGAGTTGCGGGCAGCCCTTGGAATCTCACGACCGGCATGTTCGGTTCACGCTGCCTGACCCCGTGCTCAACCTGACCGGCTGGGAGAACGAACCAGGCACCTGGATGAGTCACGGAACAGCCCGTGACTCCGTGATGATGCAGGTTCCTGACATTGGCGCCTTCGTTCGAGCGTTGTTGCCCATCCACCTCGCAGGCGGACATACCCTCACTTATGGCGTCTGGCTGGCCGTGGATCCCTCCGATCTGCCGCACATCTTCGGGATGTGGTGGGAGCCCACCTACCAAGACCTTCGCATTTCGGGGTGGCTTGCGAACCCGGTACCGCCCTGGGGCATGCTCGCCGCTCCCGTTGACGCCATTGTCCGCAACCCCGACCACACGCCGTACTGCGATCACTCCGACGACCCGACGCTCAAGCAGGTTCTCCGCGAGGAGTGGCCACACGACGTCGCGTTCCGCGCTCAGCACCAGGCGGCCAAGCTTGACGCTGGCCAATAAGAGGGGCTCACGTAGCAACATCCCA
Organism: Amycolatopsis cynarae; assembly: GCF_026802195.1. Classification (NCBI taxonomy): domain Bacteria; kingdom Bacillati; phylum Actinomycetota; class Actinomycetes; order Pseudonocardiales; family Pseudonocardiaceae; genus Amycolatopsis; species Amycolatopsis cynarae. The sequence continues at coordinate 7,098,716 of NZ_CP113836.1, read as the reverse complement.
ACAACATGGCCCGGGCAACAACGACGCTATGAGCTCATTCTGAGTACGGGCGCTGCGGCGATCGCATTTTCGTGAGCAGCGCGAGCAGAGTACCCTGTTCCTCCGCGTCGAGGCCGGTGAAGAGGCCGGAGGCGTGCAGCCGTGTTCTCAGCACATCCCAGAGTTCGTGCCCGCGTTCGGTCAGGGCCAGGGTGCGCTTGCGGCCGTCGGCGGGATGGGGCTGGCGGGCGACGAGTCCCGCGGCCTGGAGTTTGTCGGCGGAGAGGCTGACCGTGGAGGGGTCGCAGTGCAGCCGGGCCGCCACCTCCCTCATCGTCGACGGCTCCGTTCCCGGAACGAGCGCCCACAGCGTGCCGGCCACGGAGGCCGGCACCCCGAACTCGCCGAGCACCTGAGCCACGACCGCATCCGCCGCGTTCCCCACCTCCATGAGAACCCGGACGATCTCGGCCTTCCGCTCGATGTCCGCGCGATGAGCCGCTGGTACGTCCGCATTATGGCCAACGGTCATCAGCCGATGATACGCTCCTCACATCAATGAGAAACTCAATGAATGTGTGGTCTAAATGAGCGACAGTCACGCCGACGAGACGGTGCTTGTCACGGGCGGAACGGGTTACCTGGCCGGTTGGGTGATCTCGGGTCTGCTCCAGCGCGGCTACCGGGTGCGCACCACCGTGCGCGGCCTCGACAAGGCGGAGCAGGTGCGCGCTGCCGTCAGCGAGCAGGCGGGCGGACGGGCAGCCGGGGCCGTCGAATTCGCGGCCGCTGATCTTCTTCGCGACGACGGCTGGGACGAGGCGGCCGCGGGTGTCGATTACGTACTGCACACCGCCTCGCCGATTCCCTTGGTCTCGGGCGTGGACCTCATCACCACCGCCCGCGAGGGCACCCGTCGCGTCCTGGGTGCCGCCGCCCGCGCCGGGGTGAAGCGTGCCGTGCTCACCTCCTCCGGCGTTGCGGCCGACACCGGCGACCCGGACACGGCCGCGACTGAATCGGTGTGGACCGCCCCGTCCGGCACCCCGCTTCGCGCGTACCCCGACTCCAAGATCCTCGCCGAGCGCGACGCATGGGATCTCGCCGCCGCAACCGGGCTCGAACTGACCGCCGTCCTTCCGACGTTCATGCAGGGACCCGTGTTGGGCGTGACGAACAGACCAGGAACGGTCGAGATCATCCGCCGCCTGCTCGCCCGGGATATACCCGCCGTGCCGAACATCGGATGGAACGTCGTCGACGTCCGTGCTATCGCCGAGCTGCACATACTCGCCATGACCAGTCCAGCCGCCCCGGGCCAGCGCTTCCTCGGATCGGGCAGCTTCTGGTGGTACCGGGACATCGCCCGGCTCCTGCGCGAGAAGCTCCCGGACGAAGCCGCCAAGGTGCCTACGCACACCATGCCCGACATCATCGTCAAGCTGCTCGCGCACCTGAACCCGCAGCTGGCGATGCTGCGCCCTGTGCTGGGCCGCACAAGGCTCGTCGACAGCAGCAAGGCCCGCACCGAACTCGGCTGGCATCCCCGCCCGACCGAGCAGACCATCATCGACACTGCCACCGCGCTGATCGCGAACAACGCACTCGGCAGGTAGCCGCCGCCATCGCGATCTGGGAGCTGTCAACCAGGCCGCCCACCGGCCACCCGCGCGCCGTGGCCAGAACCATCGCCCGCATGTCCGCAACCTAGACTGCGCACCCGTGACGTCTCACGAGCGTTTCCGCTGCACTCTGTGCGCCGAGGAGCATGCGGGCCCCCCGTTGAGCTATGGCACACGCGCGCCTGCCTACTGGCGCGACGACCTGGCCTCGCAGCCAGGAAACCTGCTCACCGCTGACCAATGCGTGATCGCGAACGAGCACTTCTTCATCCGGGCCCGTATCGTCCTACCCATCGTCGACAGTTCGGACGCCTTCGAATGGAGTGCCTGGGTCTCCCTCAGCCCTGACAACTACCAACGCGCCTGTGGCCTGTGGAACGACCCAGCCAGGGTCAACGAACGACCCTACTTCGGTTGGCTGTCGACGGAACTCACCCCGTACACGCCGACAACGCTCAACCTGAAAACCATGGTCCACCAGACCCCGGTCGGACTCACCCCAGTCGTAGAACTCGAACCCACGGACCACCCCCTGGCCAGACAACAACGTGACGGAATCACCGTCGAGCAGATACAAACCCTCGCCGAACAACTCCTCCACGCCGAACAGTCCTAAACCCCTTTCCATCCGGTGATCTCTTCGGTCTGTGTCCCGCTCCTTGGGCCGCCGGCACGCCGCAATAAAAAGTTGCCCCGCACTGAGAGCATCGTGATCATGACGCTTACCCAGGTGACGCTGAACTCTGGTCGCGATATCGAGTTGACCAGGCTGGACGTCTTCTCAACGTATGACGGGATGCTGGAGGGCTACCCGTGCAAGCTGATCAACGATCACCTGCTGGCAAGACTGACAGAGCGCGACCAACCCGGGTATCGGTCTCAGCCGATACACGTGATCACTCCGCCGCGCAGCTATCCCTATCCCGACTCGGAGCCTCTGGCATTCGGCCCAGTGGAGGAGTTGCCTCGTGTGTACTGTCGGGCTTCTTTCCGGTCGAGCCCTGTCCGTGCTGAACTCGACCAGGTTCTTCATCGATCCTGGCTGACGGTGGTGTGGTTCCAGAACGATCTAACGAGCCCGGTGGCCGAATTCGTTAATGCTGCGGTAGCCACGCTCGCGTGGGACGAGTTCGCCGAAGACTACGAACTGTAGTTCAGAGGCTGTGCCAGCGGGAGGACGACCACCTGGCGTTTTACTGCAACCAAAAGACGAGAAGACGCCAACCACGATCACTTCGTCGCGCACCCGCGATGGCGGTCGCATGGGCGCACGCTTTCAACCTCCCGATGCGAATTGGTCAGCGCGTAGTCGGCGCGGCCTGATCGCTGGTGTTTGGCACCGTGCCCCGGCCTGCGGCGATCGCGACGATCGCCTGCCCGGCTGCGGCAACACACATGAAGATGATCGGCACCTGCCATCCGGCACTCACGCTGTGCAGAAAGCCGAAAATCACAGGTCCGACCGCGGCCAGCAGGTAGCCGATCGACTGCGCCATCGCCGACAACGCGCCGGCCGCGGCCGGGTCTGGGGCGCGAAGGCCGAGAAAGGTCAAGGCGAGCACGAGGCACGCACCGCCGCCCAGCCCGAGGACAACGCTCCACAGCACTGCCCATCCTGGGTTGATCAGGAGCCCGAGATAGCCGGCGAACAGGGCAGCCGAGCTGATCGTCGCGATACCGCGCTGGTCTCTTGTCCGTCGAAGGGCCGCCGGCACAGCAAGGCTGGTCGCCACCGCGACCGCCTGGAACAGGAACAGCAGCCATCCCGCTGCTGTCGACGTCACCCCGCTGTCGTGGAACACCTGGGGCAGCCAGGTGACGACGACGTAGAAGCCCAGCGATTGCAGGCCCATGAACGCGGTGACGCTCCACGCCAGCGGGGACCCCCAAGGCAACCGGGCGTGGCGCATCGGCTCGGCGGTCCGTCCCGGCCCCTTCAACTGGGGGAGCCACAGCATGACCGCCGCCAGTGCGGGTACAGCCCACCAGCCCAATGCGGTGTGCCACCCGCCAGGGGCGATCTCGCTGATGGGCACGGCCACCCCGGAAGCCACCGCGGCGACGCCCCCCATCACCGCGGCGTATGCGGCGGTCAGCAATCCCACCCTGGTGGGAAAGTCGCGCTTGATCAGGCTCGGCAACAACACGTTGCCGACGGCGATCCCGGCCCCGATCAGTACCGTGCCCGCCAACAGTGCGCTTGCCGCAGGCACCCATCGAACGACGATCCCGAGCGTCAGTACCACGAGCGCCGCCCCGAGGACCCACGCCGACCCCCATCGCGCCGCCAGTCGCGGAACGATCGGAGAGATCATCGCGAACGCCAAAAGCGGAAGCGTGTTCAACAGCCCCGCCACGGCCGGGGCGAGCCGCAGATCGACCTGTATCCGATCAATCACTGGCCCGACGCCCGTCAACGATGCCCGGAGATTCGCCGCCGCGACAAGCAGCCCCCACAGGAGGAGCGCTTGACCGGAATGCGTCCTCCGGCTGGCACGTTGCGAACGAACTACGCCGCCTACTGTTGCCGCGGGCGAGGCGCCGTCGTGATCTCGCATTCCGCATCCTCTCGACCAGGTCAGTTGGAAGCACGTCAAACTAACACATAGTTGGATGGTTGCCCAACAGTGACCTATGATGGGCGGGCATCACGGAACGAAAGGGACGCAAGTGAAGCAGCCATCGCAGCCGTCCGCCGCCGACCTGAGCCTGGTAGACGTTCTGGGTGCACTCGCCGACCCAACGCGTTTGGCGCTCGTAGCCAGACTCGCCAACCTGGGAAGCCAGAAGTGCGCGGACATCAACAACGATGCCGAGGTGCACAAGTCGACGATGTCCCACCACTACCGCGTGCTGCGCCAGGCGGGGCTGACCACGACCACCATCCGTGGCAGAGAGCGCTGGATCGACCTGAGGCGCGCCGACCTTGACGAGCGCTTCCCCGGAGTGATCGATTCGGTGCTCAACTCCTGGAACACGAGCCCGCAGTGACACGGGAACGGAACTAAGCACCTTTCCACCGCGCGGCTCGACTGACACTCCTTTCCGCCGTGTCGTCGCTCCGCGCTTGGTCAGTTGTCAGAGTCCGAACAGCACATCCGACAGCTCCTGGAGGGCCGGCAACCCCCTCTTGCCTACTACTTGGCCTGGCTCAGTGACCGGCTCTCCAAGATCCCGCAATGGTCGCAGGGTCCCCGCGCCTGGCGACGCGACGGTGACCTCCCACTCTCCGCGACACTCCTCCACTTGACTAAGCGGAACGCTGCTCCATATACTTCTGGAGCAGCGCTCCGCTTGCTTGATGGTGCGGCGCCGAAGTAGTGCCGACCACGCACACCACTCGAAAAGGAGAGTCATGCAGTACCGCACGTTGGGCCGGACCGGGATCAAGGTCAGCCCCTACTGCCTGGGCACCATGATGTTCGGCGCCATCGGCAATCCCGACCACGATGACTCGATCCGGATCATCCACAAGGCCCTGGATGCGGGGATCAACTTCGTCGACACCGCCGACATGTACTCACGCGGCGAGTCCGAAGAGATCGTGGGCAAAGCCCTCAAGGGCCGCCGCGAGAACGTCGTACTCGCGACCAAGGTCCACAACCCGATGGGCGACGATCCGAACCAGCGGGGCAACTCCCGGCGCTGGATCATCGCCGAGGTCGAGAATTCCTTGCGCCGCCTGCAAACCGACCACCTCGACCTGTACCAGGTCCACCGCCCGGACCCGTCGGTCGACGTAGAGGAGACGCTCTGGGCGTTGTCGGACCTTATCCACAGCGGCAAAGTGCGCGCGATCGGCTCCTCGTGCTTCCCGGCCTCGGAGATCGTCGAAGCGCAGTGGGTCGCCGAACGGCGCGGCCTGCAGCGTTTCCGCACCGAGCAGCCGACCTACTCGATCCTCAACCGCGGCATCGAACGCGAGGTGCTGCCGGTCTGCCAGCAATACGGGATGGGCACGCTGGTCTTTAGCCCGCTGGGCGGGGGCCTGCTGACCGGCCGGTACCGCAAGGGCCGGCAGGCGGACACTCACCGGGCCAACTACGGCTTCAAGCACCTCAGCGACGAGCGCCGGCTCGATGCTGTCGAGCAACTCGTCCCGCTCGCCCAGGAGGCGGGTTTACCGATGACCCACCTGGCGATGGCGTTCGCGATCGCTCATCCGGGCGTGACCTCGGCGATCATCGGGCCGCGCACGATGGAACACCTCGACAACCTGCTCGCCGGTATCGAGACCACCCTCGACGACGACATCCTCGACAAGATCGACGAGATCGTCCCGCCCGGCACCGACATCGGCACACTCGACATGGCCTACCAGCCGCCCGCCCTGCAGCGCGCCAGCCTGCGGCGTCGGCCCAGGGACGAGCGCGCCGCCGCCTAGCCGGTGCCGATGGCGGACGGATTCACCCTGACGGCTCTCCGACGCGGGCGACCGTCGAGCACAGTTGGTCGAATGCTTCGCGGACGAAAGTGACGAGTGCTCGTTCCTCAATGGACTGTGCGACCCAGCGGCCGACGGCGGTTTGCAGCAGCAGGTTGAAAAGTCCGGCCATCGCCTCCTCATGTCGGATCACCTGACAAAAGAGGTGTGGTTGCTCGGTGGGACGGGACGGACGGGGCGCGCGATCGCCGCGGGGCTGGCCAGCCGCGGGGCGCCGATCGTGCTCGTCGGGCGCGACGCGGGCAGGCTGGAGACCGCCGCTCGTACGGTGGGTGGACGGTGCGTCGTGGCGGGGTCGCCGACCGAGATGGCCGCGGCGATCCGGCGAGAGCGTCCCGCGGTGGCGGTCAACACCGTGGGTCCGTTTCAGCAGACCGCCGCCGTGATCGCCGATGCGGTGCTGGAGAGGTGAGGCGTTGGCCGCAACGCTCGTCGAAGGCCTGCCCGGAGTGGCGGGCGGCGGACGTTTCCAGGGACGGCGAATCGTCGACGGGCAACTCGCGCCCGCGCCGATCGGCGGTGAGCCGATGCGGCTGACCACACCGGACGGTGACAGGGTGACCAGCGCGTTGATGCCACTCGGCGAGCTGCTGGCCGCAGAGCGCGCGTCGCAGGCCCGTTTCGTCGGTGCTGCCTCGAACGAAGCGCCTTCCGGTGGGCTGCTGCGCCTGATCGTGCCGGCCGGGCTGATGCTGCTGCACATCGGACCGCTGCGCCGGTTCCTGACCCGGCGTCTGGCGGCGGTCAAGGTCTCCGACTCACAGCCAGGACGGGAGCCAGGCCGTCGACCTCCCCGCCATTCACGACGACCGGTCGACGGCCTGACTGCTCGAACCCGTCAGATGGCGCCGCTGTCGATGTCGCCCTTACCATACTGGTCGTACTTCGAGACCAGAGCATCGTGAATCGGCTTGTCCAGCGAGGCGCCCGGAAGTTTCACCGCGCCAAGGTAGGACCACAACCGGAACTGGATGTCACGCAAGGCGAAAACCAGCCAGTCCGTCACGGCCTTCTCACCATCGAAGAAGAAGAATGACAAGGAGTACGTGAGCGTGCCGTCGCGATCGTTCGCCGCGTAGCCGATCTGTTTGGCGACCTTACGCAGCGGGACACTCTTTCGGGTGAACAGTTGCGAGCTGACCTTGTTGCTGTCATCCGCCCAGGCGCGGACGCCGTCCACGGCGCTCTTGACGTAGCCTTCGGACCCGGCCGCGATCTGGTTCAGCGCGCGGTACACATACTGCGAAACACTGTTCCCGCCGCCGCTGCTCTTGAGGTCCGTCTGATCAAACCCGGGGATCAGCCATCCCATTTTCTGCAGCTCATTGGTCACGATCTTGAAGAATTCCACGGGGTGGTCGATGGAGTTGTCCACCCCCGGTGTTCCGTACTTCACTCCGAGGTCGTGGTTCGCCCTTCGCTCGGCGAACCACTGGGAAAGCGTGGCATCCTGCGTCTGAACCGGCTTCATCGACGGCGCGGAAACGACCATGGAACGCCCGTTGATCACACCCAGATTTGCTTGCTCGGTTCCCGCCCTGGCCTCCGGGACAAGCAGTTCCAGAGGCATTGTATCCAACTCGGAATCCAGAATATAGTCCACCGCGGAAGAAACGGTCTCCGTCATTTGAGAATACCTCTCAGGATTACTACTGGAACGATGCGCGGACTACAAGGTTTAATCTCTCTCCTATCTTTTTCGTGATTTTGTCCTTGACTTCCCTGAATCTTTTCTCGTTCAGCCGGTATCCATAGGCGGGCAGCCAGTAGGTGGTTCCCTGGTCGAACGGACTCCCCAGTCCCGGCGCCGGCTCCCGCGGGTAGCTGAGGACGAGGAACGCCAGGAACAGCTCACGTCCCTGATCGCCTGGCCCGACCTCGGCGAACATCCGGCAACGCACAAGCCGCTTCTCTCCAGGCCCGCCGTCGAGTGTGGCGTCACCGAAGGTGCCGGCCGCGGACATGCCGAGGCCCGCGAGCGGATCGAGAAGCCGCCAACCGAAGACGAGCGGAGCCGGAGTGGTGAACTTCTTGCCGACGAGGCCGAGTGCGGTCTTTTCCGGGGACACGGGCGCGAAGCCGGCGGAAACATCACTTCCGGTTTCCGCCCAGCCCTGCAGGCCGAGCTCGTTGCGAAAGGTCTGCAGCCACTGCTTCGGGTCCCGCCCCTCGGGCGCGTCCGAGTTGCTCCCCGTCCCGCCCTGCCCGGTGTCGTGTATTGCGCGCAACTGCGCATAGAGGATCGACACGGTCATTTCGTCGAATGACGGCGGCGATAGATGATCACCGACGAGCAGCGCCCGTGAGTTGATCACAGCTACAGCAGGGCATTCATATACCGATATCTTTCCTTCTGCCAATAACGCTTTTCGCGTACTCGCCGCGCTCGTGCTCGAGATAGCCATGGCAGCTCACAACTGGTTTCGGTTTCCATGCGGTCACCCAAGCATGGCACCCGCCAGGCGCCGATCTCGACACCTCGACCGGGTGAGCCTTACCGTTATTTCGTTGCCTACTCAATAATAAAAAGATGACCGGAGCAACCGATCCGGCGCGTCGTTGATCCAATTACCAGTCTTCGATCCCCGCAATTTCCCGATTGACAACAAGCGGGTGCTTCGCATCCGCATTCGCGTGTCATTGGTCGATGATCAGGGGCGTCGGAAATGGCGGGCAAGCAGCGTGAGGCCCTCGGCGATGTCGTCGGTGGCGATCCTGCCGTAGCCGAGGACAAGTCCGGGCTGTGGTCGGCCGTCGGCGTAGTAGGCCGCCAGGCGTTCGACGGCAATGCCTGAGGCGCCTGCCCTTTGGAGTACGGCGTCGATGTCGATGGCGGTGTCCGGCTTGAGTCGGGCGGACAGGTGCAGGCCGGCGGAGGAAGGCACCGTGTCGAACCATTCGGCGAACTCGGTGTGCAGCGTCGCCACGATGCGTTCGCGCCGCTCGGCATAGACGCGGGTGGCCCTTCGGACGTGCCGGGAGAGTTCGCCGGAGTCGATGAAACGGGCGAGAGCCGCCTGCCCCACGTATTCGCTGTGCCAGTCGGTGAACTGCTTGGCGGCGCGCAGTGCCGGTCGCAGCGAGGCCGGAGCTATCAGGAAACCGAGCCGCAGTATCGGCAGCAGTGTCTTGGAGAACGTGCCCACGTAGATGACCTGGCCGGTGCGGTCGAGGCTCTGCAAGGGTTCCAGGGGGCGGTCGCCGAAGCGGAACTCGCTGTCATAGTCGTCCTCGACGATCACGGCGCCGCGGTGGGACGCCCATTCCAGCAGCGACGCCCGCCGGGCCGGTGACATCGGCATGCCCAACGGGAACTGGTGGGAGGGTGTGACGTACACCAGGCGGACGGTGTCCGGCAGCGCGCTCACGACCAGGCCCTCGTCGTCCACGGGCACTCCGACGACCCTGGCGCCCAGTGAGCGGAACAGCAACCGCGCCGCCGGATAACCGGGCTCCTCGACGGCGACGCTGTCGCCCGGTTCGATCAGGACCCGGCCGATGAGGTCGAGTGCCTGCTGGGCGCCCTGGGTGACCAGCACGTCGTCGGCGCAGGCACGGACGGACCGGGACACTCCGACGTACCGGGCGATGGCCGCACGCAGGTCGGCGTGCCCGGCGGTTTCCGCGTAGCCGGAGATCGTCCGGACCGCCGAGGCTCGAAGCTCTCCGGCGACCAGCCTGCGCCAGGTGGCGAAGGGAAACAGGCCGGGGTCCGGCGTGCCGACCCGGAAGTCGTGGACGGGCGGCGGGACGCTGGAGGTGGCAGTGGTAACGGCGTTCCAGATCGGACGGGGCTGGACGCCACGTCCCGTCGGTGCCACCCGGGAACGGGACCGGGCACGTGCGGCTCGTGGCGCAACCGGTTCGGTCCCCACGAAGGTACCGGCGCCGACGCGGGCGACCACGAATCCCTCGGCCGCCAGGCGCTCGTAGGCGACGGACACCGTGTTGCGGGCGACGGCGAGCCTGAGGGCGAGTTCCCGCGTGGGCGGCAGGCGTTCTCCCGGGCGCAGCCTGCCGTCCAGGATCGCGTCGGCCAGTTGCCGGTAGATGCGGGAGGCGAGGTCACCGGAATCCGCGAGCGAGACGTGGACGTCCACGGCAGGACCCTACATTGGCTCAATCAGTCTTGGGGAAATTGGCGCTTCTACAGGCCAATCTCGGGTCGTTGAATGTCTGCAGGCAAGGAAAGAGCGATCGAGGAGTTCCCCTGTGACCACCGCCGACATGTGGTTCGACCCGAAATGCCCGTGGGCCTGGAACGCTTCGCGTTGGCTGCTCGAGGTGGAACGGGTCCGCGACGTGGAAGTGCGTTTCCACGTCATGAGCCTGTGGCTGCTCAACGAGGGCCGCGAGGGGCTCGAGGCGTGGTACGAGCGCTGGCTGGCCGACACGCTGGGCCCGGTCCGGGTGCTCATCGCCGCGGAGCAGAAGTACGGCACGCCGGTGCTGCGGGACCTCTACACGGCGTTCGGCAACCGGATCCACCACGAGAAGGCGACGATCGGCCGTGACCTGTACCTCGGCGCGCTGACCGAACTGGGCCTGGCCGAGGAGTTGGCCGACGCCGCCGAGAGCACCGGCTACGACGAAGCCCTGCGGGTCAGCCACCGCGCGGGCCTCGACCCGGTCGGTGAGGATCTCGGCACTCCGGCCATCCACGTCACCGGGCCGGACGGAACCGTCAACGCCTTCTTCGGACCGGTGGTCAGCCCCGTGCCCCGCGCGGAAGCGGCCGGGCGGCTCTGGGACGGCGTACTGAACGTCTCCGGCACGCCGGGATTCTTCGAGCTCAAACGCGGTCGCACCGAGTCCCCTCGCGTCTCCTGATGTCCCGGATCGTGCCGCCCGCCGGGCCGCTGCGGGTGCTGGCCTTGGCACAACTGGCCAACTCCGTCGGCGATGGCGCTTTCTACGCCTGCTCGGCGCTGTTCTTCACCCGCCTCGTCGGACTGTCCCCGACCCAGGTCGGGCTCGCGCTGACGCTGGCGTGGGCGGCCGCGATGCTGGCCGGGGTACCGCTCGGATGCCTCACCGACCGCTGGGGGCCGCGCCGCACCACGGTACTGCTGTCCGTGGCGACGGCTTCGGCCCTGAGCGCCTTCCTGGTCGTGCGGTCGTTTCCACTCGTCCTGCTCGTCGTCTGCGGATACGCCTGCTGCCAGGCGGGCCTGGCCTCGGCCCGACAGGCGCTGCTGGCCGGATCGGTGGCCCCGGAAGAGCGGACCAGGGCACGGGCGCACCTGCAGTCCACGCTCAACGCGGGACTGGCGATCGGCGCCGGACTGGGCGCGCTGGCGCTCTCGGTCGGCACCCGGCCGGCGTACCTGGCAGTCTTCGTCGTCGACGCGGTGAGTTTCCTCGCTGCCGCGCTCGTGCTGCGCCGACTGCCCGAGACACGGCCCGCGCCGAAGGCACCCGCCGCCGAGCCGCGACTGGCCGTGCTCCGCGATCGGCCGTACACCCTGGTCACCCTGCTCAACGCGATCATGTGCCTGAACATGCCGCTACTCAGCCTTGGTCTGCCGATGTGGATCGTGCAGCGGACCGGTGCGCCCGCGGCGATGGCCGCGGTGCTGCTGGTGGTCAACATGGTGGGCGTGGTGGCGTTCCAGGTGCCCGTGGCCCGGCGGGTGACCGGCCTGCGCAGCGCCACCCGGGCAACCAGGCACGCCGGCGGACTGATGCTCGTCGCCTGCGCGCTGTACTCGCTGTCCGGAGCCGGTGTCGGGGCCGAAGCCGGAGTGGTCATCCTGATCGTCGCCGCGGTGGTCCAGGTGTTCGGCGAGATGTTGCAGGGTGCGGGCAGCTGGGAAATCGGCTTCGGACTGGCACAGGCGGACAGACAGGGCCAGTACCAGGGCTTCTTCGGCATGGGGCCGCAGATCGCCAGGATGCTCGGCCCGGTGCTCCTGACCGCGCTGCTGATGAATTGGGGCGCACCCGGATGGTGGGCACTCGGTGGTCTGTTCCTGATCGCGGGAGCCGCCTTCGGTCCGGCCGTGCGCCGAGCCGAGACCGACCTCGGCATCGTCGCGCCCTGAAGGAAGCATTTACTCCGGTTGGCCGCCAGGCTCAATCGCGAGCACCGACTTCACATGCGTTCTGGTGCGGCGATACCGAGAAGGCCGAGCCCGTGCTTGAGGGTGCGCGCGGCGAGCGTGCACAGCGCGAGCCGGTTGCCGCGGACCGGTTCTTCGGCTTTCAGCACGGGGCAGGCTTCGTAGAACGTGGTGAAGTCGCGGGCGAGGTCGTAGAGATATCCACACAGGCGGTGCGGTTCGAGCGCGTCGCCGACCTCGGCGAGGGTGGTGCCGTAGGCGTCGAGTTCCAGGGCGAGGGCGCGTTCGGCCGGTTCGAGGGGGACGGCGGGGTCGATCTCGCTCTCCGGGTCGCCTGCGTTCCGCAGGATGGATCGGATGCGCGCATGGGCGTACTGGAGGTACACGCCGGTGTTTCCGGTGAACGACACCATGCGGTCGAGGTCGAAGGTGTAGTCCTTGACGCGTGACGTGGACAGGTCGGCGTACTTGACCGCACCGATTCCGGCCTGTTCGGCGATCCGGTCGAGTTCGGCGGGGTCGAGGCCGGGGTTTTTTTCGGCGACGACGGCGCGGGCGCGGGCCACCGCGTCGTCGAGGAGGGCCATGAGCCGCACGGTGCCCCCGGCGCGGGTTTTGAAGGGGCGTCCGTCCGGGCCGAGCACGGTGCCGAACGGGACGTGTTCGGCCGCGACCGTGTCGGTGAGCCATCCGGCGCGGCGGGCCGCTTCGAAGATCAGCCGGAAGTGCAGCGCCTGACGGGAATCCGTGACGTAGAGCAGGCGGTTGGCCTTGAGGTCGTGGATGCGGTAGCGGATGGTGGCCAGATCGGTGGTGTCGTAGCCGTAACCGCCGTCGCGCTTGCGAACCATGAGCGGCACGGGATTGCCCTCGGCTCCGGTGACCTCTTCGGAAAAGACCACCAGCGCTTCGTCGCTTTCGACCGCGATTCCGGCGTCGACGAGTTCGGTGATGGTGTCGCCGAGCAGGGAGTTGTAGAACGACTCGCCGACGGAATCTTCCGGGGTGAGCAGCACGCCGAGCCGGTCGTAGATGTCGCGGAATGCCTTTTCGGATTCGGCGACGATCTCCTTCCACTTGGCGAGCGTGGCGGGATCACCGGACTGGAGGGCGACCACCCGTGACCGGGCGCGGTCGGCGAAGGCCGGATCGGCGTCGAACTCCTTGCGCGCGGCCTTGTACAACTCGTCCAGCGCGGACACGGCGGACGTGTCGCCGGAAAGTTCGTCGTGGTGCCAGGCGGTCTCGGGGTGCTCGTCCAGGTACTGGATCAGCATGCCGAACTGGGTGCCCCAGTCACCCAGGTGGTTCTGGCGGATGACCTCCGCGCCGAGGAAGCCGAGCACACGGGCGAGGCTGTCGCCGATGATCGTGGTGCGCAGGTGCCCGACGTGCATTTCCTTCGCGATATTGGGCGCGGAATAGTCGAGGACCGTGCGCCGCCCCTCCTCCGGGGTATCGACACCCAAACGAGAACTGGCCAGGCGCGCGGAAACCTGCCCCCACACCGCCCGATCGGGAACGGTGAGGTTGAGGAAGCCGGGGCCGGACAACTCGACGGCACCGAGCGGCCCGCCGTCGAGTGCGGCGGCCACCTGGGTCGCGAGTTCACGCGGCTTGGCACCGACGCGCTTGGCCAGGGCGAGTGCCGCGTTGGACTGGAAGTCGGCGTGCTCGGAGCGACGCACCACGGGGTCCGATCCCGCCAGTTCGGGACGTGCGCGCTCGATCGCCTCCGACACGGCGTCGGCGACCTGACCGAGCAGTGGCAGCACCACGTGGCTGTTCACGGAGACCCTTCTTCCTTTGCGCGCCTTGCGAGTTCATCGGCGACTGGAATCAGTCTCCCAGGTCGAACCCGTTGGTCGCGATCGGATCACTCACCAGAGACAGCTGCGGCTCAGTGTGCAGCGCTTTCGTGGGCTTGGCGGGCGGCCAGTAGTTCGGGCAGGTGTTCGCGGGTCCAAGCGCATTGGGCTGCCATCGGTTCGAAGAGGGTGCGGCCGAGCGGAGTCAGCTCGTACTCGACCCGGGCCGGGATTTCGGGGTAGACGGTGCGCGTGATCATCCCGTCTCGTTCCAGCGCCCGAAGCGATTCGGTGAGCACCTTGGGCGTGATGCCCCGCAGGGGCACCCGCAGTTCGGTGAAGCGGCGGGGTCCCGACTCCAGGCAGGTGATGATCTTGGCGGTCCACTTGTCGCCGATCCGCATCGGCGCCGCGACGGGGGAACAGTCGGCGAACATCTCGGGGTCCAGCGGCTCACTCACGGTGTCCACGGTACGTAACTATCGTTGCGGAAACCAAGGTGTCGTCACATAGCGTTCGCGGCGTCGGCGGGTGATCGAGTACCCGCCACGTCGAACGGAGCCACCACCATGAGCAGGATCGTCGTTTTCGGTGCCGGTGGGCGGGCCGGGCGCCACACGGTTGCCGAGGCCGCGTCCCGGGGCCATCAGGTCACCGCCGTCGTGCGCGACCCGGATCGGCATCCGGACCTGGCCGCTGCCGGGGTGACCGTGGTCGCCGGTGACGTCACCCGGCCGGACAGTGTGGCCGAGGTCGCGGCGGGCCACGACGCGGCCGTGAACGCGGCGGTTCGGCTTGACGTGCCGTCGGAGACCTTCTTCCCGCCTGCCGCCCGCGCCCTGCTGGACGGGCTGCCGCGCGCCGGTGTCGCGCGGCTGGTCGCGATCGGGATCGGCACGATGCTGGAGACCGCGCCCGGTGTCGCGGTGCACGACGACCCCGGCTTCCCGCCGGAGCACAGGGCCTTCTCGCTGGGGCACGCGGCCGGGCTCGCGGTGCTGCGTGACGCGGACACCGACCTCGACTGGGTGGTACTGGCCCCGCCGCCCGTCGTACTGGACAACGAAGCGGCGCGCACCGGCCGTTACCGGACCGGTGGCAGCCGGATCATGCCCACCGACTCCGGCTCGGCCTCGTTCTCCTACGCGGACCTCGCCGTCGCCCTGATCGACGAGATCGAAACCCCCAAGCACCACCGCGCCCTGGTCGCAGTGGCGCCCTGACTCCCGCTGGACACCGCGTGAAACGAGGAGCGTGCCATGCGCATCGGAACGAACGTCGGCATGGAAATCGACGGCCCCAAGACGATGACGGACATCGTCGACGAGGTTCGTCGCGCCGCTGAGCTGGGACTGGGGGGCGCGTGGTGGGCCGAGCGGCACACCGCCGACGCGCTCACCGCCGCGACGGTCGCTGGTCTCGCCGTGCCGGGACTGCCACTCGGAACGGCCGTCGTGACCACCTATCCGCGCCACCCGCTGACTCTGGCAGGCCAGGCCCTGAGCGTGCAGGCAGCCGTCGGCAACCGCCTCACGCTCGGCATCGGACCTGGTCACCGGGAGCGCGTCGAATCGGTGTTCGGGCTGCGTTTCGAGCACCCGGCACGGCATACCCGTGAATATCTCCGCGTTCTCATGCCCCTGCTACGCGGCGAGACGGTCGAGTTCGACGGCAAGATCTACCAGGTCGCCGGACAGACGCGGACGCCTGGCGCGCAGGCGCCCTCCGTGCTCCTTGCCGCATTGGGCCCTGTCATGCTGCGTGTCGCCGGCGAACTCGCCGACGGGACCGTCGTCGTGTGGACCGGCCTGCGCACGATCGGAACGCATGTGGTGCCGGGAATCACCGCGGCCGCCGAGGGCGCGGGGAAGCCTGCGCCACGGATCGTGGTCAACCTGCCCATCGCCGTCACCGACGACCCCGATCTGGCCCGAGCCTGGATCGGCGAGCACTTCGGCAGAGCCGGTCTGGTGCCGAGCTACCGAGCGCTGTTCGAGCGAGAGGGCGTACGCGGACCAGCGGATGTCGTGGTAGTCGGCGACGAACATGCGGTGGAACGGCAACTGCGCGCCTACGCCGACGCCGGCGCCACCGAGTTCATCGCCGTTCCGTTCGGATCGCCCGAACAGATCAACCGGACCCTCACCTTCCTCGGTCACGTCAACCGTGCAACGACCGGATCGGAGGCGTGAGCGCCGTCGTCCACAGTGGAGTACCGGTGGGAGTCCGACGAGGGCTTCGCCGGACTCCCACCGGCCTGCGTTCGGCTCAGGGGAGCCATTTGTCGAAGACGTACTTGACGGCTTCGCGAGCCAGCTCCTCTTCGACGGCCTTGCCCACGGCGCTTTGCGACGGCGGTTTCGGGTCGGCCACCGGTGGACCGGTCCACCACATCGGCTCACCGCCCGGCAGGGCGGCGAGGCCGCCGAACCGCAGATCGCCGACGAACCAGATCAGGCCCCGGCCGTCGGTCAGCCCGGTCCAGCCGGCGTCCGGGACCAGGCAGCGGAATTCGCGCGCGACGGTTCCGTCGGGGGCGAGGAGAAGCAGCCTCCGCTGGGGTTGTCCCGAGATTTCCTCCAGACGACCCGGCCAGGCCTGCCAAGGGCCACGGCGCACCGGTTCCATCATACGGACGACAGCCTGGTTCTCGGCCTTCTTGCCGTCTGCGACCGCTTGCCCGAACCCGAACGCCGCCAGTGCGGACACCGCTATTCCGACCGGAAGTATCCATCCCGCCTGTGCGGACAGGGCGATGACCACCGTCGCCACCAGCAACACCCAAAAGCAGCCGTTGCCGACGTTCTTCTTGACCTGGTCCGGATCTTTCCGCGAGGCGGCGATCCGCTGGTCCACCATGTCCTGGACAGCCGGTGTCATCTCGACCGCCGGTCGTGGCGAAATCTGGTAGCCGAACTCCTCAGCCAGCACGAAAACCCCCCAATCGCAACCAATGTAGTAGCCGGAAAGCGGCGGCGCGAGACCCTGGTGGCGGCTGTTCGTGCCCGGCCCGGATTGGCGTGCCCCCGGTCGATCCGATGGGATGGACCCCGTGAACGACCTCGCCGAACTGCTCGACATCGCCTGGGACGCGGCCGAGATCGGCCGTCGCCTGATGACCACCACGAGCCCCGGCCGGATCAGCGCGAAAAGCGATCGGGACCTGGTCACCGAACTGGATGTGCGGATCCAGCACGAGATCCGCGACCACCTCCGGCGCGCCACCCCCGGCTTCGGCTTCCTGGGTGAGGAGGACGGCGGCGGGGTGCTCGCGAGTGCGGGGCCGGTGTGGGTGCTCGACCCGATCGACGGGACCTCCAACTTCGCGCACGGTCTGCCGCTCTGCGTCACCTCCCTCGGACTCGTCGACGACGGGGAGGCGGTCGTGGGTGTCGTCGTCGCGCCGTTCCTCGGCCTGGCCTACCACGCCATGAAGGACGGCGGCGCCTACGTCAACGACGCACGCATCCACGCCCGAACCAACGATGAACTCGGCCGCGCCATCGTTTCCCTCGGTGACTACGACACCGGCCCGGACGCCGCCGAGGGGAACCGCCGCCGGTTCGCGATCACGCGGACGCTCGCCGAGAACGTCGAGCGGGTGCGGATGGTCGGCTCGGCCGCGCTCGACCTCGTGTGGGTCGCCGACGGCCGCACCGATGCCTGCGTGATGCTGTCCAACAAGCCCTGGGACACCGCCGCGGGCGTGGTCATCGCGCGGGAGGCCGGTGCCGTGGTCACCGACCTCCGCGGAGCGCCGCACACCTTCTCGTCCGGCGAAACCGTCGCCATCAGCCCGAAACTGGCCGATCCGCTGCGAGCACTGCTCGCTCGCGCGACGAACTGAGGCTCGCGATCAGGCGACCACCGGGGGAACGGAGAGCAGCTTGCCCAACCCGGTCACCTGCAGGGCGCGAAGGACGGCGCGGCTCGCCTTGACCTCCACCGGCACACCCAGCTCCAGGAACCGGCGTTGCGCTTCGGCCAGCACCTCGGCCCCGGCACAGCTGAGAAAGTGGACCTGCTGGAGTTCGAGGACGACCGCGCCTTCCGCGACCGCGCACGCGAGCACCTGGCGCAACTGGCGGGCGAACCGGTCGAGGGTGAGCGCGTCGACCTCTCCCTCGACCCGCAGGATCAGCGCCTTTCCCGCCGGTGATCCCTCGACCCGGATGCGCAGGTTCTCCATCGCCAACCCCTCCTTCGTGGCACAGGCCCGCGCCGACGCTACGGACCGCAGACCTCACCAGATAGAGGCGAAGGTCGTCGATAAGTCGACAACGATGAGCGGTTTCAGCTCCGGTCGGATTCGGTGACCGGCGGGACCTCCGGCGCGACCGGGCGCGGAATGAGCCGCTGGGGCCCGGGAATCCGGGGCAGCACGCACAGCCCGAGCACGGCTGCCGCCAGGCAGGCCGCGGCCCCGAGACCGAGCCCGGCGCGCGGCCCGAAGAACTGGGCGACCACGCCGACGATGGGCCCGCCGATCGGTGTGCTGCCGAGGAAGGTGACCGACCACAGCGCCATCACGCGGCCGCGGAAACTCGGCCGCGTGATCAGCTGCAGGGTGGTGTTGCCGGTGGCCAGGAAGGCGGTGCTGCCCACCCCGACCAGTGCCAGCGCGGCGAGTTCGGCGGGCAGCGACGGCGCCACCGTGGCCACCCCCAGTGCGAGACCGAACCCGGTCGCGCCGATGACCAGCGGCAGCACCCCGGCTCGGCCTCGCGCCGCCACCGCGAGGCCACCGGCCACGGCCCCGGCGCCCATGGCCGCGGTGAGGAAACCGTAGGTCCGCGCGTCGCCGTGCATGGCGACACGGGCGAACAGCGGAAGCACCACCTGGAACTCGTAGGCGAGCGTGCCGACCAGCGCCATCATGGTCAGCGGCACCCACAGGCCGGCGGTGCCGCGGACGTAGCGCAGCCCCTCGGCGAGTTGCCCCGGCCGGGACGGCACCGGGCGCGCCGGATGCAGCCGGTCCACCCGCATCCGCACGAGTGCGAAGAGCACGGCGACGAAGCTCACCGCGTTGGCCAGGAAGCACATCCCGACGCCGACCCCCGCGATGAGCAGGCCCGCGACCGCCGGACCGACCGCGCGCGCCGTGTTGACCAGCACGCTGTTCAGGCTCACCGCGTTGCCGAGCAGGTCCTTTCCCACGACCTCGGGCACGAAGGTCTGGCGCGTCGGGTTGTCCACCGCGTTGACCGTGCCGAGGGCCAGCGCGAACACCACGACCATCCACAGGCGCACCAGATGCGTCACCGTGAGCAACCCCAGCAGCAGGGCCAGCGTCGCGAGCGCACTCTGGGTGAACAGCAGCAGGCGCCGTTTGTCGGACCGGTCCGCGATCAGTCCCCCGTACGGTCCGGCGAGCAGCACCGGCAGGAACTGCGCGGCGATCACCAGCCCGAGGACGGTTCCGGAACCGCTCAGTTCGAGGACCAGCCAGGACTGTGCGACCGACTGCATCCAAGTGCCGGTCAGGCTGACCGCCTGGCCCGCGAAGTACAGGCGGAAGTTCGGGACGCGCAGTGCGGCGAAGAGCCGCTGCCGCTTCTCGCTCATCTCCCGGCCCTCTCCCGCGCCTTCAGACCTGGCCGCACCTTCGGTGCCGGCCTCCGCAGTGGTCGCCGTGCGGCCCGCCGTGGTTCACGTGCGCCGTTTCGATACCGGCGTGCAGTTCACTCGCCGCGTCGTAGGCGGTCCCGGCGGCCCAGCCGGCGATGCCCAGGACACTCACCATGCCCAGCAGGACCAGTGGCCCCAGGATGGGCCGGGTGGTGCCGTCGAGCAGCGCCGCGACGCGCCGGGGCACCGGTCCTCCGGTCGCGGCGAGCGCGAACGGGGCGTGCGCCCGGGTGGCCAGTGCCGCCTTGGCGACCGCGGTGGCCACGATCCGGCGGTCGCCGACGCGCCGGGCCGCCTTTTCGTCGGCCCAGCGTTCGAGGGAGAACCTGACCTGCTCGCCGAGGGGGCGGACGAGCGGGTTGAGCACGCTCGAAACCGCCACCACGGCGAGGAAGACGTGATGGCGCAGCCGCAGGTGCGCGTTCTCGTGCGCCAGCAGGGCGCTCCGCTCGGCCGGGGTCAGTCCGGCGAGCATGCCGCGGGAAACGACGATACGTCCGCTGCGCCCGGGGACCGCGAAGGCCAGCGGCTCCGCATCCGGCACCACGATCAGGCCGCCCTCGCGGCTGTGCCCGTCGAGTTCGTCGTGCAGGCGCCGCGAACGCCGCCGGTACCGCAGGACGGCCCGTGCCACCGCCGCCAGCGCGACCAGCAGGGCGCCCGCGCACAGCACCGACTCCGGCACGCTCACCGGGTCCGCGCCGCGAAGATCCGACGGGGACAGATCGATCAGCGCGGCGACGGTGGGGATCAGCATGAATCCGGCCAGCGCGGTCGCGAGCAGCGCGATCGTGCTCGCGACCGCGAAGATCGCGCAACTCGCGGTGAGCAGCCAGCTCGCCCAGTGCGGCGGGAGTTTCGGGGTCAGGAACCTCGCCACCGGCCAGGCCGCCAGCGGCGACAGGAACGGCGCGACAACCTCGAGGTTCATTCCTCGCCCTCGTGCCGCCGCAACAACTCCAGCAGCACTCGTTCGTCCGATTCGGACAGAGTGGACACGAACCGGGCCAGCACGCTGCCGCGATCGGGTTCGTTGTCCAGCACCTTCCGCATGCGACGGGCCGCGAGGCCGGCCTCGTCGTCGACCGCGCGATAGGCGAACGAGCGGCCGTGCTTCTCCCGCGTGACCACGCCCTTTTCGTGCAACCGGGACAGGATGGTCACGACCGTGGTGTAGGCCAGCTCCCCGGGCAGCCGGTGCTGCACGTCGCCCGCGGACACGGGCTCCTCTGCCTCCCACAGCACGGAAAGCACCTCGGCTTCCAGCTCGCCGGGCGCCCGCCGCGCACCACCTCGCCGATTCCTCACGTCCCGAAATCTACCGGGTCCCGCCGCCCGCGTGCCCGGACGAGACCGTGCTCGCCCAGCGGCCCGACCCGCAGACCGGCACGGTGACACTCGTCCAGCAGCGGGCCGAGCGCGTCCAGCGCCGAACGCCAGGAGCCCGGGCTCGCCGCGTGGTCGGAATCGTGGAGCAGGATGGTGCCGCCGCCGCGAAGGTCCTTCAGCACGGTCCGCCGCACCGATTCCCCGGTGGCCCGTGCCGTCCAGTCGAAACCCCAGCTCGTCCACAGCACGGGCGTCAGCCCGAGGCGTTTCGCCGCCACCAGCGCGCCGCCGCTGAACACCCCGTAGGGCGCCCGGAACCAGCGCGGACGCCGGCCGGTCGCCCGCTCGATCGTGTGGAGGGCGCGGGCCAGATCGTCGTGCACGCGGCGCGGTCCGTAGCGCAGCAGGCAGCGGTGTTCCCAGCCGTGCAGGGCGATCTCGTGCCCGGCGCCCGCGATCTCCGCGGCCAGGCCGGGCGAGCGGACGACCTGGTCACCCAGCAGGAAGAAGGTCGCCCGGACCCCCCGGTCGTCGAGCAGGCGCAGGAAATGCGGGGTGGACAGCGGATGCGGGCCGTCGTCGAAGGTGAGCGCCACATGCCCCGGATCGCCGATTCCGGCCAACCGGGGCAGGAACTTCTCGCGCAGCGGCGGCAGGAAGGCGGCGGCCGGGGCGGCGTGGAACGCGGCGCCCGAAAGCAGGACCGGGAGGAGGACCCTCATGCCGCCGTGACCTCCACCGCCGGGGCACCGGCCAGCCGTGCCAGCACCGTCGCGGGGTCGTCGCCGGGCGGGAGTCCGGCGGCCCTGGTGGTGAGCAGCGCGTCGGCCAGCGCGGCCGGGTCCGTGACCGCGGGCACCAGCCCGATCCGGTCGAGCACCCGGGCGTTGGTCCTGCCGTGCCCCGGCAGGCAGCGGTAGGTGATCACCGGCAGCCCGCTGGCAAGCGCCTCCAGGGTGGTGAGGCCGCCGGCGTTCTGGACCGCGACGTCGCAGGCCCGCATGAGCTCCGGCATGTCGTCCACCCAGCCGAGCACGTGGGGCACCCCCGCCGCGATCAGCCGGTGCCGCAGTGCCTCGTTGCGCCCGCACACCACGACCGGGCGGGCGACTCCGGTGGCCGACACGTCGGCGGTGATCGCCTCGACCTCGCCAACGCCCCACGAACCCGAGACCACCAGCGCGAGCCGCTCGCCGGGGCCGAAGCCGAACTTCTCCCGTGCGCGGTCGCGCTCCCCGGCACCGGCGGGCCGGAAGGAGGGCGCCACCACCGGCTGAGCGGTGATCGCCCGGGGCGCGCCGAGGTGCCGGGTGGCGGCCGCGGCATGCCGGTTGGGCGCGATGTGCAGATCGGCCCGGGAGGCGACGACCAGCCGGTGCACGGACGGATCGGTCAGGTAGACGGCCACCGGCGCGGGCAGCAGACCCCGGCGACGGAGGTCGCCCAGTGCCTGGCTGGCCAACGGATAGGTGGACACCACGAGCGCGGGCGCCGGGTCGAGCAGGGCGCGCAGCTTCGGCCCGGCCAGTGCGGCGAGCCTGCCCGCCAGCCAGGCCAGCGGGGCGGTGCCGAGTGCGGCGAGCAGCCAGTCCCAGCTGCCGGGCGCGATCTCCAGTTCGCGGTGGTAGGCGTCGCACAACCACTGGCCCAGTCTCCCCGGGAGCAGGTCGAGGAAGTCGTGACGATCGACGCGAAGCCCACGGGCGCGCAGACGGCGCGCCAGTTCCGCGGCGGCGCCGTCGTGACCCGCCCCGATCCGGGCGGAGAGCAGCACGACTCTTGCTTCTACAGCCATGTCGTAGTTCTACAGCATTGTAGAACTCAGGGACAGGGGAGGTTCGTGACATCCGGTCGCGGGGACTGAGAGGCTTGGCGGTATGGAGCCCATCCGCACCGCCGTCCTCGGCTTCGGCACCTCCGGCCGGATCTTCCACGCCCCGTTCATCGAAGCGGACCCGCGCTACCGGCTGGAAGCGATCGTCACGCGAAACGAGGCGCGTCGCGCCGAGGCCGCCGCGCGCCATCCCGCCACCCGGATCGTGGACGACGCGGACGCGTTGCTGCGGCAGGCCGGTGAGCTCGATCTGGTCGTCGTCGGTACCCCACCGGACACCCATGCCGCACTGGCGCACGCTTTCCTCGACGCCGGGACCGGTGTGCTGCTGGACAAGCCGTTCACCGTCACCGCCAGGGAAGCGCGCGAGCTCGTCACGAAGGCCGAACGCCTCGGACTGCCGCTGACCGCCTTCCAGAACCGCCGCTGGGACGGGGATTTCCGCACCGTGCGGACGCTGCTGGCCCGGGGCGCGCTCGGTGCGGTCTGGCGGTTCGAATCACGGTTCGAGCGGTGGCGGCCCGACCGCCCCAGTTCCTGGAAGACCGAAACACCCGTCTCGCGCGGCGGCGGAATGCTCTACGACCTCGGCTCGCACCTCATCGACCAGGCCCTGCAGCTGTTCGGCGACGCCGTGCCGGTGTACCGGGAGACCGCGACGCGCCGCGACGGCGGGGTCGCCGACGACGACACCTTCGTCGTACTGCACCACGAGACCGGGGTGCGTTCACACCTGTGGATGAGCAGCATGGCCGCCCAGCTCGGTCCCCGGTTCCGGATCCTGGGCTCGGCGGGCGCCTACACGAAGTACGGCCTGGATCCGCAGGAACCGGCACTGCTGTCCGGAGCCGGGGTGACCGACGCGTCGTTCGGGCAGGAGCCCGAGTCCGCCTGGGGACGACTGGGGATCGACGGGGCAGCGGAGCCGGTGCCGACCGAGCCCGGTGCCTACGCGGACTTCTACGCCGCTCTCGCGGAATCACTGCGCGGCGACGCCCCACTGCCGGTCGATCCGCACGACGCGGTCCGGGTGATCGAACTGATCGAGGAGATCCACCGGCTCTGACGGCGTCCCCCTCCGGTCAGCAACGCCGGTAGTAGTGGCCGTCCTCCCCGATCGCGACGAGCTTCCGGTCCCGGATGATCGTCGCTCGTGGACGGTCCGGACGAGCGCAAACCTCGTCGGCGGAACCGGGGAGACGGTCGGTGTACTCGATGTCGACGATTCGCTCCCCGTACGCCTCGCGGTAGGCACCACATTCGTCGAAGACGAGGCATTCCTCGGACACGGCGAAATCGAATCCGGCCTCGCGCCGTCCGCGGTCACCCAGTTCCGCCGCGTTCTTCTGCCCGATCGCCAGGCCCGCGGCATGCGCGGTACGAGCCAGCGCGGCGGCGAGCTCCAGGTTGTCCTCCATGGTCAGCTTGCCGTTCGAGCGGGTCGCGGAGTCCAGGTTGTCGATCTCCACCGCGGCGAAACCCGATGCGGCGCAGCGCGCGATCGCCTGGCCCGCGTACTCGGCCAGGCGTTGGCGCTTGCCGTCCGTCGAGGTGTCGAGGATGAACTCGTCTGGCCAGTCGGGATCGACCATCGGATCGCCGCCCGGCTCGCGCAGCACCAGATCGCCCCGCTCGCGCAACCACAACTCCCGATCGCCGGGCTGGCTCTGGAAACCGTTGACGTAGCAGATGTTGTACCGCCCTCGCGACGGCTGGGCGGTGCTGTCCCGTACCACGACCCGAACCTCCGCGGGCGGCTCGTAGGCGCCGCCCAACTGGTAGTCGAACGCCTCGCCCGCGGGAAACGGAACCGCCGTTGCGGAGGTCGAAGCGGGTGTCGATGCCGGGGTGATCACGCCTTCGTCCGACTGCACCGGTCCACAAGCGACAACGAGCGTGGTCAGCGAGATCAACGACAATGAAAGCGCTCGCACCACGTCATTCTCTCGTCCGGCGCCCCGGAACCCACCTCGGGGTGCAGCGTGGACATCCACCCGCTACCGTGCAAATCACACCAACTTGATGCAGAAAGTGTGGGTTTTTCACATGAAGAGACTCCGGCGGTTCGCCGCGATCCTGACGGGTGCGGCGGCGGCACTGGCCGTGGTCACGCCCGCCGCCTCGGCGGCGCCCCTCGACCTGCCGCACGGGATGACGGCCAGCTATCTCGCCCTCGACCAGGCGACCGGGCACACCTTCGGCCGCGGTGAGCACAAGCAGTACCGCTCGGCCTCGGTGGTCAAGCTGTTCATCGCGCTCGACTACCTCGAAGCACACGGCCCCGGCTACCAGATCCCGGCCGGGGACCTGAACCTGCTGCGGCCGATGCTGCGGTCCAGCGACGACGACGCCGCGAGCGCACTGTGGAAGCGCGACGGCCGGCAGGAGATCGTCAACCGGACAGTCGCACTGATCGGCCTGACCGACACCGCACCGCCGCAGACGAGTGCGTGGGGCGACACCGCGATCAGCGCCGCGGACATCGTCAAGACCTACCGGTACATCCTGCACCGGGCGAACCCGAAGTACCGGGACTTCATCATGGGCAACCTGCACAAGGCCACACGGTGCGCGTCGGACGGGTTCGACCAGTCCTTCGGCATCCCATCGGCGGTCGGGGAGTCGCCGTACGCGGTCAAGCAAGGCTGGGACGGTTTCGGCGACGCCCCGGCCCCCGGGCAGGAGTGCAAGAGCCAGGATCCCCACACCCAACGCGTGCTCAACTCCCCCGAAGTCCGTGCGGCGGCGAGGCTCGCATCGAGCGGGGACGACGGCATCGACCTCACCAGCCGCGCCATGCACACCACCGGCACCGTGGGGCCGCACGACCGCACCATCGTCGTCGTGCTGACGCTCGAACCGACCACGACCACCTGGCAGGAATCCGCGGAACGGATCACCAGGCTGACCCGTTACGTCTACCGGCACACGATCCTCGACGACTGACGTCCACAAAGGACGAGCGCGCGGGTCCGGCCTCGTGGCCGGACCCGCGCCGCGATCAGTGCGTCCAGTCCGCGAGGATCTGCTGGCGGGCCTCGTCGAGGGTGATCGTGCCCGCGCACACCTCCTTCTTCAGCGAGTTCTCCTCGGTGTCCTTGTTCTCGGCGGCCTGACCGCTGTCCGTGGTGCCCGCGCTTTCCCTCGGCTCGGGCCACAGGTTGTTCGGGTCCTTGGGCGCGCCACCGAGTTCGAGCGGGACCAGGTGGTCCTCTTCGAGTTCGGAGTTGGGGATGGATTCCTCGCCGTATTCGGGCTTCTGCTCGTTCTTGAGGTTCGTGGTGTAGGTCGACGGCGGGCGCACGGTGGCGGTCCACCCGGAGACGCAGATCGTCGAATCGATGGTGTCCTGCGTGACGTCCGGATTGAAGGCTCCCGGAGTGCACGAGGAATCAGCCTTGCCGTCCACGATGCCGCAGGTGGCGGCGAACGTGCTGGCGTTGGCCGCCGTACCCCCGGCCAGCACGAGGACGATCGAGCCGCAGACGGCGAAGAGTTGTTTGCGCATAAGGCGGTCCTCCCAGTCGAAGGGCCGCCCGCCGCGGCCCCGTCGACTGGAAATGATGGACAGCCACCACTGGCGCGAACAGATCTCGGTGGTGAATTCCAAACAAAAACAATACTAAAGTCGTTCCGAATCAACACACCGGGGAACCATTCCGGCATTCACCGGAAAAAGGAGTTTTCCGAAGAAGGGGACTAACCGCGGAAACCGTGGCGGTCCGCCCAGGCCGAAATGGCGGCCGCGATCTCCTCGGGGCGGTCCTCCGGGGCGTGGTGCCCGGCTTCGCCGCAGAAGACGGTCTCCAGCGCGGCGAAGGTGTTCGCACACCATTTGGCCACTTCCTCGCCGATGGCCAGCGTGGGCGAACCTTCGAAGGTCATCAGCAGTTTCGGCACGGACGGACTGGTGGCCATCCACTCGTCGTAGGCCTCGATCCTGGCGATGAGTTCGGCGGGTTCGCCGCCGAGCGGCATCTGACGCGCCCACGCCAGGATCGGACGCCGGCTTTCGGGCGTGGGGTACGGAGCGAGGTATTCCGCCAGTTCCTCTTCCGGCAGCGGCGTGCGCACGCCACCGGTGAACGCGGTACGCACGAACGCGTTCTGCTGGAGCACCATTTCCTCTCCCGCGCCGGGAGTGCGGATCAATTCGGTCCGTTTCTGCGCCTGCGGGGAAAGTTCCCCCCACGCCAACGGTTTCACGATGCTTTCGAGGAACGCGATACCGCGCACCCGGTCGGGATGCCGGGACGCCCAGTCGAAGGCGAGCGCGCCACCCCAGTCGTGACCGACCAGCACGACCTGGTCGAGACCGAGTGCGTCGAACCAGGCGTCGAGGTAGCGGGCGTGGTCGGCGAACAGGTACGGGATGTCCGGCTTGCCGGAGCGCCCCATGCCGATGAGGTCCGGCGCGAGCAGGCGCCCTTCTCCCACCTTCGGCAGCACGTTGCGCCACAGCCGGGAGGAACTGGGATTGCCGTGCAGGAAGACGAAAACAGGACCGCTTCCGGTGTCTTCGTAGTGCATGGTGGAGTCGAGAACATCGATCTCGGGCACGAGATCTTCCTTCCTAATCGAGTGGGGCTTCGAGTAATGCGGTGAGGTCGCGCATGAATTCGGCGGTGCGCGGGCCGTCGAGACCACCGAGGGGCGCGAGGAGACGACCCAACAGCACCTGGACGGCGGCGAGAGCCGGTCGGACCTTTTCGCGCCCCCGTTCGGTAAGCGCCAGCCGGACGGCCCGATTGTCCCGACGGTCACGAGTCCGTTGGATGAGCCCGTCCGCCTCGAGGGTCCTGGCCAGTTTGGACGTGTAGAGAGCCTCGAGGCCGGTGTAGTCGGCGAGTTCGCGCTGACTGGGGTTGCTTCCGGATCGCTGCATGCCGTACAGCGACGCGAGCAGCACGTACTGGGCATGAGTCAGCCCGAGGGGCGCCAGCGCCCGATCGACGGCCACCCGCCACTTGTTCGACAGCCGCCAGACCAGATACCCGGGCGTCGACCCCTTCGGTGCTTCGCTCATGCCAGATAATGTACATGGCTACTATGTACATGGCTACTATTTTTCCGCGCTTGACCTTGCCACCCGTGTCAGGCCTTAGCCTCCGCGTGTCACGATCCGACGCGAGGAAGAAGGAGCCATGCCGGTAGCGGCGATCATCGGGGCAGGCCCGGGAATCGGGCAGGCGGTGGCGCGCAGGTTTGCCCGGGAAGGGTTCTCAATCGCGCTGCTGGCGCGCTCGAAGACAACGGTCGAAGCCGCCACCGCGCAGCTCACGGGCGTTTCGACGCTCGCGCTGACCGCCGACGCCACCGACGAAACGGCCTTGCGCACCGCCCTCGACGCCGCCATCGGAAGGTTCGGGCTGCCGGACGTCGTGGTGTACAACGCCGCGCTCGTCAAACCCCACTCACTGGAGGGCACGTCCCTGCGCGACCATCTGGACGCCTGGGCTGTCAACGTGGGCGGGGCGCTCGTCACCGCCGCCCATCTCGCCCCCGCGATGGCGGAGCGCGGCAACGGCACCTTCCTCGTCACCGGCGGGATGCCGGAACCCAAACCGGAGTACAGCAGTCTCTCGCTGGGCAAGGCGGGCGTGCGGACGTTGGTCGCGCTGATCGACCAACGTTACGGGGCGGCCGGGGTGCACGCGGCGAGCGTGACCGTCGACGGTCCGGTCGCTCCCGGCACCGCCTTCGATCCGCGGGACATCGCCGAGCACTACTGGCGGTTGCACACCCAGCCGCCCGGAGGGTGGGACCACGAGGTCGTGCACACCGAGGAGATCGGCAGAGCGATGCGCGCGGCGGCGGAGTGAGCGGTCAGGCGCGGGTGCTGCGCACCGCGTCGAGGTATTCGGCGATGGCGTCGCGGTTGCGGGCCAGGCAGCGGATGCGGTCGGTCATCCGCTCCAGTTCGTGTTCGAGGGTGGCGAGCATCTCCGGTGTCGCGTCCTCGAAGTAGATGGTCCTCGGTTTGTCCAGGCAGGGCAGGATCTGCTTGATGATCCGAGTCGGCAGCCCCGCGTCGAGCAGGCCCCTGACCTGCAGCACGCGGTCCACGGTGGACTCTTCGTATTCGCGGTACCCGTTGGCCGCGCGGCAGGCGATGATCAGGCCCTGCTCCTCGTAGTAGCGCAACAGCCGTCGCGACGTCCCGGTCCGCTCGGACAACTCGCCTATCCTCATGTGCACCACCTCACAACCGGCCGGCTTGACCTTCACATCAATGTGAAGGTTTGAGCATATCGCCATGCAAGAACTCGGCACACGGCTTTCCGATTCCCCCAGCACCCGGATGCCGCTGCCCGCGCTGACGGCGCTGGCCACCGCGGCCTTCATCACCGTGCTCACCGAGGCGCTGCCCGCGGGCGTCCTCCCGGCCATGAGCACCGACCTCGGCGTCGGCGAATCCGCGATGGGACAGGCGGTGACGATCTACGCGGCCGGTACCGCGCTCTCGGCGATCCCGCTGACCGCGGTGACCGCGCACTGGCGGCGCAAACGCCTCCTGCTGGCCGGGGTCGCCGGATTCGCCGTGGCCAACACCGCCACGGCCCTGTCGGCCTCCTATCCGGTGACCATGGCCGCCCGGTTCGTGGCCGGGGTCGCGGCGGGCGTGGTGTGGGCACTGCTCGCCGGCTACGCCCGCCGCCTGGCACCGGAACCACTGCAGGGCAAGGCGATCGCGATCGTGATGGCCGGTATCCCGCTCGCCCTGTCGCTGGGCGTGCCCGCGGGCACCTTCCTCGGCGCGGCAGTGGGCTGGCGGGTCACCTTCTCGGTGATGTCCGTGCTCGCGGTGATCCTCCTCGGCTGGATCGTCGCGCTGGTCCCGGATCAGCCCGGCCAGCGACGGGAGGGCCGGATCCCGATCCTGGCCACACTCGGCGTACCCGGGGTGGCACCGATCCTGTTCGTCACCCTCGCCTTCGTGCTGGCCCACACGATCCTCTACACCTACCTGGCCACCTTCCTCGCCCGGCTGGGCATGGGCAGCGCCATCGACCTCGTGCTGCTGGTCTTCGGTGCGGCCTCACTGGCCAGCATCGCGATCGTCGGCGCGTGGATCGACCGCCTCCCGCGGAAACTGACCATCGCCGCCACCGTCGGAGTCGCCGTCGCGGCCGCGATCCTCGCCGTGACCAGCGAGAGCCGCCCGCTGGTGTACGTCGCGGTGACGCTGTGGGGACTCGGTTGGGGCGGGGTGCCGACACTGCTGCAGACCGCGGCCGGGGTCGCGGGCGGCGAGGCGGCGGACACCGCGCAGGCCATGCTCGTCACGCTATGGAACGCGTCGATGGCGGGCGGCGGGGTGATCGGCGGCGTGCTCCTGGACCTCACCGGCCCGGCGTCGTTCCCGTGGAGCGTGCTCGTCCTGCTGATCCCGGTACTGGCCGTGGTACTGGGCGCCCGGCGGCATGCCTTCCCGCTCAGGCGGACTCCTCCGGCGCCATCCGCGTGAGCCACTGCTCGACCACCGCGTCCGCCACCTCGGGGTTTTCGCGCAGCACGCTGGTCAACGCCAAGCCCCTGAGCAGCATGAGCAGGGCCTCGAAGGCGGTCCGGGTCTCGGCGTCATCCCGCTTCACCACGGCGAAGTAGGCCTGCCGGAGCTCCCTGCCGAGTCGCCGCTCGGCAGGGAGCAGCGCCGCCCGCAGGACCGGATCGGTGCGCGCGGTCATCCACAGTTCGAGTCCGGCCAGGAAGAGCGGACCGGACATCGCCTTGCGCAGTTCGGTGACCAGGTGGCGCAGCGAATCCGCCCCGGCCACCGCGACGCGGAACCGTTCGAGCTGTTCCTCGGCGATGTACTGGATCGCGGCGGCGAACAACTCGGCACGGGAGGCGAAGTGGTGCAGCAGCGCGCCCCGCGACACCTGCGCGCGCTCCTGGACGCGGTGGGTGGTGGTGCCGGAATAGCCGTACTCGACGAGGCAGCGCACCGTCGTGTCGAGAAGGTGCTGCCGGGTTCTCTCGCGCTGCTCCCGCCGGGTCGTGGACACGGGATCAGCGTACGAAGCGAGCAATTGACAGTCCAAATGGACTGTGAAATTCTTCGGCCATGCTCGCGGCGGAACTGGTGCGACGGGGTGCCCGGCGATTCTCGACCCGGGTGGCCGTGGTGGTCGGCGATCGGGAGTACACCTACGCGGAGGTGGACGACCGGGCCAACCGGCTCGCCAACGCACTGCTCGGCCTGGACCTGCGCCCGGGCGCCAGGGTCGGGCTGCTGGTGGACAACGGCGGCTGGTCGATCCCGCTGGACTTCGCCTGCCTCAAGGCCGGGCTGACCCGCGTCCCGCTCAACGCGCGGCTGTCCGTGCCCGAACAGGCAAGGATGCTGGACGAAACCGGCGCCCGCGTCCTCGTCCACAGCGCCGAACTGACCGAGCGGGCGGTCGCTCTCGCGGCCGAACTGGACGGGCTCCGCCTGGCCGGACTGGGCGAGAAGCAGCGCGCCGTCGATGTCGACCTCCTGGTGGAGGCCGAGGCGGCGAGCGGCGCGGATCCGATGATCCCGGTGTCGCCCGACGACGTCATGCTGGCGCTCTACACCTCGGGCACGACCGGAAAACTCAAGGCGGCCCAGCACACGCAGGCGAGCTACGCCGCGATCGTCGCGAACATCCTGGCGAACCTGGTCTCGCCGGGCCCGGACGACGCCATGCTGCACGCCGCTTCCCTCATCCACGCCAGCGGCACCTTCGTGCTGCCCTACTGGATCCGTGGCGCCAGGGCGGTCGTGCTGCCCGGCTTCGAACCACAGTCCTATGTGGATGCGATCGACCGGCACCGGGTGACGGCGGTGAACGTGGTGCCCACCATGCTCGGCATGCTGCTGTCGACCGGGGTACTGGACCGTGCCGATCTGTCCACGTTGGACACCATCGTGTACGGGGCCAGTCCGATGCCGAGGCCGATCCTGGAACAGGGGATCGACCGGCTCGGCCACCGGTTCGTGCAGTACTACGGCCAGACCGAAGCCCCGCTGTGCCAGACCGTCCTGCCCAAGGCCGACCACGCCGAGGGCGGCGCGCTGCTGGGCTCGTGCGGACATCCGGCGGTGGACGCGGAAATCGCGCTCACCGATCCGGCGGGCAACCCGGTGCCGCCGGGCGAGATCGGGGAGATCCGGGTGCGCGCGCCGTTCACCATGGCCGGGTACTACAACGCGCCGGAACTCGATGCGGAGACACTGGCCGGGGACGGCTGGCTGCGCACCCGAGACCTGGCCCGCCGCGACGAGCGCGGCTACCTGTACCTGGTCGACCGGGCCAGCGACATGATCGTGACCGGCGGCTACAACGTCTACCCCCGCGAGGTCGAGGACGCGCTCGCCGCGCATCCGGCCGTCGCCGAATGCGCGGTCGTGGGCGCACCCGACCCGACCTGGGTCGAGGCGGTCACCGCGTTCGTCGCACTCCGGCCCGGCGCTTCGGCCTCCCCGGAGGAACTGCGGGACAGCGTTCGCGCGGCACTGGCCGGGTACAAGGTGCCCAAGCGGGTGCACATCGTCGACGCGATCCCGAAGTCACCGGTGGGCAAGATCCTGCGCCGGGCACTGCGCGATCCACTGTGGACGAACACGGACGGGGAGGAATCATGAGCACCGTGCTCGTCGACCGGCACGGACCGGTCACCACCATCGGCATCGACCGTCCGGAACGCCGCAACGCCGTCGACCGCGCCACGGCCGAGGCGCTCGCCGAGGCGTTCCGCGCCTTCGAGCAGGACGAGGAGGCGGCGGTCGCCGTGCTGTACGGGACCGGCGGCACGTTCTGCTCCGGTGCCGACCTGACCGCGATCAGCGAGGGCAGGCCCAACCGCACCGCACGGACCGGCGACGGGCCGATGGGCCCCACCCGGATGCGGCTGTCCAAACCCGTCATCGCCGCCGTCAGCGGCCATGCGGTGGCAGGCGGGCTCGAACTCGCACTGTGGGCGGATCTGCGCGTGGCCGAGGAAACCGCGGTGTTCGGCGTGTTCTGCCGCCGCTGGGGGGTGCCCCTCATCGACGGCGGCACGGTGCGGTTGCCGCGGCTCATCGGCGAGAGTCGGGCAATGGACCTCATCCTCACCGGGCGGGCGGTGGACGCCGAAGAGGCACTGCGGATCGGGCTGGCCAACCGCGTCGTCCCGGCCGGGCAGGCCCTCGTCGCGGCACGGGAACTGGCCGGGCAGATCGCCGCGTTCCCCCAGACCTGCCTGCGGCAGGACCGGGCATCGGTGCTGGAACAGCACGGCCTTGACGAGGAACGGGCCCTGGCCAACGAGTTCGAGCACGGCCTGGTCTCCCTGGCCTCCGACACCGTCGCCGGTGCGACCCGCTTCGCCACCGGCGCCGGCCGCCACGGCTCCTTCGACTCGTAAGCGCACCCGCCCGGCGCACGCAGCCGTGCGGGGTCCCCTCACAGCCGTTACGACCGTGAGGGGACCCCGCACGGCCCTCGCCGGAGCCGGAGGCGGGAGCCGGGGGGTTAGAGGCGTTCGAAGACGGCGGCGAGGCCTTGGCCGCCTCCGATGCACATGGTTTCCAGGCCGTACCGGGCGTCGCGCCGGTGCAGTTCACGCAGCAGTGTCGCGAGGATGCGGCCGCCGGTCGCGCCGACCGGGTGGCCGAGCGAGATCCCGGACCCGTGCACGTTGAGGCGCTCGAAATCGGCCTCGGTGAAGCCCCACTCCCGTGTGCACGCGAGGACCTGCGCGGCGAACGCCTCGTTCAGCTCGATCAGGTCCACATCGGACAGCCGGAGCCCGGCCCGGTCCAGCGCCCGCCGTGTGGCGGGCACCGGGCCGATGCCCATGGTGCGGGGCGGGACGCCCGCGACGCCCCAGCTCACCAGGCGCGCCAGCGGGGTCAGGCCCAGTTCGGCCGCCCGCTCGGGCGTAGTCACCACGCAGACCGCGGCACCGTCGTTCTGCCCACTGGAATTGCCCGCGGTGACCGTGGCCTCCTGGTCGTCGGCGAGCATCACGGGGCGCAGCTTCGCCAGCCCCTCCAGCGTGGTGTCCGGTCGCACGTGCTCGTCGGTGTCGACGACCACCTCGCCCCGGCGGCCCGGCACGGTCACCGGGACGATCTCCTCCGCGAACACCCCGGCGGCCTGGGCCTTCGCGGCGCGCTGGTGCGAGGCGAGCGCCAGCTCGTCCTGTTCCTCGCGCGGGATGCGGTACTCGCGGCGCAGGTTCTCCGCCGTTTCCAGCATGCCGCCGGGCACCGGGTAGTCCTGCCCGCCCGCGGTGACCCGTCCGCGCGCGAGGCTGTCGTGCAGCATCAGCCCGGCACCGCGCACGCCCCAGCGCCCCTCGGTGCTGTACATCGGCGCGCGGCTCATGCTCTCCACCCCGCCGGCCAGCACCACGTCGCTCGCGCCGGTCTGCACCTGCATCGCCGCGTTGATCACCGCCTGCAGCCCGGAGCCGCAGCGGCGGTCCAGCTGGAGGCCGCCGGTCTCCACCGGCAGCCCGGCGTCGAGCGCCACCACCCGGCCGATCGCGGGTGCGTCCATGCTCGGGTAGCAGTTGCCGAGCAGGACGTCGTCGACGGCCTCGGCGGGCAGGCCGGTGCGGTCCAGGATGGCCCGGACCACGGCCGCGCCGAGCCGCTGGGCCGGCACGTCCTTGAAGGCGCCACCGAACCGGCCGACGGCCGTCCGAAGCGGGCTGCAGATCACCGCGTCACGCATGCTGATCGTCCTTTGTGTACTGTCGATGGCCGGTCACATGTACCGCCCGCCGGTGATTTCGATGGTCACGCCGGTGAGGTAGCTCGCCATGTCCGAGGCGAGGAACACCACCACGTCCGCGACCTCGTGCGGTTCCCCCGCCCGTCCCATCGGGATCTCGGCGAGTTTGGCGTCCCACACGTCCTGCCGCATCGCCTCGGTCATCGCGGTGCGGATCAGCCCGGGCTGCACGGCGTTGACCCGCACCCCCGCGTGCGCGACCTCCTTCGCGGCGGCCTTGGTCAGCCCCACGATCCCCGCCTTCGCCGCGCTGTAGTTGGTCTGGCCGATGTTGCCGACCTTGCCCGAGATCGAGGAAATGTTCACGATGGCCCCGCGGCCCTGCTCGCGCATGACCAGCGACGCGAACCGGGTGCCGAGCCAGGTTCCGGTGAGGTGCACGTCGAGCACCTCGCGGAAGGCGTCGAGCGTCATCTTCCGCATGGTCGCGTCCCGGGTGATCCCGGCGTTGTTCACCATCACGTCGATGGCGCCGTACTCGTCCACGCAGCGCGCGACCAGCGCCTCCACCTCGTCGGGCTTGGTCACGTCGCACCGGACGGCGACGGCCTTGCCCGGCCCGCCCAGTTCGTCCGCGCAGGCGCGCGCGGCGTCGAGATCGAGGTCCCCGAGCACCACCCTGGCTCCGTGCTCTATCGCCTTCTCCGCGATCGCCCTGCCGATTCCCTGCGCCCCACCGGTCACCACCACGGACCGGCCCGCCAGCAGATTCACCCTTCGCCCTCCTCATCAACAACACCGAACGCGAGCACGCCCTGCCCGGCCAGCTCGTCGATCCTCTCCGCGCTCAGCCCCAGTTCGGCCAGCACGCCGCGGGTGTGCGCACCCAGCGCCGGGACCGCGCCCATCCGGGCTTCCACGTCGGAGAACAGCACCGGGGGCAGCAGTGCCGGGACGGGGCCCACCGGGGTGGACACCTCGCGCCACCTGTCCCGCTCGGTGAGCTGCGGATGCGCGAGCAGGTCCCGCACGGAGTTCAGCCGGGCCGACGCGATACCGGCCGCGTCGAGCCTGCGCACGAGTTCGTCCCCGGGCAGCTTCCTGGTGCCTTCGGCGACCAGCTCGTCGACCCGTTCCCGGTTGCGTACCCGCGCGGCGTTCGTCGCGAAATCCGGATCGGCGGCCAGTTCCGGCCGGTCCAGCACCTCGGTCACCAGGCGCACCCAGCCCCGGTCGTTCTGGATGCCGATCAGCACGTCGGGTCCGTCCGCGGTGGGGTAGGCGTCGTACGGCGCGATCACCGGATGGCTCAGCCCCGCGCGCGGCGGGTTCCGCCCGGTGTGGGCGGTCAGGTACAGCGGGTGCCCCATCCATTCGGTGAGCGCGTCGAACATGGACACCTCCAGATGCGCCCCCGCGCCCGTGCGCTCGCGCCGGAACAGGGCCGCCAGCACCCCGGAGTAGACGTACATCCCGGCGGCGATGTCGGCCGTCGGGATGCCCGTCTTGGCCGCCGCCTCGGGCGTCCCGGTGATCGACACGAGTCCGGTTTCGCTCTGCACCAGCAGGTCGTAGGCGCGCCGGTCCCGATACGGGCCGGAGGAGCCGTATCCGGACATGTCCACCACGATCAGTTCGGGCCGCTCGGCACGCAGCGTCCCGGCATCGAGCCCGAGCCGTGCCGCCGCGCCCGGAGCGAGGTTCTGCACGAACACGTCGGCGCGGGCGATGAGCTGTCGCAGCAGCTCGCGCCCCTCGCCGGTCTTCAGGTCGAGCGCGACGGACTCCTTGCCGCGGTTGAGCCAGAAGAAGTGCGAACCGAGGCCCTTGACCGCGCTGTCGTAGTCGCGCGCGAAGTCCCCGCCGTCGACCCGCTCGATCTTGATCACACGGGCGCCCTGGTCGGCCAGGTGGCGGGTGGCCATCGGCGCGGCCACCGCCTGTTCCAGGCTCACCACTGTCACGCCGGTCAGCGGCAGCTCACCGGTCATCGAGCGTCCCGCAGCAGCTGGCGGGCGATGACCAGCTTCTGCACCTCGCTGGTGCCCTCGTAGATCCGGAACAGGCGCGCGTCCCGGTACAGGCGTTCGGCGGTGACGCCGCGGATGTAGCCGGACCCGCCGTGCACCTGCACGGCCCGGTCGGTCACGCGGTTCACCATCTCGCTGCAGAACAGCTTCGCGGACGACGGTCCGATCTTGGTGTCCTCCCCGCTGTCGTACCGGGCCGCGGCGTCGAGGACCAGCGCGCGACCGGCCAGGTACTCGGTGTGCGACTCGGCGAGGTGGGCCTGCACGAGCTGGTGGTCGCCGATGGGACGGCCGCCCTGCCGGGCGGTGGCGGCGTAGCCCACCATCTCCTCGATCGCGCGTTCGGCCATGCCGACGCAGATCGCGGCGATGTGCAGGCGGCCGCGCGCGAGCGAGGCCATCGCGGCGTGGAAGCCGGTGCCTTCCTCGCCGCCGACCAGCGCCGAAGCCGGTACGCGCACGTCCTGGAAGGAGACCTCGGCGGTCCAGGCACCCGACTGGCCCATCTTGTGGTCCCGCGGCCCGACGCTCAGCCCGGGCGTGCCCGCCTCGACCAGCAGCGCGGAGATCCCCTTGGTACCGGTGGCCGCCGGATCGGTCCTCGCGAACACCACGAACAGTCCGGCGATCGGCGCGTTGGTGATGAACCGCTTGGTGCCGTTGATGACGTACCCGTCGTCGTCGCGCACGGCACGGGTGGTCATCCCGCTCGGATCCGATCCCGCCTCCGCCTCGGTGAGCGCGAACGAAGCCACCACCTCGCCCGAGGCGAGCCGCGGCAGCCACCGCGCGCGCTGCTCCTCGGTGCCGTAGCGGACGAGTACCTGCCCGGCGATGCCGTTGTTGGTGCCGAACATCGAGCGGAAGGCGGGCGTGGTGTAGCCGAGCTCGAAGGCGAGCCGCACGTCCTCGCTCATCGACAGGCCGAGCCCGCCGTACTGCTCGGGAAGGGCCCAGCCGAACAGGCCCATCGCCGCCGCCTTCTCCCGGAGCGCGGCCGGGATCTCGTCACGCTCCTCGATGAGCGCCTCCTGCGGCACGACCTCCTTGCGCACCAGTTCCCGGACGGCCGCCAGCACGGCGCGGAACTCGTCAGCCTCCACGACACCTCCAGCTGTTTCATATATGAACCCAGGGTTCTGTTGTGAAACGCCGTGGTAGTATGACCGCTCCACCTCGCGCCTGTCGACCCCATCGGAGTCAGGAGAACCCCGTGGCCGAGCCGGAGTCCGCCTACTTCGTGCCCTCCGTGGACACGGCGGCCAGGGTGCTGGCGATGCTGACGCGCTACCGCACGCAGTCGTGCACGCTGTCCGAGATCACCAGCGCGCTGGACGTGTCCAAGACCACCTGCCTGCGCGTGCTGAAAACCCTCCAGGCCCACGGGCTGGTCGCCTTCGACGCGAACAGCAAGCGCTACTCCCTCGGCTACTACTGCGTGGTGCTCGGCTCCCGCGCCCAGGAATCCCTCGACTACCTGGCCGCGCTCCGGCCGCTGATGCGGGAATGCGCCCGCCGCACCGGCCACACCATCGTCTTCGCCCAGCGGGTCCCCGGCGACAGGCTGATGTACGTCGCCAAAGAGGACAGCGGGAATCCCATGCACATCAACGTGTCCGTGGGCAACCGCTTCCCGGTCACCGACGTGTCGTACGGGAAGTGGGTGCTCGCCTTCGCCGACGAGGCGGAACGGCGGCGGCTGCTCGCGAACGGCCTGCGCCAGGTGACGCCGCGCACGCGCACCGAACCGGACGAGTACCTGGCCGAGGTGGCCCGCCTGCCCGAACGCGGCGTGCTGGTGTCGCGCGGCGAATACCTGCCGGGCGTGCTCGCGGTGTCCTGTCCGGTGCTCGACTCCGGCGGCGGGCTGCTCGGGGTGCTGGTCGCGCTGGGCCTGTCCGACGCGGTGGACGAGGACGAACTGGACACGCTCCGCTCGGTCATGCGGGAGATGGGCACGCGCTGCCGGTTCGACGGCGGCGCGTCCGGATTCACGGCGTGATCAGCACCGCGAGCCCGTCGAGGACGCGTTCGAGTCCGAACCGGTAGGCGTGGTCCGGGTCGTGGGCGCTGCCGTGAGCCGCGCCCGCGGCCGAGCCGATCCTCGCCGCCCGGGGGTAGGCCTTCTCGTCGAGAACCCGTGACAGCAGCGGCTCATTGGCCTGCCACCACTGCTGGTCCGACATCGCGCTGTCGCTTCGGGCGGCGCGGGCGCCTTCCGCGGCGCGGGCGCAGGACTGGACGAAGGACAGCAGGTAGGTCAGGGCGTCGTCCGTGGTCACGTCGTCGAGGCCCAGCCCGTCGAACGCGGACAACTCGTGCTCGTACTTGCCCATCAGCCCGGGTCCCAGGGTGGGCCGGAGGGTGGAGACGCCGGCCGCCCACGGGTGCGCGCGATACAGCTCCCGGTTCTCCTCGGCGATCTCGGTGAGCCGACGGCGCCACGGCCACCCGCTGGTGTCGGTGCGCCGCATGCGCAGGTAGGCGGTGTCGAGCATGAGGTCGAGCAGTTCGGCCTTGCCCGGCACGTAGGTGTACAGCGTCATCGGCGCGACGCCGAGCGCCTGCGCGACCCGTCGCATGGTCAGGGCGTCCAGCCCCTCGGCGTCGGCGATGGCGGTCGCGGCGTCGACGACCGCGTCGATGCTCAGGCCCTGCCGGGGTCCGCGTTTGGGCGGCGTGGTCTCCCGCCACAGCAGGTGCAGGGTCCGGGCCGGGTCACCGGCACCGCTCCGTTCGGTCGCCATGCCCCGATTGTTGCGCACCTTTCTTCGTACTATGTACATTGTACGAAGTACGGAGAAAAGGAGTAGTATGCGGATCACCTCTTCCGCCGTGTCGCTCAACGTCGACGACGTCGCGGCGTCCAGCCGGTTCCTGCGCCGCCATTTCGGCTTCACCGAGCAGATGGCCGCCGACGGGTTCGCGTCACTGGCCAGGGAGGACGCCGGACTCAACGTGATCTTCCTGAGCCGCGGGCTGCCGACCCTGCCCGCCGACCAGCGGGACATCCACGCCGCGGGCCTGATCCTCGCCTTCGTCGTCGACGACCTCGAAGGCGAACTCGAGCGCCTTCAGCGCGAGGGCGTGACGATCACTGCCCCTGACCGTCGAAGAGTGGGGCGAGCGGGCGTTCCAGGTCCGCGATCCCAACGGCGTCATCGTCCAGCTGGTCGACTGGAAGGGCAACGCCTGACGGTACGGGTGGTGAAATGAGAACGGGGCCGGAAATCACCTCCGGCCCCGTGTCTTTTCTGTTATCCGGCAATCACTCTTCGTGCTGAGAAGCCTGCTGGGGTGACTCGATCGCGTCGCCGAGGAGCTGCTCGAGGTCGATCTCCGCGGTCAGCGCGGCGAAGATCGGCGTAGCCTCCAGCTCTTTCTGACTCACGCTCATGTCCGTACCTCCCTCACCCGCCTGAGCTGCGGCTCACGCGGTTCGTGGTGCCGCCAGAAGCGCCCATCCCCTCGCTTTTTTCTGGCAACGGTGTTAACTCGGGGTAATATTACCTACTTACCGCCAGCAACTAGCCGACAACCAACGCATTTCACACCGGGCGCCGTCCCGGCCGTGCCGTGACAACGGCCCCCGGCCGGGACCATAATGAATCAAGAGGCGGTGCGGCGATGGCACTTCACGGCGAAGAGCAGCGGCGACTGTCCGAGATCGAGCGGCAGCTCGCCGAGGAGAATCCGCGCCTGGCTCAGCGGCTCGCCGAGCTACGGCCGATGCGGATCCCCACTGTGGTGCTGGCGATCCTCGGTGCGCTCTGCTCCATGGTCTCCGGCCTGTTCATCCTGGTGGCGGCCGCCCAGGTGCACTCGGGCTTCCTGATGGCACTGGGCACGGCGCTGGCCTCGGGCGTGCCCACCGCGATCCTGTGGCGCACCTGCCTCTACCGGGTGCGCTGACCCTTCCGCACGATCCGGAACCCGGCATCGGCCAGGATCTCCGGCAGCGCCAGCACGACGTTGCGGTCCTTCTGGCGCTCCGCTTCGCCCAGCTCGTCCCATGGCCGCAGGTCCGGATGCAGCTTCGCCTCATTGTCGCGCACGGCGCCGTAGCGCCAGCCGTCCGACTGCCGCTCCGCCATCCACCGGTCGTGCTCGCTCACCGCGAGCAACTCGACCTCCTCCGGGGAGAAGACGAACGGCACCTCCTCGAGGCTGGGCACCGCGGCACAGCCGACCAGGGCCAGCTTGCGCTCGATGTCCGCCGCCTGCGCACGGTTGGCGTCACGCAGCGTCTCCGGCAGGTCCTCCCACGGCACCAGGGAGGAGTTCGTCGCGGGGGTCTGCCCCAGCGCGGCCTGGTCTCGCAGGTAACGCCGGTGCACGGCGCGCGCCAGCGAGTCGGTGATCCGCTCGGATAGGTACACGCTCGCCATGTCCAGCACTCCTACGAACCTCAACCGGTCTTCCTGACCGTGCTGCACCATCATCTCACCCACGCCGGCCAGCTGAGCCATCCGCACGATGACGGTTCCCCTGGTCGCGTCCACCGTGGCGGCGGCGGTGAGGCCGTCGCGTAGCGCCCTTTCCTCGTCATCGTGGCAAACGAAAACACGGTGCACACCTGGTTCCGGATGGTAGACACCGGCCACGGTCACGGTGCAGGCCTCGGCGAAGAACGGGTGGCGGGCCCGCAGTTCGGCCACCACGGCGCTCCCGTCCGGGTCGACGACGGTGACCGGGACCGGGCCCCGCCGCGCCCGGGCCGCC
This sequence comes from Amycolatopsis cynarae, assembly GCF_026802195.1. NCBI lineage: Bacteria > Bacillati > Actinomycetota > Actinomycetes > Pseudonocardiales > Pseudonocardiaceae > Amycolatopsis > Amycolatopsis cynarae. Next base: position 7,057,562 of record NZ_CP113836.1, on the reverse strand, counting down.
CGGCGGCCGAGTTCGAGCAGCAGGGCGCGGCCGAACGCGCTCAGCCCGATGACCACCAGGCGCTCCCCGTCGGGCTGTTCGGTGGCCAGCACCTTCTTGGCCGCGACCCCTTCCAGCGAGAAGAAGTCGACCTCCATCCCCTCCCGCCAGCGCCCGCCGCGCAGCGTGTCGCCGAGTTCGGGATCCGCGACGTGGGCGTGGACCTGGAGCGGCGCGTGCGCCTTGCGCGGTACCTGGCTCGCGGCCAGTACCGTGGCGATGTTGGCCGGAGTCTCGTCGGCGCACGCGTACAGCCGGGCGGCCCTGGCCAGCCCCACCTCGGTCAGCACCCTCGGTGTGCGCGCGCTCGGCACGGTGACCACACGGTGGCCGTCGTCGGTGAGCCGAGCGGCGAGGGTCTTCGCCGCGTCGGAATCACCGCACACCACGATGTGCCGGGAGCGGCGGCGTGCGCGCTGCCGGGCGATCTCGCTGGCGAACAGCAGCCTCGCGGCCTCCAGCACGGCGTAGGCGGTGACGGCCGGGGTGAGGAACCGGCTGATCTCCAGCGGCCACGGATACGGGCCCCCGTTGGTGACCGGACCCGAGTTGATCACGAACAGCTGCAGGTCGTAGTAGACGAGATCGATCGGGCGGTGGGCGAAGGTGGTGCTTGCCGCGAGGTACTCCGCCAGGCCGAGATAGCCCAACACCAGGGACACGACGGTGAGGGCGGCGAAGGCGAAGCGAATCAGTACCGCCGGTCGTGACGTCAGGGTGTCCTCCGTCGGTTACAACTGGAGCGGTGCCCAGTCTGGAACGGCTTCTCCGGCTCGTCGACCTCGAAATCCCGGCCGCGATCGCCCTCCGGGAGCGGCTGCACGCCGTCCCGGAAACCGGTTTCTCCGAATTCCGCACCGCCGAGCTGGTCGCCGAGGCGATGCCGGTCGAGTGCACCCGGGTGGCGAAAACCGGCCTGCTGGCCCGGATCGGCGGGCCGCGCGGCGTGCTCGTCCGCGCGGAACTGGACGGCCTGGCTGTGCCGGAGGAGACCGGCGCCCCGTTCGCCTCGGCCAACGGGTGCATGCACGCCTGCGGGCACGACGTGCACCTCGCGGCCCTGGTCGCGCTGACCCGCGCCGCTCACCTCCTGCGCGACGAGCTGCCCGCGCCGTTCGTCGCGGTGTGCCAGCCGAGCGAGGAACGCCACCCCTCCGGCGCGGTCGCGCTGCTGGCCGACTCCGAGCTGGCACAAGGGTTCGACGCGGTGGTGGCGGCCCACCTGCACCCGTTGATCGCCTGGGGATCCGTCGGGGTGGAACCGGGCGCGGTGAACGCGGCGGCGGACGCCGCGGAGATCGTGGTGACCGGGGAAGGCGGTCACGGCGCCTACCCCCATCTGGCCACCGATCCGGTGCTGGCACTGGCCCAGACCGTGGTGGCACTGCACGGCCTGGTGGGCCGGCGCATCGATCCCACGCACGCGGCGACGCTCACCGTCGGCAGGCTCGAAGCGGGCACCGCGGAAAACGTCATCCCCGCGCAGGCCCGCGCCTGGGCGACCCTGCGCGCGCTCGACGCCGCCGACCAGGCCGCGCTCCGCACCGCGTTCGTGTCCACTGTGGAGGGTGTGGCCGCGGCACACGGGTGCACCGCCACCGTGCGGTTCACCAAGAGCGACCCGCCGCTGGTCAACGACGAAACCCTGGCACGGCTGGCGGCGGAGCTGGCCCCGGCGGCCGGGCTGCGCGTCGCTCCGCCATGGCGCTCCTGCGGCGGCGACGACTTCGCGCACCTGAACCGGCTCGGACCGGCGCTGATGGCCTTCGTGGGCCTGCGGGACGCGCCCGGTTTCCGCCCACGGCCCCTGCACCACCCGGAGTTCCTGCCACCGGCCGAATCCGTCCGCCTGGTCGCCCGTGCCCAGGCGCTGGCGTACTTTGCGGGAGCCCGGTCGGCTCACGGCACCGAGCGTTCCTTCTGAAACACCACGATGCGGAAGGGCAGGGTCGGCGCCCCCACCACCTTGACCCGGGTGCGGAACCCGTGCGCCTCGGCGGCCTTGCGCAACAGCGACACCGGCGCGGCACTGGTCATGTCGGTGTTACCCGCCATGTAGCCGTCGACCTCCTCTTCGGCGAGGCCGTAGCGGATCATCCACTCCCGCCACTTCTCCATCGCCGAGGCGCCCCGCCGGTCCCCGTTGACACCGAACACGTCCGCGAAGATCAGCGTCCCGTCCTCGGTGGTGTGCTCGGCGGAGTTGGCGAAGAACTCGTCCAGCGTCTCGTCCGTGGGATCCGGCCCGATCAGGAAGTGCATCACCAGCGAACCGAACACCACGTCGTAGCGCCCGTCGATGTCCTCCCAGGCGGTGCCGCGCACGAGCCGCATGTCCAGCCCGGGCTGCTGTTCCGGCCGCAGCATCTCGCGCGCGTACTCGACCATCTGCTCGGCCCGGTCCACCCCGCGGTACTGCCGGACCGGGCCGTGGTGCTCCAGCTCGTAGAACGGCCGGTTGATGTTGCGGATCCAGGGCACGATCTCGCTGGTGAGCCGCCCGGTGCCGTACCCGAGCTCCAGCACGTCCACCGAGCGCATGCTGTCCGCGTAGATCCGCAGGATCTCCCGGAACACGGTGGCCGCGCAGTCGCGGATGAGCTGGGCGTAGCGCGGGATCCAGCACCGGATGTGCCGCTCGTAGAGGTCGAAGTAGTCGGGCGAGCGGAATTCGGTCTCGCTGGTCCAGTCCTCGTCCCAGTGCCCGACCCCGGTCCTGGCCAGCCAGGCCCGGCGCAGGTCGACCACCTTCATGCTGGGCTCGAACCGCACCGCGCGGGACTTGATCGAGTCGTAGAACTGGGTCGCGCTGGCATAGCGCAGTGTGTTGCGCTCGATGACGAGCTGGCGGCCGTCGATCCGGCCGGGATTGGGCCGGTACCCGCCGATCAGGTCCGGGTCGAGCAGCAGCAGGTGGTGCCCGACCGCACCCGGGCCCATCGGGTGCACCTCGCCCGGCCGCAGCTCTTCCCTCGCCGCGATGAAGATCTCGTACGGGCCGGTGCGATGCCGGGCCTGGTGCCGGCGCCACAGGTCGATGTGGCGGGCCAGCTTGTCCTCGTTTTCGAAGAACCACGACCAGTCGATGAGGAAGATGCGCTCGCTGACGTTCGCGGTCATCTCCTCGGGGTGATCGGGCGTCCAGAACTGCTCGGTTTCGTCGGTGAGGTCGGCGATCGCCCGGATCTGACCGCCGTCCCAGCCGCGCAGGCTGGAGAAGCTGGGCAGGTAGTAGTCGGCGTCGACGACCAGTTGTGACGCACCACCCGAGTCGAGCTCGAGCGCCAGCGCGTCCGCCCAGCCGCCCAGCAGGTGCAGGCTCGCGTGCTCCTCGGTGTAGCCGTCGATGAACTTGTTGATCTGCTCGTTCAGCGCGTTGCGGCCGCGCCGGGCGGACCGCTGGCCGGGCGAGAGCGTGGTGAGGACGAGCTTGCCGAGCCAGTCGGTGAACCGCGCTTCGAAGGCGGCGAACCCGTCCTCGTCGCCCGCGTCGCTCGGGTACGCCAGGTAGTCCGGCTCACCGAAGTTCTCCGGCAGCCGCTCGGACCCCGCCTGCTTGACCACCACCAGCGGCAGGCGCAGCGCGTGCGTGAAACCGGCCTCGTAGGCGAGGTTCGGACGCTGCTTGCTGCCCTCCAGGATGACCAGATCCGATTTCAGCAGCTCGTCGCTGACCTTCGCGCCGATGTCCTTGTTGACGCTCTGGTTCTCGTTCCAGTCGTAATAGTCGAACCCGTGTTCGGCGAGCTTGGCCTTCATCACCGACAGGGCCTTCTGCACCGCGTCCGGTGAACCTGCCTGGGTGGACCAGGCGAGAAAAGCGGTGAGCCGGGTCAACGAGACCTCCGGGAATGGTGTGAGAGACCGCCAGTGTATCCATCCGGGCACACTCCGGAGGCGGAAAGCGGATATTGGGGTCAGCGCCGCGCGATGAGCGAGGGGACGACGAACCAGAGCAGCACGAACACCAGTGCGCCCAGGCCGCCCACCACGATCATCGCGATCGGCCCGTACACCACCTTCGCGATCAGGGCGACGGTGTCGACCACCGCGGCCGCAAGACAGACCAGCCCGGCCAGCACCGCGCGGTTGCCCGCCTCCACGATCTCCAGCCGGAACCCGCCGCGGAACAGCATCCGGTGCCAGGCCGCTGGCGCGGTGAGCAGGGCCGTCGAGGTCGCCGCGAGGATCACGGCGACCAGGTGCATCCCCTTTTCGATCCCGCTGGCCTGCCGGAACTGGGCGGTGAACACGACCGCCAGCAGGAACCCGAACAGGATCTGCACCCCGGCCTGCGCCACGCGGAGTTCGCTGAGCAACTCGCTGACATTGCGGGCCAGCCGCTGGTTCGGCGTTTCCTCGTCCTCGCCGGTCACCCCGTTCAGGGTAGAAGACCGCGGCGCGCCCGGCAGCGTTGTCCACTGTGGATTTCTCGTCGCCGCCGAGAGCCCGGCAGGGCGGCCGCGACTCGCGTCCGGTGCAGGCCAGCTAGCCTGGAGCGGTGACTGCCACCCTGTCGAAACCGGCCCTCAAGATCGGCCCCTACCAGGTCGACACCCCCGTCGTGCTGGCTCCGATGGCGGGAATCACGAACGTGGCCTTCCGCAGGCTGTGCCGTGAGTACGGCGCCGGGTTGTACGTGTGCGAGATGATCACGGCCCGCGCCGTGGTCGAGCGGCACCCCGGGACCCTGCACATGATGACCTTCGACGAGCAGGAGCATCCCCGGTCGATGCAGCTCTACGGGGTCGACCCGAAGACGATGAGCGAGGCCGTGAAGATCATCGTCGGCGAGGGGCTCGCCGATCACATCGACACCAACTGGGGTTGTCCGGTGGCCAAGGTCTGCCGCAAGGGCGGCGGCGCGGCCCTGCCGTACAAGCGCAGGCTGTTCGCCAACATCATCTCGGCCTGCGTCGAGGCGGCCGCGCCCGCCGGTGTCCCGGTGACCGCGAAGTTCCGCATCGGCATCGATGACGAGCACCACACCTACCTCGACGCCGGGCGCATCGCGGAGGCCGAGGGGGCGGCGGCGGTGTCCCTGCACGCCCGCACCGCGGCCCAGCGCTACTCCGGCCAAGCGGACTGGAGCTACATCGCGAAGCTGAAGGAGGCCGTCACCACCATCCCGGTGCTGGGCAACGGCGACGTCTTCACCGCGGACGACGCGCTTCGGATGGTCGCCGAGACCGGTTGCGACGGGGTTGTCGTCGGCCGGGGCTGCCTGGGCCGCCCCTGGCTGTTCGGCGAACTGGAGGCCGCGTTCGCCGGGCGTGAGATCCCGAAGGGGCCAAACCTCGGCGAGGTCGCCCGTGTGCTGCGGCGGCATGCCGAACTGCTCGTCGAGCACGACGGCCCCGGCAAGGCCATGCGTGACCTGCGCAAGCACATGGCCTGGTACTTCATGGGCTTCCCGGTGGGCTCCGAACTGCGTCGCCGCTTCGCGATGGTGTCCTCCCCGGCGGAGCTGGACGAGCTGATCGGCCAACTGGATCACGAAGCCCCGTTCCCCGAGGCCGCCGAGGGGCCACGCGGCCGCCAGGGCTCGCCGGGCAAGGTGACCCTTCCGCACGGCTGGCTGGACGACCCCGACGATCCGTCGGTGCCCGCCGGGGCCGACATGATGCACTCCGGCGGCTGAGCCGCACACGAAGGAGCCCCGCACGGCCTGGCCGTGCGGGGCTCCTTCGTGTCCGCGGGGAGTGTCAGCCGACGATCCCGCTCAGGTGCGGTCGCACCAGCTTGTACAGTGCCGGCGACGGTTCCACCCCCAGCTCCCGGTGCAGCATGGAGCGGTAGTGCTGGAAATGGCGGATCGCCTCGGTGGTGTTCCCCTCGCTCAGGTACGCCCGCAGGACGGCCGCGTGCGCGCTGTCCCGGAACGGTTCGAGCGTGGTGGCGGTGAGCGCCGCGTGCACCGCCGAACTGGGCCGATGGTGGTTGAGCAACTGGTCGGCCAGTGCCTCCAGCGCCCGCACGTGCAGGAGCCTGGTCTGCTCCCGTTCGGTCAGCACCCAGTCGTCGTACCAGCCGGGCAGCAGTTCCCCGGGCGCGGTCAGGATCCCCCGCACCGTGTAGGCGTCGACCAGCGGCCGGTCCTCGCCCACCGAGTCGATCACATTGTTGGCCACCTCGGCGAGCCGGTGCACGTCGACCAGGACGTCGAGGTCCAGATCGAGGTCGTGCCGGGTCGAGGACAGGGTGCCCGCCGCCCGCGTCCGCACGCGCCACAGCGCTGTCCTGAGGCTCGCGAGCGCCTGCTCCTGCGGGTACTCCGGCCACAGCATGCTCGCCACGTAACCGCGGGGATGGCGGCGGTGCAGCGCGAGGAAGGCGAGCAGCCGCTGCGCGCTGGGCGCCAGTTCGATCTCGACGCCGTCGTGCCGCAGGGAGAATCCGCCGAGGAGTGTCAGCTGGTACCCGCCCTCTGGCCCGTCGGGTCTCAGCCGCGCACCGCGCTGGCTGGGAATCCTCGTCATCGTCTTCCTTCCGTATCGGCTTGTGCCTGGTTCACCGCGCCGCGGGCGGGACGACGTCGCGATCGGGTCGGTTGAGCCGGATCGCCGCGCCACAGTCACAAGTCACTGACACTGAAACAGCCGTTTTGTCTCGGGGATCGGCAGGCGAGAGGGCCCGGCGTGCGAAAGGCCGTCCGTTCGCCCGGCGCTTCTGCTTGTTCCCACCGGACCGCCCGTCAAGGTCCAGGACGGCTACTCTCGCCGAAATTCCTTGGGAGACCAGGGAATCGGTCGGCGAAGCAACTTTCGTCCTCACACTAACCCGGCGGGCCATCGGCCTGCAATCAGTCGGCTCCCCACAGGGGCGGCTGCTCCCGGAGAGCACCCATGTGGTTGATCAGACAACCAAACCCGGGTTCCGGCTGCAACCGAGAAGACTCCCCTGAAGGGTCAAAACCCCTGCTACAACAAGGGATTCGAGTGGGGGCAATGTGGCTGCCGGGACCCGAAGGCCCCCGCCGTTATCGCTCCGTGACGAGTCGGTGACGGAACGGGGCCTAACTTTCGGTCGCGGTCCAAGCACCGTGAGCAAGACAAATAACCCCCGAGAGGAGAACCAAATGAGGGTATCGACGCAGGAGCTGTCCGCCCAGGACATCGAGGTGCTGCCCGTCCGCGAGGCCCTGCAGGTCAACTCGTTCAACAACATCATCACCACCATCAACGCCGCTGTCGCAGTTCCGCAGGGGGCTGGCGACGCCAGCGCGAACGCCAGCCAGACGAGCGTCGTGCTGCTCGGCGGCGGCGGCACCGGCGCCGGCCACATGTCCGACGCGGGCGACGACTACTGATCCTGATCGTCGACAGAGGTCGTCGGCCGTGAAGTGAAACACGGCCGGCGACCCACCCCCTCCAGAAGGGATCAAGGAGTTCTTGTGATGGACAACCACTCGACCACCCGCTTCGAGCAGGAGCAGGTGGAGCTGCTGCCCAGTCGTGAAGCCCTGAGCACCGTCGACGCCGGCCTCACCGCCAGCGTCGCCCTCGGGATCACGCTCGGCGCCAGCCTCTCCCTCCCCACCATCGGCCTCTGATGCGAGACCTCGGCGGCCATCGTCGCCCCATCCGAATCGTTCACTCGGATGGGGCGACTCGGTGTTCCTCCTTCAAAAGGTGACGGTGCGGTGACTGTGCACCGGCCTACTGGTGTCGTGCACGGACCACGGTTCGGGCACCTGAGGAAACACCTCGAGAGGAGAGAACACAAAATGAGTGAAGTGTCGATCCAGGAGCTGTCGATGCAGGACGCCGAGCTGCTGACGGCTCGGGAGGCGCTGGGCACGTTTGGTCTCCGCCGCCACGGCGCCGGGCACGCCACGATCAACGCCTTCAACCAGGCCGTGGCGATCGGCGGCAGGTGTGGCGACGCGTTCGCCAACGCCAACCAGACCATTGTCCAGCTCCAGGGTGCCGACGGCTTCGGCCGTGGCGACTTCTTCGACGACTGACAACTAACCCCGAGCTGATCGCGGGCTGCCGGCCGGCCGCCCTCGCGCTGACCGGCCGGCACCCCCCGAAACGCCAACCAAGGAGGTTCTTTCCGTGTACGACCCCCGCTCTGCAGAAATCGCCCGTCTCGCCGAGGAGACCGCTGAGGTGCTTCCGACCCGGGAGGCGCTGCTGACCATCAACACCGTCGTCGGTGTCAACCTCGCCTTGGCGCTGAGCCTGTTCGGCGACGCCAAGGCGGGCGCCGGCCAACTGCTCGGTGCCGTCGTCCGCCACTGACACCGCACCGCAGGCAAGCCGCCCCGCCCGTCACTTCCGGGCGGGGCGGTTTCGCGTCGGGACCCTCCCGCTGGTGACGGCATGGTGACGTTCCCGATGCCTACTGGTGGCCGCGCCGGTCCGCGGGACCGGCGCCGGTCCCGCCTGCCATCCACAACTTCAGGAGGAAACCTCGATGACGCAACCGAGTCAGCTGCGAAACTCCTTCGCGGCCGACACCGTGCCCCTGCCCCGACAGGCGGCGTGGCCGACACGGGAACCCGAACCGCCCGACGACGCCCCCTCCCTCACCCCGGGGACCGCACTGCTGGGTGTCTACGAAGGCGGCGGCTACGACGAGCCCCGCTACCTGGTCTCGCGCGGCGACGGCCAGATGGTCCTGATCTCCCGGATGCTCAACGCCGTGGCCTCCGCGCTGGACGGCAAGCGCTCGCTGGAACAGGTCGCGGAGGAGGCGAGCCGCCACTACGGCGCGGAGCTGAACGCCGACGCGGTCCGCTACCTGGTCGAGAACAAGCTGCGGCCGCTGGGCCTGGCGACGATGGGCATCCCGGACGCTCCCGCTCCGAAGGCGAACCCGCTGCTCGCGCTGAGCCTGAGGTTCGTGCTCATGCCCGGGTGGATGGTCCGCCGCGTCGCCGCCTTCTTCGCCCCGATGTTCCGCCCGCCGGTGATCGTGCTCGTCCTCGCGGCGCTGCTGGCCATGGACGTCTGGCTGCTGGCCACCGGCCGCGTCGGTGCCTCCATCCACCTGTCCGTCGGCTCACCGGGGCTGATGCTGACGATCATGGGCGTGGTGATCGCGGGATCCGTGTTCCACGAGTTCGGGCATGCCGCCGGATGCCACTACGGCGGCGGGAAACCGGCCCAGATCGGGGTGGGTGTCCTGATCGTGGTCCCGGCGTTCTACACCAACGTCAACGACGCCTACCGCCTGGACCGGCGAGGACGCCTGCGGACCGACCTCGGCGGTATCTACTTCAACGCGATCTTCGCGGTGTTCCTCGGTGCGCTCTGCCTGTGGACCGGGTTCCCCGCACTGCCGGCCATCATCGTGATGGTCCACATCCAGATGATGCAGCAGTTGCTGCCGCTGGTCCGGATGGACGGCTACTACATCCTGGGCGACCTGGTCGGGGTGCCGAACCTGTTCGAGCAGATCCGGCCGATCATCCGGCATTCGCTGCTGCGGAAGCCGCCCGAGCGGGCCGTCACGAACCTGCGCAGGAAGACCAGGATCGTGATCACCGCCTGGGTCTCGCTCGTGGTGCCCGCCCTGGTCCTCGCGCTGGTCAATCTCGCGATCTTCGTGCCCGGCTACTTCCGTACCGCCGTGCAGAGCATGAGCGTGTACTACCGGGAGGGGCTGGCGGCGTTCGACAACGGCAGCGTGAGCGGAGTGCTGCTCGCGGTCGTGTCGGTGATCATCCTGCTCGTCCCGTGGGTCGGTATCAGCACGATGGTCGTCCGCACCACCGCGAAGATCGTTTTCGCGGTGAACCGGAGGCTGGCGCGCCGCCGGAAAGCGGCCTCCGCACCGGACCGCGGAGGGGACGGTGGACTGCCCGCGCCGGAGTTCCAGCGCGCCGAGTGAACTCGGCCGATCTCCGTACCCCTGCTCGGCCTCCGGGCAGGGGTACCCGTGTTTTGTGCCCGAAATCGGGCAGAAAACTTGCTCCAGCGCCGTCGTGCTGCCACTTTCAGGAGATGGATCAGCAACTGGTCCGCCACGTCGCGACCTCCACCGGCCTTCCGATGGAGGTCGCCGAGCGGGTGATCGCGGACGTCATCGCGTACTTCGGCGAGACCGCCGAAGAGTTCGTCCGCCGCCGTCACGCCGAACTGCGGAGGCGTGGCCGCAAGAACGCCGAGATCTGGCGGCTGATCGCCGCCGAACTGAAGGGGCGGCCCCTCGGCGCCGCCCCGCTGAGTGAACGCCAGTTGCGGCGCATCGTCTACGGCTGAAGGAGAGAACAGCGTATGTGCGGAATCGTGGGGTACATCGGGGCGCGAGCCGCCACCCCCGTCCTGTTGGAGGGACTGCACCGGCTGGAATACCGCGGCTACGACTCCGCCGGGCTGGCCGTCGTGCACCGGGGCAGACTGAGACTGACCAAGGCGGCGGTGCGCGTCGACGAGCTTCGCGAACTGGTCGAACCGGACCAGCCGGGCACGGTCGGCATCGCCCACACGCGCTGGGCGACGCACGGCGAACCCACGGACGCGAACGCCCACCCGCATGTGGACACCGCGAAACGGATCGCGGTGGTGCACAACGGGATCATCGAAAACGCCGATCTCCTGCGCGCCAAGCTGACCGCGAAGGGGGTGGACTTCGCCTCGGAAACCGACACCGAGGCGCTGGCGCACCTCGTCGCCTCGGCGCTGGAGGAAGGCGCGCCTTCCCTCGAAGAGGCGGTGCGCGCCACGTTGCGGGGTGTCAACGGCGCCTACGGTCTCGTCGTGCTCGACACGCACAACCCCGGGCAGCTGGTGGTCGCCCGCAACGGCAGCCCCATCGTGCTCGGGCTCGGCGACGGCGAGATGTTCGTCGCCTCCGACGTCGCCGCACTCGTCCGCTACACGCACCGGGTCGTCTACCTCGACGACGGTGAACTCGCCACGATCTCGCGGGACGGCTACGTCACCAGCACGCTGCAGGCGCGGCGCACCGCGAAAACCCCGACCACGGTGGACCTCGAGGACTCGGACTACCAACTGGGCGAGTACGCGAACTTCATGCACAAGGAGATCCGGGAACAGCCGGAGGCGGTCCGCCGGGCACTGGCGGGACGGCTCGACGAACGTTTCGGCACCGCCCGGCTCGGCGGCCTGAACCTGGACCCGCGCGCGATGCGCGGCATCCGGCGGGTCAAGTTCATCGGCTGCGGCTCGGCCTACTACGCGGGGCAGATCGGCGCGAACCTGGTCGAGGAGTGGGCACGCCTGCCCGCCGACGCCGAACCCGCCTCCGAACTGCGGTATCGCAATCCGGTGGTCGAGGAGGACACCCTCTACGTCGCCGTCAGCCAGTCCGGTGAAACCGCCGACACCCTCGCCGCCGTGCAGGAGCTGTGCCGCAAGGGCGGCCGGGTGATCGGCGCGGTGAACAGCGTCGGCAGCGCCATCGCGCGTGCCTGCGGAAGCGGTGTCTTCCTGCACGCCGGCCCCGAGGTGTCGGTGGCCTCCACGAAGGCCTACACCAACATGGTGGTCTGCTTCGCGATGCTGGCGCTGTCACTCGGCCGGGTCCGCGATCTGTCCGTTTCGGACGGTGCGCGGATCGTCGAGGCGCTGCAGGCCCTGCCGGACCAGATCACCGCCGTGCTCTCCGACGAGAACACGATCTCCGAGGTGGCCAAGGAGCACAGCAACGCCGAGCGGATGTTCTTCGTCGGCCGCGTGCGGGGCTGGCCGGTGGCGCGGGAAGGCGCGCAGAAGCTGAAGGAGATCTCCTACGTGCACGCCGAGGCCTACCAGGCGGGTGAACTCAAACACGGGCCGCTCGCCCTGATCGACCCGGCGATGCCGTCCGTGGTGGTGGTCCCCGACGACGAACTGCTGGCGAAGAACATCGCCACCATCGAACAGATCAAGGCGCGCGGCGGCCCGGTGATCGCGCTTACCAACGCGGAGCTGCCCGAGGGCCTCGCCGACTCACTCATCCGGGTTCCGCGCGGCGAACCGGAACTCGACCCGATCCTGTTCACCGTCCCGCTGCAGCTGTTCGCCTACCACCTGGCCCGCCATCTGGGGCGGGACATCGACAAGCCCCGGAACCTGGCGAAGAGCGTGACCGTCGAGTAGCCGCGTCGGTTCGGGGCTGGGGGAGAACGGAGGGGCGATGGCGGGGGAGCAGTCGCAGGGCGTGCGCCGGCGGCAGGCGCTCGCGTCGCTGTACCGGGCCTTCGCGGCGGACGGCCTGCTGCTGGTCAGCTACTTCGTGGCGCCGCTGGACGAGAAGCTCGGCCCGGTCGCGTGGGCGAAGTTCGTGGTCGCGCTGATGCTCTTCGCCTCGGTCATCGTCTTCCAGCTCTGGGCGATCGTGCGCTCCAGCGCGCCCCGGCTGCGGGCCGTCGAGGCGGCCGCCATCGGCCTTCCCCTGTTCCTCGTGCTGTTCGCCGCGAGCTACGTGGTCATCCAGCACAACCTGCCGGGCAGCTTCACCGAACACATCACCCGATTTGATTCGCTCTACTTCACGGTGACCGTGTTCGCCACCGTCGGCCTCGGCGACATCGCCCCGGTCAGCGAGGGGGCGCGGATCATCGCGACCATCCAGATGCTCGGCGGCCTGGTCGTCGTCGGCGTCGTGGCCAGGTTGATCGTCGCCGCCGTGCAGGTGGCCCGGCGGCGTCCGGCCGAACCGGAAACCCCGCCGCCGGAGGACCGGGGGTAAAGAACTTGGCCGGTGTCCGGCGCGGGCGTTACGTTGGCCTGCTGCCGACTGGGAGGCCGCAGCCATGTCCGAACCACTCTCGGAAGAGAAACTCGCCGCCATCCTCGTACACGGGCTCCGCCCGGCACGGATCGTGCTCGCCGAGTACGACCCCGCGTGGCCCGCGCGTTTCGAAGCCCGCGCGGCGGAACTCCGCGCGATACTGGGCGAACGGGCCCGGCTCATTGAGCACATCGGTTCCACTTCGGTCCCGGGCCTGATCGCGAAACCGATCGTCGACATCGTCGTCGGCATCGACGATCCCGACGACGAAGGCGCCTACCTGCCCGATCTGGAGGCGGCCGGGTACGACCTGCGCGTGCGCGCCGGACGACGAGGAAGTGCGCCGGTACCTGCTGTTCCGCGACCGGCTGCGAGCCGACGACGCGGACCGTGAACTGTACGCCGCGACGAAACGGCGTCTGGCCCAGCGCGAATGGCGGGACGTCAATTTCTATGCCGAGGCGAAACGTCCCGTCATCGACGAGATCCTGCTTCGCGGTGGCTGGACGCCCCCGTCCTGACCGCTCGGTACGGTTTCGGCGTGACCGAGCCGTCCTTCCTGCGGACCACCCGCACCGCCTACGACACCGTCGCCGCCGACTACGCCGAACTCCTCAAGGACGAACTGGCCAGGAAGCCGTACGACCTCGCGATGCTCGGCGTGTTCGCCGGACTCGTGCGCGCGGTCGGGAACGGTCCCGTCGCCGACCTCGGCTGCGGGCCCGGCCGGGTGACGGCCCATCTGGATTCGCTGGGACTGGACGCCTTCGGCATCGACCTGTCGCCGGAAATGATCTCGGTGGCCCGGCGGACCCATCCGCACCTGAGATTCGAAGAAGGCACCATCACCGCGCTGGAACTGGCGGACGAATCCCTGGCCGGCGCGCTCGCCTGGTACTCGATCATCCACACGCCGCCGGAGCTGCTGCCGGGGGTCTTCGCCGAGTTCCACCGCGTGCTGATGCCCGGTGCCCCGCTGCTGCTCGCCTTCCAGGTCGGCGACGAACGGGCCCACCTGCGGGATGCCTACGGCCACCGGATCTCCCTCGACGCCTACCGTCTTCCGCCGGAGAAGATCTCCGAACTGGTGGGGGAAGCCGGTCTCACCGTGGATGCCCGCCTGGTCAGAGCCGCCGCCAAGCCCGAGAAGACGCCGCAGGCGTACCTGATGGCCCGGAAGCCGATGGCTTCGTAACCCGGTTTCAGCCCCCGACCCGGCGGGCGAAGACCGGCTGTCCGGGCCCGCTCAACTCCGCGACCACCCCGCGTCGCCCGGCGATCGCCATCAACAGGGCCTCCGCCGTGCCTCGCACCTCGGGTCCGCGCCCCAGGGACCAGTCCAGATCCGTGGCGACGAGCCGCAAGCCGCGGGTACGCGAGAAGCCCCGGATGACCGGTGCGCCGAGCGCGCCGCGAAGGGCCGGACGCAGCCGCTCTTCGGGAACGCTGCGCGGCAGGCCGAGCGGGCGGCGGATGTCCTGGTGGTGGATGACGCAGTCGACCAGCGCGATCATCCCGCCGAACGCCGCCGTCAAACCGCGTGGCCGAAGGCGCGCCCGCAGCAGGGCGAGGATTTCTTCCGGACCGTGGTCCCCGTACTCGGCCAGGACGAGGTCGTTGACCCGGTCCGGCCGGAACCGGCCCCGCACGAACCGGGACAGCACATCCCGGAATCCCAGCCCCTCATAGCTGATCACATGCGCCACCACGTCCCTGACCCGCCACCCCGCACACAGCGTCGGGGACTCCCACTGCTCAGGAGAAAGGGATTCCAGGAACGCGGCGAGGTCCGCCCGTTCCTCCATCGCGAGTCGTGCCGCGTCCATGGCATGCCGGTCTAATCCATCCAGGCCGCACCCGCAACCCCGGACGGCTGGGGAACGTGGTTGGTCTTCCTGCCCGGCCGCCCGTTTCATGCCGGAGGAACACGAGCACGACGGGATTCATCCGACGGGCGAACGGCTTTCGCTGCGCGACTTCGCCGCCTCGGATGAGCCTTCGGTGCATGCTTTCGCCAGCGATCCCGAGGCGACTCGCCACCCCGACGGGGTTAGGCCACCGAGGCCGCCCGGCTGCTCCTGCTGTTCGGCTTCGCCTGACCAGACATCGAAGTCATACGTCCGTTTGGCGCGCCGGAGGGCGACAGCGAGCCTGCCCCGCCCGTGACTGGCATCGAGCGTCATCTCGCCACCCAAGGAGGTCCATGCCCGTGTGCCGGACCAGCCTCGCCAGCCCGTTGAGGAAGTCGCGCAGGTTCGGGAGCTGCGTGATCACGATCCCGGCTCCTACGGGCTTTCGGGCCCGTTTGCGCCGATCGAGTAGTCGTAGGGACTGTCGCCCTGCACATCGACGTGTATCCGCGTGTACTGGCCGCCGGACAATCCCGAGACGCTCACCGTCGCCGGGTGGGACACGTTGTGTCCGCCGGCGCAGTTCGGGTTGCAGTCGTTCGCCCACAGATTGCCGCTCGCCTGCGCGGTGGCCGAACCCCATGCCGACCAGCGCAATCCATCGAGCCAGATACCGGCGTCAGCACAGGTGAGGGTGTAGCGAGAGGGAGAAGAAGCGGCAGTGCCGTCGCAGGTGATCAGCGTGGCACGGGGCGCCTGCGATGACTGCGCGGTGGTGGAACCGGATGTGCGCCTGGCAGTGGACGTAGCGGGCATCCGGGTACTGGAAGTGGCGGGCATCTCGGTGCTGTCCGAGGTTGCTGAGGGCGTGGACACCGGCCATCCGCCCCCGGTCCCGGTCCCGGCCGTGTCGGAAGTACGGCAGGCGGACATCAAGAGCAGGATCGCGCCCCCGGCCAGTGCCGCGAGGACGCGCTGCCGCGCAGGGCCGAACAGAGGTTCACGGGGCATGATCGAACTCCTTTTTCGCCCACCTGGGGATATGACTGGTCATTCCGGCCTCGGGCGGACCGACCACATCAAGATCGTCTTCCGGCAGGTTACGAAGTCACCCTGATGGAGCAATTGCGTTCACATATTATGTGAATCTTGTCACAACGTTCCACCGCTCACGGCCCGCGATCCTGAAACCCGCGCGCCGGGCAACTGCTTCGCTGGCAGTGTTGCCGGGAATGGTCAGGAGCTGGACGCGTGGTGCTCCACGGTCGAGCGCCCAGTCGCCGAGGACGCGTGTCGCGATGGTCGCCGCACCCTGCCGTCGCGGATTTGACGACGCAGCCAGTCCAGCAAGCGCTTCCTGCAGTCTTCGTTCAATGCCGAAGGAGTTCGCAGAAGCGGTCCAGGGCGCGGTCGGTGCGGCGGCGGTCGCCGGTGGTCGTGAGATCGAACAGGAGGCCCCGGATGACAGCCATGACCAGCGTTGGAGTGACGGTGTCGTCAGGGCCGGTGACGATGTCGCGGAACGTGGCGTCGAGAGTGTTGAACCAGTCCGCGATCGCCCCGGCCCGGTCCGGGTAGTTCTCGGGGTGAGCGAGACCGTCGGCGTGCACCTCGAAGAACAGCCGGACGAACGCGGCGCGCTCGGGTGCGCTGATCCAGGCCCAGATGCCGCGCAGGCGTTCCTCCGGAGAGGCTGCCTCCGGCGGGAGGTTCTCGGCCAACCGTGTCGCACCGCGGCGGCGAGCCTCGGCGAGCACGGCGGATACCAACTCCTGCTTGCTGCCGAAGTCGTAGAGCAGCATCCGCGGGCTGGTGTCGAGAGCCGCGGCCAGCGGCCGCAGGCTCAATCCGGCCAAGCCGTGGGCCAGCACGTAGTCGGTCGCTCGCGCCAGCGTGGCCTCCCGTCGGGCGGGATCCGGGGGTCGCCCCACAGTGGATCATCCTCTCGGTACTGCGGATCTGAGCCTACGTCAGTATATGGTACGACTGTTTCAATAACTGGAGGAGGCCGTCATGTACTCACTCGACCGGGCACTCGTACTGGGCGCCGGAGGTCTCGTCGGCACGGCCTGGATGGCAGGGCTGGCTTGCGGACTGCGCCGCGGCGGGGTGGATCTCGGCGAGGCCGACCTGATCGTGGGCACCTCCGCCGGCGCGATCACCGCCGCACTGCTGGCCACCGGCCAGGACCCCGACCGGCTGGCCACCCCCGTGCGCCCCGCCGACTCCGACGGCACCCCGCCCCAGGTGGACGGGCGGCGGCTGGGCGAGGCTTTCGCCGTGCTCGGCAATGCCGCCGCGAACCCGGCCGAGGCCTGGCGCCGGGTGGGCCGGATCGCACTCGCCGCCGAGACCGGCCCCGAGCAGGCACATATCTCCCGGATGTGCGCCATGACCGGCTCAGACCAATGGCCGGACCGGAAGTTGCTCATCACCGCGCTGGACGCCGAGACCGGGGAGCAGGAGGTCTTCGACCGTGCCAGTGGCGCACCGCTGCCCTCCGCTGTGGCGGCAAGCACGGCCTTCCCGGGCATCTACCCACCGATCACCATCAACGGCCGCCGATACATGGATGGCTCCCTGCGGTCGGCGACCAACGCCGGACTCGCGGCCGGAGCCCGGACCCTCGTCGTGATCGACCCGCAGGCGCACCTGTTTCCCCGAGAGTTGCTCCACCAGGAGTTGGCGGTCGCCGGGGCGCACACAGTGGTGACCATCGGCCCCGATCCGGCGTCGATCCGCGCATTCGGCCCAGACCTGAACGACCGGACGAGCTGGGAACCGGCCTACCAGGCCGGTCTTCACCAAGCCGCCGATGCCGCGGAGCAGTTCCGTCTCGCATGGAAGACCGGATCCGGCATGGACTGAGCGCCGCCCGATCACCGGAGCCTGGTGGGACGGGACAGCCGCGAGCCGGCTGCCTTCCTCTCACAGACCGAGCCCGAAACCGCTTACAGCCACTAGCCGCCGGCCTGGGCGAGTACTTCGGTGAGGCGTTTGCGGACGACGTCCAGCGCGGCGATCTTCTCCTCCACGTCGGTGAGCCTCCGGGCGATGACCCGCGCGCTCGCGGGACAGATGGGATCATCGGCGATGTCCTGATCGAGACAGGGCAGGAAGGCACGGACGTCACGAGCGGTGAGGCCGAGCGAGAGCAGCAGCCTGATGTTGCCCACCTGGCCGACCGTCGTCTCGTCATACTCGCGGTAACCGTTCGGCGCTCGCCGGGGGTGGAGCAGGCCCTGCTGCTCGTAATACCGCAGGGCCCGAACGGTGGTGCCGGCCTCGTTCGCCAGTTCTGAGATCAGCATCGCTCCATCTTCATCCAGCGGCGCTCAGCCCGCCGTCGACACGAATGATCGTACCGGTGAGGTAGCCGGCTTCGGGGCGCATCGCGTTCACGATCCACCACGCGATCTCCTTGGGCTGAGCGATACGCCCGAGCGGGATCCGGGCCCGAAGCTCCTTCCCCGCCGCGGCGATCTGCTCGTCCGAGAAGCCGGCATGGCTCAGCACCGGTGTCGCCGTTATCCCGGGGGCCACCGACAGCACGCGAATGCCGCGCTGCGCCAGCTCGACAGCCCACGTGTGGGTCAGGAAGTCGAGAGCCACCTTCGTGGATCCGTAGATCGAATTGTTCGGCCAGCCGTAGTTGGGTGGGTTGGATGTGACGTTGACGATGGTTGCACCGGCCTCCATGTGCGGCAGAGCGTGTTGGGCCAGGAAGACCGGGCCGAGCAGGTTCGTGGCAAGCTGTTCCTCGGCGACCTTCCGGTCGATCGCACCGAGCGGAGCCGGACGAGTGATAGCGGCATTGTTGACCAGGGCATCGATGCGGCCGAACGCCTCCAGCGCGGCGGCGACGATGTCGGCGGAGGCGTCCGGCTCGGCGACGTCGGCCACGAACGTCCGGATGCGCGGGTGTTCTCTGGCCGTCTCCGCAAGACGCTCGGCAGTCCGGCCGATGATGAGAACCTCAGCGCCCTCGGCGGCGAACTTCTGGGCCGTCGCACGCCCGATTCCGGTGCCCCCTCCGGTGATGAGCACTGCCCGGCCGTGAAGGGTGTTCGTCTTTTCCATGCGCGAGACGCTAAGCCTTGACCCTGGCGTCAAGGTCAAGGACGGAACGGCGTCAGGCAGCCACTGCTGCGAACGTATTGGTGTCCGGCGGGCGTCGGCTACAGGCGCGGCACCGTCCCGAGGTCTGCCAGCGCCGGTTTCGACCACCCGTGATCTGGCCCTGGGGCCGAAGGGGCTGCACTCCACGGCCAGCCATGCTGGCAGGGCGTCCAAGGCCGGAACCTCGACCAAGGACCGCATGGCTCACATGGGGCATGACGACATGCGGGCGGCACTGATCTACCAGTGGGCCACTTCCGATGCTGACGAGCGGATCGCGGACCGGCTGTCGGAGCTGGTTGACGAGCACCGGAAGAGGGACGCCGAAGATCCGGATTACGGCGACTCGGGGACGCGCGTCCCAGTGGGCTAATGGCCCGCTAATGGCCCAACTCAAGAGTTGATCTAGCAACGACGAAGGCCCAGGTCCGAAGTAGACACCTTCTGACCTGGGCCTTCGCCACGAGAGCGGATGACGGGAATCGAACCCGCGTTCTCAGCTTGGGAAGCTGATGTTCTACCATTGAACTACATCCGCAGTGCCACAGAGCATACACGCTGCCGCATTCCCCCTTCATCAAGCCCTCCGTTTCCGCTTGACGTGTCGCACAAAACTGACAACACTTGTTGTCATGATTGACCGTCTGCCGGACCCGGAACTGTTCCGCCAGGGTGGCTTCAAGCTCGCGGCCCGCCTGTTCGGACCTGGGGATATCCGTGGGACCGAGGAGCAGGTGCGGCGGTTCCGAGAGTACGCGCAGGCCGAGGACGGGCTCGCCGACGCGGTGGTGGCGATGTTCCACCGCCTGCCGAAGGGGCAGGGGCGGGCGCTGTTCGAGCGGGCGCTGACCGGGGGGATCGCGGCGGTGGACGACCCTCCGCGCGAGCTGGTCGAGTTCTTCCGGGCGGTGGAGGCGACGCCGTACTGGGTGGACTACGACCGGCTCGACCGCGGGGCCCGCGCGATCATGCGCACGGGGGTGCTGGGGTTGTTCCCCCTGGGTGACATGTCGCTGATGGGCGGGTATCTCGCCTCCCGTGCGACGAAGTCGCTGGTGGCGACCGGCGAGATCGAGCATATGGCCAGCCGCAGGCTGGTCGAGACGGCCGCGTGGTGGATCGAGGTGACCACCCCCGGCAAGCTCCGCGCCGGCGAGAGCGGGTACGCGGCGGCGCTGCGGGTCCGGCTGGTGCACGCGTATGTGCGTGCCGCGATGAACGGGCGCGAAGACTGGGACTACGCGGCCTGGGACCGGCCCGTCAACCAGGTGCAGACGACCGGGACTCTGCTGCTGTTCTCCCTCGTCTTCGTCCTCGGCACCCAACTGCTGGGCATCCGCTACTCCGCTCGCGAGCGCGCCGACATCATCCACCTGTGGCGCTACGCAGGCTGGCTGCTGGGCGTCGACGAGGAGCTCCTGCCCGCCACCGAGGAGGACGCATGGCGGCTGTTGTGGCTGCTGGCGGCCACCGAGTTCATCCCCGACGAGGATTCCAAACGGCTGGCCAAGGCGCTGCTCGTCTCCCACGAGCAGGTCGGCAGGGACCGGGGCGCGGCGGGCCGGGTGCTGTCCCACCTGTCCGTGCGCGTGCACTCCTCCATCAGCCGCCTCGTGCTCGGCAAAACCAACGCCGACTTCCTCGAACTGCCCGACGACCCGATCGCGCAGGGGGCGGTGGTCACGGCGGCGGCACTGAACTTCGCCGCCGAGACCGTCCGCCAGTACATCCCGGGCGCCACCCTGCTCCGCGAAGTGGTCGGCGGCCTGGAGCGGAGGCGCTACCTCGACCAGCTTTCCAAGATCTTCCAGCTCGACCCCACCTACGCCCGGCATATGCCAGCGGCGTGACAGCTAGGGTGGACGGGTGCTGCTCAGCGATCGTGACCTCCGCAAAGAAGTCGAAGCCGGCCGGCTGGGGATCGACCCGTTCGACCCCGGGATGGTGCAACCCTCCAGCATCGACGTGCGGCTCGACCGCTTCTTCCGCGTGTTCGACAACAGCAAGTACACCCACATCGACCCGTCGTTGCAGCAGGACGAGCTGACCTCGCTGGTGGAGAAGGAGGGCGACGACCCGTTCGTCCTGCACCCGGGCGAGTTCGTGCTCGCATCGACGTTCGAGCTGGTCAGCCTGCCCGACGACCTCGCGGGCCGGCTCGAAGGCAAATCCTCGCTGGGCCGCCTCGGCCTGCTGACCCACTCCACCGCCGGTTTCATCGACCCCGGCTTCAGCGGCCACATCACCCTCGAACTGTCGAACGTCGCCAACCTGCCGATCACGCTCTGGCCGGGCATGAAGATCGGCCAGCTGTGCCTGTTCCGACTCACCAGCGCCGCCGAATTCCCCTACGGCTCGGCCGAAGTCGGCTCCCGCTACCAGGGTCAGCGCGGCCCCACCCCCAGCCGCGCCTACCTCAACTTCCACCGCGTGGACACCTGGCGTTAGGCCGCCACCGGAACCTCCCAGTCGGCGGGGAAGAGCGAACGTGACGATCGTCGGCGACTTCGACATCCACCTGACCGTCTACGAGCCCCAGTCGGGCAAACTCACCGCGTTCGGCACCGAGCACGGGCTCAAGGTCACCCACATCGTCCTCGATCGCGGCACTTACGTCTTGCAGCCGATGCTCACCCTCACGGGCTCGGGCACCCTGGATGACCAACTCGCGCTCGCCGCGGCCTGGCGCGAGCGGCTCAGGGCCGCGGGTCTGGACGTTCAGCGGGTCAAGGTCGAGGCGGCGCCGTGGAACGAGGGCGTGCCGCGCACGGACGTCGAAGCCGCGGACGAGCCGCCGGTATGCACCGGTCCGTCCTATTGGGACGGCAGGGATCGACCCGAACGCTACTTCGAGCACCACGTGAAGCTCCTGCTGCCGGACGACGCCGTCGAACGGCTGGTGGCGTTGACCGACCTGGTCGCCCCCCACGGCACGCGGCTGTCCCGGGTGGCACGGCGACGACGGCCGGACGGTCGCGAGGAGCGGTTCGCCACGCAGCGCTGTCACGGCGTCGGTCGCGAGACGGCGATGGCCCGGCTGGACGCGCTGGTCGCCGACCTCCGCGCGGCCGGGCACGAGATCGTCGAGGTCGAGCAGGAGTACGTCGTCCACGACACCGCCCTGCACTACGACCGTGGCTGGCTGGAACCCGCGCGAGCCCGCCACGACCCACTACGGCCCGCGGCTCCCGCCGGAGCGGACAAGTACCCTGCCACCTACCTCCCGCTGCCTACCGGCGAGGAAGTCGAGCAGAGCCAGGTGTTCGACCCGGCGATGAAGCACCACTCGAACGCCTACCGTCCCGGCGAGCCCCGGTTCGCCGACCCGGCTACGGGCGCGCGGTGGCGGCAGGCGCGCGCGACGGCGCGGAACCACGTGCTGACCCTGATCGCCGACTCCGCGTGGGCCGAATCGTTGGTGCTGCGGGGAAGCGTGACCATGCCCGCGTGGATCGGCGACGACGCGCGCGAGCCGGGCGACATCGATTTCGTCGTGCTGCCACCGGAGCGCAGCCTCCGCAGCGCGGACGCGGCTCGCATGTTCGACGACGTCCTGGCCGCCGTCCGCGCCGCTCCCGGCGCCGGGCTGGACGCCGACGGCGCGCTCGGCGAGGACATCTGGACCTACGAGCGCGCCGACGGCCGGAGACTGGTCATCCCGTTCGCCGTGGACGGTGTGCCGCCGGGCGCGGTGCAGCTCGACTTCGTCTTCGGCGAGCCGCTGCCGATCCCGCCCGCACCGCTGCACCTGCCCTCGATCGACCGGGTCGTGCTGGCCGCGACCGCGGAGCTGTCGCTGGCCTGGAAGCTGCTGTGGCTGGGCACCGACCTGTACCCGCAGGGCAAGGACCTCTACGACGCGACGCTGTTGGCCGAGCGCACGGGGGTGCCGTCGTTGTCGCTGGTCCGCGACTTGCTGCGGCCCGAACTCGCGGGCGCTGCCGACGCCTTCACCGCCGAGTCGGTCCTGGCCTGGGATGTGGACTGGTCCGGCTTCCGTGACGCGCACCCGGACCTGCCCGCCGACGATGACCACTGGACTCGTCGCCTCGCCCTCGCCCTCGACGCCGCCTGGCGCTGAGCCGCGAGGCGTTGCCGCGGATCAGCCGCGCGGAACCCGCGCCCGCTCGATCACCGCCTCGGTGTCCACAGTGGAGGGAAGGGTGCCGAACGCGATTCCCCAGTCGCCGCCCAGTCGCGAAGCGCAGAACGCGTCGGCGACGGCCTCGGGGGCGTACCGGACGAGCAGGGAACCCTGCAGCACCAGCGCCATCATCTCTACCAGCCGGCGGGCCCTGAACTGCAGGTCGTCCAGAGTGGACAGTTCCTTGCGCAGCCTGGCCACCGCGTCGTCCAGCCGGGAATCCGCACCCGCCGCCAGTCCGACCTCCTCGAAGAACGCCTCCACGGATTCCGGCTGCTTGCCCATGGCGCGGAGCGCGTCCAGTGCGGCGACGTTGCCCGAACCCTCCCAGATGGACAGCAGTGGCGCCTCCCGGTAGAGCCGGGGCATGCCCGAGTCCTCCACGTAACCGTTGCCGCCCAGGCATTCCAACGCTTCGGCGGTGTGTGCCGGACCGCGCTTGCACACCCAGTACTTGGTCACCGCGAGCGCCAGTCGGCGGAACGCCTGCTGGTCCGGGTCCCCGGTGGCGCCCGCCAGCCGCATCGCCACCGTGGTCGCAGCCTCGGACTCGACCACCAGATCGGCCAGCACGTTGGCCATCGCGGGCTGGTCGACCAGAGCGGCCCCGAACGCACGCCGGTGCACCGCGTGGTGCGTGGCGAGGACGACGCCCTGGCGCATCAGCGAGGTCGTGCCGAGCACGCAGTCGAGGCGGGTGTTGTTGACCATCTCGATGATGGTGGGCACCCCGCGCCCCTCCTCGCCGACGAGCCAGCCGACGGCCCCGTCGTACTCGATCTCGGACGAGGCGTTGGACTTGTTGCCGAGCTTGTCCTTCAGGCGCTGCAGGAAGATCCGGTTGCGTGAGCCGTCCGGCAGCACGCGCGGCAGCAGGAAGCAGGACAGACCGCCGGGGGCCTGGGCGAGGGTGAGGAACACGTCCGACATGGGGGCCGAGGTGAACCACTTGTGCCCGGTCAGCCGGTAGCTGCCGTCGCCGGCGGGGGTGGCGGTGGTGGTGTTCGCGCGGACGTCCGAACCGCCCTGCTTCTCGGTCATCGACATGCCCGCGATCAGCCCGCGCTTGGTGGTGGGCACCCGCAGGCCGAAGTCGTACTCGGGCGAGGCGAGCAGCGGCTCGTAGACGGCGGCGAGCTCCGGGTTCGCCCGCAGCGCCGGGACCGCCGAGTAGGTCATCGAGATCGGGCACATGTGCCCACCCTCGGCCTGGTTCCACACCAGCACCTTCGCCGCCCGCGCGACGTGCGCGCCCGGCCGCTCGTCGCGCCACGGCGCGCCGTGCAGCCCGTGCCGGACCGCGACGGTCATCAGCTCGTGCCAGTACGGGTGGAACTCGACCTCGTCGATCCGGTGCCCGTACCGGTCGTGGGTGAGCAGCTTCGGCGGATACTCGTTGGCGAGGCGGCCCCACTCCTGTCCCTGGGCGCTGCCGGCGAGGCGGCCGAGTTCGTGCACCTCGTCCTCGGCCCAGCCCGCGCCTTCGCGGCGCAGCCCGGCCAGCAGGGCGGCGTCCTCGGCGACGTCGTAGCCCACCAGCGGGGATACCTGGTTGAGGACTTCGTGGGTGTCAGGCATGGGAACCTCCTAGGGCACGCAGGATGAAGGTGCGCAGACCGGGATCGGCTTCGGTGTTGTCGCTGGTCAGTGGGCCGACGAGCACCTCGGCGGCGGCACCGACCAGCGCGGCGGCGGTCAGTTCGGCGTCCTGGGCGGGCAGCAGCCCGGCCCGCACCCCGTCCCGGATGTGCCGGGCGGCCACGTCGCGGAACACGCGGCGGAACACGACGCGCTCGGCCTCGACCTGCGCGTCGACGGGCTCGGCCAGCAGCGCGTAGGCGCGGCGTGGCGCTTTGAGCGCACGGGCGGCGAAGGTCTCGAACACGGCCACGACCCGTCCGACGGGATCGCCCGGCAGCTCACCGGCCTTGGTGACGGCCTCGACCTCGCGGCTGACCACTCCCCGGAACAGCTCGACGACCAATTCGGCCTTGCCGGGGAAGTGGCGATAGACGCTGCCGGTGGCGACCCCGGCCCGCTCGGCGACCGCGGCGACCGAACATCCGGCGTAGCCACGCTCGGCCAGCAGTTCGCCCGCGGCATCGAGGATCGCCGCGCGCTGGGCGTCCAGGCGCGCCTGCACCTGGGGTGTGCGTCGGTAGACCACGCAAGAAGTGAACCACTGATTCACACCTTGCGGCAAGGGCCGTCCGGCCCCTCCCGCCCGCACTACCCTCGGCCCATGACCAGCACCGCACCGGGCTTGCCCGGACGCCAGGCCGAGGCCCGGCGCAACGACGAGCGCGTCCTCGCCGTCGCCCGTGAAGCCCTCGCCGACGAGGGGTACGACGTGTCCATGGCGGAGATCGCGCGCCGCGCCGGGGTGGGGATCGGGACCCTCTACCGCCGCTACCCGAGCAAGGACGACCTGGTGACGGCGGTGGCGATCTCGACCATGGACTGGGCGGCGGACCAGGCCGTGGCGGCGATCGAGGCCGAAGGAGACGCATGGAGCGGTTTCGTCGACTTCCTTCGGCGCTGCGTGGAACAGCGGCCGGGCGATCTGAGGCGCCTGGCCGGGCGAATCGTCTCGTCACCGGAACGTCTCGCCGCGAGCAACCGGCTCGGGGAGGCCCTTGGCGCACTGGTGGACAAGGTGAAGCGAGCGGGCCGGCTGCGCCAGGACGTGACCGCCGCGGACGTCTACCTGCTGCTCACCCTGGTGCAGTTCCGCGACCCGGCCCTGAACCGCCGCTTCCTCGCCATCGCCGTCTCAGGCCTCCGGACGGACGGCGCGGGACTGCCGGGACCGGCGCCGAGTTGGCCGGATCTGCAGCGGTTGTGGCACTTGGAGCCCTCTTCTGATTGAATCGGAATATAGATTCCGTTCCATTCGAGGAGACGTCATGCGCATCGGCCGAGTCCTGCTGTCCGCGACCTCGCTCACCACCATGTTCGGCGCCTTCCTCGCCGACTGGAACGAGACCCATGTGCACAACCCGAACTGGCCACCCCACGCGAAGTTCCACAACGGACAGACGATGAGCATGGGGCTCGCGCTCGGTGCCTGCGCCCTGGGCTCGTTGTGGGGCGGCCGCCCGTCCCGGGGCAGGCTCGACGCCGCCACTGCCTTCGCCTCGCTCTACTGGATCACCCAGCTCTCCGCCGCCCTCTACCCCGGCACGGCGCTGGTGGACCCGCCGAGCACCCGCAAGGGACGGCAACCGGTCATCGCGGGCGCGACGCTCGCGCTCAATGCCCTCGGCTACGCACTCGAGCGCAGGCGCATCCGCTAGCTGCCTGAAGCCGGGTGGCTGTAGCGGGGAGCGAGGTCGCCGTAGCGGGCGAGCACGGCGGCGCGGAGATCGGGATCGGTGCGGGGAACCGGCTCGATGAACACCTCGGCGACGTCCGGGAACTCCTCGTGCAGCTCGGCCGCCAGCCGGACACAGGTGCGTTCGAGGTCCGCAGCCCCGAGCGCGTCGTCGAAGTCCACGCGCGCGCAGACCAGGATCTGGTCGGTACCGAGCAGCATCGTCTGGAGGTCGACCACGGCCTCGGCTTCGGGCGCCGCGGCGAGCAGCTGCCGGATCCCCGCGACCACCACCGGATCGGCCTGCCTGCCGATCAGCAGCCGGAGGTTGGTCAGCCCGAGGCTGTAGGCGACCAGCGCGAGCAGCAGCCCGATCAGGATCGACGCCGTCCCGTCCCAGACCGCCGAGCCGGTCAGATGGTGCAGGAAGAGCCCGGCGAAGGCCAGCACGAGACCGATCAGCGCCGCCGAGTCCTCCAGGAACACCGACTTCGGCGCCGGATCGTCGACCAGCCTCAGGTACTCGACGATCGACCGGTTCTGCTCGGCCGACTCGTGCCGCACCTGGCGCATCGCCTGCAGCCACGACACGGTCTCCAGCACGAACGCGGCCGCCAGCACGAGGTAGCCGATGAGCGGCCGTGACTGCTCCTTCGGTTCCCCGGTAAGCGTCGTGACACCCTCGTAGAAGGAGAACATCGCGCCGGAGGCGAAGATCGACACGGCGGCGAGCAGCGACCAGAAGTACCGCTCCTTGCCGTAGCCGAAGGGGTGCATCCGGTCGGCGGGGCGGCGCGAGCGGCGCAGTGCGGTCAGCAGGAGCAACTCGGTGATCGTGTCGGCGAACGAGTGCGCGGCCTCCGACAGCAACGCACCGGAACCCGTGATCACCCCCGCGGCGGCCTTCATCACCGCGATCGCCAGGTTGACGACACCGGCCAGCAGGACGGTCAGTGTGCTCTCGCTCGCCTCGCCTTGCCCGCTCACCCGGTGATCCTATGGCCGGGTCAAAGGCGCTGCAGACCGTCGAGAACGCGGCGCATCAGGGCCATCGGCGGGCGCCCCTCGGCGGTCCGCTCCGTGCCGTGGATGTGCAGCAGGCCCAGCTCGGCCATGTCGCTGAGCAGCACGCGCGCCACCCCGATCGGGACCGACAGGCCGACGGCGACCTCCGCCACGGACAGCGGAACGCGCAGCAGGGCACGCACGGGCTGGTACTCGCCGCTCAACGCCGGACCGGCCCACTTCCCGTCGGCCCGCAACGAGACCATGGTCTCCAGCCCGAGTTCGTAACTGGCCTGGGTACGGCCGCGGGTCAGTACGTAGGGGCGGACGCGAGGCCCGTTGTCCTCCACGTCAACCTCGTCCGTACGCACTCGCCCGGGTTTCGCCCGTGGCCTCGGTGAGGGCCTCGGCGGCTCCTCGGGCTCGGGCTCGGGCGGGCCTTCCGGCGCGTCGAGCATCTCCCATTGTTTCTCCGTCGGAAAGCGGGCACCGGCGGGCCGGTGTCGAGACGTGCGGGAGTTGCTGTCCTCGGGAAGCTGCTCCACCTCGGCCTCGGCGTATTTTTCCAGTTGTTTGGCGGACGGGAAACGAGCACCGGCCCTCGGCGCGGCCGGTTCCCCGGCCGCCTTCATTCCGGCAACCCGCTCCATGTCCATCGCCCCGTTCGCCCAGGTCACAGTGACTCGTCACAGTGGCTCGCGGACGACTACGGCTGCGAGGGCATAAGAATAACGCCTCTGTCGAGGCCACCGGGGGTATCCAGGGATACCCCCGGCGTGCCGGGACACCGGAATCTGCCTATTTGTCCTCGGTCGGCAGCGGAGTGCCGCTCGGGGCCCGGTCGGTCGCGGTGTCCGCCTCCAGCGGGTCGGCGACCGCGGCCGGGAGCCCCCCGCCCGCCCCGACCGGGACCGGCTGCGGGCGCCGCTTCACGGCCTCCAGCAGCAGCTGCGAAACGTCCACGACCTCGACCTTTTCCGAGGCCTTGCCGTCGTTCTGGCGGGCGGTGACACCGTCGGTGAGCATCACGCGGCAGAACGGGCAGCCGGTGGCGATCTTCGAGGGCGCGGTGCCGAGCGCCTCGTCCACGCGGTCGATGTTGATCCGCTTGCCGATCTTCTCTTCCATCCACATCCGGGCACCACCGGCACCGCAGCACATGGACCGGTCGGCGTGCCGCGGCATCTCGCGGAACTGGGCGCCGGAGGCACCGATCAGCTCGCGGGGCGCCTCGTAGATCTTGTTGTGGCGGCCCAGGTAGCACGGGTCGTGGTAGGTGACGTCGTCGGCGATCGGCGCCACCGGGACCAGGCGCTTCTCCCGCACCAGGCGGTTGAGCAACTGGGTGTGGTGCACGACCTCGAACTTCCCGCCGACCTCCGGGTACTCGTTGGCCAGCGTGTTGAAGCAGTGCGCACAGGTGACCACGATCTTGCGGTTGCCCGGCTCCCGGTCCTCGAAGACCGAGTTGAGCACCTCGACGTTCTGCTGCGCGAGCATCTGGAACAGGAACTCGTTACCGGCCCGGCGGGCGGGGTCACCGGTGCAGGTCTCCTCCGGGCCGAGCACGGTGTACTTGACGTCCGCGATGTGGAGCAGTTCCGCGACCGCCCGCGTGGTCTTCTTCGCGCGGTCTTCGAAGGCACCGGCGCAACCGACCCAGAACAGGTACTCGGCTTCGCCGAGGTCACCGTCGAAGACCGGCACCTCGAAGTCGAGGTCCTCGGTCCAGGCCAGCCGGTCCTTGGCGTTCTGGCCCCACGGGTTGCCCTTGTTCTCCAGGTTCTTGAACATCCCGTTGAGCTCGCTCGGGAAGTTCGACTCGATCATGACCTGGTAGCGGCGCATGTCGACGATGTGGTCGACGTGTTCGATGTCCACCGGGCACTGCTCGACGCAGGCGCCGCAGGTGGTGCAGGACCACAGCACGTCGGGGTCGATGACGCCGCCGTCGTCGCCCGCGGCGACGAGCGGACGCTCCGCCTCGGCGATGGCGAGCACGTCGATCCCGGCGTAGGGGTTGTCGCCGGTCAGGCCGATCTCTTCGCCGGTGACGTCCTTGCGGCCGCCCGCGAGCAGGTACGGCGCCTTCGCGTAGGCGTGGTCCCGCAACTGGGTGATGACCAGTTTCGGCGACAGCGGCTTACCGGTGTTCCAGGCGGGGCACTGCGACTGGCAGCGGCCGCATTCGGTGCAGGTGGTGAAGTCGAGCCAGCCCTTCCAGCTGAAGTCCTCGATCTTGCCCGCGCCGAAGACGTCCTTCTCCGGGTCGGCCTCCTCGAAGTCCAGCGGCTTGCCCGCGCTCATCATCGGCTTGAGCTTGCCCAGCGCGACGCCGCCGTCGGCCTCGCGCTTGAAGTAGATGTTGAAGAAGGCGCTGAACCGGTGCCAGGCCACACCCATGGTCAGGGTCCGCCCGACGACCAGGAGCCAGATGATGCCGGAGAGCAGCTTGACCAGTGCGGTGATGCTGACGGCCGCGGTGCTCGCGGGCAGGATCTCGGCGAGCGGCCTGGTGACGAAGCTGCTCCACAGCGCCGGGTCCTCGATACCGCTGGAGATCTTGAACGCCTTGACGCCCAGGATGCCCAGCCCCTCGACGATGACCACGGTCTCGACGAAGTACGCCTGCTTGAAGTTGGATCCCTGGAACCGGGACTGCCGGTCGGCGCGGCGCGGGTGGTTGCGCTGGCGGATGATCACCAGGGCGATCCCGCCGACCACGGTGCCGAGGCCGAGCAGCTCGACCAGGAGCAGCCAGGGTTCCCAGGCCCCGAAGACCGGCCAGTGGAAGTTCGGGTCGAAGGTCTCGCCATAGGCCTCGAACCAGACGAGCGAGCCGATCAGGAAGCCCCACATCACCATCCAGTGCCAGGGGCCGACGTGGCGGAACTTGTTCATCCGCGTGTGCGCGGCGAACTCCTTGATCAGCGTGCCGAGCCGGCTCCAGAAGGGGCCGTTGCGAGTCCCGTCGGGTTGTCCGAGGCGAATGATGCGCACCATGCGCACGACGCCGGCGACGAACGCGATCCAAGCGACAATGCTTATGGCGACGCCGATCACACCCACTGTGATCTGCAGAGCACCCATGATCGGGGCCTTTCGTCCGTATGTGTACTGGCGGGCAGCCTAACCGGGCCTTACTAGTGAGTAACCCATGACGCCGCCCTAAGTCCCACCGATGTGGCGTACGACTCCCTAGCTATTGGGACGATCGTACAAGTAGTTTGGCGAGGTGGCTGCCTATCTCCTGCTCGCGCTGGCGATCACCGCCGAGGTGTCCGCGACGGTCTCCCTCAAACTGTCCGACGGTTTCTCCAAGCTCGTCCCGTCCCTGGTCGTGGTCGCCGGGTACCTGACCGCGTTCGTCGCGCTGGGGCTGGTGCTGAAGCTCGGCCTTCCGGTCGGGGTCGCCTACGCGATCTGGGCGGCCGTGGGGGTCGCGGCCGTCGCACTCATCGGAGTGCTGTTCCTCGGCGAGCACCTCAATCTCACCATGGTCGGCGGACTCGCGCTGGTCATCGGGGGTGTCGTGCTGATCGAACTGGGGTCGGCCGCGTGAAGGGCCAGCGCGACGGCCGCAAGGTCCGGGGCGACCGGCGGCGTCAGGAGATCATCGAGGCCACGCTGCGCGTGATCGAACGCGACGGCGTCGCCGGGGTCACCCACCGCACCGTCGCCGCCGAGGCCGGCGTGCCCACCACCTCGACCACGTACCACTTCTCCAGCCTCGACGACCTGCTCATCGCGACGCTGATCTCCTGCGCGAAGGACATGGCCAGCGAGGTCTACTGGATGATCGACCGGGCCCGCTCCCGCGGCAGTCTCGGCGCCGACGAGGTGGCGGCCCTGCTCGCCGAGGCGCTCGGCCCGCAACGCGGCCGGACGATGGCCGAGTACGAGTTGTACCTGCTCGCGGCCCGGCGGCCCGAACTGCGCCCGGCCGCCCGCCGCTGGCTCGACGTGCTCACCTCGATGGTCCGGCCCGACGACCTGGTGGCGCTGCGAGCGTTCCTCGCCGGGATCGACGGACTGCTGATCCAGGGCCTGATCGACGACGAACCACCCACCGCGGAGGAACTCCGGCCGGTGGTCGAATACCTGCTGCGCCCGCGCTGAGTCCCGTCCGCGCTGGCACGCCCCGGCCCCGCCCGGAATGATCGGGGTGCATGACGACGAAGAAGGAAGCCGCCGAGGCCGTGCTCGCCGCCAAGACGCGGCTCGGGCTGACCTGGGCGGAACTCGCCGAAGCGCTCGACGCCCCGCTCGCCTGGACGACCGCCGCGCTGCTCGGCCAGCACCCGATGACCGAGGACCAGGCGGACCGCGCCGGCGAGATCCTCGAACTGTCCGCGGACGAGGTGGCGGCGCTGCGCGCGCAACCCACCCGCGGGGCGCTCGACTCGCCGGTGCCCACCGACCCCACGATCTACCGGTTCTACGAGGTGCTGCAGGTCTACGGGCCCACCATCAAGGAACTGATCCACGAGAAGTTCGGCGACGGGATCATGAGCGCGATCAACTTCCGGCTCGGCGTCGAACGCGTACCGGATCCCGCTGGCGACCGGGTCGTGGTGACCCTCGACGGCAAGTTCCTGCCCTACCAGTGGTGAGGGGGTCTCAGCCCTTGTTCTCGTAGACCGGGGTGAGGGTGGCGCGGGCCAGGGTGTGGCTGAACAGGTTGAAGCCGAGGATCGCCGGGCTGGCGCCCTCCGGCACGCCGAGCTTCTCGACGTCCACGGCGTGCACCACGAAGAAGTAGCGGTGCGGGCGGTGTCCGGGCGGCGGCGCCGCGCCGAGGAACTGCTTGACCCCGCCGTCGTTGGTCAGGGTGACCGCACCCTCCGGCAGGCCCGAGCCGCTCTCATCCCCGGCACCCGAGCTCAGCTCGGTGACCGAAGCCGGGATGTCGAACACGGCCCAGTGCCAGAACCCGCTCGCGGTGGGGGCGTCCGGGTCGTAGCAGGTGACGGCGAAGCTCTTCGTCTCGGCCGGGAAGCCCGACCAGGCCAGATGCGGCGAACGGTCCTCGCCGCCGGCGCCGAAGATGCCGCTCAGGTGCGGGGTCGCGAGGGTCTCCCCGTCCGCGATGTCGTTGCTGCGCAGGGTGAAGCTCGGTACCGAGGGCAGGAAGTCGTACGGGTTGGGCGCCTGTGCCATCAGTCCTCCTCGTCACGGGGCTCGGGGTGTCCATGAGGTTACTGCCCGCGCCGGGGGGAGGCCGCCAGGGTAGGGACAACCCCAGGGTCGATACGGGGACCTTCCCTGATGTACCCGCCTCCTCAGGCCCCTTAGCCTCACTGCACAGGAAAAATGACTGGGGAGGACGCAATGGGCAGGGTCGCACTCGCCGTCGGCGGGATCGTCCTGATCGGTGCCGGTATCGCCATCGCCACCAACTGGAACTGGCGCTGGTCCACGAGGGACCAGGTCGACCGAGAACTGGCACAACGGATCGACGCGGTCCAGCTGGATACGGGGTCCGGGGACGTGCGGATCCTGGCCGAGGACGTGGCCACCACCACCGTCCACCAGTACTTCAGCTACACCGGCGGCAAACCGGGCGACGCGTTCACGGTCGAAGGCGACAAGCTGGTGCTGCGCGACTGCGGGAACCGGTGCAGCGTGGACTACGAGGTGATCGTCCCCCGCGGTGTCGCGGTGACCGGGAAGGTCACCTCCGGGGAGACGACGGTGCGGGGCGCGGCCGCGGCGGACGTGACTTCGACCTCCGGCAACGTCATGGTCACCGACGCGACCGGACCGGTCCAGGTGCACGCGACCTCGGGCGACGTGACGGTGGCGATGAGCATGGCCCAGAACGTGAAGGTGGACGTGACCAGCGGGAACGTCATGGTGACGGTGCCGCGCGACCGCTACCGCGTGCGGACCGGCACCAGGTCCGGCAGCCAGCGGATCGACATCGCGACCGATCCGGCCGGCCCCTACGAGCTCGATCTGAGCAGCACCAGCGGCGATGTGACGGTCAGCCCGGCCTGACGGGAACAACTCGCGGCACCCCGTCGTTGGGACGGGCAGAAAGGTTGAGCGAACCCGACTCAAGTCTGGATTGACGCGAGCGGGAAGCGCAGGATAGAACTTGAGTGAGACCCGCTCAAGGCGGGCGCGATCACCGCAGCTCAAGCAGCGTATAACCAGGAGGAAACCACCATGGCGCGAGCGGTCGGCATCGACCTCGGCACGACCAACTCGGTCGTAGCCGTCCTTGAGGGCGGCGAGCCGACGGTCATCGCCAACTCCGAGGGTTCCCGGACCACCCCGTCCATCGTCGCGTTCGCCAAGAACGGCGAAGTGCTCACCGGGCAGCCCGCCAAGAACCAGGCCGTGACGAACGTGGACCGCACCATCCGGTCCGTCAAGCGGCACATGGGCACGAACTGGACGACGGAGATCGACGGCAAGGCCTACACCCCGCAGGAGATCAGCGCCCGTGTGCTGATGAAGCTGAAGCGGGACGCCGAGGCCTACCTGGGTGAGGAGATCACCGACGCCGTCATCACCGTCCCCGCCTACTTCGAGGACGCCCAGCGGCAGGCCACCAAGGAAGCCGGCCAGATCGCCGGCCTCAACGTGCTGCGCATCGTCAACGAGCCCACCGCCGCGGCCCTCGCCTACGGCCTGGACAAGGGCGAGAAGGAGCAGACCATCCTGGTCTTCGACCTCGGTGGCGGTACCTTCGACGTGTCCCTGCTGGAGATCGGCGAAGGTGTCGTCGAGGTCCGCGCGACCAGCGGTGACAACCACCTCGGTGGTGACGACTGGGACCAGCGCATCGTCGACTGGCTGGTGGACAAGTTCAAGGCTTCGCACGGCATCGACCTGACCAAGGACCGGATGGCCCTGCAACGGATCAAGGAAGCCGCGGAGAAGGCCAAGATCGAGCTGTCCAGCTCGTCGAGCGCGAACATCAACCTGCCCTACATCACCGTCGACGCGGACAAGAACCCGCTGTTCCTGGACGAGACGCTGAGCCGCGCCGAGTTCCAGCGGATCACCAACGACCTGCTGGAGCGCACGCGCCAGCCGTTCAACAACGTCATCCGCGACGCGGGCATCTCGGTCGGCCAGATCGACCACGTGGTGCTCGTCGGTGGTTCCACCCGCATGCCCGCGGTGTCGGAGCTGGTCAAGGAGCTGACCGGCGGCCGTGAGCCGAACAAGGGCGTGAACCCGGACGAGGTCGTCGCGGTCGGCGCAGCGCTGCAGGCCGGTGTGCTCAAGGGTGAGGTCAAGGACGTCCTGCTGCTGGACGTGACCCCGCTGTCGCTGGGCATCGAGACCAAGGGCGGCGTGTTCACCAAGCTCATCGAGCGCAACACCACCATCCCGACCAAGCGCAGCGAGATCTTCTCCACCGCGGACGACAACCAGCCGTCGGTGCAGATCCAGGTCTTCCAGGGTGAGCGCGAGATCGCCGCGCAGAACAAGAAGCTCGGCATGTTCGAGCTGACCGGGATCCCGCCGGCCCCGCGCGGCGTGCCGCAGATCGAGGTCACCTTCGACATCGACGCCAACGGCATCGTGCACGTGACCGCGAAGGACCTGGGCACCAACAAGGAACAGTCGATGACCATCACCGGTGGCTCCGCGCTGCCGAAGGAGGACATCGACCGCATGGTCAAGGACGCCGAGGCGCACGCGGAAGAGGACCGCAAGCGCCGCGAGGAGGTCGAGACCCGCAACCAGGCCGAGACCCTGGTCTACCAGACCGAGAAGTTCATCAAGGACAACGACGACAAGTTGCCCGAGGACCTCAAGGGCAAGGTCAAGACCGCGATCGACGAGGCGAACGAGGCCCTCAAGGGCACCGACACCGCCAAGATCAAGGACGCCATCGAGAAGCTGAACACCGCGTCGCAGGAGCTGGGCACCGCCCTCTACGCCAACGCGCAGCAGCAGACCGACGCCGGTGCCGCCGGTGCCGGCGGCGCGACCGGTTCGGCGGGGAGCACCGGTTCCTCGGCCAAGGCCGACGACGTGGTGGACGCCGAGATCGTCGACGAGGACGAGAAGAAGTGACGGGCAAGCACTATCGCGAAGCCGACGAGCAGGAACCGGAGGTGACCGAACCGGTGGTGGTCCGGGATCGTCGCAAGATCGACCCGGAGACCGGCCAGGTTCGGCCGCAGGCGACCGAGGAGGCTTCCGCGACCGCGGAAGCCTCCGGGCCGGAGCTGGGCGCGACCACCGTCGACGACGCGGTGGGCGTGCAGTCCGATCTCGAGAAGCAGCTCGCGGAGCGGACCGCGGACCTGCAGCGGTTGCAGGCCGAGTACGCGAACTACCGCAAGCGGGTGGACCGGGACCGCGAAGCCGTGGTCGCCGCGGCCAAGGCCAGCGTGGTCAACGACCTGCTGCCGCTGCTCGACGACCTCGAGCGCGCCGAGGCGCACGGTGATCTCACCGGGGCGTTCAAGGCCGTGGGCGACAAGCTCGTCGCGGGTCTGCAGCGGGCCGGCCTCGAGCCGTTCGGCGGCGAGGGCGACCCCTTCGACCCGAGCGTGCACGAGGCGGTGCAGCACAGCACCTCGCCCGACGTGTCCGGCCCGACGGTGACCACGGTCCTGCGCCGGGGTTACCGGTTCGGCGAGCGGGTGCTGCGGGCCGCGCTGGTCGGGGTGACCGACCACGAGCCGGGCGCCGAGACACCGGTCGACGCGTCCGTGGAGGGCGAGCTGCCGGTGGAGCAACTGTCGAATGAGAACCAGCAGTAACGACGCTAGGAAGCGGCTGTGATCGCTTTCGCGGTCTTGAACAGGAAGGAGGAGACGTCCGGTGAGTGCTCGCGAGTGGATCGGTAAGGACTTCTACCGAGAGCTGGGCGTCTCCTCCGACGCGTCCCAGGACGAGATCAAGAAGGCCTACCGCAAGCTGGCGCGGGAGAACCACCCCGACGCCAACCCCGGCAACGCGGAGGCCGAGCAGAAGTTCAAGTCGGTGTCCGAGGCCTACGGTGTGCTCTCGGACCCGGCGAAGCGCAAGGAATACGACGAAGCGCGGCAGTTGTTCGGCGCCGGTGGCGCCGGCACGTTCAACTTCCCGCGCGGCGGCGGTTCCGGCACCTTCGACATGAGCGACCTGTTCGGCCAGACCGCGGCGGGCGGGGGCGGTGGCTTCAGCGGCCTCGGCGACATCCTCGGCGGCCTGTTCGGCCGTCGCGGTGCGGGTGCCGGGGCGACCGCCGCCCGCGGCCAGCGGGGCGCCGACGTGGAGACCGAGGTTCGGATCGAGTTCGCCGAGGCGGTCAAGGGCGCGACGCTGCCGCTGCGGCTGTCCAGCCCGGGCACCTGCGGAACGTGCGGCGGCAACGGCGCACGGCCCGGCACGATGCCGCGCACCTGCCCGGTGTGCGGAGGTTCCGGGCTGGTGAGCCGGAGCCAGGGCGCGTTCGCCTTCTCCGAGCCGTGCCGGGACTGCCGTGGGCGTGGCCAGATCATCGACGACCCGTGCCCGGAGTGCGGCGGCGAGGGCATCAGCACCCGCACCCGCACCCTGACCGTGCGGGTGCCCGCCGGGGTCGACGACAACCAGCGCATCCGGCTCGCCGGTCAGGGCGAACCGGGCCGGGGCGGGGCCGCGGCCGGTGACCTGTACGTCCGCGTGCACGTCACCCCGGACCCGGTGTTCGGCCGGTCGGGCAACGACCTGACGATCACCATGCCGGTCACCTTCACCGAACTGGCGCTGGGTGCCACGATCGCGGTGCCCACGCTGGACGGCAAGGTGTCGCTCAAGGTGCCCGCGGGTACGGCGAGCGGCCGGGTGCTGCGGGTGCGCGGCAAGGGCATCCGCAAGCGCGACGGCTCGCAGGGCGATCTGCTGGTCACCCTGCAGGTGGCGGTTCCGTCCCGGCTCGAGCCCGCGGAGCAGGAGGCGCTGCAGGCGTTCGCGGAGGCCGCCGCGAAGCACGATCCGCGACCGGAAATCACCAAGTTGCTCAAGGAGCGGTGATGGCGTTCGGTGGGTTGCCGCACGGGGCGGACGAAGACACCCCGGTGTTCGTGATCTCGGTGGCCGCTCAGCTGTCCGGGTTGCACGCCCAGACCCTCCGGTCCTATGACCGGATGGGCCTGGTGTCGCCCGGGCGCACGGCGGGCGGCGGGCGGCGCTATTCGATGCGCGACATCGCACTGCTGCGCGAGGTGCAGCGGCTGTCGCAGGAGGCCGGGGTGAACCTGGCCGGCATCAAGCACATCATCGAGCTGGAAAACCAGGTCGAGGCCCTGCGGAACCGGGTCGCCGAGCTCACCGAAGAACTGGCCGCCGCCTACGCCGCGGCCGAGCACGCGGCGGCCGCCGTGCACGCTTCCTACCGGAAGGATCTGGTTCCGATCCGGCACGAGACCGCGCTGGTGGTCTGGAAACCGAAGCGCACCGGCAAACAGTGACGCGGGTGGGCACTTCCTCCGGAAGTGCCCACCCTTTTTCCTCAGCTGCCGAGGTACTGGGCGAAGAAGGCGAGCACGCGACGCCAGGCGTCCTCGCTGGATTCGCGGTGGAACGACAGCCCGGCGACCTTGAGCAGCTTGTTGAGCGGGCCGCCCGCGAGCTGGTTGGCGAAGCTGTGCCCGGCTTCGGGGTATTCCTTGACGTCGTGCGGGATGCCGCGGGCGGTCAGCTCCGCTTCGAGCTTGGCCGCGGCCCCCTTCAACCCCGGGTCCTTACGCCCGAAGCTGGCCACGACCGGGCAAGCATCGTCCAAAACGGACAGGTCCTTGGGCAGTTGCCCGTAGTACGGCGCGGAAGCGTCGAACCCGCCGGACGCGGCGACGAGGGCGAATCCGCCGCCCATGCAGAATCCCACCACGCCGACCTTGCCGGTGCAGTCCTCCCGTTCGGCCAGCAGCCGCCGGGCGGCCTGCAGGTCCTCGAACGCGCGGCCCTGGCCTGCCATCAGATCCCGGAACACGGACTTGATGCACCGCATGAGGCCGCCCCGGGAGAACAGGTCGGGCGCCAGCGCGACGTACCCGGCGGTGGCGAACCGCTGGGTGATGTTGCGGGTGTCCTCGCTCATCCCGAAGGCGTCGTGAACGACCACCACTCCGGGCCACGGCGGGTCACCCGCGACTTCCCGCTGGGGTAGGGCCAGATAGCCGCGAAGGGCACCATCGACAGAGATGTCCATACCGGTGAGCCTAGGAGCCCGGTCAGATCGGCGCCGTCGAACTCATCGCTTACCCAGGGGATCGAGGTGTTCGAGAGTGGCGTCGTCGGCGACCGTCGATTCGGAAAGCTCGCGCCAGCGCTCGTCCTCCGCGAGCAGCGCACGACCGGCCGCGGTGGCGTAGGCATACGCGTCGGGGCCGACGAGCAGGCGCAGCGGCGGCTCGTCCAGCGCGACCAGCCGCAGCACCAGTTGAGCCACCTTCGCCGGATCATTGGCCGCGAGCGAGTCACCGCCGTGCATGGCCGCCATTTGGCCGACGGTCGCGGTGTATTCCGGGCGGATCGGGTCGATGCGCATGGACGGGCCGGACCAGTCGGTCCGCATCCCGCCCGGTTCCAGCACGGTCACCTTGATGCCGAGCGGCGCCACCTCGGCGGCGAGCACCGAAGAGAAGCCGCCCACCGCCCACTTCGCGCTCTGGTAGGCGGCCAGCCCCGGCGTGGCCAACCTGCCGCCGACCGAGGAGACCTGGATGATGTGCCCCGACCGCTGCTCCCGCAGGACCGGCAGCGCCGCCCGGGTCAGCCGCACCACCCCGAACAGGTTGGCGTCGACCTGCGCCCGGAAATCGTCGAAGTCGACGTCTTCGATGGCGCCGACGTTGGCGTAACCGGCGTTGTTGACCAGGACGTCCAAGCGGCCGAACCGCGACACCGCGGTGCGCACCGCGGCCTCGGCCGCCTTGTCGTCGGTCACGTCCAGTCCGACCACGACGAGCCGGTCTCCGTGCTCAGCGGCGAGAGCGTCCAGCGCGGACGGGGTGCGGACCCCGGCCACGACCCGGTGCCCCGCGGCGAGGGCGGCTCGCACGATCTCCTTGCCCAGGCCGCGGGAAGCCCCGCTGACCAGGAAGACCGAATTCGAAGTTGTGGAGGACATGGTCTGCTTCACCCGAACTTTCTAACTAGTTGTTTAGCTACTTCACCAGCTAACCCTTTGCCGGGCTAGCTGTCAACTAGATGGTTAGTTAGAATGCGAAGGTGACGAGGGACGCGGAGGCCACCCGGCGACGACTCCTGGAGGCGGCGAGGGACGAGTTCGCCGCGTACGGCATCGCGGGCAGCCGCGTCGACCGGATCGCGGCCGCCGCACGCAGCAACAAGGCGCAGATCTACCACTACTTCGGCAGCAAGGACGGGTTGTTCGACGCGGTTTTCGACGCCATGTGCCGGGAGACCGTCGATGGGGTGCCGATCGACGCGGGCAACCTGCCCGAATACGCGGGCCGGCTGTTCGATTCCTACGAGCAGCGCCCGTGGGTACAGCGGATCGCGACCTGGTACCGGCTCGAGCGCGCCGGCACCGGCGATCTGAACCGGATGGTGCTCGCCAGCAACGAGGCCAAGATCCAGGCCGTCGCCGACGCGCAGGCGAGGGGCATCCTTCCGAGGCGCTTTCCCGCGGACGTCCTACTCGGGCTCGTCATCCACCTTTCCGGGTTCTGGAGTTCCCAGGTGCCGGAATTCGACGCGCTGGTGGACCATGAAACCACCGCCAAGCGGCGACAGGTCGTAGTCGACGCGGTCGCGGCGCTGCTGTCCTGAGTGGACGGCCTAATCGATGGTGAACGGGTCGTAGTGGATCTGCTCGAGGGCGGTCCCGGCGACGAGCATGCGGGACACGGTCGCGCGGATCATCGCGGGTGAGCCGGAGACGAGCACGTCGTGCCCGGGCCAGGCGCCGTGCCGGGTGACCACGTCGGCCAGGGTGCCCTGCTCGCAACCGACGAGGGCGGGGCCGCGCTCGATCACGGGCGTGACGGTGAACCACGGGTTGCACGAGGCCACCATGCGCAGGCCTTCGAGCGCGTAGAGGTCTTCCCGGGTGCGGCCGCCGTAGAACAGCCGGACCTTGGGGTTCTCCCCCCACTGGGAGAGCTCGTCGAGCAGCGCCTGCAGCGGGGCCACCCCCGTGCCACCGGCGATCATCA
Organism: Amycolatopsis cynarae; assembly: GCF_026802195.1. Classification (NCBI taxonomy): domain Bacteria; kingdom Bacillati; phylum Actinomycetota; class Actinomycetes; order Pseudonocardiales; family Pseudonocardiaceae; genus Amycolatopsis; species Amycolatopsis cynarae. The sequence continues at coordinate 7,017,284 of NZ_CP113836.1, read as the reverse complement.
GCACGTCCCGCCCGGCCTCGCGGTCCACCGAGAGACGCCCCAGCGGCGGGCCGAACCGCCATGTGTCGCCCTGCTGGGTATGGCTGACGATCGCGCGGGAGACCCATCCCCCGTCGACCGCGCGGATGTGGAACTCCAGGGAGCCGTCCTCCCGGGGTGCGTTGGCCGGGGAGAGGTACCGCCAGAGCCGGGGCCGCTGCGGCACCTCGACGCTGAGGTACTGGCCGGCCTGGAACGGGATCGGCTGTTCCGGCTCGATGCGCACCATGGCCAGGTCCCAGCTGAGCCTGCGGTGCTCGGCGACCCGCCCCCGCCAGCTGGGCGGATTGGTGTCGGCGGCGGCCGCCTCCTGCATCTGCCGGGCGACGATGGTGAACGCCTCGGCCCAGGCCCGCTCGACCTCCGGGGTCCAGTCCGGCCCGAGCTGGGTCTTCATCGCCGCGAGCAGCGCGGTGCCGATGGCCTCGTAGTGCTTGGGCACCACGCCGAACTTGCGGTGGTCGCGACCGAGTTGGCGAAGGAAGGGGACGAGGTCCTCGGGCTGGTCCACCATCTGCACGACGTGCACCAGTGCGCGCACCATCCGGTTGCGCTGGACCTCCATGTTGATCGGGAAGAAGTCGCGGGTAGCCGGGGCCAGGGTGAACAGCATCCCGTAGAAGAACTGGGTCACTTCCGGTAGGTACGGCTCGGCCTTGACCCAGGAATCCCGGATGAGCCGCACCATCGCGGTCACGGCTGGGGGCGCCTCCCGGTGGCTGGACCGGGGGACGGGACTGACGGGATCGGCGGTCATGGTCTACGGGTCTTTCGGGGCATTTTTCGGGGGCCTGCTGCTGCTCGGCTCGATTATTCACTGAGGACGCAAGAGCGACCCCGAACCGGGCAGCAGCAGGCCAGCGGGCATCGCTACCGCCCGAAATGATCACGGATATTCCGCCCCGTTCGGTCGGGTCGAACCAGGAAAGCGGGGAGGCAATCGACCGCAGAGTAGTCACCCGACCCGGGTGAGCGCGCCTCATTGCTCCGTCCGGGTGGTTAACGAGGACCCGGTCGAGTGGTGGGCCTCACGTTCGTCGTTCGTTAATCGTCCGACTACTTCACGTATAGTTGTATGTGACAACCAAATGGAGGGTCGAGATGAGCCTGAGCGAGGACGCCGGCCTCGAACTGATGCGCCAGCTGCGGCTCACCGGCCAACTGCAGCACGCGTGGGTGACCCACGCCTGGCAGACCCGCGACGCCGGCCTGCACCCGGCCGCCGCGATCCTGCTCAGCGACCTCGCCGCGAACGGCGAGTGCCGCCCCTCCGACCTGGCCAAGCGCAAGATGGTCGACGTCTCGGTGGTCAGCAGGCAGATCAGCCAGCTCTCCGCCGCCGGACTGATCGAGCGGCGCCCGGCCCCCGAGGACGGGCGCGCCGCGCTGGTCCGCGTCTCGGAACAGGGGCTCGCCGAAATCAAGAAGTGGCGGGAGAACCACATCGAGTTCTTCCGGAAGGCACTCGAGGGCTGGGATGAGGCGGAGGTCGCCGAGCTGACCGGCCGCATCGCCGAGATGAACGAGGCGTTGCGCACGGCGATGGACCGGCTTTCCCGTGGCGATTCGTCCTGAATGAGCCCGATGCGGCGTGAGCTGCGGTAATAAAGCAAGGCTAACCTCTGTTCTCGCCCTGCTCCGCGGCTAAAGTAAGCCTAACCAAGCAACTGGTTCGGCGACGAGGAGTGCCGCGTGTGGGCCGACGCTGTCCCCAACCTGCTGATCGGGCTTCGCGAGGGGTTGGAAGGCGGGCTGGTGGTCAGCATCCTGCTCGCCGCTCTGCGCCGCGCCGGTGACGGCCGCACCTCCTCGGCGCCGATCTGGCTCGGCGTGCTGGCCGCGGCCACCCTCGCGGCCGGCTTGGGCGCGGTGCTGACCTTCTCGGGGGCGGAACTGTCCAGTACCGCGCAGGACGCCTTCGGCGGCGTGCTCAGCCTGGTCGCCGTCTGCCTGGTCACCGCGATGGTGTTCTGGATGCGCCGCACCGCCCGTGGCCTGTCCGGCGAACTCTCGGCGAAGGTGACCGGCGCGCTCGCGGTCGGCTCGGGCGCGCTCGCGCTCACCGCCTTTCTCGCGGTCGGCCGCGAGGGCCTGGAAACCGCCTTGTTCCTGTGGACGACGGTGCAGGCCGCCGGCGAGTCCACCGCCCCGCTGCTCGGGGCCGCCGTGGGCATCGGGGCCGCCGCACTGCTGTGCTGGCTCCTCTACCGCAGCGCGATCCGGATCAACCTGGGGAAGTTCTTTTCGCGCACCGCCGTGCTGCTCGTGGTGATCGCCGCGGGCGTGCTCGCCTACGGCCTCGGCGACCTCCAGGACGCCGGCCTGCTGCCCGGGCACACCTGGATCGCCTTCGACCTGTCGTACACCGTCTCCGCCGACGCGTGGTGGGTCACCGTCATCCGCGGCGTCACCAACCTCTCCCCGTCGATGACGTGGCTGCAGGTGATCGCGTACACCGGCTACATCGCGGCCGTGCTGACCGTGTTCTTCCGCGGCGCGACCCCGAAACCGGCACCGGCCCCGGAAGACGCGCCCGAACGCACCCCGAAGACGGCGAAGCGCCGGTGGGTCCTGGTCACCGCCGCGATCGGCGTCCCCCTGCTCGCCGCCGGGGTGTTCGCCATGGTGGTGCCGTCCGGCCGGGGAGGCACCGAGCGCGTCACGATCACCGCTTCGGCCTGCGCGCCCGACTTCAGCCCTCCGTCCGCGGGGCGGCAGGAGTTCACGGTCGTCAACAAGTCCGGCCGCAGCGGCGAGGTCTACCTCGTCCGCGGCGCCGACGGCGGGGTGATCGGCGAACTCGAAGGGCTCGGCCCCGGGACAGAGCGAACGCTGCGCGCGAACCTCCCGGCGGGCGAGTACGCCTGGCGCTGCGAGATGTCGGGCGCCCCGCAACTGAAATCGGCCACGGTCGCGGTGCGCGGCACCACCGGCTCTGCCCCTCCCGCCGTGCTTCCGGTGTCGTCGCAGGATCTCGAAGGACCGCTCGACGAGTACCGCACCTATGCGGCCGGACAGCTGGCCACGCTGGCCGCGCAGGTGGACTCGCTGCGGTTCGCGCTGACCACCGGGGACACCGGCGCCGCCAGGGCGGCCTGGACCGATGCCCAGCTCACCTGGGAACGCGTCGGGGCGGCCTACGGCAGTTTCGGCGGTCTGGCCAAGGCGATCGACGGGCTGCCCGACGGGCTGCCGGGCGGAACCGCGGATCCCGCGTTCACCGGCCTCCGCCGCCTCGAACACGGTCTCTGGCACGGGGAGACCCCGGCCGCGCTGATGCCCGTGGCGGACCGCCTGGCCCAGGACCTCGCCACCCTGCGCGGCCAACTGCGATCGGTCACCACGGACCTGTCCGAACTGCCCAAGCGGGCGCACGAAATCCTCGAGGACGCCTTGCGCGACAAGCTGACCGGCCAGTCCGACCAGGGCGCGGGCACCGGGTATCGAGAGACGCTCGCCGACGCCGGTGCCACCCGGGTCGTGCTGGACGAACTCGCCCCGCTGCTCACCGCGCGGCGACCCCAGCTCGTCGGTACCGCCAAAGCCCAGCTCACCGCGCTCGAACAGGCAGTGGCCGCGACCACGTCGAGCCCGGAGACCGCCCCGCTCGCCCAGCGCCAGCGGGTCGACGCGGCGATCGGCGAAGTGCTGGAAACGCTGTCGGTGGTCCCGGACCTGCTCGAAATCAGGGAGGGCTGATGGAACTCAGCAGGCGCAGATTCCTGCAGGGCACCGGCGCCGGGGTGGCGGGCAGCGCGCTGGCCGGCGGTCTCGTCGCCGCGGGCGCCTACGCGGACGAGCGGGCCAAGGCTCCGGCCTCGACCACGCAGCGCTACGAGTTCCACGGTGTGCACCAGGCGGGGGTGTTCACCCCGCAGCAGAGCGCCGCGGCGTTCGCCGCGTTCGACGTCACGGCGGGCGACCGCGCGGGCCTGGTGCGGTTGTTCCGCACACTGACCGAGCGGGCCCGCTTCCTCACGGCGGGCGGCACTCCGGACGACCTGGGGGTCGGCTCTCCGCCGTCGGACAGCGCCGTGCTCGGCCCGGACGTACCCGCCGACGGACTCACGATCACCGTGTCGGTCGGGTCGTCGCTGTTCGACGACCGCTTCGGCCTCGCGTCGCGAAAGCCCGCGAAGCTCAAGCCGATGCCGACCTTCCCCGACGACGCGCTGGAGCCGCGCTGGTGCCACGGGGACCTCATGCTGCAGTTGTGCGCGCACAACCCCGACACGGTGCAGCACGCGCTACGCGACATCGCCAAGCACACCCGTGGCGCGATGCAGGCGCGCTACCGCATGAACGGTTTCCATTCCCCGCCCCGCCCGTCCGGCACGCCCCGCAACCTGATGGGGTTCAAGGACGGCATCGCCAACCCTGCCGAGGCGGACAACGTGGTCTGGGTGGCGCCCGGTGCGGGTGAACCGGACTGGGCGACCGGCGGCTCGTACCAGGTGGTGCGGTTCATCCGGATGCTGGTCGAGTTCTGGGACCGGGTGTCGATCACCGAGCAGGAGAACATGTTCGGGCGCAAGCGGGACAGCGGTGCGCCGCTGGACGGCGCGAACGAGGGCGATGCGCCAGACTACGCCGCCGACCCCGAAGGCAAGGCGATCCCGCTGAACTCGCACATCCGCCTGGCCAACCCCCGCACCCCGGACACGGCGGCGAGCCGGATCCTCCGCCGTGGCTACAACTACGACCTCGGGCTGGCCCTGAACGGCAACCTCGACGTGGGCCTGATCTTCGCCTGCTACCAGCAGGACGTGGACCGGCAGTTCGCCGCGGTGCAGACCCGGCTGGCCGGGGAGCCGCTGACCGATTACATCCAGCCCTACGGGGGAGGGTATTTCTTCACTCTCCCCGGGGTCCGGGATGCCGGAGTCTGGTTCGCCAGCAGCTTACTGGCCTGAGTCGGAGTTGAGCGGAACAGACTCAACTTTTCTGACGTTATGCATGGCGACGGCCGGTGAGGGAGGCTGTCACCAGGCTGACTTTGGACATGGAGTGTGGGATGGACGCTTTCAACCCGACGACGAAGACCCAGCAGGCGATCTCGTCGGCGGCGCAGGCGGCGACCGTGGCGGGCAACCCGAGCATCGCACCGGCGCACCTGCTGGGTGCCATGCTGGCGCAGGGCGACGGGATCGCCGGGCCACTGCTGACCGCGGTGGGCGCCGACCCCGCCCAGGTGCACAAGGAACTCGAGCCCATCATCAACGGGCTGCCCTCGGCCACCGGAGCGACGGTGTCCACCCCGCAGTTCGACAACTACGCGCTCAAGTCGCTGACCTACGCCCAGAAGCTGGCGACGGAGCTGGGTGACGAGTACGTCTCCACCGAGCACCTGATGGTCGGTCTCGCCGCCGAGGGCGGCGCGGTCGCCGACCTGCTGCGACGGCACGGGGCTAACCCCGAGGCGCTGCGCGAGGCGTTCACCAAGGTGCGCGGCTCCGCCCGGATCACCAGCCCCGACCCGGAAGGCACGTTCAAGGCGCTGGAGAAGTACGGCGTCGACCTGACCGAGCGGGCCCGCAAGGGCGAACTCGACCCGGTCATCGGCCGTGACACCGAGATCCGGCGTGTGGTGCAGGTGCTTTCCCGCCGCACCAAGAACAACCCGGTGCTGATCGGCGAGCCCGGCGTGGGCAAGACGGCCATCGTGGAGGGCCTCGCCCAGCGGATCGTCGCCGGCGACGTGCCCGAATCCCTGCGCGGCAAGCGCGTCGTCGCACTGGACCTCGGTTCGATGGTGGCGGGGGCGAAGTACCGCGGTGAGTTCGAAGAGCGGCTCAAGGCCGTACTGAAGGAGATCACCGACTCCGCCGGGCAGGTCATCACCTTCATCGACGAGCTGCACACCATCGTCGGCGCGGGCGCGACCGGCGAGGGCGCGATGGACGCGGGCAACATGATCAAGCCGATGCTCGCGCGCGGCGAGCTGCGCATGGTCGGCGCCACGACGCTCGACGAGTACCGCCAGCACATCGAAAAGGACGCGGCGCTGGAGCGGCGCTTCCAGCAGGTGCTGGTGGGCGAGCCGTCGGTGGAGGACACCATCGGCATCCTGCGCGGCCTCAAGGAACGCTACGAGGTCCACCACGGTGTCCGGATCACCGACGCCGCACTGGTGGCCGCGGCGACGCTGTCCGACCGCTACATCACCGCCCGTTTCCTGCCGGACAAGGCGATCGACCTGGTCGACGAGTCCGCCTCCCGGCTGCGCATGGAAATCGACTCCCGGCCCGTCGAGATCGACGAGGTCGAGCGCGCCGTGCGGCGCCTGGAGATCGAGGAAATGGCGCTGGCCAAGGAAGAGGACCCCGCGTCGAAGGAGCGGCTCGCCGCCCTGCGCGCCGAACTGGCCGAGAAGCGGGAAACGCTTTCGGCGCTGACGGCACGCTGGCAGAACGAGAAGGGCTCCATCGAGAAGGTCCGTGACCTCAAGGAGCAGCTGGAGCAGTTGCGCGGCGAGGCCGACCGGGCCGAGCGCGACGCCGACCTCGGCCGCGCGGCGGAGCTGCGCTACGGCCGCATCCCGGCGCTGGAGAAGGAGCTCGAAGCGGCACAGCAGAACACCGCGGCCAGTTCGTCCGGCGACGTGATGCTCAAGGAGGAGGTCGGCGCGGACGACGTCGCCGACGTGGTCAGCGCGTGGACCGGCATCCCGGCCGGCCGTCTGCTGGAGGGCGAAACCGGCAAGCTGCTGCGGATGGAGGAGGAGCTCGGCAAGCGCGTCGTCGGGCAGAAGGAGGCCGTCGCGGCGGTCTCGGACGCGGTTCGCCGCACGCGGGCAGGCGTCGCCGACCCCGACCGGCCGACCGGTTCGTTCCTGTTCCTCGGCCCGACCGGCGTCGGCAAGACCGAGCTGGCCAAGGCGCTGGCGGAGTTCCTGTTCGACGACGAGCGGGCGATGACCCGGATCGACATGAGCGAGTACAGCGAGAAGCACTCGGTGGCCCGCCTGGTCGGTGCTCCCCCCGGGTACGTCGGCTACGACCAGGGCGGCCAGCTGACCGAAGCCGTGCGGCGCCGCCCGTACTCGGTGGTGCTGCTCGACGAGGTCGAAAAGGCCCATCCGGACGTGTTCGACGTGCTGCTGCAGGTGCTCGACGACGGGCGGCTGACCGACGGCCAGGGCCGCACGGTCGACTTCCGCAACACCATCCTGGTGCTGACCTCGAACCTCGGTTCGCAGGCCATCGCGGACGCGACGCTCGACGAGCAGCAGCGCAAGGACGCGGTGCTGTCGGTGGTGCGCACGCACTTCAAGCCGGAGTTCCTCAACCGGCTCGACGACATCGTGGTCTTCCACTCGCTCGACACCGAGCAGCTGACCTCGATCGTGGACATCCAGATCGACCGGCTCGCCCAGCGCCTGGCGCAGCGGCGGCTCACCCTGGACGTCACGCCGGGGGCCCGCGAGTGGCTCGCGCTCAACGGGTTCGACCCGATCTACGGCGCGCGCCCCCTGCGGCGGCTGGTGCAGTCGGCGATCGGGGACCAGCTGGCCCGCAAGCTGCTGGCCGGTGAGGTCCGCGACGGTGACACCGTGCGGGTCGACATCCCGGCACTCGAGGCGGGAGACACGCTCACCGTCGCGCGCGCGTAAACCAATTCGAAGAGTTGACGGCGACACGGGCCGCTGATCTTGGATCGGCGGCCCGTGACGATACCCTGACCACGTGGGTATTCCAGCGTGGGTCTGGTTCGTGATCGCCGCCGTCGCCCTGGTGGCCGCCTTGCTGCTGCTCGCGGCGGACCGCACCAGGGAGGGCTCGCGCAACCGCGAGCGAATGCGCTGGGCCGACCTGCGCGGATGGCAGTTCGTCGAGGAGGACGAGCGGCTGGCCAAGCAGTGGTCCGGCGGTGCGATCGGCTACTTCGGCGCGGAATCGGCGGTCAACGTCGTCGCGGGGTCGACCTTCACCTCCGACGGCAGGCGGCCGGTCTTCGTGTTCGACATCGAGGCCGACGGGCAGATCCCCGCGATCGTGGTCGCGGTGCGCTGCAACCGCGTGCACCCGGTGCTCGTGGAGCTGTGGCTGGCGAGCGTGCCCTTCCAGCGCGCGGACATGCCTGAACTACTCGGCCCGGTGGGCCAGCGCTACGCCTTCGCCGACGACTCGGAGGGCGCCCGCCGCGTCATCACGCAGGAGCTGGTGGACGCCGCGGACGGCCTCGGGGGCGACGTCGGTGTGGCGTGGCTGGAGGGCGAGTGGGTGCTGGCCAGCGCCGCCCCGCAGGCGGGGCCGTCGCGGCTGGAGCGCCTGCTGCGGGACCTCGGCGAGATCGCCGACATCGTCGACCCGTTCGACGAGGAGGCCGCCGCGACCTGGCAGCCGCCCGCCGTGCCCGGGGGCGTCGCCGCGGAAGACAAGTCTGCGGAGGACAAGACCGAGGACCAGAAGACCACCGCCGAATCGCAGCCGCAGAGCCAGGCATGAGCACCGCACTGATCACCGGGGCGAGCGCCGGAATCGGCGCCGCCTTCGCCCGCCGGCTCGCCCGCGAGGGCTACCACCTCGTCCTCGTCGCGCGCGACAAGGCGCGGCTGGAAGCCCAGGCCGCCGAGCTGTCCCAGCGGTTCGGCATCGACACGACGGTGCTGGCCGCCGACCTCGCCACCGCCGAGGGACGCACACTGGTGGAGGACCACCTCGCCGCGGAACCGGTCGACATGCTGGTCAACAACGCCGGTCTCGGCCTGGCGGGCGAGTTCTGGACCTCGTCGCCGGAGGAACTGCAGCGCCAGCTCGACGTGAACGTGACGGCCGTACTGCGCCTGACCCGGGCCGCCGTACCCGGCATGCTCGAACGCGGTCACGGGGACATCATCAACGTCTCCAGCGTCGCCGGGTTCTTTTCCGGCCGGGGCTCCACCTACACCGCCAGCAAGAACTGGGTCACCTCCTTCACCGAAGGCATCGCGGCCGCGCTGCCGCCCGGGGTGCGGATGATGGCGCTGTGTCCCGGCTTCACGGAAACGGAGTTCCACGAACGAGCCGGGCTGGAAAAGCCGGGCCCGAAGGCCTTCTGGCTCAGCGCGGACCGGGTAGTCGCCGACGCACTCACCGACCTGCGCCGCGGCAAGGTCATCTCCATCCCCAGCCTGCAGTACAAGATCGTGGTCGCCATCGGCGGCCTGCTGCCCCGCAGCGTGATCCGCAAGGCAGGAAGCCTTTTCGCGGGCCGCGACCGCACTTGAGGTGCGTGTTCACCCCTCGCTTTGGCGGAGGACGGTGAGAGTGCGGGCAAGGTGTTCGCTGGGTATCGAGCAGCACCTCATCAGGCTCCTCACCGACTTCGCGGTACAGCCTGATCGGCACGCCTGCGCGCGCCGAGGTCCGGATCCGAGCCTCCGCCTCACGCAGGGGTTCGCTCACGACGACGGCAACCTGGCCTCGACAAAGTCGTCGATCTTGCTCACAACCGAACACATCTGCTCGGTCGTATCGTGCATGGTGGTCGCGTTGATGTCGATGCGACCAGAACCGACAGCAATGGCCGCAAGGCAAGTTCCTTTGCCCTCATTATTCTTCACCAGCGCGACTTGACGTCCCCCTGTGGATGTCGGGCGCGACAGTTGCCCACCTGGCTTTACGGCCAAGTCGTTGATGCTCTGCGCCGGGCGCACCACAATTCCGAAGCTGACACCGCCCTGCCCGTTCACCACGGGCTTGGTCCATCCACACACACTGGTACCGGCGCCACCGGCATCGCCGTAGTCAGTGTGCGAGCCCGCACCTGGCGCGATCTGTTGTGCTTCGCTGTCGGCGAGGAGGGCGCAGGCGTTGACCCCGGACAGCTTGCTAGCGGCAGTGGCGGCCGAGGACGGGCTTGCGCTGGAGGGAGCAAGGCTACCGGCGGGTGAAGGCTGGCCAGGCTGAGTGCTGCTACAAGCAGCCGAAGTCAGTGCGATGGCTGCGATGATCGTGCTGAGGGCTGCTGAGCGCACCCGTCTCCTCCGTGTGGCCTGCGTGTACCTGAGCTTCCGCAGGTTAGCGTGCTCGTGCCCTCATGACGCGGGCAGCTTCGGTTCGATGTAGCCAGCAATTTTGCTCACGATCGAGCACATCTGCCCGGTAGTTGCACCCCGGGAGGTTGTTGCATTGATGTCCACACGACCGGAACCGACTGCAATAGCCGCAAAGCAGGAGATTCACGCTCCATTATTCTCAAGAAGGACAACTTGACGTCCCGCCGTCGAACGGGTTTCTGACCGCACTGCACCAGCCTTGGCCTTGACGTCGTTCAACCCCTGCGCCGGTCGCACAGTTACGCTAAAAATGACCCCGCCAAAGTCGTTTGTCGCGTGCGTATTCCACGGACAGTTGTTGGTTCCAGTGCGCCGAGTTCACCCTGGTCTCTTGCCAGTATCGGCGCCCGGGGCGATTTGCTGGACTTCACTGTCGACAAGAAGGGCGCAAGCTCTGAGGGCAAACAACTGACTCGTGGCACTCTTTGACGAGGGCGAGTTGGAGTTCGACGCAGTGGATTGCCCACTAACGGATGGCTCCGGCTGGCCTGCCTGGGTGCTGATACAGGCGGCAGTGACCAGCGCGGCAGCCGCGATGACTGTAGTGAAGGGCTGTGCGCACCCGATCCTCCGCGTTAGTGTTCGTCTACTTGAGTGCCCGTACGTTAGCGTGCTCGTTGTCTTCGTAAGCCTGCTTGGCCTTGTTCAACGCATCCCGGGTCTCCTGGAAAATCGTGAGAAGCGGCTGCACCACCGCGTCCGCGGACTGGGTTTTCCCGGTCCCCCTTCTCCACGTGCACAGCGACCTTCTGTGCGTACGTACTGCTTCCCACCAGCGGCGCTTGGGCAACAGTCTGCACGTTGTCATTCAAGCTACGTGCATGGTCCTCGCAGTCGGTCAAGACCTTCGTCAGGATGTCGAAGCCCTCGGGTGTGATGCGGATCTGACCAGACGAGGCCGCGTTCTTGAGACCCTGGACGACCTGTTTCGCCTGTTCGGAGAGGACCCAGGACTAACTGCGCAGTTCACTCACGTTTTTGGCAGCCTCGACTCAACATAGCCCGAGATCTTGCTCACCACCGAACACGCACTGTCGGTCGATCCGTTGGTCTGGTCCGTAATGTCAACACGACCAGAACCGACAGCAATACTAATTGTACAAGAACCTTTACCTTCATTGTTTTTCAGGACCGCAGCTAGCCTTCCTTCGCTAGTCGTCATGTCCGACAATTGCCCACCAGGGCTGACTACAATGCCTTTGATCCCCTGCATCGGGCGAACGGTCGTGCCGAACGTGTGCGCAGTGAAGTCATCGCCCGCCGACTTGCTCCACTTGCAACTGCTCACACCCTCCCCGCCGATGTCACCCAGATCCTGATGGCTCCCCGCACCTGGCACAGCCTGTTGGGCCTCAGAATCGGCGAGAAGGGTGCATGCGTCGAGCCCAATCAGGCTGTTGGCGCCTGCCTGTGTCCCCGACGTTGCGGAACTTGACAGCGCGGGATTTCCGCCACTGGTGGGTGACGCTTCTCCCGTTTGGGTGCTGGTGCAGCCTCCCATAGCGAGAGCAGCGGCAGCGGTGATGGTGGCGATGACTGCTGAACGCACCCGTTCCTCCGTGTCAGCGGGCTGGCTAGGACTTGAGAACTCGGACGTTACCGTGCTCGTTGTCCTCGTAGTTCTTCTTGGCCTGTTCCAGGGCGGCGCGCGTGATGTCGAGGACTTCTTGAAACTGTTCAACGACAGCATCAGCAGAGTTGGTGAGACCAGTACCACCCTGCTGGACGTGTGCCGAGACTGTCTGAGCATATCGGCCAATGCCAAGCTGTGGCGCCTGTTTGGCGATTGAGGCTGCGTACCTGAGATTTGTAAGTTCGTCGTACCCGGTTTTGATCGCGGCCATGAGGGCGTCGAAGCCGTTCTCGGTGATACGGAGCTGTCCGGACGCGGCGGCGTTCTTGAGACCCTGGGCAGCCTGTTTGGCCTGGTTGAGGGCCTGATCACTGACACCCGTTTGCACGGCGGCGACGATGTCCGCGATGAAGCCGGTCGAGCCGAGTTGGCCGCCGCCATCAGCTGGGATGTTGACTCCCATGGTGCTCCCTCCCCGAAGTCGTGTCCGGTTCGAAGGTAGCAGCGGCGGGGCGGCGCGGGACGTGGTTTGCCGTGTTTGGCGACCGGCCGGAGGGAGTTTCCTGACCGAAACGGTCACGCACCGACTTGACGGTCGCTACGATGAGGGCGTAGAGAGCGCTTCCAAAATCGGGTAGGGGGACGACGAGGATGACTTCTCCGTGGTCGACTGCTCCGCAGCCGCCGAAGACCTATGGTGACGGGCACAAGACGGCGCAGGACATCGCGGCGATGCCGGATGCCGAGCGGGAGCGCTACGTCACGGAGTCCATGTCTCCCGAGGACCGGGCCAACTACCTGCAGGACGCCGCGCAGGCGAAGACGGCGTCCGACCCGGGTTTGCTGCCCATTCTCGACCAGCTCATCGCGAGGGTCGAAGCGCAGGCTCAGGCCAACAAGTACAACCAGCAGACCATCGCGCAGACGACCACCGGGCAGACCCAGTACGTGGAAGGTCTGCCCGCGTCGGACATCAACTACAAGGCCGTCGACCACGCCGAGTTGCAGAGCTATGTCACCAACGGCCTGGACGCGGGGCAGGTCGGCACGACGTCGAACGGCTACCACGAGTTGGCGTCGTCGTTCGACCGGATCGCGACCGCGTTCAACGACGCGGTGAACAAGTCGCAGACCGAGTGGGAGGGTGACGCGGCCGACGCCGCACGCGGATACTTCACCAGTACCCACCAGTGGGCGGACGCGAACGCGCAGAATGCGCGGCTGGCGTCGGAGGTGACGTATCAGCAGTCGACGGCGGCGCAGACGGCGAAGTCGAGTATGCCCGCGCCGGTGCCGTTTTCGTGGTCGGATGAGATGAAGAGCTGGGCGACGTCGAATCCGTTGGATTTGGCGGACAACATCCAGAAGTCGATGGACAAGCAGCAGCAGAGCCAGCAGGCCCATGACCAGGCCGCGCAGCCGCGGCGTCCAAGCAGCCCGTGTTCGCCCAGCCCCCCACCTTCACCCCACCCAACGGTGGCGCGATCGGCAGCGTGGTCGGCGGCGCCATCGGCTCGACTGTGGCCTCCGGCTACACCGGCCCCACCGGCGGCACCATCCCCGGCGGGGGTGGGGGCGGCTACAACGGTGGCCCTTCGGGCGGTCCCGGTGGCGGTAACGGGGGTGGGTCCCCGATCGGGAACCTGCCCGGCTATCCCACGCCCCCGCTGTCTGGTGGGGCCCGCACCGGTGGTGGTGGTGGCTCCTCGCGGCCGGGTGGCACCTCGGCGCAGGGTTACCAGGCGCCCGCCACCAACACCCCCACCACGTCGAACTCCAACTCCAACAGCCTGCCCGGGCTGGGTGGCATGCCAATGGGACCCATGGGTGGCGGGTTCTCCCCCGGTGGCGACAGCGAGGGCTACAGCAGCAAAATCGGCCGCGGCGGCAGCGGCGGTGGGTTCGGGCCCGGCAGCGGGTCCGCCGCGGGCAGCGGGTCCGCGGCGGGGGCCGGGGCGCAAAGCGGTGCCCGTGCCGGCGGTGCCGGAGCAGCCGAAACCGCCGCCGGCGGCAGCAGCGGCGGCCGCGGCGCCAGTGCCGCCAGTCGCGGTGGCATGGGTGGCATGGGCCACGGCGCCAAAGGCGAAGGCGCCGAAGACGAAGAACACACCCGCCCCTCCTGGCTCGTCGAAGCCGACCCCGACGACATCTTCGGCACCAACGAACGCACCGCACCCCCCGTCATCGGCGCATAAACACCGGCCGAACCACGTCCGAAGCCCCCGGCAGGGGGTGTGAAAGACTCTGGGCGTGGTGAAACCGGCGTTGGATGAAGCAGCGAAGATCGAACTGGCCAGGCTCGTCACGGAGCTGTCCGTGGTCCACGGCAAGGTCACGCTCTCTTCCGGCAAGGAAGCCGACTACTACATCGACCTGCGGCGCGCGACCCTCCATCACGCGGCGGCCCCACTGATCGGCAAGCTGCTGCGGCAGCTCACCGCCGACTGGGACTACGTCGCCGTCGGCGGACTGACCCTCGGCGCCGACCCGGTCGCCACCGCGATGCTGCATTCGGCGGCGGCCGACGGGATGGTGCTCGACGCGTTCGTGGTCCGCAAGAGCGCGAAACAACACGGCCTGCAGCGGCGGATCGAGGGCATGGAGGTCGCCGGGCAGCGGGTACTGGCCGTGGAGGACACCTCCACCAGCGGTGGCAGCGTGCTCACCGCCGTCGAGGCGCTGAACGAAGCGGGCGCCACCGTCGTCGGCGTCGCCACCGTCGTGGACCGGAACACCGGGGCGCGCGAAGCGATCGAGGAAGCCGGCCTGTCGTACCGGTACCTGCTGGACCTCGACGATCTCGGCCTGGCCTGACCCGGGCGGTCCGGGCGGCCAACGCCCGGACCATCCCTCGTCCGGGTGATGCCCGGAGCAGACCCAGCGCCCGGTGATCAAGCGGCGCCACCGGTCGACCCGATCGCTCCGCCGTGATCAACGACACCTCTACCGTTATCTCCCCGCGTCCATTTGTCGATGTTTCTCAGCAAACGCGGAGTACCGTCGAGGGTACGGGGACTGCGGAAGGGGGCGGTACGTGGTGTCCACCGCAAGGATTCTGGCCGATCTGACCGTCGGCATCCATATCCTGGCGCTGCTCTACATCGGCTTGGGCGGATTTCTCGCCTGGCGCTGGTTCAAGACTATATTCGTCCACGTTTTCTTCGCGCTCTGGGGGGTCGCGGTCAACGTCTTCCCGCTGCCGTGCCCGCTCACGGCCCTGGAGGACTACTTCCGCAGCCTGCAGGGACTCGGCCCGCTCCCGGGCGGGTTCAACGCCTACTACCTCTACGGCACGGTCATCCCGCGCGCGCTGCTCCCGGTGGTGGGGGTGACGGCGATCGGGATCGTGCTGATCTCCTACGTCGGCGCGTACCACCGGTGGCGCAGCCGCGACCACCACGCACCGGCTCACCGGGTG
The DNA here is from genome assembly GCF_026802195.1 of Amycolatopsis cynarae. NCBI lineage: Bacteria > Bacillati > Actinomycetota > Actinomycetes > Pseudonocardiales > Pseudonocardiaceae > Amycolatopsis > Amycolatopsis cynarae. The sequence continues at coordinate 7,002,215 of NZ_CP113836.1, read as the reverse complement.
CGCCAGGCCTGAGCGAAAATCAGCGGGTGAACCTGGACGAGGCCGGACCGACCGAATGGACCGCACGCGCGGAGGTGGGCGTCGGGCCGTGGAGCGGGGAATGGCCGTCCGACGAACGCTACGACCCGGAACTACTGGCCGAAGGCGACCGCCGCAACGTGGTGGACGCCTACCGGTACTGGCGGCGTGAAGCCATCGTCGCCGACGTGGACCGTCGGCGGCACCCGTTCCACGTCGCCATCGAGAACTTCCAGCACGACCACAACATCGGCACCGTGGTCCGCACCGCGAACGCCTTCGCGGCGGCCGCGGTGCACATCGTGGGCCGCCGCCGCTGGAACCGGCGCGGAGCCATGGTCACCGACCGGTACCAGCACCTGGAGCACCATCCGGACGTCCCGTCGCTCGCCGAATACGCGACCGCACACGGGCTGGTGATCGTGGCCGTCGACAACACCCCGGGTTCCCGTCCGGTCGAGACCGTCCGGCTGCCCCGCGAATGCGTGCTCCTGTTCGGCCAGGAGGGACCAGGGCTGTCCGCCGAGGCGCAGGATTCGGCGTCGCTCGTGGTGTCCATCGCGCAGTTCGGCACCACCCGGTCCATCAACGCCGGAGTCGCCGCGGGCATCGTCATGCACACCTGGATCCGCCAGCACGCTGACCTCTCCCAGGCCTGGTGACCGACCCGGGTCAGACGGGCGTGACCTCGACCGGAATGCCGTTGAGGACCGAGGTGCCGGACAGCGCGTCGATGAGGGTCTCGTCCGCGACGAGGTTCGAGTTCACCCCCGCATGCGCGGCCGCGACCTCGCCCTTCGTGCCAGGCAACCCGTGCCCCCAGCCGTGCGGGATGCTCACCACCCCGGGCCGGATTTCGTCGGTCACCTCGACCGGCACCTCCAGTTCCCCGGCTTTCGACCGCACCATCGCGAGCTCTCCGTCGGCAAGACCGAGCCGCCGCGCGTCGTCGGGGTGGACCTGCATGGTGCACCGGTTCTGCCCGCGCACCAGTGGGGGCAGGTTGTGCATCCAGGAATTGTTGGAACTCAGCTGCCTGCGGCCGATCAGAACCAGCTCGTCCGGCCCGCGGCGCAACTGTTCGGCCAGCCGGGGGACATCCGCGACGACGGCTTCGGCGGCCAGTTCGATCTGCCCGCTCGCCGTGCTCAGCAGCCCGGGCAACCGGGGCTGGAGCGGACCGAGGTCCACGCCGTGCGGCGCGGCCTCGAGGTCGGCGAGCGTCAGCTCGTAGGGACCCGCCCGCAGCATCAGATCCAGCAGCCGGGCCGGGCCCGTCCGCTCGCCCGCGAGCGCCGGATCGAGCCCGTTGCGCTGCGCCAGTTGCGCGGCGACCAGCGCGTCGAAGGCGGCGACGTCGATGTCCGGGCCCTGCCCGGTCACGATCCCGGTCAGCCTCAGCAGCGTCTCCCATTCCTGCGGCAGTTCGCTCGGCAGTGCCGCCGGAGTCCAGTTCGCCACGTTCCGGACGGCGAGCTGGTACAGCGCGACGTCGTAGTGCGGTCGCTCCAGCGGGGAGGGCCCCGGCAGGATCACGTCCGCGTGCCTGCTCGTCTCGTTGAGGTAGATGTCCAGTGACAGCAGGAAATCCAGCCGCGAAAGCGCTTCGTCGAGCCGTGCGGTGTTCGGCGTGCTCAGGCACGGGTTGCCGCTGACCGTGATCAGCGCCCGCACCCGGCCTTCCCCCGGCGTCAGGATCTCGTCGGCCAGCGTCGCCACCGGCAGCTCGCCGAACACCTCCGGCAGGTCCCGCACGCGGCTGCGCCAGCGGCCCGCGGCGAAGGGGCGGCGTTTCCCGGGGGCGCTGTTCGCCTGCCCGGCCGCGGCCAGCGGGAACATCGCGCCGCCTGGCCGGTCGAGGTTGCCGGTGAGCACGTTGAGCACGTCCACCAGCCAGCTCGTGAGGGTGCCGAAGGACTGGGTGGTGGTCCCGATGCGGCCGTAAACGGCGGCGGAGGGGGCTGCGGCCAGTTCCCGCGCGAGACGCCGGATTTCGGCCGCGGGGATCCCCGTCACCGGCGCGACCGCCTCGGGGGTGAAGCCCGCGGCCAGCGCCTCGACCTCGGCGAGGCCGTTGACCATGTCGTCGAGTCTCCCCAGCGACACGAGGTCTTCTTCGAACAGCACCCGAACCAGAGCGAACAGCAGCAGCGCATCGGTGCCGGGGCGGATCGCGTGGTGCTCGTCGGCTGCCAGTGCGGTGCGGGTGCGGCGCGGATCGATCACCACGATCTTGCCGCCGCGCTGCCGGATCGCGCGCAGCCTGCCCCGCATGTCGGGCGCGGTCATCAGGCTTCCGTTGGACACCAACGGGTTCGCCCCGACGATGAGCAGGTGTGCGGTGCGGTCGACGTCCGGCACCGGGATGGAGAAGGCGTCACCGAACAGATAACCGGAGGAGAAATGCTTGGGAAGCTGGTCGACGCTGCTCGCGCTGTAGAAGTTCCGGGTGCCGAGCGCCTTGAAGAAGATCCGGCCGTAGAGCGCGGTGGCCAGGTTGTGCACGCTGGGATTGCCCGCGTAGACGGCGATCGTGTCGCGTTCGGCGAGCAGCGGCCGCAGCCGCGCGTCGATCTCGGCGAACGCCTCGTCCCAGGACACCTCGGTGAACTCGCCGTCCCGCTTCACCAGCGGCGCGCGCAACCGGTCCGGGTCCTCGTGCAGGGCACCGAGGGAAGCCCCCTTGGGGCACAGGAAACCGTGGGAGAAAACGTCGTCGGCATCCCCTCGGACACCGAGGACGCGACGGCCGTCGAGAGTGATCTCGAGACCACAGGTGGCCTCGCAGAGGGGACACGTCAGCACCGACATTCTTCGGATCGTAGAGATATCGCGCGTTATGTCGAGGGCCAATCCATCATGGGTTCATGTACCGGACGTGGGCCGCGGCGGCGGAACGGGCGATCGTCACCCGGCATCTGAGCCGGCTCTGGGGGCTGCCGGGGACGGTACTGGCGCGCAGCGGCTGGCCGCCCACGCCCGGCGAACGCCTGCACTGGCACTGGAACTACTGGTGGCAGGCCCACGTGCTGGACTGCCTGATCGACGCCCAACTGCGCGCCCCGACCCCGGCTCGCGCCGCGACCATCGACCGCTACGTCGCCACCCTCCGCCTCCGCAACTTCGGCACCTGGGCCAACGACTACTACGACGACATGGCCTGGCTCGGCCTGGCCCTGCAGCGCACCGGCCGCGACGTCACCGTGTTCCTGGCCAGGATGCGCTCGGGGTGGACGGCGGACGGCGGCGGCGGGATCTGGTGGCGCCGCAACGACCGGTTCAAGAACACGCCGACGAACGGGCCCGCCGCGATCCTGCACGCCCGTGCCGGCGACCTCCGGCGGGCGCGAGAGCTGTACGAGTGGCTCGAACGGACGCTGGTGGACCCGGCCACCGGGCTGGTGTGGGACGGCCTCCACGTCGACGACCAGCGCCTGGCGAAGGAGATCTACACGTACTGCCAAGGCGTCTTCCTCGGCACCTGCCTCGAACTGTCCGAACTGGACGCCGCGGCCCGTACCGTGCGCGCGGTGGCGGACCACTGCGCTCCCGGCGGGGTCCTCCGCGGGCAGGGCGGCGGGGACGGGGGACTCTTCGCCGGGATCCTCGCGCGCTATCTCGCCCTTGCCGCGCGGCGGCTTCCCGGCACCGAGGCCGACCTCGCCCGCGAACTCGTGCTCACCTCCGCCCGCGCCTGCTGGGACGGTGCCCGGGAGGCGCCGAGCGGCCCGCTGTTCCACCACGAATGGGCCGAGCCCGCCCCGGTGGAGCCGACCGGGCATCCCTGCCGGGACCTGTCGGTCCAGACCGGCGCCTGGCTGCTCCTGGAAGCGGCCGCGACGCTCGAGTCGTGATCACGGGAGCTATGATCGCGAAAAAGACAGGAACAGTAATGAACGCCGACGAAGAGCTGGCCGAGTTGCTCCACTGGTCCGATGAATTTCGACCGAAGTTGTCGTGGCAAGAAGTGGAGCCGATCGTCGGAGTCGGCTTCCCGGAAGACTTCAAAAGATTTGCGTCCCGATTCCCCTCGGGAGCATTCCCCGGCGGTTTCTACTTCTACTCGCCCATCCAGAGTCACGATTCGTTGAACGAATTCCGGCTCACGTGGACAAGCCACCTGGACTTCTTGGCCCGAGTTCGCGAAAGGTTACCGCGTGACGCCCCCTACCCACTCTTTCCCGAGGCGGGGGGCATCATACCGTGGGCTCTTGGCGATGAGCACGTGTACTACTGGGCCACCGACGCCGCACGACCCGATGATTGGACGGTGGTCTTCCATGACGCCGGGCTCGATTGGGGAGCTTATCCGGGTCCGGCCTCATCCTTTGTCCTGGAGATGATCACCGGCACCTTCAAGCACCCTTGCCTATATTATCAGCCGGGGGATGATGAAATGACTTTCCACCCCTATGGCAGATTTCTCTGACGAAGACGACCGACCTCTGCCGAGTAAGTCGTGATCAGCAGCCGCAGGAATTCCGGTGCATCAGCCGCGGCGGCAGGCGCAGCGTTTCCGGCGGGCGCCCGGGATCGATGATGCGGGCGAGCAGCAGCCGCACCGCGCGACGACCGATCTCCTCGATCGGCTGGGCCATCGTGGTCAGCGGAGGATCGACGAGATCGGCCCATTCGGCGTCGTCGTATCCGACGACGGCGAGATCGCGGCCGACCCTCACCCCCCGTCGCCGCGCTTCGTGCAGGACTCCGACCATCATGCTGTCGTTGGCCACCACCAGCGCGGTCGGCGGCTCGGGCAGGTCCATCAGCGCGGCGAAGGCCGCCGCGCCCCCGGTCTTCGACGAATGCCCTGGGGCGACGAGTTCGGCGTTCCACGCCAGACCGCCCCGGCCGAGGCCGAGCCGGTAGCCGAGGATCCGCTCCTCGCTGGTGCTCAGCCCGGGTGTGCCACTGACCATCCCGATGCGGCGGTGCCCGAGCGCGGCCAGGTGTTCGGTCAGCGCCGAGGTGGACTGGATGCTCTCCGAGCCCACCTGGTCCACGTCGGTCCGCGTGGTCACGCGGTCCACCAGCACGACCGGGGCGCCCAGGGACACCAGCTCGCCGATCACGGCGCCGTCCCCGGGTGAAGGCGTCAGCAGCAGGCCCTCGACCCGGCGCGAGCGCAGCGCGCGCACGGTGTCCTGCTCGGTGCTCACGGTGTCGTGGGTGTCGGCGAGCAGCACGGTGTACCCGGCCGAGGCGGCCTCCCGCTCGATGGCCTGCATCAGGGCCGCGAAGTACGGGTTCGCCAGCAGTGAGATGGCCACGCCGATCGAGCGGGTGCCGCCGGTGACCAGTGAGCGGGCGATCGCGTCCCCGGTGTAGCCGGTCTTCTCGATGGCCTGGAGCACGGCGGCCTTGGTCTCCGGCGCGACCGGCCTGGTGCCGTTCACCACGTGCGAGACCGTGGTGATGGACACCCCGGCCAGCTCGGCGATGTCGCGCTGGGTGGGCCTCGATGCTCCGGCAGGCGGCATACTCGCTCCCCAAAGTCAACAGCAAGCGTTTGCGCAAACGCTTGCGATGCAGCATACGGCCTTCTACCGTCTGCGCACGACTCGTCCAGCCACGAGCCTCGATGAGGAGGTCACGTGAGACACCGCAGTCTCCTGTGCCTGCTCGCGGCCGCCACCCTGGCGGTGGGCGCGAGCGGATGCACGGTCGAGCGCCACTGGGGCGGCAGCACCGGCGCCGGTGGCGGCAAGACCAAGATCGGCCTGATCACCAAGACCAACACGAACCCGTACTTCGTCGAACTCCGCAACGCCGCGAGCGCCGCGGCCAAGACGCAGGGAGCGGACTTCGTCGCACTCGCCGGACAGTTCGACGGCGACAACGACGGCCAGGTCCGCGCCATCGAAAACCTGATGCAGCAGGGCGCGACCACGATCCTGATCACCCCCAACTCGTCCACCGGGGTGCTCGACGCGATCGACCGCGCACGCAGGAGCGGGATACTGGTGATCGCGCTCGACACCGCGACCGAACCGGCGAGCGCGGTGGACGCCACGTTCGCCACCGACAACGTGGCGGCGGGCCGCGAGCAGGGCCAGTACGTCAAGGCCGCCCTCGGCGGCACACCGGCCAAGCTGATCATGGTCGACGGAACCGCGGGCAGCACCGTGGACACCTACCGCCACAACGGTTTCCTCGAAGGCATCGGGCTGCGCGACGGCGATCCGGCGATCGCCGGACGGGAACCGGCCAACGGCGACCAGAGCATCGCGCAGCAGAAGATGGAGAACCTGCTGCAGCGCGACGCCGACATCAACGCGGTCTACACCATGAACGAACCCACCGCGCGCGGCGCCTACGCGGCGCTGCAGGCCCGCGGGCTCGCGGGCCACGTGGTGATGGGCTCCATCGACGGCGGCTGCCAGGGCGTGCAGAACGTGCGGGACGGGCTCTACCAGGCCACCGTCATGCAGTTCCCGAGGAAGATGGCCGAGCGGGGCGTGGCCGCCGCCGTCGAGTACGCCAGGACCGGCAAGAAGCCCAGCGGTTTCATCGACACCGGTTCCGTGGTGATCACCGACCGCCCGATGCCCGGGGTGCCCAGCCAGGACACCACGTGGGGCCTGCAGAACTGCTGGGGGACGAAATGACCACGGCGAGCGCCCCGCCCCGCGCGTCCGGCAAGCGGGAAAGCATCGGCGAGTTCTTCCTCCGCGCCCCGGCGGCGGGCCCGGCCCTCGCGCTGGTGCTCGCGATGGTCGTGTTCTCGCTGTCCACGAGCCGGTTCCTCGAACTGGACAACCTGTCGCTGATGGTCGACCAGGCACTGGTGGTGGGCACCCTCGCCCTTGGCCAGACGCTGATCATCCTCACCGCGGGGATCGACCTGTCCAACGCCTCGGCGATGGTGCTGGCGTCGCTGCTGATGGCGAAGCTGTTCGCGGGCGGGACACCGGGAATCCTCGCGCTGGTGATCGGCATCGCGGTGCCGCTCGGCCTCGGCCTGGTGATCGGTTCGCTGGTCACCCGGGTCAAGCTGCCGCCGTTCATCGTGACGCTGGGCTTCTTCACCATGCTCACCGCGGGCGACAAGCTGGTCGCCGGCGGCCAGGCGGTGCCGGTCGCCCCCGGCGGCCCGCTGACCTGGCTCGGCACCCAGCGCTACCTGTTCGGCGGCATCCCGGTCACCTACGGCATGACCGTCGCGCTGCTGATGTATCTCGTGGTCTGGTACGCGCTCACGCGCACCGCCTGGGGCAAGCACGTGTACGCGGTCGGTGACTCCGCGGAGGCGGCACGGCTGTCGGGGATCAAGGTCGGCCGGACGCTGGTGTCGGTGTACGCGGTGGCCGGGGTGATCTTCGGCGTGGCCGCGTGGCAGGCGCTGGGCCGCATCCCCAACGCCGACCCGAACGCCTTCCAGCTCGGCAACCTGCAGTCCATCACCGCGGTGGTGCTCGGCGGGACGAGCCTGTTCGGCGGCCGCGGTTCGGTGCTCGGCACGATGATGGGCGCACTGATCGTGACGGTGCTGCAGTCCGGGCTCAGCCAGCTCGGCGTCGACTCCCTGTACCAGGATCTGGCGACCGGGGCGCTGGTGATCGCCGCGGTGGCCGTCGACCGGATCGCCAGGAGGCAGCGATGACCGGAAGCACCGACGAAGCCGGGAAGACCCCCGTCCTGTCCGCGCGTGGCCTGGTCAAGCGCTACGGGCACGTCACCGCGATCGACGGCGCCGACTTCGACCTGCACGCCGGCGAGGTGCTGGCCGTGGTGGGCGACAACGGGGCGGGCAAGTCCAGCCTGATCAAGGCCCTCTCCGGGGCACTGGTGCCGGACGCCGGGGAAATCCACGTCGACGGGCGGCGGGTCCACTTCCGTTCGCCGCTGGACGCACGGCGCTGCGGTATCGAGACCGTCTACCAGGACCTGGCGCTCTCCCCGGCCCAGGACATCGCCACGAACATGTTCCTCGGCCGCGAAATCCGGCGGAACGGCCCGCTCGGCCTGGTCCGTAAACTCGACACCGCGAAGATGCGCGCGGAGGCGCAGCGGGTCCTCGACGAGCTGGACATCAAGATCAAGTCGATCACGCAGCCGGTGGAGACCCTCTCGGGCGGGCAGCGGCAAGGAGTCGCGGTGGCCAGGGCCGCGGCCTTCGGCAGCAAGGCGGTGATCATGGACGAGCCGACCGCGGCGCTCGGGGTGGCCGAGTCCGGCCGGGTGCTCGCGCTCATCGACCGGATCCGCGGGCGTGGCCTGCCGGTGGTGCTGATCAGCCACAACATGCCGCACGTGTTCGAGATCGCCGACCGGATCCACGTACACCGCCTGGGCAGGCGGGTGGCCGTGGTGTCGCCCAAGACGACCTCGATGAACCAGGTGGTCGGGCTGATCACCGGGGCGCTGCGGATCGACGAGCAGGGCGCGGTGGCAGAGGTCTCGTCCGCGATCCACACGGGGCTGTCGGCATGACCGTCCTTCTCGCCGGGCTGTGCACGATCGACGTGGTGCAGCGCGTCGCCGAGCTTCCCGAGCCCGGCGAGAAGGTGCAGTCCACGTCGGTGGAGGTGGCCGCGGGCGGCCCCGCGACCAACGCGGCGGTGACCGTGGCGGCCCTCGGCGGCGATCCGGTGCTGGTGACAGTGCTCGGCGCGCACCCGCTCGCCGCGCTCGCGCGAGCCGATCTCGACACGTGCGGCGTACGGCTCCTCGACGCCGATCCCGGCTGTCCCGAACCGCCCGCGCTCAGCGCGGTGGCGGTGCGGGAACGCGACGGCGAGCGCACCGTCGTCTCCCGCAATGCCGCGCGGTCGACGGCCCGGCTGCCGTCCCTGGCCGAGGTCGTTGACGTACGGTCGGTGCTGGTGGACGGGCACCATCCGGCGCTCGCACTGGGGGTGGCGCGCTGGGCCCGGGAACGCGGCGTGCCCGTGGTGCTCGACGCCGGGAGCTGGAAACCCGTCCTCGACGAACTGCTGCCGCTGGTGGACATCGCCGCTTGTTCGGCCGGGTTTCCGCTTCCCGCGCACGATCTGCTCGCCCGCGGCGTGGGCACGGTGATCGTCACCGCGGGCCCGGATCCGGTGCGCTGGTGGACCGCCGAGGAGTCGGGTTCGGTCCCGGTACCCGAGGTGCGGGCGCGGGACACGCTCGGCGCCGGCGATGTGTGGCACGGCGCTCTCGTCCTGGGAGCCGGAAGGTGTGCGCTGCCGGAGCTGATCCGGTTCGCCAACGAGGTTGCCGCGGAACGGGTGCGGCACAGCGGGGCCCGGTCGTGGGTCCGGAGGATAGGAGTGCAATGACGTCGTTCGACGAGCTGCTGAGGCGGGCCGAGGAACTGGTGGCCCGCGGCGGGCGGACCTTGCTGGGCATCGTGGGCGCGCCCGCGTCGGGCAAGACCACGCTCGCGCGGAGCGTCGCCGGGGCGCTGGGCACGCGGGCCGCGGTGGTGGGGATGGACGGTTTCCACCTGGCGCAGGCCGAACTGCGCCGTCTGGGGCGGATCGAGCGCAAGGGTGCCCCGGACACGTTCGACGCGCACGGGTACGTCCACCTCCTGCGGCGGCTGAAGGACGCGAAGGAGACGGTCTACGCCCCCGAGTTCCGGCGCGAGATCGAGGAACCGATCGCGGGCGCGGTGCCGGTGCCGCCCGAGGTCCCGCTGGTCATCACCGAGGGCAACTACCTGCTCCTCGACTCGGCCCCCTGGGGGGACGTGCGCGGGCTGCTCGACGAGGTGTGGTTCCTCGCCCCCGACGAGCAGGTCCGGATCGAGCGGCTGGTCACCCGGCATCGGCGGTACGGGCGGTCGCTGGTGGAGGCGCAGCAGCGGGCGCTGGGCAGCGACCAGCGCAACGCCGATCTCATCGCGCCCACGGCGGCGCGTGCGGACCTGGTCCTGGCAGATCTGCCGCTGGCAAACTTCGCCCTATGACCTTGATCGTTACCGGCGGCAGCCGGGGGATCGGCGCCGCGGTGTGCGTGCTGGCCGCCGAGCGCGGACACGACGTGGTGATCAACTACTCGGGCTCGGGCGCCTCCGCGGAAGCGGTCGCCGAGCAGGTCCGGCGGCACGGGCGACGGGCGCTGGCGGTTCGCGGCGATGTCTCTTCGGAGCGCGACGTGACCGCTCTGTTCGACGCGGCCGGGGAGCTGGGCCCGGTGACCGCGCTGGTGAACAACGCGGGCATCACCGGGAACACGCCCGGCCGGCTGGACGAGCAGGACGTGGAGACGGTGCGGCGCGTGCTCGACGTGAACGTGACCGGCGTTTTCCTCTGCTGCCGCGAGGCGGTGCGCCGGATGTCGACCCGGTACGGCGGCACCGGTGGCGTGATCGTGAACGTGTCCTCGACAGCCGTACGAGGCGGCTCGCCGGGCACCTGGGTGCACTACGCCGCCTCGAAGGCGGCTGTGGACACTCTCACATTCGGGCTCGCCCAAGAGGTCGCGCGGGAGGGCATCCGCGTGAACGCGGTGGCACCGGGATTGGTGGAGACCGGCCTCCACGAGGCCGCCGGTCTGCCCGACCGGGTCGAGCGGCTGTCCCCGGAGATCCCGGCCGGACGTGCGGGAACGCCCACGGAGATCGCCGAGGCGGTGCTGTGGCTGCTCTCTCCGGCGTCCTCTTACGCGATGGGGTCGGTGCTCACGGTGAGCGGCGGCCGCTGACCGTCACCGAGTTGTCCACAGGCTGTGGGTAGTTCGCCGAGTTATCCACAGATTTTGGAGAAACCGTTTACCGTCGCTCGGGGTCGGTAGCCTGACGCAGGGGCGAAACCCCGAAGGACCACACGAAGCAGGTGCGACACAGGAGTACCCGCGGAGGAGGGCCGGTCGGGGGCGGAACTCCGCAGCAACGCCGAAAGGACGACTCGCCAATGCCAACGCTCATCGACGTACACCACCTGGCGCTGGCGGTCACGGACGTGGACCGCAGTGTCCCGTGGTACGAGCGGGTGCTCGAACTCAAGGAGGTCGCCCGCCGCGAGGACCCCTCCACCGGCCTGCGCAAGGTGCTCCTCCGGGACCGGACGGACACCTTCTCCGTGATGCTGGTGCAACGACCCGAGACCGAGCGGGTGGCCTTCGACCGGCGGCACACCGGTCTCGACCACCTCGCGTTCAAGGTGGATTCCCACTTCGAACTCCAGGAGTGGGAGCAGCGGCTCGCCGAATACGGTGTCACCCACCGCCCGATCACGGCTTCCCGCACCCTGCCGGGGTCCTCGGTGCTGGTGTTCCACGATCCGGACGGGATCCAGCTCGAGGTCTGGGCCGACCCCGCCGCCTGACCGCGTGGCTCAGGCCACCTTGCGGACCTGCGAATCGACGTCGCGGTCCTCGTCGATGGGGCGGCTCATCTCCTGGCGGTAGCGCACGATGCCGAACCCGGTGCCACCGACGAAGAACAGGATGGACAGCCACATCAGCACCGTCTGGACCCACGGCAGTGCGCTCAGCAGGCCCGCGCCGTAGTAGCCGAGCAGCACCAGTGACGGCACCCACAGCACGCCGCCAAGGGTGGTCGCGGCCAGGAAGCGGCGCGGCTCCATCCGCGCCGCACCGGCGATGAGCGGGGCCAGCGTCCGGATCCACGGGATCCACCGGGCCGCGACGATCGCGAAGAAACCCCTCCGGTCCAGGAAGGCCCGCGCGCGTTCGAGGTTGCCACGGTTGAGCACCCGCCCGCCGCGCCGGGCGATGAACCGGGTCCCGGTCTGCCTGCCGATGTAGTAGCCCACCTGGTTGCCCACCACGGCGACCACCAGCGCGGCCACCGAAAGCAGCCATGCGTTCGCGTCGGCGCCATGTGAGGCGAGCACCACCCCGGCGGCGAACAGCAGCGAGTCACCGGGCAGGAACAGGCCGATGATCAGCGCGCATTCGAGGAAAACGAAGCTGAGCACGATGACCCACACCAGGAGCGGGCCGGCCGTATCCAGCCAGCCCACACCGAGGGCTTCGGAAGCGGCGTAAACGAGACTCACTCCGAGAAGCCTACGTGTTCGCCGAGAGCGCCACTCATCGGAAGGGTGTGTTCGTGGAAATCCGTTATCGACACACCGGTAAACAATGCGAACGCCCGGCCCGTTTTCCGGGCCGGGCGTCACTATCGGTCACCCGAGGCTGGGCGCGCCGTCACATTTCCGGCAGAGACTCGCCCTGTACCGCCTCGATATCGATTTCGATCTTCACCGTGGTCCCGACCGCGGCCACCCCGGCCCGCACCATGGCGTTGTAGTTGATCGCGAAATCGTTGCGGCGCAATTGGGTTTCCGCGTGAAAGGCGGCACGCACGCCGCCCCACGGGTCCGGACCCCAGCCGCCGTAACGGAGATCGAGTTCGATCGCGCGGCGCTCGCCGTGGAGGGTGAGTTCCCCGGCCAGCGTCCAGGTGTCCACCCCGCGCTGGCGCAACGCGGTGCTTTCGAAGCCGATCGTCGGATAGGCCTCGACATCGAGGAAGTCCGAAGAGCGCAGGTGATCGTCGCGCATCCGGATTCCGGTGTCGATGCTCGCCGCCTTGATCTCGGCGTGCACGGTGGAGCGTTCGACGGGCCTGCCGACCACGATCCGCCCCCCGACGTCGCTGAACCGGGCCCGCACACTGGCGATGCCGAGATGCCGCGCGGTGGCCACCACCGAGCTGTGCACCGGGTCGATCGTCCACGGGCCGGGGGGCGGAAGCTCGACGGCCTCCGCCACCGGCGCCAGTGCGATCTCGCCGAGCGAGCCGCTGCCGTCCGAGCCGATCTGCGCCGTCCGCGCCACCGGCGTGTAGCCGGCGGCGGTGAGGACGGCCGTGTAGACCCCGGGCGCCAGCGGGGCGGTGTCCGCCGCCCCGCTGGCGTCCGTGACGGCACGGGCGACCTGCTGACCGGCCATGTCGGTCACGGTCAGCACCGCGTTCTCGACCGCCCATCCCTCGGCGGTCTTGATCTGTGCGGTCAGTCCGGTCATGACGCGGCCGGCCCGTCCGCGGCGAGCTGGTCGATCACCTGCTCGTAGCCGAGCCGCACGTCGTGCTGCGCCTCACCGCCCCCGGCCAGGTTGACCTGGCTGGTGGCGGGCGGATACCCGCTGGCCACCACGGTGTAGTCCCCCTGGGGCAGGTCACTGACCACGTACTTGCCCTCGGCGTCGGTACGGGTGACCGCGGCGACGTTGCCCTCCGCGTCGAGCACCGTGATGCGGGCGTCGGGAACCGCGCGCTCGCCGTCGGTGCGCGCCGTGCCCGTCAGCACGATCGCGGAGTTCAGTTCGACGTCGTGCCGTAGCACGCCGCTGTCGGGCACGGTCAGCATGGTCGCGACCGGGCGCATCCGCTCGGCGCTGGCCACCAGGGTGTAGGTCCCGGCGCCGACCCCGTGGAACGAGTAGGCACCCTCGGCGGTGGTGATCGAGGCACCGGTGACCTCACCCCGCGAGTCGGTCAGCGTGACCGTCGCGCGGGCGAGCGGGGCACCGGTGCCCGCCACCCGGACGATGCCGCTCAGCTCGCCCGAACCGACCAGGGTCACGTCCACCCGCGCCGGGCCCTGGCCGACCACCACGCTGGAGGCCTGCGGCTGGTGACCGGCGGCCGACACGATCAGCACATAGGTGCCCTCGCCCGGTGCGTTGATGTGGTAACCGCCGTCGGACCCGCCGGTCCCCCGCGAGACCTGGCGGCCCCGCTGGTCGATCAGCGTCAGCGCGGCCCCCAGCACCGACGAGCCGTCCTGCCGCCGGATGTGCCCGGTGATCGGCTGCCCACCGGTCTCGACCGCACTGCTCATCCCGGCGGTCACGCTCGCGAACGGCACCGTCTGGGCGGCCAGTTCGTAGTTTCCGTGCCCGTTCTCGCTGGGCAGGGCGTGCTTCCCGGCCCCGACGAGAACCGGTTCCGGTTCGTCCAGCGCCGCCTCGGCGTCGGCCCAGACGTCGGAGTCCGAGGTGGTCGCCGCGGTCTGCGGCTGCTCGGCCAACGCGGCCTCCAGCAGCGCCTCACCGCCCTCGACGGGCGGAGGAGTCGGCCCGCCGGCGAGCGGGATTTCGCGCATGAACAGCAGCACCAGGCAGGCCAGCAGAGCCACCCCGGACGCGACGTAGAACACGGCGTGCAGCGAGTTGGTGAACCCGGTCAGGATCGGTACCTTGATCTCCTCGGGCAGGTTGGCGATCCCGCTGGTGTTCGACTGCAGCTTGTCCAGCCCGCCGCCGCCGAGCGACCTGGGCAGGTGCCCGCCGAAGGCATCGACGATCTTGTTCGGCAGCAGGTTGAACAGGATCGTCAGGAACACCGCGACACCGAGCGTGCCGCCGATCTGGCGGAAGAACGTGGCCGCCGCGGTGGACACCCCCATGTCGCTGCGGGGACCGGCGTTCTGCGCCGCGATGATCAGCGTCTGCATGCAGCCACCGAGGCCGAGGCCGATGATCAGGGCGTAGACCAGCGGCTGCCAGAGCGGGCTGTCGTAGTGCACCTGGGCGTAGAGCACCGTCCCGAGGGCGATCACGAAGGTGCCGGCGACCGGCAGCATCTTGTAGCGCCCGGTCTTCGCGGTGATCCGGCCGGAGAGCATCGAGCCGCTCATGATGCCCAGCACCAGCGGCAGCATCAGCAGACCACCCTGGGTGGGCGTGTAGCCCCGGACGACCTGGAAGTACTGCGGCACCATGGTGATCCCGCCGAACATCGCCACACCGACGATCGTGCTGCCGACGATGGTGACGCTGAAGGTGGAGTTGCGGAAGAGCCGGAGCGGGATCAGCGCCTCCTCCTTCATCACGTACTCGACGAAGAGGAACAGCACGACGCCGAAGGCGGCCACGGCGTAGCAGATCACCGCGCTGGTGGAGCCCCAGCCCCAGGTGCGGCCCTGTTCGGCGACGAGCAGGAGCGGCACCACGGCGATCGCGAGCGCGGTCGCGCCGAACCAGTCGACCCGGTGGTTGCGCCGCTGGTGCGGCACGTTCAGGACCCTGGCGACGACGAACAGCGCCACGGCGCCGATCGGCACGTTGATCAGGAAGATCCAGCGCCAGCCCTTGATGCCGCCGAGCCATTCCGCACCGGAGAAGAACCCGCCCAGCACCGGGCCGAGCACGGTCGCGACCCCGAAGACCATCATGAAGTAGCCCTGGTAGCGCACCCGCTCCCGCGGCGGCACGATGTCACCGATGATCGTCATGGCGAGCGACATCAGGCCACCGGCGCCGAGCCCCTGGAAGGCGCGGAAGGCGGCCAGTTCGTACATCGAGGTGGCGAAGGTGCAGGCCGCCGAACCGACGACGAAGATCGCGATCGCGGCGAGGTAGAACGGCTTGCGCCCGTAGATGTCGGAAAGCTTGCCGTACAGCGGCGTGGCGATGGTCGCCGTGATCAGGTACGCCGTCGTGGCCCAGGCCTGCTCGCTGAACCCGTTCAGGTCGTTGGCGATCTTCACGATCGCCACACCGACGATGTTCTGGTCGAGCGCGGCCAGGAACATGCCCAGCAGCAGACCGCTCAGCACGGTGAGGATCTGCTTGTGCGTGAGCTTCGGCCCCTCGTCCGCCACGGCTCCCCCCGGTGGCGCCGGTTGTTGTCTGATCGAACTCGTCATGCGTCAGCCCCCTTCGCCTGAGCCGACCCGTGGTCGGCAACGTGCGGTATGTGTCTCTCGATGCCGGAATTGAGTCGATCCAGCAGTTCGTTCAAGGTCTGGCGGTCCTCCTCGGGCCATTCGGCCAGCACCTCCGCCAGCCACAGGTTGCGTTTCTTGCGGTTCTCCTCGAAGACCCGCAACCCTTCGGCCGTCGGCGCGAGCAGGCAGGCCCTGCCGTCCTCCGGGTCCGCCTGGCGTTCCACCAGCCCGTGCTGGACCAGCGCGCTGCTCTGCCTGCTGATCGTGGAGATCTCGGCGTGCAGCACCTCGGCGAGCTTGCTGGTGCGCTGCGGCCCGTCGTGGATGAGGTGGAACAGGATCGCGTAGGCGGCCCGCTCGATTCCGTCCGGCCCCTGCTTCGCCACCTGCGACTTCGCCTTGTTGATCAGGCGCACGAAGCGGACCAGCTGAACCCCGAGCTCGTCGGCGATGTCGAGCTCGGCGGCCGTGAAAGCCGCCTCCTGAGCGGCAGGGGCCATGGTGATCACTCTCTTCAGGGTCTTACTTGGCAACTGCAACTAGTTGCCTAGGGCAAGGATGCACCGAAGCTGGTTGTTTGCGCCACTCAAATATCTGCGATGTGTCACAAAACACTTTAGTTGCCCAAGACAACTGCTTGACCTGCGACCTTCCGGGGCGATATGTCCCTTTTCCCTGGTCAGCCTCGCGACATACCCTCACCGTAGACCCGGGGTACGACAGTTTCCGAAGGCACGGGAATGCCCGCCTTCCCAGCCGCCGTTGCGATGGTCATGACCGACGACACCGCGCTCCGCGCCCTGCTCGCCGCCCGCCCCTTCGGCGTCCTGGCCACCATCAAACGGGATGGCAGGCCCCAGCTTTCCAACGTCACGCACCACTACGACGCCGAGCACGGCCGGATCCTCGTCTCGATCACCGACGGCCGCGCGAAGACCCGCAACCTGCGGCGCGACCCACGGGCCAGCTTCCACGTCAGCAGCGAGGACGGATGGTCCTACGTGGTGGCCGAGGGCACTGCCGAACTGTCACCCGTCGCCCGGGAGCCCCACGACGAAACCGTCGAAGAGCTCATCGAGCTCTACCGCAAGGTGCGTGGCGAACATCCGGACTGGGACGAGTACCGGGCCGCCATGGTTGCCGACGGGCGCCTCGTCCTCCGGCTCCGGATCGAACGACTGCTCGGCATCGCCCGGCAACTCTCCTGACAGGGAGCACCACCGAAAGTAACGGATCCCGGAATTTCTCTTCCGTAGTGCGGAGGTTGTGCGGTCTACCATGGGGGAATGGGCACCGACGCACTGCTGACCGAACTCCGTGAAGCGCTCGGGAAGGACTCCGTCCTGACCGATCCCGAGGTCATCGACAGCTACGCGCGGGACATGATGCCGCTGGCCCCGTCCGGCAGGCCGCTGGCCGTGGTCCTGCCCTCGGACGTGGCCGGGGTGCAGGCCACCGTCCGCGCCTGCGCCGCCGCCGGAGTGCCGATCGTGCCGCGCGGCGCGGGCAGCGGACTTTCCGGCGCCGCGAACGCCATCGACGGCTGCGTCATGCTCGTGATGACCAGGTTCGACAAGGTGCTGGAGATCGACCCCGGCAACCGGCTCGCCGTTGTGCAACCCGGCGTGATCAACCTCGACTTCCGCACCGCGGTCGAAAAGCACGGGCTGTTCTACCCGCCCGACCCGTCCAGCTACGACTGGTGCACCATCGGCGGCAACCTCTCCACCAACGCCGGCGGCCTGTGCTGCGTGAAGTACGGCGTGACCACCGACTCGGTACTCGGCCTGGAAGTCGTCCTCGCCGACGGCTCGCTGCTCAAGACCGGCCGCCGAACCGTGAAGGGCGTGGCCGGGTACGACCTGACCAAGCTGTTCATCGGCAGCGAGGGCACCCTCGGCGTGATCACCCAGGCCACCCTCGCGTTGCGCCCGCTGCCCCAGGCGCCCGGCACCCTCGTGGCCGGCTTCGACGCCACGGAGAAGGCGGGTGAAGCGGTCGCCCGGATCGTGCGCGACGGCCTGGTGCCCTCCCTGATGGAGATCATGGACGCCAGTTCCATCAAGGCCGCCGAGACCTACCTGAACACCGATCTCGGGGCCGGTTCCGACTGCATGGCGCTGCTGCTGTGCCAGTCCGACGCCGGTGGCGAGGTGGCGCGGCGCGAACTCGCCGCGATCGAGAAGATCTGCGTGGACTGCGGCTCCACCATGGCCTACGCGACCGACGACCTGGCCGAGGGCCGCATGCTGATGCAGGCGCGGCGCGTCGTGCTCACCGCGCTCGAACAGTACGGCGTGTGGCTGACCGACGACGTGTGCGTGCCCCGCACCCGCATCGCCGAACTGATCTCCGCCTGCGAGCGCATCAGCCAGGAGGTCGGCCTGCGGATCGCCGTTGTCGGGCACGCGGGCGACGGGAACATGCACCCGACGATCGTCTACTCGTCCGATTCACCCGAGGAGTTCGAACGCGCCCACAAGGCCTTCGACGACATCCTCGACGTCGGGCTGTCCCTCGGCGGCACGGTCACCGGCGAACACGGTGTCGGCAAGATCAAGCGCGACTGGCTGGCACGCGAGATCGGCCCGGTCGGCATCCGCGTCCACCGCCAGATCAAGCAGGCGCTCGACCCCGACAACCTGTTCAACCCCGGCTCGATGTTCTCGATGAGCTAGAGGAGCCGTTGCCGTCAGGGGTCCCCTCACAGCCGTATCGACCGTGAGGGGACCCCTGACGGCCCTGCCTAGCGGTCGATCCGGGGGATCTGCTGGGTGACCTCGGCGTCGGCCGGGGCGAGCTTGCGCTCGCGGCGGCTGCGCGCCCATTCCACGATGAGCGGCACCACCGAGACCAGCACGATCAGGATGAAGATGGCCTCGATGTTGTTCTTGATGAACGAGATGTTGCCGAGCAGGTGTCCCAGCGAGGTGATGCCGCCGGCCCACAGGATGCCGCCGATGACGGTGTAGGTGAAGTAGCGCTTCGGGTCCATCCGGCCGACACCGGCGATCCAGGTGATGAACGTGCGCACGAACGGCACGAACCGGGCCAGCACCACGGCCTTGGGCCCGTGCTTTTCCAGGAAGGCGTGCGTCTTGTCGACGTACTCCTGTTTGAAGAACTTCGAGTCCGGCCGTTTGAACAGCGCGGGACCCGCCTTGTAGCCGATGAAGTAGCCGACCGCGTTGCCGAGCAGCGCGGCCGCGCTCACCACGAGGCAGACCAGCCACAACGGGGTGTGGATCGAGCCCTGGGCGACGAACAGGCCCGCCGTGAACAGCAGGGAGTCACCCGGGAGCACCGGGAAGACGCTGCTTTCGATGAAGATGACCAGGCAGAGCCCGAGAATGACGTACGCGCCGAACTGGGTCAGCAGGTACTCCGGGTTGAACCACTTGGGCATCAGGGCGAGCGTGGTCGTGGTCTCGGCAAGGATCACACCATCAAACGGTACAGGGTGACCCTGTGTTGCCTCTGTGGGCTACAACAGTGTGATAAGGCCGATCACCGCACCGGTGGCCAGCCCGAGCAGCACGGCCAGCGACAGGATCCATACCGCGGGGAGCCGTCTGGCCTGCCCCGCCTTCAGGGTGGCCACCGCGGGATCACTTACGGTGGGATCACCGGCGGACGGGAAATCGAGTGCGGCCCGCTCGCGGGCGAGCGCACCCCCGTCCGCGCCGGAGAGCAACCCGTACTGCGGAGGCGGCGGTGGCGCGCCCGGCGCGCGGTCTCCGGGTGGGGCGCTCCTCGCCTGGGCACGCAGCGCCTCGGCCAGCAGGCGCTCCGGATCCTCGAGCTCGCTCACCCGCCCGAGCTTAGGGGCTGACCGTGCGCCCACGCACGGGTCGTACCGCCTCAGGCCACCCAGTCGCCGTGGCGCATCACCCGGACCGGACGCAGATCGTCGTCGAGGACGACGAGGTCGGCGGCCAGCCCGCTCTGCAGCGAGCCGGTGCGGTGGGAGAGACCGAGGAGCTCCGCGGGGCGGCCCGAGGTGGCGCGGACCGCGTCCGCCACACCGAGCCCGGCGCCGCGGACCAGGTTCCGGAAGGCCACGTCCATGGTCAGGGTGCTGCCCGCCAGCGCACCGGTTTCGGCGACGGTGGCCACCCCGTCCCGCACGTCCACTTCGAGCCGCCCGAGGTGATACCGGCCGTCCGCCGCGTCGGTGGCCGACATCGCGTCGGTGACCAGGATGGTCCGGCCCCGCCCGGCATGGGTCGCGGCCAGGCGCAGCACGGTGGGATGGACGTGCACGAGGTCGCAGATGAGTTCGATCGTGATCCGCTCGTCGTCCAGCAGCGCGCCGATCGGCCCCGGTTCGCGGTGGTGCAGCGGGCGCATCCCGTTGAACAGGTGCGTGGCGACGGTGGCGCCCGCCTCGATGGCGGGCCGGATCTGCTCCTCGGTCCCGTCGGTGTGCCCGATCGCGGCGATCACCCCGGCCTCGGCGAGCTGCCGGACCGCGCGCACCGCGCCGGTGAGTTCCGGGGCGAGCGTGACCATCCGCACCGCACCCTGTCCGGCCCGCAGCAGTGCGTCCACGGCGGCGGTGTCGGGTTCGAGCAGGACCGCCGGGTCGTGCGCGCCGCAGCGCGCCGCGGCGATGAACGGGCCTTCCAGGTGGATGCCCGCCAGCTCGCCTTCCTCGACCAGCTCCCGCAGAGCGGCCTCCTGGTCGGCCAGTGCGCGGATCGGTTCGGAGACCAGGCTGGCCAGCATGGTCGTCGTACCGTGGCGGCGGTGTGCGACGACCGCACGCAGGATCTCCTTGGGATCGGCGCTGGAGAACGAGCCGCCCCCGCCGCCATGGCAGTGCAGGTCGATGAACCCGGGGACGACGAGCTCGCCGTCCAGCGCCAGGCGGAGGCCGGGGGGCGGACTGCCGGTGCCGATCCCGGAGATGAGCCCGCCGGAGACGGTCAGCCAGCCGTCGTTGACCACGCCTTCGGGGAGCGCCAGCTTGCCGCCGGTGAGCACAAGGTCCGTCACGATGTCAGCATATATTGGTCTAAACCAGCTAGCCGCTCATAGCCTTCTGGAGCGATTCGAGGGCACGGCTCGCCGTCGACTTGACGGTTCCCTTCGAAATCCCGGCCGCCTCCGAGATCTCCGCCTCGGAAAGCCCGCCGTAGTAACGCAGGACCAGCACCTCGCGCTGCCGCGGCGGCAGCTTCGACAGGGCGTTGACCACCGCCTGGTGCTCGCTGGACAGCATCGCCAGGCTCTCCGCCGAGCGCGCGTTCACCACGTGCGGCGGCACGTACTCACGGGCCGTCTTGCGCCGGCGGAGCACGCTGCGAGACCCGTTCACCACGGCGGTGCGCAGGTACCCGACGGCCGCGGCGGAATCCCGGAGCTTGCCCCAGTTGCGATGCAGGCCGGTGAACGCCTCCTGGACCACGTCCTCCGCGGTGGCCGGCTCGTCGACGAGCAGGATCGCCAGCCGCACCAGGCGCATGCGGTGCGTGCGGTACAGGTCTTCCAAGGTCAACGGCGCCGTGGGCGGCGCAGGGGGCCGTTCGAGCCCGTCGACCGTACGCAAATGCCCGAGCGTCCGCTCGACACTGCGCTCCGCGCTAACGTCCGACATGTAGCCCTGCCCGTCCTTGGCCTTCGCTCGCTCGTAACCCACATCTATCTCCACGCGCGCTCAGCGTATCGGGTTGCGCCACAAGGGTCATAAGTTGCAAACGGGTAGCGTGCGCACGGCAAGGAAAGAAGGACTTTGGGGCAAGGAGGCAGGCGATGAAGTCGTTCCTGGTGGAGACCCGCTACGTGCCGGACAAGTACGGGGAGGTCCGGCCGCGCCACCGGGAGTACCTGCGGAAACTGGCCGAAGAGGGCGTCTGCCTCGTCGCCGGGCCGCTCGCGGACGGCAGCGGTGGCGTGATGCTCTTCCGCGCCGAGGACGCCGAGGCCCTGCAGAAGATCCTCGACACCGACCCCTACCACCTCGAAGGCGCCTTGGCCGAGCGCAGCGTCCGCGAGTACACCCCGGTGCTCGGCTCCTGGGTGTCCTGACCGCGAAGCGGCCGTGAAGGGATCCACCCTTCACGGCGCGCTCCGGGTCAGTGAGTGGCGGCCCGGCCGCCGTGGCCGTTGACCGACGACGCCTTGGCGCCTCGCGCCTCGATGTCCTCGAGCGCGGCCCGGTCCGCCGCCGGCACCCGGAGGCGCGCGCCGAGTTCGATGATCGGCGGCAGCAGTGCCCGGACCAGTTTGAGCGCCCCGACCCAGCGGGGCACGTGGATGGTCCTGGCACGCCGCAGCACCCCGGCCTCGAGAAGGTCGATCGCCACGCCGAGCGGGTAGGTCTTGCCGAGCAGCCCGGGCATACCGGTGCGCAGCTTGCCGAACACCGGATGCGCGTCCGCGCTCTCCACCAGGTCCGTCCGGATCCAGGTCGGGTGCGCGACGCCCACCTTGACGCCCAGGTGCGCGACCTCGGCCCGCAGACTGTTGCAGAACGCCTCGACCCCGGCCTTCGCCGCCGCGTAGTTCGCCATCCCCGGCGCGTGCGCTATCGCCGCTAGGGACGATATCGCTAGCAAATACCCCTTGCTCCTGATGACGTGCGGCAGGGTCACCCGGAAGGTTCGCCACACGCCGAGGAGATCGACCTCGATCACCTTCTCGAATGCGTCGGGATCGACCGAGCGCACGAAACCGGTGGTCGCGATCCCGGCGTTGGCGATCACGATGTCGATCCCGCCGAACCGCTCGACCACACCGGCCGTCGCCCGCTCCAGCGCCGCCCAGTCGGTGACGTCGGCCTCCCACGAGTGCGCCGACGGGCCGATCCGCTCGGCGACCTTGCGCTGTTCCTCGGCCTCCAGTCCGACGAGGGCCACCTTGGCACCCTTGGCGGCGAGCCGTTCCGCGAGCCCGGCGCCGATGCCGCGCGCAGCTCCGGTGATGAGCACGACCTTGCCTTCTACGTTGGCCATGACCGGCACGCTACCTCAACCTACCGCCAGTAAGCTACTCTTCGGTAGGTAGATTTCGCGCTACGCCGAAGCCTCGTCGAGCGCAGCCAGCTCGGTGCCGGTGAGTCGCAACTCGACCGAAGCCAGAAGATCGGCCAGCTGCTCGGTGTTCCGCGCGCTGACGATCGGCGCGGCAACCGTCGGCTGGGCCGCGAGCCAGGCAAGCGCGACGGCGGCCGGGGTCGTGCCGTGGGCGGCCGAGATGTCGTCGAGCGCCTCCAGCACCCGCTCGCCCCGGTGGTCCAGGTAGGCCGTCGCGCCTCCGGCCCGCGGGCTGCTGCCGCCGGCCTCACGGGAGCGGTACTTGCCGGTGAGAAAGCCCCTCGCCAGCGCGTAATACGGCATGGTGGACAACCCCTCCTGCGCCACCAACGGCGCCAGGTCCCGCTCGTAGGCCCGCTCCACGAGGTTGTAGTGCGGTTGCACGGCGACGTACCGGGCGAAGCCCTCCTGCTCCGAAATGGACAGTGCTTCCGCCAGCCGCTCGGGGGTGTAGTTCGACGCCCCGAGACAGCGGACCTTCCCCGCCCGCACCAGTTCGTCGAACGCACCGAGCGTTTCCTCCAGCGGAACGTCGGGGAAATCGCGGTGCGCGTAGTAGAGGTCGATGTACTCGGTCTTCAGACGGCGCAACGAATCCTCGGCGGCTTCGCGGATGTTCTTCGCGGACAGTCCGGGACGCCGGGCCCAGCTGCCCACCTTCGTCGCGATCACCACATCGTCCCGGCGCCCGCGCCGGGA
The DNA here is from genome assembly GCF_026802195.1 of Amycolatopsis cynarae. Taxonomy (NCBI): domain Bacteria; kingdom Bacillati; phylum Actinomycetota; class Actinomycetes; order Pseudonocardiales; family Pseudonocardiaceae; genus Amycolatopsis; species Amycolatopsis cynarae. Next base: position 6,978,889 of record NZ_CP113836.1, on the reverse strand, counting down.
AAGCCAGTTCCCGATGACGGTTTCGGACTCACCGCCCGAATTTCCCGGCACCCAGGCCGTGTAGGAGTCCGCGGTGTCGATGAAGTTGCCCCCGGCCGCGACGTAGGCGTCCAGCACGGCGAAGGACTGCGTCTCGTCGGCGGTCCAGCCGAAGACGTTGCCGCCGAGGTTCAACCCGTACACATCCAGCTCACTGCTACCGATTCTCGTCATACCCCGGACGTTAGCCGGGACGGGCGACAGCTTCCGGACCGTGGAATGAAACGCCGGAGGGCGCCGGTTGTGCGGGACATGACGAACGAACTCGGCACCCTCGGGGTGTGGGCGCACGAATCGGCCCTCGACGCGAACCTCGCCAAGGAACTGGAAAGTCTCGGGTACGGCGCGATCTGGATCGGCGGTTCCCCGAACGGGCGACTCGAAGCGGTCGACACGCTGCTCGACGCGACCGAGCGGATCGTGGTGGCCACCGGCATCGTCAACATGTGGGCCGACGACGCGGCAACGGTCGCCCGGTCGTACCACCGCATCGTGGCGCGGCATCCGGGCCGGTTCCTGCTCGGCGTCGGCATCGGGCACCGCGAGCACACGCAGACCTACCAGAAGCCCTACGAGAAGATCGTCGAATACCTCGACCAGCTCGACGAGGCGGGCGTACCGGTCGAGGACCGCGTGCTCGCGGCACTCGGCCCCAAGGTGCTCAAGCTCGCCGCCGAGCGCGCCGCCGGCGCTCACCCGTACCTGGTGACCCCCGAACACACCCGGATGGCCCGCGACATCCTCGGCGAAGGCAAGCTGCTGGCGCCGGAACACAAGGTCGTGCTCAGCGACGATCCCGAACAGGGCCGCGCGATCGGCCGCCCCAGGGTGCAGAACCCGTATTTCGGTCTCGCGAACTACGTCTCCAACCTCCGCCGGATCGGCTGGTCGGACGAGGATCTCGCGGACGGCGGGAGCGATGCGCTCATCGACGCGCTCGTACTGCACGGCAGCGGGGCGGTCATCGCCGACGGGATCCGCGCGCACCTCGAAGCGGGCGCGGACCACGTCTGCGTCCAGGCGCTCGGCCCCGACCCGCGCGCGGCCTACCGAGCGATCTCCGAGGGATTGCTCTCATAGAGGTCTGAGTCAGGACCTCGTACGATTCGGGCAAGGAAGGCGAACCACCTGCTAGGAGGACCAACGATGCCCATCGCCACCCCCGAGGTCTATGCCGAGATGCTGGACCGGGCCAAGGGAGGCGAGTTCGCTTACCCGGCCATCAACGTGACCTCGTCGGAGACCCTCAACGCCGCTCTGCGCGGTTTCGCCGAGGCGGAAAGCGACGGGATCATCCAGGTGTCCACCGGCGGTGCCGAATTCGCCTCCGGCACCAGGGTCAAGGACATGGTGACCGGTGCGGTCGCACTCGCCGAATTCGCACACGTGGTGGCCGAGAAGTACCCGATCAACGTGGCACTGCACACCGACCACTGCCCGAAGGACAAGCTGGACGGTTACGTCAACCCGCTGATCGCGATCTCCCAGGAACGGGTGAACCGGGGCCAGAACCCGCTGTTCCAGTCGCACATGTGGGACGGCTCGGCGATCGACCTCGACGAGAACCTCAAGATCGCGGCCGAGCTGCTGGAGAAGGCCTCCGCGGCCAAGATCATCCTCGAGGTCGAGATCGGCGTCGTCGGCGGTGAGGAGGACGGCGTCTCGAACGAGATCAACGAGAAGCTGTACACCGCCGAGGGCGACTTCGTGAAGACGGTGGACGCGCTCGGCTCGGGCGAGAAGGGCCGCTACCTCCTCGCCGCGACCTTCGGCAACGTGCACGGCGCGTACAAGCCGGGTGCCGTGCAGCTGCGCCCGGACGTGCTCAAGCGGGGCCAGGCGGTCGCGGCCGAGAAGCTGGGCCTGCCCGCCGGTTCGAAGCCGTTCGAGCTGGTGTTCCACGGCGGTTCGGGCTCACTGCTCGAGGAGATCCACGAGGCGGTGTCCTACGGCGTGATCAAGATGAACGTCGACACCGACACCCAGTACGCGTTCTCCCGGCCGATCGCGGACCACTTCTTCAAGAACTACGACGGGGTGCTGAAGATCGACGGCGAGGTCGGCAACAAGAAGACCTACGACCCGCGCAGCTACCTGAAGAAGGCCGAGGTGTCGATGGCGGAACGCGTCGTCGAGGCCGCCAAGGCACTGAAGTCGGCCGGTACGAAGCTGAGCTGACCCCCGGGGAGGGCCGCCGGCCGGCGCTCACGCGCCGAGCCGGTGGCCCTCCTTGCCGTTCACCCTCCGCCGGCCCACCCACCACAGTGCGGGCACGGCGAGGAGCACGACCAGCGCCGTCCAGTAGGCGGCGGGCGGCGCCGATTCCGTGTGCGCGTCGCCGAGCAGCCAGGGCCGCAGATGCGCCTGAAGCCACAACGCGCCGTAGCCCAGGCCGGTCACCAGCAGCCCGGTCAGCGCCGCGCGGCCGGGCGTCGTCCGGCCGAACCGGGCACCGAGGTCCACCGCGAACCCGACGAACACCAGGTAGAACGGGATCGCGGAGGCGGGGAAGGTGCTCACCACGAGCAGCGGCCAGATCAACGCGCGGTAGGCGACGTAGGCCCCGGCCACCACCGTCGCGGACCATTTCTGGCCCACCGTGCGCCGGACCACCAGCAGCACCAGCGCCGACATCCCGATGCCCCACAGCGGGTACACCCAGTCCGGGATCGGCATGGTGAAGTGCAGCACCGCGGCGCGGTCCACCGGATGCCCGATCTGCTGGGCGGCGAAGCTCAGCAGCGACGGTTCCGCCTCCGGCGCGCCCCGCTCCCATGCACGGAGCCCGAGGATGCCGTACTCCTGCTGCTCATTGGGGAAGAACATGTTCTCCAGGAAGAACGCCCAGAGCCCGGTGAGCACGAGGGTGCGCAGCCTGCCGGGCTCGGCGAGCTTGACCCAGCCGTCGATCACGCCGGCGAGCATCACCGCGGTGCCGAAGTACAGCAGCAGGTGGGTGGGGCTCCAGGAGGTCAGGTCGAGTCCGTTGATCCGGTGGTTGATCACGTCCAGCGGCGCCGCGATGAGGAACAGGCCCAGCCCCCACTGCATGAGCCGCAGGGAGCGCCGGTCGCAGCCGAGCCCGGTATAGGTGTGGATCATCACCAGCACGATCACGATGCCGGTGCCCACGGTGTTGATCAGGTGCGGTGGTGCGAAGTCGTCGCGGATGAACTTGAAGTGCCATGACACGTCCCAGGACGAGCCGAGCACCTTGAACGTGAACGCGACCAGCCACATGCCGTAGGCGAACCGGAGCACCCAGGGCGGTGTCGGTTGCCCGGGCGCGCCACGGTGCCAGTACAGCTTGAAGAAGAGTTTGGTCTTCGCCACGGGATTTCCCGGAACGACGACGTCCCCCTGGATCGCCTGCGTCATGGGCTCATCATGGCGGTTCCCGGTCACGATCGGGACGAGGTGGGAGGAAAACCAGGGTTCACCCTGAGGTGTGAAGAATTTGCCCCGGCCGGGGACGAGACGGCAGTGTGTGCGCCGATGATGCCGAAACGAATGGTCGCCGCTGTCCTGGTCGCCGCGCTCGTGCTGCTCGGCAGCGGGGTGCTCACCAGCTTGTTCCTCTGAACGATCCGGCAGGATGGCGGGTATGACGCACGCCAACCTGCTGGGCCCCGAGCCGACCCGGCTCCCCGAACGCACCGACGCGCAGGCCGCCCTCGACGCCGGAACGGATCCGGCGGAGGTCGCCGCGGAGCATCCGGACTTCAGCGAAGCGTGGGCGGCCCTGGCCGAGCGCTCGCTGGAGGCGGGTGAACTGGTCGCCGCGTACGCCTACGCCCGCACCGGCTATCACCGGGGGCTCGACCAGCTTCGCCGCAACGGCTGGAAGGGCTTCGGGCCGATCCCCTGGGAGCACCGCCCGAACCAGGGTTTCCTGCGGGCGCTCGCCACGCTGGCCAAGGCGGCGGGCCGGATCGGGGAAACCGAGGAGTACGAGCGTTGCCGCACCTTCCTCGTCGACTCCGACCCCGCCGCGGCCAAAGCGACCGGCCTGGCCTGAGCGCTTGCCGTGAAGGGTCCCTTCACAGTCGCTTCGACTGTGAAAGGACCCTTCACGGCATGGCACGTCTAGAACGAGCCGCAGTTGCTGGGTACGGCTTGCCCCTGGAACAGCTGGTCCAGCCAGCTGAACGCGAGCGGGGCCCCGGCGACCGCCCCTCCGATGTGGGTGGGCACGGAGAGGGTGTCGAACTGGACCGTCGCCCCCTCGGCGCACCAGGCCCGAGCCATCGCACGGCCCTGGTCGAACGGCACGATGTCGTCGGCCGAGCTGTGCGCCACCAGCATCGGCACCTTCGGCGGGGTCAGTCCGATGCGCTGCTCCCGCAGCGCCGAGGCGAACGGCTCCTCGCCGAGGTAGGCGGTGAGCGGCCTGCCGTCCGCGGTCAGGTCCGCGGTGCGGGTGAAGGCGTGCTTGAGCAGGGCGTCCGCGGTGCATTCCGTCGCGACCGCCTGCAGCACCTGCTTGCCCTTGTCGTTGAGCAGCGCGGGCACGTTCAGCTCCGGGTAGGAGTAGTTCATGCTCGCCACCGCGAACAGGGTGAAGCCGACCGCGTAGCTTCCGTCGCCGAGGGCGGCCACCGCGCCGAGGTCGGCGGGGACGGCACCGGCGTAGGCGCCCTTCAGCTTCAGCTCCGGCGCGTACGCGGGCTGCAGTTCGGCGGCCGCGGCCGAGGCGCCGCCGCCCTGCGAGTACCCGGAGATGCCGACTGGACCGTCCGCGGGAAGCCCGGCCTCCGGCAGCCGCTGCGCCGCGCGGATCGCATCGAGCACCGCGTAGCCCTCGGCCTTGCGGTTGACGTAGGTGTGCAGGCCCGGCGTGCCGAGACCCTCGTAGTCGGTGATCACGATGCCGTAGCCGCGGGAAAGCAGGCCCGCGATGAAGGGCCCCTCGTACTCCAGCCCGGCGGCCATCGCCTTCGACGGCGCGCACTGGTCGCCGAGCCCCTGGGTGCCCGCCGCGTAGCTGATGATCGGGCGTGCCCCCGGACCGGTCCAGGCGGCGGTGGGGGTGAGCACGGTGCCGGTCACCGCGATGGGTGCGCCGTGTTCGTCGGTGCTGCGGTACATGATCCGCTGCGCGCTCGCCGGGGCTGGGATGAGCTTGGCCGGGTCGAGGAAGAACTGGGTGGGCTGGTGACGGATGACGTCGCCACTGCTCCCGGCGGGTAGCGGAGAGGGCGGATCGTAGAAGTCGGCGGCACCCGCGGGCGCGGTGACCGCCAGCGAGACCGCCCCGAGGACAGACGTGAAGATCGCCAAGAACCGCCATCGACGCATGAGACGCCTCTCCGCTCCCCTTTGAGCTAATTTTCGACAACAGTGTCGAAAAAAGGATCCAGGTAGGGTGACGCCATGTCAACCCCCGGTAAGCGGGGCCGGGGGCGGCCGCGCAAGCTGCCGCTCGACGAGCAGCGCGCGCTGGTGCTCGTCGCGGCCCGCCACGTGTTCGCCACCCACGGTGTGCAGGGAGCAACGATCGAACAGGTCGCACGTTGCGCGGGAGTGACTCGCCAGGCCGTCTACGACCTCTTCGACGACAAGACCGTGCTGTTCGAGCGGACGGTGGCGGACGTGGAGGAACTCGTCTACCGGCACATCGCCGAACTGGGCGAGGACGGTCCCGATCTCGACCTGCCGACCTGGGCCCGCGCCGGATTCTCGGCCCTGGTCACGCTCGCCGCCGAGTACCCGGACGCGCTGGTCGTGCTCAAGCAGGCCGAACGGGCGGGCAACCCCGCCCTCAACCGGCTCCGGACCCGGCTCGCGGAGATCTACACGGCGGCCAGCAGGCGGCGCTGGAACGAACACGGCATCGAGTCCGGCCGCGCCGACCGGGCACTGGTCGCGATGTGCTTCGCGATGACCGAAGCGCTGGTCGACCTGGCCTGGGAGGGCGATCCGCCCGAACCCGAGGCGATCATCGACCTGCTCACCGAGTTCACCATCGGCGGCGTTCAGCGCCTCCGGCAGGCCCCGGAGATCCTCGCCAGGGTCCGCTGACCGCCCTCCTTGAGGAGCAGCGAGGGCACCGTCAACCGAGCCCGCGGATCAAGCGCAGATCCTCCGTGTGCCGGTACCAGGTCCAGCGCGTGATGGCGCGCGGGAAGGGCACGCCGTCGGACTGCGGGCGCGTGGGCAGGCAGCCGATCTGGAAGGCGCGACCGGTGAAGGTGACCGGCCGCTTGAACAGCAGCCCCTTCTCGACCCGAACCACGAGCCCCGGTCCACCGTCGCCATCCGGTGTCACCTCGACGGAGCGAGCAGGACCACGCAAAGCGACCTGATCGTCACAGTATGCGACCCCCCGGATCGCGCCGAATGTGCCTCTTCCCACTAAAACGCCGCCGGAGTCGTCGCGGATGAGCGGCACCGGGTCCACTTCGCCCCGCGTCACCAGTGCCAGCGCACGCGCCGGATCGGTCGGCAGCCCCCACAGCGCCGCCACCGCGGACCCCGGGTCCGATGGCACGAAACCGACCCGGACGGAACCGAGTTTCTCCTTACGCAACAAGCGAACCACCACCGCGGCAAGATCCGCGTCGGTACCCGCGACGACCAGCGTCTCGGTGTCCAGCAGTGGGTCCACCTCGGCCTTGCCGGGGCGCGCCCCGATCCGGTGCACCGCCAGCCCGGCCACCTCGGGCAGTGACGGGGCCGACTCCCCGCAAACCAGTACCTGTCCCCGCACTCCGCGGTCCTCCGTTACGCTCATGCACCGGCATTGCGCCGTGTCCCGCCGGGGCACCCGCACCCTAGCTACTCGCCGAATACCAGGAGTGTCACATGCCGGCCATCGTGCTCATCGGTGCCCAGTGGGGCGACGAAGGCAAGGGCAAGGCCACCGACCTGCTCGGCGACCGTGTCCAGTGGGTCGTCCGTTATCAGGGTGGCAACAACGCGGGCCACACGGTCGTGTTGCCGAATGGCGAAAACTTCGCCCTGCACCTCATCCCCTCGGGCATCCTCACCCCCGGGGTCACCAACGTGATCGGCAACGGCGTGGTGGTGGACCCGGGCGTCCTGCTCGAGGAGCTCGACGGACTCGAGAAGCGCGGCGTGGACACCTCGCGCCTGCTGATCTCGGCCGACGCGCACCTGATCATGCCGTACCACGTGGCCATCGACAAAGTCACCGAGCGCTACCTCGGCAGCCGCAGGATCGGCACCACCGGGCGCGGGATCGGCCCCTGCTACCAGGACAAGGTGGCGCGCGTCGGGGTCCGCGTGCAGGACCTGCTGGACGAAAAGATCTTCCGGCAGAAGGTCGAAGCCGCCCTCGAGTTCAAGAACCAGGTGCTGGTCAAGGTCTACAACCGCAAGGCGCTCAACGCCGACCAGGTCGCCGACGAGGTGCTGGCCGCCGGTGAGAAGTTCGCGCACCGCATCGCCGACACCCGGCTCAAGCTCAACCAGGCCCTCGAAGCCGGCGAGACGGTCCTGCTGGAGGGCTCGCAGGGCACGCTGCTCGACGTCGACCACGGCACCTACCCGTTCGTGACGTCGTCGAACCCCACCTCGGGCGGGGCGAGCTCGGGCTCGGGCATCGGCCCCGGCCGGATCACCACCGTCCTGGGCATCCTCAAGGCCTACACCACGCGCGTCGGCTCGGGTCCGTTCCCGACGGAGCTGACCGACGAGATGGGCGAGCACCTCCGCAAGGCGGGCGGCGAGTTCGGCGTGACCACCGGGCGGTCCCGCCGCACCGGCTGGTTCGACGCGGTGATCGCCCGGTACGCGGCGCGGGTCAACGGGATCACGGACTTCTTCCTCACCAAGCTCGACGTGCTCTCCGGGCTGGACAAGGTGCCGGTCTGCGTGGGCTACGAGGTCGACGGCGTGCGCACCGACGACATGCCGATGACCCAGACCGACGTGCACCACGCGAAGCCGATCTACGAGGAGCTGCCCGGCTGGTGGGAGGACCTGTCCGACTGCCGCAGCTTCGACGATCTGCCCGCCAACGCCCGTGCGTACGTGGAACGCCTCGAGGAGCTCTCCGGCGCCCGCATTTCCGCCATCGGCGTCGGCCCGGGACGGGACCAGACGATCGTCCGGCACCAGTTCGTGTGACCCGGCATCGCCGGGGGATAGGCCTCAGGCGAGGGTGGTCGAGATCGGGGTCGGGTTGCGGAACAGGTCCAGCACCGGGCAGTGCTGGTCGACCTGCCGCTTGAGTTCCTCGTAGCGCTCCGCGTCCGCCGGGCCGCCGAGTTCGACGGTGACGCGGACGTCGGTGAAGCCGGGCCGGGTGGTCTCGGAGAACCCGAAGAACCCGTGCAGGTCCAGGTCGCCGTCGACGGTCACCTTGACCGACTCGAGCGGAATGCCGAGCTTGGCCGCCCAGAACTGGTAGGTGATGACCTGGCAGGAGCCGAGCGCGGCGAGCGCGTACTCCACCGGGTTCGCCGCCTTGTCCGTGCCGCCGAGACCGGTCGGCTCGTCCACCGAGAACGAGTGGTCGCGCACCCGGACGTCCACCACGGTCGCCGTTCCGGGCACCAGCGCGTTGTCCACGCTGAAGGACACCGCGGCCTTGGCGGGATCCGCGGCGGCGGCCTGACGGGTTCCTTCGATGACGTCGGTCAGTGACATGGTGTGCTCCTGTGCGGGTGCTCGACGGATGACGCCCCAAAAATGACGGCCGCCGCGGCCGCGCGCGAACCCTCCCAATCGGTGGAACGGGAATCCCGCCCCTCGACGAGGTGTTCGCCACAGCATGAGCATTGGGGTCTCGTTCGCCACCGCGGAAACCGACAACTACGTGGACGACATGGTCGCCCAGGCCCGGCAAGCAGCCGAACTGGGCGTGCGGTCGGCCTGGTTCGGGCAACGCATGAACTACGACTCGCCCGGGCTCGCAGCCGTGGTCGGACGCGAGGTGCCCGGGCTGACCGTCGGCACCTCCGCCATCCCGATCTTCGGCCGCCATCCGCTCCTGGTCGCCGCCCAGGCCCAGACCACGCAGGCCGCCACGCACGGCCGCTACCACCTCGGTCTCGCGCTGGGCTCGAAGTTCACGGCCGACGACTCGCTCGGCATCCCGTTCGCCCGGCCGATCGCCATGCTGCGCGAGTTCCTGACCGCGCTGCGAACCCTGCTGGAGACCGGCACGGCCGACTTCCGCGGCGAGTTGCTGACCGCCACCCCGGTCATGCCGGTCTCGCTGCCGGGCGCGCGGCCGCCGGTGCCGGTGCTGGTCGCCGCGATGGGGCCGCAGGCGCTGCGCGTCACCGGTGAACTCGCCGACGGCGCGCTGCCGTATCTGGCCGGGCCGAGGGCACTGGGCGAACACATCGTGCCCGCGCTCACCAAGGCCGCGCCGAAACCACCGCGGGTGGTCGCGTTCGTGCCCGGGGTGGTGACCTCCGAAGTGGCGGCCGTGCGCGAAAAGGCCGTGCAGGAACTGGCCTTCTACGAGCGGGTGCCCTCGTACCGCCGCGTGATCGAACTGGAGGGCGCGACGCGGGCGGCCGAGCTCGCCCTGATCGGCGACGAGGAGACGGTCGCCGACGGGATCCGGCGCTACTTCGACGCGGGCGCGACCGAGGTCGTGCTCACCTCCACCGACCTGGCCGGGGAGGCCGACCAGCGGCGCACCTGGAAGCTGCTCGGTGAGTTGAATTCAGCTCACGCGTGACGTGAGCGTGTCGGACAGGGCAAGCTCTTCGAGGTCGAGTTCCCGCAACACCTTGCGGAGCACGTCGTCGTCCAGTTTGCCCTGTTCCCGGCAGCGGAGGACGGCCTCACGCTGGGACAGCAGGAGTTGGCGGCGGGCTTCGAAGAACGCCGTGTGCGGGCTCGTCTCGCGCTCCTCGGCGGACAGGGAGATGGCGGCCACCGCACCCTGGTACCGCGATTCCACGAGCCCCCGCAGGCGCAGCGCGAGCCGCTCGGCACGTTCCGGCGATATGTCCACTTTGGCCAGCAGTTCGGGCATCAGCTCGTCGAGTCGTTTCAGCGCCGCGTGCATCGCGGCCTCCCGGGCCGCCAGCTCCTCGGCCTCGTCCCGCTCGGCCTCCGCCTCACTCGACACGTGCAGCCGCCGGATCAGCGAAGGCAGGGTCAGCCCCTGCACGAGCAGGGTGCCGATCGCGACGAAGAAGGCGAACAGCTGGATCTCCGCCCGTCCCGGGAACGGCTGGCCGGTGTGCGTCACCAGCGGCACACCGGTCGCCGCGGCCAGCGTGACCACCCCCCGCATACCCGTCCACGACAGCACCAGGAAGTAGCGCCAGGACGACCGGGTGGGCTCGCGGCCGAACAGCCGCAGCGCCTGCGGCAGCGCCCCGGTGAGGAACACGTACGGAATGCGGACCCCGATCGTCACGCCCAGCAGGGCGAGCGCGATGAGCAGCAGCGTCGCGTTGTCCGAGGGGGAGGCGCGCAGGTTTTCCACCACGAACGGCAGTTGCAGGCCCATCAGCGCGAACACCAGCGTTTCCAGCAGCACGTCCAGCGTCGCCCAGATCGACGAGTCCTGTATGCGCGTCGCGGACCCGGCATGCAGGGAATGGTTGCCCAGGTAGAGCCCGGCGGTCACGACCGCGAGCACCCCGGACCCGCTGAAGTCCGGCGAGAAGGGGTGCACCTGCTCGGCGACGACGTAGACGGCGAACGGCACGATGATGCCGAACACCGACTCCATCAGCGGATCGTCGAGCCTGCGGCGGAGGTAGCCGATCACGATTCCGGAGAGCAGGCCGACCCCGATTCCGGCCACGGCGGCCACCGCGAAGATCAGGAACCCGTGCCCGATCGATCCGGCCGTGCCCAGCACCGCGGCCAGCGCGATGCGGTACAGCGTCAGCGCCGCCGCGTCGTTCACCAGGCTCTCGCCGGTGAGCACGGTGGTGAGACGGCGCGGGAGGCCGAGCCTTCGGCCCACCGCGACCGCCGCCACCGCGTCCGGCGGTGCGACCACCGCGCCCAGCACCATCGCCGAGGCGAGCGGGAGCTGCGGCAGCAGCAGATGGGCGACCAGCCCGACCACCACCGCGGTGACCACGACCAGGATCACCCCGAGCGCGACGATCGGTCTGATCACCGCGCGGAACTGTTCGAACGAACTGTTCAGCGCCGTCGAGTAGAGCAGCGGCGGCAGCACCAGGGTGAGGATCAGTTCCGGGTCGAGCTCGATGCGCGGCACACCGGGCACGAAGGACACCGCCAGCGCCACCACCACGATCAGCAGTGGCGCCGACAGGTTGAACCGGCGGGCCAGCGCGGTGAGACCGAGCGCGCAGCCCAGCACCACCATCAGGGTCAGCTGCTCCATGCCCCGATCCTGGTGCAGCGGGCGCGATCACACCGCCCGGAGATCCTCCTCGACCGCTTCGAGCTCCTCCGCCGTGCCCTGCACCTTGGGACCGGTGAACCACTTCCGGGCCGAAAGCACCCACCACAGCGTCGCCCCGCCGAGCACCACCAGGAACGCGACCGGCGTGTAGTTGAAGTTCGCGACCGTGACCGGGGAGGCCTGCGGCAGCATGAACAGGACGAAGATCAGCACCACCCACACCGTGGCGACGATGCCGATCGGCCTGCCCCAGCGGCCGAGGTGCCACGGTCCGCGTTCGAAGGCGTCGCCCTTGCGGACGCGCAGGAACACCGGGATCACGTAGGCGACGTACAGGCCGACGGTGGCGATGGAGGTGACGGCGGCGTAGGCGGTCGCGCTCCACAGGTAGGGCAGGGCGAGGAGCAGTGCGCCCACGGCGGCGAACCACACCGAGTTGGTGGGCGTGCGGGTGCGCTTGTTGATCCGGTGCCACCAGCCGGATCCGGGAATCGCGCCGTCCCGGGCGAAGGCGTAGATCATCCGGGAGTTGGCGGTAACCGAGGCCATCCCGCAGAACAACTGCGCGCCGATCGCGATGAGCAGCAGGAACTTGCCGGTGGTCGCACCGGCCGCGTCGATGAAGATCTGCGCCGGCGGCACCTGGGTTTCGGTGTTGACCGCGCCGTCGTAGTCCTGGATCGCGAAGGTGAGGCCGATCAGCAGCACCCAGCCCGCCACCAGGGACACCAGGATGGAGTTCACGATTCCGCGCGGGCCCGCGGTCGAGGCGTTCTTGGTCTCCTCCGTCATGTGCGCCGAGGCGTCGTACCCGGTCAACGTGTACTGGGCGACGAGCAGGCCGAGCGCGAAGACATAGGGCACCGAACCCCAGCCGGTTTCGTTCACGAAGTGACCGAACACGAAGGACGCGGACTGGTGCTTGGCCGGGAGGAACACCAGCGCCCCGACGATCACCAGCACGCCGAGCAGGTGCCACCACACGCTGACTCCGTTGAGCACGGCCACCAGGCGCACACCGAAGGTGTTCAGCAGCCCGTGCACGGCGAGGATGATCGCCAGCAGCAGGATCGTGTGGCCGGGCGTGGCGGCGAAACCGAACTGCAGGTCGAGGAAGGCGTTGAGGAACAGCGCGGCGCCGAAGTCGATGCCCGCGGTGACCGCGACCTGCCCGATCAGGTTGAACCAGCCGGTGAACCACGACCAGGCCGCCCCGCCGGAGGGCGCGAGCTTGGCGGCCCAGTAGTAGAGCCCGCCCGCGGTCGGATAGCTGGAGCAGACCTCGGCCATGCCGAGCCCGACCAGGATGACGAACACGCCGACCAGGGGCCAGCCCCAGATCATGGCGGCCGGGCCGCCGGTCTTGAGCCCGAAGCCGTAGAGCGTCAGGCAGCCCGACAGGATCGAAATGATGGTGAACGAGACGGCGAAGTTGGAGAACGCCGACATGGTGCGTCTGAGTTCCTGTGCGTAACCGAGTTGGTGCAGGCGAGCGCTGTCTTCATCCATCGCTACCCCAAAGGTCTGCAATTGTTCCATTGCGGGTCCGCAGAAAGTAGCCCGGCCGGAACAGCAGGTCAAGGGGCCCGGAACGAAGAAAAGCCCCCGTCACGCGGCGGTAACGGGGGCCTTCGGCAGGGGACGAGCGCGGCTACACGTGGACCGGGGCCGCCTCGCGGGCCTCGGCGTGCACCGGCGGCCGCTTGGGCAGGAACAGCGCCGGGACGAAGCACACCGCCATCAGCACCAGCGCCCACAGGAAGGTCGACGCGAACGCGCCGGACGCGAGCGTCGCCGCAGCGTCGTGGCTCTGGGGGTTCCCCAGTGCCACGGTCGCGGCCAGCTGCCCCTGATTGGTCGGCACGCCGAACTTCCCCGCCAGCAGGCTCGCCAGAATGATCGACATCACCGCGGACCCGATCGCGCCCGCGGTCTGCTGCACGATGTTCATCGCGGTCGACGCCCTCGCGACCGAACGCTGGGTCAGCGTCTGCAGGGCCGCCGTGTTGATCGGCATCATCGTGCAGCCCATGCCGAGGCCCATCACGAACAACCCGGCCACCAGCAGCGGGTAGGAGGTGTTCGCGCCGACCGCGGTGAACACCGCCACCCCGGCGACGATCAGCACCAGCCCGGGCAGCACGACCTTGCGTGCGCCGATCCGGTCGACCAGTCGCCCCGCGACGGGCATGGTGAGCATCGCGCCGAGCCCCTGCGGGGCGAGCAGCAGACCGGCGTGCAACGCCGATTCGCCGCGCACCAACTGGAAGTAGGTGGGCAGCACCAGCATCGCGCCGAGGAAGGCCACCATGAACAGGCTCATCGTGATCATCGCGATGGTGAAGGTGCGGTCGGCGAACAACTTCAGGTCCACCAGCGGGTTCGCCACCCTGGTCGCCCTGATCACGAAGGAGGCCATCAGCACGAGCCCGATCAGCGCGGGCAGCCACACGCTGACCGAGCCGACCCCGCCCTCCTGCGGGATCCGGGACACCCCGAAGATCAGCAGCGCCAGGCCGGGCGACAGCATGAGCATGCCCGGCAGATCCAGCCGCTCGGTGGGCCGCGGCTCGTCCTTCGGCAGCACGCGCCAAGCGGTCAGCAGCGCCACCAGCCCGAGCGGCACGTTGATGTAGAAGATCCAGCGCCAGCTCACCGCGTCGACCAGGTAACCGCCGAGGATCGGCCCGCCGATCGGGCCGAGCAGCATCGGCACCCCGAGCACGGCCATCACGCGCCCGACGCGGTGCGGCCCCGCCGCCTTCGTCATGATCGTCATCCCGGCGGGGACCAGCATGCCGCCACCGAGGCCCTGTACCACGCGGAACGCGATGAGGGACTCGATGTTCCACGCCATTCCGGCGAGCATCGAACCGACCAGGAACAGCACGATGGACAGCAGGTACAGGCGTTTCGTGCCGAAGCGGTCGCAGGCCCAGCCGGTGACCGGGATCACCGTGGCCAGCGCCAGCATGTAGCCGGTGACCACCCACTGGATGGTGTCGAACGAGGTCGTGAACTGGAGGATCAGCGCCTGCAGCGCGACGTTCACGACCGTGGTGTCCAAAATGGCCATCACCGCGCCGAGCACGACCACGCCGGCGACCTTGAGCACGGCGGCGTCGAGCTTGTCCGAACCGGCAGGGTGGAGCTTCTCGGGTTCAGCGGTAGTCATCGGGTCCGTTTCCGTGGAAGTGAGAGCAGACGGCGACCGAAGAAGTGCACCCCCGCGCCCCCCTCGACCCGCCGCTGACGTTATCGAAACGGGAAAAGCGGACGCTACCGATTTTCGCCGACAGCGGATATCCGCGGATCGCGCTACGAACCGGTCACGGCGAGCAACGCCGTGTCGGGCTGGTCGGCGAACAGCCCGTCGATACCGGTGGCGAGAAAGGCGGACTCCTCGGAAAAGATGCTCCCCCAGGCGGCGGGATCGGCGGACGAACGGAACTCGACCGGCAGGAACGAGTTCTCGTTGCGGAAGGTGTAGGGGATCACCAGCAGGCCCGCTTCGTGCGCGTCGTGCACCAGTGCGGCCGGGCCGGCCAGGTTTCCGTCCGGATCCCGTGGAATCACCTGGTTCTTGTCCGGCCCCAGGTAGGCCGCATACTCGGCGATCTCGGCCAAGCCCGCGGGGGTGACCAGGTCGGCATAGGTCCGCACGTCGCCGGTTGCCGCGAAATCGGCGGGAGCACCGTCCGAAGAGGTCAGTTGGAGCAGTGGAACGAGTACCTGTTCGCTGAGCTGACGGAGATTGGCGACCTCGAACGACTGGATCACCACGGGGGCGTCCGCGCGGTTGAGCCCGTTGCGCTCCAGCAACTCGACCAGTTTCGGCTCCACCGGATTGCCGATCGAGGAGAAGTACGTGGAGTGCTTCACCTCGGGATAGGTGCCCAGGGTGCGGTTCAGCTCGCGGCCGAGCCGCACGGTCAGGTCCAGCACCTCCTGGTAGGTGACGACCGGCCACCGTCCGTTGTAGATGGTGTTGTCGGGGCGCAGCTTCGGGATGCGCTCGACCGTCCGCAGCGTCTTGAGCTCTTCGAGCGTGAAGTCCTCGGTGAACCAGCCGGTCAGCTCGACCCCGTCGACCACCTTCGTGGTCCGCCGCGAGCGGAACTCCGGACGGCGGGCCACGTCGGTGGTCCCCCCGATCTCGTTTTCGTGCCGGGCCACCAGATGCCCGTCGGCGGTCGGGACCAGGTCCACGTCCACCCAGCTCACCCCCTGCCGGAACGCCAGTTCGTAGGAGCCGAGGGTGTGTTCGGGACGGTGACCCGGCGCACCGCGGTGACCGACGACCACGGGGAGGACCCCGGACGCGGGGGCCGCGGGCGCGACCGGGACGGGCAGGGCGAGGCTGGACAGGATCAACACCACCAGTCGGGTCCGGGCGATCGACAACCTTCGTCGGGAAGGAAATCGCGGTCCGAGTCACTCTCACGCCCGCGGACATCCGGCACGACAAAATGGATCGACGGCATCCTGACGGATGGGTAAACGGAACGTGCGATGCGCCCCCGGTTAGGCTCGGGGCGTGCGTGTCCTGGTTGTCGGGTCCGGAGCCCGTGAACATGCCCTCGTCCTCGCGGCCGCCCATGACCCGGCGGTGACCGCGCTCGCCTGCGCGCCCGGCAACGCCGGGATCGCGGGCGTGGCCGAACAGCTCGGCGTCGACGCGGGCGATCCCGCCGCGGTCGCCGAGCTCGCCATCGGCTGGCGGGCGGACCTCGTGGTGGTCGGCCCCGAAGTCCCGCTGGTCGCCGGGGCCGCCGACGCCGTGCGCAAGGCGGGCATCCCCTGTTTCGGGCCGTCGGCCGCGGCCGCCCGGATCGAGGGTTCCAAATCGTTCGCGAAGGATGTGATGGCGGCCGCGAAGGTGGCCACCGCACACAGCGAAACCGTGGACAACCCGGCGCGGCTCGACGCGGCGCTGGCGCGGTTCGGCCCCACCTGGGTGGTCAAGGACGACGGCCTCGCCGCGGGCAAGGGCGTGGTGGTGACCTCGGACTACGACACGGCCCGCGCCCATGCGATGACCCTGCTCGACGGCGGGCACGCGGTGCTTCTGGAATCCTTTTTGGAGGGTCCGGAGGTCTCGCTGTTCTGCCTGGTGGACGGCCGGACGGTGCGGCCGCTGCTGCCCGCGCAGGACTTCAAGCGCGTCGGTGACGGCGACACCGGGCCCAACACCGGCGGGATGGGTGCCTACGCCCCGCTGCCGTGGGCGCCGGAGGGCCTGACCGAACGCATCGTGGCCGAGATCGTGCAGCCCGTGGTCGACGAACTCGCCGCCCGCGGGACCCCGTTCAACGGCCTGCTGTACGCGGGGCTCGTGCTCACCGCGGACGGCCCGCAGGTGATCGAGTTCAACTGCCGCTTCGGCGACCCGGAGACCCAGGTCGTGCTGGCCCTGCTCGCCAGTCCGCTGGCGACGCTGCTGCACGCGGTGGCCACCGGCACGCTGGCCGGGCAGCCGCCGCTCGAATGGCATCCGGGCGCCGCGGTCACCGTGGTGGTCGCCGCCGACGGCTACCCGGGTGTCCCGCGCGCCGGGGACGTCATCACCGGCGCCGAGGCCGAAGGCGTGCTGCACGCCGGTACCCGCCGCCGGGACGACGGCGCCGTCGTGTCGCACGGCGGCCGGGTGCTGTCCGTGGTGGGCACCGGTCCCGACCTGGGCGCCGCGCGCGAGCAGGCGTACGAGCGGGTGGCCAAGGTGCACCTGGCGGGCTCGCACCACCGCAAGGACATCGCGCTGCGCGCGGTCCAGGGGGAGATCTCCGTTCCCGGCTAAGTCGGTGGCCGACCGGCGGGAACCGCCTCTGGTCCTGGCTCGTCGAAACTCAGCCCGTTGTCACACGCACATTGGTAGCCTGCTTACGGAACTGGTCGGCTACCGTCCGTACCCGGGGGTGCGCAGCATGGCAGAGAACACCGTGAGCGCGTTGAGCACGACCGTCCCCTCCGTTCCGGGGGCGATGGACATCCAGGTCGAGCCGGACAAGGTGGCCCAGGTCGCCAGGATCATCAACGATCAGGCCGACGCGCTCGACGACAAGATCCACCAGCTGCTGCTGGAACTGAGCATCGACGCGCCCGCCGGGGACGTGGTGAGCGCCACCGCGGCGGACGCCTGGAACCGCCTCATCGCCAGCGGTGATGATTCCTACGCGGGCCGGGTGATGAACTACCTGCAGCAGTTGCGTGCCCTCGCCCGGCAGCTCCGCACCGCGGCGGACACCTACCAGCTCGGCGAGGACGAGAAGATCACGGCCTTCGGGGACCGCCGTGACCACCAGAACTAGCGCACTGACCGCGGGGGTGCTGGCGATGATCACCCTCGGCGGCTGCACCTCGACGGACGGCCGGGCCCCGGACGGCTCGGTACCTTCGCCGAGGGGCTCCGGCGACCCCGGCCTGCCGCCCCGCGCCCGCGAGGTGTCCGTGCGGGGGGTCGATCCGTGCAGCCTGCTCACCACCGAGCAGCTGAACCGGCTGAAGGAGAACGGCATCCCCCGGCTGCTGCCGGAGGACACCCGCCGGGACGGGCCCACCTGCGCGTTCGACGTCGACGCCACCACGCCGAGCTACACCTACTACCTCGAAGTGATCGCCACCGCGGATCTGCACGACTGGATCGAAGGCGGCCACTTCAAGGCGAGCATGACCAGGGAGCCGGTGAACGTGCCCGGTTTCCCCGCGCTGATCCACTACGCGCCGAGCCGCGGCGTGCCGGACTGCGAAACCCTGGTGGGGGTCGCCGAAGGCCAGACGCTGCGGGCCGAGACGGCGCCGGACGGCAACACCTTCACTCGGCAACAGCTCTGCGACATGTCCACCACGGTGGCGAAGATGGCCGTCGAGACCTTGGAGACATTCCGGTGATCACCTTCGACAGCAGCCGCTACGACATCACGACCCTGATCGAGAAGCTGCGCGACCAGCGTTTCGACGGCTACGACCCGGAATCCCTCGCCCAGGAGGTGGAGAAGTTCCGGGGCGGCAGCGGCACGGCCAGCATGGGCAACGCGGTCGCCGCGCTGAAGAAGGTGGCGATCGCGCTCGGGGAGACCGACACCACGCTGCGCCGCCAGCTGGCCGCGCTCGGCGTGGAGTGGCAGAGCAAGGCGGGCGGGCAGGCCGGTTCCGTACTCGCCGGGCAGGCCGGGTTCTCCAGCGAGGCCAACCAGAAGGTCACCCAGGCCGCCGAGCTGATCTTCCAGCAGGGCGAGGCGTTCAACCGGACCAGGAACAAGCTGCCCGACCCCGAAGCGCTGCGGCAGGGCGCTGACGGTTTCTCCGCCAGCGACGGCCTGTTCAGCCTGTTCGGCTTCGAAACCGATCACGCCAAGGCCGTGAAGGCGAACCTGGAGGCGAACGCGCAGGCCGTGGACGCGCTCAACGCCTACGCCCACGACACCGGCGACTATCTGGCTTCGTCGCAACCGGTGGCGGCGCCGCCGGAGACGATGGACCTGGCCGCGCCGGGCAGTGCGGCCGCGGCGGTGGCGGACCCGCCGATTACCCCCGTACCCCCGGCACCGCAGGTGCCATCGGTGCCCTCGGGGCCGGACACCGCGCCGACGCAGGCGGCGAGCGCACCCGTGACGCCGGTGCGGACCGCACCCGTGCACGTCCCGCCGGTGTCCGCCCCGGCCGCGTCCGTGGTGCACGACGCACCGACTCCACCGGACGTGGTCGCGGTGGCGGGCCGTGCCGGTGCGGACACCTCGACCGCCCCCCAGCACGTCACGCTGCCCAGTTCGGCGCCCGCGCCGACCGACGAGACCAGCACCACCAGCGGCACGAACACCGGATACGGCCGGTCGAACGCCTACGACGGGAGCCGGTCCACCTCCGGTCCGACCCAGACGGTCACCGGAGAACCGCTGGGCGGTGGTCCGGGTGGTACGAGCGGCCTGGTGGACGGCAGGACGGCGACCGGGGCCGGTCCGGAGGGCGGACGTTCCGGCGCCTGGGGCCAGTCCGGCGGGAACGCCGCCTGGGGCCAGCAGCCCGGGGGCGGCGCGAACTCCGGCCAGAACTCCGGCCAGCCCGGCGGCGGAGCGGGCGACGGCCTGCACCGCACCGGCGGGGGCGCCGAAGGGCTGGCCAAGGGCAAGGTGGTCGGGTCCGCCCCGGTCAACCCGACCAGCACCGGTCTCGGCCCCGGGTTCACCGCGACCCGCGCCGCAGGCGGCGTCGGCGGCCTCGCCGAAGCGGTACCGGCGATCGGCGCCGCGGGCGCGGGCGGCGTGGTCGGCGGCGAGAACGAGCGCCAGGGCGGGCGCGGCCGGGGCAGGCAGGGCGACCAGGCGGGCAAGCGCGTCCGGCAGTTGCCGGTCGGCGACCTGCCCGAGGAGGCGGAGGCCGAGCGGGTACGCAAGGCCGCCCCAGCACCGCCGAGCCGGGAGCGCACCCGGGCCATCCTCGAACCGGCGGCCACCCAGGACGGCGAGGAGGACGCCGCGCACGTCCGGCGCTACGGCATCGACGACAAGGACCTGTTCACCGATCCGCGCGAGGTCTCACCCGACCTCATCGGGGACAAGGAACTGCCGGAAGACCGCTGACCACCGTGAACGAGCCGAACGACAGCGTCGTGCTGTCCACCCTGGAATTCGACGTGCTGTGGGAGGCCGAACGGCTGCCGCCCGCGCATCCCGCGCTGCGCGTGCCCAGCCCCGGCCGGACGCACAGCGAGCGGCGGGCCCTCGTCGAGCAGGCCTGGGAATCGCTGGCCGACCGGCGGCTCGCCCGTGGCAAGCGCGTCTCGGGGGAGTTGATGGACCAGCTGCACCTGCTGGCCAGTCCGAGGGTCGCCATCGACATCTGGGTCTGGACGGATCGCCAGATCAAGGGGCTCGCGGTGAGCACCGGCAGCCAGGCCCTGCTCGGCGTCGTCGACCGCGACGAGGTGTGGCTGATCCCGGCGCGCGACACTTCGCTGCCGGAGTCGGCCGTGTCCGTGGCCGGTGAGCTGCCCGCCGGGATCGGTCGCTCGGTCAGCGCTCCCCATACGGTGGTCCGCGACGCCGACGCGGCCGCGAAGGGCGAGCCGAAGGCCCTGGTCACGGCGCTGGCGGACCGCGGAGTGGTGCTCTGGCAGGCACAGGAGCTGGCCGGGATGCTGGTGGGGATGACCACGCGCGGCCAGTTCGGGGTCGAACGTGCCGGCCGGGACGGGGTGACCCGGCGGGCGGACCGGGTGATCGCCTTTCACGACACCGACGCCGGGCGCTACCTGGTGCAGGTGTCGCCCAACAACGACGGCCAGGCCTGGGTCACCGTGGCGCCCGCCGACAACCAGTTGCTGGCGAACCGGATCTGGGAATTGCTCGAAGAAGTCTGACCGCGGCGGTGCTAGAAATGGCGGGAACCGCCGGTGGGGGGCGGTGCGTCGGAATGGCGGAGCGAGCTTGGCGAAGGGGATGACGAGGGTGGCGCAAAGCGATCCGGACTCACTGGAGCACGTGGCCGGCAAGGTCGAGGTGCTGCACGACCACTTCAAGGACGCCAAGAGCAAGATGACCGGCATCGCCGGGCAGAACCCGTTCGGCGATATCAGGCATCCGGACAACCGTCCCGGCGAACATCCGTCGGAGGCCGCGGTGACCACGCTGCACTCGTTCCGGGACCGGATGCACGGCCAGTTCGACGCGGCCGCCGAGCTGATGAAGTCGACAGGCGGGGCGTTGCGAGAGGCTGCCCGCGCGCTGCGCGAGACCGAAGAGGCCGCGAAGGACAGTCTCACCGTCAAGGACGGCAGTCTGCAGGTCTGACCGGCCTTCTTCTTCACATCTGGGGGACACCATGAGCGCCACGGCCGAATTCCCACCCAACTGGCCCGACGTCGAAGCCAAGACCAAGCAGGTGGAAAACGTCCGCCCCTCGACGATCCAGGGGGTGGCGGACCAGTTCCGCCAGGCGTCGAAGGATTCCGCGGACCACACCGTTGCGCTGCGCAACGCGACCGCGGCGCTCGGCGGCGGCACCTGGTCCGGGCCGCAGGCGGACGCGTTCTTCGACTACGTGAAGAAGATCGGGGACGCGGGGCAGAAGGTGAACGACCACCTCGACGAGGTGGCGAACGAGCTCGGCAACCTCCAGGCCTTCCTCGACCGCACCCAGAAAGAGGTGCAGCAGCTCCACGACGACGCGCACAACAAGATCGACGCGGCGAACCGGCAGGCGCAGTCCGCCGCCGACGCCGCGCAGGCCCAGATCGACGCGGTCAACGCCCACCGGGATGGCGCGACGATGCCGGCGCAGACGCCCGAGGCGATCATCGCGCAGAACCTGCAGAACACCACCGCGATCGCCGACGACGCGAAGAGCCAGATCGAAAGCAAGCTCAACGCGGCGAACCAGGAGATCCAGCGCGTGATGCAGCTGGTGCAGAAGGATGTCGACGGCGGCTACTCCTCGGTGCCCCCGCTCGGCACCGCGCCGGCCGCCATGCAGAGCACCGGCGGGCTGTACGGCGGTGGCGGTGGTGGCGGCGGCTCACACCACGGTGGTGGGGGCGGTTACGGCGGGGGTGGCGACGGCGGCGGTGGCGGCGGGATGGGCTCGAGCGGCGGCCCGCCCACCACGCAGCCGCCGGGGAACGTGCGGCAGTGGATCGAGGAAGCCATCAAGGAGATGCAGGCGCAGGGCATCCCGGTGACCGACGCCGACATCGACAAGATCTGGACGATCATCGAGAAGGAGTCGGGCGGCAACCCGAACGCGATCAACCTCTGGGACAGCAACGCGAAGGCGGGTCACCCGTCCAAGGGCCTGATGCAGTGCATCGACTCGACGTTCAACTCCTACAAGCTGCCCGGGCACGACAACATCTACAACCCGGTCGACAACATCATCGCCGGGGTGCGCTACACGCTCAGCCGTTACGGCAGCTTCGCCAATCACCCCGGTCTGAAGTCCATGGCCCATGGCGGCGGCTACGTGGGTTACTGACGGCCAGCGCGGTCAGGTAACGGGTCGGGTAACGCAGTGTGGTCGGCCTTACCCCCCGAATGGGGGCGGTAAGGGGACACGTCAGCCTTAACCTGGAAGTCATGGTCGACACAGCGGCGTTCCCCGGTCCGGCAAGGCGCGCTGAGGTCGCGCCGTTCCACGTGATGGAGGTGCTGTCCGCGGCCCAGGCCCGGCAGCGCACCCACGGCGACGTGATCTCGCTGGCCGCGGGTCAGCCGACGGCGGGGGCACCGCGGCCGGTGCTGGAGGCCGCGGAACGGGCCCTGCGCGAGCAGAACCTCGGCTACACCGTGCAGCTGGGCATTCCCGAACTGCGCGAGGCGATCGCCGGTCACTACGACCACCGCTACGGACTCGACGTCAGCCCGGACGACGTCATCGTGACCACCGGTTCCTCCGGCGGCTTCCTGCTTGCCTTCCTGTCCTCCTTCGATGCCGGCGCCCGGGTCGCGATGGCCCGCCCCGGCTACCCGGCCTACCGGAACCTGCTGACCGCACTGGGCTGCGAGGTCGTCGAGTTCGCCACGGACGAAAGCACCCGCTTCCAGCCGACCGTCGAACTGCTGGAAAGCCTCGGGCCGATCTCCGGCCTGATCGTGGCCAGCCCGACGAACCCGGCGGGCACCGTGCTGCCGCCCGGCGAACTGGCCGCGATCGCGAGCTGGTGCTCGTCCCACGGAGTGCAGCTGATCAGCGACGAGATCTACCACGGCATCTCCTACGGCACCGAGCTCGGCTGCGCCTGGCAGAGCTCGCCGGAGTCGGTGGTGCTCGGCTCGTTCTCCAAGTACTTCGCCATGACCGGCTGGCGACTGGGCTGGATGCTGGTGCCGCGGCGCCTGCACCGCGCGGTGGACGTGCTGACCGGCAACCTGAACATCTGCGCCCCCGCGCTCGCCCAGCACGCCGCGGTCGCCGCCTTCCGGCCCGAGTCCTACGCCGAGCTCGACGGGCATGTCGCGCACTACCGGTCGAACCGGGACCTGATCCTCGACGGGCTCCGCGGGATCGGCCTCGACCACATCGCCCCGGTGGACGGCGCCTTCTACGCGTACGTGGACGTGTCCGCGCACACCACCGACAGCCTGAGCTGGTGCCAGCGCCTGCTCGCCGAAACCGGGGTCGCGATCACCCCCGGCGTCGACTTCGACCCGGTCGACGGCGGCAAGTTCGTGCGGTTCTCCTTCGCCGGTGCCGGCGACGAGATCGAAGAGGCGATCGGGCGGCTCGGCCGCTGGCTGGAGCGGGGACGGTCCGGGGGAACCCCGGCTTTTCCCTGATCGTTGGCCATAACGCGAGCCTCACGGGCCCGGAAGTGGGAGCCTCGTGCACAGCGGGCCGAACGGCCCGCGAGGTAACCGGAGGGATGCCATGTTCTGGAAGATCGTCGGGGCACTCGTCGTCGCCTGGGTGGCGATCATGGTGATCGGATCGGTGGTCGGCTTCCTGCTCAAGGCCGTCGTGTGGATCGCCATCATCGGCGGCGCCGTCTTCCTCGGTACCGCCGCCTACGGCGCCATCAAGGGGAAGAGCTCGCCCAAGCGCCTGCCCTGACCGCCCTGGTCACCGCGCCGCTCAGGGGTGGCCTCCTGCCTTGATCCGGCGCAGCGCGTCTTCGATGTCGGCCATGGTGAGGTCGCGATGGGCGATGAAGCGCACCCGGCCGCCCAGCGGCAGTGCCAGCACGCCCTGAGCCCACAGGGACTTCAGCGTCACCTCGAGATCGGCCACGCGCACCAGCACGATGTTGGTTTCGGGCGTGTTGACGTCCCAGCCGATTTCGGCGAGCCCCGCGGCCAGCCGCCGGGCCTTCTCGTGGTCCTCCTCGAGGTCGCCGATGCGGTCCAGCGCGACCAGGCAGGCGGCGGCGAGCACGCCGCCCTGGCGGACACCGCCGCCCAGCATCTGCCGCATGCGGCGGGCTCGTTCGACGAAGGTGACGCTGCCGGCGACCACCGAGCCGACGGGGGCGCCGAGTCCCTTGCTGAAACAGGCCGAGACGGTGTCCACGCCGACGGTCAGGGCGGCGGGCGGCAGGCCGAGCGCGGCGGCGGCATGCCAGATGCGCGCCCCGTCGAGGTGGACCCGCAGGCCCGCCTGCCGTGCGGTGGCGAGCAACTGCGCGTGCTCGTGCGGCGGGATGATGGCGCCGCCCGCCGCGTTGTGCGTGTTCTCCAGGCACAGCAGGGTGGTGCGGAGGCTGAAGTAGGTGTCGATCCTGGGGCCGATCGCGGCGGTGAGGGTCTCCGGGGTGGGACGGCCGGGGCCCGCGTCGTGCTCCAGCGCCTCCGGCATGCCGCCGGCCAGCCAGGCCGCCGAGCCGAGCTCGTTGGTGAGCACGTGCGCCCCCTTCGGGGCGAGGAACCGGTCGCCCCGCTGCAGGTGCACGCTCAGCGCGATCAGGTTGGCCATCGTGCCGCTCGGCGTCCACAGCGCGGCCGGCATGCCCAGCACCGCGGCCGCCCGCTCCTCGAGGGCCTTGATCGTCGGGTCGACGTCGATCACGTTGTCCCCGACCTCGGCGGCGGCCATCGCCTCGCGCATCGCCTCGTCGGGCCGGGTGACGGTATCCGAGCGAAAATCGATCGGGTTGGCACCAGTTGAGGTCACGGTGAGATCACATCACACCAAATAGTTGATCTACAAGGTACGGCTTCACCGTTTCCGTACCCGGACGACTACGGTGCAACCCGCGAAGGCAGTCCTTCCGTCTTGGATCGGGAGCGTCCGGGAGGCCGGTGAACGAGCGCGAGGAACAGGAGTTCGCGGAGTACTTCGCCACCAGGCGGGACTCCGCGCGCCGAACCGCGTACCTGCTCTGCGGCGACTGGCATCGCGCGGACGATCTCGCGCAGACGGCGTTCGTCGCGCTGCACCGGCGCTGGAGGAAGATCCGCGACCGGGCGGCCACGGACGCCTACCTGCGAAGAACGCTGATCCGGGCGTCGATCGACGAGTCACGCCGTCCATGGCGGCGGGAACAGCAGGTCGAGCAGGTGCCTGAGCCCGAGCCCAGCCCGTCGCTCGACGAGCGGGTGGCCGCACGGGCCGACCTGATGACCGGGTTGCGGGCGGTGCCGCCGAAGCAGCGTGCCGTGCTCGTGTTGCGCTACTTCGAGGGGCTGGACGTGGCCGGGGTCGCGAAGGTGCTCGGCTGCAGCGAAGGGAACGTGAAGAGCCAGACGGCACGCGGGCTGGCGAACCTGCGCGCGGCACTGGGCGAGGAGGTGGAGACCCATGGATGAGCGGGAACTCGAAACGCTCTTCCGGTCCGCCCCGGGTGAGCCGCCTGCCCCCGGGTTCACCCTTGAAGACGTAACCCGCGTCTCGGCGCGGACCTCCGCCCGGCACCGCACCCGCCTGTGGATCGCCGTCGCCTGCCTGATCGCGGTGGCCGGGGGCGGTGGCCTGGCCGCGGTGTACCTGCGCCCCGGATCGGCGGCATCCGACGGGCAACCCGTGGCCGCGCCCGCGCGTCCTCACAGCGCCTCGCCCGCTCCGTCGCCCTTGCAGGGAAGCGCCGGAAACGGGGAGGACGGCCCCCTGGCCGAAAGCACCTCCGGGTGCGAAAAGGTCGACCGGGAGCTCGCCACCGCCCTCGCTGGCGAGCTCCCGGCGACCGGAGTCCAGCCCGCACCCTCCCGGCTCTGCCCGACTGGTGCCCGCTCCGCCGCGTTCCACGTCGCCGAATCGGGTCGCACGGGGCTGATCTCGGTGCTGCTCCTGCCCACTCCTCCGTGGCTTCCCGCATTCACCGACGGCACGGTGACGGCCGGACAACGCACCCGGACCGGGGCTACCGTGCTCGTCCTGAGCACCCCGGACGCGGGGAGCGCCCCGCCACTGGAGTCCGCGCTGCCGTCGCTCGCGGCCACGCTCGCGCACCGTTTTTGAAGGCCCCGCCGCGGCGGGCACTAAATTCGGGTCATGACATCGGCGGCGAGCACTCCGAAGGGTGAACGACGGCGGGCGGCGCTGGTCGAAGCCGCCGCCGAACTGCTCGTCGAGGGCGGGTTCGACGCGATCCGGCATCGTGCCGTCGCGGAACGCGCCGGGCTGCCGCTGGCCTCGACCACGTACTACTTCGACTCGCTCGACGATCTGGTCACCGCGGCCGTGGAGTACCGGTGCCGCATCGAGCTGGCCCACGGCCGGGCCCAACTCGACGCTTTGAGCGCGGGACCGCGGGACGTGGACACCCTCGTGGAGAGCCTGCTCGACCAGCTGCTCGGGGAGGACGCCGGTTACGAGGCGGTGCTGTTGCGCTACGAGCGGCTGGTCACCACCGGACGGCGGCCCTACCTCAGGCCGCTGATGCGCACGCTCCAGGCCGAGTTCCACGACCTGCTGATGGAGATCTTCGCGCGGTTCGGGATGCTCATCGACCGCAAGCGGCTGGCCCAGGTCGTCGCCCTGGTCGACGGGGCGGTGGTGAACGCCCTGATCGAGATCGATCCCGATCCGCGCGCGGTGGCCCGGGACATGCTGCGGGAAGCGCTGGGGCGCCCGATTACGCTGGAGCCGTGACGGACAAGCCCAGCATCCCCAACGTGCTCGCCACCCGCTACGCCTCCCCGGAGCTGGTCGCCCTCTGGTCCCCGGAGCGGAAGGTGATCCTGGAGCGCGAGCTGTGGATCGCGGTGCTGCGCGCGCAGCAGGAGCTGGGCGTCGAGGTCGGCGACGCGGTGATAGCCGATTACGAGCGGGTCGTGGACCAGGTGGACCTGGCCTCGATCGCGGCGCGGGAGCGGGTCACGCGGCATGACGTCAAGGCCAGGATCGAGGAGTTCAACGCGCTGGCCGGGCACGAACACGTGCACAAGGGCATGACCTCGCGCGACCTCACCGAAAACGTCGAGCAGCTGCAGATCCGGCGGTCGCTGGAGCTGGTCCGGGGCCGGGTGACAGCGGTGCTGGCGCGACTGGCGGCGCTCGCCGCCGAGCACACCGACCTGGTGATGGCGGGCCGTTCGCACAACGTCGCCGCGCAGGCCACCACGCTGGGCAAGCGCTTCGCCACCGCCACCGACGAGCTGCTGGTCGCCTTCGAGCGCCTGGACGACCTGATCGGCCGGTACCCGCTGCGCGGTATCAAGGGCCCGGTCGGCACCGCACAGGACATGCTGGACCTGCTCGGCAACGAGGCAACGCTCGACCAGCTGGAGCGCAGGATCGCCGAGCACCTCGGCTTCACCCGCACCTTCACCAGCGTCGGCCAGGTCTACCCGCGCTCGCTGGACTTCGACGTGCTCTCCTCCCTGGTGCAGCTGGCCGCGGCGCCGTCCAGCCTGGCCAAGACGATCCGCCTGATGGCCGGGCACGAGCTGGTCACCGAGGGGTTCAAGCCCGGCCAGGTGGGCTCGTCGGCGATGCCGCACAAGATGAACACGCGCTCGTGCGAGCGGGTCAACGGGCTCACCGTGGTGCTGCGCGGCTACCTGTCGATGATCGGGGAGCTGGCGGGCGACCAGTGGAACGAGGGGGACGTCTCGGATTCGGTGGTGCGCCGGGTCGCGCTGCCCGACGCGTTCTTCGCGCTGGACGGCCTGCTGGAGACCTTCCTCACCGTGCTGAACGAGTTCGGCGCCTTCCCGGCCGTGGTGGCGCGCGAACTCGACCGCTACCTGCCGTTCCTCGCCACCACGAAGGTGCTGATGGCGTCGGTGCGGGCCGGGGTGGGCCGCGAGACCGCGCACGAGGCGATCAAGGAGAACGCGGTGTCGGTCGCGCTGGCGATGCGCGAGCAGGGGCTGGAGCGCAACGACCTGCTCGACCGGCTCGCCGCCGACGACCGGATCCCGCTGACCCGCGCCGACCTGGACGAACTGCTCGCGGACCGGCTGTCCTTCACCGGGGTGGCGACGGCGCAGGTGGCCACCATCGTGAAGCGTGTCGAAGACATCCTCACCCGCTTCCCGGAAGCAGCCCACTACGTTCCGGCGCCGATCCTGTAGAGACGAGCCCCGGCAAAGTCCGGTCGGCTCGGCTGGGGGCCGGGGCGGGATGCCCTGAAGGTCGCCTTCAGAGTCATAAACGCCCTCAAGGCCACCTTGAGGGCACACCCCTGTCCCGGGAGTTCTTCCCCTGTCGCTGCCGTAGGGACCCTTCACAGCAGCGAGTTCGGCCGCCCGGTGGCGGGGTGTCACCCGGGGGTCAACGCGAGGTCACCTCGAGCTGGCCCAATGGGGGCATGACCGCCAGGTTGCTGGTCTCGCTGTCCGGCATCAGCGCACGGACGCTGCACCGCTGCGCGGATCTCGCCGCGGAGCTGGACCGGCGGGAAGTCCCGCTCACCCTGCTGTTCACCCCGCGCACCGACGGCACACCCGCGGTGACCGGGTGGCTCCGCGCCCGGACGCGGCTCGGCGACGGCCTGCTTCTCCACGGCTACGACCACCGGGTGCCGCCTTCGCATCGGGCCGTCAGCTTCGGTCGCAAGGCGGAGTTCGCCGCGCTCCCGGCCCACGAGGCCCGGCTGCGGCTGATCGCCGCGAGTGCCGCGCTCGACGCGGCGGGCCTGAGCGCGGACGGGTTCGCGCCCCCGCGCTGGCTGGCCTCGCGGGGAACACTGGAGGCCCTGCGCGGCCAGGATTTCCGGCTGTGCGCGGAACTGTCCGCCGTGCACGATCTGCGGACCGGTGAGGTGCACCGGGCCCGGGTCCAGGAGTTCAGCGCGCACGCACACGGCGAGACGGTCCGGTGCTTCGCGCTCGTCCTCGCCGCGGCGCGCGCGGCGAGACGAGGGGGACTGGTGCGGCTCGGGGTGGACGCCGCCGATCTGGCCCGGCCCGGTCTCCGGCAAGCGCTGCTCGACGCCGTCGACATCGCGCTGGGAAACCGGGCCTTCGGCGCCACGTATCAGAGCTTGACGGTCTCACCGCGGGGCGCGACGCGGACCTCGGTGCCCTCGGGCGAGAGGTCCGTGAACAGGCGGTAGTGCATGGCCGGGTTGGCCAGCACCGCCTCGTGGATCGGCACCGCGACCCGGGGGGAGACCGCCCGCAGGAAGTCCACCGCCTCGCCGGCCTTGAGCCACGGGGCGCCGGTCGGCACGCCGAGCACGTCGACCTTCTGCTCCGGGACGAAGAACGAGTCGCCGGGGTGGTAGAACGCGCCGTGGTCGATCAGGTAGCCGACGTTGGGGATGGTCGGGATGTCCTGGTGGATCACCGCGTGCTCACCGCCGGTCACGGTGACCGCCGCCTTGCCCGCCTCGAAGGCGTCCCCGGGGCGGACGACCCGGAACTCCACGTCCAGCTTGGCCACGGTCTCCTCGGAACCCGGGTCGACGTAGAGCTTCGCCTCCGGGTTGGCCTTCAGCAGCGCGGGTAGCTTCTCCGCGTCGATGTGGTCGTAGTGCTGGTGGGTGATCAGGACCGCGTCGAGCTCGCGCTCGCCCTCGAATCCTTCGGAAAAGACACCGGGATCGAGCAGGATCCGCGCCCCATCGGTCTCCAGCAGTACGCAAGCGTGTCCATAGTGGACAATTCGCATGGTGCTTCTTCCTGTGCTCTCTTCTGGCTTCGGACCAGTTCAGCCTAGGACCGCGAGCACGGGAGCACCAAGATCGACCCGCGCCCTCATCCGCGAACCCGGCGAACGCGACTTTTCGCGGGGTAGTGAGCTCGGCCACGGATTGTGTCATGCTGAACGTACTGGCGAGTAGTCAGGGGAGACAGCAGGAGGCACAGCATGACCGCGGTGGAGCCGAAGCCGGCAGTGGCGCAGGAGACCTTCGACTCGCTGAACCCGGCGACCGACGAGGTGGTGGGCACCTATCCGGTGCACACGGCCGAGCAGGTCGGCGAGGCCGTCGCGCGGGCGCGCGAGGCCTCCCGGTGGTGGGCCTCCCTCGGCTTCGACGGACGGGCGGAGCGGCTGCGCCGGTGGACGGCGACCATCACCCGCCGCATGACCGAACTCGGCGAGGTCGTGCAGCGCGAAACGGGCAAGCCCGCCGGGGACGCGCAGCTCGAGATCGTGCTGGCCATCGAGCACATCGCGTGGGCGGCTCGCAACGCCCGCAAGGTGCTCGGGCGCAAGCGCCGCCCGGCCGGTCTGCTGCTGAGCAACCACAGCGCGACCGTGGAGTACCAGCCGCTCGGCGTGGTCGGTGTGATCGGCCCGTGGAACTACCCGGTGTACACCCCGATGGGCTCGATCACCTACGCGCTGGCGGCCGGGAACACCATCGTCTTCAAGCCCAGCGAGTACACGCCCGGCGTGGGCAAATGGCTGGTCGACACCTTCGCCGAGGTCGTGCCCGAGTACCCGGTGGTCCAGCTCGTCACCGGTTTCGGCGCCACCGGGGCCGCGCTGGTGGGCGCCGGCGTCGACAAGATCGCGTTCACCGGTTCCACCGCCACCGGCAAGAAGATCATGGCCGCGGCCGCCGAGACGCTGACCCCGGTGATCATCGAGGCCGGTGGCAAGGACCCGCTGATCGTGGACGCCGACGCCGATCTCGACGCGGCCGCCGACGCCGCCGTCTGGGGCGCGTTCTCCAACTCGGGCCAGACCTGCATCGGCGTGGAACGCGTCTACGTGCACGAACAGGTCTACGACACGTTCGTGAAGAAGGTCATGGCGCTGACGGACAAGGTCAAGCCGGGGGTCCAGTACGGCCCGATGACCATGCCCGCCCAGCTCGACGTGGTCCGCAGGCACATTTCCGACGCGCTGGCGCGCGGCGGCCGGGCGCTGACCGGCGGCAAGGACGCGGTCGGCGATCGCTACGTCGCCCCGACGGTGCTGGTCGACGTGCCGGAAGACTCCGAGGCCGTGCGCGAAGAGACCTTCGGGCCGACCATGACCATCGCCAAGGTGCGGGACATGGAGGAGGCCATCGAGAAGGCCAACGCCACCCGCTACGGCCTCGCCTCGACGGTCTTCTCCCGGCAGAACGGCCCGCGGATCGCCGCCCGCCTGCGCGCCGGGATGACCTCGATCAACGCGCCGTTCTCGTTCGCGGGCATGGCTTCGCTGCCGTTCGGCGGCATCGGTGACTCGGGCTTCGGCCGCATCCACGGCCCGGAGGGGCTGCGCGAGTTCTCCCGGCCGAAGGCGGTCGCGCGGCAGCGGTTCACCGCACCGATCCAGCTGACCTCGTTCAGCCGGACCGAGAAGACCGAGAAGCTGGTCCGCACCCTGGTCACCGCCCTGTATGGACGGGGCGCCAAGGGGTAACCCTCCGGCATGACAACCTTACGAAACATGACCGGAACGCTCATGGGAGCGGCGGTGGCGATCGGCGCGTTCGCGATGGCCACCCCGGCGGCGGAGGCCGCGGCGGCACCCTGTGACGCCGCGGCGAAGGCGTGCCTGCAGTTGCACACCCACCGCGCCTGGCTGATGGACCGGGGCGCGGTGGCCTACGGCCCGGTGCCGGTGACCGTCGGCAGACCGGGCCACGTGACCCCGCAGGGTCGATTTTCGGTGCTGTACAAGGATCTTCATCACTACAGCACGGAGTACAACGGCCCGATGCCGTACTCGGTGTTCTTCACCCGCACCGGGGTGGCGTTTCACGAGGGGAGCCTGAGCGTGCCGTCGCACGGGTGCGTGCACCTGTCCCACGACGCCGCGGCGACCTTCTTCCAGAAGCTCCGCCCCGGCGACACCGTCGAAGTCGTGAACTAGCCGGGCCGTGAAGGGACCCTTCACGGCTCGCCCTAACTCCACCGACGGGGGTGGCGGGCGGGGTAGCGTGTGGCGGTGCCTCGCCTCGTGCCCGCCGTGGTCCGCGCAGCCGACATCCTGGAGTTGTTCCTCGGCGCGGAGACGGCGCTGTCCGCGGCGGAGATCACCGCCCGGCTCGGGCTGCCCCGCTCCACCACGCACGAACTGCTGACCACGCTGGTCGCGCGCCGCTACCTGGACCGCCTGAGCGGGGAGGAGACCACGTACCGGCTCGGCCCGAAGCTGCTCGAACTGGGCTCGCGCTACCAGGAACGGCTGGAGTTCGCGGCCGAGGCGGACGCGGTGGCCCGCTCGGTGGCGGCGCGGTGCGGCGAAACCGTGCACGTGGCCGTGCTCGACGGGCTCGACGTGGTCTACATATCCAAAATAGACTCGACCCATTCGGTCCGGCTGATCTCCGAGGTGGGCCGCAGACTGCCCGCGCACTGCACCGCGGTCGGGAAGGCGCTGCTGGCCGGTCTCCCCACCGAAGAGCTGGCCGAACGCCTCCACGGCCAGCGGCTGACCGCCCTCACCGGGCGCAGCATCACCTCCCGCGCCGCCCTGCTGTCCGAACTGGACCGCGTGCGTGCGGACGGGGTGGCCCACGAGCGCGGCGAGTCCAATCCGGACGCCGGTTGCGTGGCCGCCCCGGTGCCGGACGCCCGGGGCCGCTGGGTGGCCGCGATGAGCATCTCCATCCCCACCTCGCGTCATTCGGAAGCCGCTTGGCGGGACTGGGAACGGCTCGTCCGCGAGGGCGCCGCCGAGCTGTCCGCCCGGCTCGGCGGCCGGTCCTGACCGGTCAGGCCGGCCGCGGTACCGCGAGATCCGCCGCGGGCAGCGGGGAGGCGACCGCGTCGGGCGCGTAGCGGCGCAGCAGTTCCATGCCGATCTCCGCCCGCCGGACCCGTTCACGCACCAGCGCGACCGCGGTGGACGTCAGATGGGTTCCGCTCGGATAGATGTTCGGCGCGTTGCGCAGTCCGAACTTGACGTACACCGGCGCCGCCACCCGCACGATCTCGGCGATCTCGAAGTGCCGGACGAAACCACCGAGATCGTCGGGCGCTTCGACGTAGATGTCGAGCGGGATGTCGACCGCGGCGCGGAGGGCGGCGAGCTGGGCGAGGCTGAGGTCGGTGGGGACGTTGTAGGTGGTCGCGCCGGTTTCGGCGGCGAGCCGGACCGACGCGGGGTTGGCCAGGCCCATCTGCACGCTCGCCTTGAACCGCAGGTCCACGGGCAGTTCACCGGCCGCCCGCATCCGGTCCGCGACGGCGAGCACGCCGAGGTCGGTCACCAGCACGCTGCGGATCCCGGCCTCCGTGGTGCGCCGGATGTCCTCGAGCACGTGCACCAGTTGCTCGGTGCCCCGCACCTGTGCGGCGAACACGCCTCCGCCGGAGGCGATGGACGCGGCCCCGGTGTCCCAGGCGGCGACCGGACGGGCGAACAGGCTCACCTCGACCGAGCGCGCGTGCGCGAGCCGGGCGATCGTGGCCAGGTCGCCCTGCGTGAGCAGCATCCCGCCGCTGCCCTGGGAGACGCGGTGGACCACCACCCCCCGCGCGTCCGCCTCGGTGAACACGGCGTCGAGCGCTTCCGGCCCTTCGACGCTGGGGATCTCGACGCGGTACTGCCCGCCGTCGGGAAACCGCTTGGTGCTGCTGGGCAGGCCGTGCGGATCCTCGCCGGGAAGGCCGAGGGAACGCAGGAAGTCCCGGGTCCGTCGCATCCGTCACCGTCCGATATTTCAGACATGTTCCGTTATCCCAGACGACATTAGGAAGCAGGCGACTCACTGGTCAAGCCGCCAACGGGATGACCGCGCTGCCGCCTCCAGGCCGCCGCACCGGTTCGGCGCCCACTCGGTTACCCTCGAGAGGTACCTCCTACCTGCGAATACCTGGGAGCGCCCCGCCGTGGCCCGAGTCGTGGTCGATGTCATGCCCAAACCCGAGATCCTGGACCCGCAAGGCCAGGCCGTGGCAGGAGCCCTGCCGCGCCTGGGCTTCACCGGAGTGCGCGAGGTGCGCCAGGGCAAGCACTTCGAGCTCGAAGTCGACGACTCGGTCGACGACGAGACGCTGGCCAAGATCGCCGAAGGCTTCCTCGCCAACCCGGTGATCGAGGAATGGACCGTGCGGAGGCTGTCGTGAAGATCGGCGTGATCACCTTCCCCGGCACGCTCGACGACGTGGACGCGGCCCGCGCGGCCCGCTACGCCGACGCCGAGGCGGTGTCGCTGTGGCACGCCGACGAGGACCTCCACGGTGTGGACGCGGTGATCGTGCCCGGCGGGTTCTCCTACGGCGACTACCTGCGCTGCGGCGCGATCGCCCGGTTCGCCCCGGTGATGACCTCGGTCGTCGAGGCGGCCCGCAAGGGCATGCCCGTGCTCGGCATCTGCAACGGCTTCCAGATCCTGTGCGAGGCCGGTTTGCTGCCCGGTGCGCTGGTCCGCAACGCGAAGCTGCACTTCGTGTGCCGCGACCAGTGGCTGCGCGTGGAGAACAACACCACGAGCTGGACCGGCCGCTACGAGAAGGGCGCGGAGATCCTCGTCCCGCTCAAGTCGGGCGAGGGTGGTTACGTCGCCGACCAGTCCACTCTGGACGAGTTGGAGGGCGAAGGCCGCGTCGTGTTCCGTTACGTCGGCGAGAACCCGAACGGCTCCCGTAACGACATCGCCGGGGTGTGCAGCGCGAACGGCCGCGTGGTCGGCCTGATGCCGCACCCCGAGCACGCGATCGACGCCCTCACCGGTCCCTCCGACGACGGGCTCGGCATGTTCTACTCGGCGGTCGACGCCCTGGTCGCCGCCACCGCCTGAGCCTCCACCAGCCGGGCATAGGGCCCGCCCGCCGCGAGCAGTCCGGCGTGCGGGCCCAGCTCGGTGATCCGGCCGTCCTCCACCACGGCGACGCGGTCGGCCGCCGCGGCCGTGTGCAGACGGTGCGCGATCGCGATCACCGTCCGCCCGCCGAGCACGCGGCGCAGCGAGCTTTCCAGTTTCCGCGCCGAGGAGTCGTCGAGCAGCGAGGTCGCTTCGTCCAGCACCACGGTGTGCGGGTCGGCCAGCACCACCCTGGCCAGCGCGAGCTGCTGCGCGACCGCCGCGGGCACCGCCCGCGCCCCGGAGCCCAGCCGCGTGTCCAGCCCCTCGGGCAGGGTGGCCAGCCAGTCCGCCAGCCCGGCCGCGCCGAGTGCCGCGACCAGCTGTTCGTCGGTCCATTCCCCGGCGGGCAGGGTCAGGTTCTCCCGCAGGGTGCCGGCGAACACGTGCTGCTCCTGCGTGAGCAACAACACCTCCCGGCGCAGCAGGTCCTCCGGCAGCGCCGAGACCTCCGCACCACCGATGGTCACCGATCCCGAATCCGGGGTGGCCACCCCGGCGAGCAGCCTGCCGAGCGTGGACTTGCCCGCTCCCGACGGGCCGACGATCGCCAACCGCTCGCCCGGCGGCACGCGCAGGTCGATCCCGTGCAGCACCTCGCGATCGGCCGAGTACCCGTAGCGCACCTCGCGCAGCACGATTTCGCGGCCCTGAGGAGTGCCGCCGTGCCGTTGCTGCTCGCGCCCGCGCACACCGAGCACGCGCCGCAGCGCGGTGCCCGACACCTGCATGTCCTCCATCCACCACAGCAGTTCCTCGACCGGGGCGGCGAGCGCCTGCTGGTACATGACCATGGTGGCCACGGTGCCGAGCCCGGCCAGACCCGCGGAGTAGGCCCAGCCGCCGATCAGCAGCATCACCGCGATCGGCAGTACCTGCGACAACTGGAGCCACGGCACCCACCGCACGGCCATCGACCGCAGCCTGCGCTCCTCGCGGATCGCCGACTCGAGGGTCCGGTCCCCGAGCGCGATCCGGTGGCCGACCAGGCTGAGCGCCTCCGCGGTCCGTGCGCCGTCCGCGGTCTCGTGCAACCTGGTCTGCACGTCGGCCCAGTGGTCCAGCATCCGTTCCATCACCGGCGGCACACCCCGCAGGTACCGCCGCGTCGGCAGGAACAGGACCGCCGGGACGGCCAGCAGGCCCAGTGCCAGCAGCGGCGAGGTCACGATCATGGCGGCCACCGTGATCACCGTGGTGATCGAGGCGACCGCGATCTCGGGAAGGGCGTTGCGGACCGCGTACTGGATGCGGTCGGCGTCGGTGGTCGCACGGCTGAGCAGGTCGCCGGTGCCCACCGCCTCCACCGTGCCCAGCGGCAGGCTCAACGCCCGCTCGACGAATCGTTCCCTGGTTTCGGCCAGCACCCGCTCGCCGAGCATGCCCGCCCTGGCCCGCGCGATCTGTTTCAGCGCCGCCTGCAGCAGCAGGATCACGACGAACGACACCGCGAGCACGTCGATCCGCGGCGAACCGGCGACCACGGAGTCCACCAGCCGGCCCAGGATCTGCGGCCCGGCCAGGCCCGCGACCGACGCCAGGCAGAACAGGCCGATCACCACGACGAAGGCGCGCCGACGGGCACGCAGGGTCGCGGCGAGCCACGCGCGGGCCTCTGCCGCGGTGGCCAGTGGCAGCCTCACCGGCATGTGATCACCTCGTCCGCCACATTCGTCCACAACGGACTTTCCGTGAACACCACGGTGGTCCGGCCGCGCCGCAGCCGTGCGACCCGTTCGGTGATGCGGGCCTCCGTGTGCGTGTCCACCGCCGAGGTCGGCTCGTCGAGCAGCAGTGCGTCGGCGTCGGTGGCCAGCGCCCTGGCCAGGTTCAGCCGCTGGCGCTGGCCGCCGGACACCTCGCGCCCCCGTTCGCCGATCACCTCGTCCATGCCCGAGGGGAACCCGGCCACGATGTCCCCGGCATCGGCCGCCCACAGCGCCCGTTCGGCCCGCTGCGGGGGTACCAACTGCTCGCGCAACACCCCGGAAAACCACAGGTCCTGGTTGTGCGCGTAGACCACCCGTGAGCGCAGCTCGGCGACCGCGACCCGGTCGGCGGGGATTCCGGACACCAGCACCCGTTCCCCCTCCGCCGCCTCGCTGAACCGCGCCATCCGCGCCGCGAGCGGCTCGGCGGCAGGCCCCGCGTCGATCACGGTCAGCTTGCCCGCGACGGCGGTGATGCCGGTTTCGGTGTCGTGCAACTCCAGTGCTCCCTCCGGCAGTGCGACCGGCTGCTCCGGCTCCGGCAGGGCCGGGCGCAGGCTGAGCACCCCGCAGACCTTCTTCGCGGCCACCGTCGCCGCGGCGAAGATCCCGGCGGCCTCGGTCGCGGTGCTCACCGGCACCAGGAGGAAGGCCGACGCCCCGTAGAAGGTGACCAGCTCGCCGACGCCGATGGTGCCCGCCACGGCCAGGTGCGCGCCCAGCCAGGTGATCGCGACCGTGACCAGTCCCGGCAGCAGCACCTCCGCCCCGGTCAGCCACGATTCGCTCCGCGCCACGTCGAACCCGGCTCCGCGCACCCGACGGCTCGCCTGCCGGAACCGGTCGAGGAACCGGCGCTCCCCACCGACGCCCCGCAGGATCCGCAGCCCGGAGACGATGTCCGCCGCGAGCGCGTTCACCTCGGACAGCTTTTCGCGCTGGTCACCCTTACGGCGCTGCAACGGGGCGACGAGCCAGCCGATCCCGAGCACGGCGAGCGGCACCCCGATCACGGCCACCAGGCCCAGCAGTGGCGAGATGACCAGCAGCACGACACCGACGGTGACGAAGGCCACCACCGAACCGATGAGCCGCCCCAGCACCTCCAGCAGGTTGCCGACCCGGGAGACGTCGTTCGACGAGATCGCCATCACGTCACCCGTCGCGGCCTGCGCGCTCAACGATGCACCGAGGCGCGCCACGTGGCCGGACACCGCGCGCTGGGTCGTTTCGGCGCCGTGGATCCACAGTGTGTGCGCGGTGAAATACACTCCCGTGCCCGACAACGCCTGCAGCACGCCGAGACCGGCGACCAGCAGGACCTCACCGGTGAGCGGTTCGTGACGGGCGATCGCCTCGACCGCGTCCCCGGCCACCAGCGGGAGCAGCGCACCGGGCAGCAGCCAGACCGCGCCGAGCAGGCCCGACGCGGTCGCGAGCCAAGGGCTCGCGCGGAGAAGCGCGGCGAGGTAACGCAGCGGAGTCAGCCGGGTGGGCAGGCGCATTCTTTTCAAGGTAGGGAGCCACGGATGGCGGGGCGAGCGATTTTTACCCGCTCAGGCCCGTTGGCCCCCCACGCCGGCGCGAGGGGGCCCGTTTACCCTGGAGAGGTGACGGAATCCCTGGTCATCGACACGACCGCGCACGCCGCCGAAACCCCGGACACCCCGCAGCCCTACCGCGAACTCGGCCTCGCCGACGACGAGTACGCCCGCATCCGCGAGATCCTCGGCCGCAGGCCCACCGACGCCGAACTGGCCATGTACTCGGTGATGTGGAGCGAGCACTGCTCCTACAAGTCGTCCAAGAAGCACCTGCGCTACTTCGGGGAGACCACCACCGAGGAGATGAAGGCCAAGATGCTGGCCGGCATCGGCGAGAACGCGGGCGTGGTGGACATCGGGGACGGGTGGGCCGTCACGTTCAAGGCGGAAAGCCACAACCATCCGTCCTATGTGGAGCCTTACCAGGGCGCGGCCACCGGGGTCG
Source organism: Amycolatopsis cynarae (assembly GCF_026802195.1). Classification (NCBI taxonomy): domain Bacteria; kingdom Bacillati; phylum Actinomycetota; class Actinomycetes; order Pseudonocardiales; family Pseudonocardiaceae; genus Amycolatopsis; species Amycolatopsis cynarae. Next base: position 6,940,272 of record NZ_CP113836.1, on the reverse strand, counting down.
GCGGGATCGTCCGCGACATCCTCGCGATGGGCGCGCGCCCGCTGGCGGTGGCCGATTCGCTCCGCTTCGGCCCGGCCGATGCCCCCGACACCCGTCGCGTGCTGCCCGGGATCGTGGCGGGTGTCGCCGGCTACGGCAACTGCCTCGGCCTGCCGAACGTCGGCGGCGAGGTCGTGTTCGACCCGTCCTACGCGGGCAACCCGCTGGTGAACGCGCTGTGCGTGGGCGCGATGCGGGCCGAAGACCTGCACCTCGCGTTCGCCTCCGGCACCGGCAACAAGATCATCCTGTTCGGGGCCCGCACCGGTCTCGACGGCATCGGCGGCGTGTCGGTACTGGCCAGCGACACCTTCTCCGGGGAGGAGTCCGGCAGCGGCCGCAAGAAGCTGCCCAGCGTCCAGGTAGGTGACCCGTTCACCGAGAAGGTACTCATCGAGTGCTGCCTCGAACTGTTCGCGAAGAAGCTCGTGGTCGGCATCCAGGACCTCGGCGGCGCCGGGCTGTCCTGTGCGACCTCGGAACTCGCGGCGGCAGGCGACGGCGGGATGTTCATCGACCTCGACCGCGTTCCCTTGCGAGCCGAGGGGATGACGGCGGCGGAAATCCTCTCCAGCGAGTCGCAGGAGCGCATGTGCGCGGTCGTCGAACCGTCCAAGGTGGACGAGTTCATGGCGATCTGCCGCAAGTGGGACGTGCTCGCCACCGAGATCGGCGAGGTGACCGACGGCGACCACCTGGTCATCACCTGGCGCGGTGAGACCGTGGTCGACGTGCCGCCGCGCACCGTTGCCCTGCAGGGTCCCGTGTACGACCGGCCGATCGAGCGGCCGTCCTTCCAGGACGCGCTGCAGGCCGACACCCCGGACGCGCTGCCCCGGCCGACCACCGCGGAAGAGCTGCGGGAAACGCTGCTGCGCGTGATCTCCTCGCCGAACCAGGCCGCCAAGGACTGGGTCACCGAGCAGTACGACCGCTACGTCCGCGGCAACACCGTGCTCGCCCAGCCCGCCGACTCGGGCCTGATCCGGATCGACGAGAACACCGGCCGCGGGGTCGCGGTGTCCACCGACTGCAACAGCCGGTTCGTCTACCTCGACCCGTACACCGGCGCCCAGCTCGCGCTGGCCGAGGCGTACCGCAACGTCGCCACCACCGGTGCCACCCCGCTCGCCGTCACCGACTGCCTCAACTTCGGCGCCCCGACCGATCCGGGCGTGATGTGGCAGTTCGAGCGGGCCGTACACGGCCTCGCCGACGGGTGTGCCCAGCTCGGCATCCCGGTGACCGGCGGCAACGTCAGCTTCTTCAACCAGACCGGCGACACCGCGATCCTGCCCACCCCGCTGGTCGGCGTGCTCGGCGTGATCGACGACGTCCGGCGCCGCATCCCCACCGGTATCGGCGCCGAGGCCGGGGAAACGCTGCTGCTGCTGGGCGAGACGCACGACGAGTTCGGCGGCTCCGCCTGGGCGCAGGTCATGCACGGGCACCTCGGCGGCCTGCCGCCGAAGGTGGACCTGGAGCACGAGCGCCTGCTCGCCGAGATCCTGGTCGCCGGTTCCCGTGACGGCATGATCTCCGCGGCGCACGACCTGTCCGACGGTGGCCTCGCCCAGGCGGTGGTGGAGACCGCGCTGGTGGGTCAGTGCGGGGCGCGCATCTTCCTCGACGAGGACGCCGACCCGTTCGTGCAGCTGTTCTCGGAGTCCGCCGGTCGCGTGCTGGTGGCCGTGCCGCGCACCGAGGAGCTGCGGTTCACCGAGATGTGCACCGCGCGGGGTCTGCCGTGGCGGAAGACCGGGGTGGTGGACCCCGAGTCGGACAGCCTGGAGATCCAGGGCGTGGCGGACTTCCCCCTCGACGAGCTGCGGGCGGCCTGGGAGGGCACCCTCCCCGAGATCTTCGGCTGAGGATCCCCCCGCCGAAGGGCCGTGAAGGGACCCTTCACGGCCCTTCGGGGGTCAGGCTGCGCTGCATCAGGAGCGTGTCGAGCCACTGGCCGTGCTTGAAGCCGACGTTGGTGAGCCGCCCCGCTTCGGCGAAGCCGTGGCGGCGGTGCAGCGCGGCGGACGCGCCGTCGCTCCCGTTGTCCACGATCACCGCGATCATCTCGCGGAGACCCGCCGCGGCGGATCGCGTCAGCAGCTCGCGGAACAGCAGGCCGCCGAGGCCCTGCCCGACCGCCCACGGCGCGAGGTAGATCGAATCCTCCACGGTCCGGCGGTAGGCGGGCCTGGTCTTCCATGGGCCGCAGTAGGCGTATCCGGCGAGCTTCCCCGAGGTTTCCACCACCAGGAACGGCAGGCCGGCGTCGACGATCGCGCTGAAACGCCGATCCCATTCGGCCTCGCCGGGTGGTTCGAGCTCGAAGGTGGCGGTGGAGTTCTCGACGTAGTACGCGTAGATCTCGGCAATCCCGGGGAGATCGTCCGGACTCGCCGATTTCACTATAGAAGAATGATCCACTACTATAGGATACATGGACCTGGTGGCACTGGGTGAGCGAATTCAGGCGGCGCGAACCGAACGGGGCCTGACCCTGCAAGCACTCGCCGAGCGCTCGGAAGTGAGCGTGAGCATGCTGTCCGCGGTCGAGCGCGCGGCGAAGGCGCCCACCGTCGTGGTGCTCGACCGCATCGCCACCGGGCTCGGCATCCCTCTCGCCGAACTGCTCACCCCGCCGGAACGGATGATCCTCCGCCGGGCCGCCGAGCAGGACACCGTGGCCGAGCCCGGCGGGTGGGAGCGCACCATCCTCACCCCCGTGGTCCCCGGCGTGAACTTCGAGTGGATCCGCTCGACCCTGCCGCCGCACTGCGAAGCAGGCACCTACCCGCCCTACGCGGCGGGCTCACACGAGTTCATCGTGGTCCAGACCGGCACACTGACCCTCACCGTCGACGGCGAGACCGTCGTCCTGCGCGAGGGAGACTCCCTCTACCTCGCGGCGGACGTGACCCTGTCCTACGCCAACCGCGCGGAAACGCCCTGCACGTACCACGTCGCGGCGATGATCATGCGGCCGAGGCGTCCCGGCCTCGGCCGCATGGCCGTCGATCAGAAGTAGGCGAAGTTGTCGATGCAGATGTTGGTGCTGCTGTCGGGGCTTTCGGGGCCGGCGGTGACGATCCCACCGACCGAGTCACCGCCGACGGTCCCCGAGAGCGTGCCCGTCGCCATCGAGCCGAAGACGCGGACGTCGACGCTGAGCTTCGCGCCCTTCGAGGCGGCGTCGCTGGCGGACTTCTGGACGTCGGTCACGTCCTTCTGACACACCATGGTCATCGCACCCGAGCTGTCCCCGGCGTTGACCTTGTCGATGAAGTCGTTCACGAGCTTGCCCGCCGGGGAGTCGGCACCGCTGTCCGAACTCGAACTCGACGACGAACTCGACGACGAGCTCGACGAGCGGCTCGACCGGGTCGACGAGGTCGGGGACGAACTGCCGGCGGCACTGTCGCTCTGCGTGTCCTTCCAGCACCACTTGCCGTTCTCGTTCGCCAGCACGGCGGCGAGGCTGCCCGCTCCCTTGCTGGTGGTGTAGTTCACCGCGACGGTCGCCTGGTTGCCGTTGACCTGCACCGGACCCAGCTTGACGGTCTTGACGGCCGACACGTCCTTGATCAGGCTGGTTACCGCCGAGGTGGCGTCGCCGCACTTCAGGCCGTTCAGCGCGGTCTGGTCGTGTTTGGCCACGGCATCGGCGACCGACTGCGCCGCGGCCTGCGCGGCCGCCTGCCCGCCCGAATCCTTGCTCAGGAAGAAGCCCGGCACCCAGAAACCGGTGATCCCCAGTGCGGCGAGGATCACCACGAGGCCGATGCTCAGCCCGATCCACAGGCCCTTCTTGCCACCACCACCGCCGCCGGGCTGTCCTCCGGGGTAACCCGGGAACTGACCGGTGGGCGGGTAGCCGCCACCACCGCCCGCCGAGGGGTCGAAAGCCGGATAGGGCTGGGTGTAGCCACCCTGCCCGTACTGCGGCGCACCGGGCTGGGGCGCACCGGGCTGGGGAAATCCGCCGGTCTGCGGATAGCCTCCCGGTTGGGGATAGCCGCCGGGCTGCTGACCGTACCCACCGGGCTGGCCGTACCCGCCGGGCTGCTGACCATAGGAATCCGGCTGCTGGCCGTAATCGGGCTGCCCCGGCTGCGGTGGATAGGTCATCGACGTCGCCTTTCGCCAGTCACTACGCCGCTTCGGACGTACCGACGCCGTGCCTGGTTCCCGTTCCCCCATGCCCCGACATCGCTTCGCGCCGAATTCTGCCCCTCGGCGGCCGTTCATGGCGAGGGGCTCCCGCCGGGAAAGGCGGGAGCCCCCTTCGGACCGGTCGGCTCAGTCGTGGTTGGTGGCGAGTGCGACCAGCCGGTCGTACGCACCGTTGAAGGTGTCCTGGTCGATCGGGCTGGAGCTGTACTGCCAGAACGTGTAGTAACTCCAGTTGTAGGGCAGCGTGCCCACCGTCGAGGCGTACCGGGCGACCCACAGCGGGTTGGTCGAGCTGAAGTCCCCGCTGACGCACTGGCTCCACCAGTTGGTGCTGGTGTAGATCGTCGGGTACTTGTTGGTCAGCGAGTGGTAGGTGTCGCTGAAGTCCTTGATCCAGACGGTCATCGCGCTCTTCGACAGGCCGTAGCAGGTCGCGCCGTACGGGTTGTATTCCATGTCCAGCGCGCCGGGAAGGGTCTTCCCGTCCGCCGACCAGCCGCCCCCATGGCTGACGAAGTACTTCGCCTGCGTGCCTCCGCTCGACGTGTCGGGGGTCGCGAAGTGGTAGGCACCGCGGATCATCCCGACGTTGTAGGAACCGTTGTACTGCTGGGTGAAATACGGGTTGGTGTAGGTGGTGCTCTCCGTGGCCTTCACGTAGGCGAACCTGATGCCGTCCGCCCAGTAGCCGTTCCAGTCGACGTTGCCCTGATAACCGCTGACGTCGATACCGGCCACCGTGGCGGTGGCGGCCAGTCCGTCGGCGTTCAGCCCCTGCGGCATCCGTGCCCGCGCCCGGCTGTCGGGGGTGGACCCGTCTCCCTCGACACGGCGGATCTGCGAGCCCATCGGGTGATCGTGGGTGGCCACATACCGGTCGATCGGCATCCCGTCGATCGACTTCGGCGCGGCGCCCGCCGGATTGGTCATGCCTCCCAGCAGGACCGCGGCGGAAGCGGTGGCGACAACCGCGGCGAACTGCCGCCATCTTCTTCGTGAAACCGACATTGCGTTACCTCTTCCTGTTGCCCTCGCGATGGACGGCCGTTTGCAGGGAGCCGTCCGCGCGTGATTCTTGATGACCCCAGGGCGACTTGTCACCGAATTCCGTGAAATTTCGGCGTCAGGTGAGTTATTTACGCATGTCGCTTCCGAAGATCCGACTTTCGTCGTCCTCCGCATGGACTAGACCATCAGGAAGCGGCCCTCGCGACGTCCCGAAGCCGCCCGAAAGCCTGGTTGAACCGGTTCTGGTCGCCGGGCAGCGCCCCGCGATCGGAGAACTGCCAGATCGCCTCCCGGGTCCAGCCCGCGGGCAGCGGGCCGATCTCGGGCGCGTAACGCGCGATCCACAGCGGGTTGTTCCCACCGAATCTCGCGTTGCTCCCGGTGCATTTGTTCCACCAACGGGTGGAGGTGTAGATCATCGGGAATCGGCCGGTGCGCGCCTTGTAGGTGTTCGAGAAATCGGCGAGCCAGTTGCTGAGCCGGACGGGGTCCATGCCGTAACAGGCATCGCCGTAGGGGTTGTACTCGGCGTCGAGCGCGCCGGGAAGCGTCCTGCCGTCGGGCGACCAGCCGCCGCCGTGGTCCACGAAGTAGTTCGCCTGGTTCGCACCATCGGAGACGTCCGGCCGGGCGAAATGGTAGGCACCACGGATCATGCCGACCTGGTAGGAACCGTTGTACTGCTGGGTGAAACGCGGGTTGATGAAGCCGTTGCCCTCGGTGGCCTTGACGTAGACGAAGCGGCCGCCGTCACGCCAGGCCGCCTGCCAGTCCACGTCGCCCTGATGGCCGCTCACGTCGTGCCCGAGGAGATCGCCGCCCCGATCGGCCTTGCCCAGGCCGGCGCGATCGGAGCGATCGGCTCGATCGGAGCGGGCCGTGCCGGTGATGGGCACCGGGACCACACCCTCGAACCGGGCGATCTGTGAACCGGCGAAAGTCGAGTCCGCCAGGCTGTAGTCCGCCGCGCCCCGGCCGGCGGCGGCCGCGGTCGGCGCGAGGCCCAGCAGGGCACTGGTCAGGCAGCCCGAAAGGCAGATCGCCACGCCACTGCGGCGTAGCTTGACATTCCAACGACGCACGGCGACTCCCATCCTCCGGAAGCCACGATGCCGTCAGCCGCCACGATGTGCGAGTCGATGATCACCCTTGGGAGTGATCTTCGCCGAGAAGCAGCCGGGATGGCTGATCAGCGGCGCCCTTCGGCCGCCAGCGCCTGTTCCAGATGCTCGGCGGGCACCACCGCGGTGACCACGTCATGCGGGTTGATCGTCACCGGATGGCCCGCCAGCAGGGGCACGATGTCCCGGCCGAGCACGGCCCTGGCGTGCGGCCACTCCCGCGGCACCAGGCTCTTCGAGGTGTACGCGGGCACCATCACCCGGCCGTCCGTGTTGTGGAACCCGATCACCGTGCGCTGCAACGGCGACATCGCGTACACGAACAGCGTGGCGTTGAGGATCACCGGCGGCAGGTCCTCGGTGGGGCGGTGCTGGGTGCGGACCAGCTGCAGCAACCGCTCCAGTTCGTTGGCGGGCTCGGGAAAGCCCAGCGCCTTCGGGGAAGGGCGGTAACGGTCGTTGGGGTGGAAGTCCTCGACGATGTGGCCCGCGGCGTTGACCGGGTACGCACCCACCACGGCCCACGACGGCACCGGGCCGTTGGGGTCGAACGCCTCGTCGATCACGTAGAGCCAGCTGTTCGGATTGGCCCTGGCGTTGGCGCGCATCTCGTCGGTGATCTTGGGCTTGCCCAGTCTTCCGCCGGCCTGGGGACTCGGTACGAGCCGGTCCGCTTCGTCCCGCTGCGCCATGTTCAACCCCACGTCTCGCGTGCCTCAGTACTGACGTTCACTCTACTGTTCCCCCATGCCCACTTCGCGTTCGGTCAACCCCGCAGAGTTACGTGCCGCGGTCGAGGCGACCTCGGCGTGGTTGAGCGGAGAAGGGGAGAAACCGCCGCGCGCGACACTGGCCGCGGCCGTGCGGCTCAGCCTACGCGCCCTGGCCTCGACCGCGCCGGGTCGAAGCGTGGAGGTGCGGGTCCCGCCCTTCGCCGCCGTGCAGTGCGTCGAGGGGCCGAGGCATACGCGCGGCACCCCGCCCAACGTGATCGAGACCGATCCGAAGACCTGGCTCGAACTGGCCACCGGTCGTCTAAAGTGGACCGAAGCGCTGGCGGCGGGCCGGATTTCGGCCTCCGGCACCCGCGCCGACCTCTCCCATTGGCTCCCGATCGTGCGCGTCTGAGCCCGGCGGCCTTGCCCGCCGGAGATGCGGCGGGAGCGCCCGGTGCCTATGGCCGCACCCCGTCGCGGTGTACCTTCGGTAGTCGGGTGATTTCTTTCCCACCGATCCCAGCCACGACTTGAGGAAGGTCCTCCCGATGGCTTTGGCCGACTCTGCTGAGCCGGAGCAGGGCACCGGCCCGACCGCACGACGGATGATCCTCGGCACCCAGTTGCGCCGGTTCCGGGAGGACGCGGGCATCACCCGCGCCCAGGCGGCCTGGGAGATCCGCGCCTCGGAGTCCAAGATCAGCCGGATGGAACTCGGCCGCGTGGGCTGCAAGGAACGCGACGTCGCCGACCTGCTCACCATGTACGGGGTGCACGACGAGGCGACCCGCGACTGGGCCCGGCAGATGGTCAAGCAGGGCAACCAGCCCGGCTGGTGGCACCGCTTCGGGGACACGCTGCCCGGCTGGTTCGACAACTACATCGGACTGGAGGAGGCGGCCACCCGCATCCGGACCTACGAGCTGATGTTCGTACCGGGGTTGCTGCAGACCGAGGCCTACGCACGCGCGGTGGTGAGCAGGGGCAACCCCGACAACGAGGACCCGAGGACGGAAAGCCGCGTCGCGGTGCGGATGCGCAGGCAGAAGCTGCTGACCGGGCCGAAACCGCCGCGGCTGTGGGCGGTGCTCGACGAGGCGGTGCTACACCGGCCCGTCGGCGGGGTCGCGGTGCTCAAGGGGCAGCTCGAGCACCTGCTCGACCTGATCAAGCTGCCGAACATCTCGGTCCAGATCGTGCCGTTCGACCTGTCCGGCTTCGCCGCCGAGAGCGCTTTCTCCCTGCTGCAGTTCGCCGAGCCGGAGCTGCCGAACATCGCCTACCTGGAACATCTCAACGGCGCGTCCTATCTGGAGAAGGCGGACGAGCTCGAGCTCTACGGCCGGGCCTTCGACCGGCTGACGGTCGACGCAGAAACACCCGATCGAAGTAGGCAAATGCTCATCAAGCGCCTGGCTGAGCTGTAACGGCAGGCTCTCGCAACTCTCCGTCACGACCGCGGCGGTCCGATCAGGGAAGCGGTTCACTCGATCGAACAGCCACCTGCTGAGCAGGACAAACACGCTGCGCACCGGCATAATGCCGAGCGTTTTCCTTGCGCCGACACTCCTGGTAATTTCCCGACTACAGTGCAAATGCACGTGCATCTGCACTGCCACTCTCGCGTAAGCATCGGGGAAGGCGAGGACAACCATGACCGGACGAATCGAAAACGGCCTGCCTGCGGACCTGCTCACCGGCGTCGCCTGGCGCAAGAGCGCCCGCAGCGGCGCCCTCGGCAACTGTGTGGAACTCGCCTCGTTGCCCACAGGCGAGATCGCCGTCCGCAACTCACGGTTCCCCTCCGGCCCGGCACTCGTCTACACGCGGGACGAGATGGCCGCGTTCGTAGCCGGCGCGAAGGACGGCGACTTCGACGATGTGCTCGGATGAACAGCGTCTCGACATGCGGCTGGCCGACCTCATCGAGCGCGGGTACCAGTTCCTGCACCCGCGCGACGACCAGGGCCGGATCGTCGCGGTCGTCGGGATCCGGGTGCACGACTCGGTCATCGACATGATCCGGCTCGAGGCCGAGGACGACGCGACCGCTCTCCGGCTACCCGGCGACGAGGCCGACGTCCTGGCCCCGCGGCGCGTGCTCTGGCGCAGCCAGGGCACCGCACGCCGGGTCCTCGACGACCTGCTCACCCTCGCCGACGACGCGTACGCGGTCCCTGGCCGGGTGCACGGCTGCTGGGTTCCGGGTGAGCACGGCCGCGCGAAATGGCTGGCCGCGACCGGCTGAAACGTGTCACCGGGCGGAGTGAGTGCCCTGGAGGCAGGGAGAAGGAGCGAAAGGTCACGTCCGCAGACCGTCGCGTCCGGCCGAGTGCCACCTACACTGATGGGTGGCATGCCCTCGTCTCCAGGGAGCACTTTCGTGGTTTCCGACCACATCGCGCACGACCAGCCCGAGTCCGAACCGCGTGAGGAATGCGGCGTCTTCGGTGTCTGGGCACCAGGCGAAGAAGTCGCAAAGATGGCCTACTACGGCCTGTACGCACTTCAGCACCGGGGGCAGGAAGCCGCCGGCATTTCCGTCTCCGACGGCAAGCAGATCGTGGTCTTCAAGGACCTCGGCCTGGTCAGCCAGGTCTTCGACGAGCAGGTGCTCTCGTCGTTGCAGGGCCACATCGCCGTCGGGCACTGCCGGTACTCCACCACCGGCTCCTCGACCTGGGAGAACGCCCAGCCCACCTTCCGCACCACGGACACCGGCAGCGGGCTTTCCCTCGCGCACAACGGAAACCTGGTCAACACGGCGGAGCTGCGCGACCGCACGCTGGAAGCCGGGCTCAAGCCGCACGCCGGCCTGACCGGCTCGTCCAGCGACTCCGACCTGGTCTGCGGACTGCTCGCCGCCTCCGCCGCGGACAAGGGCATCGAGGCCGCGGCACTCGAACTGCTGCCCACCCTCCGGGGCGCGTTCTGCCTCGTCTTCTCCGACGAGAACACCCTCTACGCGGCCCGCGACCCCCACGGTGTGCGCCCGCTGGTGCTGGGCAGGCTCGAACGCGGCTGGGTGATCGCCAGTGAGACCGCGGCCCTCGACATCATCGGCGCCTCGTTCGTCCGCGAGGTCGAAGCCGGTGAGCTCATCGCGATCGACGCGGAGGGGCTGCGCTCCTCGCGGTTCGCCAATCCCGAGCCCAAGGGCTGCGTGTTCGAGTACGTCTACCTCGCCCGTCCCGACACCGCCATCGCGGGCCGCAGCGTGCACGCCACCCGGGTGGAGATCGGCAAACGGCTCGCACAGGAGAGCCCGGTCGAGGCCGACCTGGTGATCCCGGTGCCCGAGTCGGGCACCCCGGCCGCGATCGGCTACGCGCAGGCCTCCGGCATCCCGTACGGCCAGGGCCTGGTCAAGAACGCCTACGTCGGGCGCACCTTCATCCAGCCGTCGCAGACCATCCGGCAGCTCGGCATCCGCCTCAAGCTCAACCCGCTGCGCGAGGTGATCCGCGGCAAGCGGCTGGTCGTGGTCGACGACTCGATCGTGCGCGGCAACACCCAGCGCGCGCTGGTCCGCATGCTCCGCGAGGCCGGTGCGCTGGAGGTCCACGTGCGGATCGCGTCGCCACCGGTGCGCTGGCCGTGCTTCTACGGCATCGACTTCGCCTCGCGGGCCGAACTGGTGGCCAACGGGGCCGATCTGGAAGGCATCCGGCGGCTCATCGGTGCCGACTCGCTGAGCTACGTCTCACTCGAAGGCCTGGTCGCGGCGTCCGAACAGCCGAAGACCCGGCTGTGCACGGCCTGCTTCGACGGCCACTACCCGATCCCGCTGCCGGAGGACGCGCTGATCGGCAAGCATCTGCTGGAGAGCATGGACAACGGCGCGGGGAGCCCCGCACCTTCCCTGACCGTCAGCCAGGCCGGGTACGGTGCTGGGGACGCCGTCCGGCGTCCCTGACGCTTCAAGACCAGTCTGGAGTCCGCTTGCCGTGAGCGAGTCCACGAACGCCACCTACGCCGCCGCCGGGGTCGACATCGACGCCGGTGACCAAGCCGTCGAGCTGCTCAAGCCGCACGCCGCGCGGGCGAGCAGGCCGGAGGTACTCGGCGGCGTCGGCGGGTTCGCCGGATTGTTCTCCCTGAAGCTGGACCGGTGGAAGGAGCCGGTGCTCGCCTCGTCCACCGACGGGGTCGGCACCAAGATCGCGATCGCGCAGGCGCTGGACAAGCACGACACCGTGGGCATCGACCTGGTGGCCATGGTGGTCGACGACCTGGTCGTGACCGGTGCGGAGCCGCTGTTCCTGCAGGACTACATCGCGGTCGGCAAGGTGGTGCCGGAGCGGATCGCGGAGCTGGTCGGCGGCATCGCCGAAGGCTGCGTCCAGGCGGGCTGCGCGCTGCTGGGCGGGGAGACCGCCGAGCACCCCGGCCTGATGGGCGAACACGACTACGACCTGTCCGCCACCGGCATCGGCGTGGTGGAAGCCTCCGAACTGCTCGGCCCGGAACGGGTGCGGCCCGGTGACGTGGTGCTCGCGATGGGCTCCTCCGGACTGCACTCCAACGGCTACTCGCTGGCGCGGCACGTGCTGCTGGACATCGCCCGCTTGCCGCTGGAAGGTCATGTCGAGGAGTTCGGCCGGACCCTCGGCGAGGAAATGCTCGAACCGACGCGCATCTACGCGAAGGACTGCCTCGCGCTCGCCGCGGAGGCCGAAGTGCGCACCTTCGCCCACATCACCGGCGGTGGCCTGGAGGCGAATCTGGCGCGCGTGCTTCCCGCCGGACTGCGTGCCGACCTCGAACGCGGCAGTTGGACCCCGGCGCCGGTGTTCGCCCTGATCGCGCAGCGCGGCAAGGTCGCGCGGGCCGAGATGGAGAAGACGTTCAACATGGGCGTCGGCATGGTCGCGGTGGTCAGCCCCGAGGACGCCGACCGGGCGCTCGCCGTGCTCACCGCGCGGCATGTCCCGGCTTGGATCCTGGGTGAGGTCCGCGCCACCGACGACACCGAGGGACCCCGCGCGGTGCTGTCCGGTGACCACCCCCGGTTCTGATCTCGCCGTCACGCGCCGCCTGGTCATCCCGGCCGGGGAACTGCGTGAGCGGTTTTCCCGGTCGTCCGGTCCCGGCGGCCAGGGCGTGAACACCACGGACTCTCGCGTCGAACTGTCCTTCGACGTGGCGACATCACCGTCGATCCCGGACGATCTGCGCCCGCGCTTGCTGGCCCGGCTGGCGTCCCGGCTCACCGGTGGCGTGCTGACCATCGCCGCGAGTGAGCATCGTGCGCAACTGGCGAACCGCGAGGCTGCGCGGGCGCGGCTGGTGGCGGTGCTCCGGGACGCGGCGGCGCCGCCCCCGCCGAAACGGCGCCCGACGAAACCCACGCGGGGTGCGAAGGAACGGCGCCTGGCGGAGAAGAAGCGCCGCGGCGACGTCAAACGCGGCCGCCGCGGCAGCTACGACGACTGAGCGGTGATTCGGCGAGTGCTGTCTTGCTCATGCCCGGGCAGGGCCGAGCTCAGACGTGGGGCTCAGGCGTAGGAGTAGAAGCCTCGTCCGCTCTTCTTGCCGAGCAGCCCGGCGTCGACCATGCGCAGCAGCAGCGGCGGCGGCGAGTACAGCGGCTCCTTGAACTCCTCGTACATCGACTCGGCGATCGCCTTGATCGTGTCGAGACCGATCAGGTCGGACAAGCGCAGCGGCCCCATCGGGTGCGCGGTGCCCAGTTCCATGCCGCGGTCGATGTCCACCGCCGAGGCGAACCCGGACTCGATCATGCGGATCGCGGAGAGCAGGTACGGGACCAGCAGCGCGTTCACGATGAACCCGGCGCGGTCCTGCGAGCGGATGACGGTCTTGCCGAGCACCTCGGTGGCGTGTGCCTCGGCGCGGGCGATCGTCTCCTCGCCGGTCAGCAGCGAAGGCACCAGCTCGACCAGCGGCAGCACCGGGACCGGGTTGAAGAAGTGGATGCCGATCACCTGCGCGGGACGGCGGGTCGCCATCCCCAGCTTCATGATCGGGATGGACGAGGTGTTCGAGGCGAAGATCGCGTCCTCGCGTTCGACGACCTTGTCCAGCGACCGGAAGACCTCGACCTTGGCCTGTTCCTGCTCGAGGATGGCCTCGACGACGAGATCACGGTCGGCGAAGGCGGAGAGGTCGGTGGTGAACGTCAGCCGCTTCACCGCCGCCTCGGCGTCGGCCTCGGTGAGCTTGCCCGCGCGGACACCGCGCTGCAGCGACTTCTCGATCCGGGCTCGTCCGGCGTCCAGGGCCGGCTGGCTGACCTCGGTGACGACCACGTCGATGCCCGCTCTCGCGTGCACCTCCGCGATTCCCGAGCCCATCAGTCCGGCACCAACCACGCCGACGCGCTGGATGTCCGCCATCGCACACTCCTTCAGATCCGGTGAGCCCGGAGCACGACGAGGAACGAGGGCGGGGTCCGGAATCTCCCCGGACCTCGCCCTCGTGCTTCGTCGGCGTCAACGACGGTAGTCGTCGTAGTCCTCGTCGTCGTCCTCGATCGCGTACGGGTCCTTGAACTCGTCCTCGTCGTGGGAGTTCTGAGAGGATTTACCTGACAGCTCGCGCTGCAAAGCATCGAAGTCAGTGTCGTGAGTGCTGTATTTGAGCTCTCGCGCCACCTTCGTCTGCTTGGCCTTAGCCCGGCCGCGCCCCATGGCTCGACCCCCTCGCACAGGGACGGGGCGGCCGGGGGAAACGGCGGCCCCGCATGTTCGACAACTATTTCCTGTCCACACCGTACCTTGTCCGAGGGGGAGAATGCGACGTGGCATCTCCTCTCGTGGCGAGCATCTCTCTCACCGTGCCGCCCGTCTCGCCCCCCGGTGCGACCCGACGTGCCACGATTCAACTGTGCTTCGACCGTTCGTGGCCTACCTGCGGGTGTATGAGCCCCTGTCCGCTTTCCGTGAAACACCCGCTGACCAGCTACGAAAGGCGATCGAGGCCGTTCAGCTGACCCGGGCGACCGTCGGCGAGCGCGAACAGCGGCTGTGGCTCAAATCACAGACCTCGGCTCCGGCTCGACTGCTGCCCGCAGAGCTCCCCGACGGCCGGGCCGTCCCCGGCACCGGCACCGATTTCCTCGTGCTGGATCCGGCCGACGTACCGGGGGAGGTGGGCCCGGGGCCGTTGATCTGCCCGCTGGAGGTGCGCGCCCGCTCGGCGGCCGCACTCGTCAGCTTCCTCGGGGAGGCGCCACCCGCCCTGCGGGCCACCGTGCTCGAGGCGGGCGGGGTCAGCGCCGAGGCGGTGCGCTCCCGCGCCAGTGCGGCCTTGAGCGAACTTTCTCGCGCGGCCGTGCACGTGCTGTCCACCACCTGGACGGTCCCGCTGCCGTGGTTCGCCCTGGTCGACCCGGCGCAGCGGCGGCTGCACCTGGGCACTGGGCGTGACGACCCGGACCGAGAGCTGTCATGGCGGGTCGCCATGCCCGACGCGCTGGCACGCGCGGCCGAGGCCCGCGAACTCATCGAGAACACCCTCGGGGACTCCGGCCCCACCCGGATCCTCGCGGAAACCGAACAGTGGCTGGCCAACTTCGACCCGGCCTCGGCGGTGGAACTCGATTACGGCGGGCTCGTGCAGCTGATCGACGATCCGGTCCTCGAATCGGACGCCTCCGCCGAAGAGGTGCACGCCATCCTCGATGCGCTGCGGGCGGGGGACGTCGAGCAGATCGCCGAGCTGTTCAGCGCCCTGCGGGAGTACTGGAGCGAACTGGCCGCCATGGAGCACGCGAACTAGCTAGGACCTAGAGCTTCGGGTCAACTTCGATCTTCGTCGTCGCGGGCGCGTTCGGCGGCGAGCAGTTCGTCCACGGACGCGGTACCGCTGGCGTAGCGGGTGGCGATCTCGGCGTTGAGCAGGTCCACCACGGCCTGCACCTCGCGGCGCCGCGCGGACACCGACGCCTCCTCCTCCACGTAGTCGTGCAGGGTCGCGTCCAGCTTCGCGTCGCTGAGGGAACCGACGTCGGTCAGATCGATGTTGCCCGCCAGCGCCTCCGCCTGCCGCCGGTGCTCACCGGCCCGCGACGGCTCCAGCGCCTGATGCCGCCCGGAACCGCGGGCGGGGCGCAGCGTGTTGTCGGACAGGATGGTGGCCAACTGGTCGACGATGCTCGTCTGCCCGCCGGTGCTGCGGCGCTGCTGCTCCGCGCGCACGATGTCGATCCGGACGTGCAGGAGCCGGCGCAGGTACGACAGGTCGGTCTCTTCCTGGGCGGCCTCGTCCCGCCGCTCGCGCAGCTCACCGAGGGACAGCTCGGCGAGGGCTTCGACGTAGCCGGGGTCCAGGACGCGGTCGATGCGGCGGCGTCCACCGGGCCGGACTTCGATCACGCGGACATCCTGCTCCATCCCACCCCGGCGCGCTAGGCCGGGTTCTCCGTTCAGCCACGCAGGCGGGCGGCCGCCACCCGACCCGGCGCGGCACCCTCCGTGGGCACCGAATCCGGATCGATCGCGGCCTGCACGACGCGATCGTCGTCGCCGGCAAGCAGTTCCGCGTCGATCGGAGTCGATCGTTTGATCAGTGCCAGCGCCACCGGACCCAGTTCGTGGTGGCGCGCGACGCTGCCCACCCGGCCGACGATCCGCTCGCCCAGCCGCACCGGATCCCCCGTTTCGGGGTAGACCTCCGGTGAGCCGTCCAGGTGCAGCAGCAGCATGCGGCGGGGCGGCCTGCCGACGTTGAACACCTTGGCCACGGTCTCCTGGCCTCGATAGCACCCCTTCGCCACGTGTGCGGCACTGCCGATCCAGTTCACCTCGTGGGGGATGGTGCGCTCGTCGGTGTCCACGCCGAGGCGGGGTCGCAGCGACTCGACGCGCAGCGCGTCGAAGGCCCAGCTGCCGGCCGGGCGGGCACCGGCATCGGTGATCCGCCGCCACCAGTCCGCCAGTTCCGCCCTCGGCACCGCGAGGTCCACACTGGACCGTCCTGGCCAGGGCATCCGGCGGGCGAAACCGCCCTCGAACCCGGTCACCGCGTAGGGCGCGGCGGCGAGCTGAATGTCCAAAACGGACAGGATCTGGTCGGCGTCCGGCCCGAGCAGGGTCAGGATGGCCAGGTCACCGGTGACGTCGCTGATCTCCACCTTCGACCAGAACCGCATCGCCTCCAGGTACTCGCGCAGGGTCTGCGGGCCGCCCCTCGGCAGTGCGCTGGTGGCGTGCGCACCGGGGTCGGTGTCGAGGTAGACGGCCTCGCCCACGTGCGCCAGCACCATGTGGGTGTCGACGTGGCCCTGGCTGTCCAGGACGAGCGCCTCGGTGCTCGCACCGTCGGGCAGTTCCGTCACGTGCTGGGAAATCACCAGGTGCAACCAGGAAAGCCGCTCGGGACCGGTCACCTTGAGCACCTCACGGTGCGACCGGTCGACCACCGCGACCCCGCGGGACGCGGTGCGCTGCTCGGCGAAGGGATCGCCCCAATGCCAGGGAACCCCCTGCTCCACGACGCCCTCACCGGGCGCGATCGATCCGGGGGCGGCCAGCAGCGGCGACTGGTAGGTCATATCCGTCATCGTAGGTGAGTACCGTGGGCTCATGCGCGTACTCGCCTTCCTCGACGGCACCCTCGCCAATCCCGAAACCCCGCACATCAGGGTGGACGACCTGGGATTGATGCGCGGTGACGGCGTCTTCGAAACCATCCTCGTCGTCGACGGCGAGCCCCGGGAGCTCCGTCCCCACCTGGACCGGCTCGCCCGCTCGGCGTCGATGCTCGACATGCCGGAGCCCGACGACGAGGCCTGGCAGCGCGTGGTCGCGCAGGTGATCGACAACTGGCCCGGTGGCCACGAGTTCGCGCTGAAACTGGTTTACACGCGGGGGGTCGAGGGCGACCCCGAGGCGCGCCCCACCGCGTTCGCGCTGGGCATGGCGATCGACGAGAAGGTGATCCGTGCCCGCGCCGAGGGGGTCTCGGTGGTCACACTCGAGCGCGGGATCGACCCCGGGCTCGCAGAACGCTCGCCGTGGCTGCTGCTCGGCGCGAAGTCGCTGTCGTACAGCATCAACATGGCCGCGGGCCGCGAGGCCGCGCGGCGCGGCGCGAACGACGTGATCTTCCTGGCGACCGACGGTTCGGTGCTGGAGGGCCCCACGTCCAACGTGGTGCTCGCCCAGGGCAGGACGCTGCTCACACCCCCCGCCACGATCGGCATCCTGCCCGGCACCACGCAGGCGGCGGTGTTCCGAGGCGCCGAGCGCGCGGGCTGGAGCACCAAGATCGAGCCGCTGCACGCCGACGACCTGCGCGCGGCCGACGGCGTGTTCCTCGCCTCTTCGGTCCGAAAGCTGACCAGGGTGCACACCCTCGACGGACAGCCGTTGCGGGACGCGAGCGAGATCCACGCCGAACTGGCCGAGGCGTACGAGAACGTCTACGCCTGAGGTCGGAAACGGACGTGGGTACCGGGGCGCGCCTGCGCGAGGGCGGGCAGCGCCGCCGGTGCCACCACTCCGATCACGGGATAACCGCCGGTGGTCGGGTGATCGGCGAGGAAGACGAGCGGCAGCCCGCTGGGCGGTACCTGGACCGCCCCGGTGACGATGCCCTCGCTCGGCAGTTCGCCGTCCCTCACGCGCCGCAGCGGTTCCCCGGACAGCCGCAGCCCGACCCGGTTCGACTCGGGCGTGACCGTCCAGCGCGTGGCCAGCGCCGAGGCAGGCTCGGCGAACCAGTCGTCCCGAGGGCCGAGCAGCACCGGCACCTCGAGTTCCCGGGCGGGCGAGAGCGGGGCGAGCTCGTCCTCACCGACCGGAACGCCCTGCGGTGAGCCCAGCGGGAGGACGTCTCCCGGCGCCAGCGGGGCGGGGCCGATACCGGACAGCACGTCGCGCGACCGGCTGCCGAGTTCCGGTTCCACCGCCACCCCGCCGGACACCGCCAGATAGCAGCGCAACCCGGTCTCCGGCGTGCCGATGCTCAACGTCCGTCCCTCGGCAAGGTGCACCGGAACGTGCGAGCCCACCGGCCGCCCGTCCAGCGTGACCAGCACGGGCGGACCGGTCACCGCGATGGTGCAGGAACACCGCGCTCGCAGGCTCAGCCCACCGAGCAGTACCTCGACGCCGGCCGCGGACTCCGCATTGCCGACCAGGCGGTTGGCCAGTACCAGCGCGGGCCCGTCGAGCGCCCCCGACGGCGGCACCCCGAGATGGGCGTACCCGGGCCTGCCGAGATCCTGGATCAGCGACGAGGGCCCGGTGGCCAGTACCTCGATCGACCTCATCCCGCCCTCCGGAAGCGCACCCGGTCGCCGGGCGACAGGAGTGCCGGCCGCTCGGCCCGCGTGTCGAACAGCACCGCGGTGGTGTGCCCGAGCAAGCGCCACCCCCCGGGCGAAGATCGCGGGTAGACCCCGGTGAACTCGCCGCCCAGCCCGACCGAACCGGCGGGCACCCGCGTCCGCGGCGTCGCCAGGCGGGGCTGCCGCAGGGGCTCGGGCAACCCGGTCAGATAGGCGAATCCCGGCGCGAACCCGGTGAAGGCGACGGTGTACTCGGCACCGGTGTGCAGTTCGACGACCTCGTCCACGGACCGGCCCGCGGTGCGGGCGACCAGGTCGAGATCGTCCCCGTCGTAGTGGACGTCCAGCGTGACCAGGCGTGGCTCGGCACCGGGCGGGTGATCGAGGTCGGCGCCCTCCACGAGGTCACGGACGCGGGCGAGCCCCCGCGACCCGCGGCGTGCCACCACGAGCACCGTGCGGGCGCCGGGTACCACCTCGAGCACGTCCGGCAGGTCCGCCGCGGTCACCGTCGCGCGGACCGCGCTCGTCTCCTCGAGCGAAGCGCACTCGATCAGTACCGCGTCCGCGCCGCAGGGCAGCCAGCGCAAGTTCGTCAGCCGACGACGCGGCGGAGATAGGCGGACACGTGCGGCTGCAGTTCGTGGCCGACCATCGCGCGCTCCTCGACGTAGGCGAGGTCGCCGTTGTTCACCAGGCCGTAGAGCCGCTGCGCGCCGGTGACCTCCTTGGCGCTGGCCGTGCGGACCACCGCGTCGGTGCCCAGTTCCCAGGACGTCTGGTTGCGCGGCTTGCCGTAGAAGATCTCCATGATGCCGCTGGAATGCGCCAGCAGCAGTTCGATGGTGTCGTCGGCCTGCGGGCGCCACCAGCCCACCTCGCGGGCCGCGGGCCGGAGGACGTTGCCTTCGTCGTCGAGCAGCCAGGACCGGGCCTCGTGGAGGAGGAACGGTCTGCCGTCGTGCGCGATGGTCAACTGCTGGCCGAACCTGACCGGCTTGTCCATCGTCGGGTAGACGACCTCGCCCTCGCCGCGCCACACCCCGACCAGTGGCAGCAGCGCCAGACAGGCGTCGTTGAGGTTCGCGCCCTCGCGAAGGTTGGCCGTGTCGACGGGGATCGGCAGATCGTCGAACTGGGGCAGGTTCAGGCCCCGCGTGCTCTCCGCCCGCCGCTCCGCCGCCTGGATGGCGTCGTCGCCGCTGCTCATCGCTTCGGTACTACCTCAGCGCTGGTCGGCGTAGAGCCGGTAGACGACGTAGCACGTGAACCAGAGGATGGCGACGGCCGCGATGACCAGCAGCGTCGTAAACAGGATCTCCACGCGTGCAGGATAACTCCCGGCCGCCGGGTCCGACCCCGCCCAGCCCCGAAATGCCGCGTAGCCCACGTTCCGCCGCCCGCATACAGCAGCGGGGGACCTTTGCTGCGAATCATTCGCAGCAAAGGTCCCCCGCTGTCGAGTCCCTTACGCGACCGCGATGGTCAGCTGGTGGAGGCCGGGGCCTTCGGCGGTCACCGAGGCCTCGCCCTTGCCCGCACGGTGCAGGGCACGCACCGTCCAGGAACCGGGGGCCGCGTAGAAGCGGAAGTCCCCCTCGGGGGAGGCCTGCACCTCACCGGCGAACTCGCCGTCGCCGTTGAGCAGGCGCACGTAGGCGCCGCCCAGCGGGCCGTCGCCGCCGGTCACCCTGCCCGCCACCACGACCTCGCCGCGGGTGTCCAGGTCGGCCGGAGTGGCGGTCTGCACCGGCGCGCCGCAACCGTCTGCACTCATGATCACTTAGCTCCCGTCTCGATCGGCACGCCCACGAGCGAGCCGTATTCGGTCCACGATCCGTCGTAGTTCTTCACGTCTTCGAGCCCGAGCAGCTCGTGCAGGGCGAACCAGGAGTGGCTCGACCGCTCACCGATACGGCAGTAGGCGATGGTCGCCTTGCCGCTCTCCAGGCCGGCCCCGTCGTAGAGCTCCTTGAGCTCTTCGTTGCTCTTGAACGTGCCGTCCTCGTTGGCGGTCTTGGCCCACGGCACGTTCAGCGCGGTCGGGATGTGACCGGCGCGCTGCGCCTGCTCCTGCGGCAGGTGCGCGGGCGCCATGAGCTTGCCGGAGAACTCGTCGGGCGAGCGGACGTCGATCAGGTTCTTGGTGCCGATGGCGGCGACGACCTCGTCACGGAAGGCGCGGATCGAGGTGTCGGGCTCCTTGGCGACGTAGGTGGTGCGCTCGCGCTTGACCTCGTCCGTGCTCAGCTCGCGGCCGTCGAGCTCCCACTTCTTGCGGCCGCCGTCGAGCAGCTTGACGTTGTTGTGCCCGTAGACCTTGAAGTACCAGTACGCGTAGGCGGCGAACCAGTTGTTGTTGCCGCCGTAGAGGATCACGAGGTCGTCGTTACCGATGCCCTTCTCCGACAGCAGAGCCTCGAAACCGGCCTTGTCCACGAAATCGCGGCGGACCGGGTCCTGCAGCTCGCTCTTCCAGTCGATCTTCACGGCGCCGCGGATGTGGCCGCCGTCGTAGGCGGACACGTCCTCGTCCACCTCGGCGAAGACCACGCCGGGGGTGTCCAGGTTTTCCTCGGCCCACTGCGTCGTCACGAGGACGTCTTCACGGCTCATGGTCGGTGGCACTCTCTTCCTTGTTCCAGCTGGCTTCTTGTGGGGATGTCCGGATTCAGGACTGGGGAGCCTCGCCCGCGCTCGGCACGAACCGGCGGATCAGCAGGTACATCTCGCAGCCGAGGCAGAAGTTGAACGCCGCGTTGAGGAAGGCGGCGAACAATGCGAACGCGGTCGCGACGACACCGAGCACGGTCGCACCGGAGACGTAGCCGATGGTGCCGACGAGCGCGAACACGAACCCGACGGTCTGGGCGAACCGCAGCGGGGCGGCGTCCTCGCGTTCGGTGGGCGGCGCCAGCCTCGGTGCCACGAGCACCCGGTACAGCACCGAGTACGGGGCGGGCCGGAGTCCGATGAAGGCGCCGATCGCGAACACCACGGTCTGTGCCGCGAGCAGCGGCCACCACCCGGTGACCAGCACGACGGCGAGCACCACCGTGGTCACCACCGCGGCAAAACGGGGACCTCGCGGATCGACGGCGGGTCCTGCTGACATGTGACCTCCCCGGTCAGACGCGCGCGAAAACACGCGTCACTGAGGGAAAAGGGAATGGACGAACGGAAAAGACCCGTCAGTCCAGACACAGGCTGCTGCGCACACGGCAGAAATCGACCGCGCGACGTTGCGTCAGCAAGGTGAGGGGCAGCCTGTCCACGGCATTCAGCCTACCCAGGGTTCCCTGTTCGTGGGAACCACGTTCATCAGGTGAGACGAGTGGCGGGGATATCGGCGGAGGGCAGCTGCTCACCGAGCGCCGCCAGTACCTCGTCGCCCTTCGGCACGCCGCTGACGCGCAGCAGCTCCGTGCCGTCGGAGGTGAAGGCGATGGTGGTCGGGGTGCGCAGCACGCCCAGCGCCCGCGCCACCTCCGGCTGATCGGTCACGTCGAGCTCGACGTGGGTCAGCCCCTCGGTGCGCCCGGCCAGTGGCGCGAGCACCGCCTTCGCGTGGCGGCATGGAGCGCAGAACGAGGTGGAAACCTGGACGAGGGTGACCCCGCCCGCCGGGTCGATGACCTCGGCCACCGGTGCGGGCAGGGCGTGCTTGGACTTCTTCGCGGCCCGGATCCGGCCCTCACGGGCGTACCGCAGCGCCCCCGTGAACAGCCCGAGCACCAGCACGCCCACCACGACCCACAAGCCGGTCATCCGTTTCACCCTCCCGAAGCCATCCTGCTGAACTGTACGTTCTCGGCCTCGCCCTTGATGGTGACGGAACCGCTGTTGACAACCACCGCCGTCGGCGTCACCGCGAACGGGAGCTTCCCGGTGTCGATGGTCGCCTTGAAGTTGGGCAGCAAGGCCTTCTGCACCGCCTGGGGAACAACGGTGGTCTCCTTGTCATTCCCGTACTGCAGGCGCGCGGGGATGATCTGGATCGTCGTCCCGTGCAGCTCGATCATGGCGAAGCAGAAGATCTCGATCTTCTGACCGGCGATCTCGACGTTGCCGGAGACCCGGATCCCGGCCTTCGACTTGTCCTGCGTCTCGGGGCGGGTGGTGGCACCACCGTTCGTCGACGGCAGGTCCTGTCCGGTCTGCACGTACTCGATGCTCGACGGCTCGATCCGGAGGTCCTCGATCTTGGTCAGCGGGTCGATCTTGGCGATGTCGCTGGCCTTGATGGTGACCTGGGCGGACAGCTTGCCGATCGTGATCGCGCTCGTGTTCCCGTTCGCCAGGTCCGACAGCGGCGCGGCCACGTCGGTCAGCTCGGCGTTGACGCCCACGTCCTTGAGGTCCTTGATGGGCACGCCCGAGGCCGACAGCGAGATGTGCCGGTAGTCACCGCCGATCGCCTGGGTGGTGAACGGGAAGCCGTGGATGGTGACCGAGGGGTCGTCGGTCAGGCCCAGTTGCTGCCGCGCCTTCTGGGACACCGTGTGCTCGGCGTAGGCCGCGAGCCCGAAATCCGCCGCGACCAGGACACCGGCCAGCACGATGAGGCTGATGATGATCCGCCGGGCGCGCCGGCCACGGCGGTTCGCCGGGTGGGGGGAAGCGGTCCGGTCCTCGGTCACAGGCCTGCTCACTGTTCGTATCCGATCTGTCGGAAGTCCTGGGTCCCCAGTGTGACGTCACTGTGACGAGCACGGCACGGGGGAGGTGTTTCCAGTGTTCGCCGGTTACTCTTACTAAACACCGGCCAGGGGGGCTCGAGGCTACGAACACGGAAAAGGCGGTGGCGATGAGCTTGGACCTGCTCGTACTCACTCCCGAGGCGGAGGCTACCTCAGTCCTGCCGGCCCTGGACCTATTACCCCACACCGTCCGGGTGCGTGCTCCCGAGGTGACCGCGCTGCTGGACGCCGGGCACCGGGACGTCATCCTGCTGGACGCCCGCACCGACCTCGCCTCCGCGAAGAGCCTGTGCCGCCTGCTCAAGGGCACCGGCGAGGACGAGGCGAGCACCCCGATCATCGCCGTGGTCGGCGAGGGCGGTCTCGTGGCGGTGAGCGCCGAATGGCGCACCGACGACATCCTGCTGCCCACCGCGGGCCCGGCCGAGGTGGACGCCCGGCTGCGCCTGGCCACCACCCGCGACGGCGGGTCGACCCAGGTCGACGCCGAACTGCGGGTCGGCGAGCTGGTGATCGACGAGGCCACCTACACCGCGCGCCTGCGCCGCCGCACCCTCGAACTCACCTACAAGGAGTTCGAACTGCTCAAGTACCTCGCCCAGCACGCCGGCCGGGTGTTCACCCGCGCCCAGCTGCTGCAGGAGGTCTGGGGCTACGACTTCTTCGGCGGCACCCGCACGGTGGACGTGCACGTCCGGCGGCTGCGCGCCAAGCTCGGCCCGGAGCACGAGCAGATGATCGGCACCGTCCGCAACGTCGGCTACAAGTTCGAGCGGCCCGCCAAGGGGCACGCCAAGCCGGGCGCCGGCTCGCTCTCCTTCGACAGCGCCGACCTGCCCAGCGAGCTCTCCACTTACTGACCCGCTCACCGATCGGCGGGTACCTTCGAACCCGTGCTGAACCTGGTGTGGGTAGAGGAACTGGACGAGGCCGCCACCCGTGACGTCCGCGAGCTGCTGCTCGCGGCGCGGGCAGCGGACGGCCGCCCCGAGGTGTCCGCCGAGGGGCCGTTGCCGGGCGAGTTCGCCTCCGGGCCGCACCTTCTCGCCCGTGACGAGGGTGCCCTGGCCGGTTACGCGCATCTGGACACCGTCGGGGACTCCTTCGGCCGCCAGGTGGCCGAGGTGATCGTCCGGCCGGACCTGCGCCGCCGGGGTGTCGGAACGGCGCTCGTCGACGCCGTTGCCGCCCGGTCCGGCACGAGCGCGGGCGAGGACAAACTGCGCTTCTGGGCGCACGGGGACCATCCGGCGGCGGCGCGGATCGCCGGACGCGCCGGTCTGCGCAGGGTCCGCGAACTGCTCGTGCTGCACGTCCCGGTGGCGGGGGCGGACTGGCCCGAACCCGCCCTGCCCGAGGGCGTGTCCCTGCGCACCTTCGTGCCGGGCAAGGACGAACGGGCCGTGGTGGCCGTCAATGCCCGCGCCTTCGACTGGCATCCCGAGCAGGGCAGCCTCACCGAGGACGAGTTGCGCGCGGCCGAGCGCGAGAACTGGTTCGATCCGGCCGGGTTCTTCCTCGCGGAACGTGACGGGACGGTGCTCGGCTTCCACTGGACGAAGGTGCACCCCGCCGATCCGAAGCAGTTCGGCGGCGAGGAGGTCGGCGAGGTGTACGTGGTCGGGGTGGATCCCGGCGCGCAGGGCGGGGGACTGGGCAAGGCGCTGACCCTCGCCGG
The DNA here is from genome assembly GCF_026802195.1 of Amycolatopsis cynarae. NCBI lineage: Bacteria > Bacillati > Actinomycetota > Actinomycetes > Pseudonocardiales > Pseudonocardiaceae > Amycolatopsis > Amycolatopsis cynarae. Next base: position 6,915,580 of record NZ_CP113836.1, on the reverse strand, counting down.
GCTGCGTCACCTGCGTGAGCGCGGCCTCGGGCAGGTCATCCTGTACGTCGAGGGCGACAACGCCCCCGCACTGGCGGTCTACTCGCGCCTCGGGTTCACCCGATTCGCCACCGACGTCCAATACTCTCTGTAATCATTGTTTCGCCGCGTTAACCGAATGACGCTGTACCATCACGGATCGCAAACCCGCAGGTCACAGCAAGGACACGACAACCCTTCGGGTGAAGAAGGCCACGTGGAAAAGGTGCTCTTGTTCACCTCTCGTTAACCCAGATCCGGCCGTGTGTCCACCCTGTCTGCCTAGTGTCCGGTTTCGGAAAGCTCACATAGCTCGGAGGACATGACAGTGAAGATCATGCGGCCGATGGGTGCGGTCGGCATCGTGGCCAGCGCGGCTCTTGCGCTCGCCGCCTGTGGCTCGGACCCGGCGTCCAACACCGGCACCAGCACGTCGGGCGCGGCCAGCGCGGCCACGGGCACGGCGAACGTCCAGTGCGGGGGCAAGTCGCCGCTTTCCGGTGAGGGCTCGACCGCCCAGAAGACCGCGATGGACATCTTCGCCCAGCAGTACGCGAAGGCGTGCGCGGGCCAGGTCGTCAACTACAACGCCACGGGCTCCGGCGCGGGCGTGAAGCAGTTCAACGCCAAGCAGGTCGACTTCGGTGGTTCGGACTCCCCGATCAGCGGTGCCGACGCCGAGGCCGCCAAGACGCGCTGCGCGGGCAACCCGGCGTGGAACCTGCCGATGGTCGTCGGCCCGGTCGCCATCGCCTACAAGCTGGACGGCGTCACCAACCTGACCCTGACCGGCGAACTCGCCGCCAAGATCTTCAACGGCCAGATCAAGACCTGGAACGACCCGGCAGTGGTCGCCGCCAACCCGGGCGTCAACCTGCCCGCCAAGCCGATCCAGGTGTTCTCCCGTTCCGACGAGTCGGGCACCACCGACAACTTCCAGCACTACCTGGCCGCCGCCGGCAAGGGTGCCTGGACCCAGGGCACCGGCAAGGCCTTCAAGGGCGGCGTCGGCAACGGTGCCTCCGGTTCCAACGGTGTCGCCTCGGGCATCCGCGGCGCCGACGGTGCCATCGGCTACGTCGAGTCCTCCTACGTCAAGGACGGCCTGACCGCCGCCAAGCTGGACAGCGGTTCGGGCGGTGTCGAGCTCACCCCGCAGAACGTCGCCAAGGCGCTCGACGCGGCGGCCTTCAAGGCCCCCGGCACCAACGACCTGGCCATGGACCTCGACAAGATCTACGCCAGCAACACCCCGGGCGCCTACCCGCTGCTGCTGGCCACCTACGAGATCGTCTGCTCGAAGGGCTACGACGCGGACACCGCGAAGGCGGCCAAGGCCTTCCTGACCACCGCCGCCACCACCGCCCAGCAGCCGATCGCGGACAAGGGCTTCGTGCCGCTGCCGCAGAGCCTGCAGGACAAGGTGCTGACCGCGGTCAACGCGATCTCCTGAGGCTGGAGTTCAGTTCGGAAACAGGTTGGACTTAGACAACCAATGAGCGAACCAAGCTCGACGCGGACGCCCACCGGGAACCCCGGTGGGCGTCCGTCGTCGTCTCGACCACTACCGGAGGCCAAGATCAAGGCCAAGACCAAGGTGCGGCCCGGTGACCGCATCTTCCAGAACCTGACAACCGGCGCCGGCGCTCTCGTCGTGGTCATCATCGGCCTGATCGGCCTGTTCCTGCTGGTTCAGGCCATTCCGTCGCTGAAGGCCGACGAGGTCGGCTTCCTCACGTCACGGGAGTGGTCGACGGGCGACCCGGCTCACCTGCGCTTCGGCATCCTCGACCTGCTGCTGGTCACCGTGTTCAGCTCGGTGGTGGCACTGGTGTTCGCGATGCCCATCTCGCTGGGGATCGCGCTGTTCCTCACCCAGTACGCACCCAAGAAACTCGCCCGCCCGTTCGCCTACGTCATCGACCTGCTGGCGGCGGTCCCGTCGATCATCTTCGGCCTGTGGGGCATCCTGGTGCTCGCGCCGGAGCTGGCACCGGTCTCGCAATGGCTCAACCAGGCGCTCGGCTGGATCCCGATCTTCGGCAAGGGCAACGTCTACCCCAACTTCGCGGGCACCATCTTCACGGCGGGCGTGGTGCTGGCGGTGATGCTGCTGCCGATCATCACCTCGCTCTCGCGCGAGGTGTTCGACCGCACCCCGCCCGCGCAGATCGAAGGCGCCCTCGCGCTGGGCGCGACCCGGTGGGAGGTCATCCGCACCACGGTGCTGCCGTTCGGCAAGGGCGGCTACATCGGCGCGTCGATGCTCGGCCTCGGCCGCGCGCTCGGTGAGACCATCGCGGTGACCGTCATCCTGTTCATCCCGCGCGGAGCGCACTTCGACTGGAGCATCTTCGACGGCGGCGCGACGTTCGCCTCGCAGATCGCCACGAACGCCAGCGAGTTCAACAACCCGACCTCGGCAGGCGCCTACATCGCCTCGGGCCTGGTGCTGTTCGTGCTGACCTTCGCGGTGAACTTCGGGGCCAGGGCCATCATCGGCGACCGGAAGGGCAACTGACGCGATGACGAGCACCCTGTCCGAAACCGAACGCCCCGCGTCCAGCCCGGCGTTCCAGCACATCAGCCTCGCCCGCCGGGCCAAGAACACCCTGGCGACCGTGCTGGTGTGGCTGTCGTTCCTGATCGCCGTCGCCCCGCTGGTGTGGGTGCTGTACACGGTGATCGCCAACGGGATCAAGCGCATCCCCTACAGCAACTGGTGGACCCAGGACTTCGGGTCGGTGCTGTCCGACGAGGTGGGCGGTGGTGTCCTGCACGCCATCGTGGGCAGCCTGGAGCAGGGCCTGGTCTGCGCCGTCATCGCGGTGCCGCTCGGGCTGCTGGTGGCGATCTACCTGGTGGAGTACGGCCGCAACGCCCGCCTGGCCAAGGTCACCACCTTCATGGTGGACATTCTCTCCGGTGTCCCGTCGATCGTGGCGGCACTGTTCATCTACGCCCTGTGGGTGACCACCTTCGGCCTGCCACGCAGCGGGTTCGCGGTGTCGCTGGCCCTGGTACTTCTGATGATCCCGGTCGTGGTCCGCTCGGCCGAGGAGATGCTGCGGATCGTGCCGGACGACCTGCGCGAGGCGTCCTACGCACTCGGCGTGCCGAAGTGGAAGACGATCATGAAGATCGTGCTGCCGACCGCGCTGTCCGGCATCATCTCCGGCATCATGATGGCGCTGGCGCGCGTGATGGGGGAGACCGCTCCGCTGCTGGTGCTGGTGGGCTACTCGGCCTACACCAACTGGAATCTGTTCGGCCACGAGCAGGCCTCGCTGCCGCTGCTCATGAACAACGAGCGGGCGACGAACTCGATGGAGCCCGGTAGCGTCGGTTTCGACCGCATCTGGGGCGCAGCGCTGACGCTGGTCCTCATCATCGCCCTGATCAACCTCGTCGCCACGGTGATCTCCCGCGTGGTCGCCCCGAAGAAGAAGTGAGCTTTCGCGATGGCTAAGCGAATCGACGTCAAGGACCTCGACATCTACTACGGCAAGTTCCACGCCGTGGACAGCGTGACGCTGTCCGTGCCGCCGCGGAACGTCACCGCCTTCATCGGGCCCTCCGGTTGCGGCAAGTCCACCGTGCTGCGCACCCTCAACCGCATGCACGAGGTCATCCCCGGCGCGCGGGTCGAGGGCCAGGTGCTGCTCGACGGCGAGGACATCTACGCGTCCAACGTGGACCCGGTGCAGGTGCGGCGCACCATCGGCATGGTGTTCCAGCGCCCCAACCCGTTCCCCACGATGTCCATTCGCGACAACGTGGTGGCGGGCCTGAGGCTGGCGGGCAACAAGAACAAGAAGTCGCTCGACGAGATCGCCGAGCGGGCCCTGCGCGGGGCCAACCTGTGGAACGAGGTCAAAGACCGGCTGAACAAGCCGGGCGGCAGCCTCTCCGGCGGTCAGCAGCAGCGGCTGTGCATCGCCCGCGCCATCGCGGTGAAGCCCGACGTGCTGCTGATGGACGAACCCTGCTCGGCACTCGACCCGATCTCGACCCTGGCGATCGAAGACCTGATCGGTGAGCTGAAGAAGGACTACACGATCGTCATCGTCACCCACAACATGCAGCAGGCGGCGCGCGTTTCGGACCAGACCGCGTTCTTCAACCTGGCCGGCGTGGGTCAGCCCGGCAGGCTGGTCGAGCTGAACGACACGGAGAAGATCTTCTCGAACCCCAACGAGAAGGCCACCGAGGACTACATCTCCGGCCGCTTCGGCTGATCCGCCGTTTCCGCGAAGGGCCGTGAGGGACTCCCTCACGGCCCTTTCCCTGTGCTCGGGCCCGAAGTGGGAGGATCGAAACGTGGTTTCAGTGCATGTGGACGAGTTGGGCGGGCGGTTGCCGCGACCGCGGGTGGCCGGGCCTGCCGCCCGCGCGCTGGGCGCGATCCCGCCGCCGGTGCAGATCCTGGTCGGCATCGTCAGCGTGCAGGTCGGCGCCGCACTGGCCAAGCAGTTGTTCTCCGTCGCGGGGGCGGCGGGCACCGTCACCCTGCGGCTGTTCTTCGCCGCGCTCGTGCTGCTGCTGGTGTGGCGGCCCACGCTCCGGCTCGGGCGGCGCGCGTGGCCGGTGGTGGTCGGCTACGGCCTTGTGCTCGGGCTGATGAACCTGACCTTCTACCAGGCGCTCGCCCGCATCCCGCAGGGCATCGCGGTGACCATCGAGTTCCTCGGCCCGCTCGTGGTGGCGCTGGCCGGATCCCGCCGCCTGCTCGACGCCGTCTGGGCGCTGCTGGCCGCGGGCGGCGTCGTACTGCTCGCCGAGACCCGCGGCGACCTCTCCCTGCTCGGCATGCTGTTCGCGCTGTGCGCCGGAATCTGCTGGGGCGCCTACATCCTGCTCGGCGCCGCCCTCGGCAACCGCACCTCCCAAGGCAACGGCCTGGCACTGGCGATGGCGGTCGCGGCGATGATCGCGATGCCCGCGGGGATCGCGGAAACCGGCACCGGGTTGCTCTCGCCGTGGGTACTGGTGATCGGGCTGGCCGTGGCGTTGCTGTCCTCGGTCATCCCGTACTCACTCGAACTGGAGGCCCTGCGCAGGATCCCGCCGCGCGTGTTCGGGGTGCTGATGAGCCTGGAGCCCGCGGTGGCCGCGCTCGCCGGCCTTGTCGTGCTGCACGAGTCGCTGCAACCATTGCAGTGGCTGGCCCTGTGCTGCGTGGTCGCGGCCTCGATCGGCGCCACCCGGTCGGCCTCTTCGGCTGGCTAAGCTGGGATTATGACCGTACTGGACGATCCGCGGACCGTCGCCGCGCTGCGCGACCTCGGCCGGGAGCTGATGGTCTACAAGTTCGGCGTCGACGAACTGATGACGAAGCTGCGGATCCTGTCCGAGGAGTTCGACTTCGCCCACCAGCACGACCCGATCGAGCACATCACGAGCCGGGTGAAGCAGCCCGAGGCGATCGTGCGCAAGCTCCGGCGCAAGGGTCTCGCGCCGAGCCTGGACGCGGTACGGGAGCACATCGAGGACGTCGCCGGTATCCGGGTGGTGTGTCCGTTCGTCCCCGACGTGTACCTCGTCGCGGACATGCTGGCGGCGCAGGACGACGTGGAGATCGTCCGCACCAAGGACTACATCGCCGAGCCCAAACCCAACGGCTACCGCAGCCTCCATCTGATCGTGCGCATCCCGGTGTTCCTGTCCGACCGCGTGGAGCGGGTCAAGGTGGAGATCCAGATGCGCACGATCGCGATGGATTTCTGGGCCGCCGTCGAACACAAGCTGTTCTACAAGTACGACGGGGAGGCCCCCGCCGACTTCGGCGGCGAGTTGCGGGCCGCGGCCGCGACCGCGGCCGACCTCGACTCCCGGATGACGGCGCTGCACCAGCGCCTCCGGCGGGAGTGAGCCCGGCTCAGATGTCCTCGTCGGAGCCGTAGCCCGGCATCTTGCCGGTGGCCACGAACACCATGCGCTTCGCCACCGAGACCGCGTGGTCGGCGTAGCGCTCGTAGAACCGGCCCAGCAGCGTGACGTCCACGGCCGCGGGCACCCCGAACTCCCAGTCCTTGGCCATGATCACGCTGAACAGGTGGCGGTGGATCTCGTCGACCTGGTCGTCGTCGGCCTCCAGGGAACGAGCCGCCTCGACGTCCTTGGACTTGATGACCTCTTCGGTCCGCCGCGCCAGCCGCACCACGGCCTCGCCCATCTCGGCGAAGTAGGGCTGGACGGGCTCCGGCAGCGCGTTCGCGGGGTGGCGGCGCCGGGCGGCCTTCGCCACGTGCAGTGCCAGGTCGCCCATGCGCTCCAGGCTTTCCGCGGCGTGGATCACCGCGAGCACGGTGCGGAGATCGGTCGCGACGGGAGCCTGCAGTGCGAGCAGGGCGTAGGCCTCCTCCTCGCACTGGGCGCGCGCGTCGTCGATCTTCGAGTCGTCCCCGATGACCTGCTCCGCCAGGGCAAGGTCTGCCTCCAGCAGTGCCTTGGTGGCCCGCTCCATCGCGGTGGCGGCCTGAGCCGACATATCGGCCAGCTTGCCGGCCAGCTCTTCGAGTTCGACGTGATAAGCCTCGCGCATGCCCACACCTTACGACCCGAACGGGCTAAACACCGCATCGCAGAGTGAACCCGGGGTGAACCGCCGCTAACGGTTCTAGGGGTTCGACTGCGGGCTTGCGGAGGACGGCGAACCGGTCCCCGGCAGCGGGGTGTTCTGGATCAGCGCCTGGAAGATGGCCTTGGCCTTGCTGTCCAGCAGCACCTCGTTGCCCCGCGAGTTCGCCTCGCCGGTGGTCGGCACGGTCATGAAGGCGACCTTCGCCGGATCCAGGCCCTTCATCGACTGGGCCAGGGTCAGCATCTGGTCGACACCGATGTTGTCGCCGAAGGTCGCCTTGGCGAAGGCGGTGACGAAGGCGGACAACTGCGAAGGACTGGTCAGCACGCCATGGGACATGGCCTTCTTCATCAAGGCGCCGATGAACTGCTGCTGGCGCTTGATCCGGCCGTAGTCGGAGGTCGGGTCGCCCACCACGTGCCGCGCGCGGACGAAGCTCAGCGCCTGGTCTCCGGAGATCGTCACGTCCCCGGTCTGCGAGATCACCATGCCGAGCACGGTGTCCTTGATCGGGGCGTCCAGGTGCACGGTCACCCCCTGGACGGCGTCCACCATTTCCTTGAAGCCGTTGAAGTCGACACCGATGAAATGGTTGATGCGCATCCCGGTCAACTGCTGCACCCATTTGGTGAGGCAGCGGGGGCCGCCGACCGCGTAGGCGGTGTTCAGCTTGACCTTCGTCTCCGCGGGCACGACGTCGTCGGTGTACTCGTTCTTGACGTTGTCGAAACGGTTGCAGGACGGGCGCGAGATTTCCAGGTCGCGGGGGAAGGAGATGACCACCACGCGCTGCCGGTCCGCCGGGACGTGCGCGAGCATCACCGTGTCGGAACGCGCCCCCTCGACCTGCTGGGCGTTGCCCACGTTTTCGTCGGGGGAGGCCCCGACCCGCGTGTCGGACCCGGCGATCAGGAAGTTCTCGTCGCCGAGTTGTGCCGGGGCGTCCTGGATGTCGGCCGAGTTCTCGTCGAGTGCCGCGATTTCGGTGAACTTGCTGTTGAACCAGGTCTTGGTGCCCCACAGGGCCCCGATGCCGAGGAACACCAGTGTGGCGAGCACCGCGGCGACGATTCGTCCGACGAGGATGGAGCGCTCGTTCTTGCGCTGTTTCTTCTCCTGCAGGCGGGTCTGCGGAGCGGGCTGCTCCGGTTCCGCTGCGGGTTCGGCCTCGGCCTCGGCGTCGGTCTGGGCGGGCCGGATCGGCGAGATCGCCCGCTGGAACACGGTGCGGGTCTGCTCGAACAGCTGCGCCGGACGCGCGGCGAGTTTTTCGAGTCGCTGCTTGCGTTTGGCCTCCTCGGCGGCCAGTTCGTCATGGGCCGCCGAGAAACGGGCGAGCGTGTGGTCGATCTTGCGGCGGACCTTGGTGCTGTCGTCGATCGGCTCCAGCTCGTCGGTCATCGTCAGCCGGTCTTCCGGCGTGACGATCCGGGGCCGCGGGGGAGCCGGCGGGGGGCTCGCGGGTCGCGCCGGGCGCGCCTGCGGCGACTCGGGTTCGGCGGGCGGCCTGCGGCGCACCGGCGCCGCGATCCTGGTCGCCTCGGCCTCGGCCGGCGGGGCGGCCTTCGGTGGCACGGCCTTCGGCAGGGCAACGGCCTTCGGTGGGGCGGCGACAGGCCGTGCCGGACGGGCCTGGGGCGACTCCGGTTCCGCGGGCGGCCTGCGGCGGACCGGCGCCTCAGGCGCCACCGGTGCCACAGCCCTGGACGCCAGTTGCGGCTGAGGCCCTTGAGGCGCCGGAGGTGTGGGCGGCGCGGGGGAGCGATGCCGCCCGGGGGCCTCGCCTGCCGGGGGCGCGGAGGCCGCCCGGCGGGGCGGGGCGGCCGCTGCGGGCGGGACCGGCGGTGAGGCCAGCGGCGGCCGAGGCGGGCGGACGGCGGGCGGGACCGGCGGACGGCGCTGGACGGGGGATTCGGAGCTGCGGGGATCGGCGGTGGGCGCGGCCGGTGCGGCACGCCGGGCCACCGGTGGCAGCGACGGGTGCGGCTCGCGCGGCCTGCGCTCGGACGATCGGGCCGCTTCGCTCTTGGCCGCCGTCGCGCCCGCCGTGTCGAACACCGGGCGGATCCCGGTGTGCTGGGCGAGCACATCCGAAACGCTGATTCCGCCTGGTGTGTCCACGGAGCGGCGCCGTCGACCTGCCCGGGAAGGGCTGCCGGTGTCTCGGGAGCCGGGGCCGGCAGCATGATCGTCGGGCACCCGGTCTCCTCTCGAAGCTCTGGTCGGCGGAACCCCGTCGAAGGTTTGATCGCCGGCGTGGCGAGCATCGTTATCGTACGGATACTCGCCGTTCCTGACGACACCCTCCCACGAATTTTTTTACGCACAGTGGGAGAACGGGTGCCGGGTGCGACAAACCGGGTGAACCGAGCGGTGACGAAAAGAGTAATGGCCGGACGCCAACTACGGTCTGTATTGGATAACGTACCCGTCTTCGCTGTCTCGATAAGCGACCCGATTGCGGCCGGCCCGCTTCGCCGCGTAGAGCAGCCGGTCGGCGTCGAGCACCTGTGCCCAGGTTCCGCCCCCGGCGCCGCAGGCGAGCCCGACACTGACCGTCACCGCCAGTCCGGGGCACAACTCCGGCCACGGGTGTTCGGCCACTTTGGTCCGGACCTGTTCCGCGAGCAGGATCGCGTCGCCGGCCGCGACGGCGGGCAGGACGAGCACGAACTCTTCGCCGCCGTAACGGGCGCAGAAACCCTGGGGCGGCAGGCCTTCGCCGAGCAGCGCGGCTACGCGCCGCAGCACCTGGTCACCGGTGAAATGCCCGAAGTTGTCGTTCACGTTCTTGAACAGGTCGATGTCCACCAGCGCGACCGCGAACGGGGCGGGCAGATCGGCCAGTTTCCGGTCGAGGTACCGGCGGTTGTACACCGCGGTCAGCGCGTCACGCAGACTCTCTTCCCGCGCCTGCGCGCGCTCCCGGCGCAGGCGGTCCACCTCGCGGCGCAGTTGCTCGGGAATCACCGGCGGACACGCGCGAGACAGCTCGAGCGCCGCCCGGAGATGCTGGTAAGCACGCTCCCAGTCGCCCTGCGAGGCGAACGCCCCCGCGATCGACTCGTGCAGGCTCACCGCGTCCGACATCGCCTGCTCGGTCGACACGGCCTTCACCTCCGTCCCGCATGTTCTGTCGTCTACAGAGAGGCGCGGCTTGAGCGATCGGGACAGCCAAACATGAACTCCGCTCACTTGGACGAGCGTGGTTGCGCTCCGTGTCGGGAACGGGTTCCCGGCCGAGTGAACCGAGTCGGCCGGGAACCCGTTTCCGGCCGAACTATGCGACCACGGTGATCCGGTCGGCCGCGGGCGGCGCGATCCCGGGGTGGGCGCCGAGGTAGGCGACCAGCGCGTCGAGATCGACCGGTCCACCGGTGAGACCGGTACCCTTGGTGAACTCGGTGAAACCATCGCCGCCCGCGGCGAGGAAGTTGTTCACCGAAACCCGGTAGGTGCCGGCCGGGTCGAGCGGGACGCCGTCGATCGTGATGTTCGAGATCTTCGCACCGATCGGCGCCGAAGCCGAGTAGGTGTAGTGCAGGGTCGAGGAGATCTGCAGGATCCGCGTGCTGCTCGCGGTCCACTGCTGCTCCAGCACGTTCTTCAGGTTCGCGCCGGTCAGCGTGATCGTCTGCATGATGTTGGAGAACGGCTGCACCGTGAACGCCTCGCCGTAGGTCACCACACCGTCGCCTTCGCCTGCCGGAGACGAGGTGTAAGTGAGGTCGGCACGGATTCCACCCGGATTGGTGATCGCGACCTGGGCCCCGTTACCGGTAGTCGCCGCCAGTTGTGCGTCGGCGATGACGTCACCCAGCGGCGATTCGCCGGACGGCCCGCCCGCCGCCTTCAGATCCGCGGTGATGGTCCCGACCTTCTTGTTCGCGATCGGCGCCGACTCCGCTTTCGCCTGGTCGACCAGCTTCTGCACCGCCGGGTCCGCGGGCACGTCCCGGGTGACGATCTCGTTGCGAGCCACGGTCGCCGAGCGCACCACGTCGCGGGTCCTGCGGTCGATCTTGAGGTCGACCACCGAAAGCAGTCGCCCGAACGAGGCACCCTGGATCACCGGTCGGGGGTTGCCCGCCGGATCGTTGATCAGGCAGTTGTACTGCTGGTGGCTGTGTCCGGTGAAGATCGCGTCCACACTCGGCGAGACCTGCTTGGCGATCTGGGTGGCCGGACCCGGCGTGACGGTGCAGTCGTTCGGACCACCGCCGCCGGTGTTGTCCCCCTGGTGCAGCAGCACGACCTGCGAGCGGATGCCGAGCCGGTCCAGCCAGCCCGAGGTGCGGTTGATCGCCTCGACCTCGTCACCGAAGTGGAGCCCCTTGATCGCGCTCGGGGTGACGACGGTGGGGAGGTCCTTCAGCGTCGCGCCGATGATGCCGATCGGCACCCCGCCGGCAACCCGGATGGTGAACGGCAGCAGGGCGGGCCTGCCGTTGTCGAAGGTGACGTTGGCGCCGAGGAACGGGAAGTCCGCCCCCTGGAAGGAGTCCTCGAACTGGCAGCCGTCGGTCGGGTGGCAGCCGCCGGTCTGCATCCGCCGCAGTTCCTGGTATCCCTCGTCGAGCTCGTGGTTGCCGACGACCGAGGCCTGCACGCCGATCTCGTTCAGGAAGTCGATGGTGGGTTCGTCGTGGAACAGCGCCGAAGTGAGCGGCGAGGCGCCGATGTTGTCGCCCGCCGACAGCACCAGCGAATTGCGCGCCTGCGCTTCGAGTTGCTTGACGTGCGTTGCCAGATAGGCGGCACCGCCCGCGTCGACCGTGCTGCCATCCGCCAGCTTCACGCGGCCGGAGGACCCCGAGGGCGGCTCGAGGTTGCCGTGGAAGTCGTTGAGGGTGATCAGCCGGACGTCCGTGGTCTGATCCACCGGATGCGCGGACGCGGGCGTCGCGCCGACGGTCACGGCCGCGAGCGCGGCGGCGGTGGCCGCTACGGCACGTCGCAGCACGCGAGGTGAAAGAGTCATTTTTCCTCCGATAGGGGGCATATCGGAGGGGATCTTGCCTGCGGAGAGCGATCACCACCAGCGTAGAAAGGTTGATGTCAGGTAAACCTCGCATGATCGGCCACTTGGCCGATCCCCAGCTCGGACCACCGGCCCTTCGACCGATCCGGCCGCCCCCTCCCCGGCCCTACCGTCGGATCATGACATCAGCCCAGGTCAACGCCCTCGGAACCGGTCTACTCGCCTTCCTCGCCCTCTGGGGAACGGTGCTCGTCCCCCAGCTGATCATCCAGCGGGCCCGGTTCGGCCGGTTTCTGCCGGGGCGGATCGCGACGACGGCGGCCCTGCTGTGCTACGCCTGCCTCACCCTCGCGGTGGTGCTGCTGCCGCTGCCCGGACCGAATGCGCACCGGCTGGTGCAGACCATCCAGCTCACCCCGTTCCAGTGGATCACCGACGTGCGCACGGACCGGGTCGCCCCCGGCCTGTGGCACTCGATCACCACCACCGCCTTCGAGCAGATGGCACTGAACGTGCTGCTCTTCGTCCCGCTCGGGATCTTCGCGCGGATGCTGTGGCGGCGCGGGCTGGTGGGCACCACCCTGCTCGGCTTCGCCTGCTCGTTGGCGATCGAACTGACCCAGCTGACCGCGAACTGGGGGACCGCGCCGTTCCAGTACCGGATCTTCGACGTGGACGACCTGATCACCAACACCACGGGTGCCGCGCTCGGCTGGATCGCCGGTGCACTGCTGCTCGCCCTGCGGGCCTCAGCGGTCCCAGCGCAGACGGCTCGGCGCGAGCGGATCCACCTCACCCAGACTCGCTAGGCGTGCGGCCCTGCGCAGGGCCGCACGACGCGCTGCCCGCCGGTTCTCCCACGCCACGGTCACCGCGGCAGCCATGAAGATCAGCAGCACGAGCCCGAAGACGATCGCGATTTCCACACCGCCTCCTTTGGCGCCGTCCTTGTGTGGTAGATCACAAACGGTACGCCCTCGAAGTCGACTTGGCCACCGTCAAACGGACACAACACCGAACCAGGTGCGCTCGGGATCGCGCCAGCCCTCGAAGGCGAGCCCGGCTTCGGCCAGGTGCGACACGAGGTTTGCCTCGGTCAGGCGATACGCGGTGAACCGCTGTTCCCAGCGCCCGCCTCGTGCCTCGTACCGGACAGTGGCGGTGAGCGCCTCGTTGCGGCGCACGATGTCACGCAGGCTGACCCGGACTTCGCCAAGCATCCCGCCGTCCCCTTCGGCCAACCGGTCGAACCACTCCGGCGGGTGCCATTCGATAAGTGCCCGCCCGTCGTCCGACAGGTGACGCCGCACTGCGGCGAGAAGGCCCCGGATGCCGGAACCGTTGATCAGGTGACTCGCGAGGAGGACAGCGTCGAAGCCTCGCCCGAGGCGCAGGTCCTCGATCCGCGCGCACACCTTTTCCGCTCCGCGGAGGTGAGCCAGCATTTCGGGCGAATCGTCGACCGCCGTCACCGGGTGGCCCAGTTCGACGAGCCGGTGCGCGATCCTGCCGGTGCCGCACCCGAGATCGAGCACCGTCGCACCGGCGGATATCGCCGCGTGCACGATCTCGGCCTCGCCCGCGGCGGGCAACATGGTGTAGACCTCGACTGGGCAGCCATCGGCAGTGATCACGCCACTCCCATCGTCGTCCGTTTCGCCGCCGCGATCGCGTCACGGTCACCCCTCAGCGCGGTGGCAGCACGCAGAATTCGTTGCCCTCGGGATCGGCGAGCACGATCCAGGGGAAGGACGGCTCGTCCGCGACGAGAGTGGCGCCGAGTTCGCACAGCCTTCGCACCTCGTCGGCCTGGGTGCCCGCCACGGGGGCGAGGTCGAGGTGGAGACGGTTCTTGACCACCTTGTCCTCGCCGACGGGCTGGAAGAGCAGCATCGGTCCGTCGCCGGTGATCTCCAGGTACTCCAGTCCGACCGCGTCGCGCCAGTGCCGCGTGAGTTCGTAGCCGAGGGCCGCACACCAGAAGCGCGCGAGCGCGTCCGGCTGGCGGCAGTCGATGGCGATGGCGAGAATCCGGCTGGTCATGTGGTCCCTTCGCTGGGGTGCGACGGCAGAATGAGCCCGCATGTCCTCCTTCCGCCCCACGAAGAAGCAGCTGGCCGAGGCGCACGGCAGCACGATTCCCGACGTCATCGCGCCCGGGCTGGCCGTGCTGTTCTGCGGGATCAACCCGAGCCTCTACTCGGGCGCCACCGGGTACCACTTCGCCCGGCCCGGCAACCGCTTCTGGGGCGCGTTGCACGGCGGCGGTTTCACCCCGCGCCGTCTGGACCCGAGTGAGCAGGACGAGTTGCCGCGGTACGGGCTGGGGATCACGAACCTGGTGGGCAGGGCGACGGCGCGGGCGGACGAGCTGACCGAGGCGGAGTTGCGCGAGGGAGCGGTCACCTTGACCCGGAAGGTCGAACGGTACCGGCCGCGCTACCTGGCCGTGGTCGGGATCACCGCCTACCGGACGGCGTTCGGCCACCCCAAGGCCGCGCTCGGACCTCGGCCGGAAAAGATTGCCGGAACGCCGCTTTGGGTACTGCCCAATCCCAGTGGTCTCAACGCCCACTGGACGGCGGCGACGCTGGCTAAGGCCTTCGCCGAGCTCCACCGTGAGGTCTACTCAGAGTAGCGCGAAACTCGGCGGGGTGAAGCCGCGTCATGTAGGCCATTCTGGTTACTCCCTCAGAGGACAGAGTCATGTCCGGCCGATCCCAAGCAGGGGGGATCGGGTCGCGGTAGCAAGAGCGCCCGGCGAGGCCATCGAGGGGGGGTGGCCTCGCCGGGCCAAAGGCCTCGCGCCGGCCATGACCGTGCCGAGACGAGGTCGTGATGACGCGCAGTAACGAGCCACCCCGGGCATCGCAGGGCCCCGGCCCCGCCCGCAGTCTCGGTGTCGCGGCCGTCGACCCGGTGCCGATCTGCCGGGAGGGCCTGTCCGCAATCGTGCAGCGCACTCCCGGACTGCACTGGGCCGGAGGCGTGGGAACACCGCACTCCGCACTGCAACTGGCCGAGCAGGTGCGGCCGGACGTGATCCTGATCGACTCCGGGCTGGACCCCCACGGTCACCTGACGAAACTGCTGGTGCACGGCGATCCCGCGGTGCTGGTGATCATGCTGCTCCGTGAGGCGCACCGGAATCCGGTGTTCCTGCAGTCCGCGCTGGTGGCCGGGGTGCACGGCGCGCTGCCGCGCATCGCCGAGCCCCGGCGGCTCGTCGAGGCCATCCGTCGTACCCATCTCGACCGCCGCTACCTCGACCCCGCGCTGGCGCAGCTCACCACCGCTCCCCGCCAGGCCCTGCACCAGGGCGAGGCGGCGCACCGGGTGCGGATGCCCCTGTCCCGCCGGGAGTACCAGGTGCTGCAGCTCGTCGCGGACGGACTGGAGAACGCCGCGATCGCCAAGCTGCTCTACCTCTCCGTGGAAACGGTGCGCACCCACGTGAAGAGCATCCTTCGCAAACTGTCCGCGCGTGATCGGACGCATGCCGTGGCGATCGCCTTCCGCAACGGCATCCTCGTCGCCCAGCCGACCGACAACACCGAGGCCGCGGAGCGGGTTTCCCCTACTCGCACCCGGGTTAACCAGCCCGGCCTGGCCGAGCACCGAGCCCGCTGAGGCGCCTTCTGGGTCACACACCACCGGCCCCCCTTGCCCCGGTTACCAGCAGGTAATATCCTGAAGTTACCGGCCAGTAGGGGACCAGCATGCGCCCAGCCGGATACCCGATACACGACGGAGCGACGACATGGGCCATTACAAGAGCAATGTCCGAGACCTTGAGTTCAACCTGTTCGAGGTGCTCGGCGTCCAGAACCGCCTCGGCAAGGGCGTGCTGGCGGAGTCCGACGAGGAAACCGCCCGCGGTGCGCTGTCCGAGCTGAACAACCTCGCTGTGGGCCCGCTGGCGGAGTCCTTCGCCGACGCCGACCGCAACCCGCCGGTCTACGACCCCAAGACCTTCTCGGCCACGCTGCCCGAGTCCTTCAAGAAGAGCTACCAGCAGCTCTGGGACGGCGAGTGGTGGCGCCTCGGCCTCACCAACGACCTTGGCGGCCTCGGCCTGCCCCCGACCGTGCAGTGGGCCGCCGCCGAGCTCATCCTCGGCGCGAACCCCGCCCTGTTCATGTACCTCGCGGGCCCGAACTTCGCGATGATCCTCGACCGCAACGGCACCGAGGAGCAGAAGCGCTGGGCGCGGATCATGATCGAGCGCGCCTGGGGCGCCACCATGGTGCTCACCGAGCCGGACGCCGGCTCGGACGTCGGTGCCGGCCGCACCAAGGCGATCAAGCAGGAGGACGGCTCCTGGCACATCGACGGCGTGAAGCGGTTCATCACCTCCGCCGACCAGGACATGACCGAGAACATCATGCACCTGGTGCTCGCCCGTCCCGAGGGTCCCGGCATCGAGACCAAGCCGGGCACCAAGGGCCTGTCGCTGTTCCTGGTGCCGAAGTTCCACTTCGACACCAACACCGGCGAGCTGGGCGAGCGCAACGGCGCCTTCGTGACCAACGTCGAGCACAAGATGGGCCTCAAGGTCTCCACCACCTGCGAGCTGACCTTCGGCCAGCACGGCGTTCCGGCCAAGGGCTGGCTGCTGGGCGAGGTGCACGACGGCATCGCGCAGATGTTCCAGGTCATCGAGTACGCCCGGATGATGGTGGGCACCAAGGCCATCGCCACCCTGTCCACCGGTTACCTCAACGCGCTCGAGTACGCCAAGGAGCGCGTCCAGGGCGCCGACCTGACCCAGATGCTGGACAAGGCCGCGCCCCGGGTGACCATCACGCACCACCCCGACGTGCGGCGTTCGCTGATGCTGCAGAAGGCCTACGCCGAGGGCCTGCGCGCGGTGTACCTCTACACCGCGTCCTTCCAGGACCAGGTGTGGACGCAGGAAGGCGACGAGGCGTCGCTGAAGCTGGCCGAGCGGATCAACGACCTGCTGCTGCCGATCGTCAAGGGTGTCGGTTCCGAGCGTGCCACCGAGCAGCTCGTGCAGTCGCTGCAGACGCTGGGCGGTTCGGGCTTCCTGCAGGACTACCCGATCGAACAGTACATCCGCGACTCCAAGATCGACTCGCTGTACGAGGGCACCACCGCGATCCAGTCCCAGGACTTCTTCTTCCGGAAGATCGTCCGGGACAAGGGGCAGGCGCTCGGCTACCTCGCGGGTGAGATCACCAAGTTCATCGAGGACACCTCGTCGGAGGCCGCCGGCCAGCTCAAGAACGAGCGCCAGCTGCTGAAGCAGGCCCTCGAGGACTTCCAGGGCATGCTGGGCGCGCTGATCGGCTACCTGACCGCGTCGCAGAACGACCCGAAGAACCTGTACAAGGTCGGTCAGCACACCGTCCGGCTGCTGATGTCCGCCGGTGACCTGCTCGTCGGCTGGCAGCTGCTGCGCCAGGCGGAGATCGCGCTGGCCAAGGTCGACAGCGCCTCGGCCAAGGACCAGACGTTCTACCAGGGCAAGATCGCCGTCGCGTCGTTCTTCGCCAAGAGCGTGCTGCCGGAACTGACCGCGCGCCGCGCGATCGTCGAAGCCGCCGACAACGACCTGATGGAGGTTCCCGAAGCCGCGTTCTGACTCACACTGTGAAAAAAGGGGCCGCGAGGAATTTCCTCGCGGCCCCTTTTTTTTGCCGTTCCCCCGTCCGTCGCCGCTGTTTCCAAGGCAACAAAAGGCGCGCGGGCGGTTTCGATCCGGGCAACTCGCGGTACTCCAGGACAGGTCACGACATAAGGAGTTTCGATGAGCATCACCGGAATCATCACGGCGATCATCGTGGGTCTGATCATCGGCGCGCTCGGACGGCTCGTCCTGCCGGGCAAGCAGCCGATCCCGATCTGGCTGACCATGCTGGTCGGGATCGTGGCCGCCTTCATCGGCACGGCCATCGCGCGGGGCTTCGGCTACGCGAGCACGTCGGGCTTCGACTGGCTCGAACTCATCACCCAGGTCGTCCTGGCCGCGATCGGTGTCTCGCTGGTCAGTGGCGCGTACGGCAGGCGGCACCACAACATCACCAGGTAGCGAACTTTTTCCCCGGCCGTGCCGGCGGGTGCACTTCCCCGCCGGCACGGCCCTTTTCTCTTGCCGGAAGCCCGGGGAGACCGGAGTCAGCAGTACGTGGCGGGCCGGGGTGCGTAACGCACCGTCCGGGTGTCGCGGTGGACCTCGCCCCCGGTGGCGAGGTCGTAGAGGACACGCGTGTCGGTGACGGTGAATCCGGACACTCCCGCCGAGATCCGGCAACCGGGCGGCTGGTTCTCCAGTGTGGGCGGGGTGACCTCCTCGCTCGGGCCGGTGTTGCCGACCACGCGGTACTGCCTGGTGCCCCAGAGCCGGACGGTCACCGCCGAGCCCGATGCCTCCGCCTGGATCACCACACCGCTGGCCAGGCCGTCCGTGAACCTGAGATCCACCGGGGAGCCGTCATCGCGGAGCACGATCGCGTCGCGGCCGGGCGGGTAGCGGTCGATGTAGGAGGTGTGCTCGGTGTGCCCGGCATCGGTCAGCCCGGCGAAGTACACGGCGTTGTACAGAGTGGAGGCGAACTGCGAGGATCCGCCACCCGGCACGATCGGACCGGTGCCGTCCTCGTTCACGGGCGCGGGCACGAAACCCTGGCCGAACCCGCCGATCCTGGCGAGCAGGCTGAACGTCTCGCCCGGCCGCACGAGCGCACCGTTGACCTTGGCCGCCATCGCCTGCACGTTCGCCGCGGCAGGCCCGTCCAGCCCGATCGTGGTGAACTCGCCGACGACCTCCTTGACGTTCAAGGCATTGGCGTCGTCGGTGCTCAGTTTCGGTTTGCTCGTCAGGTAACGCACCGGCAGTTCGCGGTCGTTCCACCGGTACAGCACGGCCTTCAGCCCGCCGAAGGTGCCCGCCCAGTCGATCCTGCGCCCATCCTCCGAGGGCTGGACGAGGGGAACCCCGGCGGGGAACACGATCTGCGCGTCCCGGCCCGCCCGCTCGGTGGGGGCGAGCCGGGGTTGCAGAATCTGCTGCAGCTTGGCGGTTTCCAGTGTCACGGCGAGTTCCCCGCCGTCCTGGGCGGTGAACCGCAGGGCCGAGGCGATCGAATCCGGCCGCAGCACCGCCTCCGCTCCGTCCCCGTGCACGGTGAGCGGTTTCGCCACGGCGGGAACCGCCACCTCTTCCAGCGCGCGGTGCACGCCCTCGGAGGTCGCCTTGACCGGGATCTCCTCGACTGGTACCCGCACCCCGGTCTTGTCGAGCCAGCGTGCCTTCACCAGGTTGGCCGCGCCCCGGATGTCCGTCACGGTCTGCCCCGGGCGCGGTTCGATCGCGTAGGGCGCGACGCCGCCGTCGGTACCGGGGATGGGCCGGAAGCCGATACCGCCCTCCGTGGGCGGGTGGTTCAGTGTGTCGGCGGCGAGCGCGCTCATCGCCTTGGTCAGCTCGTCGGGATCGGTCTTGGTGACCACATCGACTTCGCGGCGGACGAAGAACGACCTGATCCGGTCGAACGGGTCGAGCGGCTGACTGCCCGCCTGCGCCAGGGTGGACGTCCAGTCCACTTTCAGCCCGGAACTCACCGGATCGAGTGCGGCCCGCACGTCGCCCGCGAGCACCGGCACCGGCTGGGCGAGCCGGGGCCCGAGTTCGCGCCGCAGCTTGGTTTCGGCGTCGGCGCGGGCCATGCCGCCGACCTCGACGCCCGCCACCGCCACCCCGCGCGGAACGTGCCCGGCGCTCAGGACCAGGTCGATGGTGTAGAGGATGGCGCCGACCACCAGAAAGCCACCGATGCCCATCAGCGCGAAGCCGAGGTAGCGCTTTCCCCTGGACGGCCCGATGGGTGGGGCGGTGCGGGTGTCGAGCAGTTCGCCGGCCAGTACCTCCTCGGTGACCGGCGGAAACTCTTCGGTGCGGCATTCGGCAAACGGAACCCGTTCGAGGTTCCCTTCCGGCCAGTTGTCGTCCTCCCGCACCGCGCCTCCCCGCGCTACAAGTACAACCCCGTCCCCTGCTCCGTGCGCTCGGTGGCCACCGCGTGGATGTCGCGCTCCCGCATCACGAGGTAGGCCTCGCCCTGAATCTCGACTTCCATCTGGTCTTCGGGGTTGAACAGCACACGGTCGGAGACCTTCACGGTACGCACATTAGCGCCCACGCCCAGTACATGCCCCCAGGCGAGGCGGCGCGCCACCTGCGCGGTCGCGGGAATCACGATGCCCCCGCTGCTCCGGCGCTCGCCCTCGTCGGAGGACAGCCGCACCAACACCCGATCGTGCAGCATCTGGATTTCTAGTTTGGCGCCGGCAATCGGCACGCTTCTGGCATCCGACACGCCGGTAATGCTACGCACCCGGGGAGGCGGTGACGGTGGGCCGCCGGGAGGCCAGTTCGAAATCCTCGACCCGGCTGATCCCTTCACGGACCGGGATCCGGCGCACCGCGGAATGCAGCCCGGGCGCGGACACCACCACGTCGACGAACTGCTCCGGCAGGCCGGTGACCCCGTAGACGCCGTGCTCGTCGGCCACCGCGCGGACGAGCTGTCCGCCACGGCCGTCGGTGACCGTGACGACCGCCCCGGCCACTCGTTTGCCGCCGCCGGTCCGCACCGTGCCCCGCACCATCGGCACCGGTTCCCCGAAGTGGTGGGGGTGCGGGACCAGCGCGGTCGGCCGGGGAATCTCGATCGTCGGGTCCTCGACCGGCGGCTCCGCCACATCGGTCGGGACCGCCTGCCTTCGCTGCCACCAGGCACGGCCCGCGATGAGCACCACGCCGAACAGCACCCAGGCGCAGAGCACGAGCACCGGACCGGCGACTCCGGCGCCGTCGAAGTAGAAGACACCGCGCAGCGCCTCGATCAGGTTGCCCATCGGCATGACCGGATGCAGGGCGCGGAAGAATCCCGGCACCAGCTGCACCGGCACGGCACCCCCGCTCGAGGGCATGCTGAGCAGCACGAACAGGCCCACCGCGACGCCGGGAACGAACTGTTTGAAGAAGGGCACCAGTCCGAAGGCGGTGAGGGCGACGCCCTGGGTGAGCAGGAACGCGAGGGGGATGGTCACCGGGTCGGAGGGGATCACGTCGAGCGCGAGACCCACCAGGTAGCCGAGCACGCTGACGGCGGCACCCCAGCCGACGAGGGTGAGCAGCTTCGCGCGGCGGCTCAGGGTGACCGCGCGCAGCAGCATCATCACGACGATGTAGCTGGGGATGGTCCACGCCAGCACCAGGTAGAACAGGCCCGTGCCCATGGGATCACCGTTCGTGGTGGGCGCGAGGTCGGTGACGGTGAGCGCGCCGCCGCTCTTCGCCGCGATCGGCGTGATGGCCTGGTTCACCACCGATTCGAGCAGGTAGCCCTCGGCCTTGGCGACGTAGAGCACCGAGTGACCGGGAACCGGGGAGAACCCGGCCACCACGTCGCGGTCGAGTACCGCCTGGCGGGCCGCGGCGGTCGTGGTGACCTGCTGGATGTCGAAGGCGCCCTGGCTCGCCTTGTCGAGGGCGGCCTGGATCTGCACGGCCGCCGGGCCTGCGACCGCGATCTTCACGTGGTGCGGACTCGGCTGGTGGAAGGGCAGCAGATAGCAGAAGAGGAAGCCCAGCGCGAAGAACGCCGGAAACCAGAGACTCTCGGCGAGGGTCCGCAGGGTGTGCGCAGGGTTCTGGAGGGTGTCACCATCCGCCTTGTGGGCCATGAATCCACGCTAACAGTTTTTGCAGTCAACGCAAAAATGCAGGTAGTGTAAGAAACATGACATCCCTGCGGGAACGCAAGAAGGAAGCCACGCGCGACGCGCTGCGGCACGCCGCGGTGACGCTCTACCGGGAGCACGGGCCGCAGGCGGTCACGGTCGAGGACATCTGCGCGAAGGCCGGCGTCTCGGCCCGCACCTTCTTCAACTACTTCGAGACCAAGGACGAGGCCGCCCTCTTCCTCGACGTCAGCACCGAACAACTGCGGCGGCGGATCATCGACCGCCCGGCGCCGGAAAGCCCGCTGCAGGCGCTGCGCGTGGTGTTCACGGCACGTCTCGAGCAGGTGGCCCAGAGCGAGATCTTCCGCGAACGGACGCTGCTCCTGCGCGAGCGTCCCGAACTGGTGCCCCGCATGACCCACACCAACCGGGCCTTCGAAGCGGCCGTGGTCGCCGGGCTCGCCGCGCGCACCGGCCTCCCCGAGGACGACATCTACGTCCGCACCACCGCGGCCGCCGCCTTCGCCGCGCACCGCACCGCCGTCACCTGCTGGCAGCCCGGCGAAGACCCCGGCCTGGTCACCCTCCTGCACCAGGCGCTGGACGTGCTGGAACGGGGGTTTACGCCGTCCCAGCCAGGATGAGGCGCAGCGTCGCCGGTCCGCCCGGTTCGATCCGGACGGGCACGCCCCAGTCCTGCCTGCTGACCCGGCATACCGGGTGTTCGGCGCCGGAATCGCAGCTCGCGGCCTGTGCCACGATCTGGAGCACCCCTTCCGCGGGCCCGTCCGCGAGGCGGATCCTCCGGGTCAGCCCGGTGCCGGTGCCCGCCCCCTCCAGCAGGAGCTCCGGCGGCGACGCGCGGACCTCCAGCCGGGTCGAAGGGCCGAACCGGTCGTCGAGCTTCTCGCCCGGCGGCGGGGTGAACACCACGGCGAGTTCGACCTCGCCGGGTGCGAGCACGCTCGGCGGCCGTCGCACCTCGTGCGCGTCCCCGGCCACCTGCTGCGCGGTGTCCTCCGTGAGCGGCAGGGGACGCAGGCGGTGCGCGGCCGACTCGACCACGAGCAGCGCCTCGCCGGTGACGACCAGGCCGGACGGTTCGGCCAGCCCCTCGGCGAGCGTGGCGACCTTCCCGGTCCGCGGGTCGTAGCGCCGGACCGCCCCGTTGTAGGTGTCGGCGATCGCGATCGCGCCGTCCGGCAGCACGGCCACCCCGAGCGGATGCTGCAGCAGGGCCTCGGCGGCGTCACCGTCGCGGTGCCCGAAGGAGAACAGGTCCGTGCCCACCGCCGTGTGTACCACGCCCCGCTCGATCCAGCGCAGGGCGGAGGTTTCCGCGTCCGCCAGCCACAGCCGGTCGCCCTGCACCGCCAGGCCGGAGGTCTGGGCGAAGAACGCCTCCTCGAGCACGCCGTCACGCAGGCCCTCGACGGTGGTGCCCGCGAACCGCGAGACCGTCCTGGCGACCGGATCGAACAGGCCGAGCGTGTGGTTTCCCGCCATGGCCACGACCACCCCGCCCGCCGGGGCCCACCAGGCGACGTCCCACGGGCTGGTGAGGTCGATTTCCCGCGCCGGACCGTCGGTTCCGCCGTTGCGCCACTGCCGCCCGGTACCGGCCACTGTGGACACCCGGCCGGTGGTCAGGTCGATGCCGCGCAGGAGGTGACCGGCGGTGTCGGCGACCAGGAGGTGGTAGCCCGCCCGCTCGGCGATCTCGGCCGGCAGCAAGGTCAATCCGGAGGGTTCGGCGAAACTGGCGCGGTCGAAGGCGCCGTCGGCCGCGCCCCGCTCGCCGCTGCCGAAACGGCGGACCACCGTCTCGCCGTCCGAAGCGAGCTCCACCACCGAGTGGTGCCCGGTGTCCGCGACGAGGATCCGCCCCTCGGCGGTCGCCACGGCCTTGCTCGGGAAGCGCAGGCGTCCCGCGTGTTCCTCGGCAGGCACGTACGGCGAGCCACCGCGGCGGAGCGTGCCCTTCGCCTCGTGCACGGCGATCTGCTCGGCGATCACGCGCCGCAGCGCCTCGGCGTGACCCTCCCCGGCGGCGACGTGCACGACGTAACCCTCGGGATCGACGACGGCCAGCGTCGGCCACGCTTTCACCGCGTACTGCTGCCAGGTCTCCATCTCGGGGTCGTTGACCACGGGATGGTGCACCTCGTAGCGCCGCACGGCAGCCTCGATCGCGTCGGAGGAGCCCTCGTGCAGGAACTTCGGCGAATGCACCCCGATGGTCACCAGTACTTCGGCGAACTCGGCCTCCAGCGGGCGCAGCTCGTCCAGGACGTGCAGACAGTTGATGCAGCCCGAGGTCCAGAAGTCCAGCAGCACGATCCGGCCGCGCAGCCGGGCCAGCGTCAGCCGCTCGCCGCCGGTGTTGAGCCAGTGCTCGCCGGACAGTTCGGGCGCGCGCACGCGGGCCTGCCGTCGTACAGAAGTCACATCGGCTTGCAACGAAGGCGATGATCGCGCTTGTTCCCGTGAGGGTGGTCAGGGCCGCAGGATGATCCTTCCGAGCGCACTGCGCCCTTCCACCAGTTCGTGCGCCTTCGCCACCTCTTCCATCGGCATGGTTTCGTGGACCAGGGCGCGAAGCCGTCCTCGCGCCAGCAGATCGAGCACCTCCGGCCGGGCCGCGGACACCTGGGGGAACCAGCTGGCGCCCATGCAGGTGGCCAGCGTCAGCTCCCGGTAACCGAGGTCCGCCACGCCGACCGCGGCGGGCTCGCCGCCGAGCATGCCGTAGCACAGCATGCGGCCCGGGCCCGGTTCGAGCGCGTCGAGCAGCTTCGCCGCCGTCCGCCCGCCGACCGCGTCGAACACCACCCCGAGCCCCCGCGGCACCCTCTCTGTCCATTGTGGATCGTTGTGGTCGAGCACGAGGTCCGCCCCGAGATCCTCGGCCAGCCGACGCTTCCGCTCGCCGCCCACGGTGGCCGTGATGTGCCGTGCACCGCGAGCGCGGGCGAGCTGGATCAGGTAGCTGCCCACCCCTCCGCTTCCCGCGGCCTGGACGAGGATCCTTTCGTCCCGCAGTGCGGCCTTGCGGAGCAGGGCCAGCGCGACCGCGCCCGGCACGGCCACGGCGAGAGCGTCCACAGCGGACACCCCGTCGGGGATGGGCGTGACGGCCTCTTCCGGCACCGCCAGGTACTCCGCGTACGCGCCGCCGGTCCGGGTCAGCACGACCACCCGCTGCCCGGACCTCGGTCCCTCGGTGATCCTTCCCGCCGCCTCGAAACCGAACACCGCGGGCAGTCCGCCCGGCATCGGGAACACCCCGGTCCGCACGCCGATCTCGTAGTAGGCGACCGCCATCGCCTCCACCTCGACCAGGAGTTCACCCTCGCCCGGCACGGGCCGCGGCACTTCGGCCGTCCGCAGCGCGCCGGGATCACCGGCCTCGTGCAGCATCACCGCTCGCATGTCTTCTCCTTAACTGGACCATCGGTCAAGTTCCTCGCCGGTACTATATGGACCGACGGTCAAGTTGTCGAGGGAGCTCTGGATGGCGGAACGCGCGGACGCGGCGCGAAATCGGCGCGCGATCCTCCGCGCCGCCGAGGAACTGCTCACCGCCCACGGCCCCGACCGCGTCTCGCTGGAGCAGGTCGCCGCCGCCGCCGGAGTCGCCAAGGGCACGGTCTTCCACCGCTTCACCAACAAGGCCGGCCTGATCGGCGCGCTGATCATGGAGCGGCTCGGCGCCTTCCAGCAGGGCTACACGGAGGGACCGCCACCGCTGGGGCCCGGCGCACCCGCCCGCGAACGGCTGGACGCCTTCTTCACCGCCCTCGTGGACCTGGTCAGCCGCAACGTCGCGCTGATGGCCGCACACGAGCGCACCTCAGGCCACCGGCAGGACAACCCGATCTACACGGCCTGGCACGAGCACGTCAGCGGGCTCCTCCGCGAGGCCCGCCCCGACCTCGACGCCGAAGCACTCGGGCACATCCTCCTCGGCGCGCTGCACAGCGATCTGATCGTGCACATGCTCCGCACCGGTGAGGCGAACCGCCTGGTCAGCGCGCTGCAAACGGTCACGGCCGCCCTGCTCGACCAGCCGCGGGGAGCAAATGAGGGGCGTGCGGCGTTGTAGGGGTATGGCTGTCGTGCTCCTGCTCTATGTGGTTGCCGAGGTGGCCGCCGTCTGGGCGGTGAGCTCGGCACTGGGTGTGCTCGCCACCCTGGGCCTGCTGCTGGCCGGCGCGTTCGTCGGATCCTGGCTGGCCCGCCGGGAGGGCACCCGCGCCGCCCGCGCCTTCCTGACCACCACCAGGTCCGGCCGGGCTCCCGTCGCCGAGGTCACCGACGGAATGCTGATCGGCCTCGGCGGTCTGCTGATCATGGTGCCGGGGTTCGTCTCCGACGTGGTGGGCCTGCTCCTGCTGCTGCCGCCCACCCGGGCCGTGGTGCGCGGGCTGTGGCTGCGCCGGGCGGAACGGCGGATGGCGGTGCGCAGCCGCGGCCGGACGATCGTGGTGGACAGCGAGATCGTCCAGGAACCGGGGAACCACCCGGTCATCGAGGGGCGCTGAGGCGCCCGTCAGGCGTCCGCCGGTTTGGGGATGTCGAAGTAGCTCACCAGGCGCAGCGCGGGGGTGTACTCGCCCTTGACCCGGACCCTGCCGGTGACGAACAGGGCCGTCACGGCGGCGTTTCCGGTGGCTATTCGGAAAAAATCTTCCACCGCGATGGTGATCGTGGTGTCCGGCTCACGACCGAGATCGGGGGCGGAGACACAGCAGCCCTCCTCGATCACCGTCTGGAAACGGTCGAATCCGCCCTCGCCGGCCCCACCGGAAAACCGCCAGCTCACCACCATCGAGACGTACGCCGCCTTTTCCGGAACAAAGTGATCAGCCATCCGGCGGAATACCTCGTCCAGGAACACGTGCCGCAACTCGGGATGCGCCGCCAGCGCCTTGAGCTGCTCCTTCGAGGCGCGCCGGACCACCGAGACGAGTGTTTCGGTGGTCAGGCCCCGCAATTCCACCCCGGCCTCGGCCGCACCGAGCATATGCAGGGTTTCCAGTAGCCGGACGAACTGGTGTGCGGTCAGTTTGCCCAGATCGATCTGACGCGCCAGTGCGTCGACGACATCCGAAGGCACGAATCGGATTCTACCGCCACACAGGGTACGGGGTAGCGTTTCCGTGTGACCGAAGAAGTGAAAGCGCCGGGACGAGCCCGGCGGTTACCCCGTGCGGTGCGCGAACGGCAGATCCTGGACGCGGCGGTGGAGGTCTTCTCCCGGCACGGCTACCACTCGGCCTCGATGGATGAGATCTCCGAGGTCGCGGGCGTGTCCAAACCGATGATCTACTCCTACCTCGGCGCGAAGGAAGACCTGTTCGCCAAGTGCATCCGCCGGGAGGCCGGCAGGCTGCTGGAGGCGGTGCGTGCGGGAATCCGCACCGAACTGCCCCCGGACATGCAGTTGTGGCACGGACTGCGGGCGTTCTACCGGTTCGTCGCCGAGTACCGCGACTCGTGGACCGTGCTGCACCGGCAGGCCCTCACCGTCGGCGGGCAGTTCGCCGACGAGGTCACCGTGCTGCGCACCAAGGCGATCGACATCGTGGCCACGCTGGTGGTCACCGCGGGCACGAAGCAGGGCCTCGGCCAGGTGGCCGAGTTCTCCGGGCCCGCGCTGGCCGTGTCACTGGTCGGGGCTGCCGAATCCCTCGCCGACTGGTGGCTCGACCATTCGGACGTGTCCGACGGGGTATTGGCCTCCTGGCTGATGAACCTGGTGTGGCTCGGGTTCAACGACCTGGTGGAGGGGCAGGTGTGGCGCCCGGCCGGCTGATCGTGCCCTCCAGATGCGGCTTGGGTTTCCTGGCGTTCCACAGCTCGAAGGCCCAGCCGTCCCCGGTCTGCCACGAGGTGAACGCGACCTTCGCCGGCAGCAGGACGGGCAGCTTGAACCGCACGTCCACGGTGTAGGCCTCGGGCAGGCGGCCCTCGAAGGCGGCGAGGCAGCGGGCCTTGGTCCACATCCCGTGCGCGATGGCGGACCGGAAGCCGAACAGCCGCGCGGTCAGCGGGTGCAGATGGATCGGGTTGCGGTCGCCGGAGACCTCGGCATAGCGACGGCCGATATCGCCGGGCACCCCCCAGACCGCGGTGGGCGAGGGCGGGGCGAGCTGGCGGCTCGGGGCCGAACCGCCGGCACCGCCGCCCCGCCGCAGATAGGTGCTGACCTCGCTCCAGACCACCCCGTCCGAGGTGGACACCTCGGACAGCACGTCGAACTGCCTGCCCTTTTCGTGCGGGCGGAGGTTCTCCGCCCGCACCCTCACCGTGCAGCGCTCGCCCAGCCGGAGCGGGCGGTGCTGGGTGATGCGGTTGGCCACGTGCACCATGCCGAGCAGGGGAAACGGGAATCCCGGCTCGGTCATCAGTGCCATCTGCAGGCCGAACGCGAGCAGGTGCGGATAGGTGACGGGCAGTTCGTCGGCCAGCCGGAACCCGCACACCTGGTTGTAGGCGGCGAGGTGCGCCGGGTCGATTTCGAGATCGGGACGCACGTATTCGGTGTCCGGCAGCGTGTCGCCCGCGGCGGAATGCGGCAGCAGCGCCTTGGCGTACAGCGGCATCAGCCGCGGTGCCTCGCGCAGTTCCTTGGTGGTCATCACGCCCCCAGCAGGGCCTGGCCGCACACGCGGACCACGTTGCCGTTGACCGCGGCGGAAGCCGGGTTGGCGTACCAGGCGATCGTTTCGGCCACGTCGACCGGCAGGCCGCCCTGGCCGAGGCTGGACAGGCGCCGCCCTGCCTCGCGGATGAACAGCGGGACGGCGGCGGTCATCTTGGTCTCGATGAAACCGGGCGCGACCGCGTTGATCGTGCCGCCGTACTCGGCGAGCCTCGGCGCGGTTTCGTCGACCATCCCGATCACCCCGGCCTTGCTCGTGGCGTAGTTGGTCTGGCCGACGTTGCCCGCGATCCCGGCGATCGAGGACACGCCGACGATGCGGCCGTTCTCCCGGAGCACCTTGTCCGCCAGCAGCTTGTCGTTGATCGCCAGTTGCGCGGCGAGGTTCACGGTGATCACCGCGTCCCAGCCGCCCTGGTTCAGGTTGCCGAGGGTCTTGTCCCGGGTGATCCCGGCGTTGTGCACCACGATGTCGACCCCGCCGTGGCGCTCGCGCAGGTGGTCGGCGAGTTTGGCGGGCGCGTCGGCGGCGGTGATGTCGAGCTGCAGTGCGGAGCCACCGACCCGGTTCGCGACCTCGGACAGCTCGGCCCCCTGAGCGGGGATGTCGAGCGCGACCACGTGCGCGCCGTCGCGGGCGAACACCTCGGCGATCGCCGCGCCGATCCCGCGGGAGGCGCCGGTGACCAGGGCGACCTTGCCCGCCAGCGGCCGTTCCCAGCTCTGCGGCGCGGGGACGTCCGGGATGCCCTGGGTGCCGATGCGGATCACCTGGCCGTCGACGAAGGCCGACTTGGCCGAGAGCAGGAAGCGCAGGGTCGACTCGGTGGCGTTCTCCGCGCCCGGCGCGACGTAGACGAGCTGGGCGGTCGCGCCGCGCTTGAGTTCCTTGCCGACCGAGCGCACGAAGCCCTCCAGTGCGCGCTGCGCGATCCGCTCGCGGCCCTCGGCCAGTTCGGGCGGTGTGCCGAGGACGAGCACCCGGCCGCAGTAACCGGTCTTGCGGATCACCGGGTGGAAGAACAGGTACAGCTCACGCAGCTGGGCGGGATCGGTGATGCCGGTGGCGTCGAAGACGAGTGCGCCGTAGCGCTGGTCGGCGGCGGGGGTGCCGAGCACTTCGATACCGGCCTCGCCGAGCTGGCCCTTCACCGTCTTCTCGAGCCGTCCACCGGGCGCCGCGCCCAGAAGTGCGGGACCATCGAGGGCGGGCTGGCCCGGCCGGTACCGGCGCAGCGTGGCGGGATTCGGCAGGCCGAGCTTGGGCACCAGGAACTTCCCCACGGGTGTCTTGGTGAACTGCTGATACCGATCCGCCATGGTCGCCCTCCTCGTGTCCTGCACCAGCCTAACCTACTCGCGAGTAGGTTACACTCTTCGTCGAGTTCCACCATCCGAGCGGGAGGAAACCATGGACGTCCGCAAAGTCGCGATCATCGGCGGCAACCGCATCCCGTTCGCCCGGTCGAACGGCCCCTACTCCGGCGCCTCCAACCAGGACATGCTGACGGCCGCCATCGACGGCCTGGTCAGCCGCTTTTCCCTGCAGGGCGAGCGGATCGGCGAGGTGGCCGCCGGTGCGGTCCTCAAGCATGCCCGCGACTTCAACCTGGCCAGGGAATGCGTGCTCGGCAGCAGGCTGGCCCCGGAGACACCGGCCTGCGACGTGCAGATGGCCTGCGGGACCGGGCTGCAGGCGATCATCACCGTGGCGAACAAGATCGCCCTCGGGCAGATCGACTCCGCGATCGCCGGCGGGGTGGACACCACCTCCGACGCGCCGCTCGCGGTGAACGACGACCTGCGGCGCATCCTGGTCCGGCTCAACGCCGCGAAGTCGCTCGGCGAGCGCCTGCGCCTGCTCACGAAGCTCCGCCCGGGACAGATCGTCCCGGAGATCCCGCGCAACGCCGAGCCGCGCACCGGCCTGTCGATGGGTGAGCACGCCGCGCTGACCGCCAAGGAGTGGGGCATCCCGCGCGAGGAGCAGGACGAACTGGCGGCGGCCAGCCACCAGCGGCTCGCCGCCGCCTACGACCGCGGCTTCTTCGACGACCTGCTCACGCCCTTCCTCAAGCTGTCCCGGGACCAGAACCTGCGCCCGGACTCCACGGCGGAAAAGCTCGCGAAGCTCAAGCCGGTCTTCGGCGGCCGGGACGGCACCATGACCGCGGGCAACTCGACCCCGCTCACCGACGGGGCCTCCACCGTGCTGCTGGCCACCGAGGAGTGGGCCCGGGAGCGGAACCTGCCGGTACTGGCCTACCTGACCTTCTCGCAGACCGCGGCCGTCGACTACGTGCACGGGCGCGAAGGCCTGCTGATGGCACCGGCCTACGCGGTGCCGCGGATGCTCGCCCGCGCCGGGCTGACGCTGGGCGACTTCGACTTCTACGAGATCCACGAGGCCTTCGCCTCCCAGGTGCTCGCGACATTGAAGGCCTGGGAGGACCCGGCCTTCGCGAAGGAGAAGCTCGGCCTGGACGCGCCGCTCGGCCCGATCGACCGCGCGAAGCTCAACGTCAACGGCTCCTCGCTGGCCGCGGGCCACCCCTTCGCCGCCACCGGCGGCCGGATCGTGGCCACCCTGGCGAAGCTGCTGCACGAGAAGGGCTCCGGCCGCGGCCTGATCTCCATCTGCGCCGCGGGCGGCCAGGGCGTCACCGCGATCCTCGAGAAGTAACCACCGCGCGAGCTGCCCGGGCCCCCTTCACCCGGGCAGCTTGCCGCGCGCGGTCTCGGCCGTGTTCTGCACCTGCCTGCTCGCCTTGCGCGCGGCACGGCGAGCACGCCAGCCGAGAGAAGGCCTGCCCTCGGTGTCGGCGGCGGCGATGAGCAGCCCGCCCACGAGACCGGCGTTCTTCAGGAAGTGGATCAGCTGCTGCTGCTTTTCACTGTCGTCCTTGGCCTCCCAGAACGGGTGCCCGGCGATCGTGGTCGGCACCAGGCTGCCGACCAGCGCGAGCGCCGACAGGCGCGGGACCCTGCCGAACGCGAACAGGGTGCCCGCGACGATCTTCACCGCCGCGTCGACGCGGACCAGCGTGACCGGGTCGGTCGAGACCGCGGGCGGCAGCCTGTCCTGCCTGGCCCCGATCGTCTTGTCCACCAGGGGTTTCGCCACTTCCGCATGCCCTTCGGCCTGCCGCAGGGCCCC
Source organism: Amycolatopsis cynarae (assembly GCF_026802195.1). Lineage (NCBI taxonomy): Bacteria > Bacillati > Actinomycetota > Actinomycetes > Pseudonocardiales > Pseudonocardiaceae > Amycolatopsis > Amycolatopsis cynarae. The sequence goes on along the minus strand of NZ_CP113836.1, from coordinate 6,884,460 downwards.
GATCCCGCCGTAGATGAAGATCGATGCGAGCAGGGGACGGGCCACTCGACGCAAGATCACGGTCCTCGCCTTCCTCGATTGCCGGAAACCTCCCCGGGTAGCTACCCGCTCGGCGGCTTCTTCAAAGATCTATCCCGGTATTGCTATGAAACTAGAAAGCTCTAGACAGTCCGAGAGGCTGGGCGGCGCCGACACGCCGTAGGGAATTCTGGGCGAATATCGGACGGTTGCTAGAAAGGCCGATACCGTCCTGGCCGTGGACCCGATCCGGAATCCGTTCGCCCCCGGGGCCGGGCAGCGACCTCCCGAACTGGCGGGGCGGGAGCGGGAGCTGCACGCCTTCGAAGTGGTGCTGCAGCGGGTGGCGCGCGGACGACCCGAACGCAGCCTGATCCTCACCGGCCTGCGAGGCGTCGGCAAGACGGTGCTGCTGGGTGAACTGCGGGCGATGGCGATCCGGCACGGCTGGGGCGCGGGCAAGATCGAAGCCCGTCCGGACGCGGAGCTGCGGCGGCCGCTGTCGGCCGCACTGCACCGGGCGATCCGCGATCTCGCCGTGCGGCACCGCGCACCGGACCGGGTGGAGGAAGTGCTCGGCGTGCTGAAGGCGTTCGCCCTGCGCGCGAACAAGGACGACGCGAAACTGCGCGACCGCTGGCAGCCGGGCATCGACGTGCCCGCCGCGCAGGGTCGCGCCGATTCGGGCGATATCGAGATCGATCTCGTCGAACTGTTCACCGACGTCGCGGAACTGGCCGCCGACGTCGGCACCGGCGCGGTGATCCTGATCGACGAGATGCAGGACCTGAAGGCCGCGGACGTCTCGGCGCTGTGCGCGGCCTGCCACGAACTGTCCCAGTCCGGCTCGCCGCTGGTCGTGGTCGGTGCCGGCCTGCCGCACGTGCCGGCCGTGCTGTCCGCGTCGAAGTCCTACTCGGAACGGTTGTTCCGATACGCCCGCATCGACCGGCTCGACCGGCAGGACGCCGATCGCGCGGTGCTCGCCCCGATCGAACGCGAGGAGGCGGGGATCGAGCCGGAGGCGCTGGACGCCCTCTTCGACGCCTCCGGTGGTTACCCCTACTTCATCCAGGCCTACGCGAAGGCCGCCTGGGACGCCGCGCCCGCCGATCCCATCACGGTGGAGGACGTCCGGGTCGCCGCGCCGGAAGCCGAGCAGGAACTCGCGGTCGGCTTCTTCGGCTCCCGGTACGAGCGGGCCACCCCGGCCGAGCGCGAGTACCTGCTCGCCATGGCCGAGCTGACCCAGGGCCGCGACGAGGGCGCGGGCACCTCGGACATCGCGGTCTACCTGGGCCGGAAGCCGTCTTCGCTGTCGCCCGCACGGGACAACTTGATGAAGAAGGGCCTGGTGTACTCGGCCGAGCGGGGGCGGATCGCGTTCACCGTGCCCCACTTCGGTCACTACCTGCTCGGCCGCGCCGACGACTGATCGAGTTTTCTCGCCGTTTCTAGTGTTTTCCCAAGAGCTCCACATCGTCCGGAAGACAGGACACTCACCGACGATTCATCGGCGAGTGCGCTAGATCACCGGACAATCGTTGGCATTGCTGGGTTCCTCGGGCGCATACTGGAGCCATCAGCAACCGCGAGGATCCTGAGGGGATGCAGTACCGATGACCACCATTGCCGCCAAGTTCCGCGCCCGTCGCAGCGAGTACCGGACGCGGCGAGCACTGAACCAGGCGATCGAGGAAGCGGCCACGCCGACCATGCGTCAGGAACTGATCGCCATCGCGCAGGCGCATCGCGCCGGGCTGCGCTGATAAAGTGACTCAGGAGTGACGTGCACCACATGAGAACTCAGGTGTAACGCCAAGCTTGAATCCGGCGATACTCCTGATGACCCCGTGATGCTGGCGGACCCCCGACCTGGCAGCATCACGGGGTTTCCATATGTCCGGACCTCACCGCCTTCGCGCGCGCATCTCCTGTTCCAGGCGCCACCCGTCACCGTCGGCCACGAACCCTTGCCAGCGAAACGACTCCGGCGTGATGTCGGTGAAGTTCCACCGCACGGTCGCTCCGTCCGACCTCGTGCCTTCCTGATGGATCTCGTCACCCGCGGCGCGGCCGAACAAGGTGACGTACTGGGCCCGAGCCAGTCCGAACCACTGCACACGCCACGCACTCGCAGCCGGGTCGTACACCCGCACCGTGGTGCCCGCGGTGACCCGCGCGTCGTCCGGGCCGCCGTCGTTCACCAGCACGTCCTGAACCGCGCGCCCGCCCAGCACCCAGCCGAACCGCCACTCGCGGTTCTCCTCGCGCCAGACTCCGCCGTCCAAGAACCGGTTGCGCACCGACCAACTGCCGACGAACTGCCCGAACAGCATCAACTCGTCCCGCAGGTCCGGATGCGGCCCGTCGGCCGCGAGCAGTCGCAGCATCTCCGTGGTTTTCTCGTTCACGTCCTCCAGCCTCCGGCACGGAACCGGCCGGGTCTTGAACATCCTTGCTCGGTAGCTGGTTGACGGCCGCGCTATTCTTTGACTAAGTCAACGAAGTTGTTGAGGTGGTCAATGAACAGTCCTCGGCTCCTGGAGCGCGTGGCCAAGGTCAGGGCCTTCAACCGGCTCTACACCGCGCTGATCGGCGTCCTCGACGAAGGACTCGTCGGCACCGAGTACTCGCTCAGCGAGGCGAGGGTGCTCTACGAACTCGAACAGCAGGGCGTCACCGAGGTCACCGAACTGCGCCGCAGGCTCGGCCTCGACGCCGGCTACGCGAGCCGCCTCCTCGGCAGGCTCGAAACCCGCGGTCTGCTCGCCCGCGAACGGTCCGAAAGCGACGGACGGCGTCAGCTCATCCGGCTCACCGAGGCCGGCCGCGCCGCACAGCACTCACTCGAGCAGCGCACCGTCGACCAGATCGCGAAGCTCCTCGAACGGCTTGGTGACGAGGACCAGCAACGGCTGGTCTCCGCCATGGGCGCGATCACCAACCTGGTCGGCGAGCGGTCGGTGCGGCCCGCCGTCGTGCTGCGCCCGCCCCGGCCCGGGGACTTCGGCTGGGTGGTGGAGCGGCACGGCGCGATCTACGCGCGGGAATACGGATGGGACAGCGGCTTCGAAGCTCTCGTCGCCCGGATCGTCGCGGACTACGCGGACCGGCACGACCCTCGCGCGGAGGCGGCGTGGATCGCCGAGATCGACGGCGAGCGCGCCGGTAGCGTGTTCTGCGTGCGCGGATCCGACGAGCGGACCGCGAAACTGCGGCTGCTGCTCGTCGAACCCGGCGCACGCGGGTACGGGCTTGGCCGGCGGCTGGTCGAGGAATGCGTGGCGTTCGCCCGCGCGCACGGCTACACCGCGATGGAGTTGTGGACCAACGACGTGCTCACCGCGGCCCGCCACATCTACGCGAAAACCGGCTTCCAACTGGTGGAGAGCGAACCCCACCACAGCTTCGGGCACGACCTGGTCGGAGAAACCTGGCGGCTGAAGCTGTAGCGGTTGTCCGTTACCGCGCCTGGCGTCCCATCAGGTAGAACTCCTCGTTCGGGCGCAGCGCCGTCAGGTGGGCCAGCCGGTTCGACATCGCGAACAGTGCGGTGATCGCCCCGACGTCCCAGATCTCGTCGTCGGTCAGCCCGGCCTCGCGCGCCGCCGCCAACTGCGCGTCGCCGAACAGGTGCGAGTCACGGGCCAGCGCCAGCGCCAGCTCGACGATCGCCCGGCCACGGGCGTCCAGCTCCACCTGCCAGGGGTTGGCCGAGACCTGGTCCGCGAGCTGGGGATCCTTCGCGCGGATCCGCAGGATCGCCCCGTGCGCCACCACGCAGTAGGTGCAGTGGTTCGCCCCGGAGGTCGCGACCACCACCAGTTCCCGCTCGGCCTTGGTCAGCCCCTCGCGGCGTTCCATCAACGCGTCGTGATAGTCGAGGAACGCCCGGAGCTCGGCCGGACGGTGCCCGAGGGCGCGGAAGATGTTCGGGACGAATCCCGACTTCTCGGCGATGGCACCGACCCGGTCGCGGAGATCGTCCGGGAGCTCGTCGAGCTCCACGACCGGGAATCGGCTCACTGCTTCACTCATACCCTCACGTTAGGACCTGTATGCAAGTGTTCTGCGTGGCGGTGCGGGTGGCGGAACCTGGATCAGTGGACGCCGATCGGGCGGAGGCCCTCGTCGTGCTCGTCGACGTGGTAGTCCGACAGCTCCGTGTCGTCGGTGCCGTTGAACACCTTGAACCGGCGCGCGATCACGGTGACCACCACCGCGACCACCAGGTTGCCGACCAGCGCGACGAACCCGGGGTAGATCTGCACCAGCGAGCCGGGGAACGGGTGCCAGCCGAAGATCGACAGCTTGCCCAGCGGAAGCGCCGAGCCACCGAAGTGCGCCTTGCCGGTGTTCGGGTTTCCGATGCCGTAGAGCATGAGCACACCCCACACCATGCCGACGGCCCAGCCCGCGATCAGGCCCCAGCGGTGGAACCACCGCGTGTACAGGGAGATCGCGACCGCGGGCAGCGTTTGCAGGATCAGCACGCCACCGATGAGCTGCAGGTCGATGGAGAACTGCGGATCGATGAACAGGATGAACGCCACCGCACCGAACTTGACCACCAGCGAGGCGAGCTTGGCCTGCTTGGCCTCCTGCGCCGGGGTCGCGTCCCGCTTGAGGTATTCCTTGTAGATGTTGCGGGTCCACAGGTTCGCTGCGGCGATCGACATGATCGCGGCGGGCACCAGCGCGCCGATGCCGATCGCGGCGAACGCGATCCCGGCGAACCACGACGGGAAGTTCAGGTCGAACAGCACCGGCACCACGGTGTTGGAATCGGCGTTCCCGGTAGCGGCGTTGGTGATCGGCTTGACCCCCGCGGCGATCGCGACGTAGCCCAGCAGCGCCAGCAGACCCAGCAGGAACGAGTAGGCGGGAAGCGCCATCATGTTCCGCTTGATCACCTTGCGTCCGCGCGAGGCCAGCACACCGGTCAGCGAGTGCGGGTACAGGAACAGCGCCAGCGCCGAACCCAGCGCGAGGGTGATGTACTGGAGCTGGTTGGTGGCGGTCAGCACGATCGAGCCCGACGGCTTGCCGGTCTTCGGGTTCGGCTGCGACAACTTCGCCGCGCTGACGTCGATGATGTGCGACCAGCCGCCGAGCTTGGCGGGCAGGTAGAACACGGCCACCAGGATCACCAGGTAGATCAGGCCATCCTTGACGAACGCGATCAGCGCCGGCGCTCGCAGGCCCGACTGGTAGGTGTAGAGCGCCAGGATGAGGAAGGCGATCAGCAGCGGCAGATGGCCCACGATCCCGCTGCCGTTCAGGCCCATCGTGCGCAGCACCGCCTCCAGGCCCACCAGCTGCAGCGCGATGTAGGGCATCGTGGCCACGATGCCGGTGATCGCGATGAGCAGCGCCAGCGTCGGCGAACCGAACCGGCCGCGCACGAAGTCGGCCGGGGTGACGTAGCCGCGCGAACGCGAAACCGACCACATGCGCAGCGCGGGCAGGAAGACGATCGGGTAGAGGATCACGGTGTAGGGCAGGGCGTAGAAGCCGAGCGCCCCGGCACCGAAGACCAGCGCGGGCACCGCGACGAAGGTGTAGGCGGTGTAGAGGTCACCGCCTACCAGGAACCAGGTGATCCAGGAACCGAACTTCCGGCCACCGAGACCCCATTCGTCCAAATGGTCGAGTGAGGCCGCGGCCTTCCAGCGGGCGGCGACGAAACCCAGCACCGTCACCACACCGAACAGCACGATGAAGACGCTCAGCTCGACCCACTGCAGGCCACCGCCGGGCGACTGCGCCGCCATGACCAGATCGGTCTTCACTTCTTCTCCCCTTCATCAAGGTCATCCACCGAGAGACGATCGGGCCCGGTCACGCGCTTTTCGCTGGTCATCACGTAGACCACGGCCACGGAGGCGACCCCGACCAGCACGAAGGCGAACTGGTACCAGTAGAAGAAGGGGAGACCGAACAACCTCGGCTTGTCGAAGTTGAACCACGGAGTGATCAACATAAGCAGAGGGATGAGCAGGAAGAGGTTCCACGGGTTGAAGACCAACCCCTGCGCCCTTCCGGCGGCTTTGCCAGACATCGGACCTCACTTGAACGTTCGGACAGCCTGGACGACCCTAATTCGTCACGGGCGTTGCGTCACGGGGGTCTCATGTATCGATTTGGGCAGGAATACCCAACTTAAGCAGGTAGGCACGAATCGCCCAGCTGGCTACAAATGATCGCCCTCGACCGTGGTCGAGGCGTGTGGAGCCAGTGACGAAGGGGCGAGCATGAAACGACTCCGCCGGGCGGTGGTGATCCCGGCTCTGGCCGGCACCCTGCTGGCCGCGGGAGCACCGGCCTACGCCGGTGCGACCGATCAGTCAACACGGCCTGACCAGGCAGAACAGGCACTGAACTCGACCGGGATCCCCGGCCGGTACGCGAACCAGGTGCTGGACTGGCATCCCTGCACCTCCGAGGAGTTGTCGGGCCAGACACCGCCGCCCGGTGCCGAAGGCATCGAATGCACCACCTACCTGACGCCGCGGGACTGGCGCGATCCGGGCGCCGGCGCCGATCTGACCATCGCGGTGAGCAGGCTCAAGGCCACCGGGAACGCGACCGCCAGTGTGCTGGTCAACCCGGGCGGTCCCGGCGCACCGGGCCGGATGTTCCCCGCCCGGCTGCGCAACCAGACGCGGCTGCGCGAGCACCAGGAGATCGTCGGCTTCGACCCGCGCGGAACCGGCAAGAGCACGAACATCACCTGCGGCGGCGCCATCGGCACCGGTGCGGCGCTCGACCCCAGGGACCGCAGCCGCCGGAACCTCAATCTCATCCTGGAGGCGACGAAGTACGCCGCCGACTCGTGCCAGGTGAAGTCCGGCGACCTCGGCCCGTTGATCAACACCGGGCAGACCGTGCACGATCTGGACCTGTTGCGCGTGCTGCTCGGCAGGCACCGGGTGAACTGGGTCGGCTACTCGGCGGGCACCTGGCTGGGCGCGCACTACGCGCAGGCGTTCCCGAACCGGACCGGCCGTTTCGTCCTCGACTCGAACACCGAGTTCACCACCACCTGGCAGAAGTCCTTCGACTGGCAGCCGCTCGGCTTCGAGCGGCGCTGGCGGGAGGACTTCCTCCCGTGGATGGCGCGCTACGACGGCCTCTACCACTTCGGCACCACGGGTGAAGCGGCGCGGCTGACCTACGAATCGGTGCGCGCGGCACTGGCCAAGAGCCCGGTGGAGGTGGACGGGGCGCCGCTGTCGGCCAACGAGTTCGACTCCTTCATCGCCTCCGAGCTCTACAACAAGCGGTACTTCCCGGGTCTCGCGGAGTACCTGGTGAACGTGCGGACGCTCGCCGAGAACAGTGGAAGCGCCGCGCAGCAGGCGGTGGCGAAGCAGCGGGTCGACGCCGCCAGGGCCGACGAGCCGGGCCTTGGCCCGCAGCCGCTCATGGTGCCGGGCGACGGCGACGCCTACGACGCGAGTTTCTGGACGATCCCCTGCAACGAGGGCCCGTGGCTCGGCAACCGGAACAGCGTGATCCGGCAGTCCGCCGAGCTCGGCCCGCGGTATCCGCTGCTCGGCTGGGGCTGGGTGGTGCAGCCGTGCATCTTCTGGAAGAACCGCCCCGAGCCGTTGCCGGTGCTCGACGGGGCGGGCGTCCCGCCGGTGCTGATGGTGCAGTCCACCCACGACCCGGCCACGCCGATCGAGGGTGCGCAGCGGGCGCACGCCGCCTTCCGCGGCTCCCGGATGATCACGGTCACCGGGGAGGGCGACCACGGCATCTACGCCGGAGGCAACGCGGCGGTGGACAAGGTTGTGGAGGACTACCTCGTGGACGGGGTGGTTCCGGCCGACCAGACCCTGCCGGGCCGTCCGCTCCCGGTCCCCCCGGGGGCCTAGCCGCCCTGGACAACGGCCCCGCCGAGCCCGCTCGGCGGGGCTGTCCACAGTTGTCCCCAGCTTGTGCACAGAGTTGTCCACAGCCTGTGGAGAAACTGGCGGATAGACTTGGGCCATGGTGCGAGTGCCGCTGACCGAAGCCGAACGTGCGCGCGGCGAACGGCTCGGCGCCGTCCTCCGCGAAGCACGCGGCTCCCGGAGCATGACCGAAATCGCGACCCAGGCCGGGATCTCGGTGGAAACGCTGCGCAAGATCGAAACCGGCCGCATCCCCACCCCGGCGTTCTTCACCGTGGTGGCCCTCGCGGACGCGGTCGGCCTGCCCCTGGACGCGCTCCGTGGCGCGGTGACGAGCGTCCGCGCCGGTTGAGCGGGGAACAGGAGTCTTACGGTGAGTAGCGGCAACACTCGGCTCACCGAAAGGCATCCGAATGAGCCCTGCCGCACGGCCGGACCATCTCGACCCCGCCGAGCTGGTGCGACGGCGCTAGCGGCGCATACCCGAAATGCGAACGGCCGGTTCCCCACCGTGCGGGTGGGGAACCGGCCGTAGGCACAGACGTGTCAGCCCAGGCGCGCCTTGAGCGCGTCGAGCTCGTCACGCAGGCTGGTCGGGACGCGGTCGCCGATCTTGTCGAACCACTCCTCGATCAGCGGGATCTCCTGACGCCACTCCTCGGGCGCGATGTCGAGCGCGGCCTGGACGTCTTCCAGCGGCTGGTCCAGCCCCTCGGTGTCCAGGTCCTCGGCACGCGGGACGAAGCCGATCGGGGTCTCGACCGCACCGGCCTTGCCCTCGATCCGCTCGATGATCCACTTGAGCACGCGCGAGTTCTCGCCGAATCCCGGCCACAGGAAGCGCTTGTCCTCGCCCCGGCGGAACCAGTTGACGTAGAAGATCTTCGGCAGCTTGGTCGCGTCGGCGTTCTTGCCGGTGTCCAGCCAGTGCTGGAAGTAGTCACCGGCGTGGTAGCCGAGGAACGGCAGCATCGCCATCGGGTCGCGGCGCACCTCGCCGACCTTGCCCGCCGCGGCCGCGGTCTTCTCCGAGGACATGGTCGCGCCCATGAACACGCCGTGCTGCCAGTCGCGCGCCTGGTTCACCAGCGGCACCGTGGTGGCGCGGCGGCCGCCGAACAGGATCGCCGAGATCGGCACGCCCTTCGGGTCGTCCCACTCCGGCGCCAGGATCGGGCACTGCGACATCGGGGTGCAGTACCGCGAGTTCGGGTGCGCGGCGGGCTCGTCCGACTCGGGCGTCCAGTCCTGCTTCTTCCACGAGGTCAGGTGCTCGGGCTTGGAGTCCATGCCCTCCCACCACACGTCGCCGTCGTCGGTCAGCGCGACGTTCGTGAAGACCGTGTTGCCCTTCTCGATCGTGCGCATCGCGTTCGGGTTGGTGTGCCAGTCGGTGCCCGGCGCCACGCCGAAGAAGCCGAACTCGGGGTTGACCGCGTACAGCCGGCCGTCCTCACCGAACCGCATCCACGCGATGTCGTCGCCGAGGGTCTCGGCACGCCAGCCGGGGATGGTCGGCTGCAGCATCGCGAGGTTGGTCTTGCCGCAGGCGCTGGGGAAGGCGGCGGCGACGTAGTAGGCCTTGTTCTCCGGCGAGATCAGCTTCAGGATCAGCATGTGCTCGGCGAGCCAGCCCTCGTCACGGGCGAGCACCGAACCGATCCGCAGCGAGTAGCACTTCTTGCCCAGCAGCGAGTTGCCGCCGTAGCCCGAGCCGTAGCTCCAGATCGTGCGGGTCTCCGGGAAGTGGGTGATGTACTTCGTGTCGTTGCACGGCCACGCAACGTCCTTCTCGCCCGGCGCCAGCGGCTTGCCGACGGAGTGCAGGGCGGGCACGAACGGGCGCTCGGTGCCGTCCTCGGCGACGAACTTCTCCAACGCGGCGGCGCCCATCCGGGTCATCACCCGCATCGACGCGACCACGTAGGCGAAGTCGGTGATCTCGATGCCGAGCTTGGGGTCGTCCGCGCCGAGCGGACCCATGCAGAACGGGATCACGTACATCGTGCGACCCCGCATGCAGCCCCGGTAGAGCTCGGTCATGGTCGCCTTCATCTCGTCCGGCTGCACCCAGTTGTTGGTGGGCCCGGCGTCTTCCTCGCGCTCGGAACAGATGAAGGTCCGTTCCTCGACTCGCGCGACGTCACTGGGGTCCGAAGCGGCCCAGAACGAGTTCGGCTTGGCCTCCAGCGGAACGAAGGTGCCGGCTTCGACGAGTTCGGAATTGATCCGCGCGGCCTCTTCCTCGGAGCCGTCACACCACACCACTCGGTCCGGAGTGGTGAGTTCGGCGACTTCCCGCACCCACGCGAGGACTCCGCTGTGCGAGGTCGGCGCCTTATCCAGTCCCGGGATGGCTACTGCAGTCATTCCTTGTCTCCTGACTTCGACGGGAGGAGCCCGCGCCCGGACGTATCTGGTTGTCCGGACGCGGGCTCCATCGCCGGCGACCGAATGGCTTCGCACGCCGGCTGGCGACCGACGTACGGGGAATTGGGATTCCATGAGGGTAGCCGCGCTCCGCCCGGCTAACCGAGCCCTGGCCTGTCGGTTCTCTCACAGGAACGATAAGGGAATCGATTCAGATATCGCTGGACCGGCCTAGCGGAAAAAGGTTTCCGGTACGGCCGTGATCTTCCCGATACCTCGAAGTGGCCATGGTTACGTTCCCCGGCGTTGTTTCGGCGTTCAACTTCGTTCGCCGAGCGGAAACGAAGCGGGCCCCGGCGCCTGTGGCGGCCGGGGCCCGTCGGTGGCACGAACGACTCAGTTCTGCGAGATCCACTGCCCCGTCACAGAGTCGATCTTCGCGACCCCCTCGACCACGGTGTCGTGCCCGCCACCCCACAACTGGTCGCTGTCGGCGGGCACCTCGGCCGCGACCCCGTGCCCGCCGTCGGTCTCCGTCCACTGGCCCGGGCCCGTGTGCTCGTAGGTCTGGTGCTCACCGTCGGGCGTGACCACCGTCTCGACGTCGGCGTTCCCGTCGCCGTTGGTGTCGGTGAAGAGAATCGTGTTGCCCTGCTCGTCGGTCACCTGGACGGTGTCGGGGGTGCCGTCGTGGTTGCTGTCGATCGTGGCGTGACCGGCGTCGACCGTGCCCTGCGGGGTGTCGACCATGATGTCGCCCTGGTGACCGGCCTGGCTGTCCGGCGTGTGGGAGCCGCCGCCGGACTGCTCGTGATCGTCCACCCAGGAGCCGGTCGAGGCGTCGAACCGGGCCATCTCGACGACGTTGCCCTGCTCGTCGGTGTGCACGTACTCGTCGGCGTGCCCGTCGCCGTCGGTGTCGACGTAGGCCGTGATCGTGCCGTCGGAGTTCTCCATCTTGACGGTGTCGGCCACACCGTCGTGATTGAGGTCGTAATTCTCCTCAGCGGTGTAGTTGTGGCCGTCGACCGAGATCTCCATCTCGCCTTCGTGACCGGCGTCGGCAGTGTCCGCGCCCCCAGTGTCGTCGATCCACACGGCCTTGTCTCCCCACTCTCCACTCTCTGAACAACGACTTGGACTCACGGTAGGCCGGTTCGGTTCCCCGGCACAACCGAACTCGCGGTCCGAGTCAGTGCTGGTCGCGCAGGGCGCGGATACGACCGAGCAGGACCTCCGCCCGATCCCGCCCGTCGCCGACCTCCTTGATCCGCCTGCCCAGTTCGGCGAGTTTCCTGGACCGTTCCTGCGCGTCCATCTTGATCGCCTTGTCGACTTCCTTGAGGTCGGCCTCGATCGCGTCGATCCGGCGGCCCAAGGCGTCGTCGAGGGCCAGCGACAGCTGCTGTTCGGCCTCGATCAGCTGCTCGGCCACCAGTTGGTCCAAAGTAGACCGTGCATCGGCGATCGACTCGACCAGCCACTGCTTCATGTGCTGCTTGTCCGCGGCGTGCTTGCGCGTGCGCGCCATCCACCACCCGGCGCCGAGGCCGATCACGATGGTCGCGGGCAGTACCACGGGGTTGAGCAGGGCGACCCCGGCCAGTGGCAGTGCGGCGATCTTGCCCGCCCCGACCCCGCCCGAAATCCCCATGAAGACCAGCAGCTTGTCCTCCGGGGTGGGCGGCCGCTTGTCGGGCGGCCGCAGCACCACCTGCGGGCCACCGGAACGCAGGAACTGGGCGCGGATCACGTCCAGTTCCTCGGCGGAGAACAGCTCGGACAGCGCCACGTCGGTGACCCGGTTCAGCCGTTGCGCCATCACCGCGGACACGCGCTGCGAAATCATCTGCAGTGACGCGTCCACCTGCTGCGGAAGCTCGTGCAGCCGGTCACGGTTCGCGGCTTCGATCTGCTGCCGGAAGTACGACTGCGCGTCCCGCATCTGCCGGCTCGACTCGTGCCCGAGATCGACCCGTGCCCGCTGGATCTCGCCGCGCAGCTTCAGCTGCCATCCCCGCGTCGAGGACCGCCGGTCGCTGACCAGCTGGTCGCGCCGGGCCCGCAGCGCCTCCGCCTCGGCTTCGCCGGAAGAAAGCGCTCTCTGCTCGGCCTTCAGCAACGCATGGCGCTCGCCGAGCGCACTGGACAGCGCCCGGAGCGTGTTGGCCTCACCGAGCATCGCCGAGCGGCCCACCAGCAACTCCTGCATCGCCGCCTGCAGTGCGATCACCCCGGACCGCTCCCGCAGCATCGCGGCGGCCTGTTCGTTCGGCGCCTTGGCCGCCATCTCGAACATGCGGGCGGACACCGGGTGGAAGACGGCGTCCGCGAACCGGGGTGCATGTTCGGCCAGCAACCGGCGATTGGCTTCGAGCACCTCGCGCCAGCCCCGGAACTGGTCCGTTTTGGACAGCGCGAAGAGCACTGTTTCGACCCGGTCGCCCGTCCTGCGCAGGAAGTCCAGTTCCCCGGCGGTGAACGGCGCCGACGCGTCCACCACGAACAGCAACGCGGTCGCGTTCGCGGCGGCCTCCATGGCCAGCTCACCGTGCATGGAATCCAGCCCGCCGACCCCCGGAGTGTCCACAAGGGACAGACGTTCGAGCAGGGGCACCGGGCCGGTGATCTCCAGGTAGCGCGGCGGCAACTGCCCTTCCGGGAGCTCGTGCGCCGCCGAAGCCCACCGCGTCAGCTCGTCGATCGGGATGCCGACCGGGGCCAACTGCCCCGGATAGCAGGCCTGTGCCGCCCACTCCGGGCCGTGGTCGAACACGAGGTAGGTCGCGGTGGCGACCTCGGCGTCGACCGGGGACAGCCCGGGACGCACCAGCAGGGCGTTGACCAGCGAGCTCTTGCCGCGGTTGGTTTCGCCGACCACCACCACCGACGGCTTCTTCGGCCGGGCGCGGCGGATGTCATCGACCCACTTCGCGGCCTGGACGTCGTTTTCGCGCAACACCGTCAGCAGCGTTTCGCGCGCCTGTTTCACCTGCGCCGGAAGCGAGGGTGCCGTGGAAGCGGTCATCGTTTCGTATACACCGTCACAATCGGGGCCCGCAACAACCGGTCGTGGTCGTTGAAGCCGACCACCTCGGTCTCGGCGACCAGGCCGTCCAGTGCCGGATCGTCGGTGGCCACCGCCCCGCCCGCCTCGTGCACGGCGGGATCGAACCGCTGGCCGTCCGGCCGCACGGCGGTCACCCCGATCCCGGCCAAACCCTGTTCGAGCCGCTCCACCACGCCGCCGCTGCGGGCGCGGTCGAGGGCGTACAGGCACAGTTGGATGAGCGCCTGCCGATCGGACAATGCCCGTTCCAACTCGCTCGTGACAACGCCGCTGTTCACGTCGGACTTCGACGCGTCCGCGGCCGCGGCGGTTCCATCCGCTTCTTCGATGAGCTTGGCCAGACTGGCGCCCGGAATCTCGCCGGTCGGGTCATCCGCGCCCGCCTCGGGTTCCCTCCGAAACCACGACGGCACCCGACTCACCCCCGGTTCTCGCGCAATTGTTGCCAGATAAGGAAATACGCACGATGGACGACGTGTGCCACCCGGCTCTGCGCCGGAGTGGCGCCGAACGAGGCGAACGAGCGCCACCATCCGGCCCGTTCGAGAGCGTAGGCCGCCAGCTCGGCCCGCGTGCCGCCGGGCATGCCCAGCTGCGCGCCGATCTCGGCGTTGCTGCCGACCCGCAGCACCTCCTCGGCCAGGTCCTCGGGCATGTCCACCGCCCCGGCGACCACCAGCGTGAGTGCCTCGAGCAGCCGCAACTGGTGCGCCTCCGGCTTGGCCAGCAGCACCTCGATCGCGTCGTGCACGCGCTGGCGTTCGGCCGGGTCGCCGGAGGCGTGGGCGAGCGCGGTCACCGAGGCGAGCGCGGCCGCCGCCTTGATCCCGTCCGCGCGCGCGGCGAACACGACGTTGAGCCGGGCCCGCACCGCCTCCAGACCGGAGGCCTCCAGCAGCATCCGGCGCAGCGCACCGGCGGTGATCTCGGGGTCGGCCCGGATCGCCTCGATCGCGCGGCGGATGCCGAACAGGTCGAGCTTTTCCAGCAGCCGCAACCGGGTTCCGGCAGGAACCTCGCAGTCCCAGCTGGTGAAGATGTCCGCGGCCATCAGCATGGTTTCCAGCGTCGCGTCGTCCAGCGCCGACAACTGGCGAAGCGCCTCCGCGTCGGCCGAGGTGAACCCACCGGACTCGGCGGACTCGGCGATCAGGCCGATCACCGGCAGCACGTCGGCCACCCTGGGCTTGAGCAGGGCGGCCTGCTTCCCGGCCAGGATGGTCGCGGCCTTCCACACGTCGTCTTCGGCGCCCTGCACCGACTCCGGGGTGATCGTGTCGGCCTTGTTGAGTACCGCGATCGCGTTGACCGGGCCCGCCTCACGGCTCGCCGTGGCCGCGGTGAACGCCGCGAGCGCCTGCTGGTCGTCGGCGCGCACGCCCTGCGTCACCACGTACAGCACCGCTTCCGCCCCGGCGACCGCGTTGCGCGAGGTGTCGTCGAGCTCGTCGGAGCCCTCGTCCTGTTTCGCCGCCCCGAGCAGTTCCTCGGTCCGCGAGACCGAGGCGGCGTCCAGCGAACCGAGCCCCGGGGTGTCGATCACGGTCATGTGCTGCAGCACGGCGTTGGTCAGGTACGCCTCGATGTGCGAAACCTGGGAGATGTCCACACCCAGTTCGCCGGGGATCATGCCGTCCGCGGCGAAGGGCAGGACCTGCTTGGTGCCGTTGGTGAAGACCACCTCGATGCGGTCCACCGTGCCGTACTGGAAGCGCGTCACCAGCCGGGTGCACTCGCCGACGTCCGTGGGTGCCACCCTGCGCCCGATCAACGCGTTGACGAGAGTGGACTTGCCGGACTTGATGCGGCCGGCCACCGCCACCTGCAGCGGCGCCGCCAGCCGCCGCGTCACCTCGGCGAACCCGGCAGCGGTGCGGGCCGAAACCTGGGGCTGCAACCGCCGGCACAGGTTGGCCACCGACATCGACAAGGGGCCCGCCAAGTGGCCCTGGTCCGTCACGTCGCCCCCTCCCAGCCGTGAACCGTCCGGTCGAAATAGTGCCACCCGTCGTTCCACGGATCGAGGGAAGGTGGTCCCCACGGACGACGCGAACGCGCCCGGCGCCTGCCTAGGGTGAGCGCATGCGGCGACTGAGTCTGTGGATGCGGGCACACCCGATGGCCGGGGACAGCCTGCTCGCCGCGCTGTTGCTGGTGGCGGACCTGCTGCTGCTCCTGGTCGACTCGCTGACGCCGCACCCCGAGATGACGCCCTGGTACCTCGCGATCCCCGTCGACCTGGCGATGACCCTGCCGCTGGTGTTCCGGCGCAGGTACCCGCTCACCGTGGCCTGCGTCGCGCTGGTCGCCGCCACCGTGCACGGCGCGCTGAACCTCGGCGTCGGCAGCCTCGGCGCGGTGATCGCGCTGTACACGCTCCTGGTGTACGTCGGGCGCAGGCAAGCGGCCTACTACCTGGCAGGGCTCGTGCTCAGCAGCGCGGGGCTGCTCGCCTTCACCTGGACCCCCGGCAGCATCGGCACGGCGATCATCACCTTGCTGGTCTTCGCGTTCTGCTGGGTGCTCGGCGAGTTCGTCGGCGCCCGGCAGGCCTATCACAAGGAAGTCGAAGCACGGCTGCACCTGCTGGAAACCGAACGGGACCAGGCGAGCCGGATCGCGGTCGCGGAGGAGCGCGGCCGCATCGCCAGGGAACTGCACGACGTGGTCGCCCACGCGGTCAGCGTCATCGTGGTCCAGGCCGACGGCGCGTCCTATGCAGTGCGCTCCGATCCCGATCTCGCGCAACGCGCGGTGGAGACGATCTCACGCACGGGCCGGGAGGCACTGGCCGAACTGCGGCGCCTGCTGGAGGTGCTCCGCAACAACGAGGACCCCGGGGCCGAACCGCGCATCCCCCAGCCGGACGCGGAGTCGATGGAGGAGCTCGTGGACCGGGTGCGGCAGGCCGGTCTCCCGGTACGGCTGGACGTCGAAGGCGGCCTCGGCGGCCTGCCCGCCGGGGTCTCGCTCGGGGTGTACCGCATCGTCCAGGAGTCGCTGACCAACACCCTCAAGCACGCGGGGCGCGACGCCAGGGCGGAGGTGCGGATCCGCCGTGGTCCGCACGTCGTGGAGGTCGAGGTGATCGACGACGGTGCGGGGAAAGCGCGGCAGCTGGTGCCGGCCGGAACGGCGCTGCCGGGAGGCAACGGGGTGATCGGGATGCGTGAGCGCGCCCACGTCTACGGCGGCACGCTCGACGTGGGACCGGCTCCGGGCGGTGGCTGGCGAGTGCGCGCCACCCTGCCGGTTAGGTTGGCCTCGTGATCCGTGTTGTCGTGGTCGACGACCAGGAGCTGATGCGGGCCGGGTTCCGGATGGTGCTCGGCGCCCAGCAGGACGTCGACCTGGCCGGTGAGGCCGGTAACGGCGCCGAGGCCGTCGAGCTGGCCGCGAAGCTGCGGCCGGACGTGGTGCTGATGGACGTCCGGATGCCGGTGCTCGACGGGGTCGAGGCGACCAGGCGCATCGTCGAAGCGGGCACCTCGCGGGTCCTCGTGATGACGACCTTCGACCTCGACGAATACGTGTACGCGGCGCTGCAGGGCGGGGCCAGCGGCTTCCTGCTCAAGGACATCCCGCCCGCCCAGCTGGTGGCCGCGCTGCACGCGGTGGCCAGCGGCGACGCCGTGGTTTCGCCCTCGGTCACCCGCCGCCTGCTCGACCGTTTCGTCAGCTCGGGTGCCGGGCAACTGCGCGACGAGTCGGCGCTGACGCCGCTCACCGAGCGGGAGCGCGAGGTGCTGGTGCTCATCGCGAAGGGCCTGTCGAACGTCGAAATCGCCGAGACGCTGTTCCTTTCGGAGGCTACGGTGAAGACCCACGTCGGGCGCATCCTCGCCAAGCTCGGGCTCCGCGACCGCGTCCAGGCCGTCGTACTCGCCTACGAAACCGGTCTGATCCGCCCCGGACAGAACGGCACTTTCGCCTGAACCGACCCCGAACCGGGCCGGGGAAAGGTCAGGGGCGAGTCAGGGACATCACCGATCCCGCCCATGACGGGCGCAGGGGAAGCTACTACCGCAGTCGGGTGGAAGTTCGGACCACAGGATGACGCGTCGGTGGCGCCCGATCCGAGAAGATGGGCCGACAGGGTTAAGCACAGGCTCTGATCAGGGGAGAAGCCATGATCGAGGCATCCGGCCTCACCAAGAGATACGGCAAGACGCTGGCCGTGAACAACCTGTCCTTCACCGTGGACGCCGGGCAGGTAACCGGTTTCCTCGGCCCCAACGGGGCCGGGAAGTCGACCACCATGCGCATGATCCTCGGGCTGGACACGCCCACCGCGGGCGAGGTCCGCATCGGCGGCAAGCGCTACCAGGACCTGAAGCACCCGCTGCGGACGGTCGGCGCGCTGCTGGACGCCAAGTGGGTGCATCCGAACCGCTCCGCCCGGGCCCACCTGACCTGGATGGCGAAGTCGAACAAGATCCCGACGCGCCGGGTCGACGAGGTGCTCGAGACCGTGGGCCTGACCGGGGTGGCGGGCAAGCGCGCCGGGAGCTTCTCGCTGGGCATGTCGCAGCGGCTGGGCATCGCCGCGGCCCTGCTCGGCGACCCGGAGGTACTGCTGTTCGACGAACCGGTCAACGGGCTCGACCCGGAGGGGATCCTGTGGATCCGCCGGTTCATGCAGCGGCTGGCCGAGGACGGGCGGACCGTGTTCGTCTCCAGCCATCTGCTCTCGGAGATGGCGCTGACCGCGAGCAACCTGGTCGTGATCGGCCGGGGGCAGCTCATCTCGCAGAGCACCACGAAGGAGTTCGTGGCCAGGGCCGCGGAGAACACGGTCAAGGTCCGCAGCCCGCACCTCGACCGGCTGCGCGCCGAGCTCGCGGAGGCCGGGGTCGCCGTCACCGACGCCGACGCCGACGGCGGCATCCTGGTGTCCGGAATGGACAGTGAGAAGATCGGTGAGCTGGCCGCGCAGCACCAGATCGTGCTGCACGAACTCAGCCCGCAGACCGGTTCGCTGGAACAGGCGTTCATGCAGATCACCGGCGACTCCGTGGAGTACCAGACCGGCCTGCCCGACGGGGCCGTGCTCGCGCCGAGCGCGAACTAGGGGAGACGAAGACCATGACTCTGCTCGCAGTCGAACGCATCAAGCTGTTCACCACCCGCTCACCGTGGTGGTGCGCGCTGACCACGCTCGTGCTGACCATCGGGTTCGCCGCGCTCGTGGTCGGCAACGCCAACGACGTCGAATTCTCCGCCACCGTCGCCTCCACCCAGTTCGGTTACGGCTTCGGGATGGCGGTGATCATGGTGCTGGCGGCGCTGTCGGTGACCACCGAGTACCGGTTCAACACCATCCGCACCACCTTCCAGGCGGTGCCAAACCGCACCTCGGCCCTGCTCGCCAAGACCACCGTGGTGGCCGTGCTCGCCCTGGTCATCGGCGAGATCAGCGCCTTCGGCTCCTGGGGCGTCGGCAGGCTGCTCAAGCCGCACGCGCACCTGGCGCTGGACAGCACCGCGGCCTGGATCAACGTCGCCGGGGTGGGGGTGGTCTACGCGTTCGCCGCGGTGATCGCGGTCGCCGTCGGCATCATGCTGCGGCACAGCGCGGGCGCCATCGCACTGCTGCTGATCTACTCGCTGGCGGTGGAGAGCCTGGTCAAGCTCATTCCGACGATCGGGCCGGACATCTACCGGTGGATGCCGTTCAACGTCGCGGAGAAGTTCCTCACCGGCAACGGTGCCACCAACGTCGGCCGCGACGCGGCGGCCGGGGCCCCGCTGTCCACCTCCACGCTCGGGCAGGGCTGGGCGCTGGCCTACTTCGCGGCCTTCGCGCTGGTACTGCTCGGCGCGGCGCTCGCGGTCGCGAAGCGGCGGGACGCCTGACGAAAGACCACCACAGGGGAACTCCGGCGAGGGCGTGAATTCGGGGAACGTCGCGCCGGAACAGGGGAGACAGGCCCGGGCCGCCATTCGGGGGGCGGCCCGGGCCCTGTCCTTTCCGCCCGGCGCCGGTGAGCGGTGACCCGGTACGCGGCTCGGCGCGCAACAGGGTTCACTGGTGCAGGCATTCATGCAGTTGGCCGGGGAACCGGTCGGGTAGCCCTGGGGGGTCAGGAGTGAGCCTGCTCGCGGCAGAGCGCGTCAGACTGTTCAGCACGCCCGTGACCTGGTGGGCCGCGGTGCTCGCGGTGGTCGCGTCGGCGGGTCTCGGCGCGGCGCGCCTGATCGTCGAAGGCGACGAACTGCCCGTGACCGTCGGTGACACCCAGACGGCGGAGACGTTCGGGCGCACGGTGATCCTGGTGATGGCCGTGCTCGCCGCGACCGTGGAGCGCCGACTGACCCGGCAGGCCTCGCCGGGACGGCGGCGGGTGCTGGCCGGTGCGGCGGTGGTCGGTGGCTGGTCGGCGCTGGTCGGGCTCGCCGCCGGGTTCGGCTCATGGGCGCTGGCCACCGTGGTGGACCCCGAGGTCGACCTCGGTCTGCACACCGCCGCGGACTGGCGCGCGGTGCTCGGGCAGGCCGCGCTGTTCGCGCTGACCGCGCTGCTGGGGTTCGGCATCGGCCTCCTGGTGCGGGCACCGCTTCCCGCGGTGGCGATCGTGCTCGGGTGGACGCAACTGGTCGAGGGCCTGGCCTTCTTGGCTCCCGGGGTTCAGCGGTGGCTGCTGTTCTTCGCCGCGAACCAGGTGGCAGGCTGGCACCCCGGGCTACCGCTGAGCGCGGGCTGGTACGGGCTCTATTTCGCGGCCCTCTGCCTACTCGTATTCACGGCGGGTGTCGTACGCGACAAAAATTGAGGTTTAATCGAAGAAATCCTCACCCGCGTTAGCGGCCTCGGGTTAACAACGCGTAAAGCCCCTGTGGTTGGCCTCACAGGGAGCGGACAACAGGGTCGTTGACCAGCGAAAATGAGGGCAACCACGTCGGGAGACTCCACGGAGGTGACCCTTGACGGTGGATGTCGGACAAGAATTTGGTCCACCCGTTCCCCCTCCGCGCAACGCCGCGCCGCAGCCCACTCTCGAGCCTTTGGACGCGCTTCAGTGGTCCCAGGCGCTCGAACTGCCGCGTGACGCGATTTCCGCCACCACGCCCGCCGGGATCCGCCGTGCCTGGATCCACCGCGCGCCGGAGGCCGAGGTGCTCGCACTGTTCCGCACGATGAGCGAGCGGAACGAGCCGATCCCGGCCCCCTGGTGGCTGCGGGCCCTCGCCGAGGGCAGCCTCGAGTCGCGGGCGGCGGGGTTCCGCATCGAAGACCGGATGGCGCACCTGCTGTCCCGGCGGCCGGGCTGGGAGTTCGTGCCGTGGGTCGCCGACGGCGACTCCGGGTACTGGGAGTTCATGCCCTCCGAGCGCGGCAGATCGGGGCACCACATCCCGACCACGATCCTCAACACCAGCCGCCACACCGGGTGGATCGACGTGCTGCCCGCCCACACCGGGAGCACGCCCGAACCGATCGCGGTGGCCGGTCCGGCCGGGCTGCGGTCCCGGCTGGGGGAGTTCGAAGCGGTGCGCTGACACCCCGGGCGGGTGGTGCACCCCCAAAGGCGGGCCACCTGCGGTGACCCGGGCCCCCGGCCTCTAACTTGGGAGTCGTGGAAAGCGAGCATCAACCGCGCCTGCGCAGCGTGGTCAGCTATGTGCAGCGCGGCGGCCGGATGACCGTCGGGCAGCAGCGGGCCTGGACGCAGCGGTGGCCGGAACTCGGCCGCCGCGTGTCCGAGCTGCCGCCCGGTCCGATCGACTTCGCCGCCTGGTTCGGCAGGCCCGCCCCGGTCCTGCTGGAGATCGGTTCCGGCATGGGCGAGACGACGGCTCAGCTCGCGGCCGCCGAACCCGAGGTCAACTACGTCGCGGTCGAGGTGTACGAAGCGGGCCTGGGGCAGCTGATGCTGCGGGCCGAAAAGCTGGGCCTGACCAACCTGCGGCTGCTGCACGGCGACGCGGTGATCCTGCTGACCGAGCACATCCCGCCGGATTCGCTGTCGGGTGTCCGGATCTTCTTCCCTGATCCGTGGCCGAAGAAGCGGCACCACAAGCGGAGGCTCGTCCAGCCCGAGTTCGTCCGGCTGGTGGCCTCGCGACTGGCTCCCGGCGGCATGCTGCACCTGGCGACCGACTGGGCGCACTACGCCGAGCAGATGCTGGAGGTCTGTTCGGCCGAGCCGCTGCTGCGCAACCGCTTCCCCGACTGGGCTCCCCGCCCCAGCTGGCGGCCGGTGACGAAGTTCGAGCAGCGCGCGAACGAAGAGGGGCGGATCAGCCGCGACCTGATCTTCGAGCGCGTGCCGGAGCTGTGAGCACCGGGGCGCCCCCACCCCCGAGGGGGGCGCCCCGGTCGTCTCATTCGTCGCTCAGCGGCTCCGCGCGCACCCGGTTGAGCGCCGGGGTGCACACCGATGCGGCCAGCAGGGCCACTCCGATGCCGAGCACCACCGGGGTGCCGGCCCAGGCCGTCACGGCCGCGGCCGCGCCCGGCCGCGCCATCTGGACCAGGTGGAACAACCCGAGCCCGACCAGGACGCCCATGCCGCCCGCGCCGACGGTGGCAACCAGCGCGGGGAGCGCGGCCTCGGCCCGCAGCGCGCGGGACAGCACCGGCACCGGGGTCCCCGCCGCGATCAGCGCGCCGAAGGTGCGGCGCCGGTCGAGCACCGAACCCGTGGTCGAGATCGCCGCGCTGGCGCCGGCCAGAGCCCCCGCCACGACGAGCCCGATCACCGTCACCCGCCGCAGGTCCCCGAGCTGGCTGTCCTGTTTGGCCAGGAAGGTGTCGCGGCCGAAGACGCTGTCACCGCCCGCCCCCAGCGCCGTGCGCACCACTTCGGGATCGCTTCCCGTGGTCGCGACGGCGACGATCGTCTGCTCCGGTACCACCCCCGCGGGCAGTACCGCCGGGTCGACGATCCCGCTGATCATGACGTCGGAGTCGAGGGCGTGGAACCCGCCGACCCGCACCCCCTCGGCCAGCGGGAGGGGCGGCTCGTGCCCGGCGATCCGGATGTTCCCCGCCCCGGACGGCAGGTAGACGGCGGGCGTGCCGAGACAGCCCACCTCGACCCGAAGCAACTGCCCGGCCTGCTCGCACGGGACGACGAGGGCGCGGTAATGGCTGCCGCCCCTGGTCAGCGACACCTCGGCGAGCGCGACCGCCCGTGCCCGCTGACCGTACCGCGCCAGCTGGGCGTCGACCCTGGACACCAGCGCGGCGGCCTGGTCGTTCTCGGGGTAGGTCAGCAACACCGGGTCCCGGAAGCTGCCGCCGCCCCCGGACATGCCCTCGAAGCAGGCCATCAGGGTCAGCGCCATGGAACCGACCAGCACCGCGAGCACCACCCCGGCCGAAGCCCGGTACGCCCCGCGGGGATCGTCCAGCAGCCGGCGGCCTGCGAGCAGGCCGGACGGCCTGCGCCACAGGCGCACGAAGATCCGGCCCGCCGCGTAGGTGAGCCAGGGCCCGACCACCAGCACCGAGCCGAGCAGGAGGAACAAGGCCGACACCCCCAGCGGCGCTTCGATCTTCATGGTGACCGAGAGGTAGAAGGCCACCCCGGTGAGGGGCACGGCGAGCAGGCGCCAGGCCCGTAGCGGTTTGGGCGTCTGCGCGGAGGCGGCGCCGATCGGGTTGCGCATCACGCGGCGCAGGCCGAGCACCGCGGCGAGCACCACGAGCACCGGCATCCCCGCGACGATGGACACGGTCTCCGCGAGCGGCAACCGGAAATCGCCCGCCAGCCAGGTTCCGCCGCCCCACGGGACGAAAGTCGCCAGCCAGCGCAGCACGGGACTGACGGCCAGGCCGAGCAGCGCACCGACCACGGCGGCGATCCCCGTCTCCGCCGCGACGATCGCGGTGACCTGCCCGGGCGTGGCTCCGGCAAGCCGGAATGCGGCCAGCCGCCGTTCTCGGCGGGTGGCGATCAGCCGCGACGACGAGCCGACCAGCGCGAGGCTCGGCACCAGCAGCACCACGATCCCCACCCAGGCCAGCAGATTCAGCGACGGGTCACCGTCGGTGTGCTCGCTGCCGTGGAAACCGGGCAGCGCCGCTGCTTCGGACGGCATCGAATCGGGTGTGTGCCCGACCACGGCGACCAGTTCACCGGGGAACGCGAGCGCCTGGTCGGTGAGGGTGCCCACGACCCGCCCAGGGAACCGGTCGGCGAGCTGGGCGGGGGACAGCTTGTGCATCCGCTCCAGCAGGGCGGGTGAGACGAGCACCTCGCCGGGCCGCGGGAACCGCGGCAGTCCCGGGGGCAGCGCGATGGCGGCCGGATCGGTTTTGGCCGCCAGGTCCACCCTGGTCATCGGGTCGCCCTCGGTGAAGTCGTCGCTCTTCGCGAACATCATCGTGGCCGGGGCGGACGAGCTGTAGGTGGCGGTCCAGACGGTGCGCACGGCCCTGGCCTTGGTCGCCTGCGGCAGGCTCATCAGCAACAGCACCAGACCGGTCGCGATGGCCACGCCGACGGCGATGAGCAGGGTCGAGACCCGGGTGCGGCGATCGGCCCGCAGCACCCGGAACGCCAGCTGCACCGGGTTCATCCGACGGTCACCCCGGTGGTGATCCGCCCGTCGCGGATGGTCACCGCCCGTGGCAGCGACGCGGCGAGCTCACGGTCGTGGGTCACGATGAGCACCGACGACCCGGCCTCGGTCGCGGCGTCGAGCAGGGCGTTCATGGTGTCCTTGCCGGTGCGGCTGTCCAGCGCGCCGGTCGGCTCGTCGGCGAAGATCACCTTCGGCCGATGGGTGAGCGCCCTGGCGATCGCGACCCGCTGCGCCTGCCCGCCCGACAGTTCACCGGGGCGGCTGCCCTCCCGGCCGCCGAGCCCCAGCCTGGCCAGCCATTCCCGCGCCGCCGTCAGCGCCTGCTTGCGTCCCGCCCCGCCAAGCAGCATCGGCAGCGCGACGTTCTCCTCGGCGGTCAGCTCCGCGACCAGCATCCCCTGCTGGAAGACGAACCCGAACTCGCGGCGCCGCAACTCGCTGCGGCGCTTCTCGGAGAACTGGTCGATCCGCT
The DNA here is from genome assembly GCF_026802195.1 of Amycolatopsis cynarae. Taxonomy (NCBI): domain Bacteria; kingdom Bacillati; phylum Actinomycetota; class Actinomycetes; order Pseudonocardiales; family Pseudonocardiaceae; genus Amycolatopsis; species Amycolatopsis cynarae. Next base: position 6,860,093 of record NZ_CP113836.1, on the reverse strand, counting down.
CGTCCCCAAGGTGGATCTCACCCGAATCGGGGCGCAGGATGCCGGCCAGCACGTGCAGGAGGGAGCTCTTTCCCGAACCGGAGGGCCCGACGATCGCGACCGCTTCCCCCGCCTCGATGTCGATGTCCACCCCGGCCAGCGCGTACTGCTCGCCGTACCGCTTCACCAACCCCCGGCCGGACAGGACCCCCCGGCCGTTCCACTGTGGATTCATGCCAAGCAGGGTCACAGCCGGGGACCGCCACCCGGATCGGCCGATCGGCCGATCCGGGGTGGCCACCCGGCCAAGGTCGGCGGGCGGTGCGGTCCTCTACCGTCGCGGTGTGTCCTTCTCCGATCGCCTGAACTGGGCCTGGCGCCACCTGGGGCTCGAGGGTTCGGTGCTGCTCGCGGCACTGCTGGGCGACCTGCTGATCGTGTTCCCCGCCGCCTTCGACGACATCGGGCCGAAGGGCCGCGATCTCTACCTCCTGCCGGGCATCCTCGCGATGTTCGCCTGCGCGCTGTGGGCGAAGCGACGGCCCGCGGCCGCCGCGTTCACCGCGGCCGCGGTGCTCGTCGGGTCGACCACGCTCATCCACCTCACCGCCGCCGCCGCCTACTCGACCCTGCTCAGCAACCTGTCGCTGACCGAGACGGTGGCCGGACTCGAACTGGTCATGGCGACCGTGCGCCGCGAACGCCCCGCCTCGGCGTTCACCTCCACCGTCGCACTCACCTTCGCCGCGCTGTTCGCCGTGGTCATGCGCCCGAGCGGGTCGGGGCACTTGCTTAACGGGCTCGTGGGGACCTTCGGCGCGGGCGCGCTGCTCCTGGCCGGTGCGGTGGCCATGGGCATCCGGTTCCGGGGGCCGCAGCGGCGCCGGCCCCCGGCCGCCGTCACCAGTCTGGCCCTCGCGCAGTGGCCGCTCATCGGTTTGCTGTGCCTGCCGCTGTTCCTGGAACTCAACCAGACCCTGCACCGCGGGCCGTGGCTCTTCCCACTCCTGCTGTGCTCCGTCGCGGGCGCGGCGCTCGCGGTGTACGCCGCCCGTTCGCCCGTGCTCGCGGCGGTGCTGATGTCCGTGACGTTCCTGGTCTCCGCGGTCGCCGGACGGGCAAGCTCGGTCAGCCCCACCCTTCCGTTCGAGACGCCCCCGCCGACCCAGGTGCTGGCCGGGATGGCGATCGTGGTGTTCCTGGTCCGCTACACCCCGCGAGCTCAGGCCAGTGCGGCCATCGCGCTGATGTCGGTCGCCGTCGGGCTCGGTGTGTCGCAAACGCCGAGGGTCTCGCTCGCCTCGCTGTTCGTGGGGGCGCTGCTGTTGCTGGGTATTTCGGTGGCGGTCGGGCTGTACTTCCGGGCTCGGGACTCGGAACGGGCTCGCGCGGTCGAGGCGGCGGTCACCGAGGCGCAGACCTCGGAGCGCATGGCACTGGCCAGGGAACTGCACGACGTGGTGGCCCACCACGTCACCGGCATCGTGGTGCAGGCGCAGGCGGCGAAGATGATCGGCGGCCAGAACCCCGCGATGGCGATGGAAGCGCTGGACCGCATCGAGGAGGCGGGCACGGAGGCGCTGGTCGCAATGCGGCGGCTGGTGGGCAGCATGCGCAGTTCCACCCATACCGCCGACACCACCGAGCAGGCGACCACCGATCTGGAAGCCGATCTGCGCGGGCTCGTCGAGGCGGGGCACCACGGCATCCCGACCGAGGCGGACCTGCGGATCTCGGCGGACGTCCCGCAGGAGGTGGCCCGGTCCGCCCTGCGGCTGGTGCAGGAGTCGCTGACCAACGTGGGCAAGCACGCTCCGAACGCGAGCCGCGTCCACGTGCTCGCCGAGACGGTCGGCGACGAGCTGCACATCCGGGTGGACAACGACGGGTACCGGGTGGACCGTCCGGCGGGCGGTTCGGGAGGCTACGGTCTGGTCGGCATGCGCGAGCGGGTCGAGCTGCTGCACGGCAGGCTCACCGCCGGGCCGGTCGACGGCGGCTGGCTGGTGGAAGCATGGCTGCCACTGCACGGCACGTAGACCGCGTGGATGAGGGGGAGACCGCAGTGATTCGGGTGCTCATCGCCGACGACCAGAGCATGGTGCGGACCGGGTTCCGCATGATCCTCGACTCGCAGGAGGACATCGAGGTGGTCGCCGACGTGCCCGACGGCGTCACCGCGGTGCAGAAGACGCGGGAACTGCGCCCCGACGTCTGCCTGCTGGACATCCGCATGCCCGGGCTCGACGGGCTGGAGGTGACCCGGCAGCTCGCCGGGCCCGCGGTGGCCGATCCGGTGAAGGTGGTCGTGGTGACCACCTTCGACCTCGACGAGTACGTGCACACCGCACTACGCAACGGCGCCAGCGGTTTCCTCCTCAAGGACGCCGGGCCCGCCCTGCTGATCGAGGCGGTCCGCGCGGCCTACCGCGGTGACGCGCTGGTCTCCCCGCAGATCACGGTGCGCCTGCTCAAACACTTCGACGGCCGCTCGACGAAGACCGCGGAAGCGCCGCCGAAGGAGCCGCTGACCGCACGGGAACTCGACGTGGTGCGCGCGGCCGCGCGCGGGCTGACCAACACCGAGATCGGGGCGGAACTGTACCTGTCGCTGTCCACGGTGAAGACCCACCTGGCCTCGGTCCAGAGCAAGATCGGCGCGCGCAACCGCGTCGAGATCGCCGCGTGGGCCTGGCGCAGCGGACTGCTGGACTAGGTCGCGTTTCCTGAGCGGCGGGGCCGCTTGCGGCGGGCCGTCAGCTTGCACCGCCGCGGGTAGGGACCATGGCGTGGATGGAGCCGAGCAGGTTGAGGGCCTGGGCGCTGGGGCTGCCGGGTTCGGCCTGGTAGACGACAAGTTGCTGGCCCGGAGCGTCGCGTACGTCGAAGGCCTGGTAGGTGAGCGCCAGGGGTCCGGCGTCCGGGTGGAGGAAGTGCTTGGCGTCCTGGGTCTTGCCACGCACGGCGTGGGTGTTCCACAAGCGGGCGAAGTCCGCACTGTGCTCGGTGAGGGCGCGGACGAGTTCCCGCAACCGTGGGTTGTCCGGGTCGAGGCCGGCCGTCTGACGCAGGTGGCTCACGGTGGCCTGCGCCGTGCGGCTCCACCGGGTGTAGAACTGTCGGCCTGCCGGATCGAGGAAGGTCATGCGGGCCAGATTGTCCGCTCGCCGGAAGGGTGAGTGCAGGGCCTCGGCCAGGGCGTTGCCCGCCAGGACGTCCAAGGTCCGGTTGATGACGAACGCCGGGGCGCCCGGGTAGCCGTCCATCAGCTGGCGAAGGGCGGGACTGATGCGGTCCGCGGTGTGAGTGAACTGGTTACTCGGCGCTGTCCCGGCCAGCTGGTGCAGGTGTGCGTGGGCGTCGGGGTCCAGTCGCAGGGCGCGGCCGAGCGCGTCGAGTACTTGGGCCGAGGGGTGGCGTTCGCGCCCCTGTTCCAGGCGGGTGTAGTAATCCGCGTTCACCCCGGCCAGGACCGCGACCTCTTCACGGCGCAGTCCGGCGACCCTGCGCACGCCGTAGCTCGCCATGCCGACGTCCTGAGGCCGTAGGCCCGCCCTGCGTGCGCGTAGGAACTCTCCCAGGTGGCTGTCGGCCATGTCCTCAGGCTAGGGCGCAGGGGCGGTGTGCTGCCTGGGTGCGGTGCACCCAGGCAGCACACGTCCTGGTTGGCGACATCCGACCTGTCCAGACTCGACCGGGCAGGACAGATCCGCACCCATGGACGAGGAGAGCCCGTCATGACAGGGGACACGGAGGTCGACGACTCCGGGTTCCAGGCGACGGGCGACATCCGCGATGGCGTGCTCTACCGAGAGGGAAAGCAGGCATGACAGACGCAGCCAAGGTCGTGGTGGTCACCGGAGCGAGCAGCGGGATCGGCGAGGCGACCGCCCGCCGGCTTGCCACCGACGGCCACCGTTTGCTCCTTGGAGCGCGGCGCACCGATCGTCTCGACGCGCTGACCAGGGAGATCACCGCAGCAGGCGGCACTGCGGCGTTCCAGCGGCTGGACGTCACGGATGCCGACGATGTCCGGGCCTTCGTGTCCGCCGCCCGCGAGCGCTACGGCCGAGTGGACGTGGTGGTCAACAATGCCGGAGTGATGCCGCTCTCGCCGCTGGAAGCGCTGAAGACCGACGAGTGGGACCGCATGATCGACGTGAACGTGCGGGGAGTCCTTCACGGTATCGCCGCCGCCCTGCCCGCGATGCGCGCTCAGGGCGGCGGGCACTTTGTGAACATCGCCTCCGTCGGCGCCTACGAGGTCTCTCCCACCGCCGCCGTCTACTGCGCCACCAAATTCGCCGTCCGCGCGATCTCCGAAGGACTGCGCCAGGAGTCCACCGGGAACATCCGGGTCACCCTCGTGTCCCCGGGCGTGACCGAGTCCGAACTCGCCGACAGCATCTCCGACCCTGCTGCCAGGGAGGCCATGAAGACCTACCGCGCGGTGGCACTGCCCGCCTCCGCCATCGCGGAGGCCATTGCCTACGCCGTTTCCCAGCCCTCGCAGGTCGACGTCAACGAAATCGTCGTCCGTCCCGCCGCAAGCGCCCAATAACCCCGAAGGTGGCACACCGCCTTCGCCGCCGCGATCTGGCTCAGCGCGGCGGGGGCGCCGGGCGTGGGCTCTAGACTTAAGCGATGTCGCGTCGATTCCGTGCCCCGGTCGTCCTGCCGTGTGATCCGGCGTGTTCCGTGCTCCGCGACGCGGTGGTGGACGTCGCCGACGACGGGCGGATCACCTACTGCGGACCGCGCGCCGAGGCCCCGGACTCGGCCGCACCGGTCACCGAGCTGGCCGGGATCCTGCTGCCGGGCCTGGTGAACGCGCACGCGCACAGCCCGATGACGCTGCTGCGCGGGATGGGGGGCGACCTGCCGCTCGTGCGCTGGCTCAACGAGATCATCTGGCCGCTCGAAGCGAATCTGCGCGCGGAGGACGTGCGGGCGGGCATGATCCTCGGCTCGCTGGAGATGCTGCGCCACGGCGTCACCACCAGCGCCGAAATGTACTTCCACGCCGAGGAAATGGCCGAGGCGGTGCTCAGCACGGGTGCCAGGGCGGTACTCGGCGGCCCCATCATCGACCTGCCGAACGTCGACTGGCGCGCGATGATCGACGCGGCGGCGCGGTGGATCGACGCCGACGGACTGCGGTTCGGTCCGGGGGAGAGGATCGAACTGTCCTTCGCGGCGCACTCGGCGTACATGCTGCCGCCGGAGGCGCTGCGCCTGACCGGTGAGGCGGCGCGCGAACGCGGCGCGCTGGTCCAGATCCACGTCGCCGAGGCCGCCGACGAGGACCAGCGGCAGCGGGCGGAACACGGTTCGGTGCCCCGCCTGCTGGACAAGGTGGGTCTGCTCGACGGCCGGGTGCTGGCGGCGCACGCGGTGCATCTGTCCGATGAGGACATCGCGCTGTTCGCCGCGCGGGGCGTCGGCGTGGCGCACTGCCCCGGTTCGAATGCCAAGCTGGCGTCGGGTTTCGCCCGGCTCACCGACCTGCGGGCGGCGAAGGTCCCGGTCGGTCTCGGCACCGACGGCCCGGCCAGCAACGACGACCTGGACCTGTGGGAGGAGGTTCAGCTCTCCGCGATGCTGGCCCGTCTATCCACAAAGGACTCCACGGCGGTGCGCGCGGTGGACGCGCTGCTGATGGCCACCCGGGGTGGCGCCGAGGCACTGGGCCGCGACGACATCGGTGTGCTGGAACCGGGCCGCTGGGCGGACTTCGTGCACATCGACACCGACGACTTCGCCTTCGCCGCCGGACTGGACGTGTCGGACGAGCAGTTGCTGGCGAACCTGGTGTGGGCTTCCGGATCACGCCGGGTGCGCGACGTGTGGGTCGCGGGCGAGAAGGTGATCACCGACGGTGAGCCGGTCCGGGTGGAGCGCGCGAAGGCACAGGAAGCCGCCCGCGAGGCCGCGGCCCGCCTGCGGGGCTGAATCGCCGCTCAATGCGAGCGGGGGCGCAGGATGATCTCGGCGGGATGCGCGTCCGAGGTGGCGGCGACGGCCGAAAGCACCGCGGCGGCCACTGATTCGGGGCGCAGGTACTCGCCTGGCGCGTACTCCTTGCCCTCGGCCGCGATCACGGCCTGCTGCATCTCGGTGTCGGTACGGCCGGGGAACACCGACGTCACCCGCAGGCCGTTGCGCTCTTCCTCGGCCCTCAGCGTGTCGGCGAAGGCGCGCGCGGCGAACTTGCTGGCCGCGTAGGCCCCCCAGCCCGCGCGTGCGGTGCGGCCGGAACCCGAATTGATCACCACCACATGCCCTCCGGCGGCCCGTAGCGCGGGCAGCAGGAGGCGCGTCAACTCCACGACGGCCACCACGTTCACCTCGAACTGGCGCCGCCACGAGTCCGCCTCGGTCCGCTCGACGGTGCCCAGTTCGGCCAGCCCGGCCGAATGCACCAGCACGTCCAGCCGCTCGATCCGGCCGGCGGCCTCCCGCACCGCGTCCGGATCGGTGAGTTCCACCGGCCACGGTTCGGCCTCGGGCAGTTCCGCCGCCTGAAGGGACAGCACTTCGGTGTCCCGGCCGCCGAGCAGCAGCCGGTGGGTGGGTGCGAGGGCGCGCGCGATGGCCGCGCCGATCCCGCGGGAAGCTCCGGTGACGAGCGCGAGTGGCCTTTCCGACATGCCTATACCGTAAAACGACCTTGACTGGCCAGTCGCCGTGGCATGAGATGCGGACATGTCAACGAGGACCACCGCCGCAGGCACGCGCGTGCTCACCAAGGTCGCCGTGCGGATCATGCCGTTCCTGGCGCTGCTCTACTTCGTCAACTACCTCGACCGCGTCAACATCGGTTTCGCCGCGCCTAACGGGATGCGCAAGGAACTCGGCCTCACCTCGACCGCCTTCGGGTTCGCCTCGGGGATCTTCTTCCTCGGCTACCTGCTGCTCGAAGTGCCGAGCAACCTGGCGCTGCACCGGTTCGGCGCACGCCGCTGGCTCGCCCGAATCATGATCACGTGGGGCGCGCTGGCCACGGTGATGGCCTTCGTGCCCAACGCGACCACACTGGTGATCCTGCGGTTCCTGCTCGGCGTGGCCGAGGCCGGGTTCTTCCCCGGCATCATCCTCTACCTGACCTACTGGTTCCCCAAGGCGCAGCGGGCCAAGGCGGTCGCGTTGTTCATGACCGCGGTCCCGGTGTCCTCGGCGCTCGGCTCCACGGTGTCGAGCCTGCTCATCGCACACGGCAACGGCATGTTCGGCCTGACGGGCTGGCGATTCATGTTCCTGGTCGAAGGCGTGCCCGCGATGCTGCTCGCCTTCGTGACGTGGTTCTTCCTGACGGACCGGCCGGAGAAGGCACGCTGGCTGAACGAGGACGAACGCACCTGGCTCGCCGCGGAACTCGACGCGGAGCGCCGCGCGACGGAGGCGGAGTTCCACTGGCCGCTGCGCAAGGCCCTCACCCATCCGCGGATCCTCGCGCTGGCGTTCGTCTACTTCGCCATCGCCTACGGGCTCTACGCGCTGGGCTTTTTCCTGCCCACCATCATCGCCGGGTTCAACCAGCAGTTCGGCACGAAGCTTTCGGTGGTGCAGGCCGGGCTCGTGACCGCGATCCCGTACGTGGTCGCGGCCGTGGTGATGGTGTTCTGGGCGCGGCACGGCGACCGGACCGGGGAACGGAAGTGGCACGTCGTGCTGCCGATGGTGCTCGGCGGGATCGCCATCCCGATCGCGCTCTACCTGGGCAACCCGTACGCGGCGATGGCGGCGGTGACGCTGTGCGCGGTCGGCGTGATCTCCGCGCTGCCCACCTTCTGGGCGCTGCCGTCGAACTTCCTGTCCGGCACCGCGGCGGCGGGCGGGATCGCCCTGATCAACTCGCTGGGCAACATCAGCGGGTTCGCCGCGCCGTACCTCACCGGCTGGCTGGCCGACCTCACCGGCAGCCAGCGCGCCGGGATGTGGGCCGTCGGGATCTGCCTGCTGGCCGGCTCCGTGGTCGCGCTTGCCCTGGGCGCCCATCCCCGGCGCGAGCGGGAGGTCTGACTCGGGTGGGCCACCGCCGCGGTGGCCCACCCTCGGTCAGCGGCAGTCGCGCCAGACGGAAACGACGGCCGGACGCGGCATCGCGTTGCCGCCGTCCGGCCAGTGGGAGGTCGGGGCGGCCGGAGTGCCGTCCTCACCCGGGTGCTGCACCGCGACCACCACGAAGTCACCGGTGACCACCGGGCCGCAGGTCTCGGCCCCCACCGGCACGGTCAGGAACTGCTTGACCTGGCCGCGTTCGGGGCCGGCGACCGGGACCGAGAACAGCCCGTCGTTGGAGCCGAGCGCGTTGCCGTCGGTGGCGATCCAGAGGTTGCCGTAGGGATCGAAGGCCAGGTTGTCCGGGCAGGAGATCGGGCTGACCTGGTCCTTCGGGAAACCGCCGAAGTAGGTGTCGGCGGTGGAAGGGTCGCCGCAGACCAGCAGCAGCCGCCAGGAGAAGGTGGTCGCGGCCGCGTCGCCGCCCGCCTCCTCCCACTCCAGCACATGCCCGTTCTTGTTGCCGTTGCGGGGATTCACCTCGTCGGCGCCCGGCGCCGCGATCGCTGTTGTTGGTCAGCGCAGCGTAGATGCGGCCGTTGACGGGGTTCGGCTCGATGTCCTCCGGCCGGTCCATCTTCGTCGCGCCCGCCTTGTCCGCAGCGAGCCGCGTGAAGACGTAGACCTCCTCGGCCGTGAAACCGTCCACAAAGGACCTGTCTCCGCTGGCGAGCGGGATCCACCGCCCGGTCCCGTCGAATTCGCCGTCGGCGGGCGGCTTCCCGCTGCCGTCGATCTCGGCCGCCGGGCTGTCCCCGGTGAACTTCGCGACGTAGAGCGTGCCTTCGTCGAGGAGCGACGAGTTGTGGCGCCGCGCGTGCGCGCTGGTGCCGGGCTTGTACCTGCCCTTGGAGACGAACTTGTAGATGTAGTCGAACCGCTCGTCGTCGCCCGAGTACACCACGACCCGGCCATCCTTGGTGATCTTCACGGTGGCGGCCTCGTGCTTGAACCGGCCGAGCGCGGTGTGCTTGACCGGCGTCGAAGCCGGGTCGTTCGGGTCGATCTCGACCACCCAGCCGAACCGGTTGGGCTCGTTGGGTTCGGCCGCCACGTCCCAGCGCCGGTCGAACCGCTCCCACTTGCGGGTGCTCGCGCCCTTGCCCACGCCGTACCGCTTCAGCCGCGCCTGCGCCTCCGGGTCGGTGACCTGTTCGGAGTTGGCGAAGTACTGGTGGAAGTTCTCCTCACCGGACAGCACGGTTCCCCACGGGGTCACCCCGCCCGAGCAGTTGTTCTGGGTACCACGGACCTTCCGGCCCGTCGGGTCCGCCGACGTCCTCAGGTGGACCGAACCCGCGGCCGGTCCGCGCACCTCGAACTCGGTGTCCAGGGTGATGCGGCGGCCGTAGCGGCTCGGCACCACCTCGAGTCCGCCGTCACGCCCCCGCACCACCTGGACCACCGACAGCCCGTGCGCCGCCCAGGCGATCTCCACCTGCTCGCGGGTCGGATTCGCCGGGTCGTACTGCCCGGCCGGGAACATCTGGACCTCGGTGGTGTACTCGTGGTTGACCACCATCAGGTAGCGGTCCCGGCCCTGCGGGATCAGCCCGACGAAGTCGTTGTTGTAGCCGAACTGGCGCGCCTGCGCGGCGGCGGACTGCCGCGTCACGTCGAACTCCGGCGCCCCCGGGAAGACCGGGTCACCCCAGCGGATCACCACGTTCTGCCGGTACCCGGGCGGGATCGTCAGCGCGTCGGCCCGGTTGGGCGCCACCGGCCGGAAATCGGTGCCGGGCACCGGCCTGCCGGGCGCCCCGTGCCCGGGCCGTGCGGCGAGGGCGGGCGGCGCGGTGGTCGCCGACAGCGCGGCGAAACCACCGGCCGCGGCCGCCATCACGGCCCCCGCCCGGAAAACGCCGCGCCGGGACAGCACACCCCTGGCGACCTCGCCGAAGTACTCGTTGTCCGAAGTGTTCGGTGCCTCGTGCGCACAGGCGTTGCCGCAGCGGTACTCGCAGGTCAGCGGGGCTCTACCGCCGGCATGGACGAACAGGGGCAGGATCACCGGGCCTCCATCGCTCGATAGGGGGGAAGGAGACCGAAGGTAGGCGAGTAAAACCAGGTGATCCCAAAGATCAGGTAAATAGATCTTAAAGTTCTTCGCCGATCAGTGCGGCTCCGGCGGGCAGCCGGTGCGGATCGGCCGAACGCCCCCGCACCGCGAGCAGACCCGCGGCGAGCACGCACAGCACTGCGGCCGCCACGAACGGGGCGCGCGGCGAGCCGAGCCAGCCCGCGACGTGTCCGACCAGCGTCGCGGCCGCCGCTCCGCCGAGCCAGCGGCAGAAGTTGTAGCCCGCGCTCGCCACCGGCCTCGGCGCGTCGCTGACGGACATCGCGGTTCCGGTGAAAAGTGTGTTGAGCAGACCCGAAACCAGCCCGGACACGACCACCCCGGTCACCACCACCGCCTTGCCCGGCAGGGCGAGCACCAGCATCAGGACCGCGTACCCGAGCACCGCGAGCACCGTCGCGTGCCGTTCACCGAGACGGGCGGCGAGTTTCGGCGCGAGCACCACCCCGGCGACCGCGACGCAGAGCCCCCAGCCGCAGAAGATCAGGCCAACCGCGACCGCACTCCAGTTCAGCACGAACGGCGTCCAGGCCAGCACGGTGAAGAACGCCGCCGTGTACAGCGCCGATCCGACGGAAGTGCGCAGCAGGCCGCCGTGGGCCAAGGCGCGCAAGGGATCGGACAGCCGGATCCGCGACCGCTTCTCGTGCGCGTCCCGCGCCAGGAACACCGCACACAGCACGAGCCCCGCCCCCATCAGCACCGAAGTCCCGACGAACGGGCCACGCCAGGAAAAACTGCCGAGAAACGCGCCCAGCAGCGGCCCCACCGCGAGCCCCACCCCGAGTGCCGCCTCGTAGAGCAGGATCGCCCCGGCCTGGCCGCCCGAAGCCGCACCGACGATCACCGACAGCGCCGTGGCGATGAAGAAGGCGTTTCCCAGGCCCCAGACGGCTCGCAGCGCGACCAGTTGCTCGATCGACCCCGCGGCGGCGCACAGCGCGGTGGCGACCACGATCAGCGCCAGTCCGGCGAGGACCGTGCGCTTCGCCCCGAAACGCGCGCTCATCGCGCCCGTCACCAGCATCGCGACGACCTGCACGCCGAGGTACGACGAGAACAGCAGCGTGACCTGCGACGGCGTGGCGTGCAGCCCCTCGGCGATGGACAGCAGGATCGGGTCCACCAGTCCGATCCCCATGAACGCGATCACGGCCGCGAAGGCAGTGATCCAGACCTGTTTGGACTGCCCCTTCACCGCCTCCAACAGGCTCGAGTGCCCCTTGCCGCTCACTGTTCCTCCCGTTTCGCTCGCTCCGCCGGGTCCACGAGCTGCCGCAGTGCGGGCAAGGCGGCTTCGATCGCCGCACGCTGCGCCGCGCCCATCGCGCCGAGCCGCTCGCGCAGGAATTCCTCCCGCGCGAGCACCAGCTCGTCGATGTAGCGACGCCCGGCCTCCGTAGCCTCGATCAGGACCGCCCGCCGGTCCTCCGGATCCGTGCGGCGGCTGACCAGGCCGAGCCGGGTCAGCCGCCGGACGAGATCCGTCATGGAGGGCTGGCGCACCCCTTCGAGTTCGGCGAGCACGCTCATCCGCCTGGGCCCGTTGCGCACCAGCTCGCCGAGCACCGACCCCTGGGTCAGGGTGAGCTGATGCTGCGGGGTGAGCCGCCGAACCATGTAGTAGAGGCGGAAGACGAGCGGGCGCAGCTCGTGCGCCAGTTCGGCGACGCCGGTGACGGCTCCTTCGACAGCTCCTTGACTCACTTAGCTATGCTAAGCAATATTAGTTAGCCTGTCGAAGTAACTCGCCTCACAGGTAGCGTCGGGGCATGGACGCGGTGGTTTTCGATCTCGACGGGGTACTGATCGACTCCGAACGGACCTGGGACGAGGTGCGGCGCGCGGTCGTCGCCGAGCACGGCGGGACGTGGACCGCCGAGGCGACCAGGGCCATGCAGGGGATGAGCACCCCGGAATGGGCGCACTACCTGGTCACCGAACTCGGCGCGCGCGGCGGCCCCGAGCGGATCGCCGAACTGGTGGTCGAGGGCATGGAACGGCGCTACGCGGACGGACCGCCCCTGCTGCCCGGAGCGCCCGAAACCGTCCGGGCGGTGGGGCGGCGTTTCCCGGTCGCGATCGCCAGTTCGTCACCACCGGTCCTGATCAAGGCCTTCCTCGACGCGACCGGCCTGACGGACGTGGTACCCGTGGCCGTGTCCAGCGAGCAGGTCGGCGCCGGGAAACCGGCCCCCGACGTCTACCTCAGGGCGACGGAACTCCTCGGCGTGCCTGCCGAAGCCTGCGCCGCCGTCGAAGACACCACCAACGGGCTGCGAGCGGCCCTTGCCGCGGGCATGACGGTGTACGCGGTGCCCAACCCGCACTTTCCGCCGGATCCGGCGGTACTCGCCGAGGTCCACCGGGTGCTGGGCGACATCCGGGAACTTCCCGGGAAGCTGTGAACCGGGGTATCGGCCCGGAAAACGAAACCGGCGCCCGCCGGCAGGCCCCCTCTGTGTCTGCCTGCCGGTGAGCGCCGGACGACCGGAAAGGTCAGCGTTCCAGGTCTCCGCGGATGAAGGCTTCGACCGCGTCGCGAGCCTCGGAGTCGCTGTACTGCTCCGGCGGCGACTTCATGAAGTAGGAGGAAGCCGACAGCAGCGGGCCACCGATGCCGCGGTCCATCGCGATCTTCGCGGCACGCACCGCGTCGATGATGATGCCCGCCGAGTTCGGCGAGTCCCACACCTCGAGCTTGTACTCCAGGTTCAGCGGCACGTCACCGAAGGCGCGGCCCTCGAGCCGGACGTAGGCCCACTTGCGGTCGTCCAGCCACTGCACGTAGTCCGACGGGCCCACGTGCACGTTCGCCTTGCCGAGGTCGCGGTCGATCTGCGACGTGACGGCCTGGGTCTTGGACACCTTCTTGGACTCGAGCCGCTCGAGTTCCTTCATGTTCTTGAAGTCCATGTTGCCGCCCACGTTGAGCTGCATGGTGCGGTCGAGCTGGACGCCGCGGTCCTCGAACAGCTTGGCCAGCACGCGGTGCGTGATGGTCGCGCCGACCTGGGACTTGATGTCGTCGCCGACGATCGGCAGTCCGGCGTCGGTGAACTTCTGCGCCCACTCCGGGTTCGAAGCGATGAAGACCGGGATCGCGTTGACGAAGCCGAGCCCCGCGTCGATCGCGCACTGCGCGTAGAACTTCTGGGCCGCTTCGGATCCCACCGGCAGGTACGAAACCAGCACGTCGGCCCCGGACTCACGCAGCGCCGCGACCACGTCGACGGCCGGCTCGTCGGACTCCTCGATCGTTTCCTGGTAGAAGCGGCCGAGCCCGTCCAGCGTGTGCCCGCGCAGCACCGGCACGCCGAGCGGCGGCACGTCGGTGATCTTGATGGTGTTGTTCTCGCTGGCGAGGATGGCTTCCGACAGATCGCGGCCGACCTTCTTCGCGTCCACGTCGAACGCGGCCACGAACTCCACGTCCCGCACGTGGTATGGCCCGAAAGTGACGTGCATCAGCCCGGGCACCCGCGAGGCGGGGTCCGCGTCCCGGTAGTAGTGCACTCCTTGGACCAGCGATGCCGCGCAGTTGCCGACGCCAACGATGGCCACCTTTACGCGGCCGCTGTTGTCGCCCATGCCGGTTTCTCCTTCGCTCGTTGTCTTCATGTCAGTGCTGCTGCTCTCACGACGGCGGCCGCTAGCTCTGCAGACCGCGTTGTTCGGCTTGTTCGTGCGCGATCAACTCGTTCAGCCAGCGAACTTCCCGCTCGCTGCTCTCCAGGCCCAGCCGGTGCAGTTCGCGGGTGTAGCGGTCGATCTTCTCCTCGGCGCGCGCCAAGGCCGCCCGAAGGCCTTCCCGTCGTTCCTCGACGCGACGGCGCCGCCCTTCGAGGATGCGCATCCGGACATCGGCCGGCGTACGGGAGAAGAACGCCAGATGTACCCCGAAACCCTCGTCGTCCCAGGTCTGGGGGCCGGCGTCGCCGAGCAACTCGGCGAAATGCTCCTTACCTTCGGCGGTGAGCTTGTACACGCGCCGAGCCCGCCGGACCCGCGTCCTGGCAGCGGATTTCGCGTGCTCACCGACCTCATCGGCTTCCTCGACGATGAAGCCCGCCCACTGCAGCCGCCGCAAGGTCGGATACAGGGAACCGTAAGAGAACGTGCGGAACATGCCGAGCGTGTCGTGCAGCCGCTTGCGCAGCACGTAGCCGTGCATCGGCGCCTCGTGCAACAGCCCGAGTATGGCGAACTCCAGCACGGTGCACCCCCTCTCGGGCAGCTGACCACTCCACACAGGGCAACCTAACGTCTCATTATATCGACTCGATACATCGAGTGGCGCAGCTAACGGAGCTCGGCGGCCGTCCGGTGGGTTACCACCACACCAACAACGGAAAAACGAAGCCCGGTGAGCCGGTCGCGACCAAGATCACAGCCACAACGCGGCGGAACTCGCGGTAAATCCCTTCGCGGATACCCGCCCACCTGGCCGGATGCGCGGAACTTCACCCGAGAGTTACCAAACCGTCGGCGTGTCCCTCCCATGGCCGTTCGCGTTAGGCAGAACAGCCCATGGCACGGGGTCGGCGGACACGTACTCTGTCAGCGTGCGAAACCAGCGACAGGTCGTGGACTACGCCTTGCAGCGCCGGGCGCTGCTGGCCGACGTCCGTGCCGGTCGCCTCGGCAAGAAGGACGTCTGCGACGCGGACCCGTACCTGCTCAGGGCGGCGAAGTTCCACGGCGCCGCGAGCACCGTCCCCTGCCCGGTGTGCCGCGAGGAAACCGTCACGAACGTCTCCTGGGTGTTCGGGGACGAGCTGCGGCACATCTCCGGCTCGGCCCGCACGCAGGACGAACTCGACCGCATGGAGCAGTTGTTCGGCGAGTTCACCGTCCATGTGGTCGAGGTCTGCCGCACGTGCCGGTGGAACCACCTGGTGCTGTCATACGTCCTGGGCACGGGAACTCCGCACGGCCGTTCCAAGAGGACCGCCGGGCAGTGACGGAGAACGCGGGCATGGACCCACTTGACGGCAGAACGGCGTACCCCGAACCGCCGGTCTGGGAGGCTCATTCGTGAACGACCAGTACAACCGCTCCTGGCCTGGCCAGGAGCCCGATGAACCCCGTCGTGCGCAATGGCCGGGTGCCGACGAACCCCGGCGCGGCCCCGCGCCCCAGTGGCCCGGCGAAGGACAACCGCCGCGCCGTCCCGCGGGCAACCCCGGTCAGCGTGCCGTCCCGCCCCCGGGCCGCCGCCTCCCACCGCCTCCGCAGGGCGCACCGCAGCATCCCCGCCAGCCCGGACCGCCGCCGCCCGCGCGCGGCCAGGCGCCGGGCGAACGTCCGATGCGCGGCCGTTACCGGCCCCCGGCACCTGGGGGTCCTCAGGGACCGCAGGGGCCCGGCGGTCCGCCGAACCGTGAACCGGGCCTGCTCACCCACAACGAACTGGGCGGCCCCGGCTACCCCGAGGACGACTACGACGACGAGCAGGACCGGTTCAACGAGTTCGGCGCGGACGGCGAGGAAGCCCCCGAAGAAGGCAAGAAGGGCAAGAAGGCCCTGACGCCCAAACAGCGCAAGAAGCGGCGCTGGAAGATCATCCGCCGCAGCCTCTACGCGTGCGTCGGCCTGTTCGTCGTGCTGCCCGCGATCGCCTTCACCATCGCCTACTTCCTGGTCGACGTGCCGACGCCGGATGAGGTGCTCGCACAGCAGAGCCAGGTCGTCACCTACTACTACAGCGACAACACGGTGATGGGCAAGGACATCCCGGACAACAAGAACCGCCAGATCCTCAAGCCCGGCCAGATCCCCGACACCGTCAAGCACGCCGTGTACGCGGCCGAAGACGCCACCTTCGAGACCAACAGCGGTTTCGACGTGCTCGGCATCCTGCGCGCGGTCTACAACAACCTCACCGGTGGTCAGGGCGGTGGTTCGACCATCTCCCAGCAGTACATCAAGAAGGCCACCGAGAACGAGGAACACACGCTCACGCGTAAGGCCACGGAGCTGGTGAAGTCGTTCAAGATGAACCAGACCCAGTCCAAAGAGGACATCATCACGGCCTACCTGAACATCATCTACTTCGGCCGGGGCGCTTACGGCATCCAGGCGGCTTCGCACGCGTACTTCAACAAGGACGTCTCCCAGCTCTCCTCGTCGGAAGCGGCCCTGCTGGCCGGTCTGATCCAGGGTCCGGGCCGGTCGGAGAACGCCGAATACGCGCAGCGGCGCTGGAACTACGTGATGGACAACCTGGTCAAGTACAACTGGCTGCCCTCCGCCGACCGCACGGCCGCCCAGTTCCCGACCCCGTTGCCCATCGACCAGACCAAACCGCAGGCCATCACCGGCCCGAACCAGTACATCCAGGCGCAGGTGGAGGACGAACTGGCGACCGCGGGCTACTCCAAGGAGAAGCTGCAGGCCGGGGGCTACAACATCTACACCACGATCGACCCGGTCGCGCAGAAGATCGCGGTCGACGCGGAGAACAAGTACATGACCGGTCAGCCGGACACGCTGAAGAAGGCGCTCGTCGCGGTGGACCCGAAGACCAGGGGTGTGATCGCCTACTACGGCGGGCCGAACGACAAGACCGACCGGTACGACTGGGCGAACACACCGCACAACCCCGGATCCTCGTTCAAGGCGTTCGACATCACCGCGTTCCTGAAGATGGGCAAGGGGCTGGGCGAGGTCTTCGACGGCTCCATATCCCGTCAGTTCGGCTCCCGCACCGTCCGCAACGCGAGCCAGGCGAACAGTTGCGGCAAGGACTGCACGGTCGCCGAGGCCGTCAAGATTTCCGCCAACACGGTGTTCTTCGACATGGTCGCCAACGTGACGCACTGGCCCGCCGTGCAGGAGGCCGCCGTGGAGGCCGGTGTCAAAACGGTCGAGCATCCGAAGACGGCACTGGACAACAACATCTCGCTCGGCGGTGGCACGACCGAGGCCACCCCGCTCGACATGGCCTCGGGCTACGCGACCTTCGCCGCCGACGGCATGGCCATGGACCGGCACTTCGTCACCAAGGTGACCGATCCCGGCGGCAACGTGGTGTACCAGACCCAGGTGACCCCGAAGCCCGCCTTCGCCGCGAACAACGCGCAGAAGAGCAAGCAGATCGCCGGGAACGTCACCATCGCGCTCAAGCCGGTGATCGACTTTTCGCACCTGAAGTGCCCGGACAACCACGAATGCGCGGGCAAGACGGGTACGCAGCAGTACGACTCGAGCGATCCCGCCCTGGCGAGCCTCAACTCGCAGGTGTGGATGATCGGGTACACCCCGTCGATCGCGGTGGCCTCCTGGGTCGGTTCCGACCCGCCGAAGCCGCTGAAGGACAAGGACGGCAAGTCCGTCGGCAGTACCGGGCTCCCTGCCCAGATCTGGCAGGAGTTCATGAACAACTACCTCAAGGGCAAGCCCGCGGAGAAGTTCTCCACGGTGGATCCGATCGGCAAGTCCGCCGACGCGTCCAGCGACTCCTCCGCGTCGAACACCGCCTCGCAGTCGACGGGGACCAGCACCCCGACCACCCCGACCACCCCGACCACGACGCCCACTTCGGACACCTCGCCCACCTCGGCGTCGAAGCCCTCGAAGTCGAAGCCGTCGAGCCCGACCTCGACGACCGGCGGCTTCGTGATCGGTGGTCCCCAGGGCGGCTGACCGGCACGACGGAACCGGAGAGGGCGGTGGGCACGGCGACGATGCCCCCGCCCTTTTCGTGCGCAGCGTGGCTCACTGCCAACCCACCGGCGGGGCCGTAACATCGCGCGCGTGTCCAGCCCGACCGACCACGACAGCGCGCCCCAACCGGCACCGGCCTCACTCGACGCGACCCAGCGGGTCGCCCCCAGCCGGACCGAGCCGCTGGTGGCCGCGGCCAGCGCGCCCATCGGCGGCCCGCTCGGCGAGCACGCCGCCGTGGGCAGGCACTGGTTCTGGACCCCGCAGCGGGTGGGACTGGCCCTGGCCACCCTCGCCCTGATGCTGTGCTGGTTCGGCAAGGGCAGCTGCATCCAGCAGTACACCGACGAAAGCGGCCAAAACCAGCTGGACTGGCGGGCGGGCCGCCCGTACGTGGCCATGTGCTACTCCGACATCGTGCCGCTCTACAGCCGCGAACAACTCGACCAGCCCGGGACCTTCCCGTACCGGACGAGCTGGGTGGACAACGCCGGCACCGCGAACGCGCAGGTGCGGTACATGGAGTACCCGGTGCTCACCGGGTACTTCCAGTGGGCCAACGCGAAACTCACCACGATCTGGAAGACGGTCTCCGACGCGGGCTGGCTCCCCGGCGCGCTCCCGGTGGCGATCTACTTCAACATCACCGCGTTCTGGTTGTCCGCCGCCTGGTTGGTCACCGTGTGGGCGGTCGGCCGCACCGCGGGCCGCAGACCATGGGACGCCGCACTGGCCGCGATCTCGCCACTGGTACTGGTGCACGCGTTCACGAACTTCGACGCGATCGCCACCGCGTTCGCCGCCACCGGGCTCCTCGCGTGGGCCAGACGGAAACCGGTGCTGGCCGGTGTGCTGCTCGGCCTGGGCGCCGCGGCGAAGCTGTACCCGTTGTTCCTGCTGGGCCCCCTGTTCCTGCTGTGCCTGCGCGCCGGGAAGTTCCGCTACTGGGCGCGCACGGCCGCGACCACCCTGGTGATCTGGCTGGCGGTGAACCTGCCCATCGCGCTCGTCTACAACACCGGGTGGCGGGAGTTCTTCAGGCTGAACGGGGAGCGCCCAATGGACCCCGACTCGGTCTACAACGTGATCTCCTACTTCACCGGCTGGACCGGTTTCGACGGTCCACTGCGGCCGGGGCAGACGCCGACCTGGCTCAACCTGGTCAGCGGCGGCCTGTTCCTGCTGTGCTGCGCGGGCATCGCCTACCTGGCGCTCGCCGCACCGGTACGGCCGCGCGTGGCCCAGTTGAGCTTCCTCGTGGTCGCCGCGTTCCTGCTGACGAACAAGGTGTGGAGCCCGCAGTACTCGCTGTGGCTGGTGCCGCTGGCGGTGCTGGCGATCCCGCGCTGGCGGCTGCTGCTCGGCTGGATGCTCGTCGACGCGCTGGTCTGGGTGCCGAGGATGTTCTTCTACCTCGGCGTCGACCACAAGGGGTTGCCGGAGGACTGGTTCCTCGGCTTCGTCGTGGTCCGGGACCTGGCCGTGGTCGGGCTGTGTGTACTGGTGATCCGGGAGATCCTGCGGCCGGAGCGGGACAAGGTCCGGCTCTCCGGCGACGACGATCCGGCGGGCGGCGTGCTCGACGGCGCCCGCGACGTGTTCGTGCTCAAGCCGGCCAAGGAGCCGGTCCCGGCCTGATCAGCCGAGGGCGTCCCGCAGGTACGCGATGTCCTCGGCCTGGCCCTCCGACGGGGTCTCGACGACCACCGGCGCCCCGGCCGCCCTGGCCACCGCCACCAGTTGCTCCGGCGGGATGGTGCCGCCGCCGTGCACCACGTTGGCGTGCCGGTCCCGGGTCGAGCCGAACTCGTCCCGCGAGTTGTTGAGGTGCACCAGGTCGATCCGGCCGGTGATCGCCTTCACCCGGTCCACGACGCCGTCGAGTTCCCAGCCCGCGGCGAAGGCGTGGCAGGTGTCCAGGCAGAAGCCGGCACCGAAACCGCCGACGACGTCCCACAGCCGAGCCAGCATGTCGAACCGGCGTGCCATCGCGCCGTCACCCCCGGCCGTGTTCTCGATGAGGATCGGTACACCGAAGCCACCGTCTTCGGCCTGGCGCTCGAACAGCTTGCGCCAGTTGATCAGGCCCAGTTCCGGGTCCTCGTCCTTGCGCACGTGCCCGCCGTGCACGACCAGGCCACGGGCGCCGATCTCCGCGGCGGCCGCCGCGTGCTGGCCGACCAACTTGCGGGAGGGCATGCGGATGCGGTTGTTGGTGGAGGCCACGTTCAGCACGTACGGGGCGTGGATGAACACCGTCACCCCGGCCGCCTCGATCTCCGCCGCGCTCGGCGCGGGCACCGGTTTGCGCCAGCCCTGCGGGTCCGCGAGGAAGAACTGGACCACCGCGGCATCGCGCTCCCGCGCCGCCGCCAACGGATCGTCGTCGCGAACATGGGCTCCGATCTGCATGGGGCCACGCTACCGCCGGAATTCCGCCGGGATCGCCCCACGCTCACGCAGATGCAGTAGCGTGAGCGCGTTCCGTGAACCAGCGTGGCCTGCCGGCGCCGGAGGGGGAAGCATGGGGAAGACCGGGAACAGGTTGGCCGCACTGGGTTTTCTCACCGCTTTCGCCACATTGGCCGTGCTGCCGGGAACGGCTTCGGCGGATCCGGCCGATCCGGCTCTGGCCGGCAGTTGTGACGCCACCCTCCGGCCGGCCCCTGGCCAGGCCCTCACCGTCGACGCGGGCGCCTCGCTCGACCTGCCCGGAATCCTCACCGTGGGCACCGGATCCCACTCGGCCGCGACCGGTCCCGGCCAGAGCGCGCCGCTGTTGTCGCTACCGCTCGCCGACACGGCAGGAACGCTGGACGCGGGCTCGCTGCCGGTGCTCGGCCCGCTGCTCACCGACGAGGTCTGTCCCGGCCTGCAGAACACGGTGAACGGGTTGTCGGCAACCACGCAGAGTCTCCTTTCCGGGCATGCGCGGGTGCCGGCTCCCGCGCCGCGACCCGTCCGGCCTACGCCCCGGCCACCCGCCGGTGGTACCCCATCTCCCCCTCCCATCAGCGGGGACAGCTGGAACGGCGGCGTGCAGTTCGCCGGCTACCCGATCATCGGGGTGGCGCCGGTGTCCGCCGCCCAACTACTCGGCCCGCTCGGCGACGGCACGGTGGCACCCGCCACGCTGAACCTCGTCCCGCCGACCGGCACCGCACCCAGCGTGACCGACCAGGACCCCGGCTCCGCGCAGGCGATGCAGGCCTCCGCCGTCCCGCCCCGGCTGCCCCTGCTGCTCGCGGCGATCGCACTGGCCCTCGTCGGCGCCGCACTCGCCCACGTCTGGCTCGGCCGGACGGTGGACTGAACCGCCTCACCCGTTCGCGTGCGTCACGTCCGCACGGTCACCGTCGTTATCCCTTCAGTGACGTGGAAGAGGGGTGGGACGGATGCGAGGTCGAACTCGTCAGGCCGCCGCGGTGGGCGCGGCCGCCTTCGTACTGGCCGGCACCTCGGCCTTCGCCGCGCCCGCACCCGCGGCTGCGGCTTCGGCCCAGACCATCACCGCGAGTTGCGGCCAGACCGTGACCGCCCACCCGGGTGACGTCATCAAGAGCCCCCTCGGCCTGCAGACCGTCACCGACGGCCTCACCTCGATCATCGGCGGCCTGCTTTCCGGACTCTGCCAGATCACGGTGAAGGTGGTGGACACCGTGGTCGCTCCGATCCCCGTGGTGGGCGCGCCCGTCGCGGGTGCCGTGGACAGCACCGTCGCCGGCACCACGAACGGCCTCACCTCGGCGGTGCAGAGCGCGACCTCCGGCCTCACCGGAAAGCAGCAGCAACCCGCACCGCAGACGGGCGGTGCGGCGCAGAGCGGCCCGGGCGGCGGGACCGGAGGCGCTCAGCAGGCCACCCCGGGCGGTACGGGCGCCGCCACCGTCGGCATCCCCGCCGCGACCAGCCAGGTCCTTTCCGACCCCGGCTACCGGCTCCCGAGCTTCAGCGGCTTCGGCTCCGTGCCGGGCTACGCCCCGATGCGGGACTACAGCGACATTCCGTATGCACTGGCGGGGCTGTGGTCGCCAGCTCCCGGGCTGCGGTACGGCGGGGAGATCCCGGGCTATGCGCCGTCGATCGGTTCGCTGGGCCAGGGCGCGCCGCAGGGCGGTGATCAGCGATCCGTGCAGAACGCCGGACGAGCCGAGGCCCTGCCGGGTCAGGGCAGCGGTGGCGGCACCCCGGTCGAACTGCCCGTGCTGGCGGCGGTGCTCGCGCTCGCGGGCGTCAGCGCCGGACTGGTCCGCGCCTGGGTTTTGCGCGGAGCTACCGCCTAGTATCCTCGTCGCCTGCTTTTCGTTATCCCTCATGAGGATGACGCTTGCGACCACTGGAGGACTGCCACCGTGCGGATGCCAACACGGACCGACCTGACCAGGACGACCCGTCGGGTGCTCGCCGTGGGCACGCTCGCCGCACTGCTCACCGGCGGTCTGTTCCTCGGTGACGCTTCGGCCAGCACGGTCCTCGCCTCCGCCTGCACGGGCAACGTCACCGGCAACATCGGCGACGACATCGCGGTGCAGGGCAAGGACGTCGCCGACCTGGTGAAGGCCGGGGCGAAGGAGCAGGAGATATTCCTGCACCTCAACGCGGTCGACCCGGACAAACTCGCGCAGGAGATCACCGCGAAGGGTGTGCTGCCGGTGGGGAAGGTGCCCACCGCGGCCTCCGGCACGGTCAGCGGGGACACCATCGCCGCCGTCGTCACCCAGGCGCTGAAGGGTGCGGATGGGCTGGGCTGGTCGTGGGACACCGCGACGCAGCAGAAGACGCTCGCCTCCATCCAGAACAAGGTCGCGGGCAACTGCGGCCTGTCCGTCAACACCGCCAACTACAGCATCGCCACCGGTCTGCCTTCGGCGGCCACCGGCACCCCGGCGCCCGGCACGACCGCGCCGACCGCCACCGCCGCCACGCCCTCCATGGGCACCGGCAACGCGACCGCGCCGCGGCGCGACTACGGCAACATCCCCGCCGCCGTGCCCGGCATCGCGCTCTCGCCCGGCGACAAGTACCCGTCCAGCGCCCCGGTGGCCGGCCTGCCGACACCCGAGATCGGCGTGCTGTCCGGCAGCAACACCCCGCCCGGGCAGGCCGACGTGCGCAACACCGGCAACGCGAACGCGCTGGCCGCCGCCCCCACCACGAACACCGTCCAGTTGCCCATGCTGCTCGCCGTGGTCGCGCTGGCAGGGGTCAGCGCCGCGCTGGTCCGCACCTGGGTACTGCGCCGGGTGTCCTGACCGCCGCACCCCGGGCGCTGCGAGCCGCCCGAACGCCTCGGCTAGGCTGGTACCTCGACAAACCCTCCTGCCACGGATCGTCCGTGGCCGCAGAGCCCACAGGAGGTGAGTGGTTGTGTCACGCCATTACGAGGTAATGGTCATCCTCGATCCGACGCTCGACGAGCGCACCGTCGCTCCGACGCTGGACACGTTCCTCAACGTGATCCGCACGTCCGGCGGCAGCGTGGAGAAGGTCGACGTGTGGGGCCGCCGCAGGCTGGCCTACGAGATCAAGAAGCACGCCGAGGGCATCTACGCCCTGCTCGACCTGAACTCCTCGCCGGAAGCGGTCAAGGAACTCGACCGTCAGCTGTCGCTGCAGGAAAACGTGCTCCGCACGAAGGTCGTTCGCAAGGCCGCCCCGCGCAAGGTCGCGGCGAAGGCCTGAGGCGGCGACCATGGCCGGAGACACCGTCATCACCCTGGTCGGCAACCTGACCTCGGACCCTGAGCTGCGCTTCACGCCCTCCGGCGCGGCGGTCGCGAACTTCACCGTGGCCTCCACCCCCCGT
Organism: Amycolatopsis cynarae; assembly: GCF_026802195.1. Classification (NCBI taxonomy): domain Bacteria; kingdom Bacillati; phylum Actinomycetota; class Actinomycetes; order Pseudonocardiales; family Pseudonocardiaceae; genus Amycolatopsis; species Amycolatopsis cynarae. The sequence continues at coordinate 6,836,499 of NZ_CP113836.1, read as the reverse complement.
ACCTTCGACCGCGCCAGCGGCGAGTGGAAGGACGGCGAGGCGCTGTTCATGCGCTGCAACATCTGGCGCCAGGCCGCGGAGAACGTGGCCGAGAGCCTGACCCGCGGCGCCAGGGTCGTGGTGCAGGGCCGGCTCAAGCAGCGGTCGTTCGAGACCAAGGAAGGCGAGAAGCGGACCGTCGTCGAGCTTGAGGTCGACGAGATCGGCCCGTCGCTGCGCTACGCCACCGCCAAGGTCAACAAGGTCAGCCGCGGCACCGGTGGTGGTGGCGGCGGCTACGGCGGCGGCGGTGGCGGCGGCATGCCCGCCGACGACCCGTGGGGCTCCGCCCCGCCTGCCGGGGGCGGCGGCGGGTTCGCGGACGAGCCCCCCTTCTAACCAACCACTCGTATCGGAATTCCCAGGAGCATCCCCGTGGCCAAGCCACCCATTCGCAAGCCCAAGAAGAAGGTCTGTGTGTTCTGCAAGGCGGAGCAGAAGGGCCGCCCGGAACTGATCGACTACAAGGACACGAACCTGCTGCGGAAGTACATCTCCGACCGCGGCAAGATCCGTGCCCGTCGCGTCACCGGCAACTGCAGCCAGCACCAGCGTGACATCGCCATCGCGGTCAAGAACTCCCGCGAGATGGCGCTGCTGCCCTACACCTCGACCGCGCGCTAAGGAGGCACGTCATGGCGAAGATCATTCTCACCACCGACGTGGCCAACCTCGGCGGCCCCGGTGACATCGTCGAGGTCAAGGACGGTTACGCACGCAACTACCTGCTCCCGCGGGGCTACGCCATCGTGGCCAGCAAGGGCGCGGAGAAGAACGTGCAGACCATCCGCCGGGCCCAGGAAAGCCGGCGCATCCGGGACCTGGACCACGCCAAGGAGATCAAGGCCGCGCTCGAGGGCCTGGGCACCGTCCAGCTCACCGCGAAGGCCGCCGAAGGCTCGAAGAAGCTGTTCGGTTCGGTGACCACCGGCGACATCGTCACGGCGATCAAGGCCGCGGGCGGCCCGCTGCTCGACAAGCGGATCATCGAGCTCGAAGGCCACATCAAGACCCTCGGCAAGCACCAGGTCAGCGCCCGGCTGCACCCGAAGGTCGAGGTCGGTGTCCGCATCGACGTCGTCAAGGCGGCCGAGTAAGTAGTCCACGAACAACGCCCTTTCCCGCTCCGGGAAAGGGCGTTGTTTCGTTCTGCCGCGAGCCGATCAGCGGTCGTCTCCACTGGTCCGAACAAGTCGGATCGTGCCCGGTGCCGGCACCCTCCTCCGTGCTCGAACGGCGAGGAACGCAATCGGCCGCGCACGGATGATTCGACCGCGGGAACCAGCGGCGCTGCGCTAGCATCCCATTGCTGATCCCGCTTAGCTGGGGGCGGGACGCGCGAAGGGGACTTGATCATGAGGCAGCCACCGGAGTCCGGAAACTACGTCGCCGACAGCCTGCCCGACATGCCTGCGGTTGCGCCGATCCAGGTCGGCAGCAACGGCTCGCCCGGCGGCTACAAATTCGACCCGGACCAGGTCCAGACCGTCATCAACAAGTGGCAGGAACTCCTCAGCGACCTGCTGGACGATCAGCAGTCGGTGCAGGTGCTCCTGGCGGCCGCCACACCACCGGGCCAGGAGTTCGCCAGTGGCGACTACGTGGACAAGGGTTACAACCCGTCGGTTCAGACTCTGACGCAACAGAATCAGCGCATGATCGAGTACGTACAGAACTACATCAAGGCACTGGAGCAGGCCCGCGGACAGATCCAGCAAGTCGAAGCCGACCATCAGCAGGTGATCACCAAGCAAGGAGGAGACAACTCGTGGTGAGCACGGCTCGCGCGATCCGGTTCGGCGCCGCACTCGCGGTGATCGGCCTTCTGGCCGCCTGTAGTGGCAACAGCCGGTTAGGCAACACGCAGTCTTCAGCCGCCCTGCCCAGCAGCGAAAGCAGTGCGACAGCCACCGGAGCGGCGGGGGGCGTGCCGAGGGTGTCCTCCCCCCTCCCGACGCAGGCGCTGGTGTCCGATCCCTGCACTGCGATCTCGTCCGCTCAGCTCAACCAACTCAGCGTCGCCGGAACGGGCAAGCAGGGCAAACTGCAGGACGGAACGCCGAACTGCACGTGGTCTTCCGCGACCTCCGCGATCAACCTGATAAAGATCGCACCCGGCTCATCAAACCAGGGTTTGGCTGCCGTGTACGCGAACAAAGGGATGTCCGCGTACTTCGAGCCGACCACAATCGACGGTTATCCGGCGGTCTACGCGGATTCCCGCCAAAACGGTGATCTCCGGGCGAAAGGCGCGTGCGGCTTGTTCATCGGAGTGACCGACCAGGTCGTGGTGAACGTATCGACCAGCCTCGGTGAAGGGCAGTACCACACGAATCCCTGTCCGATCGCCGCACGGTTCGGCCAGGCGATGATCGAGCACCTCAAGGGTGCGGCATGAGAACCATCGGGAGGGGTTGATTGTTATGTCGAACGGTCAGTTGATCGGCGGCGCGATCGGCACGGCGATCATGCCCGGTGTCGGCACGGCCGTCGGGTCGGCCATCGGCGGCTGGTTGTCGGGTGGCCCCTCGGCCCAGCAGCACCAATCGGACATCGGCGGACGGTCGATCGACGCCTACCAGATCTTCCAGCAGATCAAGGGCGGCCCAGGCACCGGTGGGTTGGAGGCGGCGGGCACCGCGGCGCAGAAGATGCAGAGCAATCACGAGGACCGGGCCCAGAAGATCGCCGCGCTGAACCAGATGATGGACTCCGCCTGGCAGGGCGACGGCTCTCAGGCCGCGCAGGCCGGGGCGCACCCGCTGCAGACCTGGCTGAACGACTCCGCGCAGAACCTGGGCAAGAGCCACCAGTTCATCGGAAACCAGATCACCGACTTCCACACCGTCTCGTCGAGGGTCCAGGAGATTCCGCAAAGCCCGCCCTCCAAGGGGTGGACGGACTACGTCAACCCCTGGAGCGACAAAGACGACGAGATCAACTCCTACAACCGGAAGGGCCAGGCGAACGTCGACGCGTTCAACGCCTACTACCAGGCGAGCGCGCAGAACGCCGCGGGCATGCCGCAGTTCCGGACCGACGGCGGCAACCCCGTCTCGAACCCGCCTGGCCCGAATCCCCTCCCACCGGTCACCCCTGGCCCACCCGGTGGGCCGGGCGGGCCTGGTGGCCCGAACCCGCCGGGCGGCATCAACCCGCCGGGGGGCATCAACCCTCCGGGCACCGGTCTACCTCCGGGCACCGGTCTACCTCCGGTCACCGTGAATCCTCCCCGCATCCACCCTCCCGGGGTCCACCCGCCAGTCCACCCGCCGAACCCGCCGGGCTACACGCCGCCCACGTACAAGACGCCTACCTGGGACAACACCACCGCGGCCGGATACACGCCGAGCAGCTCGTCGACCGACTTCAGCAGCGGGTTCGGGCCCAGCGGCTCGGGTTCGGGATACGGTGGCGGCGGTGCGGGTGCCGGTGGTATCTCGGGTGGCTTCGGACCCGGCGGCTTCGGTCCCGGCGGTAGCGGCTCGCTGAGTGGCGGTGCCAGCACCGGCGGCGCTGCCGGAGCAGGCACCGGAGCGGGTGCCCGCGGTGCTGGAGGGATGGGCGGTGCCGGGGCGTCCGGCGCGGCCGGCCGCAGTGGCACGTCCGGAATGGGCGGTATGGGCCACGGTGCCAAGGGCAAGGGTGGCGAAGACGAAGAGCACCAGACGAAGTATCTGGTCAGCGAGGATCCGAACTCGCTGTTCGGCACCGACGAACTCACCGCGCCCCCGGTGATCGGTGAGTGAAGTGCTGAACGGTCCCCTCAAGCTCTCCACCCCCATCCTGATCAACCTGATCCGGAGACGTGGCGGCGAACCGCACCCCACGCTGGCGAGCACACCGGTCTTTGTCGAAGAAGACGTGCAACGCACGGCCGACCAAGCGGTCAACACGCTCCTGACCGAGCACGGCCTGATGGGCCCGCGCGGGATGGACAGAGACCTGCTCGGCCTGGTCGAGTCGCTGTCCCGGCCGGACCTGGAGTACTACGGCTGGTTCGAGGGCCAGTTCCCCGGTTCGCCGCCGAACTTCAGCGTGCTCGCGGGCAGTGGGAGCGGGGGCGCCTTCGTACTCGTCCGCCTCATCGACGAGGAGTCGGTGATCCTCGCCCCCGAACGCCCCGAGGAGTTGCTCGCCGGCTTCCTCAACCAGATCCCGCAGGGCCGCCCGGGCCTGGGGCAACCGCTCATCGCGACGAAGTCCGAGTTCGTCACCGGCAGGGACGCCGCCGCCGACGACGCGGACTTCACCGTGATGAGGTCGGCCCGTGACGTCGCTCGCCCGGCTCCGGCCAAGGAAATGAAGCGGCTCATGGGCGCACCGCGGACCGGCGCGGGGAGCCTCTACGTCGCCGCACGCTCCCGAGGGGGAAGCCGCCGACGGTGCGAAAAGCCGCTGAACTTCATCGACACCGCGGAAGGCCGCTGGTTGATGGAAGAACGGCCGGCCCGTGGCGAACCGCTCATCGTGTTCACTCCCGCCACCCCGCAGGTGCTCGGCGACCGGTTACGGAACGCACAGAGCGCACTGGGCTGACCGGTGTGCGCACCACCCACTCAGTCGAGCGGGCGGTGCGCACACCGCAGGTGCGTCCATCCACAGGGCATCGCCCAGCGCGGTTGAGACCACTCCCGCGCGACACGCCGAAGACGCGTTCCACGGCGACACGCCGACGAACTTGGAGCAATCTTTTCCACACCTTACCCACAGGGTCTGACCTGGTCTTTTCTCGATCATCCCCGAAGTAGTCCCCAAGTTGTCCACAAGTAATTCGGATCTTGTGACTGGTTGGGGGCACCCTTCCACAAGTTATCCACAGGATGTCCCCAGGCAATCAACAGGCGAGTTTGCCTTGCTCCTTCCGGGGGATCTAGCGTTGCCCGCCGAGTGGTCGCGCGCGGTGCACGAAACACCCGCCCGCATGACGGGTGCCGGCGCGAAGGCTCCGGCATAATCGAACTGGTGTTCGCTTGACGAGGAGGTGTCCACGCGGTGGCGCTTACGGACGACCGCGGTCCCGCCTACGCATCCGACCCGGGACCGGTTGATCCTGGCCCGCCGCCCGGTGAGTTCGACCGGCAGCCGCCCCAGGACATCGCGGCCGAGCAGTCGGTGCTCGGGGGCATGCTGCTGTCCAAGGACGCCATCGCCGACGTGGTCGAGGCCCTGCGGCCCGGCGACTTCTACCTGCCCAAGCACCAGGCGGTCTACGACTGCATCCTCGACCTCTACGGCCGCGGCGAGCCGGCCGACCCGATCACGGTGTCGGCCGAGCTGGAACGGCGCGGCGAGCTCGGCCGGGTGGGCGGGGCCCCCTACCTGCACACCCTGATCGCGACGGTGCCCACCGCGGCGAACGCGGGTTACTACGCGGAGATCGTGTCCGAGAAGGCGATCCTGCGACGGCTGGTCGAGGCCGGTACCCGCATCGTGCAGTACGGCTACGGCGCCAACGGCACCGGTGGTGACGTCGCCGAAGTGGTCGACCGCGCCCAGGCCGCGATCTACGAGGTCACCGAGCGCCGGACGAGCGAGGACTACGTCGCGCTGGAGGAACTGCTCCAGCCCACGATGGACGAGATCGACGCCATCGCTTCGCGGGGCGGTTCCTCGCAGGGGGTGCCGACGGGGTTCGCCGATCTCGACGAGGTGACCAACGGGCTGCACCCGGGCCAGATGATCATCGTCGCGGCCCGGCCCGGTGTCGGCAAGTCGACACTCGGACTGGACTTCGCCCGCTCCTGCTCGATCAAGCACGGTATGACCAGCGTGATCTTCTCGCTGGAAATGAGCCGGATCGAGATCGTCATGCGCATGCTGTCGGCGGAGGCGAGGATCCGCCTCGCCGACATGCGCGGCGGCCGGATGTCCGACGACGACTGGACCCGGCTCGCCAGGAGGATGAGCGAAATCAGCGAGGCGCCGCTGTTCATCGACGACTCGCCCAACATGACGATGATGGAGATCCGCGCGAAGGCGCGCCGCCTCAAGCAGCGCAACGACCTCAAGCTCGTGATCCTGGACTACATGCAGCTGATGACCTCGGGCAAGAAGGTGGAGTCCCGCCAGCAGGAGGTTTCGGAGTTCTCCCGCCAGCTGAAGCTGCTGGCGAAGGAACTCGAAGTGCCGGTGGTCGCGATCAGCCAGCTGAACCGCGGTCCCGAGCAGCGCACGGACAAACGGCCGATGCTGTCCGACCTTCGTGAATCCGGTTCGCTGGAACAGGACGCGGACATCGTGCTGCTGATCAATCGCCCGGACGCCTGGGAGCGCGACGACCCGCGCGCAGGCGAGGCGGACCTGATCCTGGCCAAGCACCGGGCCGGCCCGACCAGCACCGTCGTCGTGGCCCACCAGCTGCACTACAGCCGATTCGCCGATCTCGCGCAGAGCTGAGCTGGGCGGTCACGTCAGGAGGAGGTCGGCCAGCGCGGCGAGATCGGGTGCGGTCATCGTCGGCCCGGCCGCGCCCGGCAGGAGTTCCTGGCCCGGCCGGCCGAGGAACGCGGTGCGCAGCCCCGCCGCCTGCGCCCCCGCGATGTCCCAGTCGTGGGCCGCGATCATCATCGCTTCGCCCGGCTCCGCGCGATGGGCCTCGAGCACCTGGCGGTACGGCGCGGCAGCCGGTTTGAGCGCACCGGCCTGTTGGGCGGAGAAGATCCCGTCGAACAGGCCGGTCAGCCCGGCGTGCCGCAACTGCGCCTCGACCGTGGCCAGCGGTGAGTTCGCCAGCGCGACCAACGTGAACCCCCCGTCCCGCAACCGGGCGAGCGCCCCCGGCACCTCCGGATGCGGTGGCAGCGACCGCAGGGTCGCCCCGACCTTCTTGCGCTGCTCGTCGCTCGCCTCCCGACCGTGACGCCCGACGATCGCGCCCGCGGCCGCCCCGGCGATCTCGGCGAAGTCGCGGTAGCCCCCGGCCGCGGTGACGCTCAGTGCGGTGTGGATGACCAGGGCGAACCATTCACGGCGGGCGTCGGCGGAGCCGGTGAGCTCGAGGAACACCTCGTCCAGCGGGGCCAGGTCGAGAAGGGTCTCGTTCACGTCGAACACGCACAACACGGCAACTCCCATAGGTACGATCGAATTCGTACCTTAACGGTACGACGGATGTCGTACCATGTCCAGGGGTGATGCAGATGACCGGCGAACTACCCGCTCCTGAACTGACCGAGATCAACCTCAACGCGGTGTTTTCGGCGCTGGCCGACCCGTTGCGCCGCGGAATCGTCCGGGAACTGCTGGACGGAGACGGCAGCGAACGGGCGTGCGCCTCGTTCGAGCTGCCCAAAGCGAAGTCGACGCGTACCCACCACTGGCGCGTCCTGCGCGAGGCCGGCCTCATCCGTCAGCGCGACGCCGGTAACGGCACCTTCGTCCGCCTCCGAAGCGAGTTCGACGATCGCTTCCCGGGCCTGCTCGCCACCATCGCGAAGCTGGACGAGATCTGACGCCGGGATCGGCGGGGAATATCGCGGCACCACGTGGCGTCGTACTACAGTGGTAGTTGAACTTTCAAAGATATGGAGGCCGCGATGAGTGCGACACCGGTGCTCTACCTGAGCCATGGCGCGCCGCCGCTCGCCGACGACGCCACCTGGACCCGCCAGTTGGCCGACTGGTCGGCCGGACTGCCGAAGCCGAAGGCGATCCTCGTCATCTCGGCGCACTGGGAAGAAGCGCCACTGACGCTCGGCGCCACCACCCGGGTACCTCTGGTCTACGACTTCTGGGGCTTCCCCGAGCGCTACTACCGCGTCACCTACCCCGCTCCCGGCGCTCCCGAGTTGGCGGCGAAGGTCCGCAAGTTGCTGCACAGCCCCGGTACCGGCGTCCACGAAGCTCCGGACCGAGGACTGGACCACGGTGCCTACGTGCCGCTGATGGAGATGTACCCCGACGCCGACGTCCCGGTTCTCCAGGTCTCGATGCCTTCGCTCGACCCGCATGAGCTCTTCGAACTCGGCCGCAAGCTCAAGCCGCTGCGCGACGAGGGTGTACTGATCGTCGGTAGCGGGTTCTTCACCCACAACCTGTCCGCGCTTCGCCAGGTCGGCGGCACCGACGGACAACCTCCCCTGTGGTCGGCGGAGTTCGATCAGTGGGGTGCCGAACGACTGCACGCGGGAGACGTCGACGCGCTGCTGGACTTCCAACGCAAGGCGCCCGCCGCCGGGCTCGCCCACCCGCGGATCGAGCACTTCGCCCCGCTGTTCGTGACCCTCGGCGCCGGTGTCGACGACGCGGCCCCGCGGACCGTCATCGACGGCTACTGGTACGGATTGGCCAAGCGATCGGTCCAGCTGGGCTGAACGACAAAACGGGCCCGGAAGCCGCAAGGCTTCCGGGCCCGTTTCACGTCACCAGGCCATCAGCCGTGGATCTGGATTCCCTTGCCGCTCGCCAGTCCGGAGACCGGGCCCAGCAGGCCGGTCACCGAGTCCAGGCTCGGCAGCGCGGGCAGCTGGGCCTGGGGCAGCAGGCTCCCGGTCGGCAGGGCACCGACGGGCAGGCCGGGCAGCGAGCCCAGCTGGGGCAGGTCCGCACGCTGCGCACCGGCGGCGGGCAGCGCGGGCAGCGCGTTCGCCAGGGGGAGGGACGGCAGGCCGGTGGCGGGCAGTTCCGCCCCGCTGATCGGCAGGTCGATCAGCGGCTCGTGGCCGGCGAGGGTCACGTCGGTGGCGTTGGTGGTGTCCGACGAGGCCACCCCCAGCAGGCCCAGCGGGATGTCGAAGACCTGCGCGACCACACCGACCGGCAGCACCGGGTTCAGGCCGGACAGCGCCTCCGCCGGGCCCGAGGTGGTGTCGGTGCCGGCCAGCGTGCCGGTGGTGCTGTTGTCCGCGACCGCGTGCGAGACACCGCCGACCGCCGGGGCCACGCCGAACACCTGGGCCACCGCGGCGACCGGGACGTCGAAGATGTCGCCCGACAGCGAGCCGCCCTGGCCCGAGGTGGTGTTCTGCCCGCCCGAGGTGATCTCGGTGCTGTTCACGCCGGAGGCGTGCGCGACCCCGAGCAGGCTCGCGGCGTCGCCGAAGACCTGCGCGACCGGGGACAGCGGCGCGCTGATCACGTTGCCGGCGAGGGAGCCGCCGTCACCGTTGGTGTGGGTGGACCCGGCCGCCGAGGACACCACGTCGTTGGTGGCGTCGCCGCTGGCCGTGCCGCCCCAGACCGCGCCGAGGCCGAACACGTCGGCCGCCGCCGCACCGGGAACCTGGATGATGTTGCCCGCCAGCGAGCCGCCCTCACCGGTCGCGGTGGCGTCGCCACCGGCGATCGACTGGATGGTGTTCTGGCTGGCACCGTGCCCGTTGCCGATCCAGGTGGCCCCGATGCCGTGCAGCTGCGTGGGCAGCGACACCGGCACGTCGGCGAGGTTGCCCGCCAGGAAGCCCTTCTTGCCGTTGGCGTTCAGGTGCCCGCCCGCGGTCGAGGTGGTGTCCGTGGTGCCCGAGCCCTGCCCGTTGCCGATCCAGCTGCCGCCGATCCCGAAGGCCTGCACCGGCAGGGAGACCGGAACCGCGACCAGGTTCGCGCTGGCCGCGCCGTTGTCGTCCTGGGTGTTGCCGCCGCCGCCCGCGGTGACGTCCTTGGTCTCGGAAGCGGTTCCGGCGCCCTGGCCGATCCAGGAGCCGCCCACACCGAAGACCTCGGCGGGCAGTGCCACCGGCACCTGGACGACGTTGCCCGAGCCGGCCGAGTCGTTGCCCTGGCTGCCGTTGTAACCACCGGCCTGGACCAGCTTGTTTTCGGTCGCGGAGCCGGAGGCGTTGCCGATCCAGGAGCCGCCCACACCGAACACCTCGGCGGTGCCGGCAGGCTGCGCGCTCGCGCTGTTCCCGGACAGGAACCCACCGTTGCCGTTGGTGTAGGTGCGGCCGCCCGCGATCGCCTGGAGGGTGTTCTCGCAGCCCGAAGCGTGCGCGTTGCCGATCCAGGTGCCGCCGACGCAGAACACCTCGGCGGGCAGGGCGACCGGCACGTCGGCCACGGTGCCCGAACCGGCCGCGTCCTTGCCGCTGGTGGTGGAGAACCCACCGGCGTGGGCGGTGGTGTTCAGCGCGGAGGGCGAGCCCTCCTTGCCGGAGACCGCGTTGCCGATCCACGCCGCCGCGTTGCTCGCCACGGTCGCGGGCACGGCGGCCTGCGGCTGGATGATCGAGCCGGCCAGGAAGGACTGGTCACCGTCGGTCTGGACGAAGGCCGGGGTGCCGTCGGGGCCGGGCGTGGTGCCGCCCGCGGTGGCGTTGGCGGTGGTGCTGCCCGCGCTGTCGGCGTCGCCGCCCCACGTGATCGCGTTGTTCGAGGCCTTGATCGGCAGGGCGAGCGGCACCGCGGCCACGTTGCCCGCGATGGAACCCTGCGATCCGTGCGTGGCGGTGTAGCCGCCGGAGGAGGCGTCGCTGCTGCCGTTGAAGTCGGTCTCGGCGTGGCCGAGGAACCAGCCGAGCGCGTTGCCCGACAGCTGGACCGGGGTGGCGAGCTGCGGGCTCACCACGTTGCCAGCACCGGCACCGTTCGTGCCGTCGGTGGTGGTGTTGCCCGTGGCGGCCGCGGACTGGGTGGCGCTGCCGGTCGTCTTGGCGCTGCCGCCCAGGGCACCGGCGTTACCCGAGATCTGGACGGGCAGGGCCCAGTCGAGGTTGACCGCGTTGCCCGCCAGGCCGCCGCCCGCACCGCTAGTGCTGATGTCGCTGTTGTGCGCGTAGGTCTGGGTCGAGGCGGAGTCGACGGTCGCGTTGCCGAGCACACCCAGCGCGTTGCCGGTGATCTGGATCGGCAGCGCGACGTTGCCGACCACCTTGTTGCCCATCAGCGGGTCGCCGGTGGACTGGACCGGAGCCTGGTCCACGCGCTTGCCCGACGCCTGGGGCAGGGCCGAGGTGCCCTTCGCGACCGCCTCGTTGACGGCGCCGGTGACCGGGGCCGCGGCCTTGAGCGCGCCGGTCTGGCTCACCGGGGCGAGGGCCTTGTTCAGCACGTCCGTGACCGGCTTGGTGCTGATCTCGGTCTTGATCTCCGGCAGGTTGACCTGCCTGCCGAGCGTGCCGATCGCGTTGTGGGAGATGTCGACCGGGATGCTGGCGTTGAGGTCGAGCGGGCCGGCCGGAACGTCCGGGCTGACCTTCTCGTCAGCAGAGGCGATGCCGGTGCCCAGCATGAGCAGGCCACCCGTCACCAGCGCGGTCTGGATTCCGCGCTTTGCCCAGGTCTGCATTGGGTGTTTCTCCTTTTCCTCGTTCCCTTACGGGGTCTTGGTGGGGTGGGTGCGGTGAGGCACCCGGAGGCCGCGGACAAGTGGGGTCCGCGTGGGGATGAGCGAGGTGCTGGACGCGCGGCCGACCGAGAACGGCACGGCGGGCGGGGCGCGTTCAGCGGCCCCGCGCGTGATCAGTCAGGAGTGACACCGGGCTGGGAGCCCGGCTGAACCGGCATGTGCCGGGGGGCGAAGCGGGCGGCGCGAAGGCCGATCGCTTCGACGACGGTCAGCGCGTTGGCGGGGACACCCAGCAACGGACCGTCGATGTGACCACCGGTGACGGAACCACCGGGGACAGGGGGGAGGCCACTAGGGGCCATCGGGGCGCGCTTGGGCGCTGGGGGGACCTGCCCGGACCGCTCACCGTGGTGGCGTTCCTGCTGGTCGTAGCCGATCGCGGCCGGGTAGGCCAGGTAGGCCGGGTCGGTCAGGTCGGCGTGCCCCGCGGCGGCGGGAACCACGGCGGGGGTGGGAACTCCGGCCGCGAAGGGGGCCTCCGCGGAGTCGGCCTCGGGTTCGGTGCCCGCGCCGGTGGTCCGATCGCCGGTGGCCTGCCCGAGCGGCAGGCCCGGCAGGGTGATCAGTCCGGCGGGCGGGCGCAGGAAGTCGAACAGCCCCGGCGGCGGGGTCAGCGCCTCACCGAGCACGCGCGGCGTGTCCTGCGGCTGGCGGCTGATCTGTTCCAGCCCGCCGAGGATGCGCTCGGCCGGATGCAGCACCGCCTGCCGGGTGAAGTCGTGCACCGCCCCGGTGACCTGGCGCGCGACCTGCTGATCGCCCCGCGCCGCCGTCGCGGTGAGGTCGGTGGTGTCGAATCGTGTCGCCGCGGCTTGGCCCACGAGGCCGGAAAGACCGCCGACAACGTCATCGCCGACGCCGACGGCCGCATCGGTGACCGGTGTGACCGAGACGGTGGCGGGGGAGTCCTGCGGAGGCAGTGCGGTGTCGGCGGACGCGGTCGCGGAGCCGATCGCCCACGCGGCCGCGGTACCGGCCACGGCGCCGCCGACGGCGAGCAGGGCACGCGAAAGCCAGCGGGCGGCACATGCCGTTCCCCGCCGCTTGGCCGCGTTCTGCTGCGTCACCGTTCTCCTGCCGATTAATGCCGAGGGATCTTGCCGCGTTCCGGGAAACGTATTTGAAAAGCGTTCACATTGATACGGAACCGGCTTGCCACGGACGAGGTAACCAAAACTTCGGGGCGCGGCGCACGTCCGACGCGACTTGATAGCACGATCGTGTGAAGACAGACGGTGATCGGCCCAGGCACGCTCCGCGATCAAGGCTGGCTGTCGCCGGAACGGGGCGGAACCGGCGGACAACCGGTTCCGCCCCGTTCCGCCGGCCTCAGAGGCCGCCGAGCGCCCCCTGCAGGATCGACGGGATCGCGCCGGCCCACGCGGAACTGACCAGTCCGGCCGCCCCGGCGCCGAGCAGTGCGCCGGATTCGTTGAAAGCGTTGACATAGTCGCCCCCGGTGGGGTGCGCCGGGACGACCACCGGAGCAGTCGGGCCCTGAGCGGAGGCGACACCACCGGCAAGGCCGAGCACGCCCAGAGAGAGCGCGAAGACGGCGGCGACGCGGGTCAGGCTCTTGCGCATGGGAACTGGTTCTCCTTCTTGTCGCGACTGGGTTACCAAGATGCGGCGCGAAACTAATTCCGATAGATCATGTCATCGAAACCATGTTCAGCCGGTGTTTCCGGGATTTCATGCCTCCCTGGTGATCAATTTATCGGCGACAGGGAATTGTTTTCCACCAGCCTTCACCCATCGTGTTTCACCTGATCGCGAGCTTCCGCGGAGAGTGATAAAACCCTTGACTCGAACCCTGTTTTCGGCCAGGGAAAAATACGCGCACCACCTGCCCGGTGCGCGTAAGCCGAATATTCCGTTCTTTTCGACGCTCCGGCTACCCGGGCCGTCTGCTGCACCGTCGCAGACTTCGCAAGGGGAGAACGAGGTAGATCGGACGAAAGCGCCTGATCGTGTGACAGCCGAGTGGTGGCGTGGCGCGGCCCGAACCGCCCCGTCCGATTCGCCCCACTCGCTAGGGTGGGAAACGTGAGTGACGGCCAGCAGTTCCAGTCATCCGGTGAAGACCCCGTGAGCGCCGCGTTCGTGCCGCGCGGGCTGCGGGTCGCGGCGGCCTTCGCCTGGCGTTTCCTGCTGGTGATCGCCGCCCTCTACGTGGTCATCTGGTTGGTCGCCCGCCTGTCGGTCGTGGTCGTTCCGGTCTCCGTCGCCCTGTTGCTGTCGGCACTGCTCGCACCGGCTGTGGGACACCTGGTGAACGTCAAGGTCCCCCGGGGGCTGGCCACCGCGATCGTTCTGGTCGGCGGCCTCGCCGTACTGGGCGGGCTGCTCGCCTTCGTCGTCATCCAGTTCACCGACGGCCTGCCGCAACTGCAGAAGCAGGTCAACACCAGCCTCTCGCAGGTGCGGGACTGGCTGATCAACGACCTGCACCTGCGCCAGGAGCAGATCCAGCAGTTCATCGACAACTCGATCAGCTTCCTGCAGAACAACCAGGCGGCCATCACCACGAACGCGCTGACCACGGCGAGCACGGTGGGCGAGATCCTCACCGGTTTCCTGCTCACGCTGTTCATCACGATCTTCTTCCTCGCCAGCGGCGAACGGATCTGGCAGTTCCTGATCCTCGGCGTGCCCCGCCCGGTGCGGGCCCGCGTCGACGTGGCGGGGCGGCGCGGCTTCGCGTCGCTGGTCAGTTACGTCCGCGCGACGGCGGCGGTGGCCGTGGTCGACGCGTTGGGTATCGGCATCGGGCTGTGGATCGTGCGGGTCCCGCTGGTGATTCCGCTGGCCACGCTGGTCTTCCTGAGCGCGTTCGTGCCGATCCTCGGCGCGGTCCTCGCGGGCGCGGTGGCGGTGCTGGTGGCACTGGTGACCAACGGATTCGTCACCGCGCTGATCGTGCTCGGCATAGTCATCCTGGTGATGCAGCTGGAAAGCCACATCCTCCAGCCACTGCTGCTGGGCCGTGCGGTGAAGCTGCACCCGCTCGCCGTGGTCCTGTCGATCGCCGCGGGCTTCGTGGTCGGCGGTATCGCGGGCGCGCTGCTCGCGGTGCCCCTGCTGGCGGTGCTCAACGCCGGGATCCGGTCGCTGATCCACGAGAAGGACCCGCATCCCGAGGACATCGACGTCCTGCACGACCAGGAGGCACTTCCCGGCGGCGCGGTGCAGGTGGACGACGCGGTACAGGTGGACGAGCCCGAAGTCCGATGAGCCGCCGGTTCGGTCCCACCGAGGTCGAACCCGCCGCCCCGCTGTGGTGGGGCGGTATCGGGCTGCGGATCCTGACCCTGCTGTTCGCGCTCGGCGCGGTGCTCGTGCACGCGCGGGACTACCAGCGCCCCGGCCTGGCCTGGACCGTGCTGGGCGCGATGGCACTGTGGACCCTGTCGACCAGCCTCGTCTACGCCAGGGAGGCGCTGCGCCGGCGCCTGTCCTGGTTCACGGTGCTCGACCTGGTGATCACCTGCGGGCTCATGCTCACCTCGCCGTGGATCCTCACCCCCGCACAGCTGTCCGGAATCGATCCGCTGATCACGACGGTCTGGGTGGCCGGGGTACCGGTCGCGGTGGGCACCCGGTTCGGCGGGTCCGGGGGTGTGCTGGCGGGCGCGGTGGTCGGTGCGGCGACCGCCCTCGCCCGGCAGGCGTTCACCCTGGACGTGGCGCGCGATGGGGTCCTGCTGATGGCCACCGGCCTGTTGATCGGCATGAGCGCGACCACGGCGCGCAAGTCCGCCGCGGCACTGGCCCGGGCCTGGCGCACCGAGGTGGCCAACGCCGAACGGGAGCGGCTGGCCCGCTCGATCCACGACAGCGTGCTGCAGGTGCTCGCCCGGGTCCGCCGCCGCGGTGCCGAACTGGGCGGCGAGGCCGCCGAGTTGGCGGAACTGGCCGGTGAGCAGGAGATCGCGCTGCGCGCGCTGGTCACCACCGAACCGACGGGGCCGACCACCCGGGAAGCCGATCTCCGGGCCGGCTTGCAGTTGCTCGCGTCGTCGCGCGTGCAGGTGGCGGCACCGGCCGGTGAGGTCAGGCTGCCCGCGCGGGTCACCTCCGAGCTCGTCGCCGTCGTCCGGGAGGCGCTGACGAACGTGGACAAGCACGCAGGCCCCGAGGCGAAGGCCTGGGTGCTGCTGGAGGACCTGCCCGCCGAGGTGCTGATCACCGTGCGGGACGACGGCCGCGGGATTCCGGAAGGCAGGCTCGCCGACGCCGAATCGCAGGGCCATCTGGGGGTGGCGCGGTCGATGCGCGGGCGGGTGACCGATCTTGGTGGCACGATCGCCCTGGACACCGCACCCGATCGCGGAACCGAGTGGGAGTTTCGGATACCCAAGCCTGGGAGGGGCAGATGATTTCGGTGATGGTCGTCGACGATCACCCGATCTGGCGGGACGGGGTGGCCCGCGACCTCACCGAAAACGGTTTCGACGTGCGTGCGACCGCGCCGGACGCGGACGCGGCGGTGCGGATAGCCACCGCGGTGCGCCCCGACGTGGTGCTCATGGACCTGAATCTGGGAGGCACCTCGGGGGTGGACGCCACCCGGGAGATCACCACCGTGCTCCCGCACACGCGCGTACTGGTGCTCTCGGCGAGCGGCGAGCACAGTGACGTGCTGGAGGCGGTGAAGGCCGGGGCATCCGGCTACCTGGTGAAATCGGCCTCGGCGCGGGAACTGGTCGAGGCCGTGCGGCGGACCGCGCAGGGGGACACGGTGTTCACCCCCGGTCTGGCCGGCCTGGTCCTGGGCGAGTACCGGCGCATGGCCGACGCGCCGGAGAGCGGCTCGCCGCCCCCACGGTTGACCGAACGGGAAACGGACGTGCTGCGGCTGGTCGCCAAGGGACTCACCGCGCGGCAGATCGCGGAACGGCTCGTCCTGTCGCACCGGACCGTGGAAAACCACGTCCAGTCCACCCTGCGCAAGCTCCAACTCCACAACCGCGTCGAACTGGCGCGCTACGCCATCGAGCACGGGCTCGACGGAGAGTAGGGGTTTTTCCCGGATCCCCTCGGCGGCGGCCGCTTCTACGCTTTCGACATGGCTGAAGACACCGGGACGAAACCGCTCGCCCCACGCGACCTCCGCGTGTCGGACGAAGAGCGAGAACACGTGATCGGGGTACTGCAGAAGGCCATCGGCCGGGGGCTGCTCGACCTGGACGAGTTCACCGAACGCACCGACGTCGCGCTCGCCGCCTCGACCCGGGGCGAGCTGAACCGCGTGCTCGCGGACATTCCCGGCCTGGTCAACCACGAGCTGCCCATGCCGGACGGCGCGATCCGGCGGACCGGCCCCCGGCTCGAACTGACCGCGAAGTACTCGTCCCTGGTCCGCAGGGGGGCCTGGATCGTGCCGCCCGAACTCGTGGTCCGCGCCAAGTACGGATCCACGAAACTCGACTTCTCCGAGGCCCAGATCGGTGGCTCCGTGGTACACGTCGAGCTGGACTGCAAATGGGGTTCGGTCGAGGTGGTCATCCCCGAGCACGCCTCGATCGACCTCAACGCGATCACCGACCTGAAGTACACCTCGCTGCACGACAGGACCGGCGCGGACGGCCGCGCCGGCTCACCCCGATTGGTCTTTTCCGGGCGGGTGCACGGAGGTTCGCTGTCCATCCGCTACCCGCGCCGCGGCTTGCGTTTCTAGCTCTCGCGGGCGCCTTCCCTGGCGGTGGCGGGATCGGGCGCGGCCAGTGCCGCGGCGGCCGCGGCCTCGCACTGCGCGAGGGTGGTCGCGGCCAGCCCCGCGCCGACCGCGCGGATCGCGGCCGCGTTCATGGACAGGCTGGTCACCCCGAGCCCGGTGAGGACACGGGCGAGGAGCGGGTCGGCGGCGGCCTCGCCGCAGACGCCCACGGGTTTACCCGTCGCACGGGCCGCGTCGCCGACCAGCTTGATCAGCCGGAGCAGTGCGGGCTGCCAGGGATCGTTCAGTTTCGCCACGGCACCGAGCTGCCTGTCTGCGGCGAAGGTGTACTGGGCCAGGTCGTTCGTGCCGATCGAGACGAAGTCGACCGCCTCCAGGATCTCACGGGCCGACAACGCCGCGGCCGGAATCTCGATCATCACTCCGGCGCGGGCGATTCCGGCGGCGCGCACCCGCTCGGCGAACCAGGCCGCCTCCTCCGCGGTGGCCACCATCGGGGCCATCACGGAGACCTCGGCGCCGGATTCCCCCGCCGCTCCCGCGATGGCTTCGAGCTGGCGGTCCAGCACGTCGCGCCGGTCGAAGGCGACCCGGAGCCCGCGCACGCCGAGCGCCGGGTTCGGTTCCTCCTCCGGCGACAGGAAGGCCAACGGCTTGTCCGCGCCCGCGTCGAGCGTGCGCACGATGACCTGTTTCCCCGCGAACGGCGCAAGGACGGCGGCATAGGCGGCACGCTGCTCGTCCACGGAAGGCTCGGCGGGCGCGTCGAGGTAGCAGAACTCGGTGCGGAACAGGCCGACGCCTTCGGCACCGGCGTCGGCCGCCGCACGCGCGTCCGCCGGTGAGCCCACGTTGCCGAGCACCTTCACCCAATGCCCGTCCGAGGTGGTGCCCACCCCGTTCCACTCGGCGGGGCCCGCGACGACGGCGGTGAGCACCGGGGCGTCCGGGTCGACGACCTCGACCTGACCGGTGTCGCCGTCGACGAGCAGCGCCTTCGCGTCGGTGGTGAGCAGACCGCGTACCGCGACCACCGCGGGAATCCCCAGCGCGCGGGCCAGAATGGCGGTGTGGCTGGTCGGCCCGCCTTCCTCGGTGACGAGGGCGAGCACCCGCTCGCGATCGAGCCCGGCGGTGTCGGCCGGGGCGAGGTCGCGGGCGACCAGCACGCTCGGCGAGGTCAGCTCCGGCACCCCGGGCGGCTCGACCCCGAGCAGTTCGGCGACCACCCGGTCACGCACGTCCTCGATGTCGCGCACGCGTTCGGCCAGGTAGCCCCCGGCAGCCGCCAGTGTTTGCGCGAAGACGTTGGCGGACTCGCAGACCGCTCGGGCGGCCGGTTTCCCCTCCTGGAGCACGAGCCGTTCGGCCTCGCTGACCAGTGCCGGGTCGGCCGCCATGGCCGCGGTGGTGAGCAGGATGGTGGCGGCCTCGCCGGAAGCCTTTTCGGACAGCGCCTCGAGCCGCGCGGCGACGGCCCGGGTGGCCGGCGCGATACGAGCGGCGTCGGCCTGGGGGTCTTCGGGCTTCGGCGTGCTCGGCGGTTCCCCGAGCGGCTCGGCCACCCGGACGACGGGGCCGCTGGCCCGGCCCGGGCTCACCGCGACCCCGGACAGCCTTGTTTCCGACATGGTCTAGACCATACCTTTCCGCGTGCGCCTCGGACACCCCCTTCCTACGCCTGTTCCGGCACCTCCGCCGCGGACGGGTAGGACGGCTGGGCACCCCGCCGGGTCACCGAGATCGCCGCGACCCGCACCGCCCGGCGAGCGGCCGCTTCGAGGGAGGCGCCGGCGGCAAGGGAGGCGGTGAGAGCCCCGGTGAACGCGTCGCCCGCGCCAGTGCTGTCGACGGCCTCGACCTTCGGGGAGGCCACCTCCGTGGTGCCCTGCCGGGTGACCACCAGCGCCCCGCGCGCCCCCAGGGTCACCACCGCGGAGCGGGGTCCGAGGCCGAGCAGCTTCTCCGGTTCGACGCCGGTGCCGAGCAGCCAGGCCGCTTCGTGCTCGTTCACCAGCAGGACGTCGAGCGCGGCGAGGGTAGCGGGCGAGACCTCCGCCGCGGGCGACAGATTGAGCAGGGGCCGCACACCCGCCTCGGCGGCCGCGGCCACGGCGCGCTCCACGGTGGGCAGCGGGATCTCCATCGAAGCAACCATGATCTTGACTCCGGACAGCGCCCCGTCGAGATCCGCGGGTTCGAGGGCGTGGTTCGCGCCGGGGGACACCAGGATGGAGTTCTCGCCGTCGGGCGTGACGGTGATGTAGGCGATGCCCGTCGGCCGGGCCACGGTCTTGACCAGGTCCGTGTGCACCCCGGCGGACCGCAGGGACTCGGTGAGGACCGCACCATAGGGGTCCTGCCCGATCGCGCCGAGCAGTGCGACGTCCGCACCGAGCCGGGCGGCGGCGACGGCCGTGTTGGCGCCCTTCCCGCCGGGCGAGATCGTGGTGTCACCGCCGAGCACGGTTTCCCCGGGGCCGGGACGGCGTTCGGCCGGTACCACCAGGTCGGCGTTCGCCGAGCCGACCACGAGCACGTCATGAGTCATGCCCACAGTCTCCCCCAGCGGCCAACGTGAAAGACGTTTGTAACTTATTGCCCACCTGGAGCGACATGAGGATGAGTGTCCGACGACGTTCACCCGAATGGGGGAACTTCGTCCTCTGGGCGTCCCGTCACAGGGAGGCCGGCCTCTTCTATAACTGTCCGAACCCGGATGCGCACCGGGGGAAGGGCATCGGGTCGCCGGTACCGATCGCGTAGCCCCCCGAGCGATCGGTACCGGCGGCGCCCGCCCAGGCTGCCTTCACCGGCGCCCGTGTGCAGCGTTCGACCACCAAGCTTGGTCACTTCTTTCCCGAAACGGCCGGTGTGACCTTTTAGAATGCCTGAATGGACAAGCCAGCGCGCCGGGGCCGCGTGCGCGTGGCGACCGACCAGGACATCCGGCGGACCGCCCGGAGGCTCCTGGTCGAGCGCGGACCAGAAGCCGTCACCCTGCGGGCGATCGCTCGCGAACTCGGCATCACCGCCCCCGCCCTGTACCGGTACTACGGATCCCGCGACGACCTGATCGAGCACCTCCGGCTCGACGTCATCGCCGATCTGGCGGCCCAGCTCAGCGAGGAGATCGGCACGCTGCCCGGCGACGGGGCCGAACAGCTGTTCGCCATCTGCCGCGGCTTCCGCCGCTGGGCGCTGACGCACACGAAGGAGTTCACCCTCGTGTTCGCCTCACCCACCGGCGAGGTCGGACCCCACTCCCCGCACAGCGTCGCCACGCTCAACCGGGCCGACGAGCCGTTCGGGCGGATCTTCCTGATGGCCGCGGGCCAGATCCTGGCCAACCACAAGCTCACGCTCCCGCCGGTGGAGCGGATCCCGCCCGAACTGCGCGACGACCTGGCCACCTTCCAGGACAACCTGCTGTCGGTACTGCGCGAAACCGGCCTCGAATTCCCGCCCGACAACCTCGACCTGGGCACCACCTACGTGATGATCCAGTTCTGGGCCCGCCTGTACGGGCACATCACGCTCGAGGTGTTCGGCAACTACCCGATCCCGATGACCAAACCGGACGCCGTCTTCGACGCCCTCCTCGCCGATCTCGCCAGGGAGATCGGTTTGGAGAGCACCTAGCTAGGTGTGTACCAAAGCGGCAGAGCCGCTTGCTGTGGGCTGGCAGCTTGCACCGCTGCGGGTTCTGACGTGGTTCCTCGCAGGAAACAGCACCGCCAGCGCTTCGTGAATTGGCATTCATGAGGAGGCGATCCCACAGCGAGGGACCACGTCAGGTTCCGCCACCCAAACCACTTCGATACAGGTCCTAGAGCACGACGTTGACCAGGCGGCCCGGCACGACGATCACCTTGCGCGGCGTCTTGTCGCCGACCAGCGCGGCCACCTTCTCGTCGGCCAGCGCCGCGGCCTTGACCGCGTCGGTGGCGGCGTCGGCGGCGACCGTGATGCGCGAACGAACCTTCCCGTTGACCTGGATCGGGTACTCGACCGAGTCCTCCACCAGGTACTTCTCGTCCGCCACCGGGAACGGCCCGTGCACCAGCGAGCCGGTGTGGCCCAGCCGGTGCCACAGTTCTTCGGCGATGTGGGGGCACAGCGGCGCCAGCATCAGCACCAGCGGCTCCACCAGTTCGCGTGGAGTGGCCTCGGCCGAGCCGTACACCTTGGTCACGTGGTTGTTCAGCTCGATCAGCTTCGCGCCCGCGGTGTTGAACCGCATCTCCGCGTAGTCCTCGCGGACCCCGGCGATGGTCTTGTGCAACTGCTTGCGATCCGCCGTCGTCGCGTCCACATCGGACACCCGCGGCCCGCCGGTCCGCTCGTCGACCACCAGCCGCCACAACCGCTGCAGGAAGCGATGGGCACCGACCACGTCCTTGGTCGACCACGGACGGGACACGTCCAGCGGCCCCATGGCCATCTCGTAGAACCGGAAGGTGTCCGCCCCGTAGTCCGACGCCATCTGGTCGGGGGTGACCACGTTCTTCAGGCTCTTGCCCATCTTGCCGTATTCCTGCTTGACCTCCTGGCCCTGGAAGAAGAACTTGCCGTCCTTCTCCTCGACCTCTTCGGCAGGAACGTAGAAACCGCGGGCATCGGTGTAGGCGTAGGCCTGGATGTAGCCCTGGTTGAACAGGCGCCGGTAGGGCTCCTCCGAGGAGACGTGCCCCAGATCGTAGAGCACCTTCTGCCAGAACCGCGAGTACAGCAGGTGCAGCACGGCGTGCTCGACGCCGCCGACGTACAGGTCGACGCCGCCCGGATCGTTCGCGCCGTGCTCGGCGGGCCGCGGGCCCAGCCAGTACCGCTCGTTGACCGGGTCGACGAATCGGTCGCTGTTGTCCGGATCCACATACCGCAGCTGGTACCAGCACGAACCGGCCCAGTTCGGCATGGTGTTGGTGTCGCGCCGGTAGGTCTTCGGCCCGTCACCCAGGTCGAGCGTGACCTCGACCCAGTCCGTCGCGCGCGACAGCGGCGGCGAGGGCTCGGCGTTGGCGTCGTCCGGCTCGAAGGTCTTGGGGGAGTAGTCGTCGACCTCGGGCAGTTCGATCGGCAGCATGCTCTCCGGCAGGGCGTGCGCGACGCCGTTCTCGTCGTAGACGACCGGGAACGGCTCGCCCCAGTAACGCTGCCGCGAGAACAGCCAGTCCCGCAGCTTGTACTGGACGGTGCCCTCGCCGTGGCCGTGCTCGGACAGCCACGCGATGATCGTCTTCTTGGCCTCGTCGACGTTCATCCCGTCCAGGAAGCCCGAGTTGGTCGCCGGGCCGTCGCCCGTGTACGCCTCACCGTCGAAACCTTCGCTCGGCTGGACGGTCCGGATGATCTCCAGGTGGAACTTCTTCGCGAAGTCCCAGTCACGCTGGTCCTGGCCGGGCACCGCCATGATCGCGCCCGTGCCGTAGCCCATCAGCACGTAGTCGGCGACGAAGACCGGGATCTGCTTGCCGTTGACCGGGTTCACCGCGAACGCGCCGGTGAACACGCCGGTCTTGTCCTTGCTCTCCTGCCGGTCCAGCTCGGACTTGCGCGAGGCGGCCAGCCGGTAGGCGTCGATCGCCCCGGCCGGGGTCGCCGCGCCAGCGGTCCAGACCTCGTCGACCCCCTCCGGCCACGCCTCGGCGGTCAGCTTGTCCACCAGCGGATGCTCGGGTGCCAGCACCACGTAGGTGGCGCCGAACAGCGTGTCGGGGCGGGTGGTGAACACCTCGATCGACTCGGCCCCGGCGGCGAAGGACACCCGCGCACCCTGCGACCGGCCGATCCAGTTGCGCTGCATGGACTTGACCTTCTCCGGCCAGTCCAGCCGGTCCAGGTCGTCCACCAGCCGGTCGGCGTAGGCGGTGATGCGCATCATCCACTGGCGCAGGTTCCGCCGGAACACCGGGAAGTTCCCGCGCTCGCTGCGGCCGTCCGGAGTGACCTCCTCGTTGGACAGCACCGTGCCGAGGCCGGGGCACCAGTTGACCGGTGCCTCCGAAAGGTAGGCCAGGCGGTGCTCGGCCAGGACCGCCTGCCGCTCGGCGCTGCTCAGCTCACCCCAGCCGCGTCCGTCCGGGGTCGTGCGCTTGCCCTCGGCGAACGCGGCCTCCAGCTCGGCGATCGGGCGGGCCTTGCCCTGCTCCTCGTCGTAGTAGGAGTTGTAGATCTGCAGGAAGATCCACTGCGTCCAGCGGTAGTACTCCGGATCGATGGTGGAGATCCGGCGCCGTTCGTCGTGGCCGAGCCCCAGCCTGCGAATCTGCCGCAGGTAGGTCTCGATGTTCTCCTCGGTGGTCTTGCGGGGGTGCTGCCCGGTCTGCACCGCGTACTGCTCGGCGGGCAGGCCGAAGGCGTCGAAGCCCATGGTGTGCAGGACGTTGCGCCCGATCATCCGGTGGTACCGGGCGAAGACGTCGGTGCCGATGAAGCCCAGCGGGTGGCCGACGTGCAGGCCCGCGCCCGATGGGTACGGGAACATGTCCTGCACGAACAGCTTGTCGGAGGGGATGTCCTCTCCGGCGAGCGAGCCCTCGGGATTCGGCGCGTGGTAGGTGCCGTGCTCGGCCCAGAACTGCTGCCAGCGCAGCTCGATCCGGCCTGCCAGCTCCGCGTTGTACCGGTGCCCGGGAATTTCCTCGCTTGCCTCGCTCACACCACTCATGGTAGGCGGCAGGTCGACCGTGTTTTCGCGCGGCCGGACCATGGCCTGCGGCACACCTGAGCAGGGCAGGCAGCGCGACGGGAGGAAACCCGCTTATTCTTGCCCCGTGTTCTTCCTCGCGCTGATCCCCATGCTGCTCGGTGTCGTCGTCGGCTGGGGCGGTCTCCTCGGCTGGCGCGAGAAGCTGCCGCGTGACCGCGGCGCGGGCGTGCGGACCGCGGCCACGATGCGGTCCGACGAAGCGTTCCGCATCGGCAACAAGGTGGCGGGCC
Source organism: Amycolatopsis cynarae (assembly GCF_026802195.1). NCBI lineage: Bacteria > Bacillati > Actinomycetota > Actinomycetes > Pseudonocardiales > Pseudonocardiaceae > Amycolatopsis > Amycolatopsis cynarae. Next base: position 6,812,551 of record NZ_CP113836.1, on the reverse strand, counting down.
TGCCCACCGTGGTGGGTGGCGTCGCCGGCTTGCTGGCCGGAATCGCCGGGCTGGTCATGCCCACCACCGCGGGTCTCGTGATCGCCACCCTGGTCGGTCTGGTGGGCATGTTCGCGCTGGTGCTCGCCGGCGGTCTGCTGGGCCACCGCGCCGCGCTCGCCGTGCCCGCGCCGGCGCCCTCGGCACCCTCGGCCTGCGCGGGCTGCGCCTGCGGTGGTTGCTCGGCCCTGCAGCGCGCCTGAAACCTCAGTTTCGCTGAAGATCCCCCGGATGGGTGGCCAGCAGCGCGGTCGGGACGCCTTGCCTGCGCAGCACCTGTCCCCACAGATCGCGGTCCGGCGTGGCCAGCACGTCGCTCGGCAGTGCGGGCACGATCAGCCAGTCACCCCGCTCGATCTCACCCGCGAGCTGGCCGGAATCCCAGCCCGCGTACCCGGCGAACACGCGTAGCCCCCGCACCTTCGGCACCAGCAGGTCCGGATCGGCATCGAGGTCGACCAGTGCCACCGGGCCACGCACACCGATCAGCCCCGGCACCCTCGCCGCGGTCTCCCCGGCACGCAGCGCGGCCAGGCACAACGCGGTCTTCTTCTCCACCGGACCACCGACGAACACCGACTGCGGTTCGACCACATGCCTGCCCCAACTGGGCAGCACGTCGTCCACCGGCACCTCGCTCGGCCGGTTGAGGACCACACCGAGGGTGCCCTCCTGGCGGTGGTCGATGACGAAGACCACCGTCCGGCGGAAATTGGGATCGAACATCGTGGGGGCGGCGACCAGGAGCGAGCCCGGTTCAACCTCGGCGTCCGCTGGCACAAGGCCATGATCGCACCTGCCGCCGCCTCTGTTCGAGCCCCGCGGGAACAACGGATGGGTACGACCCGTTGTACGGGGTGGCCGGCGCACTCCGTGTCCCCCGGGCCCACTTGAGAAGAGCCTTTGTGGAATACCGTTCGGCTGGAGCCACACTGCGCGACGCCGCCGAGAGGCGACCAAGTGCGCCGGCCTCTTATTCGTCCGTTTCGTCGCCAACACCGCCCCCGAGGGCGCCGTAAGCTTTCGTGGTGTGACGGCGAGCGCGCAGATCCAGCAGGTCAAACCGGGCGCTCGTGCCTTCTTCGGCATGCCGGGCTTCCGCCGGCTGCTGTTCACCCGCTTCGCCGCCCAGTGGTCCGACGGGGTGTTCCGTGCTGGGCTGGCCGGGGCGGTGCTGTTCAATCCCGAACGCGGGGCCGACCCGCTGACCATCGCCGGCGGTTTCGCCGTGCTGCTGCTCCCGTACTCGGTGATCGGCCCGTTCGCCGGGGCCCTGCTGGACCGCTGGGACCGCCGCCGCGTGCTCGTGCTCGCCAACCTGCTGCGAGGCGTAGCGGTGATCGCCACGGCGGCGGCGGTGGGTTTCGGCCTCGCCGGCCCGGTCCTGTTCGTGCTCGCCCTGCTGGTCGAAGGCATCTCCCGGTTCGTCGGTTCCGGTATGTCGGCGTCACTTCCCCACGTGGTCCGCCCGGAAATGATCGTGGCGGGCAACGCGTTCGCGGCCACCCTCGGTGCGATGGTCGCGGTGGTCGGCGGGGGCTGTGCCATCGGCCTGCGGGCGGTGCTCGGCCCGGGGAACGCCGGGTCGGCCTGGACGACCTCCGTCGCGATCCTCGGGTCGGCCCTCGCCGCGCTGATCGCCGCCCGCTTCGCGCGCGGCAAACTCGGCCCGGACCTGGTCGACGAGCCCTCCGATGCGCTGCTGGCGGTGGCGCACGGGCTGGCGGACGGGGGCAGAGCCGCACTCGCCGCCCCCACCGTGACCGCCGGGTTCGTCGCCCTGTTCGCCCACCGGGCGTCCTACGGCATCTCGCTGCTGCTGACCGTGCTCCTGATGCGGTTCTCCTTCCACGACGCGGGCCCGCTCAAATCCGGGCTGCCCGGCCTGGGGCAGATGGCCGCGATGGGAGGTGCCGGGATCCTCCTCGCCGGGTTCCTCACGCCGAGACTGGTGCAGCGGTTCGGCAGGCACCCGGTGGTGTTCGGCTCACTGCTGCTGGCCGCGCTCGCGCAGGCCGGACTGGGCCTGCCGATGCTGCTGCCGACCGTGCTGCTGGCGTCGTTCTTCATCACCGCCGCCGGCCAGGTGCTCAAACTGTGCGTGGATTCCGCCGTGCAAAGCGACATCGGGGACGAAGCCCGCGGACGCGTGTTCGCGCTCTACGACACGCTGTTCAACATCACCCAGGTGGCGGCGGTCGCCGCCGCGGCCGCGATCACCCCGCTGGACGGCCACTCGATCCCGCTGCTGCTGGCCGCCACGGCGATCTACCTTCTCGGCGGGCTCGGCTACTTCCTTGCCATTCGGCGAAATCCGGGGATCTGAGATCACGTTCTCGCTTAGAGTGAGCGTGATGGAACGAACGGCCGGACAACCGCTCTCCGTGACCTTCCGGCACGCACGAGTGGTCGACACCCAGCAAGCGGGCGCACCACCGGTCGTGGACCGGCCGCCCTTGTCCGAAGACGAAATCCCACAGGTACTCCGCTACCTCGAACGCCAGCCCGCCGTGCTGGTCGGCAGCGGGTTCGGCCCGGACATCTTCAGCGGCGGCGCCGAGGCCGACGTGCCCGAGAGCTATCACACCGACGGCACCTGGATCTGGCATGCCTCGGTGTCCCACTACCTGCGCAAGTACGGCACGCCACCGGAACCCGCCTTCGTCGAGCACATGCGGCAGCGCGGGTTCCACCCGCCCTATGTGGACAAGCTGGTGCGCCGCACCGCCGCCGCGGACCTGCTCGGCCGTCCCCGCCCCCCGGCCGAGGCGAGGGACATCGGACCGACCAGCGCCGATGTCGCCGCCGCGCTGGAGACCCAGCCCGATCCGAAGCTGGAGGACCCCGCCGTCCTGGTCGTGCTGGCCCAGCGGCTCGGCGAGCAGGGCGTCTGGCCGGAGGCCTACCGGATCGCGGCGCGCGGGGACTGCGCGTGGTGCCTCAACGCGACCGAACAGGGCTGGGAGGTGGCCTGGCACGAGAACGGCGATCCCGTCGAGCCCCGCTACTTCGAGCGGGCCGAAGACGCCGCGCAGTACCTGCTGGGCACCCTCCTGCTGCATCCGAGCCGGATCACCGCCGGTCACCGCACCCCCTTGGAAACCGCGGCCGAACTGGCCGACTGGCCCATCCAGCCGACGGAGGGCGAACCGCCGCTGACACTGCTGCGGAACAAGCGGATCGTGCGGCTCGGGGCCGGCACCGTGGTGGTGCGCTTCGGCGGCGACGGCGGAAACCTGGTGCATCACGACGAGACCCGGTTCCCCACCACCTCCCTGCCGCTCGAACGGGAACGGAACGAACGCAACTTCCGGCTGTGCCGCCCGCTTTCGGTCATCCTCGGCATTGCGGTGCCGTGGGCCGGACTGCCCGGCGGGGCGGTGAGTTACGTCCTGCCCAAGGCGATCAAGGAGCACCTCGCCGACGGCAGTTTGGAGCTCTTGGTCGGCTAGATTTACCGGGTCTTTGACTTACACGGGGGGATCAGTGCGGTATCGAGTCGAGCTCGCCGACCGGCCGGACGGGCTGTACGGCGTTTGGCGGGGCCGGGTCTACCCAGCACAGCGATCGACGGCGGACGGCACCGTCCTGCTGGTCGTGCTGCCCGGTGAGGAAGCGCCGGAGGACTTCGACACGGAGTGGAACGGCCGCGCGGCCAAGGTGGTGCCGGATGAGCAGGCCGACTCGACGTTCAGCCTGCAGACGCACTGCCTGTTCGACGACGAACTCTTCCGCATCGCACCCGACTCGGACCCGAACAGGCTGCCCCTGCGCTGGAACGGCCAGGACGAGGCGCGCGCACGCCAGCTCGGCCTGGTCGAGCTCGCGACGACCGCGACCCCGGGCGAGCTCAGCGCCCTGTGGCAGGAACGGCACGACTTCCCGGGCGCCACCCGGCCGGAGCCGGGCATCGGCGATCCGGACGAGCTGGTCCGCGCCATCGCCCGCACCGTCCGGTCCATCCTGCCCGAAGGCTGGGAGCGGGTCGCCGCCCAGTTCCGCCAGGTCGGTGACTACGCGGAGATCGAGATCCGCTCGATCAGCGGTGAGCTGTCGGTCTCGCTGCCCGCTCCGCCCCAGCTCGGCCAGTTGTTCGCCCGGCTGCGCTCGGCGATGTACCGGCCGGACACCGGGACCTGGTTCAAGGGCACCCTCACCCTCGAAGCCCCCTCGTCGTTCCTGTTCGACTACGACTCGACGAACGAACCGACCTGGCGGCAGCCGCCCGGCACCGGCAGGCTGACCGCGCGTGCCTACGAAGCGGAGCTCGCGTACTTCCCCCGGGCCCGGCAACAGGTGCCCGAGTGGCTCGCGGCGAAGGCCGGGCTGCCGGTGGAGGTCACGTTCCGGAAGGCGGTGCTGCCGGAGAACCGGCAACCGCTGCCCCCGGAGGAGGTCCGCGGCGTGCTGGACTACCTCTACCGGGCGTCGGTGGTGCTCACCCGGCCCGAGCGGCTCCCGGACGCGGTCAACCCGGCGGGCCCCGCGGACGTCCCCGACGCCTTCCACACCGACGGCGTCTGGATCTGGCCCGCCGCGATCCCGCACTACCTGCGGAAGTACGGGATCGGACCGGAACCCGAACTCCTGGAGCGGATTCGGGGCATTTCCTTCCGGGTGCCGTATGTGCCGCCGGAGATCCGGGCGGCGGCCGAGGCCGAACTGCTCGGAATGCCCTATCCGCCGACTCCGGAGACGCGCGCGGCGGATTCGGTGACCTTGATCGACCGCGGTGCCGAACCCCCACTGGGCCTGCGTGCCTCCGAGGTGCTGACCGTGCTGCAACGGCGGCTGAACGAGTACGGCATCGCCGAGTCCGCCTACCGGATCGGCGAGCACGCCGAGGGCGCCTGGTCACTCCACCGGACGGAGGCGAGTTGGGAGGTCACCGGCCCGGCAGGCGGTGAACCCGCCGCGTTCGCGCACGTCGAGGAGGCGGCGCGGTTCCTGCTCGGCTCGCTCCTGCTCTATCCCGCGAGGACCCCGGAGCCGCAGCCGATGGAATGGCCCGTCGTCCCGCTCCGGGGCGAACCGCCGCTCACCTTCTTCCGGTCCAAGCGGATGATCACCCTGCCCGCCGGGACCACGGTGCTGCGCTTCGGCAACGAGACCGGGAACCTGGTGCACGATCCGGGCACCAGGTTCCCGGAGGCCTCACTCACCCCCGAACGCGAGCCGCTGCGGCAGACCTACCGGTTGACGCGCGGGCTGGTGGCGCTCACCGGGGTGACCCTGCCGTGGGGACCGATGCCGGGCGGCGCGGTCGGCTACCTGCTGCCGCTCGCGATCGCCCAGCACCTGGAGGCGGGAGCACTCGAACGGGTCAGCGACCAGCCTTGATCAGGTCGGTCAGCTCGGCGAAGCCCTTCCGCATCTCGGTACGAAGGTCACCCATTTCGGTGCGAAGATCGTCCAGCCCGATCCGGAGGTTCGCGATCTCGACGTCGTGACGAGCGAAGCCGTCCCGCACCTCCGTCCGCAGGTCCCGCCTGTCGCTGCAACGCGGTGCACAGTGGTGAGCGGGATGTAGCGGTTACCCGATGCCGTTCTCCTCGGCCCACCGGCGCAGTTCCGCGACGGCCTCTTCGTGGGACAGCGGTCCGCGGTCGAGGCGGAGTTCCTTGAGGTACCGCCACGCCTGCCCGACCAGCGGCCCCGGCGGCAGGTTCAGCAGCTTCATGATCTCGTTGCCGTCGAGATCGGGCCTGACCCTGGCCAGGTCCTCCTCGGCGGCGATCCGGGTGATCCGCTCCTCCAGTTCGTCGTAGGTGCGCTGGAGCGCCGCGGCCTTGCGCTTGTTGCGGGTGGTGCAGTCGGCCCGGACGAGCTTGTGCAACCGGGACAGCAACGGGCCGGCGTCGGTCACGTACCGCCGCACCGCCGAGTCGGTCCACTCGCCCTTGCCGTAGCCGTGGAACCGCAGGTGGAGGAATACGAGCTGGCTCACGTCGTCCACGATCTGCTTCGAGTAGCGCAGGGCACGCAAACGCTTGCGGACTATCTTGGCCCCCACCACTTCGTGGTGGTGGAAGCTCACCCCGCCACCCGGCTCGAACCGCCTCGTGGCCGGCTTGCCGATGTCGTGCAGCAGGGCGGCCAGGCGCAGCACCAGATCCGGCTCGGCATCCGGATCGTCGCGCTTCTCCAGTGCGATCGCCTGCTCGAGCACGGTCAGCGAATGCTGGTAGACGTCCTTGTGCTGGTGGTGCTCGTCGATGGCCAGTCGCATACCCGGCATCTCGGGCAGCACCCGCTCGGCCAGCCCGGTGTCCACCATCAGTTCCAGGCCACGCCGGGGGTGCGCCCCCGTGAGCAGCTTGGACAGCTCGGTCTGCACGCGCTCGGCGGTGATCCGGTCGATCTCGCCCGCCATCTCCCGCATCGCCTCGACCACCCTGGGCGCCGGGCTGAACCCCAGCTGCGAGACGAACCGGGCGGCACGCAGCATGCGCAGCGGGTCGTCGGCGAAGGACTCCTGCGGGGTGGCGGGCGTGTCGAGCACGCGGTCCGCCAGCGCGGCCAACCCGTTGTGCGGGTCGACGAACTGCTTTGTCGACAGTTCGATCGCCATCGCGTTGACGGTGAAGTCGCGGCGCAGCAGGTCACCCTCGATCGAGTCACCGAAACGCACCTCGGGATTGCGGCTCACCCGGTCGTAGGTGTCGGCGCGGAACGTGGTGATCTCCAGCGTCGCGCCGCGCTTGGTGATCCCTACGGTGCCGAACTCGATCCCGGTCTCCCAGACCGCGTCCGCCCAGCGCGACACGATTCCGAGCACCTGTTCGGGAAGCGCGTCGGTGGTGAAGTCGAGGTCGCTGGACAACCGGCCGAGCAGCGCGTCACGCACACTGCCGCCGACCAGGTAGAGCCGGTGACCGGCCTGGGCGAACAGGCGCGCCAGATCGTCGGCCAGCGGAGAGATCCGCATCAGCTCGGTCACCGCATTCCGCTTCGCGGCGAGTTCGTTCACTGGGACACAACCACCCGCAGGGTCCACTCATCAGGGCAAGACACGAGAACTGAGCCTACCGATCGACCGAAAGTGAGGGTCTCACTACGCTTTTGTCACCGTTCGAGACCGGCAGCCACTAGCATCGCAGCATGTCTGGATCGGCCGGTCGCTCCGGCGGGGGCAAGCCGCGACGCCGGTCGCGACGCCGCCGCGGCCGGAAGATGACCACGGTCGACGAGACCTCCGCCGGTGGTCTCGTGGTGGACTCCGATCGGCGCCGGGCGGTACTGATCGGCAGGCTCGACCGGCACGGCAAGCTGCTGTGGTCCCTGCCCAAGGGCCATATCGAGGACGGTGAGACCGTCGAGCAGACCGCGGTTCGCGAGGTGAAGGAGGAGACCGGCATTTCCGCGCGTGTGCTCACCCCGCTGGGCAGCATCGACTACTGGTTCGTGGCCGAGCGTCGGCGCGTGCACAAGACGGTGCATCATTTCCTCCTGGAGGCGGTCGGTGGCGAACTCTCCGACGAGGACGTCGAGGTGACCGAGGTCGCCTGGGTACCGATCGCCGATCTGGAGAACAGGCTCGCCTACACCGACGAACGTGCCCTGGTCCGCAAGGCACGCGCACTGTTCCAAGACGAAGAGCCTGCTACCGAAGGAGTGGGGGAGTGAACCAGGCGGGCACCCCAGCCGCCCAGCGATTCGCCGCCGTCATCCTGGCCGCGTTCCTGACCGTCCTGCTCGCACCCATGACCGCCGCCGCGGAGTCGGTCCCGGTCCCCGAACCGCCCAGCCGGCTGAAGCTGACCCTCACGCAGCTCAACCCCCGCGAGATCAACTCGACCTCGACCACGCTCAACGTCAGCGGCACCGTCACCAACGTCGGCGACCGCCGCATCTCCGACCTGCAGGTCCGGCTGGAACTCGGGGAGAAGGCGAGCAGCGAACGACAGTTGCGCAACAGCCTCACCACACCCCTGTCCTCGGGCGCCTCGATCAGCAAGTTCGTCGACCTCTCCCCGGCGACCCTGGAACCGGGGCAGAGCGCGCAGCTCACCGTCACCGTGCGTCTCGACGGTTCCGCGAACAACCTGCGCGTGAACAGCCCCGGGGTGTACCCGCTGCTGGTCAACGTCAACGGCACGCCCGACTACGGCCGCCAGGCGCGCCTGATCGCGCTCAACCTCCTCCTGCCGGTACTCGGGGCCCCCGGCAAGAACCCGGCGTCTCCGCCTGCCCAGCCCTCGCAGGTCACCATGCTGTGGCCGATCGCCGATACCCGCCCCAGGGTCGTCGCGGCGCCATACGGCGGGAAGGCGGTCCTCAGCGACGACGCGCTGGCCGGCGAGCTGCGCCACGGGGGCCGTCTCGACGCGCTCGTGTCCTCGGCCCTGTCCGTGCGCGACGACCCGCAGGTCGGCAAGGCGCTGTGTTACGCGGTCGACCCGGATCTGCTGGACACCGTGGACGCGATGACGCGCGGTTACGACGTGCGCACGGCGACCGGCACGGTGGCCGGTTCCGGTGTCGATGCCGCCAAGTCGTGGCTCGACTCGCTGCGCAGGCTGGTCGCCGGACAGTGCGTGGTGCAGATGCCCTATGCCGACGCCGACCTGTCCTCGCTGTCGGGCGTGCGAAACGGCGACCTGATGCGGTACGCGATCGACACGGCTTACCGGGTGCAGCAGGTGACCGGCGTGTCGCCGCTGCCCGGGGTGCTTTGGGCGAACGGCCCCTTGAACAACTCCGCGCTCGACACGCTCGGCTCCGGCGGGGTCAAGAAGCTGATCGTCGACGAGTCGGAACTGTCCCCCGGCACGTCCGGGGCGGTCACGCTGCGTGGCACGGGCCTGCAGGCGACACCGGCCGATTCGCTGGTGAGCATGGCGCTGGGTACGGGTTCCGAGCAGTCCGCCGTCGGCGTGCAGAACGGACTGGCGATGCTGGCGTACCGCGGGCTGACCAGGGACCAGGGCGGCCCGGTGGTGGTGACCCCGCCGCGGCGCTGGGACCTGCCGGGCACCGAGTTCACCCAGTTGCTGCACTCGTTCGGCGAGTTGCTCGGCCACAGGATGCTGACCGCCGTGCCCCTGCCGCAGGTGCTCGCGGCGGCGCCGTCCGAAACGGCCTCGATGGCTTACACCGCGCGTGACGTCGCCACCGCCATCCCGGGCACGGTGACCAACGAGATGGCCACGATCGAGGGCACCATGGCCGACCTGCGGAGCGCCATGACGATCGACCCGACCGCCCAGGTCGACCCCGAGCAGGTGCTTCTGCCGCTGCGCTACGCGCTGGTCCGCAACACCTCCACCGCCTGGGAAGGCACCTCCGGGGCGGCCGAGACCTCCGCCGCGGACTCCCGCACCCAGCTCGACGCGCTGCTCGGACGAGTGGCGGTGGGCACGCCGGAGGTGCCGATCTCGATGGCCTCCGGTTCGGCCCCGCTGCCGGTGTTCGTGAACAACATGCTCCCGGTGCAGGTCGCGGTCCGCATCGTGCTGAACAACAACACCGGTCTGCGGTCCAGCGAACTGCCGCTCTACCAGATCCCGGCCGGGCTGGGCAAAACCACGTTGCTCTCGATCCCGGCGCAGGCCCTGCGTGCGGGCAAGTTCAGCGTGATCGTCAACCTCAGCACCCCGGGCGGCACGCCGCTGGGCAACCCGGCCCGGTTCGAACTTCGCTCGAACGAGTACGGCGTGGTCACCCTCATCCTCACCATCGCCGGTGGTGCCGCGCTGGTCCTGCTCTCCGCCCGGCAGATCTACCGCAGGCTCAGGGCCCGCCGGTCCGCCTGACCCACCCCCGGGGGGCCGGACGTGGCCGTCTGGCCCATTACCCTGGTATGACTGTAGAGACCGCCGGAGATGGGGCACGCGTTGGACAGAGAGCCGGGGTGGCCGCCCGAGCGTCCCGCCGACCGTGTCGCGCGACGCCCGCCGCCTGACCGAATTCCGCCTCCCGAACCGCCTCGTCGCCGGGTACCGCCGCCGCCTCCCCCGGTACAGAACGGCAGGCGCCGCCGGCTCCCACCGATGCCGCCCGCGGCGCAGCAGGTTCCCCCGGGTCCCCCAGTGGCGCCGCCGCCTGCCGGTCCCGTCCCGCAGGGCCAGCCACTGCCGCGCAAGCCCACGATGCCCGCGCCCGTGCCGCCTCCGGGGCCGCCGTCCCCAGCACCCCGCCGCCAGCCGGTCCGGCCGTGGCGGCAGGAGCGCGAGGCGGCGGACTCCATGCCGTTCGGTGCGCCGCCGCTGGCGCCGAACGATCCGGACGCCACCGTCTTCATCCCCCGGATCGGCGGTGTGCCCGCCAGTTCCAAATGGCCGGTCGCCGACCCGGACGTGCTCCGCCCGTACGACACGCTCGCCACGCGGATGCTGCCCCGGATCGCGCCGAGCCCCACGGCCGGCTCGTTCGGGGAGGGCCCGGGGCTCGACGCCACCGGCTACATCCCGAAGATCGAGAAGGAGGCCGCCCCTTCGCTGGCCAAGGCCAGCAGCAAGATGGCGGTGGCGTCCCTGGTCAGCCGGATCACCGGGTTCGTCTGGAAGATCATGCTGGTCTGGGCGGTGGGCATCGGGATCACCAACGACTCGTTCAACATCGGCAACACGCTGCCGAACCAGGTGTTCGAACTGCTGCTCGGCGGCGTGCTGAGCAGTGTCGTGGTACCCCTGCTGGTGCGTTCCCAGGACGATCCGGACGGCGGCGAGGCCTACACCCAGCGCATGCTGACCGTCGGCCTGGTCATCCTCGCCGTCGGCACGGTCATAGCGGTCATCGCCGCACCCCAGCTGACCTCGCTGTACATGGAGAAGGGCGGCAAGGCCAGTCCTGATCTGACCACCGCGTTCGCCAAGCTGCTGCTGCCCGAGATCTTCTTCTACGGCGTGTTCGCACTGCTGTCGGCGATGCTCAACGCCAAGAACATCTTCGGACCCACCGCATGGGCGCCGGTGATGAACAACGTCGTGGTCATCGTGACGCTCGGCCTGTTCATGCTGATGCCGGGAGAGATCACCACGAACCCGGTGCGCATGAGCGATCCCAAGCTGCTCGTCCTCGGCGTCGGCGTGACCCTCGGCATCGTGGTCCAGGCGCTGATGCTGGTCCCGCCGGTGCTGCGCACCGGTTTCCGGTTCCGCTGGCGGTGGGGCATCGACAAGCGGATGAAGGAGTTCGGCGGTCTCGCCCTGTGGATCCTCGGCTACGTCGGGGTGAGCCAGATCGGTCTGACGGTCAACACGCGGGTCCTCACCATGGGTGACCCCGGTGGGGTGTCGATCTACTCCAACGCCTGGTTGCTGTTCCAGTTGCCCTATGGTGTGATCGGCGTCTCACTACTGACCGCGATCATGCCCCGGCTGAGCCGCAACGCGGCCGACGGCGACACCCGCAAGGTCGTCGCCGACCTGTCGTACGGCTCGCGCATCTCCACCGTGATGCTGGTGCCGATCGGCGCGGTGATGAGCGTGATCGGCTCCTCGATCGGTATCGCCCTGTTCGGCAGCGGCCAGGGTTCGGTCGCCGAGGCCCAGCGGCTGGGCGAGGCGCTGGCCATCTCGGCCTTCGGCCTGCTGCCGTACGCGCTGGTGATGCTGCAGCTGCGGGTGTTCTACGCGATGAAGGACGCGCGAACGCCGACCTTGATCATGATCGTGATGACGCTGGTCAAGATCCCGCTGCTGTACCTCTGCCCGGTGCTGCTGGACCCGAAGAACATCGTGCTCGGTGCCATGATGGTCAACTCGCTGACCTTCGTGGTCGGCGCGATCATGGGTCAGGTCTGGCTGTGGGTGAGCCTCGGCAACCTCCGCAGCCGCCGGGTACTCGGCGTCATCCTGTTCACCGTGGTGGCGAGCGTGCTCGGGGTGATCGCGGCCGTGCTGGTCGGCGCGATCGTGCCGGACTTCGGGGTCCGCGTGACCGCCTGGCTCAAGCTGATCCTGCAGGGCCTGGTGGGGCTGGTGGTCTCGTTCGGGGTACTCGCCGCGCTCAAGGTCGAGGAGCTCGCACCGGCCACCAAGCGCTTCTCCCGCCTGCTCAAACGTGGTTGATCAGCTCCCGGTCAAGTTCCGGTAACGATTGCCACACGGATAACGCTGATGGACCGGAAGGATTCCCGTACCCTCAAGCAGAGGTGCGTGAAAGCGAGCGTGGGGTGGACGAGAAACGGAGCGAGCAGTCGAGCGCTGCCCGGGTAGGTGTGCGCGCACGGGGTGGATCCCTGGCGCCGGGCAGTGTCGTCGGCGACGGCAGGTACCGGCTGCTCGCCCAGTTCGGTATCGACGAACGCGCCGGGGCGCACCTGTGGCGGGCCCGTGACGGCCAGCTGCGGCGCGACGTCGCCCTGACGCTGCTCGTCGGCGACCCGGCGGACGCCGAATCCGCCCGGATGGCGCGGCGCACCCTCGAACGCGCCGCCCACGCCGCCAAGTTCACGCATGACGGTGTCGCCCGGGTGCTCGACGTGCTCAGCCTCGGCAGCGGCGTGACCTCCAGCGAGGGCCTGCTGGGGGTGGTGGTCACGGAATGGACCAAGGGCACCGATCTGATCGACCTGGTCGCCGAACACCCGGTCGCGCCGCTCACCGCCGCCCGCATGGTGCAAAAGCTCGCCGAAGCGGTGGAGCGCGCCCATCATTCGGGCCTGGTCCTCGGCCTGGACCACCCGCAGCGGCTCCGCCTCACCACCGACGGCACCCTTCGCCTCGCCTTCCCCGGACCGCTGCCCGACGCAACCCTGCGCGACGACGTGAAGGCCATCGGCGCGGTGCTGTACCTGCTGCTCACCGGCCGGTGGGCACTGCCGGGCGGCCCGGCGGCGATCCCCGCCGCACCGCACGCCCCGAACGGGCGGCTCGTGCCGCCGCGTTCGCTGCAGCCGGCCGTTCCGGCGGAGCTGTCCTCACTCGCCGTCCGCACCATCGAGGACGGGGGTCACGGCGGGATCCGCACCAGCGCCGCGATCCTGCGTGCCCTGGAGATGGCCGCGGAGGCCGAGGAACACACCCAGCTGATCAAGGCGCAGGCCGCCGCCGGGATCAAGCCCGAGGACGACGGCACGGTCTGGACCACCAAGAAGCCGGTCAAGGACAAGGCCAGGCGGCGCAAGCTCGCCCTGGGCGTGACCGTGCTGGTGGTCGCCGCGGTGGCCATCCTGGCCTGGCTCGGCATGCTGGCGATCAGCTTCTTCCAGGACAACAACGCCGCCAGCGGCCCGGCCATCAACGTGGCCCAGCCGACCACCACACAGGCCGCCGCAAGCCCCCCGCCGCCCGCCCAGCCCTCGGGGCCCACCGGACAGGTGCAGCTCGGGGCGGCCGTCCCGGCGAAGAGCGTCACGGTGTACAACCCCGACGGCGATGGGGACAACACCAGCCGCGCGAAGTACGCCGTCGACGGTGACCCGAGCACGATCTGGCGCACCGACCAGTACCGGCAGCAGTTCCCGACCATCAAGCACGGCGTCGGCCTGCTCGCCACCTTCGCCCAGCCGATCAAGCTGGCGAGGGTGATGATCGCCGGGGCCAGCCAGGGCACGGTGGTCGAGGTCCGGGTCGCCGACTCGGCCGACCCGGATCTCCCCGCCACCCGAGTGGTCGGTACGGCCACGCTGAGCAGCGCTTCGACCGACGTCACGCTCCCGCAGCCGCAGCAAGGCCAGTACTTCATCGTGTGGATCAGTCAGCTGAGTGGCTCCGCTGGTAAGTACCAGTCGCAGATCGGCGAGTTGACCTTCCTGCCCGCCCAGTAGTCTCCTTCGGGTGACCGCAGCCGTACCGACTGACGCCGATCTCATGGCGGCACATGCCGCAGGCGATCCGCAAGCGTTCAGCGAACTGGTTCGGCGGCACCGGGACCGGATGTGGGCCGTCGCGCTACGCACCTTGCGCGACCCCGAAGAAGCGGCCGACGCGCTGCAGGACGCCTTCATCTCGGCCTTCCGGGGCGCCGCCAACTTCCGAGCCGAATCCCAGGTGACCACCTGGTTGCACCGGATCGTGGTCAACGCCTGCCTCGACCGCATACGCCGCAGACAGGCCAGGCCCACCGTGCCGCTCCCGGAAACCGGTTTCAACGAGCCCGCGACGCCCCGTGACTCGATCTCCGATCGGGAAACGAACCTGGTCGTCACCGCCGCCCTCGACCAGCTCCCGGAGGACCAGCGCGCACCGATCGTCCTGGTGGACGTCGAGGGGTACTCCGTGAGCGAGACCGCGAAGCTGCTCGGGATCGCCGAGGGCACGGTCAAAAGCCGATGTGCACGGGGCCGGGCGAAACTCGCGAAGGTTCTCGGGCACCTACGGAACCCCGATGCGATTGCGAACGTCCCAACTTCCGAAAGCAAACGGTCACCGAGGAGGGAAGCATGACCGGTCTTCACACGATCCGGCTCATGCCGGCCATCCCGGTGCGGGCGCCCGGCACCATGGTGCGTATGGGGCAAGGGGAGGGGCGATGACGGACGAGAGTCGGGGGATCGAGGCCGCCGGCCCGCCGTGGTCTGTCGACCTGCTCGCCGATCTGCATGCGGGCGTGCTGGACGAGGCGCAGGCGAGCCGGCTGTGGCCCCAGGTCGACTCCGATCCGGAAGCCCGCGCCGTCATCGACGCGCTCGAGGCCACCGCCGCGGACCTGGCCGCGCTCACCACCGCCCCGGCGCCGCCGATGCCCGAGGACGTGGCCGCCCGGATCGACGCCGCGCTGGCCCGGGAAGCGGCTTCCCCCCAACTCGCCCCCGTGGTGAGCCTGGACGCCGCCCGGCGTAAGCGGAACCGGCGGATCGGCTGGATCAGCGGTGTGGTGGCCGTAGCCGCCGCCGCGGTCGCCGCGGTCGCGATCGCGATCCCCGGCAACTCCGGCAGCGACGGCAGCGGCAGCAGCCAGGTGGCGCAGCCGACGGCCGGCCAGGCCGTCCCGAACCCCCCGCTGGCCCTGCGCAGCGACCACCCGCAGGCCGCACTCGGCCCGCTATCCCAGGGTGTGAAGGACTACGGCCCGTTCGGTACCCCCCAGAAACTCGGCGCCTGTCTGCAGGCCGCCGGGTTCACCGCGCAAGCCGATCCGATCGGGGTCCGGCCGGGCACGGTGGACGGCAAACCCGCCGTGCTGGTCCTGCTGACCACCGGGAAGCTGGCGGAGTTCCGGTTGGTGGCGCTGTCCCCGGACTGCGGCTCGCGGCCCCTGCTCGACCAGGTGATCGGGAAGTAGTCTTCCGCCACGCGCGACGCAAGTCACCGCGGGGAACACCTGACCCTACGATCGTGTTGAGCTGTTTGCCAGTTCAACACGAGTGGAGGTCACGGGTGGCTGCAGAAGACGTTCGGAACCTGATCATCGTTGGGTCCGGACCGGCTGGATATACGGCAGCGGTGTACGCCGCTCGTGCCCAGCTCGAGCCGCTGGTGTTCGAAGGGACGCAGTTCGGCGGCGCCCTGATGACGACCACCGAGGTGGAGAACTTCCCCGGCTTCCGGGAGGGCATCCAGGGTCCGGACCTGATGGAAGAGATGCGCGAGCAGGCCAAGCGCTTCGGTGCCGAGCTGCGTGCCGAGGACGTCGAGGAGGTCGAGCTGCTCGGGGACGTCAAGTACGTCACCGCGAACGGCGTCCGGTACGCGGCCAAAGCCGTGGTGCTGGCCATGGGTGCCGCGGCACGCTACCTGAACGTGCCCGGTGAGCAGGAGCTCCTGGGCCGTGGCGTGTCCGCCTGTGCGACCTGTGACGGATTCTTCTTCCGCGACCAGGACATCGCGGTGATCGGCGGCGGCGACTCGGCAATGGAGGAGGCCACCTTCCTCACCCGGTTCGCACGCTCGGTGACGATCATCCACCGGCGGTCGGAGTTCCGCGCGTCCAGGATCATGCTGGAGCGGGCCAGGGCCAACGAGAAGATCCGCTGGCAGCTGAACTCCCAGGTGACGGAGGTGCTCGGCGACGGCAAGGTGCAGGGGGTGCGCCTGCGCGACGCCGTGACCGGCGAAGAGTCGACACTCGACGTAACCGGGTTCTTCGTGGCCATCGGCCACGATCCCCGCAGCGAACTGGTCCGCGGCCAGGTCGAGCTGGACGAGGCCGGCTATGTGGTCACCCAGGGCCGCACCTCCTACACCAACGTCGACGGCGTGTTCGCCGCCGGTGACCTGGTGGACCACACCTACCGGCAGGCGATCACCGCCGCGGGTTCGGGCTGTGCGGCCGCGATCGACGCCGAGCGCTGGCTCGCCGAGCACGGCAGCGCCGCCGCCGAAGCCGCGCCCGAGCTGGTCGGCGGCGGCTACGGCTCCGCGAACTGAGCAGACCTGGCACACCAACCAAGGGAGAAATGATGTCCGAGACGGTCAAGGTGACCGACAAGTCCTTCGCCGACGACGTCCTGACCAGTGAGAAGCCGGTGCTGGTCGACTTCTGGGCGACCTGGTGCGGACCGTGCAAGATGGTCGCGCCGGTGCTCGAGGAGATCGCGGCGGAGCACAAGGACAAGCTGACGATCGCCAAGCTCGACATCGACGAGAACCCGGGCACCGCCCGTGACTACCAGGTCATGTCGATCCCGACGCTGATCCTGTTCAAGGGCGGCAAGCCGGTCAAGCAGATCGTCGGCGCCAAGCCGAAGGCCGCGCTGCTTTCGGACCTTTCCGACGTTCTCGCCTGAGCGAGGCAACCCGAACCCGGGGGCGGGCGTCTTCCCAGGACGGCCCCCGGGTTCGTTGCTGTCCGCTCCGGCGACGAGTGCCGCAGACCGGCCCTTCGCCGTCACGGAGAGTCCACAAGGCAGAATAAGGACCCGGGCTTGCCACCCGGGACTGTTTGCGCCGCACCGGATTTCTCTCCGGTGCCCAAGGAAGAGCGAGGAGTGCATGCGGGTACTCCGCCGCGGTGACGCCGGTGAAGACGTCGCTGAGATCCGGTCGATGCTGGTGTCGTTGGGCCTGCTCGAGGCCCCGGGGCGAACCGACGGCCAGGCAGTTTTCGATCACGAGGTCGAGCGGGCCGTTCGCGGCTTTCAGCAGCGACGGGGCCTGATCACCGACGGTGTCGTCGGTCCGGCCACCTACCAGGTGCTGCGCGGTGCGATCTATCACCTCGGCAGCCGCCCGCTGGCGTATCTGATCTCCGCTCCGGTGCACGGTGACGACGTGTTCGCCCTGCAGGACAGGCTCACCGAGCTGGGGTACGACGCCGGACGGCCCGACGGCCTGTTCGGTGGCCGCACCGAGAAGGCACTGCGCAACTTCCAGCGTGACTACGGCCTGGTGGTGGACGGTATCTGCGGTCCGGCCACGGTGCGGGCGCTGCGGCAGTTGTCCCCACGTGCCCGTGGTGGCCGTCCGGTGTTCCTGCGGGAGCAGGAGCAGGTCCGGCAGGCCGGGCCGCGGTTGCGCGGCAAGCGGATCGTCATCGACCCGGGGCACGGCGGTGCGGACACCGGCGTGGTGTTCGGCGGGTTGCGGGAGGCCGACCTGGTCTGGGATCTCGCGCGCCGGCTCGAAGGCCGGATGAAGGCCACCGGGATGGAAGCGCTCGTCTCCCGGGGCCCCGATTTCGGTCCCTCCGAGGCCGAGCGTGCCATGTTCGCCAACGAGGCCGGGGCGGATCTGTTCCTGTCGCTGCACACCGACTTCAACTCGTCGCCGCATGCCCAGGGCGTGGCGACCTTCCACTTCGGCAACGGCTACGGCACCACCTCCACCGTGGGTGAGCTGCTCGCCGGCTTCATCCAGCGGGAACTGGCCGCCCGGACGGGCATGCTGGACTGCCGCACGCACGCGAAGACCTGGGAGATCCTGCGGCTCACCCGCTGCCCGGCGGTCCGGATCGAGATCGGTTACCTGAGCAATCCGAACGACCGGGCGCGCATGTCGGATCCGGCGTTCCGGGACGTGGTGGCGGAAGGCATCCTCGTCGCGGTGAAGCGGCTGTACCTGCTCGGAGAGGGCGATCAGCCCACCGGCACCTTCACCTTCGCCGATGTGCTCGCGCACGAACTGGCGAAGGCCGAGTAAAGCGCTCTCCTCCGCTTGAGGTGGCGTCCATCACAGACCCATCTGCACGAATGGCCTAACCCTGTGGATAACTGCACAGACTTGTCCACAGTTCTGTGGACAAGTCTGTGCACTGTGTGAGTTTTCGCTGCCTTCGAGCTCAGGCGCCGGCGGTGGACGGCTGCGGAGCGGGCGCCGCGGTGGACACGGTGACCTGCCCGAGCAGGCGCTCCAACGCCGCTTCGACGTCGGCCTTCCACGAGATCGCCGAACGCAGTTCCAGGCGCAGCCGGGGCCACTTCGGGTGCGGGCGGACCGTCTTGAAGCCGACCGCGGTCAGGAAATCGGCCGGGACCACGCAGGTGTGCCCCATCGCGTCGTTTTCGACCTCGCTGGGGCTCGCGTCGCCGAAGGCTTCGATCGCGCGTACCCCGCGGCGCGTGAGATCCTTGGCGACCGCCTGCACCAGCGTGCGGCCCAGCCCGCCGCCCCGGAACTCTGGGAGTACGTGGAACCCGGTGAGCAGCACCGCGTCGGCGCTCGGCGGGGAGGTGGGGAACGCGCTGGCCCTGGGCACGGCGTTCGGGGGAGCGTAGAGCACGAACCCGACGGGCAAGGCGTCGCTGTAGATCAGTCGGCCGCAGGAACCCCACTCCAACAGCACGCTGGAGACCCAGGCTTCCTTCTCGACCTCGGTCTGCCCGAACTCCTCGGCCTGTGCCTTCAGATGCGGCGCGAGCTCCCAGTACACGCAGCGGCGACAGTGCTTCGGCAACTGCTCCAGGTTGTCCAGCGTGACGCCCACGACGCGACGCGACACCCGACCTCCCCTGGACTGTTGTGCTCCAGCTGTCCGACCCTCGACAGCCGACGGCTGGCGGGCGTGCGAAATCGCCGCAGCCGAAATGGCCTCAATTGAGCATAGGCGGCTGTGATGCGTACCGAAAGGCCGCGAAGGTCACAAGGAAGGGTGGTTACACTCGACTAACTGGCCCGACGACTGCTTGCGAAGTGCTGATGACTGCCACACCGCCCGAAAGAACCGGCCGACACAACCTCGACCCTCATCTGGCCCGGTACGCCGCGCGTACCGCCGGGATGACGGCCTCGGAGATCCGTGCCCTGTTCGCGGTGGCGAGCCGCCCCGAGGTGGTGTCACTGGCGGGCGGTATGCCGAACCTCGCCGCGCTCCCGCTGGACAGCCTGTCCGCCCAGGTCGCCGAGATCATCGCCGACGACGGGCTCGTAGCGCTCCAGTACGGCTCGGCGCAGGGCATCCCGGTACTCCGGGAGCAGATCTGCGAGATCATGGCGCTGGAGGGCATCTCGGCCCATCCGGACGACGTCGTGGTGACCGTGGGCTCCCAGATGGGCCTGGACATGGTCACCCGGCTGTTCTGCGACCCCGGTGACGTCGTGCTCGCCGAGGGCCCCTCCTACGTCGGTGCTCTCGGCTCGTTCGCCGCCTACCAGGCCCAGGTCGTCCACGTCGCGCTGGACGACGACGGCCTGATGCCCGACGCGCTGCGCGAGGCGCTGGCCCAGGCCGAGAAGGCAGGCAAGCGGGTCAAGTTCCTCTACACGATCCCGAACTTCCACAACCCGGCCGGCGTGACCCTCGCCGTCGAACGGCGCGCGGAGATCCTCGAGATCTGCCGCAGCCACGGTGTACTCGTCGTCGAGGACAACCCGTACGGCCTGCTCGGTTTCGACGGGCAGACCTACCCGGCCCTGCGGTCGATCGACCCCGAGAACGTGGTGTACCTCGGCTCGTTCTCGAAGACCTTCGCGTCCGGGCTGCGCGTGGGCTGGGTGCTCGCACCGCACGCGGTGCGGGAGAAGCTGGTGCTCGCCGCGGAGTCGGCCACCCTGTGCCCGCCGTCGCTGAACCAGATGATCGTGTCGCGCTATCTGAGCACGCACGACTGGAAGGGTCAGATCAAGACCTTCCGTGAGAACTACCGCGAGCGCCGGGACGCGATCCTGTCCGCACTGGAGCAGTACCTGCCCCCCGGCTGCACGTGGACTCGCCCCGAGGGCGGCTTCTACGTGTGGGTGACCGTGCCGGAGGGTGTGGACACCAAGGCGATGCTGCCGCGCGCGGTGACCGCCCGGGTGGCCTACGCCTCCGGAACGGGTTTCTACGCCGACGGGTTCGGCAGCAGGCAGATGCGGCTTTCCTACTGCTATCCGACCCCGGAGCGGATCCGGGAAGGCGTGCGGCGGCTCGCCGCGGTGCTCGAGTCCGAAATGGACCTTGTTCGCACCTTCGGTAACGTCAGCATGAAACCGATCCCGGGACCGGAGTCCCCGTCCCCGGACACAGCGTGATCCGCTGTCCACAGTAGACGTTACAGAGGAGTACGGCGTGGTCTTGCCCACCGTCGCAGTTCTCGCAGGCGGGCTTTCGCATGAGCGCGATGTCTCCCTGCGTTCCGGTCGCCGGCTTTCCGCCGCCCTGCGTGCGCAGGAACTGACGGTGGAGGAGTGGGACGTCGACGCCAGCCTGCTCGAACGGCTGCGCACACAGCGTCCCGACGCGGCCGTCGTCGCCCTCCACGGCGGCGAGGGCGAAAACGGCTCGGTGCAGACCATCCTGGAGATGCTGAAGGTGCCCTACGTGGGCACCAGCTCACAGGGCTGCCGCCGGGCTTGGGACAAGCCGACCGCGAAGGCCCTGCTGGCCCAGGCCGGTTTCGCGACCCCTGCCTGGGTGGCGCTACCGCATGCGACGTTCCGCGAGTTGGGTGCGCAGGGCGTGCTCGACGCGATCGTGGATCACCTGGGCCTGCCGCTCATCCTCAAGCCGGACCAGGGCGGCTCGGCACTGGGCACTCAGGTCGTGCGGGAAGCTTCGGAACTACCGGCCGCGATGGTGGCCTGCTTCGCCTATGGCGACACAGTGCTCGCCGAGCGGTTCGTCGACGGGATCGAGGTCGCGGTCACCGTGATCGAACGCGATGGTGGGCCGCGAGCACTTCCCGCGGTGGAGGTCGTGCCGGAGAGCGGTGTCTACGACTACACCTCGCGCTACACCGCCGGGCTCACCGACTTCTTCGCCCCCGCCCGCCTGCCCGCCGAGACCGCTCAGCGCGTGGGTGAACTGGCGGTCGCGGCACACCGGCTGATCGGTCTGCGGGACATCTCGCGGACCGATGCGATCGTCGCCCCGGACGGGACGGTTCAGTTCCTGGAGGTGAACTCCTCGCCAGGGCTGACCGAGACCTCGACCGTGCCGATGGCGATCGAGTCCTCGGGGACCACCCTGGGCGAGGTCTTCGCCGATCTGGTCATGCGGGCCGTCTCCCGATCCGCCTGAATCCAATCATCACCGTGACGAAATGAGGCAGGGTCATTCCTCGTCGGAATGACCTGCCCGTTTTGTCGTTTCCGGCGCCATCAGCGCCACGATCCGCTCCAGATCGTCGACCGAGCCAAACTCGACGACGATCCGGCCCTTGCGCCGACCGAGGTCCACCTTCACCCGGGTGTCGAAGGTGTCCGACAGGCGCGTCGCGAGTTCCTGGAGACCGGGGGCGTGGACCGGCTTGCGAGGTGCGGCCTTCGGCTTCGGCGGCGCCTCGCTCTTCTTCAGCGTCACCGCCTCCTCCGTCGCCCGCACGGACAGGCCCTCGGCAACGATCCGCGTCGCCAGATCTTCCTGGGCCTCGGGCTCGTCCAGCGAAAGCAGAGCGCGGGCATGACCGGCGGAAAGCACCCCGGCCGCCACGCGCCGCTGGACGGGGAGGGGGAGTTTGAGCAGCCGGATGGTGTTGGTGATGACCGGGCGGCTCCGCCCGATCCGGCTGGCCAGCTCTTCGTGTGTCACCTCGAACTCGTCCAGCAGCTGCTGGTAGGCCGCCGCCTCTTCCAGAGGATTCAACTGGACCCGGTGGATGTTTTCCAGCAGCGCGTCCCGCAGCATCGCCTCGTCGGCGGTCTGCCGGACGATGGCCGGGATCTTCTCCAGCTCCGCCTGCTGCGAGGCCCGCAGCCTGCGTTCCCCCATGACGAGCTCGTAGTCGTTGCCCGGCAACTCCCGGACCACGATCGGCTGCATCAGGCCGAATTCTCGGATGGAGTGCTCGAGTTCGGCGAGCGCTTCCTGGTCGAAAACCTGCCGTGGCTGCTTCGGGTTGGGCTTGATCGCGTCGATCGGGATCTCGCGGTACACCGCACCGGCGACCTCGCCGCCGGAAGCGGTCACCGCGCTGTTCGCCGCGAACCAGTCCTTCTCGGAACTACTACGGGACGCCTTCGGCGGCCGTCGATCGGCGGGCGGCGCCTCGGTGGTCGCCGGCCCGGTCGGGATCAGGGCCGCGAGGCCACGCCCGAGTCCTCCCCGTCGCTCGCTCACAGAGTGCCCCTCCTCGATCCATTCGTGCTGCCACGTTCGGCGATCTCACGCGCCGCGTCCACATAACTCATCGCTCCCCGCGAACCCGGGTCGTACGCCAGTACGGTCTGCCCGTAGCTCGGCGCTTCCGAGACCTTCACGTTGCGCGGGATGACGGTCTTCAGGACCACGTCACCGAAGTGCTCGCGCACCTCGGCGGAGACCTGGTCGGCCAACTTCGTCCGCCCGTCGTACATGGTGAGCAGAATCGTGGAAACCGACAACCCGGGATTCAGATGCTTCCGCACGAGGTCGATGTTGCTCAACAGTTGGCCCAAACCTTCCAGGGCGTAGTACTCGCACTGGATCGGGATGAGCACCTCGCGTGCCGCGACCATCGCGTTGACCGTGAGCAGTCCGAGCGAGGGCGGGCAGTCGATGAAGATGTAGTCCATCCCGATCTCGTCCAGCGCCTCCGACGAAAGCGCTTCCTTGAGACGCGATTCACGGGCGGTCATCTCGACGAGCTCGATTTCGGCGCCCGCGAGGTCGATGGTGGCGGGCACGCAGAACAGGTTCGGGGACTGCTCGGAGACCGCCGTCGCCTCGGCGAGGGAAACCTCGCCGAGCAGCACCTCGTAGACCGACGGGGTGCCCGAGCGGTGGTCCACGTTGAGCGCGGTGCTGGCGTTGCCCTGGGGATCGAGGTCGATCACGAGCGTCTTGAGGCCGTGCACGGCGAGCGCCGCGGCCAGGTTCACGGCGCTGGTGGTCTTGCCCACGCCGCCCTTCTGATTGGCGACCGTCAGCACGCGCCGGTGGTCGGGACGGGGGAGCAGGTTTGCTTCGGGATGCAGCACGCGCGCCGCGCGCATGGCTTCTTCAGCGATCGGGGTCCAGTCTGACGAAGGCGGGGTCACCGGCCGAGCCACCTCTCTGCTTTCGACACTCCAACGCGCGAACCGCGCGGTTTCACGTGGAACATGACCATCTTTTCACTCCGTCCGCTTCGGGCGGACGGCGGCAGCGTTTCGCCGTCGTTTCTCCTGCGCCGGCTTCCGCGCGCGGATTCGCTCGACGATCACCACCGTAGTCGGGGTCTCGAGCACACCGACCCCACACTCGGAGACCTTCGGCGTGCCGCCACCCGCACGGGCCACGGCCGCCTCATCGCGCGCGATCTCTTCCTGCGCGCTCGCCCCCTTCAACGCCAGCATCATGCCACCTTCTCGTAGCAAAGGAAGAGACCAACCGGCGAGCCTGCCCAGAGGAGCGACCGCTCGCGAGGTCACCACATCGGCCGGTTCGAGTTCCGCTCGGACGGCGCGCTCCTCGGCACGCCCGCGAAGCACCGTGATCGTCAGCCCCAGATCCTCGATCACTTCGCTGAGCCAGTCGACGCGCCGTGCCATCGGTTCGACCAGAGTCAGCGTCAGGTCCGGCCGCGCCAGCGCCAGCGGGACGCCGGGGAAGCCGGCCCCGGAGCCGATGTCCACCACGGTCGCCCCGGCCGGGATCCGCTCGCCGATGACCGCGGAATTCAGCAGATGACGGTCCCAGAGTCGTTCGACCTCGCGCGGGCCGATCAGTCCTCGCTCGACCCCGAACCGTTCGAGCAGAGCGGCGAACCGCTCAGCTCCCGGCAGGCCGTCTCCGAATACTCGCGCCGCCACCGCCGGCACCGGCACCGAGCTCTCGACGTCCTCCACCTGTCACCCCGTTTCACGTGAAACCCTTCGTCGCACCGATTCTCCCCGACCCCTCGCGCGCGTCCGGGAGCCACTCTTCCTTCGGCTGGGTTTCACGTGAAACCACCCAAAAGAAGAGCGGCCCGCCGGAGACTCCGGCGGGCCGCTCCGATGATCCTGGCTGTCAGTCCTCGTCGTCCGGGATCACGACGACGCGACGCTTGGGCTCCTCGCCCTCGCTCTCGCTGTGCACACCGTCGACCGCAGCGACCGCGTCGTGGACGACCTTCCGTTCGAAGGGGCTCATCGGCTGGAGGCGCACGCGCTCACCCGTCGACAACACGGTCTCCGCCGTGGACCGGCCGAGTTCGCGCAACTCCTCCCGTCGGGCCGCCCGCCACCCGGCGATGTCGAGCATCAGCCTGCTCCGGGTGCCCGTCTCCTGCTGCACCGCGAGGCGGGTCAACTCCTGCAGCGCCTCGAGCACCTGCCCGCGGTTGCCGACCAGCTTCTCCAGATCGTCACCGCCGTCGATGCTCACGACCGCACGTCCGGCCTCCACGTCGAGATCGATGTCGCCGTCGTAGTCGAGCAGGTCCAGCAGGCGCTCCAGGTAGTCCCCGGCGATGTCGCCCTCCTGCACGAGCAGATCGGCACCGGTGAGACCGGACTCCTCGTTCTCGTCCGCAGAGCTGTCCGGTTCGGCGCCGATCGCTTCGGCCGTTTCCGCCATGATTCGTCTCCTCTCCCGGGACTCGCGTCAGCGACGCTTCTGCCCCGAGCCTTTCTGTCCAGAGTTCTTGCTGCCCGCCGCCGGCTTCTTCCGCTGCGCGCCCGCGCCCTGGGGGCGCGGTGGCTGCTGGGCGAACTGGTGGGGCGATCCGGCCTTCGAGCTGCGCTTGCCGTTGGACGGCTTCGCCGTCTCGGCGCCTTCGCTCTTCTCCGTGTCCTCCGCCGCGTCCTGCGTCGCCGCCTTGCTCGGCTGCACCGGCTTCTGACCCGGCTTCGGCTTGGCACCGGGCTTCGGGGCCAGGGCCGAACGCTTCTCCGCGGCGGCAGCCTTCGCGGCCGCCTCTTCCTTGTCGATCTTCGTGTAGACCAGGCGCTGCTGCATCAGGGTCCAGCTGTTGTTCGAGAGCCAGTACACCAGCAGGCCGATGGGGAAGAAGGCACCGAAGACGAGCACGCCCAGCGGGAAGACGTACATCGTCAGCTTCTGCATCATGGCGGTCTGCTGGGTGGCCTGCGCCGGGTTCTGGCGGGCCGCCGAGTGCCGCGCGGTGAGGTGGGTCAGGACGCTCGCGAGGATCATCAGCGGCACCGCGACCGGGGCCACGTGCCAGTTCCAGCCGCCTCCGGTGCCACCCAGGACCGCGGCGTGGTGGATCGCGTCACCCATGTTGACGCCGAACAGCTTCGCGTTGACGTAGGACTCGACGCCCTGCTGGTCGAAGAAGTAGTTGTTGGTCTTCGGCGTGCCGGGGTGCGGGTTCATGGTGAACGCGCGGAGCACCCAGTTCAGGCCGATGAACACCGGGATCTGCAGCAGCATCGGCAGGCAGCTGCCCAGCGGGTTCACCCCGTGCTCGCGCTGGAGCTTCTGCATCTCCATCGCCTGGCGCTGCCGGTCGTTCGCGTACTTCTTCTGGATCTTCTTCAGTTCCGGCGTGAACTCCTGCATCTTCTTCATCGACCGGACCTGGTTCACGAACGGCTTGAACATGATGCCGCGGACCGTGAACGTCAGGAACATGATCGCGAGGATCCAGGAGACAGCGTTGGTATCGCCCAGGACGAACCCGAAGACTTTGTGCCAACACCACAGGATGAAGGACACGGGGTAGTAGATGAAGTCGAGCACTGAGCTACTCCTCGGTTGACATACCAGGTCTGGTGTGGCGCCAGGAGAAGGTCTCAGGCACCGGATCGCGGCCGGGCATGGTCCACGGGCCGCAGCGCAACAGCCGGCGAACCGCGAGGTAGGAACCTCGGGCGGCGCCGAACCGGGTCAGGGCCTCGACCGCGTACGTGCTGCAGCTCGGGTAGAAGCGGCAGCTCGGCGGGAGGTAGGGAGAGATGAACTTCCGGTAGAACCGGATCGGGAGTAGCAACAGCCGGGCGACCGGGCCTGGGCGAGTGGCCTCTCGTGCCTCGTCGTCGTGGGCGGTCGTGGGTTCGTTCACACCGCTGACCCATCGTGCGCGTGCTCGGGCGAACCGGCCGCTCGTCGGTTCGGTGACTGGCTCAACCGCCTGAGGGCGGCGTCGAGGTCCGCGCCGAGCTCGGCGCTGGACGCCGTGGCGGCCGGCGGGAGGGCCCTAATCACCAACGAGCTGCCGGGCGGGACAGTTCCGAGCCGGGCCGCGACCAGATGCCGCAGCCGTCGGCTCACGCGGTGGCGGACGACGGAGTTGCCCACGGCCTTGCTCACCACAAAACCCGCCCGCACGTTGCGTGCCGTCAGTTCGGCACGACTCGGGCGGACGGGTTCGTCAGCTGTGGACCGCTCCGCGGGGTACCCGGCGAGCGGTGATGGAGTGGGCAGCGACGAGCCGACCTCGGCCGGTGTCTCCCCAGGGGGGGACACGGCCGAGACGCTCTGCTCGTCCGAAGCCCACAGCGCGTGCACCACGAGGCGCCGCCGCCCGGCGCGAGAACCCCGGCGCATCACTTCCCGGAAGTCCTCGCTGCGCCGCAGTCGTGCGGCAGGGGGCAGCACTGCGCGCCTCGATCAGCCGCGATCAGGCGGACAGCTTCTCGCGGCCCTTGCGACGACGGGCCGCCAGGATCGCCCGGCCGGCGCGGGTCCGCATGCGCAGCCGGAATCCGTGCGTGCGGGCGCGTCGGCGGTTGTTCGGCTGGAAAGTGCGCTTACCCTTGCTCACGACTCTGCTTCTCCTGGTCTCGACATACCGGTGACAGCGCCACCGTCAGGTCTGCTGCCTCCCGACGCCATCGCGAACGCGGACACGCTGTGGACAGCCCAAGGTGCCCGCCGCAAGCGGGAGACCTTACGAGGGTACGCAGTGACCGAACGGCCCTGCCAACCGGCCCCGGTCAAACACAGCCGGGGACCGGATGGCCACGGTTCGCAGGCTCGTGCCATCCTTGCGCCCGAGCGCCTTGTGGGACCCCGCCGGTACTTGTTAGCGTGTCTCCCCTTGAGTCACCCGATCGCGGGGCCCGGCGCCGTCGTCGGAATGTGTGGAGGGGCTGTCTGGCGTAGGTTGCGACCCGCACGTGGCGTCGCGACGAGCCGCCGTACATTAGTGCACAGTTGTGGACAACTCTGTGGATGGACGCTGCCCGGTTTCGCCCGGAAGCCTGACGTCGCGCCATGGAGCCTGCGTGGCCGGATTCGACGGTCGTCCGGGGCGATGAGGGGAGGGGAGCGGAGTCGGTGTCCGAGCACCAGATCAATCTGGGGGTCGTCTGGGAGCAGGTGGTCCGGGAGCTGTCCGACGGGACGCTTTCCCCGCAGCAGCGGGCCTGGATGCGCGTGACCCGGCCGATCGGCCTGCTCGACGGTACGGCCCTGCTCGCCGCTCCGAGCGATTTCGCCAAGGAAGCCATCGAACGCGCGCTGCGCGAGCCCATCACCCACGCCCTCTCCCGTCGGCTCGGCAGACCCGTGTCACTGGCGGTGAAGGTGGACACCGCCGAGGTGGCGCCCCCGCCGCCGAGCACCGCCCAGTACGCGCCTTCACCCGCGCGGGGGGAAAACCCCCTCGATCCGCCGACGTTGCCCTCGATGCAGCCGGCCCTGCCGCCCGCTCTGCAACCGTCGCTGAACCCGTCACTGAACCCGTCGTTGCCGCCGTCGCTGCCACCGTTGGAAGAGACGTTGCTCCCGCCGTTGCGGCGCCGAGCGGTACCGGCCGAACCGGCGCCGAAGCATCTCGCTGAGGACGACGCCGAAGAAGAGGTCGACGAGGAAGGCGAGGCGCTCGCCGCGGCCCATGAGATCTGGCCGATGTTCTCCGGCCAGCCGATCGCGGGGCAGCCCTATACGGCACCCGCCCAGCCGCAGACCTCGAAGACGCGGCTGAACGAGAAGTACACCTTCGACACCTTCGTCATCGGCGCTTCGAACCGGTTCGCGCACGCTGCGGCCTTCGCCGTGGCCGAGGCGCCGTCGCGCGCCTACAACCCGCTGTTCATCTGGGGTGAGTCGGGGCTGGGCAAGACTCACCTGCTGCACGCGGTGGGGCACTACGCGCAGCGGCTCTTCCCCGGCATGCGGGTGCGGTACGTGTCGACGGAAGAATTCACCAACGACTTCATCAACTCACTGCGCGACGACCGCAAGGTGGCCTTCCAGCGGCGCTACCGGGATATCGACATCCTGTTGGTGGACGACATCCAGTTCCTGGAGGGCAAGGAAGGAACCCAGGAGGAGTTCTTCCACACCTTCAACACGCTGCACAACTCGAACAAGCAGATCGTGGTGTCCTCGGACCGGCCGCCGAAGCGGCTGGAAACCCTGGAGGACCGGCTGCGCACCCGGTTCGAGTGGGGCCTGATCACCGACATCCAGCCGCCCGAGTTGGAGACCCGCATCGCGATCCTCCGCAAGAAGGCCGCCCAGGACCGCTTGGCGGTGCCGGGCGACGTGCTGGAGTTCATCGCCTCCCGCGTCGAAGCGAACATCCGGGAGCTCGAGGGCGCGCTCATCCGCGTCACGGCGTTCGCTTCCCTGAACCAGGCGCCCGTCGACGTCGGCCTCGCCGAGATCGTGCTGCGGGACCTGATCCCCGATTCGCAGGCCCCGGAGATCAACGCGCCGACGATCATGGCGGCCACGTCCGAGTTCTTCGACGTGACCATCGACGACCTCTGCGGCCCCGGCAAGACCAAGGCACTCGCCACGGCCCGCCAGATCGCGATGTACCTGTGCCGCGAGCTCACCGACATGTCGCTACCCAAAATCGGCCAGACATTCGGCGGCCGCGACCACACGACCGTGATGCACGCGGACAAGAAAATCCGCAAGGAAATGGCCGAACGCCGCCGGATCTACGACCAGGTCCAGGAACTGACCTTCCGTATCAAGCAGCGCGCGCGCCAGTAGCGCCGCACCCCTTCCCTCACTCCCCGGCACCGCGGCACAGCGCGGCCGCTGGCCGTTCGCGTGCGTCCGCAACCGCCCGGCTCTGTACAAGATGGACAGTCGCGCGCGGACGCCGCTGCCGCGGTGTGCCGCGATTCTCCGCTCCAGATAAGGGAATTCGCCGCTTCGGGCGATCTTGCCCGTGTGATCACGATAACGAGCGCGCATCGAATGTGGATCTCGCTCGCCCTCGGGGGTGAACCGCGTCCCTCCACCCCTGGGCACAACCATGGGTACAACTCGGCCCACAACTGGGGATGAATCTGTGGACAACTGGGGACAAGTGTGGACAGTCTGTGGGTGCCGAAAAGTTGTCCACGGACGGCCCGAGTTATCCACCGGACTTACCCACAGTCATCCACAGGCCCGCACACGCGATGAGCTGCGGAAACAAGCTCTGTCCACACAATCCACACCCCCTATTACTGTTACTGCCTTTCTTCTCCTCAAGAAAATCTCCTAACGGAAAAACAGGGGCTGTGGACGAACGACGCAAATCTGGAGACTTGTCGACAAGTCGATGGTCGGCCCCGAGTGACGGCGCGGAGGGTGAGGTTCTAACGTGGAGGTCCACACCCAAGCCCGTCGTCGTCGCGACACCGGCGCCGCGGGCCATACCGCACATGACTCAGCTCCCTGGCCAACACACCGTTCCCCGTTCGGACCAGGGCCGTTATCGACCTTCTCGAGCGCAGGGGCAGCTCGGCTGTCGAAAGGATGGGCGTATGAAGATCCGCGTCGAGCGTGACGGGCTGGCCGATGCCGTCGCGTGGGTGGCACGCAGCCTTCCGTCCCGGCCTCCGGTCCCGGTCCTCGGCGGTGTCCTGCTCGATGCCGGGTCCGACGGCACCACCGACGCCCTGACCGTGTCCGGGTTCGACTACGAGGTGTCGGCCACGGTCGGCGTTCCCGCCACCATCGCCGACGGCGGGCGCGTGCTGGTCTCCGGCCGGCTCCTCGCCGACATCACCAAGTCGCTGCCCGCTCAGCCGGTCGAGATCTCCGTCGAGGGCTCCCGCGCCACCATCACCTGCGGCAGCGCGCGGTTCAGCCTGCCGACCATGCCGGTGGAGGACTACCCGTCGCTGCCCGCGCAGCCCGCCTTCGCGGGTGAGGTCGCGGGCGACGTCTTCGGCCTCGCGGTCACCCAGGTCGCCGTCGCGGCCGGCAAGGACGACACGCTCCCGATGCTCACCGGGATGCGCCTGGAGATCTCGGGCGAATCGCTCACCCTGGTCGCTACCGACCGGTTCCGCCTCGCCCTGCGCGAGTTCGCGTGGAAGCCGGCCGAGGGGCTGGCCGACGCCGCGGTACTGGTCCCCGCCCGCACGCTCGCCGAGGCGGCCAAGTCGCTCGGCGCCGGTGGCGCGCCCGTCTCCCTCGGCCTGGCCGGTGGCGAGGGCCTGCTCGGGCTCGCCGGTTCCGGGCGCTACACCACCACCCGCCTGCTGGACGCGGAGTTCCCGCCGTACCGGCAGCTGCTTCCTTCCCAGTACACCTCGCGTGCGGTGGTCGAGGTCGGCCCCATGTCCGACGCGA
The DNA here is from genome assembly GCF_026802195.1 of Amycolatopsis cynarae. Lineage (NCBI taxonomy): Bacteria > Bacillati > Actinomycetota > Actinomycetes > Pseudonocardiales > Pseudonocardiaceae > Amycolatopsis > Amycolatopsis cynarae. Next base: position 6,781,894 of record NZ_CP113836.1, on the reverse strand, counting down.
TCAAGCGCGTGTCCCTGGTCGCGGAGCGGGGTACCCAGGTGCGGCTGGAGTTCGCGGACGGCTCGCTACGGTTGTCGGCGGGCGGCGACGACGAGGGAAGCGCCGAAGAAGAGCTGCCGGTGCAGTACGAGGGCGACCCGGTCGCCATCGCGTTCAACCCCGGTTATCTCGCCGACGGCCTGGGGGCGTTGCACGCCGATCGGGCCGAACTGACGTTCACCACCGCCAACCGGCCGGCGCTGATCAAACCGGCGGACGAACAGGGCCAGGTCATTCCTGGTTACTTCTACCTGTTGATGCCGGTCCGTCTGCCAGGCTGATCGAAAACGCCAGGAACGAAGGGGAACATCGATGGTTCAGCTGGGACTCGTTGGCCTTGGCAAGATGGGCTTCAACATGCGCGAGCGGCTGCGCGCCGCCGGGCACGAGGTGGTCGGTTACGACCGCAACGAAGCGGTCAGCGACTCTTCCTCACTCGCCGACATGGTGTCGAAACTCGCCGCGCCGCGGATGGTCTGGATCATGGTCCCGGCCGGCGGCCCGACCAGGGACACCGTCGCCGAGCTCGCCGAGTTGCTGTCCGAGGGCGATCTGGTGATCGACGGAGGCAACTCGAAATTCACCGACGACAAGATCAACTCCGAGGTGCTCGCGGCGAAGAAGATCGGCTACCTCGACTGCGGCGTCTCCGGTGGCGTCTGGGGCAAGGAGAACGGCTACGGCCTGATGGTCGGTGGCGCGAAGGAAGACGTCGAGCGCGCCATGCCGGTCTTCGACGCGCTGCGCCCGGAAGGGCCGCGCGAGGAGGGCTTCTCGCACGCCGGTTCGATCGGCGCGGGCCACTACGCGAAGATGATCCACAACGGCATCGAGTACGGGATCATGCAGGCCTACGCCGAGGGCTTCGAGCTGATGGAAGCCGCGCACGTGATCGAAAACGTGCCCGCGGTGATCAAGGGCTGGCAGCGCGGCACCGTGGTCCGCTCCTGGCTGCTGGACCTGCTGGTCCGCGCGCTCGACGAGGACCCGGACCTCGACGACCTCGAGGGCTACGTCGAGGACTCCGGCGAGGGCCGGTGGACCCTGGAGGAAGCGATCAACAACGCGGTGCCCGCGCCGGTCATTTCGGCCGCCCTGTTCGCACGCTTCTCGTCACGTCAGAAGGATTCCGCCGCCATGCGGGCGGTGGCGGCGCTGCGCAACCAGTTCGGCGGTCACGCCGTCAAGAAGGCCGAGTAGTAGGGGCGTGCACCGGGCGCACCGCCGAGAGTCATGCATCTGAGACACCTCCAGGTCACCGACTTCCGTTCCTGGGAGCATGCCGACCTGCCGCTGACCCCGGGGGCGACCGTGCTGGTCGGCCCCAACGGGCGCGGGAAGACCAACCTGCTCGAGGCGATCGGGTATCTCGCCACCCTCGGTTCACACCGGGTGGCGACCGATGCACCGCTGGTCCGGCACGGTTGCGAGCGTGCGCTGGTGCGCGCCGCCGTGGTCAATGAGGACCGCGAACTGACGATCGAACTCGAGATCACCCCGGGCAAGGCCAATCGTGCCCGGGTCAACCGGGGGGCGGTCGGCAAGCCCCGCGACATCCTCGGGATCCTGCGGACGGTGCTGTTCTCTCCCGAGGACCTCGCGCTGGTGCGTGGCGACCCCGGTGAGCGGCGGCGGTTTCTCGACGAACTGCTGGTGTTGCGCGCCCCGCGCTGGGCCGGGGTGCGTGCCGACTACGAACGGGTGCTGCGCCAGCGCAACGCGCTGCTGAAAACGGCGGGCAAGAGGAAAGGAGCGCGAGAGGATCCGTATGCGCTTTCCACCCTCGAGGTCTGGGACAACCACCTGGCCTCGGTGGGGGCCCAGCTACTGGCGGCCCGGCTCGACCTGGTCGCCGATCTCGCGCCGTACACCGCCGCCGCCTATGCCGGGGTCGCACCCGACTCGCGGCCGGCCAGGATCTCCTATCGGTCGAGTCTCGGGGAGGCGCTTCCCGACGGGTACGGCGTGCCAGGCGGTGAACGAGCCGATTCCGAGCGGTTGAGCGGTATCCTGGTCGAGGCGCTGTCGGAGGTGCGGCAGGCCGAACTCGAGCGCGGGGTGAGCCTGGTCGGGCCCCATCGTGACGAGCTCGAGCTGGTTCTCGGCGAGGCGCCGGCCAAGGGATATGCCAGTCATGGCGAGTCCTGGTCGTTCGCACTCGCGTTGCGGCTGGGTTCCTACGAACTGCTGCGCGGCGAGACCGGGGAGCCGGTCCTGCTGCTGGATGACGTGTTCGCCGAGTTGGACAAGCGTCGGCGAAGCAGACTGGCCGAGGTGGCGGCCAGCGCCGAACAGGTGCTGGTGACGGCCGCGGTGGATGAGGACGTGCCCGAGGAGTTGACGGGAACGCGGTTCTCGATCTCGAACGGGGAGGTCAAGCGTGTCTGAGAGGGCACATGGACCATCGAGGTCGCGCTCGAAGTCACCGTGGGAGGAACGATCGTTGGTGACCGGCGCCACAGAAGTTACCCACCGATCTGGGGATAAGTCTGTGGATAGTGTGGATAACACGGTGACTGGGTTATCGCGGGAGGTAGTCAAGCCGCCGAATGGGTCGGCCGTGACACCCGATCGGGAGCCCCAAAGGGGTGTCGAACCGAACCCGAACACTCTATCGGTCACGGAGGGTGACCTTCCGCTGGGGGTGGAGCAGTCGCTGTCGGGCCGCGACCTGGCGAGGTCGGCGCTGGCCGCCGCGCGGGCCAAGGCGCAGGCCCGGGGCGCGGAGCCCGGGGTGCGCAAGCGCGCCAAGGCCACCGACTTCACCCAGAACCCCCGGCGCCGCCGCTGGTCCGGTTCCGGCGCCGATCCCCGCGATCCCCAGCCGCTGGGCCGGCTGGTCTCCCGACTTTCGGCCGAGCGGGGCTGGGGGGCGCGGCTCGCCGACGGCCAGGTGTTCGGCCAGTGGGCCCGGCTGGTCGGGGAAGAGGTGGCCGAGCACGCGCAGCCCGTCTCGCTGAAGGACGGGGAGCTCACCGTGCAGACCAGTTCCACCGCCTGGGCCACGCAGCTCCGCCTGCTCCAGGGGCAGCTGCTCACGAAGATCGCGGCCGCGGTCGGGAACGGCGTGGTGAAGCGGATGCGGATCCATGGGCCGACGGCACCGAGCTGGCGCAAGGGGGCCAGACACGTACCCGGCCGAGGCCCCCGTGACACCTATGGCTGAGTAGGGCTCGTCGACGCTTGACAAGCCGACACTGAACGCGCCCTGATGCCTCGACCTAACGCAGGCCCACCTCGGCACCCATCCGGATCCGAATTCGTGGCTCTGTGACGAAACTAGAGGTGTCCTTGCCGTATGTCAGCGCACCTGGGCAAGTAGAATGAAGAGGGGAGTGGGGATCCCTTGGGCGAGACTGAGGAGAAAGCAGGCCTGTGGCAGCGAAGCAGAACGACTACAACGCATCCTCCATCACCGTGCTCGAGGGGCTCGAAGCCGTCCGGAAGCGCCCCGGTATGTACATCGGTTCGACCGGTGAGCGTGGTCTCCATCACCTGATCCAAGAAGTGGTGGACAACTCGGTCGACGAGGCGATGGCCGGGTTCGCGACCAGGGTAGAGGTGACCCTGCTCGCCGACGGCGGCGTCCGCGTGGTCGACAACGGCCGGGGCATTCCCGTCGAGGAACACCCGGTGCACAAGAAGTCGACGCTGGAGATCGTGCACACCGTGCTGCACGCGGGTGGCAAGTTCGACAGTGAGAGCTACGCCGTCTCCGGTGGCCTGCACGGCGTCGGCGTGTCCGTGGTGAACGCGCTGTCCACCGCGCTCGAGGTGGAGGTCTGCCGCGAGGGGAAGATCTGGCAGCAGCGGTACGACCACTCGGAGCCGGGGGAGCTGAAGGAACTCGGCGAAACCGACAGGACCGGTACCACCACCACGTTCTGGGCCGACCCCGACATCTTCGAGACCACCACCTACAACGCCGAGACTGTGGCGCGCCGGCTCCAGGAAATGGCCTTTCTCAACAAGGGCCTCACCATCGTGCTGCGCGACGAGCGGGTGTCCGAGGAGGAGGCGGAGACCGACGCCGTCGGCCATCAGGCCCGGGTGAAGGAACGCACCTATTACTACCCCGGCGGTCTGGAGGACTTCGTCCGCCACATCAACGCCAGCAAGGAACCCATCCACAGCAGCGTGATCTCGTTCGACGCCAAGGGCGACGGGCTCGAGGTCGAAGTCGCGATGCAGTGGAACAACTCCTTCACCGCGTCGGTGCACACCTTCGCCAACACGATCAACACGCACGAGGGCGGCACGCACGAAGAGGGTTTCCGTGCCGCGCTGACCCGTGTGGTCAACGCGTACGCCCGGGACAAGAAGCTACTCAAGGAGAAGGACGAGAACCTCTCCGGTGAGGACGTGCGCGAGGGCCTCGCGGCCATCGTGTCGATCAAGCTCGCCGAGCCGCAGTTCGAGGGCCAGACGAAGACCAAGCTGGGCAACAGCGAGGCGAAGTCCTTCGTGCAGACGAAGACGAACGAGTGGCTGGCCGACTGGTTCGAGCGCAACCCCACCGAGGCCAGGACGATCATCAACAAGTCGGTGTCCAGCGCGCAGGCCCGCATGGCCGCGCGGCGTGCGCGGGATCTCGTGCGCCGCAAGGGTGCGATGGACATCGGCGGCCTGCCGGGCAAGTTGAAGGACTGCCAGTCCACCAACCCGGAGGAGTGCGAGCTCTACATCGTGGAGGGCGACTCCGCGGGCGGTTCGGCCAAGGAAGGCCGCGAGTCGAGGTTCCAGGCGATCCTGCCCCTCCGCGGAAAGATCATCAACGTGGAGAAGGCCCGCATCGACCGGGTGCTCAAGAACACCGAGGTCCAGTCGCTGATCACCGCGATGGGCACCGGGATCCACGACGACTTCGACCTGTCGAAGCTGCGTTACCACAAGATCGTGCTGATGGCGGACGCCGATGTGGACGGTCAGCACATCCGGACGCTGCTGCTGACCCTGTTGTTCCGGTTCATGCCGCAGCTCATCGAGCACGGCCACGTGTACCTCGCCTGCCCGCCACTGTACAAGATCAAGTGGCCGCGGTCCGAACCGGAATACGCCTACTCCGACAAGGAGAGGGACGGCCTCATCGCCGCCGGCGTGCAGGCCGGGCGCAAGCTGCCCAAGGACGACGCGATCCAGCGGTACAAGGGTCTCGGTGAAATGAACGCCGAGGAACTGTGGGAGACCACGATGGACCCGGCGCGCCGCCTGCTGCTGCAGGTCACCCTGGACGACGCGGCGGCCGCCGACGAGTTGTTCAGCGTGCTGATGGGCGAGGACGTGGAAGCCCGCCGTTCGTTCATCACCCGCAACGCCAAGGACGTCCGCTTCCTCGACGTGTAGCCGCTACCCGCCGCGCCACCGTCCATAGCGGACACACACCCAGCTTTTCCACGAGAAGGACACGATGACGGAAACCTTGCCACCGGAGCACGACCGCACGGAACCGGTCGACATCCAGCAGGAGATGCAGCGCTCCTACATCGACTACGCGATGAGCGTGATCGTGTCGCGGGCGCTGCCGGACGTGCGTGACGGCCTCAAGCCGGTGCACCGCCGCGTGCTCTACTCGATGTACGACTCGGGTTTCCGGCCGGATCGCGGGTACAACAAGTGCTCACGGGTGGTCGGCGACGTGATGGGCAACTACCACCCGCACGGTGACACGGCGATCTACGACGCACTCGTGCGACTGGCCCAGCCCTGGTCGATGCGCTACCCGCTCATCGACGGCCAGGGCAACTTCGGTTCTCCCGGCAACGATCCGGCCGCCGCCATGCGGTACACCGAATCGCGGCTGGACCCGCTGGCCATGGAGATGCTGCGGGAGATCGAAGAGGAGACCGTCGATTTCTCGGACAACTACGACGGCCGCACGCAGGAGCCGGACGTCCTGCCGGCCCGCATTCCCAACCTGCTGGTCAACGGCACTTCGGGGATCGCGGTCGGCATGGCGACCAACATCCCGCCGCACAACCTCCGCGAGGTTTCGGAGGGCGTGATCTGGGCGCTGGACAACCCGGAGGCGAGTGAGGACGAACTTCTCGCGGCTCTGCTGCAGCGCGTCAAGGGGCCGGACTTTCCGACCAAGGGCCTGATCCTCGGCACCTCCGGCATCCAGGACGCCTACCGCACCGGCCGCGGCTCGATCCGGATGCGCGCGGTGGTCGAGGTCGAGGAGGACGTCAGGGGCCGCACCACCCTGGTCGTCACCGAACTCCCGTACCAGGTCAACCCGGACAACCTGGTGGAGAACATCGCGAGCCTCGTCCGCGACGGCAAGCTCACCGGGATCTCCGACATCGCCGACGAGTCGAACAGCCGCCGCGGTATGCGCATCGTGATCACGCTGAAGCGCGACGCGGTGGCGAAGGTCGTGCTGAACAACCTCTACAAGCACACCCAGCTGCAGTACAACTTCGGCGTCAACATGCTCGCCCTGGTCGACGGCGTGCCGCGCACGCTCCGGCTCGACCAGGTGGTGCGGCACTACATCAAGCACCAGATCGAGGTCATCGTCCGGCGCACCCGGTACCGGCTGCGCAAGGCCGAGGAACGGGCCCACATCCTGCGCGGCCTGGTCAAGGCGCTGGACATGCTGGACGAGGTGATCGCGCTGATCCGCCGGTCGCCGACGGTCGACGAGGCCAGGACCGGCCTGATCGAACTGCTCGAGATCGACGAGATCCAGGCGACCGCGATCCTCGACATGCAGCTGCGCCGGCTGGCCGCACTGGAACGTCAGAAGATCATCGACGAACTGGCCGAGATCGAGGCGAAGATCGCCGATTTCCGGGACATCCTGGACCGGCCCGAGCGGCAGCGGCAGATCGTCAAGGACGAGCTGACCGAGATCGTCGAGAAGTACGGAGACGACCGGCGCACCCAGATCATCCCGTTCGACGGCGAGGTCTCGATCGAGGACCTGATCGCCGTCGAGGACGTGGTCGTCACGATCACGCGGACCGGCTACGCCAAGCGCACCAAGACCGATCTCTACCGCTCGCAGAAGCGGGGCGGCAAGGGTGTCCAGGGCGCACAGCTCAAGCAGGACGACATCGTGCAGCACTTCTTCGTGTGCTCCACGCACGACTGGATCCTGTTCTTCACGAACAAGGGCCGGGTGTACCGCGCGAAGGCCTACGAGCTGCCCGAAGCCAACCGCAGCGCGCGGGGCCAGCACGTGGCCAACCTGCTGGCGTTCCAGCCGGACGAAACGATCGCGCAGGTCATCCAGATCCGCGACTACGAGGCGGCACCGTACCTCGTGCTCGCCACCCAGCGCGGGCTGGTGAAGAAGACCAAGCTCAGCGAGTTCGACTCGAACCGCTCGGGCGGGCTCATCGCGATCAACCTGCGCGAAGGCGACGAACTGGTCGGTGCGGTGCTGGCAGGCCCCGAGGAAGACCTCCTGCTCGTCTCGGCCGAAGGGCAGTCCATCCGCTTCCACGCCACCGACGAGGCGCTTCGCCCGATGGGCAGGCCCGCCTCCGGGGTGCTCGGCATGCGGTTCAACGACGGTGACGAGCTGCTCGCGCTCAACGTCGTCAAGCCCGACACGTTCCTGCTGGTCGCGACCGACGGCGGGTACGCGAAGCGCACGGACATCGAGGACTACCCGGTGCAGGGCCGCGGCGGGAAGGGCGTGCTGACCATCCAGCACGACACCAAGCGTGGCAGGCTGGTGGGGGCGCTCGTGGTCGAAGTCGACGACGAGCTCTACGCCATCACCTCCAGCGGCGGTGTGATCCGGACCGCCGCCGAGCAGGTGCGCAAAGCGGGCCGGCAGACGAAGGGCGTCCGATTGATCAACCTCGGCGAAGGCACGACGCTGCTCGCCGTGGCGCGCAACGCGGACGAGCCCTCGGACGTCGGTAATGGTGACGACAATGGAGGAGACGACACCGGTGCGCAGGTCGATCAGCCCGACAGCGCCGGGTAAGGACTGAGTGAGTGACTTCGCCCGAGACTCCGGAAACATCCACGACCAACGGTGAGCCGGCCACGCCACCGTGGCAGCGGCTGAGCAAGGACACACCCGACGATTCCGCCAAGGATGCCAACGCGAACGCCGATGCGCCCACGCAGTGGCTTCCGGGCGGCCAGGCCGGGGAAAGTGTGTTGTACTCGGATACGGACGGTGCCGAGCGGCCGGTGGTGACCGGTACCGCGGCCAAGGGGATGTTCGGCAACCCCGGCGGGCCGTCCGAGGACACGTCGGGGCTGAAGGGGCAGGAAGCAGTGAGCGTCGCCGGCACCGGGACCAAGCGCGCCACACCCAGTGCCCTGCGCCGTCCCGGCCGGGGGCCCCGGCGCGCGAGTCTGCAGGTCAAGCGGGTCGACCCGTGGTCGGTGCTGAAGCTGTCGCTGGTCCTCGGCGTCGCGTTGTTCTTCGTCTGGCTGGTCGCGGTCGGCGTGCTCTACACCGTGCTGGACGGCATGGGCGTGTGGGACAAGCTGAACGGCACCTACTCGTCGCTGGTCTCCGGGGACGCCGGCAACGCGCCCGCGGAACCGTTGATCAGCGCCGGGCGCGTGTTCGGCATCGCCGCGATCCTCGGCGCGATCAACATCGTGCTGCTCTCGGCCCTGGCCACGGTCAGCGCGTTCATCTACAACGTGTCCGCTGACCTGGCCGGAGGCCTTGAAGTGACCCTGGCTGAACGGGAGTAGAGGACATCCTGTAGTCTTCTGTCGTTCCCGGGGCCCATAGCTCAGGCGGTTAGAGCGCTTCGCTGATAACGAAGAGGTCGGAGGTTCAAGTCCTCCTGGGCCCACAGCAGATCAGGCCCCGTCTCCCAATCAAGGGAAACGGGGCCTGAGCGTCATTCTGGGCGACATTGCCGCCAGATCTGGTGTCGGCAGGTCAGCTTGCGAAGATCCGATCCATCGCTTCGGCGCCATGCTCGATGACCGGCCGGAGTTGGTGCCGGTAGACCAGCTCGGTGACGGCCGTCCCGTTGTGGCCCATCAGTCGCGAGATCTGCTCAATCGGTACGCCGCTATCGGACAGCAGTGAGACGAAGCTGTGCCGTAGCTCGCGGGGCGTCCAGTCCTTCGCGTTCAGCCCAGCCTTCTCGGCCACCTTCCGGAAGGCGCGGCGGACGTTGGCCGCGTCGAGCTCGGTGCCGACCGCCGACGAGAACACCAGGTCGTTTTCCTGCCATCGCTCCCGCGCTAGGGTCCGCATGAAGTCCTGCTTGACCTGGTGCGCCTTCAGGGCCTCGACACAGCGCCGAGGGAGGGCGAGCGAGCGCCGAGACTTCCGGGTCTTCGTGTCGCCATGCTCTCGCACCGACCGCCACACCCTCATGTGCGGCGGGATGGGCGGTGTGGCGTCCGGCTTACCGACCAGGTCCACGTGCGACCAGGTCAGGGCCCGCATTTCCTCGGTCCGTGCTCCGGTGAGCAGCGACACCACGATGTAGGCGCGCATGGGCGTGCCTTCTGCGGCCGTCAGCACCGCCTCCGCCTGCTCCAAGGTCAGCGACTTGGACGGGCGTCCGGGCCGTCCCTCCGGGATCTCGCACAGCAGCACGACGTTACGACGAACCTTCTCCCGCTTCTGGGCCCGCGCGACGGCGCGCCGGAGCACGGAGAGGACCTCTCGGAGCGATCGCGTGGACAGGACCTCGGCCTTTACGGCTAGCCACCGGTCCACCTCCTCAGCCGTCAGCTCACGAAGTTTCCGCGCCCCGAGCTCAGGGATGATGTGGGTGTTCGCCAGGATGGTCAGCTTCTCAACCGTGCCGATGCTCCGGCGAGGCAGACCGAACTCCAGGAAGTCGCGCACCGCTTGGGCGACCGTGTAGCGCCGGTCCTCGGCGATGCCGTCTTCGAGGTCCTTGAAGAGTTCCTTGAGCTTGTTCTTCGCCTCGGTCTTGGACTTCGCGTATGCCCTCCGCGTCCGGCGCTTTCCGCCTGCGGTGTATCCCACCGTGATTTCAGCGCGCCAGCGCTGCCGGGATTCCTCCCAGAACAGGCCCCCGTCACCGTTGCTACGCTGCTTGGCCATTCATGACCTCCGATTCGTTGATGAGGAGTTGGACGTAGTCGCTGATCGCCTGGGCAGGGATAAGGCGGGCCCGGCCTTGCTTGACTGAGAGCAAGCGTCCGGTGCGGATCTGCTCGTAGAGGGCGGAGCGGCTCATGGAGAGCAGGCGCATGGCCTCGGTGATGCGGTAGAGCTGCCGGTCAGGCAGGGTGTCCATCGCGTTCCTCCTTCGCTCCTCGGGGCGGGCGGGTGTGACAGTGGGGTGGGGTGTCACAGGAGGTGTCACAGGTGTTCTCCCTGGTCAGGGGCGGTTGAGTGACGGAGTGACAGGTGTGACAGTTCGGAGGTGTCCGTGGTGTCACTGCCCTGGTCGGGCGGGAAGTAGGTGCCGCCGGGCGCGGCGCGGAGCTGGCCGTCCTTGGCCATGCGGGCGAGGGTCTGCCGGACGGTGCCGGGGTTGAGCTGCAGCGCTTCGGCGATGGCGGCGGGTTTCTGGCCGGGGTAGTCGCGCACGAACCGGGTGATGAGGGTTCGGGTGTCGTGCATCTGGTAGTCGGTGGCGGGGCCGTCGAGCTTGGTCCAGGCCCCGGAGTTCGCATCGAAGCTCATGGCGTATTCGGCCTCTTCGACGTCACGCCCGGTCACGTGCAGGACCCCGTCCGCTTGGCCCCGGGAGCGCTTGAGCACCAACGTGGCATCCACGGCGCCCGTCAACCCGTTGGTGCCCGACACCATGTCCTGGAAGTCCTCGGCGGCCTGCTTGCGGACGTGGTGGATGAGCAGGAACGGGACGCCGTAGTGGTCGGCGAGGGTTTTGAACCGGACGGCGGCGGCGTAGTCGGCGGCGTAGGCGGACATGCCTGAGGGGTCGGCGCCGCGCATCTTGGCGAACGTGTCGATGATGACCAGCCGGGCGTGCGGGTTCTCCTCCAGCCACTCGCACAGCAGGGCTTCGCCACCATGGGACATGGTGGGGCAGGCGGTTTCGAGGGTGAGCAGGGGCGCGGCCCGGCCCCCGGCCGCGAGCATCTGGCGGCGCCGCCGTTGCAAGCGGCGCCCGGTGTCTTCTAGGGCGCAGTAGAGCACCGGTCCGCGTTCGACGTCGATGGTGCCGAGGGCGGGGTCACCGTTGGCGATGGCAGCGCCGAGGCCCAAGCTCAGCCAGGACTTACCGAGCTTGGGCGCCCCCGCCAACAGGTTCAGGCCTTCACAGAGCAGGCCGGGCACTGCCCACCGGGGCTCAGGGAAGTCCACGGCCATGAGTTCGGCGTCGGTCCACCGGGTCCGCCGTTGCGGTTGGTCGGGGACCGGTGCGAGGGCGCGGGGTGCGGGCATGGTGTGTCCCTCCAGTCTGGTCGGGGTGGTCAGGCGATGCGGCGGGGCCGGTTGCGCCCGGCGCGGAGGCCGGAGGCGATGGTTTGCCGGGCTTGGTGCTGGCTGTAGGCGCCTTCGCTGATGTGCCGCGAGGCGGCGGTCAGCAGCACCTGTTCGTGCTCGGCCTCGGTGAGGGCGCCCCCGGCCACGAGTTGCCCGAGGGCCAGGGCGGCGGCGTAGAGGGTGGCGTTGCGCTGGCTCTTGGTCGCGTTGTGGACTTTGGCGGCCTCGGCGCGGATGGCGGCGTCGAGGTAGCGGGACCGGCCCACGGTGGGCCGGATCGGGGCGACAGGGGCCGGGGGTGGCGGGGCCGGGGTGAGCCGCTCGACCAGCCACCCGGGCAGCGGGGCGGGGTCCTGGGCGGACAGGTAGTCGTAGGCGCTGCCGTCCACGATCGACCCGGCCGCGACGACGTAGCCGCCCCACGCACGGGTGTCGATCTTCCAGCCGAGTCCGTTGCCACGGTCGCCCGCGGTGCAGCGCAAGGTGACCCCGTCGGGCGCCTGAAAATACAGGTGCAGTCCCCCGGAGGGGGTCCGAACCGTGAGCGTGTCCCCGGGCACGGGCTGTCCGGCCTGCTCGGCGACGATGGCGAGCACGTCTTCCCCTCGGGTGGCATTGTGGCGTGCCCACTCCGGGCGCATGGTCTCCCCGGGCTTGAGGGTGTCCAGGTCGAGCACGCACAGCCCGGACGGCCCAGTGGCCAACCCAACGTTGTAGGGGGCGCGGGACCAGGCGGCGCGGATGCGGTCGGGGTCGAGGGTGGCGCGCTGCTCCCACCCCTGGTGTCCTTCGGTGCAAGGGCCGGTGCCGGGGCAGGCGGCGTGACCGTGCAGGGCCGGTTGCTTGGCCCCAGGGCGGAGCGGGAAGACGTGCCAACCGCGCTCGGCGGCGGCGAGGGCGGCGGCGAGCAGGCGTGTTGTGTGCGGGTGCATCGGTGATGTTCCCTTCGGGGCTGGTGACTGCCGGGCCGCCCGGAGGCGGGTCAACGGGCGGCCCGGCAGAGCAGGTGGGTTACTTGGTGGCGCAGACCGAGCACATGACCTGCCCGGCCGGGACGGGGCGGCCACAGCCACCCGCGCAGGTGGCGACGAGCGCGGCGATCAGGCGAGCGATTCGGGTCTTCACCAGTCCTCCAAATGTGACTGTGAGTGACGGCATGTGGGCGTGACGGGCCATGGCGATCACCTCGGGTCGGTGTCGTCCGGTGGGTTAGGTTGTGGGGTTAGGTCGCCGGAGTCGGGTTAGGTTTCTAACCCGGCGGGTTAGGTCGGCTAGTGTGGCGCTGGCCTGCGGAAAGTTAGGTGGGTTAGGTGGGTTAGGCCCGCGCCGTGGCCCTGTTTCCGGCCCTGGAATCGGGGGTTTGCGGCGGGGTGTGGCCGGGCCTAACCCGGAGATGTGGGCTACTCGTCGTCGTCCAGGTCGGCCGTCGCCGCGACCGCGAGCGCTTCACGGATAGTGACCGGGTCGATGGGGTAGCGGTTCTTCGAGCTGGGCACCTTGACCCCCAGCATCGCCAGCTCGGCGCACAGTCGGGTGCCGGTGAGACCCTGGTAGGGCGGCCAGTCGGGGTCCAGGGCGGAGAGCAGGGGCGCGACCCGGGCGGCGGGAACAGGGTCGTTGCCCAGCACCTCGTCCAGGTCTTCGAGCAAGTCTCGCTGCTTGCCCGGCTCGATCTCGCGCACCGGCCGGTCGCCGCCGGGCAGGCCCCGTCCGGCGTCCTCGATCGCGGCGAGGGACCGTTCGATGATCGGGGTGACCTGGTCGTTGTCGCGGGCCACGTCCAGGAAGTAGACCTGCACGATGTCGCTGCGTTCTCCGGTGAAGCCCTTCACCACGGCGGTGCCCTTGTCCGTGCCGGGGATCAGTTCGGTGGCGCGGTGTCCGGCAGCGTAGGCGCCCTGCCCGAGCAGCGCGTCATTGGCCACGTGGTCGCCCACGGCGAAGGCAATGCCGTTGGAGCAGTTGCGGGTGACGTCGCGGGGCATGGAGTCCTTGGTCGGGGCCTGGGTGGAGACGATGAGGTGAATGCCGCGCTTACGGCCCAACCGCACGATGTCCACCAGGAGCTTGGAGATCTCCTTGCCGTACTTGGGGTGCTGGATGGCGACGTGCGCTTCTTCGAGCAGGCAGAACAGCGGGTGCAGCCCGACGTTCTTGCTGGCCAGCTCGCGGGTGACCGCGGGCACCTCGAACTTGATCAGCAGTTCCCCGCGGGCCTGTACTTCGGCGTGCAGTTCCCGCAGGTCGGCCAGGATCTGGGCGATCTTCTCGTCTTCGGCGCCCATGACGTAGCGGGAGCAGCGGGGCTTGAACGCCTCGAAGTCGAAGTTCGCGTCCGGCACGTAGATCCGGAGTTCAGCCGTGGGGTCCAGGGCGGCCCCGGCCATGATGACCCGCGCCGCGGAGGACTTGCCCTGGCCGGGCATGCCGCCGGTGATGGTGTTGCGCTCCATCAGCGGTGCGACCAGCGGGTTTCCCCGCAGGGTCTTGCCGAAGGGCACTCCCTTGAACACGTCCACCGCACCATCGGTGAGCAGCGGATACGGCCCGGCACCCTCGGCCAGGGCGCCCTTGTCGGCCACCCACAGGTCCAGGATTCCGGCCTCGGACCCGGTGGTGGGCCACACCTCCTTCGCCAGGCGGTGCAGACCGGTGGCCAGGTCGGCGCGGCGGCGGGCGATCTTCTCCGCGGTGACCCCGGCAGGGAGGCGGATCACGGCGTGCGTGCCGCGCCCATCCGCGCGCGCGGTGGTCAGGTACTGCAAGGGCAGGCCCTGCTTGAGGTAGGCGTTGATCTGCGGAATCCGCAGCGCCTCCAAAGCGCGCGCGATCGTGGTTTCGTCGATGGCCGCATCCATGTCCGCCTCCCGCGCGGTGGCCAGCCAGGCCGGCGCCTGGCCGCGGCGGCGGCCCTCCCGGTAGGCGGCGAGCAGCACGAACGCGGGAAGCGCCATCACGAACGGGGTCCACGCCACGGCGATGGAGGTGAAGATCCATCGCATGGCGGCGAGCACCCCGGAGATCACCTTCACGAACTCGCCGGACCCGGAGAGCTGCACGAACAGCCCCACCAGCAGGGTCAAGGCCACACACCCGGCCAGGCTGCCCAGGATGACCTTGGAGACTCCCCAGGCGATCTTGGGCAGGTCCATCAGCCGCTTATGGCGGCGTTCGGCGGAGGCTTCCTTGCGCTCGGTCCACTCCGCCAGCGCCTCCCGGTCACCCATCGCCTCGGCGGCCTTGATCTGGCGCCGGTAGACACCCATGGTCGAGGCGTCCCACGCCCGCCGCCCCCAGGACTCCACCCCCTGCAAGGTGGTCACCCCGGCAGCCAGCAGGGTTTTCCCCGCAGTCTTGGTGTGCTGGTGCGTGGCCACGGTGCGCACACCCCGAGCCACGGTCACGATGTCACGCCGGTAACCCTGGTAGCGGGCCAGGCGCTTGGCCTGCTGGAGACGGTGCCAGTCCTCATCACTGACCAGTTCCGCCTCCACCACCTCGGTGTCCATCGGGGTCGGGGCCGCGTCGGGGTGACGCTGGGGCAGGTAGTGCACCTCGGCCAGCTCCTCACCCGGGGTGGGTTGGTCGCGGGTGTCCATGGTGGGGTCCTCCACGGTCGGCGGGGTGGTGTTGTGGTGGTCGCTCACGCCGCACCTCGCAGGGCGTCACGAACGTGGCGGGCGTCGTCCATGCCGCACCCGAGGGCGGCCCGGACCTTGTTCGCCGAGGGCTCGGTCGGCAGCCGCCCGGCGCGGATCAGCTCCCGTGCACGCTCCACCAGCGCCCGCGCCGCGCCGGTCGCGGCGGCGGGTGCGGTGGGCGTATTTGCCCTGTACGTAAGGGGGGTAACCCCCTCACCGGCCCCCGCCGGGCGGGCGTGGTCGAGTTCGGCGAAAGCGCGCCAGATGATCGGCAGAGCGGTCACGACGGCGACCGCGACCACCGGTCCGAGCAGGTGCAGCACCAGCCCGGAGACGGTGAAATGCGGCGCGGTCCAGGGCAGGTGTGGCCAGGCGTTCATGCCCAGGGTCAGGCCGAGGAACAGGGCCTCAATCTTGCGCAGGGTGGGGTGATCCAGCGGGCGGCCCCGGGTGGCCAGGAACGCCCGCGCGGCCACCACGGTGAGCAGCGCCAGGGACAGGAACGGCTCGACAAGCCACGCGAAGCACCAGGACGGAGACCAGGCGGGCGCGCCCTCGGCGGCGAAGACCTGCACCCCGGCGGTAGACCAGCCAAGGGCGAGCGTGAGCGCCACGAACGCGGCCACGGTCAGCACCAGCCGCCACCGGGCGGCCTGCCACGCCAGCAGTGCCGGGGACTGCGCGAGGGCGTGCAGCCGGGCGGCCTGCTGGCCCTGCTTACGGCGGCGGCGCACCTTCGGCGACTCCACCAGCAACGGCGCCTCGTCGTCCTGCAACGCCAGCAGTCGGTGCGCCTCGGCCACCTCAGCGCGCAGCGTGGCCACACGCTTGGTCTCCCCCTGCACCGGCTCGACCACCCGGGCGGACCCGGGGTCGGTCGGGGCGTGGGTAGCCAGGTGCTGTTCCAGCTCGGTCAGGCCGCGCTGGACCTCGTCGGGGGTGGGCTCAGGGAACGGGGTCGTCGTGCTCATCGGGTCACCTCCTGGCCCGGCTTGTGGCCGGTGCGGTTGTGGTGGTGGATGCGGTACTCGTGCACGGCCCACAGCAGCGCCACCAGCCCGGACACGGTGGCCCACCAGGGCGACACCGTGAGCGCCAGCAGCGACGGCACCGTGACACCGGCGACCTCGCCCAGGTGGTAGCCCAGCCACGACACCGACCGGGCCGTACGGGTCGGGCCACCGGTCATCGCCTCGACCTCGGCCGCGGGCGGGGTGCTGGCCCGCACCAGCGAAGCGGGTGTGCTGTCCTGTGTGGACATGCGGCGGGGATCAGGCGTGGACACGAAACGCCTCCTCTCCAACGGTGTTGGTGTGGGGGTAGAAGTCGTTCACCGGACGGCGGGGGCTGGTGCTGGCCTGCCGGGTCGCGTAGCGATCCAGGCGACCCAAGGCCACTGCCAGCACAGCCGCGGCCAACACCAGCGGGATACGGATCAGGTGCAGTGCCAGGAACAGCAGCAGCGCGGCGGCGAAGCGGAGCAGCGCGAGCGTGCCGTAACGGGCCAGGACCTCGAATATCGACATCAGTGGCCACCGCCGGAGAAGATCACCGACAGGGCGTGCATCACGGCGGCGATGGCGTCTCGGGCCTGGTAGGGGTGCTTGACCGCCCACACGATCAGCGCGAGGAACACCAGGCCCCACAACACCTTCCGCAACGTGTTCTTCTGCGGAACGACCGGAAAACCAGCCTTGCTCATGCCGCCACCCCCGCGCCCTGCTCGGTGTCCTCGCTGTTCTCGCACTCCCAGCACTCTCTTGTGCTGGTCGGCATGTAGTAGCCGACATCCCGGCCGCAGGTCCGACAGGTGCGGCGTGCGGCCAGCGCCTTGTCCAGCGCGGCCCGCCGAGCCGCGGTCATCGGCCGCACCGGCTTGGCCTCGCTGATCAGGTACAGGTTCGCGAAGACCTTCTTGCAGGCCGCGCGGTTGCGGAAGTAGAGCACCGCCACCGGGTCCTGCCCGCCCGGGCGAAGACCCATCGCCCGCAACTGCCGCCGCGTGGCCAGCTTGTCCCGAGGGGCGATGCCCCATGACAAGAGGACAACACCCTCGAACATGCCCCGGGTGAACTCCGGCTGGTCCGACCACGGCACCGGCCGCAGGTCCCAGGGGTACCGGCGCCCGCTCACCGCGCCTCCCCCCGCAACTCGGCCTCCAGCGACTCAGAGACCGCGCGGAGCCGGTCCAGGTCGCTGGTGCCAGCCAGCACGCTGTCCATGGCATCGAGCAGGAAGCCGTACGCGACCGGGTACCGCGCGCCCGGGTCACGCAGGCACTTACGCATCTGTTCGCTCAAGACCACCTTGCGAGGCGCGTCTACCATCGGGTTCCTTCCCTTCGAGTCCTCTGCTGTCTGGTTGGGAAGCCCCGGCCCGGCGGTCAGGTTCTTGGCGGGACGTGCCGCCGGGCTGGGGTCATCAGTGATCAGGAATCGGGTCATGCGGGGCCTCACAGGCTGGCCGCGTAGGTCTCGACCGAGGTGCGGGCGGCGGACACCAGGCCCATGACCTGGTCCAAGGACTCCCGCAGCTGCGCGTAGATGCCGAGGGCTTCCTGTGCGGCGGCCTGGTTGCTGCCTTCGGCGACCTGGTGGAGCTGGCCGCGGATCTGGTCGGTGTCCTGGCTGGCCTGGGCCAGCGCGGCGAAGACGTTTTCCGCCTGCTGGTTGGTGGCGGCGAGGATGGCGCGGATCTCGTCGACGTGGGACACGGGTGTTCCTCCAGTGGTGTTGTTGGTGGTGTTGTGGTGCGGTGCTGGCCGCCCGGTGGCGGCCGTGGTGTTGGTGTCAGGGCGGGGTGCGGGACGGCAGTGCTCGGGCACCTCGTAACCGGCGTGAGTGATGAGCAGGCGGGCGTAGTGCTGGTAGAGGGCCGCCACCCGGGGGTCGGCATCGGTTTTGGTCCACCACAGCGGATCGCCGACCAGGGACGGGTCCCCGCCCGTGAGGTAGTTGTTGAACATCTCGTGGGTGCGCCGCCAAGCCAGCGACACGGGAAGCCCGTGGACTCGCTGGTACTCCTCGACGAGCGCGGACGGGTTGGGGCGACGGCCGAGAATGTCCAGAACCGATCCGTCCGGTACGGACACCGCACTGTGCACGAGCTTCCAGCCGGTGTCGGGGTAGCAGAGCTTGACCCCGACGATGTCCCAACCGGTCATGCAGCTGATCGCCCCCGCCAGCCAATGGCATCTGGACTGCGAGAAAAACTCCATCTCGCTCGGTCCGATCTGCCCGGCCGTGAGCGTGAAGTCGGTCGTGCCAGAGGTCGTGCCGCCCGGGAGGTAGAGACGCACGCTGCCCGCGAAGTCCTGGTCCAACCGCATGACGTCGCCCCCTTCAGCGGACCGCAGGGGTCCACGGCAGCGGCAGCGCGTCACCCTCGACACGCGGCACCACATGAACGTGCAGGTGCCACTGGGTCTGGGTGGCCGCGGCGCCTTTACTGGTGATCACGTTGCACGCGGGCAGCTCGGCCGCCAGCTCGGCGGCGCGCGCCATGGTGCGGGCCGACACCGCCGGGTTCACCCCGACATCCGCGACGTGCGTGCGGGGGATCACCAGCACATGGCCAGCAGTGACGCCGCCGAGTGGCTGGATCGCGATCGTGTCCGACCAGGTCCGCACCACCGTGGCCGGTGCCGTCCCCGCGACAATCGTGCAGAAAACGCACTCCTTCAGTACGGTCATCGGGGTCACCAGCCCCGGCGGTTGCGGGTACGGCCGGACACCGTGCGGGTGTCCGCATCGACCTCGACCCCCGCGTCGGCGGTGACGGTCACGTCACCGGAAACCGCAGCGGCGCGGACGATGGAGGCGCGCACCGCGTGCACGGTGATGTCACCGGAGACGGTGCGGACCTCGGCGCGGCCGGCCAGGGCGCGCACGGTCACGTCCCCGGACACGGCGTTGACTCGCACCGCGTCCGCGCTGGCGATCCGCACATCCCCCGAGGTCGTGCGAACCTCGGCCACCTCGGCGCGCTCGATCCGGACATCCCCCGACACGCTGCTGGTCTCGACCCGGGGCAGCGGCCCGTGTGTGGTGACATCTCCGCTTTGGGTGGCCACCTCGATCTCCGAGCCGAGCGGCAGGCGCACGATCACGCGCATCCCTCGACCACCGTTGATGATCGTGGTGCCCTGACCGCCGATCACCTGGCCGTTGACGATGGTCACCCCACTGCCAATCACCATCCCCGTCACGGAGCCGGTCACCGTGCCACCCGACACGATCACCGAACCGCCGGAACGGATCACCGTCATGCTGTTCCCGCCCGCCCCGTTCCGGGGCACCCGGACAACGAACCGCTTGCCCCTGGACTCGGCCGTGGCGTTCTCGATCAGGCGGGCGGTTTCGGCGTCGCGAGGGTCGACCGGCTCCAGCGTCACCTCCGCGGTGTGCCGCTCCTCGGCGTGGACCTCGACCGTGACGGCGCTATCGGCCTCCACCATCGCCTGAACCGGGCCGCTGCTGGTGTGGGTCAGCGTGCGCATCACGCGGCCTCCCCGTACTCCGGCCCGACACTGTCCAAGCGAACCGTCAAGGACCGCAGCAATGTGGTTTCGTCCCTGCGGCGCAACCGGCGCGCGGACCGCTGGTCCGTGAGGTCCCGCGATACCCGGAACGTCTCGATGCGCTCAGCGGCGATCCACTCGCGCTCCGCTTCCTCGATTAGCGCATCGATCTCGGCGGTTTCGGCAGCCATCGCCTCATCGCGCGCCACGGCGGAAATATCCTCATCTACCAGTGGAAACAGCGCTTCGAGCGCTTCCAGGCTGGTGATCCGTCCGGTACCCATCTCGCATCCTTCCCGTGCTAGACCATCCTTCCCGGGATGGTTGGGAAGAGTGTTGCCGAAGGTCTCGCAAGATGTCAAGACCTTCCCGGGATGCTTTGTGCGTTCCGTGACAGCGTGCGAGCATGCACTTGTGCCAGCAGACGTGAAGGAGGTGGCCGCCCGACTCCGGGCCGCCATCAAGGCGGGCGAGCTGAAGCCAGGGACTCGCCTGCCGACGAATGAGAAGTTGCGCGAGAGGTTCGGCGCGGGGAAGAACACGATTTCCTCAGCCATCCAGCTGCTCAAGGGTGAAGGACTGCTGAGCGGCGTCGGGGGCGGACCCGTACACGTCCGCGTGATTCCCACGACTAGCAATCGCTCCAACGAGCGGTATCACGTGGAGAAGGAGCTTGCGAGGGCCCCCGAGGAGGTACGAAGGCGAAACGGTGTTGCCGAGCTTGATTCATCCGTGTCTGTTGCTCAGCTGAGTAAAGACACTGCAACGTACGAAGTGGTAAACCCTTCGTCGGATGTCGCAGAGGTTTTAGGTATCTCTGAATCCGACTATGTACTCCGCAGAACCTATCTCCGGCAGCATCGTGAGGGCGAGGGGTTCAGTCGCACCTTTTCGTATATCCCGTACGAAATAGTCAGGGACTATCCGCCACTACTTGACGCGAACAATGAGCCTTGGCCTGGCGGAACTCTTCATCAGCTCTACACTGCTGGGGTCGAGGTTGCAAAAATAGTCGATCACGTATCGGCTCGGATGCCAACGGATGAGGAAATCAAACTCTACGACATCCCGTTTGGGGTTCCCGTAATACCGATTAGGAAGGTGAGTTACGATACGAATGGCCGAGCAGTGGAGGTTATGGACATTTTGACTCCGGCGGACCGTCTGTCGCTCACCTACGTCACACCCTTGAAAAAGTGGGAGGACTCTCCGCATGGCGACTGTTAGTGTGCTTACTGTCATCACGGCCGTGCATAGCGGGGGGTACCAGCATCTCCGCGAGGCTTACGAGTCTCTGGTTGGGCAAGAAATGCCACCGGGGTGGGAATGGGAGTGGTGTCTCCAAGAGGACGGAGATAGCGGAGAGCCCTTTTCAGTACTCCCCGATGATCCGCGAATTTCGAAGGGGACATCCCTCCCAGGACGCGCGGCAGTTGCACGGACGATGGCGCTTTCTCGTGCAAGGGGCACACTGACGCGCACTTTGGATGCGGACGACGTTCTTTTGCCTGGTGCCCTCATGCGCGATATCGAGGTGTTGAGCCGGGTCGCGTGGTGCACCTCTGCCTGCCTGGATCTTTTGTCGGACGGCAGTACGGCGCCAGGGCCATATGATCCGCCAGCGGGTAGGTTTCCGGACGGCTATTTGCTGAAGAGCCACGAAGAAGGACGGTTTCCGGTCCAAGCGAACACTTTCGCTGCTCGCACTGACCTTATCTGGGCTTTAGGGGGATGGAGCGCATTGACGGGCGGTGAAACGATAGCTCTCGTCTTGGCTGCCGACGCTGTCGCTGATGGAGAATTCATATCGGAGCCGAGCTTGCTCTATCGGAAGCACGGTCAGCAGACGACGGCTGATAGTCGATACTGGGAGGACGACGAACACAGAGCACGCATGGAAATGGCGGCGAAGCGGGCCAGGGCGATCAGGAAGTTCGGTTGGAGATACGCCGCTGACGAACTTGACTTGGATGAGTGCAACGCCGCTGAAGTTCGCAGGCTGGCGACTCCGCCCGAGGAACGGCAGGCTGAGGCGATGGGGCGCTTGTTCGGGTCGTAGGCGGCGCTGCGTGGCCGGTCCGGGGAGTCACACCGGGGCGCATCCCGGAACTGTCACACCTGTCACTCTGTCACTCAACCGGTCCTGACCTGCGGAAACGGGTGTGACAGGGGAGTGACACCGGGGTGTGACAGTAGTTCCCCACACTAATTTCCTGTCACAGCGTCACGGACGGCTGAAACAGTAGGGGGGCACTAAGCAGCCCCCTACTGTTTCAGCCGTCCTTTTTCCCAGGTCAGAGCATTGGGGAGGGCGGCAAAGTGAGCGACAACGACCCCGTAGAAGGACGGACGTCCGCGGACGCCCACGGACGCCACTGGCCAGCGCGAACGTCCTGCAGAGCGAGCTAGGGAAGTCGTGATCTTGGCCTGATAACGAAGAGGTCGGAGGTTCAAGTCCTCCTGGGCCCACCGAGGTCAAAGCCCGTTTCCCGATCATGGGAAACGGGCTTTCGTCGGTTATGGGTGACTAGCGCCTGAAGTGCCGTGATGCGGTGCGTTCACGGTTTCGGTCGGCCTCCGGGCCATTGACGGCCGACGGAACACGAGGTCAGTTTCCTGCCACCGGTCACCGGCAGCCGTCGCGCGAACGCCTGCTTTGTCTGGTGTGCCTTGAGCGCGTCGACGCACTCGTCCGCTGCGGCAGCCTGCCGCGATCGCGGGCAGTGCACGCGTGTAACACGCGGGGCATCGCCGTCGAGGGGGAAGCCGAGTCGACAGCCCAGGCCATCGTGCTCCGCGCGGGATTAGAGTGGATCATGCTGGACGACATGTCCATCGAAGACATGCGGTACATCGTGACGCTGTGCGGGCCGGAAGGGCCCCGGCTCGAGGCGTCTGGATCCATCACACTGGACCTTCGACCTCAGTATGCTGTTGACGCCGACGGCACCAGCGGGTGGCGGACACCCGGCAAGGTTCGGATGAGGCTGTATCTCCTCATGCGTGAACGGACTGGAATGCCCGCCATAGCCGACATCGTCGACCTGGGAAGTCTTCGTTTCCGTCTCCGGCACATTCCCTCGTCGCCGAAGGCGCCCAGGGCGCTGAGGAAGACTTGGCCGGGACGCGAACCGGCAGCCGCGGATGGCGGACCCGAACCAGGCCTGATCAGCGCGTCCTCTCAATGCCCGGTGATCCGTCGCCGGGATCGATCGATCTGAGTGTCAATTCGAAGTCGGACGTGTCCGGCCGAAAACAGGAGGTTTCCAATGGCTAAGGGCTACTGGGTCAGTGTCTACCGCACCATTTCCGACCCTGAGAGGCTGACTGCCTACAACTAGCTGGCCGGTCCGGCTGTCCGGGCTGGGGGCGGGCGTGTCCTGTCCCGTGGTGGTCGAGTCGTCGCCCACGAGGCCGGAATCGCGCAACGCGTCGTTCTGATCGAGTTCGACAGCTTTGAACAGGCCGTCGCGGCATACGAGAGCGAGGCATACCAGAAGGCGCTGATGGTTCTCTCCGACGCCGTCGAGCGCGACTTCCGCATCATCGAAGGCATCGACTGACCGGCGGGCCCAGCCATCGCTGAGCATCCGTCACCCGATACGCACACGGTGCTGAACGACGACTCACGCGACGAGTTCGAAGCGATGCCCCGCGTCCCAATTCGCGTAATGGGCGGTTGCTTGACCTCCTGCAACGGGTGCCCGATCTCGTCGACAGGGGTGACGAACTGGGCGACAACCACCGGTGCAACTGGCGGACTTCCCTGGACGAACGTGGACGTTGCTGACCAGGTGAAATGGCTGTCCAGCAAGATCAGAAAGTCGTGATCTTGGCCTGATGGGAGACGGGCTCGGTTTGTTTATAGGCCCGACGGTGCGGCTCGGTCCCCGTCTGGCCCTCCCGATCACTTCTGGGCCGTCATCTTGGGGTGCACATTCCCCACCCATTCGATCCTGCACAGTGTGGATGTCAGGCCGTCCAGGGGTACAGAGGTGCGAAGCTCGGCAACGCGCTCAACTTGTCGTCGTCCCAGTAGGTGTGGCAATAGCCGCGATCGTCCGTCCAGCTCTTCATCGAACCGCTCTCCGGGAACGCCGCCTGATAGACGAACGCCTCGTAGCCGGGACGGTCCCGCTCGACCGACGAGTCGCGGCAACTGTCGCGGGTGCTCTGGCCCTGGGCCAGTTCGAAGTCGACCACATAGGCGTCCCGGTTGGCCTTGCACTGGACCCATTCCAGGTACTGCGGCGCCGGATCTTTCTTGACGCAGGTGGCGTCATTGATCCACGGCGCGGTCCTTGACCGGTCACCTGTTCACGCAAGGTGGGGCCCGGGACGTATTCCGTGACTATGAAAAGCTCTTCGCCGTCGGTCGCGGCGTCGAGCACCGCGGCGGATTGGGCATCGCCCGATGTTCCTCCTCCAGGAGGGACAGGTTAGAACGCCACGGGCGGTCGATGCCGGGAAACTCGGAGAATCGAAGGCCGGTCCGCGGAGTACGCGAACCGGCCTTCGGGTGTCCGTAGAGGGCTAGGTAGCCACGGTGGTGAGAGCACGTTGGTACTCGTCAAGCCACCGCCGGATGCTGTCGCCGACGGCGAGCATGTCGAAGCGGTAGTGCTCGGCGAGCACGCTGCCCTGCGCCAGCAGGTCGCGGAACTCCTGATCCTCCAGTAGTTCGAAGATGTGGGTCACTTCTCCCTTGAGGATGAAGAATCCGGCCTCGACCTCGGAGTCGCCGCTCGCGAGCATGAAGGGCTCGAAGTAGGTCAGTTTCCCTTCCGTGACGAGACGGCGGTAGTACTGGCCCGACTTCTCGAACAAGCTCAGGGACTCCTTTTCCCGTCCCGGCCTCGGCATGCCCCACCTGATCAGGATTCCGGTTTCCATGGGTACCTCCTTCGACGGTCCTCGCCTCCACGGAACACATTCCGGCTCAGGTCGGGCAAGGGGCGTAGGTCCCGTACCCGTGGGGAGAACCCGTTCGTGGCAATGGATTGGTCAGCACACGTCCGCGACGACACAGGAGACGTTGTCCGCACCGCCGCGGCGATTGGCCAGGTCGACGAGCCGACGCACGGCTTCGCCCGGGTCGGCCACTTCGCGCATCACCTCGGTCAGGTGGACTGTGCTCACCGCGCGGTGGAGTCCATCGGAACAGAGCAGGTACCGGTCACCGGGCCGGGTTTCGCGCAGTTCGATGTCCGGTTCCGCGGTGCCACGGCCGTGGAGCGCCTTGACGAGCAGGGTGCGCTGGGGGTGTGATTCGGCTTCCGCCTCGGTGAGGCGGCCCTCGTCGATCATCGCCTGAACGAGGGTGTGGTCGTGCGTGAGCTGGAACAGGCGACCCTCCCTCAGGAGGTACACGCGGGAATCCCCGAGGTGGACGAGCCCCAGTTCCGATCCGGACCACACCATCGCGGTCAGCGTCGTCCCCGCCTCGCCCTCGCTCGCGGCCAACTCCCGCACGGCCCGGCTCGCGCGCTGGCGCGTTGCCCGGCGAGGTCCGGTCCGAATCCGTCGGCCACGGCGAGCAGGTGTGCTCC
Source organism: Amycolatopsis cynarae (assembly GCF_026802195.1). NCBI lineage: Bacteria > Bacillati > Actinomycetota > Actinomycetes > Pseudonocardiales > Pseudonocardiaceae > Amycolatopsis > Amycolatopsis cynarae. Next base: position 6,756,775 of record NZ_CP113836.1, on the reverse strand, counting down.
GGCATAGGCGGCGTCCTGGTTCGAGGCGCGGACAAGGCCGCGATCGGACAGGGCGGCATAGCGGATGGCGAGCGGTGTCATGGGTTCTTCCTTCCTGTCCTCCGCCGCGGCCGGGGCGTCGAGCTCGCAGACGACCTTGATCCGCGCCAGCGGCATCCCCAGTCGCCGGAGCCAGGCCGCCAGGCGGGCCCGCTCGAGCTGTTCGGGAGCGTAGAAGCGGTAACCGGAGGCCTCGTCCACCGTGCACGGGCGGAGCAGGCCGAGTTCGTCGTAGAGCCGCAACGCCTTCGCGGACAGGGCCGAGGCCCGGGCGAAGGCTCCGATCGTCAGCAGTTCCCCGCTTGCCTTCCTCATGCCGCACACTGTGCTGCCTGCCCCTGGGGCAAGGTCAACGAAACCGGCTCTACCAGCGAAGATGCTGGTTCCACGTGGAACCAAGGAGGCCGGCCGGGTTCCTGCCCCGGCCGACCTCGAAAGTACGGACCACTATTGCTCGGCGCGCTGACGCGCCTCTTCGGCGCGTGCTCGTTCGCGGGCTCGGTCGGCCTCCAGTTCGCTCTCGGCGACCCTCCGCTGCTCGGCGGCCTTGTCCTGCTGGGCGCGGCCCTCACGCTGGGCCGAGTCATTGCCGAAGGCCGTGCCGATGGCTTCCTTGACTCGACCCTTGATGCCCTCGACCGTGCCCTTGATGCCTTCCTGGCGGTCTTCGCGGTCAGTCATTTAGGATCTCCTTCTGTTGCCGTATTTTGGGGCTACCCGCCGGTGTCGGGACTACGCGTTCACCCCGGACGGGGGTGCAGTAGCATCGGTGTGTCAGCCGAAACATCGAGAAGGGGCTTCAGGTGAAGAAGCTGTTGGCGCTCGCGGTTATCGCGGGTGGTGTGCTGTTCGTCATCAAGCGCAACAAGGACGCCAAGGCCGAAGCTGACCTGTGGCGCGAAGCCACCGCCCCGACGGAGAAGCCGCTGGGGGCCGTTTCGTCCAACGGCAGCGCGCCGGCCAAGGCCGCGGGCGCAGGGCACAACAACTGAACTCCCGCGGGCAGCCAGCCCGCGTCCGGGGCTGTAGCTCAATTGGTAGAGCACTGCTTTTGCAAGGCAGGGGTCAGGGGTTCGATTCCCCTCAGCTCCACCCGGATCCTGTTCGATGGCCGTTGGCCATCTCCCCGGTGTCCCATCCCGCTGTGGGGCCGAGCCCCCACGGGGTGTGCATCTCCCGAACTCGGGCGGTGACCAGCACCGGGTTGTGTTTCGTACTTTGATGCGGCGAATTTCAGCGGGCGTCGGTAGCGCTTCGCATGATCGTGTTCATGGGCGTGCTGGCCCTCACGTCGCTGGTCGGCTGGTTGTTGCTCGCCCGGACGTTGCTGGTGGGCGCCATCGGTGCAGCCCTGCTCGCCGGATGCTCGACCACACCGGTACTGACGGCGTTGGAAGTGATCCCCACCTCCGGGCCGACGACGGTGTCGGCGGGCGCCGTGACGGTGTCCTGTGTGGCCGGCTTCGCTCGGGTTCTCCGCGCTGCTGTTCCTGGTCGGCTTGATGCCTGGCCCCTACGTCGATCGAACCGAGGTCCTGCCCTGCCCTCCGCGTTGACTCTCGTCGAGCAGAGCAAGGAGGACTGTGGCAACGAAGCATGCCGACAAGAGTTCACCGTCGGAGGCGACGACGGTCAATCCACCGAGGAGATCAAGTTGCAGTTCATCCGCCACCTCACGGGGGCGCGCGGGTGGAAGTTGGGTAGCGACGGGTCGGGCTGCCGTGAGGAGGACCGGCTCGACGGCCCGGGCGCAAGCGAGATCAGGATGAAGATCCAAGGTAGCGCCGTGGTCGTCTCGCTGGACAACTGGAGGGGCGGCTCGTGCCGTCGACCGCCCACGACGAGATCCTTCTCTAATTTGGACGGAGGTAGTCGCTGGTGAAGAACGAGTCGGCCTTCGACAGGGCTTTGCCGTCTCGCCAGATGTCACCAGGGCGGTTGGCGTAGCCGAGGAGTGCGCCACCCCAGTGCATGCCGAGGTAGTCGGCGGTGATGCGCAGGGTGTCGACCAGTGGGCTCGCCTTGGCGGGGTCTTCCTCGCTGAGCGCGGTGATCGCCCACAGCGTTTTGCCCGCCATCCGGCTGCGGAAATCCAGGCCAGGCACGCGCATCCAGCCCGCCCAGTAGTCGAGGTACAGCTTCACGCTCGCGCTGACGCTGTACCAGTACAGCGGCGAGGCGATGACGAGGTCGGTGGTTTCCAGGGTGGCGTCGAGCAGGGTTTTCGCGTGTCCGGTGGGCTGCGGATAGACACCGTCGCTGCGATGCCGGATGTCTTCGAAGGCGGGCAGTGGGAGGTCGCGGAGCCGGAGCCATCGTTGGTCGGCACCCGGCGGCAGCTTTTCGGCGGCCCGCCGGGCCAGATGCTCGGTGTTGCCACCGGTGCGGGCGCTGCCCAGCAGGAAGAGGAAGTCGCGGTTCTTTCCGTCGTTCGCGGACACGTCTGGTGAAAGGCGCAGACCAGCCGGGAGATTCCCGTCTGCGGCAGGATCGGGAGAATGCGGGCGGAACGACTGGTGGCTCTGCTGTTCACCTTGCAGAGCCGCCGCAGTGCGACGATCGCCGAACTCGCGAAGGCACTTGGGGTGTCCGAGCGGACGATGCATCGTGACGTGGCGGCGTTGCAGGCATCGGGCGTTCCCTTGTGGACGGAGCCGGGGCGGTACGGGGGAGTGCGGCTCGTGGAGGGCTGGCGCACCCGGCTCGACGGGCTCACCTCCCGGGAAGCGGTCGCGATCTTCGCGATGGGGGTGCCGCGAGCACTGGCGGAACTGGGGCTCGGCACGGCGATGTCGGCGGCACACGCGAAGCTTTCGGCGACGCTGCCCGCCCCGTTGCGCGAGCAGGCACAGCATCTCGCGCAACGGTTCCATCTCGACGCGCCTGGCTGGTTCCGACGCGAAGACGACGCCGAGCACCTGGCGGCGGTCGCCCGTGCGGTGTGGGAGCAGCGGCGCGTGCGCGTCACCTACGGGCGCGGGGATCGGACCGTCGAGCGGGTGCTGGAGCCGTTGGGACTCGTGCTCAAGGCCGGGGTGTGGTACCTCGTCGCGGCCGTCGGGGAGGAGGTGCGCACCTATCGTGCCGGGCGGATCGAGGCGGTCGAGGAACTCGACGAGCGGTTCGACCGGCCCGCCGGGTTCGAGCTCGTGAGCTGGTGGGAGCGTTCGTCGGCGCGGTTCGAGCGTGAGCTGGCCAGAACGGTGGTGCGGGTCCGGCTCAGTCCCGGTGGCCTGCGCGCGTTGCCCTCGGTTATCGACGCCGGCCTCGCGGCGGAGGCGCTGGAGCAGGCTGGTCCTCCAGGCGCCGACGGGTGGACCGATGTGGAACTGGCGTTGGAGACACCGGAGATCGCAGCCGCGCAACTGCTCGGGCTTGGGCCGGAGGTCGAGATCGTCGCGCCACCCGCCGTGCGGGCCGCGTTCGCGGACCTCGCACGGCGGATGGTGGAGCGTCACCGGTAACCGGTGGTGTCTCCCGCCCGGTCGGTGCCCGCCACCTCGGCGATGTAACGCCAGGCGTCCGGACGGCTGCCGTCGACATCGGTGATCCCGTAGACCTTCGCGAGCTGACCACTGCTCAGCGTCTGCCCCGAAAAGCGCGCCTTTTCCGGATCCCCGGCCAGCGCGGCGACGGTACGCCCGACGAAGGCCGGTGACTCCGAGATGGCGAAGTCCGGTTCCTTGGCCGTCGCGTCACGCCAGTTTTCCTCGCTGACCCCGAAGATTTCGAGCATGGCCTCCGAGCGCAGCCAACCCGGGGTCATGGCCACCGCCGTGCACCCGTGAACCTCCGTTTCGGCCGCCTCGCCGATGGCGAGGTAGTGTGCCGTGGCCTTCGCGAGGTAGAACGCCAACGTGGTGCCCTTGCGGTACTGGGCGTTGTATTCGGCCGTGCCGTCGGTCATCTCCACCACGAGGCCGCCGGGCTTGCGGATCACCAGCGGCAGCAGGTGGTGAGCGGTGATCAGATGGGCGTCGATCCCGAGGTGAAGCATGCGCAGGCTGGCCTCCAGCGAGTGCTCCCACACCGGCTTCCCCCAAGCCATGTGGTGGTCGCCGCCCCATACGCCGTCCACCAGGATGTCCAGCCCGCCGTGGTCGCGGTCGATGCGCTCGGCGAGGCCCCGCACCTGCTCGGGGGCCAGGTGGTCGACCCGCAGTGCGATCGAAGTTCCGCCTGCCTGCCGGACCAGTTCGGCGGTCTCCTCGATGGTCTCGGTCCGGTTCACCTCGGACCGCTGTCCCCCGGAGGAACGTCCCGTCACATAGACGGTCGCCCCGTTCCGGCCGAGTTCCACCGCGATCGCCCTGCTCGCACCCCGGGTACCCCCGGCCACCAGTGCCACCTTGTCCGTGAGATCTGTCTTCATGCCGACGACGATCGCCGCGAACCCTGCCACGGCACGGCAGGGTTTCCGGAGCTATTTCCCCGCGAACACCTCGGCCGCGGCACGGTGGAGGGCGTCGCCGAGCCGGTTCACGGCCTCCGTGGGCGGTTGCGGGAGCCGGGCAAGGACGACGCGGCGCTGCTCCACCGGGCCGCCGTGCACGGGCAGGATCCGCACCCCTGGCGGGGCCGCGGAGACGAGACCCGCCGGCACCGTGGTCACGCCGCAACCGGCGGCGACGAGATGCAGCTTCGCGAGCCAGTCCCGTGCCGTGTGGACGATTTCCGGTCGATCGTCCAGGCCCGGCCACACACCCATCAGTTCGTCCTTTCCGGACGGTGCGGCGATCCAGCGCTGACCGCGCAGTTCCGGAACGGTGACCGCTTCGCCCCGCGCGAGCGGATGCGTCGCGGGGACCGCGACGCACAGCGGACGTTCGGTGAGCGTCCGCAACTCCAGCGGCGGCGACTCCGTGTCGAGCGGGCGGAACGGTGGTCCGGAGGCCAGCACCGCGAGGTCCAGCGTGCCCGCCCGCAGCGCGCGGGCGAGGGACGGTGTACTGCCTTCGCGGGTCACCACGGTGATGGCCGGATCGGTGCGCCGCAGCGCCGCGAGCGCAGCGGGGACGAGGAAGGCGCCCGCGCTGGCGAACCAGCCGAGCCGGACCGTACCGGCCCGCGCGGGCAGGCCGGCCAGTTCGCGGGCCGCGGCATCCATCTGATCCAGCACGATCGCGGCGTGCCGCAGCAGGATGTGCCCCGCTTCGGTCAGCTGGACGCCGTCATGCCGTCGCTCCAGCAACCGAACCCGCGCCGCCCGTTCCAGTGCCGAGATCTGCCGGGAGACCGCGGACTGTGTGTAGCCCAGTGCGGCCGCGGCTGCGGTGAGCGTGCCCCGTTCCGTCACCTCCCGGAACACCCGTAGCGCGCCGGGCGAGACATCGGCCAAGTCCATGACACATACGCATACCAGGACTGAGAAACTTTCGCTGTTCGCATGACAGCGACGCTCCTAACCTGAAGTCATGACAGCGCAACGCATCGCCCTGGTCACCGGGGCCAACCAGGGGCTCGGTTTCGCACTCGCCGAGGGGTTGGCGGCCGGGCTGGGGCCCGAGGACCTGGTTCTGCTCACTGGACGCGATGAACGGCGGGTCGCCGACGCCGCCGCACTCGTCGCGAACGCACCCGGCACGAAGAGCCGGGTGGAGGGCCGGGTGCTCGACGTCAGCGACGCGGACGCGGTGGCACGCATGGCCGCCGAACTCGAACGGGCCTATGGCGGGGTGGACATCGTCCTGTCGAACGCGTCGGCCCGGATCACCCCCGACCGGTCGCAGGCCGAGCAGGCCGACGCCTTCATCGCGGTGGCCAACGGCGGGACACATGCGATCCTGCGGTCGTTCGGACCGGTGCTGCGGCCCGGCGGCAGACTGCTCGTGGTCGCCAGTTCGCTGGGCATGCTGGGCAGGCTCGATCCCCGGCTGCACCACCTCTTCGAGGGCGCCACCCTCGACCAGGTCGAGCAGGTCGTCGAAACCTGGCGCAAGGCCATCCACGACGGCACCGCCGAATCCCTGGGCTGGCCGGTCTGGATCAACGTCCCGTCCAAGGTGGCCCAGGTCGCGGCCGTGCGAGCGGTCGCGGCGCAGCGCCGCGAGCGCGATCTCGCGGACGGCACGCTGATCGCCGCGGTCTGTCCCGGCCTCATCGACACCGCCGCGTCGCGGCCGTGGTTCGACGACTTCAGTCAGGCGCAGACCCCGGAGCAGGCCGCCCGCGCCCTGCTCGACCTGGTGCTCGCCGGGGAAGTCGATCCGAAGCACTACGGCGAACTCGTCCGGTTCGGCCAGGTCCTGCCCTGGACCGGCGGGGCACCTTCGGAGTACCAGGACGAGTTGGTCAAACGCGGCTGAAGAAGCCTTTCTTTAGGAACGAACTCTGCCTATTCGACGAATAGTGTCGATCTCGACAACGGAGAGCGGAAAGGCAGAACGATGACCGAGACCACCGTGAACAGCTGGAACGTCCTGGAGACCGCGCACGAGGCGCTGCGTTCGGCGGTGCGGGGCGTGCGCGCGGGCGACTGGGACCGTCCCACCCCGTGTGCGGAGTGGACCGTGCTGCAGGTGCTTCAGCACGCCGCCGGTGACCAGCTCGCCTACGCCTCCGCGATCACCGGGGAGCCCGGGCCGTCGGAGAACCCGTTCGCCCCTTCCGGCCGTCTCGACGGTGACCCGGTCGACCTCGTGGAAAACGCCGTGCTCGTCACGGCGAAGGCGTGGGCGACGGTTCCGGTGGACGCCTCGGAGGTGCCCACCCCGTTGCCGCAGGGCGCACTGGCCCCGTGGCTCGCGACCGGAGCCTGCGCGCTCGACGCGGCGGTGCACGCCTGGGACATCGCCGTGGCAACGGGGCAGGACTCGCCGCTGACCGTCGAGCTCGCCCGGTCGCTCCGGCCGGTGGCCGACGAGCTCGTCGAACCCCTGCGCGGGTTCGCCTACGCGCCGGCGCTGGCGCCGGAAGCGGGAGACGCCGAGGTCGCGGCGCTGCTCCGCTATCTCGGCCGTCTTCCGCGCTAGGGCAGGCCTCCGGTCAGCGCGGCACGGGAGTTCCGGGCAAGCCTGTGCGGCCTGACCGCCCGGAGGCCGAGCGCCCGGCGGCGGCCCTTCTCCCATGTGACGATGAGGTCATGCCAGCGGCAATCCGGACCAGGCAGCGCCGCGCCCGGCTGACCTGGGCGCAGTTGGCCCAGGTACTGGGGCTGGGCCTCGCCTTCGCCGTCACCGCCGTCGACCCGCTGATGCTCAGCCTCAACCTGACCGCGGTCAGTCACGGCCTGGCCGTGCCCAGCGACAAGCTGGGGTTCCTCGGCGGACTGGCGACGCTGGTCATCGCCGCCGCGGTGCTGGCGATCGGGAACCTCGGCGACCGGTTCGGGCTCAAACGCCTGCTGCTGATCGGGTTCGCCCTCAACGTCTTCGCCCAACTGCTGGGGGCGGTGTCCCCGACGTACTGGTTCCTGCTGATGGCGCGCTTCCTGGACGGGTTGGCGCTCACCGCGCTGCTCGGTCTGTCGCTGGCGTTGCTGAGGGTTGCGATACCCGACGAGATACGCCCGATAGCGCTCGGCATCTTCATGGCCACGGACGCCTTCCTGTTCGGCGTGACGCCGCTGATCGGCGGGCAACTGGTAGCCGCGATGGGCTGGCGGTACCTGTTCCTGGTCACGCCCTTGCTGGCGCTGGGCGGGCTCGTGCTCACCATCCGCTACGTGGCCGAACCGCCGGTCCGGCGCGGCACGGGCTTCGACGTCCTCGGCGTCGTCCTCTTCGGCTGTGCGCTGCTGTGCCTGGTCTTCGGCGTCGGTGAGCTCCAGAACGGGTTCACCGTCCACGCGTGGGGACCGCTGCTGGTCGCCGCCGTCGCGCTCATCCTGTTCGTGATCCAGGAACTGCGGACCCCGCGGCCGGCGCTGGACCTGAGCCTGTTCCGCGTCGCACCCTTCGTGGTCGCGGCGGTGTCGGCGCTGACCCTCAACTTCCTGTCCGCCGGGTTCAGCGTGGTGCTGAGCCAGTTCGGCGGGAACGTCCTGAACCTGTCCGCGAGGGCGATCGGGCAGCTGTACCTGCCGGGCACCCTGGTGCTGGCCGCGATCAGTGTGCTCACCGGGCGGCTGATCGGCCGGTACGGCGCACGGCCCGTGCTGCTCGTGGGCCTGATCGTGCTCACCACCGCCGGAATGGTGCAGGCCGCCACGACCACGCCGACGATGGCGATCTGGCTCCTCGTGCTCATCACCTGGCTCGGCAACCTCGGCTGCTTCCTCACCTCCACCCCGGTCTCGGACATCGTGATGTCCCACGCCCCGCCCGAAAAGGCGGGAGCGGTGACCGCCGTGCAACCGACCTTCGGGATGATCGGGTACGCGATGGGGCCGACGGTCTACATCCTGCTGATCAACCTGCTGTTCCAGCGGCAGTGGCTGGCCGACGCCGAGTCCCGCGCGCTGTCCGCGCAGCAGGCCCGGCACGATGTGGACGCGGTGACGGCCGCGATGGCGAACAGCCCCGGGAACACCGGCTACAACCCGAACCTCGTCCAGCAGATGCAGGGCCTGACACTGGGCGTCGACTACGCGAACGCGGTCCGGATCACGATGGCACTGGTCAGCCTGCTGCCGCTGGTCGTGATCCTGCTGACCGTCGTGTTCGTGCCCCGCCCGCGGCGGCGGGAAGCGGACCGAGGTGCCGTGCGGTGATCGGCGCCAGGCATGCTTTGTCCATGACATGGACTGCTCCTGAGGTGGTGCGCGCGGGCGGCTCGACCAGCGCGCCCGAACGGACCCTGCTGACCGGTTACCTGACCTTCCAACGCGAGACCCTGCTGGCCAAATGCGCCGGGTTGACCGGTGAGCAGCTCGCTCAGCGGTCCGTGCCGCCGTCGAGCCTGTCGCTGCTCGGCCTGATCCGTCACCTGGCGAAGGTCGAGCGGATCTGGTTCCGGGAGCGGTTCTCGGGACAGGAACTGCCGCCGATGTACGACCCGGCCAAGGGCAAGGACGCCGATTTCGACGATCTGGACCCCGAGCGGGCCGAGGCCGACTACGCGCGGTTTCTCGAGGAGTGGCGTCTGGCCGACGAGGCCGTCGCGGACGCCTCGCTGGACGACACGTTCGACCACCGCGGCGAGCCGTTCTCGTTGCGTATGATCTACCAGCACATGATCGGGGAGTACGCCCGGCACAACGGACACGCGGACCTGCTGAGGGAACAGGTCGACGGCGTGACGGGTCCGTAGCGTGGCGAAGCGGCGCAAGGGCGGCGAACCGGTGCCGGGGAAGTATCCGGTCCGCTTCGGTACGGCCGAGTTGCTGGCCGATGCCGACCGGCCCGGCGGGTGGCTGCTCAGCGTCGACGGGATCGCACAGTCCTATGTCGACCTCGACGATCCGGCGCACCTGGAATTCGACTACGTGCGGCGCATGGGAGATGTCGTCGACTGTCTCCGGGAGGGACCGCTGGAAGCGGTCCATCTCGGGGGCGCCGGCTGCACGCTGCCCCGCTACGTCGCCGAGACCCGGCCCGGCTCACGGCAACTCGTCTTCGACGCCGACGGCCCGCTGATCGAGCTCGTGCGAGAGCAGCTCGACCTGCGCTCCGTGCCTCAGCTGCGGGTGCGGATCTCCGACGGCCGGGAGGGGCTGGCCACCCGGCGCGACAACTCCGCCGATCTCGTGGTGGCCGACGTGTTCCAGCGCGCCCGCATGCCCGGCGGGCTCGCCACCGTCGAGTTCACCACCGACGTGGCGCGAGTGCTGCGACCGGCGGGCACCTACTTGATGAATATCGCGGATGGGCCCGGCCTGGTGTTCACCCGCCGCACCGTCGCCACCGTGACGGCGGTGTTCCCGCACGCGCTGCTGCTGGCCGAACCGGGCGTGTTGCGAGGCCGCCGTTTCGGCAACGTCGTGCTGGCCGCGTCGCCCGTCGAACTGCCGGTCGCCGCGGTGGCCGCTCGGGCGGCCTCGGCGGCGTTCCCCGCCCGCTGCGTGGCGGGCGAGGACCTGATCACCTTCCGGGGGAGGGCGAAACCGATGACCGACGCCGACGCGACCCCCTCACCCGAGCCGCCCTGGAACTCCTTCGGCCTCCCGAGCCGCTAGGGACTTCTCAGCCGAGGAGCAGGCAGAACCGCTCGGTGGCGATGTTCCCGCCGGAGAGGAGTACGCCGATCCGGCGGCCGGGGAGGCGGACCTTCCCCGCCAGCAGCGCCGCCACGCCGACCGCGCCGCTGGGCTCGACGACGATCTTCATCCGGTCGAACAGGAAGCGCATCGCGTCGCGGATCTCGTCGTCGGTGACCGTGGCGACCTCGCCGACCAGCCGCCGGTTGATCTCGAAGGTCAGTTCGCCGGGGGTGGGCGCGGCCAGGCCGTCCGCGATGGTCTGGGGAACCCCGATGTCGACCCGTTCCCCGGCCGCGAAGGAGCGCTGGTGGTCGTCACCCGCGGCCGGTTCGACACCGATCATCGCCGTGTCCGGGAACAGCGAGGTGGTGGCGATGGCGCTGCCCGCCATCAGTCCGCCGCCGCCCATCGGGACGAGCATCGCGTCCAGCCGTCCGGTCTCGTCGACGAACTCCAGGGCGGCGGTGCCCTGGCCGGCGATCACGGCCGGGTGGTCGTAGGGCGGGACGATGGCGAAACCGTGCTGCTCGGCGAGGTCCGCGGCGAGGGCGGCCCGGTCCTCGGTGTACCGGTCGAACCGGCGGATGTCCGCGCCGTAGCCGCGCACGGCTTCGACCTTGGACTCCGGCGCGTCGATCGGCATCAGGATGGTCGCCTTGCTGCCCAGCAGCGATGCGGCCAGCGCGACGGCCTGTGCGTGGTTGCCCGAGGAATAGGCGCAGACCCCGCGCGCGAGCTGCTCCGGGGAAAGCTGCGACAGCGCGTTGTAGGCGCCACGGAACTTGAACGCCCCGATCCGCTGAAAATTTTCACACTTTAGGAAGACTTCGGCGCCAGCCCGCTCGTCCAGGGTGCGGGAGGTGAGCACGGGAGTCCGGTGCGCTTGGCCGGTCAGCCGCAGGGCGGCGGCGCGGACGTCGTCGAGAGTCACGGTCACTTGGACAGTATGTCGGATATCTAGACCAATAGTCCAGCGACTTGGGGCGTGGTTCACTGTGCCCGATGCGTCGAGTCGTGCTCGTTCTCGCAACCTTCACCCTGGTCACCGGCCTGGGCGCGGTCGGCTGCTCCCAGCGCCCCGCGCCGGTCGCCAAGCCGTCCTCGTCCAGCGCGCCGCCGCCGGCCATCACCACCGCCAGCACCACGGCCGCCCCTCCGCTGCCGCCCGATCCGCAGCCGGTGGCCGCCGGTCCGTGCCCCTACCTCGCCACCGACTTCGCCGCTCAGGCCAACGGGCAGCGGGTGTCGGTGGTGAAGCTCTCCGCCGACCGGCCCCATCCGGCGTGCTTCTTCTACGACCGCGCGGGCAAGCTCCAGCTGACCGTGCGGATCTACGTCGGCGAACCGGCCGTGGCCACCGCTCTGGTGGACCACGTGGCGCCCGTGGACACCAGCAATCCCGCGACCGATCCCCCCGGCTGGCAGGGCGGATACCAGCAGATGGACGGGGGTGCGGTGTACGCGGTCGCGAAGCAGGGCACGGCGGTCGTGGTCACCACCGACCAGATGCAGACAGTCAAGGCGAGAACCGTTACGAAACAAACAATTTCCGCTCTGGGCCTCTAACGCAGACGGCCTGAAGTGTCCGATCGATCTTGTACTACTCTGATCGCCACCTGCAGCCGGGGAGGACCAGCACCCGGGGTCGGTGTGCCAAGGGCCGCAGGCAATCCGTGTACCTCAAAGCAAAGAAGGAAACATCCGTGGCTGACACCCTCAAGGCAATCCTGCTCGACTCCGGCAGGCGTCCGGCCGTCGTCGCCGACCTGGAGAACCTGGTCGACGAAGAGGTCGCGGACAAGGGCGGCGTTTCGGGTGCCGTGATCAAGACTGGTTTCGCGGCCGTCAAGAAGATCAAGCCGGGCATCATCGGCTCGGCGGTCGACAGCCTGCTCGACGATTTCGCTGCCTCCCTCGAGCCGTTCTACGCCGACTACAAGGCCACGGGTGGCACCGACTTCGGTGGCTACCTCGCGGGCCGCGGTGACGAGGCCGCGGACGCGCTGCTCAGCGTCACCGACGGTCGTGCGGAGCAGACCTCCCGGGACAGCATCAAGAAGGTCTACAGCAAGCTGCGCCCGAACGGGAAGAAGAACGTCGAGGAAGCGCTTCCCCGCCTCGGCAAGCTGATCGACAAGCACGCGGCGACCGCCTGATCCCGGTCCCGTCAGTCCGAAGGCCACCATCGCGGCAGGTTCGCCGGGATGGTGGCCTTCAGACTGTCTCGGCCGGATTCAGGCCTTGCGGTGCTGAGCCGAAGACGCCGCCTGTGCGGTCTGCTGGCCGTTCGCGCTCGGCGCCGTTTCGGCCTTCGGTGTCGTGCCGGTGCGTGGCGGCTCAGCCGCGACCGGGGGCTGCGGCTTCGGGCGCAGGGCGGCGTAGGCCGCTCCGCCCGCGAGCACGGCGATGCCCAGCAGCCAGGGCCAGCGGCGGCGGCGCCTGCCACCCTTGGCCGCCAGCTTCGCCTCCGCCAGTGCGGCCTTGAAGTCCCTCTTCGCGATCTTGAAATCGCGCTTGGCCTTGCGCTTCGATTCCCCTGCCGCCTTGGCGGCCCGTAGCGCGGCCTTGCGGGCCTTGCGGCCCGGTTTGCGCATCTCGGCGAGCCGTTCGGCCGCCTCCTTGCGCGCCTGCTTACCTGCCTTGGCGAGCTCCTTGCGGGTCTGGCCGGACTTGCGGGCCAGGTCCGCCGTGGCCTGACGGCTTCGCTTCGCCGCCTCCTTACGGGCCCCTTCGGTGCTCTCCGCGGCCACCTGCGCGACGCGGACGGTGGCCTCGGCCCCCGCCTTACCCGCCTCGACGGCGCGTTTACGCAGGCCCAGCAAGCCGGTCCGGACCGACTCGCCGACCGAGTCCGTTGCTCGGGTCATGGCCTTCACCTCGTCAATCGTTGTTCAACCGGTGGTTACCCCGTCCCCTATCCTGCCCGTCTCCGGCCGATCGCGCTGTGGATGGCACGATGAGAGGCGTGAGTGAGAGCAACGAATCCCTCGTTGGTGGCAAGCTCCAGGCGGTGCTGCACACCAACCACGGGGACATCCGGCTGAACCTTTTCCCTGATCACGCGCCCAAGACGGTGAAGAACTTCGTGGGCCTCGCGGAGGGCACGAAGGAGTACGGCCAGCCCAACGCCAAGGGGGACTCCTCGGGGCCCTTCTACGACGGTTCCGTCTTCCACCGGGTGATCTCCGGCTTCATGATCCAGGGTGGGGACCCGACGGGCACCGGCCGTGGCGGCCCCGGCTACCGGTTCGCCGACGAGTTCCACCCGGAACTGCAGTTCAACCGCCCGTACCTGCTGGCGATGGCGAACGCGGGACCGGGCACGAACGGTTCCCAGTTCTTCATCACGGTCGCGCCGACCGCGCACCTGAACTTCAAGCACACGATCTTCGGTGAGGTCGCGGACCAGGCGTCGCGCCAGGTCGTCGACTCGATCGCCAACACCGCCACCGGGGTGGCCGACCGCCCGATCAACGAGGTGGTCATCGAGAAGATCGACATCGAGCGCTGAGTCGTTTCGGGCGGGTAGTTTGGAGGCATTGTGAACCAGCCTCCCAACGCTCATCCCCCGGCACCGGCCCTGCCGGGCTGCTGGTGGCACCCGAACAGGCAGACCGGTCTGAGCTGCACGCGCTGCGGCCGGCCTGCCTGTCCTGACTGCCTGCGTGAGGCCGACGTCGGCTCTCACTGCGTCGACTGCGCCGCGGTGAGCCACCGGCAGGCGCGGGCCGCCCGGCCGGTGTCTCCCCAGGCTCTGGTCGGGGCGCGGTCGTCGGGGATGCCCGTGGTCACCCCGGTGCTGATCGGGTTGAACCTGCTGGCGTTCGTGGTCACCGTGGTGCAGGCGAACAGCCTGGTGGACAACCAGGGCTCCGCCCTGTTCGGGGACTGGGTGCTGTGGCCGAGGGCGATCGCGGGTGCGGACCAGTGGTGGCGGCTGGTCACGAGTGGCTTCCTGCACTTCGGCCCGTTGCACATCCTGTCGAACATGGTCGCGTTGCTCGTGCTCGGGCGGGATCTGGAGCCTCTGCTCGGCAAGGCCCGGTTCCTCGTGCTGTACCTCGTCTCGTTGCTCGGCGGGGCCGCGGCGGTGTACGCCTTCGGTGATGCGAACGGGGCGACGGCGGGGGCTTCCGGAGCCATCTTCGGGCTGCTCGCCGGGGCTCTCGTGGTCGTGCTCCGGATGCGGCTCAACCCGATGCCGATCATCGTCACCGTCGGGCTGAACGCGGTCATCACGCTGAGAGTGCCGCAGATTTCGGTTTGGGAGCACCTCGGCGGCTTCCTCACCGGCCTGGTGGTCATCGCGGTGCTGGTGTACGCACCGAAGAAGAACCGGGTGTGGTGGCAGGCCGCCGGGGTGCTGGTGGTGGTGGCAGTGGCGGTGGCGCTGGTGGTCCACCGGGACGCGCAGCTCGCCGGGGTGATGTGCGGGCCCGACGCACAGGCGGCACTGGTCTGCACGCCCGGCTGACCGGGAGCGGGGATCAGCCCCGCAGGTTCGCCAGTGCGTCGAGCACCTCGCGCGGATCGGCGCCCAGTTCCAGCCTGCCGAAGACGAACAGGTGGTCACCCGCGGAGATCTCCAGCGTGGTGCTGTCCCGGCCGAGGCGTTTGGCGGTGCGCAGCGTGGTCCGTGTTTCCGGCCAGGTGAACTCATGAGCGCCGTGGGCGGTGCGCACGCGGACTCCCCGGGGGTCGGCGGCGAGGCGGGGCCTGACCACCGAGCCGTGCACCGACAGCGCCAGCAGCACCATCGCGGCGACGCCGAGCAGCAGGGCACCCCGCGGGTCGGCGTAGAGCACGGCGCCCGCGAGTGCAGCGGCAGCGGCCAGCCAGCCGAGGGCGACGAGAGCCGGCTGCGGAGCCCAGTGTGCCGTGTAGTTATCCACAGGGGTTATCCACAGTGGGGATGAATTACAGCCGTGTCATTTGCCGTCAAGAGGCCGTTCGGAGTAATTTCCGCGACCGTCAGCGCCATCGCATGGTCATCATCAGGCCGGTGATCATCAGCCCGAAGCCGACCGCGAAGTTCCAGTTCCCGAGATCGGACATGAAACCGATCTTGTCCGCGGCGATGTAGTTCACCACGAGCCAGGCCAGGCCGATCAGCATCAGCCCGAACATGACGATCTTGTAGATCGGATGGGACGGCCCCGCTGCGCGCACCTTGACCGGGGTGCGCCGGTCGGCAGGCGGGGTGTACGCCGTCTTCTTGCGGACCTTCGACTTGGGCATCGGAACCTCGCGCGCTCGGGTGAACTGGGGATGCACAGCGTCTTTGCGCGCACCCACCGCTGGCTCCACACGTTAACGTAAGCGAGCTGACGAGAGGAGCGCGCGTGGCGATACTGCAAGCACCGCCGCCGAAGTCGTCGCCCGGCCGTGGCAGGAAGACCGTGCGCACCCTGGGCGAGCTGCTGATCACAGCGGGGCTCGTGGTCCTGCTGTTCGTGGTCTACGAGCTGTACGTGACCGACCTGTTCTCCGCGGGCAAGCAGGCCGACGCCGCCTCGACGCTGGAAGGCGACTGGGCCAAGGGGCGTGAGCTGCATCCCGAGCTGATCGACGGCCAGGCCTTCGCCAAGATCTACATCCCGACCTTCGGCGCCGACTACCACTTCACCATCCAGCAGGGGACCGACGAAAAGTCGCTGGAGGTCGGGCCGGGGCACTACAAGGGCACCGCACTGCCCGGCGAGCCGGGCAACTTCGCCGTCGCCGGGCACCGGGTCGGCAAGGGCGCCCCGTTCAACGACCTCGACCTGCTGAGCTCCTGTGACGCGATCGTCGTCGAGACCCAGACCGACTTCTTCGTGTACCGCGTGCTGCCGCACGCCGACGAGATCGCCGGCTGGGCCACCGGCAAGGGGCGCGATCCGAAGTGCCAGCGGGTCAGCACGTTGCGGACGAACGCCCCGGACGGCGGGCCCTACGGCCAGACCGTGGGGCGCGAGGTGGTGACCCCGGACCAGGTCACGGTGATCGCGCCGGTGCCGCACCGGGCCCCCGACCTGCTGCCGCCCGCACAGCAGGTCGCGCTCCTCACGCTGACCACCTGCCACCCCCAGTTCTCGGACCGGCAGCGGCTCATCGTGCACGCGGTGCTGACCAACCAGTACCCGAAGGGGAACGGCGCGACCTACGCGCAGTTGCTGCAAGCCCTCGGGGAGGGATAGATGTACGGCTGGATCTGGCGGTACCTGCCCGGGCCGGTGGCCGCGAAGCTCTTCCTGGCGATCGTGCTGGTCGCGGGCGTGGTGGCACTGCTGCTCTTCGTGGTGTTCCCGTGGCTGGACCCGCTGCTGCCGTTCAATAACGTCTCGGTGCAGTAAGCCCGCCCCGGTAGTCTGGTGGCCATGCGCGTCCTCGTCGTCGACAACTACGACAGCTTCGTCTACAACCTGGTGCAGTACCTGGCCCAGCTCGGTGCCGACTGCACCGTCTGGCGCAACGACGAGGTGGACATCGAGCGCATCACCGAGTTCGACGGCGTCCTGGTGTCGCCGGGGCCGGGCACACCCGAGCGAGCGGGTCAGAGCATCGACGTGGTGCGCCGATGCGCCGACACCCGCACCCCGGTGCTCGGTGTCTGCCTCGGGCATCAGGCGATGGGAGTCGCCTGGGGCGGCACCGTGGACCGTGCGCCCGAACTCCTGCACGGCAAGACCAGCCTGGTTTTCCACGAGGACAAGGGTGTGCTGGCCGGCCTGCCCAACCCGTTCACCGCGACCCGTTACCACTCGCTGACCGTGCTGCCGGAGACCGTGCCGGACTGCTTCGAGGTCACCGCCCGGACCGAATCCGGAGTGGTGATGGCGATGCGGCACCGGGAGTTGCCGGTCGAAGGGGTGCAGTTCCACCCGGAATCCGTGCTGACCGAGCGCGGGCACCTGATGCTGGCGAACTGGATGGCCGGGGCCGGGCATCCGGTGCCACGGGCGGTCGTGGACGCGCTGGTCACCGAGGTCGAGGCACTGCGCAAGACCGCTGTGGCATGACCCCGCTGCTCCGGCTGCGCGCGGTCGGAAAGCGCTATGGCGCGGGGCCGGACGTGTTGACCGGGGTGAACCTGGAGATCCGGCCCGGCGAGGTGCTCGGCGTGGTCGGCACCAACGGTTCGGGGAAGTCCACCCTGCTGCGCATTCTCGCCGGGCTTTCGGCGCCTTCGGCCGGAGTGGTCGACGGCAGCCCGTCGGTCGGGTACGTGCCCGACCGCTTTCCGGCCGCCACCCGCATGACCGCGGTGAGCTACCTGCGGCACCTGGGCCGGATCCGCGGTGGGCCCCGTGCTGGTGACCTGTCCGCACGTGCCGTCGAGCTGTTGGACCGGCTCGCGCTCGTGGGCGGTCCCGGCGCCCCGATCCGCAGCCTGTCGAAGGGCAACGCCCAGAAGGTCGCGCTCGCCCAGGCCCTGCTGACCGAGCCCGAGCTGCTCGTGCTGGACGAGCCGTGGTCCGGGCTGGATCCCGCGGCGCACCGTGCGCTCGCCGAGCTCCTCGCGGAGAGCCGCGAACGCGGCGCGGCCGTGGTCTTCACCGAGCACCGGCTGGATCATGCGCGCGCGTGTGCGACGCGCGTGTCCCAGCTTGTCGCGGGCTCGCTGCGACCGGCGTTACCGCCCACGCCCGGCGACGAGCGGGCCGTGCGGATCGTCCTCCGCGGCGAGGGCGCCGACGACTGGCGGGACGAGCCCGGGGTGATCGAGGTGGCCAGGAAAGCCGGGGAGGTCGAACTGACCGTGGCGCGGGACCAGTCGGACGCGGTGCTGCTGTCGGCACTGCGGCGGGGATGGTCCGTGTTCAAGCTCGACAGCACGGCCGACGACAGCACCGCCGCCACGGGAAGCCCGAGCGTTCGGTGATCCGCTACCAGCTGGCCCTGCTGGGGCATTCGCAGCGCTACCTGCCGCCCGTGCTGGCCTTTCTGCTGGTCATGGGCGTGCTCTACACCGACCGCGGAGCTCCGCAGATTCCGCAGTACGCCGTGTCGTGCGGCGCGCTCACGGTGATCGCCTGCTGGCTGGCCATCGCACTGGTCGACACCGAGGATCCGGTCCAGCGGTTGATCACACTGACCCACGCCGGGCCGGTCCGCCTGGTCGGCGGAGCGGCGGCTTCGGTACTGATCTGTTGCGGCGGGCTGGCCGCGGTGTCCCTGGTCTGGTCGGCGATCGCGTTCGGCGGGTTCGCCCCTGCCGCGCTGGGCATCGGGGCTCTGGCACACCTCGCCGCGGCACTGACCGGGATCACCGTCGGCCTGTCCTGTTCCCGGCTGCTCGTGCCCCGCATCGGCTACACGGTCCTTGTCGCACTGGCGGCGCTGATGGCGGTCTTCCTGCTCCATTGGCTGCCACTGATCAACCCGATGCTGCGCGCCATGTCGAACACCATGTCGCCCGGCGGGTCCCTGCTCGGACCGGTGCTCACCGGACTGGGCTGCTCCCTGGCCGCGCTGGCCATCGCCGTCACCGCGGTCGCCGCGCTGCTGCTGCGGCGGCGGGCCTGAGGCGCACAAACGAAAAGGGCCAGGGCGAGCACGCCCTGGCCCTTTCGGTCACGACCGATCAGCCGCCATTGCCGCCGCCGCCCGGGGGAAGGAAGCCTCCCCTGCTCGACGTGGCGCTGCTCGAACTGCTGCTCCCGCCACTGCCGCTTTCAGCGAGGTAGATGGTGATCGCCTGGGTCTTCTGGATCTGCGCTCCGGCCTGTGGGGAGGTCCGGGTGACGGTGCCCTGCAGGCTTGGGTTGGTCACCTTGTCGACCTGGTAGCTCAGCTGTCCGGTCCAGCCCGCCTGGGCCAGCGCGTTCTCCGCGTCCGTCTGGCTCTTCCCGACCAGGTTCGGCATGGTGATCAGCGCCAGAGAACCATCGGACACGTAGAGCGTGATGGTGCTGCCCTCGGCCTGCTGTCCGCCGTTCGGCCGCTGGTTGACCACGGTGCCCGCGGGATCGGCCGCCGCCTGCGTCTGCTTCGAGACCTTGAACCCGAGCGCCTTCAGGCCGGCCTCGGCCACGCCGACCTGCTGGCCGGTGTAGTCGGTGACCGCGATCATGTTCTTGGTGTTGCCGACCGTGAGGCTCACCGTGCTGCCCTCGTCGACCTGCGAGTTGCCCGCCGGGTTCTGCCTGATGACCTTGCCGTACAGGTTCGGGTCGTTGACGTCGACGTAGGTGACGTTCGGGTCCGCGTAGAGCCCGGCCGCGGTGAGCATCGCCTGCGCCTCCGCTTCGGTCCGGTACGGGGCGCTCGTCAGGTCCGGCACCGCGACCTTTCCGGGCGCCTTGCCGACCCGCAGCTTGATCTCGGTGGTCACATTCACCGAAGCCCCGGCCGCCGGGTCGGTGGACAGCGCCTTGCCCTCGTCGTCGGCGGTGCACGGCTGCTGGTGGTCGGGCTGCATCTTGCAGACCACCGGCACCAGGGTCACCTTGTTGAAGCCCTTGTTGTGCAGCGTGTCCACGGCGAGATTGGTCTGCAGGCTGCGTACGTCGGGTACGACCGCGGTGGCCGGTTTCGTGTCGAAGGCATTGTTGACCCACAGGATGAACGCGACCAGCCCGAGGGCGATGACGCCGAAGATCGCGGCCGTCCACAGCCGGACGCGCCGCCGCTTCTTCGCGTCGTCCCCCGGCGCGGCCGCGTACTCCTTGTAGTCCCCCGCGTGCCCCGGGCCGCCCTCGTCCATCACCTGGGTGCGCTCGTCGGGGGTCATCACCATCGGCGCCGACGGGCGCTGGCCGGACAGCACGCGCACCATGTCCGAGCGCATCTCGGCGGCCGACTGGTACCGGTTCGCCGGGCCCTTCGCCAGTGCCTTGAGCACGATCGCGTCCAGCTCCGGCGAGACGGCCGGATTCACCGAGGACGGGGCCTTCGGGTCCTCCCGGACGTGCTGGTAGGCCACCGCCACCGGCGAATCACCGGTGAACGGCGGCTCCCCGGTGATCAGCTCGTAGAGCACGCAACCCGCCGCGTAGACGTCGCTCCGCGCGTCCACGCCCTCACCCCGCGCCTGTTCCGGTGACAGGTATTGAGCGGTCCCGATGACCGCGGCCGTCTGTGTCATCGCGGCCTGGCCGTCGTGCATGGCCCGCGCGATGCCGAAGTCCATCACCTTGACCGCGCCGTGGTCGGTGATCATCACGTTCGCGGGCTTGACGTCCCGGTGCACGATGCCATGGCGGTGCGAGAAGTCCAGCGCGGCACAGACGTCGGCCATGACCTCCATCGCGCGCTTCTGCGACATCGGACCCTCGGTCTTGACGATGTCACGCAGGGTGCGGCCGCTGACGTACTCCATCACGATGTAGGGCAGCGGACCGAACTCCGTCTGCGCCTCACCGGTGTCGTACACGGCCACGATCGCGGGGTGGTTCAGTGCCGCCGCGTTCTGGGCCTCGCGGCGGAAGCGTTCCTGGAACTGCGGGTCCCGTGCCAGGTCCGCACGCAGGATCTTCACCGCCACCTCGCGGCCGAGCCGGATGTCGGTGCCGTGGTGGACCTCGGACATGCCGCCGTAGCCGAGCGTGTCGCCCAACTCATAGCGGTTGGACAGAACTTGGGGTGCGCTCATCGGGGAAAGCCGTTCCGTTCCGTCAGAATCGTTCAAAACGCGCACGCGGGTGCGGGTGGTCCAGCCCTGAACGCCGTCGGGCGCCGATGGCCCACTCCCGGGGAGTGGTGCTCACCGCGAGCACTGAGGTCGCCTCTTCCATACCGTTTCCGTCCAAGATGTACTCATCATGCCCTGTAGCTGCTCGGTGCGGTGGGAGGCGGTTGCCCCCGGCCGCGCAAGGTGTCACTGGTGCCGACCCGGCCCGGCCCGTCGGCGGGGGACTGGTGTTTCAGCCACCCCGGTAACAGCACCAACGCCGCCACGATGAGGCCCACCACCAGCACGGCGAGCACCACCCACAGCGCCGTGAGGTTGCGGCGGCGCGGCGGTACCGGCATCGGCAGCACCGCGCCGGGTGGCGGGGCGACCGGTTGCATCGCCGGATGCGACACGGGTCCCACCGGACCCCCCGGCACCATCGGTGCCGCCGGGGGGCTCGGGGGATAAGCCTGAACCAGACCCGAGGGGGCAGGCAAGGGCCTGCCCGCCCGTACCGCCGCCACGGCGGCCGCGAACTCCCCACCGTTCTGGTAACGCCGCCGCGGATCCTTCACCAGGGTGGTCTCGACCAGGGCTCTTGCCCCCGGCGGGACGTCGGGCGGCAGTGGCGGCGGCAGATCCCGGATGTGCATCATGGCCACCGTCACCGAATGCTCCGACAGGAACGGCCGATGGCCCGCCAGGCATTCGTAGCCGCACACCGCCAGCGAGTAGACGTCGCTCGCCGGCTCGGCGTCGTGGCCGAGCGCCTGCTCCGGCGCGATGTAGTGCGCGGTGCCCATCACCATGCCCGAGCGGGTCACCGGGGCGGCGTGGGCCGCCTTGGCGATCCCGAAGTCGGTGATCTTCACCCGCCCGCCCGGGGTGACCAGGATGTTGCCGGGCTTGATGTCGCGGTGCACCAACCCGCGTTCGTGCGCTGCCTGCAGCGCGTGACCGGCCTGTTCCAGGATGTCCAGCACCCGGTCGGCGGGCAGCCTGACCTCCCTGGCCAGGATCGCCGCGAGCGGCTCACCCTCGACCAGCTCCATCACCAGGTAGGCGATCGAATGATCGTTGCCGGTCTCCGGGGCGGCCACGCTCTCACCGTAGTCGTGGACCGCCGCGATTCCAGGGTGGTTCAGCGACGCGGTGGTGCGCGCCTCGGTACGGAAGCGGTGCAGGAATTCGGCGTCTCCGGACAGTTCGGCCTTGAGCACCTTCACCGCGACGGTGCGGTCCAGGCGGGTATCGCTGGCCTGCCAGACCTCGCCCATGCCACCGACGGCGATCCGGCTGACCAAGCGATAACGCTCGGCCACCAGCTGACCCGTGGACAGCATCCGCTATCCACCCCCGAGCTGGGCGTTGATCGCGGCCCGGCCGATCTCCGCGGCCACCGTGCCACCGGTGGCCTCCAGGCCACGGTTACCGCCAGACTCGACGACCACGGCGACCGCGATCTGCGGGGCGTCGGCGGGCGCGAACGCGGTGTACCAGGCGTGCGGCGGGGTGTTCTTCGGGTCGGTGCCGTGCTCCGCGGTGCCGGTCTTCGACGCGATCTTGATGTCGGCTCGCTTGCCCAGGCCCTTGGTGTTGTCCTCCGAGGCTTCCATCATCTGCTTGAGGATCTCGGCGTTGGCCGCCGACAGCGCCGGCTTGCCGGTCAGCTCCTCGGGCGTGAAGCCCTCCAGGTCGGACAGGTCCGGTGCGAGCAGCTTCTTGACCAGCTGCGGCTTCATCGCCATCCCGCCGTTGGCCACGGTCGCGGCGAGCAGGCAGTCCTGCAGGGGGGTCAGCCGGACGTCACGCTGGCCGATGCCGCTCTGGTACAGCGCGGCGGTCGAGTCCAGGTCACCGAGGCTGGAGGCGACGACCTTCTGCGGGATCGCCAGGTTCGTCATGCCGATCCCGAAGTTCGCGGCCGTGGCGCGCAGCTTGTCGGCGCCGAGCTGGCCGGCGAAGGTGGCGAACGGGACGTTGCAGGAGTGCGCGAGCGCATCCTTGAACGTCGTCCCAGGGCAGACCTCGCCGCCGTAGTTCTCCAGCGTGGTGCTCGTCCCCGGCAGGGTCACGTTCGGAGCGTTGCTCACCGGGGTGTCCGGGCTTGCGCCGTTCTCCAGTTCGGCCGCGGCGACCACGAGCTTGAACGTCGAGCCCGGCGGGTAGGTCTCCGAGATCGCCCGGTTCAGCATCGGGTTCTTCGGATCCTTGGTGTAGTTGCTCCAGGCCTGCTGCTGCTCGGTGCCGTCGTGCGAGGTCAGCGGGTTCGGGTCGTAGGACGGCGTGGACACCATGCCCAGGATCTCGCCGGTCTTCGGGTTCATCGCCACGGCCGCACCGGTGTAGCCGTGCGACATCATCGCGTTGTACAACGCCTGCTGGACCACCGGATTGATGGTGAGCTGGACGTTCCCGCCGCGGGGGTCCCGCCCGGTGACCATGTCCGACAGCCTGCGCACGAACAGGCGCGGGTCGGAACCGTTGAGGATGTCGTCCTCGGCGCGCTCCAGGCCCGCCGATCCGTAGCGGACCGAGTAGTACCCGGTGGCCGGGGCGTACATCGGGCCGTTGAGGTAGCGGCGCTGGAACTTGAGCTTGTCGTTGGTGGCCGTCACGTCGGCCAGCACCTGGCCGTCGAACTGCGACACGATGCTGCCGCGCTGCCGCGCGTACTCGTCGAGCAGCACCCGCTGGTTGCGGGAGTCCGTGCGGTAGTCGTCGGCCTTGACCACCTGGATGTAGGTGATGTTGGCCAGCAGCAGCACCACCATGACCAGCATGGCGATGCCGACGCGGCGCATGGGCTTGTTCATGCCTGGGTCCCCGTTTCGGGTCCGGTCACCGGCGGCCGCTGGACCAGCACCGTGTGCGCCTCCGCCAGCGGCGCCTGCTGCTGAGGCCGCGGTCGCGGTTTCTGCGCCGGTCGGCGGGCCGCATCGGAGATGCGGAGCAGCAGCGCCACCAGGATGTAGTTGGCCAGCAGCGAAGAGCCGCCGTAGGACAGGAAGGGGGTCGTGATACCGGTCATCGGGATCAGCTTGGTGACGCCGCCGACGATCACGAACACCTGCATGACGATCGCGAAGGACAGGCCGCAGCCGAGCAGTTTGCCGAAGGTGTCGCGCACCGCGAGGGCACTGCGCATCCCGCGGGTGGCCAGGATCAGGTACAGCATCAGGATCGCGGCGAGCCCGATGAAGCCGAGTTCCTCACCGAGGCCGGCGGTGATGAAGTCGCTGTTGGCCTCCGGCACGATGTCCGGCCTGCCCGCGCCGAGACCGGTGCCGCCCACACCGCCGGTGCCCAGACCGAAGAGGGCCTGGGCCATCTGGTACCCGCCGCCCGCGTCGTAGTAGGTGGCGAGCGGGTCGATCCAGTTGGCGACCCGCTGTTCGACGTGGGTGAACATGTTGTAGGCGATGACACAGCCGACCACGAAGAACCCGAGGCCGACGATCACCCAGATACCGCGCTCGGTCGCCACATAGATCATCACGAGCACGATGCCGAAGAGCAGCAGCGACTGTCCGAGGTCCTTTTCGAACATCAGGATGCAGACCGCCGCGAGCACCGCGATCAGCATCGGACCGAGATCACGGGCGCGAGGCAGTTCCACGCCCAGCAGCTTGCGGCCCGCCACCATGAACAGGTCGCGCTTGGCCACCAGGAAGGACGCGAAGAACACCATCAGCAGGATCTTGGCGAACTCACCGGGCTGGATGGACACCCCGGGAAGCTTGATCCACACCTTCGCGCCGTTGACCTCCGACAGCGAGCTCGGCAGGATCGCGGGCAGTATCAGCGCGAACAGGCCCACCAGGCCCGCGATGTAGCCGTAGCGGGTCAGCGTCCGGTGATCCTTCACCACGATCAGCACCGCCAGGAACAGGGCGAGCGCCAGCGCGGTGAACAGCACCTGCTTCGGCGCGGCCGAACTGTAGGTGTCGCCGCTCTGCGTGGCGCGTTCGGCCAGCGCCAGGTCGACCCGGTAGATCATCACCAGGCCGAGGCCGTTGAGCAGGGCCACGGTGGGCAGGATCAGCGGATCGGCGTAGGGCGCCCAGCGGCGCACCGCGAAGTGCGCCACCGAGAAGAGTCCCAGGTAGGCCAGGCCGTACCAGATGATGGAGAACGAAAGCTCCTGCTCCTGATTGGCCTGGACCAGGACGAAGGCGCAGGTCACAATGAACGCGGCGAAGCCGAGCATGGCCAGCTCGGTCCCTCGCCGCGTCGGGAGCTCTCGCTGCGGGTTCGTCTGGTAGATCGACGCCGCGTCGGGCGGTGAAGGCTGGCTCATCAACCGCCGCCGCCCGGCAGGAGCGAGGTTGTCGAGCAGTCCCTCCCCGCCTGCGCGCCGGCCGACGCAGAGGTCGGCTGCTGATCGCCGCCGGTCTGCTGGGAAGTGCAGTCCTTGAGCGTCTTGTACCGCAGGAAGTTGTTGATGTAGTCGCGGGCGGCCTGCAGGCTGTCCTTCTTCACGCCGTTGCGCACCGCGTTCTGCGCGTCCTGCTGCAGCTGCGGCACGGTGAGCACGTCGCACATCGAGCCGCCCGGCGGGCAGGAGCCCTCGGCCTGCTGGTGCAACTGGATGCCGAGCACACTGCCCGGCACCCCACGGAAGATCGCGACCTCGTTGCCGGCACCCTCGCCCACGTAGTACTGGCTGAGCACGAAGTACCGCGTGGCGATCCCGCCCGCGGCCAGCAGCACCAGCACCAGGAAGATGCCGACGATCCAGCGCCAGCGCTTGCGGCGCTTCGCCTTGGGATCCGGCGGGGGTTCGGTCAGCTGCGGCGGCGGAGGCGGGGGCGGCGCGGTCAGCGCGCGGGCCCGCGCGGCGGGGGAGTCGCCCTGGTGGTACTCGTCGCTGCCGTCTCCGGCGGCGCCGCCCACGATGGGCGCGTCCTCGCCGAAGTCGACGTCCACCACGTCCGCGACGATCACCGTCACGTTGTCGGTGCCGCCGCCCTTGAGCGCGAGCTCGATCATCCGGTCGGCGCAGGCCTGCGGATCCGGGATCTGGATCGCCTCGGCGAGGGTTTCGTCGCTCACCATCCCGGACAACCCGTCCGAGCAGAGCAGGTACCGGTCGCCTGCGCGGGCTTCGCGCACGGTCAGGCTCGGCTCCACCTCGTGCCCGGTCAGCGCCTTGAGCAGCAGCGAGCGTTGGGGGTGGGTGGCCGCCTGGTCGGCGGTGATGCGGCCCTGTTCGAGCAGTTCGTTGACGAAGCTGTCGTCCCGGGTGATCTGGGCGAACTGGCCGTTGCGGTAGAGGTAGGCGCGCGAGTCGCCGACGTGCACCATGCCCATGCGCGCGCCGGAGAACAGCATCGCGGTGAGGGTGGTGCCCATCCCGTCCAGGTCAGGATCGTTCGCGACCAGCTCGGAGATCGCCGCGTTGCCACCCGCCACAGCCTCTCTCAGCTGGGACAGCAGATCATCGCCCGGCTCGTCGTCGTCGAGCGGAGCGAGGGAGGCGATGACGACTTTGCTGGCGACTTCACCGGCGGCGTGGCCGCCCATGCCGTCAGCGAGGGCAAGCAGGCGTGGTCCCGCGTACACCGAGTCCTGGTTGCTGGAACGCACCAGGCCACGGTCGCTGCGGGCCGCGTAACGAAGGACGAGTGTCATGGGCGAAGCTCGATCACCGTCTTACCGATCCGGATGGGGACTCCGAGTGGAACTCGGAGGGGTGCAGTGACCTTAGCCCGGTCAAGGTAGGTCCCGTTGGTGGATCCCAGATCTTCCACGTACCAATCCGTTCCACGTAGGGACAACCGGGCGTGCCGGGTCGACGCGTAGTCGTCGTCCATCACCAGGGTCGAGTCGTCGGCCCGGCCGATCGTGATCGGCCTGCCGTCCAGTGCGATCCGGGTTCCAGCCAGCGCGCCGTGCGTCACGATCAGCTGGCGAGGCATTTTGCCCGAACCCTTCGGCCGCTGCTTTTCCTTGTCTCGTCGCAGGCCCGGAAGCGCCACCTTCAGCCCGGAGGCCGCGTAGAGATCCGAGCGCACCACCCGCAACGCGGCCAGCACGAACAGCCAGAGCAGGACGAGAAAGCCCACCCTGGTGAGTTGAACGACCAGCTCTGGCACTTGTTGTGTCAGCTCCCGCCTTCTGTGCTCCCACCCGCGGCACCGGTGCGCGCCACGAGACCCCGCAAGGCCATTTTCCGGGACTCGGGAAACCAGCTTCCCAGCGGCTCTGCCAACCCGGGCAAGCGCCCCTGTTGTGGCCGGGCCGATCAGCCCTGGGTACGGAACACCAGCGACGAGTGGCCCACCCGGATCACGTCACCGTCGGCCAGCTGCCAGGTCTGGACCGGGGTGCCGTTGACGGTGGTGCCGTTCGTCGAACCGATGTCCGCGAGCGTGGCGCTCTGCCCGTCCCAGGTGATCTCCAGGTGACGGCGGGAGACGCCGGTGTCCGGAAGCCGGAAGTCGGCGTCCTGTCCGCGGCCGACCACGTTACCGCCCTGCTTGAGCGAGTAGGTGCGGTTCGAGCCGTCGTCGAGTTGCAGCGTCGCGTTGAGCTGGCGGTTCGCGCCCTGCACGGCCGGCGGCGCGTAGCCCTGCTGCGCATACGGGTCCGGAGCCTGCTGGGGCGGGTAGCCGGCGGGCGCGGGCGCGCCGTAGCCGGCGGCCTGCTGGCCGCCGTAGCCGCCCTGGTCGTACCCACCGGGCTGGGGAGCGCCGTAGCCACCCTGGTCATAGCCGCCCGGCTGGGGAGCGCCGTAGCCGCCCTGGTCATAGCCGCCGGGCTGCTGCTGGCCGCCGTAGCCGCCCTGGTCGTACCCACCGGGCTGGGGAGCGCCGTAGCCGCCCTGGTCATAGCCGCCGGGCTGCTGCTGGCCGCCGTAGCCGCCCTGGTCGTACCCACCGGGCTGGGGAGCGCCGTAGCCACCTTGGTCATAGCCGCCGGGCTGCTGCTGGCCGCCGTAGCCGCCCTGGTCGTACCCACCGGGCTGGGGAGCGCCGTAGCCGCCCTGGTCGTAACCAGGCTGTCCCTGCTGTCCGTAGCCGTACTGGCCGCCATGCTGGCCGTACGGGTCACCCTGGTCGTATTGGCCGTAGCCGGGGGGCTGGCTCATTGCTGGGTCTCCTGCGTTGCTGGGTCGTGCTGGCCGTCCTGGACCCGAGGCGCCACGCGCGCTGACGTCCGGATCGACGGATGAACGGGTCTTGAATTGTCCAGTATGCAGCGCCTCGTTGCGCTCGAGCGAGACTACGACGTCACCATAGGTGTCCCAGCCGTGCTCGGCGAGATGCTGCGCCACTGCTTCCGCGAGCACTCTTGTGACGCGCTCCTCATCACCGGCCATCCGGTCATGGTCGGCCGGCCCCAACGACACGACGTAGTGGTTCGGGGCGAGCAGCCTGCCGCCGGCCAGCTCACGAACATTCTCCTCGCCTTCGCGTTCCAGGGCTTGCGCCACTTCCTGGGTGACGACGTTACCGCCGAACATCCGCGCAAAAGTGTTCCCCACCAGGCTTTCCAGGCGTCGATCGAACCTTTCAACGCGGCCCACCGGGATTCGTTGCCTCCTTTGCGCGTGTGCTTTCGCACCCGATCCTATCGGCATCCGGGCCCCCGGACACGACCCCCGGTGAAACCCCTTCTGACGGCCTGCTACGCTTTCCTGGCTGTCGCAGTTACTCGGGCGAGTGGCGGAATGGCAGACGCGCACGGTTCAGGTCCGTGTGTCCGAAAGGACGTGAGGGTTCAACTCCCTCCTCGCCCACAGTCAAGGCCTCCGTAGCAAATGCTACGGAGGCCTTTTTCCGTGGGCCTTGTCACGTTCCGGGGGCCGAGCGCCCAGCGCGCGTTCTTGCTGTGGTGTCAGGGAGTCCAGGGTGCGTTGGCCCCGCAGAGGACGATGCAGGGTTGGTCTCCTGGGATCCGGCCGGCGAGCCAGGCGGCGAACGGCACCGCCGCTGCGGGCTCCACGGCGAGCCGGTACTCGTCCCACAGCCGGTCCCGCGCGGCGATGATCTCCTCCTCGCTGACCAGGACCGAGTGCACCGGGCGGCTCGACAAGACGGCGAAGGGCGCCTCGCCGACCCGTCCGGCTCCGAGCGCGGACGATGCGACGGATGCCGCCTCCGCGTCCACCGGATGCCCCGCCTCCAGCGCGCGGTGCAGGCAACAACATCCTTCCGGTTCCACGGCCACGGTCAGCCGCCCGCCGCCGCCCAGTGCGACCCCCGCCGCCAGCCCGCCACCGCCCACGGCGACGGCGATGGAGTCGATTTCCGGCGCCTCCCGGATGATCTCCGCGGCGAGCGTGCCCTGCCCGTCGATCACGACCGGGTCGTCGTAGGCCTCCACGTAGCGGGTGCCGGGAACGGTGGCCGCCTCATGTGCGGCGGCCGCCGCATCCGCATACCGGTCGCCGGTCCGGACCAGTTCGGCACCCGCCGCCTCGATGCGCCGCGCCTTGCTTTCCGGCGCGGTCGAGGGCACGTAGACGGTGGCGGGCAGGCCGAGGATCGCGGCGGCGGTGGCCACGCCGATGCCGTGGTTGCCACCGGACGCGGTGATCACACGTCGCGGGCGCGGACCGCTGAGCAGCACGTTGAGTGCACCCCGCAGTTTGAACGAGCCGGTCCGCTGGAGATGTTCGAGCTTGAGCACCACCGGTCGGCCGTCGACTTCGGCGCGGAGCAAGGGAGTGTGCCGGATGTGCGGGGCAATGCGCGCTGCCGCGGCGGTCACACCGTCAACAGAAGTGGCTGTCATGGCTCCACTGTGGCCAGTGGATGCCTTAAGTGGTTAGCGCAATCGACTAAGCCGACGTTAGCAATACTTAATACCGTGATCGCCCCCGAACGACTCCGTGTGCTGGTCGAGGTCGCACACGCCGGGTCCATCGCCACGGCGGCCCGCCGCATGGGCTTCACCGCCTCGGCGCTTTCACAGCAACTGGCCCGGCTCGAACGGGAGGCGGGCTGCGCCCTGCTGGAGCGGCGGCCCACCGGCGCTTCGCTCACCGAGGCCGGGCGTCTGCTGGTGGAGCACGGGGAGTCCATCGCGGGCGAGTTGCGTGACGCCGAACTGGCGCTGGCACGACTGCGGGAACTGCCCGCCGCGGAGCTGAGCGTCGGCACCTTCGCCACCGCGGGCCAACTGCTCGTGCCACCCGCGATGCGGGCCTTCCGCGAGGCGTACCCCCGGACCCGGCTACGGCTGGTCGACCTGGAACCGCCGGACGGGTACGGCCTCGTGCTGGCCGGTGATCTCGACCTGCTCATCACCCACCGGTACCCGGCCGTGAAGCTGCCGCCCGCGCGGGGCCTGGTGCGGCGGTCCCTGCTGGCCGACCGGCTGCGCCTGGTGCTGTCCGCGGACCATCGCCTGGCCACGGCCCGGCGTCTGCGGTTCGAGGACTTCGCCGAGGACGACTGGATCTCCGGCGACGAGCGGGCCCCGAGCCGGATCTGTTTCGAGAGCCTGGTCGAAGAGACCGGTGTCCGGCCCAGAGTGGCGTACGAGACGAGGGACTATTCGGTGATCCTCGCGCTCGTGCGGGCCGGGCTGGGGGTGTCGTTCGTGCCGCAGAGCCTGCTGACCGCCGCCGATCCCGCGCGACTGGTGGTGCGGGACCTGGCCGGACGACGACCGGTCCGCGAGATCCACACCGTGCACCGGAACCGGCCGCCCGCCCACGTGGCCACGATGCTCGCCCTGTTGCAGGAGGCGGCCGTCCGGCTTGGATAGCTCCCGGTTTAGGAGACGCCGACCAGATCGACCACGAAGATCAGGGTTTCGTTGGGCTTGATCACGCTACCGGCGCCTCGCGAGCCGTAGGCGAGGTGCGGCGGGATCACGAGCTTGCGACGGCCGCCGACCCGCATGCCGACCACGCCCTGGTCCCAGCCCGGGATCACGTGGCCCTGGCCGAGCGGGAAGCGAAACGCTTCGCCCCGGTTCCACGAAGCGTCGAACTCGGCCCCGGTGGAGTGCGAGACGCCGACGTAGTGCACCGATACGACCGTCCCCGCGGTCGCCTCGGGGCCGTCACCGACGGTGATGTCGGTGATCTCCAGATCCGCCGGTGGCGGTCCCTCGGGCCGGTCGATCTCGGGCTTCTGCAGTGCCATGTACTACTCCTTGTTGTCGGTGTCCGTGCGACCGTAGCGATCGGTCTAACGGTGCGCATCACGACACGGGGACCACGACCACCCCGATGTAGTCGACCGGTTCTTCGCCGACGTTGGCGTAGCCGTGTGGCCGGTCGGCGGTCATGCGCGCGGTGGAACCGGCGGGCACGGTGACCTCCTCCTGACCGACGCTAAGCCGGAGCGATCCGGTCAGCACGTGGATCAGCTCGTGAGTGCCGGGAGCGTGTGCCTCGCTCCGATGCTCTTCTCCGGGTTGGAGCCGCCACCGCCACAACTCGGCGGGGGCGGGGGCGTCGGTCCCGGCGAGCAGCCGCCCGGTCCCGCCCGACTCGCCCTCCCACAGCAGGTTTCCCTGGTCGTGGACCGAAATGGACGGGGCTTCGGTGCCTTCGAGCAGCGCGGTCAGTGAAACTCCGAGCGCGTCGCCGACCCGGATCAGGGTGGCCAGGTTCGGGTTGCCGCGGCCCTGTTCGAGTGCGACCACGACGCCCTTGCTTAGCCCGGCACGCGCGGCGAGTGCGTCCATGCTCCAGTGCCGCGCGATCCGCCTCGCGCGGATGTTGCGGGCGAGCACGGCCGCCGGTTCTCCGTCGGTCACCAGGGACTCCTTCGGTAGTCGTTATATTGTACTGACTGGGTCGTTAAACTGACCGGCGACAGGAGGACAGCTGTGCACGATAGGAACAGGCTGCTGGACGGAATCCAGGTGGACCCGGAGGTGCTCCGCCTGCGCCCCGACTTCGCGCTGCTCGCGATCGTGGTCGAGGGGCTGCCCAGCGGGCCGAGCGAGGGGACGCCGGTGGCCAGGCGTGCCGAGGCGGGTGCCCACGTGGACGCCTGGCGCGAGGCGTACCGCGCCTTCGGCGCCAAGCCGAACCGCACCAGGAACTCGCTGGAAGCGCTCCTCCGCCGCCCCGAGTTGCCGCAGGTCAACCGTGTCGTGGACATCTACAACAGGGTTTCCGTCCGGCATGGACTGCCGATCGGCGGGGAGGATCTGGACGCCTACGCCGGCTTGCCGCGGCTGGTGCGGGCGCGGGGCGACGAAGCCTTCGACACCATGGCCAACGGCGAGCCCGTCACCGAGACCGCCGACCCGGGAGAAGTGGTGTGGCGGGACGACGCGGGGGTGACCTGTCGTCGATGGAACCACCGGCAGTGTGTGCGCACCCGTCTGCGGGAAGACAGCAAGCGCGGGCTGTTCCTGCTGGAACGGCTCGAACCGATGCCGCTGGCGGCCCTGTCGGCGGCCGGTGAGGACCTGATCCGTGCTCTGGGGCCGGACGTCGAAGTGTGTTCGAGGTTGATTGCGCAGGAGGCCGCATGAACGACCGCGTGAACGAGTGGACGCCGCGCACGCGCGCGGTCGCGGCGGGACGGCCGTCGGGCCCTGGCGAGCCGCTGAACGTGCCGATCGTCCCGGCGAGCACCTTCGTCGCGGGCGGCGATTTCGCCTACGCCCGTGAGGAGGGCACCAGGACGTGGGTGGCGCTCGAAGAAGCGATCGGGGCGCTGGAAGGCGGTAGCGCGATCACGTTCGCCTCCGGGATGGGCGCGGTGGCGGCGGTGCTCGACCTGCTCCCGGCCGGGGCCGGGGTGGCGGTGCCGACCTTCAGTTACTCCGGTACGCGCGGTCTGCTCGATCACGCCGCGAAGCAGGGGCGGTTGAAGGTGCGGCGGATCGACCCGAGTGACCGGGAGGGCTGGGCCGCCGCGGCCGGCGAACTGGATCTGCTCTGGCTCGAGTCGCCCACCAACCCGACGCTGGAGCTGATCGACATCGCGTCGCTGACCGGCGGCAAGGCGCGCGTGGTCGTAGACAACACCTTCGCCACGCCGTTGGGGCAGCAGCCGCTGGCGCTGGGCGCCGACATCGTCGTGCACAGCGCGACGAAGCTGATCGGCGGGCACAGCGACCTGCTGCTCGGGCTCGCGGTGGCGACCGACGAGACCCTGGTCGCCGGCCTGCGGGCGGCCAGGACCCGGCTCGGTGCCACGCCAGGGGCGCTGGAAGCGTGGCTCGCGCTGCGCGGCCTCCGCACGCTGCCGGTCCGGCTCGCGGAGCAGTCCAGGACCGCGGCGCTGCTGGCGGACCGGTTGGCCGGGCATCCGGCGGTGCGCCGGGTGAGTTACCCGGGCCAGGGCACGATGATCGCCTTCGAACTGGCGGACGCGGACACCGCGGAGGGGTTCTGCGCCTCGCTCTCGCTCGTCGTGCACGCCACGAGCCTCGGCGGGGTGGAAAGCCTGGTGGAACGGCGGGCGCGGTGGGCAGGAGACGCCCATGTGCCGCCGGGTCTGATCCGGTTCAGTGTCGGTTTGGAGGATCCGGAGGATCTCTGGCGCGACCTGAACCAGGCCCTGGGCTGAGCCGAGCCGGCGGCAGGGTGCGCAATCGCTCGTTGACCTTGATCGGGTGGGATGCCAACCTAAGCTACTGGTCCGGCATTCCGGGGCTGGAGGGTGGATGAGGGTCCGGGTTTCCGCCATCGCGCTGGCGTTGCTGCTGGTGGTCACCGCCTGTTCCGCCGGGTCCACCGCCTCGGTCGGCGGCGGACCCGACACGCTGGCGGTCGGGTTTGCGGCCGAGCCCCAGAACTTCGACTTCACCCGCACCGATGGCGCCGCCATCCCGCAGGCCCTGCTGTACAACGTGTACGAGGGTCTGGTGAAGCTGGACGCGGACGGCCGGATCGTGCCGCTGCTCGCGCAGTCGTGGACGCTCAGCCCGGATCGCCTGGCGTACGACTTCCAGCTGCGCCCCGGCGTGAAGTTCAGCAACGGTGCCCCGTTCACCGCCGACGACGTCAAGTTCTCCCTCGAGCGGGTCAAAACCAGCTGGACCGTCTCCCTGAAGTCCAAAATGGACGTCGTCGACCACGTGGAGGTGGTCGACCCGCTGCACGCGAGAGTGGTGTTGAAAAAACCCAGCAACGGCTGGCTTTTCGACCTGACCGGCCGCGTCGGCGCCATGTTCAGCCCGACCGGGGTGGCCGATCTCGCGAACGCGCCCATCGGCACCGGGCCGTACCTCATGGCGAGTAGGCGTCGCGGGGATTCCATTGTGCTGCAACAGAATCCGGCGTACTGGGGATCGAAACCGGCCTACCGGACGGTGGTGCTCAAGTACATCAAGGACCCGACCGCGCTCAACAACGCCCTGCTGAGCAACGGGATCGACGTCGTCTCCACGATCACCGCGCCCGATTCGATCCCGCAGTTCGAGGCCGATACCCGGTTCACGGTGCTACAGGGCACCACGAACAGCGAGGTCGTGCTGTCGTTCAACAACGCGAGGCCGCCGCTGGACGACCGGCGGGTGCGGCAGGCGCTGACCCTCGCGATCGACCGGAAGGCACTGCTCGCCACCGCCTGGGCCGGCCGGGGCACGCTCATCGGCAGTATGGTGCCGCCCACCGACCCCTGGTACGAAGACCTTGCCGGCTACTACCCCCACGACCCGGCCCGCGCCAAGGCGCTGCTCGCCGAGGCGGGCCAGACGAGCCTGGTGCTGCGGCTGCGGATCCCGAACCTGTCGTACGCGGTCAA
This sequence comes from Amycolatopsis cynarae, assembly GCF_026802195.1. Lineage (NCBI taxonomy): Bacteria > Bacillati > Actinomycetota > Actinomycetes > Pseudonocardiales > Pseudonocardiaceae > Amycolatopsis > Amycolatopsis cynarae. The sequence continues at coordinate 6,722,388 of NZ_CP113836.1, read as the reverse complement.
TGCCGCGCAGGTGGTCGCCTCCGAGCTGGCGGACATCGGGGTGCGCGTGAACATCGAGCCGCTGGACTTCCCGGCCGTGTGGCTCAAACAGGTGTTCAACGGCCACGACTACGACATGTCGATAGTGCAGCACGTCGAGGCCAGGGACATCGCGACCTTCGGTAACCCCCAGTACTACTGGGGCTACGACAACCCGCGTGTGCGGCAGCTGCTCGCGGCGGCGGATGCCGGGACGGCCCAGGAGCAGGTCGACGACATGAAGCAGGTGGCCGAGACGATCACCGCGGACGCCGCGGCGGACTGGTTGTTCCTGTTCCCGAACGTGGTGGTGGCCAAGAAGAAGGTGACCGGTCTGGCCCGCAACCAGGTCGGCGAATCCTTCGACCTCACCGGGCTGGGGCGGGCGTGATGGCCGCGGCGATGCTGCGCCGGACGGCGATCCTGGTGGCGAGCGTGCTCGCGGCGTCGATCGTGGTGTTCGCCTTCATGGCGGTGTTGCCCGGCGACCCGGCCCAGGTCGCACTGGGGGTGAACGCGACGCCGGAGCTGCTGGCCAAGACCCGCCACGAGTTCGGCCTCGACCGCCCGTTGGTCGTGCAGTACCTCGGCTGGCTCGGCGGGCTGCTGCACGGGGACTTCGGCCGTTCCTACGTCACCGGCGAGGCGATCGGCCCGCAGCTGGTCGACCGCCTGGGGGTGACGTTGTGGCTGGTCGGTGCGGGCATGCTGGTGGCGGTGGTGATCGCGGTGCCGCTCGGCACCCTCGCCGCGACCTGGCACCGGCGCGCGGCCGGGGCGACGATCTCCGGCCTGTCGCAGCTGGGTGTGGCGGTGCCGGCGTTCCTGGCGGGCATCCTGCTGGTGCAGGTGTTCGCGGTCGGCCTGCGGTGGTTGCCCTCGGGCGGCTGGACCCCTCCGGACCAGGACGCCGGGGAGTTCCTGCGCGGCCTGGTCCTGCCCGCGCTGTCGCTGGGCCTGGTCCAGGGCGCGGTGTTGACCCGGTATGTCCGTTCGGCGGTGCTGGACGTCCTCGGCCAGGACTACCTGCGCACGGCGCGGTCGAAGGGGCTGCGGCCGTACCCGGCGCTGATCCGGCACGGGTTGCGCAACGCGGCGGTGCCGGTGGTGACCGTGCTGGGCCTGCAGCTGACCACACTGCTGATCGGCGCGGTGGTGGTGGAGCGGGTGTTCGTGCTGCCCGGTCTCGGCAGTCTGCTGCTCGACTCGGTGGCCGCACGGGACCTGCTGACCGTGCAGGGCATCGTGCTCGTGCTGGTGGTGGCCGTGCTCCTGGTGAACTTTCTGGTCGACGTGGGCTACGCGCTGATCGATCCGCGACTGAGGGAAGCCCGGGGGAGAGTGGGGAGCCGATGAGCGTCGCCGTCCGAAACCGGCTCAACTGGCCGCTGCTGACCGGGACCGGGCTGGTGGGACTCGTCGTGCTCACCGCACTGCTGTCCTTCGTGTGGACGCCGCACGATCCGTTGCGGGTCGACGCCTCCGCACGGTTGCTCGGGCCTTCCGGCGAATACTGGCTGGGCACGGACAAGTTCGGCCGCGACCTGCTGAGCCAGCTCATGGTGGGGGCGCGGACCACGCTCTACGTCGGCGTGCTGGCGGTCGGGCTCGCCGCGCTCGTGGGCACCCCGCTCGGGATCTTCGCCGGGATGTCGCGGCGCGGGCTGAGCGAGTTCGTCATGCGGGTCAACGACCTGGTGCTCGCCTTCCCGGCGCTGCTGCTGGCGATCATGTTCGGTGCGGTGTTCGGGCCGAGCACGCTCACCGCGATGGTCGCGATCGGCATCGCGACCATCCCGTCCTTCGCGCGGATCGCCCGTTCGGGCAGCCTGCAGGTGATGAGCACGGAGTACGTGCTCGCCGCGCGGGCGGGCGGCCGGTCGCGCCCGTTCATCGCACGGCGGCACGTGGTGCCCAACATCGCCGGGCTGGTGATCGTGCAGGCTTCGGTGTCCTTCGCGATCGCCGTGCTGGCCGAGGCGGCCCTGTCCTTCCTCGGCTTCGGTACCCGGCCGCCCACCCCGTCCTGGGGGCGGATGCTCCAGGAATCGCAGGAACTGCTCGCAGTGCAGCCGCGGCTGGCGCTGGTGCCCGGTATCGCGATCGCCCTTGCCGTGCTCGGCTTCAACCTGCTGGGTGACGGGCTCAGGGACCGGCTGGATCCACGACTGCGGGTGGTGTCCCGATGACGGTCGGCGTGCGTGGATTGTCGGTGCTCGCCGGGGACGTGCCGCTGGTGCGGGACGTGTCGTTCGAGCTCGGCGAAGGGGAACGGGTCGGGCTGATCGGCGAGTCCGGATCGGGCAAGTCGCTGACCGCTTCGGCGATCATGGGCCTGCTGCCGGAGGGGCTGCGGGCCACCGGCTCGATCATGTTCCACGGGAAACATCTCCTCGGTGCGAGCGAGCGGGAGCTGTCCCGCCTGCGGGGCAACGACCTGGCCATGGTGTTCCAGGAGCCGATGACCGCGCTCAACCCGCTGATGCGGGTGGGCAGGCAGGTGGCCGAGTCGATCAGGCTGCACCGACGGGTCTCGTCGCGGGAAGCGAACCGGATCGCCGGGGAACTGCTCGACGCCGTCGACCTGTCCGGGGTCGCCCGCGCCTACCCGCACCAGCTCTCCGGCGGCCAGCGGCAGCGGATCATGCTGGCGATCGCGCTGGCGAACGACCCGTCCCTGCTGATCTGCGACGAGCCCACGACCGCACTGGACGTCACCGTGCAGGCGCAGGTGCTGGACCTGATCCTCACCGGGGTGGCGCGGCGGTCGGCCGCGCTGCTGTTCATCACCCACGATCTCGCGGTGGTCGCGCAGGTCTGTGAGCGGGTGCTGGTGATGCTCGACGGGCGCATCGTCGAGGAGGGCAGCACGCGGGACGTGCTCACTGAGCCGCGGCACGAATACACGAGGAAACTGCTGGCCGCCTCGGACCTGGAGGTGGGGTAGTGGCACTCATCGAACTGCGTGACGTGCATCGTCGGTACCGGCGGGCGCACGCGCTGCGGGGCGTCTCCCTCGACATCGAGGCCGGTCAGCGGTTCGGCATCGTCGGCGAGTCCGGCTCCGGGAAGTCGACCATGGTGCGGCTGCTCGCCGGGCTCGACCAGCCGAGTGGGGGCGAGATCCGGTTCGACGGGCAGCGCGTCGACACCCTGCCCGAGCGCAGGCTCGGGTTCCTGCGATCGCGCCTGCAGGTCGTGTTCCAGGATCCGATGGGGTCACTCGACCCGCGCATGCGCGTACGCGACATCATCTGCGAACCCCTTGGCCGCACCGACCGGGCCCGCGTGGCCGAACTGCTCGCGGCCGTCGGCCTGCCGGAGGACAGCGGCGACCGGTACCCGCACCAGTTCTCCGGCGGCCAGCGGCAGCGCATCTCGATCGCCCGTGCGCTCGCGCCCCGGCCGGGGGTGCTGGTGGCCGACGAGCCGGTGAGCGCGCTGGACGTGTCGGTGCGCAAGCAGATCCTGGACCTGCTGGCGGATCTGGTGGCCCGGTTCGAGCTGACGCTGGTGTTCGTTTCGCACGATCTCGCCGTGGTACGCCGCGTCTGCGACATGGTGGCCGTGATGCGGCGGGGCGAGATCGTGGAGCGGGGCCCGGTCGAGGAGATCTACCTGGCGCCGCGACATCCCTACACCCGGGAACTGATCTCCGCGGCGCCGAACCTGCGCGCGGAGCTGGCTCGTCTGCGTACCGCCGAGGGAGGACGATGATGTTCGACCCGTATCCGTCCGGGCTGCCCGTCGGGCCGGGCTGGGTGTCCACACCGGACACTGAGGAGATCACTTTTCCTTACGACGGCAGCGTGGTCTCCGAGGCACCCATCGGGACACCGGAGCTCGCCCGGCGCGCGGTGGACGAGGCGGTCGGCCTCGCCCGCGAGGTCGCGGCGCTGCCCTCCTGGGCCCGCCGCGACATCCTGCTGAACGTGCACCGGGCGCTGACCGAATGGCAGAGCGAGTTCGAAGGCCTACTCGTCGCCGAAACCGGGAAACCGCTGTGTGACTGCCGGGTCGAGGTGGCCCGCACGCTGGTGACCTGGCAGGCCGCGGCCGAAGAGGTGGCCCGGCTGCACGGCGAGACGGTGCCGCTCGACCTGCTGCCTTTCGGCGAGGGGCTGACCGGCTTCTGGAAGCGGAAGCCGATCGGCGTGGTGGTCGGCATCGCGGGGTTCAACTATCCGCTGCTGCTCGCGTCGCACAAGATCGCGCCGGCGATCGCGGCGGGCTGCCCGGTGATCGTCAAACCGGCGCCGCAGACGCCGCTCGCGACGCTGTGGCTGGTCCACCTCGTGCGTGAGGCGACCGCGCTGCCCGCGATGGTGCAACTCGTCACCGGCGACGCGGAGGTCGGTTCGGCGCTGGTGACCGACCGCAGGGTCGGCGCGGTGTCGTTCACCGGCTCTGCTTCGACCGGGCATCGCATCGCCAAGGACGCGGCGCCCACGAAGACCCTGCTGGAGCTGGGGTCGAACGCCGCGCTCGTGGTCGCCGAGGACGCCGACCTGGACGCGGCGGCGGACGCCGTGCTGCGCGGCGCGTTCTACGCCTCGGGCCAGGCGTGCATCTCGGTTCAGCGGCTGATCGTCGTGGACTCGGTCGCCGACGCGCTGACCGAGCGGGTGCTCGCGCGGCTCGGCGAGGTCGTCGTCGGCGACCCGCGCGACGAGGCCACCCGCGTCTCCGCGCTCATCGACGAACGGTCGACGGCGCGGGTGCTGGCCTGGATCGGCGAGGCCGTCGCGGCGGGCGCGAAGGTGCTCGCCGGCGGCGAGGTGGCCGACGGCGTGATCCCCCCGACCGTGCTGGCCGACGTGCCGGACGGGGTGGCCTGCTGGGACGAGGAGATCTTCGGCCCGGTCGTGTGCCTGCGCCGGGTGTCCGACGTGGACGAGGCCTTCGCGCAGGTGAACGCCTCCCGGTACGGGTTGCACGCGAGCGTGTTCACGCGCAGCCTCGGTATCGCGTTCCGCGCGATCGACGAACTCGAGGTCGGCGGGGTGGTGGTGAACGAGGTGCCGGGGTTCCGGTCGGACACCATGCCCTACGGCGGGGTGAAGGATTCCGGTGTCGGCCGGGAGGGGCCGCGGTTCGCCATCGACGAGCTGACCGTGACGCGGATGGCGGTGATCCGGGCATGACCTACGAAAAGCTGTTCCGGCTCGACGGGAAACGGGCCGTGGTGCTGGGCGCGGGCAGCGGGATCGGCCGGGAATCGGCCAGGGCGCTGGCCGCGCACGGTGCCGAGGTGATCAGCGCGGACCGCGATCCGGCCGCCGCCCGTGAGACGGGTGGCCGCCCCTACGAGATCGATCTGCTGGAACCGGGCGCCGCCGAGCGCGCCGCGGCCGAACTGGGGGAGATCGACATCGTCGTGCTCACCGCGGCCACGAACGTGCGCAAGCGGCTGCTGGACTACACGCGGGCGGATTTCGACCGGGTGGTGGCGCTCAACCTCGGTGCCGCCTTCGAGGTGGTGCGCGCGTTCGGCGCGGGGATGGTACGGCGGGGCCGGGGCAGCATCATCGCCTTCTCGTCCATCCGCGGGACGACGGTGGAGCCCGGTCAGGGGCCGTACGCGGCGACCAAGGCCGGTCTGGTGCAGCTGTTGCGCACCGCGGCCGCCGAGTTCGGGCCGTCCGGGGTGCGGGTGAACGCGATCGCGCCCGGGGTGGTGGAAACGCCGCTCACCGCGCAGATCAAGGCCAGTCCCGAGTGGTACGCGGCGTACGCGGACAAAAGCGCCCTCGGCCGGTGGGCCCGCGCCGAGGAACTAGCGGGTGCGGTGGTCTACCTCGCTTCGGACGCCGCCAGTTTCGTCACCGGTTCGGTGCTCGCCGTAGACGGCGGCTGGACCGCGGTGGACGGCCGCTACACGCCACCGGAATAGGAGGACCGCGTTGATCGACCTGAGCGCGACCGAGCTGCTGGAGCGATACCGACGAGGCGAGCTGTCCCCGGTCGAGGTGACGGAGGCGGTACTGGACCGCATCGACGCCCTCGAACCCACGCTGCACGCGCTCTACGCCTACGAACCGGAGCGGGCGCGGGCCGCGGCGAAGGAGTCGGAGCGGCGGTGGCGCCACGGGGAAGCCGGCGCGCTCGACGGGATTCCCCTGACGCTCAAGGAAAACATCGCCACCAGGGGCGTTCCCGTGCCACTGGGCACGGCGGCCACCGAACTGCTGCCCGCCGCCGAGGACGCGCCGGCGGCGGCCCGCGTACGCGAGGCGGGCGCGGTGCTGCTCGCCAAGACCACCATGCCCGACTACGGGATGCTCACCTCCGGCCTGTCCAGTTTCCACCCCGCGAGCCGCAATCCCTGGCACACCGGCCGCACGCCGGGCGGATCGAGCGCCGGAGCGGCCGCGGCGGCCGCGGCCGGGTACGGCCCGCTGCACGTGGGCACCGACATCGGCGGGTCGATCCGCCTGCCCGCGGGCTGGTGCGGCCTGGTCGGCCTGAAGCCCAGCTTCGGCCGGGTGCCGGTGCATCCGCCCTACCTCGGCCGGGTCGCCGGTCCGCTGACCAGGACGGTGGCCGACGCGGCGCTGCTCACCGGGCTGCTGGCCGCGCCGGACCCGCGCGATCACCTGAGCCTGCCGCCGGCCGAGATCCCGTGGCACGCGCTCGAGACCGGCCTCGCCGGAGTGCGCCTGGGTCTGCACCTCGACCCCGGCGTCGGGCTGCCGGTCGACGAGGAGATCCGCGCCGCGGTCGTGGACGCCGCTCGCCGGTTCGAGGCGGCGGGAGCGATCGTCGAGCCGGTGGAGGCGTTTCTGACCAGGGAGATGCTCGACGGTCTCGACACGTTCTGGCGGGTGCGCGCGTGGTGCGACATCAGCGCGCTGCCCGAACGGCGGCGTGCGAAGGTACTGCCGTACATCGCGGACTGGGCACGCGGTGGTGCGGCGGTGTCCGGCGCCGCGACCTACCGTGGTTTCGCCCAGATCGACGCGATCAGCGTGGCGGCGCTGCGTGCGACCGGACCGTTCGACTTCGTCCTGTCGCCCACCTGCCCGGTTCCGCCGCCGCCCGCGGAGTGGCCCTCGCCCACCAACGACCCGGCACGGCCCTTCGACCACATCGCGTTCACCGTGCCGTACAACATGTCCGGGCAGCCCGCGGTGTCCCTCAACTGCGGTTACACCTCCGAGGGGCTGCCGATCGGCCTCCAGATCGCGGGGCGGCGCTTCGACGACCTCGGAGTGCTGCGGATGGCTGCAGCATTCGAACTAATTCGGGAACCGCAACGCGTTCTTGAGGTGTAATCGGCGGCGGAACTTGAGACCATCTCGGTATGCGCATGGTCTACACGGGAGCGGACGAAGAGGATTTCATCGACGCTCGTGAGCGCCTGCTCGTCGAACTCGACGCGTGGGCGCAGATGCGGCAACGCGTGGTCGATCCCGTGGTCGCCGGCGCCCTGCTCGACTACCGGTTCGAGCGCGACGGCCTGCTGGGGCGCTGGACCCGCGAGATCCTGCGCGGGGCGCTGCTGAACTGGTTCCCGCGCAAGGTCGTGCTGCTGGATCCGCATTCCTCCGCGGTGCTGTCCACCGTCGAGGCGCTGCTCGACTTCCTCGACGACGCGGATCTCTACGACATGCGCAGCGAACCGCCGGTGGTGCTGCGTTCGTTCGTACGGGCGATCGGGCCCCGGTTCGACGAGGCGATGCGGGACCCGGCCAACTTCGGCCTGGCCAAGTTCTGGGCGGTGGCGATGGCCGAGAACGGCATCGATCCGCTGGACGAGGCCGAGGCGCAGCGGTTCATCGAGCGCGTGCAGCACGGCGAGATCGGCGTGGACCAGGGTCTGCTGCACGAGATCGCCTACCGGCACTACGACGGCGATCCCGAGGTGGATCCGCAGGACCCCGTCCCGGTGTTCGCGCTGGCCCCCGAGTCGGTGCTGGCGGCCGACGCCGCCGGCACCCCGGTGGTGCGGCGGCTGAGGCGGTTCGCCGACTGGGTGGGCGAGGGACGTGAGCTGGCCGCCAAGGGGCGCCTCACCGAGGCGGACGCGTGCGATCTGGTGGACCGGCTCGGCGTGGACGACCCGGCGGAGCTGGTGTCGCTGGCCAAGACGGCGGGCGTGGTCCGGGCTCGCGGGGGCAGGCTGGTGCGGGTCAAGCGGGCCGCGCCGGTGCTGGAGGATCCGCTCGCGCTGTGGCGCGTGGCGATCCCGCACGTGATCGCGGAGGTCGGTGAGCCCGTCCGGCGCCGCTCCGCGGACCGGCATCTCGCCCTGGACCTGCTGGAATCGGTGCAGGCCGACCACGACTACGCGACGATCCCGATGCTGGTCGAGATCCTCGACGGCCTCGGCGAGACGGCCCGGTACGCCTCGGACGCCGAACCGGTGCTCCGCGTGGTGCGCAGGCTGAGCGATTTCGGCCTGGTCGAGTTGCTGCCCGCCCGTGAGGAGCACTACCCGGATCTGATCGACTTCGCGGGTGTGGACTCGGTGGACGAAGTGCCCGCCGAGGAGCGGCAGGTGGTGCGGATCCTGCCGCTGGGCGTCCGCGCGATCTACGACGCACGGGTCTGCGCGGGCATCCCGACGCTCACCCTGGACGACCTGGCCGCCGAGACGGCCGAGGTGTTCTTCACCCGCATTGCGCAGCTGTCCCCCGAGGCCTTCGAAGAGGGGGCGAACCGGTGGCTGCGGGCACGGCAACCCGAGCGCGCGATCGTCGAACTGTCCGAGATCGCCCGCCGCACGGACGACTTCGAGCACCGCATGCGCGCCTTCCAGCTGCTCGGCGAGTTCGGGGAGGCGGGGGTGGCGGCGATCGCCGGGCTGCGGGACCACTCCGCGGCGGGTCCCGCCGCGCTGGCCTGGCTGCTCGAAGCCGGGCTGATCGACGCCAGCGAGGTCAGCGGGCGCGAGCGGACCTACAGCATGGTGGACGTGCTGGCGGCGGACATCCGCTCGGCAGGCCGGAAGAAGGCGATGGAGTCCTTCGCCGCGCAACCGCGGCCTGCCCAGCTGCTGTTCCTCGCCGACGCCACCATCTGCGGCCACCCGAGCACCCGGGAGGTCCTGGAGTCGATGGTGGTCGCCCACCCCGACCGCGCCGTGTCGAACGCGGCCCGCAAGGCGCTCGACTGGCTCCAGGACCCCGGCACCTTCACCTAGCCAGAGCCTGTTTTGGAAGTGGTTTGCGTGGCGGTGCGGGTGGCGGAACCCGACCCGCCCAATCAGGCGGTGAAGGCCTCGGCCAGGGCGAGGATCCGCTGCGCGTTGTCGACGTGCAGGTTCTCGATCATCCGGCCGTCGACGGTGACCACGCCGCGGCCCTCGGCCTTGGCCTCTTCGAAGGCCGCGATGATCTTGCGCGACTGCTCGATCTCGGCCTCCGACGGGGAGAACGCCTCGTTGCACGGCTCGATCTGACCCGGGTGGATCAGGGTCTTGCCGTCGAACCCGAACTGGCGGCCCTGCAGGCACTCGGCCTTGAAGCCCTCGAGGTCCTTCACGTCGTTGTAGACGCCGTCGAGGATGACCTTGCCGGTGGCCCGCGCGGCGAGCAGGCACAGCGACAGCCCGCCGAGCAGCGGGGCACGGCCGGGGACGAACTCCGCGTGCAGTTCCTTGGCCAGGTCGTTGGTGCCCATCACGAGCACGGTGAGCCGCTCGCTGGCCGCCGCGATCTCCTCGGCGTGCAGCATCGCGACCGGGGTTTCGACCATGGCCCAGATGCTGGTGTGGTCCGGGGCCCCGCCCAGCTCCAGCGCGCGTTCGATGTTGTGCACGTCCTGTGCGGAGTTGACCTTCGGCACCACCACCGCGGCCGGACCGGCCTGCGCCGCGGCCCGCAGGTCCGCGTCGTGCCACTCGGTGTCGAGGCCGTTCACCCGGATCGTCACCTCGCGGCGGCCGTACTCGCCCGAGGCCGCGGCCGCACACACCCGTTCCCGGGCCGCTTCCTTGGCGTCCGGCGCGACGGCGTCCTCGAGGTCGAGGATGAGCGCGTCCGCCGGGAGGGTCTTGGCCTTCTCCAGCGCGCGCTCGTTCGCACCGGGCATGTAGAGCACGGACCGGCGGGGTTTGACCTCGAGCTGACTCACGCCAGCGCCTCCTTCGTGGCTTCGTCGTAGGCCTTGGCGAGTTCCGGGTCGCGGGCGGCGAGCGCGTCGGCCAGTTCGGCCACCACCCGGCACTGCTTCACCGAGGCGTCGTCCTGCATCTTCCCGTCGATCATCACCGCGCCGGTGCCGTCGCCCATCGCGGCGATCACGCGCCGCGCCCAGGCGACGTCCTTGGGATCGGGGGAGAACACCTTGCGGGCGATGTCGATCTGCACCGGGTGCAGCGTCCAGGTGCCGACACAGCCGAGCAGGAACGCGTTGCGGAACTGGTCCTCGCAGGCCACCACGTCGCGGATGTCGCCGAAGGGGCCGTAGTAGGGGAGGATGCCGTGCATCGCGCAGGCGTCGACCATGCGCGCGACGGTGTAGTGCCACAGATCCTGCTGGTAGGTGGTGCGGCCGGTCTCGAGGTCGTCGCCGACCGGGTCGGTGCGCACCAGGTAGCCGGGGTGGCCCCCGCCGACGCGGGTGGTCTTCATCCGGCGGCTGGCGGCCAGGTCGGCCGGGCCGAGCGAGATGCCCTGCATGCGGGGGCTGGCGCCGGCGATTTCCTCGACGTTCGCCACACCGCTAGCCGTCTCCAGGATGGCGTGCACCAGCAGCGGGCGCCGCAGGCCCGCGCGGGCCTCCAGTTGGGCGAGCAGCCGGTCGACGTAGTGGATGTCCTGTGCACCCTCGACCTTCGGCACCATGATCACGTCGAGCTTGTCGCCGATCTCGGTGACGAGGGTGATCAGGTCGTCGAGGACCCAGGGCGAGTCGAGGCTGTTGATCCGGGTCCACAGCTGGGTGGCGCCGAAGTCGGTGGACTTGGTGATGGACACCAGTCCGTTGCGGGCCGCCTCCTTGCGGTCGGCACGCACCGCGTCCTCGAGGTTGCCCAGCAGGACGTCGACCTTCTTGGCCAGGTCGGGGACCTTGGCGGCCATCTTTTCGTTGCTGGGGTCGAAGAAGTGGATCATCCTCGACGGCAGCGCGGGAATCTCCCGGACCGGGTCCGGTGCCCCGACCGCGAGCGGCGCGAAGAAGTCCTTCGGCGAACGCATCGATGATCCTCCAACGAATGTGACTAGTGGTGACTCGCACGGTAACCGGCGAGTAACCCTAACCGCGAACCCAGGGGAACCGCTGCGGCGCAGCTCACCTCTCAGAGTGGTGGACACATGGTCGCTACCCGGTTTCACCGAACTGAAAGCACTCGGCGAAGGCGGTTTCGGCCGCGTCGTACTGGCCCGGCACGACGTCTCGAACAGCGTCGTTGCGATCAAGTACCTGTTCCGGCGGCACCTGCTGGACCCGGCGAGGCTGGCCGCCTTCCGGCGGGAGGCCACGATCCTCAGCCGGATCCACAGCCCGCATGTCACCCGGTTGTATGAGTTCGTGGAGACCCCGCAGGGTGCCGCGATCGTCATGGAAGCCGTGCGAGGGATCTCACTGCGCGAGGTGCTCGCCGCGGACGGACGGCTGGAACCCGAAGGCGCCCTCGCGGTGCTCAAGGGCTCGTTGCTCGGGCTGGCCGACGCGCACCGGGTGGCCATCGTGCACCGCGACTACAAGCCCGACAACGTGCTCGTCGGACCCGGCCGCGAGAGCAAGCTGGTCGACTTCGGCATCGCCGTGCTCGCGGGCGAGGCGGGCGTACCCGTGGGCACACCCGCCTACATGGCGCCCGAGCAGTGGGCGGGCCTTCCGGCGAGTCCCTCGACCGACGTCTACGCCGCCACCTGCGTGTTCTTTCACGGGGTCACGGGACGGCGGCCGTTCGAGGCCGACAGCATCGAGACGCTGCGCGAACTGCACCGGGACGCGCCCGTGCCGGTGGAACTGGCGCCGGAGCCGGTGCGCGCGCTGATCGCCCGCGGCATGGCGAAGGCACCCACCGACCGGCCGCTCGGCGCCGCCGAGTTCGTCGCCGAACTCGAAGCCGCCGCGGTCGCGGGCTACGGCGAGGACTGGGAAGAGCGGGGTCTGCTCCGGCTCGCGCAGCGGGCGGGGGTGCTGCTGGCGCTGTCGCCGCTGGCGCTGCTCGGCGCCGGGACCGCGGCCGCTCCCGGCCTCGCCGCCGGAACCGCCGCCGGAACCGCCGCCGGAACGGTGGGCACCACCGCGGCCGGGACCGCGGCGGGCAGTGTGGCCGGAACCGCCGGGACGGCCGCCGCCGGGGTGGCGGTGAGCGGGAAGGTGATCGCCGCCATCGTCGGCGCGGTTCTGGTCGCGGCGGCCGTCGTCGTCGCGGTCGTGGTGGGCACCGCACCTTCGGGTGCCAACGGGAACCCGCCGCCGGTAGCCGCGGGAACCACGAGCGCCACCCCGGTCGCGCTCGTGGTCGACCTGCCCACCCGAAACGAAAACGACGGCACCTTCGACGTCAGCGCCCAGTACGCGCGGGTCTCCGGGATCGGTGATCCGGCGGTGCAGCAACGCGTCAACGCCGCACTGACGGCCCCGCTGGACCAGTGGATCGGCTACGTCCGGCAGGGGGTGAACGGTCCCGAGCAAAACGGCGACATCCCGCACGTGCACAACGAGGTCAAGATCGGCCGTCAGGACCGGAAGGTGCTGTCGGTGCAGTACACGCTCACCGTCGACTCGGCCCAGTTCGGCAACCACGGGGCGGCGAGCGTGCAGGCGATCAACCTCGACCTGACCACCGGGCGGACGCTGACCGCGACGGACGTCTTCCGCGACATCGCGAAGAGCGCTCAGGGGATGTCGCTTCTCAGCCAGCGGATCCTCGCTCGCTCGCCGGGCGGCTTCTGCGGCGACACCCCTCCGGTCAACGACGTGCGTGGCCTCGAACCCGGGGATCTGGACCCCTATACCCCGGCAGGTACGGGAGCGCTGCAGGTCGGCTTCGCGAAGGACGGCGTGACCTTCGTGATCGAAGCCAGCGCCCTCGGTTACCCGATGGTGTGCGATCCGACCGAGATCGTCGTGCCCTACCGGGATCTTTCCGATCTCATGACCCCCGAGGCCCGGGCGCTCCTGTTCTGACCGTCCGAAGAGCCGGTACCGGAGCGGGGGCGGACAGGTGCGTCCGTTTGGGTAGCAGGAGCGGGGTGGCGAGCAGGAGAACGCCCGAGATGGTGATCGCGGCGAGGGGGCTGGTGAGTGTGGCGAGGATGCCCCAGATCACCATGAGGGTGGCCTGCAGGAGTTTGCTGCTGACACTCCAGGTGCTGAGGACTTGGGCCGCGTGATCCGCGGGGGTGCGCTGCAGGCGTTCGGTGGCGTAGATCGGTTTGAAGACGCCCATGCAGGTGATCAGCAGGCCCTCGACGAGGATCACGGTGAGAAGTCCGGGAACGCCGGGGCCGACGAACGCGAGACCGAGCGGGAAGAGCGATCGCAGCCAGCCGAAGACGGTCATGACCCGGTGCCGTCCGTAACGCCGGACGAGGCGTGCGGACAGGCGGGCCCCCACGAAGCCGCCGAGTGCCGGGATGCCGAAGGCGAGACCGTACTGCCAGGCCGGGAAGTGGTACTCGCCCAGCAGGAGGACGGCCAGTAGCGGGAGCGTCGCCATGATCAGGCCGCTGACCAGGATCGAGTTGAGGAACAGGCGCCGCAGCGCGCGGTCGTGGAGGATGAACCGCCAGCCTCGCAGCAGGTCGGCTGCGCGCAGTCTGGTGGCCGCGTCGCGGGGTGCCGCGACGTCGCTTCCGTGGATGCGGAGGATCCCGAGCGCGGACAGCAGGTAGCTGAGGGCGTCGGCCACGACGGTGATGACCGGGCCGAGCAGGGCGATGAGCGCGCCGCCGAGTGGTGGGCCCACCGCGGTCGCCACCCAGCCGGTGCCCTCGAATCTCCCGTTCGCGGTGAGGAGGTGTTCGCTGGGGACGAGGTGTTTCAGGTACGCGCCGGATGCGGCGGTGAAGGCGATGCTCGCGGTCCCGGAGACGGCCGAGACGACCAGCAACTGGCCGTAGGACAGCAGGCCGAGGAAGTACGCCACCGGAACACTCGCCATCGCGAGGAACCGGGCCAGATCCATCCCGATCATCACCGGACGCTTGGGCCGGTGCTCGACCCACGGTCCGAGCGGGAGCGCGAGGACCGCCGCGACGGCCAGCCCGGCCGCCTCCAGAAGCGAAACGGCGAATGCGGGCGAGTGCAGTATTCGGACCGCGATGAGCGGGAACGCTCCGAAGGCGACCCATGTGCCGTATGTGCTCACGGCGTAGGCCCACCACAACCAGCCGAAAGCGGCCCCCAGTTTCACGCGCACACACTCCTCAGCGACAACCGATGTTTGGGTCCCTGCATCACAGCGGCTGTACGGCCGCAGGACCAAACAACCGCCCTGCGGCGAGCCACAACGATCGGTTGTGCGTGCCTAGGCTGGACCCGATGGACACCAAGGCAGTGCGGTCGTTCGTCCGGGCCGCCGAGCTCGGACAGGTGCAACACGCGGCCGACGAGCTGGGCGTGACACAGCAGGCGGTCTCGAAGCGGATCGCCGCCCTGGAGCGCGAGCTGGGAGTCCGCCTGTTCACCCGTACCGCCAGGGGAGTCGAACTGACGCTCGACGGCCGGGCGTTCCTCCCGCACGCGCGGAGCATCGTCGCGAGTGTCGATCGCGCCATCACCGCGATCAGGCCGGGCTCGCGGGCCCTTCGGATCGACGTGCTCGGCCTGCGAAGCGCGCAGGCGGTCATCCTGCACGACTATTGGCGCTCGCATCCCGAAACCGACCTCGACGTGGTGACCCTCAGGGTCGACGACCCTCGCGTGGCGGCCGCCGCCGTCGAGGTGGGTGAGATCGACGCTTCGTTCCGCACCGTCACCGATCCGGCCGTGCTGCCGCGCGACGTGCACATGATCCACGCCTTCGACTCCCCGCTGGAACTCCTCGTCGGCCCGAGGCATCCGCTCGCCTCCGCGCGGACACTGACCCCGCCCCGGCTGCGCAAGCTCCGGATCTGGGTGCCGGGTATCGCACCCCGAAGCGAATGGGGGGAGTTCTACGACGAGCTCGCCACGGAGTTCGACCTCCGCATCGACGCGGCAGGGCCGAATTTCGGTGACGAAGTGCTTCTCGACGCCCTCGCGGACTCCGCCGACGTGGCCACCCTCGTCGGCGCGCGCGACCGGTACGTCTGGCCGGCGAACTACGACCTGCGCCGCATTCCGATCGTGAACCCGACGCTCGCCTATCCGCTCTCCCTCATGGTCCCGGGAACGAATCCGCACCCGGGACTTCGGGCGATCATCGACCACTTCCGCGGCCTGAAACCGCTTGCCGGGACGGTGTGGCGCCCGTCCTGGGCAACGGCACCAGGCCGCAGCGACGCCAACACCAGGCAGACAAGATCACGAATTGCTCCGTTTGGCGGTACGGAAATCCTCTGAGTAGCGCCGCTCAACCCCTCCTCACCCGTTCGGCGGCGGGGTCGGACTGAAGTCGAAAAACCGCTCATCGACCGGTCACCGACCGTTGGACGCCGCCGATCGCAGCCGCTCCGCTTACCCGAGACCCGCGGCCACCGCCCTGGTACTCAATTCATGTGCCACTTTTCACGAGGGGGAAGCGGCACCTCGGACGCAGTGCAGGGCAAAAGGAGGCGGACTCGTGGCGGTTACACCAGGGCACACCGGAGACGCGGTGGTGGCCGGCGGAACCCGGTCATTTCCCACCCGTGTCGTCCCGCCCGTCGAGCTTCCCGCGAGTACCTCCTTCCTGGCGAACGCCGCGGCCGGCAGGCTCGGCTGGCAGGGCGTCGTCCTGCCGGAGGTGACCATCCTCGGCCGGCGCGTCTGCGTGGTGGCGAAGCTGCGCACCGACGTGCACGCCGAGCGGATCGCGTTCGGTGTCGGCCCGGTGACCGACCGGACCACGGTGGCCACCTGGACCTGGCCGGAGTTCACCGCCACCGCCCCCGCCCCGGCCGCGGATATCGTCGGCGTGCTCGCCGTCGCCCGCCACTGGCGCACCGCGATGGCCGCCGCGGTCCCGTTCGCCCGCTACGGCGACGCGGCCATGGTTCTTCCCTCCTCCGCCGTGATGAGCAAGGACTACCTGGACAACTGCCTGCCGCGTGCCCGGTCCTACGGCCTGGCCGTCGTCTCCGCCGACGAGGACGCCGTCGTCGACCGCGACCTCGAGGGCTGCCACGAGCGGCTCGTCCTGCCGGAGGACGCGGTCTCCCGCTGGGTCAACGAGATCGTGTACGAACAGCTCCTCGCTTCGTACGACCTGCCGGTGGCCTAGAGGACCTGTTTGGACCGGTTTGCGTGGCTGCCAGGAACCGCCTGAGAACCCGCGGCGGTGCAAGCTGACAGCCCACCGCAAGCGGCTCCGCCGCTTCGAAAAACGATCTGGCTGAGTAGGCTTCTGTGTCATGCGAGTGGTGATCGCGGGCGGGCACGGCAAGATCGCGATGCGGCTGGCGCGGCTGCTGGCCGCCCACGGAGATCAAGCCGTCGGGATCATCCGCGATCCCGCCCAGGCGACCGATCTGCGCGCGGTGAGCGCGGAGCCCGTAGTGCTGGACCTCGAAGCCGCCGAAACCGGGGAAGTCGCCGAAGTGCTGCGGGGCGCCGACGCCGCCGTGTTCGCCGCGGGCGCGGGGCCCGGCAGCGGAGTGGCGCGCAAGGACACCGTGGACCGGGGTGCCGCGGCGTTGTTCGCCGCGGCGGCCGAACAGGCGGCGGTCCGCCGTCTGCTGCAGATCGGTTCGATCGGCGTGGGCCGTCCGCCCCGCCCCGGCACCGACGAGGTGTTCGCCGCCTACCTGCGGGCGAAGGAAGCCGCCGAACAGGACCTGCGTGCCCGCGATCTGGACTGGACGATCCTGCGTCCGGGCAGGCTGACCGACGAGCCCGGCACCGGCGAGGTGCAGCTGGCCGATTCGGTCGCTTACGGCGAAATCCCCCGCGACGACGTCGCCGCCGTCCTCCTCGCACTGTTGGAAGAGCAGCGCAGCGTGCACCGAACCCTCGAACTCGTCGGCGGCAACACACCGATCGACGAAGCCGTCGCGCGGATCTGAGCCCTCGGGTCTTGCGGCGGAGGCAGGGCCGTGAAGGGACCCCTCACGGCCCTGGCCGGTCGCCGGGAGCGTCAGCGGTCGGCGGCTCGCGGGGCGGGGCCCAGTACCCGGTCCAGATAGGGGTTCGCGAACACGCCTGCCGGGTCCACCTCGTCGCGGATCCGGAGGAAGTCGTCGAATCGGGGATAGAGCGCCCGCAGCGCGGCCGCGTCGAGATCGTGCATCTTGCCCCAGTGCGGCCGCCCGCCAACCTCGGCGACGATGGCCGCGAACCCGGCGAAGTACTCGCGGTACGGCATGCCGACGAACTGGTGGATGGCGATGTAGGCGGAGTCGCGGCCGTGCGCGGTGGACAGCCAGAGATCGTCGGCGGCGGCCACCCGGACCTCCACCGGGAAGGCGACCGGGTTCTCCAGCCGGGGGACCAGGGCCCGCAGTTCGGAGAGCACCTGGTGCACGGACTCCCGGGGGACCGCGAACTCGGATTCGACGAACCGCACGCCGCGGTGGGTGACGAACACGCGGTGGGACAGGTCGCTGTACTCGCGCGCGGAAAGCACGGCCGAAGCGAACCGGCCCAGCGGTCGCGTCAGGCGCGGGACCGCGCGGCTCACCCGGCACAGGGTGCCGAAGGCGACGTTCTCCATGATCTCGTAGTCGAGGAACTGGCGTGCGCGGCTGAGCGGTTTGCGGTCGGCGCCGGACGGCAGCCGGTTGTTGCGCTTGACCAGTGCGTTGCGGCCGTACGGGAACCAGTAGAACTCGAAATGGTCGTTTTCCTCCGCGAACTGGTCGAAGCCGTCGAGGACTCCTTCGAGCGGTTCCGGGCGCTCCTGCGCGGAGAGCGCGAAGGCAGGCTCGCACTGCAGCGTCACGTGGCTGATCACGCCGAGTGCGCCGAGGCCGACCCTGGCCGCGGCGAACAGATCGGGCCGCCGGTCGGCCGAGCAGGTGACCACGGAGCCGTCCGCCAGTACGAGTTCGAGCTGCGCGATCTGGGTGGCCAGGCCGCCGAGGCGGGCCCCGGTACCGTGCGTACCGGTGGACACCGCGCCCGAAATGGTCTGCGCGTCGATGTCGCCGAGGTTGGTCATCGCCAGCCCGAGCGCTTCGAGTTCGGCGTTGAGCTGGTGCAGCGGAGTGCCCGAGCGGACGGTGACGCGATGGTTCTCGGCGTCCACCGAGGCGATGCCTCTCCAGTGGGTCAGGTCGATCGCGTCGCCGTCGGCCACCGCGATGGGCGTGAAGGAGTGCCCGCTGCCGCGCGGCCGCACGCGACGGCCGTCGACGGCGGCACCGGCCACCACCTCGGCCATTTCGGCCACGCTGCGCGGCGTGTGCACGCGGTGCGGTTCGGCGGTCGCGGTGCCCGCCCAGTTGGTCCACCGGTTCATGGGGAGTCACCTGTTCGTATCGGAGTGACGGAAACCGTAGGTGAAAGATATTCGCTTTTCAAGACCTGCTGCCGTACCGTACTGCGCATGAGCACACCGAGTGCGGTCACCTTTGACCTGGCCACGAAGGATCTCGATCCCCCGCTGGCCGTCATCGACCTGGCCGCGTTCGACGCGAACGCCGACGACCTGCTCCGGCGGGCGGAAGGCAGGCCGATCCGCCTGGTCAGCAAGTCCCTGCGCTGTCGTTACCTCATCGAACGCGCGCTGGCCAAGCCCGGTTTCTCCGGCCTGATGTGCTACTCGCTCGCGGAGGCGCTGTGGCACGTCGAAAGCGGGACGTGCGACGACATCCTGGTCGCCTACCCGACCGCCGACCGCGGGGCGCTGCGCCGTCTCGCCGCGGACGAACGGGCAAGGGCCGCGATCACGATCATGATCGACTCGGCGGCGCACCTGGACTTCGTGACCACCGTGCTCGGACCGGGCCATCCGGAGATCCGGGTCTGCCTCGAACTCGACGCGTCCTGGCGACCGCTGCGCCTGGTGCACGTCGGCACCCGCCGCTCGCCGGTCTTCACCCCGCGGCAGGCGGCGGCACTGGCCAGGTCGGTGGTGGCGCGCCCGGGATTCCGGCTGGTCGGGCTGATGGCCTATGAGGGGCAGATCGCGGGGCTGCCCGACGCCACGGGGAAACGGACCGACGCACTGGTGCGCTGGATGCAGCGGCGTTCGGCACGGGAACTGGCGCGGCGGCGGGCGGAAGCCGTCCGTGCGGTGCGTGCGATCGCCGAACTGGAATTCGTCAACGGCGGCGGCTCGGGGAGTATTGAGAGCACGCTCGCCGAGCCCGCCGTGACCGAGGCGGCCGCGGGATCCGGGCTGATCGGCTCGACCCTGTTCGACGGGTACACGCGCTTCCGGCCGCGCCCCGCCGCGATGTTCGCACTGCCGGTTGTCCACAAGCCGACGGCCCGTATCGCGACCCTGTTCGCCGGGGGGTACATCGCGTCCGGACCGCCTTCGGGCTCCCGGCTCCCGTCGCCGTACCTGCCCGCCGGACTCAGGCTCCTCCCCGTGGAGGGGGCCGGCGAGGTTCAGACGCCGGTGACCGGAAAACCGGCCCGTGACCTGCGGATCGGTGACCGCGTCTGGTTCCGCCACGCGAAGGCGGGTGAACTCGCCGAGCGGTTCAAGGAGTACCACCTCGTCGAGGGCGGCCGCGTCGTGCGGACCGTCCCGACCTATCGCGGGGAGCAGCAGAACTTCGGCTAGCCCGGAGAGAGTTGTCCACAGGCCCTGTGGACTACTCGCCGAGTCGGCCGGCGAGGTATCCCTTGATCAGTTGCTTGGTCTCTTCGACGATCTCCGGATCGCCGTCGGGGTCCCGGTGGAAGGCCAGCTTGAGCAGCGCGTCGGCCACCTCGATGGCCACCATGATGGCCAGCGGGAGCTTCTCGCCGGGCGTTTCGATGTACTTGCGCACCAGGTCGGTCAGCGCATCGGCGATGACCTTGTTGTTGTCGCGGCTGTCGTCGAGGAGTTGCCGGTCGACCACGTCGCCGAAGTGCACCTTGGAGAAACCGGGCACTGAACGGTGCATCTCCAGGTAGATGTCGAGGATCGAGTCGACCACGTCCCACCAGTGGTGCGGATCCTCGCGGGCGAGCCGTTCACTGACCGCCGCCATGAAGTGGTCGAGGTTGCGCTGGGTCAGGGCCTGGACGACGGCCCGCTTGTCCGGGAAGAACTGGTACAACGAGCCCACCGCGACTCCGGCACGCTTCGCGATGAGTGTGGTGGTGAGCGATTCGTAGCCGACCTCGTCGATCAGCTGCGCACTCGCGTCCAGCATCTGCTCCACTCGCCTGGCGCTTCGCCGCTGCACCGGCTGACGGCGCAGCGGGGTCGCCTGGGTGTCCGACACGATGTGCTCCTCCTGGTGCTCTGAACTGCGACTTTAGCGTGCCGAACCGCTTCCCCCCGGACGAGGGAACGGCTATCGTATGAGAAATTTTCATGTTTCCCTCGCCGAAGGGCGAATGCCAGTGGAAAACCTCACCTTCCCGCCCGATTTCCTCTGGGGCGTGTCCACCTCAGCCTTCCAGATCGAAGGCGCAACCGATGCCGACGGTCGAGGACGGTCCATTTGGGACAAATTCACCGCGGACCAGGGCCAGATCGTCGCCGACGACCACTACCACCGCTACCCGGAGGATGTCGCACTGCTGGCGGATCTGGGCGTCGGGGCTTATCGGATGTCCTTCGCCTGGCCCAGAATTCAGCCGAATGGGGGAGGAGTTCCGAACCCTCGCGGACTCGATTTCTACGACCGGCTGCTCGACGCCGTGTGCGCGGCGGGGATCTCCCCGGTGGGCACCGTCTACCACTGGGATCTGCCCCAGGCACTGGAAGACGCCGGCGGCTGGCTGGCCAGGGACACCGCCGCCAGATTCGCCGACTACGCCGCGATACTGGGCGAACGGTTCGCCGACCGGGTGCGGATGTGGATCCCGATCAACGAACCGATGGTCACCACGGTCTACGGCTACGCCATCGGCGAGTACGCACCCGGCAAGACCTTGCTGCTCGGGGCCGTCCCCACCGCGCATCACCAGCACCTCGCGCACGGCCTGGCGACGCAGGCCCTGCGCGCGGCGGGCGCGGAGAGCATCGGTACCGCCAACCACCATTCGCCGGTCTGGCCCGCCGGAGACGGCGAAGGCGACCGCGCCGCCGCGAACTGGCTCGATGCCCTGCTCAACCGCCTGTTCGCCGATCCTGTTCTGCTCGGCACGTATCCGGACGAAATGCACGAACACCTCCCGGAGGGATTCGACGGCGACCTGCCGGTCATCGCGCAACCGCTGGATTTCTACGGCGTCAACTACTACGAACCGCAGGGTGCCGCCGCGCCCGGTGAAGGCAATCCGCTTCCGTTCGAACTCCGCCCCATCGACGGGTATCCACGGACGACGAACGATTCGCCCATCGTGCCCGACGGGCTGCGCGAACTGCTCGTCGGTTTCCGCGAGCGCTACGGCGAGGCGCTCCCGCCTGTCTACATCACGGAAAACGGGTGCAGTTTCGACGGAGTGCACGATCCTGAGCGGATCGAATTCCTGGAGGGCCATCTGACGGCGGTTCGCGCCGCGATGTCGGCCGGAGTGGACGTTCGGGGCTATTTCGTCTGGTCCCTGCTCGACAATTTCGAATGGTCCAAGGGGTACGCTCCCCGCTTCGGCCTGGTCCAGGTGGACTACGAAACCCAGCGCCGCACTCCCAAGGACTCCTTCGCCTGGTACCGGAAATTGGTGAGGAAATGAGCGAAACCGCCCTGCCCGCGGCGCTGGCCGAACCGACCGCGCGGGTCCGTCCCGGCTGGACGACGCTGCTGTTCCTCGCGAACATCGGCCTCTGGCTGGGGATTTACGCCCCGATCCAGGTGCTGCTGCCCGAACAGGCCGAACTGCTGGACTCGGCGAACAAGGAACTCGTGTTCGGCGTGGTGACCGGGGTCGGCGCGGTGGTCTCGCTGTTCGCGAACCCGCTCGTCGGGCTGGCCTCGGACCGCACCCGGTCCCGGTTCGGCCGCCGTCACCCGTGGACCCTGCTCGGGGCCTGCGTCGGCGCCGCCGGACTGGTGGTCCTCGCGCTCGCACCCAGCGTCGTGGTGATGACCCTCGGCTGGTGCCTGGTCCAGGCCGGGCTCAACGGCATGCTGGCCACGCTGACCTCCGCCGTGCCGGACCGGGTTCCGGTCGAACAGCGGGCGCAGATCGGCGGCCTGGTCGGGATCAGCCAGATGCTGGGCACCGTGCTCGGCGCTGTGCTGGTCACCGTCGTGGTGACCAACCTGCCCGGCGGCTACCTCGCCTGCGCGGCGGTGGTGGTGGCCGGTGCCGTGGTGTTCGTGCTGCGCACCCCGGACCTCGCGCTGCCCCGGGACTGGCGGCCGTCGAACCGGTGGCGGGACGTGCTGGCCGAACTGTGGGTGTCACCGAAGGAGCAGCCGGACTTCTTCTGGGCATGGGGCTGCCACTTCATGATCAACCTGGGGAATGCCCTCGGCACGTTCTACCTGCTGTTCTTCCTCAAGGATGCGGTCCACTACCCGGATCCGGACAGCGGACTGCTGATCATGATGGGGCTTTACGGGGCGGCGCTGGTGGTCGGCGGCCTCACCGTCGGCTGGTTGTCGGACCGCTCCCAGCGACGCAAGCCCTACGTGCTGTTCGCGGTCGTGGTGATGGCGGCGGCCGCGGTGGTGCTGGTGCTCTGGCAGACCTGGCCCGCCGCGCTGGCCGCATCGCCGCTGCTCGGTGTCGGGTTCGGCGCCTACTGGGCGGTCGCGCTGGCGATCCTCACCGAGGTCCTTCCCGCGGCGCAGGACCGTGCGAAGGACCTCGGGGTGGTGAACATCGCGAACCTGCTGCCGCAGGTCATCGCGCCGCTGCTGGCCACGGTGATCCTCGCGGATCTGGGCGGTTACCCCGGGCTGTTCGCGGCTTCGGCGGTCGCCACGTTCGCCGCGGGCGGGCTGATCCTCGGGGTGCGCAAGGTGCGGTGAGGGATGGGCCCGCGGGCCGGTGCCGGTCGGGGGAGGGGAGTGCAACGGCACCGGCCCGCGGAGTTCGGAGGCCGTCTCGGGTCGGTCGACGGCGATCAAGATCTTGATCAAGATACCCGTGGATTACCGCTCCCGCTAGGGGTTCTCGCCCAGTTTCACGGATTAATCGCCGAATGGCCGGGAGGGCTCAGCGGGTGGCGACCTGGGGCAGGAGAGCGTGCCTGCCGGTGGTCTCCGCCGGGCTCGGCTTCGGGGCGCGCGACTGGCTGGGCATCGCGGACTTGTTCCGCCGCCACGGCCGGCGCAGCACCCGCTGCGGAGCCAGTCCACCGGCCACCAGATGCTCGTGCGCGACCTGCCAGACCGAGCACGGCGCCTTGCAGCGGTGCCACCGGGTCGAGCAGGTGGGGCAGTCGCCACGCTCGTCGGGCTCGTGCGCGGACAACATCGCGCGCCAGCCCTCGGTGAGGCGCGGCAGTTCCGAGCGCGCTACCGAGACCAGCGACTCGCTGTCGGCGCGGTTGGCGAGGTCGGCGAGCATGTCCAGCCGCTCCCACACCGCATTGCGGAGGACCTGTCCAAGGATCTGATCCACGGGAAACTCACCGTCACCTTTCCGTCAGCTTCGCAGCTTCGTTGAGCGCCGCCCGCAACTGGCCCAGCTGGCCCGCGGTCAGTCGCGCCGTCTCTCCGGGCGGTCCCACCAGCACCACCTCGTTGTCCTGAACGAGCACGGTGACGCAGCGTTCCCGGTTGATCATGTCGCCGCACTGCACCCGCCACACCAGCTGACCGCCCTCGTAACGACGCACCTGGGCGGCGCGGGGATCGGTGACCGACGGCATCGCCGAGCGGGAGGCCGGCCTGCTCACCCGTGCCGGGCCCTGGGCGGCCGGACGTGCTGCCGGGATCGAGCTTGCGAACTCCACCGCGTCAACTCCGCTCTTTCGCTCTCCGGGACTGTTCGTGTCTTCGTAGCTCTGCGTGATCGCGGGCAGTGCCCGTTCGCTCACTCAGACCTGACAACTAGATTGCGGGGAAGCGGACTCGAAGAGAAGCCGAACCGCCGCCATAGCGGCGACCGGCCTGGGTTCGCCGGTAAACGGTCGGGATAGTTCGGCCCGGCCGATCAGACTCGGCAAACAGCGTCTCGCACGGTTGAATAGGGATGCCTACGCTGCGAATCGACGCCTATGGACGGTGAGGGGTCGCGAATGGACGCCAGTGGCGCTGCGGATGCCCGGCAGGGACACCCGATCAGCTCTGACGTGTGGGAGAAGCGGGAAATGCGGGAGGCATTGGCCGCCCGTGAGATCAGCGCGGTCTACCGCAACCTCCGCAAGGAGGGGATCTCCCAGCGTCAGATCGCCGCACTGACCGGCCAGTCACAGTCCGAAGTGTCGGAGATCCTCAAGGGTCGGCAGGTCATGGCCTATGACGTGCTGGCCCGGATCGCCGACGGACTGGGCGTCCCCCGTGGATACATGGGCCTCGCCTACGACGAGGCCACCGAGATTCAGGTCGTCGGCGCGGCCGACGAGCAGCAGGCTGAGGAGGACGAGTCCGTGAAACGGCGGAACTTCCTCGCGCATGCCGCCCAGGTCACGATGGGGGCGGCGGTCTTCGGATCGTCTCCGCAGGCGTGGGGGGCGAGTCCCGCGAGGACGCCGGCACCGGGGCACATCGGGATGACCGACGTGCGCCAGGTGGAGGCAGCGACGAGGGCGCTGCGGGCACTCGATTACCAGTACGGCGGCGGGTTCTGCCGCGACGCTGTGGTGGCGCAGCTGTCCTGGGGACAGCAGATGCTCGATTCCTCGGCGACCAGCGTGGTCAAGTCCAGGCTCTACGTGGCGCTCGCCGATCTGCACAGCCTGGCGGGCTGGACCTCGTTCGACACCGGGCTGATGGATTCCGCGCGCGGGCATTTCGCCAACGCGCTGGAACTGGCCAAGCAGGGCGACAACAACCCGCTGGTGGCGAACATCCTCTACCGGATGGGCCGGGTCTACCTGCACCAGGAGGCGCCGAACGACGCGCTGAAGCTGTTCCAGCTGGGGCAGATCGCGGCGCAGGAGGCCGGGTCCGAACTGGCCATCGCCGTGCTCGCGGCCAACCAGGCCTGGGCCTACGCGATGATGGAGAACGAGGACCAGGCGATGAAGCTGCTGGGACTGGCCAAGGACGAGTTCGCCAGGGCGAACCTCGCCGAGGCCGAGGACTGGGTCAAGTTCTTCAACGAGACCGACGTCTACGCCATGATCGGCACCGTGCACACGGTGCTGGCGCGCAATGTGGACCTCAGGCACACCAAGTACGCGATTCCGGCGCTGACCAGGGCCGTCGACGCGTACGGCGAGGACATGCAGCGCAGCAAGACCTTCAACCTGGGCGCGTTGGCGACCAACCACCTGCTCGAGGGCGACATCGACCACGGCGCGCGGGTCGGCCGGGCGGCGCTGGAGGCGGCCGAGGGGCTCAAGTCGGCCCGGATCAAGGACCGCATGACGCCGCTGAAGGAAGAGGCCGAGAAACGCAAGAACAACCCGGACGCCCGTGAGCTCGCCGAGCGGCTCGGCCTGTTCTTCGCGGCCTGACCTGGCGTTCTCCCCACCGGCGTGACCGCCGAGCAGACCCGCGGCGACGCGGGAGCCGTGCCCGAGGGGCGGTTCACGAGGGAGAAGCTGGTCGACGTGCTCCGGCGGGTGTGTGCCGGGATCGGTCTGGACCATCGCGGTGCGCGGCTGCTCCGGTTCACCAACAACGCGGTGTTCGTGCTGGACGGCGAGTCCGTGGTGGTGCGGATCGTCGGTTCGCGCGGGTTGCGGCACCGCGCCGGGAACATGGTCGCCGTGGCGCGGCACCTCGAACGGCACGGGGTGCCCGCAGTCCGTCTGCTGCCCGGTGTGGTGCAGCCGCTTCGAGTCGGCGAGCACGTGGCCACGGTGTGGCGGTACGTCGAACCGGCGGCCCGGTCCGCGGGCGCCGCCGATCTCGCCCGGCTGCTCCGGCGTCTGCACGCGTTGCCAGTGCCCGTCGGGGTGGCGGAGTGGGCACCGCTGATGGACGTGCGGACTCGGATCGGCGACGCCGAAGAGCTGGCGCCCGAGGACCGGCGGTTCCTGTTGCGGCGCTGCGCCGAGGCGGAAGCCGCCCTGGGTGAGCTGGAGTTTCCGCTGCCGAGGGCGCTGATCCACGGCGACGCGCATCCGGGCAACGTGATCGTCGGCCCGGACGGGCCGGTCCTGTGCGACTTCGACTCCTCGTGCCTCGGCCCGCCCGAGTGGGATCTGACCCCGCTCGCGGTGGGCCGGGAGCGGTTCGGGGATCCGGCGGGCCGGTACCGGATGCTCGCCGACGTCTACGGTTTCGACGTCACCGCCTGGGAGGGGTTCGCCGTGCTCCGGACGGTGCGGGAGTTGAAGCTCGCCACCAGTGTGCTGCCCATCCTGCGCAGCCACCCCGGGGTGCGGGCGGAGTTGAGGCGGCGGCTGGACGATCTGCGGTCGGGCCGGACCACCCGTCCGTGGATTCGATATCGCTGACCGGCGCCGCTCGATACCGCGGCTGGGCGCCGCACGTTACGGATACTCCGATTTCGAGACCGAGTCGTGACACTCGTCGACAAAACCCGACCGCTCGTCGTTTGTGCAAATGCACGTGCAGAGTGCGGAGATTCGGCCCAACTAGTCACCCCAAATGGCGTAATGCCAGTCGCTAACTGCAATTTGCAGTTACTCTCCGTCAGGTTACCGGGGCTCGGGTCAGCACCACGGCGAAGCCGAACGCGAGGCCCATCACGATCAGTTCGAGGCCCGCCCAGGACGCGAGCGCGGTGCGCTCGTGCCGCAGAATCCGCGGCATCAGCCGCCAGCGCAGATTCGCGCCGAGCAGGGCGATCGCCCCCGCGCACAGCACCTTGAGCAGGACAAGCTGGCCATAGGGCGTGGTGAACAGGCCTGCCCAGAAGCCGATCGTCGGGTTCAGCAGGATCTCGACGCACGCGTTGAACAGCCCGGTCGCCGCGGCCAGGATCAGGCACAGGGTGGCCAGTTTGGAGAACCGGGGCAGCGCGTAGGCCAGCAGCGTGCGGTTGTTCGCCAGCAGCACGGTCATCGCGCCGAGACCACCCATCCAGGCGACGGCGCTCATCACGTGCAGCTCCATGGAGATCATCGTGTAGTCGTGGAAGTTCCAGTTCGACGCGTGGCCGGTGACGGGCAGCGGAAGCAGGGCGAACAGGCCGAGCCCGACCCGCACCTCCGCGGGCACCTTCTCGCCGTGCCGCAGGGCGAGGAAGCCGAGCCCTGCGTGCGCGAAGGCGAGCACCGCGACGACGAGCAGCGCCTTGCCCGCGCCGATGTGCACGATGTAGTCCCAGATGTCGCCGAAACCGATCGTGGCGGAACCCGGCCGGTACTCCGCGGTCTGCAGGACCAGCGTGACCAGCGCCGCCACCGCCCACACCAGTGCGGCGGCCACGGCGGCGGGCCGCGCCTGCGCGAGCACCGGTTCGGTCAGTTTCGGCCGGTCGTAACCCACCAGCACCGACAGCAGGGCGAGTCCCACGGTCGTCACCGCGGCGAGGTCCAGCACGACCCGCACCACCGGGATGGCGACCGAGACCGCCTCGCTCACGTCCGTCACCCCGGGGATCGGGGCGGTCGCCGTCAGCGCGAGTCCGATCAGAACCGCCGCCAGCGCAGCGGAACCCGCGGCCAGGACGGTCTGGAACTGGGGCCGCGAAGCGGTCTCGGTCCGGGTCATTTCGCCTTGCCTCCCCCGGTGCGGAGGGCCACCGTGAGCCCGATCGCGAGCAGCACCACGGCGCCCGCGATCCACACCCAGACCGGCACCCCGCCGGAGCCACCCTGCCTGCTCGCACCGGTGGCGGCGGTGGCGCTGGCCGGGGTTCCGGTGCCTGCCCTGGTGAGGGTGAACTTGTATTCACCGGTCACCGCGTGGCCGTCGGCCGACAGGATGCGGTAGCCGACGGTGTAGACCCCGGCCGGTCCGAGCGGCCGCAGCGGCGCGGTCACCACGTTGCTGTTCACCTCGACCGAACCCTCGGCCCACTGCGTGTTGTCCGGCCCCACGACCGCCACCTGGTTGATGTCACCGCCCTGGACGGGGGCGTCGAAGGTGAGCGTGATCCTGGCGGGCCCGGCCTCGAGCGAGGCGTCCTTGCCCGGATCGGTCGAGATCAGCACGTTGTGCGCCAGTGCCGGGGTGGCCATGGCCAGCATGGCCACCCCGGCGAGCGCGAGCGTGGTGAACGCCTTGCGCAGCATCTACTTTCCTGCCTTGCGTGCTCGTAGGATCGCTCCGCCGCCGAAGCCGAGGCCCAGCGCGCCGACGATCAGTCCGGCACCGCCGAGCCAGCGAGCGGTGCTGTCCATGGTGTCGGCCGGGCCTGCCGTGGTCGAGGCCGCGGTGGCGTCGGTGTGATCGTGGCCGCCATCGCTGCCCGCGGCCGCGAGTTCCACGACCGGAGCCGGGTGCTCCGGCTCCGCGCCGCCGGCGCTCTCCTGGTTCCAGTTCACCACCTTGCCGCCGTCATAGGTCTGGACCACTGGCAGTACCAGCTGGTCCACGTTCGACGGCAGGGTGGAAGCGGTGATCTTGAACTCCTGGAACTCGGTGTCCCCCTTGGCGATGCCGCCGCCGGGCAGTGCGGTGAACACGATCTTGGTGACCGGGTTGGTCACGTCGAGGTTCTTGCCGTTCTTCACCGGCGCGGGCAGCGTCGTCTTGGTCACCTCGGCCTTCCAGCCCGGAATGGGCTGGTACCGCACCGAGCTGATCGCGTACTCGGGTTTGAAATCCACTTCGACGCCGACAGTGCCGGCGTCGGCCTCTTCGTTCGGCACGCGGAAGACGATGGTGCCGCTGCCGCCCTTCTGCGGCGTGCTCGTGCCGGGATTGGTAGTGACGTGGGCGGAGGCGACGCCTGCGCCCAGGAAGGCGGCCGCACCGAGGACGGCGGCCGCCACGGTCGTGCTCAGCGCACGGGTGATCACCATGGTAAGGATGCTCCTGAATGAGTCGGGGCCAGCGGATTGCGCTGGGGTGAAAGGGAAATTTCAGGAGCGGACGGGTGGCCCGCGCCGCCCGTGAACCCGGCGAAACACCACCGACACGAGCGGGGTGTCGCCGGGCGCGGGAAGCGGGACGGGCACGGGGCCCGGCGGCACGGGGAGCGGACCCCGCAGGACCGGGAGCAGCAGCCGCAGGCCGGCCACCGCGGCCTGGAGCATCGATTCGGCGTGTGCCAGCAGAAGGCCCGTGAGCACGGTGGCGCCGGCGTGTGCCAGGTACATCCCGGTGCCGGGCGCGGTCTGGTGGCTCATCAGGCTGGACAGCACGAGGTGCATGCCGAGCTGGGCGACACCCAGTACGGCGAGGAGGCCGAAGACGCCGCGCGTGCGGTCGGCCAGCGCCGCGCCGGTCCAGCCGACGAGCGCGGTGAGCAGGAGGGTGAGCGCGGTGTCCGGCATTCCGCCGCCGGCCAGCGCATGCGCCGTCATCGCCAGCCCGGCGGAGCTGACGGCCAGCAAGCAGCCCCGCGCGGTGCGTAACGCGCCGCGCTGCCCTCGCTGGTTGCTCACCCGCCCAGCGTAGGAGACGGCGGAAGTGCGCCGCGACGGCGTTACGTGTGGTGAGCGCAACTCCGGGTTCGAGCGCGGGAAAAGGTGATCAATCGATATCTCTCCTGGTCATCCCCGGCGTCGATGGCCGGTGGTGACTGCGTCGACCAGGGGTGACGGTTGCTTGTTGGCGGAAAATAAGCAACGGTTAGCTCGCCGTTTACCAACGACTCCTCGTCGCACCGGACGAGTGAGCGAGTCGGGAGGGAGGGCAACGCCGCGTGAACCTATTCCAGTACGTGGCGGATCGCTGGCCCAGACTTTCCCTGCAGGCCTGGCTGCACGTCAGCGAGGTGGTCCAGGCGACGCTCGTCGCCGCCGTGATCGGGGTACTGGTGGGGGTCGCGGTCTACCGCAGCCCCCTCGGCTCGGCACTGGCCACCGCACTGGCCAGCACGATCCTGACCATCCCTTCCTTCGCGCTGATCGGGTTGCTCATTCCGATCGTCGGCCTCGGGGTCGCGCCCAGCGTGATCCCGCTCGTCGTCTACGCGCTGCTGCCGATCGTGCGGAACACGATCGTCGGGCTCGGCGGTGTCGATCCCGCGGTCACCGAAGCGGCCAGGGGCATCGGGATGAGCCGGTTCGGCGTGCTCACCCGCGTCGAACTGCGGCTGGCCTGGCCCGCGATCCTCGCCGGGATGCGCGTGGCCACCCAGATGTTGATGGGCATCGCGGTGATCGCCGCCTACGCCAAGGGCCCCGGCCTCGGTGCCGAGGTCTTCGCCGGGCTGACCCGCGCGGGCAGCGCGAACGCCACGAACCAGGCCCTCGCCGGCACGCTCGGCGTCGTCATCCTCGCGCTGCTCATCGACGGGGTCTACGCCCTCATCACCCGTTTCACCGTGCCCAGGGGGATCCGTGTCTGAAACCGTGAACACCGCGAATCCGGCACCCGGCTCGCCCGCCGTCTCCGGGGTGGAGATCGAACTCGACCACGTGACGAAGCGCTACCCGGGCACGAAGGCGCCGGCGGTGTCCGAGCTGACCATGACCATCCCCGCCGGGGAGGTGGTGATCCTGGTCGGCCCCTCCGGCTGCGGAAAGACCACCGCGATGCGGATGATCAACCGGCTGATCGAACCCACCTCGGGCCGGATCACCATCGGCGGCGAGGACGCGCTCGGACTCGAGCCGGACCGGCTGCGCCGCAAGATCGGCTACGCCATCCAGCAGGCCGGGCTGTTCCCGCACTTCACGGTGGCGCAGAACATCGCGGTGGTGCCGGGCCTGCTCGGCTGGGAGCGCAAGCGGATCGACGACCGCGTCGACGAGATGCTGGACCTCGTCGGGCTGGATCCCGCGGAGTTCCGGAACCGCTACCCCCGTCAGCTCTCCGGCGGGCAGCAGCAGCGCGTCGGGGTGGCCAGGGCGCTGGCCGCCGATCCGCCGGTCCTGCTGATGGACGAGCCCTTCGGCGCGGTCGATCCGATCACCCGGGGCAACCTGCAGGACGAGCTGCTGCGGTTGCAGGCCAAGCTGCGCAAGACGATCGTCTTCGTCACCCACGACTTCGACGAGGCCGTGAAGCTGGGCGACCGGATCGCCGTCCTCGGCGACCGGTCCACGATCCTGCAGTACGACACGCCCGAGGCGATCCTCGCGCATCCGGCGAACGACACGGTCGCGGGGTTCGTGGGCGCGGGCGCCTCCCTCAAACAACTCACCCTGCTGCGGGTGCGCGATGTGGAACTGTCCCGCGAGGTCGAACTCGCGACCCTGGGCGAGTCCCCGGCCCAGTTGCGGGCGCGCCTCGCCGAGCGGCGGGCGACCTACGCCCTGGTCCTCGACCAGCGAGGCCGCCCGGTCCGCTGGGTCCACATCGGCGATCTCGGCCGGGCCACCTCGCTGGCCGGCGCCGGCCGCGCGCTCAGCGACAGCGTCACCGTGCAGTCCACGCTGCAGGACGCGCTCGAGGCGATCCTCGTCGAGGGTGGTGCGGTACCGGTCACCGGCCTGGACGGCCGCTACACCGGGATGATCGAGCTCGACACGGTGATCGCCGCGATCCATCGCCTGCGTGAGGAGTACGCGGAGTCATGAGCACCGTTGGTGAAAGCGCTTTCCGCAGCGAATCCGGTTCACGCCGGGCCGACCGGACCCGGCTGATCACGCAACCGCTCGCCGTGGTCGTCCTCGTCGGTGCCGTGCTGATCTGGGCACTGACCAGGAACAACGACGCGATCGAGCAGCGCAGCCTCAACCCCGGCACGTTGGCCGCCGACACCTGGCAGCACCTGCTGATCACGCTCGCGGTGGCGGTGATCGTGGTGCTCGTCGCGGTCCCGCTCGGCATCCTGCTCACCCGGCCCCGGGCCCGGCGGATCGCGCCGCTGTTCCTCGGCATCGCCAACATCGGCCAGGCCGCGCCGGTGCTCGGCATGCTCGTGCTGTTCTTCCTCTGGACCAGCGGGGAAGGCTTCTGGTGCGCCGTCCTGCCGATCGCGTTCTACTCACTGCTGCCGGTGCTGCGGAACACGATCGTCGGCATCGAAGCGGTGGATCCGTCGCTGACCGACGCCGGCCGCGGGATCGGCATGTCCTCCTCGGCCGTGCTGTTCCGGATCGAACTTCCGCTGGCGTACCCGCTGATCCTGGCCGGGCTGCGCACCTCGCTGGTGCTCGCGGTGGGCACCGCGACGCTCGCCTTCTTCGTCAATGGCGGCGGGCTCGGCGAAATGATCGACACCGGCTACAAGCTCAACCGCGTTCCGGTGCTGGTCACCGGCGCGGTGCTGGCGGTCGGGCTCGCCCTCCTCGTGGACTGGGTGGGCGCGGTGATGGAGGAGTACTTCGGCCCGAGGGGGCTGCGGTGAAAGTCTCGAGATGGCTGCGGACCGTGCTGGCGGTGGCGCTCGCCGTGTCGGTGACCGGATGCGGCCTGAACGTCAACGCCGCACTGCCCTACCAGGTGCGGCCGGGCTCGATCCGGCCGGTGCCGAGTCTGGCGGGGCTCACCGTCACGGTGGGCTCCAAGGACTTCACCGAGAACATCATCCTCGGCTACCTCGCGGAACTGGCGCTGTCCGCGGCCGGGGCCAAGGTGGTCGACCTGACCAACATCAGCGGATCGAACTCGGCGCGCCAGGCGCTGCTCAACGGGCAGATCGATCTGATGTGGGAGTACACCGGCACCGGTTGGATCTCCTACCAGGGCAACACGCAACCCATCCCGGACGAGCGGCAGCAGTACGACGCGGTCAAGGCGGCCGACGAGCGGCGCTTCGGGATCGCGTGGCTGGACTATTCGCCGGTCAACGACACCTATGCCTTCGGGACCACCGAGGCGTACGCCCGGGCACACGGTCTCCGGACCGATTCCGATCTGACCGCGTTCCTGGCGCAGCACCCGGACCAGGCCGTGTTCTGCGTGGAGACGGAGTTCGCCAGCCGTCAGGACGGTATGCCCGGCGTGCAGAAGGCCTACGGGTTCCCCGTGACGACGCTCAAGACCTTCGGCACCGGCGCGATCTACTCGGCGATCGCCAACGGCACCTGCAACTTCGGTGAGATCTTCACCACCGACGGCCGCATCGCCGGCCTGCACCTGCGCGTGCTGCAGGACGACAAGAAGTTCTTCCCGCAGTACAACGCCGCCGTCACGATGAAGAAGTCCTACCTGGCCGCGCATCCCGCGCTGGCCGGCGTGCTGGAGCCGGTCACGAAGGCACTCGACAACGAGCAGATGATCGAGCTGTGCAAGCAGGTCGACGTGGACGGCCGGGACGCGGGCCAGGTCGCGCACGACTGGATGGTGGCGAAGGGCTTCATCACCTGAGGCCCGCGCCACCGGGTATTCAGACGCCGAGCCGCTTGAGGAGCTGGGATTCGAGGGTCTCGAGTTCGTCGCGGATCGCGTGATGCGCGCTCCTCCGACGGGAGGAGGGCATGCGTTCGGCCGCGTGGACCGCCGCGGTCAGCTGCTCGAGATCGCCGTGGGCCCTGGCGGCGAACCGCCGGTCGTCCTCGGTCGCCCGCTCGGATTTCCGCAGCTCGTCGAGCGCTTCGGAGACCCCGGCGATGCGGGCGAGCAGTCCGGCGCCCCGGCCGGTGAACTCGGAAAGCCGTTCCACCGGCACGCCGAGGCGGCGCGCCTGGTACCGGTCGTAGGCCTCACGCACGGCGCCTGCGGCGCGGACCGCGACGGGGAGGAGCACGGGTGCCACCGCGGGTACCACGATCTTGGCCACCGAGACGGCGTTGCGGGCCTTCTTCGGGGTCAGCCCCCTGTCTTCGGACTCGCGGGTCTTTCTGCGTGCCATGGGATGAACTTACTGGTCACCTGGCGGACCGGCATGTCCGGCACGGGAGCGGTCTCCGTGACTTTCCGTCGGTGCGGGCTTCTACAGTGGGGAGTATGGAGAACGAGGTGCTGTTGGACGCCGCCGCGGTACACCGTTGCCGGCGCCGGGTGCACCTCGAACACGCCCCCGAGCACCGTGACACGCCGCTCGGACCGCCGGATCCGGCCACCGAGCAGCGGATCGCCGACGCGGCGGCGCACCGGGAGGAGATCCGGCGGCGGCTGATCGAGGCCGCCGCGGGGGAGTGGGTCACGGTGCCGCGCGAACTTCCCGCCGAGGAGCGCGTAGCGCTCACGGAACGGGCGATCGAGGAGGGCGCGAGTCACATCTGGGGCGCGTTGCTGCCCGCCGACCGCCGGGGCCACCGGCGCGGCGGGGCGGAACTGCTCATCCGGGACGGCCAGGGATACCTGCCGATGCTCGTGGTGCGCCACCGGATCACCGACCCGGGCACCGGGGCGATCACCACCGCCCCCACCGATCTCGACCCGGCACACGCGACGGCCGACGACAGGCGGAAGGTCCGGTCGCAGCCGCGCGACCAGCTCCGCCTGGCGCACCTGCGGCGGATGCTGGAAGGACTCGGCCTGGCCTCGGCGCGGCCGCTCGGCGGCGTGATCGGCCTCGATGCCGACGTGGTGCTGTGGCACGACCTGTCCGCGCCCACCTGGCCGGGCGGCCGCAACGCGCTCACCGAGTACGACGCGCGTTTCGCCGACCGTCTCGCCGTGGCGCAGGCGGCGGCGAGCGGTGGGCCCGTGCTGGCCGAGCCGTCCCGGGTCCTGGAGTGCCGTACCTGCCCGTGGTGGGTGACCTGTGAGCCGCAGCTGCGTGCGCTGCGGGACGTGAGCCTGGTGGTGCGTGGTGAGGACGCGGTGGAACTGCGCCGCGCCGGGGTGTCCACTGTGGACAAGCTGGCCGCGCTCGATCCCGCCGACGAGCCCCCGATCCTGTGGACCTCCGGCACCTTCGCCGACGCGGTGGCGCTGGCGCGGGCCTGGCTCGCCGATCTGACCGTGGTGCGCAAGGTGCCCGAGGTGGTCGTGCCGAGGGCCGACGTCGAACTGGACGTCGACATGGAGAGCTTCGGCGAGTCGGGCGCGTACCTGTGGGGCTGCCTGCTTTCCGGGGCCGACATCGGGATCGAGCGCGGGTACCGGGCGTTCGTGACCTGGGACCCACTGCCCACAGTGGACGAAGCCCGGTCGTTCGCGGAGTTCTGGGGTTGGCTGCGCGAGGTCCGCGGGCGGGCCGAGGCGGCGGGGCTGACCTTCCGCGCCTACTGCTACAACGCGATGGCGGAGAACCGGTGGCTGTTCGGCTCGGTCGAGCGCTTCGCCGATTTCGAAGGAATTCCGGCCAAGCGCGAGGTCCAGTCCTTTGTGGACTCCGATCAGTGGGTGGACCTGTTCCGCAGCGTGTCGGACCAGTTCCTCTGCGCCCGTGGCAAGGGGCTCAAGGTGGTCGCCCCGGTGGCCGGGTTCACCTGGCGCGATCCGGAGGCCGGCGGTGAGGCGTCGATGCGCTGGTACCGGGCGGCCGTGGGGATGGACGGCGGCGAACCGGATCCCGGCCAGCGCGACCGACTGCTCCGCTACAACGAGGACGATGTCCTGGCCACGAAGGCCCTGCGCGAGTGGATGTCCGGCCCGGCGGCCGAGATCCCCTACATGGGCGATCTCTGAGCCGGTGCGGCCCCTGGCGGGGCCGCACCGGGGCGGGTCAGCGCGGGGCCATCCGCAGCGAGCCGTCGAGGCGGATCACTTCGCCGTTGAGGTAGTCGTGCTCCACGATGTCCACGGCCAACTGGGCGTACTCGTCCGGGCGGCCGAGGCGCTTCGGGAAGGGCACCCCGGCGGCCAGTCCGGCGCGGAACTCGTCGCTCACGGTGGCCAGCATCGGGGTGTCGATGATGCCGGGGGCGATGGTCATCACGCGGATGCCGTGCGAGGCGAGGTCACGGGCCGAGGGCAGGGTCAGGCCGACCACGCCGCCCTTGGAGGCCGAGTAGGCGACCTGGCCGATCTGGCCGTCGAAGGCCGCGACGGAGGCGGTGTTGATCACGACGCCGCGTGCGTCGTCGGCCAGCGGCTCGGTCTTCGCGATCGCCTCGGCGGCCAGGGTGATCACGTTGAAGGTGCCGATCAGGTTGATCTCGACGACCTTGCGGAAGAGGTTGAGGTCGTGCGGGCCGCGCTTGGACAGGATGCGGGCGGAGGGGCCGATCCCGGCGCAGTTGACCACGATCCGCAGCGGAACGCCGGAACCGGCGGCCTGGTTCACCGCGGCCTGGACCTGTTCCGGATCGGTGACATCGGCTTCGACGTAGGTCACGCCGTCGACCGCCGGGGCCTTTTCGATCCCGCCTGCCAGGTCGAGGGCGAAGACGCGAGCGCCCTTCGCGGCGAGCGCCTGGGCCGTGGCACCACCGAGACCGGAGGCACCCCCGGTGACGATCGCTGCCGTGTCCGTGATCCGCATATCGTTCCCTTCTCGACGTGGCGGCAATGCCGCTCACAGGTTAACGCTCGTTCGCATGGGCCCGTGGTGGCCCTTCTCACCCGTCGTGTGGAGTATTCGGGCCTGACCCCTGCCGTTAGCGCGGCCGTCAACTCCGGCTGTCACCTTCCCAGCATGGGCTCAGCTCGGATCACCGTGATCGGTACCGGATACGTCGGCCTCACCACCGGAGCCTGCCTGGCCAGCCTCGGGCACCGGGTCACCTGTGTGGACGTCGACGAGGTCAAGGTGGCCAGACTGGCCGCCGGGCAGGTGGACATCCTCGAACCGGGGCTGGAGGAACTGGTCTCCCGCGGACTGGCCGCCGGGCGGCTGAGCTTCGCGGTCGGCTCCCGGGGCTCGGTCTGGAACGCGCAGGCGGTGTTCCTGTGCGTACCCACCCCGATGGGGGCGCAGGGCGCGGCCGACCTCCGCGCGGTGGAGGCGGTCGTGGATGAAATCGCCGGCGCGCTTCCGCCGGGATGCGTGGTGATCACCAAATCGACCGTCCCGGTCGGCACCGCGCAACGCATCCGTGACCGGCTCGGCCGGTCCGACGTGCCGGTGGTGGCGAACCCCGAGTTCCTGCGGGAGGGCACCGCGGTCAGCGACTTCCTCAACCCCGACCGGATCGTGGTCGGCGCGGACGACGAGGCCGCCGCGCGGCGCGTCGCCGCACTGTACGCCGACCTCGCCGCGCCCACCGTGGTCACCGACGCGGCGAGCGCGGAACTGGTGAAGTACGCCGCCAACTGCTTCCTGGCGATGAAACTGTCCTATGTGAACGCCATGGCCGAGCTGTGCGAACGGCTGGGCGCGGACATCCTGTCCGTCACCGAGGGCATGGGGTACGACCACCGGATCGGCCGGGCCTTCCTCAAGCCCGGCCCCGGCTGGGGCGGCTCGTGCCTGCCCAAGGACACCCACGCGCTGGTCCAGGTGGCCGAGTCGGTCGGCTTCGACTTCTCCCTGTTGTCGGCCGCGATCGGCGAGAACATCGCCCAGCGCGACCGGATCGTCGCCAAGATCGCCGGAGCGGTCGGCGGCAGCCTGGCGGGGTCCAGGATCGGGGTGCTCGGCCTGGCGTTCAAGGCGGGCACCAACGACCTGCGCGACTCCCCGGCCCTGTCGGTGACCTCGATGCTCGCCGCGCACGGTGCCGAGGTGACCGCCTACGACCCGGCGATCGGCGGCGACCTGCCCGGGATGCGCCTGGTCGACGACCCGTACCAGGTCGCCAAGGGCGCGGACGCGATCGTCGTGCTGACCGAGTGGGACGAGTTCCGCCGCCTCGACTGGTCCTACCTCGCCGACCTCATGCACGGCGACGCGGTGGTCGACACCCGGAACCTGCTCGACCCGCCGGCCATCCTCGCGGCCGGTCTGTGCTGGCTGGGTCTTGGTCGTCCCCGCGTCCGCGCCCGCGCCACGGCTTAGGATGCCCAGGAGCCGCGCAGGGGCACCCAGGGCGCTCAGGGCGCTCAGGGGCGCTGCCAGAGCCAGAACTCGATGCCCTGGTTGTCGGTGCAGTCGGCGGTGAGCCCGTAGGGGTGATGCTCGCTCTCCCCGGTCCGGCCGCCGAGTTCCCGCACCCGGGCGAGCGCCGCTTCGAGATCGTCGACGGCGTACATCGGCTTCCAGCCGATCTGCCGCCCCGGGCCGCCCCACAGCCCGCCCTCCAGTCCGTGTCCCTGGACCAGCCAGCCGCCTTCCACGCTGCCGGGGGAGAACCGCCAGCCCAGCACCCCGCCGTAGAAGGTCTTGGCCAGTTCGGCATCCGGTACCTGGAAGGTGAAGTAGTTGGCCTCCCCGTGCCGGGGCCCGGTTTCGCCCCCGGGCGTCCGTGCCGGGGCCTGGGCGACGATCCACCGCTGCCCGAACGGGTCGCGCAGCGCCCCGCTGCGGCCGTATCCGCTGTCCTGCACCGGTCGCAGCACCTCGGCGCCCCGCGCCACCGCCCGCGCCACCGCATCGTCTACATCGGACAGTTCGATGCGGATCGAGGCGCCCGCGGGCGCGGCCCGGTGCCCGATCTCCGGTGCCTCGTCGGCCAGCATCAGCACGGCATCGCCGATCGCCAGTTCGGCGTGCCCGATCGTGCCGTCCGGCATGACGACCGGATCGCCACGGCGGGTCGCGCCGAACACTTCGACGTAGAAGTCCAGCGCGCGCCGGGCATCGGGCACTGCCAGGTACGGGGTCAGGGAGCGCACTTCGGCCCTCGCAGGCGTTTCGGTCGTGGTCATTCCTCGTGCTCCTTCCGGTTCTCCTTGCAGCACGGCGCGGCGTAACCGCTCCCGCAGTCCGGTGGCGAACCGGGGATCGGGCTCGATCGGCCGGGCCTGCCCGAGGAGGGCATGGAGGTCGGCGAACGGATCAGCCATCGCTGCCCTCCTTCTCCCGGTAAGCCGCGCGGAACGCGGACCTGGCCCGCACCAGCAGCGCCTCCGTGGCGTGCACGGTGCGCCCGAGCAGGCGGGCCACCTCCGGAACTCCCAGTCCGTCCACATAGCGCAGGATTAGCGCACTCCGGTGATGGACACCCAGTTCGTCGAGCACCTGTCTGGCCATCAGCGCGTCCAGTCGCCCGTCCCAGGGATCGATGGTCTCGACCTCCTGCTCGTGGACGAGCCGCAGCCCGCGCTCCTCGCGTTCCCTGCGGCGCCAGTGGTCGACCAGCTTGTGCCGGGCCACCCCGATCAGCCACGCGGTGCTGACCGGCGGTGCCTCCGGCCGTCGGCAGGCGGTGACCGCACCGAGGAAGGTCTCCGAGGCGAGCTCCTCGGCGACGGTCGGGTTCCCGCACCGCGACAGCAGGTACCCGTAGACCTCCGGCAGCGCGGTCTCGTACAGACCGAGCAGTTCGAAGGCCGGGTCCGGTCGCACCCGCGGTTCGCTCACATCCCCATCGTCGTCCGGGAGGCCGCTGCTCCGACGGGTTCGCCCGGATTTTTCACGCGCGGGGGTCGGGCAGCCGGTTCGCGGTCGCCGCG
The DNA here is from genome assembly GCF_026802195.1 of Amycolatopsis cynarae. Lineage (NCBI taxonomy): Bacteria > Bacillati > Actinomycetota > Actinomycetes > Pseudonocardiales > Pseudonocardiaceae > Amycolatopsis > Amycolatopsis cynarae. Next base: position 6,682,873 of record NZ_CP113836.1, on the reverse strand, counting down.
ATCCCGGCGATCAGCAGTGCCTGCACCCCGGTGACGGTGAGCAGCGCGCCCTCCAGCCCACCGGTGGCGAGACTGGCGAACAGGCTGCCGAGAGTGGCCACGCCGAGCGCCAGCGAGGTCTGCTGCGTGGTGGTCAGCACCCCGCTGCCCACCCCCGCGCTCGCCGCGGGCACCCGCGAGAGGATCAGCCGGAACATGGTCGGCGCGGTCAGGCCCTGGCCCGCCCCGCAGAGCAGGGTGCCCGGCGCGAGATCGGCGACGTCGAGGTTCGGCCACGCCATCAGCACGGTCGCGATCAGGGTGAGCAGACCGAGCAGTTGAACGGTCGTGCCCAGGATGACGACGCGGTGCCCGTACCGCCGCACCAGCCTGCTACTGCTCAGCGAGGTGACCAGGAAGGCCAGCGCGAGCGGGGTCAGGGCGAGGCCGGAACCGAGCGGGCCGAGGTGCAGGCCGTCCTGCAGGGTCAGCGCGTAGACGAACATGAAGCCGCCGAACGAGGTGAAGAACGGGATGGCGATGCCAAGGCCGTGGCGCATGCTCGGCACGCGCAGCACCGACATCGGGAGCAGCGGCGCGCCACCGGCCTGTTCCATCCGGCGTTCCGCTCTCACGAACGCGGTCGCGGCGAACGGGAAGGCGGCGAGCACCAGCCAGCACCACAGCGGCCAGCCGAGCGTCCGGCCCTCCATCAGCGGGACCAGCAGGGTGAGCAGTGTGAGGCCGAGCAGCGCGGTGCCGGCGCGGTCCACCCCCACGGGGTCGGTGGCATGGGTCTCGGGCAGCGTCCGCCGGGCCAGCAGCAGTCCCAGCAGCCCGATCGGCACGTTGACCAGGAAGACCGGCCGCCAGCTGGTGCCGCCGATGTCCGCCGACACCAGGACCCCGCCGAACAGCTGGCCGATCACCATCGCGATACCGCCGGTGGCGCCGTAGTAGCCCAGGGTCCGGGCCCGCTGCTCACCCGAGGTGGTGGCCTGGATGATCGACAGGACCTGCGGCACCATCATGGCCGCGGCGCCACCCTGCGCCACCCTGGCCGCCACGAGCACGGTCGCGTCCGGCGCCAGCCCGCACACCAGCGAGGTGAGGGTGAACGCGGCCAACCCGGCGGTGAACAGGCGGCGGCGGCCGAACGCGTCGCCGAGCCGCCCGCCCACGACGAGCAGCAGCGCGTAGGCGATGGCGTACCCGGCGACGATCCATTCGAGTGCGGTGGTGGAGGTCTTCAGATCGCTGTGGATGGTCGGCAGCGCGACGTTGACGATGAACATGTCGATCGGGGCGAGTGCGGCACCCAGGAGCACCGTGGCCAGCCCGGCCCGGCTCAACGCCGGAGTCGCCGGCGCCGCGAGGGTGGTGGTGGTCGTCATGAGTACCAGGTTCGGGCGCCGTCCAACCTGGTACCAGGAGCCTGGTTATCCAGGTATTCGGACTACCTGGTAACTGGCTGGACGGTGTGACACAGTGGCGGCATGACCGGCATTCTGACCACCGCCGCACCGGAGCGGCCCGACGTCATCCGCCGCCGGGAACTCGCCGCGTTCCTGCGCAGCCGCCGCGAGCGCATCACCCCCGAGCAGGTCGGCCTCCCGTCCTTCGGCCGCCGGCGCACCCCGGGATTGCGGCGCGAAGAGGTCGCGCAGCTCGCCGGAGTCGGCGTCACCTGGTACACGTGGCTCGAACAGGGCCGCGACATCAACGCCTCCGAACAGGTACTCGAGGCCATCGCGACCACCCTGCGGCTCGACCCGTACGAGCGCTCCCACCTGTTCACCCTCGCCGGGCTCGGCGAGCCGGTCGTGGCCAAGGAGTGCAAGGCCGTCTCGCCCGGCATCCGCGCGATGCTCGACAAGCTCGATCCGTTCCCCGCCGCCGCGTACAACGGCCGCACCGACATCCTCGCCTACAACCGCGCCCACAACTGGCTGTTCGAGGTCGACGAACTGCCGTTCGAGGAGCGCAACTCGCTGCTGCAGCTGTGCACGAACCCGAAGTGGCACGCGCGGCTGCCCGGCTGGGAGGACGGCGTGGCGCGGTCGGTGGCGCAGTTCCGGGCAGTGATGGCCGAGCACGTGGGGGAGCCGAGTTTCAAGAAGCTGGTCAAGCGGCTGCGTGAGGAATCGCCGCTGTTCGCGCGGGCATGGGAGCAGCACGACGTGCAGCCGATGCGCAATCTCAGCAAGCACTTCCTGCACCCCGAGGCCGGTCTGCTCAGCTTCGACTACACGCACCTGTGGTTCGGTCGCCGCTCCGAGATCCGGCTGACCACCTACACCCCCGCCGACGCGGAAACCGAAGCGAAGCTGCGCTGCTTGGACCTAACGTCGGGGACGTAATCGGACGGCCGCTTCCGGACGGACGCGCACCGGGCCGGAGTGCCGTAGCTTTTCAGGCGTGTGGCGAGGGAACGGGCGGGTGCCGGCCCCGTGCGATGTCCTGCTGACGGTCGTGCCGATGGTGCTGGTCCTCGGTGTGACGACCGCGGCCGGGCATTTCCAGCACGCCCGGCATCCACTCGACCCGCTCGGCTACGCCTGGCTGGTGGCCGCCGCCCTGCCGTTGCTGGTGTCGCGGCGGTTCCCGCTCCCGGTGTTCCTCGTCGTCGCCGGGCTGACCTTCGCCTACTACTGGTCGGCCTACCCGAGCGGGCCCGCGATGCTTCTGCCCACCGTCGCGCTGTTCACGCTGACGAGGCTGCGGGGGCCGGTGGTGGCCGGTATCGCCGGGACCGTGGCACTGGCCGTGCCGTTCGGGGCGCATCTGATCGTCCGGGGAAGCGCTCTCCTCGACGCGCGCGCCGCGCTGGTCATCGCGTGGCTGGCGGCCGTGCTGGGCATCGGGACGGCCGTGCGCAACCGGGTCGCGGCGATCCAGGCGGCCCGCGAGCGTACCGCCGAACACCGCGAGCGCCTTGCCGAGTCGGAGCGGCTGCGGATCGCCCGCGAGGTGCACGACGTGGTGGCCCACAGCCTGGCCATGATCAACGTGCAGGCCGGGGTGGCGGCGCACGTCGCCGACCGCCGTCCCGAACAGGCGGTCGAGGCCCTGCGGGCGATCAAGGAGGCGAGCGCCGCCGCACTGGCCGACCTGCGTGCCACCGTCGCGGTCCTGCGCTCCGGACAGGGGCTCGGCCCGGCGCCGAGCCTGCGCCAGCTCGACGAACTGCTCGACCACACCCGCGCTACCGGTCTGGACGTCCAGGTGCACGGATCTCCCGGGGAGCTCCCCGCGCCCGTGGACGGCGCCGCCTACCGGATCCTGCAGGAATCCCTGACGAACGTGGTGCGGCATGCGAACCAGCCGGGTCTGGTCCGGGTGACGTTCGCGCGGCGAGGCGGCACGCTGGAACTCGTGGTACGGGACGACGGCCGCGGTGCGACCGAGCCCAAGCCGGGCAACGGGTTGCGGGGTATGGGCGAGCGGGCGACGGCCCTCGGCGGAGAGCTGACCGCGAGACCCGTCGACGGCGGATTCGAGGTACGGGCGCTGCTGCCCGTCGAGGAGCGGACCGAGGGGGATTGAGGGGCGAATGCCGATCCGCGTGGTGCTGGCCGACGACCAGGCGCTGGTGCGCGCCGGGTTCCGCGTCCTGCTGGAAACCGAGGAGGGGTTCGAGGTCTGCGGCGAGGCCGGTGACGGTGCTGGTGCCGTCGAACTGGCCCGGCGGCACCAGCCGGACGTGGTGGTGATGGACATCCGGATGCCCGGTGTGGACGGGCTCGAAGCCACCCGCCGCATCACCGCCGACGAGGAACTGGCCGCGGTGAAGGTGCTCGTGCTGACCACCTTCGACATCGACGCCTACGTCTACGAAGCGTTACGAGCCGGGGCGAGCGGATTCCTGCTCAAGGACACGGAGCCGGTCGAACTGCTGCGGGCGCTGCGCATCGTGGCGGCCGGGGAAGCGCTGCTCGCGCCCACCGTCACCCGGCGGCTGATCTCGGAGTTCGTCGCCAGGCCGGAGAACCGGCGGGTCGACGCGCGGGCCGTGGAGCAGATCACCGAACGTGAACGCGAGGTGCTCGGCCTTGTCGCCGGCGGCCTGTCGAACGACGAGATCGCCGCGCAGCTGGTCATCTCCGCCGCCACCGCCCGCACCCACGTCAGCCGCATCATGACCAAGGTCGGCGCCCGTGACCGCGCCCAGTTGGTGGTCCTCGCCTACGAGTCCGGTTTGGTCAAACCCCGTAACACATAGCTTGTGCTTTTCAACGGCGTCGGGGACTGCCAAAAAGTTCTAGCGGCCGCGGAGGAGTTGCCAGGTTATCCGCACGAGGAACACGATCCCGGCGAGGCCGGCCAGGCCGATGCCCATCCACATGTCGTACCTCCCTTCGCACGTGATCCTCTGTCCGGAAGACGCGCGAAGGGGGGAGGTGGTCGGGGTACCGGGGAGAAAAGCCACTGAAGTGTGACCCCCGCCCCGGCCCCGGCCGTTCCGGTCAGGAGTTGCGCTGCGTCGGCGGCGCGTGCTCGATCTGCTGCTCCAGAACCGTCTTGAACTCGTCCTCGACGGCGGTCCGGTCGCTGCCGAAGGCCTCGACGATGATCACTCGGCCGTACAGCACGTACACCGCGCGGTAGACCGCCTGGCTGCTTCCGCTGCGGGTGCTGAACACCGGCACGCCCTGCATCGCCAGGTCCTGGTTCGCGGGCAGGCCGCCGTTCTGCTGGTTGCTGGCGTACTGCTGCGCCACCGTCGAGGCGGTCTGGGTGTCGGGCAGGGTCAGCGAGAACATGCCGATCGTGACCGCGCCGTCGGTCGAGGTGTTGAGCCGTCCGCTGGTCATGCCGCCCTGCGTGAGCGCCGAGATGACGGTGTCCGGCAGCAGCTTGCCGCTCTTGAGGGTGGTCAGGGTGAAGTCACCGCCACCGTTGCGCGGGGTACCCGGCGGCGTGATCAGTGCGCTCTTGTCGTCGGCCGGCTCGGCCTTCGCCGGGGGCGGCGCGGGCAGCTGCTTGGTGGTCGGCGAGGCCGCGGTGGGGGCGGGGGTGTTCGCCGCGACGCCCTGCGGGGTGTTGCCGTTGTGGAAGAAAAGCAGCCACACGGCGACCCCGAGCCCGGCCACCACGATCACCGCGAGGGCCGAGAAGAGGATCTTGCGTCCCTTGTTGCCCGAGGAACCCGGCCCCGAGTCGAAGCTTTCCGGCCCCTGCGACACCTGCGGGCCGCCGCCCCAGTCGTAGCCGCCGGTCGGGGCGATGGGCGGCAGGTCCGAACCAGCCCACGGCGGGGTGGCGTCCTCCTGCGGGGCGTTCCACATCGGCTGCTGCGGGGCCGCGAAGCCGGCGGGCGGGGACTGCGGGCCCTGCTGGTACGGAGGCTGCTGCTGGACCTGCCACGCGGGCACCGCCTGGGTGCGCTCGGAGGCCGTGTCGCGCGGCTGCACCACCTGCGTGGCTTCCGGGTGGACGCCGGGCATCGGCACCTGCTGCTGGGGCGGCTGCTGCACCGGCTGCTGCGGTGCCGGCTGGTTCTGCGTGCCGGGGCGCTGCGGGAAACCGCCGGGAGGCGACACCGGTTCGATGATCTGCGTCGCGTTCGCCTGTTCACCGCCCTGGTTGGGCTGGGAGCCGGGATCGCCGGAGGTCACCGCGGCGGAAAGGATCTGGTCGCGTCGCGCGCGGTAGGCGTCGGCGGACAGGGTGCCGCTCGCCAGGTCTTCGTCGAGCTTGCGCAACTCTTCCTGCCAGGTCACCCCGGCACCCCCTTCGGGATAGATGTTCACCGATGCTGACGGGCTCCGCCGCGACAACCGGGAACGGTGAAGCGGTTCCCGGACCGTGCATATTGTGCACCCCGCCATTGGCGCGGTTGTTGCTACCTGGGGTTATTCGCCAGTACCGCGGCGATCTGGTCGATCACGGAATCCTCGAGCAGCGGGCTCGCGCCGCCCGCGGCATTGCGTTCGGCCAGCTCCACCACCACGGTGTCCCGGTCGGCGAGCAACTGGGCGGCTTCGGCCGTGGGGTTCGCCGCCATCGTTTCGGCGTGCACGATGCTGACGTCCTGGAAAGCCGCGGCGAGAAACGGCGATGCGAACTGCGTGAACGAGTCCGCGATCAGCGCGACCTTGCCCCCGATGACACCCTTCCCCGGTTCGGCGGTGTTTTGCTGGAGGTGCAGGGGAGTTCGAAAATCGCTCGCCACGTAGTGCGAGCGATCCGTGGTGCCGTCCGGGGCGAGCGAGTAGGTCTGAAGATGCCGGTTTTCCGATTTTCCGATCAGTGGGGGAAGATCCGCCGGCCACGGGTTGACCCGTCCCGGTTTCGCCATCCAGGAGGCGGTGATGCCGGGCTGGAGCCGTTCCGCGAGGGCGTAGGCCATGGTCAGGCCGCCCTCGTAGTTCCAGTGCGTGTCGTTCGGGTCGTACAGCGGGTGGCCGACGCGGGCCGTGGTCGCGGCGAGGCTCGGGCGCAGGTCGATGTTTCCGAGCTGGGTGGCATCGCGCCAGAACTGGTCGGAAACCGCTCGCGAACAGTCGCGCCCGGGATAGGAGGCGGGCAGGTGCTCGGGCAGTTCGGTCGACTTGTCCGGGGCGATGATCAGCTCGAAGCGCCGTCCGGACGATTCGACCGCCGCCCGCAACCGCTGGAACGCCCGCACCACCCCCGCGGGGTTCAGGGTGGGCGCGCACTTGTTGCTCACGTCGGCACCCAGGTAGATCCAGCCGTCGGAACCGAAGATCAGGGGCGGGTAGTTCTCCGCCGGAGGGGTCGGCGGCCGTTGGTCCTGCGGCCCGAGCACGGTGGGTCCCCCCTGTGTGCTGCCGCGGCCGGATCCGGGCGGGTCCCCGAAGACACCGGTGCTGATGCCGTTCGCGGCCTCGACCCCGGCCTGCCGCAGGGGCAGCTGGTCGGTGGCCCAGGCGGACAATCCGGTGAAGAACGCCCATCCCGAGCCCAGTGGGGGAAACCCGTGCAGGGCGCGGTTTTCGAAGGCGGTGGGCCGCACACCGACCACGAAGGCCAGCGCCGGTACCAGGAAGAAGACGATGGCGGAGACCAGTGCCGTCCGCTGCCGCAGGCTGTGCCGGGGCCGGTAGAGGTTGTGTTCCTTGGGCAGCCAGGATTCCGGAGTGGGAGGCAGACCGCCCGAGCCCGGCGGGTGCGATCGGGTGCCCACCTTCATGGGACGTAGGGTACCGAGCACCGCGGGCCGGTGGTGCCGGTTCGCTAACCTGCTCGGCATGGATGTGGGGACCCCGGGCGAACGACTCATCGAGTGGACCGGCGAACGCTGCGTGCCGTGGACCGACGACCACCAGGTCATCTACGAGCACTACCACCGTTATGCCTTCGCCCTGCGGTTCGTCGCCGGAAAGCGCGTGCTGGACCTGGCCAGCGGCGAAGGGTACGGCTGCGCGCTGCTCGGCCGGGCCGCGGCCGCGGTGGTGGGGCTGGAACTGGACCCGGCCGCCGTCGAGCACGCCCGGCGCCGCTACCAGTCCGGAACGGTGAGCTTCGAGGTCGGCTCGATGGACGATCCGGAGGCGCTGTCCGGGGCCGAACCCTTCGACGTGATCACCTGCTTCGAGGCGATCGAACACGTCGAGGCCCAGGAACAGGTGTTGCGACTGGTGCGGCGGCTGCTGGTCCCCGGCGGGGTCTTCCTGTGCAGCACCCCCGACGTCGAGGTCTACACGCACGACCACGGCAACGAGAACCCTTATCACGTCAGGGAACTGGACGAAGACGGTTTCCGTTCGCTGCTGTCGGGGAGCTTCGCCCACGTCGAACTGCTGCGGCAGAACGTCGCGGTCGGGTCGCTGATCCACGGCGAGGGAACCGGTGGCGAGCTGCACACCATGAACCAGACCTCGGCCGACGAGTGGTCGGTGCGCGAGGGTGCGCCGCACACCTATTTCCTCGCGGTCGCTTCGGATGAACGGGTCGAAAGCCCCGGGGTCTCCGTGCTGGTCGACGAACATCTGGCCCTCGTCGCCGCGGCGCGCGCCGAGGTGGACCGGCTGGCCCAGGCCGCACAGGCCCTGCAACGCGACCTCGAAAGCGCTTCCGAGAAGGCCGAGAGCAGGGCGGCCGAACTGGCAGAGGCCCGGGAAACCGGTCTGCGGACCGCCGCCGAACGGGACGCCGCGCTGGAGCGGATCGAGCGGGAACGTGCGGAAAACCGGCAGCTGGCCGCCGAACTCGACCGGGAGCAGCGCAAGGCCGGTCACGAGCAGGCGCGGCTCTCCTGGCTCAGCGAGACCAGCAGCAGCCTGAAGCGCACCGTGCACGAACTGGCGGCGGAGAACGCGCGCCTGCGCGAGGAGCAGTCCGCACTGGGCCAGCGCCTGATCAACCGCTACCGCACCTCTATCGAGCGGTACGCGCCGCGCGGCACCCGGCGGCGTGACCTGTACGAGCGGGCCTTCGGCCGTCCCGCCGGGGTGCTGCCCTCGGCGCCTCCGGTGCCCGGCCCGATCGCCGTGACGACGAGCGAACAGCCGATCGTCAGCGTGGTCATCCCGACCTACGGGCACTGGGACTACACCCGTCGCTGCCTGGAATCCATCGAACTCGCGCTGCCGGTCACGCCGTTCGAGGTGATCGTGGTGGACGACGCCTCTCCGGACGACTCGGCCGACCGGGCGGCCGCCTGCCCCGGCGTGCGCCTGGTCCGTGCCCCGCGCAACCTCGGTTTCATCGGCGCCTGCAACCTGGGTGCGGAGCACGCGCGCGGCGAGCTGATCATGTTCCTCAACAACGACACCGAGGTCCGGCCTGGATGGCTGGACAAGCTCGTCGAGCTCGTCGAGGACCGCGAAGACGTGGGCCTCGTCGGCTCCAAGCTGATCTATCCCGACGGCACCCTGCAGGAGAGCGGCGGGATCATCTGGGCCGACGGGACGGGCTGGAACTACGGCCGCAACCAGCAGGCGAACGAGCCGTGGTTCCAGACCGTGCGCGAGGTCGACTACTGCTCGGGGGCGGCCCTGCTGGTCCGGCGAGACCTCTTCGAGAAGATCGGCGGCTTCGACGCGCGTTTCGCGCCCGCCTACTACGAGGACACCGACCTCGCCTTCGCCGTGCGCGCGGCGGGCTACCGCACGATGGTGCAGCCGGCGTCGGTCGTGGTGCACCACGAGGGCGTGTCCAACGGCACCGACCTCGCTTCCGGGGTGAAGCGCCACCAGGAACTGAACCGGACCGTGTTCGTCGACAAGTGGGCCGCACAGCTGGCCGGGCAGCTGCCCGAGGCGAGTCCGCGCAACGTGTGGCTTGCCCGGCAGCGCGGCGCTTCAGGCCACCACGGTGGCCTCGTGCTGGTCGCCGACCACCAGGTGCCGCGGCCGGACGAGGACTCCGGTTCGGTGCGGATGAGCCGCGTCCTCGAACTGCTCGCGGACCTGCGCGAGCGGGTCGTGTTCTTCCCGATGAACCAATGGCTTCCGGAGGACTACACGAAGCTGTTGCACGACCGGGGAATCACGGTGATCGCCGGGGAGGGGCACCAGCGGGAGTTCCTGCGTGAAGCGGGCCCGGCGCTGCGCCTCGCCCTGCTGTCGCGACCCGAGGTGGCCTGGCGGCTGCTCGAACAGATCCGTGGCGTGGCGCCGGACTGCCGCGTCGTCTACGACACCGTGGACCTGCACTTCCTGCGTCTTGAGCGGCAGGCCGAGCTGGCCGCGAAGACCGGTGACGAGGACGAGGCCGCATCGCTGCGCCGCCGGGCCGCCGTCCTGCGGGAACTCGAACTCGGGCTCGCTCGCACCACCGACGTCACGCTGACCGTGTCCGAGGTGGAACGGGAGCTCCTCGGCGAGCTGGTGCCTTCGGCGAAGGTGGAGGTGCTGTCCAACGTGCACACCGCCGACCGCGCGGAAGCGGTGCCGGACGGGCGTTCCGGCGTGCTCTTCGTGGGCAGTTTCGACCACCTGCCGAACCGCGACGCGGCGCGCTGGCTGGCCGAGGAGATCATGCCGCTGGTGCGGCTCAGCAGGCCCGACGCGGTCGCGCACATCGTCGGCAGCAACCCGCCGGAGGAGATCCGGAACCTCGCCGGGGAAGGCGTGCTCGTGCACGGCTGGGTGCCCGAACTCGCCCCCCACTACCGGCGGGCCCGCGCCGTGGTGGCCCCGTTGCGGTTCGGCGCGGGCGTCAAGGGCAAGGTCGGTGAAGCGCTCGGGCACGGGGTGCCGGTGGTGGTGACCTCACTGGCCGCGGAAGGGATGCCGTTGGTGCCGGGGGAAAGCGCGCTGCTCGGTGAAACCGCCGCCGAACTCGCGGCCCAGCTGGTCACCGTGCTCGAGGACGACAAGCTGTGGCTGACGTTGTCCGAACACGGAAAGGCCGCGGTGGCCAGGCAGTTCGGGCCGGAGAACGCACGAAGGACACTTGAGACATTGTTACGATAACGCGCACATCGACACGCCTTCGAAGGTGAGTCGGCATATTACCATCGGCCGGTGCGGCCTGAAAGGAAAATCCAGGCGAATCCCAACACGGGTTTCGCCTGGCTGCGCACGATCGGCGCGCTCGTCATCGTCGTCGATCACTGCATCCCGCTGCTGGGGGTGCAAGGGGTGGCCTTCTTCCCCCCGTCCTGGTTCGTCACCCCGGGATACGTGACGCTCATGGCGTTCTTCGCCATGAGCGGTTTCCAGGTCCAGGACAGCTGGCTCCGGGATCCGTCGTGGTGGCGGTACTCGGCCCGCCGTCTGCTGCGCATCGTGCCGCCGCTGGTGGTGGCGCTCCTGATCACCACGCTGGTGATCGGGCCGCTGATCACCTCGTGGCCCGCGCACGCCTACTTCGCCCACGTCCAGACCTGGCGTTACCTGGTCGGCACCACCGTGCTGTTCCTCATGCAGCACCAGTTGCCGGGAGTCTTCCTCGGCAACCCGTATCCGTACGCGGTCAACGGCTCGCTGTGGACCCTGCCCATGGAGGTCCTCGCCTACGGGCTGGTCCTCGCAGCCGGGCTGGTGATCTCCTTCGGCGCGCCACGATTCGTGCTGTTCGTGCTGCTGGGAGGCCTGGTCTGGGGGGACACCGTGCTCGGGGCGACCGAGGCGTACCAGGGTGGCGGCGGTTCCCTGCTGGTTGTGCCGATCGGTTCGCTGGTGGCGTTCCTGGTGCCGTTCGTGATCGGCATGATCCTGCGGACCTACCGGGACAAGATCCCGCTCCGCCCCTGGGTGGCCGTCGTCCTGGTCGTGGCGTGGATACTGGCGACCGAGACCGCGGCGAGCCGCTACCTGCTCGCCGCCATGGCGTCCTACGGCGCGATCACCCTGGCTTCGCACTGGCCCAGCCGGTGGGCCCGGGGCCGCACCCTGCTCTCCGGCAGTTACGGGATCTACCTGTGGGGATTCCTGATCACCCAGTTGCTGGTCATGGCCGGGGTCCGGCAGTTGTGGCTGCTCATCGCGCTGGTCGTGCCCGCTGCTTTCCTGGCGGGCCAGCTTTCGTGGCGTCTGGTCGAGGAACCGACCCAGCGGCTGCGCCGCTACCTGCGCAAGCCGCCGCCCCCCGAACCGCGGTCCGAGGCGGAGCAGGCGGTGGTCGCGACCCTGTCGCGGTGAATTTCCAACTGCCGGTCCCGGCGAATGGATACGTGCACTACCATCAGCCGCCATGCGGGGCGCTCGGGGGAAGATCTACGCGGATCCCAATATCGGGTTCGCCTGGTTGCGCACGATCGGCGCCATCACGGTCGTCGTCGACCACTGCTGTCCGCTGCTGGAACCGAACCGGCTGACGATCTTCCCGGCCTCGTGGCACGCGTCCCCGGGATACGTGGCGCTCATGGGTTTCTTCGCCATGAGCGGGTTCCAGATCCAGGACAGCTGGACCCGCGACCCGTCGTGGTGGCGGTACTCGGCTCGCCGTCTGCTGCGGATCCTGCCGCCGCTGGTGGTCGTGCTCTGCACCACCGTGTTCGTGATCGGTCCGCTGGTCACCACCTGGCCCGCCCACGCCTACTGGACCCATGTCCAGACCTGGCGGTACCTGGTCGGGACCACGGTGCTGTTCCTGTTGCAGCACCAACTGCCCGGCGTGTTCAGCGGCAATCCCTATCCCTATTCGGTCAATGGCGCGCTGTGGACCCTGCCGATCGAGATGCTCGGTTACGCGCTGGTGCTGCTGGCCGGGGTGCTGATCTCCTTCGGGGTGTCGCGGCTCGCGCTGTTCGGCGTGCTGGGCGGCATGGTCTACGCGGACAGCGTTTTCCAGGCGACCTTCGAGTACCACGGCCGTCCCCTCTCACTGCTGGTCGTGCCGATCGGTTCGGCGGTGGCGTTCCTGGTGCCGTTCGTGATCGGCATGATCCTGCGGACCTACCGGGACAAGATCCCGCTCCGCCCCTGGGTGGCCATCGTCCTGTTCCTGGCGTGGATTCCGTTGAGCCAGACGGTGGTGAGCCGCTATCTGCTCGCGGTGATGGCGTCCTACGGCGCGATCACCCTGGCTTCGCACTGGCCGAAGCGCTGGGAACGCGCCGGAGCACTGGTGTACGGCAGCTACGGGCTCTACATCTGGGCGTTCCCGATCCAGCAGTTGCTGGTGATGGCCGGGGTCCGGCAGTTGTGGCTGCTCATCGCGCTGGCCGTGCCCGCCGCCTTCCTGGCGGGCCAGCTTTCATGGCGTTTCGTCGAGGAACCGACCCAGCGGCTGCGCCGCTACCTGCGCAAGCCGCCGCCCCCCGAACCGCGGCCCGAGGCGGAAACGACGATGATCACCCAGCGGGGAGCACCTGCCGCAGCGCCGTCACCGTCGAGTCGAGGTGCTGGCTGAGCCGGGAGGCGGCCAGTCCGCGCGGTTGGGAAACCCACACGACCACGGCGGTGTCGCCCGAGGCGTACCACGTGCCGCGCATCGCGCGGGTGCCCTTGATGCCGTTCGCCACCGGCGCGGTCGACGGTGCGGAGGTCACGGCGGTGAATCCGCCGGTCAGGGCGCCGTTGTACATGTAGTCGACGATCGCCTTCGCCTTCGCCGGGTCACCGGCCTGGATGGCGAGCACGAAGTAGTTGTCGTCGCCCTGCGATGAGCCCCGGTACACGACCTGCTGGACGCCGTTGCGGGTGAAGGTGTCGGCCGCCTGCGCGGGGTACAGCCCGAGCTCCACCCCCTTGGCCACGGAGACGGTCGAGTTGTTGACGTCCTGCGTGCCCGGCAGCGTGGGCATGCGGTTCTCCAGCGGAACCGCGGGCGTGGGAGTGCCGGCCGTGCTCGTGACGGGCACGGACGTGTTCGCCGGGTTCTGGGAGTTTTGGGAGGTGCCCCGGGCGCCGAGGAACCAGGTCGCGGCGACGATCATGGCGAGGACCAGGAACAGGCCCAGCGAGATGAACAGCCACGTCGGGCGCCGCCGGGACGGCCGGATCGTCGCGGTGGGCAGCGGGGGGACGTGCCCCTGGGGGCGCGGAGCGGGGGTGAGGCCGGGCAGCGGCATACCCGGCCGCGCCGGGTTCGTGATCACCGTGGGGGTGTCGTCGAGCGACGGGTAGCGCATCGACTCGGTGGCCCGTTCGTCGGCCGGGCTGGGCGCGGTGGTGGGCACGTCGGAGGCGAGCAGCCGTGCGGCTGAGGTGCCCAGCGGCTCGGCCTGCGGCCAGGCCGGGGTGCCCCCGGCAGGCTCGGGCGGCGCCTGCTGGGCGGGAGGCGGTGCCGGTGCCGGTGAAGGCGCGGGCCGGAAGCCACCGGAGACCGCCGCGAGCAACTCTTCACGCTGCTTGCGATGCTGGCGCAGACTGATCTTGCCGCTGGCCAGCTCGGCGTCCAGACGGCGCAGCTCCTCCTGCCAACTCATCTGGGACTCCTCGGATCCGCGTACCTGGCGTCGATGTGGAACGGTGACGGCCCAGCGCTACCGTAGCGCCTCCGAGTTGCGCCGGATCGTCCGTACAGTGGAAATATGACGTGGTTCGGCAGGGACAAGACCCGGCGGGTCACCGCGGAAGAGGCGCTGCCCGGCAGGCCGGAGCCCTTGCGGACGCCGGAGTGGCATGACGTGTACCCGGATCGCCGAATCAAGCCCCCGTTCCCGGAGGGGCTGCGAACCGCGGTGTTCGGGCTCGGTTGTTTCTGGGGCGCCGAGCGGCTGTTCTGGCGGACGCCGGGCGTGTACTCCACGGCCGTGGGCTACGCCGGCGGGCACACGCCGAACCCCACCTACGAAGAGGTGTGCACCGGCCTGACCGGACACGCCGAGGTGGTGTTGGTGGTGTTCGACCCGGCGCGGACCTCGTACGAAACGCTGCTGAAGGTGTTCTGGGAGGGTCACGACCCGACGCAGGGCATGCGCCAGGGCAACGATGTCGGCACCCAGTACCGCTCCGCCATCTACTACTCGGACGACACGCAGCGAGCTCAGGCAGAAGCTTCCTTCGCCTCCTTCGAGACGGCACTGCGCGGGGCCGGATACGGGGCGATCACCACGGAGATCGCCCCGCTGGGCGAGTTCTACTACGCCGAGGACTACCACCAGCAGTACCTCCACAAGGTGCCGGACGGCTACTGCGGCCTCGGCGGGACCGGGGTCTCTTGCCCGGTGGGCCTCGGCGTCAGGGAGGGCCAGGCATAGCCGCTGGCAGCCAAACTCTCGATTTTGTACAATTTGTGGTATGACAGAGCTTCCGATCAGCGAAGCACGTAACCATCTGGGCGATGTGGTCGCGAAGGTGGAGCATGCCCACGAGCGGGCCGTGCTGACCCGGCATGGGCGTCCCGTCGCCGCGGTCGTCTCCATCGACGACCTCCGGGCCTTGGAAGCGGCAGAGGACGAGGCTGATCTGCTTGCCGCGCGCGAGTCTCTCGCCTCTGAGGAGCGTCGCGTGCCGCACAGCGAGATCCTCTCCGAGCTTGGTCTCGTTTGATCCGTGCAGTACGGCATCGAATGGACGGCACCTGCCGCTCGAGAGCTTCGCAAGCTTGATCGATCGGTGCAGCGCCGAATCGTGCGTGCCGTTACGGAACTCGGCTCGGATCCCCGGCCTCCCGGATCGAAGGCATTGGTGGGGCACCCAGCGGGCGTGATGCGGATTCGAGCGGGCGACTATCGGGTCGTATACGAGATCAAGGATGACCGGGTGCTCGTCACCGTTGTGCGCGTCGCCCACCGTCGCGAGGTGTACCGCAGGCTTTGATCTTCATGCCCGACGGGGCACCTAGGGGTTGCCTCGCTGGGACCGGGGTCTCTTGCCCGGTGGGCCTCGGCGTTGCCGGGGATTGAACGCCACCGTGTGATGCAACCATACTGCGGTAGCATGGGACGGTGGCCACGATGACGCTCCGCGTTCCTGACGAGTTGGACCCCGAACTTCGGGCGGCGGCGGAAGCCGCCCAAATGTCGATCAACAGCTTCGTGGTCGACGCCATCAAGGAGCGACTGGCCGCGCTCCACCACGAGTCGGTGATGGCCATCGCTCGGGACGTGGTCAGCAGGGACGCCGAGATCCTCGACCGCTTGGCGAAGGCGTGACCAAGTACCTGACGACCGGCGACCTCGTCGCTATCGCGCATCTCGCGGCCGGGGAGAAGGCGCTGATACGGGATGTCGGTCTGATCGACTCGGCGGCGCACCGGCCGATGGCGACTGCTTTCGGCGATGAGGCATACCGGGATCTCCACACGAAGGCGGCCGCGCTGCTGCACTCGATCCTGCGTAACCATCCACTCGTCGACGGCAACAAGCGGATGGGATGGGCCGCTTGCCGAACGTTCCTGGCCCTCAACGGTGCCGACTTCGTGCCCGACGTGGACGAAGCGACCGAATTCGTAGTCACTGTTGCCGGGGGCGACGAGGATGATCTCGAGAAGATCGCCGATGTGTTGCGGGAATGGACAAGCTGATTCGGCTGCTTTATGACCCAGCCCGCCGTGGCCCGGTTCGAAGCCGGTGGCACCGTCCCGACTATCCCGTGCTGGAGCGGCTCGCCCGCGCCTTGCAGGCCGAACTGGTGGTCCGCCTGAATCCCCGCACCTCGGCCGCTTGAGACTCAGGCCGCTGTGTTTTTGCGGGGCACCCGCACCCGGTCGGCTTGCCTGAGCGGGGGCTTCGCCAGTGTCGCTCAGGCCACCTCCTCGTCCTCGTCGTCGTCGAGGTAGGCCGCGGCCTGGAGGGTGAACAGCTCCGCGTAGTTGCCGCCGAGCGTCATCAACTCGTCGTGGGTGCCCTGCTCGACGAGCTTGCCGTGGTCGAGGAAGAGGATCTTCTCCGCCTGTCGCACGGTGGAGAACCGGTGCGAGATGTACAGGGTCGTGCGCCCCTCGGCGAGCGCGCGCAGCCGGGAGAACAGGTCGTGTTCGGCCCGCGCGTCGAGGGCGGACGTCGGTTCGTCGAGGATCAGGATCGGGGTGTCGCGCAGGAAGGCCCGGGCCAGGGCGATCTTCTGCCATTCCCCGCCGGACAGGCTCACGCCCTGGTCGAACCAGCGTCCGAGCGGACTGTCGTAACCCTTGGGCAGCCGTTCGATCCGTTCGGCCACCCCGGCGCGGCGGGCGGATTCCACGATCCGGTCCCGGTGCTCCAGGTCGGCCAGCTGCCCGAGTCCGATGTTCTCCGCCGCGGTGCCCTGGTAGGTCACGTAGTCCTGGAACATCGCGCTGATCTGCCCGCGCAGCGCGTCCGGGTCGAACTCGCGGATGTCGGTCCCGTCGAGCAGGATGCGTCCGCCGGTCGGGTCGTACAGCCGGCACAGCAGTTTGAACAGTGTCGACTTGCCCGCGCCGTTGCGGCCCACCACGGCGACCGTTTCCCCGGGCCGGATCTCGAAACTGACGTTTTCCAGCGCGGGTTCCTCGGCCCCGGGGTAGCGGAACGACACGTCCTGGAACTCGACGTGCCCGTGGACGCGGGCGGGGAGTGGTTCGGGCCGGGCCGGGGCGGTGATCCGGGGCTCGGTCGCGAGGAACTCGTACAGCCGGTCGAGGTAGAGGTTGTTCTCGTACATTCCCGAGAACCCGGTGAACAGGCTCTGCACCGCGGTCTGCACGGCGGTCGCCGCGCTGGTGTAGAGCGCGAGGTCCCCGATGCTGAGTCTGCCCGCGACGGCCTCCAGCGCGATGTACAGCGCTATGCCCGACCCGGCGGCGGTGGACAGCAGGCTCCAGGCGGTGCCGACGAGGTTGCGCCTGGTGGTGAGCTTGCGTTCCCGTGCGTAGTAGGCCTGGCCGAGCCGACGGAACCGGTCGACCAGGTACGGGCCCAGGCCGAAGAGTTTCGTTTCCTTGGCGTAGGTGTCGGTGGTGACGAGCGTGGACAGGTAGTCCATCCGGCGCCGGATCGGGGAGACGAACAGTGCCAGCATGAAGGCCCGCGAGCCGTACTTCGACTGGGAGATGAACGCCGGGAGCGGGGCGAGCAGCGCCACCAGGGCCAGCAGCGGGCTCACCGACACCAGAAGCGCCACCATGCTGGCGAAGGTGACGGCCGTCCGGCCGAGGCCGAGTGCGGAGTTGAGCATGGACACCGGCCGCATCGGCGCTTCCTGGGAGGCCTGGCGCAGCAGGTCGTAGGACTCCGACCCCTCGAAGAAGGCGAGGTCGAGTTTCGCCGCGTGCTCCATCACCCGGTGCCGGATGGTCAGCGTCATCCGTTCCTGCAGCAGTTGCTGCGCCATGTTGGTCAGCGCGGTGCTGATCGCGGTGAAGGTGAGGACGCCGAGTTCGAGCCCCGCGACCTCGATGATCCGGGTCGTGGTGCCGCGGTGCTGGATGGCCGCGACCACCGCGTCGAGCAGCAGCTTGGCGATGTAGGCGGTCAGCGTCGGCAGCAGACCGCTGACCACTGTGGACAGTACGATGAGGACGGTCAGGATGGGGCTGGCCTGCCAGGTCAGCCTCGCCACCTTGGGCAGGCCGCGCACCGTCCCGCCCGCCGAGGTGCGCAGCCGCTGCCACCGTGCGCGCAGGCCCTTCGGTTCGTCGGCCGGGGCCGGATCGGGGATGTCGATGGGGCCGGTGAGCCCGCTGTCCGGCACCGTGCTGCTGGCCTTCCGCAGTTGTTTGTGCAGGCCGATGGGACGACCACCGCCGTGCACCATCAGGCCGCCACCGCCCCGTGCAGGAACACGTCCACGAGCGCGGTGAGCTCGGGCTTGTCCTCGTCGCGGGCGCGGTTGAGCAGCAGCGAAACGAAGATCCCGCCGAGTTGGTCGGCGGGCAGGCGGAGCTTGTCGCTTTCGGGTTCGAACAGCGCGGCCACCGCCTCTCGTATCGCTCGGAAGGATTCCCGGCGATCGACGGACCGAGGACGTTCTTGACGGCGCGGGGTGCCGGACGCGGCCAGTGCCGCGACCAGCGCGCCCATGCGGGCGAGGTGGGCCTCCAGCGCGCCGGCGGCCTCCCGCAGCCGGTCGGGCAGCGGCAGGTCGAGTGGGATCTCGGCGATCAGCTCGCGCACCCCGTCCGGCCGCAGCGCCTGGGTCACGCAGGCTTGGAGCAGTTCGTCCTTGTCCTTGAAGGCGCGGAAGATGGTGCCTTCCCCAATGCCCGCGGCACGGGCGATCTGGGCGGTGGTCACCGCGGTGCCGTGTTCGACGATCAGCGGGAGCACCGCGTTCACGATCATCTTCCGGCGCTCCTCCTGGCTCATGCCCGGGGCGCGCCGCTTGGTCCCTGCTGTGCTGCTCATGTCCCACAGTGTGCGGAGTGAGCGCTCACTCCGTCAAGCGGGTTCGGCGAAACCCGTGGTGGGCGCCCTCCGGCGAGGACTGCCCACCACGGGTGGTGATCAGTAGGTGATGGCGAGCGCCGGGTCGGCGAGCAGCGCACCGACATCGGCGAGGAACCGCGAGCCCTGCTGCCCGTCCACCAACCGGTGGTCGAAGCTCAGCGCGAGCTGCAGTACCTTCCGCACCGCCAGTTGGCCATCGACGACCCAGGGCATGTCCCGGATCGCGCCGAAGGCCAGGATCGCCGCCTCACCGGGGTTGATGATCGGTGTCCCGGTGTCCACACCGAACACGCCCACGTTGGTGATCGTGATCGTGCCGCCGAGCATGTCGGCGGGCGGTGTCCTGCCCTCGCGGGCCGTGGTGGTCAGCCGTTCGAGAGCGGCCGCCAGCTCGGGCAGCGACATCGCGTCGGCGTCGCGGATCTTCGGGACCACGAGCCCCCGCGGGGTCGCCGCGGCGATCCCGAGGTGGACGTAGTCCTTGTAGACGATTTCGCCCGCTTCCTCGTCCCAGGACGCGTTCACGTCCGGAGTCCGCTTGGCCGCGAGGCACACCGCCTTCGCCGCGAACGCCAGCGGCGTCAGCTTCACCCCGGCGAAGTCCGGGTGCTTCTTCAGTCGCTCGCGAAGCTCCATCATCGGGGTCACGTCGACGGTCAGGAATTCGGTGACGTGCGGTGCGGTGAACGCGCTCTGCACCATCGCCTGCGCGGTCGCCTTGCGCACGCCCCTGATCGGCACGCGCCGCTCACGTGCGCCGGCGGGCGCCGGTTCGGGCCGTGCCGACGGTACCGACGGTGCCGTTGATGGCGCGGCGGCCCGCTCCACGTCCTCGCGCGTGATCACACGGCCGTCCGCGGCGAGCGCCGCGAGATCGACCCCGAGCTCCTTGGCCAGCTTGCGCACCGGCGGCTTGGCCAGCGGGACGTAGCCGCCCTTCACCGGCGCGGGCTCCGGCGGCGGCGCCTGCTCCGGGATGGACACCGGCCGCGGCTCGCCGGCCGCCCTGCGGGGTCGGCGCCGGGCGATCGCGGCCTTGGCGCCGTACCCGACGAGCGGCTTCATCTCCTCTTCCGGTTCGGATCCGTTGGCGGATCCGTTGGCGGAGGAACCCCCGGTACCCGGAGCGGCTCCGGTGGGATCGACGTCCACGGTGAGGATCGGGGCGCCGACCTCCACCGTCTGGCCCGGCTCCACCAGCACCTCGGTGACCCGGCCCGCCCAGGGAATGGGTAGTTCGACGGCGGCCTTGGCGGTCTCCACCTCGACCACGATCTGGTTGACCGTGACCTCGTCGCCCGGTTTCACGTGGCAGTTGAGGATCTCGGCCTCGGTGAGCCCTTCCGCGGTGTCGGCGAGCAGGAACTGCCTGTAGTCCGGCATGCTCACCACCCCATCGCGCGGTCGACGGCGTGCAGCACCCGGTCCAGGTCGGGCAGGTAGTGCTCTTCCAGTTTGGACGGCGGGTACGGGGTGTCGAAACCGGTGACGCGCAGCACCGGCGATTCCAGCGAGTAGAAGCACTCCTGCTGGACCCGGGCCGCGATCTCCGAGGCGATCGACGATTCCGACGGCGCCTCGCTCACCACGACGAGCCGTCCGGTGCGCCGGACCGACTCGAACACGGGGGCGAGGTCCAGCGGCGACAGCGTGCGCAGGTCGATGACCTCCAGTGACCGGCCTTCCTCCGCCGCGGCGGTGGCCGCGTCGAGGCACACCTTCACCGAAGGTCCGTACGCGACCAGGGTCGCGTCGGTGCCCTGCCGGACCACGCGGGAGGCGAACAACGGCCCCGACGGCGCGCTGGTGTCCACTTCGGACTTCACGTGACCGGAGTGGTAGAGCCGCTTCGGTTCGAAGAACAGCACCGGGTCGTCGCACGCGATGGCCTGCTGGATCATCCAGTAGGCGTCCGCCGGGTTCGAGCAGGACACCACCTTCAGGCCGGGGATGTGCGCGAACAGCGACTCCGGCGACTCCGAGTGGTGCTCGACCGCGCCGATCCCGCCGCCGAAGGGCACCCGCACCACGACCGGCACCTTGACCTTGCCCTGGGTGCGGTAGTGCAGTTTGGCCAGCTGGCTGGAGATCTGGTCGAAGGCGGGGAAGATGAACCCCTCGAACTGGATCTCGCACACGGGGCGGAAGCCGCGCACGGCGAGGCCGACCGCGGTGCCGATGATGCCGGACTCGGCCAGCGGCGTGTCGAGCACGCGCTGCTCGCCGAAGTCCTTCTGCAGTCCGTCGGTGATCCGGAAGACGCCGCCGAGCTTGCCGACGTCCTCACCGAGGATGATGACCTTGCTGTCGGCCTCCATCGCCCGGCGCAGGCCGAGGTTGAGCGCCTTGCCGATGGTCAGCGTCTGCACGTCCTGCGCGGGGCCGTCTACTGTGGACTTCACGGGCGCGGCCATCAGCGCTCACCCGCCGCGGCGAAACCGTCCAAGTAGGACAGATATTCCTCGCGCTGCGCCTCCAGGACGGGGGAGGGCTCGGCGTAGACGTTGCTGAACACCCGGTCCGGCGGTGGTTCGGGCATGTTGAACGTGAACTCGCGCAGCTCCGCGGCGAAGGCGTCCGCCTCGGCCTGGATGCCCTCGAAGAAGGACTGGTCGGCCAGGCCGTTGCGGGCCAGGTAGGCGCGCACCCGCTCGATCGGATCCTTGAGCTTCCACGCTTCCAACTCGTCGGAGAGCCGGTACCGCGTCGGGTCGTCGGTGGTGGTGTGCGCGTCCATGCGGTAGGTGAACGCCTCGATCAGCACCGGGCCGTTGCCGTGGCGGCACTCGTCGAGCGCCCAGCGGGTCACCGCGAGGCAGGCCAGCACGTCGTTGCCGTCCACCCGGATGCCGGGGAAGCCGTAACCTCGGGCGCGCTGGTAGAGCGGCAGCCGCGACTGGCGTTCGGTCGGCTCCGAGATGGCCCACTGGTTGTTCTGGCAGAAGAACACCAGCGGCGCGTCGTAGACCGCGGCCCAGACGAACCCTTCGTGCACGTCGCCCTGGCTGGTGGCGCCGTCGCCGAAGTAGACGATGCTGGCTTCCCCGTCGTCGTCACCCACCTTGCCCTCGAAACGCTGGCCCATGGCGTAGCCGGCCGCGTTGAGCACCTGGTTGCCGATGACGATGGTGTAGGGGTGGAACCCGTGGGCGCGGAAGTCCCAGCCGCCGTGGTCGGTGCAGCGGAAGATGCCCAGCAGTTCGCGGAAGTCCACGCCGCGCGCGTAGGCCACGCCGTGTTCCCGGTAGCTGGGGAAGGCCATGTCCTGGGGTTTGAGCGCCCTGCCGGAACCGATCTGCGCCGCCTCCTGGCCGAGCAGGGGGACCCAGATGCCGAGCTGGCCCTGGCGCTGCATGGCGTTGGACTCGCGGTCGGCGCGCCGCACGATCACCATGTCGCGGTAGAGGCCGCGCAGGGCTTCGGCGTCGACGTCCTCGACATAGCGGTCGAACTGCGGCGAGGCGACCCGCTCGCCTTCGGGGGTGAGCAGCTGAGTGAGCTCAGCGCCCCCTTCGGATGTTGCTCGCAAACCGGCGATCACCTGCTCCCGGGACGGTTGTGCCGCCAGTGCGGCCG
The DNA here is from genome assembly GCF_026802195.1 of Amycolatopsis cynarae. Lineage (NCBI taxonomy): Bacteria > Bacillati > Actinomycetota > Actinomycetes > Pseudonocardiales > Pseudonocardiaceae > Amycolatopsis > Amycolatopsis cynarae. The sequence goes on along the minus strand of NZ_CP113836.1, from coordinate 6,660,666 downwards.
GTCCTTCCCCGGGCTCCGGGTGCGTCCACTGTTCGGGGGACGACATGCGCGTGTTCTCCTCGGTGTCAGTGCCGGGAAGCCACTTGTGGCGGCCTCGTCGGCGGGGACATCCAAACCGGCGGCCACCTGCGCATCGGGTTCGAAGCGCTCGGGTCACCGTCGGCCGTGACGGCTTACGCGCACATCCTGACACGAACCGGCGCGATCGGGTGAGTGCGAGACACCTATTCGTTGCCGTGAAACCCCCGTTGAGCTGGGAAAACCCTAGGACTACCGACGATGGGTCCGCCGAAAGTCGGTCTTGCGTACGGGCTGTGAGCAGGTGATTGACCTCGGTGGCACAAGACCGGATGCCGGATGGCGGGGTCGAGCGGACCAGATAAGTGAACTGCGTCACACACGATCGGAGGATCGGGCGCGCTGGCAGAATGGCGCGGGTGGAGCAGACAACCGTGCACGAGACCGTAACCCGGCTCTGGGAAAATGAAGTCCTGCCGAGCCTTTCCGGGCTGGTCGAGATCCCCGCCCTGTCCCAGTCCTTCGACGCCGACTGGGCCGCCCACGGCCATCTGGCCGCCGCGGTGGAACACGTGCGGGGCTGGATCGCCTCGAGGAACCTTCCCGGCGCCACCCTGGAGGTCGTCCAGGTCGAGGACCGCAGCCCCGTGCTGCTGGTCGACGTGCCCGCCACGCCCGGCGCCGAGGACCGCGGCACCGTGCTGCTCTACGGTCACCTGGACAAGCAGCCCCCGGTCGGCGGCTGGTCCGAGGGCCTCGGCCCGTGGAAGCCGGTGGTGCGCGACGGCAAGCTGTTCGGCCGCGGTTCGGCCGACGACGGGTACGCCGGATACGCGGCGACCACCGCGCTGGAGGCCCTTCACGCGGCAGGCGGGCGGCACGCGCGCTCGGTCATCCTGCTGGAGACCGGCGAGGAGTCGGGCAGCCCCGACCTGCCGCGCTACCTCGAACACCTTTCCGACCGCCTCGGCGCGGTCTCGCTGGTGATCTGCCTGGACTCCGGCGGCAACGACTACCGGCGCCTGTGGCTGACCACCAGCCTGCGGGGCATGGTGCAGGTGCACGTGACGGTCCGGGTGCTCGACTCCGCACAGCACTCGGGCATGGCCAGCGGCGTGGTGCCCAGCTCCTTCCGGATTCTGCGACAGCTGCTGGACCGCATCGAGGACACCGAGACCGGCGCGATCAAGCTCGCCGAGCTGAACGTGGCCATCCCGGACAACCGGATCGCCGAGGCGAAGGCCACCGTCGAGGTGGCGCCCGGGGCGGTGAAGACGGCGTTCCCGCTGGTCGAGGGCATGCACCCGGTGTCGGAGGACGAGCTGGAACTGACCCTGAACAACAGCTGGCGGCCGACCCTTTCGGTGATCGGCGCGGCGGGTCTGCCCGAACCGGCCCACGCGGGCAACGTGCTGCGCGACGCCACGACCCTCGCGCTCAGCTTCCGCCTGCCGCCCACGGCCGATTCGGCCGCGGCGCTCAACGTCATCGAGAAGACACTGACCACGGACGTGCCCTACGGCGCGAAGGTCGAGCTCTCCGGCGTCGAGCACGCGGACGGGTGGAACGCGCCCGAGGCGGCGCCGTGGCTGGCCGCCGCGCTGGAACGGATCAGCGACGAGGTCTTCGGCGCCCCGTCGCGCACGATCGGCCTCGGCGGTTCGATCCCGTTCATGGGCCTGCTCGGCGAGAAGTACCCGGACGCCCAGTTCCTGGTCACCGGCGCGCTCGGGCCCGATTCCAACGCCCACGTCCCGGACGAGTGGCTGCATCTCGCGCAGGCCGGCCGGATCACCGAAGCCGTCGCCCACGCCCTGCACGCACACGCCCAGAGCTGATCTTCAGCCTGGTTTCGATTCGTGTTTCCGGCACGTTAAGCCTGGTCCCGGCGGTGCTACTGACATCACGACGTGACCTTGCCTGCTGTTCAAGGGACCCGAATGGATGGCAGGATGCGTGGACTCGGACGGTCTGACCTACTAGGAGTGACGAACGTGGCGCGTGCAACACACCTGAAGGCGCTTGCCCTGCTGCCGGCCTTCGCACTGGCCGGGGCGACCATGGCCTGCGGTGCCGGTGGCAACGGTTCCGGCGGTACCACCACCCCGCCCAGCAGCAGTGCCGCCGCCGCGCAGCAGATACCGACCGAGACCAAGGACGAGAAGCTCGCCGCGATGGTCCCGACCACGATCAGCGCCGACGGCAAGATCGTGGTCGGGCAGGACCAGACCTACCCGCCGAACGAGTTCGTGGACGCGAACGGCAAGGTGACCGGCTTCGACGTCGATCTCGGCAACGCGGTCGCGCAGAAGCTCGGCCTGACCATGGAGTACCAGAACGCCGACTTCAGCGGCATCCTCGCCGGTCTCGCCGCGGGCAAGTACGAGCTGGCCATCTCCTCGTTCACGGTCAACGCGGAGCGCACCGCCACCGTCGACATGGTGTCGTACTACAAGGCCGGTACCTCCCTCGGCGTGCTGAAGGGCAACCCGGACCACCTGACCCCGAACACCCTGTGCGGCAAGAACCTCGCCGTCCAGAAGGGCACCGTGCAGGTCGACGACGCCACGAAGCGGTCGCAGGACTGCACCGCGGCGGGCAAGCCGGCCATCAACATCCAGCAGTTCCAGGCCCAGACCGACGTGAACCTGCAGGTGCAGACGAAGCGCAGCGACGCGATGCTGGCCGACTCCCCGGTCGTCGACTACGCCGTCAAGCAGACCGACGGCGCCGTCGAGGTCGTCGGGCAGCCCTACGACACCGCGCCGTACGGCATCGCGCTGAAGAAGGGGCAGGGCAGCTACGCCCAGGCCGTCCAGGGCGCGATCCAGGCGATCATCGACGACGGGACCTACGCCAAGATCGTGGCGAAATGGGGCCTGAACAGCGCCGGGGCGATCACCAAGGCAGAGCTCAACCCGGCTGGCTGAGCGATGACGGAGACAAGCGAGAAGGCCGCCCCGGAGGAGATCCGCGCGGTGCCGGTGCGGCACTACGGGCGCTGGGTCGCCGGGGCGGTCATCCTGCTGCTGGCCGTGATCGTGGGCCGCAGCGTGGTCACCAACGCCAACATGCAGTGGGACGTGGTCGGTGACTACCTGTTCAACGACCGCGTGCTGCGCGGGCTGCAGAACACCCTGATCCTCACCGTCGTCTCGATGCTCATCGGCGTGGTCGGGGGCGTGGTGCTGGCGGTGATGCGGCTGTCGCCGAACCCGCTCACCTCGGGCGCGGCCGGGCTCTACATCTGGCTGTTCCGGGGCACACCGCTGATCACGCAGCTGGTGATCTGGTACTACTTCGCGCTCTTCTACCCCCGGCTCGGGCTCGGCATCCCGTTCGGGCCCGAGTTCGTCAGCGCGAACACCAACCAGCTCATCACGCAGTTCATCGCGGCGCTGCTCGGTCTGGGGCTCAACGAGGCCGCCTACATGGCGGAAATCGTGCGGGGCGGGATCCAGTCCGTGGACGAGGGCCAGATCGAGGCGTCCAGCGCGCTGGGCATGTCCAGGGCGAAGACGCTGCGCCGGATCATCCTGCCGCAGGCGATGCGGGTGATCATCCCGCCGACCGGCAACGAGACCATCGCGATGCTCAAGACCACCTCGCTGGTGGTGGTCATCGGCTACTTCGAGTTGATGACCTCGGTGCAGCAGATCTACGCGCAGAACTACAAGATCGCACCGCTGCTCATCGTGGCCGCGTTGTGGTACCTGTTCATGACCTCGGTGCTGACGGTGATCCAGAGGCAGATCGAAAAGCGGTTCGCCCGCGGCACCAGCCGCGCGGTGCCCCAGCGCGGGAACTGGGCGAGCCGGATGTTCGGGTTCCGGGGCGCCGACACGACGGGAGGGCTCGCACGATGACACCCGTGGTGCAGGCCCAGGGCGTCCACAAGCGGTTCGGCAGGCTCGAGGTGCTCAAGGGCATCGATCTCGAGGTGCACGAGCGGGAGGTGGCCTGCCTGATCGGGCCGTCGGGTTCGGGCAAGTCGACGCTGCTGCGCTGCGTCAACCACCTGGAGAAGATCGACGCCGGGCGGCTCTACGTGGACGGGCACCTGGTCGGCTACCGGCAGCGGGGCGACCGGCTCTACGAGCTGCGCGAACGCGAGATCGCCGAGCAGCGCAAGGACATCGGCATGGTGTTCCAGCGCTTCAACCTGTTCCCGCACATGACCGCGCTGGAAAACGTGATGGAGGCGCCGGTCCAGGTGCGCCGGGAGAGCAGGGCGAGTGCACGGGAGCGGGCCAGGGCACTGCTCGACCGGGTCGGCCTGGCGGACAAGGAAGCCGCCTACCCGGCCCAGTTGTCCGGTGGGCAGCAGCAGCGGGTGGCCATCGCCAGGGCGCTGGCGATGCGCCCGAAGCTGATGCTGTTCGACGAGCCGACCTCCGCGCTCGACCCGGAACTCGTCGGCGACGTGCTCGGCGTGATGCGCCAGCTCGCCCAGGACGGGATGACCATGATCGTGGTGACGCACGAGATGCAGTTCGCGAGGGAGGTCGCCGACACCGTCGTGTTCATGGACGGCGGGGTCGTCGTCGAGCAGGGGCCGCCCGAACAGGTCATCTCCGAGCCGCGACACGAGCGCACCCGTGCGTTCCTGTCGCGGGTGCTCACTCCGAACGCCTGAGGCCGTAGGTCGAGGGCGCGACCCGCACCAGCCGCTCGCTCGCGTTGAGCGCGTTGCGAAGGCCTTCACGGGTGATTGGCCTGCCGAGCCGGGCCCGGATCTCGTCGAGGTGCAGTGGTCGCCCCTCGGTCTCGATCAGCTGGGCGGCGGCGTCCGCGCTGGAACCGGCCGCCCCGGCGTAGGAGGGCAGGTTCCAGCTCGCCAGTGCGAAGGTGCTGGGGGCGACGCGGACGAACCGCTCGTCCGCGTTGAGCCGGTTGTACAGGGGACCGCGGCTGTAGCGCCGGGGAAGTCTGCGGCGGATCTCGTCGAGGTGGAGCGGATTCCCGGTCTCGGTCAGCAATTCGGCCACCGAGTCGGTGGCGGTCGGGCCCCGGGTGGTGCGGGTGCCCGCCGGCACGCGTTCGAACGCCCGGTGCAGGCCGCGGCGGGGCTGGTGCAGTTCGCGCGGCGAGGCGCGGAACCCGCAGTGCCACAGCCACGCGACCAGTTCCTCGTCGGTGAGCCGGAAACCGTGACGCGCCAGCACCTCCGCCGGTGAAGCGGCCTTGAGCGCGGAGTTGAGTTCGGCGACGGCTTCCTTGGTGGCCGCGACCGCGGAGGCGAGGTCGGGGACGGCGGCCCAGCCGTGCGCCACCTCGAAGACCCCGCCGAACCGGGACAGCACCCGCCAGGCGGTCACATTCGGTGAAATAACCGGATAGTCCAGCTCCGGATGCCGGGTCAGCAGGCGCTGGAGCGGGAGGGCGGGGGCGATTTCCTCACGCAGTTTCCGGCACCATTCCCGCAACGCTCCCTCGCGTTCGACGGCGGCCCGCACCTTTGCTTCGAACGTCGTTTCGATCTCGTGCCGCCGCTCCGGGCCGGGCAGGTATTGCCCGAACCAGCGGTAGGCGTCCTCCTCGTCGGCCCACAGACGGCGGCGCAACGCGGCCAGCTCACCGTAGGTCACCGTATCCGTGACCGACCGCAGTTCGGTGAGGGCCGCCATATTTCGACGATAACCGCGATCAATCGCGCGTTCAGCGGAACGGCACATCCGGGCTACCCGTCCCACCGGTGCGGAGTGCGGCGATGATGATCGCAAGACGGTCCGCGATGATCCACAATGGCGGTAGCCGGTGAAATCGGAGTCGGCGAGGATTCGAGGAGGACAAGCGCGATGGCAAACGGCCAGGCCGGACCCGCCGAACGTGAGCTCGGCCCGCTCGACCCATTCGCCGGAATCCCCGACGTCCGCTATCACCTGCCCGCCGCGGACCTGGTCAGACCGCTGCTGGAGCCCGGTTCCGGCGGCCTCCGGCGCTGGCGCCGTCAGAGCACGAACGCCCCGATCGTCCCCGTCGAGAACGCGTATATCACCGGAAAGCTCGATCTGCGCGGTGCCGACCTCGACTTCCTGTTCCGGTTCGAGAACTGTCGTTTCGAATTCCCCCCGGATGTGCGAGAGGCGAAACTGCTGGGACTGGTGTTCCGCCGGTGCTGGTTACCGGGACTCAAGGCACGGAACCTGCGAAGCCGCAATGACGTCCGGTTGATCCGCAGCGTCGTGCAGCCGATGCCCGGTGGTACCGACGACGGGGAAACCGCCGTGCAGCGCGGGGATTCGCGCGAGCGGGGTGTCGCCGACGCGGCGCTGAACCTGACCGACGCGGTGATCGAGGGTTCCGTGGTGCTCACCAGGACCGTGATCGCCTCGGTGCACGGCAGGGCGGTCCAGGCCGACCGGCTGAAGATCAGCGGTGCCTTCCTGGCCTACCGGCTCAGGGCCGACGGCGAGGTTCGCGTTCCGGGCATGTGGACCGGCGGTAACGTCAACCTCTCGGGCGCCGTTCTGCGCAACCCCAAGGGATTCGCGCTCGACGGCAACGGCTTGTACGTGGGCGGCAGCCTGCTGTGCGATGTGGACAATTTCGGCGACAAGCGCCAGCCGTTCAACGCACGCGGAGTGCTTCACCTGCCCAGTGCGAGAGTGAACGGGGACATCGTCTTCCGCGGCGCGGAGCTCACCAGCCCGCAGCGCGGCCCGATCGCGGTGAACGCGTGGGACTCCAGTGACCCGTACGTCGATCCGTGGCCCGCCCTCGTCGCCGACCGGTTGCGGGTGGACGGCAACGTCGAGTTGTCCGACGGGCTCGCCGCCGTAGGCACGCTCAGGATGCTCAACGCCAGGATCGGTGGCACGCTGCGCCTGGCCCGCGCCCGCATCACGGTGCCGCGGGGCCCGATCGAGCCGTACTACGACCGCGCACTGCACCTCGACGGCAGCGAGATCAGCGGGGACTTCGAGGCCACCGGTCTGCGGGTGCCCTCCGGGCAGGTGCGGATGGCCGACGTGAGCATCGGCGGGAACCTGCTCGCTGCCCGGGCGCATCTGCAGCACGCCGAACGGGACGTGCTGTCCGCCCGCCGCATGAAGGTGGCGGGCAACCTCCACCTGACCAACTGCAGCATCGAGGGCACGCTGCGGTTGCAGGGCACCGACGTGGGCGGCAGTGTCGAGTTGTTCGGCACCGAGGTCGTCCAGCCCATGAAGCGGCCGCAGACGAGCTTCTCGGTCGACCTGCGGACGGTCAAGGCCGGTCGCAACATCAGCCTCACCTCCTCCAACGACCGGAATTTCCGTGCCGAAGGCGGGGTGAACATGGACGGGGCGAGCGCGGCACGCCGCATCGACCTGTCCGGGGCGGTGCTGGGCTCCGGCGCGGGACACGACATCGCGCTCAACGCCAGCGACCTCAAAGCGGACGAACTCGTGCTCAATCCGAGCGTCCCGCCCCAGGGCCGCATTCTGTTGCGGCACGCGCACTGCCGTTCGCTGGAGGACAACGACGCGTTCTGGGAAACCGAGCGCGGAATCGACCTGGAGGGCTTCCGGTACGACGCGCTGCGGCACCCGATCGGCATGAAGAACGACCGCGCCGTGGACAAGCGGATCAGCCAGCTGCGCGGGGCGATGCCCGGGTACCGGCCGGGGCCGTACGATCAGCTCGCGGCGATGCTGCGCACCAGCGGCAACGAGGAGCACGCGGACACGGTCCTGTTTCGCAAGCAGCAGTACCGCTACGAGGCACTGGCCGCCGGCTATGGCCTGTTCCGCGCGATGGGGATCCGGGTTTGGAGCCGGCTGCAGCGCTGGATGGTCGGCTACGGCTACCGGCCGGTGCGGGCGCTCGGCTGGCTGATCGGGCTGCTGGTCACGGGCAGCCTGTACTTCTGGCTGGGCCACGACTCCTGCCTGGAGGACACGCAGGCGGGGGCGAACGCCCTGCTGAAGATCGGTGCCCGGTGCGTGGTCAACTCGCAGGACAGCGGCATGGAGTGGAACCCCATCTGGTACACGGCCGACCTGCTGGTCCCCATCGTGGACTTCGGCAACAAGGGCCGCTGGTACATGCACGGCTGGGACAAGTGGGTCAGCGACGGTTTCATCGCGATGGGCTGGATTCTCGCCACCACCGTCGCGGCCGGTGCCGGCCGCATGATCCGCCGCGACGGCTGACCCCGAAAAATGCCCGAACACGAAACATCCCCCGCGGGAGACCGCGGGGGATGTTTTCGCCGGAGCGGACGACGGGATTCGAACCCGCGACCCTCACCTTGGCAAGGTGATGCGCTACCAGCTGCGCTACGTCCGCGCGCCCGGCCCTGGCCGGTGCGACGACACATACTCTATACCCTGCCATCCGGGCGCCTCGCACCCACCCGGTCGGAGGTAAGTCTGTCACTCACGGAGTACAAGGGGTGACGGCCGACGCTTCGCTCCGTATGGTGTGTCCATTCAACCGAACGGGTTAGTCCCCGCTCCCGGGGGAGGAGGTGCCTGGCCGGATGACGGAAGAAGCGACGGTGCCGGCGCAACGGACGGTGTCAGCTGATGAGCAGGCCCTTCTGCGCCGTTTGCGGTCGGGGGAGGACAAGGCGTTCAGTGAGCTTTTCGAACTGCACGCGGGTGCCGTGCGCCGGTTGGCCCGCGGGATAGCGAGCGACAGTTCCGAGGCGGAGGACATCACCGCCGAAACCTTCTTCCGGGTTCTGCAGGCCCTGCGCCGCGGTGCGGGCCCCAAGGACCACGTCCGCGCGTACCTGCTGACCGTCGCCAGGCGGGTGTCGTGGGAGTGGCACGGCGCGCGCCGCGACGTGCCGGTGACCGACGACGAACTCACGGTCCGCGTGGGTGCGGGGACGGACGCGCACGCGCGCACCGCCGAACACACCCTGATCGCGACCGCCTTCACCAGCCTGCCCGAGCGCTGGCGCTCCGTGCTGTGGCAGACCGAGGTCGAGGGCGAGCAGCCCGCCGTGGTCGCGCCCCACTTCGGTCTCAGCGCCAACGCGACCGCGGCGCTGGCCCGCCGCGCCCGGCAGGGGCTGCGGGCCGCGTATCTGCAGGCGCATCTGGCGATGAACCGCACTTCCGACGTCGGCTGCCGTGGGGTCGTGGAGAAGCTCGGCGGTTACACCGCGGGCAGCGTCACCGGCTCCGAGGCGAGCCGGATCCGCAATCACCTGATGGGCTGCGCCTCCTGCCGCTCGATGCACGCCGAACTGCGGGACGTCTGCTCCTCGCTGCGGGCGCACGCCGGGGTACTGGCGCTGCTGGTGCCCGCGACGGCCACCGCGGCGGGCGCGGCTTCGACTGTGTCGTCTTCGGGGGCGCTGACCACGCTCAAGAGCCTCCTGCTGTCGAAGCTCAAGATCGGGATCGCGGTGGCGTCGACGGCCGCGGCCGGTGCCTTCGGCATCGCCGTGCCCGCCATGATCGGCTCGCACACCCAGGCGATGGACCTGCCGCAGGGCGGGATCGAACTGCAGATCGCGTTTCCGCAGTCTTCGCCGCCCGACCTGCCGCCGCTGTCGCCGGTCGCGTCCGACCAGACCACGCTGCGCCTGCCCGGCCGGGCAGGCACCAAGGCCGAGCAGCAGAACCGGCAGGGCAGCGCGCGGGGGAACGAGTCCGGCACCGCCGCCTCCCGCTCCGGCTCCTTCGGCAGCCGGAACGTGTCGAGTTCCACGGCCGGCATCTCGAGCTCAGGTTCGTCGTCTTCCCAGGCAACCGCCACGACCAGCGTCGGCCAGCGGGACGACACGAGCACACCGGGCACGCCGACGAAGTCGAGCGGGAAGCCCACCACCACCCTGAGCGATCCGAGCCCGACCCCGCCGAGCGGCAGGCCGGACCGGCCGCGGGACGACCTCGGGCCCGATCCGGACGGCAATGCCTGGCGCCACACGCCGGACAACGGGGCGCTGGACTGGTGGTCCGGCCCGCCCCAGGACCACGGCCGCGACCACGACCGGCACGACGGACATGACCGGCCGGGGTACGGCCGGAAGTAGGGCCGGAACCGGGATCCGGGACGGCGGTGCCCCGTTCGGGTGGCCGGTCCCCGATCTGGATCTCGCGCCGCCCGCCCCGGTCGCGCTACCGTTGACCACGCTCACGAACGACCGAGCGTGCGCGGGAGGCTACGAAAGATGAACCGGCTGGTGCGGGGCGAGGACGGCCGGGAATGGGTGGTCCGCTCGCAGATGGAGTGGCGGCGTCCGGCCACCGTGGAGGACTTCGAACACGACGTCGCGGGCAGTCCCACCCCGGGCATCGCGATGCTGTCGGTCACGCTGCTGCTGGCGGTCATCCTGGTGGCCTGGCTGCCGGAGGGCGTGGTCGTACCGGCCTGGGTGATCTGGGGCCTGCTGCTGATCGCCCTGTTCTTCCCGCTGCGCTGGGTGCTGAACCGTCCGTGGACGGTGGTCGCGGAGACCGAGGGCGACGTGCTCGGGGAGCACCCGCCGGAGCGCTGGGTGGGTATCGTGTCCGGCATGTTCCGGGTGCGGGGCGAGGTGGCCAAGGTGGCCAAGACGATCCAGCGCGAATCCCTGCCCGATTTCGACGGTCCGCTGCATCCGATGGAATAGCGCATGCCGGAACTCCCCGAGGTCGAGGCGCTGGCCCACCACCTCCGCGAGAACGCGGTGGGCCGTACCGTGACGCGCATCGACGTGGTCTCGCTGAGCGTGCTCAAGACGGTGACTCCACAGTGGACGGAGCTGCACGGCCGCCCGGTCACCGGTGCCCGGCGCCACGGCAAGCACCTCGACCTCGACTGCGATGGCCTCCACCTCGTGGTTCACCTGGCCAGGGCGGGCTGGTTGCGCTGGTCCGACTCCCTGCCGGTCAAACCGCCCAGGCCGGGGCGAGGGCCGCTCGCGCTACGCGTGCACCTGTCCGGCGAAGCGGGGTTCGACCTCACCGAGGCGGGCACGAAGAAGGGCCTTGCGGTCTGGATCGTGGCCGACCCGCGGGAGGTGCCGGGTATCGCCCGGCTCGGTCCCGACGCGCTCGAACTGGACCGCACGCGGCTCGGCGAACTGCTCGCCGGCCGGACCGAGCGGCTCAAGACCGCCCTCACCGACCAGTCCCTGATCGCCGGTATCGGCAACGCCTATTCCGACGAGATCCTGCACACCGCGAAGCTGTCCCCGTACGCCACGCCCGGCAGGCTCTCCGACGAGGCGCTGGACCGGTTGGCCGCGGCGATCCGCGAGGTGCTCACCGGTGCCGTCGAACGGTCCGTCGGGCAGGACGCCGCCCGGCTGAAGGGCGAGAAACGCTCGGGGCTGCGCGTCCACGGCCGCGCCGGCCTGCCCTGTCCCGTGTGCGGGGACACGGTGCGGGAGATCTCCTTCGCCGACAAGGCTTTCCAGTACTGCCCGACCTGCCAGACCGGCGGGAAACCGCTTGCCGACCGCAGGCTGTCCCGCCTGCTCAAGTAGTGCCGGCTCCTCGCCGCCCACATTCGGTAACGGCGGCGCTTGCTCGGTTTCACCCATTTAGAGTCTAATTGCGACAGTACCCACGACAATGCGGCGAACCCCTCGCTTTCGGTAGGGCTCTCCGTGTCGGAGGGTGGCGATATCTACACAGAAAGTGGGCTCGAAACCTTGCACCCGGCCGATCGAGCGCAGAGCATGGACGCCGTGTCCGACTTGCCGATCGCGCAGATCATTCCGTGGAGTGTCGCGGGCCTGCTGTTGATCGCGCTCATCGTCGTGCTGGCCCGCTCACGCAAGCCGAGCAGTTTCATCGACGATGCGGTGCTCGAAGCGGTCTACCACATGTCGAAGGCGACCCCGGACCTCCGCAAGGGATTCGACCAGGAGTCCGCCGACCGCATCACCTCGCAACTGCTCGAACTGCTCAAATGCGTCGCCGTGGGCATTACCGACCCCGATGGCGCGCTGGCCTCGTGGGACGGTGAGGCCAACGACCACTACGTGGACCTCACCGCGGCCATCAGCCTGGCCGTCCGCAAGCATCGCCGCGAGGTGGTCTCCCACGACGACCTGCCCTGCGACCACCGCAGCACCTGCAAGATGAAGACCGCGGTGATCGTGCCGCTCCTCGTCGACGGCGAGATCGAGGCCGTGCTCATCGTGGTCGGGCGCTCGCACGGCAAGCGCCTGATCCAGATGGCGGGCGCGGTGGCCCAGTTCGTCTGCACCCAGTTCGAGCTGGCCCGGCTCGACGAGTCGAAGCTGCAGCTGCAGCAGGCCGAGATCAAGGCCCTGCGCGCGCAGATTTCGCCGCATTTCATCTACAACGCGCTCAACACGATCTCCTCGCTGATCAGGACCGATCCGGAGGAGGCCCGCGATCTGCTCCAGGAGTTCGCGGACTTCACCCGCTACTCGTTCCGCACGTCGGGCATGTTCACCTCCCTGGCCGACGAACTGCGCAACATCGACCGGTACCTGACCATCGAACGGGCCCGGTTCGGCGGACGGCTGGAGGTGCGGCTGAAGATCGCGCCCGAGGTGCTGTCGGTCGTGGTGCCGTTCCTGATCATCCAGCCGCTGGTGGAGAACGCCGTCCAGCACGGGCTGGCGAACAAGCCGAGCGGCGGCATGGTCACCGTGACCGCGCAGGACCACGGCACCGAGGCGCTGATCAGCGTCGAGGACGACGGCATCGGGATGGACCCGGCCCGGCTGGCCGACCTCCGCAATTCCCACCGCACCGGTGCGCACGTCGGCCTCGGGAACATCAACGCGCGCATGCGCCAGCTCTTCGGCGACGAGTACGCGCTGATGGTGGAGACCGCTCCGGGCGCGGGGATGAAGGTGACCCTCCGGGTGCCGAAATTCGCCCCCGGGGTCCGCACGGAACTACCGGACTACTCGGCCGCGGTGCCACCGCAGGAAGTCAGGGATTCCTCACCTGCACACGCGCGGCGCAGTCCGTAATCTGGCGGCCATGACCAGCGTGACGGACAGATTGACCAGCAAACTCCCCCGCATCGGCGACCGGGGCGATCGCAAGGACGTCGTAGCGGTGGTCAAACTGCACGGCGTGATCACGCCGACCCCGTCCCCGCTGTCCCGTGGCACGATCAACGTCGCCTCCGTCGAATCGGCGCTGACCAGGGCCTTCGGGCATGATCGGCTCAAGGCGGTGGCCCTGCTGATCAACTCGCCGGGCGGTGCGCCCACCCAGTCGGGCCTGGTGGCCGAGCGGATCAGGCAGCTCGCCGCGAAGAAACCGGGTGTCCCGGTGCTCGCGTTCTGCGAGGACGTGACGGCGTCCGGGGGTTACTGGCTGGCGTGCGCGGCCGACGAGATCTACGCCCACCGGACCTCGGTGGTCGGGTCCATCGGGGTGATCAGCGGGGGTTTCGGCTTCACCGGCCTGCTCGAACGGTTCGGTGTCGAGCGGCGCCTGCACACCGCGGGCGAGAACAAGTCGCGACTGGACCCGTTCAGCCCGGAGAAGCCCGAAGACGTCGAGTGGCTCAAGAAGATGCACACCCAGTTGCACGAGTTGTTCGTGGACTGGGTCAAGCAGCGGCGGGGTGACCGGCTGGCCGGCACCGAGGAGCTGTTCACCGGCGACGTGTGGCTGGGCGCCAAGGCACTCGAACTCGGCTTGGTGGACGGCCTCGGCAATCTCCGCGAGGTGATCGCCGAGCGCTTCCCCGAGGCCGAGATCACCGTGGCCGAGCCGAAGAAGCCGCTGCTGGCCCGGCTGGGCATCGGCGCGCCCGCCGCGGCGAGCGCGCTCATCGACGCCGTCTCGCAGAAGGCGGCCTGGGCACGCTTCGGGCTCTGATCCGCCGGGTTCGCGCGAAGGGAGCAGAGGATTGCGCAGAGTGGTCGCCCAGGAGCGGTATGGACAACGCGGCGGCCACTGGGCAGGATGCGAACCACTGTGAGTGCGCACAATGACAACCGCCGGCTCGTCGTCCTCGCCGTGGACGACGAGCCGCACGGGCTCGACCTACTGGCCGGGAGCCTGCAGAACAACCCCCACATCGGCCGGGTCTTCACCGCGGTCGACGCGTCCGAAGCGCTGCGCCTGCTCGCTTCCGACGACGCCGAACTGCGGGAGCGCAAGGAGCGCGGGCTGCCGGTCATCGACGCGGTCTTCGCCGACCTCCAGATGCCCGGGCTGTCGGGCATGGAGATGGCGCGGGTGTTCTCCGCGCTGAACCCGTGTCCGGTGCTGGTGTTCGTCACCGGCCACGCGGACGAGGCCGTCAACGCCTTCGACCTGGGCGCGGTCGACTACCTGCTCAAACCGTGCAACCAGAACCGGCTCGACCGGGCGGTCGAGCGCGTGCTGGAGAAGTTGCGCACGACACCGTCGGCGGGTGGCGTCCGGGCGGCCGCCCCCGCCAAGGCCGACGACGACGAGGTGATCCCCGTCGAGCTGGCGGGCACCACCAAGCTGGTGCCGCGCTCGACGGTGCGGTGGGTGGAGGCGCAGGGCGACTACGCCCGGCTGTTCACCAGCGACGGCAACAGCCATCTCGTCCGGATCCCGCTCACCCAGCTGGAAGAGCGCTGGGAGAAGGCGGGTTTCGTGCGTATCCACCGGTCCTTCCTGGTCGCGCTGCACCTGATCACCGAACTGCGCATGGGCCAGGGCGGCTACCAGGTGGTGATCGGCAACGAGGAGAAGCTGCTCCCGGTGTCGCGGCGGCACACCCGTGAGCTCAAGGACCGGCTGACCGGGCGATGAACGAGGACGTGTACCGGAGCGCGGACGGGATCCGCGGGCCCGAGCCCGCGCGCGCTCCGGGGCAGGCCCCGTACGAGCCGGCGAAGATCGAGCGGGTTCCGCCCGCGCCCGGTCCGGCGAAGGTCGAACGCGTACCGCCCGCGGCGGAGCCCGTGGACGCGCCACCGGAACCGCCGTCGAAGCCTCCGAAGCGCCAGCGGGTGGTGCTCGCCGACCCGCGTTCGAAGTCCACGCCGACGCTGCGTGCCCTGGTGGAACTGGAGGAGCAGAACAGCTGGGGCACCGTGCTGATCACGGACCTGGTCAGACGCCAGTTGCGCTCGGCGGTGGCGCTCGCCGCGGTCGTGGTGGTGGTGCTCGGCGGGCTGCCGCTCGCCTTCTACCTGTCGCCCGACTTCGCCAGGGTCGAGGTGATCGGCCTGCCGCTGGCCTGGCTGCTGCTGGCGGTGTTGCCGTTCCCGCTCCTGTTGCTGGCGGGCCTCTCGTACAACCGCGCCGCGGAGCGGCACGAGCGCGAGTTCGTTGACATGATCGAGAATTAGGGATTCGCCGTGGGGGGCTTTACGGCCCTGCGACAATCTCCGGGTGCGAAGCAATCCGTGGGCGCTGACCGGCATCCTGGTCGTCGCCGCGCTGACCTACTACCTGGGTCATCGCTCGTCGCGGTTTGCCAACACGACCGACGATTTCCTGGTGGCGCGCCGCACCGTGCGTTCGCGCCGCAACGCCGCCGCGATCTCCGGTGAGTACCTGTCGGCCGCGTCGTTCCTCGGCGTGGCGGGGGTCGTGCTCAAGGAGGGCGCGAACGGCCTGTGGTACCCGATCGGCTTCACCGGCGGTTATCTGGCGCTGATGCTGTTCGTGGCCGCACCGCTGCGCCGTTCCGGCGCTTACACGCTGCCGGACTTCCTGGAGGCGCGCCTCGGTTCGCTGGCCTTGCGCCGCTGCGCCACGTTGTTCGTGGTGATCATCGGTGTGCTGTACCTGGTTCCCCAGCTGCAGGGGGCGGGGCTCGCGCTGAACGCGGTGCTGCCCGGCACCCCGGCCTGGGTCGGGGCGATCGCGGTGACCGTGCTGGTCGCGGGCAACGTACTGGCCGGCGGCATGCGCGCGATCACCGTGGTGCAGGCCTTCCAGTACTGGCTGAAGCTGTTCGCCATCGCCGTGCCCGCCTTCGTGCTGTGCGCGGTGTTCGTGGCGGACCACCGCGCGGGCCCCGCCGGGGAGTTCGGCAAGCCGGCCTCGCCGGTGTTCACCGCGGAAACCACCGTGCGCATCGACGTCGAGGTGCGCCTGCGGGTCGGTTCGGTGACTCCCGTGTGGCTGAAGGAACCGGGTTCCGGCACCGAGACGCTCGTGGTGTGGCCGAAGGGCGCCACCGAGGACGTGGCGAGGGGAACGCAGCTGCGATTCGCGGCGGGCACGCCGGTTCCGGTGGTGTCCGACGCGGTCGCGGCCGAAGACGACTGGCTGGCCCCCGCGTCCGGTGGGGCCGGGGACCTGCTGAAAACGTATTCCCTGCTGCTCGCGACCGCGCTGGGCACGATGGGGCTGCCGCACGTGCTGGTCCGCTTCTACACCAATCCCGACGGCAAGGCCGCCCGGCGCACCGCGGTACACGTGTTGTTGCTGCTCGGCGTGTTCTACCTGTTCCCCACCCTGCTGGGGGCGATGTCCCGCCTGTACGTGCCGGAACTGCTCGTGACCGGGCAGACGGATGCGGCCGTGCTGCACCTGCCGCACGCGATCCTTCCCGGCCTCGCGGGCGACGTGCTGACCGCGGTGCTGATGGCGGGCGCCTTCGCCGCCTTCCTGTCCGCGGCGTCGGGGCTGGTGGTCAGCGTCGCCGGTGTCGTGTCGACGGACGTGTTCAAGGGGCGGCTGCGGGAAAACCGCTGGTCGATCTCGCTGGTCGCGCTGATCCCCGCGGTGCTGGCCGTGGTGCTGCGCCCGATGGACCTGACGCAGTCGGTGGGGATCGCGTTCGCACTCGCCGCGTCGACCTTCGCCCCGACGCTGCTCCTCGGCATCTGGTGGCGTCGCCTGACCTGGCCGGGCGCGATGGCGGGGATGCTCTTCGGTGGCGGGCTGGTGGTGGCCGCGCTGGTGTGGCGCACCGTCGACGGCTACTCGGGCAGCGATGCCCCGTGGCTGCTCGAACAGCCGGCACTGGTGACGGTGCCGCTCGCGTTCGTGATCACCTTTCTGGTCAGCCTGGCGACCCCGGCGGGCAGGCCCGCCGACGTGAACGGCGTGATGCTGCGGCTGCACGCGCCGGATCCGCTCGGGTTGATGCGGGAGCGCACGGTGGCGCGCTTCGGCGTGGTGGACGGCCGCGCGCGCGGGGGCAAGGGCCGGCACCGCAGATAGGCCTTCCCCGCCTTTGACCATTCGTAGTCGTCTTTGGGGAATTCGTTACTTCGAGTTATCGAGCATCGGGACATTGCGGGCGTAATGGGCTACGGAAAGTAGTCTCATTCACTCGAATGGACTAGCAACAGAAAGGCTTCTTAAGGGCAAGATCTACCGCAGCCATCGACGGAGAGGTAATCGATCATGGACAGCGAGGTTCTCCCGTGAGCACCACCGACCAGGGGGTCGAAGGCGCGACCCCGGGTACCGACTGGAAGACGGTGCAGCACAGCGCCGAATTCGCGCAACTGCGCCACCGGCTGCGGACCTTCGTCTTCCCGATGACGGTCCTCTTCCTCGCGTGGTACCTGCTGTACGTGCTGCTCGCCGACTACGCGCACGACTTCATGTCCACCAAGCTCGTCGGCAACATCAACGTCGGCCTCGTCATCGGGCTGCTGCAGTTCGTCTCCACGTTCGCCATCACCGGGTTGTACGTGCGGTACGCGAACCGGAAGCTGGACCCGATCGCGGACAAGATCCGTGAGGAAATCGAGGGACGGAACGAGGGAGCGGCCGCGTGAGGATCCTCGCCTCGGGCGTCGAGGGCAGCAACCCGGCGCTCAACATCACCATTTTCGCGATCTTCGTGGCGATCACGCTGCTGATCGTGTTCCGGGCCAGCCGCAACACCAAGACGGCTTCCGACTACTACGCCGCGGGCCGCGCGTTCACCGGTCCGCAGAACGGCATCGCCATCTCCGGTGACTACCTGTCGGCGGCGTCCTTCCTGGGCATCGCGGGCAGCATCGCGGTCAACGGCTACGACGGTTTCCTCTACTCGATCGGCTTCCTGGTGGCGTGGCTGGTCGCGCTCCTGCTGGTCGCCGAACTGCTGCGCAACACCGGCAAGTTCACCATGGGCGACGTGCTGGCGTTCCGGATGCGGCAGCGCCCGGTGCGCGCGGCGGCCGCCGTCTCGACGCTGGCCGTGTCCTTCTTCTACCTGCTCGCACAGATGGCCGGGGCCGGTGGCCTGGTCAACCTGCTCCTCGGCATCCAGGGTGGCGGGGGGCAGGCCGCGGTGATCGCGGGCGTCGGCGTGGTGATGATCCTCTACGTGCTGATCGGCGGCATGAAGGGCACCACCTGGGTGCAGATCATCAAGGCCGCCCTGCTGATCGCGGGCGCGCTCGCGATGACGCTGTGGGTGCTCGGCAAGTACGGGTTCAACCTGTCTTCACTGATGCAGCACGCGGTGGACAACGGCGGTAAGAACGGCGCCGCCCTGCTCGACCCGGGCAAGGCGTACGGCAAGAACGGCACCACCAAGCTGGACTTCCTGTCGCTGGGCATCGCGCTGGTGCTGGGCACCGCGGGCCTGCCGCACGTGCTGATGCGCTTCTACACGGTGCCGAGCGCCCGGGAAGCCCGTAAGTCCGTGGTGTGGGCGATCGTGCTGATCGGCGTGTTCTACCTGTTCACGCTGGTGCTCGGCTACGGCGCCGGGGCGCTGGTCGGCCCGGCGGCGATCAGCAAGGCGCCCGGCAGTTCGAACGCGGCCGCCCCGCTGCTGGCGCTGCACCTCGGCGGTCCGGTGCTGCTCGGCTTCATCGCCGCCGTCGCTTTCGCGACGATCCTGGCGGTGGTCGCCGGGCTCACCATCACGGCGTCGGCTTCGTTCGCGCACGACGTGTACGCCAACGTGATCAAGAAGGGCAAGGTGGACAGCCGCTCCGCGGAGGTCAGGGTCGCTCGCATCACCGCGCTGGTGATCGGGGCGGTGGCCATCGTCGGCGGCATCCTCGCCAAGGACCAGAACGTCGCCTTCCTGGTGGCGCTGGCCTTCGCGGTCGCCGCGTCGGCGAACCTGCCGACCCTGCTGTACTCGCTGTTCTGGAAGCGGTTCAACACCCGGGGCGCGCTGTTCAGCATCTACGGCGGCCTGATCGTCACGATCGTGCTGATCGTGTTCTCGCCCGCGGTCTCGGGCGGGGCGAAGCCGATGATCAAGGGTGTGGACTTCCACTGGTTCCCGCTGGAGAACCCGGGCCTGGTCTCGATCCCGGTTTCGTTCTTTCTCGGCTGGCTCGGCACGATGCTGTCGAAGGAGCACAACGAGGCCAAGTACGCGGAGATGGAGGTTCGTGCCCTCACCGGTGCGCACGCCGAAAAGGCGAGCGCCCACTGACGCACCGTTCGTGGCGAAGGCCACCGTCCCGGCGGGACGGTGGCCTTCGCTTTTCTTACGTGCAGGGAACGGTGTGCCGTGCGACCATGGCGGCGTGATTCCCGAGGACATCCCCACCGTGTCGGTCGCCGATCTGCCGGCCGGCGGTCTCACGCTGCTCGACGTGCGCGAGCACGACGAGTGGGTCGCAGGCCACGCGCCCGAGGCGGTGCACATCCCGCTCGGCGAACTGCCCGCCCATCTCGAGGATCTCGCGAAACTGCCCGACGACCGGCCGATCCACGTGGTCTGCCGCACCGGAGGGCGCTCCGCCCGCGCCACCGCCTGGCTCCTGGCGAACGGCTGGGACGCGGTGAACGTCGCCGGTGGCATGAAGTCCTGGCTCACCGAGGGGCGCCCGGTGGTAGGCGAACGCGGCGAGGTGCCGCCGGAAGTCCTCTAGGCCACATGCAACCGGATCGGTACCACTTCCGCCCCCGCGTGCGCTGGATCGCGTCACCGCCGCCCGGGGCGATCCCACCGCGCCGGGTCCGGCAGGCCGAGCACTACAGCGGCCCGCCCAGCTACCCGCTGATGCCGCGCTGGGGTTTCCCCAACCTGACCTGGCGCGAGCCGACCCTGGTGCCCGGGCTGCCCGCCGGCTACCCGCCGCCCATCGAGCGGATCGGGGCGCTGGGCCGCTACACCGTGACCATGCTGTGGTGCCTGGTGGGATTGGCCGCGGCCGGTGCGGTGGGCGAGTTCTGGCGGTACGCACTGCTGGTGATCAGCCGGGACGCGGCACTGGGCAGCGGGGTCGTGGGTGCCTCCGACGCGCTGGTGATCGCCACGTCCCTGCTGGCGGTCGTCTTCGGTGCGATGTCGATCGGTTTCACGCTGTGGTGGCTGCTGGTCGCGCGGCAGGCCGCGGCCGACGGGGCCGGGCAGGAACAGCCCCGCTCGACGCGTGAGGTGCTGCTCGGCGCCCTCGTGCCGGGCCTGAACCTGGTGATGGCCGGTTCGATCCTCGCCGAGCTGGAACACATGGTGCTGCGCCGCGCGCCGGACGAACGGCCCCGGCCGTCGCGGCCGGTGCTGGTCTGGTGGGCGGCCTGGGTGCTGAACGAGCTGTGCCTGATTCTGGTGGTGATCTGGCGGTTTTGGGGCGGTCTGCAGGCCCAGGCCGACGCCGTCTTCCTCAACGGGCTGGGCGACCTGTCCGCCGCCGCGCTGGCCGGGGTGACCGCGTTCGTGGTGTCGCGGATGACCGGCCTGCTGGCGCCGATCCCGCCGCACCGGTTGTCGGTGCGGCGGGTGGTCGCGGTCGCGGGTGCCCCGCCACCGGCCGGGCGTCCCGCCCGGCCGGCCGGTGCATCACGCTGAAACGGGCAGTGTGCGCAGGCCCCGGATGACGAACTCGGGGCGCCGCTGCGGCTCGGCCGCGAGCCGCAGCCCCGGCAGACGGGCGGTCAGCGCGCGCAGCGCGGCGGCGATCTCGATGCGGGCCAGCGGGGCGCCAACGCAGTAGTGGATTCCCGCGCCGAAGCCGATGTGCGGGTTGGGGGAGCGGCCGAGGTCGAGGTTTTCCGGTGTGTCGAAAACGGCCGGGTCGTGGGCCGCGGCGCCGAGCAGGGCGGCGATCTTCTCTCCCCGCGCCACGCGGACCCCGGCGATTTCCACGTCCTCGGTGGCGGTGCGTTCGAACAGCTGCAGCGGCGCGTCGAACCGGATCAGCTCCTCCACCGCCGATTCCGTCAGCGACGGGTCGTCCACGAGCCGCCGCCACTGGTCCGGGTGGCCCAGCAGGGCCCGGACACCGTTGCCGATCACGTTCACCGTCGCCTCGTGCCCGGCCATCAGCAGCAGCACACCGGTCGCCACGACCTCGTCGCCGGTCAGGTCCGCCCGCACCAGGTCGCTGAGCAGGTCGTCACCGGGCTTTTCGCGCCGCGCTTCGGCGACCTCGCGCAGGTAGCCGGCGAACTCACCGGCCGCCTTCTCGGCGGCCTGGCGCCCCTCCTCGGGCAGGTTCGGCTCGTACATCTTGACGATCGCGTTCGACCACGGCACCAGCAGCGTCCGCTCCCGTTCGGGGATGTCCAGCAGTTCCGCGATCACCGCGACCGGCAGCGGCTGGGCCAGGTGTTCGAGCACGTCGGCACTGCCGTCGGCGTCGATCCCGGCCGCGAGGTCGTCCACCAGGCGTTCGGCCAGGGCGGTCACGGTGGGCCGGAGCCGTTCGACGTGCCCGCGCCCGAACGCGGACGAGATCGACCGCCGCAGCCGGGTGTGCGCGGGAGGCTCGTTCTCCAGCAGGGAGTTGCGATGCAGGAGGTTGAACGAGACGAACTGCTCGGCGGGCCGCGCGTCGGCCCAGATCCGGCCGAGTCCGCGGTGCCGCAGTACCGCGGACGCCGCCGCGTGGGAGACGGCGATCTTCAGACCGAGGCCGTCGTGCTGGTGGACCTCTCCCTCGGCCCGCAGTCGGGCGTACTCGGGATACGGGTTGCTCAGGAAGGCGGGATCCGCGGGATCAAACATCGGATGATCCTAATAACGGATGAGGGGTGGCGGTAGGGGCGAACCGGCCCGGTCACGGGTATTCGGTAGCGTCTCCGGCCGGGCGCAACACTGGAGGAGGAGCCGACATGGGCAAGGCCGCGCGGAAGAAGAGCAAGGCGCCGAAGGTGCGCGAGGTGTTCGTCGCGCAGCCGTTCGAAGGGCTCGCCGCCGAGACGGAACTGATCGCGCTGCGCGAGTTCGTCCCGTCGGCGACCGCGAAACTGCCCCTGGCCGACGCCGGCGACCGGACCATCACCCTGGGCACCGTGCTGCCGATGGCCGCGGCCGCGTTCGTGCGCGCCGATGGTGAGGTGTTCGTCGGTCTGCAGGTGCAGACGAGGTCTTCCGACATCAGCCGCGACCTCGGCCGTTCGATCCGCTGGGCGCTGTCGGCCGAGCCGGGTGACGTGCTTTCCGTTCCCGACACGACCTCCCCGGCGGCGGAGGGCGAGCGCCTGCAGGATCTGCTGGTCGCGGACGCCGAACTCGAGGTCACGCTGCACACGAACTTCGAATGGTGGCTGCCGGAGGACACCGAGCCGAGCGGCGAGGTGAAGCTCTCGCTGGATCGCGCCAACGAGGCGATCATGCCGACCGAGCGCCTCGGCACCGGTTCCTACTGGGTGCTCGCCGGGGAGAAGGCGCATCTGCGCTGGGTGCGGCCCGAGCCGGAGAACCAGCTGCTGCAAGCGCTTGCGCGGCTGTCCGCGGCCGGGGAACTGGGCCTCGGGGAGGGCTCGCGGTACGCGGGTTCGTTCCGCGCGCACGGACTGCTCGTGCCGGTGTGGGACCTCGACCCCGAGGCCCACGCGCGCGAATGGGACGAGCCGGCGAAGCAGCTCGGGGCACGCCTCGACGAGGCGCTGGCGTCGCTGGAGAGCGAGCCGCTGAACGCGAGCGAACGTCGCGCTCGTGACGGTCTGATCGGGCGCCAGCTGACCCTGCGGTGATCCTCCACATCTGCGCCGCCGGGGACTGGACCGGCGGCGAGTACCGTGCTCCCTCCCTGGACAGCGAGGGCTTCATCCACTGCTCGGACCCGGGTACCGCGCACCTGCCCGCGAACGCCCTGTTCGCCGGCCGCACCGACCTGGTGCTGGTGGAGATCGACCCGGCCCGTCTCGGTGTCCCGGTGCGCTGGGAAGCGGGCAGCCCGCCGCATCCCGCGGGCGTCTGGTTCCCGCACGTCTACGGGCCGATCCGGCCCGAAGCCGTGATCGCCGTGCATCCCTTCCCACCTGGGCCGGACGGCACCTTCCGGCTGCCCGCGACCCTCGCCCACCGCTGACGTCACCC
Source organism: Amycolatopsis cynarae (assembly GCF_026802195.1). NCBI lineage: Bacteria > Bacillati > Actinomycetota > Actinomycetes > Pseudonocardiales > Pseudonocardiaceae > Amycolatopsis > Amycolatopsis cynarae. Next base: position 6,637,611 of record NZ_CP113836.1, on the reverse strand, counting down.
GAAGGGGTGTAACCCGGACCGGTCACGGGGGCAACCTTCCACCGACCGTGCGCGTGCTTCGCAACGAGCATGCTCAGCACTGGCGATGTGGGGGAAAGACGTGAGGCGGCGGGAGACGTTACGGTGACTTCGACCGTTCCGGCCATAGCGAGCTGGCCGGTGGGGAGGGGATCACCGATGGCGGGTGAGCTCGCGGACTTCGAGGAGTTCGTGCAGGCGAGCCTTCCCGGTCTGCTCCGGTACGGGCACGCGCTCACCGGCAATCCCCACGACGCGGCCGATCTCGTCCAGTCGGTGCTGGAGAAGATCGGCGCCCGGTGGACCCACGTGCAGCGCAAGACCGGTGATCCGCTCGCCTACATCCGCCGGTCGATGGCCAACGCGCACATCAGCCGCTGGCGCCGCACCCGCCGGGAGAACCTGGTTGCCGACGTGCCCGAGCCGCCGGTGGTCACCCCGGACGATCCGTTCGAACACGAACCACTGTGGCAGGCACTACGCGAGTTGCCGCCGAGGCAACGTGCCGTCATCGTGCTGCGTTACTACGAAGGATTGTCCGAAACGGAGATCGCGCGGAGCCTCGGGATCAGCCCGGGGACCGTGAAGAGCCAGGCCAGCAAGGCGATGACGTCGTTGCGCATGAAGATCGCCGGAGGGAGGGAAGTGCGGTGACCCACGGGGACGACCTGGAAGGCGAGCTTCGCCGCTTGTTCTCGGACGAGCGGCTGGACCTCCGCCCCCGCGGGAACGCCGCGGCCGCCGTGGTCGCCGGCGCCCGCCGGGTGCGGCGCCGCCGCGCACTGACGACGGCGACCAGCGGGGTCCTCGCGGCCATCCTGCTGGTCGGGGCGGTGCTGTATTTCGGGGCGCCAAGCGGCGGCGGGCAGCAGCAGGTCGCCGCGCCCCCGCCGGAACAGAGCGCGGGCGAACCGGCCTACACCTACCCGCCACCGCCGGTCCCGATCGGCGCCCCCGCCCGCGGTCCGCTGGACGAGGACACCACCGGTGGCCCGGAGCAGGTCCCGCCCGCATCTCCGGTGACGCGGCCCGCGACCTCCGCGCCCGACATGACCACCACGGCACCACGCATGTCGGGGGTGCCGCTGAGCGCGATCACCGTGCTCGGCCCGGACGGCTACGGCGCGCTGCGGCTCGGCATGTCCTTCGACCAGGCGAAGGCCACCGGACAACTCACCGCCGCCGACGCCCCGTCCGCCACCTGCACCCGCTACACGCTGCGGGAGGGTGCCGCCGCGGTCGGCTCGGTGCTCATCTCCCCGAAGGCGGGCATCGTGGGCTTCGACGCCACCGGTGCCCGCACGCCCGAGTCGGTGCACGTCGGCTCGACCGTGGAACAGCTCGCCGCCGCCTATCCGGATCTGGTCAGGACCCCCGACGGGTTCGCCGCACCCGCCGGCCGGGGCGCGACCTACCAGTTCACCATCGACGACCACGACCAGGTCTCCGCGCTACGGCTCGCGGCCTCAACCGGCTGTTGAGTCCCGTGAGGGGTCCCCTCACGGCCGATAGGGCCAGGGTCCCGGCAAAGTCGTGTTGGCCCTGGTTGCAGGGCAGGCACGGTCTCTAGTTGATCATGTGGTTTGTCGAAGACCGCGTGATCATGTGAGAGAGCCGTGCCTGCCGTTGCATCATGCCCCACTGTTGCTGGTTTTGATCGTTTGGCCCCCGCTGACGGGCTGCCCGCCAAGCCGATAGGGCTGTGAGGGGTCCCCTCACGGCACGACGGCACCAGCTTCGGCGCCTGTGCCCTGGTTGAGACTCCACATCGATACGGTTCCTAGGGGAGGTCCAGGGAATCGCGGAAGATGGGGCAGGACATGCACCTCGGGCCGCCCCGGCCGGAGCCGAGTTCGGAGCCCGCGATCGCCAGGACCTCGATCCCGGCGTCCTCGAGCCGCGCGTTGGTCTCCACGTTGCGTTCGTAGCCGACCACGACACCCGGCGCCAGCGCGAGGGTGTTGTTCCCGTCGTCCCACTGCTCCCGCTCGGCGGTCACCGGGTCCAGGCCGGTGTCGATCACCCGCAGCTTTTCGACGCCCATCGCTTCGGCCGCCGCGTGCAGGAAGGGCTCGGGACCGTCCACCCGCAGGGAGCCGTCGTGGCCGGGCCGCAGCGTGTACGCCACCAGCGAATCCCGGGCCAGCGGGTACATCACGAAGGCGTCGCGGTCCACCATGGTGCACACGGTGTCCAGGTGCATCGTCGCGCGGGCCTGTGCGATGGGCACCGCGAGCACGGTGTGCACGAGGTGGTCGGCGAACACCGAGCGTGCCAGCGACTCCGCCCCGGCGGGGCTCGTCCGCTCGCCGATGCCGACCGCGAGTACTCCGGGCGCCAGCAGCATCACGTCGCCGCCCTCGACGGGCGCCGAATGGGCGCCGTACGCGCGGGCCGCGTGCCGGAAGCGGGGGTGGTAGGCGTAGATGAGGTCCAGCAGCGCCGTTTCCCGGCGCCGGGCGGGCATCGCCAGCGACGAGATGGCGACCCGGTCCCCGATCCAGACCGACGAGTCGCGGGTGAACAGCAGGTTCGGCAGCGGGTCGACCGCGAAGTCGTGCGGGTGGTGCATCTTCCGGACCAGTGAGGCGCCTTCGGCGGCGGGCAGTTCCTCGAAGGTGACCCCGGAGATCAGCACGTGTGCGAGGGTGGCCGCGTCGACCCCGGAAAGGTGCGAGCTCAGCGAGTCGGCGAGATTGTCGCCCAGCCGCCGCCCGTCCACCGCCGCCCGGATCCCGGCGGCATGCGCCCGGGAATCCGCCAGCGCGGTGGTCAGCACTTCGGCCAGCAGCAGCACCTCGACGCCACGGCTCCGCAGGACCTCGGCGAAGGAGTCGTGCTCCTGCTGCGCCCGGTCCACCCAGGGAATCGAATCGAACAGTAGTTGGTCGTTGTTGCGGGGCGTGAGCCTTTTGAGCTCTTCACCCGGCCGGTGGAGCAGCACGGTACGCAGTGGTCCGACTTCGCTGTCCACCCTCGGTCGGCTGGTCATGGCCGCAGCCTACGGCAGCCAGGACAGGTGGCCCTTCAACAGCGAATAGCCCACGAAGGACACCACGTCGAGCAGGGTGTGCGCGAGGATCAGGGGCCACAGCCGGTTGGTCCGCTGCCATACCCGGCCGAACACCAGGCCCATCACCAGATTCCCCACGAAACCGCCGAAGCCCTGGTAGAGGTGGTAGCTCCCGCGGAGCACGGCGGCCGCCAGCAGCGAGCGGTTCTCACGGACCGCGAGCTGCCGCAGCCGGGTCAGCAGGTAGCCGATGACGAGCATTTCCTCGGCGAAGGCGTTGCCGAAGGCCGAACAGGTCAGCGCGATGGGCCGCCACCAGGTGTCGCCCAGCGTCGAGGGCACGACCGCGAGGTTGAAGCCGAGTTTCCAGCCGGCGTAGTACAGCGCCAGACCGGGGATGCCGATCAACGCGGCCAGCCCGGCGCCGCCGAGCACGTCGCGCCTGCGCCAGGACAGGCCTACCGAGCGGAGCCGGATCCCGGCGCGGACCAGCAGGTATGCGCCGAGTGCGCCCCAGCCCACCAGCTGCAGGGCGCCGAGTAGCTGCGCGAGCAGGTCGAGCAGATCGGCCGCGGCCCTCGGCACGTTCAGCGCGACCTGCTGTTTGCTCAACGGAGCCGGTTTGAGCAGCGAGTCGAGCAGCGAAAGCAGGCTGCGGGCGCCGGACATGCCCAGCGTGATACCGAAGACGATCAGCAGTTCGATCCTGATCAGCCGTCGTTCGGACTCGTCACCGATCGCCTCGGGTGTCTCCGGCCGGTCGGGGCGCAGCCAGTCGCGGGCAACGGAGGTCACGCGCGCACGCTACCTTCTTGATTCATGGCACCGAAAATAGCGACCGCGGACCGAGTGGGGCGTGAAGAACTGCTGGAGTTCCTGCGTCCCCGGCACCGCGCGATCCTGATGACCACCCGGGCCGACGGGCGCCCGCAGTTGTCCCCGGTGACCGCCGGGATCGACCCCGAGGGCCGGTTCGTGCTGTCCACGTATCCGAGCCGGGCGAAGGTGGCCAACGTCCGCCGCGAACCGCGCGTGTCGGCCTGCGTGCTGTCCGACGAATGGAACGGCGCGTGGGTGCAGATCGACGGCCGGGCCGAGGTGCTCGACCTGCCGGAGGCACTGGAGCCGCTGGTCGAGTACTACCGGTGCATCTCCGGTGAGCACCCGGACTGGGACGAGTACCGCGCGGCGATGCGACGTCAGGGCAAGTCCCTGATCCGGGTGACCATCGAATCCTGGGGCCCGATCGCCACCGGTGGTTTCCCGCCGGGTGTGGCCTGATCGCTACCCCTGGCGCTGGGCGGCGAGGAACGGGCAGCCGACCAGGCGCCGCAGTTCCACGGCGAGCTGAGGCGGGTCCGACACGGGGCGCGAGAACGCGAGGCGCACGTCGTGGTCGCCCGAGTCGGTCTCGACCCGCAGCCGCAGGCCGAACTGGTCCAGCCCCAGCGGCCGGATCAGGCCGCCGCGCAGTTCTGCCGGGAGGTGGCGGGCGAGTTGCCCGACCACGTCCGGGTGCCGGTGTTCCAGGTGGCGCAGCCAGTCGCTCTCCTGCCGGTGGAACGGGTCGGGTTCGGCGGCACTGAAGGCATGGGGCAGCAGGGAGTGGGTTCCCTCGGCATCGGCCAGGACGAGCGAGGCCGGGGTGAGCCGCAGCATCGCCATCCCGTGGCCGAGGTCCAGCAGGCGGGGGTCCGGCCGCTGTTCGGCGATGACCAGTGCCTCCGCCCTGGCTTCGGTTTCGTCGAGGAGGTCCAGCCAGCCGGTGATCCACAGCAGTCCGCGCACCGGTTCGCGGAGTTCGACCGGGGCCAGGTCGGTCAGTTCGACGACGGTCGCGCCGGACGGGAGCGGGTGGTCCTCGGGGAGCAGGATGCTCACGCTTCCGTTCGCGTGCACGTGGTGCAGTTCCGGCCGGACCCGCTCGCCGGGCAGCCCGGTCGGCAGTACCACGGCCGGGTAGTGCCGGGCGGCGATCGTCCTGGCCCGTGCGGCGGGGCTCGGCGCGGGGGGACGGCGGGTGAAGGTCGCGGACACGGACCACCTCCTACTAAGGCAAGCCTAACTTGCCGCCCCGAAAAGGGAAAGCGGTCACACTGACGTGTCCCCGCGAACCGGTTTGACGCGGCCCGTGGGCCGTTCGGTCTCATCTCGGGATGTCCGCCCTGCGGACCCGTTTGTCCGGCTGCCGTACGCTACTAGCGTGTCCCTTGTGTCAAGCGCTGTGGAACTCACGCCCCCGGGGCCCCGTGGAATTCCTCCCCTGTTCGCGCGGCTCGTCGACGACTCGGCGCTGTTCCCTCCGAGGACCGCGACCATGCCGGAAGCGCTGCGAGAACACTTCGAGACGAGGGCCGGTGAGCGCTCGGGACTGCTGGGGGTTTTCCTCTGCCAGGCGTCCCGGCTGCCCGAGCTCATCACCGAGCTCATCAAGGTGAAGCCCAAGCAGCCGCTGCCGCTGTCGCTCATCATCGACACCGGCCTCGGCGGGGTACCCAAGGCGATCTCGATCGTGGAGTCCCGCAGCGAACTGCTCTCCCTGCGCATGGTGGAGATGCCCGCACCCTCCGATGTGGACGAGGTGTGGCTCGAGCGGGTGTCGGAGTTCGTGCCCGAGGACGTGATCAGGGTGGTCGAACCGCGGCGCGGGGTCGGCTGGCTCGACGGCGTGCGCAAGGTGATCGAGCACGGCAGCTGGCCCAAGATCCGCTGCGGCGGGCTGTCCAGCGAGAACTTCCCCAGCGTGGACGAGGTGGCCGACTTCCTGTCCGTGGTCAGCTCGTTCACCGGCGCCTCCTTCAAGGCGACGAACAGCCTGCACCGCGCGGTACGGCACGAGGCGCCGGACACCGGCATCGTGCACCACGGTTTCCTCAACCTGCTCGTCGCCGTCGGGCGCTGCCTCTCCGGCGGCGACGTGCGTGACGCGCTGTCCTCCACCGACGGTGAAGGGCTGGCCGAGGAGGCGCGCGGGCTGTCCGAGCCGGCCGCGAAGGCGGTGCGTGCCCTGTTCGCCTCGTACGCTTCGGCCACCTTCGCCGAGCCTGTCGCCGATCTCGAGGCCCTCGACCTGTTGTGACCGCCGAGGGCGCGCTGACCCTGGACCGCGGCCTGGCCCTGCTGCAGGCGGTGGCGGACGCGGGCGGTGACGCCGCGACCATTTCGGAGCTGGCCGCGACCATCGGCGCGAGCCGCGCGGCGGTGTACCGGCTGCTGGTGCCGTTGTCGGCGCGTGGACTGGTGCGGCGCGACGGCAACAAGGTACGGCTGTCGGTGGGGGTGCTGCGGCTGGCGGGTCAGGTGCTGCCGCAGTTGCGGGAGGCGGCGCGCCCGGTGCTGCGGGCACTGGCGGAGAAGGCGGAGGCCACCGCCCACCTGTCCCTCGCCGAGGGCGACCACGTGGAGGCGGTGGTGGTGGTCGAACCGTCCTCGACCGATGTCCACGTGGCCTACCGGGTCGGCACCCGGCAGCCGATCGGGGCGGGAGCCGCGGGCAAGGCGCTGTCGCTGAAGCAGGAGGGCCGCGGCTGGGTCACTTCGTCCGGTGACGTGGCGCGAGGGGTCGTCTCGCTCGCCGCGCCGGTGCGGGGTGTGCCGGCGCTGAAGGCGAGCGTGGGCGTGCTGTCGCTGGGGCCGGTGCGGGCGGAGGTGACCGGCCCGCAGGTGGTGGCGGCGGCGATCGCGCTCACCGGGGCACTGAAGTGAACGCCGTGAGGGCCTTCCTCACGGCGTGTCGGGTCAGTTGACGAGGGCGATGAGGGTCCGGGTGGCGTTCTGCAGGGGCCCGGCCGACTGCCGGGCGCGAGCCAGCAGCAGCGCACCTTCCACGGTGACGACGATGTGTTCGGCCAGTCGTGCGGCCTCCTCGGCCTCGCGACCGTGCTTTTCCAGGTATTCGGCCAGGGTCCGGGTCCACCGTTCGAACACCGCTTCGGCGGCGGCCCGGATCGGCTCGGATTCCGAAGCCATCTCCAGCGTCACCGTCGCGATGGGGCATCCCTGGCGGTACTCGGAGCCGACGAGCATCTGCTCGTGCAGGGCGATGTAGTTCTCCACGAGATAGGCCGGGGTCTCGGCGTGCACGGCGAGTTCGCGCAGCGCTTCGGCCACGTACTCGCCCGCCGTGGTCAGCGCCTCGACGGCGAGTTCTTCCTTGCCGGGGAATCCTCCCTCCTCGACGAGTTCGGCGAGGCCGGCGGCCGCGTAGCCGCGCTCCTGGAACAGGCGGCCGGCGAGGCGGACCGCCCTGGCTGAGGCGTCGGGGGAAACGTCCATCGCGCCATCCTAGAGTTCATGATCACCCGCCGGGATGAGCACTTCCCGCGGCCACGCGAAATCTCCAAAAACAGGCCCTTAGGCGGTTACGGCCTGCCAGGTGGCTATCACGGCGAGTCCGGCGAAGACGAAACCGGCGAAGCGCTGCAACTTCTTCGGGTGGATGCGGTTGCGGACCTTCCGGCCGAGGAGCACCGCGATCCCGGCGACGGCGATCAGGGCGAGGAAGGCGCCGAGGCCGACCGCGAACGGCGCGCCGTAGCGCGCGGCGAGCGCGGCGGTGGCCAGTTGCGAGGCGTCACCCCATTCGGCGGCGAACAGCACGCCGAACGAGGTGAGCGCCGCGCGGACGAAGCTCACCGGCCCGGGCCCGGAGCGGGCGGCGTCCTCCTCGCCGTCGCTGTCGGCGGAAAAACCCTCCCGCAGCAGCAGGAAGGCACCGAGTCCGAACAGTGCGGCGATCACGGTGGCCACCAGAGCGTCCGGCAGGAAGGTCAGTGCGTGGCCGAACGCGACCGCGATCGCGGATTGCACGGCGAACGCGACGGCCACGCCGGCGAAGACCGGCCAGGCACGGAAACGAGTGGTCAGCACGAGCGTGGCGACCAGCGTCTTGTCCGGCAGTTCGACCGCGAGGACCAGCAGGAACGTACTGGCCAGCGTGAGCAGCGCGGTGGACAACCCCATTTCCGCCCCCTTTCACTGCAACGATAAAGGGGAATGCCGGAAAATGCCAGTGGGCCGGAATCGCGAATCGCCGGTTTTGGTGCGGTGTTATATCTGTTTTCGGCGAGCCGAAATCAATTCTTTCGACTGCCTCGTCAGGCGAGGATTTCCTTCAGCTTCGCCGCGCCGGTTCGCTCCAGCCAGGCGGAAAACGTCAGCAGGCCGGGGTGCCTGCGACGCAGGTCATCGATGTCGGCGATCGGCTCCTTGATCGAGTTCATCAGCTCGTAGCCGCGGGCGTACCGTTCGTCGATCTTCCGGAGGTCGTCGAGCGACAGGTGGACGTAGGGGACGTCCATTCCGGTCGCGGCGCTCACGGCCGCCGCAATCTCGCCCGGGGTCAGGCCGTCTCCGGCCAGTTCCAGCGTCTGCCCCCGGTAGTCGTCCGGATGGGACAGCGCGAGCGCGGTGAAGGCGGCGATGTCCTCCAGCGCGATCAACTGCTGGCGCGTCCCGGGGTTCAGTGCGGTGCGGAGGGCGCCGTCACGCAGGCCGAAGATCGGCATGAAGTAGTTCTCCATGAACGAGCTCGGGCGCAGGACGGTGGCCGAGATGCCGAGTTCGCGCAGGTAGCGCTCGATCGCCCACTTGTCCTTCTGCAAGCCCTTTTCCGCGAGCATGTCGGCGCCGAGGCCCGAGCTGTAGACCAGGTGCTCGACCTCTGCTCGCCGGGCCGCGTCGGCGACGTTCTTTCCGGCCAGGAACTCGTCCTGATCCGGAGTCTTGGGGCCGGGATGGACGGAAAAGACGCCGTGCACACCGCGCATGTGCCGTTCGACCGACGCCGGATCCGCGAGGTCTCCGGCGACCACCTCCGCGCCGGCCTCCGCCAGTGCTCGTGCCTTCGGGGAGGTGGGATCCCGGGTGAGGGTCCGCACCTGCCAGCCGTCGGCGAGAAGCCGTGCGGCCACCGCGCCGCCTTGTTGTCCGGTGGCGCCGGTGACCAGGGCCGTTCTGTCCACGTGATTCTCCCTTTAATCGGGGCGATCGTTCCGGTTTCAAGATACGGAACGATCGCCCCGGTTGTCAAAGATCAGGGACTTAGGTCCCGGCAAGATCAGGACCACGGGACCTGACGCCGACCGTCTCACCCCAGCAGGATGAACGTGTGGACGTGCTTGAGTTGGCTCGGTGGCAGTTCGGTATCACGACCGTCTACCACTTCCTCATGGTTCCGTTGACGATCGGCCTGTCCGTCCTCGTCGCGGGCATGCAGACCGCCTGGGTCCGGACCGGGGACCAGCGGTACTACAAGATGACCAAGTTCTGGGGCAAGCTGCTCCTGGTCAACTTCGCCATGGGAGTGGTGACCGGAATCGTCCAGGAGTTCCAGTTCGGCATGGCCTGGAACGCCTATTCGCGATTCGTCGGGGACGTCTTCGGCGCCCCGCTGGCGATGGAGGGCCTGGTGGCCTTCTTCATCGAATCGACCTTCCTCGGACTGTGGATCTTCGGCTGGGACCGCCTGCCGAAGAAGGCGCACCTTGCCTGTGCCTGGGCGTTTTCGCTCGCCACCGCGGTTTCGGCCTACTTCATCCTCGCCGCCAACTCCTGGATGCAGCATCCGGTCGGCGTCGATCTCGTCAACGGCAAGCCGACCATGAAGTCGATCTGGGCGGTGCTGACCAACAGCACGGCGCTGGCCGCGATCCCGCACACCCTCGCGGGCGCGTTCTCGGTCGCCGCCGCCTTCCTGGTCGGCATGGCGGCCTGGCACCTGTGGCGCAAGCGCAAGGAGGACGACGAGCATCGCGCCGTCTGGCGCTCCTCGCTGCGCCTCGGCGGCTGGGTCGGTGTGGTCGCCTTCGTCGTGCTCGCCATCACCGGTGACGTGCAGGGCAAGCTGATGTTCCAGCAACAGCCCATGAAGATGGCCTCGGCCGAAGCGCTCTGCCACACCGAAAAGCCCGCCAGCTTCTCCATCATCGCCATTGGCGACGTGGGCAAGGAGAACTGCGAGGACGTCAAGACCTTCAGTGTCCCGGCCCTGCTTTCCTTCCTCGCGCACAACGACTTCAAGACCGAGGTCAAGGGTGTGCAGGACCTGGTGGGTGAGTACCAGGCCAAGTACGGCACGAACTACCCCGTCGATCCCGCGCTGGGCGAGCTGTCCGGCAAGCCCATCGACTACGTCCCGAACCTCCCGGTGACCTACTGGGGCTTCCGGATGATGATCGGTTTCGGCGCGATCTCGGCCGGGATGGGCCTGCTCGCGCTGTGGGTGACCCGCCGCGGCCGCATCCCCGACACGAAGTGGTTCCCGCGCCTGATGCTGCTCGCCGTGGCCACACCCTTCCTCGGCAACAGCACGGGCTGGATCTTCACCGAAATGGGGCGGCAGCCCTTCGTGGTGGCCCCGAATCCGTCCGGAGTGGACGGTGTGTGGATGTTCACCGCGCGGGCCGTGTCGAACCTGTCCACCGGCGAGGTGTGGACCTCGCTGATCGCGCTGACCCTGATCTACGCGGTGCTCGCCGGGGTCGAGGTCTTCCTGATGCGCAAGTACGTGCGCGGCGGGATCGAAGGCGTCATCCCGCCCGCACAGGACGGGGACAAGACCGGCAAGACCGACTCGGGCGAGACCCTCGCCTTCGCCTACTAGGAACCGACATGTGCAGCTGTGGACAACCCCGGGTGTTGTGGACAACCCGGTGGACAACTGATCGCGAGGACGAGCGATGAGCCTGGAAATCCTGTGGTTCTGCCTGATCGCCATCCTGTGGCTGGGCTACCTGTTCCTCGAGGGCTTCGACTTCGGTGTCGGCATGTTGCTGCCGATCCTCGGCCGCAACGAGACCGACCGGCGCGTCCTGATCAACACGATCGGTCCGGTGTGGGACGGCAACGAGGTGTGGCTGCTGGTCGCGGGCGGCGCGACGTTCGCCGCCTTCCCCGGCTGGTACGCCTCCCTGTTCTCGGGGATGTACCTGCCGCTGGTGCTGGTCCTGCTCGCGCTGATCGGGCGCGGGGTGGCCTTCGAGTACCGGGGCAAGGTGGACTCGCCGCGCTGGCGCCGGACCTGGGACCTGGTCATCATGATCGGCTCGTGGGTGGCACCACTGGGCGTGGGCCTGCTGCTCACCACCTCGGTGCTCGGTCTGCCCCTGGACGCGCACGGCAACCGGGTCGGTTCGGCCTTCGTGTCGGTTTCCTGGGAGACGCTGGTCGGTGCCCTCGCGGTCGCGGCCTTCTCGCTGCTGCACGGAGCGGCGTTCCTCGCGCTGAAGACGGCGGGTGACATCCGGGAACGCGCCCGGCTGTTCGCCGCCCGGTTCGCCCCGGTGGCGCTGGTGCCGATCGTGGGCCTGCTCCTGCTCGTGCAGATCCGGCAGGGCGAGTGGTGGACCCTGGTGCCGCTGGCGATCGCCGGGGTGGCCGGGCTGCTGGCCTGGCGCATGCTCGTCCTCGACAGGGACGGGGCGGCGTTCGTCGCACTCGGCGTGGCGCTGGCGGGCACCGTGATCACGATGTTCGGGGCGTTGTACCCCGACGTTCTTCCGTCTACTTTGGACCCGGCGTACTCGCTGACCGTCAGCGGGGCCGCTTCCAGCCCGTACACGCTGAAGGTGATGACCTGGGTCGCGGCCTTCGGCACCCCGGCGGTGCTGGTGTACCAGGGCTGGACCTACTGGGTGTTCCGCAAGCGGATCAGCGCGCGGCAGATCCCGCCGGTGCACACGCCATGAGCTTCCCCGGCCGCTCCATCCTTCCCGCTCAGTTGTCCGCAGTGGACACGGTGCGCCCGGGGAAGGGACCGCTCGGCGCGCTGCCGCACCTGTCCAGGGCGGCGCGCCGGGCGCTTGCCCTGGCCGGTCTCCTCTCACTCGGCAACGCCGTCGCCCTGGTGGCGCAGGCGTTCCTGCTGGCCTCGGTCTGCGCGGCGGTCGTCGCCGGGAAGGCCGTGCCGGTGGTCTCGGTGGGCGTCCTGCTCGGCGTGGTGCTCGCGCGGGCACTGCTCGCCTGGGGCCTGCGCGTGGTCAGCGCCCGTGCCGCGGCCGGAGCGAAGGAGGAGCTGCGGGCGAAGGCCGTCGAGCACGCGATGCGGCTGGGGCCGGAGTGGATCGCGCGGCGCGGGCCCGCCGAGCTGACCTCGTTGACCACCAAGGGACTCGACGCGCTCGACGCGTACTTCACCGAATACCTCCCGGCACTGGTGACCGCGGCGGTGGTGCCGCTCGGGGCCGGCGCCGCGGTGCTGTTCGCCGACTGGCCCTCGGCGGTGATCATCGCGCTGACCGTGCCGCTGCTGCCGGTGTTCGCGATCCTCGTCGGGCGTTACACCGCCGAGCGGTCCGCGGCCGCGACCGAGGCCGTGCACCGGCTTTCCGGTCAGCTGCTGGAACTGGTCCGTGCGCTGCCGGTGCTGGCCGCGTTCCGCCGGGCGGAGGCGCAGGCGGAGACGGTCCGGCGGGTCTCCGACCGGCACCGGCGGGCCACCATGAAGACCCTCCGCGTGGCCTTCTCCTCGGCCTTCGTGCTCGAACTGGCGGCGACGCTGTCCGTGGCGCTGGTCGCCGTGGTGATCGGCGTACGCCTGGTGGCGGGGAACCTGCCACTGGCGATCGGGCTGGGCGTGCTGATCCTGGCGCCCGAGTGCTACCAGCCGCTGCGCGCCGTGGGCGCCGCCTTCCACGCGAGTGAGGACGGCGTGGAGGCCGTGCGCCGGGTGGCCGAGCTCCTCGCCGAGCCGGTCGCCCCCGAAGGCACGAAGATGCCCGGACGCGGCGAGGTGCGCGTGCGGGAGTTGCGCGTCGCGCGCCGCGGAGGGTTCGCCCCGGACGGCGAGTCGTTCACCGTCCGGCCCGGAGAGCTGGTGTGGCTGCACTCGCCCAGCGGGGCGGGCAAGTCCACCACCCTGGCGACCCTGCTGGGTTTCGTCCGGCCGGCCTCCGGTGAAATCACCGTCGACGGCACCGACCTCGCCGATGTCGACATGTCGCTTTTTCGACGTCGAATCGCCTGGGTGCCGCAGTCTCCCGCGTTCGCCGCTGGAACCGTTCGCGCGGAACTCGAACTCGCCGGGGCGAATCCCGGTGACCTGGACGGCCTGCTCGCCGAGCTGAACCTCGCCGGGCTGGCCGAGCAGCCGGTTCACCGGCTCTCCCTCGGCCAGCGGCAGCGGGTCGCGGTGGCCCGCGCACTCGCGCGGCTGCGCGCCGGGGCCTGGCTCCTCCTGCTCGACGAACCCACCGCGCACCTCGACGCGGCGAACGCGGCGCTCGTGCTGTCCGCCGTGGACCGGGCGCGCCACGCCGGCGCGGCCGTGGTGATCGCGGCCCACGACCGGCGGGCCACCGCCGTGCCGCCGCTGAGCTCCGTGCCCGTGCCCGCCGTCCAGGAAGTGGCCAAGCGCCGGGGCGCGGCCCGGGCCCTCGGCCGGGTCCTGGAGAAGAGGTTCTTCACCGGCGCCGCGCTGGGTGCGCTCGCGCTGGTCGCCGGGCTGGCGCTGACCGCCACCTCCGGCTGGCTGATCGCGAAGGCTTCGCAGCAGCCGCCGATCCTGACGCTGAGCGTCGCGATCGTCGGGGTACGCACCTTCGGCCTCGGCCGGGCCGGACTGCGCTACGCGGAACGGCTGGTCACGCACGACGCGGCGTTCCGCATCGCCGGGAAGCTGCGGGTGAACCTGTGGGGCGCGCTGGTGCGCCAGGGGCCCGCTCACGCCCTTCGCCACGGTGAAAGCCAGCAACGGCTGGTGGCTGACGTGGACACCGTGCGCGACCTGCTGCCCAGGGTCCTCACCCCGCCGTTGATCGCCGGAACCGTGCTGGCCTGCGCGGTCGCCGTGCAGGCGGTGCTGCTGCCCGCCGCCGGTCTCGCCCTCGGCGTGGCCGTGCTGACCGGCGCGATCGTGGCCCCGCTGCTGGCGCTGCACCTCGGGCGCCGCTCGACCTCGGCGCTGGCGGCGGGCCGCCGCACGGTCGGTGCCAAGGTGCTGGAGTTGTTCGAAGGCGCGGCGGAACTGCTCGCCTTCGACGCCTACCGCCCGCGCCGGGCGGCGCTGGCCGCCGCGGACGCGGAGCTCGTCACGCAGGCGCGGCGGCAGGCCCTCGGCGCCGGTGCCGCCGACGCGGTGATCGCGCTGGTCACCGGGGTGGCGGCGGTGGCGAGCACCTGGCTGGCCATTCCGGCGGCGGCCCGTGGTCAGCTCGACCCGACCGTGGTCCCCGTGCTCGCGCTCGTTCCGCTCGCGCTGGCCGAGGTGCTGTCGTTGCTGCCGCCCGTGGCGCAGCACTGGGACACGCTGCACCAGGCGCACGCGCGGCTGGAGGCCTCCGAGGCCTCCGAGGCCTCCGAGGCGGCCGGGACGCCGGTGACCGCCAGAGAAGACACCGACGGCGACATCGAACTCGCCGGGGTGGACCTCGCCTGGCCGGGGCACGAACCGGTGCTGCGCGGCGTGGACCTGAAGATCCCGGCGGGTACGCGCGTCGCGGTGGTCGGGCCGTCGGGTGCCGGGAAGTCCACGCTGCTGGCCGCGCTGCTGGGTTTCCTGGAACCCGCGCGGGGGATCGCGCGGATCCCGCGGGCGGTCGCGTGGGCCCCGCAGGACCCGCAACTGGTGTCGACCACGGTCGCGGAGAACCTGCGCCTGGCCGACCCGCGGGCGGGTGAGGACCGGCTGGCCGAGGCCCTGCGCCTGGCCTGCCTGCCCGGACTCGGCCTCGACACGGTCCTGGGCAGCGCGGGCAGCGGCCTCTCCGGCGGTCAGGCGCAGCGGCTCGCGCTGGCCCGCGCCCTGATCGGGGCGCCCGGTGCCCCGGTGGTGCTGCTCGACGAGCCGACCGCCCATCTCGACCAGGAGACCGCCCGGCAGGTACTGGACAACCTGCGGACGGCACTGGCCGGGCACACCGTCGTCCACGTCACGCATCACCCCGAGGAGGCGGCCGATGCCGACCTCGTGCTCGAGGTGTGTGACGGGCGGGTCGGCAGCCGGGTCGTGGCGCGGGAGGGCGTCTACTCTTGATAGCGCTCATGGAACCCATGCTTGCCGCGCACGCGCTGTCCGCGGCCACCGAAATCACCACCGCCGCGCTGTCCGGTGACGAGCCGGACGCGGTGCTCGCCTCGGTGGTGCGCAAGGCCGCCGAACTCGCGAAGGCCGACCTCGGCCTGGTCATGGTGCGGTCCGACGACGGAACCCTGTCGGTGGAGGCGGCCTACGGCTCGGCCACCGACGAGCTGCGCGGAGTGGCGCTGCCCGCCGAGTCGGCCGCCGGTCAGGTCGCGCGCGGGGGCGAGACGGTGGCGACCGACGACGTCACCACCGATCCCCGCACCGCCCCGTACCTGCCGGAAGAGCTGCGGGAATACGGCCCGTTCGCGGCCGCGCCGTTCGGCACCGGCGGCCGGGTACTGGGCGCGCTGGCGGTCTACCGGCGCCGAGGTGCCGAAGGGTTCTCGCAGGCCACGGTCGAGGTGCTGACCGCCTTCGCCGCACAGGTGGGGGTGGTGCTCGCGCTGGCCGAAGGGGCGAACGCCCGCCACCGCGTCACCCTGTACGAGGAGCGGGAGCGGATCGCCCGCGAACTCCACGACGTGATCGTGCAGCGGCTGTACGCGGCGGGGATGCAACTCGACCGCGTGCGGCGACGGATGCGCAAGCGTTTCGCCGGGGCCGACGCCTCCCGCCTGGGCGAGGCGATCGACCAGCTCGACCAGACGATCGAGGAGATCCGGGGCACCGTGCGCAGCCTGCGCAACCCCGCTCCCGAGCCCGAGGCGAAGCCCGCCACCGACCTCGCGCAGTCCGCACGGGACGAGGTGCGGATCGCGGAGGAACTGCTCGGCTACCCGCCGACACTTGAGCTTTCCGGCGATTTCAGCGACATCCCGGCGGAGCGGGCCGACCACATCCGCGCCGCCCTACGGGAAGCACTGTCCAATGTGGTCCGCCATTCCGGGGCCAGCGAGACCAGGGTCACCCTGCACCGCGACGCGAAGGAAGTGCGGCTGCGGGTGCGGGACAACGGGGCCGGAGTGCCGCAGGGAGTGGAAACCCGAGGGCTGCGCCACCTCGCCGAACGGGCGAAGAGCGCCGAGGGCCACTTCCACCTCAACTCCTCGCCCAGCCTGGGCACCCTGGTCGCGTTCGACCTGCCGCTCCACCCGGAGAAGTGACGCGTCGCTGGCGGCATACAACGCTTGAGCCCCGGGTGGCCCCCTTGGACTCCGCAGGCGATCGTCTACGGGCCCACGGGGAGGCCATACCGCTACGAAGGGAAACGCACATCGTGACGATCCAAGCGCAGTACTGGATCCACGAGCCCGGTCGCGCGCCGTCCGAGAAGGTCGCTCACCTGGTCACTCCCGAACATCGGGGCAATGACGGTCACAGCGCCGAACCAGTCCACCTCTACACCCAGGGCCAAGGCCCGGGGCACCCCGTCATCTACGAAACCGACGAGTTCCCGCCCGACTGCGAAGTCTCGAGCGAGACGATCTCGACGCGCATGAGGAGTACGTAATCCGACAATCGACGGGTGGTGTCGGGTAACCAACGCGTGTGCGTCGTTGCCGATTGCCCGGTCATGGACGAGTCGACCAGGCTGGTCGGTATGACTCAGCACGACGAACTCACCCCGGAGAAATGGGCCGGCCTGGTCCGCAGGCCGGACTTCGCCGAATATTCGACGAAGTTCCGCGACTTCTTCGCGATGCGCCGACGTGACGGCATCATCGAGCTTCGCTTGCACCACGAGGGTGGTCCGTACGCCCAGACGTTTGCCAGCCACAACGCCTGGGGCCAGGCCTGGCATGAAGTCGGCAACGACCCGGAGAACCAGGTGCTCATCCTCACCGGCACCGGCGATCTGTGGTTCGACCATCAGCGCAGTGGCGAGGTGCACTTTGAACGGACGGTGCGAGACATCGCGAAACTTTATGAAGACGCCGAGAAGTTGCTGGAGAACTTCGTCTTCGGCGTGGACATGCCGACCATCGCCGCCGTCAACGGCCCTGGCCCCCACACGGAGGTGGCCTTGGCTTGTGACATCACGATCTGTACCGAGGACGCGAGCTTCGTCGACCCGCACTTCCTGGTGTCGACGGTGCCAGGGGATGGGCAGGGCCTGACGTTCCAGGAGTTGATGGGCACCAAGCGGGCCGCGTACCACATGTACACCGGACGCCCGGTCGACGCGCGGCGCGCGCTCGAATACGGCATGGTTTCCGAGGTCGTTCCGCGCGAACGGCTGCTGGATCGCGCATGGGAGCTCGCCGAGATGATCATGCGGCGCCCGCGGGCGGCTCGCCAGATGACGCACGCGATCACCAGCCGTCCCTGGAAGCGGCGAGTCGTGAACGACTTCGGCTTCCAGTTGCGCAGTCAGGAAGCCGCCCTGCTTCTCGACGGCCCGGAGGCCGGGCGGCCACCTTCCGGTGAGCCTCTCGCCTCATGAGCCGGTCGTCACGACGGCGGCAGACCAGGTCATAGCGGCTTCACGCCATGTAACACCAGTTCGGTCACATGGTCGGCCGCTTGCGCTCCCGTCACGTCCGCCAGTCCGCTCTCCCGCCACCAGCAAACCGTTCCGACGATCGTCGAGCCCACGAGGTGCGCCGACACCGGTTCGTAGCGTTGCCGCAGCGACCGCCCCATCTCCCCTCGTACGACTTGGTGGATACGCGGCCGCAGCACGTTCACGTCCCGCCAGCAACTGTGGCCGGTCCGCGAAGCCTCCCACAACAGCAGCGTCAACTGGCGCACGACATCGCCGGCCGGGTCGGCCGTCCACCGCATCCGGCCGGTGATCCGGCGGTGGAACTCCACTCGAACCAGGTCGTCGGCGAGGGCGAACTTGTCGGCATAGTGGGCGTAGAAGGTGCCGCGGTTGACGTCCGCGCGCTCGGCGATATCGCTGACCCGAGCGGCCTGGAATCCTCTCTCCCGAACGACATCGAGCGCCGCTCGGCGCAGCGCCTGTCGTGTTCGCCGGACCCGCCGGTCCACGATCCCATCCATCCGGTCAGTCAAGCACTCCCCATCGCCTCGTAGTGAAGAACTATCGTGGCTCAGCCCATGCCCTCCACGGTGTGGAGGACCTTCCCGAGCAGGGCGGCCAGCTCCGTGCGCTCGGTTTCCGAGAGGTCTTCGAGTGCGGCGCGCTCGGTTTCCAGTTGCCGGGGCAGCAGGTCGTCGATGAGGGTTTCCGCCTCGGGGGTGAGGCGGACCTGGACCACGCGCCGGTCCCGCTCGCTCGCCGTGCGGGAGATCAGGCCGAGTCGCGCGAGCCGGTCCAGCCGCTTCGTGATCGCGGCTCCCGAGGAGAGCATTTCGCGGCTGATCTGCCCCGGGTTGAGCACGCCGTTGCGGCGGAGCGCGCACAGCACGTCGAATTCACCGCGGGTGAGTTCGTGCCCGGCCAGCAGGTCGTCGGTTCCGCGCCGGATCAGTGACGCCAGCCGCAGCACCCGGCCGATCACCGCCATCCCGGAGGTGTCCAGTTCGGGCCGCACCTCTCGCCACTGGCCCCGGGCCCGGTCGATGAGATCGCTCACCGGTTCGCTCCTTCGCGACGTAAGTTTCGATAGTATTTTACTCGTGAACTTTTGGCATCGGCACCGTCTCGGTGACGCGCTCACCCCTGCCGGGTGGTGGCGGCTGCGACCGCTCGCCGTTCCCGCCGCGCCGACCGCGCTCCGTGCCATGGTGGGGGCGAACATAGTCCTGGCCGTGGTGGTGCTCGCCGGGCATGCCGAGTGGGCGCCCGCCGCCGCCTTCGGCGGGATGACCGCGGTGCACGCCCGCTTCGAACCCCATGCGATCCGTGCCCGGCTGCTCGCCTGGGTCGGCGCCGGGCTCACGCTCTGCGTCGCGCTCGGGTCGGCGGCGGGCGCGGCGCGGTGGGGGCCGCTGCCCGTGGTGATCCTGGTCGCGCTGGTCGCCGCGGTGGCGAAACTGCTCACCGACGCGGTGGACGCCGGGCCGCCCGGCGGGCTGATGTTCGTGTTCGCCGTGGCGACGATGTCCGTACTCCCCGGCACCTGGACGGGGGTCGCGGCGCAGACCGGAGTCGCGGCGCTCGGGGCCGTCGTCGCCTGGGCGACGGGCCTGGCGGGCTGGTGGTTCTCCCGGTCGGGGCACCAGAAACCGGCCGCGTGGCGGGCGGGGGTGCGGGCCGCGCTGCGGCGTTCGTCCCACGAGTTCGGACGGGCGGCGAAGGTCGGCCTCGGGGTGTTCGCGGCCGGGCTGGCGGCCCATCTCCTGGACCTCGGCCACCCGTACTGGACGATGATCGCCGCCGCGGCGGTGCTCCAGTCCACCCACCTGCGGCATACGGTGCACCGCACCGTCCAGCGCGTGCTCGGCACGCTCGCCGGCGCGGTGATCGCGGCACTCCTGCTCGCGGCCGCCCTTCCGCTGCCGGTCAAACTGGCGTGTGTCGTGATCGCGCTGCTGGGCGCGGAACTGACCGTCATCCGCAATTACGCGCTGGCGATGCTGTTCGTCACCCCGTTGACGCTGCTGCTCGGTTCTCTGCTCGCCCAGGGGAGCGCGTTCGGCACCGCATCCGACCGGGTGCTCGACACCGCGCTGGGCGCGGTGATCGGGCTCGTCGCGGCCCTGGTCAGGCCCGGTCGCGGGTACCACACCGCGGCGGCGTGAGGCTCACTTGCCGTGGCGCGCGACCCAGGCCACGGCCTGCGTCCGGCGCTGCATGCCCAGCTTCGCCAGCACCGAGGTGACGTAGTTCTTCACCGTCTTCTCGGCGAGGAAGAGGCGTTCGGCGATTTCCCGGTTGGACAGGCCTTCGCCGATCAGTTCGAGCACGCTGCGTTCCCGCTCGGTCAGCCGCGACAGCTCGTCCTCGTACGGGTGGCGAAGCTTGTCCAGCACGCGAGCCGTGCTCACCGGGTCGAGCAGCGACCGGCCCGCGGCGACCTCGCGCACCGCGTTGACCACGTCCTGCCCGCGCACCTGCTTGAGCAGGTAGCCCGAGGCCCCGGCCATGATCGCGCCGACCATCGCCTCCTCGTCGTCGAAGGCGGTGAGGACGAGGCAGTACGGCGGGTTGGGCTTGGACCTCAGCTCCCGGCACAGCGTCACGCCGTCTTCGCCGTTGCCGAGCCGCACGTCCACCACCGCCACGTCCGGTTCGACGTGCATCGCCACGGCCAGTGCCTCGTCGGCGCTGCCCGCCTCGGCGACGACCTCGATGTCCGGTTCGTCGCCGAGCAGTTCCCGCAGCCCGCGCCGGACCACTTCGTGGTCGTCGACCAGCAGCACCTCGATCGCCATACCTCGAGGTTACGTGCTTCGCGCCCAGATCCGGCGTGACGTGGCTTCCGGGTCGGAAACGACCGAAACCGGCACGTCCCAGATCCGGGTCAGCGCCGTCCCTGGTTCGTATTCCGGCCAGCCCGGGTCGCCGGTCGCGGCGAACGACAGCCATGCCTTGCGGATCTGCGCGCTCAGCATCTCGGCCTCGGGCGGCACCGGGTTGCCCAGCAGCATGGTGCCGAGCGGCCCGGAGAAGGAACCGAAGGTGAGCGGGACGTCGAGCCCGTGGCACGCGCCGAGCACGGGCCCGGACCAGGTGAGCTCGTAGCTGTAGCTGCGGCCGGGATGGTTTTCGGCACACCGGATGGCGGGGATGCGGAAGATCGCGTCGGAGCGGATGAGGACGTGCAGTTCCTGGTCGGACATCGCTGGGTAGGCGGCCCGGTAGTCTTCCAGCGACACTCCGAAGGCTTCGGCGCTCGCCGCCGGATCCTGGACCGACGAGGGCTCGTTCAGGACGAACAGGCGGTACTCGTCGCGGTTGTACCCGGCGATCAGGTCCACTTCGGGGCGCAGTCCGAGCCACGGGTGGTCGACGATCAGATCCCCGTCGATCACCGGACCGTACGGGGTGATCTCGCCCGGAACGCTCTGCACGCGGTGGATGTCTTCGGCCGGGATCCGGGCGAACGCCTCCGCGGTCACCTCCGTCGCGGGCACGCCCAGCGCGGCGGCGATGCGTTCGGTAGTCCTCCTCGCGCGCGTCTCCCGCAGGCAGCCGTTGGCGATGCTCTGGCCGATGGCGCGGTGGAAAAGGCCGCGTGCGGCGCCTGCCGCGGTGAGGACGGCGACCGCGGTGGCTCCCGCGGACTCGCCGAACAGCGTGACGTTGTCCGGGTCGCCACCGAACCGGGCGATGTTGTCCTGCACCCAGCGCAGCGCGGCCAGTTGGTCGAGGAAGCCGCGGTTCTGCGGAACGCCGGGCAGCCAGCCGAAGCCCTCGAAACCGACGCGATAGTTCACCGTCACCACGACCACACCGCCCGCGGCGAGGGTGGCGCCGTCGTAGTCGGGCTGGCGGCTGGTGCCGATCAGGAAGGCGCCGCCGTAGAGCCAGACCATCACCGGCAGGCCGCGGGCGCCCGGATCCGGGGTCCACACGTTGACGCTCAGGCAGTCGGTGGACTGCGTGGGCTGCCAGGCCGAGGGCAGTCCGGGGAGGAAGGTGCCCTGGGGCGGGTCCGCGCTGAACCGGCTCCCGTCCCGCGTGCCGTCCCACGACGGGGCGGCCACCGGCGCCTGGAACCGGCGGAGGCCGTCGAGTGGGGCGGCGTAGGGAATGCCCTTGAACGCGACGCAACCGGTGCCAGGAATGCCACGCACGGCGCCCCGCGTGGTCTTCACGATCGGATCCACGCGCTCATGAAATACCAGAATCACGTTCTGGGGGAAGGGGGACGGCTTTACTCCATCCGCGGGTCGTGATCGGGATGCGGTATCACTGAGGGTATGTCCGCGATCCCGGAACTCCAGCAACGGCAGATCGATCGTTGGTGTGAACGGCAGGCGCCAGTGGTGAAACGTGGCGAAACGCGGGTTATGTCCCGTTGGCGCGGGCGCATGGTGACGCTGGTGGAGAAGCGCGCGGACGCCGAGGGCAGCGGTCCGTTCGGTGGCGCCGAGCGCGCCTTCGCGCAGCTGCGGTACGGCACGGACGGGCTGTGGACGCTGTACTACTGGTCTCGCGAGCTGGGGCACTGGCGCCGGTATCCCGTCGGTGAGCCGGAAACCTCGCCCGTGCCGCTGCTCGGTCAGATCGAGAACGGCGAGTACGGCGGCTACTTCTTCTAGGCCGAACGGCGGTACGACAAGATATGCGGGGTGACGGATCTTCGCGCCTACCTTCGCTCGCTCGACGTGAAAACGCTCGCCGAGCTGCTGACCGAGCAGGCGGAGCGCGATCCCGAACTGCGTGAGCGGCTGCTGCGGCGCGCCGGGGAGCCCGGCGGCGAGCTGGCCGAGGTGCGGGACCTGCTGGACGGGCCCGCGACGGCCCGCGCCGGGGCCGCGCAGGAGGGTTTCGACGAGGCGGCCAAGATCGGCGCGGTGCTGGACACCCTGCAGCGCCTGCTCGATTCCGGGACGCGCGCCGATCTGGCCCCGCTCGCCCGTCGCGCGGTGGATCGGATCACCGGCGCGGTGAGAAGGCGCGAGAACCCCTCCGGGGCCATGGGCGCGGAGCTGCGGCGGGCGGTGCGTCTCTACGCGCGGGCCTGCGCGGCGCATCCGCCCCGGCCGGAGGAGCTCGCACGGTGGATCATCGACAGGGAGTTCGACGGACCTGGCGGGCCCGAAACCGACCTCGCCGAGTTCGCCTCCGCGCTCGGAGAGGACGGGCTCGAGAAGATCAAGTCCACTGTGGACGAGGTACTCGCGGAGGCCGGGCCGGATGAGGCCAGGCGGCGAACCGCCGAACGTCTCGCCGAACAGCTCGCCGAGATCTCCGGCGACGTGGACGCGCTGCTGGAGATCCTCTCCCGGCGCCTGCCACGGCAAGAGGTGAGCCTCAAGATCGTGCGGGTGCTGCGGGCAGCGGGGCGGACCACCGAGGCCGTGGCCTACGCCGCCCGGGCGCTCAACGGGGACTCCCGGCCGGTCCCGGCGCCCGCGAAGACCCGGCCGGAAGCACCCGCCCGGGTGAGCGCCGAGCCGGAACCGGAATCCCCCATCGCCCTGCTCACACGGCGTGCCCCCGAGGACGCCACGGCCGCCGACGAGCTGGTCCGCGCCCTGCTCGCGGACGAGCGGCCGGACGAGGCATGGGAGGCCGCCCAGCGCTACGCCTGCTCCCCGGCGGTGCGGCTCGAACTGGCCGGACTCCGCGAGGCGGAGCATCCGGCCGACGCGATCGCCGTCTACCGGACCCACATCGACTCGCTGATCGGGCAGAAGGGGGCGGGCCAGTACGAGCAGGCGGCCCAGATGCTGCGGAAGGTGCGCACCCTGCACCGGAAGGCGGGTACGCCAGAGGAGTTCGCCGAGTACCTGGCCGGGCTCGTCACCGCCCACAAACGCAAGGTCAGGCTGCTCGACGAGATCCGCCGCGCGCGGATCGCCCTGCCCAGGACCCGATCGTGATCCCGGCCGCACCCCCGAGTCCTCCCGGTGCGACGATGTGCCCATGACCGAGCTGCCGTCGCAGGAGTCCGCCGAGACCGAGAACGTGCGGGGACTCCTCGAAGAGGTCCTGCGTGAGTTCGACGAGCTGGGCCCGGACACCGAGCCCCTGCAGGTCGAGCTGCTCGCCTCCGAGATCCTCGGCGAATGGTGGGAGGCCGGGGACGACCTCGCCGCCGAACTGATCGACTTCGCGGCGGCCGCCCCCGAGCCGGAGCGCCTGGTCGCGCCGCTGGCCGTGCTGCGCAGCCTGGCGGGCACCGAGGAGCAGCGGGCGGCCGCCGGGCTCGCCCTCGAGAAGCTGGGGCGGGACGAACCCGCCTGGGCCGGGCGGCTCAACCAGGTGACGGTCGGCGACTGCTGGCGCACCGCCGACGTCTACGGCGACGCGAGTTCCGTGCTGTGCGTGTTCGGCGAGGGCGAGGGTGCGCACGGGCTGCTCGTCTCGATCGGCTACGCGATCCACGGCGGCTGGGCCGACGAGGCCGTCATCGTCGAGGCGCCGGACGAGGTCGTGGCCGAGATGCACACCCAGGCCGCGGAGAGCGGGGGCCTGATCACCTGCGAGCGGATCAGCCCCGGCCGGGCCCACCAGCTGCTCGCCGATGCCTTCGTGGGCACCGAGTTGCAGGACGAGCCCGAGATCACCGACGACTACGTGCGCTTCCGCGCGCTGGCGCAGGCCCGGCTCCGGGTGCTGCCGGAGCCCGAGCCGGTCGATCCGCCGCAGGTGCTTTCCACCGAGGACCAGGCCGAGATCATCGACGAGTTCTTCCGCTCGACCGCGGACGTCGCGGACACCGAGGCCGCCCGCGTGTGCGTGCTGCGCCTGATCGAGTTCGGCGTCGAGCACGATCCGCGGCGGCCGCTGCGGGTCGGCCCGGACAAGCTGGCGTCCTTTGTGGACTACGTCGACGACGGGGACGTGGCGCTGACCGAGGAGCAGGACGAGGTCCTGCCCGAGGTGCTGGCGGCCTGGGCCCGCTGGGGCGCGAGCCGCGACGGCCTGTCCGAAGAGGCGACCGAGTCCCTGCTGGAGGCGGTGGACGACCGGCTCTACGAGCGGGACCTGGAGGGCGAGTCCACAATGGACGCCTACCTGGACGGCCTCGAGGACCTCGACGAGCAGAGCGTGGCCGAACTGCTCGAGCGGCGGCGGTTCGCGGTTCCCGAAGTGGTCACCGAACTCGGCGGCGAAGAGGTCGAACTCGACCCCTCCGACCCCGAGCAGCGGCGCCTGCTCGCCCTCGCCGAACACCCCGAATTCCAGGACTCGCTGGCCGAGGACGACCTCGACGAGGACGGTTTCCTCCGGCTCGCCGCCTACTCCACGCTCGTGGACCAGCTGTGGGACGGGGAGCCCGCCGAGGTGTGGCGGGCCGCGCGGCGGTTGCGGGACAAGGGACTCGACCGCGACCAGGTGCTCGAGGAACTGGCGAAGGTACTCGAAGAACGCCTCGCGCCCGGCGAGGAAGACGAACTGGAGTTCGACATCGACGAGTACTGCCAGGCCCTCGACGAGCTCGGCTGAGCCGTCTTACGGGCCGGCGGTGCCTTCCGGCGCCTTCTGGCGCCGACTCGCCAGCACGTCGTTGAAGTCCAACGCGAACGCGCCGACCGCCATGGCCAGCAGCACCGCGATACCCAGCAGCGCCCCGATCCACGTGAGGATGATCGTGATCATCGGTGTTGCTCCTCCCTGGTCAGGGTGTATTTCCTACTGACCAGGGTGCGGTTCGCCGGTGGATCACGGTATCGGCCAACCGGTTGGTGGCCGCCGATCAGGATCGGCCGAACGGCTGATCTTGCCTACAGCTTCCGCAACCGGACCCGGTTGATGGAGTGATCGGCGTCCTTGCGCAGCACGAGGGTGGCTCGCGGGCGCGTCGGCCGGATGTTCTCGATCAGGTTCGGTTCGTTGATCGTGCGCCACAGATGGGTCGCCTCGGCGCGTGCCTCGTCGTCGGGCAGCCCGGCGAAGTGGTGGAAATGCGAGGCCGGGTCGGAGAACGCGGTCTTGCGCAGTTCGAGGAACCGTTCGACGTACCAGCGCTCGATGTCGTCGGTGTGCGCGTCCACGTAGATCGAGAAGTCGAACAGGTCCGCCACCGTCAGCCTCGGCCCCGGCTGCAGCACGTTGAGGCCCTCGATGATCAGGATGTCCGGACGGCGGACGACCAGTTCCTCGCCGGGCACGATGTCGTAGGCGAGGTGCGAGTACACCGGCGCCCTGGCCTCTTCGGCTCCGGACTTGACCTCCGTCACGAAACGCAGCAGCGCTCGCCGGTCGTAGCTTTCCGGGAAACCCTTGCGGTGCATGATGCCGCGGCGCCTCAGTTCGGCGGCCGGGTACAGGAATCCGTCCGTGGTCACCAGATCCACGCGCGGATGATCGGGCCAGCGGGCGAGCAGCGTCCGCAGCAGGCGGGCGGTGGTCGACTTCCCGACCGCGACGCTGCCGGCGATACCGATGATGAACGGCACCTTGGTACCGCGGGTGTCCTCGCCGAGGAACGTCGTGGTCGCCTCGTAGAGCCGCTGCCGGGCCGCCACCTGAAGGTTGATCAGGCGGGACAACGGCAGGTAGACCTCGGCCACCTCGGTGAGGTCGACCTGTTCACCCAGACCCCGCAGCCGCAGCAGTTCTTCGGCGGTGAGCGGAAGGGGGGTACTGCGACGCAGTTCCCGCCACTGTTCCCGGTGTAGCTCGACGTAGGGGCTGACCTGGAGAACCCGTGCCATTCCCACACTCCTTGCCCGTCGCTGGGCCGGCGCCGATGTCTGCGTAACGCTGTTCTTACGGTAGGTCTTACGGGCGGGAAACGCTCTGTGACTTACTACACCCCGCCGCCAGGCGCATCGGCACGAAAGCGGAGGTGCAGGTCAGCGGGCCCCGAACACCTCGGTCCAGGCCGCGGCGACCTGCCGGGCGCAGGTCTGGGGAGTGACGCCGCCGACACCGGTGCCGAGCCCCGGCATGGCGATCGTGCGCACCGCGCGACGGATTTCCACGCCGTGCTCGAACCGGCCGTCGCGCCAGGTGAGGAACACCGCGCGCGCGGCGAGATAGGGGTGCACGGTGTCCTCCGGCAACACCTCGCCGGGCTCCCGCCGGATCGGCGCGCTGATCAGCCAGGCCGGGACCGGTTCTCCGGTCGGCACGACCACGGCCTCCCCGATCGGCAGTTCGCCGCCGTGATAGGCGAGAACGGCACTGCGCACGTGCTGTTCGGCGTCGGGGAACGCACGCGCGTAGCGCGCGTCCACACCGCCTCGCAACCAGCCGTAGGCGTTGCCGGGGCTCACGACAGCGTCGGCGGCCACGTCGAGCACCGAGCCCCGGTACGCGCGAACGTCGCCGCGGACGGTGTCCGCCACCGTCTGCCAGGCGCGGCCGAGGTGTTCGTCGAGGGCGCACAACACCAGGGAAGGAGTGGGGGGTGAGACCAGATCCTCGATCCCCTCGCGGGTGGCGTGCAGGCCGGATTCGGCGGTCACGGGGTACACCATGCCAAAAAAACCGATCGGGCGTAACCGTGATGTGGCGCAGCGCCTGCGGCGGATCGGCGCCGACCGGGTGCGTAACCTGTCGAGGTGGCAAGGATCGCATATTTCGGACCCGAGGGGACCTTCACCGAACAGGCCGCGCGCACCCTCGCCGGTCCCGGTGACGAACTGTTCCCGGTCGAGACCATCCGGCTCGCGCTCGCGGCGGTTCGCCGCGGCGAGGCCGACAGCGCGTGCGTGCCGGTGGAGAACTCGGTCGAGGGCCCGGTGCCTGCGACCCTGGACGGTCTCGCCGAACGGGAGCCGCTCATCGCGGTGGCCGAGTCGCTGCTCCCGGTGCACTTTTCCGTGCTCGTGCGGCCCGGCACCACCAGGATCGAGACCGTGGGCAGCCACCCGCATGCGCTGGCGCAGGTGCGGGAGTGGATCGAGGCCAATCTGCCCGGTGCCCGCACCCTCGCCTCCTCTTCCACCGCCGCCGCCGCGGTGTCCGTCCAGGCCGGAGAGCTCGACGCCGCCGTCACCGCCCCGGTCGCGGTGCAGCACTACCCCCTGGAGGTACTGGCCACGGGGGTGAACGACGTGGACGACGCCCAGACGCGGTTCCTGCTGGTGCGGAGGCCAGGACGGCCCCTGCCGGAACCCACCGGCGCCGACCGCACCTCGGTGGTGGCCGCGGCGGCCAACCGCACCGGTGCGCTCGCGGAACTGCTCACCGAACTCGCCGGCCGGGGGATCAACCTGACCCGCCTCGACGCCCGCCCCGCACGCGGCAACTTCGGCGAGTACCGGTTCTTCTTCGACTTCGAGGGACACATCGCGGAACCCCGGATCGGCGACGCGCTGGCAGCGCTCCGCCGCCGCTGCCATGAGGTGCGCTTCCTCGGTTCCCACCCCCGGGCCGATGGGGTCCGGGCCACCGTCGCCCCCTCGGCAGCCAACGAGGACTTCGTCGACGCCGCCGCGTGGGTCGAGGCGGTCCGGAACGGAGATCTCGCGTGAAGCTGTACCTGATCCGGCACGCTCAGAGCACGGCGAACGTCCGCAAGATCCTCGACACGGCACTGCCCGGCCCGCCCCTCACCGAACTGGGGCATCAGCAGGCGCAATCGCTTGCGGAGAAGCTGGCCGCCGAGCCGATCGTCGCCGTGTACGCGTCGTACGCCATCCGGGCGCAGCAGACGGCGGCGCCGCTCGCGGCCACGCTGGCGATGGACGTGCAACTGGTCGAGGGCGTGCACGAGGTCAGCGTCGGCGAACTGGAAGGCCGGGGGGATCCGGAGGCGCTGCGTTCCTATGCGGCCACCGTGCACCCGTGGACCAGGGGTGACCTCGGTGTCTCCATGCCGGGCGGGGAGAGCGGCCACGAGGTGCACGCGCGGTTCACCACCGCGGTCGCCGAGCTCCGGGCCAAGCACGAGCCGTCGGCGCCGGAGGGGGCCATCGCACTGGTGAGCCACGGCGGTGCCATCCGCCTGTCCGCCGAATGGCTGAGCGACAACGTCCGCCCCGAACTGGCCGACCAGGGGCTGATTCCCAACACCGGGATCGTGGAGTTGGAGTCGGCACCCGGCGGCGGCTGGCGTTGCCTCAGCTGGGTGGGCATGCCGATGTGAACCAGGGTCGTTGCGGGTTCACCACGAGTCCCCACTCTTGGTGAGTAACTTCCACGGGCCGAGGCAACCCCCGTGTGGACCGGACGTCCTCCGGGTAGTGCTCAACCAGGGAGGCGAATGATGGTGCGAGTGAGGATCCCCCAGATCGGCTTGGTGGCGACCGCGGCCGCCCTGGCCGTGGTCGTGACCGGCTGCGGCAACGGCACGAACAGCGCGCAGCCCCAGCCCCAGACTCAGACCCAGACCGTCACGGCGACGGCCCCGGGCGGCTCGACCCCGAGCCAGGAGCCGGATGCGACCGGGCCGGCCTCGAGTGGCGCGGTGTCCGGGCAGAGCATCGGGAACAACCTGTGCAAATCGAGTGAGCTGAAGTTGTCACTCGGGCGCGGGGACGCGGCCGCCGGAACGGTCTACCGCCCGCTGATCTTCACCAACACCGGTGATCACCAGTGCGTGCTCCAGGGCTTCCCCGGGGTGTCCTACGTGGGCGGCGACGACGGGCACCAGATCGGTGCGCCTGCCTCCCGCAACGGGGCCAAGGGTGCGGCCGTCACGCTGAACAAGGGCGAGTCCGCCTTCGCCGACGTCGGTCTCGTCAACGTGCAGAACTACGACGCCGCCACCTGCCGGCCCGAGCAGGCGCGTGGCCTGCGTGTCTACCCGCCGCAGGAGACCCAGTCGATGTTCATCGACCTGCCGTCCACCGCCTGCGCGAACCCGGGCATCCCCGGCAACCAGCTCACCGTGAAGACCCTCGAGAAGGGCACCGGCCCGCAGTAGAAACCGCTTTCGGGCACTGGTTCACAGGTGGTCGCAGAGGTCCCTTGCGGCCTTCAGGTGGAAACGGCCCGACGGGTCCCCGAAGTTCAGGCTGATCACCATCCGGCTCACGCCGTCCAGGTGGTCCGCCAGCGACTCGTAGACCGGGCTCTCCGCGGCCGCCGCCGCGGAGAGTTCCCTGGCCGCTACGACATGGCGGACGGTGCCGGGGTCGACCGCGGACTGTCCGGTGCCGTTGGCGTAGCCGTCGGGCAGCGGGCCTGCCCGGGTCAGCGCCCCGCAGGCCGCCCTGGCGTCCTCGATCGCGCCGTCCCCGCTGCCGGAGACCCGCCAGAGCAGGCCCACGACGGCGATGCCGATGACGAATCCGGTGACCCCTGCCAGCACGAGCGGGCGGCGTGACGCGGCCAGCTCCTCCGGCTCCACTTCGTCGTGGTCGGTCCGCATAGCGCATTCCAGCACTCGGACCGCCGCTCGGCCAGCATCGCGTCCGTCCCGTTATCTCCGGTGTCCGTAATGGAGGAGCCCGCAGTCCTAGCCCCAGCCCAGGTCGTGCAGGCGCTCGTCGTCAATGCCGAAATGGTGCGCTATCTCGTGGACGACCGTGATCAGCACTTCCTCGGCCACCTGCTCCTCGGTGTCGCACAGGCCGAGGATCGGGCGGCGGTAGAGGGAGATCCGGTCCGGAAGCACCCCGCCGTAGTCGGAGGTCCGCTGGGTCAGCGCGACACCGTGGTACAGACCGAGGATGCCCGGGTTCTCGTCGTTCTCCTCCTCGACGAGGACCACCACGTTGTCCATCGCCCGCGCGAATTCCGGCGGGACGGCATCGAGGGCTTCGGAAACCAGCTCTTCGAAGCGGGCCCGCGACATCTCCACGGGCATGGCGTCAGTTACCGCCGCCCGAGCCGGACTGCCGGGTCTGTCCCGGTTGCCCGCCCTGCTGGTTCGGGTCCTGCGGCGCGTCCTGCGCGGCCTGCCGGATGCTGCCGGTGATCGGGGCCAGGCCGCTGTTGTCCGGCAGCTTCGCCCCGACCTTGCAGTTGACCAGGGTCGATCCGGCGTCCCAGCTCTCCTGTTCCCGCAGGTCCCAGGTCAGCGTGAGCTGCTGTGCGGTGAGATCGACCCCGCCGGCGTAGCGCTGCACGACGTTGTTGCACTCGGTGTCCAGCCAGGTCTTCTGGTCCTTCTGCGCGGGATAGCCGCTGGTGAAGTGCGTTTTCAGGTCGAGCTTGCCGACGATTTCGTAGGCGTGGGGCTGCGTGCAGGCGATCGGGTTGCCGACGGTCTTGCCCGCGAGCGCGAGGCAGGTGCCCGGCTCCCACACGGCGGCCTGCGACTGGCCCGCCACCGGACCGGTGATCGGCTGCAGCGCGCCGCCGGGCGCCGCCCACTGGAGCACGCACCGCATGTCCCGGTCGCCCGCGGCCCACTCGTCGTTGCCCGGCCGCAGCGCGCTGACGGTGAACCTGCCGTACGGGTCGAGCTTCTCGTGCAGATAGCCTTCGGTGCCGTCGGTGCACTTGTTCAGCGCGATTTCGCGCCACTGGTCCACGCTCGGCGCCGGCGCTCCCGCCGGGTACTTGTCGGCGATGTTCACCACACCCGTCACCTCGTACAGATGCTCCTGCGCACAGGGAACGAGGTGGATGTCCGACGCGTCGGGCTGCTTCCAGGTGAGGCAGTTGCCCGCCGCGGAATGGAACGCGGCCTTCGCCTCCGGCGACTCCTCGACCTTGCCGCCGCCGGTGATGCCGCTGCCCGAGGAGAAGGCGACGCTCAGCGACAGGGCCAGGATCGCCCCGAAGAAGCCACCGACCATCACCAGCCGGGTACGCAGCGTGTTACTTGCCAAGCCGTCTTTGAGCATCGCGCTCAATAATGCCCGCGTCGAGACCCAAAGACATCCCTCGGGTGGCTAGTGTGTGCTCGATGACCGAAGACACCGCGCCGGAGGGGCAGCAACCACCGGCGGACCACGCAGCGCGGGGCTCGATGCGGTTCCAGGACCCCGAGTCGACGAAGCCACGCGAGCCGACGCTCGCCGAGCAGCGCGCCCGGCAGAAGGCCATCGCGGCAGAGGAAGAGCGCGAGGCGGCGCAGGCGGAAACCGAGCGCAAGGCGGCAGGCAAGCGCAAGGTGCTGATCGGCAGCGGCGTCACGGTCGGCCTGGTCGGGATGGTCGCCGCCTGGTACCTGGTGGGCGTGCCGAACGAGACCACCGCTGTCTGTACCGACGCCAACGGCGTCGTCGTCCCGGACGACAACTGCGACGAGACCTACCTGACCAGTCACGGCGGCCACTACGACTCCGGGACCGGTTTCTGGATCCTGCCGCTCGGCAACAGCTACGGGCAGTACCGCTACAACTACGGCGGCTCGGGCCGGATCGGCTCGACCGTGGTCGGCGGCAGCTACACCAAGCCTTCGGGCCACACCACGGTCAAGACCTCATCCGGCAAGACCGTGCAGCGCGGCGGTTTCGGCATCAGCAGTAAGAGCAGCAGCGGTTCGTAACCGCCTGGCGGTGCGGGTCTTCGGGTTGCCGTGAAGGACTCCCCTCACGGCACGGCTCCTCCGGCACCAGGCGTCCTTCCGGTATGAGTCGCGTCGAACAAGGGTGGAAGAGCAGTGCGCAGAGGAACGAGCGCCCCGCGCGGGGACTGGCAGCGCATCGTCGAGGAACAGGGCCTGGTCTTCGGTAGCCCCGCGCGGTACGGCGACGGGAAGGTGCGGCCCTACTGGGACGAGTCGGTGCACTACGTCCTGGAGATGGACGAGGTGCTCTCCCTCGAGGCGGACGTCGAACTGCTGCATTCGATGTGCCTCGAAGCGGTGGACAACGTGATCCTGACCGAGCGTTACGCCGAGTTCGGCATCCCGGAATGGGTGTGGCCGCACATCGCGGAGTCGTGGAAGCGCCGCGACCCGCACCTCTACGGCCGCTTCGATCTGCGCTACGACGGCAGGGGCCCGGCGAAGCTGCTCGAGTACAACGCGGACACCCCGACCTCGCTGCTCGAAGCCTCGGTGCTGCAGTGGCACTGGAAGACCGAGGTGTTCCCGGACGACGACCAGTGGAACTCGATACACGAGAAACTGGTCGAACGCTGGCAGGAAATCCGCGGGCTGCTCCCGTCCAGCGAGCTGTACTGCACCTGGTCCACCGCCGACCCCACCGGCGAGGACCACATCACCATCTCCTACCTGCAGGAGACCGCGGCCGAGGCGGGCCTGGACACGATCGGCCTCGCCATCGAGGAGATCGGCTGGGATCCGGTGCTGAAGCGGTTCGTCGACCTGGCGGAGGCGCCGATGAACACCGTGGTCAAGCTGTACCCGTGGGAGTGGGTGGTCGACGAGGAGTTCGGCAGGCACGCGGTGGAGACGCTGCCGCGCACGCTGTGGATCGAACCGCTGTGGAAGATGTTGCTGTCCAACAAGACCCTGCTGGCGATCCTGTGGGAGAACTACCCGGGCCACCCGAACCTGTTGCCCGCCTTCACCGATGACCCCGGTCTGCTCACCGAGTACGTGCGCAAACCGAAGCTCGGCCGGGAAGGCGCGAACGTGCAGATCGTGGCGACCGGATACGAGACCGAAACCCCCGGCGTCTACGGGGCGGAGGGATACGTCTACCAGGCCTTCGACCCGCTCCCGGAGTTCGACGGCTTCCGGCCGGCGCTGGGTGCGTGGATCGTGGGCGACAGCGCGGCGGGCCTCGGGATTCGCGAGACCTCGGGGCTGGTCACCGACGACGGGGCGGCCTTCGTGCCCCACCGCATCCCGGAATCGTGATAAACACCCCGCAACACAACGAATCGACCGGGAGATCACGTGACCACCACCCTCGCGCTGGCTGACAACTTCGGACCCGACCTCGTCAGGGGGATCGGCGCGATCCTGCTGTACGGCGTCGTCGGGCTGCTGCTGATGCTGGTCGGCTTCTACGCGATCGACTTCACCACGCCGGGCAAACTGTCCGCGCTGGTGCGCCGGGGGCTGCCCAACGCCGTCATCGTGACGGCCTCGGGCATCCTGTCGATGGCGTTCATCATCGTGGTGGCCATCTTCAACTCGGCCAGTGATCTCACCGAGGGCCTGATCACCTCGCTGGTGTACGGCCTGCTCGGGATCGTGGTGCAGGTGTTCGCGGTCCGGCTGCTCGAATGGGCCACCCGGATCGACATGCGAACGGCGATCGAGCACGAAAAGCTGGCCCCCGCCAGCTTCGTGGTGGCCGCGGCGCATCTCGCGCTGGGGCTCGTCGTGGCCGTCGCCATCTCCTAGGCTGAGCTGTGTGCGGCTGCTGAGGACACCGGAAGACCGGTTCGCGGACCTGCCCGACTTCGACTTCCCGGCGCTCTACGCCGACATCGACGACCCCAGAGAAGGCATCATCCGGATCGGCTACGTCGAGGCGGGGCCCGCGGACGGGCCGGTCGTGCTGCTCCTGCACGGCGAGCCGAGCTGGTCGTTCCTGTACCGCAAGGTGCTGCCGGTGCTCGCCGACGCGGGGCTGCGGGCGATCGCGCCGGACCTGGTCGGGTTCGGCCGCTCGGACAAGCCCGTCGAGGCCGCCGCGCACACCTACGCCCGCCACGTGGAATGGATGCGGGCGCTGGCCTTCGACGCGCTCGATCTTCGCGAGGTCACCCTGGTCGGGCAGGACTGGGGCGGGCTGATCGGACTGCGTCTGGTGGCCGAGCATCCCGGCCGGTTCGCCGGTGTGGTCGCCGCGAACACCGGACTGCCCACCGGCGACCAGGACATGCCCGAGGCCTGGTGGGCGTTCCGGAACGCAGTGGCGAAGGCGCCGGTGCTCGACATCGGCCGGTTCGTCCAGTCCGGCTGCCGTACCCGGCTGCCCGACGAGGTGCGCGCCGCCTACGACGCGCCGTTTCCCAACGAGCTCTACAAGGCGGGCCCGCGGGCGATGCCCGGCCTGGTGCCGACGAGGCCGGACGATCCGGCGTCCGAGGCCAACCGGCGCGCCTGGAGCACACTGTCCACTATGGACATGCCGCTGCTGTGCGCCTTCTCCGATGGCGATCCGATCACCTCGCCGATGGCCCCGGTCCTTCGGCGCGCCGTCAGGGGCGCCGCGGGCCTCGACCATCCGACGGTGCCGGACGCCGGCCACTTCCTGCAGGAAGACGCCGGCGAACGGCTCGGCGAGATCATCGCGCGGTTCGTCAGGCGAGGGTGACGCTGCCGTCCGGCTTGATCTCGGTGAACCCGGTGTAGGGCACCAGGGCCTCCGGGATGCCGATGGACCCGTCCGCGCGCTGGTTCTGCTCGACGAGCGCGACCAGCGTGCGGCCGATCGGCAGGCCCGAGGCGTTCAGCGCGGCCACCGCCCCCCGCTTGCCGTCCTTGCCCTTGCCGCGGATGTTCGCGCGCCGCGTCTGGAAGGTGCCGGTGTCCGAGGCGCTGGAGATTTCGCGGTAGGTCTGCTGGCTCGGGATCCAGACCTCGATGTCGTAGGTGATCTGCGCGGAGAACCCGATGTCCCCGGCGGGCAGCTTGATCACCCGGTAGGCGAGGCCGAGCCGCTGCAGTGGCGCCTCCGCGTGGGTCAGGATCTCTTCCAGTGCCTCGCGGGACTTCTCGGCGGCCACCAACTGCACCAGTTCGACCTTCGAGAACTCGTGCTGGCGGATCAGGCCGCGGGTGTCCCGGCCGTAGGAGCCGGCTTCCGAGCGGAAGCACGGGGTGTGCGCGGTGTAGCGCAGCGGCAGCTCCTCCAGCGGAAGGATCTCGTCCGCGTGCAGGTTGACCAGCGGCACCTCGGCGGTCGGGATGAGGAAGAGCTCCCGCTCGGCCACGCCGGTGCGGAACAGGTCCTCCTCGAACTTCGGCAGCTGACCGGTGCCGGTCATGGTCTGCCGGGTGACGAGCGCGGGCAGCGAGAACTCGGTGTAGCCGTGCTCGCGGGTGTGGATGTCGAGGAAGAAGGCGGCCAGTGCCCGCTCCAGTCGCGCGCCCGCACCCTTGAACACCGCGAAACGCGGGCCCGAGAGCTTCGTGGCGCGGTTGAGGTCGAGGATGCCGGACCGCTCGCCGAGGTCCACGTGGTCGAGCGGGGTGAAGTCGAATTCGGGCGGCGTGCCCCAGGCGCGGATCTGCTCGGCGAACTCCTCGGTGGCGCCGTCCGGCAGCTCGTCCAGCGGGAGGTTCGGAACGGCGAGCAGGAACTCCGTCAGCTCGGCCTCGATCCGGCGGTGTTCGTCCTCGAGTTCGCCGATGCGCACCTTGAGCTGGCGGGCCTGCTCGCGCAACTCGGCGATGTCCTCGCCGCGCCGTGCCGCGGCCTGCACGTCGGCGGCGGCCTTCTTGGACTGGGCCCGTGCCTGGTCGCCCTCGCTGATGACCTCGGATCGCCTGCTCACCAGCTTGCCGAGGCGGTCGGTGTCGAGCACATACCCGCGACGGCGCAGCTTGGCGGCCGCGTCCGTCCCGGGATCGAGCAGCAGGCGGGCGTCGTGCATCGGTACTCCAGGTACGAGCCGGATTGGTCACCTCCAGCGTATCCACCGCGACCAGCCCGTTTCCGCAGCACCCGGGGGTGACCACTTTCGTGCGAACCCGCATCACCGTTTCGGCCCGTCTTCGTTGGCGGACACGCTAGGTTCGAGCCGCGAAACAATCGGTTCGGGGAATCTTCCGAGGAATCCGGGGAGCGCCATGCGAGGACGGATCGCCGTGGTGGGAAGCCTGCTGCTGGCCACCGCCTGCACCACCGCGGTGCCGGGGACCCCGCACCCGCAGACCGGCCGGGTCACCAAGGCGCCCGCCGCATCGACCGACCCGTGTTCGATGATCACGAACGACGAGGCCGCTGCCGCCGGGCTGAGCGCGCCGGGCGAGCCGGAGCCGGGCCGTCCGGAGAGCAGGGTGCCGCCGGGCTGCGTCTGGCACTCCGGCAAGCCGGACGCCTCGACGGACGGCGAGATCACCGTCTTCTACAGCACCGACCTGCCGGTCGGCGACTACTACCCGAGTCAGCCCGACGGGCACGAGCAGTTCGGCGGAATCACCTGGGACCACTACCGGGGCCTGCTCGGGGACGTCGAGTGCGACCTGGCCGTCACCCTGTCGTCGAAGTCCTTCGTGGCCCTGTCCGGGCAGAACTACACCGACCCGGCGAAGGCCTGCGACGTGGTGCGCAAGGTCGCGCCGATCGTGGCCGGGCACCTCGCCCGCTAGCGTCCGTTACGAGATGGACCGGAGCCGGGCGTGTGGTCGGCGGAGTTCGTCGATGGCTTGTTCCGTCCGGTCGTCCGCGGCGAGGAAGACGACCAGTTGCTGGGCGTCCGCGGAGAGTTCGAGCGTCTCGCGGAGCAGGTGGAGTTCGTGCCCGGCCGGGTGGTTGAGCCGGAGAACTCCACGTTGTGGAACCACGTGGCGGCTCAGGCGGCGGGTGAAGTCGGGGCCTGCGATGGGGGCCAGTTCGGCGGTGAGCCACTCGGAGTTCTCGATGGATGGTCCGAGCCACAGGTCGAACGCCTGCTCGTCCGCGACCTCGTCCCAGTCGGCGAAGAACGTCCGGGCGCGGGGGTCGGTGAAGACGTAGCGGGTGAGGTTCGGGTTTTCGGCGTCGAGCAGTCCGGTCCCGCCGGTCACCAGTTCGAAGCCGCTGGTGCGGGCGAGGACGTCGCCCAGCCGGTTCGTCACCACGGCGATGCCCGGCTCGAGGAGGCGGAGCGTCCGGAGGACGGACGGCCGCACCTGCCGGAGCGGCGGTGCGGGCCGGGTGTGCGCGGAACATTCACCGCCGGTGATCTTCGCGAGGTAGCGCAGGTGGTTGCGCTCCGCGGGGTCGAGGCTGAGCGCATCGGCGAGGGCGACCAGCACCGCCACCGACGGATTGCGGTCGCGGCCCTGCTCGATGCGGGTCAGGTATTCGACGCTGATGCCGGCTCGCGAAGCCAGGTCCACGCGGCGCAGACCCGGTGACCGGCGGCGGTCGCGTTCCGGCAGTCCCAGCGATTCCGGCTGGATGCTGTCGCGCTTGGTCCGAAGGAAATCCCCCAACGGCGTCCC
The DNA here is from genome assembly GCF_026802195.1 of Amycolatopsis cynarae. Classification (NCBI taxonomy): domain Bacteria; kingdom Bacillati; phylum Actinomycetota; class Actinomycetes; order Pseudonocardiales; family Pseudonocardiaceae; genus Amycolatopsis; species Amycolatopsis cynarae. The sequence goes on along the minus strand of NZ_CP113836.1, from coordinate 6,600,227 downwards.
CATAGGGAAAGTATAAGACGGTCCCCGCCGGTCGCGAGGTGCTCAGCGTGGCCCCGCGAGGGCCAGCCTGCGCACGGTCTGGTTGCGGCCGTGGCTACGGCCGATCGTGGTGGACATGGAAAACACGCACAAGCTGCTGATCATCGTGGGAAGCGTCCGGGAAGGGCGGTTCGGTCCGGTCGTGGGTTCGTGGGTCGCCGAGCAGGCCCGCCAGCACGGTGGTTTCGACGTGGACGTCATCGATCTCGCCGACATCGACATCCCGCTGGTGCTTCCCGCGGCGCCACCGAAGTACGCCGGCGACAGCTACCCCCGGCCCGCCCGGATGGCGGCACTGACGTCGGCGCTGGAGGAGGCCGACGCGTTCATCGTGGTCACCCCCGAGTACAACCACAGCTATCCCGCGTCGCTGAAGGCGGCCATCGACTGGCACTTCACCCAGTGGACGGCCAAGCCCGTCGCCTTCGTCAGCTACGGCGGTGCGGCGGGCGGCCGACACGCGGTGCTGCACCTGGAAAACGTGCTGACGGAGTTGCACGCGGTGACCATCCGCGACGGTCTGGCCTTCCCGAACTACTTCACCGCGTGGGAGGACGGCCGTCCGCTCGACCCCGCCGCCCCCGGGTACGCCAAGACCCTGCTCGACCAGTTGGCCTGGTGGGCGGGCGCGCTCCGCTCCGCACGCGAGGCCGCTCCCTACCCGGCATGAGGACGGAGACGATGGAATACGTTCCGCTCGGGAACACCGAGTTGCAGGTCAGCCGGATAGCGCTCGGCTGCATGGGATTCGCCGACCCGGCGCTGGGGGTCAACCCCTGGGCACTGGACGAGCAGGCCGCGGAGCCGATGTTCCGGAGAGCCGTCGAACTGGGCATCACCTTGTGGGACACCGCGAACGTCTACGGCGGCGGCACCTCGGAGGAGATCGTCGGTCGTGCCGTCAGGAAGTACTCCCGGCGGGAGGACGTCGTCATCGCCACCAAGGTGGGACTCCCGATGCACGACGGGCCAGGGGGCTCCGGGTTGTCGCGCAAGGCGATTCTCGATCAGGTCGACGCCTCGCTCACACGCCTCGGCACGGACTACATCGACCTCTACCAGATCCACCGGTTCGATCCGAAAACCCCGGTCGAGGAAACGATGGAAGCCCTTCACAAGGTGGTGGTGGCCGGGAAGGTCCGGTACCTCGGCGCCTCGTCGATGTGGGCGTGGGTGTTCGCGAAAATGCAGTACACCGCGACGCTGAACGGCCACACGAGGTTCGTGTCGATGCAGAACCAGTACAGCCTCGTGCAGCGCGAGGACGAGCGGGAGATGTTCCCCCTGCTCGCCGACCAGGGCGTCTCCAGCCTCCCGTGGTGCCCGCTGGCGAAGGGACGCCTGGCACGCCCCTACGGCCAGGTGACCGACCGCTCGGCGAGCGACCCCACCGGGCAGCGGTTCTTCGCCGACGTCGATCGCCCGATCGTCGATTCCGTGCAGCGGATCGCCGCACGGCGCGACCTCCCGATGGCCCAAGTAGCGCTCGCCTGGGTTCTCGGCAATCCCACCGTCGCCGCGCCCGTCATCGGAGCGACGAAGCCCGCCCACCTGGACGACGCCGTGGCCGCACTGGCCGTCGAACTCGACGACGACGAGATCGACGGGCTGGAGCGCCCGTACACCCCCCGTCGGCCCACCGGTTTCTGACCGGGGCGGCTAAACGGGGATCCGGTCCGCGACGGCCTTGGCGATCTCCAATGCGCTCGTCGCGGCCGGGGAGGGTGCGTTGAGCACGTGGACCTGGTGCGGCGCGGTTTCGATGAGGAAGTCGTCGACCAGCGAGCCGTCAGGCAGCAGCGCCTGGGCCCGAACCCCTGAGCCGTGACGCACGATGTCGCCGGGGCCGATGGCCGGGACGAGCCGGGCGAGGCTCGCCGCGAACCGGCGCCGGGACAGCGAGCGCAGCACTTCGTCCACCCCCGTCGGGTAGGCGTACCGGCGGGCGAGGCGCCAGGAACCGGGGAAGCGTGCCACGTCGGCGAGGTCGGCGGGGGAGATGTCACGCCAGCGGTAGCCCTCGCGGCGCAGGGCGAGCACGGCGTTGGGGCCCGCGTGGACACTGCCGTCGAGCATGCGGGTGAGGTGCACGCCGAGGAACGGCAGCGAGGGGTCCGGCACCGGGTAGATCAGGCCGCGGACCAGGCCGCGCCGCTCGGGCCGCAACTCGTAGTACTCGCCTCGGAACGGCACGATCCGGGCGCGCGGAGTGATCCCGGCCAGCCGCGCCACCCGGTCCGAGTGCAGCCCGGCGCAGTTGACCAGCGCGTCGGCTCGAACCACCTCGCCGCCGGTCGCGACCTCGACACCGCCGGTCCGGCCGGGGCGGATGGCCAGCGCCGGGGTGCCGAGCCGGAGATCCGCCCCCCGTTCGGTGAGCAGGCGCACCAGCGCGTCGCAGACGCCGGGGAAGTCGATGATGCCGGTCGAGTCCACCCGCAGGGCACGGACGCAGGAGACCTCGGGCTCGTAGTCGTGCGCCTCGGCCGGGCCGATCAGCCGGGCGGGCACCCCGTTGGCTTCGGCGCGCTCCGCGAGGACGTGCAGCGCCGGAAGCTCGGCCTCCTCGGTGGCGACCACCAGCTTGCCGCAGACCTCGACCCGCACCCCGTTCGCCCTGGCGAAGTCCACAATGGAGCGGTTGCCCGCCACGGAGAGGCGCGCCTTGGCCGAGCCGGGCTTGTAGTACAGCCCGGCGTGCACCACATTGGAGTTGTGGCCGGTCTGGTGCGCGGCCCAGCGGTTCTCCTTCTCCAGCACCGTCACCGCGGTACCGCGACGGGTCAGTTCCCACGCCACGGCCAGTCCGATGATCCCGCCGCCGATCACGATCGCTCGCTGCACCACGCGGCCAGCCTAGGTGGCGGTGTCCCTGCCGGGGTGACCACGGCCGGAAAGCCGTTCAGTCCAGGGTGAGCTGGAGGGCGATCCGATCGGCGTCCAAGGCGGACCGGGTGGGCAGCAGGTCGTGGTGGCGGGCGGGCCAGCGGCAGACGATCACGTTCAGCGGACGGCCGAGCTGCTCGTTCAGCCGCCGCAGGAACCCACTCGCCCCATCGCCGTCGAACGGGCCCTGACCGGCCTGGAAGAACACGGTGCCGCGCGCCGACATCGCCAGCAGCACGTTGACGTCGCCGTAGTAGTCGCGGAAGCCGGACAACAGGTTGTGCCGGGGTGCGGCGGGGCGGGGGGCGGGGGCATGGGGCCGGGTCCAGGCCAGCCACAGCGTTTCCGCGTCCGGCAACCAGCGCAAGGGGAGGTCGGGGGTGTCGCGTTGCCGCGGGACCACGGCGGCCACCCGGCGCCGCGTCATGTCCGCCAGGCGCGGTTCGTCGATCAGGCCCCAGCGCACCAGGTAATGCGCGATGGTGCCGTGGCTGAGCAGCAGGTCGTCCTCGCGCAGGACCAGATCCGCGATCGCCTGCCGGGTCCACAGCCGGTACGGCAGGCCGTACGTGTCGGGGGTGCCCGCGATGATGGTCTTGACGGTGCGTGCCTGCTGCATGGGCGAGAGCGCGAGCTGCTCACCCGGGCGCCGTCCCCGGGTTCGCGGGGTGAGTGCGGTTTCGCCCTGCCGCCGGTACGCGAGCACCCAGGCGCCGACCGCCTTGCGCGACACCCCGAACAGGCGCGCGACCTCCGACCGGGACACCCCTGATTCGACGGCCGCGACCGCCCGCCTGCGCAGCACTTCCAACGCTTCCGCGGAGAGGCTGCGCGCGTCACCTGTGGTCATTTTCCACGCCTCAATCGCCCTCGAGCACGCCGGTTACGCCATTAGCGGGGCAACCCGTTTCGGACCGGTGATCTTTTCGTTAACTGGTCATTACAAGAGATTTCCCGGGTTTCGGGACCGCGCTCGCCGGCGTGCATTCGTGGATTCGGCCGGTGCTGGGCGGTTCGCATAATGGTTCCGGTGACAGCCGGTCGTCATCCGGTGAAACCACCGGTCAACGGGTTCGCCGCGGGGTTGTCCGGTCGCCGCGGGGTGTCACCTGTTTGCCTCACGCACCACGCTTTCGTGTGGCGAATCGGCCTGCGGGACAGTTAACCTGGGCGTTCGTCGAAGCGGTAAAACGTTCCCCGAGGACGCTGTTTCCATGGCATGTCCTGTGCGACGATCGAGGTATGTCCTTCCGGGTCCCGGCACTGATTTCGATCGCCCTGCTCGTGCTGACCGCATGCGATTCCGGTGCGGCCGGGAAAGACACTCCGCCGCCGTGGCCGACCATCCCACCGATGCCGAGTGGAGTGGCCAAAAGCGACCGCCTCGGCGCCACCGGTTTCGCTTCCCATTTCATCGATCTGATGGACTACGCCTACCAGTCGCTCGACGCGGCCCCGCTGCGCGACCTCGGCCTGCCCAGCTGCCAGGCCTGTCGTCAATTCCTGTCGCAATTGGACACCGACCGGGCCGCGGGGACCCACTACCAGGGCGGGCGCGTGCATTTCCTCAGTGCCGAGCCGGAAAGCGTGGACGAAGGCAAACAGGCCGTCGTGGACGCGATGTTCGACCAGGACGAGCTCAAGGTGCTCGACGCGCACGGCACCACGGTGGAAACGGTGCCCGCCAACCGGACCATCTTCGTCTTCGCACTGCGCTGGACGGAGTCCGGCTGGCGGGCCGAATCGATCAAACTCGGCACCCCCACGAGCTGAGAAGGGCGCCGGGCGTTGCCCCGATCCCGTTGCCGTGAGCGGCTGGGAGGTCAGGGGGAGTGGAGCGAGAACCGGACCGAGAGGTCGTCCGACCGGAATTCCCGCCAGGACAGCAGCACGTCGAAATGCTGGACCGGCCACCAGCGGATCACCACGTTCACCGGCCGGTCGAGCTGGGTCACCAGCCGCCGCAGGAAGTCGTGCACCGCCGCCGCGTCGAACGGTTCGGTAGCGGCCAGGAAGTACAGCACGCCCCGGTTGGACACCGCGGCCAGCACGTGCCGGACACCGTGCTCCGCCGCCGGGCGCCGCGGCGACAGCCAGGCCACCCACAGCACCTCGGCGCACGGCAGCCACGGCGCCTCCTCCGCCGTCCGCATCCCCGAACCGCGCAGGGTGTGCAGCAGATTGGCTTCGGGAAGGATCCCCCAGCGCACGAAGTACTGACCCACCGTCGTCGAGCTCAGGCCGACCCGGAACTCGCGGTCGATCAGCTCGGCGACCGCCTGCCGCGTCCACAGCCGGTGGTCGAGGCCCAGTTCGTCCGGCGGCCCGCTGTCGATCAGTTTGACGATCCACGACTGCTGCACCGGCGACAGCGCCAACTGCTCGCCCGAGCGGCGGCCCCGTTTGCGGGCCCGGAACGAATCCGCGCCCCGCATCCGGTAGGCCCGCACCCAGACCCCGACGGTCTTGCGGGAAACCCCGTACAGCAACGCCACCTGGACCTGCGGCACACCGGACTCGACCGCGGCGACCGCCCGTCGCCGCAGATCCTCCAGCACCTGCGGCGGCAGGCTCCGGGTGTCCCGGTTCAGGCCGACACCCCCGGTCACCGCGCACCCACCGGGATCCGCACCACGGCCTGGTCCACTTCGGACGTCCGCAGGAAGAGCGTGAGCTCCCAGCGGCCCGGCATGGTCAGCACGGCCTGGTCCGCCAGGTAGTGCCCCTGCCCCCCGTTCTCCAGCGTCACCGGCAGCGGGCCGAGCCCGCGTTCCGGCAACCGGAGTTCGGCCCGCACCTCGGGGATCTCCTTGGGGGCGCGCTGGGCGTCCAGCACCGAGATGTGGATCTGGTTGGTGCCGACCCGGCCCGGCAGCACCGACACCGCGACCTGCCCGCGTCCCGCGGCGCCGTTGCCCGCGTCGAAGGGGAGCAGCACGTTGACCGGTCCGGTCCGCTCCGGCGGGGTGATCCGCTGTGCCAGCCGGCTCTGTTCCGCCCGCGCCGGTTCGATGCCGACCAGCGAGGCGGTCAGGCCCAGCACGACGGCGCCGAGCACGACCTCGACCGCGACTGTACGGCGGAACCGGCCCAACTCGGCGTCGCCCGGTCCGCGCCGCGCCCGGCGCTTGTCCGTCACCGTGCGTATGTCGAACGAGTAGTGGCGCCGCACCCACTGCCGAGCCAGCGCGCCGAGCGCCACGAGCACCACCACGACCCCGAGTTTCGCCAGCAGCACCCCGCCGTAGGTGGTGCCGAACAACGCGGACGGCCCGCCCACCTGGCGCCACGCCTGGTAGGTGCCGGTCACCACCAGTAGCGCGACGGCGATCACCGCGATCCGCGAGAACCGCGGCACGGCGAGGCGGATCCCGATCAGGTCCCCGGAGCGCAGCAACACCCCCAGTAGCACCGGCAGGCCGCCGATCCAGGCGCTCATCGCCGTCAGGTGCACGACGTCGGCGGGCAGGGCGAGGGCGACTTCGCTCCCCGCCGCGCTGTGCGTGGCGAGGCTCCAGGTCACCGCGAGCGCGACCGCGGCCGCGCAGACCAGGGCGATATGCCTGCCGCGCCCCTCGGCGGGCAGACCGCGCAGGAACCGGGGGAGCCCCGCCGCGATCAGGCCCAGCATGACGGTCCTGACGAGCAGCAGCACCCCGATCCGGCTGGTCAGGGTGTCGCCGATGGTGCCGAAGTCGGTCATCGGCCTGCCGGTCGCGTAGGCGCCGTAGACCAGCACCGTCGCCACCGTGGACACCACCAGCGCCGTCCAGCCCATGCGGAGCAGCTTGCGGATGCCGGTGCGGGTCGCGCCGCCGGGCCAGCACACCGCGACGAACAAGGCAGTGCCGACCAGCAGCGCCAGCCCGGCGAAGCCCAGCCAGCGGGCCACCCCGTAGCTCACCGCGGCGGGACCCGTCCCGCCGCTCGCCGCCGCGGCGGCCGCACCACTGGTCGCGCTCGGTTCGCCGACGCTGAAGCCGAAGGCTCCGGGGACAGCGTGGGAGTCCGCCGACACGACGCGGTACGCGACCGTGTAGGTACCGTTCGCGAGGGTGTTCGGCACGTCCACCGCCAGCGCGTTCTCCTGCCCGCCGGGATGCCGCGGCTTGCCGATGCCCTCGATGTCGTCACCGCGCGGACCGATCAGCCGCACCTCGGCCAGTCCCGCGTCGATCGGTTCGTTGAACCGCATGGTCAGTTCGTGCGGGGAGCCGGGGACCACCTCGTAGTCGCCGGGAGTCGTACCCAGGAGCACCACATGGGCCGACGCCGGGGCGGGGTTGGCGAGCACCGCCAGTGCCACCAGCGCCCCCAGCACCATCTTCTTCAGCACCACCACACCTCCTCTCGATTCGTGGGTGCCGGGAGGGACCTCCTCAGGGCCGAAACGGCCGTGAGGAGGTCCCTCACGGCCTTCAGGCCCCGGGGGTGGAACGGCGGCGCAGGGCAAGCGTCACCAGTGCGGTGAGGATGCCTGCGCCACCCAGGACGCGAGCCGGCCAGTCCGCGGAGGACTCGCTTTTCGGCGCCGCGGCAGGCGCCGGGGTGGCGACGGTGACCGTCGGTGCGGGATGGGCCGCGTCCGCACCGGCTTCGGGCCCGTCGATCCAGCGCACCACCTGACCATCCGAATAGGTCTGCAGTGCCTTGACCACCAGTTGCCCCGGTGGCAGTTTGCCCAGTGACACCGGGAACTCGGCGAACTGGTCCGGTGGGATGGAGCCGCCCTGCCACACGACGGACGAGACCGCCTCGGTCACCGAACCGTCGCTTGTGGACACCGGGGTGGCGAGCTTCTGCTTCTGCACGGTCACGGTCCATCCCGGTACCTGCCCGACCGAAACCCCGGTGATCGGATGGTCGGCGGGCAGCACGAGCTCGACCCGGACCGTCGAGGCGTCGTCCCGTTCGTTGGGCACCCGGAACGTCACCCGCGCCGACTGTCCATCCTGGACGGTGTTCGGCGTGACGGAGACGTGCGCGGCGGCGATTCCCGGCAACAGGAGCGCGCCCGCCACCCCGAGCACGCCCGCCGCGGCCAGTTTCCGGTGCACGCCGCTCACCCGCCGCTTCCGGTGACGCCCGGCAGCGAAGGCAGCTGCACCGACGGCGGATCCACGTTCGCGATGGTGACCATGCCGGTCATCCCGCTCATCGTCTCCGAATGCGAGAACACGTGGCAGTGGATCATCCACTTGCCCGGCGTGGTGGGGACCCAGATCAGATCGTAGGTCTGGCCGATGCCGAGGGTGATGGTGTCCATCTGCTGCGGCACGGTCAGCGGTCTGCCGTCCTGCGCGACCACGGTGAAGTAGCCGCTGTGCAGGTGGATCGCGTGGAACATCTCCGGCCCGGTGCCGATCAGCCGGATGTGCACGCGCTCGCCGACCTTGGCCCGCAGGTTCGTGGTGGCCGGGTAGCTCTTGCCGTTGAACACGAAGCCGAGCGCGCCGTCCCCGGTCATGATGGTGTAGTCGTGCGCGGCGGGGATTTCCCCGGCCAGCGGCACCACTTCGAGCGCGCCGTAGAGGCCGCGCCCTTCCTGGTCGCCGCCCATGTGCGAGTGGTACCAGTGCGTTCCGGTGGACACCGCGGTGTACTCGTAGGTGAAGCTCTGCCCGGGGTTGATGTCCGGCTGGGTCAGTCCCGGCACCCCGTCCATCGAGTTCGGCAGTTCCATTCCGTGCCAGTGCACGGAGGTGGGCTGGTCGGTCTTGTTCGTGACGACGATGCGGATCCGGTCGCCCTCGTTGACCCGGATCGTCGGACCCGGAATGTGCCCGTTGAACGCCAGCGCCTGCTTGACCCGGCCGGGTTCGGTGGTCCAGTTGACCGCGCTGGCGGTCAGGTGGAACTCCTTGACGCCGTTCTTGAGCTGCCACGGCGCGAGGAAGGTGCCGTCGCCGAGGTCGGCCTCGTCCTGCGACTGCTGCCCGAAGGCGGTGCCGAGCGGGCGCAGCCCGGCCACTGCGTCCCCGATCACCCCGGCGGGCGCCACGGTCACCGGGGCACTGGCCGTGCCGACCGAGCCGGCCACACCCGAGGCGATGACACCGAGCGCGGTCCCGATGGTCAGGTAGCGGAATATCTTCGATGTTCGCGACCACTGTGGAGATCGCATGATGCTCCTTTCCCGAAAGGGGTTGGGAAAAGCGGGCAGCTCTTCCCAACCCCCGTTGTCCGGTGCGCTTACTTGCAGACGGCCGCGTACTTGACCGGATTGCGCTGACGGCAGGTCAGCTGGTCGTTGACCGCGTTGCCCGGTGCCTTCTCGACCCAGCCCTCGTAGGCCAGCGGGATGGGCAGGACGCCCATGCCGCCGAAGCCCGCGTAGTCGACGAGTTTGTCGTCGGTGGCGGTGTTCTGGTCCCCGGCGAGCGCGATCGAGCCGACGACGGCGGCGTCGTCCGGCCTGCCGTCACCGTTCGGGTCGGTGTCGACGATGATCATCCGGTTCGAGAACTTGCTGGAGACGTAGGCGTAGTAGCCGCCGCCCTTCTTGGCCCCGAAGTTGATGCCGTGGCATCCGGAGTCGCAGGGCAGGAACTTGACGATCCGGTCCGTCTTGGGGTCGATCACGGTGATGTTGCCGGTCAGCGTGTTCGCCACCAGGACGGCCGAGTTGTCGGGCGCCACCGGGATCTGGATGGACAGGCCACCCCAGTCGCCCCGCGGCCCCTTGACCGGGTCGTAGTTCGCCCACTCGTCGATGATCTTGCCGTGCACCTTGGTGCCGGTGTCGCTGACGCAGGCGTCCGCCTTCAGCGAGATGCACGCGACCGTGCCGTCGCCGAAGTCGGCCTCGTACGCCTTCGACCCGTCCGGGGTCATCCCCGAGGCGATCGGGAACTCACCGGTGGTGTCGTGGCGGATCTTGCCGGTGGGAATGTCCACGATCGTCGCGTCGTCGAGGTTGACGTTCGGCGTGATCATCGTGGTGCCGTCACCGGTCATCCAGTGCGCGTGCGGATGGGCGATCTTCTCGCCCGGCAACTGCACCGGAATGCGCCGGTCGATCTTCGTGGCGCCCGGGGAGAGCTCCATGACGGCGCCGCCGCCGTTGAGCGCCACGTGCAGCTGGTCGGTGTCCGTCCGCGACATCACGTGTGACGGGTCGGGTCCGACTTCGATCTGCCGGATGAACTGCCCGGTCTGCCGGTCGAACACGTCCAGCTTGTTGTTGAACCACTCGGTCTGGTAGATCACCTTCTCGTCGCGGTCGGTCCACATGTTGTGCGGGTTGTTCATGTTGACCTGGGGCAGCGCGACCTTGCGCTCGACGTTCCAGGTCTGCGCGTTGACCCGGGTCGCGGAACCGACCTTGGTCTTGTTCGCGTACTGCTCCATTTCGGTGTCGATCCACACCTCGCCGACACCCGGCGTGGCGGGCTTCTTGTTCGCCGCGGGCAGCGTCTTGGGCACGCCCTGGTGCTGCTTGAGGTACAGGCTCAGCAGCGGGATCAGTTGCGGCTTGCCGTTTTCGTCGTAGGTGAGGATCGGCGCGGGCGGGTAGTCCGACGGGTTCCACGTCGTGTCCTGCGTGGCGCTGTAGTGCTGCCAGTTGCCGGGCGCGGTGATGTTGAAGAACTTCGTCACCAGCTGCGTGATGATGTCCGCATTGGACGGAACGGTCAGCGCGCGGCTGTTCACGTGCAGCTTCTTGCCGAAGTCCAGTCCCGGGGTGAGCGGGTCGTCCACCACGACGGCACCGAGCATGTACGGGTGGATCTTGCACTGGAAGGCGTACAGGCCCGGCTCGGTCAGCTGGACGGACTGGTTGCCCACCCAGGCGCCGCCCTGGTCGAACGGGAAGCCCTTGGCCCCGTCCGGCCAGATCAGCGAGGTGGCGGTGTGCGCCGAAGCCGCGGCGGGCTGCGACACGTTGAAGTTCACCGTCACCGGCAGGGTGATGTCGTTGCTGGCGAAGGTCGTCAGGTCCTTGAGCAGGCCCATCAGGTTCGCCCCGACCGGCAGTTTGTCCAGCGAGATCGGCAGGTTCGCCGGCTGCGCGGCGACCTGCTGCTGGAACTGGTCGAGCAGGGTGTTGGCCTGCGCGATCCTCGGGTCGCCGGTGGGCAGGATCTGGCTGACGGCGCCGCGCAGCGCGGGCACGTTGAGCAACTGGCCGGGGTCCACCCCGAGGTTGCCGACGGCGGGCGTGGACGAGCCGGTGGGCAGCAGCTTGCTCAGCTGCGACACCGCACCGCCCAGCAGACCGCTGGCACCCGACTGGCCCACCGCGCCGTTGCCCAGGAGCGGCAGGTTCCCGCCGAGCAGGTTCGGCAGCGCTCCGCCGAGGAGCTTGCCGAGGTTGACGCGCGGCAGTTCGGCCACGGCCAGTGACCTCGTCCCGAACAGGTTCAGGTTCGTGTCGTACCAGGAACCGTTGTTGTCGGTGAGGTGGAAGCTGACCGGGACCGGGCCGACCCCGACCGGCAGGCCACCGAGACCGGGCGTCGTGGACGGCGCCGTGGTCCCGCTGGTCGGCGTCGAAGTGGACGACGACGTCGGTGCCGAGGTGGTCGTCACCGAGGATGACGAGGACGGCGGCTCCGTCGTGGTGCTGGGCGGCTCCGTCGTGGTGCTCGGTGGGGCTTCGGTCGTGGTCGTGGTGGGCGGGTTGGTGGTCGGCGGCGGATTGCCGCCGCTGCCGCCCACCTCGACCGTCATGAACATGTCGGGGTGGAACCGGCAGGTGATGTTGTAGGTGCCGGTGTTGGTGAAGGTGTAGGAGAAGCTCGCGCCGGGCGGCATGTCGGGCGAGTTGATCTCGCTCCCGCCCGACTGCACCACGCTGTGCGTCGTGCCGTCGGTCTCCTCGTTGTGCCACGTGACGGTGTCGCCCTGGGCGATGGTCAGCGTGGCCGGGTTGAACGACAGGTTCTTCTGGGACACGGTCAGCGTCGCCGCGGAAGCGGTCGGCGCGGCGAAGACGAGACCCAGGGTGGAGAGCACCAGTGCGGTCGCGGCCGCCAGCGCCCGCGTCGCGGGGGACCTGCCGGGGCCCGACCTGCGCCGCGAATGCGGTAATCGCATTTCTTTCCTTTCTTGGCCGATGGCCGTACGCCATCGCTCCGCGAGCCGGACGAGTTTTCCGGGCGGAGGGGGCGTCGGTTGTGCGAGGAAGTGGAGGGGTGAGTGAGGTGAACCTTTCGAATAAGCCTCCCGCGAGCGTGGACCGTGGGTATCGCGACGGTCGCGGCGCGAGGCCAATTACGGACTCCGCGGGTTTCTCTGGCATCGCACGCCGGTTAATGACGCGTGACAAATGGTTCCTCGGAATAATTTTCGGCAGTGATTTCCGGCGACCTTCGGACAATTCCGGGCGCAAATAGGTGTCACTGTCATGGCTCATGCGTCGGGTGGCTGAGCTGCGAAGATCCCTGAGTATCCAGGGAGTTCCGGTGGCACCCGTTTGCGTGTAAGTGGTTCTCGGCCGGTTTTCGCGGCCGATGCGGCCGACCGGTGGCACGCGGGCCGACGGCCGGCCGAAAGTCCGTCAGACCTGCGTTTATCCACCTGTGCGGCGAGCGGCGGGATTACCTGGGAACCATTTCCTTGAGGTAAATCCCGCCGCTGTGCACGCGCCCCGGCATATTGCGCCGTCGCTGGTCAGAAAGGACACCGGCATGCCACTATGTCGTTATCGGCGCAGTACCTGTCAGCGCAGGGCGCCTTTCACCTCACTCGACGTCCAGGTTTTCACAACCGGGTCTCGAGTACCTGAGAGAACGCCAAGAAAAGGACGGCCCGTGAAAGACACCAAACCCAGTCCCGCACCGAGAACCCTCGACCGGCCGTCCGCCGGACCGCCTGTGACGGCCGCCCGGCGCTGGGCCACCCGCAGCTGGTGGCTGCCGTGGGTGCTCGCGGCCGCGGTCATCGCGGTGACCGCGGTGATGATCGTCCAGTTCACCGGCGGTCCGAGCGGGCCGGCCGGCTGGAACGACGTGCACCTGCCCACCAGCAGGCACCACGTGACCTACGAGGTGACCGGCCAGGGCAGGTCGCCGGAACTGAAGTACGTGATCGACGGGATCAACGGAACCGAGACGGTGAACAACGCGGATCTGCCGTGGCACAAGGACTTCGACCTCCAGGTGGGGCCGGGGCTCGGCGTGGTCCAGGTGATGGCGACCAACAACGGGGACGCGGACACGATTTCCTGCGCGGTCAGCGTGGACGGCAACGTCGTGCACAAGGCCACCGCCAAGGGCCAGTGGGCGTCCGTCGCCTGTTCCTCCGTAATCCGCCCGAACACCAACTAGGAGGTCGGAAGATGCGCCGCCTGGTTGTGGCCGTCACGCTCCTGATCGCGTCGGCGGCCGGTGCCGCACCCGCGCTGGCCGCGGACACGGCGGCCCCCGTGGTGCTGGGGAGCTGCGCGGCCACCGTGCAGGCCGCGCCGGGCACGCAGATCGCGCTCAGTCCGGATGCGGTGCTGCAGCCGGTCGTCGGGGTGCTGGCCCAGCTCGATCCCCTCGGGGTGCTGGTGCCGCCGTTCGAGACCCTGTGGCGGGCGCTGCCCGCGATTCCGATCGGCACCGCACCCGCCGCGATCCCCGGCTCGGCGATCGCGGACGCGGTGATCGGCAGGTTGCGGGCGCTGCCGCTGCTGGGGCCGGTGATCGACGTGTTGGTCGGGCCGGTGCGTTCGGTGCTGTCGCTGACCTGCGGGGTGCTGGTGCAGCCATCGCCATCGCCGTCCTCACCGTCGTCACCGCCGTCGACGGGCTCCCCGCCCCAGGTGCCGGGCGGCACACCCGCCGATCCGGCGCGTCCCTCGGGGACGCCGCCGAACGGCGGTGGCACGATCTCGGTGCCCACGCCGGCGCCCGGCGGGACACCGAGCGTGCTGGACTACCCGTCGCTGTTCGATCCGGGCGGACTGCCGGGTCCCGGGGTGCCGCCGGACGGGGTCGCCTTCGACTACGGCGCCGTGCCACAGGCCGGGCCGGTCAAGGTCGACCCGCAGGCGGTCGACGCGACCCTGACGCCGGGCAGGGCCGAGGCGATGGCTGTGCGCGAGTCCCGGCCGATCGGGTTGCCGATCCTGCTCGCGACACTGCTGTTCACCCTCGTCGCGACGCAGCTCGTGCGCGTTTGGCTGCTGCGCGGGCCGGGTCGCGGGAGATCCCACCCGTTGGGCTGATGGACCGCCCGGCGAGGACCCTCTCTACTTTGGTGCGGGCGTGAGACGCCGCACGAAAGGGAGCTGAGGGCTTGTACATCGCTGAGATCGCTGGGACGGGCAGGGCGGCACGTGAGGTGACCGCCGAGGGTGATCCGGTCTTGGGCACCGCCGTCGCGGCGAGAGGACCTCGGCGGTGACCCCGCGGCTGATCGGCAGCGGCGTCAGGATCGTCGACCGGCCGAGCGGGCGCTCACTGGGCGAATCCGCGCTGCGGGCCGAGGTGGCCTGCGTGGCGGCGGAACTCGCCGAGCTGCCGCCGGGTGTGCTGTTCCTGCGCGCCGAGGTCGATTTGCCCAGCCTGCTGGGGTATCTCGGAGCGTTCGAGGCGGGCCGTGCCGTCGCGCTGCTCGACCCGGCATTGGCTCCCGGGAGGCTGGCCGAGCTGGTGCGCCGCTTCCGGCCGAGCGCGGTGATTCCGGCTCCCACCGGTGATGTGCCGGAGGGTTACCACGCAAGGGAGGGGCGATGGGTGCGCCGGGATCCCGACGGCGTTGCCCCGCACCCCGATCTCGCGGTCCTGCTCGCGACGAGCGGTTCCACCGGCAAGCCGCGGTTGGCGCGGTTGTCCCGGTCCGCCATCCTCGCCAACGCGCGCGCGATCGCCGACGTGCTCGGCATCGACGGGGACGATGTCGCGCCGACCTGCCTTCCCCCGCACTACAGCTACGGCCTTTCGGTGCTGAATTCGCATCTGGTTGCCGGGGCCACCGTGGTCATCGAACCGTCCGGGATCCTCGGGCGTGACTTCTGGGACGCGGTGGGCGAACACGGCTGCACCTCGCTCGCCGCGGTGCCGTACCACTTCGAAATGTTGCGGCGCCTGGACTTCGATCCGGTGCGTTACCCCCGGTTGCGTTCGGTGACACAGGCGGGGGGAAAGCTGCGCACCGAACTGATCACCGAGTTCGACGCGAAGATGCGCGGCGCGGGTGGCGGCCTGTTCGTCATGTACGGCCAGACCGAGGCCTCGCCGAGGATGGCGACCATGCCCGCCCAGCGGCTGGCCGAGAAACCCGGTTCGGTCGGCCCGGCGCTGCCGGGCGGCCGGTTCAGCATCCGGCACAACGACGGATCCGAGACCACCCACCCGAAGATCACCGGTGAGGTCGTCTACCGCGGGCCGAACGTGATGATGGGCTACGCCGAGGACGCGGACACGCTGGCACTGGGGGATCGGCTCGGCGGCGTGCTGACCACCGGTGACCTCGGCTACCTCGACGAGGAAGGGTTCCTGTTCATCACCGGCAGGCTTCAGCGGATCGGCAGGGTGTTCGGCAACCCGCTCAGCCTCGACGATCTCGAACAGGCGGCCCGTGCGACCGGTCTCGGCATCGACGTCGTCGCGGCGGTACCGGCGGAGGACAAGGTGGTGCTGTTCGCCGAGGGGATCGCGCTGGAGGTGTGCAAGGCGGCCTCCCAAGCGCTGGGCGAGCGTCTGCACCTGCACTCCTCCGGTTTCGATGTGCGCTCGATCGACGCGATTCCCTTGCTGGGCAGTGGAAAGATCGATTACCAGGCGCTGACCGACCGAATCTGAAAGCGAAACGTCCGTTTGGTTTCGGACGATCCGGGCAATGCCGTTCCCGGGCGGGGCCGCCACCCGTCCCGGTGAGATCCGGCCACCCACTCCGGGAGACGGCGGCACTCCCCGGTGCCCGGCCGCCCGCCCGACGCGTCCGGAAATCCTTTGGTAGCAGGCATTTCCGCTCCTTCGGCGGCGTCGCCGGAGCGGTGGACACGCAACGATGGCCTGGTACAGAAGGAACGGGCCGTGCGCCGGGCACGGTCGGAATTCGTCGGGTCGCGGAGGGTCACAGGCAGTGCTCGTCATCGGGGTCGCCGTCTGGCTGGCGCTGGCGGCGACGGTGCTGGCCACCTGGCCCCGCCCCAACGGCGGGCGACGGGGCCTGCTCCTCCTCGCGCTCGCTTTCGCGCTCCTGCAAGAACTTCTCTTCGGCACCGTCCCCGACCGCGCCTTCGTCACCTTCCGCTACGCGGAAAACATCGCGAACGGGCACGGTGCCGTGTTCAACGTGGGGGAGCGCGTCGAGGGGTACTCGAACTTCACCTGGCTGGTCCTGATCACCTTTCCCAAAGCCCTTTTCGGCGCGAACGTGGTCACGAGCGCGCTCGTGCTGTCGGTCCTGTGCGTGCTGGGCTGCGTTCTGCTCGCCTTCCGCTTCGGGCCGCTCGCCGGTGTGCTCACCGCCGGGGTGAGCGGCCTGGCGGCCGCGGGGCAGACGGGCACCGAGACCGCGCTGTTCGTTCTGCTCGTGCTGGCCGTGATCCGCGCCGTCGGCACCGGCCATCCGATCGCCGCCGGGGTGTTCGCCGCACTGGCCTTGATGACCCGGCCCGACGGTGTCGCGGTCGCCTTCGCCGCCGGGCTGTGGCTCGTGGCCGACGTGATCCGGCACCGGGCGAACTGGTGGCGGCCCACCGCCTACGCACTGGGCCTGGTGATGATCGCCGCACCGTGGCTCACCTGGCGTGCCACCTACTACTCGCAGCCCCTCGCCCGCTGGCCGACCGCCCCGCTGTCCGCGCCGTCGTACGGATTCCTGCTGGCCACGCTGGCGGCGCTGCTGGTGAACGCGGTGGTGCACCGGCGCCGCCGGGTGCCCTCGCCGGTCCCGCGCCGCGGCTCGCGGCTCTGGGCGCAGTTGGGGGCGCTCGCGCTGTGCGGGGTGAGCCTGCTTCTCGCCCCGGGCTACCAGCGGGTGGTGCACGACTCGCGCACCCGGCTCGGGCAGACCGCGGAGATCGGCTCGTGGCTCGCGGCGCGGGTGCCGCCGGAATCGCTCGTCGACACCGGGGGTGCGCAGGCGCTCGCCTACGTCCTCGGCGACCGGTTCCGGGTGCTGGACGAACGTGCGGACCCCGACGTGCGCAACGCCCGGCAGGCCGGCTACGCGAACGTGGCGGACTACCGGCGTCCCGCCGTCGCCGTCGCGGACGCGAGGTACCTGCCCCGTCAGAGGTGCGACATCGCCCCGCCGAACACCGGCTCCTACCGCGTGGCGACGTTCCGCCGGGCCGGCGGCAACGAGTGGGTCACCGTCTACTCGCGGGGCGACGAAGCCGCCGAGTTGATCCACCGGCTGGCCACCGATTCCCCGCTGGTGTACGTGCCCTGTCCAGGCGGGATGTGATGCGGCACCAACCCTACGGAGAAGTAACCTACGGTCGCGTAGCCTGAGGGTATGGCAGAGGTCGTTTACCCACCGGTTGTCCTGTTCGCGAAGACCATGTTCCGGGTCCTCGACCTGAAGCTGCAGGTCGAGGGCGGTGAGCAGGTCCCCTGTACCGGCGGTGCCGTGATCGCCTGCAACCACGTCAGCTACCTGGACTTCATCTTCTGCGGGCTGGGGGCGCAGCCCGCCGGCCGCCTGGTGCGCTTCATGGCCAAGCAGGAGGTGTTCAACCACCCCGTCTCCGGTCCCCTCATGCGGGGGATGCGCCACATCCCGGTGGACCGCAAGGCGGGCAAGGCCTCCTACGACGAGGCGGTCGCCCGCCTGCGCGCGGGGGAGGTCGTCGGTGTGTTCCCCGAGGCCACGATCAGCCCGTCCTTCACCGTCGCCGAGCTCAAGTCCGGCGCCGTGCGGATGGCCGCTCAGGCCGAGGTGCCGCTCATCCCGATGGCCGTCTGGGGCGGCCAGCGGCTGTGGACCAAGGGCAGGCCCCGCACGCTCACCAAGCGGCACGTGCCGATCACGATCCTGCTGGGCGAGCCGATGCACCCGGCGCCCGGCGACGACCTCGACGCCGTCAACCGGGACCTGCGCGCCCGCATGAGCCTGCTGCTCGACAAGGCGCAGGCGGAGTACCCGGACAGTCCGTCCGGGCCGGACGACCGCTGGTGGCTGCCCGCCCACCTGGGCGGCACCGCCCCGACCCCCTGATTCCGGTAGCTCAGAACCAGCGTTCGAGCACCTGGGCGACGCCGTCCTCGGTGTTCGGCCCGGTGATCTCGTCGGCGGCCGCGCGGACCGCGGGGTGCGCGTTGGCCATCGCCACCCCGTGCCCGGCCCAGCGCAGCATCTCCACGTCGTTGGGCATGTCGCCGAAGGCGATGATCCGGTCGGCGGGCACGTCGAGGCGGGCGGCGACCGCGGCGAGGCCGGTGGCCTTCGTGACCCCGTTCGCGGCGATCTCGATCAGCCCCGAACCCGCGGAGAAGGTGATGTCGACCGAGTCGTCCAGCACCGCGCCGGCCACCTCGAACATCTCGTCCGAGGACATTCCCGGGCGGCTGACCAGCAGTTTCATCGCCGGATGGCCGATGATCTCGGCGCGGGCGACCTGGACGCCCTCGCCGTCGCCCCACGGGTTGCGATAGCCGCGGTCGATCACCAGGTTGTGCACGCCGGGGTCCAGCGCGCGGGTGCCGATCCGCTCGGCGGCGAACCCCGCGCCCGGCAGCGCCCGCTCCAGTTCGTTCACCACGTCGGCGAGCTGCATCGGGGACAGCAACCCGTTCACCTCGACCACGAGGTCGTTGCCGATGTCGTACAGCACGGCACCGTTCGCACAGACCGCGAAGCCGGTCAGCCCTGCCTCGCGCGCCACGGCGGGGATCCAGCGCGGTGGGCGGCCGCTGGCCAGCACGACCGGCACGCCCGCTTCGGAGGCCCGGCGCACCACCGCCTTCGTACGAGCGGACATCCGTTCGTAGGCGTCGAGGAGGGTGCCGTCCACGTCCGAGGCGATCAACAGGGGTGCTTCCACGAGTCCATTGTCCCTGTGGTGGGCGGTTCACCACCGTCCCCTACGCCGGGGGTGCCGGATGCCTATAGCGTGACCCGGTGCGCGTTGGCATTGTGATTCTCCCCGAGGACCGGTGGTGGGCGGCCGAGCCCAAGTGGCGGGCGGCCGAGGAGTACGGCTTCGACCACGCCTGGACCTACGACCACCTCGGCTGGCGGTCGCTGGTCGACGGGCCCTGGTTCAGCGCCGTGCCCACGCTCACCGCCGCGGCGACGGTCACCTCGAAGATCCGCCTCGGCACCTTCGTGGCCTCCCCGAACTTCCGCCATCCGGTGCCGTTCACCCGTGAACTGATCACCCTCGAGGACATCGCCGACGGGCGGCTGATCCTCGGCCTCGGCGCGGGCGGTCTCGGCTACGACGCGCAGGTCCTCGGCCAACCGGAGCTGACCACCAGGCAGCGCACCGACCGGTTCGCCGAGTTCGTCGCCGCGCTGGACGGGCTGCTCGCCACCGACGGGTTCGACTTCGAGGGGGAGTACTTCCGCGCGCGCGGTGCCCGCAACCTGCCCGGCTCGGTCCAGCGGCCCAGGGTGCCGTTCCTGATCGCCGCCAACGGGCCCCGCACGATGCGCCTCGCGGCCCGCTACGGCGGCGGCTGGGTGACCAACGGCCGCCCCAGCGAGAGTCAGGACGAGTGGTGGTCGGCGGTGGCCGAGATGTCCGCCCGCTTCGACGAGGCGCTGGCGGAGGCGGGCCGGTCACCCGAAGGCGTGCACCGCTACCTCAGCCTCGACTCGGCGCCGGTCTTCTCCCTGACCAGCGTGGACGCGTTCGCCGAGGCCGCGGGCCGGGCCCGGGAGCTCGGATTCACCGACGTCGTCACCCACTGGCCCCGTTCGGGTGGCCCGTATGCCGGGCGGGAAACGGTGCTTGAACAAGTCGTGACCGACGTCCTACCAATGCTCGCCGACGGCGCTTAAGCCGCAGCCGCTGCGGTTGCGCTGGGTTACGTCGGTACCCTCGGAGCCCGTGAGCGAGCACACGAACCGCACAGACTTTTCCGAAGCCGGTTTCACCGGGTACGACCTGATCGTGGTGGGCTCCGGGTTCTTCGGGCTGACCGTGGCCGAGCGAGCGGCCACGCAGCTCGGCAAGAGGGTGCTCGTCCTGGAGCGGCGCTCCCACATCGGGGGCAACGCCTATTCCGAGCCCGAACCGGAGACCGGCATCGAGGTGCACCGCTACGGCGCGCACCTGTTCCACACCTCGAACAAGCGGGTGTGGGAGTACGTGAACCAGTTCACCGAGTTCACCGGCTACCAGCACCGGGTGTTCGCGAAGTACCAGGGCCAGGTCTACGCCCTGCCGATGAACCTGGCGCTGATCAACCAGTTCTTCGGCCGGTCGCACACCCCGGACGAGGCCAGGAAGCTGATCGCCGAGCAGGCCAGCGAGATCGAAACCAAGGACGCGAAGAACTTCGAGGAGAAGGCGATCTCCCTGATCGGCCGCCCCCTGTACGAAGCGTTCTTCCGCGGCTACACCGCCAAGCAGTGGCAGACCGACCCGAAGGAACTGGCGGCGTCGATCATCACCCGCCTTCCCGTGCGGTACACCTTCGACAACCGCTACTTCAACGACACCTACGAAGGTCTCCCCGTCGACGGCTACACGGCGTGGCTGGAGAAGATGGCGGACCACCCGAACATCGAGGTTCGCTGCGACGTCGACTACTTCGACGTGCGCGAGGCGATCCCGGCGGGTACCCCCACCGTCTACACCGGACCCGTGGACCGCTACTTCGAGTACTCCGAAGGCCGCCTGGGCTGGCGCACCCTCGACTTCGAGCAGGAGGTCGTCCCGACGGGCGACTACCAGGGCACGTCGGTGATGAACTACAGCGACGAAGACGTGCCCTTCACCCGGATCCACGAATTCCGGCACTTCCACCCGGAACGGGACTACCCGAAGGACAAGACCGTCATCGTCCGGGAGTACTCGCGGTTCGCGAAGGAAGACGACGAGCCGTACTACCCGATCAACACCGCCGAGGACCGGGAGAAGCTCGAGCGCTACCGCGAGCTGGCCCGTACCGAGGCCGCCGAGCGCAATGTCCTCTTCGGAGGCCGCCTCGGCACCTACAAGTACCTGGACATGCACATGGCCATCGGCTCCGCACTGTCCATGTTCGACAACAAGATCGCTCCGCACCTGACCGAGGGTGCTCCGCTGGAGGGGAGCCTGGATGCTTGAGAAGAAGCCGTCCCGCCCGGCGGAGATCGCGGTCCTCTCCAAGGTCCAGGCGACGCTGAAGCGCCCCGCGACGGTGAAGGCCGCGCGTGGTCTGTCCCATTTCGGTGAGCACAGCATCGGCTGGTTCGCGGCCGGTCTGGTGGGCGCCGCGGTGGACCGCAAGCGGCGCAAGGAGTGGCTGACCGCGGCGGTGGGCGTGGTCGCCGCGCACGGCGCCTCCATCGCGGTGAAGCGGGTCGTCCGCCGTCCTCGCCCGGATGACCCGAGCGTGGAGGTACTGGTGGGTACGCCGAGCCGCCTGAGCTTCCCTTCTTCGCACGCCACGTCCACCACCGCGGCGGCAGTGCTCTATTCCGGGCTGACCGGGCGTAATCTGGTGCCCGCCCTGGTGCCGCCGATGCTGGCGTCCAGGCTCGTGCTCGGTGTGCATTACCCGACAGACGTGCTGGCAGGCGCGGCGCTCGGTGGCGCGGTCGGTGGTCTGTTGCGCTGGAAGATCCGCAAAAAAGGGTAGGGAAGTCCGCTTGTGACCAAATCAGTGAACGAGGCCGCCGAGGCCGCGCACGACACCGCTGACACCGCCGAAGCCGCCGAAGCCGAAAACGCTGACACCGAAGCCGCCGAGCCCGCCCAGGACTCCGCGGAAGCGGCCGAAGCCAGGGCCGAGGCCGCCGACGCCGAACCGGAGCAGCAACCGGCTCCCGCCGCCAAGCGCGGACCGGTCCGGATGGTGCTGGGCGTGCTCAAGACCGCCCGCCCGCGCCAGTGGGCGAAGAACGTGCTGGTCTTCGTCGCGCCGTTCACGGCGGCGCAGATCACCAACGGTGGTGTGCTGGTGGACGCGCTGATCGCGTTCGCGGCCTTCTCGCTGGTTGCGTCCTCTGTGTACCTGATCAACGACGCGATCGACGTGGAGGCCGACCGGGCACACCCGACCAAGCGGAACCGGCCGATCGCGGCGGGTATCGTCCCGGTGCCCGCCGCCTACGTCGCGGCCGTGGTGTTCTTCCTGGCGGGCCTCGGCCTGTCGTTCCTGGCGAACCCGCAGCTCGCGATCGTGCTCGGGGTGTACGAGGCGGTCCAGCTGGGCTACTGCTTCGGGCTCAAGCACCAGCCGGTGATCGACCTGGCCATCGTCGGTTCGGGCTTCCTGATGCGCGCCATCGCCGGTGGTGTCGCCGCGAACATCCCGCTTTCGCAGTGGTTCCTGCTGGTCACGGCCTTCGGATCGCTGTTCATGGTGGCCGGGAAGCGGTACGCCGAGATCATGCTCTTCGAGCGGACGGGCGCGAAGATCCGTTCCTCGCTGAAGAAGTACTCGGCCAGCTACCTGCGGTTCGTCTGGGCGACCGCCGCGGCGATCCTGATCATGTCCTACTCGCTCTGGGCGTTCACCCTCCGCGAGGACTCGCACCACTCGATCTGGCCGATGATCTCGATGGTCCCGTTCGTGATCGCGGTGCTGCGCTACGCGGTGGACGTGGACGGCGGTACCGCCGGTGAGCCCGAGGAGATCGTGCTCAAGGACCGTATCCTGCAGATCCTCGGCATGCTGTGGGTCGTCACGCTCGCGGTGACCTTCTACCTGTGACGTCCACACTCGTCCGTGAGACCGCCCCGGACGCCGTACCCGGTCCCGAGGAACCGCCGGTCACCCGGCTGACTCTCGGCCGCACCCTGGGCGAGCTGCTGCTCGCCACGGTGGTGGCCGTGGTGCTCGGCCTGGCACTGCAGTTCGCCGCGAGCCGCATCGGCACCGATCCGGGCACCAACGTGCCCGACGCGCTGGTCAACCTGGCCGACGCGGGGATCCTGCTCGTGCTGTGCGCGGTGCTCGGGTTCGGGTTGCTGCGCCGGTGGCCGGGCTGGGTCAAGGTGACCGGCGTCAGCGTCGCGCTCACCTCGCTGGCCACCCTGCTGCTGGCCATCCCGCTGCAGGGCTCCCGGTTCTTCCTGGGCGGCTCGTCGGTCGACAACACCTTCCGCCTCCAGTACCTGGAGCGGATGGCGTCGAGTTCCTCGCTCGCGGACATGAACTACCACGGCCTCGCGCCGTACTACCCGGGCGGCTGGTTCTGGCTGGGCGGCCGGTTCGCCAACGTGCTCGGCTGGGACGGCTGGGCCGCCTACAAGCCGTACTCGATCACCTGGGCGGCCGTCGCCGCCGTGGTGACCTTCGTGCTGTGGAGCCTTGTGGTCCGCCGCCGGATCGCGGTGCTGCTCTCGCTGGCGACGGTGCTCGTCGGCTGCCTCTCGGCCGCCGTGGAGGAGCCCTACGCGTGGCCCAGCACCGCCTGGCTCCCGCCGGTGGCCGTGCTCGCCTGGGCCGTGCTGCGGCGCCGCGGCCGGGTCCCGGCCTGGCCGTTGCTGCTGATCGGGGTCTACCTGGGCTTCGCGGCCATCACCTACACTCTGCACCTGGTGCTGGGTGTGCTGGTCGTGGTGCTGCTCGCCGCGGTGGCCGGGGTGCTCGCCGTGCGCCGGGGCGCGCCCGCCGGGCAGACGGTGGCCCGCCTGCTGCGGCGGCTGGTGGTGATCGGCGTGGTCACCGGGTTGCTCGCGCTGGTCACCTGGGGTCCGTTCATCCTCGCCGGGGGACTGGGCAAGCCGAACGTCGCGGCGCACTTCCTGCCCGACACCAGTGCCTATTTCCCGATGCCCTTCGAGCCGACCAGCGTGTTCGGCTTCCTGTGCCTGTTCGGCCTGCTCTGGCTGCTGCTGCGGTCCCGCCGGGATCCGGTCGCGTTCACCCTGCTGACCATCGCGGTGGTGATCTACCTCTGGTTCGCGCTTTCGACGCTCGCGCTGCTGGTGCGGACCACGCTGCTGGCGTTCCGGTTCGTGCCCACCGCGGAACTGGTGTTCGCGGTGGCGGGCGTGTTCGCGGTCGCCGAGGCGGTGCGCCACCTGCCCAAGCCGGCCGCGTACGCCCGCCCGGTCGCGGTCGCCATGGTCGTGCTCGGTTTCGCCGGTTCGCTGTCGCTCGCCCAGACCAGCGTGCGGTCCACACTGGACGACGGGGCGAAGATCGCCGAATCGGACTACTACGCCACGGGTTACAACGCCAAGGGCGAGCACGACACGAGCAAGGACGGCGCGTGGACGGCGGAACTGATCAGCACGATCGACCGCCTGTCCGGGCAGCCGCCGACGCAGAACATCGTGCTGTCGGCCTACGACCGGCTGCTGTCGTTCGCGCCCTACTGGGGTTTCCAGCAGACCACGCCGCACTACGCGAACCCGCTGGCCGACTACCGGCAGCGTGGTGACGAGATCCGGTACTGGGCCGCGTCCACCACGCCGAACGAGCTGATCGCGCGGCTGGCGGCCAATCCGCACGAGGCGCCGAACGTGTTCGTGCTCCGCCGGTCCGGCGACAAGCTGCTGATGCCGGTGGCCTCGGACTCCTTCCCGCAGGCCGCGCCGGTGCACGTGGACGACATCGCGTTCGACCCGAAGCTGTTCGCCTCGCCGCGGTTCACCCAGCAGGGCGTTGGCCCGTTCGTGGTCATCGTCACGCGCCACTGAGCCGATCAGTCTACTGTGGAACGGTCCAGATCCGTCCAAGGCATGAGATCCTCGTAAAATCTGAATTTCATCAGATGTCGGGGAAAGGCAAGGGGCGTCATGAGTTACCCCCGGTACCGGCGTGGCACCTTCGCCGTGATCGATGGCGTGTCCTATCCGGTGTTGTACGCCAATGGTGACAACTACGTCCGTTTCGGGGACGGTGACGACCGGCCCACGCCGTATCCCCGGGACAGCCCGGTGCCGGTCGACCTGTGCGAACGGGTGATTTCCGTGCAGGTCTACGCCAGTTACCGGGGACACTCGGTACTGGTGGACGGTGTGGACGAACTGGGTGGCGCCCGGGTCATGGACGCCGAATGGGACGGTGAATGGGCCACCATCAACGGTTTCGTCCAGGAAAACAGGTACGAGTACTACAAGCACATCGATCTGCGCGATCTGCGCGACTACTACGAGAAACAAAGCGACCTGCTCTTCACCCGGTGGCGGGCCGCACATTTCGCTCGCCCGATTGAGGGGCACCAGTTGCGCGGGGGATGGGCCAACGGCGAGCCCGCGGTGGTCGGCGGCCGCCCCCGGTCGGGGATACTGGAGATCGAGGACGGCCGGGTCGCCGAGGTGACCACGCGGGCCGAGTACCGGGGCTTCCCCTGCGAGATAGCGGGAATCTCACCGGACGGTTCGGTCGGGCTGTACTACGTCGGGGTCGACCAGGAGCGCGCGGAGGCGGACGGTTTCCGGCTGCGCGACGGCAGACCGGCCAAGACGGTGCACGTCTACGACCTCGCCCGCTACCACGAGCACCACCTCGACCTGCAGTTCGAGCGGTGGCGCCAGTCCCGCGAGTTCAGCACCGAGCGGTAGTCGCCCGACCCCCGCTCACTCGGCGGGGTTCCCCCACACGTCGTACAGTTCCGTGTGACCGAAGTTGCGGAAACGACGAGTGCACTCGAAACCGGCCGCACCGGCCAACCGGGGGCGGGCCGTGACCCGGCCGCCTGGCTGATCGGAGGGACGGCCCTGCTGCTGGGCGCCGTGTTCGTCGGCGCCGACCTCGCCTTCAACCAGGGCAAGCTGATCGCGCCGTTGGACGACGTCTACATCCACCTCCAATACGGCCGCCAGTTCGGACTGGGCCATTTCCTGCGCTACAACACGGGAGACCCGGTCTCCGCCGGGGCCAGCAGCATGCTGTACCTGCTGGTGCTGGGTGGCGCCTACGCGATCGGGTTCCAGGGCCACCTGCTCCTCGGCTTCGCCGTGGGCTTCGGCGTGCTGTGCTTCGCGTTCAGCGCGGCAGGCGTGTACCGGCTGGGGACGCGGCTGGTGGCCCGTCCGGCCGGGATCTGGGCCGGGCTGCTCACCGCTTTCAGCGGCCCGCTGCTGTGGGGCACGACCAGCGGGATGGAGGTCGGCCTCGCGATGCTGCTGGTGGTGTCGACCCTGGTGGTGTTCGCCAGGGAGATGCCGTCGGGCCGCTTCCACTACACGCCGCTGGTGGCCACCCTGCTGGCACTGGTACGCCCGGAGGGGCTGATCTTCGCCGGTGCCCTGACGCTCGCCGCCTGGTGGGTCCTGTGGTCACGGCGCGGGATCGCCGGGACGGGGCGTTCGGTGGCACGTTGGGTGTGGACGCTGCTGCCGTTGCTCGCCTTCGCCGGGCAGTTGCTGTTCTACCAACTGGCGACCGGCACCGCCTCCGCGAACGGCATCCAGGCGAAGTCGTTGCTGCACGACCGTCCGGAGTTCTACTTCACCGAGTTCACGGACCGGACCGTGGCCAACGTCAGGGCCTTCGCGATGAGCCTCCTGGGCTTCGGCAACCAGGACTTCGCCTTCCCGGGGGCGCTGCTGTTGTTCTTCGCGGGCGTGGCCTACCTGATCCACGCACGCCGATCCTGGCGGCCCCTGGTGCTCGCGATGACGGCCGGGCTCGGGGCGGTGCTCGTGTCCGTGGCGACGCTGAACACCGCGCTCGTCCACAACATGCGCTACGAACAGCCCTTCCTGCCGGTGTTACTGCTGTTCGTGGTCTCCGCCTGGTACGGCGCGACACGACTGGTGCCGCCGCGGGCCCGCCGGTTCGCGTTGCACGCCGGGCTCGCGGCGGCACTGGTGTTCTCACTGGCCGCCGTGCCGACCTGGGCGATCCGCTTCGGCCGGGACGCCTCGGCGATCCGGGACACCGACGTGTCGGTCGGCGGGTGGATCAGCGGCAACCTGCCGCCGGATGCGGTCGTGGCGGTGAAGGACGTCGGCGCGGTCGCGTACTTCGGGAAGCACCGGGTGGTCGATCTGATCGGCCTGGGCACCAACGGGCTCGCCGAGCCCGCCAACAACGGCATCGGTTCGCTGTACGAGGCGTTGCGCCACCTGCCGGCCGCGCAGCGGCCCGCGTACTTCGCCACCTACGACACCGGGCCTGGCCCGTCCCTGGCGCAACTGCGGTCGGTGGGCATCCTCGACGCCGAGCCGGTCCAGCTGTTCCAGGTGCAGACCCCGCGGGATCTCAACGGCAGGCTCATCGTGCCGTTCGAGGAACTGGGCGTCTACCGGGCGGACTGGACCCTGGCGGGCAGCGGGGACCGGCAGCCGGTACCGGGCGTGCTCCGGGATTACCTGAACGTGGGGGACGTGTCCGCCGAGCGCGGCCACGACTACGCCCCCAGGATGGCGCAGGTCGGGATGCAGCCGGTCAGCGTACTGGCCAGGAACGGCGACGTGATCGACAGCGGTCGCACGATCCTGGGTGGCGAGGAGTTCACCGCGCGGAACCTGACCCCTGGGCAACCGCTGACCATCACCGCGCGCACCGCGATGGACAAGGTGGTGCCCGACATGCTCGTGCTGGTGAACGGGGTGCCCACCGGTGTGTGGACGCGGCCGGTGGAGGCCGCACCGTGGTCGACCGCGAGCTTCACCGTCCCGGCCGGCCTCGTCACGGGAAGCAGCGCGCGGATCGAACTCCGCCAGCCCAGGCCGCTGCTCAACCCCTACCCGGTCTACACCTCGTTCGGCTACTGGTTCAGTCAGTAGAAAGCCGTGAAGGGCCCCTTCACGGTCGAATCGACTGTGAAGGGGCCCTTCACGGCAGGTGCCCGGGCAGCCGTCAGATCGGCAGCTTGCGGAAGATCGGCCGCGGCACGTGCCGCAGGATCGACATGACCGCGCGAAACGGCGCCGGGGCCCACACCAGGTCCTTGCCCTTGCGCACCGCGTCCACCGCGATCTCGGCGACCTGCTCGGCGGTCTGCTCCAGCGGAGCCTTGCCCAGCCCCTCGGTCATCTTCGTCTTGACCTGGCCGGGGCGGACCACGGTGACCTGCACGCCGTGCGGGCGCAGCGCCTCGCCGAGACCCAGGTAGAACCCGTCGAAACCGGCCTTGGTGGAGCCGTAGACGAAGTTCGAGCGGCGCACGCGCTCCCCGGCCACCGAGGACAGCGCGATGATCGCGCCGTGGGCCTGCTTCTTGAGCCGGTCCGCGAGCAGGACGCCGACCGACACGGCGGCGGCGTAGTTCACGGTGGCCAGTTCCACCGCGGTGGCGTGGTCCTGCCAGGCCTGCTCGGGGTCACCCAGCAGGCCGAAGGCCACCACCGTCACGTCGATGTCGCCGCCGGTGAACGCCTGGTCGATCGCGGCCGGGTGCGAGGCGGTGTCCGTCGCGTCGAAGTCCACTTCGGACACCTCGGCGCCCTGGCCGCGCAGGCGCTCCGCGGCCACCTTGCGGCGCTCGGACGGACGGGCCGCCAGCACGACCCGGAGCGGGCGCTCGGCGAGGTACTTCTCGGCGATCGCGAGCGCGATGTCCGAGGTGCCGCCGAGCAGCAGCAGCGACTGGGGGTTACCTACCGCGTCGATCACAGCTCAAGCCTCCGGCTCATGTCTGAGGCGAAAACGCCTTCGGGGTCCACGGACTGGCGAACCTTCCGCCACTCCTCCAGCCGCGGGTACATCTTCGCGAAGTTCTCCGGGGTGGTGCGGGAATCCTTGGCCGTGTACAGGCGGCCGCCGATGGAGAGCACCTCCTCGTCGAGCTCCCGGCAGAACCGGCTCAGCCCCGCCTTGATGGGGAAGTCGAGGCAGACCATCCAGCCCGGGTGCGGGAACGACAGCGGCGCCCGGTTGCCCTCGCCCATCTGCTTGAACACGTTGAGGAACGAGTAGTGCCCGGAACCGGCGACCTTGACCAGGATGCGGCGCAGCTCCTCGTGGGCGTTGAGCGGCGTGCTGAACTGGTACTGCAGGAAGCCGTGCGAGCCGTAGGCGCGGTTCCACTCGCCGAACAGGTCCAGCGGGTGGTAGAAGGCGGTCAGGTTCTCCACCACACCGCGCTTCTGCTTCGGGGACTTGCGGTACCACAGCTCGCCGAGCGTGCTGAAGGTCAGCTTGTTCGCCAGCCCGTTCGGGAACACGTCCGGCAGCGTGGCCAGCTGGATCGCGTCGAACTTGAGGGGGTTCGCGCGCAGTTTCGGCGGCAGTTCGTCGAGCTTGGCCAGCGAGCCGCGGCTGAAGGCGGCGCGGCCCAGCTTGCTGCCCTGCGAGATGGCGTCGAACCAGCCCGACGAGTATGTGTAGTTGTCCTCGGAACCGTTGCTGACCAGCTCCAACGTCTCGTCGAGGTTGTCGGTGCGGTCCAGGTCGGCGATGAAGTACGCGGTCTCGGTCTTGGTCATCCGGATCGTCGCCCTGACGATGATGCCGGTCAGGCCGATGCCCGCCACGGTGGCCCAGAACAGCTCCGATTCCGGGCCGTCCGGGGTGATCGTCCGGATCTGCCCGTCCGCGGTGACCAGGTCCATCGACACCACGTGGTTGCCGAAGCTGCCCGCGCTGTGGTGGTTCTTGCCGTGGATGTCGTTGGCGATCGCGCCACCGATGGTGACCTGGCGCGTGCCCGGCAGCACCGGCACCCACAGGCCGTAGGGCAGCGCGGCCTTCATCAGCTGGTCCAGGCTCACGCCGGCGTCCGCGACCACGTACCCCGTGTCGGGGTCGATGGAGTGGATCCGGTTGAGCGCGGTCATGTCGACCACCAGGCCACCGGCGTTCTGCGCGGGGTCACCGTAGGAGCGGCCCAGGCCGCGCGCGATCACGCCGCGCTCGCCTGCCTGGGCCACCGCCTTCGCGATGACCTCGACATCCGCCGTGGTCAGTACGTCTGCCGTGGTCGGGGCCGTGCGGCCCCACCCGGTGAGTGTCCGCCGCTCGATATGCGGTGTCGCTGCGTTCACCCGGCCCAGGGTAACGATCCCCGATCGATGGCTTGCGATTGACCGCTTCTACACTTTCCCGGTCCACGAATCCGATGCCGGCGAGGTAGTGCAGTGGTGTCTACGGAACCGCAGGAGTCAACGGCGACGGCTCAGGCCGGGCCAGGTCTTTTTGGTCAGCTGCTTCGTTTCGCGATCATCGGCGGCTTCTGCGCCCTGCTCGATCTGGGCACCTACAGCCTCGAGCTCGCATTGGGCATGGATTCTTCCCTCTGGTCCGTCGTGGCCAGGGCGATCAGTTTCATCGTCGGAACTACAACGGCGTATTTCCTTAACCGGAAATTCACATTCTCCGCCGGGCGCCGGGAAGGTGGCGCGCAGGTGGGTGGCTTCGTGCTGCTCTACGGCGTGACCTTCGCGGTGGCCCTCGGCGTGAACGCGCTCATGCGAGCGGAGCTGCCGGAGATGGCGTTGAGGAGCACCGTGGCGTGGGTGATCTCGCAGGGAACCGCGACCGCGATCAACTTCGTCATGCTGAAGTGGGTCGTGTTTCGCGAGCCCGCGGAACGGTGACTCACGGCGGCTTGACGGGGCGCACCGTGTAGCTTGGTTGGGCGTGACCAATTCCCCTGGAGGACAGCGAACCCATGGCTGGTAAAGCCACTACCGCGACGGCCAAGACGAAAACGGACGACGCTGTCGCGGCGACGGAGCAGACCACGTTTTCCGAACACGTTCCCCAGGGAAGGCTGACCGCGCAACGCGGTCTTTACGCCGGTCCGTCACCGATCGTGTCCAAGGACCTCTACGGCGAGGTGCTGGAGGGTGTGGTCACCCGCAAGCGGGGTGGCGTGACGCTCGAACCGTCCGCACGGGTGAGCGGGAACACCTACTTCGGGCGCTTCCCCGCCAGCTACTGGCAGCGGTGGACCACGGTGCGTGAGGTCCGGGTCGAACTGGTGGCCACCGGAGCCGGGCAGCTCGCGGTCCGGGCGTCGGACTTCGAGGGCGAACCCCGCACGATCGCGGTCCAGGAGATCGAGGGCGCCGAAGCCGCCCGCGTCACCTTCGACGTGAAGCTCGACAAGTTCCTCGACGGCGGCGCGCTGTGGCTGGACCTGGAGACCCAGGCCGGGCAGCGGCTGGCGGTCGAACAGGTCCGCTGGACGGTGGAGCCGCCGGAGAAGATCCGGCCCACCGCGGTGACCATCTGCACGATGAATCGCGCCGACGACTGCCTGAAGAACCTGCAGGCGCTGGCGGGCGACATCTCGTCGCTGGACACCCTCGACGCCATCTACGTCGCCGACCAGGGCACCGACCGCGTCGACTCGCGGGAGGGTTTCCCGCAGGTCGCCAAGGACCTCGGCGACAAACTGCACTACATCACCCAGCCGAACCTCGGCGGCGCCGGCGGGTTCACCCGCGGGCTGTACGAGGTGGCCGGGCACACCGACACGGCGCACGCGAACGTCCTGTTCATGGACGACGACGTGCTGCTCGAGCCGGACCTGGTGATCCGGATGACGGCGTTCTCCAACCGCGCCGCGAACCCGATCATCGTCGGCGGCCAGATGCTCAACCTGCTGCACCCGGACCAGCTGCACGTTGGGGCGGAGTACGCGCGGCTGAACACGCTGGAGCCCGGGCAGCCGGTCGAGCACAGCCTCGCCACCGCGGACCTGCTGGGCGTGGACCCGGAGACCGGCAAGCCGAACAGGCAGGACCGGCGGCTCGACGCCGGGTACAACGGCTGGTGGTCGTGCCTGATCCCGTACGAGGTGGTCAAGGAGATCGGCTACCCGATGCCGTTCTTCTTCCAGTGGGACGACGCCGAGTACAGCTACCGGGCCCGTGCCCACGGTTTCCCGACCGTCACCCTGCCCGGGGCCGGCGTGTGGCACGCCGACTTCCACTGGAAGGACTGGGACGAGTGGCACCGGTACTTCAACCTGCGTAACTCGATCATCACCGCGGCGCTGCACAGCGAGTTCAACCTGACCGTGCTGTGCCGGGTGCTCACCGCGCAGCTCGTCCGGTACCTGCTGGGCATGCAGTACGGCCTGGCGCACACGCTGATCAAGGCGGTGGAAGACTTCCTGAAGGGGCCGGAGATCCTGCACGACGGCGGGGTCGCCGCGATGAAGGAGATCCGCGAGATCCGCTCGCGCTATCCGGAGACCAAACGGTACGACCCGACCGAGGTCCCGGGCATCGCGTCGAACGACATCGGCCTGATCAACGCCGCGCCGCGCCCCTCTCTGCAGCGGCTGATCCTGATCAAGCGCGTCGTCGACCGCCTCCGCGGCCGCACCCGCTTCGACCTCGGCGCCATCCCGGCCGACGAAGCGCACTGGTGGCACGTGGCGCTGTTCGAGACCGCCGTCGTCACCGACGCCTCCCAGGAAGGCGTGCGCGTGCGCAAGTACGACCGC
This sequence comes from Amycolatopsis cynarae, assembly GCF_026802195.1. Classification (NCBI taxonomy): domain Bacteria; kingdom Bacillati; phylum Actinomycetota; class Actinomycetes; order Pseudonocardiales; family Pseudonocardiaceae; genus Amycolatopsis; species Amycolatopsis cynarae. The sequence goes on along the minus strand of NZ_CP113836.1, from coordinate 6,567,959 downwards.
GACCGCATGTTCGAGCTCGCCAAGAGTGGCTTCCGTGTCATCAACAGCCTGCGTAAGAACGGTCGCGCTGTGCAGGACCAGTACCAGCGAGCGCTGCCCCAGCTGACCAGCCGGGAAAACTGGAAGCGGCTCTACGAGCTCTGAGCCTTTCCCCGCAGTTGAGCCGTGAAGGGTCCCTTCACAGTCGAATCGGCTGTGAAGGGACCCTTCACGGCGTTACGCACCCGCCCGCCCTGCGAACGGCTGCTCAGCGCAGGCCGAAATGCTGTCCCTTCTGCATGAGGTCCTCGATGTAGGCGACGGCGACGTGCGCGAAGTTGACCACCATCTTCTCGCCGTCCTTGGTCCGGATGGTCTCGACCGAACCGTGTTCGACGAGCAGGTGCAGGTTCCGCTCCAGCTCGGCGGAATCTTCGGGCGGCACGGTGAACACCAGCGGGTCACCGCCGCTGATCAGGTGCAGGACGAGCGCGGGCTTCGTTTCAGGCATGAACCAAGGACAGCAGCTTCCGATCGGCCCCGGCAAGCCGGTTCGCTCACGGCAGAGGGAAGCGGCGCGCACCCGGCTCGATAGGGTTCCCTCGTCTTGCCGATCGATTCCTAGGGGGAACGTCGATGTCACAGTTTTCGCTGTCACTGGCGGCACTGGACGTAGTGCTGGAACACACCGGGCTCGGCCGGGCACCGACGCCCTTCGAGACACCGCACATCGGCGCCACCTTCGAGGAGCGCGCCCAGCTCCGTGACGCGGTGTTCCGGGACCTGGAATCCCGCCGACTGGCCGGCCGCGGCCGCCTGGACCCCGATGTCGAGCTGGCCCTGCGGGCCTTCGTGCAAGCACCCGTCTCGATCATCGCGGTCGCCGAACTCGACGACGGGGAGCAGCTGTTCGCGCGGGCCGTGGCGGACGGGAACTACGGCATGGTGGCGCGGCGGCAGGACAATCTCGTCGTCTTCACCGAGGTCCGACCCACCGCGATCGTGGCGGGCATCGTCGACCTGCTCCCCGCCACGCCTGCCGCGCCCGGCCAGTCGGTGACGGTGGCGAAGCCCGCGCCTAAGCCGAAGCGCCGGGCCGACGACGCGTACGACCCGTTCGCCGCGGCGGCAAGGCCGCGCACCTCCACCGCCCCGGCTCAGCTCCGGATGGTGGAGCGGATCTTCCAGAAACCGAAGTTGCGCATCGGCCAGTTCACCGCGTTCGTCACCGGTGGCGACGGCAAGGGGCGGCGGCTCTCGCCCACCGCCTGGTTCGACACCGAGGAAGGCCGCTACTTCGTCACCTCACGCGAGGCCGAAGACGGCCAGAACTGGCTCACCTACGCCCCCGCGGACAACGCCCGCATTGCCCACCACCTACACGAGCAGCTCCGGGGATAGAGGCTGGCCAGAGTATGGAGCGGGGGATCTTTGCTGCGAATGTTTCGCAGCAAAGATCCCCCGCTTCCAGGAACTCCTGCTTCCTCAGTAGCGGAAGAACCGCTCCCGCTGGCCGAGGCGCACGAGCTTCAGCCACTGCGCGAAAGCCTTCGGATCGCGTTTCACGCCGAGGAAGTACAGCCCGAAGCGGAGCACCTCCAAGGCGCCGATCTTGCGCATCCCCGGCTGGGACAGCAGGTACCCGCGGTTGCGGTAGGTGTAGTACCGCTTGACCTGGTTCTCCGGGTCCTGCGCGTGGAACCGCCCGCCCAGCATCGGTTTGAACTCGTCCGAGCCGTCGGGGTGCAGGTAGGCCACCTTCAGCGAGGTGCCGAACGGCAGCCCCGAGCGGACCAGCCTGCGGTGCACCTCGACCTCGTCACCCCGGAAGAACAGGCGCAGGTCGGGCACACCCACCACGTCCAGCGTCGAGGCACGGAACAGGGCGCCGTTGAACAGCGAGGCGATACCGGGGAGGAAGTCGACCCCGAGCTCGGCCGAGGACCGCTTCCAGGTCAGGCCGCGGCGCAGCGGGAAGGCGAGCTTGGCAGGGGCGTCGATATTGGTCACCACGGGTGAGATCTCGGCCAGCCCTCGGCTGTCGGCCTCCTCAAGCAGCACCGCGAGCACCGTCTCGTCCGCGGGACGGCCGTCGTCGTCGGCCAGCCACACCCAGTCCGCGCCCAGCGAGAGCGCGTGCAGCATGCCCAGGGCGAACCCGCCCGCGCCGCCCAGGTTCCGGTGGGAGGGCAGGTAGGTGTAGGGCAGCGGAAAGGAGGCCACGACGTCCCGGGCCGGCTGGTCGGGGCCGTTGTCCACCACGATGAGGTGGTCGACCGGGTGGGTCTGCGCGGCGATCATCTTGAGCGAGTCGGCGAGCAGTTCACGCCGGTGCCGGGTGACCACGACGGCCACCACGGCGCCCTTGCCCAGCGGGGCTGCCTCGGGATCGGCCATGCTCACTCGCCGCCCCCGGCCGCGACCGCGGCGTCCACCCCGATGCGCGCGGCCATCTCCGGGCTCATCCCCTCGTACGGGTCCCTGCCCTTGTACGCGGTCAGCACGTCCCGCAGCGAGCCCTGCATCTTCATCCGGCCCTCGTCCATCCAGATGGCCGTCGTGCACAGCTCCAGGAGCAGGTCGTCGGCGTGCGAGGCGAACACCAGCAGACCGGACCGGCGGACCAGGTCGACCAGGCGGTCACGGGCCTTGTTCAGGAAGGCCGCGTCCACCGCCCCGATGCCCTCGTCGAGGATCAGGATCTCCGGGTCGATCGTGGTGACCACGCCCAGTGCGAGGCGGACCCGCATACCCGTGGAGTAGGTCCGCAGCGGCATCGCGAGGTAGTCGCCGAGCTCGGTGAACTCGGCGATGTCGTCGACGCGTTTCTCCATCTGCTTGCGGGTCATCCCCAGGAACAGGCCCCGGATCATGATGTTCTCGTAGCCGGAGATCTCCGGGTCCATGCCGATGCCAAGGTCGAACACCGGCGCGACCTTGCCCTCGACCCGGGCCGAGCCGCGGGTCGGTTCGTAGATGCCGGACAGCAGCCGCAGCAGCGTGGACTTGCCTGCCCCGTTGTGGCCGACCAGGCCGACCCGGTCACCGTCCTTCAGGGAGAGCGAGACGTCCTGCAACGCCTCGATCACCGGCACCTTGCTCTCGGTGCCGATCTTGCCGCCGACCTTGCCGAGCACCTTCTTCTTCAGCGAACGGGTCTTCGCGTCGAAGATCGGGAAGTCGACGAAGGCGTTGTGCACCTCAATGCTGACCATGTTGTTCTCTCACACCCAGTAGGAGACGCGGGCACGGTAGTTGCGCATGGCGACCAGCGCGAGCAGCCAGCCGGCCACGGTGATGCCGCCTACGACGAGCCAGCTGCCGACGTTCACCGCCTGGCCGATCAACGGCGCACGAAGGATCTGGACGAAGTGGTAGAAGGGGTTGAGGTGGACGATCGGTACCACCCAGTCCGCCATGGCGGCCCGGGCGCCGTGGCCGTAGAGCTGGTCGATCGGCCACACGATCGGGGTCATGTAGAACAGCAGCTGGATCAGCGAGTTGATCACCTGCGGGAGGTCCCGGTAGCGGGTGGAGATGATGCCCAGCAGCAGCGTCACCCACCACGCGTTGAAGGCCAGCAGCACGAAGGCGGGGATCGCGCTCAGCGAGTACCAGCCGAAGCCGGGGTGGCAGATCGTGCTGCTCGCGTCGCAGACCCCGTTGGTCAGGCCGTACGGGTGGTCGAGGCTGGTGAAGAAGATCGCATCGATGATCACCACGACGATCAGGTTGTGGGCGAACAGCAGCGTCTGCCGCCACACGGTGCGGAGGGCGTACACCGTCAACGGCGCCCGGATCTGCTTGATCAGGCCCTCGTTGGAGATGAACGTCTCCATGCCCTCGGTCAGCGAACCGCTGATGAAGGTCCAGACGATGAACCCGGTGCTGATGTAGGGCAGGAAGGTCGAGATGTGCATCCCGAACAGCTGCGAGTACAAGAGCCCGAGGCCGAGCGAGATGACACCCTGGCTGATGGTGATCCAGAACGGACCGATCACCGACCGCCGGTAGCGCTGCTTGATGTCCTGCCAGCCGAGGTGGCTCCACAGTTCCTGCTGGCGGAAGCCGTCCCTCAGGTCTGCGATGGCGCGGGCGAAGGACCGGCTGTCGGAGGCCGGCGGAATCGGCGCCGAACCGTGGGCGACGGCATCACTGGCCGTTTCGACAGTGCTGGTGGCATGCACGTGCCCAGGGTAGCGACCCTGGGCATCCGCTCCCGTCGAGGGCTGTCACCACCACCGAACAGCACTTTTGCCCGGTTTGCGTAGCGGTGGGGTAGCGGGCCCGGCGTTTCCGCCACGCAAACCGGTTCCCGACACTGTTCAGAGGTACTGGCCGGTGCCGCTGATGCCGGGAGCCGCGTGATCGCCGCGGCCCGCCGACGTGCCGGGCGGCAGTCCCCGGCGCATCTGCTCGAGCTGCACCCTGGCCGCCATCTGCTGCGCGAACAGCGCGGTCTGGATGCCGTGGAAGAGCCCCTCCAGCCAGCCGACCAGCTGGGCCTGTGCGATCCGCAGTTCGGCGTCGGACGGCGTGGAGTCCTCGGTGAACGGGCGCACCAGCCGGTCCAGCTCGTGCTGCAGCTCCGGGGCCAAGGCCTGTTCGAGCTCCTTGACGGAGGTTTGGTGGATCTCCCGCAGGCGGTTGCGGCTCGCGTCGTCCAGCGGCGCCGCGCGGACCTCCTCCAGCAACTGCTTGATCATCGTGCCGATGCGCATCACCTTCGCCGGCTCTTCGACGAGGTCACCGACCGATTCCTGCTGGTCGTCCTCGCCGGTGGCGATCCGGGCGGTGCCCACCGGGGAGCCGTCGGGGCCGACGACGACCACGTGCTGGGCTTCGTCTGCTGCGGAATTCCTGTTCGGCTCGGTCATTGCTCCATCCTGGCCTGCCTGGGCGACGTTGAACGCAACACTTCCGAGCCTAGCGGTCGCCCGAGGTCACCGGGCCGAGCAGGGCGAGAGAGGCCAACCCCGAACGCGCTGCCAAATTACTCCTACGTACGGTGTGCGCATGGCGTTCGACGTCGCTCGAATTCGTGGATTGTTTCCCGCACTCGGTGACGGCTGGATCCACTTCGACGGCCCTGCCGGAATGCTGGTACCCGAACAGGTGGCCTCGGCCGTGTCCACGGCTATGCGCGCACCGGTCTCCGGACCAGGTGGGGCATTTCCGGCATCCCAGCGTGCGGAGAGCATAGTGACCGCTGCCCGGCGGGCGGTGGCCGACCTCACCGGCACCGATCCGGCCGGGGTGGTACTGGGGCCGAGTGCTTCCGTGCTGCTGCGTCGTCTGGTCGACGCGATGTCCGAAGGCTGGCAGCTCGGCGACGAGATCGTGGTGTCCCGGCTGGACGAGCAGGCGAACCTGATCCCCTGGCAGCATGCGGCCAAGCGGGTCGGTGCGGTGGTGCGCTGGGGCGAGATCGACATAGAGACCTGCGAGCTGCCCGCCTGGCAGTACGAGTCGCTGGTGACCGCACGGACGAAGGCGGTCGCGATCACCGCGGCCTCCGGCTCGGTCGGCACGCGTCCCGACGTGCCCACCGTGGTCGAATTCGCGAAGCGGGTCGGGGCGATCGTCGTGGTGGACGCCAGCTACGCGGCGCCGTTCGTCCCGCTGGACCAGCCGGAACTGGGGGCCGACGTGATCGTGGTCTCCGCGCAGGCGTGGGGTGGGCCCGCGGTGGGCGCGCTGGCGTTCCGCGACCCGGAGATGCTGGAACGGCTGCCCTCGGCGGCCCTCGAACCGGGGGTGCGTGGCCCGGCGCGGCTCGAACTCGGCCCCCACGCGTACCCGCTGCTCGCGGGCCTCGTGGCGTCGATCGACTACCTGGCGGGACTGGACGACGCGGCCAGCGGCTCCCGCCGCGAACGCCTGGTCACTTCGCTGGGCTCGGCGAAGTCGTACCACGCGGGCCTGCTCGCCCAGCTGACCACGGAGTTGCGGGCGCTGCCGCACGTCACGGTGATCGGGGACGCGATGCGGCGGATTCCCGCGCTCGGCTTCGCCGTGGCGGGGAAGAAGGCGCCCGAGGTCGCCGAGTACCTGGCGTCCCAGGGGCTGTGCGCGTTCGCCGATGACGGCACCAGCGGCGTGTTCGCGGCGCTCGGGGTGGGCGAGGTCGGCGGTGCGGTCCGCATTGGCCTCGCCCACTACTCGAACGTTTTCGAGGTCAACCAGTTGATCAGGGTGCTGGAGGAGCTCCGCTAGAGCGTGAGCAGCACCTTGCCGAAGGCGCCTTCTTCGATGGCCTGGTGCGCCTTCGACGCCTCCGGCATCGGCACGACCTGGCCGACCACCGGTCGCACCCGGCCGTCCGCGACCAGCGGCCACAGCCTCCGCCGGACGTCCGCGACGATCCGTCCCTTGTCCTGGGTGGGGCGGGCGCGCAACGTGGTCGCGGAGACACGACCGCGCTTGCCCATCAGTTTCCCGATGTTCAGCTCGCCCTTCGTGCCGCCCTGCATCCCGATGATCGCCAGCCTGCCGCCGACGGCGAGCGCGTCGATGTTGCGGCCGAGATAGGCGGCGCCCATGTTGTCGAGGATGACGTTCGCGCCGCCGGCCTTCGCCAGTTCGGCGACGAAATCCTGCTCCCGGTAGTTGATGGTGATGTCGGCGCCGAGCTGGCGGCACCGCTCCAGCCGCTCGGCCGACCCCGCGGTGACCGCGACCGTGGCGCCGAGCGCCTTGCCGACCTGGATCGCGTGCGTGCCGATACCGCCGGCGCCGCCGTGCACCAGCAGCACCTCGCCCTCGGTGAGCCCCGCGTCGAGCACCACGTTCGACCACACGGTGCAGGCGACTTCGGGCAGTCCGGCCGCGGTGACCAGGCTGACCTCGCCGGGAACCGGCAGCAACTGGACGGCGGGAACAACGACCTTCTCCGCGTAGCCGCCGCCTGCCAGCAGCGCGCACACCTCGTCGCCGACCTGCCAGCCTTCGACGCCTTCCCCGAGTTCGGCGATGGTGCCGGAGCATTCGAGGCCGAGGATCTCGCTCGCCCCGGGCGGCGGCGCGTAGTGCCCCTGCCGCTGGAGCACGTCCGCCCGGTTGACCGCGCTCGCCGCCACGTCGACGAGCACTTCACCGGGGCCGGGGCGGGGATCGGGCACCTCGGTCCAGACGAGGTTTTCCGGACCGCCGGGTTCGCGCAGGGTGATCGCATGCATGGCGTCGACCCTAACCGAGCGAGCGCGCACCGAACGTGTCACAGCGGGCCGGATCGCCCGTGGTGTAACCGGTGTTGAACCACTTTTCGCGCTGGGCCGAGGTGCCGTGGGTGAACTGCGAGGTGTCCACCTTCCCGCTGCCCAGGTTGCGTTGGATGTAGTCGTCACCGATGCGTGAGGCGGTGTCCAGTGCGCGCTTGATGTCGTCCTGTGTCACGTCGCTGATCAACGGTTTGCCGCTGGACGAGGGCGTCGTGGTGGCGTGCTTGCCCCATACCCCGGCGTAGCAGTCGGCCTGCAGTTCCAGGCGCACGGAACCGGAGGTCGGGCCGGTGTCGTTGCCCACGCGGGACGAGGTGCCCAGCAGGTTCTGCACGTGGTGGCCGTACTCGTGGGCCAGCACGTACGCCTCCGCGAAGGGGCCGCCCTCCGCGCCGAACCGCTGCTGGAGCTCCTTGAAGAAGGAGAGATCGATGTAGACCTGCGAGTCGGCGGGGCAGTAGAACGGGCCGGTGTCGGAGGTGGCGCTGCCGCAGCCGGTCCGCACCCCGCCGTTGAAGAAGTTCGTCACCGCCTTGCGGTAGGTCTTGCCGGAGCGGGCGAACTGGTCGGTCCAGTAGTCCTGGATCGAGTTGATCATCGCGACGACCGCGCAGTCGTGGTTGCGGTTCGCGTCGGCCCCGGTACGGCACTGCTGTGCCAGTGCCCCGTTGTTCACCTGCTGACCGCTGCCCAGTTGGTTGAGCCCGGTCACGTGGCTGGGGCTCACCCCGCCGACTTGGCTGAGCACGAAGTAGATGATCAGGCCGACCACCCCGAGCCCACCCCCGCCGAGTGCCACCCGGCCACCGATACCGCCGCCACCACCAGAGCCGCGGAGATCGGAAACCTCGGACGTGTCCAGCCCCGCGTCGTCGTCGAACCTCATGGTTGCAGGAGCCTACAGAAAAAGGCCCTGGGTGAGATTCCCGCGGGAACCGCACCCAGGGGTTTACCGAGGTTGTCATTGTGCGAATGGCGGCTGACTGCCTCTCGGGCCGGCGACTCGCACTGCCGGTACGTGCACGGAGGCCGCACCGATGCAGGCTAGAACGTCGCCTGGATGCGCGAGAGGTGTATCGAGCGCATGACGTCTGACACCCGTGCTGCTCACATTCGCGACCGGGTCGGGTTCACCGCAATCCGGTCGTGGGCACACAGCCGACAGCCAACCGCGAGGGATCCTTCACTGAACCACCTTCCCTCTCCCGGCGGGCGGCCCCGGCAGGCACACCCCGGCTAGTGCGCCTTCTTCACGGAGCCGGTCCTCCGATACCTCCAGGATGCGCCTTCGGGCCGGGTCTCTCAACCGCGCCGGCATCCCTCGTCCGGGGGCATTCCGCCATCACGGCTAGGGTTCGCGGCATGGGTGAGGTGCGCTGGCTGACCGACGCGGAGATGCTCGCGTGGCGGTCCTACATCGTGGCCACGATGCGCCTGCGCCAACGCCTGCACCGCGAACTTTCCGAGGCGCACGCCGTGTCGCTGACCGACTACGAAGTGCTGGTGGTGCTCGATTCGCAGCCGGACAAGCGGCTGCGCATGTCGGAGCTGGCGACCATGCTGGGCTCCACGAAGAGCAGGCTGTCGCACCAGGTCGGGCGGATGGAGGAGGCGGGGATCGTGTGCCGCGTGCCCGACCCGGAGGACAAACGCGGCGTGATCGCCGAACTCACCCCGGCCGGGCTGGACCTGCTCGCCCGGGCGGCGCCGGCCCACGTCGAGGGCGTCCGGCGGCACCTGATCGACCTGCTCACCCCGGAGGAACAGGCCGTGATCGGCCAGGGGTTTTCGCGAGTGCTCGAGCACTTGAACCAACTCGGCGAGTGACCGGATACCCTGCACACCAGGGAAGCGTGGCAGAGCGGCCGAATGCACTCGCCTTGAAAGCGAGCGTGGGGCAACCCACCGGGGGTTCAAATCCCTCCGCTTCCGCAGTCTTGGCCAGCGAGCTTGCCGGTCGTTTTGGTCCTCCTCAGTGCGCCGTGATGGTCTCGGCCGCTCCGAGATCGAGCAGATGCCTGCGGAGAAAGGACAGTTCCGCCTCGACGGCCTCTGCGTGCGCGTTCGAGTACGGTGCGTAATGTCCGCCGGGCAGGCGCACCAACTCTGCCTGTGGGGCTCGCCTGGCCACGCGGACAGCGGGCTCGGCCAGGGCGGACTGGTCGTCGTCGCAGGCGATGACCAGTAGCGGGCACCGCACCCGTGCGGCGTGGCGGCCCGGTGAGTAGAACCCGGTGCGCAGGGCCGAGCGGGCGGCGACGGTCTGCTGCCAGTCCCGATACCGGCCGTCGGGATCCAGCGCCTGTGGCATGTCTGCGGCGTCCGGTGTCGTGAGGGCCGCCACGGACCCCGGTGCACCGACCAGCGGAACCAGCAGTGGCGGCTTGCCGACCAGGCCGACGGCGATATCGAGGAGAGCCCGGCCGGTGAAACGCAGCATGGAAAGCGGTTTCTGATGACGAAATGCGTTGCGGGAGATCGCAAGTCCGTCGGCGTGCGGTGATTGGGCAATCGCGGCCGCCACGCCGGGGAGATGCGCCGCACTGTGCAGGACGTGACCTCCCGACAGCGAGTGACCCCAAAGGGCGAGCTTGCTCGGGTCGACTTCCGGCAGGCCGGGGGCGAATTCGATCGCGGCCCGCCAGTCGTCGAGCTGCTCTGCGATGCGTACGACCTGGCGCGGCATGCCGCCGCTTTCACCAAGATGGCGATAGTCGAAGGCGAGCACGGAGAATCCGGCCGCGTGGAACCGCTTGGCGAATATGTCGGTGCCGGGCTCTTTGGTCACGGCGATCGCTCCGGCCATGATCACGCAACAGCCGTTGGTTCCTGGATAGTGCCAGGCCACACATTCATCGCGACCGCTGGTGAAATGCAGTTTCCTCCGTACAACGGACATCACGCACCGGCCTTTCGGTGAGCCCTCGGTACCCCTCCATGAAGTGAACCACTTGGTTCACATCGTGTCAACGGTCGAGCTCAGCCCGGTAATCTCGTGCGGCGCAGGGCTATTCGCCGACCGCTTCTTCCCGCTCCAGTGCGCGGACCAGTGCCTCGAGTCCGGCCTCGGCGCCGATGGTCTCCCCGCGGGTGAGCGATTCGATCAGAAAACCGCGCAGGGCCGCCAGGATCATCTCGGCCACCTCTCCTTTCCGTTGCTCCGGCCAATCCACGGGGCAGAGCGAAAGCAAAAGCGGCAGATACTGTTCCGACGCCTCCCGGCCCAATGCGGCATACCGCTGCGGGTCGTATATCGCCAGTCCGACGGCCTGATCGAGCACCCGCAACCCGGTCACCGGGTCGATGAGTATCTGCCATAGTGTTCGCACGCGCGCCGCCAGCGTCGGGTGCTGCGGTACGGCGGCCTCGAAGGCGGCATCGATCCGTCTGGCCCGCAATCGCACGATCGCCTGAGCGAGCAGGTCGTCGGCTCCGGTGAAGTGGTAGAGCAGCACCTTGTGCGTGGTGCCGGCCGCCCGCGCCGCCCGTCGCAGCGAAAAGTCCACCAGCCCGTGGGCGGCCAGGTCGTCGGTGACGCGATCGAGCAGTTCCTCGCGCCTGGCCGTACCACGAGCAGACCCCGTCGAACGCCGGTAGCCCGTTTTTTGGGAGCCAGGCTGGGCGTTTGCTTCCTCTGGCGTGGACGGTGTCGAACGGACCATGGGAACGAACCTACCTCCGGTGGCATGCCACGGTGGCTTCACCTCAGGTCAAGGAGCGGCTTCCGCCGCCTCCTGGAAGTCGGCGATGGCCCCGCCGTGATCCCGCGCCCAGTTCGTCAGGACCTCGATGGGCTCGACGAGGGTCCGGCCGAGGTCGGTGAGGCTGTACTCGACCCGCCGAGGCGCTTCGGCATGGCGTTCGACCAGACCGTACTGCTGGAGTCGGCGCAGCGTTTGGGTGAGGACCTTGCGCGAGATTCCGCCGATGAGGTCGACGAGTTCGCCGTGCCGACGAGGCTGCTGGCTGAGCCCGAAGAGTACGAGCACGGTCCATTTGTCAGAGATGATTTCGACCGCCAGTCGGGTGGGGCAGTCGGCGAGAAAGACAGGTCCAGCCGTATTCCGCATGAAAATCGAAGGTACCACCAGGTAACCCACGGCTCCGTAACGTCTTCCGTGAACAACGAATCCAGTCCAGATGCGGAGGAAACACCATGTCACGAGTCGTCGTGTTCGACGAGTTCGGCGGGCCGGAGGTCATGCAGGTCGTCGAGGAGCCGGTCGTCGAGCCCGGAATCGGCGAGGTGCGGATCAGGATCGAAGCGTTCGCCGTCAACCCGCTCGACCAGATGATGCGTTCCGGCACCTCGCCCGCGATCGTCCCCCTGCCGCACGCTCGCCTCGGCGTCGAAGGAACCGGCATCATCGACGCGGTGGGCCCCGAGGTCACCGGGCTGGAGATCGGCGCCCCGGTCATCCTCACGGCCGTTCCGGACGCGAGCGTCAGGGGTAGCTACGCGGAATACACCACGGTCCCCGCGAGCCGGGTCGTTTCCCGGCCTGCCGGGCTCGAAACCACGGAGGCGGCGGCGATCTGGGTCGCCTACTCCACCGCCTACGGTGCGCTCGTCGAGAAGGCGGGGATGCGTCCCGGCGACCACGTCCTCGTCACTGCCGCGTCCGGCGGTGTCGGCCGGGCGGCGGTGCAGATCGCCAACCAGATCGGCGCCGTACCCATCGCCATCACCCGGCACACAGCGAAGAGGCACGACCTGATCGCCGCCGGCGCCGCCGCGGTCATCGCCACCGACCACGAGGACGTCGTCGAAGCCGTCCGCGACCACACCGGCGGGACCGGCGCCGACATCGTCCTCGACCTTGTCATGGGGCCCGGTCAGCAGGATCTCGTGAAGGCGGCCCGCCCCGGTGGAACACTGGTCGCCGCCGGGTTCCTGGACCCTCGGCCCACGCCCTTCCCGCGAAGTGCGCCGCTCACGCTTTTCAGCTACCGAAGCTTCGAGCACACCCTCGACGCCGTCGTGGTGAAGCGCATGGCGGCCTTCCTGAACGCCGGTGTCCGTCTCGGCGCACTGCGGCCCGCCATCGACAAGGTGTTCGCCCTGGAGGACGTCGTCGAGGCACACCGTCACTTCGAAAAGGGGCTCCACGCCGGGAAGATCGTCGTCACGGCCTGAGCTGGTCAGGCCGTCGTCAGGCTGTGACCGGCCGTACCTCCTGGGCCGCTCGCACGTCGTAGGTGTCGCGGGCGTCCAGGACGGCATTGATGTTCGCCTCGGACCAGGTGCGAATCCCGTGCATCAGCGTGGTGACGCTTTCGCCGAGCTCAGTGGCCGCGTATTCGACCCTTGGCGGAATGGTCGGGTACACCGTGCGGGTGACCAGGCCGTCCCGCTCCAGGGTGCGTAGCGTCTGCGTGAGCATTTTCTGGGTGATGCCGTCCAGGCGGCGCCGCAACTCGCCGAAGCGCATGGGGCCGCCGGACAGGGCACCCATGACCAGCATGGTCCATTTGTTGGCGAGTACGTCCAAGATCTGACGAGAGGGGCAGGCGGCCAGGTAGGCATCCGCGCCTCCGTGGAAGCGCAGGTCGTCGGTAGTACCCATAGGGTACCTATATACCTTTGAAGTGCCTTCTGTTCAACGGGTACCGGAGGATCGACGATAGGGACATCCCAAGCGACTCTTCGGACAGGAGCAAATGACCATGCGCGCGATCACCCAGAAGACCTTCGGTGGCCCCGAGGTGCTGGAGCTCGTCGACGACGCGCCCAAGCCGACCCCCGGACCGCCGCAGGTCCTGATCCGAGTCAAGGCGACCAGCGTCAACCCCGTGGAACTGTTCGTCCGCTCCGGCGCCTTCCCGTTGCTGGGTGAGCCGCCGTTCGTACTGGGCTGGGACGTTTCCGGAGTGGTCGAGCAGGTCGATCCGGGTGTGCACCGATTCAAGGTCGGCGACGAGGTCTACGGGATGCCGTACTTCCCGGCCGCGGCCGGGGCCAACGCCGAATACGTCGTCGCCCCCGCGCGGCAGTTGGCTCGCAAGCCAGCGGGAATCAGCCACGAGGAGGCCGCGGCGCTGCCGCTGGTCGGTCTGACCGCCTGGCACGCACTGGTGGAGATCGCGCAGGTGCGGCCGGGGCAACGGGTCCTGATCCACGGCGCGGGTGGTGGGCTCGGGCACGTCGCGGTGCAGGTGGCCAAGCACCTGGGCGCGGAAGTGGTGGGCACGGCGAGCGCGGCCAAGCACGACTTCCTGCGCGGGTTGGGTGCGGACCAGTTGGTCGACTACCGGACCCAGGACTACACCGAAGTGCTCCGGGACGCGCCGGTGGACGTGGTGTTGGAGACCTTGGGTGACGGGAACGCCGAGCGTTCCTTCGGCGTGCTTCGGCAGGGTGGCGTGCTCGTGACGGCGGTGGAGCGGCTCAGCAGCACCCTTCCCGAGTTGGCGAAGCGGTCCGGCGTCCGCTTCGCGGCCGTTGGCGTGGAACCGGATCCGGCCGGTCTGGAGGCCCTGGGCGAATTGGTCGAGGCGGGGCGGCTGCGGGTGCACCTGCAGCAGGTCTTCCCGCTGGACAGGTTGGCCGAGGCGCACGAGGTACTTGCCGCCGGTGGAGTGCAGGGCAAGCTCGCGATCACGGTCTGAAAGGGCGGCGTCGAGCGTCGTCAATGGGGCCGGCGCAGTCCCGCGATGAGGACTTCGACCAGTCGGCGTGGTTCGTAGCGGGGATCGGTGTCCGCGCCGATGCAGAGGTTCCCGACGCCGCGCATGAGTTCGATGGCCTTCAGGTCGGATCGAATCTCGCCGGCGTCGGCCGCGGCTTCGAGCAACTGGGCGCACACGGGCACGAGGCGGTCGAGGAAGTAGGCGTGCAGCGCGTCGAAGCCCGCGTTGTCGGACCGCAGCACTCCGGCGAGCCCATGCTTGGTGACCAGGAAGTCGACGAACAGGTCGATCCAGCTCTTCAGTGCGGCGTAAGGGCTCGCGCTGCTCTCCAGTAGGGCTGGACCGGCCTCGGCGCAGGCCTCGACCTGGTGCCGGTAGACGGCGATGATGAGATCCGCCCGGGTCGGGAAGTGGCGGTAGATCGTGCCCATCCCGACGCCCGCCTTGGCCGCGATGTCGCGCACCGGCGCATCCACGCCCGACTCGACGAAGACCGAGGCGGCCGCGTCGAGCAGGGTCTTCTCGTTGCGCCGGGCGTCCGCCCGCTTGGGCCGGGACGGGTGCCCCGAGCTCTTGCCGCCGTCGTTCACCGCGCGCTCCTTCGCCGCCGAACTTGTCAAGCGGAACAATGCTCCGTATTCTTGTCGGAGCAAGGTTCCGCTTACTTATGATGCCAGGGCGCCGAGCCCGGCAAGCACGCCGTGCGTGCCATCGGGCTCCGGCCGCACCGGAGGAACGCCCGAAAGGAAGATCGCTCCATGAGCACGTCCAATACGGTCGCCGCCGGTGAATTCGCCGACGTGCCCGTTCCCGTCGTCTCGATGAATCCGGTGGTGCTGCCGGCTCCGGGCCGTGGCGAGGATTTGCGGGTGCGGATTTCGGCCCCCGAGACCGGGCGCGACCTGCCGATCATTGTTTTCTCGCACGGTTTCGGCTCGTCGTCGTACGGCTACGGGCCCTTGGTCGATTTCTGGGCGGCGCACGGCTTCGTGGTGGTTCAACCCACCCATCTCGATTCCAGGACGCTGGGCCTGCCTCAGGACGATCCCCGCACCCCGCTGATCTGGCGATTCCGAGTAGAGGATCTGACTCGCATCCTCGACCAGCTGGACCTCGTCGAAGCTTCCCTGCCCGGTCTGAGCGGGCGTCTCGATCCGGGTCGCATCGCCGTCGCCGGGCATTCCTGGGGCGCCCAGACGGCGGGCATGCTGCTGGGCGCGCGGGTCCTCGATCCCCTTGGGGGAACGGGAGAGGACCTGTCCGACCCGCGGATCAAAGCGGGTGTGCTGCTGGCCGCGGCGGGCCGCGGCGGAGCCGATCTGGCTCCATTCGCGGCCGAGAACTTCCCCTTCATGAACCCCGATTTCGCCGAGATGACCACGCCGGCCCTCGTGGTCGCGGGGGACCACGACCGGTCCGCACTCACGGTTCGGGGGCCTGATTGGTTCACCGACGCATATTTCCTGAGCCAGGGTGACAAGAGTCTGCTCACCTTGTTCGGGGGCGAACATTCGCTCGGCGGCATTCCCGGATACGAGGCCGCGGAAACGACGGACGAAAACCCCGAACGAGTCGCATTGATCCAGCGGCTCACGGCGGCGTACTTGCGCAGTGCGCTCTATTCCGGAGATCCCGGCTGGCGCGCGGCGTCGGCGGACATTCCCGAATCGCTGGGCCGGATCGAATCCAAGTAAAGCCATGGGAACGAAAGGAACCCCCATGTCGGAGACAGCCCCGACCCGGTTCGGGATCATGACCGCGCCCTCGCAGGTCGACTACCAGGACGTCCTGCGGGTCTGGCGTGAGGCGGACACCATCCCGGAGATCGAGCACGCATGGCTGTTCGACCACCTTTTGCCGATCTTCGGCGACCTGGACGGACCGGTCTACGAAGGCTGGTCGCTGCTTTCGGCCCTCGCCGCGCAGACCCGGCGACTGCGCCTCGGGCTGCTCGTGACCAGCAACCGGTTCCGGCCGCCCGCGATGCTGGCCAAGATCGCCGCGACCGTCGACATCGTCTCCGGTGGACGGCTCGATTTCGGCATCGGCGTCGGCTCGCGCCCCAGCCACCCGCTGGCCCGGCGCGAGTACGAAGCCCACGGCCTGCCCTTCCACGACACCGCCCACGCCGTGGGCAGCCTCGCCGAGGCGTGCGCGATGATCAAGCGGTTGTGGACTTCGGACCGGCCGTTCGACTTCGACGGCACGTATCACCAGCTCACCGGCGCGTTCGGCAACCCCAAACCGCTCCAGCGCCCCCACCCGCCGATCCTCATCGGCGGACGTGCGGCCGCGACGCTGCGGGTGGTCGCCGAGCACGCGGACCTGTGGAACATCC
The DNA here is from genome assembly GCF_026802195.1 of Amycolatopsis cynarae. NCBI lineage: Bacteria > Bacillati > Actinomycetota > Actinomycetes > Pseudonocardiales > Pseudonocardiaceae > Amycolatopsis > Amycolatopsis cynarae. The sequence goes on along the minus strand of NZ_CP113836.1, from coordinate 6,551,792 downwards.
CCGGTGGCGACATCGACGACGTCATCCGCCGCAGCGCCCTGCTGGACCGCTACTGCACCGAGATCGGCCGCGACCCCGCCTCGATCACCCGCTCGATCCACCTGCCGGTTTCCTACGACCAGCCCGGCGCCACCCGGAACGCGATCGGGGAAGCGATCGACGCCGGCTTCCGGCACATCGTCCTCGGCGTGCCGTCGCCCTACCCCGAGAACGTCGCACGGTGGGTCGCCGACGAGCTGATCACCCCGTCGGCCCAGGCTTAGGCGTCGGCCATCCGGGTGCGGTGCAGCCGCCAATCGCGCGGCCGGTTTTTGTCGGTGGCCAGCGGCACAATCCTCGGCATTCGATGAGACGAGGGAGAGCCGGCATGGGTGCTTGGGGAACGGGGCCGTTCGAGAACGACGCGGCGCTCGATTTCGTGGGTGAGTTCGACGACGCGGCTCCGGCCGACCGTCCGGAGCTGCTCCGCGGGGTGCTGGCAAAAGCCTTGGCGGAGAGGGATTATCTCGATGCGGACGAGGGCTCGGCCGCGGTTGCCGCGGTGGCGATCGTCGCCGCGGCGAGGCCGGGCGGGCCTGCTCTCGATCCGGTTGCGGGGCCGAAGCAACCACTACCGCGGCTTCCCGCGGATCTCGTGACCTTCGCGGCGCGGGTGCTGGAACGGGTGCTGGGGGCCGATTCCGAACTCGGCGAGCTGTGGGACGAGGAACAGCATGAGCATCCGTTGTGGCGGGAGCAGGTGAGCGCGCTGCGGAAGGCCCTGGCATGACCTCTTCGGAGCGTCCGGAAAGGATGGTCAGGGCTTGTGCGCGACGCCGACCCAGACCATCGACTCGCCGGGATCGGTGAACCGGATCTCCTCCCCCTGCCGGGCGAGTTCGGGATGCCACAGGGGGCACCAGGTGGCTCCCGGTTCGACCATGGTCAGATCGCCGAAGAACGTCTCGATCTCCGCCCGAGGCCGCCAGTGGAGCCGGGCGGGCGTGCGGTCGTAGAGGCGCGCGAACTCGTCCATGTCGTGCGCCAGTGTGGCCGACACGCCATCGGTGGTGCCGTGTGAGAGCGCGAGGTAGGAGCCGCGGGGCATGAGCTCGCGCAGACGCGCGACCGCTTGCGCGCTCACATCGGTGCCGTCGGGGCCGGGCTGAACCACGTGCAGCACGGCCATCAGCAGAATCGCGACCGGCTGCCGCAGGTCGACCACGCCGGATGCGCGGACCTTGCGCCACAACAGGTCCGGTTCCCGCAGATCCGCCTGCACCACCGCGTGACGCTTGGGGTCGCCGTGCTGTTCGAGCTGGAGTTGTGAGCGCAGCACGGTGACCGGCTCGTGGTCCACATAGACGACCCGCGCGCCATTGGCCCGGCCCAGTTCGTCGGCCATCCGGTGGGTGCCGCCGTCGGAGGTGGTCACGCCGGAGCCGATGTCGATGAACTGCCGTACCCCGCGCTGGATCAGGTAGTGCACGACCCGTCGCAGGTACAGCCGGTTCGCCTTGGCGGCGGGCCGCACGAACGGAAAGGCGGTCAGGGCCATCTCGCCGAACACGCGGTCCACCGCGTAGTTGGCGTTGCCGCCGAGGTAGTAGTCGTAAACGCGAGCAACACTGGGATGATCGAGGTCGACATCGTCCATGGCAAATTGCCTGGTCCGCGTCTGACGCGCCACGTCCAGCACCTTCCGCCACCGGGAGATTGCCGTCACATCTTACCGGTTGTTGGTTAAGCCGTTCAGGCGAGGCTTCGAAATCACAGGAAGCGCTTTCTCACCACGGTCACGGTGCGCTACCGGTTCGCGGGATAAGCGAGACCTTTCGTGGGAAATCAGAAAAGTACTCATATTCGGTGGGCGGTCTGGACGCGCTCACCGCATTCTCGCCACCAGCTCCTCACAACTTCGCAACACCACCGCCGCGGCCCGGCGATCCCGGGCACTGCAAGCCGGGTCCTCGGCCCAGGCCCGCCAGCGCCGGATCATCTCGAAGATCTCGTTCTCGGAATGTCCGCCGAGCCTTTCCTCGACCCCGGTACCTTGCCCGCCCAGCAGACGCACGGCCTCCGACAGCAACTCCGGGGGAAGCTCCGTCCGCCCCGTACGCAACGCGGCCAGCAACCGCAGTTCCCGGAAATCGTGCGCACCCGCGAGCGTCCGCTCCAGCTCCGCCGCCAGGGCGGCCGAGGCGGGACGCGGTTCCATCCGCAACACCACGTCCAGACCCAGCAAGGCCGACCGCGCCTTGAGCACCGGCCGCCGTTCCACGAAAGCCTGGTCGATGGCGTCGCGTAACTCCGCGAGGCCGCTTCGCGGTACCAGTTGCGCGGCCAGTGCCGGCAGGGACTGAGCCCCGCGGCGGATCAGGGTGACCGCGATCCGGACGCCGAACAGCCCGAACCGCTCCAGCAGACCGCCCCGCACCGACGGATCCTGGGCGGTGAACCGGTCGGCGGACATCAACTGGGGCGCGAGTTCGGCACGGGGAACCCGGGCGAGGTCGGCGAGCGCGTCGAACTCGGGCTGCCGCAGGGTCCGCCCCGCACTGGCCAGCAGGCCCGCCACCGGGACCACGTCCTGACACAACTCGCCCACCTCGGGCTCGCGCCGGTACCGGCGCGCCACGTGCCGCGCCGAGATCACCGCGTCCACCCGGCCCCCGCCGAGCTCGTCGGCCCGGGACAGCACGACGATCGCGTTCACCGTCGAAGCCCTGGCGATCGGGTGGTCCCGCATGGCGTGCAGGAAGCCGAGATCCGCACGGTGCGGATGCCGCACCAGGAACAGCACGGCGTCGGCTTCGAGGTAGATGTTCTCGATCGCGCCCGCCGCGGCCTCCCCGTCGACGGGCGGGGTGTCGATCAACATCAACTCGTCGCGGGAGCGGCTCGGCGCGGCCCGGAACCAGGACAGGCCGGCGCTCGGGCCCGCGACCTCCGCACCGGCGATCGCGTTCACCATTGTCGACTTGCCGGACTGCCGCGGCCCGGCAACCGCCAGGCGCAGGGGATCGTCCAGCCGGTTCACCTGACGCCGCAGCCAGCTCACCGCGCGCGGGCTGTCCTGGTAGGCGTCGAGGGCCTGGTCGAGCAGGGCCCTGGTCCGCGACGCGAGGCTCACGCGGTGAGCCCCCGTGGAGCTTGTCGGTGCCGCATCCCGGCCAGGGACTGGGCCCGCCGGCTCAGCAGCGTGAGCTCGTCCAGGTCGCGCCGGATCTCCTGGGCCCGGTTGGTTCGCCGCGCGGCGTCGGCATCGATCACCTGCTTGATCGCCTTCGCCGAATCGGTGATCTCGGCACGCAACTCCTCGGTGACGGCGGCCAACCTGTCCCGCAGGGCGCGGTGGATCTGCCGGGCCGTGTCCTTGCTGTGCTTGCCGTAGGTCAGGAAGAAATCGTCGACATAGCGGTGAGCGGCCGTCTTCGCGGTCGCCTGCCGCCGCTTGAGCCGCTGACCACGCTCCTCGAACACGCTCTTCGCGCCGAAGGCGGCCCCGGCGCCCAGCGAGATCGGGTTGATCAGCGGCAGCCCGGCGATGGTGGTGGCCAGACCGAACATCAGCAGCCCGCTGTAGGAACCGCGCATCCCGACGAAAAGCTTCTGCCCCACCCCGAACCGTTCCACCTTCGGCATCTTCATGTCGCCCACCGCATCACCGGGCACCTCCCGTGGGAGGGAGTCCGGCAGCGCGTCCGGACGGTGCGGCGCCACCTGCCGCCCCACCTTCCGTGCGATCCACTCGAAGCGGTCGAGCAGCCATTCCGAGTTCGTCTCCGCCACCTTTTCCAGGTTCTCCCGCAGCCACGTCTCGAACTCGTCCCAGGTGCGGGCCGGATCGGCGGTGTCGAAGTAGTCGTCGACCTCCACCAGGATCTTGCGCGTCCGGTCGCGAAGGTCGAACTCCACATCGGACAACAGATCGGAAACCTCGTCCGACAACAGCGTCTGCCACCGGGCCGCGTCCCGCTGCAACCGCTCCAGCCTGCGGCCCTCGGCGTGCCAGCGGGCCACCGCCTCCTCGCTGCCCTGCTGCTGGGTCGCCGCGAACTCCTCCTTCAGCGAGGTGAGCAGGCTCTCGACGGTGACCCCGGTCAGGGTCGCCACCGACCGTCTGGCCAGCAGTTCCGCCTGACCGGCGAGATCCTGGTGCAGGCAGCGGATCAGTTCCACGAAACCGGATTCCTGGTTGAGGGCCTGGTCGCCGGAGCGCGCGGCCGCCAGGCGCAGGCTCGACGAAACCGGGAGGACCGTGGCCATCAGGCCCCCGTCGTCCAGCAGGGCCCGCGTGCGCTCCGCGATCAGCCGCCAGCCCGGCACGAGGTCGATCTTGGTGAGCACCACGATGATCGTCGGGCACAGCCGGGCGACCTGTTTGAGCAGAAGCAACTCGGAGCGGGACAGTTCGCTGGTGGCGTCGGTGGCCATCAGCACCGCGTCCGCCGCCATCGACTCCACCAGTTCGGCTCCGGTGCCTGCCGGGGTGTCGACCAGGGCGAGGCCGGCCGCGAGCAGGGCACGGGGCAACCCGATCTCGGCGCGGACCACGGGCGGGCCACTGACCGACCGCGCCTCGCGGTTGGCCTCCGCCGTCACCGACTCGACCGGAACGGGCGTTCGTGAAGCGCTTTCCAGCGCGCGCCTGCCTCCGGTGACGACGGTGGCGATCGGGGTTTCGGCGTGTTCGATGACCGCGGGAACCACAGTGGTGCCGTCGTCGCCGACCGCGCAGACCGGGGCGTTGAGCAGGGCGTTGATCAGTTGGCTCTTGCCCTGACCGGCCTCGCCGATTACCACGACCCGCAGCTTCGGATCCACCAGCCGGGCTCTACGGGCCTGAAGGCGTTCCGCCAGGTCCGGGCGCCGGTGCGTGGCGCAGGCACGGACGGTGTCGTCCAGTACTTCGAGCCAGGGCGGTGCGATCACGCGGAGGAGTGTGCCTTGTTCGGTCACGAAAGGGCAACGGCGGGGGTCCGTCCGAATGGACGGACCCCCGCCGCTATACGACCGGTGAGGGATGAATCCGCCGAGGCATGGCGACGAGCCCGCCCCTCACCTCACTGGGCGCGGTCAGTGGCCGAGAGGCAGGTCGTTGTGCAGGCCGCCGAGGGCGTCGGCCTCGGGCAGCGAAGCGTGGTCCAGCACACCGGAGACCTCACCGAGCGGGCTGTGCGAGACCGCATCGGCGATCGGGTTGTGCGTGATGGCCTCCTGCAGGTGCTCACCGACCTGGGGCAGCGGGTTGGCCACCGGCAGGTGCGGCAGCGAGTGCGGCAGTTCCGCGGTGGGGTGCACCGGCAGGTCGGTGGGCAGGTGCGAAGGCACGTCCGCGGGCAGGGCCGGGACCGACAGCGAGGAAACGGCCGGGACCTGCGAAATGTGCTCGGAGACCAGGTCGGCACCCGAGGTCACGTGGCTGCCCACCTCCTCGCCGCCCGCCGTCACGGCGTGGCCGAGGCCGGCACCGGCACCGGTCAGGTAGCCGCCGAGCGTCGCGGAGCCGTCCGCGATGTGGCTGCCCACCAGCTCACCACCGGTGGAGACGTAGCTGGCCACGGTGCCCGCGGCGGGCACGCTCTTCGCCAAGGCGTCGGCGTCGAGGCTCTGACCGAGGTCGCTGACCTGGCCGAAACCGGCCGTGGCGGGGGTGCCGTCGGTGCTCAGGCCGTAGGTGCCCAGCGGCGAGGTCGATTCGAAGGATCCGGTGAAACCGGAGGCGCTGACCTCGCCGGTTCCCTCGAAGCTGCCGTACTCGGACTCGACGCCACCGGCGAAGTGCGCGCCCTCCTGGCTCGCGACGCCCTGGAAGCCCGCCGTGGCCTGCTCGCCGCTGTAGGCGAAGGCCCCGGTGACGCCTTCGGCGGAGCCGCTGCCGGTGGCGTGGAAGCCGCCAAGGTCCGGCGTGGTCGGCAGGGCGCGTGCGTCACCGGCGTCGATGGGCAGGGAGCCAAGGCCCGGGGCGTTGACCGGCAGGGAGCCGAGGTCCGGGGCCGACAGGGGCAGGGCGCTCAGGTCCGGCGCGTGCACCGGCAGGGCGCTCAGGTCGGGGGCGTTGACCGGCAGGGCGCTCAGGTCGGGCGCGTGCACCGGCAGCGAGCCGAGGTCGGGGGTCTGGACCGGCAGCGAGCCCAGGTCGGGCGCGGACACCGGCAGCGAGCGCGCGTCGTCGGCGTCGATGGGCAGGGCGCTGAGGTCGGGCGCGTGCACGGGAAGGGCGCTCAGGTCGGGGGCGTTGACCGGCAGGGCGCTCAGGTCGGGCGCGTGCACCGGCAGCGAGCCGAGGTCCGGCGCGTGCACCGGCAGGGCGCTCAGGTCGGGGGTCTGCACCGGCAGGGCGCGCACGTCCGGGGCGGACACGGGCAGACCGTGCGCGGCCTCGGCGACGGCCTGAAGGTGCTCGATCGCGCCCTGCAGACCAGCGGCGTTGGCGGGCAGCGAGGTGAAGGCCGATTCGAGGGCGTCCGCGACGTGCGCCGGCGCGTAGTCCGCGACCAGCGGCGCGACCTCCTGGACATCCTGCGGGGTCACGTCGCTCAGCCCGGCGCTCGCGAGCGCGGCGGTCGGGTCGGCGGCGAAGGCCGACCGGGCGGCGTCGTCGGTCAGCAGGTTCAGCACGAAGTCGTGCAGGGTCTGGGCGGGGAGGGACAACGAATTCTCCGCAATCTCGGGATGGAATGGAGGGGCGGGCCGGCGTGGTGGCCGGTGCCTCGGCCAAACCTAGGGAACCGGGGCGCCGGAGGCATCGGGGATCGATCCCGAACCCCGAACCCGGGATCCGGCGGTGTGCGTTAGGGGATTAGGGGATGAGTCCCCAGGGGGTGCCTTTGGTACGAAGAGGCGAACCCTAGGAGGCGGCACCCGAATGCGTTACGTCCTTGGCATCGACATCGGCACCACCCGCATCAAGGCCGCGGTGTGCCGTCGGGCCGGGGAGTTCTGGGGTGAACCCGAGGTGGTGACCCGCTCCCTCGAAGCCGTCCTGCACGTCGCGCACGACACGACGGTGCAGGTCGGAGCCGAGGCCCGGCGCCGTGCCGCGGTGGAGCCCGAGCGCGCGGCCCGCGGCTTCCTGCGCCGGGTGGGCGACGACGTGCCGTTCCTGCTCGGCGACGAGTTGTATCGCGCCGAGTCGCTCACGGCCGTGGTCGCGGGCTGGGTGGCCGATCAGATCGCCGACGCCGAGGGCGGGGACGCCGAACGCATCGCCGTCACCCATCCCCCGGGCTGGGGCGCGTACCGGCGTCGATTGCTCCACGAAGCCCTGCAGGAAGCGGGCCTTCCGGGGGCGCTACTCCTGCCCGCACCGGTCGCCGCCGCGGAGAACCACCTGGTGCGGGAGCGCGTCGAGCCGGGATCGGTGCTCGCGGTCTGCCGTCTGGGCGGCGAATACGTGGACACCGCGGTGCTGCGGCGGGCTTCGCGAGCCTTCGAGGTGGTCAGCCACCACGAGCAGAGCGCGCCCGCGCTGGACGACGCGCTCACCGAGCATGTGCTGCCCCGGTTCGGCGGCGAACTCGGGGAGATGAGATTCGCCTGCCACGAGGCCAGGGAAATGCTGTCCACCGAGACGGAAATCGACCTCGGCGGCCGGTTCACCCGGAGCGAGTTCGAACGGCTGATCCGGCCGCTGCTGATGCACACGCTGGCCCCGCTTCGGCGGTACGAGGGGCTGTCCTCGGTGCTCCTGGTGGGTGGCACCGCGCGGACTCCGCTGGTGGAAGCGCTTACCCGGGAACTGGTGGACTGCCGGGTGGTGGTCGATCCCGACCCGGCCACCGCCGCCTGCCGGGGAGCCGCCCTCACCGCGAGGCCGCCCGCGGAAGCGCCTTCGGAATCGACCACGCTGGTGCCCCGGGTGAGCGCCGAACCGGCCCCGATGCCGGAGGAGGTCTACGATGCCGAACCCGTGCCGCCGAGACCACCGATCGAACTGACGCCGCTCGAACCACCCCGGCGCCGGTTCGTGCCGGGCCGGCGAAGCGGTTCCCGAGACGAGGACGACGAGTGATCCTGCTGGACGAGCCCACCGAACGCGTCTGCGCGGCCATCCTGTCCGGCGAGCTCCTGCCGGTCCGGCTCGCCGTCGTTGCGCCGGGCGGTTACGGCAAGACGGCGGTGCTCGAACATCTCGCCCCCGCTTCCGGAGTGCGGCTGGTCGACGACGCACACCTGCTCGGCGAAGCCGACTTGGCCGAACTGGTGCGCTACCTCGACGACGAGCAGGCCGGGCTGGTCATCGCCGCCCGTCCCCATCCCCGGCCCGCCGCACTGAACCAGGTCCTCGGCCGGCTGCGCGGCCAGATCGTGCTGCGCCCGTTCGACCTCGCGCGGACCGAGGCTTACCTGCGAGCGACCGGAAGCGGCCTGCCCGCCGATGCCGTGCTGACGCAGACCGGCGGTGTCCCCGGGCTCGTGCGCGCCGTGGCCGACCTGACCGCACTGTGCCATGAACTGGACCAGGCCGGCCCGGAGGTGTTGCGTTTCCTGCTCGCGGCCGAGGCCGGGGCGGGGCCGGATCTGGCCGGAGGGGCTGTCGAGGCCGCGCACGCGACCGGGCTCCTTGCCGCCGACGGCACCCTGCTGCCGGTCGCCGCCCAGGCACTGCGGGAACTGATTCCCCGGGATCGGCAGATCGCCGTGCGGCGCCAACTGGTGGAACAACAGCTCGAACGGGGCGGGCCTCTGCTGCGGCTGGTGCTTCCCCTGGCCGAGACCGGGCTCACCGGTGCGGTGATGGCGAAGGCGTTCGAGAGCGCGGCCGGGGAAGCGGGCGCGGACCCCGCGCTGGCGGCGAAGCTGCACGAAGCGGCGGTGCGGGCCGGGCATGCGGTCACCGCCCGCTGGGCGGAGGCGCTGGCCCGCGCCGGGGACTTCGACTCGTCGCTCCGACTCGCCGACCAGGTGCTGTCCACCGAGCACGCGCCGGATCGGGCCGAAGCCGCCCGCGTGGCCGGTGCGGTGCTCGCGTTGCGGGGCCAGCTCGCCCGCAGTGCGGAGCTGTTCCAGTGGTCCGGCTCCGGTAATTCGCGCTGCTTCGCCCTGATCGGCCTGGTGGGCACCGGGCGGCTCGCCGAGGCCGAGCGCGTTGCGGAAAAGTGCACTGTGGACGGTCCACCGACCTTGTTGTCGAGCGCCGTCTCGGCGACCGCGCGAGGAATCCTCGAATCGGTTTCGGGGCAGCCCGCGGTGGCACTGTCTACTTTGGTCCACGCGGCGGAAACGCTCGCCCCGGTGTCGTCCGGGGTGCTACTGCCGGACAGTCCGGCCGCTCTCGGCGCACTGGTCGCGCTGCACAGCGGAGAGGCGGCGATCGCCGAACCACTGCTGGACCGCGCGATCGAGACGGGCTCGCTCGCCGCGCGGCACCGGCTGCTGCTCGCCTGGATCGCGATGCTGCGGGGCGACGAAGAAACCGCGGAAGCGCGGCTACGGGAGGCGGGAGACGACCTCTCGCCGCGGGATTGGCTGTTCTCGGTCGGGCTCCGGGTGGGGCTGGCCAGACGCGCGAGTGACCTCGCCGCCCTCCGCCGGATCTGGACCCAGGCCAGGGAGGTGGTCGTCCGGCATCCGGTCGACCTGTTCACGTTCCTGCCGTTCGGCGAGTTCGAGGTGGCCGCGGCCAGACTCGGTGAACGCGACCGGCTCGCCCCGCACCTGCGGCAGGCCCGGCAGTTGCTGGCCGCACTCGGCGACCCGCCGCTGTGGGCCAGCGCCCTGCACTGGAGCGGGTTGCACGCGGCCATCCTCGACGAGCAACCCGCCGAAGCCGCCGAGCACGCCGGAGCGCTCACCGCGGCGGCCGGGACCGGGCCGTACTTCGCTGCGCTCGCCAAGGCCGCCGAGTGCTGGCTGAAGGTGCTCGGCGGGGATGTCGACCCGGAGGCCGTGGAGTCGGCGGCCCGAGGACTCCACGCGGTCGGCCTGTGCTGGGACGGTGCCCGGCTCGCCGGTCAGGCGGCGATCAGGACGTCCGACCGCAAGGCCATGGTCGTGTTGCTCGACTGCGCCCGCGTGCTGCAGGGGCGAGAGCCCTCGACCGCGCCCGGCCCGGTACGGCTCAGCGACCGGGAGCGCCAGGTCGCCGAGCTTGTGCTGGCAGGCCTGACCTACAAGCAGATCGGCGATCGGCTCTTCATTTCCGCGAAGACGGTCGAACACCACATGGCGCGGATGCGCCAGCGGCTCGGCGCGACCAGCCGCGGCGAGTTACTCGCCGAGCTGCGCGCCGAGCTGCGGCCCGCTCACGGAACGACCTGAACCGGATCGCCGACGGAAAGGGTGTTGAAGAACTTCAGTGAAGCGGTGCTGGACAGGTGGACGCACCCGTGCGACGGCGTGGACAGGCTGCCGGTGTGGAAGGCGTCGCCGGGGACGAAGAAGACCGAGTTCGGCATCGGAGCGTTGTTGAACTCCGTGCTGTAGTGCATCTTCTCCTTGGAGATCACTTGGAACTTCCCGGTCGGCGTCGGGTAGCCCGGGCGCCCGGTGGTGATGGGCACCGGCCCGTACACCACCTTGCCGCCGGACAGCAGCCAGGCCTTCTTCGCGGAGATGTCCACGCAGGCGCCCTCGGTGATCGAGCACGGGACACTCGGGTCGGTGGCGGGGGCCGCCGTGGTGGTCTTGGGTGCGGACGTCGGCTTCTTGGTCGTGGTGGTGGAAGGAGCCAGCGGCCGGGTGGTGCTCGCCTCCGTGGTGGTGGTCGGCGTGGCGGTCGTGGTCGTCGGGACGGCCGGGGAGCTCGATGTCGGCGTACTGGCCGCGGCCAGCGGCTGTACGTTCGCGTTGGTCGCACCGCCCGAACAGGCGGTCAGTACGGCGGCCGCGGCCACGCCGCTCAACGCAACCCAGATCTTCTTGAAACGCACAAAGGCCCCCAGGGTCGGGTTCTGTGTCCGGTGTTGTTGCCGAAGAAGACGTGCTGTGGGGCGGAAAGGTTCTGCCTGGCCGGTCACGTTCTTGTTGCGGTGACCGGCGTCTCGGCGCTCTCGCCGCGGACAGCCGGAAGTGGTGGGATGGTCACCATGCGATACATCATCATCGGGGCCGGGGCGGTCGGGTCGACGGTGGCGGCGCAGCTGCACGTCGCCGGGATCCGCACGGTGCTCATCGCACGCGGAAAGCACGCCGCCGCGATCCGTGACGGTGGCCTGCGGTACCTGCGCCCGAGCGGCGAACAGGTCGTTGCGGTGCCGGTCGCCTCCGGTGCCGTCGAGGTCGACCTCGCGGCCGACGATGTGCTGGTGCTCGCGACGAAGACGCAGAACACCGAGGAGGTTCTCCAGGAGTGGGCCTGGCGCCCGGCGGGCGAGGGCCTGGCCGCCGACCTGCCCGTGGTGAGTCTGCAGAACGGTCTCGAGAACGAACGAGCGGCACTCCGCCGGTTTCGTACCGTCTTCGGGGCCGCAGTGTGGCAGCCGTCGACCTTTCTCGAGCCCGGGGAGGTGAGTGCCGAAGGGGCGGAGAAGCCGGGCATTTTCTGGTTGGGCCGGTATCCCGGTGGTGAAGACCCCAGGCTCGAAGCGATCGCCGAGGATTTCCGCCGGGCGGACTTCGTGGTTCAGGTGGTGCCCGATCTTCCGCGCTGGAAGGCCGGCAAGCTGCTCGCCAACCTCACCAACGCGGTGAATGCGCTGTACGGGCGGAACGACCGGATCACGGGCGAACTCCAGGCGGAGGCGCGGCGCGTGTTCCAGGCGGCGGGGATGACTGCGGCCGATCTCGCGGTTGAGTCCGAAGTGGATATTGCGGCCGTCGAGGTGGCCGAGATACCGGGACGGGCTCGTGGCGGCAGCTCGACCTGGCAGAGCCTGGCGCGGGGTGCCGGTTCGGTGGAGACCGACTTTCTCAACGGGGAGATCGTGTTGCTCGGGCGGTTGCACGGGGTGCCGACCCCGCTCAACGAGGCGGTGCAGCGTCGGCTGGCGATCGCCGCGAACCACGGTGAGGCGCCGGGCAGCGCGGACCCCGCGGAGCTGCCGCAAACCGTACCGCCGGTCCTGATCAGCGCCGAGGAGCTCGCCCGGCAACTGGACTCGGAGAATCCGCCGGTGTTGCTGGACGTGCGCTGGAAGCTCGGCGACCCGAATGGCCACCAGCACTACCTGGAGGGGCATCTGCCAGGTGCGGTCTACGTCGATCTCCATACCGAACTGGCCGCGCCACCGGTGCCGGCCGAGGGCAGGCACCCCCTGCCGGATCTGGAGGCCCTGCAGGCGGCTGCCCGGCGCTGGGGCGTGCGCGAAGGAGTGCCGGTGGTGGCCTACGACGCCACAGGAAACATGGCGGCGGCGCGGGCGTGGTGGCTGCTGCGGTGGGCCGGGCTGTCCGAGGTGCGGCTGCTCGACGGCGGCCTGGCCGCCTGGGGTGATCGCCCGCTCGAGACCGGCCACGGCCGCACCCCCGAGCCTGGGGATGTGGTGCTGCGGCCGGGCAACCTGCCGGTCCTGACCATCGACGAGGCTGCTGCCTTCCCGGACCATGGACTGCTCCTGGACGCGCGGGCGGCGGAGCGGTACCGCGGCGAGCAGGAGCCGATCGACCCCCGCGCCGGACACATTCCCGGTGCGGTCAGCGCCCCGACCGGGGACAACCTGGCCCCCGACGGCCGTTTCCGGTCCGCCGGTGAGCTTGCGGCCCGTTTCGCCGACCTTGGTGCCACGGACCGCCCGGTCGCGGTCTACTGCGGTTCCGGGGTCACCGCGGCGCACGAAATCGCGGCGCTGGCGGCCGCGGGGATCGAGGCCGCGCTGTACCCGGGTTCGTGGTCGCAGTGGTCGAATCACCCGGACCGTCCGGTCGCGACCGGCCCCGACCCCGCGAGCCCCAACCACTAGGGAGCCGGCGGGAGGAACCGCATTCCGGCAGCGGCCCGGCGGGACGGCCTCGTGACCGTTCCGCCGGAGCCTCCGCTGCTTGCCACCTGCCAGTGCTTCCGGTTGGCTGACTTCGACGACCCCTTGCGCGATTTCGTCAGGAGGCCGGGCTGCCCGCCGTCACCTTCTCGCTCACCCGGGCTTGCCACCCGCCGGCGCTCGGTACAACCTTCCTCAGGATCGCGTAGACGATCGCCGAGGCCACCAATCCCACGTAGTACGCCAGATCCGCTCCGTGCAGGGCCGAAGCGACCGGACCGGTGAAGATGCTCGTGTTCATGAACGGCACGGCGGCAGCGCATCCCACCAGGAAGGCTACGAGTGCGGGCCATCCCGCTTGGCGGGTCGCGACTTCCGCCAGGACGTCGAATTCACGCCGCCGCGGCCGCCTGGCCCACCAGTCGATCGCCACGACACCGACGAACGGCGGGACCCAGTAGCCGATCACCAGCAGCACATCCTCGAACTTCGAGCTGAGGTTGCCGCTGTGCATCCACAGGATGAGTCCGAACGCGATCACCGTGACGACCACGGCGGACACCGGTCGCCGCAGCCGCACGCCGATCGTCTGCAGGGCCAGGGAGCCGCTGTAGTCGTTCATCGCGTTCGAGGAGACCGCTGTCAGGGCGATCACCAGGAGTGCGATGCTGCCCAGCAGTCCGCCGCCGAGCAGGGTACTGATACCTGCCGTGGTCTGGTCGGTCAGCGTCTGCCCGGCCGCGAGCCCGAGCGCTTCGCCCCACGCGAAGGACAGCGTCAGTCCCAGCAGCGTGTACACGAAAGCCCGTGGCCGAGAAGTCGTCGACGGAAGGTATCGGCTGAAGTCCGACGCGTAGCTCGCCCACGAGATGGACAGGCTGAGTGCGATGGTGCTGAACAGCAGGAACGCACCCATGAGTTCCCCACCGGAAACGGTGTTGTGTACGGCGATCGTGTGCCCGGTCAGAAGTTTGGCCGTGAGCACGACGAAGAACACGCCGATGATCGCGGTCATCACCGCCTGCACCCGGTGGATCACTTCGTAGCCGAGGATGCCGACCGCGCACTGCAGGAGTAGTACGACGGCCACCGCCAGCCAGAACGGCATGCCTACCAGTTTGGCCAGCGCCTCACCGCCGAACAGGCCGACCAGTGCATCCCAGGCGATCGAGTTCAACCACTGCACCAGACCCGGAAGCACCACACTGCGGCGGAACGGGAGGCGGGCCAGCGGGAGCTGAGCGGTACCGGTCTTGGGCCCCCAGGTGGCGAGGTAAGCCACCGGGATGGCACCGAGGATCGTACCGGCCAGCAGTGCAACGAGCCCCGTGCCGAACCCGAGGCCGAGTCCGGCGCCGAGGGTGCCGGAGAAGACCGCGGTCATTGTCAGGTTCGGGGCGAAGAACACCGTGAGCAGGCGGATCGGCCGTCCGAATCGGTTGGCGGCGGGTACCGGTGTGATCCCGTGTGTCTCGATAGCAAGATCGCCCGCCCGCGCGGGCATCCGGCCGCCGAACACCTCTGCGGTCAGCGAAGTCCTGTCCATGGACAGTACCGTCTCACACTGTTGGGCGAGGAAGGACAATCTTCCTTATTGGTCACGTCGGATGCTCACGGGACCACCTGCTGTGATGTCGGACCTTCACGACGGCGGATGCGAGTGGTGTCACAACTGCGCGGGTCATCACGATGATCAACTCCAGACTGTTCATGGACGAAGAGGGGCCGGTTCCCGGGATTCGGGGCCGGCGAGCGGATGTTCGGCCGACTCGCTCGGTCGTCATCGAGGCTACCGCAGTATCGAACGACGTTTCGAACACCTTCGGGTGATCCTCTGATGACCTGTTCCCCAAGATCTGTCTTTTGGGAGATGGTCTCGAGGGGCTTGCGTCCGGCAGGCTGAGGCGGGACGCGGCAACACGGCCGATCGGCGGTCGATCGGCCGGTCTCGCCGTCCACGGCAAAGGAGGAACGATGTGGAGACTGCAACGGCTCGGAGGCTCGTACGGCCCACCCGGGTGGCGGGGCACCGCGTACGGTTGCGTGCCGGCGTGGCCGGTATGGCATCGGGGGCGGGTTCCCGACCGCTCTCGCGCGGATGGGTCGCACTCGCCGTCTGGGCCACCGCGGTCGTGGTCGTCCTCGGGCTTCCCGAGGTGCCCGCCCTCACCAGCCTGTCCGCCATAGCCGCGCTCGTGGTGTCCACCGCGAGTTCTCTCGGCGGGCCGCGGTCACATCGGACGTTCATGATTGGAGCTTCCTTCTCGGCCGCACTGTCCCTTGTGGATACCGGAACACGTCGAGATCCCGTCAGTCCCGATTGGGCTCCGTGGATGCTCGTCGAGATCGGCTTTCTGCTGCTCCTGCTGGTCCAGGTGGTCCGAAGGCTCCCGCTTTCCCGTGCGTGGCCGGTCGGGGTCTCGGTGTTCGTCGCGGTCACCCTGATTCCGATGCGGTTCTTACCGGCCTTCCCGACGTTTCCTCCGTTGCTGGAAATCGCCGGATTCTGCTGCGGGACGGCGTTTTTGGCGGGCTGCGCCCTGTCGGTGGGGATTTACCTGCGCTGGCTTGACGAAACCGCGGTGCGGGCCGTGCGATGGGCGCGACGCGAGCAACGCAGGCAGCTCGAACGGGATGTCCACGACTGGCTGGCCCACGAGGTGACCGCAATAGTGCTGGAAGCGCAGGCCGCCCAGCTGTCCGAGTGCGTCGGCGGCGAGGCGGGTACCGCATTGAGACGGATCGAAGAGGCCGGTGTCCGGGCACTGGAGTCGATGGACCGGGCGATCCGGCTTCTTCGCCGCGAGAACGGGCTCAGCGGCGAGATGGGCGAGGGGTGCCTGCGCGGTTTTCGTGAGTTGCCGGAACTGATCGCACGATTCGACCGGGTCGGCTCCACCCGCGCCGAACTGTTCCTGGAGGAGGGGGTGGAGGCACGGCCCGAGATCGAGGACGTGGGCTATCGGGTGGTGCTGGAGTCCTTGACGAACGTTCGCAGACACGCCGCCACGGCCACCCGTCTGCTGGTCGCCGTGCGGCAGGAGGGAGCGGCCGTGATGCTGACGGTGACCGATGACGGGCGGCCCGGGCGGAGCGCCTCCGTCTTCAGGCGGCGAAACGGTGGTGCCGGGCTGGCGAGTCTGGCCGAGCGTGTCCACGCTCTCGGGGGCGCCTTCCGGGCCGGGCCGGGCGAGGCAGGAGGCTGGCGAGTCCAGGCGGTACTTCCGCTGGACGGCGGATGAGGCGACAGGCCGCCTCGACCGCATCCGGTATCCGTGGGAGGCGGGTGTGAGCGGGATCAGAATCCTGCTGGCGGACGACCAGGCGATGGTGCGGCGAAATCTGCGACGAATCCTGGAATCGCAGGCTGACCTGAGTGTCGTGGGCGAGGCATCCGACGGGGACAGCGCGATCGACCAGGCCCGTCGGCTGCGGCCCGACGTGGTCCTGGCGGACATTCGCATGCCGGGCCGGGACGGTCTCGCCGTGACCCGGGAACTGGCCGGGCCCGCGGTGGCCGATCCCCTCCGGGTCGTGGTGGTCACCACCTTCGACCTCGACGAGTACGTCTACACCGCGGTGCGCAACGGAGCCTGCGGTTTCCTGCTCAAACGATCGGGGGCTTCGCTGCTGATCGAAGGTGTCCGGGCCGCGGTCGCCGGGGACATGCTCATCAGTCCTCAGGTCACGCTGCAGCTGTTCCGGCGCCTCGCGCCGCGTCGGGCGCCGCGCGATGCCGCGCTACCGCTCACCGAACGCGAACTCGCGGTCGCACGGCTGGTCGCGGAGGCGAGAACGAACGGGGAAATCGCCGAGAAGCTCTGCATCTCGGCGGGAACCGTGAAGACGCATCTGGTCAATATCCAGCGAAAGCTGAAGACAAGGAATCGCGTGGCGATCGCAGCGTGGGTGTGGGAAACCGGCGAGAGTGGAACATGAGTACGTCACTCATCGACGAAGATCAACTGGGTGGTGCTCCGGTCACGCTGTGCTTGATCCGCCACAACAAGCATCACCCATAAGTGTTATCTTTTCGCGGGATCGGGGAAAGTGAGAGGCTTTCAGCCTTGGGGTACCCATCGTCCTGGTAGCTTCGGCCGCGCCTTGAGTTTTGCCGGATGTGCGGTCGGGTGATAGCCGATCGGCGGTGAGGTGGACGAAGCCGGCCAATCGGTGGGCGATGGAGGATTTCTGATGGCGTTGGTGCGCACGATGCTGCGCAGCGGGTCCGGTGACATCGTGACGGCGATCAAGCTCGCCGACCGGACGGGCATCGTTGCGGCCAGCGCGCCGCCGACTTCCCCGGAGCCGGTCGGTTCAGCCGGTCCGCTCGTGAGCGAGTTGGCTCCGGTGCCGGTAGTCCCCGAAAGGGACTTCGATGCGCCCGGTCCATCGGCGACACGGCGGCTGCGGCGCAACCTGCTGTTCGCCTGCGCGGCGGCGCTGTTCCTGATCGTCGGGTGGATCGGCGGAGGAACCTTCGGGCACCACGACGGCGACCCCGCGCCCGCCGTGGCGACCGGAGCGGTCACCGGCAAGGAACCGGCGGACGAACCGACCCAGGTCAGTGTGCCGCCGACGGCCACACGGACGTTGGCCCAGCCGACTCCGACCGGCACACCGAGCAGTGACGGCGCCGACAACCGCAAGGAGACGAGCGCTCCGGCCAAGCGCGTGGCCCACAAGACCTCACCGTCCGGACCGGCCACCACCAGCCCATCCCGAGTGGATCTGCTGGACCGGGCGGCGGCCACGATGCCAGACCCGATGTCGGCCGTGGCACAGCAGTTCCAGCAGATGGTGGGCTCCTGGGTCGACCTGGCCAACTGGGGCTACGGCCCCGTCTCGGGTTACGGTCCCGAGTTTGTTTACGGGGTCGAGCAGCCGCGATTCGGTCACCGCTGAGCCGCAAGCGCTTCCGCGTATCACGAGTGGATGGCGTTGATGGCCCAGGCGACGACCAGGAGCGCGAGGATCAGCGAGATCGACGACTGCAGCATCATGGTCACCTTCGCCCACCGTCGCAGGGGCATCACGTCGGTCGGGCTGAACGCCGTCGCGTTCGTGAACGAGAGGTACAGATAGTCGGCGTAGGCGGGTTTCCAACCCTTCGGCGCGAACTCCGGGCTGCTCATCTGCGGGAACATGAAATCCGGGTATTCGGCCGTGCCGGTGGCCCGCTGACCCGGCCCACCGCGGTCGAACTCCCAGTACCACAGCGAAAACACGACGATGTTGGTCCAGTACACGATCGCCGCGCTCACCAGGATCGACGCAGGGCGATCGGTGATGGACGCGGAGATGATCCCCTCGACGAGCTGCACCGCGGAGGCACCGTTGGTCACGCTGACCGCCGCCACCAGGGACAGGGCGACGCCCCGGTCCAGCCGGGTGCGCTGATCCACCCGGCCGGGATTGATCAGCATCAGCGCCACCACCAGCAGCCCGGACACGGCAGGCAGGAGCCAGCCCGGGCGCAACACCAGCTCGTTGGGCAGGAGCAACTGAAGGACCAGGGTGCTGACGACGACCGTGACGGCGAGCCACCGGTGTTCACCCCGGGACGGGGCTCGCCAAGCCGGCGGCGGTTCCTCCTCCGAAGAATTCACCCCCAGACGGTAACGGCCGACCATGAAGCAGCCGGCCGTGATGTGACGGGTCGGGTCAGACGTTCGTGATCTCGGCGATGAAGGCGTCGACGTCGAAGTAGCTGTCCTCCGCGCCGATCGGAACGACCTCGGCGGAGGCGTCGAGAAAGCGCTCGACATCCTCGCGCTCCATTTCCACGAGCGCGTAGCCGTCCGGGGATTCGATCTCGAGGATCAGCAGGTCCTCGTCCGTGGCGAGGTCCGGGCGGACCCGCACGTCGCCGATTCCCGCAGGTTCGGACAGACCGGTCACCAGCAGTTCGCGGGCGAAGGTCCACTCCACCCAGCGTCCCCGTTCGGTGCGGAACGCGAGGTTGACGGCGAACGGCTCGCTGCCCACATAGGACAGTCGCGACAGGACGGGGGCAGGGGATCCGTTCAGGGTGACGAACTGGTTCTGGTTGACGGCATCGGTGTTCACGTGCCACTCCTCGCGGTCAGGGTTCACGGGGCGCGAACGATCGGACAGCCAGGAGATGGCATTCGGTGGCGATGATGATGCACGGGGTCCCACATTCACGCGATCCGGTGTAAAAGTGTCCTGCCTGTAACATGCGGAGAGTGGCCTGGTCAGCCGCCGGTCAGGGGAATGCTGAGACCGACCTTCACCCGGTCCATCACCACGCTGGTGGTGAAGTGCCGGACCTCCTCATTTTCGAAGAAGGTCCGCCGGGTGAACGCTTCGAACGCCGTCATGTCCCGGCAGGTGACGAGCAGCATGAAGTCCGCCGAGCCGGTGACGTAGTAGCACTGCTGGACCGCCGGATCGGCCAGCACCTGCTTGCGGAAGGCGTCCAGCACGTCGATCCGTTCGCGCTCCATTTCGACGCTCACGACGAAGGTCATGTCCACCCCGACCGCCTTCGGGTCGATCACGGCGACCTCTCGGCTGATCACCCCGGCCTCCCGTAGCCGCTTGATGCGACGCTGTACCGCCGCGGCCGACAGGCCCACCTGGGCGCCGATGGATTCGGCGATGGTCCGGGAGTCCTCCTGCAGTCGGCTGAGAATGGCGAGGTCGAGCTGGTCGAGGTCGGCGGCGGGCACTCTCGCATGGTAGCCAAGAATGCGCGTTCTCCAGGGGGGTTCAGGCCGGTGCGGTGAACCGGGTGCGATGGATTTCACCAGGGGCGGCGAACCGCAGGAGGTCCGCTCCGGCGCTGTCGAGGGCCGCGAGGTCCGGCTTGGGGATGCGGCCGTGCAACTCGACGTCGAGGGTGGCGGTACCCCGTTCCCGTTCAATGCGCCACCTGCCGCGGACGAAGCCGTCGACCAGAACAGTGCCGGGGATGACTGCGTTCGGCGTCGTCAGCACTTGCCTCCTCATCTGCTCCGAGAGGACGCGGCCGCGGTCCGCGTGGGCAAGCAGGAGGTTGTCGTATTCGGCGATGAACCTGGGCGGGGCCGGTGTTTCGGGATCGGGCCGGGGCGCCTCGGGGAGGTCGAACAGCTCGCGGCCCTGCTCGTTGTGGAACACGAGCAGGCGGGTCCGGAGCCGTTCCACGACTTCGCCGAGCCGGGTGAGCCCGCTCCAGGCCTGGATGTCGGCGACCGACGCGGGACCGAAGGCGGCGAGGTAGCGCAAAACCATCTCCTCCAGGGAAGTCTTGGCGTCGAGCGGGCGGTCGAGCCAGTCCTCGGCGGTCGCGTAGGTCGGTTTCCCGCTGCGTCCCCAGACCGCGCGCGGCGGTATCTGGACCAGCGGCAGCAGGCCTCGGGCGGCGTGCGACAGCGACGCCGGGGGCCGGTCGGGCCAGCGGCGGGCGAGCAGCGTGCCGAGTTGGACGCCGGTGCGCGGCTCTTCGGCCAGCAGCCGTCGCGCTTCGGCGGACAGCTCCTCGAGGTCCATTCCGGCCAGGGAGCGTGCGTGGGAGGTGTTGGTCCGCAGGTCGCGGTCCATGATCGGCTGGACGAGCGGGCGCAGCCGCAGGCAGTCGTCGGCGGTGACCAGATGCACCGTGCCCCGCATGAGCACGATGCGCACCACCGACCGGTCCAGCAGCAGCCGGGCCAGGTCGTCAGGGGAGAACTCGTGCAGCCGCGACCAGAGGCCGAAGTACGGCGGGAACGGCGCCTGCGCCTGCAGCCCGGCGAGCTGGTGGACGGCCTCCAGCGGGGACAGCTTCACCCGCTGGAGCAGGAACTGCCGCGCGAGCAGGGCGCGGTTCAGCGCACGGGTGCCGAGAACCTTCATGATCGAAGCGTACGGCCGATAGCGGACGGATTATGGCCGCTATTCCATGGCGCACTCCCTCTATCGGGTAGGGCATGGTGACCTGGAACACAACTGACCGGTCTACCCAGGGGTAGCCCCTACAACCGTTGCATGACCAACGGGCACTCG
This sequence comes from Amycolatopsis cynarae, assembly GCF_026802195.1. Lineage (NCBI taxonomy): Bacteria > Bacillati > Actinomycetota > Actinomycetes > Pseudonocardiales > Pseudonocardiaceae > Amycolatopsis > Amycolatopsis cynarae. The sequence continues at coordinate 6,530,958 of NZ_CP113836.1, read as the reverse complement.
GCTGTCGTTGCGGGCCTTGGCGCCTGGCTGCCGCCGCGAATAGTGAGCAACGACGAGCTTTCCGAGCGGCTGGACACCTCGGACGAGTGGATCCGGACCCGGACCGGCATCCGTGAGCGGCGCATCGCCGATCCGGATACGTCCACAGTGGACATGGCCGTGCACGCGGGTGGCAATGCCCTGCGCAGTGCGGGATCCGACGTGGTGGACGCGCTCGTGCTGGCCACCGCCACGCCCGACCACCTGTGCCCGGCCAGCGCGCCGCAGGTCGCGGCCGCGCTGGGGCTGAGCGGGATACCGGCCTTCGACGTGAACGCGGTGTGCAGTGGTTTCGTCTACGCACTGGCCACCGCGGGCGGGCTCATCGCAGGCGGTACCGCCGAGCGGGTCCTGGTGATCGGGGCGGACGCGTTCAGCCGCTACTGCGATCCGGCGGACCGCAGCACCGTGCCGATCTTCGGCGACGGGGCCGGTGCCGTGGTGCTGCGTGCCGGTTCGGCCGAGGAGCCGGGAGCGCTCGGCCCGTTCGACCTGCACAGCCAGGGCGAGCTGGCGGACCTGCTGATCGTGCCCGCGGGCGGGGCCAAGCGGCGGGCCTCGGACGATCCGCACGACCACTACGTCACGATGCAGGGGACCACGGTATTCCGGCATGCCTGCGCACGCATGGCGGAGTCGGCGAAGGCGGTGCTCGAGCGCGCCGGACTCGAGGTCGGTGAGGTGGACCGGTTCGTGGGGCACCAGGCGAACCTGCGCATCCTGCTGGCCACGGCCAAGCAGCTCAGCCTGCCCGAGGATCGGGTCGTCGTGAACATCGGCCACACCGGAAACACCAGCGCGGCGTCGATCCCGCTCGCGCTCGCCGACGCGTGTGCCGACGGGAGCCTGCTGCCGGGGCACCGGGTGCTGCTCACCGCGTTCGGCGCCGGGCTGACCTGGGGTTCCACGGTGCTGACCTGGCCCGACGTCAAACCCGGCCAGGCCGATTGACCGGGCCGATTCACCCAGGTCCGGTGCCGTCAAGGCCGAGCCGCGCCGGGTGGTCCGCCGTCGCACTTCCCCAAGCCGTCCAGGTGATGGTGGGGGCGCTGCGCCCCCGCAGGCGGAGCTTGCGATGCGCCGACCAGTGCTCCCGTTCGGTCGGTGAGCACGCTTCGAGTACCGCGTCGCTGGCCAGGATCCGTCCCGGCACCTTCTTGGCGTGCTCGGTGAGGCGTGCCGCTTCGTTGACCGCATCGCCGATGACGGTGTATTCGAGGCGGCTGCGGGTGCCGAGCTGGCCGGCGAACACGGGGCCGCACGCCACCCCGATGCCGAGGTCGAGCTCGCCGGCTTCGCGGACCGCGTCCCGGATCTCCCTGGCGGCGGACAGCGCGGCGGTCGTCGGATCGGCGAGTCGTGTGGGGGCGCCGAAAACGCAGAGCGCGGCGTCGCCCTGGAACTTGTTGACCAGGCCGCCACGGGCGTCCACCGCGGCGACCACGCAGGCGAACAGCCGGTTGAGCTTGCCGACCAGTTCCTCGGGAGGCATCCGGTAGGCGAGCGCGGTGGAGTCGACGACATCGACGAACAGGGCCGTGGCCTCCCGCACGTCGCCGGAGAGCGACGCCCCGTGTTCGAGGGCGTGGCGCGCCACGTCGTTGCCGACGTGGCGGCCGAACAGGTCTCGCATCCGATCCCGCTCGCGCAGCCCGGCGACCATGCTGTTCACCGAAACCTGCAGTTGCCCGATCTCGCTGACGTCGTCGACCTGGACCTCGATGTCGGTACGGCCCTTGGCCACCTCGCCGACCGCGAGCCGAAGCCGGTCGAGCGGGGCCGCGACGGCACGGGCCAGCAGTGCGGTGCCGAACGCGCCAGTGCCGAGACCGACGACGGCGAGCACGATAAGGCTGCCCGCGTTGTCGGCGCGGCCGAGGTTCGGCGGGGCGGCGAGGATGAGCACGCCGAGCAGCGGGACGCCGCTGGCAACGCCCCAGGTCAGCACGAGCCGGGCCAGCACGCTGACCGAAGGGCCGTCCTGCGGCGGGTTCACCTCGAGCGCCATGATCAGGATCGGACGGCTCACCCACTCCGTGGCCAGGTACATCAGTCCGACGGTGAGCAGCCCGCCGAGGCCGACGGTCAGGGCCACGCCGATGCTGTCGGGCCACGAGGCGAGGAGCGGCGTGATCCCACCGAGCACGATCGTGCCGCCGAGCCACAGCGATCCGCTGACCAGTGCCATGTGCCGGGGCAGGCGCAGGGCGCGTTCGGCCTCGGCCGGTGTCGGTCGTCGGCCGACGGCGAACCAGACCGCGGTACGGCGGTGCAGCACCACCATCCACAGCGAGCCGACCCCGAGCGAGAACGCGACGTAGGCCGCGGCGCAGAGCACGAAGACCCAGTTGCGGTCACCGAAGTCGGAGGGGAGGCCTTCGAGGACGAGCAGCAGGGAGACAGCGCCGGCGCCGAGCACACTGGACCCGACACCCAGCAGCACGAAGCCGAGTGCGGTGCGCAGCACCACCCGGAACCTCGCCAGTCGAGCGGCTCTACGCACCCGGTGATGGTATTCCGTGCCGGAAGGATTCCGGTGCGGATTCCGCCGGATCCCTCAGGACGCGCGGCGGCGCGACGGCCGGGCCGCGCGCACCGCTTTCTCCAGTTCGGCGCGGGACATCTTCGACCGGCCCTTGACGTCGAGCTCACGGGCCATGCGGTCGAGTTCCGCCTTGCTGAGCTCGCGCGGATCGGGGGCCTTGGCCTTCCTGGTGGCCTTCTTCGCCGTCTTCTCGTTCTTCCCGCGAGCGCTCCTGCTGCTCTCCACGCTGCGGGAGAGGGCCTCGAACAGGTCGACGACCTTGGTGGGCTCCGGGGGCGCCGCCTCGACGCTGACCGTCCGGCCCGCCTTCTTGTCCTCGATCAGTTTGAGCAGCCGCTCGGTGTAGGTGTCGTGGTACTCCTCGGGGTGCCATTCCTCGGCCATCGACTCGATCAGGGTGATCGCCATGTCGATTTCCCTGTTCCGGGCCTCCTGCCGCTCCGGCAGTTTGCTCAACTCCTTCACCGGGTCGCGGATGTCCTCGGCGAACAGCAGCGTGTCGAGTTCGAGCACGCCGTGACCGGCGCGGATGGCGGCGATGTGCTCCTTGCCGCGCATCACGAAGTGGGCCAGACCCGCCTTGCCGCTGCGGCCCATCGCCTCCAGCAGCAGCTCGTACGCGTGCGCGAACTCTTCCTTCGCCGGCGCGAGCCAGTAGCTCTTCTCGAAGAAGATCGGATCGATGCCGGCGAGATCCACGAACCCCTCGATGTCGATGGCGCGGGACCGGCCGGGCGCGATCTCGTCGAGTTCGTCCTGCTCGACGAGAACGTACTCGCCGTCGCCGAGGTCATAGCCCTTGACGATCTCGTCGTAGTCGACTTCCTTCCCGGTGCGTTCGTTCACCCGCCGGTAGCGGATGCGGTCGGCGGTGCCGCGTTCGAACTGCCGGAAGTGCACCGCGTGGTCCTCGGTCGCGCTGTACAGCTCGACGGGCACGGTGACGAGGCCGAAGTTGATCGAGCCGCTCCAGATCGCTCTCGCCATCGCCCTCTCCCTGGCCTGTCCCTGTCCACTGTGGACCTTACGGTTGTTCGCGGACCACTTCCCGGGCCGCCTTGTCGTCGCGCAGCCCGGTGAAGCGCGGATGGCGGAGCCTGCCGTCGTTCGTCCATTCCGAGAACCGGACCGCGACCACGAGCCGCGGCTCCACCCAGCGCGGATCCCGTTCCGGCACCGGTTCGCCGAACGGGGAACTGTCGCGCAGCAGAGCGCCGAGCGTGCCGGACAGCTCGCGCAGAGTCGACTCGCGGTAGCCCGTGCCGACCTTCCCGGCGTAGCGCAGGACGCCGTGGTCGTAGTACCCGACGAGCAGCGCACCGAAGCCGCTGCGGGAACCGCCGGGCTTGGTGAAGCCGCCGACCACGAATTCCTGGTCCTTGACGCATTTGAACTTGAGCCAGTCGCCGGACCGCCCGCCGCGGTACGGCGAGTCCGCCCGCTTGGCGATCACCCCCTCCCAGCCGTGGGAGCACGCGTAGTCGAACAGTTCCTGGCCCTCGGTGTCGCGGTGGACGCTGTAACGCAGCGGGTCGCCCCAGTCGAAAGCCTTGCGCAGCAACTGTTTTCGTTGGCGCAACGGCAGGATGGTGGCATCGGCGTGGTCGTAGACCAGCAGATCGAACAGGTAGTAGAACACCTCGACGCCGGTGGCCCTGATCCGCAGCCGGTTGGTGAGGTGGATGCGGGGCTGGAGCTTGGCGAAGCTGGTCTGCCCGTCGGCGAAGGCGACGATTTCGCCGTCCACGACGAAATGGGAGCCGCCTCGTTCGGCGAGCGCTTCGACGATCTCGGGGTAGGACTCGCTGATGACGTTGTGGTTGCGCGACCACAGGGTCGGGGCACCGCCCGCCCGGGAACAGATCGCGCGCACCCCGTCGAGCTTGCGTTCGAAGAGCCAGCCCGGGTCGGAGAAGGTCCGCTGGGTGAGCGTCGCGAGCATGGGCTCCCGCCAGCCGGGCCGCGTCTCCATGATCACCTGATACCCCGCTCTCACTGCTCGAAACGGCGGTAGGCCGCGCTAGCGGGGGTCGGCGTCGTCCTGCTCGGTGAGGCCTTCGCGGAGCCGCTCCAGGGTGCGGGCGAGTAGCCGGGACACGTGCATCTGGGACACGCCGATCCGCTCCGCGATCTGGGTCTGCGTCATGTTGTGCACGAACCGCAGCCCCAGGATCTTGCGTTCCCGCTCGGGCAGTTCCTGGATCAGCGGCAGCAGCGCTTCGTGGTTTTCCACCCCTTCCAGCGCGGCGTCCTCCTCACCCAGCGTGTCGCCCAGCGCGAGGTTCTCGGTGTCCCCGGACAGCACTTCGTCCAGCGACATCGAGTGGTAGGCGTTGCCCGCCTCCAGGCCCTCGAGCACCTCGTCCTGCGTGATGCCGAGGTGCGTGGCGATCTCGCTGGGGGTCGGGGCCCGCCCGAGCCGCTGCGCGAGTTCGGTGTTCGCGCTGGAGATCGACAGGTGCAGCTCCTTGAGCCGCCGCGGGACCCGCACCAGCCAGCCGGTGTCCCGGAAGTGCCGCCGCACCTCGCCCATCACGGTCGGCACCGCGAAGGACAGGAAGTCCGAGCCCCGGGTGGGGTCGAACCGGTCCACGGCGTTGATCAGCCCGACCGTGGCCACCTGGACCAGGTCTTCCTTGGCCACGCCGCGGCCGGAGAAGCGCTGGGCGATGTGCTCGGCCAGCGGCAGGTGCCCGGTCACCAGCTCGTCCCGGAGCTCGGCCCGCCGGGGATCGTTTTCGTCGAGGGCGGCGAGCTCATCGAACAGCGGGCTGAGGTGCTCGTACTCGTTCGACGACGTGGGCTGTGCTGGTTCGGCTCGGGAGCCGGTCACGCGCCCGCCCCTGGCGAATCCGCCACCATGCGCCGCTTGGCGAGTTCGATGTCCACCTGGTGACCCTGATGACCGTTCGAAGTGACGTGGGTGTCGACCGAGTCGGTCAACGTGGTCAGCACGCGCCACCCGAAAGACTTCGTGCTGGGCGCACTGTCGGTCGTGGAGTGCACCGATCCGGTGAACCGCAACTCCTCGTCGGTCACCGTGAACCGGCACCGCATGGTGCTGCCCGGGACGGCCCGGGTGATCAGCGTCGAGCAGGCCTCGTCGACCGCCAGCCGGAGATCGGCGATGGCGTCGAGGTCGAAGTCGGCCCGGGTGGCGACGGTCGCCACCACGGAGCGCACGATCGGCAGGTGTACCAGGTCGGCGCCGAGCCAGAGTTCGATGTCGTTGTGCGCGTGCAGGGGCGGGGGTTCCCAGTCGGCCACTTTCACCTCGCCGTAGTCCGAATACTGCCTGCGCACCATGATGCCTCTAACGGGTTACCTTTGCCCGGTGTCGTCTCCGGGCGACAGCTTTGTGTAGTTGCGGTCGGCAAGACCGGCCTCGTCACCGGTGCCGCAGGATCGCACCGAAACCCTCGGTGAGATCACTGTCCACTCCGACGAGGTCCGCGCCGACGGCGATCGCCGCCACCGGCACCGCTTCGTCCGCGCGGCGCTGGTGCGCCTGGGCCGCGCCGAGCGCGCTCAGCTCGGCCTCGGTGACCGCGATCTGGGTGGGCACGACCCCGGTCCAGACCATTTCGTCACCTGGATCGCTGATCAACAGCGTCTCCACGTTGCCCTCGACGAGCGCGGCGGTCACGCCCTCGAGTCCCTGCACGGCCAGCCCGTCCGGGCGGCCCATCTCCGTCCGGAAGCGGTCGAGCACCGCCTCCAGCCGGCGCTGTTTCGTCGCGGAAACCAGACCGTCCACCACGTCGGCATGGGTGACCTCCTGCGTGATCCCTCGCAGTCGCTCGGGCAGCGCCTCGTGCACCGCCCGGCGACCCTGGATCTCGCCGACCAGCAGGATCATCTCGGCCTCGGTGCACTCGGCCAGCCGAGTGATTTCCTCGGCGATCTCGGTCACGTTGCGTCGGATGGTCTCCTCGGTGTGTTCCCGGATGCTGTACTGCGCCCAGCCGCCTCCGCGGGTCCGGTGTACCGGGTGGTCCTGGGTGCTGACCGCCTCGGCCCCGATCTCGCGGCCGTGCTCGTCGAACGCCGTGACCCTGGCATTGACCTGATCGACCATCGCGACCACATGCTTGAGCCCCGGTTCGGCGTAACGCGTGAGCGGGAGCAGGTACGGAAGATCGGAAACGCGGGTGAGCGGGGCCGCGGGCGGCTCCGTCAGCCGCTCGTCCACCACGACCGAGCCGCCCGTGGCCAGCAGCGCGCGCCCGCTCCGCCCGGACGGATGCGGTCCCTTACGCACCGCGTTCTCGATCGCGTGCACGGACGCGTCCGGGGCATGCAGGGCACGCAGCTGCTCGCACAGGTCGCGCAGCTTCAGTTCGAGCTGTTTCGCGGCGTCCTCGGTGTCGTGCGAGTCCTCGAAGTAGACGGACGTGAACGGGCCCGGGGCGGTCACCAAGGGTCGCAACATCGTCGTCTGCATGTAACCGGGATACCCACTGGTAGTAAATACGAAACGTGCTGTTCGATGGGGGCATGGTTGTGCGATTCAAGGACGTGCTCACCGGTGGCCGCGGCGTGTCCGCCCGATGAGTTGGTGGCACGCGCTGCTCATCCTGCTCGCCGGGGTCTGGGCCGGGACGATCAACGCGGTCGTCGGCTCGGGCACCCTGGTCACCTTCCCGACGCTGGTGGCGCTCGGCTACCCGCCGCTGACGGCCACCACCTCGAACGCGATCGGGCTGGCGCCCGGCACGATCAGCGGGGCCATCGGCTACCGCCACGAGCTCGCCGGACAGGGGCGGCGGCTGGTCCGCTACAGCGTGCCGTCGTTGTTCGGCGCGCTCGGCGGCACCGCGCTGCTGCTGTCATTGCCGCCGAACGCCTTCGAAGCGGTGGTTCCGGTGCTGGTCGGCATCGCGGTGGTGCTGGTGATCGTGCAGCCCCGCGTCGCGGTGTGGGTGGCACGGCGCCGGGAACGCCATCCGGACGCCCCGGCCCACGGCGGGCCGCTGCTGATGGCGCTGATCTTCCTGATCGGCGTGTACGGCGGCTACTTCACCGCCGCGCAGGGCGTCATGATGATGGCGGTGATGGGCATGCTGCTCACCGATTCGCTGCAGCGGCTCAACGGCATCAAGAACGTGCTCGCCGCCGTGGTCAACGTGGTGGCGGGCACGGTCTACGCGTTCGTGGCGCCGATCAGCTGGCCGGTGGTCGGGCTGCTCGCCGTCGGCTCAACCGTGGGCGGGCAGCTCGGCGCCAGGATCGGCAGGCGCCTGCCCCCGGCCGCGCTGCGCGCCGTGATCGTGGTCGTCGGTCTGGCGGCGATCGTTCAGCTCGTCCTGCGGTAGCTGCGCGCGGCGTGTAGGAAGAGGTCGTTCTCCTCCGGGTGGCTGATCGTCACGCGCACGCCGTCACCGGCGAAGGCCCGCACCACGACCTTGTTGGCCAGTGCGTGCTCGGCGAAGTCCATCGCCCGTTCGCCCAGCGGCAGCCAGACGAAGTTCGCCTGGGTCTCGGGCACCTCGTACCCGGCCTCGATCAGCTCGGTGCGCACGCGGTCGCGTTCGGTCACGAGCGTCCGGCACCGGGCGAACAGTTCGTCCTCGGCGTCGAGGGAGGCCATCGCGGCGATCTGCGCGAGCGTGTTCACGCTGAAGGGCACGTACACCTTTCGCACCGCCTCGGCGACCGCCGCCGGACCGGCGAAGTAGCCCACCCTCAGCCCGGCGAGCCCGTACGCCTTCGAGAAGGTGCGCAGGACGGCGACGTTGTCGCGGCCGCGCACGTAGTCCATGCCGTCCGGCACGTCCGCGTCGGTGACGAACTCCCGGTACGCCTCGTCGAGGACGACGAGCACGTTCGAAGGCACGGCGTCCAGGAACCGTTCCAGTTCTTCGCGTCGCACCGCGGTGCCGGTCGGGTTGTTCGGGTTGCAGACGAAGACGACGCGGGTCTTCGGGGTGACCGCGGCGGCCATCGCGGTCAGGTCGTGCCGGTGCCCGGCGTCGAGCGGCACGGTGACCGGTACCGCGGAGGCGATCTGGCTGACGATCGGGTAGGACTCGAAGGAGCGCCAGGCGAACAGCACCTCGTCGCCGGGCGCGCACATCGCCTGCACCAGTTGCTGGCACAGCGCGACCGAGCCGCAGCCCACCGACACCTGCTCGCTGGGCAACGACAGCTTTTCGGCCAGCCGCCGCGCCAGCTTCCCCACGCTGATGTCCGGGTAGCGGTTGATGTCGGCGGTCGCTTCCGCGATCGCCTTGGCGACGCTCGGCAGCGGGCCCCCGGGCGTTTCGTTGCTGGACAGCTTCACCGCGCCCGGCACGGTTTTCCCGGCGACATAGCTGGGCAGCGAATGAAGATCGGCACGGGGCTGCACGGGCATTGCTTGCTCCTTCTGGGGGAAAAGCTGCTGTAGTCACGTTAACGTGTGGCCTCAGTGACACGGAAAGTTGACTTCTGTTCACTCCCGGATGGTTGAGTAGAGGGATGACCCAGACGCACACGGAGCACTACCAGCGTGAGGACGGCCGCGCGATCGAACTGACCTACGCCGAACCCGACAACGTGGTTCGCGGTGGGCTGGTCGTGCTACACGAGGCGGACCGGGTCACCGACGGTGTGCGACTGCTGATCGCGAGCCTGGCCGCCGAGGGCTGGCTCGCGGCCGCGCCGCGGATCGAGGGCGAAGCGGTACGGGAGCAGGTGCTGGCCGCGACGGACATCACCCTCGCCTGGCTCGTGGACCGCGGGGTGCCCGCCGATCTGCTCGGGGTGGTCGGATTCGACCTGGGCGGCACGGCGGCACTGATGGTGGCCGCGGACCGCATGCTCGGCGCGGCCGTGAGCGTCGGTGGCCAGGGCGGCAAGGAACTGGCCGCGCTGACGGAGATCGCGAGCCGGCTGACCAGTCCGTGGCTCGGCATCTTCGGTGACGCGGGCGACGAATCGGCGGCGGCCGAGGTGGAGCTCCTGCGGGAGGCCGCGGCGAAGTCCGGCGCGGTGACGAACGTGGTGCGCTATCCGGGTGCCAACCACCGCTTCGACGCGGATCCGAAGGCCGCGGTCGAAGCGTGGCAGCGCACCTTGAGTTGGTTCGACGCGCACCTCCGCTGACGTACCCTCAGCCTGTGACCGATGCCACTCAATCCCCCGCTGTCACTGACATCCCCGAGGTTCTCTGGCGTCCCACCCCGGAACAGGTCGACCGGTCGCGGATTCGCGCCTTCCGCGAATGGCTGCGCACCGAGCGCGGTGTCGCTGTTTCCGACTACGACGAGCTGTGGCGGTTCTCGGTAGGCGATCCCACCGGTTTCTGGGGCGGGGTCGCCGAGTTTCTCGGTGTGCGGTGGCATGCCCGGGCCAGCGACGTGCTCGCCGACGCGAGCATGCCGGGCGCGAAGTGGTTTCCCGGGGCCACGCTGAACTACGCCGAGCACGCGTTGAGCGGCGGGGTGGCCGGAGCCGCCAAGGGCGACGACGAACTCGCCGTGATCTTCGCGCGTGAGGACGGCGCCGGTGGCGAGCTCACCTTCGGGCAGTTGCGGGCCCGGGTCGCCGCGGCCCGCGCCGCGCTGGCCGGACTGGGGGTGGGCAAGGGAGACCGCGTGGTCGCGCTCGCGCCGAACTGCCCGGAGACGCTGATCGCCTTCCTGGCCTCGGCGAGCCTCGGCGCCATCTGGTCGTCCTGCTCCCCCGACTTCGGGGTGCGGGCGGTGGCGGACCGGTTCGCCCAGATCGAGCCGAAGGTGCTCGTCGCGGTCAACGGGTATGTCTACAATGGACGAAGGTTCGACGTCCGGCCGACGATCGACCGGCTGCGCGGCGAAATCCCGTCCCTCACCGCGACCGTACTCGTCGACTACGTGGACGGCGGCGGGCTCGATGGGGCCCTGTCCTGGGACGCGCTGCTGGACGCGCACCAGGGCTCGGAACTAGCGTTCGAGCCGGTGCCCTTCGACCACCCGCTGTGGGTGCTCTACTCGTCCGGAACCACCGGCCTGCCCAAGGGGATCGTGCAGGGGCACGGCGGGATCGTGCTGGAGCATCTGAAGGCCCTGTCGCTGCAGATGGATCTCGGCCCCGGTTCGGTGTTCTTCTGGTTCACCACCACCGGCTGGATGATGTGGAACTTCCTCATCGCGGGCCTGCTGGTCGGCGCCACGGTCGTGCTGTTCGACGGCAGCCCGGGGCATCCCGATCTCGATGCGCTGTGGCGGCTGGCGGAACGGCTTCGCATCACCTACTTCGGCACCTCGGCGCCGTTCATCCAGAGCTGCCTGAAGGCGCACCTCGAGCCGGGCGCCCGGTACGACCTGTCGGCGCTGAAGGCGATCGGGTCGACCGGGGCTCCACTGTCCGTCGAAGGATTCCGGTGGATCGCCGAGAAGATCGGTCCGGAGGTGCAGATCTGCTCGGTGTCGGGCGGCACCGACCTGTGCGCCGCGTTCGTCGGCTCCGCCCCAGACGTCCCGGTGTGGCTCGGGGAACTGTCCTGCCGGGCGCTGGGTGCGGCCGTGTGCGCGTACGACGAGGACGGCAACGAGGTGGTCGAGGAGGTCGGGGAACTCGTGGTGACCCGGCCGATGCCGTCCATGCCGGTGTTCTTTTGGAACGATCCCGACGGTTCGCGGCTGCGGGCGGCGTACTTCGAGTACTACCCGGGCAAATGGCGGCACGGGGACTGGATCAGGATCACCACGCGCGGCTCCGCGGTGATCTACGGCCGTAGCGACTCCACCCTCAACCGGGGCGGGGTGCGCATGGGGACCGCCGAGTTCTACCGGGTGGTCGAGGGTTTCGAAGAGATCGCGGACTCGCTGGTGATTGACACCTCCGGCGCCGGGAATACCGACGGTGAGCTGCTGTGTTTCGTGGTGATGGCGCCCGGCGCGATCTTGGCCGAGGTGGAGCAGGCAGTGCGCGAGGAACTGCGGGCGGTCCTGTCGCCGCGGCATGTGCCGGACCGGTTCGTCGAGGTGGCTGAAGTGCCCCGGACCCTGAACGGTAAGAAGTGCGAGGTTCCGGTGAAGAAGATCCTGGCCGGAATGGCGCCCGAACGGGCGGTGAGCCGGGATGCACTGGCCAATCCGGATGCGCTGCGGCCGTTCGTCGAACTGGCCGGGGGGAGATGAGGGGGCGAACGGTTGGTGGGGAGGGCGTTGACAGGGGAGAAGCAGGAACCGGCCCTCTGGCGGCTGTCCGGCACGGCCGCGGTGACCGCGATCACCTGGGTGACCAGGCTGGTGGGGCTGATCGCGGTGGTGTCCGTCGTGCTGCCCGCGGGGCGCAGGGGGCTGCGGGGTCACGTCGCCGAGTGGCTGGAGCTGCCGCAGGAGGCGACCACCGCGGCGGCGGCCGTGGTGCTGGTCACCGGTGTGCTGTTGATGATGCTCGCCGCCGGGCTTCGCCGCCGGAAGCAGCGGGCGTGGCAACTGGCTCTGGCGGCGAGCCTGCTGCTGGCGCTGTCGCACCTGGGGCTGCGGCACATCGTCGGTGCGGGGCTGGTGTCGGTGGCGCTGGCGGTGACGTTGATCGCGAACCGGCGGTACTTCATCGCCCTGCCGGATCCGGTGACCGGGCGGTGGCGGGCGGTACGGGTGTTCGTGCAACTCGCCGTCGCCGGCGTTGTGATCAACTTCGCCTTGCTGTCGGTCGCGCCACACAGCGTGGTGGAGCCGATGTCCTTCCAGGACCGGCTCTCCGACGCGGCGCTGGCACTGGCGGGGATCAGCGGCCCCGCCGTGTTCCGTGTCACATGGATGGACGACCTGACCACTTCGGTGGGTCTGCTGTTCGGTCTCGGCGCGGTGCTGCTCGCGGCGTACTTCCTGCTGCGCTCGGCGGAACCGGCCCCGCACCTCTCGGTGGGGGAGAAGGACCGGCTGGCGCAACTGCTGGCCGAACACGGGGACCGGGACTCGCTGGGCTACTTCGCGTTGCGGGACGACAAGTTCGTCGTGTTCTCGAAGACGGGGAAGGCCGCCGTCACCTACCGGGTGATAGCCGGGGCCGCGGTGGCCTCGGCGGACCCGCTGGGCGACAGCGAGGCCTGGCCCGGAGGTATCGAGGAGTTTCTGGCCGTGTGCCGACGGCACGGCTGGGTGCCCGCCGCCATGGGCTGCTCCGAACTGGGTGCGACCGTGTGGGCGCGATACGGGCTGGACGTGCTGGAGATCGGCGACGAGGCCGTGGTGGACGCGGACACCTTCACCCTGGACGGGCGGGTCATGCGGGGCGTGCGGCAGGCCGTGTCGCGCACCAAACGGGCCGGCTACACGGTACGGGTGCAGCGGGCCGAGGACCTGGCCGCGGGTGAGCTCGCCGAGCTGGGGGCCCTGGCCGCGAACTGGCGTAGCAGCGACACCGAACGGGGCTTCTCCATGGCGCTGGGCCGCCTGGGAGACCCCGGCTCGATCCTGGTGACGGCCGAGCAGAACGGACGGATCCGAGGGCTGCTGCAGTTCGTGCCGTGGGGCAAGGAGGGGCTGTCCCTGGACGTCATGCGCCGGGACCGCAGCGCGGACAACGGCGTGAACGAGCTGATGATCTCCGAACTGCTGCTCGTCGCGGGCGAGTTCGGGGTGAGATATGTCTCCCTGAACTTCGCCGCCTTCCGGAAACTCATCGAACAGGGCCGCCGCATAGGCGCCGGCCCGGTCGCCCGGATGTCGGCGAAGGTGCTGGGCTGGATGTCCCGCTGGATCCAGATCGAGACCCTCTACCGGTTCAACGCGAAGTTCCAGCCCCGCTGGGTGCCCCGGTACCTCGTCTACCCGGGCGTCCGCGAACTCCCGCGCGTCGGCATCGCCGTCTTCGAGGCCGAGGGCCTTGGCGGGCGTTCCCGCTGGTTGATGCGCCTGCTGCACCGATGAGGGGGTGCTTTGCCGGGGTCAAAAGGGGATGTGTACTCTATCCAAGCAGTGGTCGTTGATCGGGAGGCTTCGCCTAGTCTGGTCTATGGCGCCGCACTGCTAATGCGGTTGGGGGTAACCCCCCCTCCCGGGTTCAAATCCCGGAGCCTCCGCTCAGCGCCGGTTCGCCGGATGCTAAGTTAATAACTGAACAAGCGCCCGTAGCTCAACGGATAGAGCATCTGACTACGGATCAGAAGGTTAGGGGTTCGAATCCCTTCGGGCGCACGTCTGGTTGAGACAGCAATACGGAGAACCCCCTGGTGACAGGGGGTTCTCTGCTTTTCCCGGGTGATCATGGCCGTACGGCCGTCCGAGATCAACACCACACTTTTCCCACACTTTATTCGCCGATCACTCGCAGCAGCTCGGCCGCCTTGGGGCTTGCCTGCTTCCGTTCGAAGTAGGTGTCGAGGGTCATACTCACCCGCTTGTGGCCGAGCTGGTCCGCGATTTCCCGGACCGTGGAGGCCAGCCAGGTGCGGCCTCGGCTATGCGGGCTGGACGGAGCTGCGAAGCCTGGCGATGCGGTGCAGGACGGCCTCCCGGTTCTTCGCCGACTTGAGCCACCTCGGCAGCTTCGCGGTCATCGTCATCCGACGGTGCCGGGCGGTATCGAGATCAGGCTGTGACCGCAGCCGGAGGCGAGCGGAGACGAACGCTTCCAGGTAGTCCAGGTGCCGTTGGTTGTAGGCCCAGAGCACATGTCCACGGCAGTCGGTCTGCAGCCACAAGGGGAGCCGGAAAAAGGGATCACGAACCGTCCCGCGCAGCTCGGGACGGTACAACACGTTGGGGAGCGCCCCAGGGCCAGCCAGACGTTTGTCAGAGGCATAGCCGCAAGCGGTACAGACGAGCCGTCGTAGGCTCGAACCCTGGCCATGCCGTGGGAGGTGCACCACCTTGGCGCAGCCATCGCAACGGGGGCAATGCACCAGTACCTCATCGGCCGTCGAGACGAAGTCCCAGCTTGTCCACCGCTGGTCCCGAAACCTGTGCAGGCCTGGGTTGGAGGCAGAACCCACGTCAAGATCTTCGCCGCCCTGAGGCCAGCCATCAAAACATTTCCTGCGGAGGAGCCTCAGCGCAAGCCGGCTTTGGGGCAAGCTGTTGTCCTGTGATCGCTGACCACCACCGGGACCAAACTGCTCGGCCTGATCAAGCATCTGTCGATCTGGGAGGCCAGGTACTTCGGCGAGGTCTTCTCGCGGCCGTTCCCCGAACCCCTGCCCGAGCGCGGCACCGACATGTGGGCGACCGAGCACGAGACACGCACCCAGATCATCGACCGCTACCGGCGCGTGTGGGAACACTCCGATGCGACGATCACCGGCCTCGATCTCGGCGCCCCCGGCCGCGTGCCGTGGTGGCCTGAACCCGAGGTGACCCTGTTCAAGATCCTCATCCACGTTCTCCCGAGACCAGCCGCCACGCCGGACATGCCGACATCCTGCGCGAACAGCTCGACGGCGCGACGGGAGTCGACGCGGAAACGATCACCGCCGTCACCCCGACCGAGCACACTCCAGGAAACCCAATCCGTGCAGCTCAAACAGTGAAAGGAAGTTTTCCCGTGCCCATCGAGCACGAAGCCAAGGTGCTTGACATCGACCCGGCCGCCACGGCCGCACGCATCCTGGCCAGGGGCGGGCGGCAGATCGGCGAGCCGAAGCTCATGCGGCGCTACGTCTACGACATCGTCCCCGGAAACGACGCGAAGTGGATTCGGCTCCGGGACACGGGCACCGAAACCACCCTGTGCGTCAAGGAAGTTCGCAGCGACGCCATCGACGGCACATACGAGACCGAGGTGACCGTCGACGACTTCGCCGCCACGAACGAGCTGCTGGGGTTGCTCGGCTTCACACCGAGGTCGTACCAGGAGAACCGCCGCACCAGCTTCACCCTGGACGGGGCGCAGTTGGAGATCGATGAATGGCCCAGGATTCCGCCCTACCTGGAAATCGAGGCAGGTACCACCGCCGACGTCATCCGGGTCGCCCAGTTGCTCGGGTTCGCCGAAGACCAGTTGACCAGCGAGAACACGCTCAAGGTCTACACCCGGTACGGGATCGACCTCGCGGGCATCGCCGAACTCCGCTTCAGCGAGTAATCGATCTGACCGGCGTGGTGCCATCCTGGGCATCGGCGCCACGTCTCATCACCCCGAGCGTGGATGCTCCTCTTCCGGCTCGCCCCGTCTCCGAGGTGTCGGAATCCGCGCATCCGCAGGCTTCGATTTTCGGATTCCCGCGTTCGCGCAGTTCAGTCACGCGAGGCGACGGTCATTCCGTTGTGCGGGAAGGGTTTGGTGGAACGTGTCGAGTGAGCGCACGGCCACGATCATGCTGGCGTGCTTGGGGGTGTTCATCGCCTGCCTTCCGCGACGAGGCCGAGGAGGCCGCCCTTCGGTCCCAGCCCTGGTGCTCCGCCGGGTCAAGGCACTCACGTACCGACCGGACTGACGGGCGGGCCCGGCCAGGTTGCGGATTGATCACAGCGAGATCGGCACGGAGCCGGGGTAGTAACACCCGAGGTCTCGTTCCCGACCTACGTCCCGCGTCCACGGGAACCTGAGTGGACATACCGTGCCGGCGCGGAACACGACACTGTCCAGGAAGGACACCCACAGTCATGACGCAGCCCGATCCCTATCAGCCCGTCCAGCAGCCGTCCCCGACGATGGCGGGGCAGCCGGCGTCAAGCGTGGTCGGGGGGCAGCCCGTCGCCACCGGTATCGCGATGAAGAAGCGGAACCCCGTAGCCGTGTGGCTCCTGTGGCCCTTCCTCACGCTGGGCATCTACTCGCTGGTGTGGTACTACAAGATCCACAAGGAGATGGCCGAATTCGACCGTCGGCGCCAGGTGCCGGTCGCCGGTCCGATGCTGGTGCTGCTGTTCCTCGGCTGGACGGTCATCGCTCCCCTGGTGAGTTTGTACAACTGCGGGACGCGGATCCGGAACGCGCAGCGTGCGGCCGGTCTCCAGCCCACCTGTTCCCCCGTCGCGGGCCTGCTTCTCATGCTGGTCTTCGGCATCGGAGTGCTGTATTACCAGTCCGAACTGAACAAGGTCTGCGACGCCGGTGGAGTTCCCGAGGGGCAGCAGGTGCCTCTGTACGTCTGACGGAGATCTTCGCCGTGGCAGTTGGGGTCCACATTGGGCTCCAACACCTCCGCTGCGGGTGATCCCACTTCGGGCAGGATCACCCGTTCGGCAGGTTTATCCGCACTCGCGCGGCCACCGGGCCGTCCGCGAGCGGCCAGTGTCGTTTGTGGACACGGTTGTCCCCACCTGTGCACAAACCTGTGGATTACCGTGCCGCGGAAACTTCACCGCGGGTGCGGCGATCTCGCCAGCGGACGGGCGGTGCGCCGCGCGCCGCTGACGTTCATGCGCCATCGCGTCACGCGCAGGCTGACCCGGAACCGGATCGCCACCACTTGATCGGACCAGCCGCGGAACGCCGTCGTGCCCCCGGTGAGCACGACGGGTGCTACGGGCACAATGGGGGTGGTGGGGCGATCCCGTACAGGATCCGTTTCCCGTAGCCCGGCCATTCGGTGACGGTCCACAACTGGTGTTCTTCGGACTCGACGTAGAGGTCCTGCAGACCGACACCGCCGTGTTCGTAGTTTGGTGGGGCGGTGATGTCCGGCCGGTCGGTGAACAGCCAGCCCAGATTGTTCCTCCCCCGGCTGCTGTTGAAGTAGTAGCAGACCGACGGACCCCCGGAGAAGTTGTACGACGCGGCGCCCTGCACGCTCGTCGCCGGCTGGGTGAACACCTGGACGGCCTCGATGGTCGTGTTCGGGGTCCAGTTCTGGATGTCGCTGATCCGCCACCGGGCCAGCCGCGACGGACACCAGGACGGCTGGTCGTGGATCCGAAGCCGGCAGTACTCGCCGGTGACGAACTGGTAGGACGTGACGCTGGTGTCCAGTGAGGCGTAGTTGTAGCAGGGTACGTGCGGGCGCGGCACGAATCCGGTCTCTCCGGCCGTCAGCGTCCTGTTGCACGGCCCGCCCCGGGTGCCCCACAGACCGACCTCCGGCAGCACGTAGCGGAAGCCGGGGGCACGCGGGTCGACGGTCATGCCGAGATCAAGGATCTTGTTCATGTCGAACGCCAGCAGCCCTCGGTCCGGGTCGGCGACGTAGAGGCGGTCGGTGGTGGCGTCGCGGTACCAGACGACGCCGTCCGCATGGGTGCGCAGCGGCCGGAAACTCGGATTCGTCGTGCTGCCGGACAACTGGACCAGACCGACGTGCAGGTAGTTGCCCCGGGTGTTCTTGGGATCCTGCAACAGAAAGGTCAGCCGGGAACCGTCGTTGTGCCCCGCCGCGTTGTTGTGGTACCAGGACAGCAGAAAGACCTTGTGACCGGCGACGGTGCGCGGCACGCCAGTGGCGGTGTCCTCGCTGCCGCTGATGCCCTGGAGCGACCAGCCGGGAAGGTGCCTGTCGGGCCCGACGGGTTGCACGTTCGGGTCACCCGAATCAGTGTGGTCGAGGCAGTACCAGTCCGCGGGCTTCCTCATCGGGGGAAAGATCGCGCCCTCAGTGACCTGCGGCGGAGGGGGCACCAGCGCCTGCGGGCACTGCTGGGTGGCGTGCCTGACCAACGGGCCACCGGCCGCGATGGTGGTGACGAGTTGTTGGGGTGTCAGCGTCGTCAGCGGGGTGGTGCTGTGGAACCTCTTGAGGTTTCCGATCGAACCCGCCAGCGAGTCGGGCCTCCAGGTCAGCCTGAAGTACTGCGCGTCCGAGGCCGTGATGTCGGTCATCGGGTGCGGTGGTCCCGCCGGGGGCGGCGGTATGGGCTGCGGTGGGGCCGCTTGGCTGGGAAACGGGACCAGGACGAGGATGGCCGCGGTCAGCGCGGCCAGGGATCGCCAGAGGGAACTGGTTTTGAGCACGGTGGTGCCTCCGCCGGATCGGGGTTTCCGGATAGCTGGTGTGGCTATCGGCACCGACGGACCCGGTGTTGAGCTCGACCAGTCGTTTCGGCGACCCACGACCGGGATCGCGGAGAAGTCTGTCCACAGTGGACGGATTGCCACCTCCGTAGCGGGTGATCCCGCTCGCGGTGGGATCACCCGGTCGACAGGTTTATCCGCTCTCGTTCGGTCGGCGGACCGCCAAGGCGGTTGGTTCGATGTCGTTTGTGGACACGGTTGTCCCCACCTGTGCACAAACCTGTGGATTACCGCGCCGCGGAAACTTCACCCCGGGTGCGGCGATCTCGCCAACGACAGGCGATGCGCCGCGCGCCGCTGACGTTCATGCGCCATCGCGCCATGCGCAGGCTGACCCGGAACCGGCTCGCCACCACTTGATCGGACCAGCCGCGGAACGCCGCGACCCGAGCGCCCCCGGTGGGGATCAGCAACTCCCCGGACAGCTCCGTGGCCTCCTCTTCGAGAGCGGCGACCGCGGAGCGGCAGCCCCCTTCGTCGGTCAGCATCAGGCTGAAGGGGTGTTCGAGCAGGACATGGGCCATCTCGTGGGCCATGGTGGAGCGGCGCCGTCGCGGATGGTGCACGTGGTTTTCGATGATGATCGCGCCACTGGGTGCCAGCGGCACCAGCGCCGCGGAAAAGACGTGCGGGCGGACCTCGGTCAGGTGCCGCACGGAATCCGGGGGCAGATCCGGGTGGGTCAGGTCGAACACTTCGATGCCGTAGAGCTCGGCCAGTGCGTACGGATCGAGCGGGGTGAGCGCGTCGATGCCGAGTTCGGCGCGAACCTCTTCGGCGAGCTCCCTGGCCTCCTTCTTGAAGCCGCGTCGCAGCGTCACCGGCTCACCTCTTCCGGGCGCGGAGGTGGCGGAGCGTGACGGCGACGACGTCGAGCAGATGGTCGCGATCGGACTCGCACAACTCGTCATCGGCGCGGAGCAGTGGGGCGAGCCGAGCCTCCAGTGAGGGCCTTGGCCGCCGCTCCGGGGTTCCTTCCGGCCACACCATGAAGGTTTCCGCCGGCATGCCGAGCCACTGGACGAGGGCGATGAAGCCGTCCAGATCCGGGCGGTGCCCGTTGCCCATGCGGCTGACGAGCGAGGCGCTCACCCCGGCCTCGGCGGCCAGCTGCCGCCACGACAGTCCGCGTGCTTCTCGTTGCGCGTCAAGGGCCGCGTAGAGCCTGCCCGTGTCCAGTCGTCCGGCCATCTTCCCTCGTTTCGGCGCGTCTACCGTCGCAGTAATGACACGGTATCGCAGTGGTGGGGCGGTCTGTGTTACTATTGGGATATTGTTGCAGTTATGCAACACGGTGGGGATGTCGGTGTCGTCGCTGGGGAGGGATCGCTTCGATGGTGTGCACCACGTACTGGGTTTCGCCGCTGTTCGGCAGCTGGGACGTGCGCCGGGCGGGGAAGGTGCTGTCGCATCACGGCCGGAAGCGGGAGGCGGTGAACGCCGCCGCGCGGCTCGCGCGAGCCGACCGGCCCAGCGTGCTCGCGATCCAGCGCCGGGACGGATCGATCGAAAGCAGGCGCGTCTACCGGCCGGAACCGCCTTCGGCGCCGGGGTGAGACGGGTGGGGGGAAGGGTGGGCCGAACACGGGGTCGACTCTAGGGGGGTGGTCTGACAGTTCGGGCGAGCTCGGACCCGGCCGGACCCGAGTGGTCCATTGAGGACGGTGGGGGTCAGTTCGCGAGCAGTTCCTGTTCCAGGGTGGCGCACAGGATGTGTACCGCCACCAGATGCGCCTCCTGGACGGCGGCGGCGGTACCGGGCAGGCAGATTGCATCGTCGACCACGTTCGTGAGCGGGTTGGGACCGGGGCCGGTCAGAGCCCAGACGGTGGCGCCGGCCCCGATCCCCGCCTCCGCGGCGAGGGTGAGGTTGCGGCTGCGGCCGTTGGCCGACAGCAGTACGACGATGTCGCGGGGGCGCGCGTGTGCGGTCACCTGACGCGCGAACACCTGCGCGTAGTCATGGCAGTACTCGTCGCCGAGCGCCATCAGGCTCGAGGTGTCGGCGTGCAGCGCGATCGCGGAGAAGGGGCGCCGCTCGTCGTGGTAGCGACCCACCAGTTCGGCGGCGAGTTGCTGTGCTTCGGCGGCCGAACCGCCGTTACCGGCGGCGAGGACGCGGTTGCCCGCACGGAGCCGTTCGGCGAGCAGCCGTCCCCAGCGGGTGAGCCGTGCGATCTGCTGGCGCAACGCCTCCAGCGTGTCGTCCAAGGTGCTCAGGTGTGCGCTCGCCACATTCGGTATCGGTGTCCCGGTGGTGGCGCTCATGACCGCTGAGTGCCCGCTGCCAGACGGGCTAAACGCCGCTCAGCACGCGCCCGGCAGAGGGAAAAGCGCTTGCCGGGGGAGTCTCCGGGTTGTGTTTCGCAAGCGGCGGAGCCGCTTGCGGTGGGCTGTCAGCTTGCACCGCCTGAGGTTCCGCTACCCGCACCGCCACGCAAAACACTTCAAAACAGTCTCCAGGTCAGGACTTGACCAGCCGGGCGATGGCGTCGGAGGCCTCGCGCACCTTGATCTCGGCCTCGTGGCCGCCGGCCTTGGCGGCGTCGACCACGCAGCTGGACAGGTGTTCGTCCAGTAGTTCGAGTGAGAACGACTGGAGTGCCTTGGTCGCGGCGGAGACCTGGGTCAGGATGTCGATGCAGTACTTGTCCTCTTCGACCATCCGCTGCAGGCCGCGGATCTGCCCTTCGATCCGGCGGAGGCGCTTGAGGTAGGCGTCCTTGTCCCCGCTGTAGCTAGCCATTTCCGTGCCCACCTTCGTGTTCGACTGAACCGTCATCATACCCGCTCCCCGTATGGTGAAGACAGCTTTCCCGTGCTCGGCGTCACCGTCTTTGCCCCCGGCGCCCACCGCTCTCCCCTTACCGGTAAGGGGTATAGTCGGGTCATGACTGAGACCGTCTACACCGTTACCGGCATGACCTGCGAACACTGCGTCAAGTCGGTCACCGAAGAGGTCGGCAGGATCGAGGGCGTCGAGTCCGTCTCGGTCGACCTGCCGACCGGAGCCGTCACCGTGGTGAGCGCCACCCCGCTCAGCGATGAGGCGATCCGCGCGGCCGTCGACGAGGCCGGCTACCAGGTCGCCTGATGGCCGTCACCGCGGAGCACGACCGGCTGGAACTCGCGATCGGCGGCATGACCTGTGCGTCCTGCGCGATGCGGATCGAGAAGAAGCTCAACAAGCTCGACGGCGTGACCGCCACGGTCAACTACGCCACCGAGAAGGCCGACGTGACCTTCCCGTCGGGCGTGGATCCGCACCGCCTGATCGAGGTGGTCGAGGCGGCCGGGTACACCGCCGTGCTTCCCGAACCCGCGAGTGAAGAAGCGGACGCGGACGAGGACACCACCCGTCCCCTGCGTCTCCGCCTGGTCGCCTCCGCGGTGTTGGCCGTTCCGGTCGTCGTGCTCGCGATGGTCCCCGCGCTGCAGTTCGACTACTGGCAGTGGGTCTCGCTGGCGTTGGCCACCCCGGTGGTGACCTGGGGCGCCTGGCCGTTCCACCGCGCCACCTGGGCGAACCTGCGGCACGGCAGCGCGACCATGGACACGCTGATCTCGGTCGGCACCCTGGCCGCCTACCTGTGGTCGCTCTGCGCGCTGCTGTTCGGCATGGCGGGCATGATCGGAATGCGCCACTCCTTCGAGTTCACCGTCCAGCGCGGCGACGGGCTGGCGAACGTGTACTTCGAGGTGGCCGCCGGGGTGACCACCTTCCTGCTGGCGGGGCGGTACTTCGAGGCCCGGTCGAAGCGCCGGGCGGGCGCGGCGCTCCGGGCGCTGCTGGAACTCGGCGCCAAGGACGTCGCGGTGCTGCGCGACGGGGTGGAGACCCGCATTCCGGCTTCCCTGCTGAGGGTGGGCGACCGGTTCGTGGTCCGGCCCGGGGAGAAGATCGCCACCGACGGCGTGCTCGAAGAGGGCACGTCCGCGGTGGACGCCGGCCTGCTGACCGGCGAATCGGTGCCGGTCGAGGTCGGTCCTGGCGATCCGGTCGTCGGGGCCACGGTGAACGCGGGCGGGCGGCTCGTGGTGCGGGCCACCCGCGTGGGCGCGGACACCCAGCTCGCGCAGATGGCGCGGCTGGTCGAGGCGGCGCAGACCGGGAAGGCCCGCGTCCAGCGGCTCGCCGACCGGGTGGCGAGCGTGTTCGTGCCGGTCGTGCTGGTGCTGGCGCTGGGCACGCTGGTCGCCTGGCTGGCCACGGGAAACGCGCCCTCCGCGGCGTTCACCGCGGCGGTGGCCGTGCTGATCATCGCCTGCCCGTGCGCGCTGGGACTGGCCACGCCGACCGCGCTGCTGGTCGGCACCGGGCGCGGGGCGCAGCTCGGCATCCTGATCAGGGGGCCGGAAGCGCTCGAATCCACCAGTGGCATCGACACGATCGTGCTGGACAAGACCGGCACCGTCACCACCGGGCGGATGGCGCTCACCGGCGTGCACCTGGCGGAGGGCGTCGACCGCGAAGAGGTGCTGCGGGTCGCGGGCAGCCTCGAACACGCCTCCGAACATCCGATCGCGAGGGCGATCGCCGCGGCCGCGCCCGAGCGAGCCGACGTGGAAGGCTTCGCCAACGTCGAAGGGCTCGGCGTGCAGGGCGTGGTCGGCGGGCTCGCGGCCGTCGTCGGGCGCCCGGCGCTGCTCGAACAGTGGGGCCTGCACCTGCCGGAGCCGCTGGCCGAGGCGAAGGCGGCCGCCGAAGAGCGCGGGGAGACGGCGGTCGCGGTCGGCTGGGACGGCCGGGCACGAGCCGTGCTGACCGTGGCGGACACGGTCAAACCGACCTCCGCGGAAGCCGTTGCCCGGCTCACCGGGCTGGGGCTGAGCCCGGTGCTGCTCACCGGCGACAACGCGGCGGTGGCCCGCACGGTCGCGGCCCAGGTCGGGATCGCCGAGGTGCTCGCCGAAGTGCTGCCGTCGGACAAGGTGGACGTGGTCAAGCGGCTGCAGGACGAGGGCCACCGGGTGGCCATGGTGGGCGACGGGGTGAACGACGCGGCCGCACTGGCGCAGGCGGACCTCGGCCTGGCCATGGGTACCGGCGCCGACGTGGCGATCGAGGCCGGGGACCTGACCCTGGTCCGCGGCGATCTGCGGGTCGCCGCCGACGCGATCCGGCTCTCCCGGCGCACCTTGCGCACGATCAAGGGAAACCTGTTCTGGGCGTTCGCCTACAACGTGGCGGCACTGCCGCTGGCGGCCTTCGGTCTGCTCAACCCGATGATCGCGGGCGCGGCGATGGCGTTGAGCTCGGTGTTCGTGGTCACCAACTCCCTGCGCCTGCGCACCTTCCACTGACACCAACCGCCTGGGGCGTGGTTCGAAGCGGCGGAGCCGCTTGCGGTGGGCCGTCAGCTTGCACCGCCGCGGTTCTCAGGCGGCTCCTGGCAGGAACAGCACTGCCAGCGCTTCGTGAATTGGCATTCATGAAGAGGAGATCCCGCAGCCAGGGACCGCCTGAGGTTCCGCCACCCGCACCGCCACACAAACCACTTCGATACAGCTCCTAGCGGTGGTGCTGGTGGTGCGGTTCGGACTGGTCCTCGGCGGCGGGGGCGCCGCCCATCATCCTGAGCATCGACGCACCGCCGGTGCGGAAGAAGCGGATCAGCAGCACGGCGGTGAGCGCCAGGAAGGCGATGTTGAGCCAGGTCGTGTAGTTCCACGAGATGCCGGTCTCCAGCACCGTCGCCGACCGCTCCTTCGGGATCAGGCCGCTCACGCCGAACAGCAGTTCGACGAGATAACCGGCCCCCACCATGGCGAGGAAAAAAGTGCCGAAAACGGTCAGCGCCATCCGGGTGCCGTAGTACTTCCGGTAGATGTTGAGGATCGGCAGGATCAGCAGGTCGGCGAAGATGAACGCGACCACGCCGCCGAAACTGATCCCGCCGTTCCACAGCACGGCGGCCAGCGGGACGTTGCCGATCGAGCAGACGAAGCTGAGGATCGCGACCACGGGCCCGACCACGGGGCCCCACAGGGCCGAGCCCAGCGGGTGGTCGGTCAGGAAGAACGCACGCCAGAACGAATCCGGCACCCACGCCCCGATCGCCCCGGCGATGAGCAGGCCGATCACCAGGTCCCGCAGGATGGCCGCCCATTCCATGACGAACACGTGCGAGACCGAGGTGAACCCCTCGGTCGAGCCCAGCCGTCGCCAGAACGATCCCGCGCGCCGGATGGACATGTCCATCGCGGCGTGCCCCTCCATCGAACCGGCCAGCCCGCGGTCCGCCTGCTCGCGCGCGGCGCGCAGCAGGCGGTCCCGGACGAAGAACCGGAACAGCAGCGCGACCAGCACGATCATCAGGGGCCCGCCGACGAACTCGGCGGCGGTGAACTGCCAGCCCATCAGCAGGGCCATCAGGATGCCGAGTTCGACGACCAGGTTCGTGGACCCGATTTCGAAGGCCATCGCGGCGGTGAAGTTCGCGCCCTTGCGGAACAGGGACCGCGCCAGCGCCACCGCCGCGTACGAGCAGGACGAAGAGGCCGCGCCCAGTCCCGCTGCCACCGCGAGGGTGCGGGGCCGGTCGTCGCCGAGCAGGCGCACCACCGTGGATTTGCGCACCACGGCCTGGACCACCGCGGACAGTGCGAAGCCGAGGATCAGTGCCCAGAGGATTTCCCAGGTCATCGATCCGGCCAGCGCCAGTGCCTTGCCGATCGCGTGCACAGCCACCTCCCTATACCCATGCCGGGTATTCCCGTGGCGGTCCGGCGCTAACCCCTCGCGGACGGATGGGGTAGAAGAAGACGTGACCGATGGACCACTTGCCGGGCTGCTGATCGCCGATTTCAGCCGGGTGCTCGCCGCGCCGTACGCGACCATGC
This sequence comes from Amycolatopsis cynarae, assembly GCF_026802195.1. Taxonomy (NCBI): domain Bacteria; kingdom Bacillati; phylum Actinomycetota; class Actinomycetes; order Pseudonocardiales; family Pseudonocardiaceae; genus Amycolatopsis; species Amycolatopsis cynarae. The sequence continues at coordinate 6,505,670 of NZ_CP113836.1, read as the reverse complement.
TGCTTGCCGACCTCGGCGCCGAGGTGATCAAGGTCGAGCGACCCGGCACTGGCGACGACACTCGCGCCTGGGGGCCGCCGCACGTGGCCGGGGAGGCGGTCTACTACCTGTCGGTGAACCGGAACAAGCGTTCCATCGCGCTCGATCTCACCGATCCGGCCGGGCTCGCCGCGGCGCGGGAACTCGCCCTGCGGGCCGATGTGCTGGTGGAGAACTTCCGTCCGGGCCTGATGGCCCGCTACGGCCTCGACCACAGCGGCCTGAAGGACGCGAACCCCGGGCTGGTCTACTGCTCGATCTCCGGTTTCGGTAGCGGTGGCGGCGCCGCGCTTCCCGGCTACGACCTGCTGGTGCAGGCGGTCGGCGGGTTGATGAGCGTCACCGGGCCCGGTCCAGGGGAGCCGACCAAGGCGGGCGTGGCGCTGGTGGACGTGCTCACCGGGCTGCACGCGGCCATCGGCATCCTGTCCGCGCTGCGGCATCGCGACGCCACCGGGGTGGGGCAGCTGATCGAGGTCAACCTGCTGGGCACGCTGCTGTCGAGCATGGTCAACCAGAGCGCGAACTACCTGATGGCCGGGGTGGTGCCGGGGATCATGGGCAACCGCCATCCCTCCATCGCGCCGTACGAGGTCTTCCCGGCGGCGGACCGGCCGATCGTGCTCGCGGTGGGCAACGACCGGCAGTTCGCCGCGCTGGCCGAAGCCGTCGGCAGTCCCGGGCTCGCCACCGATCCGCGTTTCCGCACCAACACCGACCGGGTGGCGCATGTCGACGAACTCGCCTCGCTGCTCGGCGAAAAACTCCGGGCTCGCGGTGCCGACGACTGGTTCGAGCTGCTCACTCCGCTCGGTGTGCCCTGTGGGCCGGTCAACACGCTCGCCGAGGCGTTCGGCCTGGCCGAACGCCTCGGCCTCGATCCCCGTGTCTCCGGCGACACGGTGCGCAACCCGATCGGCCTGTCCGCGACGCCGCCCACCTACCGCCGTCCCGCTCCGCATCTCGGCGAGCACACCGGCGAGATCCTGGACTGGCTCCGGCGGCCCCGGGACTGAGGCCCTCAGCGGCTGGGGAGCAGCTCCTCGGCCTTCGTCCGGATGCCCTGGGTCAGCATGTGCCAGCTGTCCGGGTCGCCCTTGAGCAGCGCCTCCGCCGCCGACTTGACCTGCTCGAAGGTGGCGTGCGGCGGGATCGGCGGCACCTCCGGGTCGCACCGGACGTCCAGCACCGCGGGCCGGTCCGCCGCCAGCACCCGGTCCCAGGCGGCGCCGAGCTCGTCCGGCCGGTCCACCGCGATCGCCTCGAACCCGAGTGACCGGGCGAAGTCCGCGTAGGAGACCTCCGGGATGGCTTGGGATTCCACGAATTTCGGGGCACCGCCCATCGCGCGCAGCTCCCAGGTCACCTGGTTGAGATCGTTGTTGTGGAACACGCAGACGATCAGGCGCGGATCGGTCCACAGCTGCCGGTACCGGGCGATCGTGATCAGCTCCGCCAGCCCGTTCATCTGCATCGCGCCGTCCCCGACGAGGGCGACCACCGGCCGTTCGGGATGGGCGAACTTGGCGCCGATCGCGTAGGGCACGCCCGGACCCATGGTGGCGAGGGTGCCGGACAGCGAGCCGCGCATCCGGCCGCGGAAGCGCAGGTTCCGCGCATACCAGTTCGTCGAGGAACCGGAGTCCGCGGTGACGACGGCGTCTTCGGGGATGCGTTCGGACAGTTCGTGCACCACCCGCATCGGGTTCACCGGTTTGGCGTCGAGCATCGCCTGCCGCGCCACGGTCGACCACCAGTCGTGGACGTTCTTTTCGATCGTCTCGAGCCAGGAGCGGTTTTCCTTGCGCTGCACCATCGGCAGCAGTGCCCGCAGCGTCGCCTTCGCCTCGCCGACCAGGTTCACCTCGGTCGGATAGCGCATCCCGATCATGCTGCCGTCGATGTCGATCTGCACCGCCCTGGCCTTGCCGAACTCCGGCAGGAACTGGCTGTAGGGGAAGTTCGAGCCGACGATCAGCAGCGTGTCGCAGTCTCGCATCAGCTCGTAGCTCGGGCGCGTGCCCAGCAGGCCGATCGCGCCGGTGACATAAGGCAGGTCGTCGGGCAGCACATCCTTGCCCAGCAAGGCCTTCGCCACGCCCGCCCCGGTCAGCTCCGCGATCCGGACGACCTCGTCCGCCGCGTTCCGCGCGCCCTGCCCGATCAGGATCGCGACCTTCTCCCCGGCGTTGAGCACCTCGGCCGCGTGGGCCAGCTCGTCCTCCGGCGGGACGACCACCGGATGCGGCCACGACGGCGCGCTCGACGGCATCTGCTTGAACGCGTGCTTCGGCGGTTGGTACTCCTGTTCCTGCAGGTCCGACGGGACGATCAGGGCGGTCGGCGCCCGCCGGGCCAGCGCGGTCCTGATCGCGCGGTCCAGTGCGTTCGGAAGCTGCTCGGCGACGTTCACCTCGACCAGGTACTCACTGGCCACGTCCTTGAACAGTGGTTGCAGGTCGACCTCCTGCTGGTAGCTGCCGCCCATCGCGCTGCGCGCGGTCTGCCCGACGATGGCCACCACCGGCACGTGGTCGAGTTTCGCGTCGTAGAGCCCGTTGAGCAGGTGGATGGCCCCGGGGCCCGAAGTGGCCATGCACACCCCGACCTGGCCGCTGAACTTCGCGTAGCCCACGGCGGCGAACGCCGCCATCTCCTCGTGGCGTGTCTGCACGAACCGTGGCTGGTTGTCGGCCTTGCCGAAGGCGGCGACGAGGCCGTTGATGCCGTCGCCGGGGTAGGCGAACACCTGCTCCACGCCCCATTCGCGCAACCGCCGCAACAGGTAGTCGCCAACCGTCTCGGCCATGTTTTCCTCCTCGGGCTTTCGGCTCGGTCCCGCCAACGGGCTACCCGGCCGACCCGGGGCGACACATGCTCAGGCGTTCAACCGGTCGGGCACCGGATGCAGCACCGCGGCGTCGCGGGAGGGGCTGACGGCGCTGACCGCCTGCAGCGGCAGCAGTTCGCGGTGGACCTGGAGCGAGGCGAGGTGATGCAGCATGATGCCCTCACGCAGGGCCCACGGGCAGATGTCCACGCCCTTGATGTCCAAAGTGTCCATTGCCGACTTCGCCACGATCGCACCGGCCAGGATCTGCCGGGCGCGGGGTGCCGAAACGCCGCGCAGCTTGGCGCGTTCCATCGCGCACATCCCGGCCAGGCGTGGGATCCAGTCCCCGACCGCCTCGGCGGTCAGGCCGCGAGGCACGAACGGTCCCTTGCGCTGGGGCGGGGCACCGGCGAGCCGGGCGAGCTGCTTGAAGGTCTTCGAGGTGCCGACGGCTCGCGCGGGTACGCCCTCCCAGCGCAACCGGTCGGCGACCTCGCGGAGCATGCTCCGGACGTAGCGCCGCAGCTCCTTCACCTGGCCCCGGGTCGGCGGGTCGTCGTGCAGGAACCGGCGGGTCAGCCGTCCGGCGCCGAGCGGCAGGGACAGCGTCAGGTCGGGTTCGGCGTCGCGGCCCAGTGCGATCTCCAGCGAGCCGCCGCCGATGTCGAGCAGCAGGAGCCGACCCGAGGACCAGCCGTACCAGCGGTGCGCGGCCGCGTAGGTCAGCCGGGCCTCGTCCTCGCCGGTCAGGAACTGCGGGCGCACGCCGGTGCGTTCCTCGATCCGGTCGAGGATCTCGTCCCGGTTGGTGGCGTCCCGGATGGCGGAGGTGGCGAACAGGAACAGTTGCTGGACCCGGTGTCGCCGCGCGGCGGCGAGGGTTTCCGCGACGGCGTCGATCGCGCGGCGGACGCCCTCCTCGGCCACCGCGCCGTTTTCCTCGATCAGCTCCGCCAGGCGCGTCGGCTCCTTGACCGCGAGCGCGGGCAGGGGCGGGGCGCCGGGGTGCGCGTCCACGATCTGCAGCTGCGCGGAGTTGGATCCGATGTCGAGCACGCCTAATCGCATACGAGCGGTGGTACCCCGATCGCCGTTCGGTGACACGGCTTCGTCGCCCGTCCGGGGGGAGGTTTCCTTCCACCGGGTGCCGGTCGCGGGCGGTAGCCTGCGCGCATGCCGGAGCACGTGATCGTTTCGACCACCACCGACTGCGAGGAGACCGCGCGTGAGCTGGCCGGGAAGGCGGTCGAGGCGAAGCTCGGCGCCTGCGCGCAGATAGTCGGCCCGATCACCAGCGTCTACCGGTGGGAGGGCCGGATCCGGACCGACACCGAATGGCGGGTCGAGATCAAGACGGCCGCGGACCGGGCCGGGGCGCTCGTGGAGCTGATCCGTGAGAACCACGGCTACGACGTGCCGGAAATCATCGCGACTCCCATCGCAGGCGGCAGCGCGGAGTACCTCGCCTGGCTGACCGGCGAAACTCGCCCCTGACCGACGGGGCCTCTTCGTGGCGTTCCGCGGGTAACGCGGTGCGGAGTCGGTCGTTGACCGAACGTGGCCAAAAACGTAAATATCTTTCGCGTGTTGCGCCGGGTGTGGGTAATCGCCGTCGTTGCCGTGCTGACCGCGTCGCTGGGCTCGCCGAGCGCCGGCGCCGCCGCTTGGTCGCGCGCGTTCTACTGGGGCGTCGCCACCGCCGGCTATCAGAACGAGGGGAGCGCGCCGGACAGCAACTGGTCGCGGTACGTCGCCCGCACCGCGAGCGTGGACCGGTACGCCAACGCCGTCGACTTCCGGCACCGCTATCCGGAGGACATCAGGCTCGCCGCCGGGATGGGGGTGAACACGTTCCGGTTCAGCGTCGAGTGGGCCAGGGTCGAACCACAGCCCGGCGTGTGGGACGAGCAGGAACTCGCCTACTACGACGACGTGATCCGGCAGATCCGCCAGGCCGGGATGACGCCGATGATCACCCTCAGCCACTGGGTGTATCCGGGCTGGGTGGCCGACCGCGGCGGGTTCGCCGACGCCCGCACGGTGGACGACTTCCTCGCCTTCACGGGCAGGATCGTGCAGCGCTACCGGGAACTGGGCGTGCTGTGGGTGACCTTCAACGAGCCGGTCGCCTTCCTCACCCAGGAACTCAGGATCGGTGCGGTGAATGTGTTCCAGATCCCGGCGTGGCAGGCCGACGTGGTGCGGGCGCACCGGCAGGCCTACGACCTGATCCACCGGCTCGACCCGAGCGGCAAGGTCACCAGCAACCAGTCCTTCTACTCGGGCTTCAACGCGGCCACCGATCTGGTCGTGATGGACCAGATCAAGGACAAGGTCGACTTCATCGGCCTCGACTACTACTACGGCGTCAGCCTCGACAACCTCACCGCGGTGAACGGGATCTCCAGTGAGTTCTGGAAGATCAAACTGCAGCCCGAGGGAATCTACGACGCGCTGCGCTACTACGCCGGCCGGTACCCGGAACTTCCCTTGTACATCGTGGAAAACGGCATGCCGACCGACAACGGGCAGCCGCGTGCCGACGGGTACACGCGCTCGGCCGCACTCCAGGACTCGATCTTCTGGGTGCAGCGGGCGAAGGCCGACGGGATGAACGTGATCGGTTACAACTACTGGAGCATCACCGACAACTACGAGTGGGGCAGCTACCGGCCCCGCTTCGGCCTGTACACAGTGGACGCTCTCACCGATCCGGCGCTGACCCGGAGGCCCACCGACGCGGTGCCGGTGTACCGGCAGGTCATCGCCACCGGCGGGGTGCCGTCCGGCTACCACCTGGTGCAGGGGCCGTCGGCCTGCTCGCTGGTCGACCCGCTGGTCAGCTGCGTCTCCCCGGCGAATCCGGACGGTCCGCTGGCGCCGCTGCGCTGAGCCGGCCTGGTGTGGGTTCCCCGTGCTCCGGCGTGAGGGACCCCACACGAAGGATAACCGGCCGGGGGTCACCCTCTGGGTCCACGACGTGTGGGGAACTTCCGTCCGCAGTGGGTAGTTTCTCAGGACATGGCGAGAAAACTCCGGTGGACGATCCCGGCGCTGATCGGCGCCCTCGGCTGGGCGTTGTGGGAGATACCCCTGGCGTTCGGGGGCAGGCCCGATCTCGAGGTGATGCGCCGGTCGCCCCAGTTCCGCGACGGCCGGTTCCGCAATCTCGCCCCGCCGGTGATGCCGAACACCGCCACCGGCACGGACCTGCTGCGCGAGATGCTGTTCGGCGGTCAGCGCCGCCGCCCCGCCGGGCCGATCCCGCTCGTGCCGCCCCGTCCGGACAGCCCGGACGAGGGGCTGCACGTCACGTGGTACGGCCACGCCTCCTCGCTGGTCGAACTCGACGGCGCGCGCGTGCTCATCGATCCCGTGTGGAGCGAGCGGGTCTCGCCGTCGCGGTTCGTCGGGCCCCGCCGGATGCACAGGCCGCCGCACAAGCTGGAAGAGCTGCCGCGGCTGGACGCGATCATCGTCTCGCACGACCACTACGACCATCTCGACGCGAGCGCCGTCCGGACGCTGACCCGGACGCAGGAGGCGCCGTTCGTCGTCCCGCTCGGGGTGGGCTCGCACCTGCGGCGCTGGCGGGTGCCCGCCGCGCGCATCATCGAACTCGACTGGCACGAGAGCACCGACATCGCCGGGCTGCGGATCACCGCGGCCGACGCGCAGCACTTCTCCGGCCGCGCCTTCACCCGCAACAACACCTTGTGGGCGTCGTGGGTGATCGCCGGGGCGAAGCGGCGGGTGTTCTACACCGCCGATTCGGGCTACTTCGCCGGCTACGCGGAGATCGGCCGCAAGTACGGTCCGTTCGACGCCGCACTGGTCCAGATCGGCGCGTACCACCCGGCGTGGCCGGATATCCACATGACACCGGAGGAGGGCGTGGCCGCGCATCTCGACGTGCGCGGTGGCCTGCTCATCCCGGTGCACTGGGGCACCTTCCGCCTGGCACTGCACGCGTGGGACGAACCCGTGGAACGCGTGTGGCGGGAGGCGAAGGCGCACGACGTCGCGCTGGCCGTGCCCCGCCCCGGGGAGCGGATCGACGTCGACGGCGTGCCCCAGGTCGATCCCTGGTGGCAGGCCCTCGGCTGACGCGCGGGTTTCAGGACAGGCCGAGCCTGCGGTCCACGGTGATCTCGATGACCACACGCTGCGGGTTCGGCCGCGGGGGCTTGCCGTACCGGGCGGTGTAGCGCGCCTCCGCGTCGCGCACCGACTCGGGGTCTTCGCGCACCACGGCGACGCCTTCCAGTGTGGACCAGCGGCGCCCGTCGACCTGGCACACCGCCACGCGCGCTCCGCCCTCGCCTGCCGCACGGACGTTGCGCGCCTTCGCGCTGCCGCGCGAGCAGATCACGCGCGCCACGGTGAGGTCCTCTTCCACCATGACGCACACCGGCACCACGTGCGGAGAACCGTCGCGGCGCAGGGTGGTGAGGGTGCTCAGCAACCGTTCGGCCCAGAACCGCCGAAGTTCCTCGCTCATCGCATCCTCCTGGCCCGCACGGTCGTTCCGTGCCCTGTCCTGGCCTTCGGGACACCTTATTGCCAAGATCGTTTCCATGATGGGCCGCACGCACGCACTGACCGGCTGGTGTACCGGACTCGCCATCGCTCCCGTGATCGGGGCGGGCACCGTGCACCAAGCCGCGGCATTCGCCGCCACCACAGCAGGTTTCGCCCTGCTGCCCGATCTCGACCACCCCGGCGCCGGCGCGTCGAAGCTGCTGGGCCCGGTCACGGGCGGCTTGTCCTGGTTGCTGCGCCGCACGTCGGCCGCGGTGTACCAGGTGACGAAGGGGCCGCGCGACGAACGCGTCAAGGGCACGCACCGGCATCTGTCGCACACCGTGCTGTTCGCCGCCGCCATGGGCGCGCTGGCCACGTGGGGCTCGCGGGCGGGCGGCTGGTACGCGGTGGCCGGGATCGTGCTGTTCGGGATGGTGCTGGCCGCCGACGCCCTCGGCGACTGGTTGCTGTTCGTCGGTGGCGGCGCGGTGGTGTGGTGGGCCACCACCACCAGTGCCGCCGGTGAACTGCAACAGCTGACCGGCTGGGTGGGACTGGCCGTGGCACTGGGCTGCGTGACGCACTGCCTCGGCGATTCCCTGACCGTGGCCGGATGTCCGTTCCTGTTCCCGGTCCCGATCGCGGGGGAGACCTGGTACGAACTGCGGCCGCCGTCGTTCCTGCGGTTCCGCACCGGCAAGCGGGCGGAAAACCTCGTGGTGTTCCCGGTTTGCGCCGTGCTGGGCGTCCTGCTCGTGCCCGGCGTGTGGGAATGGCTCGTCTCGCTGGTCAGCCATCCCGCCGTGCAGGCCGGGAACTGAGCGCGCCGTCACGTTTTCCACGGGCGTTCCGGCCCGGGACACTAGAATCGGGTGGATGAACAGCCCCGCGAAACCGACCCTGCGCGCCGACGCCCGGCGCAACCGCGCGCGGGTTCTGGCGGCGGCGCAGGAGGCGTTCGCCGACGAGGGGCCTTCGGTGCCGCTCGACGAGATCGCCCGGCGGGCCGGGGTCGGTGCGGGCACGGTCTACCGGCACTTTCCCAGCAAGGAATCCCTGTTCCAGGCGGTGGTGCTGGACAGCATCGAGCAGCTCACCGAACAGGCGCGGGAGCGGCTCACCGCGACCGATCCCGGCGAGGCGTTCTTCGAGTACTTCCGGCTGGTCGCCGAGCGGGCGGTGCTGAACAAGGCGCTGTGCGACGCGCTCGCCGCGGCCGGTGGAATCGAGCCGAGTTCCGCGCAGCGCGCGGACTTCCGGGGCCGGATGGCCGAGTTGCTCGCGCGGGCGCAGCGGGCGGGCGCGGTGCGGGACGACATCACCGCGGAGGACCTCGTTCCGTTGCTGTCCGGGTACGTCGCCATCCTTCGCCAGTCGCCGGGAGACCTCGGCCGCGTGATCACCGACGGCCTCCGGGCCCACCCCCGCGGCCACGCAAACCGCTTCGCCCCAACGGTCTAGGTCGCCACCGACAGGGCCAGGTACTTGACGTCGAGGTACTCGTCGATCCCTTCGTTGCCGCCTTCGCGGCCGAATCCGGAGGCCTTGATCCCGCCGAAGGGGGCGGCCGCGTTGGACACGAGGCCGGTGTTGACGCCGACCATCCCGGTGGACAGCCGTTCCCCGACGCGGAAGGCGCGGTCGAGGTCACGGGTGAACAGGTAGGCGACCAGCCCGAATTCCGTGTCGTCGGCGAGCCGGACGGCCTCGTCCTCGGTGTCGAAGGTGGTCACCGGGGCGACCGGGCCGAAGACCTCCTCCCGCAGGATGCGCGCGTCCGGTGGCACCTCGGTGAGCACCGTCGGGGCGTAGAAGAAACCCTTGCCCGGCAAGGCTTTCGCCCCGACGACCGCCTGGGCGCCGCGATTGAGCGCATCCTCGACCAGTTCGCTCACCTTGTCGCGCTGCGCGGCGTTGATCAGGGGACCGACGCGGACCCCGTCCTCGGTGCCGTGCCCCGCCTTCATGCCCGACATCTCTTCCGCCAGGCGCCGGACGAACTCGTCGGCCACGGAGGAATGCACGTGGAAACGGTTGGCGGCGACGCAGGATTCCCCGTTGTTGCGCATCTTCGCGGTCACCGCACCCGCCACCGCGCGGTCGAGATCGGCGTCCGGGAACACCAGGAAGGGCGCGTTCCCACCGAGTTCCATCGACATGCGCTGGAGGTTCGGGGCGCACAACTCGACGAGTTTGCGGCCGACCTCGGTGGAGCCGGTGAAGGACACCTTCCGGATCCGGGGATCGGCGAGGACCGGGCCGGACACGCGGCTTGCCGAGGTTGTCGGCAGCACGCTGAGTACGCCCTCGGGCAGTCCCGCTTCGCGCAGGATCGCGGCCAGATTCAGCATCGACAGCGGGGTGAGCTGAGCCGGTTTCACGATCATTGTGCAGCCCGCGGCGATCGCGGGCCCGATCTTGCGGGTGCCCATCGCCAGCGGGAAGTTCCACGGGGTGATCAACAGGCAGGGGCCGACGGGCTGCCTGGTCACCAGGGTGCGGCCGCTGCCTGCGGGATTGCGCCCGTACCGGCCGTTGATCCGCACGGCCTCCTCGGAGAACCACCGGAAGAACTCGGCGGCATAGGCGACCTCGCCGCGGGACTCCGCCAGGCTCTTGCCCATCTCCAGCGTCATCAGGCGGGCGATGTCGTCGGTGCGGTCGGTCATCAGTTGCCAGGCGCGACGCAGGATTTCGCCCCGATCGCGCGCCGCCGTCGCTGCCCAAGCCTCTTGTGCGCCGACGGCGGCATCGATGGCTTCGCGGACGTCCGCGTCCTGCGCGTCGGAAACCTCGCACAGGCGTTGCTCGTTGCCGGGGTCCTGCACCGGGAACCGGCTGCCGTCGGCGGAATCCCGCCACTGCCCGGCGAGGAAGATCTGCTGGGGTACGCCCTCGATCGGTTCGGTCATGGTTTCCGGCTACCCCGCACGGGGGGAAGTATGGATACGAAAAGAGCCCGGGCCCCCGACCAGCCCGGGCTCTCTCCCCCGTGCCCAGTGACTACCCGATGTCCCGGCGCCAGAAACCTGTCAAACCGGCGAATAGTGTGACGAGCGCCATGCCGGTCAGCCACAGGAACGGGCCGAGGGTGAAGGCCGCGCCCGGGAACTTCGGGATGTGGGTGAACGGCGAGAGGTCGAGCACCGCCTGCGGCAGCCGGATCGCCGGTCCGTAGAGGGAAACCAGCAGGAATGCCGAGGCCACGCCCCAACCTGCGGCGGCACTGGCCCTGGGCAGGAACCCGAACACCAGCAAGGAAATCCCGGCGACCACCCACACGGCGGGCAGTTGGGCGACCGTCGAGCCGAGCACCCTTGGTAGCTGACCGCTCACATCGTGCACGCGCAAACCGTGCAGCAGCCCGAGGGCCGTGCCCGCCACGGCGAGCAGCAGGCCGCTGCCGAGGAACGGGAACACCAGGTGGCTTGCCGCCCAGCGCAGCCGCCGGGTTCCGGTCGCGAGCAGCGGCTCCAGCCGCAGTGCCACCTCTTCCGAACGCATCCGCAGCGCCGCCTGCACCGAATACATCGCCGCGATCATGCCGAACATCCCGGCCATCACGGCGAGGAACGCGTCCACCAGGCCCGAGCTGCCACCCATGCGCTGGACCATCTCGCGAGTCTGCGCGCTGTCGCCGACCACATCGCCGATGCCCGCCGCCATGGAACCGAAGAGCGCACCCGCGAGCGCGAAACCGGCGAGCCAGCCGAAAAGCGTGCCCCTGTGCAGGCGCCAGGCGAGGGCGAGCGGGGAATCCAGGCCCGGTGCGCCCGCCGCCGGTCCCAGCCGGGCGGGCAGGAGGCCCATGCCGACGTCCCGGCGCGCCAGCAGGCGGTACGCCAGCACGCCGAGTACGGCGGTGGTGGCCAGCGGCAGCAGCAGCACCCACCAGCGCTCGTGCGCGTATGGGCGGACCTGCGAGGACCAGCCGATCGGCGACAGCCAGGACAGCCAGCCGATGTCCCGGCTGGAGTCGCCGATGGCGCGCAGCAGGAACATCACGCCGAGCGTGGCGCAGGCGAGCCCGTTGGCCGTGCGCGAGTACTCGGCCAGTTGAGCCGTTACGGCGGCGACCGCGCACGCCACCCAGCCGACGAGCGTGATGCTCGCGCCGAACGCCACCGAGCCCGCGAGCGGCAGCTTCCCGCCCGCCAGGGAAAGCGCGGCGACGAGCCCGGTCGCCAACGCCGCGAGCCCGCCGGTGAGCAGACCCGCGGTCAATGCCGCGGAGCGCCCGGTCACGGCGGAGGACAGCAGTTCCTGCCGCCCCGAATCCTCTTCCTGCCGCGTGTGCCGGGTGACGGTGAAGACGCACGCCAGCGCGACGAACAAGGAGAGGAAGGAGCCGAAGCGCCAGGCGGTGAAACCACCGGCGGTGGACAGGTCGAAGGCGGGGCCGTAGAGCAGCCGGATCGACGGGTTGGATCCGGTGGCCGCGGTGAGGGCCGCGCGACTGGCGGCATCGGGGTACAGCGTCGCGTAGGCACTCGACGTACTGGCGGGCAGGACGCCGAGGAGGATCACCCACAACGGAACCACGATCCGGTCCCGGCGCAGCGCCAGCCGGAGCAGTTGCCGGGTCCCGGCCAGTGCGTTCATCGGGTGCTCGCCTCCGCGGTGTAGTGCCGCAGGAACAGCTCCTCCAGCGTCGGGGGCTGGCTGGTCAGGCTGCGGACGCCGAGGTCGGAGAGTTGCCGGAGGACCTTGTCCAGCGAGTGGGTTTCCACGTCGAACCGGACGCGGTCGCCGTCGACCCTGAGGTCGTGGACCTCGGGCAGCGAGCCGAGCCCGTTGGTCGTCGCCGTGCCGCCGGCCAGCTCCACCGTGATCGAAGTGCGGGTCAGGTGCCGCAGCTCGGCCAGGGTGCCGGTTTCCACGGTGCGGCCGTTGCGCACGATGCTGACCCGGTCGCACAGGGCCTCGACCTCGGCGAGGATGTGGCTGGACAGCAGCACCGTCCTGCCCTGCTCGCGCTCCTCCTGGATCGCGTACTGGAACGTGGCTTCCATCAGGGGATCCAGGCCCGAGGTCGGCTCGTCCAGGATCAGCAGTTCCACATTGGACGCCAGGGCGGCGACGATGGCCACCTTCTGCCGGTTCCCCTTCGAATAGGTGCGGCCCTTCTTCCTGGGGTCCAGGTCGAAGCGCTCGATCAGTTCCTTGCGGCGGCGCTGGTCGAGCCCGCCGCGGAGCCTGCCGAGCAGGTCGATGACCTCGCCGCCGGAGAGGTTGGGCCAGAGGTTGACGTCGCCGGGGACATAGGCGAGCCGCCGGTGCAGTTCCGCGGCGTCGCGCCAGGGGTCGCCGCCGAGCAGGCGGGCGGTGCCCCCGTCGGCGCGCAGAAGCCCGAGCAGGACTCGGACGGTGGTGGACTTCCCGGCGCCGTTCGGGCCGAGGAACCCGTGCACTTCACCCGTCCTGACCTGCAGGTCGAGGCCGTCGAGGGCCTTGGTCGGCCCGAACGACTTCGTCAGGCCGGAAACGGAGATCGCAAGATCCATGCGAGCGAAGCTACGCTTGTTTCAGAAATTTGTGAAGACTCGAAAAAGTTAGTGACGGTTGAGGTCCGTCACCCTGCCTGCGAGAGGATGAAGCCATGTCGAGCCGACCCCAATCCCAGCGTGATCCGGCCGCTCCGGTGCCCGAACAGGCCCTTCCGTTCGTGGAGAAGTTCGCGCTCACGCTGGTCAACGCGGGCATGCAGCGCATGCCGGCGCGGGTCTTCGCGGCGACGCTCGCCAGTCAGCAGGGCAGCCTGACCGCGAGCGACCTGACCGAGGTACTGCAGATCAGCCCCGCCGCGGTGTCCAATGCGGTGCGCTACCTCGCCCAGATCGGGCTGCTGCACCGCGGCCGCAGGCCGGGCGAGCGGCGCGACCACTTCTTCATCGGCAACGACTTCTGGTACGAGGCGGTCGGGCAGGCGGACAAGATCTACGGCGGGCTGGCCAAGACCCTCGACGAGGGTGTGGAAGCGGTGGGCGCCGACACGATTCCCGGCCGTCGCCTCGTCGAAACCAGGGATTTCTTCACCTACCTGGCGGCGGAGTTGCCCCGGGTGGTCAAGCGGTGGCGGGACGAGCGGTCGGGGCAAGCCCCTGAAGCAGGGTCTTGACCAGGCTTTTCGCCAGTTTCTCCCGTTCCTTGCCACTGGGTTCGGCGTCGTCGAAGGCGGTCAGGAAGGCCTGCTGGAAGCAGGCGCCGAGCAGCAGGGCCGACAGGGCTTCCGGATCCGCCGAGCGGGGGAGGCGGCCGAGCCGTTGCTCGGCCTTGAGGTAGCGCACGAGACCTTCGTGCGGGTTGCGCGGACCGGCACCGTGGTCGGCCATCGCCCGGCGATGGCTCGTCAGCAGTTCCCTGGTGGAAAACAGCGACGCGGCGATCGGAAAGCTCTCGGTGTAGAAGTCGAGGGCCAGGCGGGCGACCTGGGTGAGGTTCGCCTGCACCGTCCCGGTGCCGGCACGCTCGGTGAGCTCCGTGAGCACCTTGCCGAGGCCGGGGAGTTGCTCGCTCAGCACACTCCGGAACAGGTGCGCCTTGTCGGCGAAGTGCTTGTACAGCGTCGCTTCCGAGTACCCCGCGACACGGGCGATCTCCTTCGTCGTCGCCCGTGCGTATCCCTGTTCGCGCATGACGCGCGTGGCCGCGGCGAGGATCTCTTCGCGTGTCCCCATTCTCAGTCCTCTCTCAGTGTCGCCTTGACGTGTGAGTAAGTACTTACTCACCATAGTGGTAAGTGAACACTCACCTCAGGAGGAGAGCATGAAGATCACAGTGTTCGGCGCGAGCGGCGGGACCGGCGTGGAGGTGGTGCGGCAGGCGCTCGAGGCGGGCCACGAGGTGACGGCCGTGGTGCGCGACCGCGCGCGGCTGGCCGTCGGCGACCAGCCGCGGCTCGAAGTGGTGACCGCGGACGTGTTCGACGCGGACTCCCTCGTGCCCGCGATCGCCGGGCGGGACGCGGTGATCTCCGCGCTGGGCGCGCGTGACCGCGGGCCGAGCACCATCTGCCGCGACGGGACGAGCGCCATCATGAGCGCGATGAAGACCGCCGGGGTCCGGCGCCTGGTCGTGGTGAGCAACAGCGGGATGCACACCGAAGGCGATTCCTTCTTCACCGGCCGGATCTTCAAGCCGGTTCTGATCGGGATCCTGCGAGAGGCCTATGCCGACATGGGTGTGATGGAGGAGCGCGTGATGGCGAGCGAGACGGACTGGACGATCGTGCGTCCCCCGCGGCTACGGGACTGGCCTCGGCGGGGCAAGGTCGCCACCGCGGTCGGCCGGAACGTGCGCGGCAGCTACAACATCGGTCGCGCCGATCTCGCGGGCTACCTGCTCGCCGCGGCGGCCGATGAAGGTCTCGTCCGCACCGCGGTCTCCGTGGCCCAGGGCTGAGTGGGGCATCGGACGGGCAACGGTCACCGAAAGGGCTCTCACCTGGTGGAACGCTTTCCGGAGGGGGCACGGCGAGTGGCCGCCGTTAGGCCGAACGGGTGATTCTGGGGGCCTCCTACCAGCGAGTTCGAAAAATCTCCTGCCGGTGTGTATCTGGCGCGGCCCTCGCCGCGTCATAGGGGCATCGGTTGAACAAAGCCCACTGGAGGATGGATGAGCTCCGGCCGCTCGTGCGAGGAGGAGATCGCGGCGATCCGCGAATCTCTTGCCGCGCTGGGGGATCCGTGGCAGGCGGGGGAAACCTTGCTGAGCCGGCTGGAGAACGAGTCGCGTGCGTTGCGGCTGGGGGTGCCGGCCCCGAGCGCGGCCGAGGTGCAGGCGCGGGCGGATCTGCCCGCGTTGATGGCCGAGGCCGCGCTCGGGACCGCCGGGCAGCGGTGCATCGCGGCCAAGGCGCCGTCGGAAAGCCTTCCGCGTGCCTTCGACCTGCGGGACACCTGCGGCGGCGACTACACCACTCCGGTGAAGGACCAGGGGGAGTGCGGTTCGTGCGCGGCGTTCGGGGTGATCGCGGTGCTGGAGGGCACCGCAGCGTACACGCGCCGGGCCGCCGGGCTGAACCTCGACCTGTCCGAGGCACACCTTTTTTTCGGGCACGCGGCGCAGCGCGACTACACCAGCGCGAGCGGCGCGTGGCCGGACGAGTTGTTCGACGACTGCGTTTCCACGGGCGTCACTTTCGAGGATTACTGGCCCTACCACGACAACGGTGCCGGTTCGCTCAATCCGGACTGGCCCCACCGGCTCGCGCTGGCGGAGAAGGTCGTCGACCTGACCCGTGATCCGGCCGCCATCAAGCACCACATCTACGGTTACGGCCCGGTGACCGCGTGCATGGTGGTGTACGAGGACTTCTTCCACTACACCGGCGGGATCTACCGGCACACCACCGAGGAGACCAGCGGGGGGCACTGCGTCGCCCTCATCGGGTGGGACGACGAGCAGGGCTGCTGGATCGGCAAGAACTCCTGGGGTACCGGCTGGGGGGAGGGCGGCTTCTTCCGGATCGCCTATGGCGAGGCCTTCATCGAGGACTATCCGGAGCCGCGGCCGACCACGCTGGGGTGCACGGGGGCGAATCTGCGCGCGTGGCTGCCCGAACAGCGCGCGCTGGGCCTGTTCGCCTCGGCGCACTCCGACGGTGGATGGGTGCACCTGGAGAACCTGGGCTGGACCCGGCTTTCCGGGGGGCCGGGCGGGGCGGGGCAACTCGCCTTGCTCGCGGAGGCGAGGGCGGCCGGTCATCCGGTCCGCCCTTACCTCGAAAACGACGCACTACGCCTGGTTCAGATCTCCTACTGACCCGCGAGCGAGGAAACGACGATGACCATGAGCGAGACCGAGCGGCCGGTGCCGGACGAGGAGTCCCAGCCGAACGCCACTCCGCCAGACCCCTTGGGACCGCCGAGGGGCAACTGGGAACCGTTCGAGCCCCCACCGGTGGAGAACGGCCGGCCGACCCCGCCGGTGGTGAACGCCGGAAACGACGGCGAGGTACCGCCCATGCCGCCGGTGGTGGAACTCGCCGGGGACGGCGGCGGGGGGCCGCCCGAGCCGGCCGCCCAGCCGGGTGGCGTCTGGGTGAAGGACCGGGTGATCACCCATCTCTGGTCCTCCAGTGGCAGTCCGGGCGTCTGGGCGTTCGTCGCCGGGCTCGGCTGGAAGCGCCTGGAGTCCTCGGAGA
Source organism: Amycolatopsis cynarae (assembly GCF_026802195.1). Taxonomy (NCBI): domain Bacteria; kingdom Bacillati; phylum Actinomycetota; class Actinomycetes; order Pseudonocardiales; family Pseudonocardiaceae; genus Amycolatopsis; species Amycolatopsis cynarae. Next base: position 6,489,129 of record NZ_CP113836.1, on the reverse strand, counting down.
CCGGTCGCAGCCCGTTGACCACGCTGGCCCTGCTGGCGAAGGCCAACGGACTGCCCGTCTCGTACCACGAGGACGGCGCCGGTCAGATCGACCAGCTCCTGCTCTGACGACGGGAGTGCACTGAACTGGTGGTGTCCGGCAGCCGAGGGGGCCGCCGGACACCACCTCCGGGCGAATCGTGGAAGGAGGAAGCAGTGGCACTGGTCCGGCTCGCGCAGGCCGACGCGGGGGAGACGGCGGAACTGCGGGTCGGGGACACCGTGGAGCTCGAGCTCCCAGAGGTCAGGACCTCGGGTTACCAGTGGCGGTGGCAGCTTCCGGAAGCGGTTCGGGTGGTCGCGGACGACTACGTCCGGGGGGACGGCCATCCGGGGGCGGCGGGTCGGGGGGACCTGCCGCCGGGGGCAGGGGGAATGCGCCGGCTGGCGTTCGACATCGTCGGCGCCGGCCGGCACCTGGTACGGGCGGAGCTGGCGCGGCCATGGGAGGGAGAACCGCGCCGCTCCGTCACGTTCGTGCTTGCTGTGACGGAGGGCACAGAAGAAGATCGGTCCTGACTGTATCTGGTGTCGTCCCGCCCCCTCTGGTTGAAGGAGGGAGCCCCGGATAATGCCGGTAGCGAGTAAGGGTGACCTACGGAGAGCGGGGCGAATGCGGTGACGGGAGTGCACACCACGGAGGTCGACCCTCCCTGGGAGGGGCTGCGCGGTCCGGAGCTGTTCGCCGTCTGCCTGCAGGCGGCACGCGACGGCAACCGGCAGGCGCTCAACCGCCTGGTGAGCGAGCTGACCCCGCTGGTGTGGAACGTCGCGCGCGGGCACGGGTTGGACGCCCACACCGCGGAGGACGTGGTGCAGACCGTGTGGCTCGCCCTGTTCAGCCACCTCGACCAGCTCCGCGAGCCAAGGGCTTTGGCGGGCTGGCTGGTCACCACGGCCCGGCACGAGGCCCAACGGGCGAACGGGCGGAAGGCACCACCGGTGCCGTTGACCGACGAGATGGCCGAGTCCGTGCCCAGCACCTTGCCCGCACCCGAGGCGGAAGTGCTGCGCTCCGAACGGGATCGTCGCATCTGGCAGGCGTTCGGCAGGTTGCCGCACCGCTGCCAGGAGCTGTTGCGACTGACCGTGCTCGCCGGACGCGCCGAATACCGGCTCGTCGCCGAGGCGCTCCAGATGCCACGGGGCAGTATCGGGCCGAACCGCGGCCGCTGCCTGAAGACGATGCGCGAGATGCTGGACTTCGAAGGGGGCAGCGCATGAACGAAAGATCGGTACCGGGTGGTGGTGTTCATCCGGACGACGAGGCGCTGCTCGCCGATCTGGACCGGATCATCGCGACGGTCGATCCAGCCCCGCCGGGGCTGGTCGAGCGGGTGCAGTTCGCACTGGAGCTGGAGAACCTCGACGTCGAGGTGGCGCGCTGGGAGCGGGCGGACCAGCTCGCCGGCGTGCGCAGCAGCGTGGACCAGGGCACGATCACCTTCACCGTCAGCGATCTCACCGTGATGATCAATCTGACCAGGACCGGGCGCTGCCACCGGATCGACGGCTGGCTGGTGCCCGCCGGGGAACACGGGGTCGAGGTCAGGGTGGCCGGTCACGAAAGCCGCCGCACCCTGGCCGACGACGGCGGGCGTTTCGTCCTGGAGGACGTACCGAGGGGCACCACGCAGATCGTGATCTCGGTCGGCGGTGCGGACAGCAAGCGAACGGTGGTGACGCCCGCGGTCGTGCTGTAACCGCTTTCTTCACAACCCGCTACACCCGCTCTGTCGTCGTGTGCTCAGATAGGGCGTGTGGCAGGGCATCCTTTTCGCGTCGACCGGGCGGTGGCCGCGGCCGATGCGCTCTATCAGCGTGCCCGCACCGAGGCGGTCGATCACGGTCCGGCTCGTGCTCTGCGCCTGTTCAGACAGGCCCTGAAGCGCCTCGACCAGGCGCACGCCGAGCGGGCGGACTGGCTGACGCTGCGGGCCAAGGTGCTGCTCAGCCTGGCTTCCGCGGAGGCCGAGATCACCTCGCTGGAGGCCGGTCTCGCCCAACTGGCGGAGGCGAAGGCCGTGGTCGGCCGGTTGCCGGAGGGGCAGGATCGCGATTACACGGGCGACGTCGTCGAGATCCAGCGTGCCGTGCTGCTGTTCCGTGGCGGACGGCTGCGCGAGTCGCTGGTCCTGCTCGACGAGGCCCTGCCAAGGCTGCCGATGGACACCGACGAACGACGGCAGCGGTACGCCGTCGCGCTGATGAACCGGTCATACGTGCACCTGCGGCTCAGCGATCCGGAGGCCGCGCTGGCCGATCTGAACCGCTGCCTGGAACTGGCCGAGTCCCACGGTTACCGGCGGCTGGAAGCCAAGGCGCGCCACAACCTCGGTGACCGTGCCCTGCTCGTCGGCGACATCCCCGAAGCCCTGCGCCACTACGAGGAAGCGGCCCGGCTGTTCGTCTCCGTGGGCCCGGGTTCGCTCCCGCTGGTCCGGCTCGACCAGGCTCGTGCCCTGCTCGCCGCCGGGCTGGCCGAGGAGGCCGCGCGGCATCTGGACGAGGCCCTGCCGCAGCTGCACGAGAACCGCCTGATCCAGGACGTGGCCGAGGCGGAGGTGGCCAGGGCCGCGGCCGCGATCCTGGAAGGCGACTTCGCCCTCGCTCGCGAGTTCGCCGGCGCCGCCCGGCGCCGATTCCAGCGGCGTGGCAACGAAAGGTGGGCCGAGGTCGCGGCACTGGCCAATTCGCGGGCGGACGCGATGGCGGCCCTCGGCGACCGGCGGACGCCGCCCAAGCGGTTGCCGCTGGAGCTGTCCGGGCACGCGGAGCGCCTCGCCGCGCTGGGACTGCGGGACGAGGCGGCACTGGCCCGGCTGCTGGCGGTCCGGCTCCAGTTGCGGCGCGGTGCGGTCGGGGAGGCGGAAGCGCTGCTGGCGTGCGTGCCGAAACCACGGCAGACCACCCCGGTCGACCACTTGATGCTGCTGCGCCTGTGCCGGGCGGAACTCGCGCTGGCCACCGGTAAACCGCGGTCCGCGCTGGCGCAGGCCCGGGCGGGACTGGCGGAGCTGAGCCAGGTGCGCGATCGCATGGGCGGGCTGGACCTGGTGTGCGGCACCGCCGTGCACGGTGAGGAACTCGGCCGTCTCGCGGTGGGGCTCGTGCTGGACCGGGCGCGCGGCCATGCCGGTGCCCGGCGGCTGTTCGTGTGGCAGGAGCGTACGCGGGCCCAGGTCTACCGGTACGAGCCGCTGCCCGCGATCGCGGATCCGGTGCTGGCCCGCCTGATCAACGAGATGCGGCACGTGCAACGGACCGCCCAGAAGAACCGGCTCACCGGGGAGCCGGTGGGAGAGTTGGAGCAGCGCTACAGCCAGTTGCAGCGCGAAGCCACCCGGCTCGGCTGGTACACGAGTCCGTGGGGCCGCCCTCGGCCCGTGTCGTCACCGGAGGAGGTCGCGGCCCGGCTGGGCGACCGGGTGCTGGTGAGCCTCATCGCGCACGGGGACCGGATCTCGGCGGTGGTCGTCCGGGACGGCCGGTTCCGGGTGGTGCCGCTGGGGCCGCTCGCGGAGACCGTGGAGATCACCCGGCAACTGCACGCGGACCTCAACGTGCTCGCGCCGGACCACCTGCCCGCGCCGCTGGCCGCCGCGGTGACCGCGTCGGCGGAAAAACGTGCGAACCTGCTCGACGGATTGCTGGTGCGGCCACTGGCGGAGGCGATCGGGGACCGGGAACTGGTGATCGTGCCGATCGGCCCGCTCTACGCGCTGCCGTGGGGCGCATTGCCTTCGCTGCGAGGACGCGCGATCTCCGTCGCCCCGTCCGCCACGGCCTGGCTGACGGCGGCCGAACAGGGGCGCCCGGAACCGGTGGTGCTGGTGGGCGGGCCGGGCGTGCCGGGCGCGATCGGCGAGGTGCGGGAACTGCGCTCGGTCTATCCCAGGGCCCGACTGGTGGACGGGCAGCGCGCGACGAGTGGGGCGGTGCTCGAAGCGCTGGACGGTTCGGGGGTGGCACACCTGGTCGCACACGGGGCGCACGAACCGGCCAACGCGCTGTTTTCCCGGCTGGATCTGGTCGACGGCCCGCTGTTCGCGCACGAAACGGCGCGACTGAAGACCCCGCCGGATCTCGTGGTGCTCGCCGCGTGCGAGCTGGCGATGAGCCATATCCGGCCGGGCGAGGAGGCGCTCGGGTTCGCCGGAGCCCTGCTGGCCGGGGGTTCCCGCACCGTGGTGGGTGCCGTTTCCCGGGTCGGCGACCGCGCCGCCGCCGAGGCGATGACGCAACTGCACCGGCGGATGGCGGCGGGGACGTCGCCCGCGGTGGCGCTGGCGGAGGCGACGGCGGTGGATCCACTCCGCCGCCCCTTCCTCTGCCTCGGCGCCGGTTAAGTTCTGCCCTTCAAGCGCCGGAGCCGCTCGCCACCACCGCTTTCACCGTTGGTCAGCCGAGAAAGTCCGGCAGGGGAACCGGGGTCAGTCCGTCCTTTTTGGCCTGGTTGACGAACGCGGTGTAGTCCTCGACGAAGGTCTTGCGGAAGTGCATCAGCACGATGTCGCCCGCCTGCAGGCGATTCCCCTTCTGGAAGTCGACCCGGCCGTCGTTCACCGAGGCCGTCCACAGCACGCTGACCCGCATTCCGCAGTTCGCGGCCGCGAGCAGTGTGTTGGTGTCGTACGAGCCGAACGGGGGCCGGAACAGCACCGGCCGCACGCCGAGCGAACGCTGCAACTCGTCCGCGTCGCCGCAGATCTCGTTCTGCTGGAATGCCAGCGGTTTCCCGCGCAGGTTGGGGTGGTCGATCGTGTGGTCGCCGAGCGTGGCACCCGCGTCGAGCAACTGCCGGAAGTACGCTTCGCGGCCCTTGACATAGCGTTCGTTGAGGAACAGCACCGGATGCGCGCCGGATTCGCGGATGAGCTGCGGGGCGTCGGGGTTGGCGATCGCGCCGTCGTCGATGGTGAGGAAGACGTAAGGCCGGTCGACGGTGATGTGCCGGACCAGCGGCACCTTCCCGTCCACGATCGGGCCTGCCTTCTGCTGCACCTCGCCGAACGGGTAGGGCGTGGACGCGGCCACCGGTGAGACCGGCGGCGGTGAAGTCTGGGGCGGTGCGGCGGCCTTCGGCTGCCCGGCCGAACAGCCGCCGACCAGGACGATGACCGCGAGCAGAAGGCCCGGCAGGCGCAGCTTCATGCTTCATCCCCCTCGACACTCACGAAAGAAGAGTCGTGTGAGAGGCGATTTCGTTGCGTCCGCCGGAGGTGATCTCAGTCGCGTTCCGCGGCCTTCACCAGCCGATGGGACAGAAAGCGGATGGCCGCCTCCAGGAGGAACCGGGCAAGCGCACCGGTTCCCGGCAGGCGTTCGGTGAACGAGCCTCGCCAGCACAGGTCGGTGCCGCCGCCCGGCGCCGGTGTGAACAGCACCTCGGCGCGGTAGTCGTGTACCGGGGCGGAGCGGGCGAAGGTGTAGACATGGCGCCGGTCCTGCTCGTATTCGAGGGTCTCTTCGTACACCAGCACCGGCCACAGGCCGAGACGCCGGACGGCACCGACCCCGCCGACGGGCCGTCCCCACCGCTGCCAGGCGGACCGGGGGACCAGCGGTCCGGCCCAGTCCGCCCACCGCGCCCCGTCGGTCTCCAGCCGGAACAGCCGTCCGGGCGGTGCGCTGCTCGTGCGGGACACCTCGAACGAGTACCTCTTCGGCGTCATCAGTGCTCCTTCCGCCCGGTGGCCGCGCCCTGTCCGCAGTGCGAGGTTTCCGGATTTGGGGTGTGATGGTGCCATGGGCATCAATTTCGACGAAATCAAGAAGAAGGCGCAGGAGACCAGGAAGAAGGCCCAGGAGAAGGCCCAGGAGACACTGGGCCACAACGCGGGCAAGATCGAGGAGGGCATCGACAAGGCGGGCGGCTTCGCGAAGTCCAAGTTCGGCAAGCACGCCGACAAGATCGACACCATGACGACGAAGGCGAAGGACGCCCTGCACAAGGCTCAGGGCAGCCACTGAACCCGGCTGTGCGCGGCCGTGAGGGGAGCCCCTCACGGCGCTGACCGGGATGAGCTCAGGCGACCTCGCCGATGGCGATGTCGCCTGCGATGGCTGTAATGCGGCCGCCGCGCTCGCCGAGCGCCCGCAGTCCCTCGCGTGCTTGCGGCGCGGAGAGATCGATCCGCACCCCGGCGGACGTCGCCTGGCGCGCGCGGGACAGCGCCTGCGCGCCTTCGTACCCGGCCTTGATCGTCGCGGCGAGGCCGCCCGTCGAGGCAAGGGAACCGCGCATCGCACCCAGCCTGCCCAGCGCGTCGTCCAGCACGGGCAGCAGCGCCTCGCGGTTGCCCTCGGTCATGGCGCGCACCAGTTCCGGTCTCGTCGCCGCGACACGCGTGCCGTCGGTGTAGGACCCCGCCGCCAGCGCCATGGCCACCGGGCCCCCGTCCGCCCCCACCGCGGCGAGCACCGCGGCCAGCAGATGAGGAAGGTGGGAGATCCGGGCGACCGCCTCGTCGTGCGCGCTCGCCGTCAGCGGGACGACATGGGCCCCCACCTCGATGGCGAGCCGGGAGACCTCGGCCCAGGCCGCCAGCTCGGTGTCGTCCTCCAGGCACGTGACCCAGGCGGCGCCGCCGAACAGCGCGGCGTTCCCCGCGCGCCAGCCGGATTCCGCGGTCCCGGCCATGGGGTGGCCTCCGGCGAAACGGTTGGCCGGGGCCAGCAGCCGCACGGACGCGAGCACGGGGGCCTTCACGCTGGTCACGTCGGTGAGCAGGCAGTCGGGGGCATGCTCGGCGACCAGGCGCAGCACCTCGTCCAGCGCGGTCAGCGGCACCGCGAGCACGATCAGCGCGTCCTGGTCCGCGGCCCGGCACAGGGCGGCGACCGGGTCGGTGCCCGCGTCGAAGCCGTCCGCGGCGGCCGTGGCCGCGTCCGCCTCCGAAGCCGTGGCACCCCAGGCCTCCCGGCCCACGGCGGACGCCGCGCGCAGCAACGAGCCGCCGATCAAACCGAGCCCGATCACGCATACGTCTCGCACAGGGCGTCATCCTGCCAGTGCGGGCCCCGCGGGCCGCAACGCGTCCAGGGCGAAGGCGGCATACAGGGCGACCCCGGCGGGCAGCGCGCTCTCGTCGTGCACGATGCGGTTGGAGTGGTTCGACGGGGCCTGCTCGGGATCCATGCCCGGCGGGCAGGCGCCCAGGAACGCGAAGGTGCCGGGAACCCGTTGCAGCACGTAGGAAAAGTCCTCCGCACCCATGATCGGATCGGGCATCACGCCGGTCCGGTCGAAGCCGAGGACCTGCTCCGCGAGGCCGAGCACCCGTCCGGTCTCCATCGGGTCGTTCACGGTCACCGGGTAGCCCGGTTCGATGTCGACGTGGACGCGGCAGCCGTGCGCGGCGCCGACCGCCTCACAGACCATCGGCAGTTCGGACCGCACCAGCGCCCTGGTGCTTTCGGACAGGGTCCGGAACGTGCCTTCCAGTTCGGCGGTCTCCGGGATGATGTTGGTGGTGGTACCGGCCGCGATCCGGGTCACCGACAGCACGGCCGGGTCGAACACGCCGACCCGGCGCGTGATCAGGGTCTGCAGCGCGCCGACCATCGCGGCGGCCGCGGGGACCGGGTCGATCGCGTGCTGGGGGGCCGATCCGTGCCCGCCCTTGCCCACCACCCGCACCGAGAAGGTGTCCGCGGCGGCCATGATCGGACCGGGGCGCGTCCGGAGGTGTCCCGCGGGCATGTTGCCGTGGACGTGCAGCGCGAAGGCGCGTTCGACCCGGTCACCCGCCGCTTCCAGCACCCCCTCGTGGATCATGTGCCGGGCGCCGTGGAACCCCTCTTCGCCTGGCTGGAACATGAACACGACCGAACCGGCGAGTTCCCCGGCGCGCGCGGCGAGCAGGCGGGCGGCGGAGGCGAGCATGGCCACGTGCAGGTCGTGCCCGCACGCGTGCATCGTGCCCTCCACTTCGGAGCCGAACTCGAGCCCGGTGTCCTCCCGCAGCGGCAGCGCGTCCATGTCCCCGCGCAGCAGCACGGCCGGACCGGGCCGGGCGCCGCGCAGCACGGCGGTCACCGAACTGGTGGCCTTGCCGACCGTGATCTCCAGCGGGAGGTCCGCGAGTGCGCGCTGGATCGCTTCCTGGGTGCGGGGCAGGTGCAGACCCAGTTCGGGATGGCGGTGGATCTCGCGTCGCAGCGCGACCGTCGACGGCCGCAAGGACGCCGCCTCGGCCGCCAGGCCGGCGAAACGGGTGTCCGGCAGCGGGGGCAACTCAGTGGGTCCGGTCATGGGGCGATCCTGACAGAGCGGACCGGGTGCCGGCCGCCCGCGTTCGGGCGAAGATCGGCGCCCAGGGGGTTCCCCTGAGGTATACGGTGTGCGCATGGCGGTGAAGGAGCCGGTCGCGGGGTTCGCGGTGGCCGTGGTGCGGGAGGACGGCCGGTGGCGGTGCCAGGCACTGGATGCCGGTGTGCTGGCGAGCCTGGACGCGACCATCACGGAGCTGGCCAAACTGCGGTCCACCGGGGCGCTGTTCGGGCTGCTGGCGGTGGACGACGAGTTCTTCGTGATCGTGCGGCCGAGTCCGCGAGGCCCCTCGTTGCTGTTGTCGGACGCGGCTGCCGCGCTCGACTACGACATCGCGGCGGACGTCCTCGACGTGCTTCGGGTCGACCCGCCCGAGGACGACGAGGCGATCTGGCCGGAAGGGGATCTGGACATCCTCGCCGACCTGGGCCTGCCCGCTCCGGAGCTGGAGGTCATCGCGGGTGAGGAGAACCTCTACCCCGATGAGCAACTGCAGATGATCGCTTCCCGGTGCGGGTTCGGGGACCAGTTCGTCGAGCTGCTCGACGAACTGTGATGGACGACGCCGGCATGGTGCGGGCCGCGATCGAGGCGGCCCGCGAGGCCGGTCCCGACGTGCCGATCGGGGCGGTCGTGTTCGGCCCGGACGGATCCGTGCTCGCCTCGGCCCACAACGCGCGGGAGGAGATCGGGGACCCCACCGCGCACGCGGAGATCCTCGCGCTGCGCGAGGCCGCAAGGGTCCACGGCGACGGCTGGCGGCTGTCCGGCTGCACCCTCGCGGTCACCGTCGAGCCGTGCACGATGTGCGCGGGAGCGCTGGTGCTGGCCCGGGTCGAGCGCCTGGTCTTCGGGGCGTGGGAACCCCGCACCGGCGCGGTCGGCTCGTTGTGGGACGTGGTGCGGGACCGGCGGCTCAACCACCGGCCCGAGGTGCACGGCGGCGTCCTCCAAACCGAGTGCGCCGAGCTGCTGGACGCCTTCTTCGCCACCCATCGCGAAGCCTGACCGGCGGATGCCGAGGGTGGTGGCCGGGTCGCTGCGGGCGTGCAGTACCCTAGTCGGCGGTAGCGTGTCCGAGCGGCCGAAGGAGCACGACTCGAAATCGTGTGACGGTTAACCCCGTCCGTGGGTTCAAATCCCACCGCTACCGCTGTCGAAACGCCGGGTGGCCCCGCAAGGGCCGCCCGGCGTTCGTCGTTTCCGTCTCCGCGCGCCCGGCTTCTGTGAAGATCGAATGTGTCGGTGTGCTGCTGGTGGCCGGTCGTCAGGTACCCCTGGTCGGTGGCGTCTACCTCGCTGCCGGGATGCCCGCCGAGGATCTTGACCGGATCCTGGCCACGGATCCCTACGTGCTCAACGGCGTTGCCACGCACAGCGTCATGGAGTTCGTACCGTTGCTCGTCTCGAATGGTTTGGAGAACCTCAAGTCCCACGGCTGACGACGCCCGCCCTCGCCCCGCCCGGGACGCCCCCGCACCCAGCCGATCAGCCGATTTTCCGGCTGGGCGCGGGGGCGGTCGCCGTCAGGGAGCAGGGTTCACCGTGAAGGTGTAGTCGCGGCTGCCCTGGGAGAGCGTGCCGTCGGCGGTTTGGGCGAACACGGTGAGGTCGTAGGAGTCGGCGGTGGGCGGGGTGAAGACGAAGGTCGCCGTTCCGTCGGGGTTGGCGGGCACACTGATCGGCGGGTCGGAGCTGAAAGGCCAGTTGACGTAGTAGACGTAGCCGGTCACATTCGGCATTCGCGGAGTGAGCGTGAACGTGCCGGGCACCCCCGGACCGCCGCCGCTTCCGTGGTCCGGGTAGACATCGCCCGACACCAGTGGCGCGTCATTGGCGAAGAACGACTGCGTCGCCACGCCGGATTTGGCCAGGGCTGGGCTGGTACTCCACACGCTCACGCTGTGGCTGCCGTATTTGGCCGGGGTGACGCTCACCGAAGCGGTGCCGTCCGCTGCCGCCGGCACGGTGATCTGCGGACCTGCGTCGAACTGGTAGGTGTAGGTGACGACCCCGGTCACGGTGGGGGAGAAGGAGACCGTGACCGGTGAGCCGAGGCCGGTTTCGTTCGGCACGATCACCCGGGGCTGGGTGTCCTGTGTGTAGAAGGAGTACTGGCGCACCGGCGATCGGTTGCCCGCCGCGTCCGCGCTCTGCACATACAAGCGATTGAGGATGGAGAGAGGGGTGTAGGAGACTGTCGCGCTCCCGCCCGGTTGGTCGGCCGCGACATACGTGGTCGGCGTTTCTGTTGTTCCGTAGTAGAAGCCGACCGCGTCGGAGGCGCCGTTGGCGCCGAAGGTGAACGAGCCGGGGGCGCCTACGCCGAAGTGGAACGCGCCGTCGTCGGGGTAGTCGGACGAGCTCACCGTCGGCTCGACGGCGGGGCCGTGCCTGTCCACTGTGTACCGGCAGGGCGCGCTCCACGCCGACACGTCGTCGCCGTCGTCGGCTTGCACGGCGAAGTCGTAGACCTGGTTCTCCACCGCCAGTGCGTCGGGAAGGGAGGCCACCGCGACGGTTCCGTTGGTGACCGATCCACTATCCAGTGTGGTGCGCTGGTCGGGCTGGCCATCCGGCCACACAGCGAAGTGCGCGCGCAGTTGGTCGGTCGGGTTGGGATCGGACAGTTGCGCCCGCAGCTCCGGCCAGGTGTCCCTGGCGAAGACTGGGGGCTGGCTGCAGGCCTGGAAGCCGACGGCGAGCTGTGTGGGCGTGTTCGGCGGATTGTTGTAGCGCAAAGCTATGCGGAGATCGTTGGCGTAGGCCCGGCCGTACGAGAGGTCGCCCTGCTGGTCTTCCGGGATCAGCAGGGCAAGCGTGATCTTCGTCCGGCCCGCGGCCAGTGCCTGCCGCACCGTGCCCGCCGCGTCCCAGGTGACGTAGGGAGAAGGGCAGCCGGGGGTGGCCGTCAGGGCGGGCAGCATCGCCCGCTCTTCGGGTTGGTCGTCCCAGGTGGGCTTTTCGGTGGTGTCGGTCAGCCACAACTGCGTCGCGCGGGGCTGATCGCAATTGTTCACCCGGTGTTCTGCCACGGATGCGGTGGCGTCGAAGATGCGGGCACCGACCAGTGCGGAAAGGTCAAGCGTGAAATAGGACTTGCTCAGGTGCAGTTTGCCCGAATCGTCCCGCCAGGCGCCGACCGGCGCATCGCCGGTGCCGTCGGCCGTGCTGGTGTGCACCGCACCGGAATCGGTATAGGCCCAGGAAGAAGGCAGGATCTCCAGTGGCGAGGTGCCTGCGGAGGCGGGTGGTCCCCCGGCTACGAGAGCCGAGGTGAACAGACCGGCGGCGAGCACCACGCCCGCGATGCGCCGGATGACGAGCGGAAGTCTCATATCAAGATCCTTTCCTCGCCCTGGAATCGTCCCGGCCTTGCCGGTTGTTAACCGCCCGGCGGGGCGTGACGAAATCTCCACCCGTGGAGAAGGCGAAAGTGCCGGTAATCCGGGTAACAGACCACCGGCACTTCCCGGCTCAGCGAACGGGTTGGTCCAGGACCCGCTCGACCAGCGCGGTGTCGCAGTGTTCGATGACTTCGGTGATGCGGCCGTCGGCGATCCGGAAGATGTAGCAGTAGGTCTGGTGGTAGGGGTCGCCCCGGTGTGTGGTGGCGTACCCGCGGGCCTGGACCACGACGCGGTCGCCGTCGGCGAGGACGAAGTCCGCTTCGCTGCGGTAGCCGGTGAACTGTGCCATCAGGGGACGCAGCAGACCCTTCAGCGCCGTTTCCCTCGGCCCCCAGGTGCCCGACCAGGACCAGTTCCCGGGAAACACCCAGCGGAAGTCCTCCGCCATCGCGTCGCTCAGTGCCCGGGTGTTGCCCGCCGCCATCTGCTCGAAAATGCCCATGACGAGTTTCCGGTTTTCCTCTGTGCTCATGGGAAAAACGGTAGGTGCGGCGCAGGTATCACACAAACGAAAGTCTTCGATGTCTGGTATCAGTATTTCGCATGAGTGAGTTCACCGTCGCCGGACTGCGGGTGGTTCGCGAAGCCGCTCGCCACGGCTCGTTCTCGACCGCGGGCGAGCGGCTCGGCTACACGCAGTCCGCCGTGTCCCGCCAGATCGCGCTGATGGAGCAGGCCGCGGGACGTCCGCTGTTCGAACGCCAGGCCCGCGGTGTGCGGCTCACGGAGGCGGGCCGAGTCGTGCTGCGGCATGCCGAGGCGGTACTGGGTGAGCTCGACTCGGTCCGCCAGGAGCTCGAAGATCTGACCGTCCGGCCACCGGTCCGCCTGCGCGTGGGCGCCTTCTCCACCGCGATGGCGGCTCTGGTCCCCCGGGCGATCGCGGCGCTCGTCGCGGCCCGGCCGCAGGTCGCGGTGTCGCTGCGCGAGGGGCCGAGCGGACGGCTGCTGACGTCGGTGGCACGGGGAAGGCTGGACCTGGCGGTGGTGACTCCGCCCCGGCAGGCGCCGGAGGGGGTCGAGATCATCCCCGTCCTGGAGGATCCGCTGTTCGTCGCGATGTCGCCAAGGCATCCGCTGGCCGATCTCGCTTCCGCCCCCATCGGCATGTTCCGCGAGGAACGCTGGATCGTGGGGAGTGCCGAGCCGGGGACGACGCTGCTCGGTGCCTGGAGCGACGTTTCCTGGGAGCCCGAAATCGCCTTCGTGGCGAAGGACTGGGTCGCCAAGCTGGGGTTCGTAGCCGCTGGGCTGGGCGTCACGGTGGTTCCCGGGCTGATCGTGCCGGTGCTTCCACCGGACGTCGCCGTCGTCCGCATCGACCACCCGGCGGCGGTCCGGACCACGGCGATCGCCCGTCCCGGCGATCGTTCGCAGGACGAGCCGCGCCGGGAGTTCGGCGAACTGCTCCGCGACATGTCGGCAGAGCTGGCCGCCGACCTGCGGCGCAGGCTCCGCTGAAAGGCGCAACCGTTACCTGTTGTTACGGCGAAATCTTCCCCTGCCTCACGCTTTCAGGGGAGGATGCCCCGGCAGAGAACACGACTTAGGGGACGAACCGTGACTTCGAGTCGCAGAATCGGTGCGCTCATCCTCGGCACGATCGCCGGACTGAGCTTCGCCGCACCCGCGTCGGCCACGCCGGGCACCCAGGCGCTGATCGGCGAGGTCTACGGCGGCGGTGGCAACACCGGCGCCACGCTGACCAGTGACTTCATCGAGTTGACCAATGCGGGCGCCACCGCTGCCGGGCTGGACGGCTGGAGTGTGCAGTACCTGACCGCGTCACCGGGTTCCGGCAGCAAGTGGCAGGTGACGCCGCTGTCCGGCGCCATCGCGCCCGGCGGCCGCTACCTGGTGGCCGAAGCCGCCGGAGCCGGTGGCACCGTGCCGCTGCCGACCGCGGACGTCACCGGCGGGATCGCGATGGCGGCGGGCTCCGGAACGGTGGCTCTTGTCCGCACCACTACGGCGCTGACCTGCCTCACGGCCGCCGACTGCGCCGCCGATCCGTCGATCGCGGACCTGGTCGGCTACGGCTCGGCCGCGGTACGCGAGACCGCACCCGCGCCGGCCGCGAGCAACACCACCTCCGTTTCCCGCACCGGCGCCGATACCGACGACAACTCGGCGGACTTCACCGCGGGCGCGCCCACCCCGACCAACGGCAAGGGGGAGACCGCGGGCGGGGCCACGCCGCCGACCCAGGCGCACATCCACGACATCCAGGGCACGACCCGGATCTCGCCGCTGAAGGGCAAGAAGGTCGCGGGGGTCACCGGGATCGTCACCGCGCTGCGTACCTTCGGTTCCTCCCGTGGGTTCTGGATGACCGATCCGCGCCCCGACAACGACCCGCGCACCAGTGAAGGCCTCTTCGTCTTCACCGGCGCCACCACGCCCAAGGTCGCGGTGGGGGACGCGATCACCGCCAGCGGGCTGGTGAGCGAGTACTACCAGGATGATCCGAACAACTCGATCTATCAGTCCACCACCGAGCTTTCCAATCCACAATGGACCGTGGATTCGAGCGGTAACCCGCTTCCGGCTCCGGCGGTGATCGCGCCGGACACCGTTCCGGACGCCCTCGCACCGCAGCCGGGCGGGAACATCGAGGGGCTTCCGCTGGAGCCCGCGCGGTACGCGCTGGACTTCTGGGAGGCGCACGAGGGGGAAGAGGTCACCATCGGCGATGCCCGCGTGGTGGGCCCGACCACGGCTTACGGCGAGCTCTACGTCACCACCAAGCCGGACCAGCGTGCCACCGGGCGCGGCGGCACGGTCTACCTGGGATACGACCAGGCGAACACCGGCGTGCTCAAGGTGGAATCGCTGATCCCGTTCGCCCAGCGGCCGTTCCCGGCCGCCGACACCGGCGACACGCTGGCCGGGATCACCACCGGGCCCGTCGAGTACGACCGGTACGGCGGTTACACGCTGATGGCCGCGGTGCTGGGCGAGGTCAAGAGCGGTGGCATCCAGCGCGAGGTCACCCGGCGGCAGCGCCCGGACGAGCTCGCGGTGGCGACCTACAACGTGGAAAACCTGTCCCCTGTGGACGGTCAGGACAAGTTCGACAAGCTGGCGCACGGCATCGTGGACAACCTGGCCTCGCCGGACGTCGTGACCCTGGAAGAGATCCAGGACAACAACGGCGCCACCGGCAAGGGCGACGGTGTGGTGGCCGCGGACCAGACCCTGCAACGGTTCGTGGACGCGATCGCCGCCGCGGGCGGACCGCGCTATTCCTGGCGCGAGATCGACCCGCAGGACCTCACCGATGGCGGCCAGCCGGGCGGCAACATCCGCGTCGGCTTCCTGTTCAACCCGGCTCGTGTGTCCTTTGTAGATCGCCCGGGCGGCGACGTGACCACCGCGGTGTCCGTGGTCCGCGACCACGGACGCGTTCACCTCTCGGTCTCGCCGGGCCGGGTCGACCCGGGCAACGAGGCCTGGACGGACAGCCGGAAGCCGCTGGCGGGCGAGTTCGTCTTCCACGGCCGGACGGTGTTCGTCATCGCCAACCACTTCAACTCCAAGGGCGGTGACCAGCCGGTCCACGGCCGGTACCAGCCGCCCACGCGGAGCTCGGAGGTGCAGCGGGAGAAGCAGGCGCACGTCCTGCGCGGCTTCGTCGACCAGCTCCTCGCCGCGGACCGGGACGCGAACGTGGTGGTGGCCGGTGACCTCAACGACTACCAGTTCTCACCGGCGGTCCTGGCGCTGACCGAGGGCGGTGCCCTCACCGACCTGATCGCCACCCTGCCGCCGTCGGAGCGCTACAGCTACGTCTACGAGGGCAACTCGCAGGTGCTCGACCACATCCTCGTCTCGGCGGCGCCTCGCCGGGTCGATTACGACGTGGTGCACATCAACGCCGAGTTCGCCGACCAGGCCAGCGACCACGACCCGCAGATCGTGCGGTTCCGCCCCGGCCACCACTAGCGGCCGTGAAGGGGCCCTTCACCGTCGATTCGACCGTGAAGGGCCCCTTCACGGCTCGCCCCAGTCTCGAACGGCACCGCGAGCGGGCGGCGCCTCAGTGTCGGGAGCGCCAGCCGAGGGAAAGCACGGCGTCGACAAGTTCCTGGTACAGCGGTTTCACCTCGTTGAGGTAGCGGTCCAGCAGCGAACCGCGGGCCTGGAGGTCGGGCGCGGGGCCGTCGGCCAGTTCGAGCCAGGACAGGCGCGAAACGTTGTCCTCGGCCATCCGCCACCAGTGGCGCACGGCCTGTGCCGTGCGCTGCTCCTTCTCCTTGGCCTCCGCGAGGGCCGCCTGCGCCGCGGCGATCTCGGTTTCGAGTTCCTTGGCGCGGTGCAGTTCCCAGGCACGCAGGTCTTCACCGGCTTTCGAGGCGATCCCCACGATCGCCTTGTAGCGCATGGCCGCGGACTCCACCCGTCCTCCTCTAGTCTCCGACGCGCCGGAACTTGCCAATGCCCTCTTCCGGCCGGTCGAAGGGAATCATCACCTCGGGCGAGACATGCGTGCTGCGGTCGAAGAACAGCGCGCGACCCGGTCGGGGCGACCAGTGCACCACCTGGCCGGCCGCGAACTGGCTCAGTTCCGCACCCTGCACGTCCAGCGCCGCCCACGCACCGATGTCGTCGGTGCCGCCGAAACCGAGTGTGTCCTTGAGGCGGGCGGTGCTGCGCCACCAGCCGAGCGTGTGCACCCCCTTGACCGGTCCCTGCTTGAGCACGGTGCGGAAGTGGTCCAGTCCGCTCTTGAGCTCGCCCGGCTGTTTGGTCTCCAGCGTCGGCAGGGCCGCGTCCACGCCGTAGAGCAGCAGCATCCGCGTCCGGGCGCTCGTATCCTCGGCCAGGGCACGCATCCGGCCGCCGAGTTCGTCCTCGGGGATCTGGTCCACCGGATGGCCGTCGGCCTTGAGGAGCTCGGCCAGTTGGTCCACCGCCGGGGCGCAGCGGTCGACCAGGCAGCAGAGCAGGAACTCGACCTCGCCGGGCACGAACTGGCGGGCCAGCGACCGTGCCCCAGCGTCCATGATGGACAGTGCCTCGGCGATGGCGGTGCCGAGCACCGCCAGGTTGCGGCCCGGCGCGGCGGACAGCTCGACCGCGCACGCCACGTCGTCCACGTCGATCGACTGGCCCAGCAGTGCCTGCGGCCTGGCGCCGGGGGAGAGCGTGCCGAACGCCGGGAGGTGCTCGAGCAGCGGCGAATGGGCCCCGTCGAACAGCCGGGGGCGGTGGTGTTCGTCGGCGTAGAGTTCCCACAGCTTCCGTTGCAGGGACGCGAAGATGTCCTTGCCGCTGGCATCGGGCACGTGGGCGAGCTGGTTGCCGTGGGAGACACCGGAGTCGTGGTTGATCACCGCGTGCCATTTGGGCGCGCCGATGGCCGCGTTGTTCGTCTCCGCGAGCACCCGCCGCGCCTTGGGCATCGCGATGCGGAGCGTGCACTGCTCGAACACGGCGGGCTTGCCCCAGAAGGCGTCGATTCCGGCGATGTCCTGGCTGGCGAGGATCAGGTGAATGCCCTGGGCACGGCCACGGCGGGCGATGTCCTCGAGCAGCGCCGTGGCCTGGCCGGTCACCGCGTCGCGACCGGCGAACAGGTACTGGAATTCGTCGATCACCGCCACGATGCGCGGCCAGTGCCCATCCGGATCCTGCTGGCGCAACGCCGCCAGATCGGTCACCTCGTGTTCCTTGGCCGCGGCGGAGCGGCGGCGCAGCTCGTCGGCGAGGAACCGGAGCAGCGCCAGACCGAACTCGCGGTCGGTGTTGACGTTGACCCCGATCAGGCGGGCGTGCGGCAGCCAACTGGCGTCTCGGCGGCCCGGGGCCAGTCCGGCGAACGACACGCCTTCCTTGAAGTCGAGGAGGTACAGCGCGAGCTCGCTCGGTGGGTAGCGCGCGGCGAGGCTGCCGAGCAGTGCGTACAGGAAGTTCGTCTTCCCCGATCCGCTCGGGCCGCCGATCAGCGCGTGTGGACTGCCGTCGCCGATCACGACCTCGACCGGATCGCCCTCGTGGAACCCGACCGGCGCCCGCAGTTCACGGGCCGAGTTTTCCTGTCCCAGTTCGGTGGGCAGCAGGTCGGCGAACGAGCGTGGGCCGCCCTGCCGGGCGATCAGCGCGTCGGCGAGCCTGCCCGCCGCCCCCATCACTTCGGTGACCGGGATCGGGGTGTCCAGGTCGACCACGATGTCGGCGCCGGTCATGCTGGTGACCGCGTGGTGTTCGTCGAGAAGGCGGATGTTCTCCACCCCTCCGCCGAGGATGGTGGGCAGGTCGATCGCGATCAGCGAGATGCCCGCCGCGAGCGCGCCTCCGGCGATCCGTTTGAGCGCGCGCAACGGCTCGGGCGCCCAGTTCTCGCCGTTGCCGAAGAGCACCACGATGCGCCAGGGTTCGGTGCGCTGGCCCAGTGCCTCCCGCAGGTCGCGCAGCGAATGGTGCCCGGACTGCATGGTCTGGGCGTGCACGCGCCGGATGTGCCCGGCGAGTTCGTCGAGCAGGTCTTCGAGCCGGGTGGGGTCGTAGGTGGTGATCGCGCTGGTCCGGCTCAGCGGGTAGAGGTTCGGCAGCACCGCGGTGAGCTGCCCGACGTCCCACAGGTGGATGCGCACCGCGCCCGGTTCCATGCTGCTCAGCACGCGCAGGATCAGGCCCTCGACCAGTGCGTCGATCGCGGCGCGGGTCCTGGGGGCCGAGGTGATGGCGAGGTGCGATTCGTCCAGCAGCGGCACCGCCACCGGGAACGGGCCGCTGGAGTCCACTGTGGATGAGCCGATCCGCCACAGGGGCGGCGGGGTGAGCGTGGCCGTACCGGTGCGGCCGAGCCATTCGCTCGGCGGCCGCGTGGCCGGGCCCGTGGCGAGCTGGTCGACAAGTTCCCGGAGTCGGCCCGGCACGGTGCCCGCATCGGCGTAGAAAGCGTCGTGCACGGCGTTGAGCTGGTCGCGCACGCCCGCCATCTCGGGATGGCGCAAGGCCTCGGCGAGGCCTTCGTCGCCGGCCGCCTTGCCGATGCCCGCGCGGAGGATCTGCTGTTCGAGTTCCAGGCGCGCCAGTTGTGTCTCCGCCGACCGGCGCGCCGCCTCGGCGGCCCCGAGCGCGAGGCCGAGCTGCTGGCGTATGGCGCCGAGCGCGGTCAGCACGCGGCCGCGCTGGGCACCGGACCTGGCGAACTTCATTACAGTTGTGCCTGATACGCGCTCATCAGGCGGTCCACCGCGGCGAGCCGGTCGGCGTCCTGCCGGAGCCGGTCGTGGGCGGCGGCGAGCTCGGGCGGAAGCCATGGCTTCGCCTGATCAAAGGCCGAGACGATCGTTTCACGTGCCTCATCCAGCAACTCCACCGCGCGGTTGGTGTGTTCCATGGCTTCAGCTAGTTTCGCACGGAACGCGCCCAGTTGCTCCTGCAGTTCGGAGAGCGAGAACATTCCGGGCTACAACTGCTGGGCGTAGGACTCGGCCGAGTCGATCGCCGCGGTGATCGTGCCCTGCTGGCTGTTGACCCCGTCCCTGGCCTGGTTGAGCAGGCCGGTCGCCTCGTTCACCGCGGCGTGGTTGCTGCCGCTGGTCACCTGGGCGAGTATCTGTTGCGCCTGCTCCAGGTCCTGCGCGGCCTGTTGCAGCGCGGCGAGGCTGGCGTTGCACTTTTCCTTCGCCGCCTGGATACCAGCACGGATATCGTCCACTCCGGCCATCGGCGCGGGCTCTCCTTGGTTGAGTCGATCTTGGGGCCGCCGCAACGATGCGGCACCATAAAACTATCGGTAGAGCTGTGACACGGTAGAGGCCGGTGGCGCCGCCGAACGGGTGAACGCATCTGGGCTGTTCAGGGGTTCGACGGGGTACGTTCGGGCCCCCTGTACCGGGGGTGACCTCCAGGACCCTTTTCCTGAAGGCGTTTTCACGATCGAGCGCGCGGGGCTCCGATGAGTTCGGTGCTCGTCCCCGGTCTGTTCATGCATGACCGATCCGACACCTTCCGAGACCAAGAACCTGGACCGCTACGGCTCCGCGGAGCTGGACTGGAACCGTGCCCGCGAGGCGATGGCGCACGGGCCGACACCGGAGGTCACGTACTTCCTCGGCACCTGCCGTCCGGACGGCACGCCGCACGCCGCCGGGGTCGGCGCGCAGTGGCTGGACGGAGACCTGTACTTCACCAGCAGCCCGGCCGCCCGCAAGGCGCGCGACCTCGCGGTCAACCCGGCCTGCACGATCTCGGTGCGACTGCCGGGCATCGACCTGGTGCTGGACGGCACGGCGGAGCGGGTGACCGATCCCGGCACGCTCGCGAAAGTCGCGGCGGGGTACCGGGCGGGCGGATGGCCCGCCGAGGTCCTGGGGGATGCCCTGACCGCGCCGTTCAGCGCCCCGAGCGCCGGAGCGCCGCCGTGGGGGGTGTACCGGTTCACCTTCCACACCGCGGTGGGCGTCGCGACCACCGAGCCGTTCGGCGCCACCCGCTGGCGGTTCGACCGCTGAAGCCGGAAGACGGCACCCGGGACGAGAAGTCAGGACCGGGAGCTCAGCACGAGTGCCCCGATCTGCGGCTCGATCACGGCCGTGGCGTGCGCCATCACGACGACCCCGAGGTCTTCGGTGGGGTCTGCCCACCACGTGGTGCCGTCCGCACCCGGCCAGGTCACCTCGCCGACCGAACCCGGGGTGGGTGCACCGCCGAATCGCCGCGCAACCCCTCAACGACGCCAGTCAGAACAGCGTGCCCGGTGGACACGGGCATCGCGAAGCGGTACATGCACGTCGGCTGCGGACGATGACGGCCCCGAGCCGACCGAGGACCAGCGGGAGGGCATCCGGCGCCTCGCTGGTTCACTCCCGGACCACCTGGCGCGACCTCTGCTGGCCAAGGGCCCTGATCCCGGCCTGGCGGCGTCGACTGCAACCCAAACTGCACCCCGAACGACGAAACGCCGGGCACTCGATGAAGGGGTGACCGGCGTTTCGCCTGTTCAGCTGGCGGAGGATACGGGATTCGAACCCGTGAGGGCTGTTACACCCAACACGATTTCCAATCGTGCGCCTTAGGCCGCTCGGCCAATCCTCCGTGGAAGAGGGTACAGGAGGGTCCTCGGGGCCAGCGGTACCGGGTCACGCCCGGTCGAGGCGGGGGAAGGTGACCTCGCGCAGGATCAGCAGGACCGCCGCCGCGACCGGGATCGCGACCAGCGCCCCGATGATGCCGAGCAGTACCCCGCCGAGCAGCACGGCGACCACGGTCACGATCGGCGGCACCCTGACCACCCGGCCGATGATCCTCGGGACCAGCAGGTAGTCCTCGATGACGCGGTAGGCGACGAAGAAGCAGGCCGTGGCGATGAACACCGGGACCGACACGGTCAGTGCCACCAGGCTGATGATGATCCCGGCGAGGGTGGACCCGATGATCGGGATGAGGTCCAGTAGGGCGAGCAGGATCGCCAGCAGCACCGGGTAGGGCACGCCGAGGCTGATGAACCAGATGAACGAGGCCACCGCGGCGATCACCGAGATGACCAGGTTGCCCAGCACGTACCAGCCGACCTTCGCGAAGATCTCGTCGCCGATCAGGATCGCGCGAGGCCGCCGCGAGTGTGGGACGAACCGGAAGGTCGCCGCGCGGATGCGTGGGAAGTTCGCCAGGAAGTACACGCTGAGCACCAGCACGATGATGGTGTTCCCGAGCGCCCCGAGCACCGCCTTGCCGCTGCCCAGCAGCCCGTTGACCAGACTCGGGTTGGTCATCAGCGACCGGGCGCGGTCCTCGATGTGGTACTGGTCGTTGAGCCTGCCGAGGTAGGAGCTGTGGTCGCCGAGCTTCCGGAGGAACTCCGGTACCTCCTCGACGAAGTGGATGGTCTGGTCGACCAGTGGTGGGATCAGCGCGGCAAAGAACCCGGCGAGCGCCAGCAGTACGAAAAGCACCACCGCGGTCACCGCGAGTACCCGGGGTACGTGGTGCTGCGCCAGCCAGCCGACCACCGGTTCCAGGCCCACCGCGACGAAGAACGCCAGACCGATCAGGACGAGGGTGCCGCCGACGGTGAGCAGCAGCCAGACGACCCCGGCCGTGACCGCCATCCCGCCCGCGACCGCCATTCCGCTGAAGAACGGCGAACGCCGGTTGAACGGCCGTCCCGGCGGGCCGAGCGGCCGGTCCGGACTGCGGATCTCCTCGGCGACGGACTCCGCCTCCGCCACCGGATCATCGTGGCCACTGCGTGCCCGGGACATGGGATCGGCTACCCGGGTGGGCCAGGACCGAAACCGCACGGGCTACGACTGTCCACAGTGGACGTCAGTGGAACAGGCCCAGTTTCGGCATGGTCTCGGCCGCCGATTCGAGCAGCGAGCGCACCGTCCTGGCGTAGGTGGCGGCCTCGACGGGCAGCACGTGGCTGTCGCGGCTCGTCGGCGCCTCGAGTTCGCTCGCGCGCTCCCGCAGCAGCTCGATCTGCGAGAACTGGTGCCCGAACTGCGCGCTCACGGCCACGCCGATCACCTGCCCCGGAGCCGCGGCCGCCCTTCGCAGACCCTGGCAGGCCAGCAGCGCCGAGCCGATCAGCTGACCGGCGTGCGCGAGCAGCACGAGTGCCGAGTCCGGCGACGCCTCCGCCAGGTGTTCCGCCGCCATCCGATGCTTTCCCGCCAACTGCAGGAACGGCTCGCCGTTCGCGGCAGGCCCGCTGGCCAGCTCCAGCTGCCCGGTCACCAGCAAGCGCCGGATCATCTCGTCGCCGCCGAGTTCCACCCCGGCCGTCTGCGGGGCCAGCCGCGGCTTCACCGGCGCCACCTCCACGACGGGATGCCCGGCCCGCTGCTGGGGTACCCGGCTGGTGTCGAGTTCGGGGCGCAGTGGCGTCACGGAGAAGTGCACGGGACGGGCGAGCCGCTGCTCCGAACGCCGGACCGCGATGCTCAGTGCCCGCGAATCCAGCGCCCGGCCCGGCACGGTCGCGATCAGCAGCTCGATGGTCCGCGGCGGGGGCCCGGGGATTCCGGCGAACCGGTCCGCCCAGACCCCGCCGAGGACGATCCTCGCCACGCCGGGGACGGCGCCGAACTCCTCACCGATCACCTGGGGAACGCCGTAGGTCAGCCGCATCAGCTCGGTCAGCGGCCGGAGGAGGGGCCCGGCCGTGGCCGACGCCCGGATCAGCCGGATCGTGCCCTCGCGCCTGCTGGTCAGCAGCCCGGACTGTTCGAGCAGCTTGTTCTCCTTGTCGACCGAGGCCAGCGAGCCGCCCGCCTGCTCGGCGAGTTCGGTCAGGCTGTACGAGCGCTCGGGATTGAGCAGGGTCGCGGCCAGAATGCCTGCCTGCACCCGGGACCGGAACACGGGCAGCAGCGCGGGCGTGCCCTGTGCCCGCCGCGCGGGCCCAGGCTTCGCAGGCGCGTTCTTCGTCACCACCGCGTGCCCGAGCCTGCTGCGCCGCCGTGCCGCCGCGGCGGCGAGATCGAGCCGCTCCTGCGGGACCTTCAATACCACCGACAGCCACTGCCGCGTGCCGGAACGCGGGATCTGGTGGCCGCGTTCCCAACGGGCCACCAGATCCCGGGTGATGGTCGGCCGCCCCGAAACGGTCGCGAGTTCCCGTGCCAGCGCGTACTGGCTGAGCCGGCGCTGCCGCCGGGCATCGCGGATCACCTGTGAGATCGGTTGATCGAAGTCGACATCCATGATCGCCTCTTTCGCCCCTACGATCCGAAGCTAACCCCGTTTCCGACGGGTCGGCTGTCCGGTTCGCGCACGTCTTTGGCGATTTCACGCACGGATGCGGCCATCCGGATGAATTACCGGGAACGATGTTCGCGGAGGACGCGGGAAAGCGCGGTCACGGCGACGGCAAACCGTTGAACTGCGCGAATTGTCGTACAACGCCGTGAAGGCCGCCCTTGCACGGTGAGCGCGAAGAGCGGCCTTCGGGCGGTTCGGGAGATACCGGGAATTCGTTAGCCGCGCGAACCGATGCGCTGCTGCGGTACCGGATTCGTGCTCAGCTCCGCGGCGGCGCCCAGCAGTGTCTTCGCCGCCTTCTTGATGTCCTGCAAGGTGAAGCGGGAGGACGGCCCGCTCAGGCTGATCGCGGCGGGTAGCTGGGTGCCGAGCAGCGGGACGGCCACGCAGCGGCCGTCGGCCTCGTTTTCCCGATCGTCCACCGCGTATCCGACCCGGCGGACCTTGGTGAGTTCGGCGAGGAACGCGTCCACCGTCCCGATCGTGTTGGCGGTGCGTTTCGGCAGCCCTGTTTCGGCCAGCAGCTCCCGCACCCGGTCGGGCGGGAGCTGGGCCGCGATCGCCTTGCCGAGGGCGGTGCAGTGCAGGGGTTCCCGGTGACCGCGGGAGGCGGCCAGCCGAACGCCGCGGCGGCTTTCCACGATGTCCAGATAGATGATGTGGCTGCCGTCGAGCAGCGCCAGGTTCGCCGTCTCGCCGAACGTGTCGCGCAGGTGTTCCAACGAGGGGCGGGCCCGCTCACGGAGGATCTCGAGGTGCCGTGACTGCATGCCCACGAAACCGAGACCGAGCCGGAACAGGGTGCCGTCCTCGTCGCGTTCGACGTATCGGTGGTTTTCCAGTGTCCACAGGTAGCGGAACGCCGAGGACTTCGGCAGCCCGGTGGTCTGGGCCACCTCGTTCAGCGTGATGCCGTCGATCGACTCCTGGAGCAGGTTCAGGATCAGGCAGACCCGCTCCACCGCGCGCACGGAATAATCGCGCTCGTCCTCGGCTGTCTCGACTTTCCGCGGAGCAAGGCTTTCGGATTCCTGCTTACGGCGGCGTCCCACGGTGCTACCTCATTTCGAGAGTCAACGTTGGCGTTTCAGATGTTACCGATGTTGGAACCGGCATGTCAGGGGGCCAGCAGCGCGGAATTCCTCGCAGGAATTGCGCGCGCGGTACGGAACGAATCGTTGTGTGGAACCGCTGCCGGAGTGAATGCCGCGACCGGACCGTGCGGTGTCCGAAATGGATAAGGATCAGCGGCCGTCGCGGCCGGGCCACCACTGTGCCAACAAGTCCATCCTGGCGTCCAGCAGTGCCGGTTCGTGGAGGTCGATCACGTGCACCCCACGCCAGCGCCGGAAGCCGATCCGCTCCAGCATCACCCCGGCCCGCACGCTGGCGAGCTCGGCCGCCATCCGGTCGCCCTCGCCGGGGAAGTCGAGCGGGGAGACACGGCAGGCGCCGAGCCGGGCCTGCGGGGCGAGGATCCGCAACGTGCCGGCGATCAGCGCGCCGCCGAGCCCGTGTCCTCGCCATGGCACGGCCAGTTCGACGCGCCGCACGATGACCATTCTCGGCGGACCCGGGGTGATCTCGGCGTCGAGTTCCGGATGCAGCCTGCCGCGGTCGGGGTCGATCACGGTCTCCGTGATGAACTCGACCGCCCACTCGCCGAGCGCGCCCGCGTCCAGCACGTTGCGCTCCCTGGTGAGGTCGGCGAGGAGAAGCCGGATGTCCCCGACGTGACGTGCCGGTGCGGGGCAGCGCTCCCGGTCCGGCACGTCCGCCGAAACGGCCCACACTTCGGGCTGCTCGTCCTCGTCGTCGATGCGCCACCAGAATCTTCGATGGGAAAGGGTGAGCTCGATCGACAGCGGATTCGCCGGCAGTTCGGAAACCATCTGCGCTCCTCGCTCGCCATCCTGGCGAATCCGGTTGCCACCGAATTCCTCCGGGATCCTTCACTCGAATGCGTGAAGCCTTTCCCGGCGAGGCTTCGACTCAGGGGACTTTATCACGGTTATCCGCGATGTAAGTTCCTTTCGACTTGATGGTGACGACGAGTCCGAGGCGGCGCAGCAGGCGCGTCGCATGCCGTGCTGTGCCAAGGGATACGCCGTACTCGTCGGCCAGCCTGCGTTCGGAGGGCAGCGGCGTGTTGGGGGCCAGTTCGCCCGCACGAATTCGAGCGGCGAGGTGGTCGGCCATCATCTCGTAGACATAGCCCGGGGTATCGCCCGGGTTGAATTCAGGGACGCTCACGGGGCGACCGTAGAACCGCGATGAACTGTCTATAACTCGCGGGTGTGCCGATCAGCGGTTCACTCGGGGGACGCGCGGTGCGGTGCGACAATGCGCTCGCTGCCACTGTATTTGCTCCCACACTCTAGCGGTCCGGAATTGCGAGTTCACGCCGGGCGCCCGACCGGGTGGCCACTTTCCCCGCATCGGGGGGTGGGGCCGTGTCGTCTCGTGCAGGAGAGGCCAACAGGATGCGCTCTCATGAAAAGCTATGCAGCGACGCGCGTGTCCCGTATGCTCAAACGTGAAGGAAGATGAAAGAGCCTTCATGTTAGGCCTGCCGGTCGCCCAGCCCTCCCCCTCGGGGCGTCACGGTAGCGGGCCCCGGCGCCCCGCCCCCTGGCGCCGGGGCCCATCCGGGCGTCAGTTCGCGGCCTGCCCGCGCAGGATCTCCACCCGGTCCGAGCCCGGCCAGGCATTCACCCAGCTCGATCCGGCCACCTCCTTGGCCTGCTTCTTCACCGGCGCCAACCGGCGCGACACCTCGGGGTAGGACCACCCGTCCCGGCCACCGCACACGACCGTGGCCAGTGAGACGGTCACCGGGAGCTCGCCCGCGGACCACGCCACGTCCAGCAGTGCGTCGGCAATCGTGGTGATCTCCTCGACGTCGCAGGAGAACAGGAAGTCGTCGCCGCCGACGTGACCGACCGTCGTCCCGGGAAGCTTCGAGCTCAGCTCGCCCAGCGCCCGGCCGACCGACCGGATCAGCTCGTCGCCCGCGGCGAAGCCGGCGGTGTCGTTGATCTTCTTGAACGAGTCGATGTCCAGCCAGGCGACGACGGTGGGCCGCCCGGCCTCGAACCGGCGGGTGACCTCCTTCGCCACCGTGTCGCTGCCGGGCAGCCGGGTGAGCGGGTTGAGCGCCGCCGCCTCTTCGATCTTCAACTCGGCCACGCCGCGCACGATCTCGTTCACCAGTACGACGCCGAGGCAGCGGCCGTCGGGGTCGACCACGATGACGTCGTCGCCGCTGCGTTCGGTTTCGGTGCCGGTGACCAGGTCCAGCAGTTCGAGCGCCCCCGCGCCGGCCCGGATCGTCCTGGGCGGGTCGGCCAGCCGTGCCGCCGGCCGGTTGGCGTGTAGCGCGTGGCCGAACGGGCCGGTCAGGTCGAGCAGAAACCGCGCCCGGTTGATGGACCAGACGGGGCGGCCGTCCTCGTCGATGCCGACGATGCCGGTGGGAGCGTCCTGCTCGAGCAGCGTCCGGCGCACCTCGTCGCAGGTGGCGTGGGCGGACAGCGTCGCCGCCGGTTTCAGGAAGTCCGTGACCAATGGGGTGGCGTGTCCGTGCGGCGGAGCGAGACCGGAGCCGATCCGTGCGCCGGTTTCCGTGGCGGGCAGCGCGCTTCCGGGTGGCGCGAACAGGTTTCCCTGCACGATCGAGATGCCGAGCTCCCGCACGATCGCGAGCTGGTCGCCGGTTTCGACGCCGGTGGCCGCCAGTCGGAGGCCGGTGCGGGCGGCGAAGTGGACCAGGGCCTCCACCAGCGCGACCGCGGGCAGATCACCGGGCAGGCGGGACAGCGTCCTCCGGTCCAGTTTGATCAGTTCGGGGCGGGCGTCGGCGAGCAGGTTCAGTGGGATGTCGCCGTAGCCGAGGTTGTCGAGGGCGAGCCGGAAGCCGAGTTCGCCGAAGCGCCGGAGTCCGGCCAGCAGCGCCTTGGGCGACACCCCCTGGAAGGGCGAGCCGATTTCGAGCACGATTTCGCCGGGGCGGCGACCGCTGTCGCCCAGCGCCCGGGACAGCGAATCGAGGACCAGTTGGGGCGCGGCCGCCGACAGCGCGGTCAAATTCAAGTGAAGCGGAAGAAGTGTTTCATAAGGCGCGTCCGCCTTGATCGCTCCGGCGGCCAGTGCGAGGTCCACAGCGACCAGCCTGCCTTTTTGGCGGGCGTAGCGAAGCAGTTCGCGGATTTTTCCCGAGGCCGGTCTCGCCAGTGCCTCGACGCCGATGAGTCCGCCTGTGCGCAGGCTGTACAGGGGCTGGAAAGCGAAGCTGACCTGCCCGACCGCGACTTCCACGAAGAAATCTTCGCCCGTTCGCGCGACATTCATGAGGCCCGGGAGAAATACTGTGGGCCATGTCACCGGGGCAGCGCGTGTGGCCCCATGAGCTGGGCGGATGACCGCGGAGTCGAACTCGACACGAGTCTTGGCGGACGCAAGAGTTTAGTCGTGTTGAGAAAGCGCTCCCCTGCACGACGCCGCTACTTGGGGCAGAATGGAGCTTCGGCGTACTCCGCCACGACCTGGACAAGTGGGGAAACGAGGAGAGCGCATTCACTGTTGGCAGCATGCAAGTTGCAGTCGGCAAAGCTCACCCGTTTGCCGGTACTCCTTCGCCCGAAAGTTCGGACAGTATGAGCCTGGAGGTGTAGGGGAGTCGGCCTCAACAGAACGTGAACCCGCGGCTGCCCAGGGCGAATGGGACGGTTTCCTCTCGAAAGATACGCAGTGTTCGAATCGCGGGACGCCGAGGCGACGCGGGAGCGGGTCGGCCGGATCCTGCGTCCGCACCGGATGGATCTGCTCGGCCCGGACCCGCGGCTCGATGTCCGCATGCACTGCCGGCGGATGCGCAACATCGCGATCACCTATCTGTCTTACGGCTGCGCCGTCCGCCTGGAGGTCGGGGAGCTCGATTCGTTCTTCGCGGTCCTCGCGCCGGTGACGGGCAGCGGCACCGTGCAGTGCGGTGGTGAGCGGGTCGCGACCGGCCCGGACCGGCTTTGCCTCCTCTCTGCGACGGACCCGGCGACCGTCCGCCTCTCGGCCGACTGCGGGCAGTTGATCGTGCGGATCGAGCGCTCCGCCATGGAGGCCCGCCTGTCCGAACTGATCGACGGCGCACTGCGGGAGCCGATCCGGTTCACCCCGGGCATGGACGTGGGTCGCGGGTACGCGCGCAGCTGGTTCGAGCAACTCGACTACGCGGTGCGGGATCTGGACCGGCCGGAGTCGCTCCTCGGCCACCCGCTCGCGGCCGAACAGTTCGAGCAGAACCTCATCACCGGACTGCTGCTCGCCCAGCCGCACAACTACACCCCGGTCCTCAATGGCGACGATCGTCCCGTCCCGTCACGGCTGCTCGGTATCGCCGTCGACCTCATCGAGGGGCATCCCGAGTGGGCGCACACACCGGCCAGCCTCGCGCGGCACGCCGGGGTCAGCGTGCGTGCCCTGCAGAAGGCCTTCCGGGAACAGCTGGACACCTCGCCCAGCGAGTACCTCCGCGGGGTCCGGCTCCAACGGGTCCACGACGAGCTGAGCGCGGCCCAGTACGACTCGACGACCGTGGGCGAGATCGCCAGCAAATGGGGGCTGCCGCACCACGGGCGGTTCGCCGCGGTGTACCGCGAGCGGTTCGGTGAGTCGCCGAAGCAGACGCTGAGCAGGCAACATGCGCGAAAGGGATAAGAGTGTTCGTGAATCGGATCGCCCGTGGCGCCGTGAACTTCTAACGTCAATCCTATGCTCAGCCACGAGAGTACTGTGGGGTCTCGTGTCGGATCTGGTGAATTTCCCCCCATCGGACGGTTGATCCGACTCGCCCGCCGAGAGCGGGGCATGACTCAGTACGACTTGGCGGACGCGCTCGTCGCCGCGTCCGGCAACACGAGTCTGGGGCGTGACGAGGTGTCACGCTGGGAGCGCGGCAAGCGCGTGCCTGGCCCCTACTGGCGGGGCTGGCTCAGCGTGGTGCTCGGGGTCGCGCCGGACCGGCTGCGGGCCTGTGCCCGGGTGGCGAAGGAGCTTCGCTGGCGGCAGTGAGCCCACCGCCCGCCCCGCGCTGAGCCGCGGGAGGGCGGGAGCATTTCATTTTGAACACGAGGACTCGTTCCCGCGTGGGTTTTCTCCTAGACTTCGCCGGGTTGCCGGACGAGGAGGTCCGGCTCTCCGGTGTTCCTCCGAACCCCGTCGTGGCCGTCCGCGGCCCGGCGTCGGCGCGGTCTTGGCAGCGTGCTGCCGCACGCGGCCATCCCGGTGCACCGGCCGGCAGCCTCAACGGCGAGGATGTCGGCCGGTGCACCGGATCCGCCGGTCTTGTCCACTGTGGACTTCCCTGTTCTTCACCTTCGGCGCACTGATGTCTACTTAGGATAGTCGCGCGAGGGCGGGCCGTGGGAGTGTGGCCAGGCCGGTGACCGGGTATCCGGGACCAATGAAGTTTCCGCGAGAGAAGCCGCGCACTCGCGAGGAGTACGAGCGGGGCCTGCCCGGCTACCACGACCCGACCTCCGGCTACGGCGGCGCCGCCCCCGCCTACAGCGCGCTGACCCTGCGGCTGGTCCTGTCCGCCCTCGGATTCGTGGTGTGCGTCGGGGCCGCCGTGCTGTTCGGATACTTCCAGCTGTGGTGGATTTCGGGGATCCTGGCGATCCTCGCGGTGGGCGCGGTCATCGATTTTCTCTGGGTGCTCCACCGCAAGCAGCGCGGCGAGCCCGGGTAGGACCTGTTTCGGAAGTGGTTCGTGTGGCGTTGCCGGGGGTGGGTAGCCGACGAAGGTGAAGCGGAGAAGGTCGTTCCGGGATCGGCGCGCCGGCGGGGCGCGGCTGGCGGCGGAGTTGTCCCACCGCAGTTGGCACGATCCGCTGGTGCTCGGGCTGCCCCGCGGCGGGGTGGTGGTGGCCTACGTCGTGGCCGATGTCCTCGGCGCGCCCCTGGACGTGGCGGTGGCGAGGAAGATCGGCGCCCCCGGGCACCCGGAGTTCGGCGTCGGTGCGGTCACGTCCTCCGGCGAGCCCACCTATGACGGGCGGAGTCTGCGTTCGCTCGGCCTCACCCCCGGGGACCTGCGGGAGGCATGTGCCGCGGAGAAAGAGGAGGCGCGCCGCCGTGAGCGCGTCTACCTGAGGGGGCGGGAGCCGCTGCCCCGGGCGGGGCGGGACGTGATTCTGGTCGACGACGGGCTGGCGACCGGTGTGACCGCGCGGGCCGCCGCGCGGATGCTGCGGCGGGACCGGCCTCGCAGCCTGACCTTCGCCGCCCCCGTCTGCGCGCCCGAGGCCGCCATCGGCCTGAAGGCGGAGGTCGACGACGTGGTGTGCGTGCTGCGGCCGGAGCGGTTCCGGGCGGTCGGGGAGTGGTACGCGGACTTCGGCCAGACGACGGACGAGGAAGTCATCGACCTGCTCCAGTGACAGGTTTCAATTCTTGAAATCTGTAACCAGGCTCGGTAGCGTCAGTGCCGTGAAGCAAGCACAACTCGGAGCAGGGCTGCGCGTCGGGACGATCGGCCTGGGCTGCGCCGGAATGTCCGGTGCTTACGGGAGAGCCCAGGACGAGCGAAGCATCGCGACGATCCGGAGCGCGCTCGACGCGGGAATCACGCTGATCGACACGGCCGACCACTACGGCATGGGCCACAACGAGTCTCTCATCGGCCGGGCACTGCGGACGGTCGATCGAGGCCGGGCCGTCGTCAGCGTGAAGTTCGGTGCGCTGTTCGGGGTGGACGGCAGCATGCGCGGCTTCAACGGCCGACCGGACTCGGTGGCGAACTTCCTGGCGTACTCGCTCCAGCGACTCGGCACCGACTACGTGGACATCTACCGACCGGCGCGACTGGATCCGAACGTCCCGATCGAGGACACGGTCGGCGCGATCGCCGAGATGGTCGGCAAGGGCTACGTGCGCGGCATCGGACTTTCCGAGGTCAGCGCCGCGACGCTGCGCCGGGCGCACGCCGTGCATCCGATCACCGACGTCCAGATCGAATACTCGCTGTTCAGCCGCGGTATCGAAGACAGCATCCTCCCGACCTGCCGCGAGCTCGGAATCGGCGTCACCGCCTACGGCGTGCTTGGTCAGGGCCTGCTGTCCGGCACCTACCGGCCGTCCCCGGCCGACGCGCGGACCCGAGGCCACCTGCCCCGCTTCGCGCCCGGCAACGTGGAGATCAACCTCGGCCTGGTCGAGCGGCTGCGCACCGTCGCCGCCGCCCGCGGGGTCACGGTGGCGCAACTGGCGATCGCCTGGGTGCTCGCACAGGGCGCCGAGCACCACGACATCGTCGCGACCGTCGGGGCCAGCCGCCCGGAACGCACCGCGGAGGCCGTCGGCGCCGTCGAAACGGCACTGTCCGATGACGACCTCTCGGCCATCGAGCAGGCCGTCCCGAGCGCGGAGGTCGCGGGCGCCCGTTACGCAGCGCCGCTGCTTGCCCTGCTGGACAGCGAGCGCTGATGCCTGCCGGTACACCCCTGGACCCGGAGCGCATCCTCGCCGCTACCGAGCAGATCCTGCGCCGCCACGGGCCGGCCAAGGCGACGGTCGTCGACGTCGCGCGGTCGCTCGGCGTCAGCCACGCCGCCGTGTACAAACACTTCGGTTCCAAGCAGGCCCTTCGCGAAGCCGTCACCCGCCGCTGGCTGGACAAGAGCCGTGACGAGCTGGCCGTGATCGCCGGCGACGAGCGGATACCGCCCCCGCGACGCCTGCGCGTCTGGCTGCACGCCGTGCTCGCGGGCAAACAGGCCAAGATCCGCGAGGACCCCGAGTTGTTCGACGCGTATGGCGTCCTCGCGGCCGCTCACAGCATCGTCGCCGAGGACCACGTCGCCGACCTGCTCGCTCAGCTCGAACGGATCATCGCCGCCGGTGCCGTCGACGGCGGTTTCACCACGACGGATCCGGCGGCCACCGCCCGGACCGTCTACCTCGCCACCGCCCGCTTCCATCACGTCGCCCACGCAGGCGACTGGCTGAGGCCCGGTGTCGACGACGACCTCGACGCCGTCTGCACCCTGCTCCTCGCGGGTCTGCGTGCCATGCCCGGGGCGGCGTCGGACCCGACCGATCACAAGTCCCGCAGGGAGTGAACAGATCATGGTTCAGGCAATCGGAGTCACGCGGCCCGGCGGCCCGGATGCGCTGCACGTCCTGGACGTCGCCGCGGAGCCCCTCGGACCGCGGCAGGTCCGCATTCGCGTGAGCAGCGCGACGGTCAACCCGGCCGACGCCCTGATCCGCTCCCGCCCACGACAGGGCGACGCCGACACCGTCCGGGTTCCGGGTATGGAGGTTGCCGGAGTGGTCACCGAACTCGGCTCGGAGGTCGACCGCCCGATCTCGGCCGGCGATCCGGTGATGGCCATCGTGGTACCGAGTGGTGCGCACGGCGGCTACCGCGCCGATCTCGTCGTACCGGCCCGATCGGTCACCAGGATCCCGCCCGGGTTGTCCGACGTCGAAGCGGCCACCGTGCCCACGAACGGCCTCACCGCGCAGCTCGCGCTCGACACCCTGGCCCTGCCCGCCGGTGCCACCGTGGCCGTCACGGGAGCAGCCGGTACCGTCGGCGGCTACTTCATCCAACTGGCCAAACTGGCCGGGCTCGTCGTCATCGCCGACGCCGCCGCATCCGATGAGCAGTTCGTTCGCGGTTGCGGCGCCGACGAAGTCGTACCGCGCGGCCATGACTTCGCTTCGGCGCTGCGCGAACTCCATCCCGACGGTGTCGACGGGCTCCTCGACGCGGCTGCCCTCCAGGCCGCGGCGCTGCCGGCGGTCAGGGACGACGGCACCGCCGTGACCGTGCGCGGTTACCAGGGCGACGGGAGCGAACGCGTGCGCGTCGCCCCGATCTTCGTCCGCGACTACGTCGAGGCTGCCGAGCGGCTCGACCGGCTTGCCGAACTCGCCGGCGCCGGAAGCCTCACGATCCGCGTCGCCGAGGTGCTGCCCGCGGCCGCTGCGGCCGAGGCGCATCGCCTGCTCGAGCAGCGTGGCAGGCGCGGCCGCTTCGTCCTGCATTTCGACTGAGCGCGTTGCCGGTGGGGAATGACCGGGCTCGGCCCGCACCTGATCAGCCGAGTCCGACCAGTCTCCCGGTCTGTTGGGCCGTGTAGGCGAAGAACGGGTCCGCCGGTTCGGCGGTGCCGACGTACTGGCCGAACAGTTCGAAGCTGATCGTGCCGAACAACTGGGTGAAGGAGAAGAGCAGGCGGCAGAGGTCGTCCGGGGTGAGCTTGCTGCCGAGCGCGCTCCGGAGGGCTTCCGCCTGCTCCCGCAACTCCGCCCCGATGGACGGCCCTTCGTCGGAGGGGTGCAGCGGGGCGGATTCGATCACCCGGATGAGGGCCAGCGCCACGCGGGCGGCCGGGGTCACCGTGTCCTGAGGGGCCTGGTAGCCGGGGATCGGCGAACCGTAGATCAGGGCGTATTCGTGGGGGTGGGCCAGCGCCCACGCGCGCGTCGCCCCCCAGATCAGCTCCCAGCGGCGGAGGGGGGTCTGCGAGGGATCGTCACCCGCCTCCGCGGCCTCCCCGAGCGCGTTGTACGCGTCGATGATCAGTGCGGTGAGCAGCTGGTCGCGGCTCGGGAAGTACCGGTAGAGCGCGGAGGAGACCATGCCCAGTTCCCGGGCCACGGCGCGCAGGGACAGTCCGTTGGCGCCGACTTCGCCGAGCTGGCGGCGCGCCTCGTTCTTGATCTCCTGGGTGAGTTCGGCCCGGGCACGGTCGCGGGCGGTACGGGGGGCTGACATGGCCCCAGTCTGCCAGGCGTGAGAGCGCTAGACAATTTCGAGAGCAGTGCTCTTGACTGAGTGGCACGGAAGGTGTTCACTGATCTCAACAGAGATCACCGCTCTCAAGCAGAGGGAGAAACCGATGAGCGAGACCGCCACCATCCAGCGCGGCAGGTTCGAAGCATCTCTCCACACCGCCGTCATCTGGCTCACGCGGCACGGCGTCAGCCTGCTCGGCAGCCGGGTCCTGTCGGTCCGGGGGCGCAAGAGCGGCGAAATGCGTTCCGTGCCGGTGAACCTCCTGCCCTTCGAAGGCGAGCAGTACCTCGTCGCACCGCGCGGGCAGACCCAGTGGGTGCGCAACCTGCGTGTCGCCGGAGAGGGCAGGCTGCGGGTCGGGCGCCGCGAAGACACGTTCACGGCCGTGGAACTGACCGACGACGAGAAGCCCGACCTGCTGCGCGCCTACCTGAAGCGCTGGAAGTGGGAGGTCGGCATGTTCTTCGACGGCGTGGACGCGAAGGCTTCCGACGAGAAGCTGCGCGAGATCGCCCCGAAGCACCCGGTGTTCCGCATCAGCCTTCACTGACCACGGGGGCGGAGATCGCCTTCCACAGCACGGCGATGATCGAGCACAGCAGCGCGACGTCGACCGCGAGCGTGGCCCGCTGGACGACGCCCACCGGGAGCAGCCACGGGCACAGGATGCAGAGCCCGAACACCAGCAGGCAGGCCACGGCGGCGTAGGACAGCCGTGCCAGCAGGCGGCGGCCCGGAACCTCGTGGAAGCGAGCGAAGCGTTCGAGCAGGCAAAGCGCCAGGGCGGGCAGGCTGAGGAAGGCCACCAGGCACGAGTACAGGTGGATCTCGCCACTGACCGGGTCGGGATGACTGTCGTAGCTGGCCGGGAAGAACGCTGCCAGGGTGAGCCCGGCGGACCAGGTGCCGAACAGGATCCGCGGTGTGCCGCGTACGGGCACGCTGGTGGTGCTCAACGCGGCCAGCAGGGCCAGGGAACCCGCGGCCAGTGCGAGCATGCTCGCCGCGAGCATCCCGGTGCCGCGATCGGTGAAGGCGTAGCTGGACAGCGTGTCGGTGACGGGATTGTGGCCGCTGATCAGGTGCAGCACGGTCATGGTGAACCCGGACCAGGCGATCGCTACGGCAGCGGCGATCAGCCACAGCCGGGTCCTGTCCCCTTGTTCGCTGGTGATCCCCATGCGGTTCAGCCTGCTCAAGGCCGCCGCTCCCGTGATCCGGAGAAGTCCCTGATCTTCCCCCTAAGGACTTCCCTGGTTTCGCTATGCGAAGTCGGCCACGATCAGCGCCTGGTCGTCGTGTCGTTTGGGGCGCGGCCATTTCTCGCCGTGCGGATCCTCGTCCTCGGCCGCGCGCACCGCGTCCAGGACCGCGGCGGGCCCGTGACGACGGGCGAGCGCGAGCGCTTCGGGCCAGTCGAACAGGCCGTACTCGTCCACGCCGACGGCCACTCCGTCACTGGCGAGCAGCACGGTGCGAAGGGCGCCCGCGGGCCAGCTCCGGCAGACCGCGTAGCTGGCGGCGGCCGGATCGGCCTCCGCCACCCAGAACCCCGCCGGGGTGTTGCGCAGCGCTCGTACCGCGGCCCCGCTCATGAGTTTCCCCGCTCGTCGCAAGCGAATCAGGCGATCATCGGCGACCACCTCGTACCCCGTTTGTCCAAAAGCGACGATCGGGCTGTCGGCGAGCACGAGCGCGTCGATCCGTTCGGCGGTCCAGCGCAGCACGGCGACCGTGCTCGACGGTGCCCGTCCGGGCCGCAGTCCCTCCGCCTCGGCCACGTCGGCGATCGAGCGGGCGAGGAGGCCGGTCAGCTCCGCTTCCGGATCGGCGCGGAGTTCGGCCGAGAGCCGGTCGGCGAGCAGGCCCGCGTACCAGCCGCCCGGGGGAAGATCGGGACTCGGGGAGGTGGCACCGTCGAGCAGGAGAGCGGCGTTGTCCAGCACGACGACGTGGTCTTCGGTGGGGCGCGGCCTGCCGTCGGCGCCGACGCCCGCGTGTTCGGCGAGGGCGATCTTAGGCATGTCCCGAGCCTACGGTCCGTCAACTTTGGTTGACGCTCGGCCGAGTGTCAATGTAAGTTGACGCCATGACTGAGGCAACCGAACTGGCCGCCCGGGCAGGCGACCGCGACCCCCGCGTGGGCCTCCGGGCCGTCGCGGCGCTGCGCCGGCTCCTCGAACAACTCGAGGCCGTGCAGGTGCGCAGCGCCCGCGTCCAGGGCTGGTCCTGGCAGGAGATCGCCGCCGAACTCGGCGTCAGCAGGCAGGCCGTACACAAGAAGCACGGGAGGAATTGATGTTCGAGAGGTTCACCGGTGACGCCCGTGCGGCGGTCGTCGAAGCGCAGCGGGATGCCTTGGCGCACAACAGTCCCGAGATCACCCCGCTGCAGGTGCTCACCGCGCTGCTGCGTGTCCCGGACAGCGGCGCGAGGCGTGTGCTGCACCGGCTCGGCGTGCCCGCCGAGGAAATCGTCGCCGAGGCCGAGCGGGTACGGCGGCGCGGGGGCATCAGCCCCGCGGAGGCCGAAGCCCTCGGGGAATTCGGGATCGACGTCGACGAGATCGTCGACCGGATCGAGCGCGCCCACGGGCCGAACGCACTCGATACCGCCCGCGCCCGCCCGGGGCGGCGGGGTCGTGTCCCGCTGGCAGGCGGCGCGAAGAAGACACTGGAACTGTCCTTGAAGGAACTCGTCCGGGCCGGTGGGAAGCGCCTCGGCTCCGAACACATCCTGCTCGCGCTGGCGGTCCTTCGTGGCCCGGCCGCGGATGTACTGGCGCGCTTCGGGCTGGATGCACCCCGGCTGCGGCGGGCCGTGTCCTGATCACGCCGCGCCAGGGTCGGCCCGCCGCCACACCACCATCGGCAGGAAGGCCTGCGCCAGCGGTCCGATCGTGACCGCGTAGAGCACCGTTCCCACACCCACCGTGCCGCCCAGCAGCCAGCCGGTCGCGAGCACGGCCAGTTCGATACCGGTGCGGACCAGGCCGACGGGCCATCCGGTCCGCGTGGCCAGCCCCGTCATCAGCCCGTCTCGCGGGCCGGGGCCCAGCCGTGCACCGACATAGACGGCGGTGGCGAGGCCGTTGAGCACGATCCCGCCGGTCAGGAGGGTGATCTGCCAGGCGAGGTCGTGCTGCGGCGGCAGGACCGCGCGCACCAGGTCCACCGTGAACGAGATCACCACCACGTTGAGCACCGTGCCGATCCCCGGGCGCTGGCGGAGCGGTAGCCACAGCAGCAACACGGCCACGGAGGCGATCGCGACGGCCGTGCCGAAGGACAGGTCCGTGCGTTTGGTCAGCCCCTCGTGCAGGACGTCCCAGGGGTCCAAGCCGAGGCGCGCCCTGGTGAGCATGGCCATGCTGGTGCCGTACAGGGCGAGGCCGCCCAGGAGTTGCGGGAAACGCCGCACCGGGTCGACGGACAGGCTGACGGGAGCGAGATCGACGGAAGCCACGAGTGCAGCCTGCTCCAGGATTGGCCTGGTTTTCCAGGGCCAATATGCAAGTATTGGTCTGGTGAACCCTCAGGTTGTCCTCGGTGGACGCATCTCCGGCAGCAGATTGGCCACCTTGCTGGGCTCCTGGCGGCACGGTGGTCGCCAGGGAGCCGTCGATCTCGCCACCGCGATCGAACTTCAGGTGGCCGACGGCCACCTCCCGGTCGGCACCCGGCTGCCGGCGGAACGCGAACTCGCCGAGGCGCTGGGCGTCAGCCGCACCCTGATCGGTACCGCGCTGGACCGCCTGCGTGAGCACGGCGTCGTGTCGAGCCGCCGGGGTGCCGGTTCGTGGATCACTTCGCCGGGCCGCCCCGGCCCCGACCCCGGGCCGTCCTCGCCGGGCCTGATCGATTTCTCGCGGGCCGCGCCCTACGCGCCGCCGGGCCTGGTCCGCGCGGTCGATGCCGCGCGCGAACGACTGCCCGCCGAACTGGGCGGGATCGGCTACCTCGAGCGAGGGCTCCTCGTTCTGCGCGAGCGGATCGCCCAGCGCTACGCCGAGCGGGGCCTGCCCACCACGCCCGACCAGATCATGATCACCAACGGTGCGCACCACGCCTTCGTGCTCGTGCTGCGCATGCTCACCGCGCCGGGGGACCGCGTCCTGGTCGAGCAGCCGACCTACCCGAACGCCCTCGAAGCCGTCCGCGCGGCTCACGCCCTCCCGGTCCCGGTCGCGCTCGGCGACGACGGCTGGGATTTCGAGGGTATCGAGGCGGCCTTGCGCCAGGCCGGGCCGCGACTGGCGTACTTCATCGTCGACTTCCACAACCCCACCGGTCTCCGCCTGGACGACGAAGGACGCGAACGCCTCGCCACCGTGCTGTCGCGGTCGCGGACGCCGGTGGTGATCGACGAGACGCTCGCGGAACTGGATCTGGCGGAAACCGTGGCACCACGGCCGTTTTCTGCGGGCGACTTCTCGATTCTCGTGGGCACCTCCTCGAAATCGTACTGGGGTGGTCTGCGCATCGGCTGGCTCAGGGCGGCGGAAGACGTGCTGGCGCGGCTTTCTTCGGCCCGATACGGTCTCGATCTCGGCTCGCCCGTGTTCGAACAACTCGTGTTGGCCGAACTGCTCGCCGATCCGGAAGCCTTGCGCCTGCGGCGGGAAGAGGTCCGGCGGCAGCTCGACGTGCTGGCCCGCGCCATGCCCCGACACTGTCCACAATGGTCATTCCGGCCGCCGGACGGCGGACTTTCCTTGTGGTGCAGGCTTCCCGAGCCGATCAGTACGCGGTTGGCGATCGCCGCGGCCGGTCACGGTGTGCACATCGCACCCGGTTCCCGCTTCGCGGCCCACGGTGGTCTGGAGCGCTGGCTCAGGGTGCCGTTCTCGCAGCCGCCCGATCGCATCGAGGAAGGGATGCGGCGGCTGGCGGCCGCCGCGGCGTCCGTGCACGGGGTGGCCGCCGGGCTGCCGATCACGTGAGAGCGGCCGGTGCGCTGGATGAGGTCCGCCACTCCAGGGAGTAAGTGCAACGGTTCTGGTCATCCAGCGCACCGGCCGCGCCGCTCGGGGGCCGGCACCGCCCCTCGACGTGCCGGCTGCCCCGCGGCTAGGCGCGCGCCGGGGGCCGGTGCCCTGCTCGGCGCGGTGAGCAGGGCTCCAACGGCGCGTGCCCGGTGCGGTTCCGGCACCACCGGGGCTGCCTTGGTGCCGGAACCGGAAACCCGAACGGCCAGGCGCGGTCGGCCGGACGGGAAGTCTGGTCAGGGTTCACGAATGCGGGAAACGCGAGGCGTCCCACGAAGTTGATCTTGATTTGGGCGCGGGTGTCCTGAAGAACGAGCCCGCGGTCAGTCGGGCGACGTGGTGGGAAGCGCCGCGTCGCGCCCGCCGCCCGCCCGGGCCGCCAGGGAGGCGAGCCCGAGGCCCTGCGGCTGAGGCATGCCCGTCTGGGCGCACAGGGTCGCCAGCGGGTGCTTACCGGTGTTGCCGTTGTCGGCCGCCGAAGCGACGCCGCAGAACTGGTTTCCCGGCAGGGACGGGCCCGGGGCGGGAGTGCTGCTCCGGGCGCCGGCCGACTGGGCGGGCCCGGCCGCCTGCGGCGTGCCTGCCCGGTGCTGATGTCCGGACCTGGCGGGTTGCTGGAGGGAGAGCGCCTTCTTGGCCGCGGCGGGCGCGGTGGCGTCCCGCGCCGGGGCCGGTGCCGTCTGTGCGGGCGGAGTCGCCGGTTCGGCGACCGGTACCGCCCTGCGGGTTCCCGTGACCGGTGTCGTCGTGACCGGGGCCTTTCCCGGCGGGGGAGCGAGGATCGTGGTGACCGGTGTGGTCACCGCGCCCACGACTTCGGCGGTGCCGGTCACCGTCGTGGTCACGGTCGTGGTCACCGTCGTGGCCACGGTGCCGGTCAGTGTCGTCACGGTGCCGCCGACCTGGCCGACGGTGTCGACCACCGTGCCCAGCGTCGTGGTGATCGTGGTGTCGAGGAAGCCGAGCAACTCCGTGCCCGCCCGGGTACCAGAGGAAACGGCCTGCCCGTTCGGCGAGTCGGTGCCGGCCACGGTGACCGGCTCGTCCGCCGAGGCCCGGCCCGCGCCCAGCAGAACCAGCGCGAGCCAGCAGCCCACCACGAATCCCGCCACGAGCAGCAGCCTGGCGGGCAGGGACAGGCCGCGGTCCGCGGGGTACGCGGTATCCGCGTGCCTCACCGCCGCCACCATCATCCCCACTCCCGGCCTAACTAGGCGCGTCTCGGATCGCTCTCGCCGACGTTTCCACTGACCAGGTCGGCGCTGGTAAAAGCTGGCCCCCTTTTTAGCATTGCTGGGGAGTGTTTCATCTCGGGAGCCGCCGATCCACCCCGGACGGCGGAAAAGCCCTACCTGCTTGCGTGCACCCGCCCTGGCATTCATCACTCTGCGTATCACATTTTGCAGAGCGAAATCTGCATCACCGTTGAGTATGACTACTCAACTGCGTCTTTGTCCCCGTTTTCCGGGATCCCGTGCGCGGACGGTCGCGTCCGAACGGGTGTCAAGTTTCCGATGGGGGGAAGGTGGGGAGGTTCGCTCATGGCCGACGCCGACTTCGGTGCGCTGCTCACCCGCGCCTTCGCTGGGGACCAGGCCGCCTGGCGTGCCCTCGTCCACGGCCTGTCCGCGCTCATCCTGGCCATCGCCCGGTCCTACCGGCTGGGTGACGCCGACGCTTCCGACGTCTGCCAGCGGACCTGGCTCGCGCTGGCGCAACTGCCGTCCGGTCTGCGCGATCCGGCACGGCTGCCCGCCTGGCTGGCCACCACCGCCCGCCGCCAGGCCCTGCGCGTGCTGAAGAACCGCGATCGGGAAGTCCCCACCGGCGGCGGAGAGACTGCCGACGCCGTGCCTTCGCCCCAGCCGTCCCCCGAACTCTCGGTCCTCAGCTCGGAACGTGATCGCGTGCTGTGGCAGGCCGTGGACCACCTCCCGCCACAGCACCGGCGGCTGATCCGGCTGCTCGCCACCCGCCCGTCCCTGACGCACGCCGAACTCGCGGCGGAACTGGGCATCCCGCCCGGCAGCGTCGGGCCCCTGCGCCGCCGGGCGCTCGACCGGCTCCGCCGCGCACTGACCGTCCAGGGGTACGACCACGCCTGATCAGGCCAGTTTCCGCAGCCGTTCGATGGCCTCGTCGAGCACCTCGTCGCGCTTGCAGAAGGCGAAGCGCAGCAGGTGGCGCCACTGCTCTGGATGGTCGGTGAACACGCTGACCGGCACCGCCACCACCCCGATCCGCTCGGGCAGCTGCCAGGCGAGTTGGGCCGCGTCCGTGAAGCCGAGCGGACGGACGTCGGCGCAGACGAAGTAGGTGCCCAGGCTGGGATGCACGGTGAACCCGGCCTCGGTGAGCCCGGCGCCGAGGCGGTCCCTCTTGGCGGCCAGCGAATCCCGAAGGCCGTCGACCCAGGCCAGTTCGTGGTCCAGTGCGTAGGCGACCGCGGGCTGCAGCGGGCCGCCGGAGACGAAGGTCATGAACTGTTTGGCGGCCTTGACCGCGGCCACCAGTTCCGGGGTCGAGCACACCCAGCCGATCTTCCAGCCGGTGCAGTTGAACGTCTTTCCCGCGCTCGACACCGTGACCGTGCGCGAACGCATCCCGGGAAAGGTCGCCAGCGGCCGGTGTTCGGCGCCGTCGAACACCAGGTGCTCGTACACCTCGTCGGTGATGGCGATCAGGTCGTGGCGCACGCACAGCTCGGCGATCGCCGACAGCTCGGCCGTGCCGAACACGGTGCCGGTCGGATTGTGCGGCGAGTTGATCAGGATCGCCCGCGTGGCGGGCCCGACCGCGGCCCGCAGAGCGTCGACGTCCAGGAGGAAACGGCCGTGTCCGTCCGTGCCGCCGGGGGC
Source organism: Amycolatopsis cynarae (assembly GCF_026802195.1). Lineage (NCBI taxonomy): Bacteria > Bacillati > Actinomycetota > Actinomycetes > Pseudonocardiales > Pseudonocardiaceae > Amycolatopsis > Amycolatopsis cynarae. The sequence goes on along the minus strand of NZ_CP113836.1, from coordinate 6,447,039 downwards.
CAGCGGCACCACGCGCCGGGTCGCACCCGCCATCGCGACGGCCGCCGCGTAGGAGTCGTAGTAGGGCTCGATGACGATCACTTCGTCGCCGGGCTCGGTCAGCGCGAGGAGAGCGGCGGTGATCGCTTCGGTGGCGCCGGCCGTCACCAGGATCTCCGTGTCCGGGTCGTAGTCGATCCCGTAGCGCGCGCGATGCCGCGCGACGGCCTCGCGCAACTCCGGGATGCCCGGTCCCGGGGGGTACTGGTTCGCCCCGCCGTACAGGGCGTCCTTCGCCGCCGCCAGCATGCCCTCGGGGCCGTCCGTGTCGGGAAATCCCTGGCCGAGATTGATGGATCCGGTGCGGACGGCCAGTGCCGTCATCTCGGCGAAGATGGTCGAGGTGAACGGCCGCAGGCGGGGGACGAGAGCTGGTACGCGCATAATCCCCGATCCTCACGGACAATGGCCCTGTGGAGCAACCGACCCTGGCCCAGCTCACCACCGCCGCTCCTGCCGCCCAGGAGGCCAAGCGGCGCGGGCTGCGCAAGATGAAACTGGTCGCACTGTCCTTCCTACTGGGCGCGACCCTGGTCTTCGCGCTGACCAGCTGGGCGCAGGCGGCGGGCTGGCCGGGCTGGGTCGGATACGTACGGGCGGCCGCCGAGGCGGGCATGGTCGGCGCGCTGGCCGACTGGTTCGCGGTCACCGCGCTGTTCCGCCGTCCCCTGCGGCTGCCGATCCCACACACCGCGATCATCCCCACCAAGAAGGACATGCTCGGGGACAGCCTGGGCGAGTTCGTGGGCACCAACTTCCTGTCCGAGCAGATCGTGCGGGACAAGCTGCGCCGGGCCGAGATCGGCCGCAGGCTCGGGGACTGGCTGGTCCAGCCGGACAACGCCGAGCGCGTGACCTCGGAGCTGTCGAGCCTGATCCGCGGCGCGATCACCGTGCTGAAGGACGAGGACGTGCAGGCGGTGCTGGAACAGGCGATCGTCCGGCGCCTGGTCGCCCAGCCATGGGGGCCGCCGCTCGGGAAGCTGCTGGAGCAGGTCTTCGCGGACGGAGCACACTACAAGCTGGTGGACCTGATGTGCGACCGTTCGTACGAATGGGTCCGGGACAACCATGCGACGGTGCTGCGCGTGGTTTCCGAGCGCGCCCCGAGCTGGTCTCCGCGGTTCGTCGACGCGATGCTCGCCGACAAGGTCTACGGCGAGGTGCTGTCGTTCGCCTGGGCGGTCAAGACCGACGTCAACCACCCGATGCGCCTGGCGCTGGACAAGTTCCTCGCCGAGTTCGCGCAGGACCTGCAGAAGGATCCGGACACGATGGCCCGGGCCGAGCAGGTCAAGCAGCAGATCCTCGACCACCCGGACGTGCAGAAGCTGATCGGTTCGGCGTGGTCCACGGCGAAGGGCATGCTCCTGGCCGCCGCCGAGGACCCGTCGAGCGAGCTGCGGCGCCGCGTCCACGACGGCCTTTGCTCGCTGGGTGAGCGGCTCCGCTCGGACCGTGGCCTCCGGGCCAAGGTGGACGGCTGGGTGGAGGGCGCGGCGTCCCACCTGGTGACGAACTACTCCCGCGAGATCCTCACCATCATCACGGACACCGTGGCCCGGTGGGACGCGGAGGAGACCTCCCGCAAGATCGAACTCCAGGTCGGACGGGACCTGCAGTTCATCCGCATCAACGGCACCGTGGTCGGCGCGCTCGCCGGACTGCTCATCTACACGGTGGCGCAGCTGCTCTTCTGACCCCGCACCGGCGCACAGGGTCCCCACAGCACCACAGCCCCACACAGCCCACTCTGTGGGAGTCGTCCCCAAGTTATCCACAAGATAGGGGGTTATCCACAGGTTCGATGTGGGTAACTCGCTCGGGTGTCACCCTCTCGCGCCAAGCGCGGGCCTTCTCGCGGTTCCCGCACACCCTCATGGAGCACCAGGTGCGGGAGCGGTTGCGAGAGCGGTCGTAGAACGCCCAGCGGCAATCGTCCGCCGGACAGATCTTGACCCGGGGCCATTCGCCCAGGATCGCAAGCCGGGTGGCGGCGGCGAGGACGGCTCCCACCGCACTAGACGCGGTGAGCCGCGGTCCCTGCCCGTCGAGTTCCACGGTGAGCGGGTGTGAGAGCGGAACCTGCTCCGCGGCAGGATCTCCGGCCGCCGCGCGCAGCGCTTCCCGCGTCCCGCGCGCCACGGCCAGCGCGTCCCGCGCGAGGTCCCGCTCGGCCACCCACTGTTGCCACGTCGCCCGCGCGGACAGCACGTCACTGCCCTTCTCGACGTCCACGGTGTTGAGGAAGTCCACGACGAGCGCGGCGTCCGCGGCGAGGTCGTTCACCTAACCAGTGTAGGGCGAATACCGGTTGCGACCCAGGTGTGTAACCGTCATAGTCAGTTCGTCGGTTATGAAAGGAGTGTCGAATGAGTGCAGTACCGACCTTCGGCTGTGTCGTGCTGGACTGTCCCGATCCTGGGGAACTGGCGAGGTTCTACGCGGCCCTGCTCGAGTGGCCGGAGCCGGTCGGGGAGTGGGACGGGCACTGGTTCACCGTGACCGGCCCGCAGGGCGTGAAGATCGCGTTCCAGCGGGTCGAGGGTTACCGGCCGCCGGAATGGCCGGGGCAGGCGGTGCCGCAGCAGTTCCACCTCGACCTCGACGTGGCGGACCTGGATGCCGGGCAGGAGCGGGCACTCGCGCTGGGAAGCAAGCTGCTGGACGACTCGCACGAGACCTTCCGCGTGTACGCGGATCCGGCCGGGCATCCGTTCTGCCTGTGCGTCTCCGACTGAATCACCCCTGTTCATGAGCTATACACAGGGTGTATAGACGACTTCTCTACACCCTGTGTATAGTCCGCTGGCATGTCGATCGCGCACACACTTCTCGGCCTGCTGGAAAACGGGCCACGTCACGGGTACGAACTGAAGCGTGCCTACGACGAGCGCTTCGCGCTGGAGCGGCCCCTGCACTATGGGCAGGTTTACGCCACGCTCGCGCGACTGCTCCGCAACGGGCTGGTCACCGAGGTCGGCGCCGAACCGGGCAGTGGGCCCGAGCGCAAGAGCTACGCCATCACCGACGCCGGGGTGACCGACGTCGAGAAATGGCTGACCACGCCCGAAAAGCCCGAGCTCTACCTGCAGAACACGCTCTACACCAAGGTGGTGCTCGCGCTCCTGTCCCGGCGGAGTGCCGAGGAGGTGCTCGACACCCAGCGAGCGGCTCATCTGAAGATGATGCGCGAGCTCACCCAGCGCAAGAGCGCGGGTGACCTGGCCGACGCGCTGATCTGCGATCACGCCTTGTTCCACCTGGAGGCCGATCTGCGGTGGCTCGAACTCACCGCGGCCCGGCTTGCCGAGCTCGCCAGGGAGGTCGGCGCGTGACCGCCCTGCTCACGGCCTCCGGGCTGCACAAGTCCTTCGGAGCCACGCAGGCGCTGCTCGGTGCGAGTGTCGAGATCTCCCCTGGCGAGGTCGTCGCCGTGATGGGCCCGTCCGGATCCGGAAAGTCGACGCTGCTGCACTGTCTGGCGGGGATCGTCCGGCCGGACCAGGGTTCGGTCACCTATGACGGTACCGATCTCCACGGCATCTCCGACGCCGAGCGCACCACACTGCGGCGTACGGAGTTCGGCTTCGTCTTCCAGTTCGGACAGTTGGTGCCGGAGCTCAGCTGCCTGGAGAACGTCGCGCTGCCCCTCCGGCTGGGGGGCCTGCGGCGCAAGCGGGCCGAGGAACGGGCACGGGAATCCATGGCCCGGCTTGAGGTCGCGGACCTGGCCGCTCAGCGGCCGGGGGAGGTATCGGGCGGTCAGGGGCAACGGGTGGCGATCGCCAGAGCCCTCGTGACCGGACCGAAGGTGCTCTTCGCGGACGAGCCGACCGGCGCGCTCGACTCGCTGAACGGGGAGCGGGTGATGCGGATGCTGGTCGAAGTGGCGAAGGAGCGGGGAACGGCCGTCGTGCTGGTCACGCACGAGGCCAGGGTCGCGGCCTACTCCAGCCGGGAAGTGGTGGTCCGCGACGGCAGGACCCGGAAGGCGGTCGTCGCGTGAACCTCATCAAGGATCTCCTGCTGGGGGCCCGGCTGGCCATCGGGAGCGGCCGCACGCTCAAGCCTTCACTGCTGCGTCTCGCACTGTCCACCGCCGGGATCGGGCTGGCCACGACCATGCTCTTCTTGCTGGTCACCGCCGCTTCGGCGATCGCCGACCGGGGCGCACGGATCGACGCTCGTGAACCGGCCGAAGTGGGAGCGGCCGAGGGTTCAGGCGCGGCGCTCTACCTGATCGAACAGCCCGCAGGCGACGCCGTCACCGTCCGCTACGTGGAGCCCGCCGGTCCCGGCGCGCCGGTCCCGCCCGGGCTGTCCGCCCTCCCGGCGACCGGCGAGATGGTCGTTTCCCCCGCACTGGCGGGCAGGCTGGCCGCGGACCCCGGTCTTGCCGCCCGGTTCCCGTATCGCTTGGCGGGCACGGTCGGTCCTGCCGGACTTGCCGGTCCGGACGAACTCTGGGCCTACGTGGGCAGCACCGGACTGCGGGATTCACCGCATGCGGAACGGGTCATCCGTTTCGGCGGGAACGCCACCCAGGCGGTGCCGCCCCAACTGGCGATGCTGGGTGCGATCGCCGTGCTGGTGCTGCTCGTGCCAATGCTCGTCTTCGTCGCGAGCGCGAGCAGGATCGCAGGGGCGGAGCAGGACCGTAGGTTGTCCGCGCTCCGGCTGGCCGGCGCGGCCGCGGCGCAGGTTCGACGGATCGCCACCGGGGAATCGCTCGTCGGTGCGGTCGCCGGAGTCGTGCTCGGCACGCTGCTGTTCCTGGTCGTCCGGCCGTTCGCCGCCGGGGCACGGCTCGCCGGGATTTTGGTGTTCCCGCAGGACTTCGTTCCCGGCTGGGCGCTGGCGCTGTGCGTTGTCGCGGTCATACCGGCGATCACGGTCGCCTCTGCCTGGTTCGGCCTGCGAGGCCTGATCGTCGAGCCGCTGTCCGTGATGCGCCGGGCGCGGCCGCCGCGCCGCCGTCTGTGGTGGCGGCTGTTGGTCGTGGTGCTCGGTGTGGCGATGCTGGTGCCCGACAAGCTGTTCGGTGTCGCGGACCGGCCCGCCGACGTGCTGCCGTTCATCCTCGGCGGCACGGTCCTGCTCCTGATCGGCATCCCGGCATTGCTTCCCTGGGTGACCGAGTACGTCGTCGGCCGGATCCGTGGCGGCTTCCCGGCCTGGCAACTGGCGGTGCGCAGGCTGCAGCTGGACAGCGGTACCCCGAGCCGGGTCGTCGGCGGGATCGCCGTGGTGCTGGCCTCCATCATCTCGCTGCACACCCTGCTCGGTTCGGTGTACGAGCATGCACGCGCGGCCGGCGCTCGCGACCGGGATCCGGCCACGGTCACGGTGGAGGTGGAGGCCTCTGCTCTGGAACAGGCCGCGGGTCTTCTCCAAGGCGTGCGCGGAGTCCGGAGCGTCGACCCCCAGCAGTGGGTCTACCTGCGCGGGGAAACCGCGCAGACCTTGCTGGTGGCGTCCTGCTCCTACCTGAGAGCGCGTTTCCAGGTGGGCGAGTGCGCGGACGGTGATGCGTATGCCCTCTCCGCCGGGCTCACGCCCGGCACGACGCTGCGGGTGGACGGCAGCGGCAGCCGGCTCGTCGTGCCGGCCGGTACCCGGCCACTGCAACCGCGGCCCGGTGAGAAGACGTGGATTGGTCTCCTGGCGACGCCCGGCGCCGTGCGGGGTGCCGATTTGCCCACCGACCACCTCACGCTGGAGCTCCGGCTTGATCCCGCGGTTCCGGGCGCACTCGCCGGGGTCCGGCAGGCGGTCTCCGTGCTGGGCTGGCGAGCGTCGGTGAGCACGCTGCTCAACCTCGGCGGGCTGTCAGAGGACAGTTTCCTAGCGGCCCTGCGGGACCTGCTCTACGTCGGCGCGATCTTCACCCTGCTGCTGGCAGGGGGCAACCTGCTGGTGACGGTCACCGGGCAGTTGACCGAGCGGAGGCGGCCGCTGGCCGCGATGAACGCCGCTGGAGTGCCCCTCGGGGTGCTCGGGCGTTCCCTGCTGTGGCAGAACGCGCTGCCGGTGGTGTTCGGGGTGCTGCTGGCGGTCGGGGCCGGTGTCGGCCTCGCCGCACTCATGCTTCGGCTGACGACTCGGGGGGCGCCATTCCTGGTGGACGGCACCTTCGCGCTGGTCATCGGGGTGGTGGCCGTGCTGCTCGTGCTCGGGGTGACCGCCGCGAGCCTGCCCGTGCTCAGGTCGGCGACCAAGCTGGAGGCGCTGCGCGCCGAATGACGCGTAGTCTGGGCCGCGTGATTTGTCCGAAGTGTCAGAATGTCATGCGGACCGTCAACAAGAACGGCATCCACATCGAGCAGTGCGAAGGCTGCCGGGGCATCTTCCTGGACCGTGGGGAGCTCGAGCAGATCGTGGGGGCGGAGAGCGCTTACTACGGCGGCGGCCCGGCGCCGCAGTACCGGCCGGAGCCCCACCGCGACTCGCCCCGCCCGTACCGCGGTGGGTACCAGGACTCGCCCCGGCCCTACCGCGGCGGCGGGTACTACGCGGACTCGCCGCGCCCGTACAAGGGGCACCGCAAGCGCAGCTTCCTGGAAGACCTGTTCGACTAGGAACGCCTTCCCCATGCTCGATCCGCGGATCTGCCCCGCCTGCGGGGACCTTGCCCGTGTTCCTCTCGTCGAAGGCGAGATCAGGCGGTGCGGGCGATGCGGCCACCGCTGGCCGTTCCACCGGCTCCCGCTCTACGCCCTGACCGGCCCGAGCGGGGCCGGCAAGTCGACGGTCGGTTCCCGTCTGGTGTCCCGGCTCGCCGGCGAGGTGGTCGTGCTCGAACAGGACGTGCTGTGGACCGCGGGCCTGCGCGACGACGTGGACGGACATCCCGCGTTCCGCGCCACCTGGCTGCGGATGGCCGCGATGATTCACCAGAACGGCGTTCCCGTGCTGCTCTGCGGCACGGTGGTACCGCCGGAGTTCGAGCGGCTGCCCGAGCGGGCGCTGTTCTCCGAGATCCGCTACCTGGCCCTGATCGCGGAGCCGGAAGCGCTGGCCGAGCGGTTGCGTGGGCGTCCCGCCTGGCGTGGGTGGGACGAGGCCCGCATCGCGGAGACGCTCGCCTTCAACGACTGGCTACGCCGTGACGCGGTCGCACTGGACCCGCCGGTCGGCCTGTTCGACACCACCGGTGCCTCGTTGGACGCCTCCGTCGAACGGGTGGTCGCCTGGGTCCGTCACTGCGGCCGGCTGCGCTCCTGACGGTCCCGGCCGACCGTGATCCGCGAAGCTGCGGCGCCGTTCATCCTTTCACCGGGTGACGGACGCGCAAGTTCCCCCGATGGGTGCAAGCAATGCGCTTGCAGCAGCTAGCAGCGCGGAGTAGATTGGGAGTTGTCGCGAGGAGATGAGCCACATGACGACAGAGGGAAACCTCAACGGCTCGCCGGCGGGGCCGAGGAACAAGGTTGGTCACATCGCTTCCGACATCGGCGAGTACATCCGGCAGCAACGCAACAACGCGAAGATCTCGTTGCGGCAGCTGTCGAAGCTCGCCGGAGTGTCCAATCCGTACTTGAGTCAGATCGAGCGAGGAGTCCGCAAGCCCAGCGCGGAGATTCTGCAGCAGATCGCGAAGGGCTTGCGGATTTCCGCGGAAGCGTTGTACGTGCAGGCCGGAATTCTCGATCTCCCCACCGGTGGACCGGTGACCGACGCGATCCGGGCGGCGACGGAGCTGACCGAGCGGCAAAAACAGATCCTGCTCGATGTTTACGAGTCCTTCCGGCGCGAGAACCAGACAACAGAACTTCCGAAGGAGAGTGAGCCTCATGGCGAACAAGGGGAACAACAGGACTGAGGACGTCCGCAAGGCGGTGAACACGGCCGTGGAGCAGCTGCGCACCCCGCTGCTCGCCGCGCTCGGTGCCGGGAACCTGGCCAGCCAGGCCGTCGTGGAGGCGGTCGCGAAGGCCAAGGAGCGGGTGAGCGAGGGCGGCGAAGCCGCGCGCAAGAACGTCGAAGAGTTGCCGTCCGAGGTGACGACGCTGCGGGAGAAGCTGGATCCCGCCGAGCTGCGCAAGCTCATCGACGACTACACCGAGGCCGCGCTGAAGCTGTACAACAAGCTCGCGGACACCGGTGAGCAGGCGCTGGACAAGTTCCTGGCCGAGCCGCGGGTCAAGAGCGTCCTCGAACAGGTCGAAGAGGTGCTGCAGACGGCCCAGGACCGGGTCGGCGAGGTGAGTGCCGAGGCCCGCGAGCGGGTCGAGGGCATGCTCGGCATGGTGGCCAAGCGCACCAGGGCGGGCGGCGAGAAGGTCGCCGAGGCCACCGAAAAGACCGCGCACAAGGTGGCCGACAAGGTCGAGGAGGCGGAGAAGCCCGCCGCGCCGAAGCCCGCCGCCAAGACCACCCCGGCACGTCGTGCGGCGAGCACCACGCGCCGGACCTCGGCGACGACCAAGAAGCCCTCGACCGGGTCGGGCGGCACCAAGACCACGAAGTGACCGTGATCCGGACGGTCCGTTTGGTGCGAAAGTGTGCCGAACGGACCGTTCGTGGCATTCTGGATCGCGGTGGACACCTTGGTGGGGCTGAAGGGACGTAGGCTGGAGCCGTGTCGCTAATCGCGCTGTGGGTCATGCAGATCATCAGCTGGGTCGGGGCGCTCGCCGGCCTCGGCGCCTTCGTCCACGCCCTGCTGCAGCGCTCCGACGCGTTCACGGCCGCCGACCGGAAGACGAAACCGATCTGGCTGCTGATCACCGGCGCGAGCACGGTGGCGATGGGGTTGTTCCCCTACAACGGTGGTGCCGGCGGCCTGCTCTGGCTCGCCGGGCTCGTGGCCGCACTGGTGTACCTGGTCGATGTCCGGCCGAAGCTGATCGAGGTGCAACGCGGCGGCAACAACTGGTGACGCCGCACCGCCGCGCGAAACACTTCGAGCCTGCCCTTAGCCTCGGCTCATGAGGAACTGGACCATCGCGGGCACCCTGTCGGTCGAGCCCGCGGCGAAGCGGACGGAACTTCTTGCCGAGCCGGTCGCGAAGGCGCTGGCCGCGCTGGGCGATCCGGAGGCCGGTGTCGTCGAGATCGATCCCGAACTGGCGGACACGGCCGCCTTTTGCGCGGCCTACTCGTCCCCCATGTCCGCGTCCGCCAACTGTGTCGTGGTGGCGGGCAAGCGGGCCGGTGAGGTCCGCTACGCGGCCGCGCTGGTGCTGGCGACCACCCGCGCCGACGTCAACGGCGCGATCAAGCGCAGGCTGGACGTCCGCAAGGCTTCCTTCGCCGCCATGGACGAGGCCGTGGAACTCACCGGCATGGCCTACGGCGGGATCACTCCGGTCGGGCTGCCCGCCGCCTGGCCGATCCTGGTCGACCAGGCCGTCGCGGACTCGCCCGAACTGGTGATCGGCAGCGGGATCCGGGGCAGCAAGCTGCTGGTGACCGGCGCACTGCTGGCCGGGCTGCCCGGGGCCGAGGTCATCGAGGGGCTGGCCAAGCCCGTCGCCTGACGGCGTTTCAGGCCACCTGAGGCCGGGCCGTCGTGCCCAGCGCCAGCCCCTTCGGCACCGCGAGCCGGGTGATCAGGCTGAACAGGCCCTCGCAGAGCAGCGCGAGCACGATCACGGCGATTCCGCCGGCGAGGATCTCCCCGTATCCGGCGACCCCCTGGGCGAACCCGTCCACGATGTAGCGGCCGAGGCCGCCGCCGTCGTTCACGATCGCCCCGATCGCGACGGTGGCGACCAGTTGCAGGAAGGCGACCCGCGCGCCGGCGAGGATCACCGGTGAAGCCAGGGGCAGTTCCATCCGGAGCATGATCTGCGTTTCGGTGTGGCCGGTGCCGCGTGCCGCGTCCACCGCGGCGGCGTCGACGGTGAGCACCCCGGCGTAGGTGTTGGTGAACAGCGGCGGTAGGGCCAGCGCGACCAGCGCCACCAGCAGCGGCCAGAACGAGGTGTTCAGTCCCCACCGGCTGGCCAGGTACCAGCACAGGATGATCAGGCCGAAGCTCGGGATGGCGCGGCCGATGTTCACCACACTGGAGGCGAGGAACGCGCCGCGCCGGTGGTGTGCGAGCCACAGTGCGGGCGGGATGGTCAGCGCACCCGCGACGAGCAGCCCGAGCGCGGAGAAACCCAGGTGTTCCAGGGTCCGGTAGGGGATTCCGGCGGGATCCGTCCAGCTCCACCGGTTCGGCTGGCCCAGCCAGGCCCACGCCTGCGCGAAGATGTCGCTCATGCCACCGCCTTGCGTGTCTTGCGGGCCCACGGCGCCAGCGCTCGTTCCGACAGCCAGAGCAGCAGGTCGACCAGCACGGCGAGGGCGATGGACAGCCCGATCCCGACGATGATGGGCGTCGAGTTGGGTGTGGTGGTCTGGATGCCCTGGCGGATGAAGAAGCCGAGACCGCCCATGCCGAGCATCGAGGTGACGGTGACCAGTCCGATGGTGGTCACCGCGGCGACGCGCAGTCCGGCGATGATCACCGGCAGTGCCAGGGGCAGTTCGACGCGCAGCAGCAGCCTGCCGCGCGTGAACCCCATGCCCAGCGCGGCCTCGCGGACGTCGGCGGGCACCTGCTGGATCCCGGTGACCACGTTGCGCAGCAGGATCAGCAGCGTGTAGGTGGCGAGTGGGATGACGGCCGTGGTGAAGGTGAGGCCGAAGAACGGCACCAGCAGGGCGAACGCGCCCAGGCTGGGGATCACGTAGAGTGCCCCGGCGCCGGCCAGTGCCACCGGGTAGAACCAGCGCCATCGCAGGGAGAGCACGGCCAGGCCGACGGACACGACCAGGCCGATGCCGAGCGCGGCGGCAGTGAGCCAGAGGTGCTCGCCGAGCCGTTGGAGGATGTGGTCGGCGTTGCGTTCCACCCAGCGCCATTCGAACAGCGGCCGCTCGGCATCGGCCAGCAGGTAGTCGCCCACCCGCTGAGCATAGGTGCCCACGGCCGGGAACCGGCCGTTCTTTTCTCACCATGTGGTTTGTGTCGGTGGTCGTCGCTAGGGTCGGGTCGTTGTCGATCTGGAGGGGTGAAGTGATGCGCTGGACACGAACCATGAAGGCGGGCGTGCTGCTGGCGGCGGCCGTGCTCGGCCTGACCGCGTGCGGGGGCGGTGAAAAGCAGGCGGCCGCGAGCAAGGGCGGGGCGCCCATCGTGGTGGCCTCGTTCAACTTCACCGACAGCCAGATCCTGGGCGAGTTGTACGCACAGGCGCTGGAGGCCAAGGGCTATCCGGTCCAGCGCAAGCCGAACATCGGCTCCCGGGAGCTGGTCTACCCCTCGCTGAAATCGGGTGAGCTGCAGTTCATCCCCGAGTACCAGGGGGCCGCGATCAGCAGCGGGTTCAACCAGTCCGCACCGAAGGACGCCGACTCCGAGCACGCGAAGCTAGCCGAACTGCTCGCGCCCTACGGCGTGCAGTTGCTGAACTACGCCCCCGCGGAGAACAAGAACACCTACATCGTCAAGGCGGACGTGGCCAAGGCGCAGGGCCTGACCAAGATCAGCGACCTGAAGAAGCTGGACAAGGTGGTGCTCGGCGGGCCTCCCGAATGCGAGACCCGTGCCAACTGCTTCGTCGGTTTCCGCGACACCTACCACCTGAACGTGACGTTCCAGAGCATCCAGGAGGCAGGCCCGCGTCTCGCGCAGCTGAAGTCCGGCGCCGTCACCGTCATCCCGGTCGACTCGGTGAGCCCGCCCACCGCGGATCCCGCCTTCACCGTCCTGCAGGACGACCTGGGAATCGTGGCGACGGAGAACATCGTGCCCGCGGTGGTCAAGAAGGTGCTCGACGAGCGGGGCGAGGACTTCAAGGCCACCGTGAACGCGGTGAGCGCCAAGCTCACCACCGCGGAACTGCGTGACCTGAACAAGCGGGTCGACGCCGACGGGGACACGGTCGCCGACGTGGCGAAGGACTGGCTCACCAAGCAGGGCCTCGCCTGATTACTAGAGTCGGGGTGAGAGACCACGACTTCGGGGAGACAGACATGGCAAAGGTGACGGCCGTCGCGGAACGGACGATCGAGGCTCCGGTGGAGAAGGTGCGGGCCCTCGTCGCGGACTACGCCGACACCCGCCCCAGGATCCTGACCGAGCAGTACCGCGACTACCAGGTGGTCGAGGGGGGCACGGGCGCAGGCACGAAGGCTCGCTGGAAGCTGCAGGCCACCTCGAAGCGGGTGCGGGACGTGGCGGCCACGGTGACCGAGCCGGAGCCGGGCACCCTGGTGGAGACCGACGCGAACTCGAGCATGGTCACCACCTGGACGGTGCGTGCGGTGGGTGACCGCAGCCTGGTGCGCATCGAGACCACCTGGCAGGGTGCGAGCGGGATCGGAGGTTTCTTCGAGAAGACCTTCGCGCCCGGCGGACTCAAGCGGATCTACGACGGGGTGCTCGCCAAGCTCGACGAACTCGTCTGAAACCGGATGTGTGTCCGGACACAAACCGGAATCATCGCCCCGTTTTTGTGGGTTGATGTGCGGTGGAAGGCGGCCCTGTTCCAGGGGCCGCCCGCGACGATGACGTTGGGAGTTCGACGGTGAGCACATCGACCAAGGTGACCGAGGTTCGGCTGGCGTCCCGGCCGGTGGGCAGGCCGACACTGGACGACTTCTCCATCGTGGAGGTCGAGGTGCCCGGCCCCGGTCCCGGCGAGATCCTGGTCCGCAACGTGGAGATGAGTGTCGACCCGTACATGCGCGGCCGGATGAGCGCCGCGAAGTCCTACATCGCCCCCTTCGAGGTGGGCAAGGTGATGGACGGTGGTGCGATCGGTGTGGTGCTCGAGTCCACCGTGGACGGTTTCGAGCCCGGTGACCACGTACTGCACGGTTTCGGATGGCGGTCCCATGCCGTGCTTCCGGCGAAGAAGGCGCACAAGGTGGACCCGGAGGCCGCGCCGCTCGGTGCCTACCTCGGCGTGCTGGGCATGCCCGGCCTGACCGCCTACTCGGGGCTGTTCCGTGTGGCCGAGTTCAAGGAGGGGGACACCGTCTTCGTGTCCGGTGCGGCCGGGGCCGTCGGCTCCGTGGTCGGCCAGCTCGCGAAGCTCCGCGGCGCCAAGCGGGTCATCGGCAGCGCCGGTTCCGCGGAGAAGGTGCGGCACCTGCTGGACGATCTCGGCTTCGACGCCGCTTTCAACTACAAGGACGGTCCCGTCGTCGAGCAGCTCAAGGCGGCCGCGCCCGAGGGCATCGACGTGTACTTCGACAACGTCGGCGGTGAGCACCTCGAGGCGGCCATCGCCTCGGCCAATGTGCACGCGCGTTTCACCATCTGCGGGATGATCTCGGTCTACAACGCCACCGAGCCGCCCGCCGCGCCGCGGAACCTTTCGCAGGTGATCGGCAAGCGCCTGACCATCAAGGGCCACCTGGTCGGCGACCACTACGACCTGCAGCCCCAGTTCCTCGCCGAGGTGGCACCGCTGGTCAAGGAGGGCAAGCTGCGGTACGAGGAGACCGTGGTGGAGGGCCTCGAGAACGCCCCGCAGGCGTTCATCGACCTGCTCGACGGTGTGAACACGGGCAAGATGCTCGTCCGCCTCTGAAGTCGCACTCGTCCCTGGGTATCAAAGCGGCGGAGCCGCAGGTCCTGGAAGTGCGACTTCGGAGGCGTCCGGATCAGGCGGCGGTCGCCGTGCCGCGGGGGAGCACCAGCGGCAGCACGGTGGTCAGCGTGCGCCAGTCCGCGCTGACGACACTGGCGTGATGGGCGGCGAGCAAGGTCACGCGATCCGTGGCCTGCTCGACCGTCGGGTTGGTGCCGTCGATGGTCGGTGAAACGTTCTGGGCGTCGGTCATGATCAGGAAGTAGTGGTTGGTGTCGTACCACGACGTGTCGATGCCTCCGTCGACGTAGGCGGAGGCATCGCCGTCGAAGAACACGAACCACGGCCGGATCGAGGAGTCGTACTGCGTTCTGGGGTCGCCGGAGCGGGCGCCGAGGACGCTGGCGAAGGCGGTCGCGTTGCCGAGGGTGCCCGCCGCCTTCAGGTTCTTCAGGTAGGTCGCGTATTCGATGTCGGTGTGCAGGGTGTCGGTCGGGTTGTTGAGCTCGAAGGTGCCGGGGATGACTTCGAGGATCATCTTCCCGGCGAGCGCGTTGCGTGACGGCCAGGCGTTCGCCCGCGCGGCATCGTCCAAAGTGGAGTAGGAGCCGATCAGGTCGCCGGGCCGGTACAGGGCGTCACCCGCGTGAGCCCTGACGTAGGCGTCGAATTCGTCCGGTCCCATCCCGTCGCGGTCGTCGAATCCGGCCTTGAGTTCGATCTTGACCACGATCGGTCCCGCACCCGGATGGGCGGCGAGCCACCAGCGGATGTCGGCGAGGCAGGCGCCGAAGTCCTGGTTGCGGTCGCCGGTGTAGAGATTCGAACCGCTCGCCGCCGCGACGCAGTTGTTGTCGTTGCCGAGCGGATTGCTGTGGCTGACCTGCCAGTGCTTGGTGAAGATGTTGTCCCACACGTCGAGTTCGACCATCGACGCGCCGGAGTCGAGAGACTGGGCGAGATAGGTGTAGGCGTCCTTGGTGTAGGTGTTGTGCACGCCGACGGTCGTGGCCTCGGACAGTCTGAGCGTGCCGGTTTCGGCGGCGGTCGCCGGTGGGGCGGCGAGCAGGATCGTGGCCAGCAGGAGCGGGAGTAAGCGGGCGAACCTCATCGGTTCTCCTTCCGTCCGGATCACCCTGACCGACCCACTTAACCAGAAAATGATTCACATCTGGCGGAAAAGTGTACGGCGGGAGGCGCAGGAACGGGAGTCGATCCGCGGCGGACGAAATCTTCCGCCGAACGGCCCAAACTTCCTGGCATGACAGCGCTTCCGAAGACAAGGAGAACGGGAGGCGCCGCCGTCGGCGCCCTGCGCGGGGCGTGGCGCCGCAGCCGCCCCGTGGACCGGGTCGCCTACAAGGTCGGGGCCCTGCTGTTCGGCAGTGGCCTGGTCCACCTGGTCGTGCTGGTCGTCTCGGGCACCTCGTGGGAAGGACCCTTGTCCTACCGCAAGGCGATGACCTTCGGCCTGTCGTTCGGGCTGACCGTGGCGACCCTGACCTGGGCGACCTCGTTCCTCCGGATGTCCGCACGCCTCCGGAGCGTGCTGCTCGGCGCGTTCACCGCGGTCAGCGTGGTCGAAGTGGCGCTGGTGACCCTGCAGGTCTGGCGAGGGGTGCCGTCACACTTCAACTTCGAGACCGGCTTCGACACCGCGGTGTCGATGACGCTCGCGATGGGGGGCGCGGTGATCACCGCGACCGTGCTGGCGTTCACCGGCGCCGCGCTGCGCCCCGCCGCCGGGTTGCCCGCCAGCATGATCTTCGCCCTGCGGTTCGGCCTGGTCGTGCTGCTGGGCGCGCTGGTGGTGGGCGCCCTCATGATCGCCGACGGGGTGAGCCTGGCGCGCGGCGGCGATCCGCAACTCGCCTACACCACGGCGGGCACGCTGAAACCCGTGCACGCGGTGACCATGCACGCGATCCTGGTCGTGCCCGCCCTGGCCTGGCTGCTGCGGTTCACCGCTTGGCCGGAACGGCGCCGCACCCTCGTCGTCCGGCTCGTGTCCGCGGCCTACGTCCTCGTGATCGCCGCGGTGTGGCTGGTCTTCGGCTGAGTCCGGGTCAGAAGACCACGGTGCGGTTGCCGTGCACGAGAACGCGCCGCTCGAGGTGCCAGCGAAGGCCGCGCGCGAGGGTGATCTTCTCGATGTCCCGGCCCTTGCGTACCAGGTCGGGCACCGTGTCGCTGTGGTCCACGCGGATCACGTCCTGCTCGACGATGGGCCCGGCGTCGAGGTCGGCGGTGACGTAGTGGCAGGTGGCGCCGATCAGCTTGACGCCCCGCCGGTGGGCCTGGTGGTACGGGCGGGCACCGACGAACGACGGGAGGAAGCTGTGGTGGATGTTGAGCGCCCGTCCCTGCCAGGCCTCGCACAGCTCCGGCGGCAGGATCTGCATGAACCGGGCCAGCACGATGGCGTGCGGATCGTGCTCGTCCACGAGCTTGCGGACCTCGGCGAAGGCCGCGGCCTTGTCTCCCGGGGGGAAGGGCACGTGGTGGAAGGGAATGCCGTGGGCGCGAGTGATCCCGGCGAGGGTGTCGTGGTTGCCGATGACGGCGCTCACGTCCACCTCCAGCTCACCGGAGGCGACCCGCCCGAGCAGGTCGTAGAGGCAATGCCCTTCCTTCGACACCAGGATGACCATGCGCCGCCGGGCCCCGGTGTCCTCCACCCGCCAGTTCGATTCGGCGGACAGGGACCGGGCGACCTCGGCGAACCGGGCTCGCAACTCCTCCACGTCGAAGGACAGCGAGTCGGCACGCACCTCCTGCCGGGTGAAGAACCAGCCGGTGTCCGGATCGGTGTGATAGGCGGCCTCCACGATCCACCCGCCCGCGTCCGCGAGGAACGAGGAGATGCGGGCGACGATGCCGGTGCGGTCGGGGCAGCCGAAGGTGATCACATAACGTCGTTCGGACACGCCCTCATCTTCCTCGCCCGGTGTCACGGGCCCGCGAGCGGCTCCAGTAGCTGGGCGTTTCCGGTGACGACCGCGTGGCTCGGCCGGCGCCAGACCCGGCGGTAGACCGCGTCCGCGGTGCCGGCGATCGTGGTGTCGGCGTCGAGCCCGCCGCCGTGTTCGAGCCGCGGGGGTTCGCCGGGCGCCACCCGTACCGTCCAGGTCTGTCCGGCGTCGGCGGCGTGCAGCACGACCGTGCCGGTGACCGTGCCCTCGCGCCAGCGGCCGGTGGTGGGCAGGACCCGGGTGATCAGCTCGTCGATCCCGTCGGCGGCGAAACCGGAGTCGAAGACGAGCGAAGGTACGGCCGAGGCGTCGGCACTGCCGGCGAGCGCGTGCTCGGCGTCCAGCCGGTGGATCGCCGCCTCGTGGGCCTGCCGTCGTGCCCAGGAGCCAGCCGTGGCGGGATAGCGGGCGAAGGGCAGCCAGGCCGGGGTGGCGGGATCCGCGAGCGTTTCGACCAGCGACGCCCGCTGCTGGTCGAACCAGGTGAGCAGGGCCGCCCAGTCCTCCGGCGGGCGGTCCGGCTCGACCTCGCGCCCGCTCGGGTCGGCCACCGCCTTGCGGACCCGGGAGTGGACGCGGCCGAGGTGGCCGACCAGTCGGCTAACGGTCCACTTCGGACAAGTGGGCACGGGCGCGTCCGGACCGGCCGCACGCGCCGCCGTCCGCAGGGCCTCGCACTGCTCCCGGATCGAGGACAGGAACCGGCTGTGTTCCATACCGAGAGCGTAACCGCCGGGCGACCTCGATGGAGCCCACCAGCAGCAGGCCGATCCCGAAGGACAGCAGCAGGCCCTTCGCCGGTTCATCGGCGAAGCTCGCGCCGCCGATACAGCCGATGATCACGCTGTAGACCGACCAGAGGACGGTGCCGAGCAGGTCCAGCGTGACGAACCGCGCCCAGCACACGCCCATGCTCCCGGTGGCCAGCCCGCTCGCCACCCGCCCGCCGGGCAGGTAGCGGCCCGCCACGATGAGCAGGGCGCCGTTGCGATCCACCTGGCGGCGCGCCCAGGCGTAGCGGGCCTGACCGCGCGCGTCCCGCTGCAGCCGGGCCAGCACGGCGGGACCGGCACGGCGGCCGATCCCGTGCGAGAGGCAGTCACCGGCGAGTGCGCCGATCGCCGCGGTCGCCGCGAGGGCACACAACATCGGCAGGTCGGGGCCGATGAGCACGGCGACCGTGATCACCGTGGTCTCGCTGGGCATGAACGGCAGCAGCGCGTCGAGTGCCGCGACGGCGAGGACGACCAGCCAGAGCCACGGTGAGCCGAGCAAGCCCTGCAGAACCTCGGTGATTCTGCTCAGCAGCTCAAACATGGACGGGCTCGCCCGTGATCACGGCCTGCGCCCGGGCCGCGAGTTCCCGGCGGTCGCCATCCGGGGCGAACGGGGGATGGGCGGTGAGGTCGATGCGAAGGTCGCGGGCGCGGGTGACCCGCCGCAGCGAATCGAACAGGGTGTCGTCGCCGACGAAGGACGCGACGGTGCTGGGGCGCCCGGCCTGGTGGTAGGCGAAGGTCACCGGCCGGATGGGGGCGCCCGCGTCGATGGCGGCCTGGAAGGCCGCGCGCCGGAACGGGCCGCCGGAGCCGCAACGCCCGCACCAGGTGGTGCCTTCCGGGAACACCAGGACGGACCGGCCCGCGGCGAGCGTGGCGGACAGCCCGGCGACCACCGCGGGCAGGCCGCGAAGGGTGGCGCGGTCCACGAACCGGGTGCCCGCACGCGTCGCGACCCGGCCCACCACCGGCCATCGCCGCAGCTCGGCCTTGGCCAGGAAGCCGGTGGGCTCGACGGCCAGCGCGGCGATGATGTCGAGCCACGAAAGATGGTTCGCGACGATCAGCGTGCCCCGCGCCTCGTCCGGCACACTGAGCCGTTCGGTGTTCGCCGCCACCTCGACCCCCAGTCCCGAGAGCAGACGGCGAGCCGGGGGGCCCAGCTCACCGTGCGCGGCGGCGGGCAGGGCGCCGGCCAGGATCCTGGCTGCCGCCGTCCACCGTCGTGCCGTTTCCATTGTCGTCACCGAAGGTCGCGAGTGGGTGACGCAGCGCGGTGTACAGGGTGAACAGACGGCCCAGGCGTTCATCCGGCGTCCCCGAGGAAGTAACGCCGGTATCGCTCGTGCATCCGGTCGAAGGACAGCAGGGTGAAGAAGTCGGCCACCTCGAAGTCCGGGTCGTGGGCGGGCGGCCCGCACACCGCGGCCCCGATCCGCAGGTAGGCCCGCAGCAGCGGCGGGACCTGGCCGCGGCCGTCACGGTGCGGCGAGCGCGGTCGCGGAATCCACGGGTGCCGGGGCACGACGCTGAGCCCGTCCGGTGCGGCATGCCTGGCGCGCACCAGTTCCCAGGTGGCCGCCGCGGCGTTTCCGCCATCGGCCAGCGACACCGAGGTGCACCCGGCGAGATGCCGGTAGCCGGCGTCGAGGGCGTAGCGGCCCATCGCCGACCACATCAGGTTGATCACCGCGCCCGACCGGTGCGCCGGGTCCACGCAGGAGCGGCCGATCTCGACGAGGTGCGGCCGGAGCGGGGCCAGTCCGCCGAGGTCGAACTCGGCTTCGGAGTACAGGCGCGGGCTCCGGCCCGGTAGCAGCAGGCGGTAGGTGCCGACGACCTCCCCGCCGTCGATTATCGCGAGGTGGTCGCAGTATTCGTCGAACTCGTCGGTGTCCCGGCCGGTGACGAAGGTGGGGCCGAATTCGGCGGAGAAGACCCGTGCGCGCAGTTCCTGGCAGGCTCGCACCAGGCCGGGGTCCGTGGTGATCCGAGCCTCGTATCGGATGTCTGTGACTACGGTCATGGAGTCGATCGTGTCGGCGCCGGATGCCCGGTTCCAGACGTTTCCCGGTATTCCAGGGAGAAGTAAGGGATCACCCGTACCGGTAAACCCTCCCGTCGGGGTGGGGTTATCCCCAGTGCGTCACAGGGGGGCGACCGTGTGCCACGGCACGGTCAGTTCGCCGAGGCGCCAGCGGCGTGGCCCGTCGAGCACCGGCCAGCCCCTGGCGACGAGCATGCGGACCGTCTCCAGCCAGCGAAACCGTACCCCGAACGCCTGGTGCGGTGCGGCGGCCGCCCAACAGGAATCCAAAGTAGACAGGAACTGGTGCACCGGCTCGCCGGGAACATTGCGGTGGATCAGCGCCTTCGGCAACCGTTCGGCCACAGTGGACGGTCGATCCAGGGTGCTCAGCCGGTAGGAAACGGTGAGGCTGCGCGGCCCGTCGGCGGAGAGCGCGACCCAGGAACAGAGCCGCCCGATCTCGTCGCAGGTGCCCTCCACCAGCAGCCCGCCGGGCGCGAGCGAGTCCAGGATCAGCTTCCACGCCCAGGGCACCTCGTCCTCGGCGTACTGCCGCAGTACGTTGAAGGCCCGCGCCACCACCGGTCGCGTCCCGGCGAGTTCGAAGCCGCCCTGCCGGAAGTCGAGCCAGGGCGGGTCCGCGTCCGGCAGTGCGGCGGCCACCCGGTCCGCATCCAGCTCCAGGCCCAGCACGCGGACCCGGGGGTGCACCGCCCGCAGGCGGTGGGCCAGTTCCACGGTGGTCACCCCGGTCGCGCCGTACCCGAGATCCACCACCAGGGGGTCCGCCGCGCGCCGCAGCAGGCTCGCCACCTCCGGTGAGGCGCTCAGCCAGCGGTCGACGCGGCGCAGGCGGTTCGGGTTGGTGGTCCCCCGGGTCGGCGAGCCTAGGAATTCTCGGCGAGCCACTGGGCCGAGTACTCGGCTTCGCGGGCGAGCAGATGGGTGACCTGTTCCGCCACGAAGCCCTCGAGCTTGCCGCCGATGAGCGGGATGCGGATCTTCACCTCACCGGTGATCTCCAGCAGGGTCCCCTCGCCCAGGGACAGGAGTTCGGTGCGGGCGGTGATCTCACCCGGCAGCCCGGCCACCGTGGCCTTCGCGATCCCGGAGTAGCGCCCTTCGGAGATCGTCCAGGACTCGTGCCGGTCGACGAAGAGGTCCCCGTGGTGCAGGGTGCGCACCACGGACGGCAGCTTCTCGGCGCCGACGCCCTGCCGGAGGTGGAAGCGGACGCTGTCGGGACCCGCGGAGTAGTCGAGCAACGCCGCGTGGTCGCCACCGATTTCGCTGAGCCGGGCGCGCACCGCCGGTTCACTGGACTGGGCGGCGAACACCTCGGTCACGCCGTAGACGAACTCGGCGCGGTGCTCGATACGGGAGGCCATGTCGGTACACAGTACCGTTCGGATTCGTGACACCTGTCGAAACCCGAACCGTCCTGGCCGAGCACACCACCCTGCGCCTCGGCGGGCCCGCCAGGGCGTTCGTCGTCGCCGAGTCCACGGAGGACCTGCTCAGCGCGGTGCGCGCGGCCGGAGACCGCCTGCTGCTGCTCGGCGGCGGATCGAACCTCGTGATCGGCGACGCGGGCTTCGACGGGACCGTGGTGAAGGTGGCCACCCGGGGTTGGCGCATCGACGGCGGGTCGGTGGTGGTGGCGGCGGGCCAGAACTGGGACGAGTTCGTCGCCGCCATGGTGGAGGCGGGGCTCGGCGGGGTGGAGTGCCTGTCCGGCATCCCCGGATCGGTGGGAGCCACCCCGATCCAGAACGTCGGCGCGTACGGCTGTGAGATCGCCGACGTGCTGACCTCCGTCGAGTGCTACGACCGCCGGACCGGCGAGGTCCGCACGATGGGCGCGGACGAGCTCGGGTTCGCCTACCGCACCAGTGTGTTGAAGGGCACCGACGCGGGCATCGTGCTGAACGTCCGGTTCGCGCTGAGCACCGACGGGTTGTCCGTCCCGGTCCGGTACGCCGAACTGGCCAGGGCACTGGGGGTGGAGCAGGGTGAGCGGGTGCCGGTGGCGAAGGCGCGGGAAGCGGTGCTCGCGCTGCGGCGGGGCAAGGGCATGGTGCTCGACCCGGCCGATCACGACACCTGGAGCGCGGGATCGTTCTTCACCAATCCCATCGTCCCGGAGGCGGAGCTGCCGGAGGTGCTGGCGAGGATCGCCGACGTGGTGGGCGAGGACGTGGCGGTGCCCCGCTACCCGGCCGACGGCGGCGTGAAGCTGTCCGCGGCCTGGCTGATCGAGCGGGCCGGGTTCGCGAAGGGGCACCCCGGACCGGGCGGGCGGGTCGCGCTGTCCGGCAAGCACACCCTGGCGCTGACGAACCGGGGTTCGGCGAGCACCGCGGATCTGCTGGTGCTCGCCCGCGAGGTGCGTGACGGGGTGCACGCCCGGTTCGGGGTCCGCCTCCGGCCGGAGCCCCTGCTGATCAACTGCTCCCTCTGAGCCGTCGCGCGTTCCGCCACCCGCACCGGCTGCCCGAAATCACTTCAATGGACTACTCGCGGTGGACGCGGGAGCCGTTGTACTGGGCCCGCGGCTTGAGCACGATCGAGTCCAGGTTCACGTGCGACGGGCGGGTGGCCGCGAACGTGATCACGTCCGCCACGTCCTCGGCGGTCAGCGGGGTCAGCCCTTCGTAGACCTTCGCCGCGCGGCCGGCGTCCCCGTCGAAGCGGTTCACCGAGAAGTCGGTCTCGACCATTCCGGGGATGATCTCGGTGAGGCGGATGGGATCGCCGAGGTGTTCCGAGCGCAGCGTCCGGTGCAGTGCGGACTGTGCGTGCTTGGCCGAGGTGTAGCCGGAACCCCCGTCGTACACCTCGTGTCCCGCGATGGACGTGACGGTGATCACGTGACCGTCGCCGGAAGCGATGAGCTTGGGCAGCAGCGCCTTGGTGATGCGGAGCGTGCCGAGCACGTTGACCTCCCACATCCAGCGCCAGTGCTCCTCGTCGGCCTCGATGGCCCGTTCGAGCCCCCGCGCGCCTCCGGCGTTGTTGACCAGGACATGGCATTCTGGGACTTGCTGGACAAACGCGGCAACCGAAGCGGGATCGGTCACGTCCAGTGCCTGTGCAGTGCCGGACAATTCGGCCGCCAGCTTCTCCAGGCGGTCCTGTCGGCGCGCGCCGAGCACGACGTGGAAGCCGGCTCCGGCCAGCGCGCGGGCGGTCGCTTCGCCGATACCCGCGCTGGCCCCCGTGATCACAGCGGTTCGCTTGCTCATGCCGCCATCCTTCCAGCGGGGGACGGCAGGAGTCCGGTGAGAGGCATTACCCGGAGGGCAATCGGCCTGGGCGCCCGGCGGCGCGGCAGGCGTGGAGGTGATCGGTGATCGACAGACGGACGGTGGTCAAGGCCGCACTGGCCGGCAGCGCCGCGGTACTCGCGGCCGCCTGCAGCGGGGACGGTGAGGGGAGTGGGGGCGGCGCCGGCAGGGCCGATGGCGGCGGCCCGAGCGCTTCGGCCCAGCCCCTGGCGAAGATCACCGCGGAACCGGCGGTCGACGCGAAGGACGTCCCCGTGCTGCAGCCGATCACGTTGAAGGTCACCGACGGGTCGTGGACCGACGTCAAGGTCACCAATCCCGAGGGCCGGACGGTGGACGGCGAGTTCAACGGCGACCGCACGGTGTGGACCAGCAAGGACAAGCTGGGCTACGGCAGGACCTACACCTACGCGGCCACCGCCACCGGCACCGACGGCAGGACGGTGCCGCTGTCCGGCACGTTCAGCACGGTGAACCCGGCCCAGCAGGTCCGGGTCACGGTCAACCCGGCCGACAACGCCGAGGTCGGGGTCGCCATGCCGATCAGCGTGAAGTTCACCGCCGACGTGAAGAACAAGACGGCGGTCGAGGCGGCGCTGCGCGTGGAGACGAGCACGGCGGTCGAAGGGGCCTGGGGCTGGCTGTCGGCGCGACAGGTGGACTGGCGGCCGAAGGAGTACTGGCCGGCGGGCACGCAGGTCAAGGTCACCGCGAACCTGTACGGCATGGATCTCGGCGGCGGTGCCTACCCGCGCGCCGACGTGGGCACCAGGTTCAGGATCGGCCGCAACCAGGTGGTCAGGATCCACACCCCGGACCATGTGATGAACGTCTACCGCGAAGGTTCCCTGTACCGGAGCTATCCGTGCAGCAACGGGCTGGACTCCGACGTGGACCGCAACACCCCCAACGGGGTGTTCATCATCATGAGCAAGGAACCGCACGCGATCTTCGACAACGCGCGCTACGGCTACACCAACGTGAACAAGAAGTGGGCCTGCCGGTTCTCCAACCATGGTGAGTTCATTCACGAAAACCAGGACAACGCGGCCGCGATCGGCCGGATCAACAACTCCCACGGCTGCGTGAACCTGCTGGAAGCCGACGCCAAGAACTACTTCGATTCCGCGCTGGTCGGGGACCCGGTGGAGGTCACCGGATCGCGCCTGCCCGGACCGGTCCACTCCGATGTGATGGACTGGCTCGTCGACTGGCCGGTCTGGAAGGCCAAGTCCGCCCGATGATCCGCTTCACCCGTTGGGGAAGATGGCGGCGCCCGTGCGCGTTGGGCGTTGAAGCGGGGCCGGTGCGGACGGCGTAACACACACGGGAGTGAACAGGGTGACGATCTCGCTGCGCGGATCTCGGCGGACTCCATCGATCTGGCCGCGCAGGGTCGCGGTGCTGTCCGTGCACACCTCGCCGCTGGAGCAGCCGGGGACCGGGGACGCCGGCGGCATGAACGTCTACATCCAGCACACGGCCGTGGAAATGGCGCGGCGCGGGATCAGCGTCGAGGTGTTCACCCGCGCGACCGCCTCGGAGCAGCCGCCGATCGCCGAGCTGGCACCCGGGGTACTGGTGCGGCACATTCCGGCCGGTCCCTTCGAACCGCTCGGCCGCGAGGAACTGCCCGCGCAGCTGTGCGCGTTCACCGCCGGGGTGCTGCGAGCCGAGGCCTTCCACGAGCCCGGCTACTACGACCTGATCCACTCGCACTACTGGCTCTCCGGCCAGGTCGGCTGGCTGGCGCGCGGCCGCTGGGGGGTGCCGCTGGTGCACACCGCGCACACGCTCGCCAAGGTCAAGAACGCCGCGCTGGCCGAGGGGGACAAACCGGAGCCGCGCACCAGGGTGATCGGCGAGGAGCAGGTGGTCGAGGAGGCGGACTGCCTGGTGGCGAACACGCAGGTGGAGGCACGCCAGCTCGTCGGCCTCTACGGCGCCGATCCGCACGCGGTGCACACCGTCGAGCCCGGGGTTGACCTCGAGCGGTTCACCCCGGGGCCGTCGTCGGCCGCCCGGCGCGCCCTCGGCCTGTCTCAGGACGCCGTGGTGTTCGCCTTCGTCGGCCGGATCCAGCCGCTGAAGGCGCCGGACGTGCTGTTGCACGCGGCCGCGCACCTGCTGCGGCATCGTCCCGAGCTGCGTGAGCGGCTGGTCGTGCTGGTGGTCGGCGGCCCATCGGGAACCGGGCTGGAACAGCCGCAGGCGTTGCGGGAGCTGGCGGTGAGCCTTGGCATCGAGCGGCAGACCCGGTTCCTGCCTCCGCAGTCGGGCGAGGCGCTGGCCCGGGTCTACCGCGCCGCGGACGTGGTGGCCGTGCCCAGCTACAACGAGTCGTTCGGACTGGTGGCGCTGGAGGCGCAGGCCTGCGGCACCCCGGTGGTCGCGGCCGCGGTCGGCGGGTTGCCGGTGGCGGTGGCGGACGGGGTTTCCGGGGTGCTGGTGCCCACGCACACGGCGGGCGACTGGGCGGCCGCACTGGCCGGACTGGCGCTGGATCCGGCGCGCCGCACCGAACTGGGGGCGAACGCCGTGCACCACGCGCGGCGGTTCTCCTGGTCGAGGACGACCGAAGCGCTGCTCGGCACCTATGCCGCGGCGGCGAGTTCCTTCCAAGACGCGCTACGCCCGGAGGTGGCGGTTTGAGCAGCATCGACCAGGTTGTCCAGTCCACTTTGGAGGAAGCGGGGCTGGAGTACGACAACAAGGGCGGGGGCCGCTATTTCGTCACCCTGCCGGGAACGAAGAAGCTCCAGACCAACTGCTGGCTGATCGTGGGTGAGCACGCGTTCGCGGTGGAGGCGTTCGTCTGCCGCCGCCCGGACGAAGCGCACGAGGAGGTCTACCGGTTCCTCCTGCGCCGCAACGCGAAGCTGTACGGCGTGCACTACACCCTGGACGCGATGGGGGACATCTACCTGGTCGGCAGGCTCGGCCTGGAGTGCGTCACCGCTGGCGAGCTCGACAAGATCCTCGGCCAGGTCCTCGAAGCGGCCGACGGTGATTTCAACACGCTGCTGGAGATCGGGTTCGCGACTTCGATCAGGCGTGAGTGGGATTGGCGGGTGTCGCGCGGCGAGTCGCTGGCGAACCTGCAGGCCTTCAAGCATCTGGTGGAGCCGGAGCGCCCGCACGAGCCGGGTTCGCTCACCATTTCCTGAACAGGGGGAAGGCGGGACGGCTCGAGGGAGGGGGAGTCGCGAACTCGAGCCGCCCCGCTGACGTTCCCGCCGCTGTGGACCCGGTGGCGAGGGGGAGTGCCAACGGGGCCGGCGGGGCCGCAGCTCGGCAGGGGGGAGACGAGCTGCGGTCGTACCCCGCTGCCGCTGGGGAGTGCGTGGAATCCAGCGGTGCGGGACGTAGTCAACTTGTCAGATATCGACCAGTAATCACAAGACTACTGACTACTCCGTTCGAGTGAATTTCATCCCACTTGTTAACAGATTGCAGCAAGTGTCACTTTGGGGGCCGCTTGTTGACGGCTTGTTCTGCTGTCGAGTGACGTGTTACCAAGCGGTAACGCACTGTCGGTAGAACCCCGGCAGAACCCCGGCCCGCGTGGCCCGTCGCGTCGCCCGAAACGCCTCATGGCAGGCTTGCGGTATGGCCGAACTAGGGACGTTGGTGCTGCTCCGGCATGGGCAGAGCACCTGGAACGCGGAGAACCTGTTCACCGGCTGGGTCGACGTGCCACTGTCCGAGCTGGGTGAAGCGGAGGCTCGCCACGGCGGTGAACTGCTCGCCGAAGCCGGTCTGCTGCCCGACGTGGTGCACACCTCGCTGCTGCGCCGCGCGATTTCGACCGCGAACATCGCGCTCGACGTCGCCGACCGGCACTGGATCGACGTGCGCCGCAACTGGCGGCTCAACGAGCGGCACTACGGCGCGCTGCAGGGCAAGAACAAGAAGCAGGTCCGCGAAGAGTTCGGCGAAGACCAGTTCATGCTCTGGCGCCGCTCGTACGACGTGCCGCCGCCGGAGATCGAGCGGGGCAGCGAGTTCAGCCAGGACAGCGACGTCCGCTACGCCGACCTCGGCGCGGACGCGCCGCTGACCGAATGCCTCAAGGACGTCGTCGCCCGGCTGCTGCCCTACTGGGAGTCCGCGATCGTGCCGGACCTGCGCGCGGGCAGGAACGTGCTGGTCGCCGCGCACGGCAACTCGCTGCGCGCCCTGGTCAAGCACCTCGACGGGATCTCCGACGACGCGATCGCCGGGCTCAACATCCCCACCGGGATCCCGCTGCGCTACGACCTCACCGAGGACCTCAAGCCGGTCACCCCCGGCGGCACCTACCTCGACCCCGCAGCGGCGGCCGAGGCCGCCGCCGCGGTCGCCGCACAGGGCCGCTGACCGGACCAGACCGAGGGCCGCGGGATTTCCCGCGGCCCTTCGTCGTCCGTGTGCTCAGACCAGGCCGAGTTCCCTGGCGCGGACGCCGGCCTGGAAGCGCGAGGTCGCGCCGAGCGCGGACATCAGGTCCGCCACCCGGCGCCGGTAGGTCCGCACGCTCAGGCCCACCGTCCTGGCCGCGGTCTCGTCCTTGCAGCCCGAGGCCAGCACGTCGAGTATCCGTGGGGCCAGCGCCCGGACTTCGGCGAATTCCGCGTCGTAGAGCGAAAGTTCGGTGCCCGCGCGCCAGGCCGCGTCGAACAGCGAGACGATGTTGCGCACCAGGCCCGCCTCGTCGACCACGCGATAGGCGCGCTCACCGTGTGAGCGGTCGCCGGCGAGGATCGCGAACCGGTTGTCGAGGATGATCGTCTCGAGTATCTCGTCCCGGGTGATCCTGATCCCGGCGCCGAGCCGTTCCATCGCGTACAGGTGTTCGGCCCGCTCCGGTTCGAGGAGCACCCCGGGGCGGTACAGCTTGCGGATCTTGTGCGGGCCGGGGCCCGCGGACGGCGGCGACGCCCTCCGGGTGGTCACCCAGGTGTTGAGGTCGGCGGCCGCGCAGGCGATCTCCGCCGCGTTCGCGAACAGGTGCGCCGTGGCGGCGAACAACTCCGCCTCGCCGCGTACCAGTACCCCGGTCCCGATCGTGTCCATACCACCAGTGTGGCAGCAAGTTGCCAAACCGGGACGGCGCGAACGGCGCGCGGAACGCTGGTTGTATGACCAACGAAACGATCAACGCCGCCGCGGCCGGGACCTGGCGGCTCGGCGACCTGACGGTGAACCGGCTGGGCTACGGCGCCATGCGGCTGATGCACAAGGCGGACGGCAGTGCGAGCGATCGCGACCAGGTGGTCGCGGTGCTCCGCCGCGCGGTCGAGCTGGGCGTCAACCACATCGACACCGCCGCGTTCTACTTCTCCGACCTCCGCTCGGCGAACGAACTGATCAACACGGCGCTGCGCCCCTATCCCGAGGACCTGGTGATCGCCACCAAGGTCGGTCCCGGGCGTGACCCGTCCGGGGCCTGGCTGCCCCCGGCCCGGCCCGAACAGCTGCGCGGTCAGGTCGAGGAGAACCTGCGGCAGCTCGGCCGCGACCACCTCGACGTGGTCAACCTCCGCATCGGGGAGGCACTGGACCGCGGCGAGGGTTCGCTGGCCGAGAGGTTCGGCGTGCTGGCCGAACTCCGGGAAGCCGGTCTGATCCGCCATCTCGGCATTTCCAACGTCGGGCCGGAACATCTCGCCGAGGCCAGGGAGATCGCGCCGGTGGTGTGCGTGCAGAACCAGTACGGGGTGTCCGTGCGCCGTGAGGACGACGAACTGCTTCGCCTGTGCGGGGAGCTGGGCATCGCGTTCGTGCCGTTCTTTTCCGTGTTCAGCAGCACCCTGAGCCCCCGCGGGACCGAAGAGATCGAAACCATTGCTAAGGCGCATGACGCCTCCCCGGCCCAGGTGCGGCTGGCCTGGACCCTTCAGCGCGGACCGCATGTGCTGGCGATTCCGGGAACGGGTGATCCGCGGCATCTCGAAGAGAACGTGGCGGCCGCGGGATTGCGACTGTCCGAAGCCGAGTTGGCCACACTGGACTCCATTAGGTGACATCCGATCGAGCTGGCCGTCACGGGCTGGCGGCGGTTCGGTGAACGGGGCCTGAATCGAGGGCAAACTGTTCACCGGGAGATGTCGCAGGTGTCACGACTGGCCGCCCAGGACTAGGTAAAACGCCGGGTTCCATGCTTACGATTCATCCGTGAGCGTGAGTGCTGCACTCGCCCTGGCTGCTGGTGCCCTGCTGGTCGGCGTGCTGACCGGTTCCCTGATCAGCCGGATCCGGCAGCGGAGGGCGCAGCGGCGGCCGAGCGGGCCGACGGTGGCCGAACTGCTGCTCCGTCTGGTGCGTTCCTCCAACAACGGGCTGCTCGTCCTCAACCGTTTCGGCGACATGGTGCTGCACAACCATCGCGCCGAGGTGCTGGGTCTGGTGCGGGACAACCGGGCGGATCCGCGGGCGCGCGTGGCGGCCGAGGGCGTGGTGGAGACCGACGAGGCGATCGAAATCGACCTTTCCCCGCTGGAGGCCCGGGGCAGGCAGCCCGAGGCCGTGGTCGGTGAGGTCCGCCCGCTCGGCGACGGGTTCACCGTCGTCGAGGCGGTCGACCACTCCGAGGCGGCCCGGCTGGAGGCGGTGCGACGGGACTTCGTGGCGAACGTCAGCCACGAACTCAAGACCCCGGTGGGGGCGATCGCGCTGCTCACCGAGGCCGTCCTGGACGCCGCCGAGGACGTGGACGAGGTCCGCCGGTTCGGCAACAAGATCCTCCACGAGTCGACCAGGCTCGGCACCCTCGTCACCGAACTCATCGCGCTGTCGCGACTGCAGGGCGCCGAGCGCCTGCCGGACCTCAACGCCGTCGAGGTGGACGCGGTCGTCCGGGAGGCGCTCGGCCGCGTCCGGCTCTCCGCCGAGTCCGCCCAGATCACCGTCACCACCGACGCGCCCAGTGGCCTCGTCATCGAGGGCGACCGCACGCTGCTCGTCACCGCGCTGTCCAACCTGCTGGAGAACGCCATCGCGTATTCGCCCGCGGGCAGCCCGGTGTCGGTCAGCAGGCGGCTGGCCGACGGCGTGGTCGAGATCGCGGTGACCGACCGCGGGATCGGCATCGCCGAGGAGGACCAGCAGCGGGTCTTCGAGCGTTTCTACCGCGCCGACAAGGCGCGTTCGCGGGCCACCGGCGGTACCGGGCTCGGTCTGGCGATCGTCAAGCACGTCGCCGCCAACCACGGTGGCGAGGTGAAGCTGTGGAGCATGCCGGGCACGGGATCCACCTTCACTCTCCGGATCCCGGTGCGGCAGAGCGCGGTCAGTGCCGGTCCACCATCGGCGCCCCGGCAGGAGAAGGTTCCGGACCGGGTGTCCAGGCTGGTCGTGTCCAGCCAAGAACAGGGAGGAAAGCAGTGACGAGGGTGCTCATCGTCGAGGACGAGGAGTCGTTCGCCGATCCGTTGGCCTTCCTGCTGCGGAAGGAGGGCTTCACCGCGGCGGTAGCCACCACCGGCCAGCAGGCGCTCGAGGAGTTCGACCGCAACGGTGCCGACATCGTCCTGCTGGACCTGATGCTGCCGGGCATGAGCGGCACCGACGTGTGCAAGCAGCTGCGGCAGCGGTCGGCGGTCCCGGTGATCATGGTGACCGCGCGGGACAGCGAGATCGACAAGGTGGTCGGCCTGGAGCTCGGCGCCGACGACTACGTCACCAAGCCCTACTCGGCGCGCGAGCTGATCGCGCGGATCCGGGCCGTGCTGCGGCGCGGCGGCGAGGGCGGCTCCGAGGGCGAGCTGGCCCCGCCCGTGCTGGCGGCGGGCCCGGTGCGGATGGACGTCGAGCGGCACGTGGTCACCGTCGACGGCGGAGAGGTCTCCCTGCCGCTGAAGGAGTTCGACCTGCTCGAGTACCTGCTCCGCAACGTCGGCCGGGTGCTGACCCGCGGCCAGCTGATCGACCGGGTGTGGGGTGCCGACTACGTCGGGGACACCAAGACCCTGGACGTGCACGTCAAACGGCTGCGGTCGAAGATCGAACCCGACCCCGGCTCGCCCCGCCACCTGGTCACCGTGCGCGGTCTTGGTTACAAGTTCGAGACGTAGGCCCCCGGCCGGGTACCGTAGGGCTTTGTGCGCCTAGGGGTACTCGATGTGGGGTCCAACACCGTCCACCTGCTGGTGGTGGACGCCCACCGTGGTGCCCACCCGACGCCCATGCACTCGGAGAAGACCGTGCTGCGGCTCGCCGAGCAGATCACCAAGAACGGCGAGCTGAGCAAGGCCGGGGCCGAGGGGCTGGTCGAGGCGGTGCGGGCGGCCAGGGAGTCCGCGGCCAGGCTGGGCTGCGAGGAGCTCATGGCCTTCGCCACTTCCGCCGTGCGCGAGGCGACCAACTCCGCCAAGGTCCTGCGCAAGGTCAACGACGAGACCGGCATCGAGTTGCGCGCCCTGTCCGGCGTCGACGAGGCCCGGCTCACGTTCCTGGCGGTGCGCCGCTGGTACGGCTGGTCGGCGGGCCGTCTGCTGGTGCTCGACATCGGCGGCGGCTCGCTGGAGGTGGCGATGGGCATCGACGAGGAGCCGGAACTGGCCGAGTCGCTGCCGCTCGGTGCCGGCCGTCTCACCCGTACGCGGTTCTTGCACGACCCGCCGAGCCGCTCGGAACTGGTCGCGACCTCCGCCTGGCTGGAGGACCAGCTCGCCGGGCTGGCCAAGAAGGTGGCCAAGCTGGGCCCGCCCGACCACGTGGTGGCCACCTCCAAGACCTTCCGTTCCCTGGCCAGGCTGACCGGGGCGGCGCCCTCCGCCGCCGGACCCCGGGTACGCCGTACCCTGTCCGACACCGCACTGCGGCAGCTCATCGCCTTCATCTCGCGGATGACGGCGGCCGACCTCGCCCAGCTGGAAGGGGTCAGCGCGAGCAGGGCACACCAGTTGGTCGGTGGCGCGCTGGTGGCTCAGGCCGCCATGCGCGCGCTGTCGCTGGAAGAACTGGAAATCTGCCCCTGGGCGCTGCGGGAGGGTGTCATCCTGCGGCGACTGGACCGCTCGAACGGGACGGACGACACTGCCCCCACGGGGCGGCGAGTGTTCGAGGCGAAGGCGCAACGCCCTTCGTCGCGGAATCAGACCGGTGACAGCGACGTGGTGGACGAGAGCGAAACGTGAGGGCACGGTGGAGGAGTGGATGGGATGCGTGAGGCGGTGCTGCGCGCGTGCCGCGTCCGAGACCGCGCCGTGGGCAGGCTACGCGATCACAGACGCGCGGTGGGGATGAAACGCTGATGAGTCGAGAAAGCGGTCAGGACCGCTCGCAGAAGACCGTGGCCGAACTGCTTGCTCTGCACGGCGGCAACGTGGAGAGCCCTCGGCGGCGCCGACGCGCCGCGGAGGACGACGACGAGCAGCAGGCTCCCGCCGCGGAGGCGCCGCCGCGACGCGCCCGCGGGGTCTCCGACACCGGACCTCAGGCGATCATCGACCGCGTACGCGGTGGTGCCGCATCCGGGGAAGGTACGCCCCCGCCGCCCGGGAGCCGCAGCGGCGGTCGCAGGGCCGCCCCCGACGGTGACGCACCCGTCCTCCGCCCGGGCGCCGGGGACTCCGGGCCGCGACCTCCCGCGGGTCCGCCGCAGCCGTCGGGTGCCCTTCCGCGTCCGCCTGCCGGTCCGCCGCAGCCGTCCGGCGCCTTCCCCCGTCCGCCCGCTGGGCGGCCACCGGAATCGGGCACGTTTGCGCGTCCGCCTGCCGGGCCGCCGCCGGAGGGTGGTGCCACCGGTTTCCAGCGTCCCCCTGCCGGTCCGCCGTTGGGTCCGCCGCAGGAGTCGGGTGCTTTTGTGCGTCCGCCTGCCGGGCCGCCGCCGGAGGGTGGTGCCACCGGTTTCCAGCGTTCCCCGGTAGGTCCGCCGCCGGAGTCGGGCACGTTTGCGCGCCCGCCTGCCGGGCCGCCGCCGGAGGGTGGTGCCACCGGTTTCCAGCGTCCCCCGGTAGGTCCGCCGCCGGAGTCCGGCACGTTTGCGCGCCCGCCCGCCGGGCCGCCGCCGGAGGGTGGTGCCACCGGTTTCCAGCGTCCCCCGGTAGGTCCGCCGCCGGAGTCCGGCACGTTCCCGCGCCCGCCCGCCGGGCCGCCGCAGGAGTCCGGAACCTTCGCGCGCCCCGGAGGGCCTGGGGACGTGCCGCCGCGCCGTGCCCGCCCGGCCCAGGACCCCACGGTTCTGCGCCGTCCCGTCCAGGAGTCGGGCGCGCTTCCGCTGCCCGAACCCGGGCCCGCCGACGAGCCACCGAGGCCGCCCGCCCGTGGCCAGGAGGAGACCCGGCAGGTGGCGCCCCTGCGGCGCACCCCGCCCGGGACGCTGGCCGCACGCCTGGACGGCCTGGAAGCCCCCGAAGAGGCGGCCCCCGGGCCGGGGCCCATGGCCAGTGGCACCTTCCCGGCACCACCGGCCCCGGGAGCGCCGCCGCGGCGGTCCCGCCGGGCACCCGCCCGGCAGGAGCCCGAACCCGGCCCGTACACCGAGCAGTTCGAGCCGCTGAACCCGGCCGCGGCGCCGGCCGGCCCGCCTGCCATCCCGCCACCGCCTGCCGAGGCGCCGGTGCCGCCGGACGCTCCGCCCGCCGGGCTTTCCCGCTGGCGGCGCCAGCGTCAGAGCGTGAGTTCCGAGGACACCGAGATCGGCGTGATGCCGCCGCTGCGGCAGGAGCCGGGTGGGGCTCCCGAGCCGCATCCCTCGGGTTTCGCGCCCGCGCCGCAGTTCGACGAAGCCGCGATGGAGGCCACCGGTTTCCACGATCCCTTCGCCGACGACGACGAGGAGGTCGACGAATTCGGCGACTTCGGCGAGGCGGAGCCGGAGCGGCTGGACGGCTACGACTACGAGCCGGAAGCCGCGTCCGCCCGGCGTGACGAGTACGCCGACGAGGACGAGGCGCCGGATCGGGCCTCCGAAGCTTCTCCCGCGAAGCAGTGGCTCGGCATGGCCGTGCAACTCGCACTGGGCGTGGCCGGTGGTGCCGGCGTGTGGCTGGGCTTCAACTGGCTGTGGGGCAAGCTGCCCGCCGCGGCGCTGGTCGCCGCGCTCGTGGTGATCGTCGGGCTGGTGTGGATCGTGCGGAAGATCCGCCGCGCGGACGACATCCAGACCATGGTGCTGGCCATCCTGGTCGGCCTGGTGGTCACCGTGTCCCCCGCCGCACTGTTGTTGCTGTCGCGTTGAGTACGGATCCGGCCCGGACCGGCGGCGCGCACGAAGGGCGCGGCGCCGGGAAGCCCATGCCCCGCCGGGAACCGCGGCAGGAAGCACCGCACCGGCCACCGGTCGGCCTGTCCACCGCTTCGGTGTGGCCGCTGCGCGCCGGGACGGGCTTCGAACTGGCCGCGGACCTGGGCTACGACGGTGTCGAGGTGATGGTGTGGGTCGATCCGGCCAGCCAGAACGTGCCCGAGTTGCGCCGCTGGTCGCGGCACACCGGGATGCCGGTGCTGTCGGTGCATTCGCCCTCGCTGCTGATCACCCAGCGGGTCTGGTCTCCCGATCCCGTCGTTCGGCTGCGCAAGAGCGTGGAGGCGGCGATGGATCTCGAGGCCCGCACGGTCGTGGTGCACCCGCCGTTTCGCTGGCAACGCCGCTACGGTGACGCCTTCGCCGATCTGATCGCGGAACTGGAGGAGGACAGCGGCATCGCGATCGCGGTGGAGAACATGTTCAAGGTGCGGCCGCCGGGCGGACGGCGGGACGCGCGCGTGTCGGCGTTCCGGCCCTCCATCGACCCGACGGAGGTGGGCTACCGGCACTACACGCTGGATCTGTCCCACGTCGCGGCCGCGGGGATGGACGCGTTCGCACTGGCCGACCGGATGGGGCCGGGCCTGGCCCATGTGCACCTGGCCGACGGCACGGGCGTGCCGAAGGACGAGCACCTGGTGCCGGGCCGGGGCAGCCAGCCCTGCGCGGAAATCCTGGAGAAGCTGTCCACCGGGTTCGACGGCCAGGTCGTGCTCGAGGTCAACACCCGGCGCGCGCCGAGTTCGGCGCACCGGATGAAGGATCTCGCCGAAGCGCTCCTGTTCGCGCGATTCCACCTCGGTCACTGATCGCTGAACGGCCGAACGGGGCATTGCGCCGGATGATGTAAAGATCAACTTCACCCGCGCGGGGTGTACCGGGAGCATGGGCTTCCGATATTCGAACACGTAAAGTTCCCGACGTGAACCCGCTGCGCTCGATGATCCTCGCCGCCGCAGGCAACGACACGGTGCGCCGTCTCGTGGCCACCGCACCCGGAACGCGTGCCGTGGTGGACCGGTTCGTCGCCGGGGAAACCGTCGCCGACGCGGTGACCGCCGTCGGCCGTCTCGTCGATGACGGGCTCTACGCCACTCTCGACCACCTCGGCGAGCACACCGTCGACGAGGCGCAGGCGGAGCACACGGTGCAGACCTACCTCGGTCTGCTGGACCGGTTGTACGAGGAAGGTCTGTCGGCGCGCGTGGAAGTCAGCGTGAAGCTGTCCGCGATCGGGCTGAAGCTGGACGAGAAACTGGCTCTGGACAACGCTTTTCGGATCTGTGCCGCCGCCGGGCAGTCCGGCACCACGGTCACGCTCGACATGGAGGAGCACGAGACCGCGGACGCGACCCTGCGGCTGCTGGGGGAGTTGCGGCACACCTGGCCATGGGTGGGCGCGGTACTCCAGTCCTACCTGAGGCGCACGGAGGACGATGTCGCGGCACTGGCGGGCCCCGACTCCCGGGTCCGGCTGTGCAAGGGCGCCTACGCCGCACCCGCGGCGGTCGCCTACCGCCGGGGCCACGACGTGGATCTGAGCTATTTGAGGTGTGCCAACCGATTGCTGGCCGGGGAGGGCTATCCGATGTTCGCCACGCACGATCCGCGCCTGATCAGGATCCTCGGCGAACGCGTGCGGTGGTACGGGCGCAAGCAGGGCAGCTACGAATACCAGATGCTCTACGGGGTGCGCCCGGCGGAGCAGCGGCGGCTGGCCTCGGAAGGGGAGACGGTGCGCGTGTACGTGCCCTTCGGTGAGCAGTGGTTCGGCTATCTGATGCGCCGGCTCGCCGAACGCCCGGCCAACCTGGGCTTTTTCCTGCGCGCACTGGCCAGCCGTTCGTGAGCACCGCGGAAGCCCACGACCCCGCGGCCTTCGAGGCGGCGTGCGCGGTGAGATCACTGGGAGACGGGACGCTCACCGCCGACCTCCGGCAGGAATGGTCGATCGGAAACCACCCGCACGGCGGGTTCCTGATGGCCCTGATCGCCAAGGCCGCGGTCGCCGTCCTCGCCGAACGCGGCGACCCTTCGGCCGAACCGCTCGTGGTCAGCGCGGAATTCCTGCACCCACCGGCCATCGGGCCGGTGCTGTTGCGCACCGACCTCCGCAAGATCGGTCGCCGCGCCACCGTGGTGTCGGTAAGGCTGGAACAGCGTGGCCGAAGCTGCGTCGAGGCCACCGTGACCACGGGCCGGCTGCCGGTGCGACGCCCGGACTGGGCGGATCTGCCGTCGATGCCGGTGGAACCGCCGCCGCGGGCGATTCCGCTCGGCGGCGAAACCGGGGAGGGCGTCTTCAACCTCGCCAAGGGATGCGATGTCCGGCTCGACCCGGCGACCGCCGGGTACCTGTCCGGCCGCGTGGGCGACCCGCCGCGGATGCGGCTGTGGGTCCGGCCGCGGCACGGCTCGCCGGACCCGTATTTCGCGTTGCTCGCCGGTGACGTGAACCCGCCGGTGGTGTTCAACCTCGGCCGGTCCGGTTGGGCGCCGACCGTGCAGCTGACCGCCCTCCTGCGGGCCCGGCCCGCGCCGGGCTGGTTGCGGGTGCTGGTGGACTGCCGGTCCATCCACGAGTCGTGGTTCGACTCCGACGCCACGGTGGTCGACTCCGCGGGGCGGCTGGTCTGCCAGGCCCGCCAGCTCGCCCTTTCCCCCTGAGCCGGACGCAAATCACTTCCCGCCACTCTCTACGCTCGGGGCATGACGACGATCGCGGTACTGGGTGCGGGGAAGATCGGTGAGGCGCTACTGTCGGGACTGCTGAACAGCGGCCGGAGCGCAGGAGATCTGCTGTTCACCGAACGGCACCCGGATCGGGCCGCGGAGCTGACCGCGCGCTACGGCGTCGCGGGCGTCGAGCCCGCCGAGGCCGCGAAGCGGGCGGACGTGCTCGTCGTCGCCGTCAAGCCGCAGGACATCGAGCCGGTGCTGACCGAACTGGCCCCCGCGGTCGGCCCGGAGACCCTCGTCGTGTCGCTGTGCGCGGGACTGCCGACTTCCCTGTACGAGCGGAGGCTGGCCGAAGGAGTGCCGGTCGTGCGGGTGATGCCGAACACGCCGATGGTCGTCGGTGAAGCGATGAGCGCGATTTCCCCCGGCAGCCACGCGACCCCGGCGCATTTGGCGCTGGTGCGGGAAATGCTGTCCTCGGTCGGCGAGGTCATCGAGGTCCCGGAGTCCCAGCAGGACGCGGTGACCGCGCTGTCCGGTTCGGGCCCGGCGTACTTCTTCTTCCTCGTCGAAGCCATGATCGACGCGGGGATCCTGCTCGGCCTGCCGCGTGCCGTCGCGGAGAAGCTGATCATCCAGTCGGCGGTGGGCGCGGCGAAGATGCTCGCGGAGACCGCCGAGCATCCGGTGATCCTGCGCGAGGCCGTGACTTCCCCGGCGGGCACGACCATCAACGCCATCCGCGAGCTGGAAAAGCACGGTGTGCGCGCGGCGTTGCTCGCTGCGATCGAAGCGGCACGGGACCGTTCGGTCGAGCTCGGAAAACCGCACGACAGCGCGTCCTGACGGGATACCAGGTCAGTCACGGAAAGTATTGGCAGCGCTGCATTACGAAGTCGGAAGGGCTTGTGGTGCGCGCTGTCCAAGGAGTGCCGCTCGCCGCATCGCATGTCGGGTAAGTCCTTCTCCGGACCTCGGTCGCGATTTTCCGTGGCGCGCAGGGTAATCCGGGACCGTCACCGAAGTCCGGCAAACGGTGCGACAGTGGCTCCCGCTCGCGACCGTCACCGTTTTCCTTGCCATCCCGCGAGTTCGGGGTGAGAAGTCGACTTTTTCGTATGGTCTCGCGCCCGGTTGGACCAATCTTTCCGCGGGCCGTCGCATAGGTCCCAGCGACACCGCTACCCTCAGAAGCAAAGCACGTGCGTGTCGGTACCGCCGGTGGGGAAGCCGAGCGGCGCGACACGTGCCGAAGGGCACGGTGACGTATGTCGTCGAACAACAATGACGTGCCCGCAGTCGGGCAGGTTCAGTTCCTTACGGTCGCCGAGGTGGCCGCGCTCATGCGGGTGTCGAAGATGACGGTGTACCGCCTGGTGCATTCGGGCGAGCTGCCGGCCGTGCGGGTCGGCAAATCGTTCCGCGTCCCGGAGAAGGCGGTGCACGAGTACCTCCAAGGCGCCTATTTCGACGTGGGCTGACTGTTGTCGGGACAGGCTCGAATGCGGCGCGATCGCGGGGCGAGCGGCCCACCCCGCCAGGGTGCGGTCCCGGAACACGAGGCCCTGCGACGGGCTCGACGGGCACAGCGGGTAACCTGAGAGGCCGCTCGCGCCTGATGCGCTCCACCTGTTGGACGCTGCGCCGGGCAGCGTGAGGACAGGACCAACCGTGAAGGAGCACCAGTGGGCTCGGTGATCAAGAAGCGCCGCAAGCGCATGTCCAAGAAGAAGCACCGTAAGCTGCTGCGCCGCACTCGGATGCAGCGCCGCAAGCAGGGCAAGTGACGCGAAGGCGAACGGCTTATTACCGCGACCCGTCCGGTTACCCGGGCGGGTCGCACCCGTTCGGGTGACGTCGGCGCCGTGCCGGTGAGCTGCGTTAATAGCCTGTTAGCGGCGCTGCCCCACCCTGCCGGGCGGGGGTAACATCTCGAACGCCGCCAGAACCAACCCTTCGTCAGGGGGTTTCATGCCGTCGACAGTCGTGCTCGTCACCGGAGTCGGGGGAGACCTCGGGGGAAGGCTGCTGGCCCGCCTCGGCAACAATCCGGAGTTCGAGCGGGTCATCGGCGTCGACACCACGCCGCCTCGCAAGCAGGTGATGCGCCGCCTGGGACAGGCGGAGTTCGTCCGCACGGACATCCGCAACCCCCTGATCGCCCGGGTCATCAACGACGCCAGGGTCGACACCGTCGTGCACGCCGCGACCACCTGCCATCCGGCGGGGCCCGCGCGGCGTGGCGTGCTCAAGGAAGTCAACGTCATCGGCACCATGCGGCTGCTCGCCGCGTGCCAGCGTTCCCCCTGGATGCGCAAGCTCGTGGTCAAGTCGACGGCCGCCGTGTACGGCGCCGGTGCCCGCTCGCCCGCGGTGTTCGGCGAGGACGCCGAGCTGATCCCCGCCTCGTCCAACGGCTACGCCAAGGACGCGGTCGAGATGGAGGGCTACGTGCGGGGACTGGCCCGCCGCAGGCCCGACATCACGGTCACCACGGCGCGGTTCACCAACCTGATCGGGCCGGACGTGGACACCGTGCTGGCCCGCTACTTCGCGCTGCCGGTGGTGCCCACGGTGCTCGGCTACGACGCCCGCCTCCAGCTCCTGCACTCCTCCGACGCGCTGGCCGTGCTCGAGACGGCCACCCTGGAGGACAAACCGGGGGTGTTCAACGTCGGCTCCGACGGGGTCCTCACCCTGTCGCAGGCGATCCGGCGGGCCGGGCGCGTCGAGTTGCCGGTACCGCGTGCCCTCGTGCCGTCGGTGGCCAAGATGCTGCGCGGCGCCCACCTGGTGGACTTCTCGGAGGACCAGGTGCGCCTGCTGAACTACGGCCGGGTGGTGGACACCACAAGGCTGAAGAAGGTGTTCGGCTACTACCCGCGGTGGACCACCGCCGCCGCCTTCGACGACTACGTGCGGGGCCGGGGACTGCGCCCGGTCATCGACGGTGACGCACTCGCCACCCTGGCGGGCAGGGTGCTGACCGCGGCAGCGACCGGTCAGGCGCGATGAAGCCGGAAGCGACAGGAGACGAGGACGTTCCCGTGACCACCGGTGTGGATGCCCGGATCATTCCGCTCCGGCGCGCGCAGGGGAAGCCGAAGGCGGGCCGGGCCGGTACGCCGGACCGTGACCGGCCGCGGCCGGTGAGTGAGCTACCGAAGACCGCCGCCCCGGTGGCGGAGACACCAGAGCCCGATCCGCTCACCAGGACGCTGACCTTCCTGCGCGACCGGCTCACCGGCCGCTATCCGGTCGACGAGTTCGGGTTCGACCCGGAGTTGACCGACGCCGTCATCCTGCCGCCGCTGCGCCTGCTGTACGAAAAGTGGTTCCGGGTCGCCGTCTCCGGTGTGGAGAACCTGCCCACGGCGGGTGGGGCGCTGGTGGTGTGCAACCACTCCGGCACGTTGCCGCTGGACGCGGTGATGACCGCGGTCGCGGTGCACGACGAGCATCCCGCGCACCGGCACCTGCGCATGCTGGGCGCGGATCTGGTGTTCCGCACGCCGGTGCTCGGCGCACTGGCCAGGAAGTCCGGCCAGACGCTGGCCTGCGGCCCGGACGCGGAGCGGCTGTTGTCCTCGGGTGAGCTGGTCGGGGTGTGGCCGGAGGGCTACAAGGGCCTTGGCAAGCCGTTTTCCGCTCGTTACAAGCTGCAGCGGTTCGGGCGGGGCGGCTTCGTGTCGGCCGCTCTGCGCACGCGGGTACCGATCATCCCGTGCTCGATCGTCGGGGCCGAGGAGATCTATCCGAAGATAGGCGACCTGAAGCCGCTGGCGCGGCTGCTCGGCCTGCCGTACTTCCCGGTGACACCGTTCTTCCCGTTGCTGGGTGCGCTGGGCACCATCCCGTTGCCCACCAAGTGGTCGATCGAGTTCGGTGAGCCCATCGCGACCGACGGGTTCACGCAGGAGGAACTCGACGACCCGATGCTCGTGTTCAACCTGACCGATCAGGTGCGGGAGTCCATCCAGCAGGCGCTCTATCGCCGTCTTGCCCACCGCAAGGGTGTGTTCAGCGGCTAGCGCCGATTGGTCTCTCCGCGACGGGCGACCCTTGAGAACCAGAGCCGTTCCCACGGTTCAGCGGCTCGCGGGTGCGGCGCTCTCCCGCAGCCGGCCTTCGCCGAGCCTCAGCCAGCGGTCGATTCGGATTTCGGCGAGGAAGCGTTCGTCGTGGCTGACGATGACGAACGCGCCCTGGTAGGCGTTGAGGGCACTTTCCAGCTGTCCGGCGCTGACCAGGTCGAGGTTGTTCGTCGGTTCGTCCAGCAAGAGCAACTGGGGCGCGGGTTCGGCGAACAGGATGCAGGCCAGCGTGGCGCGCAGTCGTTCCCCGCCGGAGAGGACGGCGACGGGCAGGTGCGCCCGGTCGCCGCGGAACAGGAAGCGGGCCAGCAGGTTCATCCGCTGCGCCGGGGGCATCGCGGGCGCGAACGCGGCCAGGTTTTCGGCCACGGTGCGGCCGTCGTCGAGCAGATCCAGGCGCTGGGACAGGTAGGCGATCCGGCCGTCGGCCCGTTTCCTCTCGCCGCTGTCCGGTTCCAGTTCGCCGCTGATCATCCGCAGCAGCGTGGACTTGCCGGACCCGTTGGCGCCGCTCAGTGCGATGCGTTCCGGCCCGCGGATCGCCAGGTCGATGCCGTCGGCGAAGAGGTCGCGCTTGCGCAGTCCTTCGCCGAGGAACAGGGTCCGGCCCGCGGGGACGGCGGTCCGGGGCAGTTCCAGGGTGATCTTCTGGTCTTCGCGCAGCGACCGTTCGGCCTCGTCGAGTTTGGCCTTGGCGGCGCCGACCCGGGCCGCGTGGGTGCCGTCGGCCTTGCCGGCGGACTCCTGAGCGTTGCGTTTGCGTGCTCCGGCGAGGATCTTGGGCAGCCCCGCGTTGGCGATGGTGCGCTGGGCGTTGCCCGCCCGTTTGGCGGCCCGCTCGCGGGCCTGCTGCAGCTCGCGTTTCTCGCGCTTGACCTCCTGCTCGGCGTTGCGGATGTTCTTCTCGGCCACCTCGCGTGCCGCCCGGATGGCCTGCTCGTACGCGGTGAAGTTGCCGCCGTAATAGGTGACCTCGCCCGCGTCGAGCTCGGCGATGCGATCCATCCGGTCCAGCAGGGCGCGGTCGTGGCTGACCACCAGGAGGCAGCCGGACCAGTCGTCGAGCACGCCGTGGAGCTTGCGGCGGGCGTCGAGGTCGAGGTTGTTGGTGGGTTCGTCGAGCAGCAGCACGTCCGGCCGTTTGAGTAGCTGGGCCGCCAGTCCGAGCGAGACGATCTGGCCGCCGGACAGGGTGCTCAGCGTGCGGTCGAGCGCGATGTCGCCGAGACCGAGCCGGTCCAACTGGGCGCGGGTGCGTTCCTCGATGTCCCAGTCGGTGCCGATGGTGGTGAAGTGCTCCTCGTCGACGTCGCCGGACTCGACGGCTTCGAGCGCACGCAGGACCGGGTCGATGCCGAGGACCTCGGCCACGGACGGTTCGCCGGTCAGCGGCAGGTCCTGGGGCAGGTAGCCGAGCAGGCCGTCGACGGACACGCTGCCCGCGACAGGCCGCAGTTCGCCCGCGATGAGCTTGAGCAGGGTCGTCTTGCCGGCGCCGTTGGCGGCCACGATGCCGGTGCGGCCGTCGGGGACGGTGGCGGACAACCGGTCGAAGACCGGGGTGCCGTCGGGCCAGGAGAAGGACAGACCGGACACGACGATGCGGGAATCGGACATGAAGGCGAGACCTCGGAAGTGTGGGGCGCAGGCTGGTGGCCCGCGTGCGAATGGGTGGACGACGAAATGGCCACCGCGGCGAACAACTGCCGGGGGCCCGCTACCTCCGGGGCTCACCCGGAGATGTCGTCGTCACCTGCCACGTCGAGCCTCCTTCGAACGGTCTTCCGTTTTTCGACCATAACAGCCGGTTGCTCCAGGGGCGTGCACTCAAGGTGGCCTTGAGGGCGGTTATGACCAACAGGCGCTAGTAATAGCCCTTCGTGCGGTCGAGCAGTTCCCGGACGATGTCCGCGTGCCCCGCGTGCCGCCCCGTCTCCTCGATGAGGTGGATCAGCATCCAGCGGAGGTTCGCGCCACCCGAGCGGAAGCCGGGGTGGCGGCCGACGTCGTCCAGGGAGGCCGCGGCAACGATCGCATTACTGCGGGCGCACTGGGCTTCGTACTCCGCGATGAGCTCGGCGACGGGGCGGCCTTCGGTCTGCCAGTCGGGGTCCTCGCCCGACTCGTCGAATGCCGGGTTCTGCTATGAGCGCGGTGCGTTCATCCGCTTGGAGCGGGGGGCGTGTCAGTTCCGATGCCATGTCGGCCCACGCTAGCGGGGCCGGTGCGGAGGGGGCACCTGGTTTTAGCGGCCAGCCCTGGTGACTGCTGTCGTCGGCATCGGCACCTGTCTGGTCGGTTCTCTTGCTTTTGGTGAAGCTGCGAGGCAAGTGCTGCCAGCTCGATGTCCACAGTGGAGGGTGGACCGATCGGGGCCGCTCACGTGCCGGCGTCGGTCATCCGCCCGCTTCGGCGACTCGTGGCGGCCGGACCGACCTCTGTCCTTTTTGGAGTAACAGTTCGAGAAGGGTGGGCTGCCTCCCAGGCCGCCTCGATCATCGGGAAGATCTCGTCCACCGCGGCTTCCGGGTCGGCCGCCTCGCGGGCCAGGGAATGGGCGTCGACCACGAACTTCGCGATCGTCCGGCAGGCCGTGGTGGGCCGGGGCAGGCCGAGGTCGGCGGCGATGGCCGTTGCCAGTGACCGTGCATGGCGCAGCTTCATCGACTGCTCGTACTGCCGCAAGGTGGGTGATTCGTCGATCATGCGCCAGATCGGGGCGGCGCCGTCCCGGGCGCAATGTCGCACCAGGGCCCGGATTTCGCGGCACAGCGCGGGGATGAGCGGCTCGTGCGGGGCTCGGCCGGTGACCGCCTCCGTGAGGCGCTGCTCGAAGTTTTCGTCCTGCTCGAACACCAGGGCTTCTTTCGAGGCGAAGTGGGAGAAGAGCGTGGTGACGGCCACGTCGGCCTCGGCGGCCACCTCGCGGATGCCCACCGTGTCGTACCCGCGCTCCAGGAAGAGCCGCAGAGCGGTGTCGGCGATCTTCTGGCGGGTCGCGGCCTTCTTGCGCTCGCGGCGTCCAGGCGGCACGGTCATCCCCAGATGCTATCAGATACAAGACTGAACCTGTTATGAAAAGCTAACGGTTAGTGCTACGGTCGACCGCATGAAGAAAGTGATCTTCGCCGAGTTCGGCGGTCCGGACGTGCTGCAACTCGTGGACGCGGAGGAGCCCAACGCGGGCCCCGGTCAGGTCCGCATCGCCGTGCGGGCGGCCGGTGTGAATCCCGTC
The DNA here is from genome assembly GCF_026802195.1 of Amycolatopsis cynarae. Classification (NCBI taxonomy): domain Bacteria; kingdom Bacillati; phylum Actinomycetota; class Actinomycetes; order Pseudonocardiales; family Pseudonocardiaceae; genus Amycolatopsis; species Amycolatopsis cynarae. The sequence continues at coordinate 6,403,154 of NZ_CP113836.1, read as the reverse complement.
GACTGGCGGGTCCGTGAAGGCCAGATCCTGGGGGCCCATCCGATCGAGTTGCCCGCCGGAGTCGGGCAGGACGCCTCCGGGGTGGTGGACGAGGTCGGCGAGGGCGTCGAAGGCATCGAGGTCGGCGACCCCGTGTTCGGCGAAGGGGTGAGCACCTATGCCGAGTTCGCCGTGCTGTCGGCCTGGGCCCGCATGCCCGAGGGCCTGACCTTCGAAGAGGCGGCCGGGTACCCCTCCGTGGTGGAGACCGCGCTGCGCATCATCCGGGAGGTCGGTGTGCGGCCCGGGCAGACACTGCTGGTCAGCGGCGCGTCCGGGGGCGTCGGATCGGCGGTGCTGCAGATCGCCCGCGACCGCGGCATCACGGTGATCGGCACGGCCGGGGCCGCGAACCAGGACTATCTGCGCAGCCTGAGTGCCCACGCCACGACGTACGGTCAGGGCTGGGTCGAGCGGGTGCGACAGCTCGGCCGGGTCGACGCGGCCCTCGATCTGGCCGGCTCGGGGGTGATCCGTGAACTCGTCGAGCTGACCGGGGATCCGCGGAAGGTGATCTCCATTGCCGATCTCGGTGCACCGGAGTTCGGTGTCCGGTTCTCCGGCGTGGCCGGGAGCGTGCCGCAAGCGCTTGCCGAAGCCGTGGACCTCATCTCGCGGGGAAAGCTCCACATCCCGGTCGACAAGGCGTACACGCTCGCCGAAGCCGCCGCGGCCCACAGCGACAGCCAGGCAGGTCACACACGCGGACGCCGGGTCCTGGTCGTCTGAGGCGGAGGCCGGCTTCGCCTAGCGGCGGCGGTAGGCCATCCCCGCCGCGACGGCCCCGGCGAGGGCGCCCGCGCCGAGCACCGACGGGACGCCGATCTTCGCGGCCTTGCGGCCGGTGCGGAAGTCCCGGATCTCCCAGCCGCGGGCGCGGGCGATCTCGCGGAGGGTGGCGTCGGGGTTCACCGCGACCGCGGTGCCCACCACGGACAGCATCGGCACGTCGTTGGACGAGTCGGAGTAGGCCGTGCAGCGGCGCAGGTTCAGGCCCTCGCGCGAGGCCAGTGCCCGCACCGCGTGCGCCTTGGCGCGGCCGTGCAGCAGGTCGCCGACGAGCCGGCCGGTGTAGACGCCGTCGACGTGTTCGGCGACCGTGCCGAGCGCACCGGTCAGCCCGAGCCGGCGCGAGATGATCGCGGCGAGTTCCACGGGGGTCGCGGTGACCAGCCACACCCGCTGCCCGGCGTCGAGGTGCATCTGGGCCAGTGCGCGCGTGCCGGACCAGATCTTGTCGGCCATGAGCTCGTCGTAGATCTCCTCGCCGACCCGGTTCATCTCCTCGACGGTTTTACCGGCCACGAAGGACAGCGCCTGCGCACGGCTGGACTGCACGCTGCCGTGGTCCTCCTTGCCGCCGATCCTGAACTTCACCTGTTGCCAGGCGAAACCGGCCAGGTCCGAGGTGGTGAAGTACTTGCGGGCGGCCAGTCCGCGGGCGAAGTGGAAGATCGACGCGCCCATCATCATGGTGTTGTCCACGTCGAAGAACGCCGCCGCGGTGAGGTCCGGGGGAGCGGGCGGCTGCGCCGTCTTCTCCGGCACCAGTTCCGCCGGTTTCGCCCCGTCGGCCTGCGCGGACTCCATCGCGACCGCGGCCTCCGCCGACGCTTCGCCGGCGAGCGTGGCGAGTCGTTCGAGTTCCGGGCCCTTGCCCCTGCCGCGCCACACGCAGACCGCCTCCTGACTCGGGGGTTCCTGCGCCCAGAGTAGCGATTCGACTCAGCCGATCCCCAGCCCGGGAAGGCCGGGGAACAGCGGCGGAACGGAGATCACCGGCATGGGTGGGGGACTGGTCGTGGTGGTGCTCCGCGGGCTGCTCGGTGCGGGGATGGGCGGCGGGAACGCGGTCGGGGCCGCCAGGCCGTCGGACGGCGGCAGATCGCTCGTCTTCGCGATCGGTCCCGGCGTGGATTCCTGGGTGGACAGGGAGTTCGGGGGTTCGGCGGGCGCCGTTTCCGTGCCCGGCGTCGCGGGTGGTGCGAGTGGCGGCGGAGCCGCCTTGATGGCCTGGACGGGCGGCAGGCAGGGACCGCGGTCGGGGATGGCGCCGAGGTCGTCGGTCTCGCCGGAAGTGATCCCGAAGCAGTCGAGCCGGGCCAGCAGCAGCTGGGCCCGGGAATCGATCCGGGCGATGAGTTCAGCCGAAGAGGTGAACTGGCCGTAGGCTCCGGCGGGGATGGTTCCCTCGGCCGCGGCGAGCTTGCCGTTCTGCTGCTGGGCCCATGCGTGCAGCCGGTCGAGGTCCTGCCTGTCGCCCTGCACCGCGACCACGGTGAACTGCGCGGTGCCGGTGGTGGCTTCGCGCTGGAAGTCGGCCAGTGCGGCCCGGTAGGGCGCCGGGTCGGCCCGGCCGAGCGCGGCGAGTTCGTCGAGCCGGTTCGCCGCGAAATCGAGGTGTTTCCGCGCCCTTGCCGCGTCCCCGAAGGACAGTCCGAGTTCGGCGGTCTCCCCGGCGCGTTTGATGGTGTACAGCGGGTCGCCGGGCAGCGCGTCGCGTGCCAGCAGGAAGCCGACACTGCCGAGCACGATCACCAGTGCGACGGCCGCGGCCAGCACTTCGGCCAGCAGGCGGCGCCGCCTGCCGGGCGCGCGCCGTTCCGGTTCGGCGAGCCCGGCCAGGATCTCGCTCCGGATTCGCCGTCGTGCCTCCGCGTCGGGAGCAGCCGCGGCACCGAGCTGACGCAGGCCGGAAATCACTTCCAGCTCGCGTGCGGACCACCCGGGCACGTTCACGAGGGTTGAAACGATTTCCCCCGGGGTTCCGTTACGGCTTTCGCCCGCGATGGACGAGAAGCATAACCGTTGTTACGTAACGGAGAAGGCGGTTCAGCGCCAGGCCGGCGGGAGCAGTTGTGCGAGCTTGCGCACCGCGCGGTGTTGCAGCGCCTTGATCGCACCCTCGTTGCGCTTCATGATCTGCGCGGTCTCGGTCAGCGAGAGCCCCTGGATGAACCGGAGGACGATGCACTCCCGCTGGTCGTCGCCGAGATCGGCGATGCACCTGAGCAGCGCTTCGCGGGTGGCGGCCGACATCGCCAACTGTTCGGGGCCGGTCACCGCGCCGCTGTCCGGTCCGGCGAAGGGCGCGGCCCCGGATTCGGACACCTCGTCGGTGACGATCTCCAGCTTGTACCGGCTCGACTTCACGTGGTCGAACACGATGTTGCGGGCGATCGTGATGAACCAGGCGCCCACGTCCCGGCCCTGGTAGCTGACCGAGGTGATCCGGCGCAGGGCCCGCAGGAAGGTCTCGCTGGTGATGTCCTCGGCCAGGTCCCGATCGCCGAGCCGGAAGAACACGTACCGGTACACCGCGTCGACGTACCGGTCGTACAGCGCGCCGAACGCCGTCGTGTCGCCTTCCTGCGCGGCATGCACGAGGTCCCAGGCTTCGGGCTGCTCCCCGGGCAGCTCGACCGGACGCGTGGCCGTGCCGACGCGCAGCCCAACGGGGCGTGCAGCAAGCCAGTTCGTCACGGCGACTCCTCTGTCCCGACCCGAGTGACCACCACCACTCCGACGCGATCAGCAGCATACGGGTAGTTACCCGAAAGTAGGTAGTGATGTCTGTTGCGGAAGTGCGACGATCCGCGGGCTTCCCCATGACGGGGGATGAGGGGAGACACTGGGGGCATGCGCAACATCGCCGACCTGCTCGCCGCCGCGGCCGAACGCCTGCCGGGCGCCACCGCGCTGATCGACACCACCGCGGGGGTGTCTTTGACCTGGTCAGAGCTCGATGCCGCGGTCAACGGACAGGCCAAGGCGCTCATCGGGCAGGGAATCGAACCCGGAGACCGCGTCGTGCTCAGGCTGCCCAACTCCGCCGAGTTCGTGATCGCACTGTTCGCGGTGACCCGCGCCGGCGCGACCGCGGTGCCGGTCTCCCCGCTGTCGCCACGGCCCGAGCTCACCTCCGTGGCCGAGCGCAGCGAAGCCCGTCTTGTGCTCAGCCGGGACGCCGAGGAGGGGCAACTGGTGGCGACCGAGCCGGGCGAGCCGCTGTCCTCGGTGGGTGGTGACGAGGACATCGCGGTGGTTTCGTTCACCTCCGGCACCACCGGTCCCGTCCGCGGCGTAATGCTGTCGCACCGGGCGCTGCTGGCGAACGTCGAGCAGATGGCCGCCGTCCCGGACGCGTTGCGAGAGCAGGACCGCGTGTTCCTTTCGATCCCGCTCTGCCACGTCTACGGGCTCGGGCCGGGTCTGCTCCAGTCCACCTACGCCGGGGCGACCGTGGTGCTCGCCGAGCGGTTCGAGGTGGCCGAAGCGCTCGAAAGCTGCGCGAAGCACCGGATCACCGTCTTCGGCGGGGTGCCCGCGATGTACACCGATCTCGCCGACCAGCCCGCCGAGGAGCTGTCCGCCGCGCTGGCCACGATCCGGCTGCTCAACTCCGGGGCGGCCCCGCTGCACCCCAAGGTGCTGGCCACGATCCGGGAGAAGACCGGGCTCGCCGTGTTCGAGGGTTACGGGCTGACCGAGGCCGCCCCGGTGGTCACCACCACCCTGGTCACGGGGTACGCCAAGCCCGGCTCCGTGGGACGCCCGTTGCCCGGCGTCGAACTCCGTCTGGTCGGCCAGGACGGCGGCGTCGCGCCGATACCGCTCGACCCCGACGACCTCGACGACACCTTCGACGAGGACACGGCCGCGACCGGTCTCGTCGCCATCCGCGGCCGCAACCTCTTCTCCGGCTACTGGCCGGACGGTGCCGGCGGTCCCGACGAGGATGGCTGGTTCCGCACCGGGGACGTCGGCTACCTGGACACCGACGGGGATCTGCACCTGGTCGACCGGGCGAACGACCTGATCATCGTCAACGGCTTCAACGTCTTCCCGCACGAGGTCGAGACGGTGATCACCGAGATGCCCGAGGTGGCCGAGGCCGCGGTGATCGGCATGATCGACGAGCGCAGCGGCGAGGCGGTCCGTGCGGTGGTGGTGCCGACCAGCGGGGCGGCCCTGTCCCAGCAGCAGGTGGTCGACTACTGCGCGGAGCGGCTGGCGGGCTACAAGGTGCCCCGCACCGTCGAGTTCGCCGATTCGCTGCCGCATTCGCCGGTCGGGAAGGTGATGAGATTACGGTTGCGGTCATGACACAGGTGACCGTGATGACCAGGCAGGGCTGCTCCGCCTGCGTCAAGGCGGAGCAGGACGTGGCGCGGATCTGCGGTGAGCTCGGCGTCGAGTGGTCGACGGCGGATGTCGACTCCGATTCCGAATGGCGGGCCGAATACGGCGACCGGGTGCCGGTGATCCTCATCGACGGGGTCGAGCACGGCTACTGGAAGGTCGAGGAAGACCGTTTTCGTAAGGCATTGGTAAGCGCCGGAAAGCGCTGACCGGTGGTGCGCGCGACGAGAATGGAAGCGTGCGCACCGACCCCGCCGACCCTGCTGCCGACTCTGCCTCGCAGCCCCGCCTGTCCGCGCCCGTCGCGGGGCTGACCGGCCTGCTCGCCCTTGTCTCGGCGCTGGCCGCCGGGCAGCTCGTGGCCGCGTTCGTCGGTCCCGGTGCTTCGCCGTTCTTCGCGGTCGGCAACGCCGCGATCGACCTCACCCCCGGCTGGCTCAAGGACTTCGCGGTCCGCTCGTTCGGTACCGCGGACAAGACCGTCCTGCTCGCCGGGATGGCCGTGGTGCTGGTGGCCGTGGCGGTGGCCGCCGGTCTGGTGTCCCGCCGCCGCCCGCTGCCGGGGCAGCTGATCATCGGCTTTTTCGGGGTGCTGGGCATTGCCGCAGTGCTTGCCCGGTCGGATCTCGGACAGCTCGCGGTGGTGGCCCCGTTGGTGAGCCTGCTCGCCGGGGTGGGCGTGTTCGGCCTGCTGCACCGCGCGGCGCTCAGCCGTGGTGTTTCGGCGAGCAGGCGGGCCTTCCTGGGCACGGTGGCCGCGGCCGGGGCGGCCGGAGTCGCCGGCGCGCTGGCCGGTTCGGCGAAGGACGCCGACGGCTCGCGGGCCGGAGTCGGGCCGTTGACGGCTGCGCGACCCGCCCCGCCGATCCCCGCGGACGCCGATTTCGCCAAGCTGGGCACCCCGGCCTTCCTCACCCCGAACTCCGGCTTCTACCGGATCGACACCGCGCTCGTCGTGCCGCAGGTGCGTGCGGAGGACTGGCGGCTGCGGTTGCACGGCATGGTCGACCGGGAGATCACCTACCGCTACGACGACATCCGGAACCGGCCGCTGGTGGAACGGATCGTCACCCTGTGCTGCGTGTCCAATCCGGTGGGCGGGCCCTACATCTCCACCGCCCGGTTCCTCGGGGTGGACCTGGCGGACCTGCTGTCCGAGGCCGGGGTCCGGCCCGGTGCCGAGCAGCTGTTCTCGACCAGTGTCGACGGTTTCACCGCGGGCACGCCGCTCGCGACGGTGCTGGAACCGGGTCGCGGGGCGATGCTCGCGATCGGCATGAACGGCGAGCCCCTGCCGATCAAGCACGGTTTCCCGGCCCGGCTGGTGGTGCCCGGGCTCTACGGCTATGTCTCGGCGACCAAGTGGGTCACCGACCTGGAAGTGACCACCTGGTCGGCGCGGCAGGCGTACTGGCTGAAGCGGGGCTGGGCGGAGCAGGCGCCGGTCAAGACGGAATCGCGGATCGACGCGCCGCGCGGGACGGCGGCCGCGGGCAAGGTGCGGGTCGCCGGGACCGCCTGGGCCCAGCACACCGGAATCGACCGGGTCGAGGTGCGGCTGGACGACGGGCCGTGGCGGCAGGCGGTGCTGTCGGCCGAAGTCACCGTCGACGCCTGGCGGATGTGGTGGGCCGAACTCGACGCGACGCCTGGTGCGCACACGGTGACGGTGCGGGCGACCGACCGGACCGGGGCCACCCAGACCGACCGCGTCGCCGATGTCGTCCCCGACGGCGCCACCGGGTGGCACACGATCACCTTCACCGCGTCCTGATCGCGGGGCCACGGCAAGTCCGCGATCGCTCGACGGCGGGGCCCCGGCACCCGGATTGTGTCTCTGGTCATGCCTCCGACCAGCGACTTTGTGCCTACGTTCACAAGTGGCTACCGTATTCCCGTACCCCTGCACCGTGGCCCGGCATCGAACCGGACTTCTGCCGGAAGGTCAAGGGGCAGTTTCAGGATCGGTGTGTCGAAACGGTGTTGACGGTGTCGGACGAGGAGGCCAGCGTGGTCGCACGGCGTGGCCGGCGCAATGGCGCGGAGGTTTCGCGAGTGGCGCGGAAGCTCGACGCCGACAACGCACCCACCGCCGAAATGCCCGCGGTCCAGCCGGGGGAACCGGCAGGCGAGCAGGTGCGGGCCAAGTCCATCCCGGAGGCGGCCGTCGCCCGCCTGGCGGTCTACCTTCGGGTGCTTTCCGCCATGGCCGAGCAGGGCGCCACCACCGTGGCCAGCGAGGAACTCGCCGGGGTCGCCGGAGTGAACTCGGCCAAGTTGCGCAAGGACCTGTCCTATCTCGGCTCCTACGGCACCCGCGGCGTCGGCTACGACGTGCAGGTGCTCATCGGCCAGATCGAGCGCACCCTCGGCCTGACCCGCCAGCACAAGGTGGCCGTGGTCGGAATCGGGAACCTCGGTCATGCGTTGGCCAATTATGGCGGGTTCCCCGGTCGCGGGTTCCCCGTCGAAGCGCTGTTCGATGTGGACCCGGACCTGGTCGGCGTGCCGGTCGGCGGAATCCCGGTTTCCCACCTCGACGACATCCCGAAGGTGTGCACGGAACGGGGCATCTCGATCGGTGTGATCGCGACGCCCCCGACCGCCGCGCAGTCGGTGTGCGACCGGCTGGTCGCGGGCGGGGTCGGCTGCATCCTGAACTTCGCGCCCGTGGTGCTGCAGGTGCCCGAACACGTCGAGGTGCGGAAGGTGGATCTCGCGGTCGAGCTGCAGATCCTGTCCTTCCACGTGGCACGGCGCGCCGACGATACGAATGGGTCCCACGCGGTGGGCAACGGAATGGTGGTGCGGTAAGAGTGAGCGTCCTGGCTGTCGGGCTTTCGTATCGCACCGCCGACCTGCGGACCCTGGAACGGGTCGCGGTCGGCGCCGAAGAGTTCGGCAAGGTGCTGCACCAGCTGCAACAGGCCCCCCACGTGAACGAGGCGATGCTCGTCTCCTCCTGCAACCGCGTCGAGGTCTACGCGGTCGTGGAGACCTTCCACGGCGGCCTGGCCGAGGTGTCCGAGGTGCTCGCGCAGCACGCCGGATGCGAGGTCGGCGAGCTCTACGACAACCTGTACGTGCACTACGCGGGTGCCGCGGTCGAGCACATCTTCTCCGTCGCCTCCGGCCTGGACTCCATGGTCGTCGGCGAGACCCAGATCCTCGGCCAGATCCGCAACGCCTACGCCACCGCCCGTGAGGCCGGCACCGTCGGCCGCACCCTGCACGAGCTCATCCAGACGACCCTGCGCGTCGGCAAGCGCGTGCACAGCGAGACCGGGCTGGACGCCCTCGGCGCCTCCGTGGTGTCGGCGGCGCTGGCCGAGGTCGAACGCATCGAGGGCAAGCACGCGGTGATCGTCGGTGCCGGTTCGATGGGCGCGCTGTCGGCGGGCCAGCTGAGCAAGGCCGGGATCGGCCGGGTCACCGTGGTGAACCGCACCCTGGACAAGGCGCACCGGCTCGCGGGCAAGGTCACCGGCCTCGGGGTGCCCGCGTCCGCGGCAGGGCTCGACGAGCTCGCCGTCCACCTGGACGCGGCGGACGTCGTGGTCACCTGCACCGGGGCCCAGGACGTGGTGGTGGCGGCCGAGCACGTGCTGCCCCGCGTGGACCGGCCGCTGGTGATCTGCGACCTCGGGCTGCCGAGGGACGTGCACCCGGAGGTCGCCGAGGTGCCCGGGATCCGGGTGGTGGACCTGGAGACGATCCGCACCCGGATGAGGAACGGGGGCACCGGCGCCAGCGAACGTCAGGTCGCCCGGGCCAACGGCATCGTGCTCGACGAGGTGCGCGAGTACCTGGCGGGCCAGCGCAGCGCCGCCGTCACGCCGACCGTGACCGCCCTGCGCAGGCGGGCCGCCGAGGTGGTCGACGCGGAGCTGCTGCGGCTGGACAACCGCCTTCCCGAGCTCGAACCGGCGGTGCGCGAGGAGTTCGCCCGCACCGTCCGCCGGGTGGTCGACAAGCTGCTGCACGCGCCGACGGTGCGGGTCAAGCAGCTCGCGGCCGATCCCCAGGGCACCGACTACGCCAACGCGCTGCGGGAACTGTTCGAACTCGACCCGGCCTCGCCCGCCGTGGTGGCGAGCTCGAACGCCGAGCGCATCCCCAACCTGGACGGTGAAATCCAGTGACACGGACCATCAGGATCGGGACGAGGGGAAGCGCCCTCGCCCTGGCACAGACCGGCATGATCGCCGACGACCTGCGCCGCGCCGGACAGGACGTGGAGATCGTCACGATCACCACGCCCGGCGACCGCTCGCAGGCTCCGGTCTCCGAGATCGGGGTAGGGGTGTTCACCTCGGCCCTGCGCGAGGCCCTGCTGAACAAGCAGGTCGACGTCGCGGTGCACTCGTACAAGGACCTGCCCACGGCGGGGGAGCGCGGGATCGTGCTCGCCGCCGTGCCGCCGCGGGAGGACCCGCGTGACGCGCTCGTCGCGCGGGACGGGCTGACCCTCGGCGAGCTTCCGCCGGGCGCGAGGGTGGGCACCGGCGCGGCGCGGCGCTCGGCCCAGCTGCGTGCGCTCGGCCTCGGGCTCGAGGTGGTGCCGATCCGCGGCAACATCGACACCCGGTTGAGCAAGGTGCACGACGGTGAGCTGGACGCGGTGATCCTCGCCAGAGCGGGTCTGGTCCGCTTGGGCCGGGCCGACGAGATCACCGAGGCGCTGGACCCGATCCAGATGCTGCCGGCGCCCGCGCAGGGGGCGCTCGCGATCGAATGCCGCGTCGACGACGTGGACATCGAACACATGCTCCGGTCCACTTTGGACGACTCGTCCACCAGGGCCGCGGTGACTGCGGAGCGGGCCATGCTGGCCGCGCTCGAAGCCGGTTGCAGTGCCCCGGTGGGCGCGCTGGCGGAAGTGGTGGAGGACCTCGGCGCGGACGGTTCGGTGGTCGAGCGGATCTCGCTGCGCGGGGTCGCCGCCGCCGGGCTCGACGGGGAGTCCGTGGAGATGATCAGGGCATCGGCCGTCGCCGACAAGAGCGAAGCGGAGCGACTCGGCCGGGACCTGGCCGCGGAGCTGCTCGACCTGGGCGCCGGCGCGTTGTCCGGCCCGGGCCGCACCGTGAGTTGACAGAACATTCCGATGGAGAAAGAAACACAATGACCCCCGCGCGGAATACCGCTGGGCGCGTCGCGTTCGTGGGCTCCGGCCCCGGCGACGCCGGATTGCTGACCGTTCGTGCCCAGGAACTGCTGGCCAAGGCCGAGGTCGTGGTGACCGACCCGGATGTGCCCGCCGCCGTGCTGGCCGAAGCCAGTGCCTCCGCCGAGGTGCGGCCCGCCGTCGGGGAACCGGGTGAGGTGGCCAAGGACCTGGCGGGTGAGGCCAAGGCAGGCCGCCTCGTGCTGCGCCTGGTCAGCGGTGACCCGCTGACCCTGCCCGCGGTCGTGGCCGAGGTGCACGCCGTGGCCAAGACCAGCGCCGTCTTCGAGGTCGTTCCCGGGGTTTCCCCCGGCGCGGCCGTGCCCGCCTACGCCGGTATCGCGCTTGGCGGCACGCACGTCGAGGTCGACGTGCGCGGCGGCGAGGTGAACTGGGCCGGTCTGGCCGCCACTCCCGGGCCGATCGTGCTGCACGCCACGTCGAGCCACCTGGCCGAGGCGGCGGGCGCACTGGTCGAGCACGGCCTGCCGTCGACCACGCCGGTCGCGGTGACCTCGAACGGCACCATCAACACGCAGCGCACCGTGGACAGCACGCTGGCCACCCTCACGCAGGACGCCGGTGAGCTGGTCGGCCCGCTCGTGGTGACCATCGGCGAGGCCGCCGGGCAGCGCTCGAAGCTGTCCTGGTGGGAGTCGCGCGCCCTCTACGGCTGGAAGGTCCTGGTGCCGCGCACCAAGGAGCAGGCGGGCGAGATGGCTGAACGGCTTCGCGGCCACGGCGCCACCTCGCACGAGGTGCCCACCATCTCCGTCGAGCCGCCGCGCAGCCCGGCGCAGATGGAGCGGTCCGTCAAGGGCCTGGTCGACGGGCGCTACCAGTGGATCGTGTTCACCTCGGCCAACGCCGTGCGTGCGGTGTGGGAGAAGTTCGAGGAGTTCGGCCTGGACGCCCGCGCGTTCTCCGGCGTGAAGATCGCCTGTGTCGGCGAGTCGACCGCGGAGCGGGTGCGCGCCTTCGGCATCAACCCCGAACTGGTGCCCAAGGGTGAGCAGTCGAGCGAGGGCCTGCTCGCCGAGTTCCCGCCGTACGACGACATCCTGGACCCGGTGAACCGGGTGCTGCTGCCGCGCGCGGACATCGCCACCGAGACGCTGTCGGCGGGCCTGATCGACCGCGGCTGGGAGGTCGACGACGTCACCGCCTACCGCACCGTCCGGGCCGCCCCGCCGCCGGCCGAGACCCGCGAGATGATCAAGACCGGTGGGTTCGACGCGGTGTGCTTCACCTCGTCGTCGACCGTCCGGAACCTGGTCGGCATCGCGGGCAAGCCGCACACCCGGACCCTGGTGGCCTGCATCGGCCCGAAGACCGCGGAGACCGCGGTCGAGTTCGGCCTGCGGGTGGACGTGCAGCCGGAGAAGGCCGACGTGCCGCACCTGGTCGACGCGCTCGCCGCGTACGCGGCGAAGCTGCGTGCCGAGGGCGCGCTGCCGCCGCCGCGCAAGGCCAAGCGCACCCGTCGTTCCTGAGCACGGTCCGCGAAAGTGCCCTCCGCCCCTGTGGTGGAGGGCACTTTCGCGTCCCCGGGGCCGGTCCGGCGCTTCACCGGAGTACCGTCGGCAGGGTGTTTCCCGAGCATCGTCCCCGCAGGTTGCGTGGCACGGCGGCGCTGCGGCGCCTGGTGAGTGAGACCACGCTTCGTCCCCGCCAGCTGATCCTTCCCCTGTTCGTCGCGGAGGGCGCCGACCAGCCGCGGCCCATCGCGAGCATGCCGGGTGTCGTCCAGCACACCCGTGATTCGCTGCGCAAGGCCGCGGTCGACGCGGTCCGCGCGGGCGTGGGCGGCCTGATGCTCTTCGGCGTGCCGGAGGAGCGGGACGCCACCGGCTCCGGCGCGGTCGCCGAGGACGGCGTCCTCAACGTCGCCCTGCGCGATCTTCGTGCCGAACTCGGTGACGACACCGTGCTCATGGCCGACACCTGCCTCGACGAGTTCACCGACCATGGCCACTGCGGCGTGCTCGACTCGTCCGGCGCGGTGGACAACGACGCGACCCTCGAGGTGTACGCCGAGATGGCGGTGGCGCAGGCGGAAGCCGGGGCGCACCTGCTCGGGCCGAGCGGGATGATGGACGGTCAGGTCGGCGTGATCCGCCGCGCCCTCGACGAGGCCGGGTACACCGGCACCGGCATTCTCGCTTACTCGGCGAAGTACGCGAGCGCCTTCTACGGCCCGTTCCGCGAAGCGGTGGACTCGCAGCTCAAGGGCGACCGCAAGAGCTACCAGCAGGACCCGGGCAATGCGCGCGAGGCGCTGCGGGAGATCGAGCTCGACCTCGCCGAGGGCGCCGACGCGATCATGGTCAAGCCCGCGCTGGCCTACCTGGACGTGCTGCGGGCCGCCGCCGAGCTGTCGCCGGTGCCGGTCGCCGCGTACAACATCTCGGGCGAGTACGCGATGGTCGAAGCCGCCGCGGCGAACGGCTGGCTGGACCGGGAGCGCACCATCCTGGAGGTGCTCACCTCGATCCGCCGGGCGGGCGCGGACATGATCCTCACGTACTGGGCGACCGAGGCCGCCGCCTGGCTCGACTGAGCTGTTCCCCGCCGCAAGCGGTGGCAAGTATTGTCTGGGGCGTGAGCGAACCTGAGATCCCGCCCGGTCAGACGCCCGAGCCGGTCGCCCCGCCGACGCCGGTGCGGATCTCCTTCGTGCTGTGGGTCGCCTCCGGGGTCCTGCTGATCGTCAACTACGTGCTCGTCCTGCTGTACCGGCAGCGGATCGTCGACGAGTACCTGAAGACGAACAAGGATCCCCGCGTCAACCGCGACAACCTCACCCACGGCGTCACGATCGCGATGACGCTGGCCCTGATCGCCGCGGTATGCTTCGCCGCGCTGCTGATCCTGTTCGCCTGGAAGGCGCGCCAGGGCACGCGGTCGGCCCGCACGGTGGTGACCGCGCTGTATGTCGCCGTCGTCGTGGTGCAGCTGCTGACGGGGCTGCTGTCGTCGTTGTTCACGGAACTGTCGGCGCTGCTCGGGTTCATCGCGCTGCTGCTGATGTACCTGCCGCGGGTGAGCGGTTACTTCCCGAAGGTCGGCCGTACCCTCCCGTGAGCGAGGCGCGGTATCTCGAGTACGGGGCGAAGTGGCGGGCCCTCTGGTACGGCCCGCTGTTCGCGCTGGCCGGTTTCCTGGTCGAACTGGCGACAGGCAGGCCGCACACGGTCGCCTGGGTACTGGTCGCCCTCGGTCTCGCCGTGATCACCGCGCCGTGGGTGCAGGCCCGCCGTCGGTTCCTCACCGTCCGGGTCACCGGCACCGACCTGTGGCAGGGCCGGGAGCAGGTGCCACTCGAGCAGATCGCCGAGGTCACCGAGGTCGGAGCCCCGGCAGGGGCCCGGGTGCTCGGCGGCGGGTGGAGCGCGCCACGCCAGTACGACGAGCTGCCTCTCCGGCTCACCGACGGCACGGTCGTGATCGCCTGGGCGAAGGACGTGCCCGCGCTCCGCGCCGCGCTGACCGCTGCCCAGGCGCCGGGCACCCCTCGGCCGTGACGGCGGTGGAGATCGTGAGACGCTGGTCTCCGTGAACGAGGTTCAGGCTCAGGCGGCTCAGCTGCACCGGCCGTGGCGGAAACTGGTCGCGGTCGCCGAGGTGCTGGTGGCCGGGGCCGCGGTCTGGCTGGCCTTCCCCTGCTGGCAGCTGGGCGTGAGAAACGTCACGGTCACCTTGAGCGACGGGACGGTCCTGATCTCCACCCGGTACTTCGGCAACTGGATGTCGGCGGCCATCGGACTGGGCATGCTGGCCGCGATCCTGCTGGTCGACGCGGTGCGCGAGGTCATGCTCGGCGCTCGCGTGAAGCGCCGGCGGCGGAATGCGAAGCAGGAGCAGGACGCCCCGAACGACGATTACGTGGCCCACCTGAACGGGGCTTGACAGCCCTTTTGCGAGACTGGAAGTCGTGACGCACGGAGTCGATCAGTCCAAGGCATGGTTCGAACGGGCAGCCGCCGCGACGCCAGGCGGGGTGAACTCGCCGGTTCGCGCCTTCAACTCGGTCGGCGGCACGCCACGGTTCATGGTCCGCGGTGAGGGTCCCTACCTGTGGGACGTCGACGGGAACCGCTACGTGGACCTCGTCTCCTCGTGGGGGCCCATGATCCTCGGTCACGCCCACCCCGAGGTGGTCGCCGCGGCGCGGGCGGCCGCGAGTTCGGGGCTGTCCTTCGGCACCCCGACGACCGGTGAGGTCGAACTCGCCGAGGAGATCATCACGCGGGTCGATCCGGTACACCGGGTCCGCCTGGTGAACTCGGGCACCGAAGCCACGATGAGCGCGATCCGGCTCGCGCGCGGGTTCACCGGCCGCAGCAGGATCATCAAGTTCGCCGGTTGCTACCACGGTCACGTGGATGCCCTGCTCGCCCAGGCCGGCTCCGGGGTCGCCACGCTCGGCCTCCCCACCTCGCCCGGGGTGACCGGCGCGCAGGCGGCCGACACGATCGTCTTGCCCTACAACGACATCGAAGCGGTCCGTCAGTCCTTTGCGGACAATCCGGACTCGATCGCCGCGATCATCACCGAGGCCGCAGCGGGCAACATGGGCGCCGTGGCCCCCGCCGAGGGCTTCAACGCCGCGCTGCTCGACCTCGCCCACGAGCACGGCGCCCTGCTGATCATGGACGAGGTGATGACCGGGTTCCGGGTATCGCGCTCGGGCTGGTACGGCCTCGAATCGGTGCCCGGCGACCTGTACACCTTCGGCAAGGTGATGTCCGGCGGGCTGCCCGCCGCCGCGTTCGGCGGGCGCACCGACGTGATGTCCCGGCTCGCCCCCGGCGGCCCGGTCTACCAGGCGGGCACGCTTTCCGGGAACCCCGTGGCGGTGGCGGCGGGCCTGGCCACCCTCCGCGCCGCGGACGAGGAGGTGTACCGCGCCCTTGACCTCAACTCGCAGCGCCTCGGCGCGCTGTTCACCGACGCGCTCACCGCGGCTGGTGTGCCGCACCACGTCGCCTACGCCGGGAACCTGCTCAGCGTGTTCTTCACCGAGGAACCGGTCCGCAACTACCACGACGCGACCAACTCGCACACCTGGCGCTTCCCGCCGTTCTTCCACGCGCTCCTGGAGCGCGGGGTGTACGGCCCGCCCAGCCCGTTCGAGGCCTGGTTCGTCAACGCCGCCATGGACGACGCCGCGTTCGAGGTGATCGAGGCGGCGCTGCCCGCGGCGGCGGCCGCCGCCGCGGCGGCGGAGGCCGCCCGGTGACCACTATCGTGCACCTCCTCCGGCACGGCGAAGTTCACAACCCGGACGGAATCCTCTACGGCCGTCTGCCCGGATTCCGGCTCTCCGAGCGGGGGCGGCGCCAGGCCCTCACGGTCGCGGAGGCGGTCGCCGGGCACGACATCACGCATGTGGTGGCCTCGCCGCTGGAGCGTGCGCAGGAGACGGCCGCGCCGATCGCCGCCGCGCACCGGCTCGACGTGCACACCGATCCGCGGCTGATCGAGGCGGCGAACGACTTCGAGGGGCAGCGCGTGTCCGTCGGCGACGGCGCCCTGCGCCAGCCCCGGCACTGGCCGAAGCTGCGCAACCCGTTCGTGCCCTCCTGGGGCGAGCCGTACCTGGAGATCGCGCACCGGATGCTCGGGGCCGTCCACCGCGCCCGCGCGGCGGCCGAGGGGCACGAGGCGTTGTGCGTCTCACACCAGCTGCCGATCTGGACGCTGCGCCGCTTCCTCGAAGCGAAACCCCTGTGGCACGACCCCCGTCACCGCCAGTGCTCGCTGGCCTCGCTGACCAGCCTGGTCTTCAACGGGGAGGAGCTGGTCGACATCGTCTACAGCGAGCCGGCCGGTGCCACCGACCCGAAGGTGACCGGGGCATGAAACGGCTGCTCATCGCGCTGCTGGGGCTGGTGCTGCTGGCGGGCTGCTCGACCGGCAAGGACGCGGTCAACCAGGGCAACACCTTCGAGTTCGTCTCGCCCGGCGGGAAGACCGACATCTTCTACAACGGGGACGAGCGCAAGCCCATCCCGAACCTCTCCGGCGAAGACCTGATGAACCAGGGCAAGCAGATCTCGCTCGCGGATTTCGCGGGCAAGGTCACCGTGCTCAACGTCTGGGGCCAGTGGTGCGCCCCGTGCCGCACGGAAGCCCCCGAGCTGGAGAAGCTCTTCCAGCAGAACCAGGCCGCCGGGGTGCAGGTGGTCGGCCTCGACGTGCGGGACGACGACCGGTCCGCGCCACAGGATTTCGTGCGTGATCGTGGCCTCACCTACCCGTCGATCTATGATCCGCCGGGCCGCAGCCTGCTGCGCCTGTCCGGCTATCCGGTGAACGTGGTGCCCTCCACGATCGTGCTGGACCGGCAGCACCGGGTGGCCGCGGTGTACCTGCGCAGCGTCCTGGCCAGCGATATCGCACCGCTGGTGCAGCGGCTGGCCGCGGAATAGGCCCGGCACAGACCCGGCGGTACCCCGCCGCGGGCGCCTCGGCGCGGTGGGGGCCGGATGAGCGGACCCGACGAACTCACACGAAACACACTGCTTACCCTCAGCAGAGTGAACTCCTCCGTGACCGAGCTGGCGACCTCCGGTCCGCTGCTCGTCGCCGCCGGAGTCGCCCTCGTCGCGGGAGCCATCTCGTTTGCCTCCCCGTGCGTCGTACCACTGGTGCCGGGCTACCTCGCTTACCTCGCCGCGCTGGTCGGCGCGGAGGCGCCGGCGGTCAGCGTGGACGAGGGCCGCAAGAAGGGCCGCTACGCCGTGGTCGGCGCGGCCGCCCTGTTCGTGCTCGGGTTCACCGTGGTGTTCGTCGCCGGTATCGGCACCCTGGTCTGGCTCGCCGACGCGATGCTCGGCAACCAGGAGTTGCTGCAGCGTATCGGTGGCGTGGTCACCATCGCGATGGCCCTGGTCTTCCTCGGGTTGTTCCCCGTACTGCAGAAGGACATCCGCTCGCACCGGGTGCCGCGTGGCGGGCTGCTCGGGGCGCCGTTGCTCGGCGCCGTGTTCGGGCTCGGCTGGACGCCGTGCATCGGCCCGACGCTGTCCGGCGTGCTCGCGATGGCCACCGCGACCGGCACCGCCGGTGCGCGGGGCTTCGTCCTCGTCCTCGTCTACTGCCTCGGCCTCGGCCTGCCGTTCCTGCTGATCGCGCTCGGCGCCCGATGGGCCGTACGGGCCACCGACTGGCTGCGGCGGAACGGCCGGCGCGTGCAGCTGTTCGGCGGTGCCCTGCTGCTGGTGGTGGGCGTGCTCCTGGTCACCGGCCTGTGGGGTGAACTGGTGAACTGGCTGCGCAACGCGCTCGTCACGGACACGGTGCTGCCGCTGTGACCGCCACCGAAGCGCCACCGAAGTCACCGGAGCCGCAGAAGCCCTACCGGGCAGGCCCCGTGCGGCAGGCGCTGGCCTTCGTCCGCAACACCTGGCGCGGTCTGACCTCGATGCGGACCGCGCTGATCCTGCTGTTCCTGCTGGCGCTCGCCGCGATGCCCGGCGCGTTGCTGCCGCAGCGCGTGCTCAACGCGCCGAAGACCGACCAGTACATCACCAGCCACGGCTGGTGGGGCACCGTGCTGGACCGCCTGCAGTTCTTCGACGTCTATTCCAGCGTCTGGTTCTCCGCGATCTACCTGCTGCTGCTGGTGTCGCTGGTCGGCTGCCTCACCCCGCGCACCGGCGAGTACCTGCGCGCGATCCGGGCCAAGCCGGTCCTCACCCCGCGCAACCTCTCCCGGATGCCGCACTTCCGTGAAGGCACCGTCGGCCAGAGCGCCGACGAGATGCTCGAGAAGGCCCGCAAACGCCTGCGCGGCTGGCGGATCGCCGAGCGGGACGAGGGCGACGGCGTCCGGTCGATCAGCGCGGAAAAGGGCTACCTGCGGGAGACCGGGAACCTGGTCTTCCACTTCGGCATGCTCGGGCTGATCGTGGCCTTCGCCCTCGGCAAGATGTACAGCTACGAGGGCCAGGTCATCGTCCAGGCCGACGGTTCCCAGTTCTGCAACTCCGGCGTCTTCGCCTACGACACGTTCAACCCCGGGCTGCGCGTCGACGGCACCCGGCTGGACCCGTTCTGCGTCAAGGTCAACGACTTCAACGCGACCTACACCGCGGCGGGCCAGCCGCTGCACTACCGGGCGGACATCCAGTACCAGTCCGGCGCGGACCTGGAGACCGGCAGTTGGCGGCCCTACCAGCTCGAGGTGAACGAGCCGTTGCGGACCGCGGGCGACCGGGTCTACCTGCTCGGCTACGGCTACTCGCCGCGGTTCACCGTCACCTACCCGGACGGGACGACCAGGACGCAGACGACCCAGTGGCGCGCGTCGAACCAGGCCACGATGCTGTCCGAGGGCGCCACGAAATTCGATCCCCCCGGCGTGACGGACGCGGCCGAGCGGCGCACCAGGCAACTGGCGATCACCGGGCTGTTCGCGCCCTCGTCGCTGCTGCACGGCGGGATCCTGACCTCCACCGGCCCCGCGCTGGACAACCCGATGGTCGCGATCGACGTGATGCGCGGCGATCTCGGGCTCGACTCCGGCCGCAGCCAGTCGATCTTCTCCATCGACCAGTCGATGGTGAACGACGGCAGGCTCAAGCGCGTGGCGCGCAAGAACCTCGCGGTCGGGGAGTCCCTCACCCTCGACGACGGCACCAAGGTGAGCTTCGACGGGGTCCAGAAGTACGCGTCGCTGCAGGTTTCGCACGACCCCACGCAGGACTACGTGCTGGTCTTCGCGATCGCGATGCTGCTCGGTCTCGGGGCGTCCTTGCTGGTCAAGCGGCGCCGGGTGTGGCTGCGCGTCCGCCCTGCGGACGGCGGCGAAAAAGGTACGGTGGTGCAGGTGGCTGGACTCGCCCGCACCGACCAGGCGGGATACGGGGAGGAGTTCACGCGCATGGCGGACGAGTTCCTCACTGAGGGAAAGAGGAAGTAGGCATGCCGATCAACGAGACGCTGTCCCGGTACAGCGACTGGTCGTACACCACCGCGACGGCGATCTACGTACTGGCGCTGCTGTTTTTCCTGATCGAGCAGTCCTTCGGCGTCAAGAGCCGCCGTGCCGCCGAGCGCGCCGGGGTCCGCACCCGCGAACTGGTCGGGGCGGGTGGCCCTGACGCCACCGAGGTCACCATGGGCACCGGGACCGATGCCCCGGCGGTGACGCCCCCGGCGCTGCCCACGGGCCGTGCCGAGCGGATCGGCCGGATGGGCGCCGCGCTGACCGTGCTCGGCGTTCTGCTGCACCTGGCCGCGCTGGTGCTCCGCGGGTTCGCGACCGATCGCGCGCCGTGGGGCAACATGTACGAGTACATCATGCTGGCGACCTTCATCGGCATGGCGACCTGGCTGCTGGTGATCAAGAAGTTCCCGGTGCGGCACCTGTCCGGGTTCATGATGCTGCCGATCGTCATCCTGATGTTCATCAACGGCACGCTGCTCTACGCGACCGCCGCCCCGGTGCAGCCCGCGCTCCAGTCGTACTGGCTGGTCATCCACGTGTCCGCGGCCGCCATCTCGTCCGGCATCTTCCTGGTCCCGGGTGTGGCCAGCATCCTGTACCTGATCCGCCAGTCGCACGAGCAGAACCCGGCCCGCTTCGCGAAGTTCGCCGGCCGCCTGCCCGCCGCCGACGTGCTGGACCGGGTCGCCTACCGCACCACCGTGCTCGCCTTCCCGCTGTTCACCTTCGGCGTGCTCTGCGGCGCCGTCTGGGCGGAGTCGGCCTGGGGCCGGTTCTGGGGCTGGGACCCCAAGGAGACCACCGCCTTCGTGGCCTGGGTGATCTACGCGGCCTACCTGCACTCGCGGGCCACCGCCGGCTGGCGGGGCGGCCGCGCCGCCGTGATCAACATCTTCGGGTTCGCCGCGACCGTGTTCAACCTGTTCTTCATCAACCTGGTCACCGCGGGCCTGCATTCCTACGCCGGGGTGGGCTGATGACGCCACCGCAGTCGCGGGGAGAGTCTTATTTTTCGGACGAGAGCACCGACTCCACGCCTTATCCGGGGCCGGTGCCTTCGTCGTACCCGCCACCGCCTCCCCAGGGGCAGGACCCCAACCTGCCCCCGCTCCAGCCGCAGTACCCGCCTCTGCCGCAGCCCTCGCGGCCCGCGGCCTATCAGGGACAGCCCGTGCCCCAGCCGAAGCGCGCACCGGTGTCGGGCTGGCGCAAGGCGGTGTACCTGGGCACCGGCAAGCTCATCAACCCGGGGGAGAGCCCGGCCGAACGGCGGCAGCGTGAACTCGCCCGGCGGATCAACCAGCCGCTGCGGGGTTCGTTCAAGATCGGGATGCTGAGCCTCAAGGGCGGGGTGGGCAAGACCACGATCACCACCACCCTCGGAGCCACCTTCGCCTCGCTGCGGGGCGACCGCGTGATCGCGGTGGACGCGAACCCCGACCGGGGAACGCTCTCGCAGAAGATCCCGATCGAAACCACGGCCACGGTGCGGCACCTGCTCCGTGACGTGGACAAGATCACGCGGTACAGCGACGTGCGGGCCTACACCTCGCAGGGCGGCAGCCGGCTGGAGATCCTCGCCAGCGAGCAGGACCCGGCGGTGTCGGAGGCCTTCTCGGAAACCGACTACCTGCGCGTGATCGGCCTGCTGGAGCACTACTACAACATCGTGCTCACCGACTGCGGGACCGGCCTGATGCATTCGGCCATGAAGGGTGTCCTCGACCTCGCGGACGCGCTGGTCGTGGTCTCGTCCGGCTCGGTGGACGGCGCCACCAGCGCCTCGGCCACCATCGACTGGCTGGAGGCGCACGGCTACCGCGATCTGGTCCTGCGGTCGCTGGTGGTGATCAATTCGGTGCGGCCGAACGCGGGCTCCGTCGATTTGGACCGGCTCGCCGCGCATTTCTCGGCGCGCGTGCGCGCCGTGTGCCGTATTCCGTTCGACCCGCACCTGGAAGAAGGGGCCGAGATCGAACTCGAGCGCCTGGCTCCCCAGACGCGTACCGCGTTGCTGGAACTCGCGGCGGCGATGGCCGACGCGTTCCCCGGCAAGATCTGACCGCGCTCAGTCCTCGTCCTGGCGGCGCTGCCGCTCACTGAGGGAACGCAGGAACTCGGGGTCGTCGTCCGGGGCGACGGGAGCCCTGCGGGAGGACACGCCAACCCGTTCCGGTGCGAAGGCTCGCCACATCAGGACGGCGATGGTGAGCGCTCCGATCGCTGCGAGCAGGTAGATCATGCTCGCCCCCTTCCGGTGCCGTGTTGCGCGATGCTACCGCCTGTGAGGGTAGCCCTTTTGCCCGGTTTCCGGGCGGGGTCGTCCCCGGGCGGTGGCGCCCCCGCGCCCGCGGCGGCCTGCGGAACGTGCCGTCCGGCCGCCGGGCCGCGGGGCAGCTGGCGGCGCGTCAGCCGCGGGTGGGTTCGCTGGCGTCGGTGGTGAGTTCGGCCAGCAGCGCGTTGACCTCGGATTCACGGAACCGGCGGTGTCCACCGGGGGTGCGGATCGAGCCGATCCGGCCCGCGGTCGCCCAGCGGGTCACGGTCTTGGGGTCCACACGGAACAGTGCGGCGACTTCACCGGGAGTGAGGAGCCGCCCTCCTACGGTCGCGGTCATTTTCCGCCTCCTTAACGACCTCACTGCTACAACCGGAGGCAATTCGCCTCCGGAAAAAACAACGCGGCAATCGTTGCATCTCACCCGCCAGGTACTCGAACGGTTGTCGGAGAGTAAAGAGGTAGTAAGGGACAAAACGCCCAGTCTCCGCGGCGCTATGGTGGCGGGGTGGACGTAGTCGATCGCAAGATCATCGCCGCGTTGCGGCTGAACGGCAGGGCGACCTACGCGGAGCTCGGCAGAACCGTCGGCCTGTCGGCGTCCTCCGTGCACGAGCGGGTCGGCAAGCTCGAAAGCGCCGGGGTGATCACGGGATACCACGCGATGGTCAATCCGAGTGCCGTCGGGCTCGGGGTCACCGCACTGGTGGGCATCCAGCCCACCGACACCGCCGAGGACGACGACGTCGCGAAGGCGCTGGCCGCGTTGCCCGAGGTGGAAAGCTGCTATGGCGTGGCCGGGGACGAGGCCTTCGTGGTGCAGGTGCGGGTGCCGACGGTGGACGATCTGGAACGCACGCTGGGCAGGCTCCGCCGGATCGACGGCGTCGCCAGGACCAGGACCACGGTGGTGCTGTCCACGCGGTTCGAGGGGCGACCCAACAACAGCGGACTCGACGGCGCGTAGCCTTGAAGGCCGTGAGTGAAACACCGCCCCGGCTGGCCCGTGACCTGACGCTGTACCTGCTCGCGCGGTTCGGGTTGATCGTCGTCGTCGCGGCCGTGCTGATCCTGGTCAAGGTGCCGTTCCTGGTCGCACTGGCGATCGGGATCGTGGTCGGCCTGCCGGTGGGCCTGCTCGCCTTCCGCGGTCTCAACGCCCGGGTCACCGCGGGCCTGGCGAAGCGCAACGAACGACGTGCCCGGCAGCGCGCCGAGCTGCGGGCGCAGCTGCGCGACGATCATCCGCAGGACGAGGAGCCCGTGAGCGGTGACACCGCCGGCTCCTCGACGGGCGACGGGGACAAGGCTGCATGAACCGGGCCTGGGTCCGGGAGGCGATCCGGCTGCTCGAGGCCGACGCCAACCGCAGCGCCGACACGCATCTGCACGTCTTCCCGCTGCCGCCGGACTGGGGGATCGACCTCTACCTCAAGGACGAGTCCGTTCACCCCACCGGCTCACTCAAGCACCGGCTGGCGCGTTCGCTGCTGCTCTACGGCCTGGTCAACGGGCAGATCGGGCCCGACACCGTGCTCATCGAGGCCTCCAGCGGCTCGACCGCCGTGTCGGAGGCCTACTTCGCCCGCATGCTCGGGCTGGAGTTCATCTCCGTGGTGCCTCGCAAGACCAGCGCGGAGAAGGTCCAGCTGATCGAGTTCTACGGTGGTCGATGTCACTTTGTCGACATTCCGGCGAAGATGTACGAGGAGGCCGAGCGCCTGGCCGCCGAATGCAACGGTCACTACCTCGACCAGTTCACCTACGCGGAGCGGGCGACGGACTGGCGGGGCAACAACAACATCGCCGAGTCCGTGTTCACGCAGATGAAGGCCGAGCGGCATCCGATCCCGTCCTGGATCGTGGTCGGCGCGGGCACCGGCGGCACCAGCGCCACCTTCGGCCGGTACGTGCGGTACCGGCGGCACACCACGAAGGTCTGCGTGGTCGACCCGGAGAACTCGGCGTTCTACGGCGGCTGGGAGACCGGTGCGCCCGACTACACCACCGGGATGCCGTCCCGGATCGAGGGCATCGGCAGGCCACGGGTGGAACCGTCGTTCGTCCCCGCGGTGATCGACGAGATGATCCAGGTGCCCGATGCCGGATCGCTGGCCGCGATCCGCTTCCTGCGCCAGCGCACCGGGTACTGGGCGGGCGGCTCCACCGGAACGAATCTGTACGGCGCCTTCCAGTTGATCGCACGCATGCTGGCCGCCGGGCAGGCCGGCAGCGTGGTCACGCTCCTGTGCGATGGCGGCGAGCGGTACGCGCGCACCTACTACGACGACCAGTGGCTGGCCGAGCACGGCCTCGACATCGAGCCGCACCTGGCCGTCATGGACGAGTTCCTCGCCACCGGCCGCTGGACCACCGCCTGAGGCTCCAGGGCAAAAATTTTCTCTAGCCGAGGGCGAGGGCGATCGCGGTGAGCACCGACCACGCCAGCATGACGAGTCCGGTGTCGCGCAGCACGGGGATCAGGCCGGGGCCGGTGCCGCCCCCGGTGATCGCCTTCACCGGGGTGACCAGCAGGACCGCGGTGACCAGCGAGATCAGCGCGAGCGGGTGGGCAATGCCGAGCAGGATGGTGACCAGGTACGGCACGCCGACCAGCAGCAGGTAGAACCGCCGGGTGCCGGTGTCGCCCAGCCGGACGGCCAGGGTGTTCTTCCCCACCTCGCGGTCGGTGGGGATGTCGCGGAGGTTGTTCGCGGTCAGCACGGCCGTGGAGAAGCAGCCGACCGCGACCGCGCAGCCCACGGCGGGCCAGCTGACGGTCCCGGCCTGCACGTAGACGGTGCCGAGCACGGCGGCGAGGCCGAAGAACACGAAGACGGCGATCTCACCCAGTCCCGAGTAGCCGTAGGGCTTCTTGCCGCCCGTGTAGAACCACGCGCCGAACAGGCACACGGCCCCCATCAGCAGCAGCCACCAGCGGCCACTGAGGATCACCAGTGCGAGGCCGAGCAGCCCGGCGACGCCGAGCGAGGTGAGTGCGGCGGCCAGCACGGCCTTGGGGGCGGCGGCCCCGGAACCGACGAGCCGCAGCGGCCCGACGCGGTTCTCGTCGGTCCCGCGGATCCCGTCCGAGTAGTCGTTGGCGAAGTTCACGCCGATGATCAGGGCCAGCGCGACCAGCAGGGCGAGGAGCGACTTCCACCAGGAGAACGCATCGATCCCGATCGCCGCGCCCACGCCGGCCACGACCGGGGCCACCGCATTGGGCAGCGTCCGGGGGCGGGCCCCCTCGATCCACTGAGTCACTGTCGCCATATCACCCATTCTGGTGGACGGCGGTCAGTCCCTGGCGGGCGGCACGCCCCGGTGCGCTGCGGGTAGCTTCCGTCACGCCTGCGGTGAGGCGCCGGAGAACCGGGCGGTGACGGCCTGGCGGTCCACCTTGCCGGGGCCCCGCAGTGGCAGCGCCTCGACGAATTCGAACCGTTTCGGCACGGCCGGTGCGCCGAGGGCGGCCCGCACCGCGGCACGGAGGTCCTCGGCGCTGGGCCCGCCGCCCTCACGCACCACGGCCGCGGCGACCAACTGGCCCCACTCCTGGTCCGGCACGCCCACCACGCAGGCCTCGCGCACCCCGGGGACGGCGCCGAGCGCGCGCTCCACGGCGGCCGCCGACACCTTGACCCCGCCCGTGTTGATCAGGTCGTCGATGCGGCCGAGCACGGTCAGCCTGCCCCCGGTCAGCTCGCCGCGGTCGCCGGTGCGGAACCAGCCGTCCGCGAACGCTTGCGCGGTCAGGTCGGGGCGGAGCCGGTAGCCGTGCGCGAGCACCGGTCCCGCGATCAGTACCCGCCCGTCTCCGGCGATCTCGACCGTCACGCCGTCCAGCGGGACCCCGTCGTACACGCAGCCGCTGGCCGTTTCGCTCATCCCGTACGAGGGCACGATCGCCACCCCGGCCTCGGCCGCCCGCTCCCGCAGCCCGGCCGAAGTCGCCGCGGCGCCGATGATGACCGCGTCGAACGCGCGGGCGGCGGCCAGCCCCGGCCCGCCCGCGTCGAGCAGGCGCGTCAGCTGGGTGGGGACCAGCGCGGTGTACCGAGGACCGTCGGCGCGCAGGATGTCCGCGGCGGCCTCGGCGAACTTCTCGGCGCGGAATCCGCCGGGGGGCAGCACCGCGAGTTCCGTTCCGGCGATCAGCGTGCGGACGACCACCTGCAGCCCGCCGATGTACTGGGCCGGCGTGGCCAGCAGCCAGTGACCGGGACCGCCGAGCCGGGTGTGCGTCGCGGTGGCCGAGGCGAGAAGGGCGTTCGCGGACAGCAGCACCCCCTTCGGCTCCCCGGTGGAGCCCGAGGTGGCGATGATCACGGCGGTGCCGGGTTCCACCGGCTCCTCCGGCGCCATGGCCGTGAGCAGCCCCTCGGACCCGGAGGCCAGCGGCAGGACCGTACGGCCCCCGTCCAGCGCTTCCGCCAGCGCCGACCGCAGCTCGGCGATCGAGCCCGGCCGGTCGGTCCACACCTCGCGCATGCGGGCCTTCAGTAGTAGTACGGGTAGTCGGAGAAGTCGGGGTCCCGCTTCTGGAGGAACGCGTCCCGGCCCTCGACCGCCTCGTCCTGCATGTAGGCCAGCCTGGTGGTTTCGCCCGCGAACAGCTGCTGGCCGACCAGGCCGTCGTCGAGCAGGTTGAAGGCGTACTTGAGCATCCGCTGCGCGGTCGGCGACTTGCCGACGATCTCCCAGCCCCACTGCAGCGCCTCGGCTTCGAGCGAGGCGTGCGGGATGGCCGCGTTCACCGCGCCCATCGCATGCATCTGCTCGGCGGTGTACTCGCGCCCGAGGAAGAAGATCTCGCGGGCGAACTTCTGCCCCACCTGCCTCGCGAGGTAGGCCGAGCCGTAGCCGCCGTCGAACGAGCCCACGTCGGCGTCGGTCTGCTTGAACCGGGCGTGTTCGAGCGAGGCGAGGGTGAGGTCGCACACCGCGTGCAGCGAGTGGCCGCCGCCGGCCGCCCAGCCGGGCACCACCGCGATGACCACCTTCGGCATGAACCGGATGAGCCGCTGGACCTCCAGGATGTGCAGGCGGCCCGCCCGCGCCGGGTCCACCGTGTCGGAGGTCTCGCCACTCGCGTACTGATAGCCGGAGCGTCCCCGAATACGCTGGTCACCACCGGAGCAGAACGCCCAGCCGCCGTCCTTCGGCGACGGCCCGTTGCCGGTGAGCAGGACGCAGCCGACGTCCGGGCTCATCCTCGCGTGGTCGAGCGCGCGGTAGAGCTCGTCGACGGTGTGCGGCCGGAACGCGTTGCGGACCTCGGGGCGGTCGAACGCGATGCGCACGACGCGCTTACCCGAGCGTGCCTCGGCGGAGCGGTGGTAGGTGATGTCGGTGAAGCTGAAACCCTCGACCTCGGTCCACGCGGTCGGGTCTAACAGCTCGGAAACCTGGGCGTCATGCACGTTTGGGAGAATAGGACGTGTGGCCATGATGACGGACGACGCACCAGGAGGCGCCTGGTGAATCCGTCCACGGCGCAGGCCAAGGTCATCATCGACGAGCTCGTCCGCAACACCGTCTCCCATGTGGTGCTCTCGCCGGGTTCACGCAACGCACCGCTGTCGCTCGCGCTGCACGACGCCGCCGCGGCGGGCAGGCTCCAGCTGCACGTCCGCATCGACGAGCGGGGCGCAGGCTTCCTCGCGCTGGGGATCGCCGCCCGTACCGGCCGCCCGGTCGCCGTGGTCTGCACCTCGGGCACCGCCGCCGCCAACTTCCACCCCGCGGTACTGGAAGCGGACCGGGCGGGGGTGCCGCTGATCGTGCTGACCGCCGACCGCCCGCCCGAGCTGCGCGCGGCCGGGGCGAACCAGGTGATCAACCAGCAGCGGCTCTACGGGGACGCGGTGCGGTATTTCGACGAGCTCGCCGTCGCCGAACGCCGGGCCGGGCAGAACGCCTACTGGCGCAGCCAGGTGTGCCGCGCGTGGAACGCGGCCTACGGGGAGTGGCGTTGCGGGCCGGTGCACCTGAACATCCCGTTCCGCGAGCCGCTGGTGCCCGACGGCGACGACGAGTGGTTCGAGTCGCTGGAGGGGCGGCCCGGCGGCGCGCGCTGGACCGAACTGCCCGACTTCGGAGCGCTCCCCTCGTTCGTGGTGCCCTCCGCCAGGACCGGGCTGGTCATCGCCTGCGACAGCGGGGTCCGGGCGGCGAGCGAATGGGCCGAGCAGCACGGCTGGCCGGTGGTGTCGGAGACCGGCGGGCTGGGGCTGTCCGGGTCGACCGCGATCGCCAGCGGGATCTGGCTGCTGGGGGCCGAGGAGTTCATCGCGCGGCACCGGCCCGAACAGGTCCTGTGCATCGGGCGGCCCACCGTGTTCCGGCAGGTGCAGGCGTTGCTGTCGGACGCCGACGTGGAGGTGCTGCTGGTGCGGCCGGACGCGGACTGGCCCGCGCCCGCGCACAACGTCCGCCAGGTCGGGCAGTGGTTCGACGCGCCGACCAAACCCGCGGACCCGGAGTGGCTGGCGAGCTGGCAACGGGCGGACGGCGCCGCCTCGGAGGCGGTCGCCCGCGCGTTGCGGAAGGAGCCGTGGCCGAGCGGCCTGCGGGTGGCGGCGGAGCTGGTGGACGCGGTGCCCACGGATTCGCTGCTCGTCGTGGGTTCGTCCAACCCGGCCCGTGACGTGGCGCTGGCGGGGCGTATCCGGCCGGACATCCTGGTCCACCGCAACCGCGGTGTCGCCGGGATCGACGGGACGGTGTCCACCGCGCTGGGCGCCGCGACGGTCCACCGAGGTCCTTCCTACGCGCTGCTCGGGGACCTCACATTCCTGCACGACGTCAACGCGTTGCTCGCCGGTGACCGCCCCGACCTCACGATCGTCGTGCTCAACGACGACGGCGGCGGCATCTTCTCGCTGCTGGAACAGGGCGCCCCCGAGCACGGGGACGCCTTCGAGCAGGTGTTCGGCACCCCGCACGGGGCCGATCTGGGCGCGCTGTGCGCCGGTTTCCACGTGCCGCACGTGGTGGCCGGGAGCCTGGCGGAGTTCCGCGAGGCGCTCGCCCCGGCACCGGGCCTGCGCGTGGTCGAAGTACGGGTGGACCGGTCCCGCCATCGCGATCTGCACGGGCGGATGCGCGCGGCCGTCTCCGGTGCCCTGGGGCGCACTTTTACGTAAAAGTGCGATATCCGGCGGAGCGTGCTAGGCCATTCGGGCGTATCTGCCGGTAAGACCCTTCTTATGGCTGTATCCGGTTGGTTGTTTTCCGGTTACTTTCGCCGCCATGCGTCTGCGAACCCATGCGGGCCTGGGGGCAATCGCCACGGGCATCGCGAGCGTCCTTCTCGCCAGCACCGCCACCGCCGCGCCGGCCCCGGGCTCCTCCGGGGTCGGCGATCCCTACTACCCCTACGCCGGAAACGGCGGATACGACGTCGCGCACTACGACATCCGCCTGACCTACCAGCCCGCGACCGACCTGCTGTCCGGCACCACGACCATCCTCGCCACCACTACCCAGGACCTGAGCAGCTTCGACCTCGACTTCGGCCTGCACGTCAACTCGATCCGCGTCGACAACCTGCCCGCCACCTTCCACGTCGACCCCAAGGAGTCGGGCGAGCTCGTCGTCACCCCGGCCCGGCCGCTGGAAAAGGGCCGGATGATCACCGTGGTGGTGAACTACGCGGACACCCCGTCCAAGGTCGTCATCGACGGTTACACGGCTTGGAAGAAGACCGCCGACGGCGCGCTCGCGGTCGACGAGCCGCAGAGCTCCCAGTGGTGGTTCCCGGCCAGCGACCACCCGACGGACAAGGCGACCTACGACGTCTCGGTCGAGGTGCCGGACAGCGTCGCCGCGCTGTCCAACGGCACGCTGGTCCGGCGCACCCAGCAGCGGGCTGGGTGGACCCGCTGGTACTGGCGCAGCACGCGGCCGCAGGCCACCTACCTGGCCACGCTGGAGGTCGGGAAGTTCGAGATCAACCAGTCGGCCACCCCCGACGGCAAGCCGTTCATCACCGCCTACGACCCGGCCATCGGCGATTCGCTGGACGCCGCGAAGGCCAGCGTCGAGCGCACCCCGGAGATCGACGAGTTCCTCGCCACCCAGTTCGGCCCCTATCCGTTCGAGGCACAGGGCGGAGTCGTCTCGCCGGGGCTGTCCTTCGCGCTCGAAGCGCAGACCCGCCCGGTCTACAGCGGCAAGTTCTTCCGGGCCGGGAGCAACACCTCCGTGGTGGCGCACGAGAACGCGCACCAGTGGTTCGGGGACGCGGTTTCGCTGGGGCGCTGGAGCGACATCTGGCTCAACGAGGGATTCGCCTCGTACGCCGAGTACCTGTGGGCGGAGCACGAGGGCGAGGGCACGCCGGCCGAACTCGCGCAATACGTCTACGACTCCTACCCGGCCGACAACGCCTTCTGGCAGGTGCTGCCCGGTGATCCGGGCGCGGCCAAGCAGTTCGACGACGCCGTGTACGACCGCGGGGCGATGGCCTTGCAGGCCCTGCGCACCACCGTCGGCGACGCCGCGTTCTTCACGATCCTGAAGACGTGGGTGGCCGAGCACAAGGGCGGCTCGGCGCGCATCGAGCAGTTCATCGCGCTGGCCGAACGGGTTTCCGGCCGCTCGCTGCACGAGTTGTTCACCACCTGGCTGTTCACCAAGGGCAAGCCCGCCGTCGGCCCGAACGGGGCGGCCCCGTTCCGCACCCAGGGGCAGCCCAAGGCGTACGCCAAGATCAAGAGCACCCACGAGTCGCTGGCGCAGGCCCGCCAGTACTGACGCCCGCCCGTGTTCCACGCTCAGCCCGTTGCCGGACTCGCGTGGCTGGGCGTGGGACACGGGAGGACCTCTATGCTCGGTGCCGTGACGACCAGCGAACGACGGCAGCGCTTCGCGCGCCGTGTCCTGCTCGGCGTCGCGGGGCTGCTCACCGCGCTCTGCGTCGGTCTGCTGCTCGCCGCCATCCGCAACGACCAGGCCATTTCCGGTCATCTCGGGGTGACCACCGCCGACGTGAACGCGGTGTCCTGGGACCGCGCGATCATCCGGTTCGAGACGCCGGACGGCGTCGTGCACATCCCCGCGAACGGGGTGCTCTACCCGAGCGGGCTGGCCGCGGGCGATCTGGTGCGCGTCGAATACGACACCACCAATCCGGAGCTGGCCAGGGTCGCGGGCCGGACCGCCGTGCGGACCCTGCTGCCGCTGGGGAGCACGGTGCTGGTCACCTGGCTGGTGGCGGGTTCGCTGCTGTGGTGGATGCGCCACCGGGCGCGGCAGCAGACCGCGATGGCCGCCGCCGCCCTGCCCGGCCAGTAGCGGGTTACCGGGTCAGTGACGTCACTGACGTCACGGACGTCACTGAGGTCCGTAGGGACCCGGCTGCTGCTGCGGGTATCCACCCGGTTGCTGCTGCTGGGGGTAACCAGCCGGGGGCATCTGCTGCTGCATGCCGGGCACGCCCGGCATTCCGGCCTGCGGCTGGGGCGCCATCATCTGCTGCTGGGCCACGGGAGTGGGCGCCACCGCCTGCTGGGCGTTCATCTCCTGCACCTGCATGGCCTGCGCCTTGGTGAGCTTGTTCGTGGCCCCGCAGAACGTGCACACGGTGAAGTAGCGCGACGCGATCGGGAACAGCGGGATGAAGAACAGCGTGAACTTCGTGACCGCGCGGCGCAGCGCGTGCGCGGTGGGGTTGTTGCACTGGGTGCAGAGGTAGGTCGCGGTGGTCAGGTCGTGGACCTTGCGCCGGTAGCCGTAGATGATCACTTGTGCTCCAGGTCTTCGCAGGGGACGCGTGCTGAGACGCCGAACCCTACGGGAGCGTTCCGCCGTTGTGTGAGTGAATAACGATCTCGGCTGTTTTTGCGGACGTTTGCGTCTTACATCCGATTTTCGGCTCTGCGGGCCGAATCCTGCCACCATGAGAGCACCTGCTCGGCCACACTCGGCGCGGCGACGAGCAAGCCGTCCGCGGGCAGTGCGGTGCCCTCGCCGTGACGGTCCAGCACCACGGCGCCCGCCTCGATGGCGAGCGCGACCGAACCTGCCACGTCCCATTCGTGGTAGCTGTGCAGCACCGCGGCCGCCGCGTGGCCGAGCGCGACCTGGGCGATCGACAGTGCCGCCGAGCCGAGCACGCGAACCCCGGCATGGGCCTCGGCGGCGCGCTCGATGAACCCGCCCATGCCCGGCCACGGTCCCTTGCGCGCCAGTTCGGTGCAGACGATCGCGCCCGCGGTGCCGTCACGGTCCAGCAGGCGCACCGGCCGGCCGTTGGCTCGTGCGCCGCGGCCGCGGGCGGCCGCGTAGATCTGGCCGCGATAGGGATCGGCGACCACCCCGACCACCGGTCCGGAGGCGTCCACCAGCGCGAGGCTGTAGGCGCACCAGGGCACCCCGGCGACGTAGTTCGCGGTGCCGTCCACCGGGTCGACCACCCACCGGTACGGCGCCTGCTGGGCGCCGACGTCCGCACCGTATTCCTCGCCGACGACGGGGATTCCGGGGAATTCGGTGGTCAGCACGCGGCGCGTGTGCCGTTCGAGGGTCCGATCGGTGTCGGTGACCCAGTCGAAGGGGGAGTCCCTGACGTCCGGATGCGCGCCGCGCCCGGCGGTCGCGGTGATCACGTCCGTGGCGTCGTTGGCCAGCCGGCCCGCTACTTCGAGCGCTCGCGACAGCAGGCCGGGCTCGACCGGCTGGGACGGGCGCGCGGATAAGAGGGTCATGCTCGCCTAGTGTGGCGGTGCCGAGTGTATGGAACGCTACGGCGAGATGAAGTGTGTCACCCTCTCAGCCCAATCGGGTGCCGTCTTTCGGGCGCCCGGCGGGGGGTTCGAGAAGTTCCGGCAGCGTTAGCGCACTGGTTACACGGCCTTCTCCCGGCGAACCGGACCGGATGGGACCTTCGGGTGGTGCGCGTCGCCATCGTCACCGAAAGCTTCCTCCCGCAGGTGAACGGCGTGACCAACTCCGTGCTCCGCGTGGTGGAACACCTGCGCGACCGCGGCCACGAGGTGCTCGTGGTCGCGCCGGGGCTGACCGGCCCGCTCGAGTACCGGGGGGCGCCGGTGGTCCGGATCCCGGCGGTGGACCTGCCGGTGGTCAACTCGCTGCCGATCGGGTTGCCGACGCGGACCGTGCTGACCGCGCTGACCGCCTTCCGGCCCGATGTGGTGCACCTGGCTTCGCCGTTCGTGGTGGGGGCGAGGGGGCTGGCCGCGGCGCGGCGCCTGCGGGTGCCCGCGGTCGCGGTCTACCAGACCGATATCGCCGGTTTCGCCACGGCATACGGCCTCCGCCTCGGTGCCAGGGCCGCCTGGCGCTGGGTGCGCAGGCTGCACTCCAAGGCCGACCGCACGCTCGCCCCGTCGACGCATTCCGTGGAAGCGCTGCGCGAGCAGGGCATTCCGCGGGTCCACAGATGGGGAAGAGGGGTCGACGTCGACCGGTTCTCCCCGGCGCACGCCGATCCGGAACTGCGGGCGCGGCTCGCGCCGCACGGCGAGCTCCTGGTCGGATTCGTGGGCAGGCTCGCACCGGAGAAGGAGGTCGACCGGCTGGTGGCGCTGGCCGGGATGCCCGGGGTGCGGGTGGTCGTGGTCGGGGACGGCCCGGAACTGCCCGCGTTGCGGGAACGGCTGCCGGGGGCGGCGTTTCTCGGTGCGCTTTACGACGACGAGTTGTCGGCCGCATACGCCAGCCTCGACGTGTTCGTCCACACGGGACCGTACGAGACGTTCTGCCAGGCGGTGCAGGAGGCGATGGCCTCCGGGCTCCCGGTGCTGGCGCCGGATGCGGGCGGACCGAAGGATCTCGTGCTGCCCGGGCGGACCGGTCACCTGCTGCCCGCCGACCGGGTGGGTTTCGAGCGCGAACTCGTGAGGCGCGTGGGCGAGCTGCGCGATCCGGAACTGCGGGCGCGGTTCGGCCGCAAGGCCCGGCGGGTGGTGCTCGGGCGCACCTGGCCCGCGGTGTGCGCGGAGCTCGTCGGGCACTACCAGGCCGTGACCGAGCGCGTGGCGCGCGCCGCCTGAGCGCCGATGCACATCGTCCAGCTGGCCAACTTCTACGGCCCGCGCTCGGGCGGTCTGCGCACGGCGCTGCACCATCTGGGCGCCGGTTACGTCGCCGACGGGCATCGGGTGACGCTCGTGGTGCCGGGCAGGCGCTACGCCGACGAGGTGCTGCCGACCGGCGTGCGGCGGTTTTCCCTTCCCGCGCCGGAAATCCCCGGCACGGCGGGGTACCGCGCGGTCGATCCGTACCGCGTGCGCGCGCTGGTGCGCCGGCTGCGGCCGGACCGGCTGGAGGTGTCGGACCGGCTGACGCTGCGCGGGATGGGGGCGTGGGCGCGCCGCCACGGCGTGCCGAGCGTGGTGATCTCGCACGAGCGGCTGGACCGCCTGCTGGCGCAGTTCCTGCTGCCGGGCCCGCTGGCGCGGCGGGTCGCGGACGTGGCCAACGCCAGGATGGCGCGCGGCTACGACCAGGTGGTCTGCACCACCGCGTTCGCACGGGAGGAGTTCGACCGCATCGGGGCCCCCAACGTGTGCCGGGTACCGCTCGGGGTGGACCTGGCGACGTTCACCCCCGGATTGCGCGATCCCGGCTGGCGCAGAGAACTGGCCAGCGGCGCCGACGCTCTCATCGTCCATTGTGGACGCCTGTCGCCGGAGAAGCACGTGGAGCGCAGTGTGGACACGGTGGCCGAGCTCACCGCGGCCGGTGACCGGGTCCGGCTGGTGATCGCGGGCGACGGGCCGCGCCGCCGGGCGCTGGAACGCCGCGCGCGCGGACTTCCCGTGACGTTCCTGGGTTTCCTGACCGCCCGGAGGGAGGTGGCTCGCCTGCTGGCGAGCGCGGACGTTTCGCTCGCACCGGGACCGCACGAGACCTTCGGTCTCGCGGCGCTCGAAGCGCTGGCCTCGGGCACGCCGGTGGTCGTCTCCGCCTCGTCCGCGCTGCGGGAGATCGTGCGGCCCGGATGCGGTGCGGCCGTCGCGGACGCGCCGGACGCCTTCGCCTCCGCGGTGACCGGTCTGCTCGCCACGCCCGAACCGGCGCGCCGTGCCGCGGCGCGTGCGCGGGCGGAGGAGTTCACCTGGCCCGCGTCGGTCGAGGCGATGCTGTCGGTCCTCGGGGAACGCCCCGCCGGGTGAAGCGCTTCGGCGCGTTGCTCGGCCCGCGGCATCCGCGCCGGATCCGGCGGTTTAGGTTGGTGCCATGTCCCGAGCGAACCTCGACAAGGACCCGCACGAGGTCGCCGCCATGTTCGACGGCGTCGCGGCCGGCTACGACCGGGCCAACTCGTTCATGACCTTCGGGTTCGACCGGCGCTGGCGCACCGCAACCGCACGAGTGCTGGACGCGCGGCCCGGCGAGAAGGTCCTCGACCTCGCCGCGGGCACCGGGGTGTCCACCAGCGAGTACACGCGGGGCGGCGCCTGGTGCCTCGCCGCGGACTTCTCACTCGGCATGCTGACCAGCGGCAAGCACCGCGGGGTGCCGATGGTCGCCGCGGACGCGCTGCACCTTCCCTTCGGGGACAACAGTTTCGACGCCGCCACGATCAGCTTCGGCATCCGCAACTTCGTCGACACCAAGGCCGCGCTGACCGAGATCGCCCGCGTGGTACGGCCGGGCGGGCGGCTGGTGATCTGCGAGGTGTCTACGCCGGCCTTCGGTCCGATCCGGTTCCTGTACCGGAAGTTCATCGTGCGCGCGATGACCCTCGTCGGCAGGCTGACCTCGTCCAACCCCGCGGCGTACGCCTACCTCGCCGAATCCATGCTGACCTGGCCGGACCAGCGCACGCTGGCGGAGATGATCGCGTCTTCGGGCTGGAGCGACGTCGAATGGCTCAACCTCACCTTCGGGGCCGTCGCGATCCATCGGGCCACCAAGCCGGTCGAGAAGGCCCCGTAGACTTCGACGCATGACGCAGGACGCGCAGGTAATCGTCGTCGGGGCCGGCCCTGCCGGGTCCACCGTGGCCACCTACCTCGCCCGCGCCGGGGTCGACGTCCT
The DNA here is from genome assembly GCF_026802195.1 of Amycolatopsis cynarae. Classification (NCBI taxonomy): domain Bacteria; kingdom Bacillati; phylum Actinomycetota; class Actinomycetes; order Pseudonocardiales; family Pseudonocardiaceae; genus Amycolatopsis; species Amycolatopsis cynarae. The sequence continues at coordinate 6,367,556 of NZ_CP113836.1, read as the reverse complement.
CGTGCTGGAGAAGACCACCTTCCCCCGCGAGAAGGTCTGCGGCGACGGCATCACGCCCCGCGGCGTGAAGCAGCTGATCGACCTGGGCATCGACACCAGCCCCGAGGCGGGCTGGCAGCACAGCCGCGGCCTGCGCATCCTCACCAGCGAGCTCACCCTCGAACTGGACTGGCCCGAGCTGACCAGTTTCCCGCCCTACGGGGTCTCGCGGACCCGGCACGACTTCGACGAGCTGCTGGCGAAGACCGCGGTGAAGGCGGGGGCACGGCTGCTGGAGCGGACCTCGGTGACCGGGGCGATCACCGACGAGCGGACCGGCCGCGTCATCGGCGTCACCGCGAAGACCGGTCCGGACAAGACGCCGGTGAGCTACTTCGCGCCCCTGGTGCTGGCCTGCGACGGGGTGTCCGCCCGGCTGGCGCTTTCGGTCGGCATCGAGAAGAACGAGAAACGCCCGATGGGCGTCGCGGTGCGCCGGTACTACCGGAGCCCGCGGCACGACGACGCGTTCATCGAGGGGCACCTCGAGCTGTGGGACCGCAGCGACCCGCGCGATCCGAAGCTGCTGCCGGGGTACGGCTGGGCGTTCCCGCTCGGCGACGGCACGGTGAACGTCGGGCTGGGCATGCTCTCCACGTCGAAGGCGTTCCGGAACACCGACTACCGCGCGCTGATGCGTTCGTGGCTGGACTCCACCCCCGAGGAATGGGGCTACCGCGAGGAGAACGCCATCGGCCGGATAGGCGGGGCGGGACTGCCGATGGGCTTCAACCGCACGCCGCACTACCGGGACGGGCTACTGCTGCTCGGCGACGCCGGGGGCATGGTCAGTCCGTTCAACGGTGAGGGCATCTCCTCGGCGATGGAGTCGGCGCAGCTGGCCGCCGAGTTCGTGGTGCAGGCGCTGGCCCGCCCGGCGGGCCCGTCCCGTGAGCGGGCGCTGCTCGGTTACCCACGGGCACTGAAGGAACTGATGGGCGGGTACTACCGGCTCGGCAACCTGTTCGCGAAGGCCATCGGGTACCCGAAGGTGATGCGGGTCGCGACCCGCTACGGGTTGCGGGTCAACCCGCTGATTCCGCTCATCTACAAGGGCCTTTCCGGCTGTTACGACGCCAAGGGCGGGGACGCGGTGGACCGGATGATCTCGGTCGCCGCCCGTCTTACCCCGAGCGTGTGACCACCCCCACGTGGGTTATGTCACATTGACTCTCCGTATAACCGGGCGCCGGACTCGATCTTGATCCTTTCCTCCCAGGTAGTGGGCTTGCTGCCCCCTTTCGGGGCATTCTGGGGTTAGGTCCGCCTTAACTCGAGGACCCCGCGACAACGGTGTGAGGAAAGTCCTACACTGCCCCCGTGCTTTGTGAACGGGTTCACAACTTCGTCGGTTGGCTTGTGAACAAATTCACAAACGGTGTGATGGTCGTCGCATGCGAAGTCGCGACAGACTCCGCGACGGTGCGGAAGGGATGGTGCATACCGTGCTGACGGCGCAAGGCGCTTCGGTGAGCCCCACCGGCCCCGGGATGTACGTGCCACTGGTCCTGTTGTTCGTCCTGGCGGCCGCGTTCGCCGTGTTCTCCGTGCTCCTCGGGCCGCTCGTCGGGCCGAGCCGGTACAACAGGGCGAAGCTCCAGGCCTACGAATGCGGCATCGAACCCTCACCCCAGCCGCTGGTGGGCGGCGGCCGGATGCCGGTCGCGTACTACATCACCGCGATGCTGTTCATCCTGTTCGACATCGAGATGGTCTTCCTCTACCCGTTCGCGGTCTCGGCGGACGCGCTCGGCCTGTTCGGCCTGGTGGAGATCTTTCTGTTCATCGCCACGGTCGGCTTCGCCTACGCCTACGTGTGGCGGCGCGGCGGACTGGATTGGAACTAGCGCCATGGGTCTGGAAGAGAAGCTCCCCAACGGAATCCTGCTGGCCAGCCTGGAAGGCCTGGTCAACTGGGCGCGCAAGAACTCGTTGTGGCCCGCCACCTTCGGGCTCGCCTGCTGCGCGATCGAAATGATGACCACCGGCGGTTCGCGCTACGACATCGCCCGCTTCGGCATGGAGCGGTTCAGCGCGACCCCGCGCCAGGCGGATCTGATGATCGTCGCGGGCCGGGTGACCCAGAAGATGGCGCCGGTGCTGCGGCAGATCTACGACCAGATGGCCGAGCCGCGCTGGGTGCTGGCGATGGGCGTGTGCGCCTCCTCGGGCGGGATGTTCAACAACTACGCCGTGGTGCAGGGGGTCGACCACATCGTCCCGGTCGACATGTACCTGCCCGGCTGCCCGCCAAGGCCGGAAATGCTGCTCGACGCGATTCTCAAGCTGCACGCCAAGATCCAGGACGAACCGATGGGCCCGCGCCGAGCGGCGCTCCGGGCGGGGCAGCGGACCGCACTCATCCCCTCGTCGATCAAGTACGCGAAGAAGTGATCCGCGAATGCCCAGTGACGAAGTGAGCAAGCCGGAGACCGGCGGCGAGTCCTCGAGCGCCCAGCGCGCCGAGAACGGGCTCGAACCGCAGGGTGTCCGCCCGGCACAGCCGGTGGTCGCCGGCCACGAGCGCCGGGGGATGTTCGGGGTCCGCGGCAGCGGTGACACCTCGGGTTACGGCGGGCTGCGGCTGCCCGCCTACTCCCCGCCGCCCGCGGAACGCCCCTACGGGGGCTGGTTCGACGAGTTCGCCGATCAGTTCTTCGCGGCGCTGAGCGAGCACGGGATCCCCGCCGAGACGGTGCAGCAGATCACCGTGGACCGCGGGGAGATCACGCTGTACCTGGAAAAGACGCATCTGGTGGCGATCTGCCGGATGCTGCGGGACGATCCGGGACTGCGGTTCGAACTGTGCAGCTCGGTGTCCGGTGTGGACTACGGACCCGACGTGCCGCAGCGGCTGCATTCAGTGTACCACCTGACGTCGATGACCTACCGGCGCCGCATCCGCCTGGAGGTCACCCTCGAGATCGCCGACCCGCACGTGCCCTCCGTCGTCGAGGTCTATCCGACGGCCGACTGGCAGGAGCGGGAGACCTACGACATGTTCGGCATCGTCTACGACGGCCATCCGGCGCTGACCAGGATCCTGATGCCGGACGACTGGGACGGGCACCCGCAGCGCAAGGACTACCCGCTCGGCGGGATCCCCGTGGAGTACAAGGGCGCGGAGATCCCGCCGCCGGACCAGCGGAGGGCCTACTCATGACCACCGAACGACTCTCGGACGTCACGACCGGCACCGACACCACGGCCGAAGGGGCCGACAGCACCAACGGTGTGGATTACGCGGAATCCCGGCAGACCACCGAAGGCCGGATCTACCACGTCAGCGGCGGTGACTGGGACGACGTCCTCACCGACGCCATCCACGACGAGCGCATGGTCATCAACATGGGCCCGCAGCACCCGTCCACGCACGGCGTGCTCCGGCTCGTGCTGGAACTGGAAGGCGAGACGGTCACCCAGCTGCGTTCGGTGATCGGGTACCTGCACACCGGGATCGAGAAGAACCTGGAGTACCGGACCTGGACCCAGGGCGTCACCTTCGTGACCCGCATGGACTACCTGTCGCCCCTGTTCAACGAGCTCGGCTACTGCCTCGCGGTGGAGAAGCTGCTGAGGATCGAGGTGCCGAGGCGGGCCCAGCTGATCCGGGTCCTGCTGTGCGAGATCAACCGGATCGGCTCGCACCTGGTCTACATCGCCACCGGCGGGATGGAACTGGGTGCCACCACGGCGATGACGCTCGGCTTCCGCGAACGCGAAGAAGTGCTGCACCTGCTCGAGTACCTGACCGGGCTGCGGATGAACCACGCGTTCATCCGTCCCGGCGGGATCGCGCAGGACCTGCCCACCGACGCGCACCAGAAGATCAGCGACTTCGTCAAGGTGATGGACCAGCGCCTTCCCTTGTACGACAAGCTGTTCACCGGTCAGCCCATCTGGCGCAACCGGCTCAAGGGCGTCGGGTACCTGCCGGTGGACGCCTGCCTCGCGCTCGGCGTGACCGGGCCGGTGCTGCGCTCGGCCGGGTTGCCGTGGGACCTGCGGAAGGTGGAGCCGTACTCCTCCTACGAGGAGTTCGAGTTCGACGTGCCCACCTCGACCGAGGCCGACTGCTGGGCCCGCTACCTGTGCCGCGTCGAGGAGATGCACCAGTCGCTGCGGATCATCAAGCAGGCGCTGAAGAAGCTCGAGCCCGGCCCGGTGATGGTGGAGGACCGCAAGATCGCCTGGCCCGCGCAGCTGTCGATCTCCAGTGACGGCATGGGCAACTCGCTCGAACACGTCCGCAAGATCATGGGCCAGTCGATGGAGTCGCTGATCCACCACTTCAAGCTGGTCACCGAGGGCTTCAAGGTGCCTGCGGGCCAGGTGTACGCGCCGGTCGAGTCCCCGCGGGGCGAGCTGGGCTTCCACGTCGTGTCTGACGGGGGCACCCGGCCCATGCGGGTGCATGTCCGTGAGCCGAGTTTCGTGAACCTGCAGTCGATGCCGGCGATGTCGGAGGGCGGCCTGGTGGCCGACGTGATCGCCGCGGTGGCCTCCATCGACCCGGTGATGGGAGGGGTGGACCGATGAGCACCGAACCCCGGTCCGAGCTGTTCGGACCCGATGTCGTGGCCAAGGCCCAGGACCTGATGGGCCGGTATCCGCAGTCGCGGTCGGCGCTGCTGCCGATGCTGCACCTGGTCCAGTCCGTGCAGGGCCATGTCAGCCAGGAGGGCATCGACTTCTGCGCCGCCCAGCTCGGCCTGTCCGAGGCCGAGGTCGGCGCGGTCGCCACGTTCTACACCATGTACAAGCGGCGGCCGTGCGGTGAGCACCTGGTCAGCGTCTGCACCAACACGCTGTGCGCGGCGCTCGGCGGCGACGCGATCTACCAGAAGCTGCAGGAGCGTCTCGGCGTCGGCCACGAGGAGACCGCAGGGGATCCGGGTGAGCCCGGTTCGATCACCCTGGAACACGCGGAATGCCTCGCCGCCTGCGATCTGGCCCCCGTGCTGCAGGTCAACTACGAGTACTACGACAAGCAGACGCCGGAATCGGCCGCGGAACTGGTGGATGCCTTGCGGCGCGGGGAAAAGCCGCCGCCGACCCGCGGCGCACCGCTGACCGACTTCCGCGGTGCCGAACTGCGCCTCGCCGGGTTCTTCCCGGAAGACGAGGAGACCTTCCGTTCCGAAGTGGACGGTCCATCGCAGGCGCCGGAAACGCTGCGCGGCGCGCGGCTGGCGGCCGACCGGGGCTGGACGGCGCCGGTCATGGAGGATGCCCCGCTACCGGAGGTACAGGCGAAATGACGGATCCGCTGACTCCCGTCCTCACCAAGCGGTGGCTGTCACCGAACTCGTGGCGGCTGGAGACCTACGAACGGCTCGAGGGCTATACCGCGCTCCGGAAGGCGCTTGCGGGCACCCCGGAACAGCTCGTGCAGCTGATCAAGGACGCCGGGCTGCGCGGCCGCGGCGGCGCGGGCTTCCCGGCCGGGGTGAAGTGGTCCTTCATGCCCCCCAACGAGGACAAGCCCCACTACCTCGTGATCAACGCGGACGAGGGGGAACCGGGGACCTGCAAGGACATCCCGCTGATGATGGCGGACCCGCACTCGCTCATCGAGGGCTGTGTCATCGCCTCGTACGCGATGCGGTCGCACCGCTGCTTCATCTACGTCCGGGGCGAAGCACTGCACTGCATCCGAAGGCTGAACTCGGCGGTGCGGGAGGCCTACCAGGCCGGTTACCTCGGCAAGAACATCCTCGGTTCGGGCTTCGATCTGGACATCACCGTCCACGCGGGTGCCGGTGCCTACATCTGCGGTGAGGAGACCGCGCTGCTCGACTCGCTGGAGGGCCGCCGCGGCCAGCCGCGGCTGAAGCCGCCGTTCCCGGCCGCCGCCGGGCTCTACGCGGCGCCCACCACGGTGAACAACGTCGAGACGATCGCGAGCGCGCCCTACATCGTCAACGGCGGGGCCGACTGGTTCCGCAAGATGGGCCGGGAAAAGTCGCCCGGCCCGAAGATCTACTCCATCTCCGGGCACGTCGAGCGCCCCGGCCAGTACGAGGCCCCGCTCGGCACCACGCTCCGGGAACTGCTGGAGCTGGCCGGGGGCATGAAGGACGGCATCCCGCTGAAGTTCTGGACCCCGGGCGGGTCCTCGACCCCGCTGTTCACCCCCGAACACCTGGACGTGCCGCTGGACTTCGAAGGGGCCGCCGAAGCGGGATCGATGCTCGGCACGACCGCCGTCCAGGTCTTCAACGAAACGGTGTCGGTGCCGTGGGCCGTGATGAAGTGGACGAAGTTCTACGAGCACGAGTCGTGCGGCAAGTGCACGCCCTGCCGCGAGGGCACCTACTGGCTCGCGCACATCCTGGAGCGGATGGTGGCGGGCAGGGGCACCAAGGAGGACATCGACACCCTGCTCGACGTCTGCGACAACATCCTCGGCCGCGCGTTCTGCGCGCTGGGTGACGGTGCGGTCAGCCCGATCACCAGCGGTATCAAGTACTTCCGGGACGAGTTCCTTGCGCTGTGCGAGCAGCAGGGCGACCAGGGCGCCGAGCCCCAGCTGGTGGGAGCACAGGCATGACGATCGCACCCAGTGAGAAATCCGGTACGGAACGGCCGGAAACCCCGGTGCCCGAGGGCCACGTCAAGCTCACCATCGACGGCGAAGAGGTGATCGCCCCGAAGGGTGAGTTGCTGATCCGCACCGCCGAACGGCTCGGCACGGTGATCCCGCGGTTCTGCGACCACCCGCTGCTCGACCCGGCGGGCGCCTGCCGCCAGTGCCTGGTCGAGGTGGAGCTGGGCGGACGGCCGATGCCGAAGCCGCAGGCCTCGTGCACGATGACGGTGGCCGACGGCATGGTGGTGAGGACGCAGCTGACCTCGCCGGTGGCGGACAAGGCGCAGCAGGGCGTGATGGAACTGCTGCTGATCAACCACCCGCTGGACTGCCCGATCTGCGACAAGGGCGGCGAGTGCCCGCTGCAGAACCAGGCGATGGCGCACGGCCGGACCGATTCCCGGTTCGTGGAGAAGAAGCGCACCTTCCCGAAGCCGCTGCCGATCTCCACGCAGGTCCTGCTGGACCGCGAGCGGTGCGTGCTGTGCCAGCGGTGCACCCGGTTCTCCGCGCAGATCGCCGGTGACCCGTTCATCGATCTGCTGGAGCGGGGCGCGCAGCAGCAGATCGGGACCGGGCAGACCGCGGACGTGCTGGATGCGGCGGGGCGGACGTCCTCGGGGGAGCCGTTCCAGTCGTACTTCTCCGGCAACACCATCCAGATCTGCCCGGTCGGCGCGCTGACCAGTGCGCAGTACCGGTTCCGGTCCCGCCCGTTCGACCTGGTGTCCTCGCCGAGCGTGTGCGAGCACTGCGCGTCGGGCTGCGCCGAGCGCACCGACTTCCGGCGCGGCAAGGTGATGCGCAAGCTCGCCGGGAACGATCCGGACGTCAACGAGGAATGGCTGTGCGACAAGGGCCGGTTCGCGTTCCGGTACGCGGAGGTGCCGGAGCGGCTCCGGCGGCCGCTGGTGCGCGATGCCGATGGCGAGCTCAAGGAAGCCTCGTGGACCGAGGCCCTCCGGGTGGCCGCGGCGGGCCTGGCGAAGGCACGCGACGGCAAGGGCGCCGCGATGCTGGCCGGTGGGAGGCTCACCTTCGAGGACGCCTACGCCTACGCCAAGTTCGCCCGTGTCGCGCTGGGAACCCACGACATCGACTTCCGCGCCCGCCCGCACTCCGCCGAGGAGCTGTCCTTCCTCGCGGCGCATGTGGTGGGGACGACGCCCGAGACAGGGGTGTCGTACGCGTCGCTGGAACACGCGCCGACAGTGCTGTGCGTGGCCTTCGAGCCGGAGGAGGAATCACCGATCGTCTTCCTGCGGCTGCGCAAGGCGGCCCGCAAGCGCGGGACCAGGGTCGTCCACATCGGACAGTGGCGCACCCCCGCGGTGCGCAGGACCTCCGGTGAACTGCTCGCCTGCGAGCCCGGCGGCGAGGCCGCCGCGATCGAGGGCCTTGCCGAACACGCGCCGGACCTGGACGCGGCACTGGCCGCCGACGGGGCGGTGATCCTGGTCGGCGAGCGGGCCGCGGAGATCCCCGGCCTGTTCTCGGCGCTGGACCGGCTTTCGGAGCGGACCGGGGCGAAGATCGCCTGGATCCCGCGCCGGGCCGGCGAGCGCGGGGCGCTCGAAGCCGGTGCGGCGCCGGCCCTGCTGCCGGGCGGCCGCCCGGTCACCGACGCCGGGGCCCGTGCCGAGGTCGAGGCCGCCTGGCGCGTCTCGCTGCCCGCCGAGCCGGGACGGGACACCAGCGGCATCCTCGCCGCGCTCGCCGAGGGCGACCTGGCCGGTGTGGTGGTGGGCGGGGTCGACCCGGACGATCTGCCCGATCCCGAACTGGCCCGCCGGGCGCTCGCCCGCGCGGAGTTCGTGGTGAGCCTGGAACTGCTGCCGAGCGGCGTCACCGAGCACGCCGACGTGGTGCTGCCGATCGCGCCGGACGCCGAGAAGGCGGGCAGCTACCTCGACTGGGAAGGCCGCCGCCGCGAGTTCGACATCACCATCGAGAACACCGGCGCGCTGTCCGACTGCCGGGTGCTCGACACGCTGGCCGTCGAGATGGACGCGGACCTGTTCACCCAGACGCCCGCGGCCGCCTACGGGGACTTCTCCCGCCTCGGTCCCACTGCCGTGCGGGCGTCCTTCACCGCCGAGAAAGCGGTGCGCGGCGCCCGGTTGACGCTTCCCGAGGGCAAGGCGCGCCTGGCGACCTGGCGGCTGCTGCTCGACGAGGGCTCCCTGCAGCGGGCGGAGCCGCACCTGGCCGGGACCGCCCGCCGGGTGGTCGCCCGGGTGTCGCCGAAGCTCGCCGCCGAACTCGGGCCGACCGTGACGGTGTCGACCGGTCGGGGTGCCGTCACCCTGCCGGTCGAGGCCGAGGAGCACCTGCCCGAGGACGTGGTGTGGCTGCCGGGCAACTCGCCCGGCTCGACCGTGCGACGCACCCTCGGCGTGGGGCACGGAGCTGTGGTGTCGATCCGGGGAGGTGCCCGATGACGGGAATGGTGCTGGCTCAGGCCGACCACCTGACCAGGGCCCAGTTGCTGGCCGACGACCCGTGGTGGCTGATCCTGCTCAAGGCGGTCGTGATCCTGCTGATCGGGCCGATCATGACGATCTTCCTGATCGTCTGGGAGCGTAAGGCGGTCGGCCGGATGCAGAACCGGCCGGGGCCGAACCGGGTCGGGCCGGGCGGCTACCTGCAGTCCCTCGCGGACGCGATCAAGCTGCCGTTCAAGGAGCAGATCATCCCCGACACCGCGGACCGGAAGGTCTACTTCCTGGCCCCGGTGATCGCGGTGGTCCCCTCGCTGATCGCGCTGTCGGCGATCCCGTTCGGCCCGGAGGTGTCGATCTTCGGCCACCGGACCGTGCTGCAGCTGGTGGACCTGCCGGTCGGCGTGCTGGTGATCCTGGCCTGCTCGTCGGTCGGGGTGTACGGGATCGTGCTGGCGGGCTGGTCTTCGGGCTCGCCGTATCCGCTGCTCGGCGGGCTGCGCTCGGCCGCGCAGGTGATCTCGTACGAGATCGCGATGGGCCTGTCCATCGTGGGCGTGGTGCTCTACGCGCAGTCGCTGTCCACCGGCGACATCGTCGCCGCCCAGTCGCACGGCTGGTACTTCTACCTCCTGCTGCCCAGTTTCGTGATCTACCTGATCTCGATGGTGGGCGAGACCAACCGGGCCCCCTTCGACCTCCCCGAGGCCGAATCGGAGCTGGTCGGCGGCTTCCACACCGAGTACTCCTCGATGAAGTTCGCCATGTTCTTCCTCGCCGAGTACGTCAACATGGTGATCGTCTCGGCGTTCGCGACCACCCTGTTCCTCGGCGGCTGGATGTTCCCGTTCGTCGGGCTCGACTCGCCGCTGAACCAGGGCTGGCTGCCGCTGATCTGGTTCGGCGTCAAGCTGTTCGCGCTGCTGTTCGGCTTCATCTGGCTGCGCGGCACGCTGCCGCGGTTCCGGTACGACCAGTTCATGAAGCTGGGCTGGAAGGTGCTGGTGCCGGTCAACCTGCTCTGGATCGTGGTCATCACGGCGATCCGCGCGATCCGCAACAGCGGCGGACTGACCACCGCCCAGATCCTCGTCGGCGGGGGGATCGTGATCGTGGTCGCCATCGCGATCGCGATGCTGGTGCCCGAGAAGAAGGTGCCGCCGGACACCGACAGCGTGCCGATCACCGGCGGCGGCTACCCGCTGCCCCCGCTGGACCTGAAGGTCCCGCCGGTGCCGGACCGCTCCGCCGCCAGGAAGAAGCGCCCCCGGGCCGTGCGGTCCGGTGAACCCGCCCAGGTAGGGAGTTCCGATGGGAATGTTTGATCCCCTCAAGGGTTTCGGGGTCACCTTCTCGATGATGTTCAAGAAGGTGGCGACCGAGGAGTATCCCGAGGCCGGCGCGCCCGCCGCGCCGCGCTACCACGGGCGGCACCAGCTCAACCGGCATCCCGACGGGCTGGAGAAGTGCGTCGGCTGCGAACTGTGTGCCTGGGCCTGCCCCGCCGACGCGATCTATGTCGAGGGCGGGGACAACACCGAGGAGGCGCGGTACTCGCCGGGCGAGCGCTACGGCAAGGACTACCAGATCAACTACCTGCGCTGCATCGGCTGCGGCCTGTGCATCGAGGCCTGCCCCACCCGGTCCCTCACGATGATCAACTTCTACGAGCTGGCCGACGACGACCGGCAGCGGTTGATCTACACCAAGGAGGACCTGCTCGCCCCGCTGCTGCCCGGCATGGAGCAGCCGCCGCACCCGATGCGGCTCGGCAACGACGAGCAGGACTACTACGTCAACGGCCCCGAACTCGCCCGCGATCGCGGCGTGCCTTCGGGCGAAACCGTCGAGACCTCACGTGAGGAGGTCATCCAGTGACCAGCCTGATCCTGGCCCAGGCCGCGGAGCAGACCGTCTCCACGGGCGAGGCCGTCGCGTTCTGGATCCTCGGCCCGATCGCGCTGCTCGGCGCGCTCGGGCTGATCTTCTCCCGCAACGCCGTGCACTCGGCGCTGTTCCTGGCGATGACGATGTTCTCGCTCGGGGTGCTCTACATGGTGCAGCAGGCCCCGTTCCTCGGCTTCACCCAGATCATCGTCTACACCGGCGCGATCATGATGCTGTTCCTGTTCGTGCTGATGCTGGTCGGCAGGGAAAGCTCCGACTCGGTGGTGGAGGTCCTTCGCGGACAGCGCCTGTGGGCGGGCGTCCTCGGCATCGGCATCGCCGGGCTGATCGCCACCGCGCTCACCCGGTCGCTGGCCAAGGTGGTGCCCGCACCGGCCCCGAACGGCACCCCGGCCGCTCTCGGCCGCCTGATCTTCACCGACTTCCTGTTCCCGTTCGAGCTCACCTCGGCCCTGCTGATCACCGCCGCACTCGGCGCGATGGTGCTGGCGTTCACCCCCAAGACGGGGCGCCGCAGCCAGAAGGAGCTCGTCGAAGCCCGGTTCCGCGGCGAGTACGAGCGGATCTCGCCGAAACCGGGGCCCGGCGTCTTCGCCACCTCGCATTCGGTGGCGACCCCCGCGCTGCTGCCCGACGGTTCGGTGGCCCCGGAATCGCTCTCCGAAATCATCGAATCCACGCCCACGGCCCGCCTGGAAGCCGAGCGGAAGCGCGTCGAGGGCACCGAACCCGAACCGGACGCGCACGCACTGGTGGGCGCCGAGGGAACCGAGGGGGCGCAGGACCGATGACTCCCACCTACTACCTGCTGCTGTCCGCGCTGCTGTTCTCGATCGGCGCGGTCGGGGTGCTGGTACGCCGCAACGCCATCGTCGTGTTCATGTGCATCGAACTGATGCTCAACGCGGTGAACCTGACGCTGGTCACGTTCTCGCGGATGAACGGCGGGCTCGGCGGCCAGGTGATGGCGTTCTTCGTGATGGTCGTCGCCGCGGCCGAAGTCGTGGTGGGGCTGGCGATCATCATGTCGATCTTCCGGACCCGGCGTTCGGCCTCGGTCGACGACACCAACCTCCTCAAGTACTAGGAGCAGGCTCAAGTGATCGCATCATCGTGGCTGCTGGTCGCCTTTCCCGCCCTGGGCGCGCTGATCCTGCTCGCGGGCGGCAGGCGGACCGGCGCGTGGGGACACCTGCTCGGCTGCGCGACCGTCATCGCGTCCTTCGTCTACGGCCTGGTGCTGTTCTTTTCGAGCAACGGCGACCCGGTCGACACGAAGCTGTACTCGTGGTTCCCGGTGGGCAGCCTCGACGTCGACTTCGGGTTCCGGATCGACGCGCTGTCGCTGGTGTTCGTCCTGCTGATCACCGGGGTCGGCTCGCTGATCCACATCTACTCGATCGGCTACATGGCGGCGGACGCCGATCGCCGGAAGTTCTTCGGCTACCTGAACCTCTTCGTCGCCTCGATGCTGGTTCTGGTGCTGGGCAACAACTTCATCACCCTCTACCTCGGCTGGGAGGGCGTGGGCCTGGCCTCGTACCTGCTCATCGGCTGGTACACCGACCGGCCGTCGGCGGCCACCGCGGCGAAGAAGGCGTTCCTGATGAACCGGGTCGGCGACGTCGGCCTGGCACTGGCGATCTTCCTGATGTTCAAGTACATCGGCAGCGTCAGCTACGCCGGGGTGTTCGCGGGCATCGGCCACGCCCCGGCCGGGGTGGTCACCGCGATCGCCCTGCTGCTTCTGCTCGGTGCTTGCGGTAAGTCGGGCCAGTTCCCGCTGCAGGCCTGGCTGCCCGACGCGATGGAGGGCCCGACCCCGGTGTCGGCCCTGATCCACGCCGCCACGATGGTCACCGCCGGGGTCTACCTGATCGCCCGCGCGAACCCGATCTTCAACGTCACCGCGGACGGGCGGCTGGTCGTCGCACTGGTCGGCACGGTCACCCTGCTGCTCGGGTCGATCATTGGCTGCGCCTACGACGACATCAAGAAGGTGCTGGCCTACTCGACCGTCAGCCAGATCGGCTACATGATGCTGGCCGTCGGCCTCGGCCCGTTCGGCTACGCGCTGGGCATCATGCACCTGCTCACGCACGGCTTCTTCAAGGCGGGGCTGTTCCTCGGCGCCGGTTCGGTGATGCACGGCATGAACGACGAGGTGGACATGCGCCGCTTCGGCGGGCTCTACCGCCGGATGCCGATCACCTTCGTCACCTTCGGTCTCGGCTACCTGGCGCTGATCGGGTTCCCGTTCCTGTCCGGGTACTTCTCGAAGGACGCGATCATCGAGGCCGCGTTCGGCCAGGAGGGCTGGCGCGGCTGGGTGTTCGGTGGCGCCGCGGTGCTCGGCGCCGGGCTCACCGCGTTCTACATGACCCGGCTGATGCTGATGACCTTCTTCGGCAAGGAACGCTGGAAGGACCTGAAGACCAGTGACGGCAAGGATTACCACCCGCACGAGTCGCCACCGGTGATGACCGTGCCGATGATCGTGCTCGCGGTCGGCTCGGTCGGCGCCGGTGCCTTCCTCTCACTCGGCCACCGGCTGGTCGACTGGCTCGTCCCGTCGCTCGGCCCGCTGGAAGAACCGGCGCAGACGGTCATCCCGCACGCGCTCGTCCCGTGGCTCACCATCGCGCTGGCCGCGCTCGGCGTGCTGGTCGCCTGGCTCGTGGTCGGCCGCCGCGAAACCCCGGTCGAACGGCCGGAGGAGGTCTCGGCGGTGGTCCGCGCCGCCCGCAAGGACCTGTACGGCAACGCGCTGAACGAGGCGCTGGTCGCGAGGCCAGGGTTGTGGCTCACCCGGTTCTCGGTCTACCTGGACAGCCGAGGCGTGGACGGCGCGGTGAACGGGCTGGCCGCCGCGCTCGGCGGCGGATCGGGCCGGTTGCGGCGGCTGCAGACCGGGTTCGTCCGCTCGTACGCCCTGTCGATGCTCGCCGGTTCGTTCGTGCTGGTCGCGGCCCTGTTGTTGGTGAGGTTCTCATGAGCTGGTTGGTTGCCCTCATCCTCCTGCCGCTCGTCGGCGCGCTCGTGCTCACCGGGCTGCGGCGCGACGACCGGCTGGCGACCCGCGCCGCACTGGCGTTCGCGCTCGTGGAACTCGCGCTGATCATCCCGACCTGGGCGAGCTACCACCCCGGCGGTGCCCGCCTGCAGCAGACCACCTCGATGGACTGGATCCCGGCCTTCGGCATCCACATCTCGTTCGGGGTGGACGGCATCGCGCTGATCATGATCGCGGTGATCGCGTTCCTGGTCCCCATCGTGCTCGCCGCGCTCGGCCCCGCCGACCGGCTGCCCGAGGGGCGCAGCGCCGGCGGGTACTTCGCGCTCATCCTGGTGCAGGAGGCGCTGACCATCGCGGTGTTCGCCGCCACCGACGTGTTCCTGTTCTACGTGCTGTTCGAGATCATGCTGATCCCGATGTACTTCCTGATCGGCGGCTACGGCGGCGCGAACCGGCAGTACGCGGCGGTGAAGTTCTTCCTGTACTCGTTCCTCGGCGGCCTGATCATGCTCGCCTCGGCGATCGGGGCGTACTCGATCGCCGCGGACAAGCTCGGCAAGGGCACCTTCGACTGGGCCACCCTGGTCACCGTCGTGCGCGACGCACCGGCCTCCACCCAGATCTGGCTGTTCCTCGGCTTCTTCCTCGCGTTCGCGATCAAGGCACCGCTGGTGCCGTTCCACACCTGGCTCCCCGACGCGGCCGGGGAGGCGCCCATCGGGATCGCGGTACTGCTGGTCGGCGTGCTGGACAAGGTCGGCACCTTCGGTTTCCTGCGGTACAACCTGCCGATGTTCCCGCAGGCCAGCAAGGCGCTCGCGCCGCTGGTGCTGGTGCTGGCGGTGATCGGGGTGCTCTACGGCTCGATACTGGCCGCGGGGCAGCAGGACATGAAACGGTTCGTCGCCTACGTGTCCATCGCGCACTTCGGATTCATCGCACTCGGCATCTTCGCGTTCACCGGCCAGGCCACCGTGGGCTCGGTGACGTACATGCTCAACCACAGCCTGGCCACCGGGATGCTGATCGTGGTGCTCGGCCTGGTGATCGCGCGTGGCGGGTCCACCCGGATCTCCGACTACGGCGGGATGTACAAGGTGACCCCGCTGCTGGGCGGCATGCTGCTGATTGCCGGTCTGTCCACTTTGTCCCTGCCGGGCACCAACTCGTTCGTCAGCGAGTTCCTGGTGCTGCTGGGTTCGTTCGAAACCCAGCCGGTGTACGCGACGCTGGCCACCCTGGGCATGGTGCTCGCCGCGGCCTACGTGCTGTGGCTGTACCAGCGCCTGATGACCGGGCCGGTGCGCGGTGACGCGCTGATGGGCGCCGGGGGAGGCCCCGGTACGGCGATCGCGCCGGAACTGGGCGCCCGCAAGGGAATCAAGGATCTCGGCCGCAAGGAACTGGCCATCCTGGTGCCGATGGTGGTGCTGATCATCGGCCTCGGCTTCTACCCGAAGCCGGTGCTCGACACCGTCGGACCATCCGTGGACGCAACGCTTTCGGCCCTGCAAGGAGGACAGGCGAAGTGATCGAGGTACTGGCCCAGCAGGGGCAGATCGCGACGCCGCAGATCGACTACGCGGCGATCCTTCCGGTGCTGGTCGTGCTGTCGGCGGCCTGCGTCAGCGTGCTGTTCGAAGCGTTCCTGCCCCGGCACCTCCGGTGGTCCGCGCAGGTGACGCTGAGCCTGCTCGCGATCGTGGCCGCCGGTGTCGCGCTCGTCGTGTACGTCAGCGGTTCACCCAAGGCCGGGCTCACCACGCTCGCCGGTGCGATCTCGGTGGACAAACCCGCGCTGTTCCTGTGGGGCACGCTGCTCGCGCTGGCGATCGGGGCGGTGCTGCTGATCGCGGACCGCTCGATCGAGCCCGGTGGCGCGTTCGTGGCCCAGGCGTCCATCAGGCCCGGCACCTTCCAGGACCGGGCGCAGGTGGGCAGCACCGGGATGCAGACCGAGGTCTTCCCGCTGACCCTGTTCGCGCTCGGCGGCATGATGACCTTCTGTGCCGCCAACGACCTGCTCACCATGTTCATCGCGCTGGAAGTGCTGAGCCTGCCGTTGTACCTGATGTGCGGCCTCGCCCGGCGCCGTCGTCTCCTGTCTCAGGAGGCGGCGGTCAAGTACTTCCTGCTCGGCGCGTTCTCGTCGGCGTTCTTCCTGTACGGCCTGGCGCTGCTATACGGCTACGCCAACTCGGTCAAGCTCGCCGACATCGCCCACGCCGCGGCCGGTTCGGACCGCTCGGACACCCTGCTGTTCGTCGGCATGGGACTGCTGGTCGTCGGCCTGCTGTTCAAGGGATCCGTGGGCCCGTTCCACACCTGGACCCCGGACGTGTACCAGGGCTCGCCCACCCCGGTTACCGCGTTCATGGCCGCCTGCACCAAGGTCGCCGCGTTCGGCGCGATCCTGCGGGTGCTCACCGTCGGTTTCGAATCGACCAGCTGGGAATGGCGCGGGGTGCTGTGGGCGGTGGCGATCGTGTCGATGGCCGTCGGTGCCATCCTCGGCCTGACCCAGACCGACGTGAAACGCATGATCGCCTACTCGTCCATCGCGCACGCCGGGTTCCTGCTCGTGGGCACCATCGCGATGACCGACCAGGGCCTGTCGGGCACACTGTTCTACCTGCTGGCCTACGGGTTCACCACGCTCGCCGCGTTCGGTGTGGTGTCGCTGGTGCGGGACTCCTCGGGCGAGGCGACCCATCTGTCGGCGTGGGCCGGCCTGGCGAAACGCTCGCCACTGCTGGCGGGCGTGTTCACCTTCCTGCTGCTCGCGCTCGCCGGGATCCCGCTCACCAGCGGTTTCGTCGGGAAGTTCGTGGTGTTCTCGGCCGCCCTGCGGGACGGGATGGCGCCACTGGTGGTCGTCGCGCTGGTGTTCAGCGCGGTCGCCGCGTTCTTCTACCTCCGGGTGATCGTGCTGATGTACTTCTCGCAGCCGGCGGTGGACGGCCCCGCGGTGACCGTGCCGGGTGCGTTCACCACGGCCGCCATCACCCTCGGCGTGATCGTCACCCTGCTGCTGGGCGTGGTCCCGTCGTTCGCGCTGAACTGGGCCGGAGCGGGCACCTTCGCGTTCTGACGGCGGGGCGGCTCATCCAGAGCCGTGAAGGGTCCCTTCACGGTCATATCGACCGTGAAGACATCCCTGGGTTTTGTTTGTCAAGCGGCGGTCTGCTCGTGTTGGTGGTGTGTCCAGGCGGTGGTTTCGTTGTAGGGGGTGTGGGTTTTGAGGCATCCGTGGAGGATGCCCACGAGTCGGTTGGCGAGTTGGCGTAGGGCGGCGTAGTGGGTGAGGCCGCGGGTGCGGAGTTGGTCGTAGTAGGTGCGGGCTCCGGGGGAGGCTTTCAACGCTGACTGGGCTTGGCGCATCAGGGCGTCGATGAGGCGGTCGTTGCGGACGTAGCGGGCCCGTACGGTGGTTTTGCGGCCGGAGGCGATGGTCAGGGGGCTGGTGCCGGCGTAGTTCTTACGGGCCTTGGCGTGGCGGTAGCGGTCGGGGTCGTCGCCGAACTCGGAGAGCACCCTGGCGCCGAGGATCTGTCCGAGACCGGGCTGGGACAGGTAGATCTCGGCGTCAGGGTGCCTCCCAAAATGGGTCTTCACCTCGCCCTCCAGCTCACTGATCTCGCTGGTCAGGGTCGTGATCACCGAGATCAGCGAGCGGGTGACCGCCGCGGAAGCGGCGGTCAGGACCGGGCCACGCCCCAGATGCTGGGCGCGTAGCGCCGCCCGGATCGCCTCGGCCTTGCCCGTGACGTCACGACGGCCCGCCCTGCTCAGCGCACTGGTGATCTGCGCGCGGGACAGCCTGGCCGCCCGCGCGGGATCCGGGGCTTTGGCCAGCAAGGCCAGCGCCTCGGGCGCCCCCAGGTCGGCAAACGCTTCGAGCGCGGCCGGGAAATACTCCCGCAACACCGCCTGCAACCGCAGCAGATGCCGGGTCCTGTCCCAGATCAGGGACTGATGCGCCCGGGCCAGCTGCTGCACCCCCTCGGCCAGGTCACTGTCCCCGGCAACCTCACGCAACTGGTGCCCGTCAGTGCGCACCAGATCCGCCAGCACATGCGCATCCCCGGCGTCGCTTTTCGCACCCGACACCCCCAACCGCTCCCGCGAACGCGCCGCCTGCCGCGGATTGACCGCGAACACCCGATACCCCGCCGCGACCAGCGCCGCCACCCACGGCCCCCGATCGGTCTCGATCCCGATCAACACCTGGTCCGGCTCGGCATCGGCGGGCAACCACCGCGCCAGCAACTCATGCAGCCGCGCTACCCCCTGCACTCCTTCCGGCAACCGGGCCCTGACCAGCCGCCGCCCGGACGCATCCTGGATCTCCACATCATGGTGATCACACGCCCAGTCATCACCCACGAACAACACCACGCCCTCAACCCTCCAACCACCAGTCCGTATCGAACGAGTCACCGGCAGCCACGTGGAAGAAGATCAACGGCCTAATGGTCAAGTGCTCACACCACACAGGTCGGCACGACATCCCTTCAGTGATCAACCTCTTCCACCACCAGCAGGGGCACGGTCTTCACGAAGATCTCAACAAACCCGGGACCCACAAGTGCTCACCCACCAGCAGCCACCACATCCGAGCCTGCCAAACCAGCCCGAACACACCCCATTAGGGACCCTTCACGGCTACTTCGCAGGTCAGAGGGGTTGCCCGGGTTACGGGGAGTGGCCTGTCACGATCGTCACCGATGCCCTTGGCGAGCGGAGCGCCAACCCGTCCTTGCTTGCCATTACGCTGGTGAGGACCGTACGGAGCGCGAGAGGGCAGGGGAGAAGTGTCGGTTCAGAGTGGCACCATCGAGGATCTGCGCGCGAGCGTGGGCCTGCGGATCGCCGATGAGCAACTGCTGCGCACGCTGGCCGCTGGACTCGCCGACGTCGAGAACCTGCTGCGCGAAACGGCCCGGAGCGACGTCAAGGCGGTCCACGAAGCCGCCTCGCATCTGGTGGAAGCCGGGGGCAAGCGGTTCCGGCCGATGTTCACGCTGCTCGCCGCCCAGTTCGGCAAGGGAAACCACGAGGGCGTCGTGACCGCGGCGGCCGCCGTGGAGCTGGTCCACCTGGCGACCCTGTACCACGACGACGTGATGGACGAGGCGACCATGCGGCGCGGCGCGCAGAGCGTCAACGCCCGCTGGGACAACACGATCGCGATCCTGACCGGCGACTTCCTGTTCGCGCACGCCTCCCGGCTGGTGTCGGAACTGGGCACGGACGCGGCGCGGATCATCGCGGAGACCTTCGGTGAACTGGTCACCGGACAGATGCGGGAGACCGTCGGTCCCGGTGACGGCGAGGACCCTGTCGAGCACTACCTGAGCGTGGTGGCGCAGAAGACGGGTTCGCTGATCGCGACCGCGGGCCGGTTCGGGGGCATGGTCTCCGGGGCCGAACCCGAACACGTCGAGGCGTTGCAGCGGTTCGGCGAGATCATCGGCACCGCCTTCCAGATCTCCGACGACGTCATCGACATCGCCTCGCCGTCCCACGAGTCGGGCAAAACGCCGGGCACGGATCTCCGCGAGGGTGTGCGCACCCTGCCGATGTTGTTCGCGCTCGCCGACCCGAAAACGGATCCGAGGCTGCGGGAACTGCTGGCCGGGCCGATCGGTGACGATGACCTGGTCGAAGAGGCCCTCCAGTTGCTTCGGGTCTCGAAGGGCCTGGACAGCGCGACGGCTACGCTGGCCGATTACGCCCGGCGCGCCCGGGCGCAGTTGTCGGCGCTGCCCGCTTCGGCGGCACGCGACGCCTGTGAGTCGGTCGCGGATTATCTTGTCGCTCGTACGCGCTGACGCGATCCCTTCATCGCGTCATGAGCGAGGCGTTCCGGTGTCACTGAAAGTGCTACCGGTGCGTTAGGAAGAGAAAGGACCCACGATGTCCCTCTTCGGACAGGTGTGGTTGTGGAGCGTGCTGGCGTTCGCGGCCGGTGTGCTGTTGACCTGGTTGCTGCTGGTCCGCCCCGCGCAGGCCAGGAACCGCCTCCTCGAACGCAGGCTGCTCGCCGCGCAGGCCGCACCGGCACGGGAGCCGGAACCGGAACCGGAGCAGCGGGTCGCGCCGACCCGCACCTTCGAACCGGAGCCCGAGCCGGAGCCGACCCGTGCCTTCGAGCCCGAGCCGTTCCAGCCGGAGCCATTCCAGCCGGAGCACCCGGCCGACTATCCCGCCCAGCCCGAACCGGGGCCGCAACCGCACTGGTACGAACGGGACAGCTTCGGCAGTCCGGTCACCGAGCAGGCCGAGTCCGGCGGGTCCTTGTTCTCTTCGCCGGTGTCCTCCGCACTGGAACCCGAATCCGAGCACCGGCCCGAACCCGAGACCGAGGCCGAGAAGACCTCGGTCTTCGCGCCGTTCGAGCAGGCGGAATCGGGCTCGCTGTTCGAATCCGGCAAGGAGGCCGGGTCCCTCTTCGAGCCGGGCCGCGAGACAGGATCCCTGTTCGACACCGGCCACGAGGCGGGCTCGCTGTTCGAACCGGCGCCGGAGCAGACGGGGCGGCACGGACTGCTGGACGAGCGGGAGGAGGCCGTCGAGCCGGCACCCCCCGCCTACGCCTTCGGCGGGGACAGTGCTCCGGTCGCCCACGAGGAGACGCCGGTCGAGTCGACGCAGGTCCTGCTGCCCAAGCGCCAGCCGAAGACCCCGCCGAGGGGCACCGAAATGCCGCAGCTGAGCCCGCCGTCCATGCGCGCGATCGAGCGCCGCGAACCACTCGACGCCGAGGGGAGGGGGCGCAGCGGCTCCCTGTTCGAGCCTGCGGTGAGCACGGCCGGCGGTGCGGGCGAGTCCCGCTCCCTCTCGTCGGGTTCGGTGCCGCCCGGCCCGTTCGGTCCCGGTTCGGCGATGCCCCGGCCCGGCGGTGGCAAGCCCGCCGACGATTTCGCGGTCAAGGCCAGTGTCACCGCGTTGCGCTACTGCACGGAGGATTCTCCGCAGTTCGCCCGCATGGTGGCCGAGGTGTGGTTCCGCACGCCAACGGACGCCGAGCGCGTCGGCTTCCGCCCGCTCTGACCTTGAGCGTCAATCGGGGCCCTGTCGAGCGGCTGCCGTGAGGGGTCCCCTCACGGCAGCCGTCGGCAGACGCTCCTCGGCTGAGGAGCGCTTGCCCTCAAGGCGACCTTGAGAGCATTTTTGACCCTCAAGGCGACCTTCGGGGCACACAACCCCACACGAACGTGGAACTCACGCGCACCAGCATGGGACACAAGCGCCGGAAGGTGGGACTCGCGCGGCCGAGCGACACGACTTTGCCGGACCCCTCACGGCAACGGGGTCGTGAGGTGGTCTCCTCACGACCCCGTTTTCGTTTCCCGCTGTCAGGCGGTGACGGTCCAGGTGTCCTTGCCGGTGAGCAGGGCCTGCAGGTCGGGCTGACGGGCCTCGCGGGCCTGTTCCACCTGCGCGCGGGCCTGGTCGTCGTAGGTCGGGCGCTGGACCTGCCGGAAGATCCCGGTGGGCGTGTGGTTGAGGTGCTGGTCGCCCAGCCGCGAAAGCGCGAAGGCGTACGAGGTGCTGTCGATCGACGGGTCGTGCACGATGAGGTTCTCCTCGCCGAGCTCGCTCACCTTGCCGATCTCCAGTCCGCCCCACCCGCTGCTGGTGACGCCGTACTCGCCCTCGGCGCCGAATCGGATGGGCTGCCCGGCCTTGAGCGGGATGATCCGTTCCGCCGCCTGGTCGGCGTCCTTGAGGACGTCGAACGCGCCGTCGTTGAAGATCGGGCAGTTCTGGTAGATCTCCACCAGCGCCGAGCCGCGGTGCTGCGCGGCCGCGGTGAGCACCTCGGTCAGCCCGGCCTTGTCGCTGTCCAGTGCACGGGCGACGAAGGTGGCCTCGGCGCCCAGCGCCAGCGAGAGCGGGTTGAACGGAGTGTCCAGCGAGCCCATCGGGGTGGACTTGGTGACCTTGCCCGGCTCGCTGGTGGGCGAGTACTGGCCCTTGGTCAGCCCGTAGATCCGGTTGTTGAACAGCAGGATCTTGAGGTTGACGTTGCGCCGCAGGGCGTGGATCAGGTGGTTGCCGCCGATGGAGAGCGCGTCGCCGTCGCCGGTGACGACCCACACCGACAGGTCGGGGCGGGTGGTGGCCAGGCCGGTGGCGATGGCGGGGGCGCGCCCGTGGATCGAGTGCATCCCGTAGGTGTTGAGGTAGTACGGGAATCGCGACGAGCAGCCGATGCCCGAGACGAACACGATGTTCTCGCGCTTGAGGCCGAGCGTGGGCAGGAAGGACTGCACCGTGTTGAGCACGACGTAGTCCCCGCAGCCGGGGCACCAGCGCACTTCCTGGTCGGACTTGTAGTCCTTGGCCTTCTGCGGCTCGTCGGTGTGCGGGACGAGGTCCAGGCCGGTGACGGCCGGGAGACCCAGATCGATGGCCGTCATGCTGCCACGACCCCCTTCATGATGTCGGTGAACACGGCCTCGAGCTCCTCGGCCTTGAACGGCAGGCCGGCGACCTTGGTGTAGGAGTGGACGTCGGCCAGGTACTTCGCGCGCAGCAGCAGCGCGAGCTGGCCGAGGTTCATTTCCGGCACCACGACCTTGTCGTAGGAGGCCAGCACCTCGCCGAGGTTGGCCGGGAACGGGTTGAGGTGGCGCAGGTGGGCCTGCGCGATGGCCAGCCCGCGCTTGCGCACCCGGCGGCAGGCCGCGCCGATCGGGCCGTAGGTGGAGCCCCAGCCCAGCACCAGCACGCGGGCGTTCCCGCTCGGGTCGTCGACCACGAGGTCGGGCACCGCGACACCGTCGACCTTGGCCTGGCGCAACCGGACCATGTGGTCGTGGTTGTCCGGGTCGTAGGAGATGTTGCCCTTGCCGTCGGCCTTTTCCAGTCCGCCGATGCGGTGCTGCAGGCCCGCGGTGCCGGGGATCGCCCATTCGCGGGCCAGCGTCTCGGGGTCGCGGACGTACGGCCAGAACTCGGCCGAGCCGTCCTTGGCGTTGGGCTCGGTGGCGAATTCCACGCGCAGGTCCGGCAGGTCCTCCACGTTCGGGATCAGCCACGGCTCGGAGCCGTTCGCGTTGGCCCCGTCGGAAAGGATCATCACCGGGGTGCGGTACTTGAGCGCGATTTCGGTCGCCTCCACGGCCGCGGCGAAGCAGTCGGCGGGCGACTGCGGCGCGATGACCGGTACCGGGGATTCGCCGTTGCGGCCGAACATCGCCTGCAGCAGGTCGGCCTGCTCGGTCTTGGTGGGCAGGCCGGTGGACGGGCCGCCGCGCTGCACGTCGATCACCACCAGCGGCAGTTCCAGCATCACGCCGAGCCCGATGGTCTCGGACTTGAGCGCGATGCCGGGGCCGGAGGTGCTGGTCACCCCGAGCGCGCCGCCGTAGGAGGCACCCAGCGCGGCGCCGATGCCCGCGATCTCGTCCTCGGCCTGGAAGGTGATCACACCGAAGTTCTTGTGCTTGGACAGCTCGTGGAGGATGTCCGAGGCCGGGGTGATCGGGTACGTGCCGAGCAGCACGGTGAGCCCGGACCGCTGGCCCGCGGCGACGATCCCGTACGCGAGCGCCGTGTTGCCGGTGATCTGGCGGTAGGTGCCGGGGGCGAGCTTCGCCGGGGCCACCTCGAAGGTGGTGGCGAAGGATTCGGTGGTCTCGCCGTAGTTCCAGCCCGCGTGGAAGGCCAGGATGTTCGCCTCGGCGATGTCCGGCTTCTTCGCGAACTTCTCCCGCAGGAACTGCTCGGTGCCTTCGGTGGGCCGGTGGTACATCCACGACAGCAGGCCGAGGGCGAACATGTTCTTGCAGCGCTCGGCGTCCTTCTTGCCGAGACCGGTGCCGGCCAGTGCGCCCTGCGTCAGGGTCGACATGGCGACCTGGTGCACCTGGAAGGCGGACAGCGAGTCGTCCTCGAGCGGGTTCGACGCGTAGCCGACCTTGGTCAGGTTCCGCTTGCTGAACTCGTCGGTGTTGACGATCAGGGTCGCGCCCTGCGGCAGGTCGCCGAGGTTGGCCTTCAGCGCGGCCGGGTTCATCACGACCAGGACGTCGGGCCGGTCGCCGGGGGTCAGGATGTCGTAGTCGGCGAAATGCACCTGGAACGACGACACGCCCGGGATGGTGCCCTGGGGGGCCCGGATCTCGGCCGGGTAGTTGGGCAGCGTCGCCAGGTCGTTGCCGAAGGCTGCGGCTTCGGAGGTGAACCGGTCACCCGTCAGCTGCATACCGTCGCCGGAGTCACCCGCAAACCGGATGACGACCCGGTCCAACTTGGAGATCTCGGTCGGACGGGTGGCCGACAACGCACCGTTGCCGTTGGCACTCGTGCTCATAGGTCAGGGAATCCCTCTCTCCCGACTAGTCGTGTCCGCGAAGAACACCTTGTGCCGGGCGCACTTCCGCCGATACCTCCACCTTACTGGGGATTTTGATCCGGCGGTTCTTCCTGTGATCCGGCTTACCTGCTACTCATGGTAACAGTTACTTTCTGTCGTTGATGGCGGCCCGCATGGCCGCCAGACGGAGGGCGAACTCCGGTGAATTCAGCGACTCGACCTGCGGACCGAGCTCGGTCTCCACGGCCTCCGCGTGCTCGGTAAGAGCCAAGGTCAGGCGCAGGGAATGCTTGGTCGAGAGCACCAGTTCACGGGGCGCCGCGGCCGCCGGGGCGGCCAGTTCCAGCGCCGCTTCGAGTAACTGTTCGTGATCGCCCTCGACCGTCCGCATGGTGAGACCGGCCCGTTCGGCTGCCGTCGCGTCGAGCGTTTCACCGAACAGTGCCATGGCACGCGCGCGCTGCACGCCCACCGCCCGCTGCAGCATCCAGGTGAATCCGCCGCCGGGGTGGATGCCGAGTTCGAGAAAGCGCGGAATGAACTTCGCCCGGGGACCGGCGATCCGGACGTCCGCGGCCAGTGCCAGGTTCAGACCGGCACCGACGGCCGCACCGCCGACCGCGGCGATCGTCGGCAGCGAGCAGCGCGCGACCGCGAGAAACCCCGCGTAGACCGCGCGAAGTCCCTCCTCCTGCGCTTCGCCGAGGGCGGTGAGATCGGCTCCCGCGCAGAACGCCGGTGGCGTGCCGGTGACGATCAGCGCGTGCACCCCGGTGTCGCGCTCGGCCTCGGCCACCGCCTCCGCGAGTTCGCCGGACAGCGCCAGGGTGAGCGAGTTGCGCCGGTCCGGGGCGTCGACGGTGATCACCGCGACCTTGCCCCTGCGCTCGGCGAGAATCCGTTCCGTCATACCCCCATCATGTCCCGGGGGTCAGGTTCCCGGCGTAGGCGGTCGTTCCAGTAGACGGGACAGCACCACGGTGGAAACGGTGCGGTCGACGATCTCCAGGCCGCGCACCCGTTCCAGCGCGGTCTCCAACTGGCCGATGTCCGCCGCCCGCAGGTGCACGATCGCGTCCGCCGCGCCGGTGACGGTGTAGGCCGCGACCACCTCGGGCAGCGGTTCGAGCCGGGCCCGGATCCGCGCCGGGGACACGTTGCCCCGGCAGTGCACCTCGACGAACGCCTCGGTGCCCCAGCCGAGCGCCTCCGGATCGACCACCGCGGTGAACCCGCGCAGGACCCCGGTCTCCAGCAGGCGGTCCACCCGGCGTTTCACCGCCGGGGCGGACAGGCCGACGACCTTGCCGATCTCGGCGTAGCTGGACCGCGCGTTGGCAACCAGGCACGAAACGATTCGCTGATCGATAGGGTTCACACGCAATGTTTAGCAGGTATTCCCACAAGAAAGAACGATTGATAGCCGCCTGGGCGCCCCATACCTTGAATGTATGACCACTCGGGTACCCCTGACCCGCCGATACCTCATGTGCCCACCCCGCTACTTCGCCGTCGACTACGCGATCAACCCCTGGATGGACCCGGAAACCCCGGTCGACCGGGAACGCGCGCTGGCGCAGTGGGCCGGGTTGCGCGACACCTACCGCAGGCTCGGGCACACCGTCGAAGAGATCGAGCCGGAGCCCGGCCTGCCCGACATGGTCTTCGCCGCCAACTCGGGTCTCGTCCTCGGCGGGCGGGTGCTCGGCGCGCGCTTCCGCGCCCCGCAGCGGGCACCCGAGGCCGAGCACTACCGTCGCTGGTTCACCGGACACGGCTACCCCGACATCACCATGCCGTCACGGATCAACGAGGCGGAGGGCGATTTCGCCTGGACGGGCCGTCTGCTGCTGGCGGGAACCGGCTTCCGCACCGAGCCGGAGGCGCACGCCGAGGCGCAGGAGGTGTTCGGCGTGCCGGTGCTGTCCCTGCGGCTGGTCGACCCGCGCTTCTACCACCTGGACACGGCCCTGTTCGTGCTCAGCGAGGCGACCGACGACTCGCCAGGGGAAATCGCTTACTACCCCCCGGCGTTTTCGCCCGGTTCACAGCGCGTGCTGGCCCGGTTGTTCCCCGATGCGGTCATCGCCACCGACGCCGACGCGGAGTGCTTCGGGCTGAACGGGGTCTCCGACAACCGTCACGTCGTGCTCCCCGCGGAGGCCGCGGCGCTGGCCGAGCGCCTCGCCGACCGCGGTTACGAACCGGTGCCGGTGGAGCTGTCCGAACTGCGCAAGGGGGGCGGCGGCCCCAAGTGCTGCACCCTGGAAATCCGCAAGTAGGGACACCACGACCGCCAATGTCCGGAATGGACAGTGGAGTCAGTAGCCCTCGGCCTCGGGAATGATGTCCGTGGCGAAGAAGTCGAGCAGCCTGGTGTCCGGCATGCCGGGCACCGAGCCGATCACGGCGTCCACGCCAAGGCTCGCGAGGCGCCGGAGTTCGGTCTTGAGTTCCTCGGCCTTTTCCCCGTTCGCCCCGATGTCGAGGGTGTGGTACGCGGTCTTGGTGATCTCGTCGTAGTCGCGACCCTCGGCCTCGCAGTGGGCGCGCAGGACGTCGAGCTTGCGGGGCAGATCCGGGCCGTCGAAGATGTTGCACGCGTCGCCGTACCGGGCGACGAACCGCAGCGTCTTCTTCTCCCCGCCGCCACCGACCATGATCGGGGGATGCGGCTTGGACAGGGCCTGCGGCACGTTCAGCAGCCGCTCGGCGTGGATGTAGTCGCCGGAGAACGGGCCGTCGTCGTCCGACCACATCTGCCGGACGTAGCGCAGCGCCTCTTCGAGCATCGCGAAGCGTTCCTTCATGGGCGGGAAGGGGAAGCCGAGGCCGCGGGACTCCTCCTCGTTCCATCCCGCGCCGATGCCGAGCATCGCCCGCCCGCCCGACAGCACGTCGAGCGTGGTCACGGCCTTCGCCAGCACGCCGGGTTGGCGGTAGATGACGCCGGTGATGACGGTGAGCAGGGTGACCCGCTCGGTGTGCGCGGCGAGGAAGCCGAGCGTGGTGTAGGCCTCGAGCATGTCGTTCTCCACCGGGCCCACGTCCTGGATCTGGAAGAAGTGGTCCATTACGGCGAGGTACTCGAAACCCGCGGCGTCGGCGGCACGGGAGACCTCGGCGAGATCGGCGCCGAGCCTGGCCGAGCCGCCCGGCCAGGTGAAGTCCGGAATCTGCAAACCGAGTTTCATGAGCGCCTTCCGGTCCGATTTGTTGTTCAAGTGTTTCCGGCGCTATACCCGCGGTGACCGCACCTCACTCCTGCCCGCGGGTGGTGACCGAATTCACCGGCCGGGTGTCACCGGCCGACCTGCGCTTTCGTCGCGCGGCGTCACCAGGGAGAACGGGACGTGACGAGTTCGGTCTTGGTCGCCCGCGCCCGCCCGGACCACAATCATCGTGGAACTTTCCCGGCTCGCCGGCACGTTCAGAAATCGGGTGTGTTGCTCGAGGGAGGCGCAGGTCAAGTGCACAGGCATCAGAACGGGTTGAAGACCGCGCTGCTGCTCGGCCTGCTGAGTGCCCTCATCATCGCGATCAGTTCGCTGTTCGGCCGTACCGCCCTGTTCGTCGGCCTGGCGATCGCGCTCGGCATGAACGCCTACACGTACTTCAACTCCGACAAGCTGGCCCTGCGGGCCATGCACGCTCGTCCGATCTCGGAAGCGGAGCAGCCGGTGATGTACCGGATCGTGCGCGAGCTGGCCACCTCGGCCCGCCAGCCGATGCCGGCGCTCTACCTCAGCCCGACCGTGGCGCCGAACGCCTTCGCCACCGGGCGGAACCCGCGGCACGCGGCCGTCTGCTGCACCACCGGAATCCTCGACCTGCTCACCGAGCGCGAGTTGCGCGCGGTGCTGGGTCACGAACTGTCCCACGTCTACAACCGGGACATCCTGATCTCGTGTGTGGCGGGGGCACTGGCGAGTGTGATCAGCGTGCTCGCGAACCTCGCGATGTTCATCGGCTTCGGCGGGAACGACCGCGAGGGCGGCAACCCGTTCGTCTCCCTGCTGCTGATCCTGGTCGGCCCGATCGCCGCCGCGGTGATCCGCCTGGCGGTGAGCCGGTCGCGGGAGTACCAGGCGGACGCCTCCGGCGCCGAACTCACCGGTGACCCGCTGGCGCTGGCCTCGGCGCTGCGCAAGCTGGCCGAGGGGACGCGGCGCGCGCCGCTGGTGCCCGAGCCGCAGCTGGTGGCCCAGTCGCATCTGATGATCGCCAACCCGTTCCGGCCGGGCGAGTCCCTGTCGAGGCTGTTCTCCACCCACCCGCCGATGGAGGACCGCATCGCCCGGCTCGAGGAGATGGCGCGCCGGGGCCGCTGACCTCGGTGGCTCGGCTGGTGGCTCAGCCGGTGGCGCCCGCCGCGCGAGCCACGGCGGCCACGTAGTCGCCGTAGCCGGACTTGGAGAGCTTCATGCCCAGGGCCAGGCACTGGTCGGGGTCGATGTAACCCATCCGCAGCGCGACCTCTTCCAGGCAGGCGATGCGCACCCCGGTGCGGTGTTCGAGCACCTGCACGAACTGACCCGCCTCCAGCAGTGAATCGTGCGTACCGGTGTCGAGCCAGGCGAAACCGCGGCCGAGGTCCACCAGTTTGGCCCGGCCCTGCCGCAGGTAGGTGAGGTTGACGTCGGTGATCTCCAGCTCGCCGCGCGAGGAGGGCCGCAGTTCGCGGGCGATGTCGACCACGTTGTTGTCGTAGAAGTACAGGCCGGTGATGGCCTTGTTCGACTTCGGCCGCTCGGGCTTCTCCTCGATGGAGACCAGCCTGCCCTCGGCGTCCGTCTCGCCGACGCCGTAGCGCTGCGCGTCCTTGACCGGGTAGCCGAACAGCACGCAGCCGTCCAAAGAGGACACCTCGCGCTGCATCCGCTCGGAGAAACCCTGCCCGTAGAAGATGTTGTCGCCGAGGACGAGCGCGACGTCGCCATCGCCGATGAAGTCGGCGCCGATCAGGAACGCCTCGGCAAGGCCGTTGGGGCTGGGCTGCTCGGCGTAGTCGAAGGTGAGGCCGTACTGATCGCCGGAGCCGAGCAGGCGGCGGAAGCTGGGCAGGTCCTCGGGGGTGGAGATGATCAGGATCTCCCGGATCCCGGCCAGCATGAGCACCGAGAGCGGGTAGTAGATCATCGGCTTGTCGTACACCGGGAGCAACTGCTTGGACACGGCTTGAGTTATCGGATGCAGGCGCGTCCCGCTGCCCCCCGCCAGCACGATCCCCTTCATCCCGCGGCTCCTCCTCAGTCGGCCTCGCGCCTTCCGAGCCCACCCTAGCGGGAGTATTTACATACATGCAGTATGTATGTAAATCTGCGGGTATGACGACAAGCGAATCACTGGGGCAGGAGCGCCACCTCGACCTGCCGCAAGGGCGGATCCGTTACTACGAGCGGGGATCGGGGCGGACGGTGGTCTTCCTCCACGGCATCCTCACCAACGCCGATCTGTGGCGGGCCGTGGTGCCGGGGGTGGCCGAGGCCGGGTTCCGGTGCCTCGCGCCGGACTGGCCGCTCGGCGGGCACGAGCAGCCGATGAACGACGACGCCGACCTCACCCCGCCCGGCCACGCGGACCTCATCGCGGCCTTCCTGGCGGCACTGGACGTGCGGGACGTGATCCTGGTCGCCAACGACACCGGGGGCGCGCTGACCCAGATCCTGCTCACGCGGCATCCGGAGCGGGTCGACCGCGTGGTACTGCTGCCTTCGGACAGCTTCGAGTACTTCTTCCCGCCGATCTTCAAGCCCCTTCCGGTGCTCGCGAAGCTCCCCGGTTCGATGCGGCTGCTCGCCCGGGTGACCCGGAGCAAGACGCTGCAGCGGTCCCCGCTGCTGTTCGGCTGGGTGGTCAAGCGGCCCGTCCCGCCCGAGATCCTCGACTCCTATCTCGGGCCGGTGAGCCGGTCCGCCGGGGTGCGCCGGGATCTGCGGAAGCTGCTGCGGGCCGTGCACCCGCGTCACACACTGGCGGCGGCGGAGAAGCTGCGCACCTTCTCGCGCCCGGTCCTGCTGCTGTGGGGGACGGAGGACAAGCTGTTCCCGATCAGGTTCGGGCGCAGGCTCGCCGAACTGCTGCCGAAGGGACGGCTGGTCGAGGTCCCCGACACCTACACGTTCATCGCCGAGGACCAGCCCGCCGTGCTGGTGCGGCAGATCGTCGAGTTCGCGGGCGTCGTGGCACATTAGGGGCGTGCGACGCACCCAGCAAGATCGCTCCAACAGCACCAAGACGGCACTGGTCGCGGCGGCCCGCGAACTGTTCGCCAGCCGCGGCTACCAGGCCGTCCCGGCCGACGAGATCGTGCGCGCGGCCGGTGTGACGCGGGGCGCGCTCTACCACCACTACGCCGACAAGCAGGGCCTGTTCCGCGCGGTGGTGGAGGAGTTGGAACGCGAGGTCACCGCCGAAGTGGAAGCCGCGTTCCAGGACGCGCCGGACGCGGTCTCGGGAATGGGCGTGGCGCTGTCCGTGTTCCTCGACGCCTGCCTGCGCGAAGAAATCCGGCAGATCTCGCTGACGGACGCGCCCGCCGTGCTCGGCTGGGGCGTCTGGCGCGAGATCGAGGCGGAGTACGGCCTCGGGCTGCTCATCCGGGTGTTGGCGCAGGCGGTCGAGGAGGGGCGGGTCGTGCCGCAGCCGGTGCCCGCACTGGCCCAGCTCGCGCTGAGCGCGGTGATGGAGGGGGCGCGGATGATCGCCGAGGCCGACGATCCGGCCGCCGCCCGCGCCGATGTCCAGCAGGTCCTCGGCCACTGGTTCGCCTCGCTGGTGGCGCGGGAATAGCCTGCGGCGGGATCACGTTGGGGCTGGGCGTGCGCGTTGACGTCTGGTCCGATGTGGTCTGTCCGTGGTGCTATCTCGGCAAGCGTCGTTTCGAACGCGCCCTCGCCGGTTTCGAGCGCCGTGACGAGGTCGAGGTGGTCTACCGCTCGTTCGAGCTCGACCCCCGGATGCCGCGCGGCGAGACCGTGCCGAAACTCCCGTTGCTGGCCGCGAAGTACGGGCGGGACGAGTCGGAAATGCGGGAGATGGAGCACCGGCTCGAACAACTCGCCGCCGCGGAAGGGCTGGAGTACCACCTCGACGGCGGCGTCATGGGCAACACCTTCGACGCGCACCGGCTGTTGCACCTGGCGAAGGAACGCGGCGTGCAGGCCGAGGTGACGGAGCGGTTCTTCCGCGCGTACTTCACCGAACAGCGGTCGGTGTTCGACGAGGATTCACTGGTTGCGCTGGCCGCCGAAGCGGGTCTGGGCGCGGACGAGGCGCGAACGGTCCTGAAGGAGGGCACCTACGCGGACGAGGTCCGCGCGGACGCCGAAGAGGCGCGAGCGCTCGGCGCGAACGGCGTGCCGTTCTTCGTCTTCGACAACCGGTACGGGGTGTCCGGCGCCCAGTCGGTCGAGACCTTCGAGGCCGCCCTCGCGAAGGCGTGTGAAGCCTGATCCTCGGGCGACACGGTCGAATTGACGGCGGGCGCCAAGCTCTCGTCGTTTTCGTGATGGCGATGCTGGTATTCAGTGCCGGGCTGATCTCGGAGCGCGTGGCCTTGAGCTATGCGCTGGCTCACTGGGACGCGGTGATGGCGCCCGTGCGGGGCAAACGCCTGGAGGGCGAGGAGATCGGCGAGGCCATCGTCAACGATCTCTACCGACTGCTCCGGATGATCTTCCTCGTGACCGTCGGCCTCGTGCTGGTGCTGCTGCCGTTCGTGCTGCGCCGGTCGAGGCTCGCCGCCGCGGTGGCCACCGTGCTGAGCGTGCCCTTTGCGGGCTTCGGCAGCTACATCGAGATCGTCTCCCTGGTCTCCGACCCGGCGACCAGTCGGAGCGTGGATCCAGTTCCTGACCCGAACATGCGCGGATGGTCGGCATTCTGCCAGGCGGTGGGCGGTCCGCTCATCGTCCTTGGTGCCCTCGCCGTGATCCTCGTGTTCTTCCTGCCGGCAACACGCCGGCTGTTCCGGGCACGCCGGGAAGTACGAGACGGAACCGCGTCGGCCGACCTCCCAGCTCGCCGGGTACGGTCGGCCGACCTACAAGCAGAGCCCTCGGATCACCGGTAGTTGGTGAACTGGAGCGCGATGTCCAGGTCCTTGCCCTTGAGCAGGGCGATGACGTCCTGCAGGTGGTCCTTCTTCTTGCCGGACACGCGCAACTGGTCGCCCTGGATCTGGGCCTGGACCCCCTTCGGGCCCTCGTCGCGGATGATCTTGGCGATCTGCTTGGCCTTGTCCGAGGCGATCCCCTGGATGATCTTGCCGTTGACCTTGTAGATCTTGCCGGACACGGCGGGCTCATCGGCCTCGAACGCCTTCAGAGAGATGCCGCGTTTGATCAGCTTCTCCTTGAACACCTCGACCGCCGCGAGCGCGCGCTCCTCGGTCTCGGCCTCGATGGTGATCGCCTCTTCGCCGGCCCAGGACACCTTCGCGTTGACGCCGCGGAAGTCGAACCGGGTGGACAGCTCCTTCGCGGCCTGGTTCAGCGCGTTGTCCACCTCCTGGCGGTCGACCTTGCTCACTACGTCGAAAGACGGATCGGCCACGGATCCCCACCTCGTACTCTCGCTTGTCGGGTCGGCCACACACCCTAGCCGCCGATGGCCAACCCGGTTGCCGGGGCCGTCGGGGCATTGGGTACTCTTGTCCTCGGCCGGTCCACCCGGCCATGGCGGGTTGCCCGAGCGGCCAAAGGGATCTGACTGTAAATCAGACGGCACTGCCTTCGGGGGTTCGAATCCCTCACCCGCCACACCAGAGTAATCACCCCCGCGACCTGCGAAAACAGGACACGGGGGTGATCTTGTCTTTCCGGCTGTGTCCGGGGTGGTCCGGCCCGCGGCGGGTGGTCGCGGCAAATACGCGGCCAAGTTCTCGCCAGTGAGACAGAGACCCTCCGTATCAGAAACTTTGGTCAACTCCTGGACATGTTGAAGCTGGCCAAGCCCGTAGATGGTTAGCACCCCGTGGCTCGTGGAATCAAGCTGGGCAGACAGCCCGGCCGTGACCGGCGCGGAACCCACCTTTGATGATGAAGAGGTGGGGACTCCTGCGAGGGCCTGTGGCGCGTGGGGCTGGACCGCTGGGTACCACCTCGCTGTTGGCACCGCCACCCCTGGGCGCAAACGTCGTCGCGTAGATACCGATACCTGGGATCGATGAGCGACGGAGGATTCGGGTGATCGCGAACTGAGAGGCACCGCGGGGGCTCGGGCATCTCCGCCTACCGTAACGGCTCGTTGGCCTGGCGGGCCGTCGCGCGAGGTAAGTCGACTCAATGGGCTGTGTTGTTGCCTCGCAGCACTGGCCGGTATCGACAGCACTCCTCCCGGGACGTCTCGTTAAGTGAGGGGCTGTGGCACAGATATTCGTCCGTCGTCTCGATCATTAAGGGCATGCATCATTTTAGTAAAAGAGTGATCTCCAGAGTTCCTGTGCGGGCGGATCTGTCGAGCTGGAAAGTGGAATAGGCGTTAGCGTAGTTGGAAGCATGCAGATTACGTAAAGGAGTGTCATGCAGAAGATCGGCGACATTGGTGACGTAGAGTACGCGGAACCTGCGAACGATGGGGTGATTCATCTTGTTTCCTCATTTGAAACGATGAAGGAAGATGATGAGGCTAAGGCGCTCAGGGTGATTGGTGTTAGTGGGCCTATCTCAAATATGGAAATAGGAAGCGGGGAATCGCTAATCGTTGAAAGTCGGATAGTTGACGCAAGGAAGGAGGGGCAAGGTGGAACAGTCTCGCTATCTGCTGAATCATTGGGAGGTATCAAAGTCTACGCTGGAAGCAAGGCGTTCGACGTCCTCTCTTCGGCTGACGTATCGGATTATTTCGCCTTCCCTGATCCTCCTATAAGGGAGAAGAAGTTCGGTTTTATACCTGTTTCTGTCCAATTTGAGCGTGATCCTGACGCTCCCTCGTGGGTGGGGGACGTGTACCTTCCTCTCATTCGGATCCATAGGCCTCAAGCGGCTGGATGTTCAACTACGGCTGTTAGCCAGCTTGCTGAAGGTGCAAGTATTCAAGGAAAGTTCGGGTTTACAGGCCTTGGCGCAGGCGGGTCGTTGAAGTTCAGGTCTGCGCTGCGTCGCACCTATGTCGCCAATGATGCCTGTGTGGAGGTTGCCGTTCGGAGTAAGGTCCAGGTCCAGCACGGATGGGTGAACGTGAATGGTAATGCTGTTTACTATGTCGCGCGGTATCTGTTAATGCCGCCAGATTCAAGGAGTCAATATATACGCGATATACCGGCAAGAGCGGATCGATGCAGGGGGCCGTACCCTGAGGATATTGAAATCGTAGACATGACAGAGACTTCGCCGCATAATTTATATAAGGCACAATCTAAGATCTCCTCCAGTTCTTTTGGGTATATTTCTGCCGGAGTCGAATTGAATAAGGTGCCAGTGAGCTTGTCGCTAAAAATGACGAGAGAGCTGGCTGTGGAGTATTCTGTGGAAACTACTCTAGCTGGTGGAGCAACTTACTCTCGTTTCAATCTTGTCGGGGTAGATGGATCCCTAATAGAGACGTGTTGGCAGAATCTCGGGGCTGGCCCTCGTGGTTGTAGGGAGGTGTCTCATTGAACCTGACTTCCGGTTGAGAGATTGCTCGTGCGGTATCCGCTCAAGTTGCTGAACGGTCACACTGCCCTCACTTCGGCTTTCTTCACAGTCACCAGCCGTCTTGGGATCGTTCTACCCTATCCCTTGCTGATTTCTCGCCGCCGTCGAGGCACTTGGCATACACCTTGAGTAGCACTGTGAGGCTGTGCCCGGCCCACTTCGCCACCCGGGGAGCTTCGACGCCAGCGCTGAGCCAGGTCGAGACACTGGCGTGCCGAAGGTCGTAAGGACGCTTGGCCAGGGCGCTGGCTGCAAGCTCGGCAGTGAACACGGCCTCGCGAGCCTTCGCCCACACGCGCCCGTAGGTCGAGCTTCCGAGGCGCCCGCCGTTGCGAGCGCCTCGGAACAGACGACCGTCTGGAGCGGTGCCGAAACGGGCAAGATGGTTGTGCAGGATCGCGGTCAGCGTGAGCGAGCACGGCACAACCCGCCCGACCTTGGCTTCTCTGTGCTTGAGCGGTCCCTCGGCGCTCGCCTCGCCGGAGTCGGTCCACTCCTGGCCGATCTCGGGGCGCGCGCCTTCCAGGTTCAGGTCACCCCAGCCTTCCTTGGGGAGTGACAGGTTGGACTTCTTCAAGGCGGCTGCCTCCTCGGGGCGGAGGCCGGCGTAGTACATGAGGGCGAAGAAGGCCACGAGCGGTGGCCCCTGCTTACCGACGGCATCGACGGCTGCGAGCAGCATCCGCGCTTGTGTGGGGTTGACGACGGATGCCGGGTCGACCTCGTTCAAGGCGTAGTTGCGCTTCTTGACCTTGATCTCGGCGAGGGGGTTCTTGGCCAGCAGTTTCTTCTCGATGGCGTAGTCGATGGCGTTCCCCAGGGCGGTGCGACGGATTCGGACTGTGTTGGCCGATGCACGCCTGCCGTCGAGGTTGAGGTCAAGGGTGCCGAGCACGGAACGGAGCACGTCCGGCTTGGTGAGGTCCGACACGCGCCGACAGTTGCGTTCAACGGTCTTGAGGAGGTCCGCGGTAGCGGGCGTGGGTTGATCTGCGCGGGTCCTTTTGTTGAAGGCGGTCATTAAGGCGTTGCGCAGCTTCTTGCCGTCGCGCACTTGGGTGCTGTCGTGGAGCATCGCCACTGTGATCCTCGTCATGGACTCAGCCAGCGACTTTCGATACTTCGGTGACGAGTCGGGCCACTTCATGTCGACGTAGGAGCAGGCGAAGGCATACCAGGTCACGGCTTCCGCCTGCTGACGCTTCATCGAGACGGGGAGTCCGCTCTCGGTGTCGAACGCTTCGCCGCTGCGTGCGGACGAGACGAGGCCAGATCGGAAGCTGTCGGCGAGGGCCGAGGTCTCGAACGACTCGCCGAACTCGTTCCCGGCGACGACCCACCGCACCCGGTAGGTCGTCTTCTTCTTTCCCCTGTACTGCTTGATCGCCCAGATGCGGACCTCGTGGGTGGCGTCCATCAGGCCGTCACCTCTCGCGATTCGAGCCAACGTTCCAGGTCGGCGCGGCGGATGCGGATCTCTCCGTTCGGAAGCTTGATACAGCGGGGTGCGCGGTTCTTGGCACACCAGTCGTAAAAAGTCGACTTAGCGATTTGAAGCTCCTCGCAGAGTGCCTTGAGAGTGAGGAGCTGACGCGCGGCGGTCATCTAGTGAGTGCTCCTTGAGGAGTGCCGACGAAGGCACGACGGATGGAAGTAGTGGGGTCGCGAGGCCTGGGCTACGGACCGGCTGATTCGTCCGCGACTGCCGCGACCTCCGCGACCGTGCTGGTCACCGGGGTCGCGGTTGCCTTGCGGGAGCCGCGACCGTCCGCGACCTGGTCGGTCGCGGAGGTCGCGGACGGCTGCGTTACGCGTGCGACTTCGCTAGGTGCGCTGACCTGCTGGGTTGCGCTGGTCGCGGAGGTCGCGGCGAGATCGAGCGGCGGTAGGTAGCGACTCCAGGCATCGGCAAGGTCGCCGTCTCCGTCGACGCGGTAGCCCTTCAGAGCCCTGCTGTTGACCTTGAGATCCTTCGGGCGGACGAGGTACCGGTCCAATTCTTTGGCCAGGCGCCGGCTGTCCAGGGGTTTAGGGCACGGGGGTGTTTTGTTCCCAGGGCCGGACCTGGTGGGCTCGTGCGGGCATCTGCCGAGCGAATCGCGCGACAGGTCGCATACTCGACCGTCACAATCGTCCGGTGTTCGACTTCGGGATCGACGGCTACCGTCCGTATTGGCTCACCGCTCTGGCGGAGATGCGCCGGGAACATGGCGATCGTCTGGCCGCGCTCGTCGGTCGCCGACTCACGGCCACGCGGCTGATGTGGGATCTCGATAGCGACGAATGGTGGAGTGACGGGCCTGTGGTGCTGGGCTTCGAGGATGAGCAGGTCGAGATCAACCACCAGAAGTTCGCCGAGCTTTCCATCACCTGGAACTCGATCGACACCGACCGCGCCCCGGCCGTTCGGGGCTTTCGCCTCGGCTGGCGGGACGACGTCCCGTGCGAACTGGTCGCGTTGCGTGGACGGCGTCTTTCGTCCGTTGTGTTCCTCCAATGGCGTGGCGAGGAAGGGGATGTCGCCGACGGCACCTGCGCGCTGCATTTCGACTTCGCGCAGGGTGGTTCGGTCACCGTCGCCAACGGGTTGGACGAGAACCACCTCGACTTCGGGGTCCCCGAATCACGGTGGCGGCGGTATCCCACTTCCGTGAGGGGCAGGACCTGTGCACAACCGGTGGATAACCCTGTGGACAACTTGTGGACAAGCCTGCGGTCAGTTCGTCCGGCCGGTGCGGAATCGAACCCTCCCCGGCAGTAGGTCAGCAGATCGCGATGCACACCGGCGTCGCGCAGAACCGCTTCCGTCCAGCGCCTGATCGCCTCGGCGGGAACGGGCCGCCTGGCCATCTGCCCACACATCAGCGGCGACCGGCGTAATCGGCGACGATCCGCACCTGTCCGGGCAGCGTCAGCTCCGCGCCCGGTCGAACCTCAGCGCTTGTCCCGGAATTCGGTGCGGATGTGCTCGTCGTCGTGGTATGCGCGTTCCTGTGCGTAGGCGCGGTAGGCGCGCTCGTCCGCTTCCGTGTCCAGCGACGCGGCCAGCGCACGCGGGTGGAGGTGTTCCTTGAGCACGACGTTGAGTTGTGCGCCCAGCAGCGTCACGATGCTCTGCAGGTAGAACCACCACAGCAGCGTGATCACGGTGGCGAACTGGCCGTAGGTGCGTTGCGCGTTGTGCAGGTAACGGCTGATGATCAGCGAAGAAAGCGATTGCAGCACGAAGAACAACAGACCGGACAGCACCGCTCCGGGCAGCACGTCCCGCGTCGTGATCTCGCGGTTGGTGAGGATGCGGAACGCCGCCACGAACAGGCCCACGTCCAGCACTACCGCGACCGCGTAACCGAGCAGGTGCCCGGACCAGCTGAGGCCGAGCGCCCCGGCCGCTCCGGCGACGAACCCGGTGACCAGGGTGGTGAGCACGAGCCCGAGCCCGATGGTGACCAGGACGCCGAGGCTCCGGCCGATCTGCTCGACGAACTTCGGCCGGTCCTTGTACGGCAGTTCCCACACCGAGTTGAACGCGAACTGGGTGACCCGCACGGCGCGCATCCCGCTCCACAGTGCGGTGACGAGGCCGAGGATCAGCGCCCACCAGGACCCGGTCAGGCCCTGCACGCTGGTCGGATCGATCAGCGGGAACATCGAGCCGACGGTGGTCAGGACGTCGTTCCTGAGGTTCGGCGGCAGGAAGAACCCCAGCAGCGTCACGAACACCAGGAACAACGGGAAGATCGAGAAGAAAGCCCAGAAGGCGATCATGCTCGCCAGTTGCGGCGACCGGTCTTCGGCGAACTTGCGGACCACCGCTACCGGCACCGCCACCGTGCGGTGCTCCCGCTGGAACCGATCCACCTGTTCGAGCTTGGCCTTCACCTGACTGCCGGAACGACCATTCTGCTGGTTCACGGCCCGAGGAATACCCGTTCCCGTATGGCGTGAACCGGGCGGACGGGATGCCGCAACCCCCGTTACCGGCCTAGCATCGCTTCGTGGACCTGCCCGTGATGCCGCCGGTGAAACCGATGCTCGCCAAGGCCGTGCACGAGGTGCCGACCGCACCCGGACTGTGGTACGAGCCGAAATGGGACGGCTTTCGCTGCATTACGTTCCGCGACGGTGACGAGGTCGAGCTGGGTTCCCGCAACGACCGGCCGCTGACGCGGTACTTCCCCGAGCTGATCGACCTGGTCAAGCGGGCCCTTCCGCCACGCTGCGTGGTCGACGGGGAGATCGTGATCGTGACCGAGCGCGGGCTCGACTTCGACAGCCTCCAGCTGCGCCTGCATCCGGCGGCCTCGCGAGTGCGCAAACTCGCGCAGGAGACGCCCGCGAGCCTCGTAGTGTTCGATCTCCTCGCACTCGACGACCGCGATCTGACGCACGAACCCTTTTCGGAACGCCGGCGGCTGCTGGAAGGTGTCGTCGGGTCGTCGCTGGCCCGCGTGCACCTGACCCCGATGACCGAGGACCCCGCCGTCGCCCGCGACTGGTTCGAGCGGTTCGAAGGCGCGGGATTCGACGGGGTGATGGCGAAGCCGTCCAACCAGCCCTACGCACAGGACAAGCGCGTCATGTGGAAGGTCAAGCACGAGCGGACCGCGGACTGCGTGGTCGCCGGATTCCGGTGGCACGCGGACGGAAAGGGCGTCGGCTCGCTCCTGCTGGGCCTCTACGACGATGCGGGCACGCTGCATCACGTGGGCGTCGCGAGCAGTTTCACCGCCGCCCGGCGCGGGGAACTGGTCGGTGAGCTCGCTCCCCTGAGGGAGAACGCGCTGGAGAACCATCCGTGGCGTGACTGGGCCGATGCGCAGCGCGAGAGCGGCGGGAGGATGCCTGGCGGGTTGAGCCGGTGGAACGCGCAGAAGGACCTGTCGTGGGAACCGCTGCGGCCCGAACTGGTCGCCGAGGTCCGCTACGAACACCTGCAGGCCGACCGGTTCCGCCACGGGACCCGGCTGGTGCGGTTCCGCCCGGACCGCAAGCCCGAGTCGTGCACCTACGGGCAACTGGAAGAGGTCGCCCCGGCGGAACTGGCCGCGCTGTTCACCGAGGTCGCCTCGCCGTGAGCGTGACCCTCGAGGTCGACGGCCGTCGGCTCACCGTTTCCCACCCGGAAAAGGTGTACTTCGGCGAGCGGGGCGAGACGAAGCTGGACCTGATCCGCTACTACCAGGCGGTGGCCGGGCCGCTGCTGGGCACGCTGGGCGGGCGGCCCCTGCTGCTGGAGCGCCATCCCGACGGGGCGGGCGGCAAGTCGTGGTTCCAGAAGCGGGTGCCGTCCTCGGCGCCGCCCTGGCTGTCCACCACCACGGTGGCCACGCCGAACGGCACCACCAGCGAAGCGCTCGTCGCCGCGGACCTGGCGCACGTGCTGTGGGCGGTCAACCTCGGGTGCCTCGGTTTCCACGTCTGGCCGTTCCACGCGGCCACCCCGCAGTTCACCGACGAGTTGCGCATCGACCTCGACCCCTCACCAGGGGTCACCTTCGGGCAGGTGCGTGAGGCGGCCCGGCACACGCGGGAGTTGCTCGGCGAACTCGGCATCGAAGCGTGGCTCAAGACGACGGGTTCACGAGGGCTGCACATCTACGTCACGCTCGAACCGCGGTGGAACGGTTACCGGGTGCGGGATGCCGCCGTCGCGCTCGCCCGCGAACTCGAACGCCGCCATCCCTCGTTGATCACTGCTCAGTGGTGGAAGGAGGAACGCGGCGCACGGGTTTTCGTGGACTACAACCAGAACGCGCCGCACAAGACCGTGTTCGGCGCCTGGTGCGTCCGGCCGCGCGTGGGCGCGCAGGTGTCCACGCCGATCGCGTGGGAGGACCTGGACACCGTCGAACCGGACGAGCTGACCATCGCCACCGTGCCCGCCCTGCTGGCCCGGCGCGGTGACCCGTGGGCGCGCCGCCGACCGCAGTCGATCGAGCCGCTGCTGGAGAAATCCCGTCAGGACAGGGAAAACGGTTTGATGGACGCGCCGTGGCCGCCGGTGTATCCGAAGATGCCGGACGAGCCGCCGCGAGTGGCGCCCAGTCGCGCCAAGAAGAACTCCTGAACTACCGGAGGGTCCTCCGCTTCTGCTACGCTCGGCTCCGCGTACCGGAGGATCCTCCGTTTAACTGGGAGTGTGCACGTGACAGAAACCAAGAAGGCGCCCGGTGGCTCCGCGTTGCTGGCCGGACGGCCCGTCGCGCGGATCGGGTTCGGCGCCATGCAACTGGGGCCGCTTCGCGGCCGCCCGCCCGTCGACCGCGCGAGGGCACTGGAAGTGCTGCGCCGGGCCGTCGACCAGGGCGTCAACCACATCGACACCGCGCAGTTCTACGGTGACGGGGCCTGCAACGAGCTGATCCGCGAGGCCCTGCACCCCTTCCCCGACGACCTCGCCCTGGTCAGCAAGGTCGGCGCCGACCACGACCAGCGCGGCGGGCTGGTCGCGGCGCAACGGCCTGAGCAACTGCGCGCGGGCGTGGAGGAAAACCTGGCCGCCCTCGGGATCGACCAGTTGGCCGTGGTCAATCTGCGCCGTCTCGACGCGCCGCCGGGCATCCTCGCCGAGGGAGACCAGCTCGTCGACCTCGACAGCCAGTTGGCCGAGCTCGTCGCCCTGCGAGACGAGGGCAAGATCGGCGCGATCGGGTTGAGCAACGTGAGCGCCGCGCAACTCCGTCAGGCGCTGCCTGCCGGGATCGCCTGCGTCCAGAACGGCTACAACCTCGTCGACCGCGCCACCGGGCCGGTGCTCGACCTGTGCCGGGAGCACGACATCGCCTGGGTGCCGTTCTTCCCGCTCGGCTCCGCGTTCCCCGGTCATCCCAAGGTCGTCGAGCAGCCTGCGGTCATCGAAGCGGCCGCCTCGCTGGGGGTGACGCCCGCGCAGGTCGGGCTGGCCTGGCTGCTGGCCCACTACGAGCACACGTTGCTCATCCCGGGCACCAGCAACCCGGACCACCTCGACGAAAACCTGATGGTGGGCGATGTCCGCCTCGACCCGGAGATCATCGAAAGCCTCGACGGGGTCGCGGCTTCACTGGCGTAAATCCGTTGACGCGTCCGGGGCCGGGGCGGAGACTGGACCCATGAACGCGACGTGGAACCACCGGTTCGTGGCACGGCTTTCCGCCGTGGCGCGACGGAAGCGTGCCCGTCGCGGGTTCCGCGCAGTGGACTGAAACACCACTGCTTCTTCCGGAAATGCCGTCCTGCACGGCGTTTTTCCCCTGCCCCGGTAGCTCAAGTGGACAGAGTGCCGCGCTACGAACGCGGAGGTTCGAGGTTCGAGTCCTCGCCGGGGTGCGCCCCGGCTTCCCCTGTGCACGGCGGGAAGCCGGCTCCAGCCTTCGTGGTCCAACGGACACGACGCCGGTTTCCGGAACCGGAGATCCAGGTTCGACTCCTGGCGAGGGCGCGGCCGGGAACGCCGGTGAACTGTCTCTTGTGGACAGTGTGAAACGGTGGCCCCGTCCGGGGTTTCCCGGACGGGGCCGCCGTCGTGGTTCACGCCGCCTGCGTCACCGGGGTGGACGCGGGGGACAGGGCGAGGTCGAGGACCTCGCGCACGGTGGTGACCGGGTGCACGTCGAGTTCGGCCAGCACGTCCGCGGGGACGTCGTCGAGGTCGGGCTCGTTGCGCTGCGGGATGATCACCGTGCGCAGGCCCGCCCGGTGCGCGGCGAGCAGCTTCTGCTTCACCCCGCCGATCGGCAGGACCCGGCCGGTCAGCGACACCTCACCGGTCATCGCCACATCGGCCCGCACCACTCGTCCGGACAACAGCGACGCCAGCGCGGTGGTCATCGTGACGCCCGCCGAAGGCCCGTCCTTCGGCACCGCCCCGGCGGGGACGTGCACGTGGACACCGCGGTCCTTCAGATCACCGACCGGCAGCTCCAGTTCGGCGCCACGGGAACGAAGGTAGGACAGCGCGATCTGCGCCGACTCCTTCATCACGTCGCCGAGCTGGCCGGTCAGCGTGACGCCGGTGCCGCCGGTCTCCGGGTCCGCCAGCGACGCCTCCACGTAGAGCACGTCACCGCCCGCGCCGGTCACCGCGAGACCGGTGGCCACGCCCGGGGTCGCGGTCCGCTGCGTCGAGGCGGGCAGCGACGACTCCGGCAGGTGCCGGGGCCGGCCGAGATAGCCCGGAAGTCCTTCGGCGTCCACGGTGACCGGCAGCGCGGCCTCTCCGAGCGCGACCTTCGTGGTGATCTTGCGCAGCACCTTCGCGATGGTGCGGTTGGCGTCGCGGACCCCCGCTTCGCGGGTGTACTCGGCGGCGATCCGGCTCAGCGCGGCATCGGTGAACCGCACGTCGTCCTGGCCGAGCCCGGCCCGCTCCAGCTCACGGGGGAGCAGGTGGTCCCGGCCGATGATCACCTTCTCGTGCTCGGTGTAGCCGTCGAGCGTGACCAGTTCCATCCGGTCCAGCAGCGGTCCGGGGATGGTCTCCAGCGCGTTGGCCGTGGCCAGGAACACCACGTCGGACAGGTCCAGTTCGACCTCGAGGTAGTGGTCGCGGAAGGTGTGGTTCTGCTCCGGGTCCAGCACTTCGAGCAGGGCCGCCGTCGGGTCGCCGCGGTAGTCGGTGCCGACCTTGTCGACCTCGTCGAGCAGCACGACCGGGTTCATCGAACCGGCTTCCTTGATGGCCCGCACGATCCGGCCGGGCAGGGCGCCCACATAGGTGCGCCGGTGGCCGCGGATCTCCGCCTCGTCCCGCACGCCGCCGAGTGCCACCCGGACGAACCTGCGGCCCATCGCCTTCGCGATCGACTCGCCGAGCGAGGTCTTGCCCACCCCGGGCGGGCCGACCAGCGCCAGCACGGCGCCCGATCGGCGGCCGCCGACCTGGCCGAGCCCGGCCTCGGCGCGCCGGTTGCGCACCGCCAGGTACTCGACGATGCGTTCCTTCACGTCGTCGAGACCGGCGTGGTCGGCGTCCAGGACGGCACGGGCCGCGGCGATGTCGTGCACGTCGGCGGTGCGGGTCTGCCACGGCAGCTCCAGCACGGTGTCCAGCCACGTCCGGATCCAGCCGCCCTCCGGTGACTGCTCCGAGGTCCGGTCCAGCTTGTCCACCTCGGCCAGTGCGGCCTTGCGCACGTGCTCGGGCAGCTCGGCCGCTTCCACGCGGG
The DNA here is from genome assembly GCF_026802195.1 of Amycolatopsis cynarae. Classification (NCBI taxonomy): domain Bacteria; kingdom Bacillati; phylum Actinomycetota; class Actinomycetes; order Pseudonocardiales; family Pseudonocardiaceae; genus Amycolatopsis; species Amycolatopsis cynarae. The sequence continues at coordinate 6,323,441 of NZ_CP113836.1, read as the reverse complement.
CGCGGTAGTCGTCCTCCTTGGCGCTGCCGTCCAGCTCGCCGAGTTCCTTGCGGATCGCTTCGAGCTGGCGCCGCAGCAGGAACTCCTTCTGCTGCTTCTCCATGCCTTCCGCCACGTCCTTGCGGATCGTGTCGGTGACCTCCAGTTCGGCCAGGTACTCGCGGCTCCATTCGAGCGCGCGCTCCAACCGTGCCGCGACGTCGAGCGTGGCCAGCAGTTCGAGCTTCTGGTCGAGCTTCAGGTACGGCGCATTGCCCGCGAGGTCGGCGATCGCGGAGGGATCGTCGAGCTGCTGCACCGCGTCGATCATCTGCCAGCCTTCGCGCTGCTGCAGGATCGTGATCACCACGGACTTGTAGTCGGCGGCCAGCGCGTTCACCCGCTCGCCGCCGGTTTCGGTGACGGGCTCGGCCTGCACCCAGCGGGCCGCTCCCGGGCCCTGGCCGGTCTCGCCGAGACGGGCACGGCGGGTACCGCGGATCAGTACCGCGGCCTTGCCGCCGGGCACCCGGCCCACCCGTTCGATCGTGGCGACCGTGCCCAGCTCGGCGTATTCGCCGTGCACCCGGGGCACGATCAGGACCTCGGGCTTGGTGGGCTTGGCCGCGGGCAGGGACCGGATACCGGGGAACGACGGCGAACTCGGCGCCTTGGCCTGCGCGGATTCCACCGCGGCCCGGATCTCGGCGTCTTCGAGCTCCAGCGGGACGATCATGCCGGGGAGCACGACGTCTTCGTCGAGAGGCAGGAGGGGCAGGAGCCTGATTTCGGTCATCGGGGCGCTCCTTCGTAGTTGAGTCTGCACAGCTCAACTTCCCTGAGCCCCAATTTGTTTCCCCCGGTCGTTCGCTGTAAGCGAGCAACCGCGCCTGTGCTGTCACGGACAGCCGACATCGCCGTGAGGGGTCCCCTCACGGCCTTGGCCCCGCGCAGCCCGCCCGATCAGGCCTGGTTCTCGGCCACCCCGCACCAGCCGAACGGGCGGGAAATCGCCTCGATCGGTGTCAGCTTGGTTTCCGGACGCCAGTCCGCCGGGTGCACCAGCCCGGGTTCGACCAGCGGCCAGTTACCGAACCACCGCGCGATGTCCGCCTTGTCGCGTACCCACAGCGGGTTGCTGGTGTTCCGGTAGGCGTCCGCGAACCGGCGCACCGCCGCGGCGTCCTCTTCCGGTGCGCCTTCGCTGGTGATGTGCGAGATGGCGAGCCAGCTTCCGGGCGCGAGCTTGCGGCGATAGCGCTCCACGATCTCCTGGGGGTGATCGTCACCGCCGATGAAGTGCAGCACCGCGATCATCAGCACGCACACCGGCTGCGAGAAGTCGATCAGTCGCCGGGTGGTCTCGTGCCTGAGCACGGCGCCGGTGTCCCGCAGGTCGGCCTGGACCAGACCGGCCCAGTCGGTGGCGCCGTCCCGCTCCAGTAGCAGTGTGCCGTGCGCGGCCGCGACGGGTTCGTAGTCGACGTAGACCACGCCAGCCCGTTCGCCCTCCGGCAGGTGCTTGCGGACGATCTCGTGCACGTTGCCCACCGTGGGCACCCCGGACCCCAGATCGAGGAACTGGCGGATACCGGCGTCCATGGCGGCGCGCACCGCCCGCCCCAGGAACTGACGGTTCTGCCGTGCGAGCTCGCGAACCTGCGGGAACAGTTCGACGACCTGCTTGCCGAACTCGCGGTCCACGGCCCAGTTGTGCGTGCCGCCCAGGTACCAGTCGTACATCCGGGCGGCGGAAGGCTTGTCGGTGTCGACCCCTTCGGGTGCTTCGGGAGCGAGGTCTTGGCTCTCGGTCATGGCTGCTTTCTATCGCACTGCCGGACGTCGGTACCAGTAGGTCCACAACGGTCGGTAACCCTGTGCGTACCAGAAGGGGGTTGACGTTGGGTTCGGCAGTGCGTGGTGCAGCAGGGCGGCCTCCACGCCGGCCTCGTCGAACAACTGGTGTGCGTGTGCGGCGAGTGCGCCGCCCACCCCCGACGACCGGGCGGCCTCGTCCACGTGGAGCGAGGCGACGTAGCCGACCCGGTCGACCGCGACGAACGGGGAGATCCAGGCCGTTCCGGGCGGGAACTGGATCCTCAGCAGGCCGAGCGGGCGACCGTACAGTTCGGCCAGCCACACCGTCGGTTCCCCACACCGCAATTCTTCCGACAGCGCTTCCCGGAGCAGGCCCTCCACGTTCGGGCGCAGGGTCACCAGACCGAACTGCGCGTCGTAACGCTGGAGCCGGAGGGACAGCGCGACCGCGGTATCCAGGTCGGCCGGTTCGGCGGGGCGGATGCGCACCCCCGGCTGAGTGGCGGGTCCCGGCGCGGCCAGGCGGTCCGCGGGACGCACCGCGAGCACTCGAACCGGTGCGAAAGCGTGCCGCAGCAGTTCGGCCGAGCCCGCCGGATCACGGCTGGGGCGCGGAACCACGGCCGCCTGCTCCCAGTCCGACCGCGGCGCCAGCGCGCTGAGATGTTCCTCCCACTGCGCAAGAACATCGGCGAAGCACTCGCCGGCCAGCGGGCCGGCCAGCCGGGTGAGGAGCCGGTGCTCGACCAGCGCCCGCCACAGAGAGTCACTATCGTTCGCGGCGATTTCGCTGCGCACCGCGACCCCGTGCGCGACCGAATCGCCCGTTTCCCGGCGCCAGCCGGTGCCGCCATACCGGTCGGCAAAGGGGTCTGACGTGGGCAGCAGTGAATCCGTGCCGCTCGTGTCCAGCGTCTGCTCCGTTGCGATCGCCTCCCTTTTCCGCAGCCTTTTCCCCGGCCGGTCGGGGCCGGATTCGGACTGGGACACGGTTACCCCTAGCGATCAACAAAATTGCGGAAACGGAGCAGTTTTCACCCGGTAGTCGAAGGAGGCGCCGCTAGTTGGCAGTTTGTTAACTATGAGGTGATCTGATGCCGGTCGGAAAGAGGCCGAAGTACGCCCTCCGGGGTACAGTGACAGCCTTGTTCGTGCGGAGATCAAGGTCACCCGAACGGGGTGGTCGACCGAGCGCGTACTGGGGTGACTGGGCGGGAAGGAGGTTGCATGCCGGGCACAAGCGACGCGCCTGACGCTCCTCCGGCGGCAGCCGAAGCTGTCGACGAGGCCGGTGACCAGGGGCCGTCCGGGCAGGCACGGGGGGACGAGCGGCGCTTCCGCCGCTACACCCTCGCCGTGCTCACCTTCGGGCTGGTCTCCGCCGCCGCCGTATCCCTCTGGCTGCCGTTCCAGCCGGACACCAGACTCTGGTGGATCGGACCGGTACTGGCCCTGTCCTTCCTGCTGGCCGAACAGCTCGGCATCAACGTCGACGTCCGCAGCGGTATCTCCTGGACCATCTCCTTCACCGAAATCCCGCTGGTCATCGGCTTTTTCGTGGCGCCGTTCGAGGTGGTACTGATCGCCCACCTCCTCGCCGGGATCAGCACGCTGCTGGTGCGCCGGGTCTCCGGCCGCGTCCTCTACAACGCGGGCGCCTTCCTGCTGGAGATCACCAGCGCCTTCGCCGTCGCCGGACTGGTCCAGCGCGCCATGGGCAGCGCCGGGATGACCTGGCCCGCCGCGCTCGCCGGCACCCTGACCGCCCCGCTGGCCAGCACCTTGCTGGCACTCGCCGCGGTCCGCGTGCTGCGCCGCCGGATGCGGATCGGGACCGCGCTGCGGCTGACCGGCCGCATCCTCGTCGTCGGCTTCGTCAACGCCTCCGTGGGACTGAGCGGCTACCTGGTGATCGCCGGGACCGGGAACGCGTGGCCGCTGGTGGTCGCGGTTTTCCTCGGCCTTTCCGCGCTGTACTGGGCCTATTCGGACCTGCTGCGCGAGCAGCGCGACATGGAAGCGCTTTCGGACGTGAGCCTCATGGTCGCGCGGTCCGGACAGCAGGCCGCCGCCCGGCCGGCGAGCCGGGTCGACGATCTCGCCGGAGGGGTGGACGTCGGCGAATGGGCCACCATCGCCGAGCGCATCAAGGACCAGCTGTCCGCGGCGAGGGTGGTGCTGCGGCTGCGGCTGGAACCGACCGCCACCATGCGGACCGTGGTCGCGGGCGAGCCCATGCCCACGGCGGACGGCCCCGGCGACGACGCCCTGCTCCGCCTGCCCGGCGCGCACGTCCGGCACTTCCGGATCACCGAGGCCAACGCCGACGTGGCCGCCGCACTGCTTGACCGCGGCGCGCAGGAGGCACTGGTGGTGCCGCTGCGCAGCGCGAACCAGCTGCTCGGCGTCGTCGAGGCGCACGACCGGCTCTCCCGTTGGCGTGGCTTCGGCAAGTACGACGTCCAACTGCTCGGCACCATGGCCAGTCACCTGGCCACCGCGCTGGACAACCGCAGGCTGCTGGCCACGCTGCGGCACGATGCCTACCACGATCCGCTGACCGGCCTGCTCAACCGGCCCGGCTTCCGCCAGGTGGCGCGCGAGCCGCTGCGCGACCGCACCGACGCCGCCGTGCTCCGCGTGGATCTCGACGTGTTCTCGACTGTGAGTGACGCACTCGGCTATGTCTGGGCGGACCGGATGGTGATCGCCGCGGGGCGGCGCATCCGGGAGGCCCTCGGCCCCGAAGTGCCGGTGGCTCGGCTGGAGGGCGCGTCGTTCGCGGCGTTGCTCGTCGAGTGTGACGGTTCTCGCATCCACGAGGTCGCCCAGCGCCTGCGGGAGCAGCTGTCCTCCCCGTATCTCGTCGACCGGCTCACCGTCGAAGCGAACGCGATGGTGGGTTACGCCACACCTTCCGAGGAGGAGGGCGGCGAAGGGATGGACGTGGACTCCCTGCTGCAGCGCGCCGACGTGGCCGTGCGCGCGACCCGCGGCGGGGAAGAGGTGCGTGCCTACGTGCCCAGCATGGGGCAGATCTTCCTGCGCCGGTTCCAGATGGTCACGCAGTTCCGGCAGGCGCTGGAAGAGGGCCAGGTCAGCGTCCACTACCAGCCGAAGGTGTCGCTGCCGAGCAGACAGGTCCTCGGCGTGGAGGCGCTGGTCCGCTGGGTGCATCCCGAGTTCGGCAAGCTCGATCCGGACGAGTTCGTGCCCGCGATCGAGGCGGCGGGCCTGATCGGGGTGCTCACCGGGTTCGTGCTGGAACAGGCGCTGATCCGGGTGCGCAAATGGATGGACGAGGGGCTGCGGATCTCCGTGGCGGTCAACTTGTCCGTGCGCAATCTGAGCGACCTGGACTTCCCGAAGAAGGTGGTCGAGGCGCTGCGCAGGTTCGGGGTGCCCGCCGAACTGCTCACCTTCGAGCTGACCGAGTCCGGGGTGATGGCCGACCCGCAGAAGGCGCTGCCGATCCTGCGGGAGCTGCACGCGCTGGGCATCGTGCTCGCCGTCGACGACTTCGGCACCGGGTACTCGTCGCTGGCGTACCTGCGGCAGCTGCCGGTGGACGAGGTGAAGATCGACAAGAGCTTCGTCCTCGGCATGGGCACCGATCTCGGTGACCTCGCCGTGGTCCGTTCGATCGTGGAGCTCGGGCACTCGCTCGGCCTGACCGTGGTCGCCGAGGGGGTCGAGGAGGACATCGCACGGGACCAACTCGAGGCGATGGGCTGCGACGTGGCGCAGGGCTACCTGATCTCCCGTCCGCTGGCCGAGGACCGCCTCGAAGCCTGGCTGCAGGCGAGAACCGCGAGGTCAGCGGGTCGTCAGGCGGAGGCGGTGCTGACCCTGCTGAGTTAACGGGACCCCCCTGAAACAGGGCCGGAAGGCGTTGGTAATCTTTTCGAGGCTTCAGCGCGCGGCGCTGGGACCACAGGCCCCTTTAGCTCAGTCGGCAGAGCGTCTCCATGGTAAGGAGAAGGTCTACGGTTCGATTCCGTAAAGGGGCTCGCAGACAGATGTTAGTCTGTCTAGGTGGGAGTGTGCGCGATCATGCTCCCAGTGCCCTTAGACCCCCGGGCGGTGGGCACAAGGGGCGGTGTAGCTCAGTTGGCAGAGCAAGCGGCTCATAATCGCTGTGTCGCCGGTTCAAGTCCGGCCACCGCTACCGGGACTCGAGTTTTGTAGAGAAAGGCTTAGCCGTGGCTGCCACCGACGTGCGACCGAAGATCACGCTGGCGTGCGAGGAGTGCAAGCACCGCAACTACATCACCAGGAAGAACCGTCGGAACGACCCCGACCGCCTGGAGATGAAGAAGTTCTGCCCGAACTGCGGTACGCACCGGGTGCACAAGGAAACCCGCTAGCCTGCAGATGTCACGAAGGCCGCCCCGGATCACCGGGGCGGCCTTCGTCGTTTCCGGATGCCTTCGTCCCCGCCATGAGGGGTCTTCACGACCGTCGTGCGCAACCTCTGATCCGGTGAATCCCGGCGCCTGGCCCGGGCCTTCACCGCTGCCCGCGGCGACCCTGAGTAACCTGCTGGGGTGGCACTGGACCAGTCGTTCATCGGGCGGAGTTACCCGCCGGCAAGCACCTACGAAGTGGGGCGCGAGAAGATCCGGGAGTTCGCCGACGCGATCGGGGACGACAACCCCGTCTACCGCGACCCGGAGGCGGCTCGCGCCGCCGGTCACCCCGACGTGATCGCGCCGCCCACCTTCCTCACGGTGATCAACCTCGCGGCGATCAACACCATCGTCGCCGATCCCGAACTCGGCCTCGACTACTCGCGCATGGTGCACGGCGACCAGAGCTTCCAGTACACCCGTCCGGTGCATGCGGGTGACCGGCTGCGGCTCACCACACACGTCGAGGACATCATGGCGCGGGCGGGCAACGACTTCTTGACCGTGCGTGCCGAGATCACCGACGCCGACGGAGAGCCCGTGTGCACCACCCGCGCGCAGCTCGTCGTCCGAGGGGAAGGTGCCTGATGGAATTCACCGTGGGGACGGAACTGCCGCCGCTGCAGGTGCGGGTGACCAGGGAGCGGCTGGTCCGCTACGCCGGGGCCTCCCTGGACTTCAACCCGATCCACTGGAACGAGCGTTTCGCCAAGCAGGTCGGCCTGCCCGACGTGATCGCGCACGGCATGCTCACCATGGCGCTGGCGGGCCGGATGGTCACCGACTGGCTCGGCGACCCGGGGCGGCTCGTCGAATACGGGGTCCGGTTCACCAGGCCCGTGGTCGTGCCCGACGACGAGAAGGGTGCCCTGGTCGAATTCACCGGAAAGGTGGGTGACGTCCGCGAGGACGGCACCGCCCGGATCGATCTGACCGCGAAGTTCGACGGCAAGACCGTGCTCGGGAAGGCCACCGCCGTCGTCCGTTGACGCCCCGGAGACGGTCGGGACTCAGCGCAGCAGCCTCAGCACCGCCTCCGCCATGGCCTGTTCCCCCTTCGCGTTCGGGTGCAGGGAGCTGGCGGGGGAGGTGGGCACCAGGTCCTCCACCCACTTCACCCGGGTCTTGGCGCACATGTCGTGACCCTTGGACGGGGTCGCGGTGTCCGCGTAACCGGCCTGGTGAGCCTTCGCCTGCACGGCCAGCATCCGGTTCAGCTTCTCCTCCGACTCGCGCAGGTAGGCGACGTCGGCCTTGCCGAGCGGCAGGAACGGCCAGCAGCCGTCGCCCGAGGGCAGCACCGTCGGATAGCCGACCACGATCACCCGGGCCCGTGGCGCCCTCGTGTGGATTTCGGTGAGCACGGCGGCGATCTTGACCGCGGTCGCCGAGATCCGCGCGGCCAGTTCGTCGTGCCCCCCGGCGTCCATCTTGTCCTGGCAGGGGGAGACCTTGGGGTCGGTGGTGGCGCACTCACCGGCCAGTTTGATGAAGCCGATGTCGTTGCCGCCGATGCCGAGCGTGACCAGGGTGGTGTCGGAGGTGACGGCGTCCAGTTGCGGCGCGTTCTCCCCGTCTTTGGTCATCTGCGGATGGGTGAGGTCGCTGGTGCTCGCCCCGCTGCAACTGACGTCGACGAACTCGGCCGGGTTGATCCGGGCCGCGACCAGTCTCGGATAGTTGTTGTCCGACCGAGCGCAACCGCGCGGCTCACCCACCCGCACTCCGGTCCGCGGGGAGGACGTGTAGGAGTCGCCGAGTGCCACGTAGCGGCCCGTGCCGCCACCCGTGCTGGAACCCGCCGGCGCCGGTGGCGGCGCCGACGAGCCCTGCTCCGATTTGTAGTACCCGAACCCGATCAATCCGGCGAGTGTCACCGCAAGGATCAGGCCGGAACTGGATTTACCGGCCACATACCGGTTTTACGTCATTTCGCCTCGGACAGCAGTGCCCCGACCCGGTTGACTCCCTCGATCAGGTCTTTTTCGGCGAGGGCGTAGGAGAACCGGAAATAGCCGGGCGTCCCGAAGGCCTCGCCGGGCACGACCGCCACTTCGGCCTCGCGCAGGATCAGGTCCGCCAGTTCCAGCGTGTCCGAGGGGCGCTCGCCCCGGATCTCCTTGCCGAGCACCGCCTTGACCGAGGGGTAGGCGTAGAACGCGCCCTTCGGGGTCGGGCACTCGACGCCGGAAATCTCCGACAGCATCGAGACGATCTTCTTCCGGCGCACGTCGAACGCGGCTCGCATCTCGTGCACCACGTCCAGCGGGCCTGCCACGGCGGCCAGGGCGGCCCGCTGCGACACGTTCGCCACGTTGCCGCACAGATGGGTCTGGTAGCTCGTGGCGGCCTTGATCACGTCCTGGGGGCCGATGATCCAGCCGACCCGCCAGCCGGTCATCGAGTAGGTCTTCGCGACCCCGTTGAGCACCAGGGTGCGGTCGGCCATCTCGGGCACCACGACCGGCAGCGAGTAGTTCACCGCGTCGTCGTAGACGAGGTGTTCGTAGATCTCGTCGGTGATCACCCAGATGCCGTGCTCGTAGGCCCACTTGCCGATCTCCTCGATCAGCTCGCGGGGGTAGACCGCACCAGTCGGGTTCGACGGCGAGTTGAACAGCAGCACCTTGGTGCGCTCGGTCCTGGCCGCCTCGAGCTGCTCGACGGTGACCAGGTAGCCGGTGGTCTCGTCCGCGGTGACCTGCACCGGCACCCCGCCCGCGAGTTTGATCGACTCGGGGTAGGTGGTCCAGTACGGGGCGAGCAGCAGTACCTCGTCGCCCGGGTCGAGCAGGGTGGCGAAGGCGGAGTACACGGCCTGCTTGCCGCCGTTGGTGACGAGCACCTGCGACGGCTCGACCGAGAACCCGGAGTCGCGCAGCGTCTTCGCGGCCAGGGCCTCGCGCAGCTCGGGCAGGCCGGCGGCGGCGGTGTAGCCGTGGTTGGCGCGGTCGCGCACGGCCGCGACGGCGGCCTCCAGCACGTAGTCCGGGGTCGGGAAGTCGGGCTGCCCCGCGCCGAAGCCGATCACCGGGCGGCCCTCGGCCTTGAGCGCCTTCACCTTCGCGTCCACGGCGAGGGTCGCCGACGGCGTGATGCCGGCGATGCGGGCCGAGATGCGGGGGTGGGTGACGGAAACGGGAGAGGTCATGCCTCCATGGTGGCACGCGGGGAGTGTGATCGAAGACTCAGGCCCCCGGCTCCGCGACGGGGCCCACACCCCGCGGAGAAGGGTGTCTGGACGGCTCACGGAGGGTGCGCCGGGGGCTCTGGGAGGCCTCGGTTGCAAGGCGGTTCCCGGCTTGCCGTAGACTGCCGAACTTGGAACGTCCGACACCGCGCCCCGTAGGATAGCGGGGCGGGTGAAGGGTGTCCCGCGAGCGGTGGTTGGGCTCGAAGGGGTGTAGCTCAAATGGCAGAGCAGCGGTCTCCAAAACCGCAGGTTGCAGGTTCAAGTCCTGTCACCCCTGCGTCGACAAAGGTGGTTCGAGGGAAGACGGGGTCGGCTGCCTAGACCCGGTCTTCTCGAAAAGGCACGGAGGAGTGGTCGTGAGCGACAACGACGCCGGCGGCGAGAAGGAACAGGAGTCCCAGCAGGCTCCTCGTCCGGTCACCGCCGCGGCTCGGCGCGAGCGCCGCGCCTCCGCGCGTCCGGCAGGCAAGGCCACGGCCAAAGAAGCCGACAAGGCCCGTCCCGCCGCCAAGGCGGCCGCGGACGGTGCGGTGAAGCCTGCCGAGACCGGGAAGAAGGGCCGGGCGACCCCCAAGCGGGATCGCAAGGAGAAGAAGCCGTCGCTGCTGGCGAGGCTGATGCGGTTCATCCGCGAGGTGTGGGCGGAGCTGCGGAAGGTCATCTGGCCGTCCCGCAAGCAGATGATCACCTACACCACCGTGGTGCTGGTCTTCGTGGCTTTCATGGTCGCGTTGGTCTATTTGCTGGACTTCGCGTTCCGCAAGGGCGTGTTCTGGCTGTTCGGCTGAGCGCCAGGAGCGCGGGCCAGCACGAACACGACAAGCGATCAAGTGAGAGGACGGAACGTGACCTCCGAGAACGGCGTGACGGCCGGCGACGAGTTTGACGAGCCGGTCGAGCCGGTGCGTGAGTCCACCGCGGACGACGAGGCGCAGGCCGACCTCGAACCGAGCGACGTCGACACCCCGGCCGAGGCTGCCGGGGAGGAACCCGTGGCCGCCGAGGAAGAGCCCGAGGCCGCCGAGGACGACCCGGTCGCCAAGCTCCGCAAGGAACTGCAGGCGCTGCCCGGTGAGTGGTACGTGGTGCATTCCTACGCCGGGTACGAAAACAAGGTCAAGAACAACCTCGAAACCCGGACGCAGACCCTGGACGTCGAGGACTACATCTTCCAGATCGAGGTGCCCACCGAGGAGGTCACCGAGATCAAGAACGGCCAGCGCAAGGTCGTGCAGCGCAAGGTGCTGCCCGGCTACATCCTGGTCCGGATGGAGCTCAACGACGCCTCGTGGAGCGCGGTCCGCAACACCCCGGGCGTCACCGGTTTCGTCGGCGCCACCAACAAGCCGTCCCCGCTGACCATCGACGAGGTGCTCAAGTTCCTCGCGCCGAAGGTCGAGAAGCCCGCCCCGGCGAAGGCCAAGGGCGAGGCCGCGGCGGCCGAGGCGGCGCTGGGCGGAACCCCGGTCGAGGTGGACTTCGAGGTCGGCGAGTCGGTCACCGTGATGGACGGCCCGTTCGCGACGCTGCCCGCGACGATCAACGAGGTCAACGCGGACGCGCAGAAGCTGAAGGTCCTGGTTTCGATCTTCGGCCGGGAGACCCCGGTCGAGCTCTCGTTCAACCAGGTCTCCAAGATCTGACGGCCCTTCGTCGGCCGTTGGCCCTCGCTGCTGGCAGGCGTGCGAGGGACGTAGCAGTTGAAGAGGAACAGGAATGCCACCCAAGAAGAAGAAGCTTGCAGCGATCATCAAGCTGCAGATTCAGGCGGGTGCCGCGAACCCGGCCCCGCCGGTCGGCCCCGCGCTGGGTCAGCACGGCGTCAACATCATGGAGTTCTGCAAGGCCTACAACGCCGCCACCGAGTCGCAGCGCGGCAACGTGGTGCCGGTCGAGATCTCCGTGTACGAAGACCGGTCGTTCGACTTCAAGCTCAAGACCCCGCCGGCCGCGAGGCTGCTGCTCAAGGCCGCAGGCGTGGAGAAGGGCTCCGGTGAGCCGCACAAGACCAAGGTCGCCAAGGTGACCTGGGACCAGGTGCGCGAGATCGCCGAGACCAAGAAGAGTGACCTGAACGCACACGACATCGAGCAGGCCGCCAAGATCATCGCCGGCACCGCCCGGTCGATGGGCATCACCGTCGAATAGACCGCCGTCGACCGTGTAGCGGCGACATCGAGCAGGCCGCACAGTGCCAGCCGAGATGATCGCCGGTGCCACCCGATGTCGTCGTGGGAGGGCCAGGCGCTGGCCCGGGACCACAACTGATCCACATTTCTTGAGTTAGGACAGAGCATGGCTAAGCGCAGCAAGGCCTACCGTCAGGCCGCCGAGCTGATCGACCGGGAGCGGCTGTACGCGCCGCTCGAGGCCGCGAAGCTCGCGAAAGAGACTTCCAAGGTCAAGATGGACGCCACCGTCGAGGTGGCCGTGCGTCTCGGGGTCGACCCCCGCAAGGCCGACCAGATGGTCCGCGGCACCGTGAACCTGCCGCACGGTACCGGTAAGACCGCCCGCGTCATCGTTTTCGCCGTCGGCGACAAGGCCGCCGAGGCCGAGGCCGCCGGTGCGGACGCGGTCGGGACCGACGAACTGATCGAGCGCATCCAGGGTGGCTGGCTCGATTTCGACGCCGCGATCGCGACGCCGGACCAGATGGCGAAGGTCGGGCGCATCGCCCGCATCCTCGGCCCGCGTGGCCTGATGCCGAACCCGAAGACCGGCACGGTGACCCCCGCCGTCGCCAAGGCCGTCGCCGACATCAAGGGCGGCAAGATCAGCTTCCGGGTCGACAAGCAGGCCAACCTGCACCTGGTGATCGGCAAGGCCTCCTTCGAGCCGGAGAAGCTCGTGGAGAACTACGCCGCCGCGCTGGACGAGATCCTGCGTGCGAAGCCCTCCGCCGCGAAGGGCCGTTACCTGAAGAAGGTCACCTTCTCGACCACCATGGGCCCGGGCATCCCGGTCGACCCGGCGCGCACCCGCAACCTGCTCGCCGAAGAGGCCACCGCCTGAGTTTTCGCCTCAACGGAAAAGGCCCGGCGCCCCACGGCGCCGGGCCTTTTCCGTTCACCGGCTCGGGGTGCCGGACACGGTGGGCGACGGGCACCGGGCGGGGCCGGGCCGGTGGTCGGTGATGAGCCACTGTCCCTTGTCGACCTTGGAAACGGTGAACACGCCGAGTGCCGGGCCGCCGGTGATCGGGAAGTCGCAGGAATCGATGGTCAGCGTGGTGGCGCCGGGATTGCCGGACAGGTAGCTGGGCAGCGATTCGGCGTAGGCGTTGACGTCGGTGACCTGCGCCTTGAGCCTGCCGACCGCGTCACGGCAGTCGGCGGCACCCAGGTCGAGGGCGAACTTCTGCTGCACGGGGATGTCGAAGTATCCGCAGGCGAGATCGGGCCGGTTCTGCGCGATCTGCTGGTACACCTTGCGGACGGCCTCGTACGGTTCGGCGGAGAGGATCTTGTTGGCGTGGTAGGTACCACCGCCGGTGATCGCCGCGGGCAGGTCTTCCTTGGGCGGGGGGAAGAAGTGGTCGTAGGCGAGCTTGCCGCCGATGGCCAGGACGATCAGGAACAGGATCGCGGACAGCACCTTGCCCGCCAGCCGCTTCGCCCACCGGGGTGCCCTGATCCGCGGTGCGGGTGGCGAGGGGGGCGTGGCGACCTGGAGTTGCCCGCCCGGTGGCGGGGGTGGCACCGGAGATCCGGGCTGCTGGGTGGGCACCAGTTGTCCAGAGCCCTGCGCTTCCTGGAAGCGCAGGAAGTCCTGGAACTGCTGGAACTGCTGGAACTGGCGCAGCTGCTCGGGATCCAGCGGGGGCTGTGCGCGTTCCACCGCGCCACCCGGCGCCGGTTCCTGTTCGTGTTCGGGTCGTTGCTCGGCCACGCGTTCATGATGCCCGTCCCGGCTGCTCCCCGATAGCGCGCATCGCGGCAGGTGAACCGGGGGGCGGGTGCGGGGCGGTGCGGGGATCGCGTATTCTGGTCGGCGGTTCTACCGAAGACCGCTGGTTTTCCGCAAGCCCCGAGGCGAGCGGAACGAAGGTCCCGCCACGGCGGGCGGCCCGCGCAGGAGGAACGAGGCCGAGCAGCCTTTGTTGTGTGCTCTTTGACGCCCCGCGCCTGCTGCGCCGGGGCGTTTGTCGTTTCGGCGCCTTCACCTCCGGTGGTCACCAGCCAAGAGAGGAGGCGAGGAATGGCGAAGCCCGACAAGGTGTCAGCTGTCGCCGAGATCGCGGACCGGTTCCGCAACAGCTCGGCCACCGTGGTCACCCAGTACAACGGCCTCTCCGTGTCCCAGCTGAGCCAGCTGCGCCGCGCTCTCGGCACCAGTGCCAAGTACCGGGTCGCGAAGAACACCCTCGTCAAGCGTGCCGCGCAGGACGTCGGTCTCGAGGGTATCGACGCGCTGTTCGTCGGCCCGACCGCCATCGCCTTCGTCGAGGGTGAGCCGGTCGACGCCGCCAAGGCGCTTCGTGACTTCGCGAAGGACAACCAGGCCCTTGTGATCAAGGGCGGCTACATGGATGGCCGCCCGCTCACGGTCGACGAGATCAACCGCATCGCCGATCTCGACAGCCGTGAGGTCCTGCTCGCCAAGGCCGCGGGCGCGTTCAAGGCGAAGCTGTCCCAGGCCGCCGCGCTGTTCCAGGCGCCGGCTGCCCAGGTCGCCCGTCTGGCCGCCGCGCTGCACGACAAGCAGAGCGAAGGATCCGAGGCCTCCGGCGAAGAAGCACCTGCCGAGAGCTGATCCACCCCACCCCCGAACCGCTACATCAGAAAGGACGCCATCATGGCGAAGCTGAGCACCGAAGAACTGCTCGACGCTTTCAAGGAGCTGACCCTGCTCGAGCTCTCGGACTTCGTGAAGAAGTTCGAGGAGACCTTCGACGTCACCGCGGCCGCCCCGGTCGCCGTCGCGGCTGCCCCGGCCGCCGCGGCCGCCCCGGTCGAGGAGGAGAAGGACGAGTTCGACGTCGTCCTCGAGGGTGCCGGTGACAAGAAGATCCAGGTCATCAAGGTCGTTCGCGAGATCGTCTCCGGCCTGGGCCTGAAGGAGGCCAAGGAGCTCGTCGAGAGCGCTCCGAAGCCGCTGCTCGAGAAGGTCGACAAGGAAGCCGCCGAGGCTGCCAAGGAGAAGCTCGAGGCCGCGGGCGCCAAGATCAGCATCAAGTGACACGGTAATTTCCGGAATCCGGAAGTTGCGGGCGGGCACCCCGAAGGGGGTGCCCGCCTTTTTTGTTCACCTGGATTGTGGATTGCGAAACTCATGAGTAACCTCCACCGCACTTTGGTCGTTGGTTCACCTGATGTGGGTGCGCTCACCATGCGCGACCTGTCTAAGGTGTGTGAGCCGTCACCATGGGAGCTCCGGGAGGTGCGATGGGTGCCGAGGTGGTCATCGAAGGGCTGACGAAGTCGTTCGGCCGGCAGACCATTTGGCGTGACGTGACACTCACCCTGCCCCCGGGCGAGGTGTCCGTGATGCTCGGTCCATCGGGAACGGGTAAGTCCGTGTTCCTGAAGTCGATGATCGGGCTGTTGAAGCCGGATCGTGGCAAGTGCGTCGTCAACGGTGTGGACATCGTGCGGTGCAGTGAGCACAAGCTGTACGAGACCCGGAAGCTGTTCGGGGTGCTGTTCCAGGACGGCGCGCTGTTCGGCTCGATGAACCTCTACGACAACGTGGCCTTCCCCTTGCGGGAGCACACGAAGAAGTCCGAGACCGAGATCCGGCGGATCGTGCTGGAAAAGCTCGATATGACCGGTCTGGCCGGTGCGGAGAAGAAGCTCCCCGGCGAGATTTCCGGTGGTATGCGCAAGCGGGCCGGGCTGGCCCGAGCGCTGGTGCTGGACCCGGAGATCATCCTGGTGGACGAGCCGGACTCGGGTCTGGACCCGGTCCGCACCACCTACATCTCGCAGCTGTTCCTCGACGTGAACGCGCAGAGCGACGCGACGTTCCTGATCGTGACGCACAACATCAACCTGGCGCGCACGGTGCCGGACAACCTGGGCATGCTCTTCCGCAAGGAACTGGTCATGTTCGGCCCGCGCGAGGTGCTGCTGACCAGTGAGGAGCCGGTGGTCAAGCAGTTCCTCAACGGCCGCATGGACGGGCCGATCGGCATGTCCGAGGAGAAGGACCAGGCCACCATGGCCGCGGAGAAGGCCATGTTCGAGGCGGGCCACCACGCCGGTGGGGTCGAGGAGGTCGTCGGCATCCCGCCGCAGATGCAGCCGACCCCCGGCGTGCCCACCCGTCAGGGCGCGATCCGCCGCAAGGACCGCGTCATGCAGATCCTGCACACGCTTCCGCCCGCCGCCCAGGAGGGCATCATCGAGTCCCTCACCCCGGCCGAACAGGCCCGGTACGGGATCCGCCCGCGCCATGCCGTCCAAACCGGACCGGGCCAGGGACAGCACCAGGGGCAGCTGCCGACCGACCGGATAGCGCAGATACCCGACGCCGCGTGGCCCTCGAGAGAAGACGACACCCACCGGATGCGGAACCAGGGGCAGGGCAAGGCATGAGTTCAACGGCCTCTCCGGCCAAGATTCCCGGGATGGGAATGCTGAGGGAGACCGGGAAGTTGTTCGCCCTCGGGCTGGACATCATTCGCGGAATCTTCCAGCGCCCCTTCCAGTTGCGGGAATTCATCCAGCAGTCCTGGTTCATCGCCAGTGTCACGATCCTGCCCACGGCGCTGGTGGCCATCCCGTTCGGCGCGGTGATCTCGCTGCAGTTCGGTTCGCTGGCCCGTCAGCTCGGGGCCCAGTCCTACACCGGCGCCGGCAGCGTGCTCGCCACCGTGCAGCAGGCCAGCCCGCTGGTGACCGCGCTGCTCGTGGCGGGTGCCGGCGGTAGCGCGATCTGTGCCGACATCGGCGCGCGCACGATCCGTGAAGAGATCGACGCGATGGAGGTGCTCGGCGTTTCGGCCGTGCAACGGCTGATCGTGCCGAGGACCCTGGCCTCGATGCTGGTCGCGCTCCTGCTCAACGGCATGGTCAGCGTGATCGGCGTGCTCGGCGGCTACTTCTTCAACGTCGTGCTCCAGGGTGGTACCCCTGGTGCCTATCTGGCGAGTTTCTCCGCGCTGGCGCAGCTTCCCGACCTGTGGGTGGGTGAGATCAAGGCGCTGATCTTCGGTTTCATCGCCGCCGTGGTCGCCGCCTATCGCGGGCTGAACCCGGCCGGTGGCCCGAAGGGGGTGGGCGACGCGGTGAACCAGTCGGTGGTCATCACGTTCCTGCTCCTGTTCGTGGTGAACTTCGTGATCACCCTGGTCTATCTCCAGATCGTGCCCGGAAAGTTGAGCTGATATGGCGACGTTCGGCCAGAGCGCGAAACGGATCGCGAATCGGCCCCTCGAAGTGCTGGACACCTTCGGTGACCAGATGTCGTTCTACGCCAGGGCACTGGCCTGGACGCCGCGGGCGCTTCGCCGCTACACCAAGGAAACGCTGCGCCTGCTGGCAGAGGTCAGCTTCGGTTCGGGTTCGCTCGCCGTGATCGGCGGAACGGTCGGCGTGATGGTCGGCCTGACCCTGTTCACCGGTGTCCTGGTGGGTCTGCAGGGCTATTCGGCGCTGAACTCGATCGGTACCTCGGCGTTCACCGGTTTCCTGACGGCCTTCTTCAACACGCGGGAGATCGCGCCGCTGGTGGCCGGTCTCGCGCTGTCGGCGACGGTGGGCGCGGGCTTCACCGCCCAGCTGGGCGCGATGCGGATCTCCGAGGAGATCGACGCGCTCGAAGTGATGGGCGTGCCGAGCCTGCCCTACCTGGTGACGACCCGGATCATCGCCGGGTTCGTCGCGGTGATCCCGCTGTACGTCATCGGATTGCTCTCGTCGTACCTGGCCTCGCGGCTGGTGGTCATCTACCTCTACGGCCAGTCGGCGGGCACCTACGACCACTACTTCGACCTGTTCCTGCCACCCCAGGACGTGTTCTATTCGTTCATCAAGGTGCTGATCTTCAGTGTGGTGATCATTTTGACGCACTGCTACTTCGGTTATCGGGCCTCGGGCGGTCCGGCCGGCGTGGGTGTCGCGGTGGGCCGCGCGGTGCGGCTGAGCATCGTGAGTATCTCGATCATCAATTTCTTCATCGGCTTCGCGATCTGGGGCACCGCGACCACGGTGAGGATCGCCGGATGAGCGGGGCGGTGTCCACATTGCGGCGCAGGCTGCTCGGCCTGCTGCTGATCGCCGTCCTGGTCGGCGGGGTGACGCTGAGCATCGCGCTTTACAACCAGGCGTTCTCCAGCTACGTCGAGGTGAAGCTCGAAGCCGGTGAGGTCGGCAACCAGTTGTCGCCGCAGTCCGACGTGAAGGTGCGCGGGCTGATCGTCGGCTCGGTGAAGTCGATCTCGGCCACGGAGCGGGGCGCGGAGCTGACCCTGGCGCTGGACCCGGAATCGGCGAAGCTGATCCCGTCGAACGTTTCGGCGCGGTTCATCCCGAAGACGCTGTTCGGCGAGCGCTATGTCTCCCTGGAGATCCCGGACGGCCCGGCGCCGAAAACGCTGCGGGCGGGCGACGTGATTCCGGAGGACCGCAGTTCCACCGCGGTGCAGCTGTCGAAGGCCCTGGACGACCTGCTTCCGGTGCTGCAGGCCGTGCAGCCGCAGAAGCTGTCCGCCACGCTCACCGCGATCTCGACCGCCCTGCAGGGCCGGGGCGAGACGCTCGGGCAGACCCTGTCGGAACTGGGGACCTATTTGGACGGTCTGAACCCGCATCTGCCGGAGCTGCAGCACAACCTGCGTGCGCTGGCCAAGTTCTCCGACAACCTGAGTGCTTCCGCACCGGACCTGGTGCAGGCGCTGGACAACTTCTCGGTCACCAGTAAGACGATCGTGGCCGAGCGGCAGAACCTGCAGGCGCTCTACGCCAATGTGACGAATGCGTCGCAGGACGTGGAATCCTTCCTGCGAGCCAATGCCTCGAACCTGATCAGCCTCTCGGCGAGTTCACGGCCGACGGCGGAACTCATCGCGAAGTACTCGCCGGAGTACCCGTGCGTGTTCGGGCAGATGGCCGATCTGGTGCCGGTGATCAACAAGGTGATGGGCGTCGGTACGAAACAGCCCGGTCTGCACGCGAAGCTCGAGATCGTGGTGAACCGCGGCGCCTACAAGGCGGGCCGGGACGAACCGCGGTTCGAGGACAAGCGCGGCCCGCGGTGCTACCAGGTCAAGGACTACCCGCAGCCCTTCCCGCAGTACCCGCCGGACGGCCCGATCAAGGACGGCTCGACGCCGACCCCGGGGTCCCGGGCCGTCAGCGACGGCCTGGTGCCGGCGAACACCGCGGCGACCGCCGGTGGATACAACGGTGGCGGGTCGACCGCGGGCGACCCGGCGAACACCCCGGCGGAGGCGGACTTCCTGGCGCAACTGGTCGGACCGCAGGTCGGGATCGCGCCGGCGGAGATGCCGGGCTGGAGCGGGCTGCTCGTCGGTCCGCTGTACCGGGGCGCGGAGGTGACGATCCAGTGAGGGGCCTGTTCGGACCACTGATCAAGCTGCTCGTCTTCATGGTGGTCACCGTGCTGTTCACCGCGATCCTCGGGGTGAGCATCGCGAACGTGAACACCGGCAGCACCAACGGCTACAGCGCCCGGTTCACGGACGCGACACTGGTGCTGGCCGGTGACGACGTCCGGATCGCGGGTGTGAAGGTCGGTCAGGTGACCGACGTGAAGATCGTCGACCGCAGGCAGGCGCAGATCGATTTCGAGGTGGACTCCGACCGCACGCTGCCGTCGAACATCACCGTCCAGATCAAGTACCGCAACCTGGTCGGCCAGCGGTACCTCTCGATCGAACAGGGCAGCGGTACTTCGGCGCAGCAGCTCAAGCCGGGGGCGACGATCCCGATCGGGCAGACCAAACCGGCGCTGGATCTGGACGAGTTGTTCAACGGTTTCAAGCCGCTGTTCACCGCGCTCCAGCCGGACGACGTGAACAAGCTGTCCTACGAGATCATCCAGGTGATGCAGGGCGAGGGCGGCACGATCGACAGCCTGCTCGCCCACACTGCGTCGCTGACCAGCACCATCGCGCAGAAGGACCAGGTCATCGGCGAGGTGATCGCGAACCTGAACGGCGTGCTGGACACGGTCAACGCGCACACCCCGCAGCTGTCGGACCTGATCGTCCGGCTCCAGCAACTGGTGTCCGGTCTCGCCCAGGACCGCAAGCCGATCGGGGACGCCATCGACGCCCTCGGCGGGCTGGCGAAGACGACCAGCGGCCTGCTGGACAAGGCGCGGGATCCGCTGAAGAACGACATCGCCGCGCTCGGGCTGCTGAGCAACAACCTCAACGACAGCCAGTCGTTGGTGGAACATTTCATCCAGTTCCTGCCGGAGAAGGTGACGAGGCTGGCGCGCACCGCGGACTACGGCTCGTGGTTCAACTTCTACCTCTGTTCGGCCAGCGGCAGTGTCGCGCTGCCGCCGGTGCTCAACGAGCCGATCAACCTGCCCATCCTGCCCGCGACCAGGGAACGGTGTGGCGCATGAGGAGTTTCCAGTCCCGTAACCCGGTTCCCATCGCGGTGGCCGGCCTGGTCGTGATGGTGCTGGGCTTCGTGGTGGCGCTCAACGCGGACAGCCTGCCGATCATCGGGGCGGGCACCACCTACAGCGCCGAGTTCACCGAAGCGGCGGGGCTCAAGCCCGACGACGAAGTGCGGGTCGCCGGGGTGAAGGTCGGCAAGGTGACCGACGTGGCGCTCGACGGTGCCCAGGTGAAGGTGTCGTTCAAGGTCAAGAACGCCTGGCTCGGCGACCGGACCAACGCGATCATCAAGATCAAGACCTTGCTCGGGCAGAAGTACCTGGCGCTGGACCCGATGGGGGAGAAGACGCTCGACCCGGGCACTCCCATTCCGAGGGAACGGACGCTCGCGCCCTACGACGTGCTGGACGCGTTCCGGGACCTGTCCACGACGGTGAACCAGGTCGACACGCAGCAGCTGGCGAAGAGCTTCGACACGTTGTCGCAGACCCTCTCCGGCACGCCGAACGAGGTGAAAGGTGCGCTGTCGGGTCTGTCGAAACTGTCGGACACCATCGCCAAGCGCGACGACCAGCTGTCGCACCTGCTGTCGAACACCAAGCAGATCAGCCAGACGCTCGCCGATCGAGACGCCGAGCTGACGAAGCTGATGGCCGACGGCAACCAGCTGCTCGACGAGATTTCCCGGCGCGAGACCGCGATCTCGACACTGCTCACGGGTTCACAGCAGCTCGCCACCCAGCTGCAGGGGCTGATCAAGGACAACGACGCGCAGCTGACGCCGGTGCTCAAGTCGCTGAACCAGCTCACCGGGATGCTGCAGCGCAACCAGGATTCGCTGGCCGAGGGCATCAAGCGGTACGCGCCGTACATCCGGCTGCTGTCCAACTCGGTCGGCAACGGGCACTGGTTCGACAACTACATCTGCGGCCTGATCCTGCCTTCGGTGGGCCCGCTCAACGAAGAGGGGTGTAACCAGAAATGAGTGACACCCGGCTCGGTCAGAAGCTGGCGCGCGGCGTCGCCGTGGCGTGCGTGCTCGGGCTCGTCGTCGCGGGCGCCCTGTGGTGGACCCTCAAGGATGCCGGCAAGAAGCACCTGACGGCCTACTTCTCCAGTGCGGTCGGCCTCTACGTGGGCAACAGCGTGCGCGTGCTCGGGGTGGAGATGGGCACGATCACCGCGGTGCAGCCGATGGGCAACCAGGTGAAGGTCGACATGACCTACGACCGGTCGGTGGCGATCCCGGCCGACGCGCAGGCCGCGGTCGTCGCCCCGTCGCTGGTCAGCGACCGGTACGTGCAACTGGCTCCGGCCTACACCGGCGGGAAGATCATCAACGATGGTGCGACGATCCCGCTGAGCCGCACCGCGGTGCCGGTCGAGGTGGACGATCTGTACGCCAGCCTGAACAAGATCACCCAGTCGCTCGGGCCCAACGGGGTCAACAAGAACGGTTCGCTGTCGAACCTGCTCACCACGCTGGCGGACAACTTCGACGGCAACGGGCAGGCGCTGCACGACACGATCACCAAGCTGAGCCAGGCGTCGAGCACACTGGCGGGCAACCGGAACGACCTCTTCGCGACCATCCAGAACCTGGCCGACTTCTCGACCGCACTGGCCAACAGCGACAAGCAGGTCCGCGCGTTCGAGAACAACCTCGCCGACGTCAGCGGCTACCTGGCGGGGGAGAAGGACAACCTCGCCGCCACGGTGCGCCAGCTCGGCACGACGCTGGCCATGGTGCAGGACTTCATCGACAAGCACCACGATGCCCTGCGATCCAATGTGGACAACCTGGCCAGTGTGACGAAGGTGCTGGTGGACCAGCGCAGCGCGCTCGCCGAGATCCTCGACGTCGCACCGGTCGGCCTGGGCAACCTCGTGGAGGCCTACAACGGCTCCTCGGGCACCCTGGACGCCCGGCCCAACATCAACGAGCTCACCCAGCCGCCGCTGGTGATGGTCTGCCAGCTGCTCAAACAGGTCAACCAGCTCAAGGCGGTGGGCACCCTGTGCAATTCGGTGGCGTCCATCCTGGACGGTACGGTGCGGCTGCCTTCGGTGGCGCAGACGGTCAACGCGCTGCAGCACGGGCAACTGCCGCCGTTGCCCCTGCCGTTCGTCGACATCTACGGGACGGAGGCGTCGAAGTGAAGCGCCTCGCGCTTGCCGCCACTTCAGTGGCCACCGCGCTGCTGTTGAGCGGATGCGGTTTCGGCGGGATCTACACCGTGCCGCTGCCCGGTGGTGCGGATGTCGGAGACCACCCGTACACGGTCAAGGCCCAGTTCCGGGACGTGCTCGACCTGGTGCCCCGCTCGGGTGTGAAGGTCAACGAGGTCCCGGTGGGCCGGGTCGAATCGGTTTCGCTCAGCCAGGACGGCTGGCACGCCGAGGTGACCATGGAGATCAACGGGGACGTCAAGCTCCCCGCGAACGCGCTGGCCAACATCCGCCAGTCGAGCCTGCTGGGCGAGAAGTACGTCGAACTGGCCTCGCCCGGGCAGGAGCTGGCCCAGGGCAAGCTGGCCGACGGCGCCGAGATCCCGTTGGCCCGCACCAGCCGGAGCGTGGACGTGGAAGAGGTGCTCGGTGCGCTGTCCATGCTCCTCAACGGCGGCGGCGTCGAGCAGATCAACACCATCGCCAAGGAACTCAACGCGGCGACCTCCGGTCGTGAGACCGACATCCGGAAACTGCTCGACAACGCCAACGAACTGGTGTCCACACTGGACAAGCAGTCCGGGGACATCACTCGTGCGCTGGACGGGCTGAACCGGCTCGCCACCACGCTGAACAACCAGAAGGACCAGATCGCCGGCGCCATCGACGGCCTCGGTCCCGGCCTCGCCGTACTCGAACAGCAGCGTGGCCAGCTGGTGACGATGCTGCAGGCGATGCGCAACCTGTCGGGAGTCACCGTCGACACCATCCAGAAGAGCCAGGCCGACATGGTGGCCGACCTCCGCGCGCTGCTGCCCACCCTGCAGAAGCTCGGCCAGGCCGGCGCGAACCTGCCCAAGTCGCTGGAGCTGCTGCTCACCTACCCGTTCTCCGACGGAGCGACGGCAGGCGCCAAGGGTGACTACTTCAACCTCTACGCCGACATCGACCTGAACCTGAAGGACATCATCGACAACCTCGGGCGCAGCAGGCAGAACGCGCTGTCGGGGTTGCTGCCCGACAGCGTCGCGGGCGGCATAACCGGCGGGTCCACCGACGCGAGCACCACGCCACCGCTGCCGCTGGGCACCGGCCAGAAGACGCAGTCGAAGACGACCACGGGCGGCACGGGGGGCGGGCTGCCGCAGCAGCAGTCCGGGCTCGGCGGCCTGCTCGGCCTGCTGACCGGAGGTGCCTGATGCTCGTCCGCAGGACCAAGATCCAGCTCATCGCGTTCCTGGTGATCTCGGTGGTCTTCATCGTGTACGCGCTGATCCGCTTCGCCGGGCTCGGGCAGGTGTTCGGCCAGAGCGGCTACACGGTCAAGCTCCAGCTCAACGAGTCCGGCGGCATCTTCACCGGGGCCGAGGTGACCTACCGCGGCTACAACATCGGCAAGGTCGGACCGCTGCGGCTCACCGCCAAGGGGCTGGAAGCCGAGCTGGACATCGACCCGAAGGCCCCGGCCGTCCCGGAGAACCTGCGGGTGGTCATCGCCGACCGCTCCGCCGTCGGTGAGCAGTACGTCGACCTGCGGCCCGCCGCCGAGGGCGCGCCGTTCCTGCACGGCGGTTCGGTGATCACCGCGGACAGGGCGACCACACCGATCAGCACCGAACAGGTCATCGGCGATCTGGACGGGCTGGCCAACTCGGTGCCCACCGACGCGCTGCGCACCGTGGTGGACGAGTCGTACCGGGCGTTCAACGGCACCGGCGACGATCTGCAGGTCCTGCTGGACACGATGCGGGACTTCACCAAGACCGCCCAGCAGTACCTGCCGCAGACCGTGCGGCTGCTCGACTCGGGCGGCAAGGTGCTGGACACCCAGAACGCCGAGGCCTCCTCGATGGCCGAGTTCAGCAAGAACCTGAACCAGCTGTCGGCGACGCTGAAGAACTCCGACGGCGACATCCGGAAACTGATCGACGTGACCCCTGGCGCGGCCCAGTCGATCAACAAGCTGATCACCGACGTCGGTCCCGGTCTCGGCGAACTGGTCGCCAACCTGCTCACCACCTCGAACCTGCTGCTCACCCGGCAGTCCGGGATCGAGCAGGTGCTGGTCAGCTACCCGGTGCTGGCGGTCGGGGCGAACAGCGTGGCGCCGGGCGACGGCATGGCCCACCTCGGGCTGGCGCTGAACCTGTTCGACCCCCCGCCCTGCACCAAGGGGTACAAGGACGCCGGCCAGTACCGGACCGGAGCGGACCTGGCCGAACGGCAGCCGGACTGGAACGCCTATTGTGCCGAACCGGCGGGCAGTCCGATCGACGTCCGCGGGGCACAGAACGCGCCGTACAACGGCGTGCCGGTGGCCCCGAACCAGCAGCAGGTGAACGCCAACGCCGGACGGGAGCAGCAGGCGCTGGCCGAGATGCGCGGTACCCCGGGTGTCGTCGGCTCGCCAGCGGTCTCGCTCAACAGCCTGGCCGCCCTGCTCGGGCTGCCGGGCTGACCGTGGGGCCGGCGGGGGTCCTGACGAGGACGAAACAGACGTCTCCTTACTGTGGAAAGGCGGTGCGGCACGTGAGCTCGAGGCACCTCCCCTGGCGGGCGGCCCGGCCGTCCGTGTCCGTGTTCTCCCCGAGGCTTGGAGTGCTATGAGTTCCGACGAGGCCCGCGAAGAGACCCCGGCCGTCGAGACTCCCGAGACCACCCAGGTCGCCGGGCTCGACGCGGAAGCGGCGGAGAAGGACCAGGACGAGGTCGACTCGCGGGAAGCGGACGAGGCCGATCCGGGGGAGCCCGACGAGGACCAGAGCGAGGACCTCATCGAGGACCTCATCGAGGAGCGTTCCGAGGAGGATCCCCGCCTCGGCCGGTTCCTGCTGCTGGGCTCGGCGGGACTGGCGGCGGCCGCCTTGATCGTCGCCGCGGTGTTCGGCATCCAGTGGTGGGTGGCCTCCAGCGACGACAACCTGCCGCTCGCCCAGGCCAGGGACGAGGTCGTCCGTGAGGCGGGCATCGCGGTCCGGGCTTACACCGAGATGGATTACCGCAACCTCGATGCCTTCTTCCAGAAGCAGATCGACGTCTCCGCGCCGGAGATGCAGAACCAGATCAAGAACATCGAGCAGACCTACCGGCAGGCGATGACCGACGCCAAGACCCAGGTC
Source organism: Amycolatopsis cynarae (assembly GCF_026802195.1). Classification (NCBI taxonomy): domain Bacteria; kingdom Bacillati; phylum Actinomycetota; class Actinomycetes; order Pseudonocardiales; family Pseudonocardiaceae; genus Amycolatopsis; species Amycolatopsis cynarae. The sequence continues at coordinate 6,298,214 of NZ_CP113836.1, read as the reverse complement.
ACCACGACGGTGCAGGAGGTCGGGGTGGAGGAGCTCAACGAGCACGAGGGCAAGGCCAGCCTGCTGGCGGCCATCAGCACGCTCGTGACGAAGGAGGGGCAGCAGCAGGTGGCCAAGCCGCTGCGGCTGGAGGTCCAGATGACCAGGGTCGGACAGGACTGGAAGGTGTCCTCGATCGGCTCGGTGCCGGTGGTGACCGGCGGGCAGTGACCGCCCGGTTCCGCCCGGCAGAGACAGAAGGAGTCAGTGTTGCCATCCAGCTCTTCTCGCCGTCCGCCCCAGCCGGTGCGGCGGCCCAAGGTGGCCGGCCTGCGGCGCCCCTCCCCGAGCCCCCGCCCCCGTCCCCGTTCGGACGACGCCCCCGGGACCTCGCCGGAAGCGGCGACCGGGCCCCGGCCGGACAGGCCGAGCCCGCGCCCCAAGAGCCGTGATGCCGGGGTGCCCAAGCCCGTCGACTTCGGGCAGGCCGAGGCCGCTGCCGCGGTGGACGAGCCGGAGCGCGGTGGATTCCGGGAGCGGCCGCGGAACCCGTTCGTGCCCGCCGGTGCCCTGTTCGTGCTGGCGCTGGTGCTGGCCGGGCTCGCGTGGTGGTTCAAGATCGAGGACAACCGGATCAGCGCGGCGACCTCGAACACCGCGCTGCTGGACGTGGCCCGCACCGCCCAGGTCGCCCAGGCGGCGACCAGCGCGACCGAGGCACTGTTCTCCTACGACTATCACGACATCGCGAAGACCCAGAACGCGGCGAAGGATCTCCTGCTCAACGACGAGGTCCGTCAGAAGTACGCCAGCCTGATGGGCGACGTCCAACGGCTCGCCCCGCAGCAGAAGATCGTGGTCACCGTCAAGGCCAGCCGCAGTGCGGTGACCAGGATCGAGGGCGACCTGGCCCGCGTGATGATCTTCGTCGACCAGACCTCGACCAGGACCGACCAGAACCAGACCTCGAGCGGCAGTGCCCAGCTGTGGCTGAACATGCAGTTCGTGGACGGGAAGTGGAAGGTGGCCGGGATGGACACCTACAACACCGAACAGCCTTCCGCGCCGGCTACGACGACCGGACAGGCCCCGGCGTCCGCGTCGCCGTCCACCCCGGCCAGCCGCTGACCCACGCGTTGCGGTGAGGGGTCCCCGGGGGCCGGGGCGGGATGCCCTGAAGGTCGCCTTCAGGGTCATCAACGCCCTCAAGGCCACCTTGAGGGCACGCCCCTGATCCCAGGAGTCCCCCGTCGCTGCCGTGAGGGGACTCCTCAGGGTCCTGGGCGCAGGGCTCGGCCACGGAGCGTGGCCGAGGTGGGCGGGGCGGAGTAGGGTAGCGGCGCTAGGGGGGATGGCATGGGGGATCCGTACACGGGTGCGGTCAGCTGGGACAATCTCGGCGACGACCGGATCGGCGTCTTCCACCCCAACTACATCGCCCTGTTGAGGATCCACGTCGACGGGCTGCGCAGGCTCGCGCTGCGCAGGCTGGCCGAACACGCCGCGGACGAGCTCGGTTCCCTGGATCCCCGGCTCGATTCGGTGCTGTGGATGCGACGCCTTGCCGAGAACGTTCCCGCGGCCGGGGAACTGGAGATGCTCGTCCCGGTCGCGAAGCGCTTCGGAGAGTTGCTCGGCCTGCTGCCCGAGAGCGGTGGTGTGGTCGTACTGCACGGGTGGGCACATCGTTATCTGATGGGTACCGTCGCGCTCGACGTCAAGGTCGCCATCGAGGCGTGGCTGCGGGCGTGGTCGTACGGGGAACTCGTCGACGGAATGGCCTGCCCGGACGAGCAGACCCGGCGGATGTGGGAGCGCCAGTGCACCTGGCTGGCCGAACAGATCATCGACCCGCTCCAGCCGGCCGCCGAAGCGGTGTGATCCCGGCCTGCCCGGTCTGCACCACCATCAGGACCGATCGGCGAATCCGCTGGTCGAAGGGCGAATTCCAGATCGTACACAGGGAGCTACCGCGTTGCGCCAACCGGCGGTTTGAGCGCGTGGCATCTTGACTCAGCGGCCCCGGGAGGTCACGCTTACTGGCGATGGCAACGCCCGGGACAGGGCGAGCTGGTGAGGCATACCTGAAGACGTCGTGATCGAGGTCTGGCCCCCGTCGGGAGTGCCCCTCGACAGAACGCGTCGTTCAGGCTAGACTGCTTCTTTGCGCTGCCCTCTTTCAGGCTGCCCGGGCACGGCGGCTAGACTGTGGGCACCACCGCACCCTTGACAGTCGTATTGGTTAACGCTATTGCGGCTGCTCACCGCTCATTGTCCCCGGAAGGACGCATCTTGGCAGTCTCTCCCGCGAACCAGGCCACTGCTGCGACCACCTCGGCTGCTTCCACCTCGAACCCCTCGGGCATCCCGGGAGCCCCCAAGCGGGTCTCCTTCGCGAAGATCCGGGAACCGCTGACCACGCCCAATCTGCTCGACGTGCAGATCCAGTCGTTCCAGTGGTTCACCGGTGACGAGAAGTGGTTCGAGCGCCGCGTCGAGGAAGGCGAAGAGAACCCGGTCGGCGGCCTCGAAGAAGTCCTCAACGAGATCTCGCCCATCGAGGACTTCCAGGGCTCGATGTCGCTGTCCTTCTCCGACCCGCGCTTCGACGAGGTGAAGGCCTCCGTCGAGGAGTGCAAGGACAAGGACATGACCTACGCGGCTCCGCTGTTCGTCACGGCGGAGTTCGTCAACAACAACACCGGTGAGATCAAGAGCCAGACGGTCTTCATGGGCGACTTCCCCGTGATGACCGACAAGGGCACGTTCATCATCAACGGCACCGAGCGTGTCGTGGTGTCCCAGCTGGTCCGTTCGCCGGGTGTCTACTTCGACCAGGCGATCGACAAGACCACCGACAAGGACGTCTTCAGCGTCAAGATCATCCCGAGCCGTGGGGCGTGGCTCGAGTTCGACGTCGACAAGCGTGACACCGTCGGGGTGCGGATCGACCGCAAGCGCCGCCAGCCGGTCACCGTGCTGTTGAAGGCGCTCGGCTGGACCACCGAGCAGATCCGCGAGCGGTTCTCCTTCTCGGAAACCCTGCTCGCGACGCTCGAGAAGGACCACACCCCGGGTGTCGACGAGGCGCTGCTCGACATCTACCGCAAGCTGCGTCCGGGCGAGCCGCCGACGAAGGAGAACGCGCAGGCCCTCCTGGAGAACCTGTTCTTCAAGGACAAGCGCTACGACCTGGCGAAGGTGGGCCGCTACAAGGTCAACAAGAAGCTGGGCCTCGACCTCCCGTACGAGACCGGCACGCTGACCGAAGAAGACATCGTCACCACCATCGAGTACCTGGTCCGGCTGCACGCCGGCGAGGACAAAATGGGCCAAGATGACCGTGTCATCCCGGTCGAGGTGGACGACATCGACCACTTCGGCAACCGGCGCCTGCGCACCGTGGGCGAGCTGATCCAGAACCAGATCCGGGTCGGCCTCTCCCGCATGGAGCGCGTGGTCAAGGAGCGGATGACCACCCAGGACGTCGAGGCCATCACGCCGCAGACCCTGATCAACATCCGCCCGGTGGTGGCCGCGATCAAGGAGTTCTTCGGCACCTCCCAGCTGTCGCAGTTCATGGACCAGAACAACCCGCTGTCGGGCCTGACCCACAAGCGCCGCCTGTCGGCGCTGGGCCCCGGTGGTCTGTCCCGTGAGCGCGCCGGCATGGAGGTCCGCGACGTGCACCCGAGCCACTACGGCCGGATGTGCCCGATCGAGACCCCGGAAGGCCCGAACATCGGCCTCATCGGTTCGCTGTGCTCCTACGCCCGAGTCAACCCGTTCGGCTTCATCGAGACGCCGTACCGGAAGGTCGTCGAGGGCAAGGTCACCAACCAGATCGACTACCTGACCGCCGACGAGGAGGACCGCTTCGTCAAGGCGCAGGCCAACGCGCCGCTGACCGAGGACGGCTACTTCGCCGAGGACCGCGTGCTGGTCCGCCGGAAGGGCGGCGAGGTCGAGTTGATCGACCCGATGGACGTGGACTACATGGACGTCTCGCCGCGCCAGATGGTGTCGGTCGCGACCGCCATGATCCCGTTCCTCGAGCACGACGACGCGAACCGCGCGCTGATGGGTGCCAACATGCAGCGCCAGGCCGTGCCGCTGCTGCGCAACCAGTCGCCGCTGGTCGGGACCGGTATGGAGCTGCGGGCCGCGATCGACGCGGGCGACGTGCTCGTCGCCGAGCAGGCCGGTGTGGTCGAAGAGCTGTCGGCCGATCTGATCACGATCATGCACGACGACGGCACCCGCAAGAGCTACGGGCTGTACAAGTTCCGCCGCACCAACCACGGCACCTGCTTCAACCACCGGCCGATCGTCAACGAGGGCGACCGGGTGGAAAAGGGCCAGGTCATCGCGGACGGTCCGTCCACCGAGAACGGTGAGATGGCGCTCGGCAAGAACCTGCTCGTGGCGGTCATGCCGTGGGAAGGCCACAACTACGAAGACGCGATCATCCTCTCCGAGCGGCTCGTGCAGGACGACGTGCTCACCTCGATCCACATCGAGGAGCACGAGATCGACGCACGGGACACCAAGCTCGGTGCCGAGGAGATCACCCGGGACATCCCGAACGTCTCCGAAGAGGTACTGGCCGACCTGGACGAGCGCGGCATCATCCGCATCGGTGCCGAGGTCCGCGACGGCGACATCCTGGTCGGCAAGGTCACGCCGAAGGGCGAGACCGAGCTGACCCCGGAGGAGCGCCTGCTCCGCGCGATCTTCGGCGAGAAGGCCCGCGAGGTCCGCGACACCTCGCTGAAGGTGCCGCACGGCGAGACCGGCAAGGTCATCGGCATCCGGGTGTTCTCGCGTGAGGACGACGACGAGCTGCCCCCGGGCGTCAACGAGCTGGTCCGCGTCTACGTGGCCCAGAAGCGGAAGATCCAGCCGGGCGACAAGCTCGCCGGCCGGCACGGCAACAAGGGTGTCATCGGCAAGATCCTGCCGGTCGAGGACATGCCGTTCATGGAGGACGGCACCCCGGTCGACATCGTGCTGAACACCCACGGTGTGCCGCGTCGTATGAACATCGGCCAGATCCTCGAACTGCACCTTGGCTGGCTGGCCTCACAGGGCTGGAAGGTCGAGGGCAGCCCCGAGTGGGCGAGGAACCTGCCCGAGGAGCTCTACGACGTCGACCCCGGCACGAACACCGCCACGCCGGTGTTCGACGGCGCCAAGGAGGAGGAGCTCACGGGTCTGCTGTCGTCGACCCTGCCCAACCGCGACGGTGAGCGGCTGGTCGGGCCGAACGGCAAGGCGGTGCTGCTCGACGGCCGCTCCGGCGAGCCGTTCCCGTACCCCGTGGCCGTCGGCTACATGTACATCCTCAAGCTGCACCACCTGGTCGACGACAAGATCCACGCCCGGTCGACCGGCCCGTACTCGATGATCACGCAGCAGCCGCTGGGTGGTAAGGCGCAGTTCGGTGGCCAGCGCTTCGGTGAAATGGAGTGCTGGGCGATGCAGGCCTACGGTGCGGCCTACACGCTGCAGGAACTGCTCACCATCAAGTCGGACGACGTGGTGGGCCGCGTGAAGGTGTACGAAGCCATCGTCAAGGGCGAGAACATCCCGGACCCGGGCATCCCGGAGTCGTTCAAGGTGTTGTTGAAGGAGCTGCAGTCGCTCTGCCTCAACGTGGAGGTCCTGTCCTCCGACGGTGCGGCGATCGAGATGCGCGACTCCGACGACGAGGACCTCGAACGCGCCGCCGCCAACCTCGGCATCAACCTGTCCCGCAACGAGTCGCCCTCGGTGGACGACGTCGTGCAATGACCCAGCCATCCGGAAGCCGGCCCTGGCGCGGGTGTCCGACAGGACGCCCGCGCGGGTGCCGGCCCCGGGTAGCCGAGCCCTCTATCCCGATTAGAACCCAAGGGGATGCAAGGACGTGCTGGACGTCAACTACTTCGATGAGCTCCGGATCGGCCTGGCCACCGCGGACGACATCCGTCAGTGGTCCTTCGGCGAGGTGAAGAAGCCGGAGACCATCAACTACCGCACGCTCAAGCCCGAGAAGGACGGCCTCTTCTGCGAGAAGATCTTCGGCCCCACCCGGGACTGGGAGTGCTACTGCGGTAAGTACAAGCGGGTCCGCTTCAAGGGCATCATCTGTGAGCGCTGCGGTGTCGAGGTGACCCGGGCCAAGGTGCGGCGCGAGCGGATGGGCCACATCGAGCTGGCCGCTCCGGTCACCCACATCTGGTACTTCAAGGGCGTTCCCTCGCGGCTGGGTTACCTGCTCGACCTGGCTCCGAAGGACCTCGAGAAGATCATCTACTTCGCAGCCTACGTGATCACCGGCGTGAACACGGAGCTGCGCCACAACGACCTGCCGACGCTGGAGAACGAGATCGGCGTCGAGCGCAAGAACATCGAGGCCAAGCGCGACGCCGACATCGAGGCGCGGGCGCAGAAGCTCGAAGCCGACCTCGCTCAGCTGGAGGCCGAGGGCGCCAAGTCCGACGTGCGCCGCAAGGTCAAGGAGGGCGGCGAGCGGGAGATGCGCCAGCTCCGCGACCGGGCCCAGCGCGAGCTGGACCGGCTCGACGAGATCTGGACCACCTTCAGCAAGCTCGAGGTGCGTCAGCTGATCGCGGACGAGCAGCTCTACCGCGAGCTGTACGACCGCTACGGCGAGTACTTCACCGGCGGCATGGGCGCGGAGGCCATCCAGAAGCTGGCCACCGAGTTCGACGTGGCGGCCGAGGCGGAGAACCTGCGCGAGATCATCCGCAGCGGCAAGGGGCAGAAGAAGCTGCGCGCCCTCAAGCGGCTCAAGGTCGTCGCGGCCTTCCAGGCCACCGGCAACGACCCGCGTGGCATGGTGCTCGACGCCGTTCCGGTGATCCCGCCGGACCTGCGCCCGATGGTGCAGCTCGACGGTGGCCGGTTCGCCACCTCCGACCTGAACGACCTGTACCGCCGGGTGATCAACCGGAACAACCGGTTGAAGCGGCTGATCGACCTCGGTGCGCCCGAGATCATCGTGAACAACGAGAAGCGGATGCTGCAGGAGGCCGTCGACGCGCTGTTCGACAACGGCCGCCGCGGCCGCCCGGTCACCGGTCCCGGTAACCGTCCGCTGAAGTCGCTGTCCGACCTGCTCAAGGGCAAGCAGGGCCGGTTCCGCCAGAACCTGCTCGGCAAGCGTGTCGACTACTCGGGCCGTTCGGTCATCATCGTCGGTCCGCAGCTGAAGCTGCACCAGTGCGGTCTGCCCAAGGACATGGCGCTGGAGCTGTTCAAGCCGTTCGTGATGAAGCGGCTGGTCGACCTCAACCACGCGCAGAACATCAAGTCCGCCAAGCGGATGGTGGAGCGGGCGCGCCCGCAGGTGTGGGACGTGCTGGAAGAGGTCATCACCGGCCACCCGGTGCTGCTGAACCGGGCGCCGACCCTGCACCGCCTCGGTATCCAGGCCTTCGAACCGCAGCTGGTGGAAGGCAAGGCCATCCAGCTGCACCCGCTGGTCTGTGAGGCGTTCAACGCGGACTTCGACGGTGACCAGATGGCGGTGCACCTGCCGCTGTCGGCCGAGGCCCAGGCCGAGGCCCGGATCCTGATGCTGTCGGCGAACAACATCCTGTCGCCGGCATCGGGCCGCCCGCTGGCCATGCCGCGTCTGGACATGGTCACCGGCCTGTTCCACCTGACCAGGCTGGACGAGAGCGCCACCGGGGCCGGCCACGCCTACGCCTCGCCCGCCGAGGCGATCATGGCCTACGACCGCAAGGCGCTGAGCCTGCACGCCCCGATCAAGATCCGCGTCACGGACCGTCAGCCGAACCGGGTGGACGCCGTGAAGCTGGCCGAGAACGGCTGGGAGCCCGGTCAGCCGTGGCTGGCCGAGACGACCCTCGGCCGGGTGCTGTTCAACGAGCTGCTCCCGCCGGACTACCCGTTCGTGAACGAGCCGATGCCGAAGAAGCGGCAGGCCGCGATCGTGAACGACCTGGCCGAGCGGTACTCGATGACGCAGGTCGCGCAGACCCTGGACCGGCTCAAGGACGCCGGCTTCTACTGGGCGACGCGCTCCGGTGTGACCGTGTCGATCAGCGACGTGGTCGTGCCGCCGGAGAAGAAGGAGATCCTCGACCGGTACGAGGCCAAGGCCGACCAGGTGGAGAAGCGCTACCAGCGCGGTCAGCTCTCGCACGCCGAGCGCAACAACGAGCTGGTCAAGGTGTGGAGCCAGGCGACCGACGACGTCGCCAAGGTCATGGAGGACGCCTTCCCGGAGGACAACCCGATCTCGATGATCGTGAAGTCCGGGGCGGCGGGCAACATGACCCAGGTCCGTTCGCTGGCCGGTATGCGTGGTCTGGTGTCGAACCCGAAGGGTGAGTACATCCCGCGCCCGATCAAGGCGAACTTCCGTGAGGGCCTGTCGGTGGCCGAGTACTTCATCGCCACCCACGGTGCCCGGAAGGGTCTGGCCGACACCGCGCTCCGTACCGCCGACTCGGGTTACCTGACCCGTCGTCTGGTGGACGTGTCGCAGGACGTCATCGTCCGCGAGACCGACTGTGGCACCAGCCGCGGCATCAACATGCCGATCGGTGAGAACCTGGGTGACGGTCGCGTGGTGCGGGCGCAGCACGTGGAGACCGCCGCCTACGCCCGGACGCTGGCCACCGACGCGGTGGACGCCGAGGGCAACGTGGTGCTCAACGCCGGAGACGACCTCGGCGACCCCGCGATCGAGAAGCTGATCACCAGCGGGATCACCAAGGTCAAGGTGCGCAGCGTGCTCACCTGCGAGTCCGTTGTCGGTGTCTGCGCGATGTGCTACGGCCGCTCGATGGCGACCGGCAAGCTGGTGGACGTCGGCGAGGCCGTCGGTATCGTCGCCGCCCAGTCGATCGGTGAGCCGGGTACCCAGCTGACGATGCGTACCTTCCACCAGGGTGGTGTCGCCGGTGACGACATCACCACGGGTCTGCCGCGTGTCACCGAACTGTTCGAGGCCCGGGTCCCGAAGGGCAAGGCGCCGATCGCCGACGTCGATGGCCGCGTGCGCATCGAGGAGAGCGAGCGGTTCTGGAAGATCACGCTGATCCCGGACGACGGTGGCGAGGAGATCATCTTCGACAAGCTGTCGAAGCGTCAGCGCCTGGCCAACACGCCGACCGGCCCGCTGCAGGACGGCGACCACGTGTCCGTCGGCCAGCTGCTGCTGGAAGGCACCCCGGACCCGCACGAGGTGCTGCGCGTCATGGGTCCGCGCGAGGCGCAGATGCACCTGGTGGACGAGGTCCAGAAGGTGTACCGGGCGCAGGGTGTGTCGATCCACGACAAGCACATCGAGGTGATCGTCCGGCAGATGCTGCGCCGGGTCACGATCATCGACTCGGGTTCGACCGACTTCCTGCCTGGTGAGCTGCCCGAGCGCACCAAGTTCGAGTCGACGAACCGGGCCGCGGTGGCCGAGGGCGGCGAGCCCGCTTCGGGCCGCCCGGTGCTGATGGGTATCACGAAGGCCTCGCTGACCACGGACTCGTGGCTGTCCGCGGCGTCGTTCCAGGAGACCACGCGTGTCCTGACCGACGCGGCGATCAACGGCCGCAGCGACAAGCTGGTCGGCCTGAAGGAGAACGTGATCATCGGTAAGTTGATCCCGGCCGGCACGGGTATCAACCGGTACCGCAACATCCAGGTGCAGCCGACCGAGGAGGCCAGGGTGGCGGCGTACGCCATCCCGTCCTACGACGACGGCTACTACACCCCGGACGTGTTCGGCACCGGCACCGGCGCCGCGGTTCCGCTGGACGACTACGACTTCGGCCGCGACTTCCGCTGAGGTCTGTCTCCACGTCGAAGGCCCCGGGATGCCTCCCGCATCCCGGGGCCTTCCCCTTTTTGCGGGAAAACGGCGATGTAGAGGATTTCGGGGCCCCCGCCTTCGCGGGGAAAATCACCCTGATAATCCCCTCACCGTTTGACGCGCTCCGGCGGTCGGCAGGTGTTTTTCGCCCTCGTTCGGCCTGTTGATCGGAAAACCGCCGTTCCCCATCTCGGCAGTCCGGACTATCTGGTCATTTCACTCGAAGGGGATCCGGTGGGGCCGTCACCGAGCGGTTTGCCACGGTATCGGTAGCGTGTCGGCCGAGGTTCACACGTAGCGGAACGAGGAGGGCGCTGTGAACGCTGAAGAGAACGCGAGCCGACAGGAGGCATCGTCCACCGGACGGCACGCCGCTCCCGAGGGCGCACCCCGCCACCCGGCGATCGACCTGTCCCGGGATCCGAACCCGGGCCGGCCGGATCACGCCAAGCCGGACGACGAGTAGCTTGCGCCTGGGGGCCCTGAACCAGCCGGTTCGGGGCCCTTTCCGTTTCTCGCGCACGTCGACACGGGCCGGGCGGCCGCGGCCCGCACAGAACGCGGAGTCGCCTTCGATCGCCATCACTCGTTCAGGTGGCGGCCTGGGAATCGAAGCGCGGCAGCGGGCGTTGTACATCACACGAGCGGCGGCCGACCGCGAGAAGGCCGTGGTTCGCGCCTTGATCAACACCCGGCTCGCGCGGGTGGCGGATCGGCTAAGGTGGAACGACACGCCGCTGGTATCCACCCGAATGCCCCGAAGTCACCCCCGATGTGACTGGACCCGGATCGGGCGGGTATCTTTGATGTCTGTGCCCGGCACGCGCTGGGCCGCTCTGCGTGCCATCCGGCCCGCCGGGGCGCTTCGGTGTTCCCGTCGGACGTCACGGCGAAGCGGAGATCCACGGAAATCCGAGGGAACGTTATCGGTCGAAAGACCTAGACGCGGGCCGACACGCCCGACCTCGGGGGCCGGGGAGAGCGAGAAAACAGACGCAGAGACGACAGAAGACAAGCAAGACGCGACAGAAAGCTGGTCCATTGCCCACGATCCAGCAGCTGGTCCGCAAGGGCCGCCAGGACAAGGCTGCCAAGCAGAAGACCGCGGCGCTCAAGGGGAGCCCGCAGCGTCGTGGCGTGTGCACTCGCGTGTACACCACCACTCCCAAGAAGCCGAACTCGGCGCTGCGCAAGGTCGCGCGTGTGAAGCTGACCAGCGGCATCGAGGTCACCGCCTACATCCCGGGCGAGGGCCACAACCTGCAGGAGCACTCGATGGTGCTCGTGCGTGGTGGTCGTGTGAAGGACCTGCCCGGCGTCCGCTACAAGATCATTCGCGGTTCGCTTGACACCCAGGGTGTGAAGAACCGGAAGCAGGCGCGTAGCCGGTACGGCGCGAAGAAGGAGAAGAGCTAATGCCCCGCAAGGGTCCGGCCCCGAAGCGGCCTCTGATCTCTGACCCGGTTTATGCCTCGCCGCTGGTCACCCAGTTGGTCAACAAGGTGCTCAAGGACGGCAAGCGCTCCCTGGCCGAGCGCATCGTCTACGGCGCGCTCGAAGGCGCCCGGGAGAAGACCGGCACCGACCCGGTCGTCACGCTCAAGCGTGCCCTGGACAACGTGCGGCCCACCATCGAGGTGAAGAGCCGCCGCGTGGGTGGTGCCACCTACCAGGTGCCCATCGAGGTCAAGCCGGGCCGCTCGACGACCCTTGCCCTCCGCTGGATCGTCGCCTTCTCCCAGCAGCGTCGCGAGAAGACCATGATCGAGCGCCTGCAGAACGAGCTGCTCGACGCGAGCAACGGCCTCGGGGCCAGCGTGAAGCGCCGCGAGGACACCCACAAGATGGCCGAGTCCAACAAGGCGTTCGCCCACTACCGGTGGTGAACGTAGCCCGGCTGCCGACGAAAGCCTGGCCGGGCCCCAAGCTTCTAGACAGGGGAACAGTGCAGTGGCACGCGAAGTGCTGACCGACCTGAACAAGGTCCGCAACATCGGCATCATGGCTCACATCGACGCCGGTAAGACCACCACCACCGAGCGGATCCTGTTCTACACCGGGATCAACTACAAGATCGGCGAAGTCCACGACGGCGCCGCGACGATGGACTGGATGGAGGAGGAGCAGAAGCGGGGTATCACCATCACCTCGGCTGCCACCACCACCTTCTGGGCCGACTACCAGATCAACATCATCGACACGCCCGGCCACGTCGACTTCACCGTCGAGGTGGAGCGCAACCTGCGCGTGCTCGACGGTGCGGTCGCCGTCTTCGACGGCAAGGAAGGTGTCGAGCCCCAGTCCGAGCAGGTCTGGCGCCAGGCCGACAAGTACGACGTCCCCCGGATCTGCTTCGTCAACAAGATGGACAAGCTGGGTGCGGACTTCTACTTCACCGTGAAGACCATCGAGGACCGTCTCGGTGTCCGTCCGCTGGTCATCCAGCTGCCGATCGGTGCCGAGAACGAGTTCGAGGGCGTCGTCGACCTGGTCCGCATGAAGGCGCTGACCTGGCGCGGTGAAGTGCAGAAGGGCGAGGACTACGAGGTCGAGGAGATCCCGGCCGCGCTCGCCGACAAGGCTGCCGAGTACCGCGAGAAGCTCATCGAAGCGATCGCCGAGACCGACGACTCCCTGATGGAGAAGTTCTTCGGTGGTGAGGAGCTGACCGAGGCGGAGATCAAGGCCGGTATCCGCAAGCTCACCATCGCGCGTGAGGCTTACCCGGTGCTGTGCGGCTCCGCGTTCAAGAACAAGGGCGTGCAGCCCATGCTCGACGCGGTGATCGACTACCTGCCGTCGCCGCTGGACCTGCCGCCGGTCGAGGGCACGCTCACCGATGGTGAGACCCCGGCTTCCCGGAAGGCGTCGGTCGACGAGCCGTTCTCGGCCCTCGCGTTCAAGATCGCCGCGCACCCGTTCTTCGGCAAGCTGACCTACATCCGGGTCTACTCGGGCAAGGTCGCAGGCGGTGCCCAGGTCATCAACTCGACCAAGGAGCGCAAGGAGCGCATCGGGAAGATCTTCCAGATGCACTCCAACAAGGAGAACCCGGTCGACGACGCCCAGGCCGGTCACATCTACGCGGTCATCGGTCTGAAGGACACCACGACCGGCGACACCCTGTGCGACCCGCAGCACCCGATCGTGCTGGAGTCGATGACGTTCCCCGAGCCGGTCATCCGGGTGGCCATCGAGCCCAAGACGAAGGCCGACCAGGAGAAGCTGTCCCTGGCGATCCAGAAGCTGGCCGAAGAGGACCCCACGTTCCAGGTCAACCAGGACGAGGAGACCGGTCAGACGATCATCGCCGGCATGGGCGAGCTGCACCTCGAGGTGCTCGTCAACCGGATGAAGTCCGACTACAAGGTCGAGGCGAACATCGGTAAGCCACAGGTGGCCTACCGCGAGACCATCCGCAAGACGGTCGAGAAGTTCGACTACACGCACAAGAAGCAGACCGGTGGCTCCGGCCAGTTCGCGAAGGTCATCATCGCGCTGGAGCCGCTCGCGACTACGGACGGTGCACTCTACGAGTTCGACAACAAGGTCACCGGTGGCCGCATCCCCCGGGAGTACATCCCCTCGGTGGACGCGGGCGCCCAGGACGCCATGCAGTACGGCGTGCTGGCCGGATACCCGCTGGTCGGGTTGAAGGTGACCCTGTTGGACGGTGCGTACCACGAGGTCGACTCTTCGGAAATGGCCTTCAAGATCGCCGGTTCGATGGCGCTCAAGGAAGCCGCGAAGAAGGCCAGCCCGGTACTGCTGGAGCCGATGATGGCGGTCGAGGTGACCACGCCCGAGGACTACATGGGTGACGTCATCGGTGACCTCAACTCCCGCCGTGGCCAGATCCAGGCCATGGAGGAGCGGGCGGGTTCCCGCGTCGTGAAGGCGCTGGTCCCGCTCTCGGAGATGTTCGGTTACGTGGGCGACCTGCGGTCTCGCACCCAGGGTCGCGCGAACTACTCCATGACGTTCGACTCCTACGCCGAGGTTCCGGCGAACGTCGCGAAGGAGATCATCGCGAAGGCGACGGGGGAGTAGCACCCGGAGCACCCAACGCGGGCGCGGAAGGGGCCTCCCCTAAGGTCCGCACAACGAACCAGATCGAGTCGCTGTCCGACTGCCACGTCGGCCGGTGAGCAAGCAAGAGTCCAGGAGGACATTCCAGTGGCGAAGGCGAAGTTCGAGCGGAGCAAGCCGCACGTCAACATCGGAACCATCGGTCACGTCGACCACGGGAAGACCACTCTGACCGCGGCGATCACCAAGGTTCTGCACGACAAGTACCCGGACCTCAACGAGTCCCGGGCATTCGACCAGATCGACAACGCGCCGGAAGAGCGGCAGCGTGGTATCACGATCAACATCTCGCACGTCGAGTACCAGACCGAGAAGCGTCACTACGCTCACGTGGACGCCCCCGGTCACGCGGACTACATCAAGAACATGATCACCGGTGCGGCCCAGATGGACGGCGCGATCCTCGTGGTCGCGGCGACCGACGGCCCGATGCCGCAGACCCGTGAGCACGTGCTGCTCGCCCGCCAGGTCGGTGTGCCCTACATCGTCGTGGCGCTGAACAAGGCCGACATGGTCGACGACGAGGAGATCCTCGAGCTCGTCGAGCTGGAGGTCCGTGAGCTGCTGTCCTCGCAGGAGTTCCCCGGCGACGACGCCCCGGTGGTCAAGGTCTCCGGCCTGAAGGCCCTCGAGGGTGACCCGAAGTGGTCGGAGTCGGTTCTCGAGCTGATGCAGGCCGTCGACGACAACGTGCCGGACCCGGTGCGTGACCTCGACAAGCCGTTCCTGATGCCGATCGAGGACGTCTTCACGATCACCGGTCGTGGCACCGTGGTGACCGGTCGCGTCGAGCGCGGTGTCATCAACGTGAACGAAGAGGTCGAGATCGTCGGCATCAAGGAGAAGTCGCAGAAGACGACTGTCACCGGTGTCGAGATGTTCCGCAAGCTGCTCGACTCGGGCCAGGCCGGTGACAACGTCGGTCTGCTCCTGCGTGGCATCAAGCGTGAGGACGTCGAGCGCGGCCAGGTCGTCGTGAAGCCCGGCACCACCACCCCGCACACCGAGTTCGAGGGCCAGGTCTACATCCTGTCCAAGGACGAGGGTGGTCGGCACACGCCGTTCTTCAACAACTACCGTCCGCAGTTCTACTTCCGCACCACCGACGTGACCGGCGTGGTGACTCTCCCCGAGGGCACCGAGATGGTCATGCCGGGCGACCACGTGGAGATCAAGGTCCAGCTGATCCAGCCGGTCGCCATGGACGAGGGTCTGCGGTTCGCCATCCGTGAGGGTGGCCGGACCGTCGGCGCCGGCCAGGTCACCAAGATCGAAAAGTGATTTCACTCCGACCCCGGGGCTCTTCGGACCCCGGGGTCGGGTTGTGAAATCACGTATGCGACACTATTTGGGTTGCTCGTCGCGGGGCGGCCGATTCGCGGTTGCGGATGCGGCCGCCCTGGCGCGAGCGGTCAGGGCGAGTTCGCCCCGGCGAAATCAGGACCAACCGGCACGGCAATGATCCAGCGGGATCAGTCTGCGTATCGGGCGCGACACGCCCGACCGCGTGGACCGGCCAGCACGATGTTGACGTGCGGAAATAGCGGCACAAGACCGGGACCTTGGCCGGGGCGAAACCGAGTTCGCTCGGGCTCTGTCCAGGGAAGAAGACAAGGAACGAGCTGCAACCATGGCGGGACAGAAGATCCGCATCAGGCTCAAGGCCTACGACCACGAGGCGATCGACGCCAGCGCGCGCAAGATCGTCGAGACGGTGACGCGCACCGGCGCCTCGGTCGTCGGACCTGTGCCGCTGCCCACCGAGAAGAACGTTTACTGCGTCATCCGCTCGCCGCACAAGTACAAGGACTCGCGCGAGCACTTCGAGATGCGCACGCACAAGCGTCTGATCGACATCCTCGACCCGACGCCGAAGACGGTGGACGCGCTCATGCGCATCGACCTGCCGGCGAGCGTCGACGTCAACATCCAGTAAGCGTTGGGCGAGCGGCGGAGATAAGAGACTCATGTCTGACAGGGAAGTGAAGGGCATCCTGGGCACCAAGCTCGGCATGACCCAGGTCTTCGGCGAGGACAACCGGGTGATCCCGGTGACCGTCGTGAAGGCCGGGCCGAACGTGGTGACCCAGGTGCGCACGAAGGACAAGGACGGCTACGAGGCCGTGCAGCTGGCGTTCGGCGCCATCGACCCGCGCAAGGTCAACAAGCCGAAGACCGGCCACTTCGACAAGGCCGGTGTGACCCCGCGCCGTCACGTGGTGGAGCTGCGCACCACCGACGCCGACAGCTACGAGGTCGGCCAGGAGATCACCGCCGAGGTGTTCCCCGCCGGTTCGCGCGTCGACATCACCGGGACCAGCAAGGGTAAGGGTTACGCCGGTGTCATGAAGCGCCACGGCTTCAAGGGCCAGGGCGCCAGCCACGGTAACCAGGCCAAGCACCGCGCCCCCGGCTCGATCGGTGGCTGCGCGACCCCGGGCCGCGTGTTCAAGGGTCTGCGGATGGCGGGCCGGATGGGTAACGTCCGCGTCACCACCCAGGGCCTGACCGTGCACGACGTCCGCGCCGAAGAGGGCCTGCTGCTGATCAAGGGCGCCGTCCCCGGCCCCAACGGCAGCCTCGTGTTCGTCAAGACCGCCGCGAAGGGTGGTGCGACCGCATGACCAGCGTGGAACTGAAGACCCCCGCAGGTACCGCCGAGGGCACCGTCGAGCTCCCCTCGGAGATCTTCGACGTGCAGGCCAACGTGCCGCTGATGCACCAGGTCGTGGTGGCCCAGCTGGCCGCCGCGCGCCAGGGCACGCACGACACCAAGACCCGCGGTGAGGTCTCCGGTGGCGGCAAGAAGCCGTACCGCCAGAAGGGCACCGGTCGCGCCCGCCAGGGTTCGACCCGGGCGCCGCAGTTCGCCGGTGGTGGCGTCGTGCACGGCCCCACGCCGCGTGACTACACGCAGCGCACCCCGAAGAAGATGAAGGCCGCCGCCCTGCGTGGCGCCCTTTCCGACCGGGCGCGCGCGGGCCAGTTGCACGTGCTGACCGGGCTGGTCGGCGGCGAGAAGCCGTCCACCAAGGACGCCAAGAAGGCGCTGGCCGCGGTGACGCAGGCGAAGCGAATCCTCGTGGTGCTCAACCGCGACGAGGAGCAGAGCTGGCTGTCGGCTCGCAACCTGACGTACGTGCACCTGATCCACCCGGACCAGCTGAACACCTACGACGTGCTGGTCAACGACGACGTGGTGTTCACCAAGGCCGCCTACGACACCTTCGTGTCCGGTCCGGCGACGGGCAAGGGCGCCAAGGCCTCGGCCAAGTCGAGTGAGGTTGAAGGGAGTGACGAGCAGTGAGCTCCGTGGCCATCCCTGACCCGCGCGACATCTTGCTCGCGCCGGTGATCTCCGAGAAGTCCTACGGGCTGCTCGAAGACCACAAGTACACGTTCGTGGTCCGGCCCGACGCCAACAAGACCCAGATCAAGATCGCGGTCGAGCAGATCTTCGGCGTCAAGGTGGTCAGCGTGAACACGCTGAACCGGCCGGGCAAGCGCAAGCGGACCCGTACCGGTTATGGCAAGCGCAAGGACACCAAGCGCGCCATCGTGACGTTGTCCGCCGAGAGCAAGCCGATCGAGATCTTCGGCGGACCCGCCGCGTAAGGGACGGAAGCTGTCATGGGTATTCGTAAGTACAAGCCGACCACTCCGGGCCGCCGCGGCTCGAGCGTGTCGGACTTCGCCGAGATCACCCGGTCGGAGCCGGAAAAGTCGCTGCTGCGCCCGCTGCACGGCCGCGGCGGCCGTAACTCCTCGGGCAAGATCACCACGCGGCACAAGGGTGGCGGGCACAAGCGGGCCTACCGGGTCATCGACTTCCGTCGCAACGACAAGGACGGCATCCCGGCCAAGGTCGCGCACATCGAGTACGACCCGAACCGGTCCGCCCGCATCGCGCTGCTGCACTACGTGGACGGCGAGAAGCGCTACATCATCGCGCCGGACAAGCTGAAGCAGGGCGACCAGGTCGAGAGCGGCCCCCGCGCCGACATCAAGCCGGGCAACAACCTGCCGCTGCGCAACATCCCGGTCGGCACCGTGGTGCACGCGATCGAGCTCCGCCCCGGTGGCGGCGCGAAGATCGCCCGCTCCGCCGGTGCCCGGGTACAGCTGGTCGCCAAGGACGGCCCGTACGCCCAGCTGCGGATGCCCTCGGGCGAAATCCGCAACGTGGACGTGCGCAACCGCGCCACCGTCGGCGAGGTCGGCAACTCCGAGCACGCCAACATCAACTGGGGCAAGGCGGGCCGGAACCGCTGGCGGGGCAAGCGCCCGACCGTCCGTGGTGTCGTGATGAACCCGGTCGACCACCCGCACGGTGGTGGTGAGGGTAAGACCTCCGGTGGTCGTCACCCGGTGAACCCGAACGGTAAGCCGGAAGGCCGCACCCGTCGTCGCAAGCCGAGCGACAAACTGATCGTCCGCCGCCGGCGTACCGGCAAGAAGCGCTGAGCAGGGAGGTAGAAGAACATGCCACGTAGCCTCAAGAAGGGCCCGTTCGTGGACGACCACCTGCTCAAAAAGGTGGACGCGCTCAACGAGTCCGGCAAGAAGACGGTCATCAAGACCTGGTCCCGCCGGTCGACGATCATCCCCGACATGCTCGGGCACACGATCGCCGTCCACGACGGCCGCAAGCACGTCCCGGTGTTCGTCACCGAGGCGATGGTGGGTCACAAGTTGGGCGAGTTCGCCCCGACGCGGACCTTCAAGGGCCACATCAAGGACGACCGCAAGTCGCGCCGTCGCTGAGCGCGCACCGAGAAGAGGAACTAACGAATGAGTGCCCAGAAGAACGTGGCGGCCGGGGAAGACACAGCTCTTCCCATGGCCTACGCGCGGGCTCGCTTCGTCCGGGACTCGCCGATGAAGGTGCGCCGGGTGATCGAGCTGATCAAGGGTCGTAACGCCCAGGAGGCCCTGGCCGTGCTGCGGTTCGCTCCGCAGGCCGCGAGCCAGCCGGTGGCGAAGGTGCTCGCGAGCGCCATCGCGAACGCCGAGAACAACCTGGACCTGGACCCCGACACGCTGTGGGTGAAGAACGCCTACGCCGACGAAGGTCCGACGCTCAAGCGCATCCGGCCCCGCGCGCAGGGTCGCGCCTACCGGATCCGCAAGCGGACGAGCCACATCACGGTTGAGGTCGAGTCTCGTCCGGAGAAGAAGAGCGGCAAGAAGAAGGGTGGCCGGTAGTAGTGGGCCAGAAGATCAACCCGCACGGCTTCCGGCTCGGCATCACCACGGACTGGAAGTCCCGGTGGTACGCCGACAAGCAGTACGCGGAGTACGTGGCCGAGGACGTCAAGATCCGGAAGCTGCTCTCCACCGGTATGGAGCGTGCCGGCATCTCCAAGGTCGAGATCGAGCGCACCCGTGACCGGGTCCGCGTCGACATCCACACCGCGCGTCCCGGCATCGTGATCGGCCGCCGCGGTGCGGAGGCCGACCGCATCCGCGGTGCGCTGGAGAAGCTGACCGGCAAGCAGGTGCAGCTGAACATCCTCGAGGTGAAGAACCCCGAGGCCGACGCCCAGCTCGTCGCGCAGGGTGTCGCGGAGCAGCTGTCGAACCGTGTCGCCTTCCGGCGCGCGATGCGCAAGGCGATCCAGACCTCGATGCGCTCGCCTCAGGTCAAGGGCATCCGGGTGCAGTGCGGTGGCCGCCTCGGCGGTGCCGAAATGTCGCGCTCGGAGCACTACCGCGACGGCCGCGTGCCGCTGCACACCCTGCGTGCCGACATCGACTACGGCTTCTTCGAGGCCCGCACCACCTTCGGGCGCATCGGCGTCAAGGTGTGGATCTACAAGGGTGACGTCGTCGGTGGCCTGAAGGCCAAGGAGGCCCGTGACGCCGCCGCGGCGGCGGAGCGTGCGCCGCGCCGCGACCGGCCGTCGCGCCCGCGCCGTTCGGGTGCCTCCGGCACCACGCCGACCTCGACCGAGGCCGGGCGGGCTGCGGCCGCCGCGAAGACTGACAGCGACGTCGCGACCAGCGAGGCCCCCGCTCAGGGCGCGCCGGGCGCGGCCGAGAAGACGGAGGGCTGAGGCGTGCTCGTCCCACGCAAGGTCAAGCACCGCAAGCAGCACCACCCGAAGCGCACCGGTGCCGCCACGGGCGGCACGAAGGTGACCTTCGGTGAGTACGGTATCCAGGCGCTTGAACCCGCTTACGTGACCAACCGGCAGATCGAGTCCGCTCGTATCGCCATGACCCGGCACATCAAGCGTGGCGGGAAGATCTGGATCAACATCTTCCCGGACCGCCCGCTCACCAAGAAGCCGGCCGAAACCCGCATGGGTTCCGGTAAGGGTTCGCCGGAGTGGTGGGTCGCGAACGTCAAGCCGGGTCGCGTGATGTTCGAGATGAGCTTCCCGAACGAGGCGACCGCCCGTGAGGCGCTGCGCCGCGCGATCCACAAGCTGCCCATGAAGTGCCGAATCGTGACCCGTGAAGGTGGTGAGTTCTGATGGCGAAAGCTGGAACCGCTCCGTCAGAGCTTCGTGAGCTCACCAACGAAGAGCTCGTGCTGCGCCTGAAGGAAGCCAAGGAGGAGCTGTTCAACCTCCGCTTCCAGATGGCCACCGGGCAGCTGGACAACAACCGTCGGCTGCGCACCGTGCGCACCGACATCGCGCGGATCTACACGATCATGCGCGAGCGGGAGCTCGGCCTGTCGGTCGCTCCCGACGGTGAGAGCGAGGAAGGTGCGGCATGAGCGAGACCGAGCAGCTCGCTGGTCAAGAAGCGCAGAAGCTGGTGCGTTCTCAGTCGGGTCGTAACTACCGCAAGGTCCGTGAGGGCTACGTCGTCTCGGACAAGATGGACAAGACGATCGTGGTCGAGCTCGAGGACCGGAAGAAGCACCCGAAGTACCCCAAGGTCGTCCGCACCACCAGCAAGGTGAAGGCGCACGACGAGGAGAACACCGCCGGCATCGGCGACCGCGTGATTCTCATGGAGACCCGCCCGCTGTCGGCCACCAAGCGGTGGCGGCTCGTGCGGATCGTGGAGAAGGCCAAGTAAGTAGGGGCCCGAGCCCCTTCCGTTCCGCCAGGCTCACGAGAGTGAGAACCGGCGAGACATACAGGAGTTGACGTGATCCAGCAGGAGTCGCGGCTGCGAGTCGCCGACAACACGGGCGCCAAGGAGATCCTTTGCATCCGCGTGCTCGGCGGGTCGGGGCGGCGCTACGCGGGTATCGGCGACATCATCGTCGCCACCGTTAAGGACGCCATCCCGGCTGCCGGGGTGAAGAAGGGTGACGTGGTCAAGGCCGTCGTCGTCCGCACGGTGAAGGAGCGGCGTCGCCCGGACGGCTCCTACATCCGGTTCGACGAGAACGCCGCGGTGCTCATCAAGAATGACAACGAGCCGCGCGGTACCCGCATCTTCGGCCCGGTCGGTCGTGAGCTGCGTGACCGCAAGTTCATGAAGATCATCTCCCTCGCGCCGGAGGTGTTGTGATGAAGGTGAAGAAGGGCGACACGGTCGTCGTCATTTCCGGCAAGGACAAGGGCGCGAAGGGCAAGGTCATCCAGGCCTACCCGGACCGTCAGCGTGTGCTGGTCGAGGGCGTGAACCGGATCAAGAAGCACACCCGGATCACCCAGACGCAGCGCGGAGCGCAGTCCGGCGGGATCGTTACCCAGGAGGCGCCCATCCACGTTTCGAACGTGATGGTCGTCGACTCGGACGGCAAGCCGACCCGCGTCGGTTACCGCATCGGCGAGGACGGCAAGAAGGTTCGCGTCTCGCGCCGGACCGGTAAGGACATCTGATGACGACCGCAGAGAAAATCGTGCCGCGGTTGAAGACGAAGTACCGCGAGCAGATCAAGAACGAACTCCAGCAGGAGTTCACCTACGCCAACGTGCACCAGATCCCGGGCGTGGTGAAGGTCGTCGTCAACATGGGTGTCGGCGACGCCGCGCGGGACAGCAAGCTGATCGAGGGCGCCGTGCGCGACCTGGCCACCATCACCGGGCAGAAGCCCGAGGTGCGCAAGGCCCGCAAGTCCATCGCGCAGTTCAAGCTGCGCGAGGGCCAGCCGATCGGCGCCCGCGTCACCCTGCGCGGTGACCGGATGTGGGAGTTCCTGGACCGGCTGCTGAGCATCGCTCTGCCGCGTATCCGTGACTTCCGCGGGCTGTCGCCCAAGCAGTTCGACGGCAACGGCAACTACACCTTCGGTCTCAACGAGCAGTCGATGTTCCACGAGATCGACCCGGACGCCATCGACCGCCCCCGCGGTATGGACGTCACCGTTGTCACCACCGCTACCACCGATGACGAGGGCCGCGCGCTGCTTCGCAAGCTCGGCTTCCCGTTCAAGGAGGCGTAAGCCATGGCCAAGAAGGCTCTGATCGCCAAGGCCGCCCGCAAGCCGAAGTTCAAGGTGCGCGCCTACACCCGCTGCAACCGCTGCGGTCGGCCGCACTCGGTGTTCCGCAAGTTCGGACTCTGCCGGGTGTGCCTCCGCGAGATGGCGCATGCGGGCGAACTGCCGGGCGTGTCCAAGTCCAGCTGGTAATCCAAGAACTCAGGCTCCCACTTCGCCACAGGCCCTCACCCAGGGGGAACCAGGCGAGAAAGGTTGACAGGTCACCATGACGATGACCGACCCGATCGCAGACTTCTTGACTCGTCTGCGCAACGCCAACTCGGCGTACCACGACGAGGTCGTGCTGCCTCACTCGAAGCTCAAGGCGAACATCGCGGAGATCCTCAAGCGCGAGGGCTACATCGCGAGCTACCGCTCCGAGCCGGGCGAGAAGCACAAGAACCTCGTCGTCGAACTGAAGTACGGCCGCAACCGCGAGCGCAGCATCGCCGGTCTGCGCCGGGTGTCGAAGCCTGGTCTTCGGGTGTACGCGAAGTCCACGGAGCTCCCCAGCGTGCTGGGCGGCCTCGGCATCGCGATCATCTCGACGTCCTCCGGTCTGCAGACCGACCGGCAGGCCAAGCGCAACGGAGTGGGCGGGGAAGTCCTCGCCTACGTCTGGTAAGGGAGGGAGTGTAGGCATGTCACGTATCGGAAAGCTGCCGATCACCGTCCCTTCCGGGGTCGAGGTGACCATCGACGGCCAGCAGATCTCGGTGAAGGGGCCCAAGGGCACCCTGTCGCACACTGTCGCGGAGCCGATCAGCGTGGAACGCGCCGAAGACGGCACGCTGCACGTGAAGCGGCCCAACGACGAGCGGGAGAGCCGCGCGCTGCACGGACTCACCCGGACCCTGGTGCACAACCTGGTCGTCGGGGTGACCGAGGGTTACGAGAAGAAGCTCGAGATCCACGGCGTCGGTTACCGCGTGCAGGCCAAGGGCAATGACCTCGAGTTCGCCCTCGGCTACAGCCACCCGGTGCTGATCGAGGCCCCCGAGGGCATCACCTTCAAGGTGGAGACCCCGACCCGGTTCTCGGTGTCCGGCATCGACAAGCAGAAGGTCGGCCAGACGGCCGCGGTCATCCGCCGGCTGCGCCGCCCTGACCCGTACAAGGGCAAGGGGCTGCGCTACGAGGGCGAGCGGATCCGTCGCAAGGTCGGAAAGACGGGTAAGTGATCATGAGCGAAACCTCAACCAAGCGGAAGCCGGTCGGCAAGGACGTGTCGACCCGGCGCCGCGTCGCGAAGGCGCGCCGTCACTTCCGGCTCCGCAAGAAGATCAGCGGGACCGCCGAGCGGCCCCGGCTGTCGGTGAAGCGGTCCTCGCGGCACATCTACGTCCAGGTGATCGACGACCTGACCGGCCACACGCTGGCCGCCGCGTCGTCGATGGAGGCCGACGTGCAGGCGCTCGAGGGCGACAAGAAGGCCAAGGCCGCCAAGGTCGGCGAGCTGCTGGCCGCCCGTGCGAAGAACGCGGGTATCTCCGGTGTGGTGTTCGACCACGGTGGCAACGGCTACCACGGGCGGATCGCCGCGCTTGCCGACGCCGCCCGCGAGGCGGGGTTGGAGTTCTAGAACGGTGAAGACGCAGCAGAAGCTTCAAGTTGGAAGGAAAGCCTGATGCCGGGACGTACACGGCAATTCGGCGGCGGGCAGGGCGGTCCGGGCGGCCAGGGCGGTAGCGACCGCGGCGACCGTCGGGACCGCAGGGACCGCCGCGACAGTGGCCGTGGCGGGGCCGGCCAGGACAAGACCCCGCACCTCGAGCGCGTCGTGGCGATCAACCGTGTCGCCAAGGTCGTCAAGGGTGGTCGTCGCTTCAGCTTCACCGCTCTGGTGGTCGTCGGTGACGGCGACGGTCAGGTCGGCGTCGGCTACGGCAAGGCCAAGGAGGTGCCCGCGGCGATCGCCAAGGGCGTCGAGGAAGCGAAGAAGAACTTCTTCCGCGTGCCTCGGATCGCCGGCACCATCCCGCACCCGATCCAGGGTGAGGACGCCGCCGGTGTGGTGCTGCTCCGTCCGGCCAGCGCCGGTACCGGTGTCATCGCCGGTGGCCCCGTGCGCGCGGTGCTGGAATGCGCTGGCGTGCACGACGTGCTGTCGAAGTCGCTCGGCAGCGACAACGCGATCAACATCGTGCACGCGACCGTGGCGGCCCTGAAGGGTCTGCAGCGTCCGGAGGAGGTGGCGGCCCGCCGTGGCCTGCCGCTCGAGGACGTGGCGCCCGCCCGGATGCTGCGTCAGCGTGCGGGACAGGGGGTCTGACATGGCTCAGCTCAAGGTCACCCAGGTCAAGAGCAAGATCGGCACCAAGCACAACCACCGGGAGTCGCTGCGGACCCTCGGACTGCGCAAGATCCGCCAGTCCGTGGTCCGCGAGGACACCCCGGAGGTCCGTGGCCTCATCCACGCGGTGCGCCACCTCGTGACCGTTGAGGAGGTCCAGGCATGACCGCCATCAAGATCCACCACCTGCGGCCCGCGCCCGGCGCCAAGCGCGACAAGATCCGCGTCGGCCGTGGTGAGGGTTCCAAGGGCAAGACCGCCGGCCGCGGTACGAAGGGCACCAAGGCACGGAAGAACGTGCCCGCCGCCTTCGAAGGTGGCCAGATGCCGCTGCACATGCGGCTGCCGAAGCTGCGTGGCTTCAAGAACCGCTTCCGCACCGAGTACCAGCCGGTGAACGTGGGCGACATCGCTCGCGTGTTCACCGACGGCGGGGCGGTCGGCAAGGACGAGCTGGTCGCTCGCGGCCTGGTCCGCAAGGGCAAGCTGGTCAAGGTGCTGGGCAACGGCGACGTCAACGGCGTCAAGCTGGACGTCACCGCGGACGCCTTCTCCACCTCCGCCAAGGAGAAGCTGGAGGCGGCCGGAGGCTCGGCCACCGTCGCCTGATCGGCCCGATCCGGTCCAGCCGGTTCGATTCGCAGTACCCGAACAGACGGCCCGTCACTTGTGACGGGCCGTCTCTTCATGTCCGCGGGAGGCCGTAGCCGGCCGTCTGGGAGGGGCGTGGATAACCCGTTGGAGCCATAAAGGTAACCTGCGGTGAGGCCACTACCGTGGCGGCTGTTAGAGTCGGCAGCGCGTTTCGGGACAACTCTGCCCTGAGGCGTTCCTGGCCCATGCCAGTGCAGCTGTGTTCCCGCCGGCCCCGTGCCGGCCAAGCCGATCGTCGGCGACACCCGCCGGCGACGCCGAGGAGGTCCCCCGCGTGCTCAGCGCCTTCCGCTCGGCTCTCGCTACGCCGGACCTGCGCAAGAAGATCCTGTTCACGCTGATGATCGTGGCCGTGTACCGCATCGGTGCGGTCACACCGGCGCCCGGGGTCTCCTATCCCAACGTGCAGGCGTGTGGGGCGCAGGCCGACTCATCGGGTATCTACTCGCTGCTGAACCTGTTCAGCGGCGGGGCGCTCCTGCAGCTGTCCATCTTCTCGACGGGCATCATGCCCTACATCACGGCGAGCATCATCATCCAGTTGCTCACCGTCGTGATCCCGCGGTTCGAGGAGTTGAAGAAAGAGGGCCAGTCCGGCCAGAACAGGATGACCCAGTACACCCGGTACCTGACGATCGCGCTGGCGATCCTGCAGGCCACCGGCGTGGTCGCGCTCGCCGACCGCGGGGCCCTGTTCCAGAGCTGCACCGTGCCGATCATCCCGGACAACAGTGTCTGGTCGCTCGCGCTCATCGTCGTCACCATGACCGCCGGTACCGCGGTCATGATGTGGCTGGGGGAGCTCATCACCGAGCGCGGCGTCGGCAACGGCATGTCCGTTTTGATCTTCCTGAACATCGCCGCCCGCATCCCGGCCGAGGGCAAGAACATCCTCGACAGCAAGGGCGGCCTGGTCTTCGCGCTGGTCTGCGTGTTCGGCCTGCTGATCATTGCCAGTGTCATCTTCGTGGAGCAGGGGCAGCGCCGGATTCCGGTGCAGTACGCGAAGCGGATGATCGGCAGGCGGATGTATGGCGGTACCTCGACGTACCTGCCGATCAAGGTGAACCAGGCCGGTGTCATCCCGGTCATCTTCGCGTCTTCGCTGCTCTACCTGCCGGATCTGATCAGCCGTCTGGTGGGTAGCCCGACCAGCCCCTCGGGCTGGCAGGCCTTCCTGCAGAACTACGTGGTCAACCAGGGGAACTACGTACACATTCTGCTGTACTTCGGCCTGATCATCTTCTTCACGTACTTCTACATCACGATTACGTTCAACGTGGACGAGCGTGCTGAGGAGATGAAGAAGTTCGGTGGCTTCATTCCGGGTATCCGTCCCGGTCGTCCGACCGCGGAATACCTGAACTATGTGCTCGGCAGGATCACCCTGCCCGGGTCGATCTACCTCGGTGTCATCGCCATCCTGCCCAACTTCTTCCTGTCCATGACCCAGCAGGGGAACAACCAGAGCTTCCCCTTCGGCGGTACCGCCGTGCTGATCATGGTGGGTGTCGGCCTTGACACCGTGAAGCAGATCGAAAGCCAGCTCATGCAGCGTAATTACGAAGGGTTTCTGCGATGACACGCCTGGTTCTTGTCGGCCCGCCGGGAGCGGGAAAGGGTACCCAGGCCGAGGCGTTGTCGCAGAAGCTGTCCGTCCCGCACATCTCCACCGGCGAACTGTTCCGTGCCCACGTCGCCGAGCGCACCCCGCTGGGCGAGGAGGCCAAGCGCTACCTCGACTCGGGCGAGCTCGTGCCGGACACCGTGACCAACGAGATGGTGCGCGAGCGCCTGGCCGAGGCCGACGCGAAGGCCGGCTTCCTGCTGGACGGATTCCCGCGCAACGCGAAGCAGGCCGAGGTGCTCGGCAACATGCTGGCGGAGGTCGACACCGCGCTGGACGCGGTCATCCAGCTGGACGTGCCGGAGGACGTGGTCGTGGAGCGGCTGATGTCGCGGGGTCGCTCGGACGACACCGAGGAGGTCATCCGGCGCCGTCAGCAGGTGTACCAGTCGGACACCGCCCCGCTGCTCGAGTACTACAAGGACATCCTGATCAAGGTGGACGGCGTCGGCGACGTCGAAGAGGTCTCCGCACGGGTGCTGAACGCCCTGCGTGACCGCCACTGAGGCCGAAGGCGTCATAAGGCATTGAGGCTGTTGCGGCGGCGTAGCTCGATCGAGATCAAGACTCCGGGTGAGCTGGAGGCCATGCGGGCGGCGGGTCTGGTGGTGTACCGGACCCTGACCCTGCTGGGTGAGGCGGTCAAGCCCGGGGTGAGCACTGCGGAGCTGGACGAGCTCGCGGAGCAGACCATCCGGGAGGCGGGGGCAGTGCCCTCGTTCAAGGGCTACCACGGTTTCCCGGCATCGATCTGCGCTTCGGTGAACGAGCAGGTCGTGCACGGGATCCCGGCGAAGACCACGGTTCTCGCCGACGGTGATCTGATCTCGATCGACTGCGGCGCGATCCTGGACGGATGGCACGGCGACTCGGCCGTCACGCTGGCCGTGGGTACGGCCTCTGCGGCCGACCTCGCGCTGTCCGAAGCGACCAAGAGCGCCATGTGGGCCGGCATCAAGGCGGCCGTACCCGGCGCGAAGCTGACCGACATCTCCCACGCCGTCCAGCTGGCCGCGGAAGCGGCCGGCGAGGCCGACGGGGTTTCCTACGGGGAGATCGTGGAGTACGGCGGGCACGGGATCGGCCGCGAGATGCACATGGACCCGTTCCTGCCGAATGTCGGCAAGCCCGGGAAGGGCCCTCGCCTGCGGGTGGGGATGGCTCTGGCGATCGAACCGATGCTCACCGGCGGTTCCGGTGAAACCCTCGAGCTCGACGACGGGTGGACCGTGATCACCGAGGACGGTTCGCGTGCGGCCCACTGGGAGCACACCGTCGCCATCACCGAGGACGGTCCCTGGGTGCTCACCGCGGCCCCCGAAACCGCCTGACGCGGCCCCTGCCTTAACACAGCTCACCCCGGCTCGCAGGCTGCGACACGGAGTGCGTACACTTGTTAGTCGGCGACTCATCGCGCCGGTTCCAGCGCGCTCGTGATCTCTCGCGTGAAGTGTTCTTGGATTCGGGGTGGTGTGTGCGTCGGCACCACACAGTCAGGCATTCGGTGCTCAACCAAAATCACGAAACGCGGAGGATATGGCTAAGAAAGACGGGGCCATCGAGGTCGAGGGTCGCGTGGTCGAGCCACTCCCCAACGCGATGTTTCGAGTCGAGTTGGAGAACGGCCACAAGGTCCTGGCGCACATCAGCGGCAAGATGCGGCAGCACTACATCCGCATCCTGCCGGAGGACCGTGTTGTCGTAGAGCTTTCGCCCTACGACCTGTCCCGTGGTCGGATCGTCTACCGCTACAAGTGATCACG
The DNA here is from genome assembly GCF_026802195.1 of Amycolatopsis cynarae. Lineage (NCBI taxonomy): Bacteria > Bacillati > Actinomycetota > Actinomycetes > Pseudonocardiales > Pseudonocardiaceae > Amycolatopsis > Amycolatopsis cynarae. The sequence continues at coordinate 6,269,573 of NZ_CP113836.1, read as the reverse complement.
TTGGGCAACGGTTAAGAAGACGGGTTGCGAACCCGGGTGAGGGTACCTGTGCCCTCACCATGCGCATGTCCGGGCACGTGGGTGCCGGGAGGGCGCACGGGGTCGTGGCGAACTAGGAAGCAGGAGACGTGAAGGTTCAGCCGAGCGTCAAGAAGATCTGCGACAAGTGCAAGGTGATCCGCCGCCACGGCCGGATCATGGTGATCTGCGAGAACCTGCGTCACAAGCAGCGTCAGGGCTGATCACGGCACTGTCCGCGGAGCGGATTGGCCACCTCAACCCTCCCCGCACCTGCCGGACCGGCGACGGTCCGGCCGACCCCCGGACTCCAGGCCGGGGCCGGGACACCAGCCGCGCGAGCGGATGGCACGACAGCGAGTCGGTCCCGGAACCGGGCGGGGAGCACACCTGGAGTGACGAAGACACAAAGGAGCATCAGCGCCCATGGCACGACTCGCTGGCGTCGATCTTCCCCGCGAAAAGCGGTTGGAGATCGCGCTGACCTACATCTACGGCATCGGCCGTACCCGCTCGAAGCAGCTCATCGCGGCGACCTCCCTCAGCCCGGACACCCGGGTGCGGGATCTCACCGACGATGACCTCGTCAAGCTGCGGGATCACATCGAAGAGAACTTCAAGGTCGAGGGTGACCTTCGCCGCGAGGTGAACGCCGACATCCGGCGGAAGATCGAGATCGGCTGCTACGAGGGTCTCCGGTGGCGGCGCGGGCTTCCCGTCCGCGGCCAGCGCACCAAGACCAACGCTCGTACCCGCAAGGGGCCGAAGAAGACGGTCGCCGGGAAGAAGAAGGCCGGCAAGAAGTGAGTGTTCAGGGCAAGAAGGTCGTGCGTTTCGGTGGGCAGCGGCTCACCCGGACCTCGTGCGTATCGCCGAAGGCCCTCTACGCGCGCCCGATGGCGCTGCGTCAGTTGTACGCCGACGCCGGCTCGCTGATCCGTCGCGGACAGCGGGAAGCCCTGGAGGCAGCATCGGCCGCCGCCGCTCACGAAGACAGCTCGCGCTAAGAGGAGAATCACCCAGACATGCCACCCAAGTCTCGTACCGCCGGGGCCAAGAAGGTCCGGCGGAAGGAAAAGAAGAACGTCGCGCACGGCCACGCGCACATCAAGAGCACGTTCAACAACACCATCGTGTCGATCACCGACCCCACCGGTGCGGTGATCTCGTGGGCCTCGTCCGGCCACGTCGGGTTCAAGGGCTCGCGCAAGTCCACCCCGTTCGCCGCGCAGATGGCCGCCGAGAACGCGGCCCGCAAGGCCGCCGAGCACGGCATGAAGAAGGTCGACGTGTTCGTCAAGGGCCCGGGTTCCGGCCGTGAGACGGCGATCCGTTCGCTGCAGGCCGCCGGTCTCGAGGTCGGCACCATCCAGGACGTGACCCCGCAGCCGCACAACGGCTGCCGCCCGCCCAAGCGGCGCCGGGTCTGAGGAACGGGGAGGAGTAAGAACACATGGCTCGCTACACCGGCCCCGCGACTCGTATCTCGCGGCGTCTCAAGGTCGACCTCATCGGCGGCGACCAGGCTTTCGAGCGTCGTCCCTACCCGCCCGGCCAGCACGGCCGCGGCCGGGTCAAGGAGAGCGAATACCTGCTCCAGCTGCAGGAGAAGCAGAAGGCTCGCCACACCTACGGCATCCTCGAGCGGCAGTTCAGCCGCTACTACAAGGAAGCCGCCCGGCGCACCGGCAAGACCGGTGAGAACCTGCTGCAGATCCTGGAGTCCCGCCTGGACAACGTGATCTACCGCGCCGGCATCGCGCGCACCCGCCGCCAGGCTCGCCAGCTGGTCAGCCACGGGCACTTCCTGGTCAACGGCCAGAAGGTGAACATCCCCAGCTACCAGGTGGCGAAGTGGGACATCATCGACGTGCGGCCGAAGTCGATGTCGATGCTGCCGTTCGTCGCCGCGAAGGAATCCTTCGGCGACCGGCCCGTCCCGGCTTGGCTGCAGGTCGTGCCGTCGAACCTCCGCGTCCTGGTGCACCAGCTCCCCGAGCGGGCCCAGATCGAGGTTCCGGTGCAGGAACAGCTGATCGTCGAGTTCTACTCGAAGTGATCGACAGCGGCGGCGCGTCCCATGCGCGCCGCCGCTTCGCCACCCCTTTCGGCGTCATATGGCGGGCGCCGGCAGGAAAGGAAGAAAGAAAGTGCTGATTTCCCAGCGACCGGCCCTCGGCGAGGAGCCGATCAACGAAACCCGGTCCCGGTTCACCATCGAGCCGCTGGAGCCCGGCTTCGGGTACACGCTCGGCAACTCGCTGCGGCGCACGCTGCTGTCGTCCATCCCGGGCGCGGCGGTCACCAGCATCCGCATCGACGGTGTCCTGCACGAGTTCACCACCGTCCCGGGGGTGAAGGAAGACGTCACCGACATCATCCTGAACCTCAAGGAACTGGTCGTGTCCTCCGAGGAGGACGAGCCGGTCACCATGTACCTGCGCAAGCAGGGCCCCGGTGAGGTCACCGCGGCCGACATCGTGCCCCCGGCCGGTGTCACCGTGCACAACCCCGATCTGCACATCGCCTCGCTGAACGGCAAGGGCAAGCTGGAGATCGAGCTGGTCGTCGAGCGCGGCCGCGGTTACGTGCCCGCCCTGCAGAACAAGCAGGCGGGCGCCGAGATCGGCCGGATCCCGGTCGACTCGATCTACTCGCCGGTGCTCAAGGTCACCTACAAGGTCGAGGCGACCCGTGTCGAGCAGCGCACCGACTTCGACAAGCTGATCCTGGACGTGGAGACCAAGCCGTCGATCACGCCCCGGGACGCCGTCGCGTCGGCAGGCAAGACGCTGGTCGAGCTGTTCGGTCTCGCCCGCGAGCTGAACGTCGACGCCGAAGGCATCGAGATCGGCCCGTCGCCGCAGGAGGCGGACACCATCGCCGCCTACGCGATGCCGATCGAGGACCTCGACCTGACCGTCCGGTCGTACAACTGCCTCAAGCGCGAGGGCATCCACACCGTGGGTGAGCTCGTCTCCCGCAGCGAGGCGGACCTGCTCGACATCCGCAACTTCGGTGCCAAGTCGATCGACGAGGTCAAGCTGAAGCTGGTCGGTCTGGGTCTTTCGCTCAAGGACAGCCCGCCCGGGTTCGACCCGACGGCCGCCGCCGCCAGCTACGAGGGCGAAGGCTGGTCCGAGGGCGTCGACACTATTTCGGACGCTGGCCACGACGACGGCCAGGACTACGCAGAGACGGAGCAGTTGTAGGCCGGTGACCGCTCGTCCACCGCGGCCGCCCGCGGTGGACGAGCGCGGCCTGCAGCCGCGAACCTGAACGAGGAGAAGCAATGCCCACCCCCACGAAGGGCCCCCGTCTCGGTGGATCGTCGGCCCATGAGCGGTTGATGCTGGCGAACCTGGCCACGTCGCTGTTCGAGCACGGCAAGATCAAGACCACCGAGGCCAAGGCGCGCCGGATGCGTCCGCTCGCCGAGAAGCTGATCACCAAGGCCAAGCGGGGCGACCTGCACAACCGCCGCCAGATCCAGCGTGTCATCCGCGACAAGGACGTGGTGCACAAGCTGATCGCGGAGATCGGCCCGTTCTTCGCCGACCGCGAGGGCGGCTACACCCGGATCACCAAGACGGTCCCGCGCAAGGGCGACAACGCCCCGATGGCGGTCATCGAACTGGTGGCCGAGAAGACGGTGACCTCGGAGGCCGAGCGCGCTCGCAAGACCACGTTCGCCAAGGACGAGGCCGCGGCTCCGGTCGAGGAGACGGCGACCGAGGCCGCCGCCGACGCTGCCGCCGCCGACCAGGACGCCGAGGCTCCGGTTTCGGCGACGACCGAGGCGGCCGCGGAACCGGCCGAAGGCGCCGACGAGGAGACCCCGAAGGCCGAGGACAAGAAGGACGAGTCCTGACGGGGAGCTTCAGCCCGCGTGACGAGCCCGCTCACCCCAGAGGGGAGAGCGGGCTCGTTCGTCTGCGGCTCGACGTCAGTTACGACGGCACGGGCTTTTCGGGGTGGGCGCGGCAACCCGGCCGGCGGACGGTGCAGGGCCTGCTGGAGGAGGCGCTCGCCAAACAGCCCCCCGGCGCTGCCGTGCCGCACTCGGTGGTGGTCGCCGGGCGTACCGATGCCGGTGTGCACGCGACGGGCCAGGTGGTGCACGTGGACGTGGTGCCGTTCGACGGACCGGATCCCTCCGCCAGGCTCGCCGTGGACGAGCACGGCATTCCCGAGCTGACCCGCATGTGCCACCGCTGGAACCGTTATCTGCCCGGGGATGTCCGGGTGCTCGGTGCGCGGATCGCTCCACCCGGGTTCGACGCTCGCTTCTCCGCCGTTCGACGGCACTACCGGTACCGCGTCTCGGACGCGCCGTGGGGCGTGGATCCTCTGCGGCGCCACGACACCCTTCCCTGGGGCCGTCCGTTGTCCGTGGACGCGATGAACCAGGCTTCCGAGGCATTGCTGGGGCTCAGGGACTTCGCGGCCTTCTGCAAGCAACGGGAGGGCAGTACGACGATCCGCGAGTTGCAGTGCTTCAGGTGGCGGCGGCTCGACGAGTATCTGCTCGAGGCCGAGGTCTCGGCCGACGCGTTCTGCCATTCGATGGTGCGCAGCCTGGTGGGGGCCCTGCTCCTCGTCGGGGACGGGCGGCGTGCGGCGAGTTGGCCCGCGGAGGTGCTGAGCAGCCGTGTCCGGGACAGTGCCGTCGCCCCCGCGCACGGGCTCACGCTGGTCGGTGTCGATTACCCGCCGGACGAAGAGCTCGCCGCTCGCGCCGAGCAGACCCGCAACGTGCGGCAGGCCGGCGAAGTGTCCTGACCGAAGGCATGCATGGGAAAGCGCCCTCTTCGAACTTCGGAGAGGGCGCTTTCCCATTTCACCGGTTCAGTCGCCTCGCCGCACCGGGCCGAGGATCTGCTGCTCCCTCGGCGTGCTGACCAGGCGCAGCGGCCGCCACAGGTTCTGGCCCAGTGCCACCACCTGGTCGTCCTTGAGCGTGGTCAGTTGCCGCACCATCTGCGGTGGCAGCCGCCAGATGCGGGCGGCCAGTTCGGCCTGCCCGACCGGAAGCCGTTGCATGAGCACGATGTCCGCCGCGTTCGCGATCGTCGTGGCCTGCGGATGCAGGTACGGCAGCACATAAACCGTGGTCTGCCAAGGCGAGCGGGGCGGGAACAGGTCCTGCGGGGTCGGTCCGCCGTCGGTGACCACCAGCAGCGGTGCGTCCTCGGAGGGGCGAGGCAGTTCGACCGGCGACAGGCGGCGGATCTGCACCAGCGGTGAGGGGGCGCCGTTCGGCTGGTTGCCCGCGGCCTTGGGAAGCACCTGCCAGGCGGCGGGACGCCCGGTCGCGATGACCACCCATGCGCCGACGGCCATCGACCGCATCGCCACCTGCCGCGCCAGGTACAGACCACCGACGAGCACGATCCTGGTCGGCATCGAGCGCAGCGCCGAAATCGTCAGCGCCTCGCCCTTCAAGCCCGAACCCACCACGATGCCGCCCCGGTCCCCGGACGGGCTGATCGCGTCGAGCAGGGACGGATCGACGGTGAACTCCGGTGCCACCCCGTTGTTGCGGCCCGGATCGCGCAAGCGCAGGCTCATGCCGTGCCTCCCATCGGCAGGGTCGCCGCGAGTCCTTCGATCTGCAGGCCGCGCAGCGGGGTGAGGGAAACGCCGATCCGGTCGGCCAGCGTGTTCAACCGCTCGTCCGCGGAGTCGAGCTCACGCGGGTTGCGCGCGCTCAGCCGGACCACACCACGCAGGCCGATCTGCCCCTCGTCGTCCGAAGGCGAGATGGATAGCGCCACCGTTGCCGAAAGCGCACGCACACTCGTCAGCGCGTTCAGGGTCCCGGTGATCTTGCCCTTCGGCCAGCTGGTGACCGCGTAGCTGGCGTGCCCGATCCCGGCGGCCGTCGCGCTGGTCCAGTGTTCGCGGAGGTTCACCTGAGCGGCATTCCCCGCCACGGCCGTGAGTTCCGCGGCGGAGATTCCGGCGCGCAGCAGCTCGTCGGGGGCGAGCGGACGTGTCGGCACTCCCTGCGACTCCAGGGCGTTGCGGACCCGGGACAAGGCGCCGATGAGCGCGCGGTGCGCACCGACGACCCCGCCACCCCGTTCCCGCACGGCTGCCGAGCAGCGACGCGGATCCAGCCGGATCGCCACCCAGGTGGTGCGGCGGGCGGCGGCGGGCAGCGGGCCGAGCACCTCCATGTACGAGCTCAGCGCGGGGGATTCGGCAGGCAGCGCGGCGCTTCCCGGGTAGGTGTGCCAGATGACCTGGATGGAGTCCAGGACCACGCCACGGTCTTCAAGGCAGCGCGCCAGGCCGGACAGCGGAAGGCTCGGTGCTCCGTCGGCCTGCGTGATCAAAGCCGGGGTGGGCTCGACGAGCAGTACGGCCGTCCAGGTGCCTTCGTGCAGGGCGAGGCCGACGGGGGCACGCTCGTGGTCCACGGTGTGCGCCACCACGAGATCCGGTACGACGAGCCGGAGGAGACTGACTCTGGCGTCCTCGGGGCCGGTGACCGACTCGTCCTGCCTGGGCTCCACGCTGGGCGGAGGGGGCGTGACCGACCGGCCGTGCGAACGGAACGCGTAGCGGAGGGTGAGCCCGAACCACTGGGTGAACCATTTCCCGCGCCAGCGCAGGATCGCGATCAGCAGCGCGGCTCCCAGGATGCCGACCCCGACGTAGAGCAGCGACTTGTTGATGGCGAGCAGGATCAGCCCGATGGCCAGCCCGACTTCCAGCACGACGAGGTTGGTGACCGGGATCGGTCCGAGAGCCGCGCCGAGGGCGCGGCGGCGCGCCGGAGGCGCGACCCTGGCCGGTACCGCTCCGGCGGGCTGGCCGGACTGTCCAGGGGGCGGGCCGCCGGGTCCGCCCGGTCCACCGGGTCCGCCCGGACCACCAGGTCCACCCGGACCACCAGGTCCACCCGGACCACCAGGCCCGCCTGGTCCACCGGGACCGGGCGGCCTGCCGGGACCCCCAGGTCCGCCGGGACCGCCCGGAATGGGAGCACGTGGTGGCATCGGGGCGCCCGGACCGCCGACGGGTCCCCCGGGCCGGCCCTGTCGCGGTGGTGGGCCCGCGGGACGCCTTGGCGGCGGCGAGCCGGGCGGCCCGGGAGGACGTGGAGGCGTGGTGACGGACATCCGCGCTTTCTCTTCCCCTCGTAGTGCTGCGTACCGAAAGCCGGTTGCGAGGCCCTGACACTAGCCCGAGTTCATCGAAACCCGCACCAGTACGGTTCTCGTACGGTTATCCTGCGGAACCGTACCGCGACTCGGGGAGCTGTAGGTCGAGAATGCCGTCAACACCGACAACAAAGTCTCAGGTTCATGCGTATCAGTTCGTCTTGCGGCGCATGCAGTCCGCGCTGGTCCGGCGCGATTCGGTCATGCTGCACGATCCGATGCGCACGCACGGCCGCGCCACGCTCGTCGGGTTCATCCTCGGCCTGCTCGGCGTGGTCGGCTTCGTGATCTTCGGACTGATCAATCCTTCGCCCTCGGTGCCCGACTCGGGCATCGTGATCGGCAAGGAGTCCGGCACGATCTACGTCGTGTCGGGCAGTCCCAAGTCCCTCACACCGACGTTCAACCTCGCTTCCGCGCGTCTGCTGCTGATGGCGCTGCAGAAGGGGGGCAACACACAGGTCTCGCCCCCTACGGTGGTGCCGGACGATTCCCTCAAGGGCATCCCGCACAACCGGCGCACCGGTATCGTGGACGGCCCGCAACTGCTGCCCACCAGCGGCCAGCGGATCAGCGACGACTGGGGCATCTGCGACCAGTTGATGATCAACGACCGGCTGCCGACCTCGTCGCAGTTGCAGAAGGCGACGTTGCAGACCACGGTGTTCGCCGGACAGTCGAAACTCGGCGACGAACTGAGCGTCGACGCGGCGGTGTTGGTCCAGGCCGACAACGGCAAGTACTACCTGATCTACCGGTTGCCGAACAATCCCAACGATCCCAACGCCAACACCGTGCGGGCCGAGGTCGACCCGAATCAGGCCGCGGTGCTGAACTCCTTCCACCTCAACCCGGGCACGGTCCGGCACATCTCGATCGGGCTGCTCAACTCGATCCCGCTGGTACCACCGCTGGCACCGCCGCAGATCCCCGGCGTCGGCAATAGCACGTCCTTCCCGGCCCTCAAGAGCGCCGGCTTGCACGTCGGTAGTGTCTTCAAGATCAACAGTGTCAGTGGCAAACAGGACGTGTACGTGCTGCTGCAGAACGGCATCCAGCAGGTGTCGCAGGCGGTGGGTGACTTGATCCGCACGGCGCAGGCGGGCAACCGGGAGGTACCGGCAGTCAGCCCGGACAAGATCAGCGAGGTCCGTCAGATCCAGCAGACCGATCCGGACTTCCTGCCGGTGAGCACGATGCCGTCGGTGGTCCCGACCATTCTCGACCCGATCACGTCGCCGGTGACCTGCCTCGGCTGGAACATCGTCAACAACCAGCCGCACACCGTGGTTTCGGTCGGCTCGACCCTGCCGGTGCCCAAGGACGGGAAGCTGATCGACATCGGCAAGCCGAACCCGGAAGGCCAGCGGATCGACCACTTCTACATGTCGCCGGGACACGGCGCCGTGGTGCAGTCGGCCACCGGCGCGGCGACCTTCAACCGCGGCCCGATCAGCCTGATCACCGACACAGGCCTCCGGTACGGCATTCCGGACGAGAACACGGCGAAGGCACTGGGGCTGGACGGCGCGAGGCCGGCGCCCGAGGCGATCATCGCGCTGCTGCCGACGGGAACCTCGCTGAACGTCACTGACGCGCAGAAGAGCTACGACGACATCCCAGTCGCGCCGTCGGCGGGTAGCTACCCGAGCCAGCAACAGCAACAGCAGCAACAGCAGACGAGCAGTGCGCCGGGCGGCAACTGACCGGTTTCCCCGTGACAGGGCCGTGAGGGAGCTCCCCTCACGGCCCTTGTCTTTTGCGAAAGCGCTCTCTGAACTCCGGATCGACTTGCGTTCCTGAAACGAAGCAAGGGATGTTTGCTACGGGTTGGTTCCGTAGTAAACATCCCTTGCTTCATGACGAGAGGGGCGAGAAGGCTCCCCAGCCGGGCATCCTTGACGATCCGCGTCGGGCCTACGTGGCGCCTGAGCCCGAACTCAACCGGCGGAGCGTGGAACTCAAGCGGCGGAGCGTGGAACTCAAGCGGCGGAGCGTGGAACTCAAGCGGCGGAGCGTGGGACTCTCAAGTGGCGGAGCGTTACGCCGGGCGCTTGCGCCGGATGGTGTGGACCACGAACAGCGTGATCAGCAGCACCAGGAGACCGCCGCCGGTGCCCGCCAGTGCGACGATCATCGGCGTCCAGTTCTTGTGCGAGGCGGGCGGCAGTCCGGAGGGAAGCTGCTTGGCCTTTGCGGCCGGAACACCTTCCTCAGCCGGAACGATCGCGGTGAGTGCCGCGATCGGGTTCACCACGCCATAGCCGATGTAGTTGTCCCGGCCACCCGGTGCCCCCGGGTGCTGTGCGGTCGCCTTGATCCGGTCCATCACCTGGTGCGCGGTCAGCTTCGGGAACTGCGCGCGCACCAGTGCCGCCACTCCGGCGACATAGGGCGCCGCGAAGCTGGTGCCCTGGATGGCCTGGAGCTGACCGCCGTCGAACACCTGGTTGGCCAGCTGGTCGGTGCCCTTGGAGGGATCAAGGGAGGTGATCTTGGTGCCGGGCGCGGCGACGCTCACCCACGGCCCGTGCATGCTGAACGGGGCGACGCCACCGGTCTCGTCGATCGCGGCGACGGAAAGCACGTCGTCGGAGAACCAGGGCGGGCTGACGATCGAGCGGGGCTTGTCGGGGTCGGCCTGGTCGTTCTGCGGGCAGGTGTTCGAGACGTTGCCCGCCGCGGCGACCACCACGATGTTCTTGACCGTAACCGCGTAGTGGATGGCCGCCTGCAGTTGGGCCTCGCCGCCGTTGATCCTCCCGTCCGCGGGGCGGCAGTTGTCCACCGACATGTTGATCACGTCGACCGGGATGTTGGCCGCGCGCATGACCGCCTGGGCCAGCGTGGTCGTGTTACCGGCGCCTTGGCCCTGCTGGCGGCTCCCGTTGTTGTCCTGGCCGCCGGACTGGTTGTCCAGCGAGTAGTTCTGGCTGGACTGCCGGATCGACACGATCTTCGCGTCGGGTGCGACCCCCTTGAAGCCGATGTCATCGGGGGTTTTCGCGGCGATGATCCCGGCGACTTCGGTGCCGTGGCCGTCACAGTCCTCCAGGCCGTGCTTGGACGCGTCCACGTAGTCGCCGCCCGACTCGACCCCGAACTGGAAGTACGGGTGCTGGGTGACCCCGGTGTCGATCACCGCGACCTTGATGCCGCCGCCGACGCTGCCGGTCGCCGCCCTGGCGAGTTTCTGGGCCTGTTCGATCTGCAGATACTGCTGGCCCCACGGTTTTTCCTGCAGCTTCACGTCGTTGTTCAGATCCCGCGACACGCACTGCGTTTTCGGCGTGTAGTTGATGCCTGATTGGCCGCCGCCGTCGTCCGGCGGGCTGGCGCTGGACGACGGCGGGGCCCAGGATTCCCCCTGCGCCGCCGCCGTCAACGGGCTCAAGGCACCCATGGCGGCCACGAGCAGCACGGTTGCCGTCCGGCCGGGAACCCCCAGTGTGCGCACGCGCGCAACCCCTCTCCTGCGTGCCGAAACCACGATCAGCTGAACGAAACGTGCCGGAGCGTGGTGTAGAGGTCCATGACCGCCAGCGCCAGCGGGAGCACGGTCGCGATGCAGATCGCCTCGAAGATCTCCACGCTCCGGCGCAGCGGCGGCGAAAACCGCTGGTTCGGGAAGACCACGCCGGTCACGAGCGCGGCGGCGGCCACGATCACCAGCGTGCCGAACACCCACAGCAGCCTTCCGGTGCTGGTCTGCGAACCGAGCCAGCCGATCATGATGCCGGTGCCCGCCACGATGCCGGTGGTGAGCAGGGCGACCGCCTGCGCCCCGTTGGCGTAGGACCGCGCCCGCAGCAGGAGCACCAGCGTGGCGACCACCGCGGTCAGGATGCCGAACACCCCAGGGGCGGTGGCGGTGATGATCGCGGCGATCGCGGTCGCGCTCCCGCAGCCGATCAGCAGACCGGTCATGTAGTTGTGTGCCACCGCGGTGCGGCGCTCGATCGCCGTGTAGTCCGGGTAGGCGTCGTCTTCCTTCAGTTCCTCGGCCGTGCTGGGCACGTGGGGCAGCGGGAGTTTGGCCAGCCAGATGGTGGCACGGGGAAGCATGGAGATCGCGGCGAGGGAGACCGCCGCGGTGCCTGCCGCGATGCCCGGCGCCGGATGCGCGATGAGGGTCGCGACGGTGAAGGCCAGCACGCCGATGACGCCTGCCGTGGCCGCGGCGATGAACGTGGTGATCCCCGCGCCCATGATCATGATCGAGACCGCCGCGACGATCACCACCAGCCCGCTGCCGAGCAGCAGGTTCGCCCGGACCGTCAGCCCGGGGACGGCGGAGAAACCGGCCACGAAGGCGAACGGCAGTCCGCCCGCGGCGGCGATCACCACACCGGTCCCCTCGGCCTGGTAGGCCTTGGCCAGTGTGGCGCCGAGAGCGACGCAGGCGATGGCGGCCACACCCGCGGTGATCGCCACCGCGATCGCGTTCCCGCCGAAGAGTGGGCCGCTCATGAACAGGGCCGCGGCGGCGACGAACAGGGCCAGCCCGCCCGCGACGTGACCGATGCGACGCGCGGTTTCCTTCGTCCACGGGCGGAAGCTGTCGGGATCGGCGTCCGCGATGGCGTCCACGACGTCGTCGTAGAGGGGCGGCGGCGGGTTCTCGTTGCGGCGGCGCAGTTGCAGGAGTTCACCGTCGACGATCCCGAGCGAAGCCAGCGTGCGGCTCGGGTCGAGCGGCGCGTCGCCGAGCTTGGCCAGTGCCCACCCGCCGTGCCGCGCGCCGCCGTCCGGCGAGGCTTCCTTGGCCATGTCCAACAGCATGGGCAGCAGATCCGCGACCGCGACGTCGGCCGGGAGGGCCACGTCGATCCGGGTGCGCGGCGCGATCACCGTGACCCTGCTGAAAACCGTCGTGCCCGTTGCCACCTACGTGCCCCCTAAGAAAGAGAATGCTGCGGGCTACTTATACCCAACTGGCGCCTTCGCGGCATCGGCCGCCCGTGTGTGCCCGCCCGGGCTCACCGAAACGCTCCGGATCGTCGGTGGGCGGTCCTAGTATTAGCGCACCTGGGGTCGTCGTGGGGCGGTTTCGGCGAGAACGAGGCCCGCTTGGGCAGTCTTGCCCCCTGCGGCGCGCGTTGTTCGCTACCGTGTGAGCGGCCCTGGGCCGGGAGTCCGGGCGTCGAGTTGAAGAGGGGTCCTTCGGTGAGCACGCTGCAGTTCAAGAAAACGCCACGCCTGGCGGCGCCGCGCCCACCCGGGGGCGAGGTGCATCTCGAGCCGCCACCGGAAGTGCCGAGGACGATTCCCGGCAACGTGGTGCAGAAGATGATGCCCGTGGTCATGATCGTGGCCACACTCGGCATGGTCGTGGTCATGTTCACCACCGGCGGGGCGGCCGCGCGCAGCCCGGTCACGCTGATGTTCCCGCTGATGATGATCATGTCGATGGGGGGCATGTTCGCCGGCGGGGGCAAGGGCGGCGGGGCCAAGAAGGCCGAGATGAACGAGGACCGCAAGGACTACCTGCGGTACCTCGGGCAGATGCGGGAGCGTGCCCGAGAGGCGATGGCGGACCAGCGGGCCGCGCTGGAGTGGGTGCACCCGGATCCCCAGGCGCTGTGGTCGCTTGCCGCCAGCCGCCGGATGTGGGAGCGCCGCCAGAACGACCAGGACTTCCTGCACCTGCGCGTCGGCCGCAGTTCCCACCGGCTCGCCACCCGGCTCGTGCCTCCGCAGACCGGCCCGGTGGACGAACTGGAGCCGATCGCCACGTTGGCGTTGCGCCGGTTCGTCCGCGCGCATTCGATCGTGCCGGACCTGCCCACCCAGATCACGTTGCGCGGGTTCGCCGCGGTCAGCCTGCAGGGCGATCGTGAGCTCACCCGCGGGCTCACCCGCGCGATGCTGGCCCAGCTGATCACCTTCCACAGCTGCGACGACGTGTTGATTGCCTTCGTCACGGCGGGTCGCGCCAAGGCCGAGTGGGAGTGGGCGAAGTGGCTGCCGCACGTGCAGCACCCCGAGTTGTCCGACGGCATCGGGCAGATGCGCATGATGGCGGGTTCGCTGGCGCAGATCGAGTCGTGGTTGGATGCCGAGCTTCGCGACCGGCCGCGGTTCTCGCGTAACGCCACGCCGAACCCGGACCAGCCGCACGTCGTGATCGTCATCGACGACGGCGAGGTGACCAGGGAAGAGCAGATCATCCTGGAAGAGGGCCTGGTCGGTGTCACCCTGATCGACCTGTCGGACTCGCTGGGCAATCTCGCCGCTCGCCGCGGTCTGCGCCTGGTGGTGGAGGAAACCCGGGTCGGCGCGCGCAGCGCGGGTGGGGTGGAGTGGTTCGGCAAGCCGGACTTCCTGTCCGTGGTGGAGTCGGAGGCGCTGGCACGGCGCCTTTCGCCTTACCGGATGGGGTCGGCGGCCCAGGAGGCCACCGAGGACGAGCCGTTGCTGTCCAACCCGACGCTGCTGGAGCTGCTGGGCATCCCGGGCGATCCGATGACGTTCGATGTGCAGCAGGCGTGGCGGCCGCGTCCGGTGCGTGACCGGTATCGCGTGCCCTTCGGCGTGGGCGAGTTCGGCCAGCAGGTCGAGTTGGACATCAAGGAAGCCGCGATGGAGGGCATGGGCCCGCACGGCCTGTGCATCGGGGCGACCGGTTCCGGTAAGTCGGAGTTCCTGCGCACCCTGGTGCTGGGCCTGCTGGCCACGCATTCCAGCACCGCGTTGAACATGATCCTGGTGGACTTCAAGGGTGGTGCGACGTTCCTCGGTCTGGACAAGTCCCCGCACGTCGCGGCGACGATCACCAACCTCGCCGGCGACCTCACCCTGGTCGACCGGATGAAGGACGCCATCGCCGGTGAGGTCGCGCGGCGGCAGGAAGTGCTCGCGAAGGGCAACTACAAGAACGTCTGGGACTACGAGAAGGCCCGCGAGAACGGTGCCGACCTCGACCCGCTGCCCGCGTTGTTCATCTGCATCGACGAGTTCTCGGAGATGCTGACCGCCAAGCCCGACTTCATCGACATCTTCCTCCAGATCGGTCGTGTGGGCCGGTCGCTGCAGATGCACATGCTGCTCGCCTCGCAGCGGCTGGAGGAGGGCAAGCTGCGTGGTCTGGACACCTTCCTGTCCTACCGGATTGGTCTGAAGACGTTCTCCGCCGCGGAATCCCGGGCGGCGATCGGTGTGCCGGACGCGTTCGAGCTGCCACCGATCCCGGGTTCGGGGTACCTGTCGACACAGGGGGCCGGGCTGGTCCGGTTCAAGGCGTCCTATGTGTCCGGCCCGTACCGGCCTGCCGGGATCAAGAGCGCCGGGCCGGTGTCGAACGTGGTCCGCGCGGACAAGCGGCCGCAGTTGTTCGTCCCGGACTTCGTGGAACTGCCGCCGGAGCCGGAACCGGAGCCCGTGCCCGTTGCCGCGGCCCCGGAGCCGGAGTCCGACGAGGCCACCGAGCCCAGCGAACTCGAGGTGATCGTCGGCAGGCTGGTCGGGCAGGGCCCGCCCGCGCACGAGGTGTGGCTGCCCCCGCTGGACGAGCCGAACTCGCTGGACACCCTGTTGCCCAACCTGAACCCGACCGAGGACCGTGGCCTGTCGCCGGTGGGTTTCTTCGGCAACGGGAAGTTGCAGGTGCCGATCGGGATCGTGGACCGGCCCTTCGAACAGCGGCGTGACCCGCTGTGGGCCGATTTCTCCGGTGCGGCCGGTCACGGTGTGGTCGTGGGTGGTCCCCAGTCGGGCAAGTCGACCCTGCTGCGCACCCTGATCATGTCGATGGCGCTGGCGAACACCCCGGAGGAAGTGCAGTTCTACTGTGTCGACCTCGGTGGTGGCACCCTGGCCGGGCTGGCCGAGTTGCCGCACGTCGGTGGGGTCGCCGTGGCCCGGCGCGAGCCGGACAAGGCCCGCCGCATCATCGCCGAGCTGAACACGCTGGCCAACGAGCGTGAAGGCCGGTTCGGGGCGATGGGCATCGACTCGATGGCCGATTTCCGCAACCGCAAGAAGCGCGGGGAGATCAGCGCCGAGCAGGATCCGTTCGGCGACGCGTTCCTGATCGTGGACGGCTGGCGGGCCATCCGGGACGATTTCGAGGAGCTCGAACCGCAGATCACCGCGCTCGCGCAGCGTGGTCTGGCCTACGGCATCCACGTGATCATCTCCGCGAACCGGTGGGCCGATATCCGCCCGGCGATCAAGGACATGCTCGGTACGCGTTTCGAGCTGCGCCTGGGTGATCCGAGCGAGTCCGACATCGACCGCCGTGTCGCGGTGAACGTGCCGGAGGGCCGGCCGGGCCGCGGCCTGACCAGGGATCGCCTGCACATGCTGACCGGCCTGCCGCGGATCGACGGGGACAGCGACCCGTCGACGGTGGGTGCCGGGGTGGCGGACGCGGTCGCCAAGATCAAGGCCGCCTGGACGGGCCGGATCGCCCCGCAGGTCCGGTTGCTGCCGGAGATGGTGACCTACGACGAAGTCCTCGCGATGGACAAGCAGCGGCACACCAAGCTCGTCCCCATCGGTATCAACGAGGACGAACTCGCGCCGGTCTACCTGGACTTCGAAGCGGATTCCCACTTCCTGGCCTTCGCCGACGGCGAGTCGGGCAAGACGAACCTGCTGCGCCAGATCGCGCGGGGGATCACCGAGCGCTACACCGCCAAGGAAGCGGTCATCGTGCTGGTCGACTACCGGCGCACGATGCTCGGCTTCGTGGAGGGGGCGCATCTGCTCGGGTACGCGGTGTCGGCCAACCAGTTGGACGGCATGATCAAGGACATCGCCGGGTCGATGACCCGGCGCCTGCCCGGGCCGGACGTCACCCAGGAACAGCTGCGCAACCGCTCCTGGTGGAAGGGGCCGGAGCTGTTCGTGCTGGTGGACGACTACGACCTGGTCGCGACCCAGACCAGCAACCCGCTCAAACCGCTGTCGGAGTTCCTGGCCCAGGCCAAGGACGTCGGTCTGCACCTGGTGGTCGTCCGCCGCACCGGTGGCGCATCACGCGCCTCCTACGACCCGATCATCGGCAAGCTCAAGGAAATCGCGGCCCCCGGCATGGTGATGAACGGCAGCAAGGACGAAGGCACCCTGCTCGGCACCGTCAAGCCCGGCCCGATGCCGCCCGGACGCGGCATCATGGTCAGCCGCAAGGTCAGCAGGCAGCTCATGCAGGTGTCGTGGATCCAACCCGAATGACGCCGGCACGGCAGCGCGCCGCGGGGCACGAGACGCCCCGCGGCGCGTTCCGCTGTTCAGGTGAGCGCAGCAGGACCCCGGGCGGGCCGGGGCGAGGGGAGTGCCGCCGGTGACGGTGCAGGTGGCGGTGGACTTCGGAACGTCGAGCACTTGTGTGGTGGCGTCCATCCACGGCCGTGATCCACAGGTGGTGGTGATCGACGGCCAGCCGTTGATGTCGTCGGCGGTGTACGCGGCGGCGGACGGCACGCTGTTCGTGGGTCAGGAGGCCGAACGGCAGGCGGCGATGGACCCTTCGCGCTACGAGCCGAATCCGAAGCGGCGGATCGACGAGGGCGAACTGCTGCTGGGCGACAGCGTGTTGCGCGTGACGGACGTCGTGCACGCGGTGCTGGCCCGCGCGGTTTCGGAGGCGCGACGGCTCGCGGGGAATGCCGAGGTCGACCTGCTGGTGCTGACCCATCCCGCGGACTGGGGCGCGGTGCGGACGCGGTTGCTGCGCCAGGCCGCGGGTGGTCTGGCCCGTGAGGTGACACTGGTGCCGGAACCGGTGGCGGCGGCGGTGTTCCACGCCGCGACGTTCGCACCGGCCCAGCTCAACCAGGAGCGCACGGTCGAGTTGAGCGGTCGGCCAGGCGAGTCGCTGGCGGTGCTGGACCTCGGGGGCGGCACCGTCGACGTGAGCGTGGTGAGCCGGGCGGGCGGAGGCCGCCGCGGTTTCCAGGTCCTGGCCACCCTCGGCGACCCGAGTTTCGGCGGGGCGGACGTGGATCAGGCGTTGCTGGAACACGTCGGGGGCCTGGTGTCCTCGGCGGATCCGGCCGCGTGGCGGGAACTGGTGGAGGGCAGGGAACTCGCCGACCGCCGTCGTCGGCGGGTGTTGCGGCAGGATGTGCGGGGCGCCAAGGAGACGTTGTCCCGCCACGCCTACACGGATGTGCCGATGCCGCCGCCGTTCGCCGACGCCCATGTGACCCGGGAGGATCTGGAGAAGCTGATCGCGGCGCCGTTGAGTCGCGCGGTCGAACTCACCCGTGCCGCCATCGAGGAGGCCGGACTGCGGCCCGCGCAGCTGAGCGCGATCTTCCTCGTCGGCGGGTCGAGCCGGATCCCGATGATTTCGCGGCTGGTGCACGAGCGCACCGGCGTGGTTCCGACCACTTTGGACCAGCCGGAAACGGTGGTCGCGCGTGGTGCCCTGCTGGCCGTGCGGAGCGAGCGGGAGCGGCCCGCGCCGCCCGGTCCGCCGGCACGGACGCCAGCCCCGCCGCGGATCGGCGAGCAGCAGACGAAGATCGTGCGTGGCCCGGCCGCCCCCCGGCCCGCCTTCCCGGCGGGGCCGCCCAACCGGCCGCCCGCCGGATACGGGAGCACCGCGGGGCCCGCGGCGGGTGCGGGGCAGCGAAGGCCGCCCGCCCCTCCGCTGTCTCCGCCGCAGGGCGTTCCCGCCGCGACCACCCCGATACCGCCGCCTCCGCCCGAGCGGCCTGGCAGGTCGCGCAGGCTGCCGTGGATCATCGGTGGCGCGACGGTCGTGGTGGTGGCCGCCGTCGCCGGCCTGGTCTTCGCGCTGAACAAGGACGAGGGCACGCAGAACGGCGATACGCGGAACACCGTCGCCCAGAACAGCGGTGTCCAGAACGGGAACGTGCCGAACGGGAAGGTGGTGGCCCAGTACCACTACCAGTTCTCCGCACCACAGGACTGGACCCAGACCGGCGGGCAGGCGCAGTACCGCGAAACGCTGCTCAAACCGATTGACGGCTCCGCGGCCAACGACGCCATTTCCGTGCAGGAGTACTCGCTGGGTTACGACGTGTCGGCGAATCCCCAGCGACTGGCCGACGATCTGCGAAGCCAGGCGCAGAAGGCGGGTGCGGCCTACAGCGGTTTCAACGCCGACGCGACCTTCGGCGGGCGGAAGGTCATCGCCTACCGCCAGGCGGGCGACTACGGTCCGATCGACTGGTATGTGGTCGCCAAGGGCACGGTGCAGGTGAACGTGGGCTGCCAGTACGCCACGCAGTCCGTGCACGACCGAGTCGCCTCGGCGTGCGAGCAGATCGTGCGGACCGTGCAGATCACCGGTTGAGCGCGCCGGAGTGTCCGTGCGGGCACTCCGGCCTTCCCCTGCGGGCCCCGGAAGCGCTTTCGCCGCTTCGGGGGCCCGTTTTCCGGCCGGTTCCGCGGTCGGGCATTCACTCTCGCAACTACTTCCCGGCAAAGCAGGACAAGGCGGAACCAACCATGGCATCGTCTTCGTCGTAGGTCCGTACCCACAAAGCAGTGCGGATAACACCACTAACGAAGGGGGTAACCTCTGATGGCAGGCGGTTTCACCGGTGACCCGGCACAGTTCGCTGACGCGCACCAGAAGGTGAACGAGACCAAGCTTCAGATGGACCAGAACCTGCAGCGTCTGGCCAGCGAGATCGAGGCCACCCAGGCCGGCTGGTCCGGCCCGGCGGCGCGGGTCTTCCAGGAGGTCATGGACGCCTTCGGGCAGAAGTCCAAGAAGCTGAACGACGCGCTTCAGCACATCGCCGACATGCTCAAGTCTTCCGGTGTGCAGTACGAGACCCAGGACCAGGACGTGCAGCAGCAGGTCAGCTCGCTGCAGGCGGCCCTCGAAGGTCTGTAAGTCATCACCGGTCATTCACCAATATCTTTTAGCGGAATCGGAGGGAAACAATGGCTGACGGTGCCATGAAGGTTGATTACGCCACCATTCACCAGGCGGCGGACGACTGCAAGAAGGCGGGTTCGGAGATCGAGTCGCTGTTCGACCAGCTCAAGTCGAACATCGCCCCGCTGACCGACAGCTGGACCGGTGACGCGCAGGATGCGTGGCACCAGCGGCAGGACGAGTGGAACCGCTCGCTCGAGGACATGAAGGGCCTGCTCGCCCGGATCGCGACCGCGCTCCCGCAGATCGCCGACGGCTACCAGTCGACCGACTCCGGCATCACCAAGATGTTCGGCGGCTGACAAGGCCATCCGAGAAGGGTCCCGGCTTCGGTCGGGGCCCTTTTTCCTTTTGTCAGGCCGTGAACCGGCCGCACGCGCCGGGCTTCCCAGCGCGTGGCGGTATCGTGGTCAGCCCTGTTTCGGCGCGCCGACCTCGAACTGGGGCTGGTCGTTGAGCACCCGGATGGCCACCTTCTTCGGTTGGCCTGCCACCGTGACCGTGCATTCGAAGGTGGTGCCGGTCTTGGCCGGCTGGTCCCCGGGGCAATGGACGTCGCGCACGTCGCCCTCGCCGAAGTCCTCGTGCAGCACCTTCAGTACACCGTCCTGAACGGACTTCTGGTCCAGCACGGCGCCGCGGAAGGCGCCGAACTGCCAGGCTCCGAGTCCGGCGGCGGCGAGGACGACGGCAACGCCGGCGGCGATGAGCAACGGCTTCTTGCCGCGCTTGGGTTTGCCGCTGCCCTCGAAGGCCCCGAGGCCGCCGTAGCTGGTGCCGGGGTTTTGTCCGGGGAAGGCCTGCTGGGGCGGGTAACCGGGCTGCTGTGGAGCTCCGGGGTAGGGCTGCTGTGCTCCGGGGTGGCCCGGCGCCGCCGGGAAGCCAGGCGCTGTGCCCGGCGCTGTGGGGTAGCCCGGGGATTGCGCGGACGTGGGGTAGCCCTGGGGCTGCGAGGGATAGCCGGGTTGCCAGGGCTGCTGCTGTGGTTGCTGCTGGGGCCACCAGCCGGGCTGGTTCGGGGGTTGTGTCACGCCGGTCACCGGTTCTGGATCTCGCCCATGCGGGCGTAGAAGTCGCTCACCGCGGCGCTGTCGGGCAGCACGGTGACGTCGGCGGGGTCGGGCACCTTGGGCAGGTCGTTCTGGCTTGCCGTGCCGTCGAGCCGGTAGTGCTCCTTGATCTCGACCTCGTGCCCGCCGCCCGAGATCGTGCCCGTCATTTCGATCTCGGTGAGCCTGCCCTTCGGGTCGAGTTCGATCCGCGTCCGCAGCGCCTGTGCCTTCATCTCGGCGGTGATCTGGCCGAGGATCGAGTTCGGGAAGACGACCACCCGGTTGTCGATGAAGGCGCCGAGTGTGACGTCGGCGATGAGTTCGAGGCTGCCGTCGGCCTTGCTGTTCGCGCTCTTGGCGGCCCTGCCCTGGTCGATCGAGTCGGACACCGCACCGAGCATCTTGCACACCTCCTGTGCGCCGGCCCAGAAGCATTCGCTGAGGTCGCCGGCGGTGTAGGGCATCGACACCCAGTGGGTGGGCGCGAGGCTCGCGTACACCGGACCGAGCAGCATGTACTCCACCGGGCTGTTGGCCGGATGATAGGTGTCGAGGTACTCGTTCGAGTCACGGTTGGAGTGGTTCTTGGCGAGCCGGGCCGGCGGGTGGCCCAGCTGGACCGCCGTGACGGTGCTGTTGATCTTCTTGTCGTCGAACCGGGCGAAGGTGTCGAGTACGCTCTTGCGGTCCTCGATGCCGCCGAACTGGTCCGAAAGCGATTTGAGGGTCTTGGCGAACTTGGCGCTGACGTAGGCGGCCGCGTCCTCGCCGTTGGGCACCGCGGTGCCCGCCTTCGCGCTCCCGCACGCCGTGACGAGCAGGCAGGCGCACGACAGCAACGCGGCCAGCCGCGTCTTCACCCGGACGGCGTTCACCGTGCTACCCCCCAGAGTGTGAACGATGGAGCTGGCTGACGTGATCGACTGCCTTCAGACTAGTATGACTGTCGCCGGGTACCCCACTTCACGGAGCTGGAAAGTGAGGGGGTATCTTCATATGTCGTTGTGCGCTGCGGCGTTAACGCGCTAGGCCCGCACTCGACCCCACACGCAAGTTGACGACGAGGTAGACCCTTGCCCACGTACAGCCCCAAGCCTGGCGATGTCACCCGTGCCTGGCACGTGATCGACGCCGAGGATGTCGTGCTCGGCCGTCTCGCGACCGAGGTTGCCACGCTGCTGCGCGGCAAGCACAAGCCGACCTATGCCCCTCACGTGGACACGGGTGACTTCGTCATCATCGTGAACGCCGAGAAGGTGGCCCTTACCGGCAACAAGCGCGAGCAGAAGTTCGCGTACCGGCACAGCGGCTACCCCGGTGGTCTGCGCAAGCGCTCCTTCGGCGAGCTGCTCGACACCCGCCCGGAGCGGCTGGTCGAGAAGGTCGTGAAGGGCATGCTGCCGAAGAACAAGCTCGGCCGGGCGCAGGGTAAGAAGCTGAAGGTCTATGCCGGCCCCGAGCACCCGCACGGCGCGCAGCAGCCGCAGCAGCACGAGATCACCAAGATCGCGCAGGTCGCCAAGTGAGTGAGGAAACGTTCGTGACCAGCACCGAGACCGAGGCCCCGGAGGTTGCCGAGGGCGCCGAGGCGATCGTCACCAGCGAGACCCCGGCCGCGCCCCGGCCGTCGCGCGCTGCGGGCGGCTCCGCCCAGACCGTCGGCCGCCGCAAGGAGGCCGTCGTCCGCGTGCGGCTCGTCCCCGGCACCGGCAAGTTCAAGCTCAACGGCCGCACCCTCGAGGAGTACTTCCCGAACAAGGTGCACCAGCAGCTCATCCGTGAGCCCCTGGTGACCGTCGAGAAGCCGGACTCGTTCGACATCTTCGGCAACCTCAACGGCGGCGGCATCTCCGGCCAGGCCGGTGCGCTGCGCCTGGCGATCGCCCGCGCGCTCGTCGAGGTCGACGCCGACGACCGTCCCGCGCTGAAGAAGGCCGGCTTCCTGACCCGGGACGCCCGTGCCACCGAGCGCAAGAAGTACGGCCTGAAGAAGGCCCGCAAGGCCCCGCAGTACAGCAAGCGCTGACGGCAGGACACCCAAAGGCGCCCATCCCCTCCGGATGGGCGCCTTTGTCGTTTCCGTGGTCGTTCGCCGCCCGGGTGCCCGTCCGGCCACCCCCGAGGTACGGGCTACCGTCAGGTTCGGGGGCGTTAGGTTGTCCGGGTCGCAGAGGACTCGAGGAGAGGATGAGATGGCTCGCCTGTTCGGCACCGATGGAGTCCGGGGTCTCGCCAACGCGGATCTCACCCCGGAGCTCGCGCTCGCCGTCGCCGCCAGTGCCGCCCGGGTGCTCGCCGCGCACGACCGTTCCCACCGGCCGGTGGCCGTGGTCGGCCGAGACCCGCGCGCGAGCGGGGAGATGTTGGAGGCAGCGGTCGTGGCCGGACTGGCCTCCGCGGGCGCCGACGTGCTGCGGGTCGGCGTGCAGCCGACGCCGGCCGTCGCGTACCTGGTCTCGGCGCTGAACGCCGATCTGGGCGTGATGATCTCGGCCTCGCACAACCCGATGCCCGACAACGGCATCAAGCTGTTCGCGGCGGGCGGGCACAAGCTTCCGGACGACATCGAGGACGAGATCGAGGCGGGAATCGGCGCCGAGACACCGCGCCCCACCGGGGCGCGGGTGGGCCGCGTCTCGGACGTGGATGACGCGGTCGACCGCTACACCGAGCACCTGCTGGCCGCCACGCCGCACCCGCTGGCCGGGCTGCGCGTGGTGGTGGACTGTGCGAATGGGGCGGCGTCGTACGCGGCTCCCGAGGTGTACCGGAAGGCCGGGGCCGAGGTCATCGCGATCCACGCCGAGCCGGACGGGATCAACATCAACGACGGCTGCGGATCCACCCATATGGAGCAGCTGCGGACCGCGGTGCGTGAGCACGGTGCGGACCTGGGGATCGCGCATGACGGGGACGCCGACCGCTGCCTTGCCGTGGACGCCTCGGGTGAGCTCGTCGACGGTGACCAGATCATGGCGATCCTGGCGCTGGCCATGGCCGAGTCGGGGGAGCTGGCCCGCGACACCCTGGTCGCCACCGTGATGAGCAATCTGGGGCTCCACCTGGCGATGCGTGAGCACGGCGTGCACCTGAAGACCACCGCCGTCGGTGACCGCTACGTGCTCGAAGAGCTGCGTGCCGGTGGGTACGCGCTCGGGGGCGAGCAGTCGGGCCACGTCGTCTTCCCCGCGCTGGCCACCACTGGGGACGGCCTGCTGACCGCGCTGCGGGTGATGAGCCGCGTGGCGGCCAGCGGCAGGTCCCTGGCCGAGCTCGCCGCCGTGATGCGGCGGTTGCCGCAGGTGCTGGTGAACGTGCGGGTCGCGGACAAGGCCGCCGTGGTCGCTTCGCCCGCGGTCGCCGAGGCCGTGGCCGAGGTGGAGGCCGAACTCGGTGAACAGGGCCGGGTGCTGCTGCGCCAGTCGGGCACCGAGCAACTCGTCAGGGTGATGGTCGAGGCTCCTTCGCAGGAGATCGCGCAGGCCGCCGCCGACCGCCTGGCCGGGGTCGTCGCCGCGGTGGCCTGAACCTTTCGATTCGCCGGAACGGCTGTCTTCCCCTCGTCCGGATCGGTAGATTTTGTACCCATCCGACGGCACCGGACACCCGGCTGTCACGTCGTAGGTGCGCAGAGGCCGATCGGGACCGAGGCGACGAGGGGGAGAGCATGGCGGGCGGGGGCTATCAGGCCGATACCGGGCAGCTGAGCGCGGGAGCGAACGCTTACACGCAGGAAGGCAGCGCGATCAGCCAGGCGGCGGGGAAGCTGACGCCCACGGTCGCCGCGGGGCAGGTCGGGCAGGGCTTCCAGGACGTGGCGGGCAGGTACGCCGAGGCGTTCGGCAAGTTCAAGGACGGCGTGGCGAAGTACGGGACCGAGGTCACCCAGTTCGGTGGGACGCTGAGCTCGGCCGCGCAGAAGTACTCCGACAACGAGCAGGCCCAGCGGCACGCGATTCCCGGACAGGACTGATCATGGCTGTCGACAACCCGCTGTACGCGCAGAGCGGCTTCGAGGCGATGCTGGCCAAAGATGCCGCGCCCAAGATGTTCAGCCCGGACGACATCAAGCAGATGCGGGCTCTGTTGGACGACCCGAACGTCTCCCGTGAGACCAAGCAGGACATGCTGTATGCCCTGTCGGACATGAACGCGATCACCCCCGAGGAGATCGGCAAATACTCCGGGCTGAACGGCCTGAACACCAACGACATCCTCTTCGGCGGGCGCGCGCCCATGCAGAACCTGACCAACGGCCAGATGGCCTTGAAGGTCGCGCGCGAGCAGTCCCGTACGGGGGCGGCGAAGAAGGCCCTCGATGACAGTCAGAAGCGGCTCGACGAGGGGAAGTTCAACAACTCCGACGAGATCATCGACCAGGCCGATGTCGCATTGCGGATCTTCGACGACTTCTACCCCCGGTTCACCAAGGCCGGCGGGCAGGCGGCACAGGGCGGTGGCGCCCCGGGTGCGGCTGCTCCGGGCGGAGGTCTGGACCCACAGAGCCTTCGCGAGGCCACCAAGCAGTTCCGCGGCATCGACTTCACCGCCTTCAAGACCGACGCGGACGCGCTGACCCAGGCGGGCAAGGCGGTGACGGACGCCAGCCAGCAACTGGCCTCCGCGTGGGGCACGAACATGGCGGACTGGCAGGGTTCCGCGGCCACCGCGGCGGGCAGGTTCAAATCCAAAATGGACGGTGCGGCGGGCCGTTTTTCCCAGGCGCTGGGGAACGCTCCCGCGACGATCACGCAGGGCATCGGCACCGTCGAGCAGCAGGTCGTCGACTTCGCCAAGCAGGTGCACAACATCTACGGCGACGGCCTGATGGCGCACCTGTCCCCGCAGCAGGTCGACGAACTGTTGAAGGCCAAGGACGAACTGCCCGGGGTCATCTCCCAGCTGCAACAGAAGATCCAGGAACTGAACAACCGCAGCACCTTCGACAAGGTCGCGGGTGCGGTGATCGGTTTCGCCTTCGGTGGCCTCACCGGCCTGCTCATCGGGGTGCTCGGGATCAGCGTCGCCGACAAGATCACCGAGGACAATATCCAGGAGGAGACCCAGAAGTACCAGCAGGCGCTGGCCGACACGCAGACGAAGCTGCAGATGTTCGTCACCGACTACTCGACCAAGGCCCAGGCGGTCCAGCAGCAGGCGCAGGCGACCCATCAGGGCGTCCAGCAGACCTACGACACGATGATCCAGGGGCTCGGCAAGGGGCTGGAGCAGGACCCGTTCGCGGACGTCGGCACCCCGGACCTGCAGGGTTCCGGCGGTGGCCCTGGTGGCGGCCCCGGTGGTGGGCCAGGAGGCGGGCCCGGCGGTGGCCCTGGTGGCGGCCCCGGAGGCGGGCCTGGCGGTGCGCCCGGCGGTGGCGCGCCGACCACGCCGGGGCAGGCCGCGCCGAGCGACCCGGCCACGGTCGCGGAGGAGGCCAAGAAGGAGGCCGCGCAGGGCATCAACCCGATCACCGGGAAGCCGCTGGAGATCGACCCGTCGACCGGCCAGCCTTATCCGATCGACCCGAAGACGGGCGAGGCGATCAAGGACGCGGGCGACGAGCGGGAAACCCTGTCCGTGGAGAAGGACGGCCACAAGATCGAGATGTCCGAGCCGGACAAGAACGGCAAGATGGACGTCAAGGTCGACGACGGCGCCGGGCATCCCAAGGACTTCAAGCTGGACTGGGGCGACGGCAAGGAAGACGCCGCGGCCGCGCACGGCCAACCGGGTCAGGTGGAGCCGGGGCACGCACAGCCGGGGCAAGCACAACCGGGCCAGCCGCAGCCGGGCCAGGGTGGATTCGGGCCCCAGGGCAGCGGAGCCGGGACCGGTGTCGCCGGCGCCCCGGGCCAGGACGGCGCCTATCACCCCGGTCCCGACGGCAAGATCCACATCCAGGACGGCAAGCTCCAGATCACCGCCGAGCGCCCGGACGGGCCGAACGGGCCCACGGTGGTCACCGTGGACGACGGCACCGGCAAGCCGACCACCTACACCCTGGGCGAGGAGGGCAAGGGTGGCACGGACGGACAGGCGGCCAAGGGCGACGGCTCCGTGCCGTCCGGCACCGGCAGCCGCCCCGACGGCGGTACTGGCACCACCATGCCCGCGCCCGCCGACCACACGCACCAGCCGGGGGTGACGACCATGCCGGCCCCGGCGGACCAGGGCGCCGCGTCTCACCTGGACGGATCCGTGGCGCACCACGATGTGACGCCCTCGCACGCGCGCCCCGATGTGACGACGATGCCTGCCCCCGTCGAGCACGGGGCCCCGGTCGGGGTGACCACGATGCCCGCGCCCGCCGCCACCGTCCCCTCCGCCGACATCGGCAGCACCATGCCGTCGAGCGACAGCTCGTTCCACGCGGCCGGGTCCGCCGTGGACTCCGTCGCTGCCCCGAACGCACCGGAGGGGGGCGGTGCCGCTCTCGGTGGTGGCGCGGCCGCGCTCGGTGGCGGTTGGGCGGACGGCGTCGAAGCGTCCGGTGGGAGCCTTGGCGACGCCGGTTCGCTCGGGGCGGGCATGCACACGGGGGCGGCCGCCGACGGCGTCCACGGGATGCTCGGTGCGCAACCCGTCGGCGGGGACCCGTCGGCGTTCGGCCAGCAGAGCGGGGGCGGTTCCGCGGCCATGAGCGGGGGGATGGGCTCGCTCGGCATGATGGGCGGTATGGGGGGCATGGGCGGTATGGGCGGCGGTGGCGGCGGTGAGGACACCGAGCGCAGCTCCCGTGCCTACCGCGTCGATGGCGGCATCTTCAACACCAGCGGGTCCAGTGGGCAGATGAAGGGCTCACTGGACGACGAGAGCGACCGGTCCGTGCGGTACGAGAGGTAGCGCGAGATGAGCATCGACCCCGGGATCGAAAACCGGTACGCGGAGATCCTGGCGAGCACGCGCGCCCGGACGGCCGAGATCGGCGAGCGCGTCGAGGCCGTCCGGCAGGAGATCGCCGCGGAGTCCCAGCGCATGCGCGAGCAGAACGAGCGCCTGTGCCAGGAACTCGACGAGCGCAGTGCGGCAAGGGAAGCGGCCAAGAACGACCCGACCGCCCAGAACGAATGGCTGAAGCGGACTCCCAAGCAGGGCGAGACCTTCCAGTTCGGGGAGTCGGAGGAACTGCTGGCCGAGCAACCGGCACCACCAGTGCCACCGGCGCCGCCCGTGTCCTTCGAGGCTTCGCCGGTGCCCGAGGTGCCCGCCCCGGCGCCGCCCCGGCGTGGACGTCACTCGCGGCCCGACGAGTTCGACGAGGACGACTTCTCCAGCCGCAACTGGCTCGACTGACCTCGCGTCGCCGCCTCAGGCGGCTTCGAGGCTCGGGTCGAAGTCGATGGCCGCGCGCCTGACGTCCGCGGCCAGCAGGGGCTCGTACTTCTTCGTGCCGGTCAGGTGGGTCAGGAAGAACGCGGTGAACAGCGCCCGGACCAGCCGTTGGGTGCCTCGGTGCGGTTTGCCCTGCAGGAGCCGCTGACTCCAGTGCCTGCCCTCGGTCACGGCGAGGTGGGTGGACTTGTCCAGAATCCGGAGCTGCACGGGGCCGCCCCACGCCTTCGCGATGGCCTCGGCGTTGCCCGCCGCGGGTGCGATGAGATCTCCGGCCGCGGCGAGATGCAGGCCCGCCGCGGTGACCTTGCGGGCCGCCTCCGTGGCCGGGGGGATGGTCTGCGCCGCGGCGATCGTGGCCACGGCGCGAACACGCTGGTCACCGGCCGCCGCGAGGACGGCCGCGCCGCCTCCCACGGAGTGACCGGCGAGGCCGAGCCGGTCCGGGGCGACGCTGAGCCCGCCCGGCCCGAGGCGCACCCCGGTGAGGATGTCCAGCGTGGTGACCAGGTCGGCGGCGAACAGCCGGTGCGAGGGCAGCGGGCCGCGCTGCGTCGCGGGAGCCGCCGCCACGATGCCCCAGCTCGCCAGGTGAGCGAGCAGGTCGTGGTACCGCCCGGGTGGCTGGACCCACCCGTGGCCGAACGCGACGCCCGGCAGGCCGAGCCCGCTGGCGGGGGTGAACACCACCCCGGGCAGTCCGGCGAGCGCGAGGTTGCCGCGCAGCACTTCGTGCGGTCCGCGGTGGGACAGCTCCTGGAGCAGTTCCTTCGGCTTGGCGGCCATGGCCGGAAGCGTATCCGACCACGGCCGCCGGGACGCGCCAGCAGGCCGGCAGCACCGGCCGTGCCACCACCGGTCGGCTGTGGGCGGGCTCACCGTGGCGGTGGGCCCGTCACGAGCCGGGCGAGTGTGGCGGGTGTCGCTCGTTAGGCTGATGGGCGTGTGCGGAATCGTGGGATACGTCGGGCACCGGCCCGCGCTGGAAGTCGTGCTCGGCGGGCTCCGGCGAATGGAGTACCGGGGATACGACTCGGCGGGCGTCGCCGTGCTGGACGGAGCGGGCTCGCTGACCGTCGAGCGCAAGGCCGGGCGTCTGGTGAACCTGGAAGGCAGGCTGGACGAGACCGGCCGTGATCGTTTCCGGGGAACCGCGGGCATGGGCCACACCCGGTGGGCCACCCACGGTGCGCCGATCGACCGGAACTCGCATCCGCACCGGGACACCAGCCAGCGGGTCGCCGTGGTGCACAACGGCATCATCGAGAACTTCGCCGCGCTCCGGGCCGAACTGGAGGCCGACGGGGTCGAGCTGACCAGCGACACCGACAGCGAGACCGCCGCACACCTGATCGCGCGCGCCTACGCCGACGGCCCCACCGCCGGTGACCTGCCCGCGAGCGTGCGCACCGTGTGCCGCCGCCTCGACGGTGCTTTCACCCTGGTCGTCGCGCACGCGGACGAGCCGGACCTGATCGTGGCGGCACGCCGCTCCTCGCCGCTCGTGGTCGGGGTCGGGGATGGGGAGACCTTCGTCGCCTCGGACGTCGCCGCGTTCATCGAGCACACCCGGGAGGCCGTCGAGCTCGGCCAGGACCAGCTCGTGACGATCACCCGTGACGGGTACGAGGTGACCGACTTCGCCGGGGAGCCCGCGCAGGCCAAGCCGTTCACCGTCGCCTGGGACCTGTCGGCGGCCGAGAAGGGCGGCCACGACTACTTCATGCTGAAGGAGATCGACGAGCAGCCCGAGGCACTGGCGAACACGCTGCGGGGGCATTTCGACCGCGGCCGCATCATCCTCGACGAGCAGCGGCTGTCCGATCAGGACCTCCGGGACGTGGACAAGGTCTTCGTCGTCGCGTGCGGGACGGCCTACCACTCGGGCCTGATCGCGAAGTACGCCATCGAGCACTGGACGCGCCTGCCCGTCGAGGTGGAGCTGGCGAGCGAGTTCCGTTACCGGGACCCGGTGCTGGACCGGGACACGCTGGTGGTGGCCATCTCGCAGTCCGGCGAGACCGCCGACACGTTGGAGGCGGTGCGGCACGCCCGCGCGCAGAAGGCGCGCGTCCTGGCCATCTGCAACACCAATGGGGCGCAGATCCCGCGTGAGTCCGACGCGGTGCTCTACACGCACGCCGGGCCTGAGGTCGGGGTGGCGGCGACCAAGACCTTCCTGGCGCAGGTCGCGGCGAACTACCTGGTCGGCCTGGCACTGGCCCAGGCCCGCGGCACCAAGTACCCGGACGAGGTGGCCCGCGAGTTCGCCGAGCTCGAGGCGATGCCCGCGGCGGTACAAAAAGCACTGTCCACAGTAGAGCAAGTTCGGGAACTCGGCCGGAAGCTGGCCGACGCCAAGGCCCTGCTGTTCCTCGGCAGGCACGTCGGGTTCCCGGTGGCACTCGAGGGTGCGCTCAAGCTCAAGGAACTCGCCTACATGCACGCCGAAGGTTTCGCGGCGGGCGAGCTCAAGCACGGGCCGATCGCGCTGATCGAGGAGGGGCTTCCGGTGGTCGTGGTGATGCCGTCCCCGAAGGGCCGTGCGGTGCTGCACGCCAAGATGGTGTCGAACATCAGCGAGATCCAGGCCCGCGGCGCGCGGACCATCGTCATCGCCGAGGAGGGCGACGACACGGTTCGCCCCTACGCCGACGAACTGGTGGAGATCCCCGCCGTGCCGACCCTGTTGCAGCCGCTCGTGTCGAGCGTGCCGCTCCAGGTCCTCGCCGCGGAAATCGCCCGTGCGCGCGGTTACGACGTCGACAAACCCCGCAATCTGGCGAAGTCCGTGACCGTGGAGTAGACAGGGCCGCGTGCAGGGAATCTGGACCACCGAACACCTCCGGGCCGCGGAGGCGCGGCTGCTCGCCGCCACCCCCGAAGGGGCGCTGATGCAGCGTGCCGCCTTCGGGGTCGCGGTGCAGGCCGCCGATCTGCTCGCCGAACACACCGGACACGTCGTGGGCCGCCGGGTGGCCCTGCTCGTCGGGGCGGGCAACAACGGCGGGGACGCCCTGTGGGCCGGCAGTTTCCTGCGCAGGCGCGGTGTCGCCGTGACCGCCGTGCTGCTCAACCCGGAGCGCACCCACGCGGCGGGGCTGGCCGCGCTACGCCGTTCCGGCGGCCGGGTGATCACTCCGGCACGGGCGTCTCAGCTGCTGGAAAGCGTGGACCTGGTGATCGACGGCATCATCGGGCTGTCGGCCAGGGGGGCGCTGCGCGGGGACGCGGCCGCGCTGGTGGGCCACATCGGCGCGCCGGTGCTGGCGGTGGACCTGCCCAGTGGCGTGGACCCGGACACCGGTGCGGTGACCGGCCCCGCCATCACCGCGACTCGCACCGTCACCTTCGGCGCCCGCAAACCCGTGCACGTGCTCAATCCGGAACGCTGCGGTGAAGTGGTGCTGATCGACATCGGTCTCGCGCCCGAACTCGGGGAACCGGATCTGCGGCGGCTGGACGGCGTGGACATCGCCGCGGCTTGGCCGGTGCCGGGCCCGCACGACAACAAGTACACGCAGGGGGTCACCGGGGTGGCCGCGGGTTCGGCCACCTACCCCGGCGCCGCGGTGCTGGCGACCGGTGCCGCCGTGCTCGCCACCTCCGGAATGGTCCGCTACGCGGGACCGGCCGCCGACGTGGTGCGGGCCCGCTGGCCCGAGGTGATCGCGACCGGTTCCGTGACCGACGCCGGACGGGTGCAGGCGTGGGTGGTCGGTCCGGGCATCGGCACCGGGCAGGAGGGCCGCGGTGTGCTGCGGCAAGTGCTGGAGGCCGGGGTGCCGGTCTGTGCCGACGCCGACGCCACCACACTGATGGCGCGCTTCCCCGAGGTGCTCGACGCGCGGGAGCCGGGTACGCCACTGGTGCTCACGCCCCACGCGGGTGAGTTCGCGCGGCTGACCGGTCACGAGCTGGGGCACGACCGCGTCGCCGCGGTGCGCGAGGCCGCGCGCAAGTACGACGCGGTCGTGCTGCTGAAGGGCAACACGACGCTGGTCGCGGCCCCGGACGGCCGGGTGCTGGTGAACGTCGCGCAGGGGTCGTGGCTGGCTACCGCCGGTTCGGGGGACGTGCTGTCCGGCCTGATCGGTGCCCTGCTGGCCGGTGGGGTGGACCCGTGGCTCGCGGCCGGCGCCGCCGCGGGCGTGCATTCGCTCGCCGCCGACCTGGCCGCCCGCGGCGTGCCCGTGTCGGCCTCAGGCGTCCTCGCCGCCATCCCGGATGCCCTCCGCCACCTCCGCCACCCGGGCTTCCCTAGGCCGTGAGGGGCCCCTCACGGCCCTATTTGCTGTGAAGGGGCCCCCCACCGCAAAGCTTCCGGTGCGGCGACCGGATGAGTGCGGGATCGTCGAAACTTCACCGAAATTGTCCCGGAACTCTGGACTGAATCGCGAAAGTGATTCAGGCTCATCCTCATGACGCCCGCCCGAAGAAGCAGCGGTGACTCCGCGCGAGCACTGGTCGCCGGAATCGACTCGTCGACCCAGTCCACAAAGGTCGTCGTCGTGGACGCCGCCACCGGGGCGATCGTCCGCACCGGCCGCGCTCCGCACCCGGACACCACGGAAGTGGAGCCCCGCCTGTGGTGGGAGGCGTTCACCGCGGCCACTTCCGGCCTGCTCGAAGGCGTGTCGGCCATCGGGGTCGGCGGTCAGCAGCACGGCATGGTCACGCTCGACGAAGCCGGTGAGGTCGTGCGCCCGGCGCTGCTGTGGAACGACACCCGGTCGGCGCAGGCCGCGGAGGACCTGGTCGGGGAACTCGGTGGGCCGAAGGCGTGGGCCGACGCGGTCGGTTCGGTGCCGGTGGCGAGTTTCACCGTGACGAAGCTGCGCTGGATGGCCGAGCACGAACCGGAGCTGGCCGACCGCGTGACGCGCGTGCTGCTGCCCCATGACTGGCTCACCTGGCGCCTGCTCGGTGGTGGCCGACCGGTCACCGACCGCGGTGACGCGTCCGGTACCGGGTACTTCTCGCCGGCACAGGGCACCTATCGCGGCGACCTGCTCAAGCACGCCTTCGGCGGGCGTGAACCGGAGCTGCCCGAGGTCCTCGGTCCGGCCGAGCCCGCGGGCCACACCCCGGACGGGATGCTGGTCTCCGCCGGAACCGGCGACAACATGGCCGCCGCCCTCGCGCTGGGGCTGGGCGAGGGGGACGTGGTGGTCTCGCTCGGCACGAGCGGCACCGTGTTCGGGGTGTGCGAGACGGCCTCCGCCGACCCGAGCGGCGTCATCGCGGGCTTCGCCGACGCCACCGGCCGTTTCCTGCCGCTGGCGTGCACCCTCAACGCCGCCCGCGTGCTGACCGCGACGGCGGCGATGCTGGACACCGACCTCGCCGGGCTCGACCGGCTCGCTCTGGCCGCGAACCCCGGCGCGGACGGGCTGACCCTTCTGCCCTATCTCGACGGCGAGCGCACGCCGAACCTGCCGGACGCGGCCGGTTCCCTGCACGGCCTTCGCCGCGCCAACATGACCCCGGCGAACGTCGCCCGCGCCGCCGTGGAGGGCATGCTCTGCGGCCTCGCCGCGGGACTGGACGCGGTGCGGGCGGAAGGGATCACGGTTCGGCGGGTGCTGTTGATCGGTGGTGCGGCGCAGTCCGCCGCCGTCCGGTCGATCGCGCCGACCGTGTTCGGCGTTCCGGTGGTGGTGCCGGAGCCCGCCGAATTCGTCGCGCTCGGTGCGGCCCGGCAGGCGGCTTGGGCGCTGTCGGGCGCGGGGGAACCGCCGGTGTGGAGTGGTCCCGGGCAGCGGGAACTGGCCGAAGGGGACGTCTCGGTCGGTGAGGAGCTCCGCGAGCGGCACCTCGTCCTGCGGGAACTCGTGCACCAGGTCGCCCCGAGCCGAGGGGAGGCCCGATGAACGCGGCCACCGGTGACCCGGCGGGCGATCAACTGTCCAATCCGGACAGGAGGCTGGCTGTGTCCGCCGGCGCCGTCGGCGCCCGAGCGGGCTGAAACGACCACTCCCGCACTGCTGAGGACAGCCTCACCAGTGCGGGCTCGAACCGACCGGTAAAACCGCGGCTGTGGGGAAGGGCACGGGGGGAGTACCTTCAGCAGCCGTCTGATATGGGAAAATGGCATTCGATGAGCCCCGATCTCCCCGATTCGTTCCCGCATGCCGAGGTCGTCGTAGACCTCGGCGCCGTCCGGCACAACGTGCGCCTGCTCGCGGCCCGTGCCGCCGAATCCGGTGCCGCCACCATGGCCGTGGTCAAGGCGGACGGCTACGGTCACGGTGCCGTCCCGGTGGCCAAGGCGGCCCTCGAAGCGGGGGCGACCTGGCTCGGTGCCTGCTCGCTGGCCGAAGCCCTCGCGCTCCGCGCGGCCGGTATCACCGCGCGGGTGTTCAGCTGGCTGGACCTGCCCGAAGTGGACTACGCGCCGGGCATCGTGCAGAACGTCGACCTTTCGGTCAGCACAGCGGAACAGCTCGCGCGGATCGCCGCGACGGCGCGCCGGGTGGGGCTTCCGGCCCGGGTGCACCTGAAAATCGACACCGGACTGTCGCGCAGCGGTTGCATTCCGCGAGACTGGCCGGAGCTGGTGAAGGCGGCCGCCGCCGAACCGGACGTCGAGGTGGTGGCGATCTGGTCGCATCTGGCCTGCGCCGACGAGCCGGGCCACCCGTCCATCGACAGGCAGGCCGAACGGTTCCGCACCGCCTACGAGGTCGCGCGTGAGGCCGGGCTGAACCCGTTGCGCCACATCGCGAACTCGGCCGCCGCACTGTCCAGACCGGACCTCCGTTTCGACCTCGTCCGCCCGGGCATCGCGATCTACGGCCTCAATCCCCTGCCCCAGCGGGAAGATCTGCGTCCGGCGATGACCTTCCGGTCCACTGTGGTGCTCACCAAGCGGATCGATGCCGGGGAATCGGTGTCCTACGGCCAAACCTGGACCGCGCCCCGCGACACCACGCTCGCCCTGGTGCCCGCCGGGTACGCCGACGGCGTACCCCGCACCCTGTCGGGCCGGATGAGCGTGTGGCTGGCGGGACGGCGCCGTCCCGTGGTGGGCCGGGTGTGCATGGACCAGCTCGTCGTGGACTGCGGTGACGACGAACCGGCCGTGGGCGCCGAGGTGATCCTCTTCGGCCCGGGTGCCGACGGTGAGCCGACCGCACGCGAATGGGCCGACGAGATCGGCACCATCGACTACGAGATCGTCACCGGCATGTACCGCCCTCGTGTTCCGCGGCGGTACCTGGGGCAGGAATGATGGCCGCTGCCCGCCTCCTCACCTTGCTGACCGGTGTGGGGGCGTTGTTCGGCGGAGCCGGGCGGGCCGCCGTGCCCGAGGAGGCGTCGGAGCCGGCGACGTCGCGGCCCTCGCTTCTGGACCGGCTCGGCGACCTGGCGCCCCATCGCGTCTCGACCGTCGCGGCCGACGACGGAACCCCGCTCGTGGTGTCCGAGATCGACCCCGAAGGGGACCGGGTGGATCTCACCGTGGTCGGGGTGCACGGCTTCGCGCTGTCCCAGCGCAGCTGGCACTTCCAGCGCTACGGGCTGGCCGGGGGCGGCAGGCCGAGGATCCGGCAGGTGTACTACGACCACCGCGGCCACGGTTCCTCCGGGGCGGCCACGGCAGGCACCAGCACGATCGAACAGCTCGCGGACGATCTCGACGCCGTGTTGCGGACCGTCGCGCCCACCGGACCCGTCGTGCTGATGGGGCACTCCATGGGCGGCATGGTGATCATGGAGCTGGCCCAGCGGAACCCCGCCCTGTTCCGCGACCGGGTGCGCGGGGTGGCGCTGATCGCGACCGCCGCCGGTGAGGTCGGCCGGGAGGGCGTGTCGCGTTCGTTGCTGTCGAAGTACAACCCGCTGACCCGCGGTGTCGGGGGTCTGGCGGGCTGGCAGCCGGGGCTGGTCGAGTTCGTGCGCGCGGCGGGAGGGCAGTTGACCCGCCCGGCGCTGCGGCGGTTGTCGTTCGGTTCCGGGGACGTGCCGCGCAAGGTGGTCGACTTCATGATCGAGATGCTGGCGGTGACCCCGGTGCGCGTGCTGGTCGAGTTCGCCGACACGCTCGACCGCCATCACCGCTACGAGGCGCTGGCCGGGCTGCGGCACGTGCACGTGCTGGTCGTCGGGGCGGAGAAGGATCGCCTCACCCCGATCTCCCACGCCGAGCGCATCGCGGCCGAACTGCCGGACGCGGAACTCGCGCGCATCCCGGGGGCCGGGCATATGGTGCAGCTGGAACAGCCGGGCCTGGTCAACGCCCGGCTGAACGAGTTGCTGCGGCGATGTGCTGGAGTAGAGGGCATGAGTGCTTCACAACGGATCCGGCGATGGCGCAAGCGGTAGGCGCGGACGGGCCGGTCCTGCTGGCCACGGCGGAGGACACGGTGCGGTTCGGCGAGGCGCTCGGCAGGCTGCTGCGCGCCGGCGACCTGGTGCTGCTCTCCGGCCCGCTCGGTGCCGGGAAGACGGTGCTGACCAGGGGGATCGCGGCCGGGCTCGGCGTCTCGGGGCGGGTCAGCTCGCCGACCTTCGTGCTGGCCAGGGTGCATCCCGCCGGCGAGCGCGGCGTGCCACTGGTGCACGTCGACGCCTACCGGCTCGGGGGTGACCTCGACCAGCTCGACGACCTCGACCTGGACACCGATCTCGAGGCGTCGGCGGTCGTGGTCGAGTGGGGCGAGGGCTCGGCGGAACGGTTGTCCGAGGACCACCTCGTCGTCCGTCTCGACCGTCGCCCCGACGACGTGCGCGTGGCCACCCTGGAACCCCACGGCGCCTGGCAGGACCGCCTGAAGGACCACGCGCTCACCTGAGGGTCAGGGACCCTTCACGGTCATAACGGCTGTGAAGGGACCCTTCACGGCTCGCGCCAGCCCCGACCTCGCCGGAGTTCAGCCGGAAGTGGGCGTGACGATGCCTTCGGCGATGCCGAGCTCGACGAGGTCCTGCGGCCGCAGGTGGAGCCGGTTCGCGGTGGCGGGCACCTCATCGGCGCTGCGTTTCAGGATCGCGGCCGCCGCTTCCGGCGAAGTGACCGAGAAGAAGCTGTCCGGGGTGGCCCAGATGCGGCCGGGCGCGGCGAACGCGAGCGCACCACCGGAGCCGCCCTCGCCGATGACCAGGCTGGTCACCGGCACCGAGGCGCCCGCGATCGCGGCGAAGACCTCGGCAATGGCGCTGCCCGCGCCCTCGCGCTCGGCGGCCGCGTCGTTGGCCGCGCCGGGGGTGTCCACCAGGGTCAGGACCGGGATGCCGAGCCGGTCCGCGAGCCGGACCAGCCGGGCGGCGGTGCGGAATCCCGCGGGGCGGGTCGCGCTGCCGCGTTGTGCCGCGTACGCGATGGTCACCCCGCCGCGCGAGCCGAACCCGCAGCGAACGCCGTCGTCGACGCCGCCGCAACGGTCACCACTGATGTCCTCGCACCAGTCGAAGTAGTCCGTGAGATAGGCGTCCGCACGCGGCCGTTCGGGGGCCCGCGCGGCCAGCACGGCGTCCCAGCCGGTGGCGGGCGGCTCGGCGGCGCC
The DNA here is from genome assembly GCF_026802195.1 of Amycolatopsis cynarae. NCBI lineage: Bacteria > Bacillati > Actinomycetota > Actinomycetes > Pseudonocardiales > Pseudonocardiaceae > Amycolatopsis > Amycolatopsis cynarae. The sequence continues at coordinate 6,232,624 of NZ_CP113836.1, read as the reverse complement.
CAGCGCGGCGGGCGGTTCGGCAGGACGCCCGTCCGCCCCGGTGAACAGGGTGAGCCAGCGGCCCAGCGTCTCCCGCAGGTGCGCGGGGTCGACGATCCGGTCGAGGAGCCCGGAGGCCAGCTGAGATTCGGCGGTGTAGGCGGAGAAGTCGCCGGGGGGCCGGACCCGGGACCCGGCGAACCCGACCTGCGCGCCGGGCAGGGCCAGCGTCACGTCGGCTCCCGCACCGAGCGTGGCCCAGCCGCCGCCGGTCGTCGGGTCCCGCAGCACCGACACCTGCGGCAGCCCGGCCGCCCTGGTCAGCGCGGCCTGCCCGGCGATGCGGTGGAGCTGGGTCAGTGCGGCCATGCCCTCCTGCATCCGGCTGCCCCCGGTCGCGATCAGCGACACCACCGGGATGCGGCGGCGCCGCGCCTCGGTGAACGCGTCTTCGATCCGATCGCCGGTTCTACGGCCCAGTGAGCCACCGAGGAAACCGAACTCGAACACGATCAGCATCGCTTCGACGGCACCGATCCGGCCCACTCCGCAGAGCACGGATTCGCGCTCGCCGGTGCGTTCCTCGGCGCGGGCCCGCGCCTCGTCGTAACCGGGCCAGCCGATCGGACCGTCCACAACGGACGGACCGGCCGGTGGGGCGGGGAGTTCGGTGAACCCCGCCGCCAGCTCCGCGACGAGCTCGCGGGCGGAGCGCCGGTCAGCCATGCAGTGCCCGTTTCATTACCTTGCCCATGTCGTTGCGGGGAAGCGCGTCGAGGTAACGCACCACCCGCGGCCGCTTGTGCGGGGCGAGCAGCCGCGCCACGTGGTCGGCCAGCTCCTCCTCGGCAGGGGGTTCCCCGGACGGCACGATCCAAGCGACGATGCGCTCGCCCAGGTCCGCGTCCGGTTCGCCGGTGACCGCGGCCTCGGCCACTCCCGGGTGTTCGAGCAGGGCGTTCTCGATCTCCCCGGCGCCGATCTTGTACCCGCCGCTCTTGATCAGGTCGGTGGCCTTGCGGCCCACGATGCGCAGGTAGCCGTCGGCGTCCCGGGTGGCCATGTCGCCGGTCCGGAACCAGCCTTCGGCGAAGGCCGAGGCGGTCGCGTCGGGCCGGTTGAGGTACTCGGTGAACAGGTTCGGCCCCCGCACCTGGATCTCGCCGACGGTTTCGCCGTCACTCACCGTGACGACCGCGCCGGACTCGTCGGCCAGCCGCACTTCGACGCCCCGCAGCGGCACGCCGACCGTGCCGGGTTTGCGCTCGCCGTCGGCCCGCACGCTCGTGTTCATCAGCGTCTCGGTCATGCCGTAGCGCTCGACGACCTGCTGACCGGTCGCCGCGGTGATCCGCCGGTGGTCGTGCACCGGCAGGGCCGCCGAACCGGAGACCAGCAGCCGGGCCCGGCCGAAGGCCGCCGCCAGTTCCGGGTCCGTGGCGACTTCGCCGGCGATCCGGTGGTACATCGTCGGCACGCCGAACATCATGGTGGCCCCGGCGGACAGTTCCTTCGCGGCGGCTTCGACGGAGAAGCGCCCGAGGTGCCGGACGGTGCCGCCGCGGCGCAGCGGGCCGAGGATGCCGAGGATCAGGCCGTGCACGTGGAACAGCGGCAGCGCATGGACGAGCACGTCCTCGGCGGTCCACTGCCAGGCGTCTTCCAGCGCGTCGAGCGTGCTGGCGATGGCGCGCCGCGGCAGCACCACGCCCTTGGGCGGTCCCGTGGTGCCGGAGGTGTAGACGATCAGGGCGGGCGCCTCGTCGTCGGATTCGTCCGGCAGCTCGCCCGGCTTCCCGGTGAGCGGGACGTCGACGCGCGGCAGCGCGGCGAGCGCGGCGGGGAGGGTGACACCGGGTTCGGTGAGCACGGCCGAAGGTGTGCTGTCGCTCACTATGTGGGCGAGTTCCCGTTCCCCGATCTTCGGGTTGACGGGCACGGCGGGCACCCCGGCGAGCAGGGCGGCGACGACCGCCACGCTCGTGTGCAGCGTCGGGGTGGCCCATACGGCGACCCGCACCGGCTGCGCGTCCCGCAGCCTCCGCGCCAGGTCACCGGCCACGGCGGCCAGTCGCGAGTAGTCGAGGGACAGCGCGCCGAAGCGGAGGGCTTCCTTGTCCTTGTCCGGCGCTTCGCCCGATGGTGCTGTCAGGGCCGGGAACAACCGTTTCGCCACGACAGCCGAACCTACCCGAAGCGAGCCCGGCCCGGGAGTCCCGCGAGAGGCGGTGACCTGCGGCATCGGGATCGGCGCGACCGGTAGGCTGGTACATCGTGCTGGTACTCGCCCTTGACACCTCGACGCCCGCGGTCACCGCGGGGGTGGCGACCCTGGCGGGCGCAGACGTCACCGTGCTCGCCGAGCGCGTCACCGTGAACCCGCGCGCCCACGGCGAACTGATCACCCCGCATCTGCTGGCGGCCGCGCGGGAGGCCGCGGTCACCCTGCGCGAAGTCGACGCCATCGTCTGCGGGGTGGGCCCCGGGCCGTTCACCGGCCTGCGGGCCGGGATGGCCACCGCGGCGGCCCTCGGCCACGGGCTCGGCATCAACGTGTACCCGGTGTGCGGCCTCGACGCGATCGCCGCGCAGGCCACCCCCGGCGAGCCGTTCCTGGTGGTGACCGACGCCCGCCGCCGCGAGGTGTACTGGGCCGCCTACGACGAGCACGGCGCCCGGGTCGACGGTCCCCATGTGCAGGCGCCCGAGCCGCTCGGCCGTCCGGTCGCGGCGGGCGACGGCGCGCGGCAGTACGCCGAGCGGCTGGGCGTCCGAGTGGTCGAGCCGTACTACCCGGCCACCGCCGGTCTCGTGGCCGCCGCGCGAGAGGCGCTGCTCGCCGGTGAGGCCCCGGCCCCGCTGACCCCGCTGTACCTGCGCCGCCCGGACGCGGTCGAGCCGTCGGCCCGGAAGCGGGTGACGGCGCCGTGAGGCTTGCCCCGCTCCGCCGCAAGGACATCGCACGCTGTGTGGAGATCGAAAAGCAGCTCTTCGCCGGGGACGACCCGTGGAGCGCCCGTGCCTTCCAGTCCGAACTGGACGCGGGCAACTACTACCTCGGCGCGTACGGCGAGGAGGGCGAGCTGATCGGCTACGCGGGGCTGGCCACGGCCGGGCGGCCGGGCGAGTTCGAATCCAGCGTGCACACCATCGGCGTCGAGCGGGAACACCAGGGCCGGGGCGTGGGCACAGCGCTGCTGCGCGCGCTGCTGGAGAAGGCCGACGAGCTGAACGCGCCGGTGTTCCTGGAGGTCAGGACGGACAACGACCGTGCGCTCGAACTGTACGCGCGGCACGGGTTCAGCCGGATCGGTCTGCGCAAGCGTTACTACCAACCGTCGGGTGCCGACGCGTACACCATGATGCGTCCCGCCCGCAGCGCTCAGGAGGTGGGCTGATGTCCCGGGTCATCCTCGGCATCGAAAGCTCCTGCGACGAGACCGGCATCGGGCTGGTCCGCCTGCACGACGACGGCCGGGTCGAGTTGCTCGCCGACGAGGTGGCGTCCAGCGTCGAGCAGCACGCCCGCTTCGGCGGTGTGGTGCCCGAGGTGGCCAGCCGCGCCCACCTGGAGGCGCTGGTGCCGACGGCCGACCGGGCCTTCGAGTCCGCCGGGCTGAAGCTGTCCGATGTGGACGCCATCGCGGTTACCGCTGGGCCGGGTCTGGCCGGTGCGCTGCTGGTCGGGGTGTCCGCGGCCAAGGCCTATGCGGCCGCGCTCGAAGTGCCGCTGTACGGCGTGAACCACCTGGCGGGCCACATCGCCGTCGACACGCTGCAGCACGGTCCACTGCCCTCGCCCTGCCTCGCGCTCCTGGTGTCCGGCGGCCACACGCAACTGCTGCGTGTGGACGACATCGCCACCGCGATCACCGAAATCGGGTCCACTGTGGATGATGCCGCGGGCGAGGCGTACGACAAGGTCGCGCGCGTACTCGGCCTGCCGTACCCGGGCGGCCCGCCGATCGACAGGGCGGCCGCGCAGGGCGACCCGAAGGCGATCGCCTTCCCCCGCGGCATGACCGGCCCACGTGACGCGAAGTTCGACTTCTCCTTCTCCGGCTTGAAGACCGCGGTCGCCCGTTGGGTGGAGAACGCGGAACGCCGCGGCGAGGAGGTGCCGGTGAACGACGTCGCCGCCTCGTTCCAGGAGGCCGTCGCCGACGTCCTCACCGCGAAGGCGGTGCGGGCGGCCACCGAATCGGGCATCGGCACCCTGGTGATTTCCGGCGGGGTCGCGGCGAACTCGCGGCTGTCGGCGCTGGCCCGCGAACGGTGCGAGGCGGCCGGGATCGAACTGCGGGTACCCCGGCCGCGACTGTGCACCGACAACGGCGCGATGATCGCCGCTCTCGGCGCGCACGTGGTCGCGGCCGGGGTGGCCGAGTCCGGTTTGGACATTTCGGCGAACCCGGCCCTGCCCGTCGACGTCGTCTCGCTCTAGTCCGCGGGGCGGGCAGGGCAGAGCACCACGTCGTCGAGCTTGACGTAGGCGACGCGGTGTCCGAACTGGACTTGGACGTACCGGGTCTTCCCGCGCACCACCACGTGGCTCGCCGGGTCGAAGGTGGTGGCCCAGAAATACTCCGAGTCCAGCACCGGGCCTGCGGCGTACCGCTGTCCCGCAGGCATCGTGTACTGCAGCGGCACCACCGATTGCGGCGTGATGCCGGACGGATAGGCCTCGGCCTCGGGGTAGGCGCGGCCGTACACCGGGATCGAGTCCACCCCGGGCCTGGGGGTGACCACCATGCCGAGCGCCGGGTGGGCCGCGCGAGCCCCTGGCGGGTTGTGGAACCAGCCCTTCTGGCCGAGGAACCAGATCGCCGTCCAGTCGCCGCGGATCTCGGCGACCGCGTAGTGCTGGCCGGTGGACACCCTGCTGCCGACGTCCGCGACGTCCATGGTGGACGGTGAACCGTCGGGGTGCAGACCGGGGTCGAGCAGCAGCGGGGCGTCTTCACTCGGCTCGCTGTGCAGGATGACCGCGGAGGAGCCCAGCGACGGGCAGACCGCCCCCGGCGCGGTGCTGTCGCAGCCGGTGTAGCCGGGACGGTTGCGGGAGAAGCCCGGTTTGATCTGCACCAGTCCCGTGTTCTGCCGGGGCGGCCAGGGGCACAGCGGAGCGCCCAGCAGTTCGAAGTAGTGCGCCCAGTCCCAGTACGGGCCGGGATCCCAGTGCATGCCCTTGACGGTGCCGGGGGTCGGGCCAGGCACCGTGTCGTGGCCCAGGATGTGCTGCCGGTCGAGCGGAATTTCGTACCTGTCCGCGAGATAGCGCACCAGTTTCGCCGAGGTGCGGTACATCGCCTCGGTGTACCAGGTGCCCTGGGCGCCGAAACCCTCGTGCTCGATCCCGATCGACTTCGCGTTCAGATACCAGTTCCCGGCGTGCCAGCCGACGTCCTTGGTCAGCACGTGCTGGGCGATGTGCCCGTCGCTCGAGCGGATCGTGTAGTGCCATGCCAGGTATTTCGGGTCCTGCACCAGGCCCAATGCGACGTCGTAGGTGCACTCGGTGTCGTGGATGACGATATGGGTGATCCGCTGGCTCCGTGGGCGCTCGGCCTTGTCGTAGTTGCCGTAGTCGCCGTTGCCGAGGTCCTGGTAGGGCGCGGGAATCCATTCGCACGACACGCCGGGCGGCGCTTCGACCGCGCCGCGGTCGGCGGCGGGCAGCCCGAGCCCGCGCAGCTGGATCCGCGCCGGGGTGATGCCGGGGAGGGCGTCCAACCGGACGGTCTGGCCGTCGTCGGTGACCCGTTCCGCGCCCGCGCCGATCACGCCGTACACCTCGTCGGCGAAGAAGGCGGCCGCGGTCGAGTCGGCGGCGCCGCTGTAACGGGCCACCGCGCCGTACCAGTCGGCGGGATCGCTCCCGCTGTTCCCCAGTTCCCGCTGGTATCGCGCGAGAACCGCGGCCCCGCCGCGGATGTTCTGCACCGGATCGGTGCGGAGGGTGGCGGGTGCGACGCCGGTCAGTTCCGCCGCCAGGTCCACGGTCTGCAGCGCCGGATCCGGTTCGGCCACGGCGGGCGAGGCCGGGCGCAGTGCGGGGCGGGCGTCGTCCGCCCTCGGATCCTCGCTGCCCTTGTCGTGGTGGCTGCCGCCGGCGGCCGCGGTGCGCAGGTCGGTGAGGTGCATCGGCCCGAAGCCGGCGGCGGTACTCGGTGCGCCACCGTGGTGGTCCCAGCGCGACTTCAAATAGGACACCGCGAGCAGAACCGGTTCGGGAACACCGAATTCCGTGGCGGCCGCGGCGAATGCCCGCTGGCGTCCTCCCTCGGCGACGGCCGCCTGCGCACTGCTGCTGGTGGTGGCGGTGGCCAGTCCGGCCGTTCCGGCGGCGGCGGCGCGGAGCGCGGTGCGGCGAGTGAACGAATCCATGAACTCTCCTCGCGTACGGAGCAATGCCAGAAAGCTACACACCGGTGGCGAGGTTGGATACGTCCTTTCGTCGAGTCGGGATGCCCCTTTCAGCCGATCGGCAGCGGTTCCGGCCGCGTGTCGAACGCTTCCCGGGCGGCGAGAATCTCGTGCACATGTTGTTGGGACCATTTACCGAGCACGCAGAACAGCTCGCCGACCTGGCTGCCGAGATCGGTGACCGCGTACTCCACGCGGGGCGGCACGGTCGGGTAGACGGTGCGCTGGACCAGACCATCGCGTTCCAGTGAGCGCAGGGTCTGGGTGAGCGCCTTCTGCGTGATGCCCTCGAGTGCGCGGCGTAACTCGTTGAAGCGCACCGGGCCGTCCGCCCTGGTCAGCGAACTCAGCACCAGTAGTGTCCACTTGTTCGCGAGCGCCTCGAGCACGGTGCGTGCCGGACAGCGGGTGAGGTAGGCCTGCACGGTATCCACAAGGAACCTGGATATCAAAAAGGTGCCTTCTTCACAACGGAAACGGGCGGCCGCAGGATGGTGGCCGTGCGAGCGATCGAAGTGCGGGCCTTCGGCGGCCCGGAAGTCCTGGAACTGGTTGAGACCCCCCGCCCGGAGCCCGGGCCGGGGGAGGTGCTGGTGCGGGTGCGCGCGGCGGGCGTGAACCCGGCCGACTGGAAGGTGCGGGCCGGGATCGTCGACCGGCTCGGCCCGCCGCCCCTGCGGCTCGGATTGGACCTTTCCGGCGAAGTGGAGGGCACGGGCGAGGAGGTCTACGGCCTGTGGCTCAGCAAATGGGGGGCCTACGCCGAGTACGTGGCCGTCGCGCGGGAGGCACTCGCGCCGAAGCCGGTGAACCTGGACCACGCGCAGGCCGCCGCGCTGCCGACCGCGGTGCTCACCGCGTGGCAGGCGCTGGTGAACGTGGCGAAGGTCGAGGCAGGGCAGCGGGTGCTCATCCACGCGGCCGCGGGCGGGGTCGGCCACTTCGCGGTGCAGATCGCCAAGGCCCGCGGCGCGTACGTGCTCGGGACGGCGCGCGCGGAGAACCACGAGTTCCTGCGTGAGCTGGGAGCCGACGAGCTGATCGACTACACCGCGACCGACTTCGCCGACGTGGTGCGGGGGGTGGACGTCGCCTACGACCTGATCGGCGGGGAGTACGGCCGCCGCACCCTGGCCACGCTCAAGCCTGAGGGAGTCCTGCTCGACGCCGTGGGCGACGACGCCGAGGGCGATCCTCGGCACCACCGGTTCTATGTCAGCCCCTCAGGGCCCGATCTGGTCTCGGTCAACGAGCTGGTCGAGGCGGGACGACTGTCGGTGCACGTCGAGCGCACCTTCCCGCTGGAGCAGGCCGCGCTGGCCCACGAACTCAGCGAAACCGGACGCGTCCGGGGCAAGATCGTGCTGACCCCCTGACCCACACGGGCCCGGGGCTTCCCGTGAAGGGTGTCTTCACAGCCGATACGACTGTGAAGGCACCCTTCACGGCACCCGTCGGGTATCCAGTGGTTCGGTCAGCACTTGCCGCAGCAGCCGCACCCCGAGCCGGAGCACGAACTGCAGCAGTTGCATCCACCCATCGGACAACACCATCCCTTCGATGAAGGTTCACCCGAGCCGAAATCCACGGTAGGCAGCCTCCCGCCGGGTGGGACACCGCTCAAAGAGTGAGACGGCGGTCGCCCTCAGTGCGGCCTTCAGCGCAGGAACTCGGTGCGGCAGGACAGCCGTTCACCCAGCACGGCGAGGTTTGCGTGCAGGCCGTCGACCGCTCGCTTGTCGTGTCCGCGTCCGACGGTGAGCGGGACCAGACGGCCGGACAGTCCACCCGCCAGGTTGTAGGTGCGGCGCACCAGTCGCGCACCGGCCGGATCTTCGTGCACCTCGAGTCGCCCGCACCACCACCACTGGCCCTTCGCCTGGACCCAGCCCGCGGCCGGGTCCACTTCGAGGGTGAGCGGCGCGCCCGAGACGGTGGTGGTGAACCGGGCGGGCCCGCCGGTGATCACCACCGTCTGCCCGGCCTGGCCGGAGAGGATCAACGGGACGTCGGTTCCCGCCAGCGTGCCGGTCCGTATTGTCAGCACCGCATCCCTCACCCGGTCGAACGGCGCGTGGACCAGTCCCGCATGTTCGTCGAGAAGTACCCCAGGCTGTGCATCGGTCACTCGATCAGGGTGGCACGACCAGGCGGCGGGCGCGGGGAAAACGACGCAAAATCATCACCGGAGATCCGGCCGGACTCGGCAAAGAATAGCGGAAGCGATCCGCATGCCCTCACCTGAGAGGGTGGCCGAATTCTTCCGCTCGGGGACGGTAGGTCACTTTCCGCATCTCACCCGCCGGACGACATGCAGGCCCCGGAACCGTATGGGACAGTCCTGGTTGGAGGAAAAACCAGCCATCCGACACCAGGCGGTCCGCCGGTGAGGGGCGAAGATCTCTCACCACTGGCGCCGAAAACCGATCATCACAATTTCGTGATCGGTAGTTGTCTGTCAAAATGCGGAACTGAAAGGTGCTGTCATGACAACGGCGACGGAAGCACGTGAAAGGGTTCAACCGGAGGCGGAGGAAGAGCGCGGTGAAGGCTTGATCGAGCATCCGCTGCTGCTGGCCGCGCTGATGAGTAGGCGGGAGGAGCAGGGGGAAAGCATTATCGAGCATCCTTTGCTTCTGGCGGCGCTCATGCGGCGCAGGCGTGAGGGTGGTGGGGGTCTGATCGAGCATCCGCTGCTGCTGGCCGCGCTGATGAGTAGGCGGGAGGAGCAGGGGGAAAGCATTATCGAGCATCCTTTGCTTCTGGCGGCGCTCATGCGGCGCAGGCGTGAGGGTGGTGGGGGTCTGATCGAGCATCCGCTGCTGCTGGCCGCGCTGATGAGTAGGCGGGAAGAGCGCGGGGAAAGCATTATCGAGCATCCTTTGCTTCTGGCGGCGCTCATGCGGCGCAGGCGCGAGTCGGGCGGTGGGGGTCTGATCGAGCACCCGATGCTGCTGGCCGCGCTCGCGGGGCGGTAGGACTCGTTGGCGGCAATAACCTGACATCACGGATTCGCGCGAAACAGACACGCCCTCCGGTCATTGATCCGTCGTCGACCAATGGCCGGAGGGCGCACCAATACCGAGAGCAGACCAAGGAACCACCATGTCGGCCGGATCTGGCGAAGAAGCAGGCAAAGAGCCACTGAGTGACTTGATCGACGATCTCATTCAGCAACTCATGAAAGAACCCTCACGTGCACCGAAGGAGGCGGCATACGAGCAGGACCCGCTGGGCGCGGCGCTGACGGAAGCGGCCATCGCGTCGCTCTCCCGGCCGGTGTCGCGGACATCGACTTTCGAACAACTTCTGATCTCGCAGGCCATCGCCTCGGCCCTGGCCGAATCGCTGGCACCGGCGTTGGCGAAGGCGCTGACCCCGGAAATCATGAAGGCCTTCGGGCAGACCTCCAACGCCGAGCAGCACCACAAGCGGTCGGCCTCCGCGGGCGGCTCGCAGGAGACGGCCCGGCAACAGGGGAACCAGGGCCGGCCCCGGTGACTCGCCGGGATGCCGCAGAGGACGATCAAGGCGCGCCGCCGGTCGCGGCGCGCCTTGATCGTCCTGTGTGCGGGGTCGGTCCTGCGGACGCCGGGCCTGGCCCACGGCCAGGGACGCCCATCCGGCGGGTCTCCGTCCGGTGCCCGCGGACCCGCCGGTCATGCTCGCCGCCGACACGTTCCGGCATCGCAAACCGGCCCTGGTTGCACGGCTAGCACTCGCGTGGCTAGAGTGCTAATTGCACGGCACCGCACACGCCCCGGCACCCGCGACGGCGGGGGTGGTAGGCGCCGAAACCAGAGTAAGTACCTGCCAACGCTTTCGACGACCCGTGGAGGTCAACCCGGTGAGCGTGAACATCAAACCGCTCGAGGACAAGATCGTTGTCCAGACGAGCGAGGCCGAGGAGACGACGGCTTCCGGTCTCGTCATCCCCGACACCGCTAAGGAAAAGCCCCAGGAGGGCAAGGTTCTGGCCGTGGGCCCGGGCCGCGTGGACGACAAGGGCAACCGCATCCCGGTGGATGTCCAGGTCGGCGACGTCGTCATCTACTCCAAGTACGGCGGCACCGAGGTCAAGTACAACGGTGAGGACTACTTGATCCTGTCCGCTCGCGACGTGCTGGCCGTCGTCAACTGACATCGGCGCATGTACGAACGCCCCGGGCCCCGCTTAGCCGGGGGCCGGGGCGTTCTGCTGTCTGGAGAGGATCCGAATGGCTAAGCAGATCAACTTCAACGAGGACGCGCGCCGGGCGCTCGAGCGTGGTGTCAACAAGCTGGCCGACGCGGTCAAGGTGACTCTCGGCCCGCGCGGTCGGCACGTGGTGCTCGACAAGAAGTTCGGCGGCCCGACGATCACGCTCGACGGCGTGACCGTCGCGCGTGAGATCGACCTGGAGGACCCGTTCGAGAACCTGGGTGCCCAGCTCGCCAAGAATGTCGCCACCAAGACCAACGACGTCGCCGGTGACGGCACCACCACGGCCACCGTGCTGGCGCAGTCCCTGGTGAAGGTCGGCCTGCGCAACGTGGCCGCCGGTGCCAACCCGACCGCGCTCGGCCGCGGTATCGAGGCGGCCGCGGACAAGGTCGTCGAGGTGCTCAAGGGCAAGGCCACCCCGGTCAAGGGTCGCGACAACATCGCCCAGGTCGGCACCGTCACCTCGCGGGACGCCACCATCGGCGCCCTGCTCGGAGAGGCGGTGGAGAAGGTCGGCGAGGACGGCGTGATCACCGTGGAGGAGTCCTCCACGCTGGCCACCGAACTCGAGATCACCGAGGGCGTGCAGTTCGACAAGGGCTACCTGTCGGCGCACTTCGCGACGAACCCGGAGGAGCAGCGGGCGATCCTGGAGAACGCCTACGTGCTGCTGCACCGCGAGAAGATCTCCGCGCTGGCGGATCTGCTCCCGGTGCTGGAGAAGGTCGTCGAGGCCAAGCGGCCGCTGCTGATCATCGCGGAGGACGTCGACGGCGAGGCGCTGTCCACCCTGGTGGTCAACGCGCTGCGCAAGACGATCATCGCGGTCGCGGTCAAGGCGCCGTTCTTCGGTGACCGCCGCAAGGCGTTCATGGACGACCTCGCCGTCGTCACCGGCGCGCAGGTCATCTCCTCGGAGATCGGCCTCAAGCTGGCCGACGTGGCCCTGGACTCGCTGGGCACCGCCCGGCGGATCGAGGTCACCAAGGACACCACGACGATCGTGGAAGGCGCGGGCACCAAGGCCGACATCGACGCCCGCATCGCCCAGATCCGCAAGGAGATCGAGACCACCGACTCCGACTGGGACCGGGAGAAGCTGCAGGAGCGGCTGGCCAAGCTCGGCGGCGGCGTCGCGGTGATCAAGGTCGGCGCGGCCACCGAGACCGAGCTGAACGAGCGCAAGCACCGCATCGAGGACGCCGTGGCCTCCACCAAGGCGGCCGTCGAGGAGGGCATCCTGCCCGGCGGTGGTTCCGCGCTCGTGCACGCGGTCAAGGAGCTGTCCTCGCTGGAGAGCGAGTTCAGCGGTGACGAGGCGACCGGTGTCCGGATCGTGCGCGACGCGCTCACCGCGCCGCTGTTCTGGATCGCCACCAACGCCGGTCACGAAGGCGCGGTCATCGTGAACAAGGTCCAGGAGCAGGGTTGGGGCTACGGCTTCAACGCCGCCACCGGCGAGATCACCGACCTGATCGCGGCCGGGATCGTCGACCCGGTGAAGGTCACCCGTTCCGCGGTGGCCAACGCCGCCTCCATCGCCCGGCTGGTCCTCACCACGGAGAGCTCCGTGGTGGACAAGCCCGCCGAAGAGGACGACGCGGCCGGCCACGGCCACGGCCACGCCCACTGAACAAGGGCAGCAGGCGAGAAGGGAGCTTTGGGCACACCAAAGCTCCCTTCTTCTTTTCTTCCTTCTTCCGCCTCAGGCGTTCGTGCCGCCGTCGACCGTGATGGTGGAGCCGGTGATGAACCGGCCGCCCGGCCCGGCGACGTGTGCGACGGTCGCGGCGATGTCGGCGGGTTCGGCGTGGCGGCCGACCGCGGACAGCGCGAGGACCCGCTGGGCATGCGGCCCGTCCGCCGGGTTCATGTCGGTGTCGGTGGGCCCGGGCGCGACCAGCACCGCGCCGATTCCTCGCGGCCCGAGGTCCCTGGCCAGGGCGCGGGTGAGCCCGCCCAGCGCCGCCTTGCTCGCCGCGTAGGCGCTCATGCCGGGGCCGGATACCCGGTCGGCAAGGGTGCTGCCGATGGTGATGATCCGGCCGCCCTCTCCCAGGTGGGCTAGCGCCGCCTGCACGGCGACGAACACCGAACGCACGTTCACCGCGAGCGTGCGGTCGATGTCGGCGAGCGACAACGTGTCGATGGTTCCCGCCGGGAAGATCCCGGCGTTGTTGACCAGGATGTCGAGTCCGCCCAGTGCGGACGCGGCCTGGTTCATGGCCGCCGTCACCGCCGCGGCGTCCGCGCTGTCGGCCTGGATCGCGATGGCCTTGCGGCCCAGTTCACCGATCCTCGAGACCGTTTCGTCCGCGCGGTCGCGGCTCTTTTCGTAGGTGATGGCGACGTCGGCGCCGTCCTGGGCCAGGCGGAGTGCGATCGCGGCGCCGATGCCCCGGCTGCCGCCGGTCACCAACGCGACCTTCCCTTCGAGTGCGGGCACGGAAGCTCCGTTTCTGTAGTAGTCGATACAAAATTAAGGAGGCCATCGTCGGCCGTCAAGGGTTTTTGTGCCGGTCGATATAGAATCGGTCCGTGTCCCCCCGAGGCAGGCCCCGCGCCTTCGACCGCGACGAAGCGCTCGACAAGGCCATGCGCCTGTTCTGGGAGCGCGGGTACGAGGGCACCTCGCTGGCGGATCTGACCACGGCGATGGGGATCAACTCGCCCAGCCTGTACGCGGCTTTCGGGAGCAAGGAGGCCCTGTTCCACGAGGCCGTCGGCCGCTACGGTCGCGAGTTCGGCCACGGCTTCCCGGAGGGCGGGACGGCGCGCGAGGCGGTGGCGGAGTGGCTGCGGGCCTCGGCTCGCGACTTCGCCGACCGGCACCATCCGCCCGGCTGCATGATCGTTCTTAGTGGAATCAACCACGCCGAACGAAACGGGTCCGTTCGCGAATTCCTCTCCGCGCGCCGACGGGAAAACCTTGAATCACTTCGCGCCCGCCTGGTGGTGGCGGTCGCCGCGGGCGAAATCCCGGAAACCGTCGATCTTGACGGTATGGTCCGGTTTTACGGGACCGTGCTGCACGGGCTGTCGATTCAGGCGCTCGACGGGGCCAGTGAACATGAATTGCTTTCGGTGGTGGCGGACGCGATGAGTTGCTGGCCGCGTTTCGTGCAGGAAGAAGGGGTGGCGTCCGGATGAACGCCACCCCTTCCTTCCTGCCCCCTCACTGGCCGGAGAGACTCAGTTGACGCTTGCCGGTCTTGAGGATGCTCTCGCGCTCGGACTCGGACAGCCCGCCCCAGATGCCATAGGGCTCGTGCACGGCCAGTGCGTGCTCGCGGCACAGACGCAGTACCGGGCAGGTCTGGCAAATCGCCTTCGCCCGGGCCTCGCGCCTCGCCCTGGCCGGCCCACGCTCGCCGTCGGGATGGAAGAAGGCTCCACTGTCCATTCCTCGGCAGGCCCCCTCCAGCTGCCAGTCCCAGATGTCGGCGTTGGGGCCTGGAAGCCTGCGCGTGTCTGCCATCGTGACCGCCTCCGTTATTCGGTCTGTGACCCTCGTAGTTGCGGTGTGACTACTCCATTTGGCGCAACGGCGGTAACGTTAGAAGCGCGTCAATAGTTGTTCAAGGGAAAAGATCGGATTCAGCCGTTAGGTATCCCCCGCAAGCGTGAGAATGGCCCCTTTTTCCACTCGTCACGCATAACCCTGCGGTTGCTGGGTACTCCTGGCTGCCCCATATTGGGCCGAATGAATGGCGCTGGCCGTGCCGGCCGAACGGAGGCGACGCTGCCCGTGGCCGTGGTGGCCCGGCGGCTTGGCATAGCCCCGTCCACGCTGAGAACCTGGGACCGGCGGTACGGCCTGGGGCCCACCGGGCACACCGGCGGCAAGCACCGGCGCTACGGCCCCGAGGATGTCAACCGGCTCGAACTCATGCAACGGGCCCTGCTCGGCGGGGCCTCGACGGCCGAGGCCGCACGCTATGCGCTCGAAGCCGTCCTGCCCGTCCAGCAAGGCTCCGGGGAGCGCATCGCGCCCGGGGAAGTGGTGCTCGACCGCTCGGTGGCCCGGCGGCTGCGGGCCGCGGCGCTGGCCATGGACGGCCCCGCCGTGCAGCGGACGCTCGCGGAGTCGATCGCCGAGGCCGGGGTGCTCGAAGCCTGGGAGAACGTGATCGAGCCCGTGGCCACCGCCTTCGAGTCCGGCTGGGACGGTGAGCAGGAAGGCGCCGACGCCGGTTACCTGTTCGCCGAATGCGTCCTCGCCGCGCTCGTCCGCGCCACCCCGGTGCCCGCGGCCACCCGCAACCAGCGCCCCGTGCTCATCACCGGCCTGCCGGGGGACCGCGTGAACCTGCCGCTGTACGCGCTGACCGCGTGTCTGGCCGAGCGGCGCATCAGCACCCGGCTCTTCGGCACGACCCCGCCGCGGGAGGTACTGGCGGCCGCGGTCCGGCAC
The DNA here is from genome assembly GCF_026802195.1 of Amycolatopsis cynarae. NCBI lineage: Bacteria > Bacillati > Actinomycetota > Actinomycetes > Pseudonocardiales > Pseudonocardiaceae > Amycolatopsis > Amycolatopsis cynarae. Next base: position 6,217,601 of record NZ_CP113836.1, on the reverse strand, counting down.
ACCGCTCCCGCCGCGGTCGTGCTGCACGCCGGCGAGGCCGGGCAGGCCGACACCGCGGTGTTCGTCCGGTTGTCGCGCGGCCGCCTGCGTACCCGGCTGTTCGCGTGGGGAGCAGGCTGGGCGGGGATCCCCCTGCCGCCCAAGGTCGAGCCGCTGACCGATCTGCGGTCCGCCGCCGAGCGTCTCGAATACGTCCTCGTCGGCCGCTGACCACACGGTTTCTGTCGCCGTGTCCCGGTACCGTGGCACGGTGGTGATGGACGAACTGCGACGGGCCGCCTTCGGTGATCTTCCCCGGGTCTCGGCCGGGCGGCTGGCGCGGGCGGCCTCGGGGCCGCCCCGGGCCCGGCTGCTGGCCGCGATCGTCCTCGGCGGACAGGGTCGATACGCGGCCGCGGCGGACCTGCTCGACGACTTGGGACGCGACGCCGATCCGGTGCTCGCCTCGCTCGCGCTGAGCACGCTCGCCTCCCACCGACGCCAACTGGGCGGCCACGCCGCCGCACTCGGACGGGACGGCGCCGCGCTGCGTCTCGTCGCGGGGGTGGACGGCCCCGCTGATCCTGACGGGCTCGACGCGGCGGGCGCGCGAACGGACGCGCTTCTCGGCCTGGCCGCCGACAACCTCGGCATCGGAAGGCTCGGCGTCGCCCGGCGCGTGCTGGCCCGGGCCGAACCGGCAGGCTGGCGCTCCCGCGTGCGCGCGGGCTGGGTCACCGCCGAGATCGAGCTTGCCTCGGGGAACGCCCCCGCCGCCGTGGCGCCCGCCGAGGCGGCGCTGGCTGCGTCCCTCGAGGCCAGTGCGCTCCGGCATCGGACCAAGTCGCGGCTGGTCCTGGCGGCCGCACTGGGGGCCACCGGGGAGCGGGCGGCCCGGGAACGTGCGTTGAATCTGGCCGGTCTCGCCCTCGCCGACGCGGACCGATTCGCATTACGCTCGCTGAGTTGGCCCGCGCGCCTGCTCGCCGCGGATCTCGGCCTCGACGGCGGGGAGGATCGGTTCAGGGTCGACGAGGTGTTGCACGCAGTGTTACTGGGCTCCGATCCGGAGGGGAGGCGGCTGGCTCTTGCGTCACCCTGGATCCCGGTTTCCCCTGAGTTGGTGCAGGAAGACGTGCATGCCGACATCCGGGCGAAGATCCCACAAAAAAAGCCACCGGATCGTGTCAAGGTTCGGCCAAAAGCGTCCGATAGGGGATATGGAACGTCACCCGGCTGCAGGAAGGAAACCCCGTGACTACGGTCTTGATCTGCGACGACCGACGCAGTGTCCGCGAAGGGCTCACCCGCGTGATGTCTGCCGTTCCCGGCGTCAGTCGCATCGACTGTGTTGCGCACGGTGACGAGCTGCTGGCCCGGTACTCGCGGCAGCCCGTGGACGTAGTCCTCGTCGGCACCCAGCGCGCGATGCCGGCCGGTGTGGAGGCGACCCGGCGGCTGGTGTCCGCCAACCCGCAGGCCAACGTGATCGTCTTCGGCGCGCCCGACGATGCGAGCAGCATCGCGGCCGCGATCGCCGGCGGCGCTCGCGGCTACCTGCGCTGGGACGCCTCCCGACCCGAGCTCGTCGCCGCATTGGCGCACACCCTGGCCAGCACCTCCGTCCCGGCGCCCCGGCAACCCGCCGACCCCGGCGTCCAGCTCACCGAGCGCGAGCTCCAGGTGCTGCGGGGCATGAGCCAGGGCAAGAGCAACGGGCAGATCGGCCGCGAGCTCTACCTGTCCGAGGACACGGTGAAAACGCACGCGCGACGGCTGTTCCGCAAGCTCGGCGTGCGGGACCGCGCCCAGGCGGTGGCGCACGGTTTCCGGCGAGGCCTGGTTTCCTGACACCTCGGCATCCCGTAAGCTGCGAGAGTCGTTGAATCCTTGAACACCTTGGGATCGCGACCCACGCGCGCCCCGCGCCGCGGGGTACGCCGAAGGTGACCGTGCCCAGGCGGCGTCGATGCCGGGCGGTACGGTGGGCGTTACCGGTGCGAGGGGGGTAGCTGCCGCGCGCCGTCATTTGTACGCCTACACGTAACGCTGGGACTGTTGTCTGCGATGGCCAATGTGGGGGACGGACTGGATGAGTCGGTCGTCGCCGCCGTCGAGGGAGATCCTCAGGCGGTGGAACGGCTGCTGGCCGCGATCCGTCCTCTTGTGGTGCGGTATTGCCGTGCCCGGGTTGGCAGGCAGGAGCGTTCGTTCGCTTCGGCAGACGACGTAGCGCAGGAGGTGTGTCTCGCGGTGCTCACGGCTTTGCCTTCGTACCGTGACCAGGGGCGCCCGTTCCTCGCCTTCGTCTACGGCATCGCGCAGCATAAGGTCGCCGATGCCCACCGGGCCGCCGCCCGCAACCGCGCCGAACCGGTGGCCGAGATCCCCGACGAGATCGAGGGCGATATCGGTCCCGAGCAGCGTGCCCTGCAGGGAGAGCTGAACGAACGCATGGCACAGCTGCTGCGTGTGTTGCCCGACAAACAACGCGAGATCGTGGTGCTGCGAGTGGTCGTGGGACTCTCCGCCGAAGAGACGGCCGACGCGGTCGGCTCGACGCCGGGTGCGGTCCGGGTCGCCCAGCATCGTGCGCTCGCGCGGCTCCGCAAGGCGCTGGCGTCCGAGGAGGTGGCCTGAGTGACCAACCGAGACAGCCGGGACGAGGTCAGACGCGAGCTTTCCTACGACGACACGATGAGCGCGTCGCAGGCCGCGTTCGAGGCGGACCTCTCCGCCGTGCACGAAGACGACGCCCTGCTGGACGCGCTCGGCGGCTCCGACCCGAAGGCCGCCCGCGGCATGGGGGACGAAGAGCTCAACGCCCTGCTGCTGGCCTGGCGGCGTGACATCGACAGCGAACCGCTGGCCGAACTGGTCGACACCGAGACCGCGGTGGCCACGGTGAAGGCCGCCACGCTCGCACGGCGCCATGGCGCCCGGGTGCGCAAGCGACGCCTGCTCGTGCCGGTCGCGGCGGCCGCCGCCGTGCTCGCCATCGCCTTCACCGGCACCAGCGTCGCCGCGCGCGACGCCCAGCCCGGCGACACGCTGTGGGGCCTGACCAAGGTCCTCTACGCCGACCACGCACGTTCGGTCGAGGCCGCTTCGGCCGCCCGCACCGACCTGCGGCAGGCGAGCATCGCGCTGTCCCAAGGACGCATCGCCGAGGCGCAGCAGGCGCTCGCCGAGGCGGCGGACAAGTTGACCCAGGTCTCCGCCGAGGACAACCTCGCCCAGCTCATGCAGGAGCACCAGCAGCTGACCCAGATGCTGGAGAGCCCGACGCACAGCACCACGCCGCCGCCGTCCACGTCGTCGACGCCTCCGCCGTCGTCCTCGACGCCCCCGCCCTCGTCGGTGTCCACCACGACCACCCCGCCTTCAACTTCGACGCCGCCATCGACGTCGAGCGCCCCGACGTCCTCGCCCAGCACGTCCTCGAGCGCGCCGACCTCGAGCAGCAGCGCGGCGGGTTCCGCGGCCGGGACCAACAACGGCACTGGCAGCGGCACGGTGCGCAGCGACACCTCGAACAGCTCGAGTGGTCAGGGGCCTGCCGCCGCCACCGGCGGTAACTGACCCCTCACCACCGCCACACCGTCCGCGGGAGCGATCACGGCGGGCGGAGTGAGGTCAGTAGGCGCTTTCGTTCGCGGTGACGCCATCGGCGTAGCCGCGGCAGTAGTCCCAGCTCACGTAGTCCGCCGGGTCCGGGTCGTAGGCGGGCTCGTGCGGCCGCATCCGGCCGTCGGCGAGCAACTGTTCCAGGCTGGCCCGCAGCAGATCCCAGTCGTGGTAGTGCGGCTGGTCACATTCCCCGCAGTCGACGACGATTCCGCGAACTCCGCGCGGCTCCAGCAGGGCCTGGTAGACCGCCAGATCGGCGAGGTCGGCGAGCAGCTCGGTGCGTGCCTGCCCCTCGATCGGTTCTTCCAGGTCGTCATCGAGGCCGGCCAGCTGCTTGGCCGGGTCGTCGGGGTCGTCGGCGAACGGGTCCGGAGGCAACACGTCGTGCGGCACCGTGGCACGGTACCGCTCGGAGGTGGTGCCCTGTCCAGCGCCTTTGTCAAAGACGCTCAGGTCACCTTCCGCGCGGGCCTGGGGCTTCACCCCGGTCACGGCCTATACCATCGGGTGAAGGTTCTCTCCCGAATGCCGAGGAAGGTCAGTAACCAGTCATGACGAGCGAGTTCGACCCCACTGACAAGTTCGCGATGCTGGGCCTGACCTTCGATGATGTGCTGCTCCTGCCGGCCGAGTCGGACGTCGTGCCCAGCGCGGTGGACACCAGCACCCGGCTGTCCCGCAACGTCACTCTCCGCGTTCCGCTGGTCTCCGCGGCGATGGACACCGTCACCGAAGGCAGGATGGCCATCGCGATGGCCCGCCAGGGTGGCATGGGCGTCCTGCACCGCAACATGCCGATCGAGGAGCAGGCCGCCGCCGTCGAGGTGGTCAAGCGGTCCGAGGCCGGGATGGTGACCGACCCGGTCACCTGCTCCCCCGACGACACCCTGGCCGAGGTCGACGCGCTCTGCGCGCGGTTCCGGATCTCCGGTGTTCCGGTCACCGACGCCTCCGGCGCGCTGGTCGGCATCATCACCAACCGGGACATGCGGTTCGAGGTGGACCACAACCGCCCGGTCAGCGAGGTGATGACCAGGCAGCCGCTGGTGACCGCACAGGTCGGGGTCACCGCGGAGGCCGCGCTGGGGCTGCTGCGCCGTCACAAGATCGAGAAGCTGCCGATCGTGGACGGCGCGGGCAAGCTGCGCGGACTGATCACCGTCAAGGACTTCGTCAAGACCGAGCAGTACCCGATGGCCACCAAGGACCCGGACGGCAGGCTCGTGGTCGGTGCCGCGGTCGGGGTCGGCCCGTCCGGCCACCAGCGGGCGATGGCGCTGGCCGACGCCGGCGTCGACGTGCTCATGGTGGACACCGCGCACGGGCATTCGCGTGCCGTGCTCGACATGGTGGCGACGCTCAAGAAGGAACTGGGCGACACGGTCGACGTCGTCGGCGGCAACGTGGCGACCCGTGCCGGGGCGCAGGCGCTGGTGGACGCCGGGGCGGACGCGGTGAAGGTTGGCGTCGGGCCGGGTTCGATCTGCACCACCCGCATCGTGGCCGGGGTCGGCGTGCCGCAGATCTCCGCGATCTTCGAGGCGGACAAGGCGTGCCGTCCGGCGGGCATCCCGGTGATCGGCGACGGTGGCATCCAGTACTCCGGCGACATCGCCAAGGCGATCACCGCCGGTGCCTCCAGCGTCATGCTCGGCAGCCTGCTGGCGGGCACCGCGGAATCGCCCGGTGACCTGATCCTGGTCAACGGCAAGCAGTTCAAGACCTACCGGGGGATGGGCTCGCTCGGGGCCATGCAGTCACGGGACGGCCGCAAGTCCTACTCGAAGGACCGTTACGCGCAGGACGACGTGCTCTCCGAGGACAAGCTGGTGCCGGAGGGCATCGAGGGGCGGATCCCGTTCCGGGGTTCGCTGGTCAACGTCGTGCACCAGTTGGTCGGCGGTCTTCGCGCGGGCATGGGGTACGCGGGCGCGGAGACGGTCGCCCAGCTGCAGGAGGCGCAGCTGGTGCGGATCACCTCGGCCGGGCTCAAGGAGAGCCACCCGCACGACGTCACGATGACCGTCGAAGCACCCAACTACACCGCCCGCTGACCGGGCCACACAAAACGAGAAGGGATCCGCTCGTGCGGGATCTGGTCGAGATCGGCATGGGACGTACCGCACGGCGCGCGTACGACCTCGACGACGTGGAGATCGTCCCGTCGCGCCGGACGCGTTCGTCGGCGGTGGTCTCCACCGCGTGGCAGATCGATGCCTACCGCTTCGACCTGCCGCTGGTCACCCATCCCACGGACGCGATCGTGTCGCCCGCGACCGCGGTCGAGATCGGCAGGCTCGGCGGGCTCGGCGTCCTCAACGCCGAGGGGCTGTGGGCCCGGCACGCCGACGTGGAGAAGGTGATGCGGCAGCTCGCCGACACCGCCAAGGGCGAGGACCCGGCGGCGCTGGTGCGCCTGCTGCAGGACCTTCACTCCGCTCCGGTGCAGCCCGAGTTGCTGGCCGAGGCCCTCCGCACGATCCGCGAGTCGGGCGTGACGGTGGCCGCGCGGGTCAGCCCGCAGCACGCCGCCGAGCTGACCCCGCACCTGATCGCGGCCGGGGTGGAGATCCTGGTCGTGCAGGGCACCATCATCTCGGCCGAGCACGTCTCCGGGGATTCGGATTCGCTCAACCTCAAGGAGTTCATCGGCGGGCTGGACGTGCCGGTGATCGCGGGCGGGGTGGCCGACTACCGGACCGCGATGCACCTGATGCGCACCGGGGCCGCAGGTGTCATCGTGGGCCACGGCTACACGCCGGGCGTCACCAGCACCGACCGCGTGCTGGGGATCGGGGTGCCGATGGCGACGGCGATCATCGACGCGGCCGCGGCGCGCCGCGACTACCTCGACGAGACCGGGGGCCGGTATGTGCACGTGCTCGCGGACGGTGGCCTGACCTTCTCCGGCGACATCGCGAAGGCGATCGCCTGCGGGGCGGACGCGGTGATGCTGGGCGCGCCGCTCGCCGCGGCCGCCGAGGCGCCCGGGCACGGCCTGTACTGGACGGCGGCCGCGGCGCATCCGTCGCTGCCGCGCTCGCGGGTGGCCGCGGTCCCGGACTTCGAGGCCGACCTCAAGACCCTGCTGTTCGGCCCGTCGCCGGACGCCGAAGGCTCGGTGAACCTGTTCGGCGCGCTGCGCCGGGCGATGGCCAAGACCGGTTACTCGGATCTCAAGGAGTTCCAGCGGGTCGGCCTGACCGTTCGTCGCTGAGAGTAATCGAACCCGCCGGTAACTTACTCCTAGTCAGGAACGCCGGCGGGCGCTACTCTTTTTGCTGTGACCACGGGTAACAGCAATGCGGCTGACTATGACGTCATCGTGGTCGGTTCGGGCTTCGGCGGCAGCGTCGCGGCCCTCCGGCTGACGGAAAAGGGCTACCGGGTGGCCGTCATCGAGGCGGGCCGCCGGTTCGCCGACGACGAGTTCGCCAAGACGTCCTGGGATCTCAAGCGGTATCTGTGGGCGCCCGCGCTGGGCTGCTTCGGCATCCAGCGCGTGCATCTGCTCAAGGACGTGATGGTGCTCGCCGGGGCCGGGGTCGGCGGGGGTTCGCTGGTCTACGCGAACACGCTGTACCGGCCGCTCAAGCCGTTCTACGAGGACCGGCAGTGGGCCCACATCACCGACTGGGAAGCCGAGCTGGCACCGCACTACGACCAGGCGAGCCGGATGCTCGGGGTGGTCACCAACCCCACGGTCACCCCGTCGGACGAGGTCATGCTGAAGGTGGCCGCCGATCTCGGCGTCGCCGACACCTACCACCCGACGCCGGTCGGGGTGTACTTCGGCAAGCCGGGCGAGCGCGCCGAAGACCCGTACTTCGGCGGCGCCGGGCCCGCCCGTACCGGTTGCACCGAATGCGGAGCGTGCATGACCGGTTGCCGGGTCGGTGCGAAGAACACCCTGGTCAAGAACTACCTGTACCTGGCGGAGCGGGGCGGGGCGAAGGTCATTCCGCTGACCACGGTGGACGCGTTGCGGCCGAGGCCGGACGGTTCGTTCGCGGTCGACATCCGCAAGACCGGCACCACCAGTCGCCGCTTCCGGCACACCCTGACCGCGCGGCAGGTCGTGCTGGCCGCGGGTACCTGGGGAACGCAGCAACTGCTGCACCGGATGCGGGACGAGGGTGTGCTGCCGAAGCTGTCCCGCCGCTTCGGTGAACTGACCCGCACCAACTCCGAGGCGATCATCGGCGCCGGGCGGCCCACCGTCGACCCGAACCGCGACTTCAGCAGGGGCGTCGCGATCACCTCGTCCATCCATCCGGACTCCTCGACCCATATCGAGCCGGTGCGCTACGGCAAGGGCAGCAACGCGATGAGCCTGCTGCAGACCATCGCGACCGACGGGTCCTCCGAGGTGCCGCGCTGGCTGCAGGCGGCGCGTTTCCTCCTGCGTCACCCGGTGCAGTCCGCGAAACTGCTCAACGGCTACCGCTGGAGCGAGCGGACGGTGATCCTGCTGGTGATGCAGAGCCTGGACAACTCGATCACCACCTACACCAGGCGCGGGCTGTTCGGGCGCCGGAAGTACACCTCGCGGCAGGGCCACGGCGAGCCGAACCCGACCTTCATCCCGGCGGGGCACGAGGCGAACCTGCGTACCGCCGAGCACATCGGCGGGATGGCGGGCGGGACCTGGGGCGAGATCTTCAACATCCCGCTCACCGCCCACTTCATCGGCGGGGCGGCGATCGGAGCCGATGCGGACGAAGGGGTGATCGACCCGTACCACCGGGTGTTCCACTACCCGAATCTGTCCATTGTGGATGGAACCGCGGTGACCGCGAACCTGGGCGTCAACCCCTCGCTCACCATCGCCGCCCAGGCCGAGCGCGCGTTCTCGTTCTGGCCGAACAAGGGCGAGGAGGATCCGCGTCCCGAACAGGGCGAGGGCTACCGCAGGCTTGACCCGGTCGCGCCGAAGACCCCGGCCGTCCCCGCCCACGCGCCGGCCGCGCTGAAGCTCACCGCCGCCGCCCCCGCCAAGCCGGGCGCGAGCCGCCGCCGTCGTCCCACCCCCCGGAAACAGGGCGCCTGACGGAGTGCCGTGAAGGGCCTCTTCACAGTCGATCCGACCGTGAAGAGGCCCTTCACGGCTTGCCCCAGCCCCTGTCCGGTGCTCCTTAGAGGTCGATGCCGGTGAAGACGGTGACCTTTTCCTCGGTCAGGTCGTGCATCGCGGCGAGCACCCCTTCCCGGCCGACGCCGGAACCCTTCACCCCGCCGTAGGGCATCTGGTCCGCGCGGTACGACGGCACGTCCCCGATGATCACGCCGCCCGTTTCGAGTTCGGCCGAGGCCCGGAACGCCTGCCGGACGTCCCGGGTGAACACACCGGCCTGCAGCCCGTAGACCGAGGCGTTCACCGCGGCGAAGGCCTCGTCCGCACTGTCCACAACGGACACCGCGAGCACCGGGCCGAACACCTCTTCGGCCCAGACCTTCGCCTCCGGCGGCACATCGGTGAGCAGCGTCGGTTCGACCGTGGCGCCCTCGCGCGTGCCGCCGGTCAGCACCTTCGCCCCGCCCGCCACCGCCTCGTCGATCCACGCGACGATGCGTTCCGCCGCGGCCTCGTCGACGACGGGACCGACGTCCACCGCCGTGTCGTACGGGTCGCCCGTGCGCTGGGCCCGCACCGCCTCCAGCAGCGCGGGCACGAACTCGTCCGCGACCGCGCGCTCGACGATCACGCGCTGCACGGCGATACACGACTGGCCCGCCTGGTAGTTGCCGAAGGTCGCGATCCGCGCCGCCGCGCCCGGCAGGTCCGGCCAGTCTGCCAGCACCACGGCCGCCGCGTTGCCGCCCAGCTCCAGGACGATGTGCTTGCGCGGCGCCGCCTCCGCCAGCGACCAGCCGACGGGACCGGAACCGGTGAACGACACCACCGGCAGCCGCGGGTCGGCCACCAGTGCGGCGGTTTCGGCGTTGCCCAGCGGCAGCACCGAGAACACGCCCTCGGGCAGCCCCGTCTCGGCCAGTAGTTCGCCGAGGATCAGTGCCGACAGGGGAGTGCGCGGCGCCGGTTTGACGATGATCGGCGCGCCCACCGCGAGCGCCGGGGCCACCTTGTGCGCGACCAGGTTCAGCGGGAAGTTGAACGGGGCGATACCCAGCACGGGGCCCCGCGGCACCCGGCGGACCATCGCGAGGCGGTTCTCGCCGCCCTGATCGGTGTCCAGCCGCTGGAGTTCCCCGGAGAACCTGCGCGCCTCCTCGGCGGCGATCCGGAACACCGAGATCGCGCGGCGGACCTCGGCCTCGGCCCATTTGTACGGCTTGCCGTTCTCCGCCGTGATCACTTCGGCGAGCTCCTCGGCCCGCGCCGCGAGCCCACGCGAGACGTGGTCCAGTGCGGCGGCCCGCACATGCGCGGGTGAGCGCCGGAACGCGGGCGCCACCGCGGCCGCGGCCGCCACCGCCCGCTCCACCTGACCGGCGTCGGGCACCGCGACCGTGGCGACCTCGCTGCCGTCGAACGGGTGGGTAACCTCGAGGGTGCCGCCGCCCTGCTCGGGCCTGCCGGCGATCCAGGCGGGCCGGGGTTCCGGAGTGATCGTGTCCATGGTCACCAAGGTAAGCCGCCGGAAGCGGCCCTCCGCGCAGGGAGGCCCCGTGTCCCGGGCCGGGGGTGGCGTGGCGGAGCTCACCTGGGACGATAGGAGTAATGAGCGTTGCCCCTGAGGAGGTGCGGGTGCCCAGTCGGAACGGTCCGGTCATCGTGGTGGACTTCGGTGCGCAGTATGCGCAGCTGATCGCACGCCGGGTGCGAGAGGCCCAGGTGTACTCCGAGGTCGTGCCGCACACCGCGACCGTCGACGAGATCATGGCGAAGGAGCCCGCCGCCATCATCCTCTCCGGCGGTCCGGCGAGTGCGTACTCGCCCGGCGCGCCGGGAATGGATCCCGGGCTGGCCAAGACCGGGGTGCCCATCTTCGGGATCTGCTACGGCTTCCACGTGCTGGCCCAGGCCCTCGGCGGCACCGTCGAGGCCACCGGTGCCCGCGAGTACGGCCGCACCGAGATCAAGCTGTGCGAGGACGGCGGCGCGCTGCACCGCGAACTGCCCGCGCGGCACCAGGTGTGGATGAGTCACGGGGACAGCGTCACCAAGGCGCCTCCCGGCGCGCTCGTCACCGCGACTTCCGAGGGTGCCCCCGTCGCCGCGTACGAGAACGCGGAGGAGCGCTACGCCGGTGTCCAGTACCACCCGGAGGTGCTGCACTCGCCGCACGGCCAGGAGGTGCTGCGGCGGTTCCTGCACGACATCGCCGGTATCCGCCCTGCGTGGACCACCGCCTCCATCGTGACCGAGCAGATAGCCGCTATCCGCGAGCAGGTCGGTGACGGCCGGGCCATCTGCGGCCTGTCCGGCGGCGTCGACTCCGCGGTCGCGGCCGCGCTCGTGCAGCGCGCCATCGGCGACCGGCTCACCTGCGTGTTCGTCGACCACGGTCTGCTGCGCTCGGGCGAGCGGGCGCAGGTCGAGCGCGACTTCGTCGCCGCCACCGGCGTCCGGCTGGTCACCATCGACGCGCGCGAACGGTTCCTCGGCGCCTTGGCGGGCGTCACCGACCCGGAGCAGAAGCGCAAGATCATCGGCCGCGAGTTCATCCGCGTGTTCGAGCAGGCGGAGCGGGACCTCAAGGCCCAGGGCGATTACCGGTTCCTGGTGCAGGGCACGCTCTATCCCGACGTGGTCGAGTCGGGTGGCGGGGCGAACGCGGCGAACATCAAGAGCCACCACAACGTCGGCGGGCTCCCCGAGGACCTGCAGTTCGAACTGGTCGAGCCGCTGCGACTGCTGTTCAAGGACGAGGTGCGGCGGGTCGGCCTGGAGCTGGGCCTGCCGGAGACGATCGTGTACCGGCAGCCGTTCCCCGGCCCCGGCCTGGGCATCCGGATCATCGGTGAGGTCACCGCCGACCGGCTGGAGACGCTGCGCGCGGCCGACGCGATCGCCCGCGAGGAACTGACCGCGGCGGGCCTCGACCGCGACATCTGGCAGTGCCCGGTGGTACTGCTGGCCGACGTCCGCAGCGTGGGCGTGCAGGGCGACGGCCGCACCTACGGGAACCCGGTGGTGCTGCGGCCGGTGTCCAGTGAGGACGCCATGACGGCGGACTGGACCCGCCTCCCCTACGAGGTGCTGGAGCGGATCTCCACCCGGATCACGAACGAGGTGGCCGAGGTCAACCGCGTAGTGCTCGACGTGACCAGCAAGCCCCCGGGCACCATCGAGTGGGAATAGTGCGCAGGCCTGTTCCATCCTCGGTACGCGCTTGAGCCAAGGGCCCTCCGGTGAACCGGAGGGCCCTTGGCATGAGTGGGTGTGCGGGGGGGGGGGGGCGTCAGCGCCGGCGGCCGCCGCGGAGCGAGGCTCCCAGCATCAGGACTCCCAGCAGGACCGCGCCGCCGGCGAGGGTCCAGCGCAGGTCGGCGGGGGGCAGCCAGGTGGCCCCGTCGGTGAGTGTGTAGGCCGAGACCAACAGCGTGCCGATTCCGATGATCACGGCGAACAGGTCCACCCTCCGGCGGACCGGTCGCTCGGTGGCCGGTTCGGTGTCTTCCCCGAACTGGTAGGGGTTTTCAGCCACGTCGCACCTCCAGGTTGCCCCCGCCCTGCTTGACGTGCAGGGTCAGTTGAAGCCCGCCGGGGCCGTCGGTCCCGGTGTCGAAGCCCGTGATCGCGGGACGGGCCACACCGTCGGTTTCGGTTCCGAGGCAGTCCGCGTTGCCCGCCTGGATCTCGCAGGTGTACCGCACGTCCGCGGTCCGGGGCACGATGATCATGGTCTGCCCGGCGCCGTTGCGGACGATCGTGCTCACCGGGACGTCCGCGGGCAGCCTGGTGAGGTCGATCTCCACATCCCCGGCCGTGTGCTGGTATACCGGTTGCACTTCCGCCGCCGTCCGCGGGATCTCGGTCAGGTTGCCGAACCCGCCCGTGAAGTCCTCCACCGGCACCGCGGTCAGCACGATGCCCGCGATGGACAGCGGAACGGCCAGGCCGATCAGGCCGCGCCCACCGCCGACGAGTCCTCCGGCCACGAGGCCGACCCCCAGCACGCCGAGCACCAGGCCGATGACGTGCTGCCCGGAGAACCACGGATGGTGGCTGCTGCCCAGGGCCACCCCGGCGCCGGCCACCAGCAGGGCGATGCCGAAGGTGGTGATGCCGACCTTGGAACGGCGGCGCGGTGCGCGCGCCCTGGGCGGCGGCGGGGGTGTGGGGGCGGTCTGCGGGTCAGGCAGATCCCAGGCCAGGGGTGGCGCGCCGAGCGGGTCCCAACCCGTGGCGTGGCCGGACGGAGTGCCAGAGGCGGTCTCCGTCGCGGTGGCGCCGGTCGCCATGGAGAAAGACGCGGAGAACTCCGGAGACGCGGTGGTCTTCACCGGCGCCACGGGGCGGTGCTCGTGCCCTCGCGACCGGTGCAGCAGGTACAGCGCGATGAGCAGCAGCGCGAATCCGATCATCCCGCCCCCGCGGAACCACTCCTGCGAGAAGGCCCAGGTGGAGATCGGGAAAAAGGCCAGGCCGAGCGCGACCGTGAGGCCCTTCGGCATCGAGCTGTGGCCCCGCCCCAACAGGGCTTCGGCCGGGGAAACCTCGTCGTGCTCGCCCGGGAAGAACAGCCAGCCCAGCAGGTACAGCGACAGGCCGATGCCTCCGAACAGGGTCGCGGACGCGAGGGCCACCCGGACGATCACCGGGTCGATGCCGTACCGGTTGCCGATGGCGGCCGCGACCCCGGCGATCTTGCGTCCGTGTTCCGGCCGCCGTGGCCTGCTGACCCAGAAGTCCTTGAGAGTTTCCTCGAACCCGCCCAGGCCGGTGGGCTTGGATTCGTCTGCTGCGCCACTCATGCCCACGATCATGCGCCGGGGGCTCCCGCGGCACATCCGGGAACGACCCTGAGATTCACGATCAGGGACATTCCCCGATGGATCCGCCTTGCGGGCATGTGACCATGGAAGAACCATGGAGGACGTGCAGGAGAGGGCCCGCGAAGAGGCCGTGACACACCTACCGCGGGGAGTCCCCGTCACCGGGCAGGCCTCGCGGGCGCTCGCCGAGCCGGAAGAGCCGCCGAAGCTGTACCGGCGCCGGTCCGGCCGGGCCGTCGCGGGCGTGGCGGTCGGTCTCGCCGACCATCTCGGGGTCCGCGTGCTCTGGGTGCGGGCGGCCTTCGCGTTCCTCGCCGCTCTCGGCGGTCTGGGGCTGTTCGCGTACGGGATGCTGTGGGTTTTCGTGCCGCAGCGGCCCGGGGAGGACACGACAAAGCCACCTTCGCCGAAGGAGCGCCAACAGGCGATCGCCCTGCTCGTGCTGGGGATCGGCCTCGCGGTCGGCGGCAGCACCCTCAGCGGGGCCATCTCGGGCTGGTTGGCCGTACCGCTCGCCCTGGCCCTGGTCGGTGCCGCGGTGGTGTGGCGGGAGGCCGACGAATCCCAGCGCGGCCGCTGGCGCAGTGGCGCGCGTTCCGGCGTGGCCCGGATCGTCGGCGGCGGCGGTTGGCAGGCCGCGGTGCGGATCGTCTGCGGGGTGGCGCTGGTGATCACGGGCATCGGCGTGGTGTTGTTCCGCGACAGCAACTTCACCCAGATGCGGCTCGCGCTGATCGCGGTGTTCGCCACGCTGATCGGGGTGGCGGTGCTGACGGTCCCGTTCTGGCTGCGCATGGTGCAGGACCTCGGCGAGGAGCGCCGCGCCCGTATCCGTACCGAGGAACGCGCCGAGATCGCGGCGCACCTGCACGACTCGGTGCTGCAGACGCTCGCGCTGATCCAGAAGCAGGCCGACTCCCCGAAGGAGGTCGCTCGCCTGGCGCGGGGCCAGGAGCGGGAGCTGCGGGGCTGGCTGTACGGGCCGTCGGGCTACGGGGCGGGGAAGGAGACGGCCGAGCAGGACAACGGCGCAGGTGGGCGCCTGTCCACCGCAGTCGCCACCGCATGCGGCGAGGTGGAGGACGCCTTCGCCATTTCCGTGTCCCAGGTCGTGGTGGGGGACATCGACCTCGACGAACCGCTCACCGCGCTCGTCCAGGCCGCCCGTGAGGCCATGGTGAACGCCGCCAAGCACGCGGGTGTGGACGAGGTCAGCGTCTATGCCGAGGTGGAGCCGGCGGCGGTGACGGTTTTCGTGCGGGACCGGGGCAAGGGTTTCGACCCGGACCAGGTTTCCGCGGACCGGCATGGCCTCGCCGATTCGATCCGGGGCAGGATGGAGCGCAACGGCGGCAGCGTCAGACTGCGGACCGCGCCCGGTGAGGGCACCGAGGTCCAGCTGGCGATGCCGGTCAAGGCGAATCAGGCTTAGAGCGGGTTTCTCAGAGGGGGCGGCGTTGAGCGAAGCACCGGTGACTGTCTTTCTGGTCGACGACCACGCGTTGTTCCGTGCCGGTGTGCGCACCGAGCTGGAATCCATCACCGACGGGGTGCGCGTGGTGGGGGAGGCGGGTTCGGTCGCCGAGGCCGTCGCCGGGATCAACCGGACCAAGCCGCAGGTGGTGCTGCTCGACGTGCACATGCCCGACGGCGGCGGGGCCGAGGTGCTGCGCCGGATCCGGCCGGAACTGCCGGACGTGGTGTTCCTCGCGCTGTCGGTGTCCGACGCGGCGGAGGACGTGATCGCGGTGATCCGGGCAGGTGCGCGCGGTTACGTCACGAAGACGATCTCGTCGAAGGAGCTGGTCCGGGCGATCAACCGGGTCGCGGACGGGGATGCGGTGTTCTCCCCGCGGCTGGCGGGTTTCGTGCTGGACGCGTTCGCCGACCGGCCGGGTTCCGCGCCGATCAGCGACCCCGAGCTCGACCTGCTCACCCCGCGCGAACGGGACGTGCTCCGGCTGCTCGCTCGCGGCTATGCCTACAAGGAGATCGCTTCGGAGCTGTTCATCTCCGTGAAGACGGTCGAGACGCACGTGTCGAGCGTCCTGCGGAAGACCCAGCTGTCCAACCGCTACGAACTCTCGCGCTGGGCCTCAGACCGTCGCCTCGTCTGAGGTCACCGCCACCGGCACCGGCTCGGGCGGGGTGGCGGCGACGCGCCCGCGGAGCCGGGTGAGCGCCACCCCGGCCAGCACCACGATCATCCCGGCGAGCACGCGCGGGTTGAGTTCCTCGTGCAGGAACGCGGCGCCGAGCAGCACGGACACCACCGGGATCAGGTAGCCGACCATGGACGCGGCCACGGCACCCTCGCTGGCGATCACCTGGTAGTTGAGGGCAAAGGCGATGCCGGTGCTGAACACGCCGAGTACCCCGACCGCGACGATCGCGACCGGGTTCGGGTGCACCGGGGCGATTCCGCCGGCCGGCATGGCGAGCAGGACGAAACCGGTGGCCATGGTCATCTGGGCACCCGCCAGCGCAAGGGGGGAGCTGCCGGTGTCGGAGAGGAACCGGCCTTCGTAGACGATGACCAGTCCGTAGCTGACCGCGGCCGCGATGCAGGCGAGCGCACCCCAGCTGAGCAGGCCCGATTCCTGCCAGGGCGCGAAGATGAGCACGACACCGGTGAGGCCGAGGGCGAGTCCCAGCAGGCGCGGCCTGCTCATCGTGCGGTCCACCCCGGTCGCCAGCGCGACCAGCACTGTCCACAGTGGAGTCGTGGAGTTGATCACGCCGGTGATCCCGGAGCTGACGGTCTTCTCGCCCACGGCGAACAGCACGAAGGGCAGGGCGTTGTGGAGCAGGGCCGCGACGGCGAGGTGCAGCCACACGCGCGGCCGCGCGGGCAGGCGATTGCGCTGGAGCAGGCAGAGCGTGAGCAGGACGACGGCGCCGAGCGCGACGCGGATGAGGACCAGCTGCACGGGGGTGAAGGCGGTCAGGCCGAGTTTGACCCAGAAGAAGCTGGAGCCCCACATGAGTGCGAGTGCGGCCAGCCGCAGCAGCGTTTTCGTCTCTCCCACCCGCTCAGCTTCGCCTAGCGTGATCGTAAGGACAAGCGAAATAAACTGCAGGAATCATTAAGTAAAACTGTATGGTCGTGGCGGAAAGCGGGCCGGACCGGCCGCCTGACCATCCGCTACTTCGCCACCGCGGGCGCAGCGCTCGTCCCGCCCGCGGTGGTCACGGTCCGCCGCGAGTTCCCCGGCGTCCAAACTGGACCTGAAGGTGCTCGAAGCGCTCGATTCCGTCCCGCTGGTACAGGCCGGTGAGGTGGACGTGTCGGTCATCGTTTGGCACGGACCGCGCGATCCTGCCGAAGAACCACCCCCTGGCCCACAAGCCCGTGCTCGACCTGGCCGACGAGCCGTGGCCGCGCCGAAGGGCGTTGTGTCAAGCGGTTGCGGCGGCCGGAGCCGGTTCGCAGCATCCAGGCCGCGATCGCGGCGCGGGCCAGGGGCCAGCCCGTGGTCCGCTGCCTCGTCGACAACCTCCGCTCGCGTCGCACTGTGCCGTAGCGGCGCGGCCCGCCCGCCGTCGGCGGATGGCTACCTCAGTAGCCGACGGTGAAGCGGCGTTGGATGTGGCGGGGGAATTCGATCTCGTCGAGGATCGCCACGGCGAGGTCTTCGGCCGAGATCCCGGTTGTGCCGTCGGCCCGCACCAGGAGTTGGTTGCCGCCCATGCGGAAACGGCCGGTGCGCTCCCCCGGCTGGACCAGCCCCGCGGAAGGGCTCACGTAGGTCCAGTTCCGGTTGGACAGCCGGTAGAGGTTCAACGCTTCCCGGT
The DNA here is from genome assembly GCF_026802195.1 of Amycolatopsis cynarae. Lineage (NCBI taxonomy): Bacteria > Bacillati > Actinomycetota > Actinomycetes > Pseudonocardiales > Pseudonocardiaceae > Amycolatopsis > Amycolatopsis cynarae. The sequence continues at coordinate 6,200,294 of NZ_CP113836.1, read as the reverse complement.
GTGCCAGCACGACTTTCACGTACTCCTCCGGAACTCCCAGCGAGTCGGGCAGTCTTTCGGCGAAGCCCTCAACATCCACCAGTTGCAGCCCGGGCCGCACTTCCAGGCTGCCCGCGCCGCCCACCACGATCACGCGCGTCGCGGGGTGCTGCTCGAGTGCCGTCAGCAGGGTACGTGCCGCGGCGGGCAGCGTGCCGGCGTTGGCGATCGTTTCGGGAACGTCGTTGCCCGTGTTGATCGCGTTGACCACCACGTCCAGGCCGGCTATGGCCGCCGCGACCTCGTCCGGGTCCACGACGTTGGCCACCCGCCAGGTCACGGCCCCGGTTTCGGCCGGGATTCGCGACTCGGCGCGGGTGAAGGCCCTGACGCGGTGCCCGAGGCTGACTGCTTCCTCGAGCACCCTGCCGCCGATGACTCCGGACGCGCCGAAGATGCCGATCTCCATGATGAAACTCCCGCTGAGGTGCTGTGAAGTTGATGAACGGCGTGTAGTTACCGCACGGGAGAGAGTAGCCCAACGATGTAAGGTGTCAAGCGTGCAGACCCAGAGCAGGCGGGAGCGGCTGAAGGCGGAAACCGCGCGGGAGATCAAGACGATCGCGCTGAAGCTGATGGCCGAGGGCGGCCCGGACGCCATTTCGCTCCGGGCCATCGCCCGCGAGATGGGCATGACCGCGGGTGCCATCTACGGGTACTACCCGACCCGGGATGACCTGGTCACCACGCTGATCAACGACCTTTACCGCGCACTGGTGGACCGGGTCGAAGCGGCCCGGGACGCCTGCCCCGCCGATGACCCGGCCGCCCGGATCCTGGCCTGGGGAGAGGCGCTGCGCGAGTGGTCGGTCGAAAACCCGCAGGGCTTCCGCCTGATCTACGGCGACCCTGTTCCCGGCTATCGGCCACCGCCCGGCGGCCCCGCCGCCGAGGCCGAGCACCGGGCCTGCGCGGGGCTGACCGGCCTGGTGGCCGCGGCCTGGCTGCACGCCAGTCCACTCCAGTCCGACGGCGACCACACCTGGTCGGACTTCGACCCTCGACTGGTCGAGGAGATCCGCTCGGAATTCCCGGATCTTCCCCCCGCCGCCGTCGCGCTCGCGCTGCGGGTCTGGGGCCGCATGCACGGGCTCGTCTCCTTGGAGATCTATGGCCGCCTCGGCGGCCAGACCCGCGAACCGGCCAAGCTCTACCGGGCCGAACTCCGCGACCTGATCAGATCTCTAGGCCTGGCACCACCGGCCTGAGCCGATTTCGTGCTCAGAGGAACAGCAACTGCGTGATGCCGATGCCGACCGCGGCGGCGACCAGGATCGACGCCACGGTGAGGATCAGGGCACGGATGCGCTCCGGGGTCAGGGTGATCACCGGGGCCTTCGAGGCCATCGCACCCTGCGGGACCATCGGCCCCTGCTGGGCCATCGGCATAGCCACCGGCATCGTCGGCAGTGCGGGCGCCGTCGGCGGGATGAACGCGGTCTGCCGTCCCTGCGTGATGGCCTGGAACGAGACGATGGTGTCCGGCAGCGTCGGCCGGGCCAGCGGATCCTCCCGGAGCAGCTTCATCAGCGCGCCCGTCAACTGGCCTGCGCGCTGCGGCTCCCGCAACGGATCGGTGCCGTTCTCGCCGTACGGCGGGACGCCCTCCACCGCCACATACAGCGTCACGCCAAGGGAAAAGACGTCCGAGGCGGGCGTGGCGGGGCCGCCGAGGGCCACCTCCGGCGCGCGGAACGCCGGATGCGGCCCGGGACCGGTGATCCCGACGTCGGTGACCTTCACGCCGCCGTCGTCGGCGAGCAGCACGTTGCCCGGTTCCAGCGCGCGATGCACGATCCCGAGCTGGTGGGCGGCCATCAGGGCCGAAGCCAGCTGGCCGCCCAGGAAGGCCGCCTGATCCGGGGTGAGGGTGCCGTGCTCGGAGAGGAACGTGGTCATGTTGCGGGACGGCACGAACTCCATCACGAGCCAGGCGTCGGGCCCTTCACGCACCACGTCGAAAACCGTGATCACGCAGGCGTGCAGTACGCGGGTGGCGGCACGGCCCTCCTGGACGGCCAACTGGGCCGCCTGCTCGGCCTGCGCGGGATCGAGCCCGGGCGGCGAGTAGATCCGCTTCGCCGCCACCGTCCGGTTCAGGAGAGTGTCGTAGGCGAGCCAGACGATGCCCGCCCGGCCATGGCCGATGGGCTGGTCCAAGCGATACCTGCCGCCGACGACTGAGCCCTCAGTACCCACAACCACCTCTCGTCGTGCGGACGGCCACCGGAGTCGCCGCCCACCCTACTTGTTCCGCGTCACGGCAACGGAAACGGTGCCATCAGCCGTTCGAAGACGAAGAGTTCGACGTAGTCGGCGTGTCGCTGGACGACGGTGTGGACTGCTTCGAGCTCGGTGAGCTGGGTGTGCTCTTCTTCGACGAGCTCGAGGTGTCCGAAGAGGGCGGGTCCGACGCACTGCTGTGCTTCGACGAGGACTCGGAAGACCTCGACGACCGCGTCGGAGATGAGCCCTCGGTCATCGAAGCGGTCGCGCTCTCCGTGGTCTCCACCGACGACGAGGCGCCCGGCACCGGCGTGGTCGACACGTTGCCGGTGGTGTTCGTGCTGCCGCCGCCCTTCGGGCCGCTGAACAGCCAGATGCCCAGCGCCACCAGTCCGATGAGCACCACCGCGCCGATCGCCGCGGGCACCTTCCACTTGCCGGGCTGGTCCTCTTCGTCCTCATCGGCGGCGGTGCGCCGCGGCGGCGGAGGCGGCTCTTCGTCGTACTCGTCGTATCCGCCCGGGGCCACCCGGGTGCCGCGGTCGTAGTCGTCCTGCGGATATCCGCCTGCCTCGTAGGCGTCGTCCGCGTAGTCGTCGTCGTACTCGTCGTAGAAACGGTCCGGCGGCGGGGTGGCCCCGAGCGAGCCGCTGAAGGCACGGGTGGCGCCGGGACCGGCCGCCGCCATGCCGAGCGTGCCGCCGGCGGGCGCGATCTGCGTCTCCGCGGCGGGGCCGCCGAGCGGGGTCTCCCCGCGCGCCACCGCGGCCAGCAGCTCCTCGGCCTCCTCAGCGGTCGGGCGGTGCTGCACCTCGGGATGCAACAGCACGGCGAGCACGCTGGCCATCGGACCGGACTGCCGAGGGGGATTGATCTGCCCGGCCGCCACCGCGTGCAGCAGGCTCAGCGTGTTCTCGCTCAACCCGAACGGCGGCTGGCCCTCACAGGCCGCGTAGAGCGTCGAGCCCAGGGAGAACACGTCCGACTCGGGGCCAGGGTCGCCGCCGATCGCGACTTCGGGCGCGAGGTAGGCCGGAGTACCGGCGATCATGCCGGTCTTGGTGACGGTGACGTCGTCCTTGGCGCGGGAGATGCCGAAGTCGGTGATCTTCACCAGGCCGTTGTCGGCGAGCAGGATGTTGCCCGGCTTGATGTCGCGGTGCACGATGCCGACCGCGTGCGCGTCCTTCAGCGCGGCCGCGATCTGCGCCCCGATCCGCGCCACTTCCAGCGGCGGCAGCGTCTTCCGGTCCCGCAGCACCTCGGCCAGGCTGGTGGACGGCAGGTACTCCATCACCAGGCACGGATGGCCGTTGTCGTCGGTGACCACGTCGAACACCGAGATGGCGTTCGGGTGGTGGAGCCGGGCCGCGATCCGGCCCTCGCGCATCGTGCGCTGCTTGGCGTCTTCCGCCTCGTGGTGGTCGAGCCCGGGTTGAAGGAGCAGCTGTTTGATCGCGACCGTGCGGGCGAGTAGCTCGTCGTGCGCCTGCCACACGGCGCCCATGGCACCGGACCCGATCTTGCGCACGATCCGGTACCGGCCGGCGACCAGGCGACCCTCGTCGCTCACGCGACCTCCTTCGGGGGCTGCTTACAGGGCGCGACAGCATGCCGCACGCCAGGAGCGTATGCACATATCGCGGGCCCATGGGCCGGATTACCCGAGACCAGCACCGTCAAGGCTAGGGCGCTCACTCTGTGCACATACAGGTGGCACTCTTGGGAACGGCCTGTGGTCGCGTGCTACAGCTGCTCCGCAGAGAGCAGCTGCGCCTGGGAGATGACGTTGGGAGCGTTCGACGCCAGCGTCAGTACCTGAGTGACCCGCAGTTTCGTGCCGTTCCGCTGCACCACGCCGACGACCGCGCGCACCGAACCGTCGGGCTGCACCGAGGTCTGCTCGACGTGGATCTCCTTCATCGAGGCCCAGGCCCGGATCAGGCGGCCGGGCTCGTTCCCGGCGAGGCTCGGCACGAGCATGCTCAGGGCGTCCTCGGGCTGAGGAGAGCCCATCCGCTGGTAGAACTCGGCCACCACGGCCAGCTTCCCGGCGGGGCTGTCCGCGGCCTGACCGTCGGGCCGGGTCTGGTGGGTGGCGGCGACCGGGATCTGCGGGGCGAGCACCGTGTTCCCGTAGCCGTCGAGCGGAGCGGTGGCGGTGGACCCGGTGTCGCCACCCGTTATGAAGCCGCCGAGCGCGGCGGCACCGGTGATCGGCGGCGGGGCGGAGGTCGCGCGCCCGGAATCGGCAGGACGCCCGCGGGTCAGCAGCGCCGACGCCACGACGGCGCCGACCAACAGCGACGCGGCCGTGCTCAGCCCGGCCAGTTTCGCGATCTTCGCCAGCCTGCTCTCCGGTTCGCGGGACGCGGCGCTCCCGTCGACGTGGAGCCGGGACGGCGGCAGGAACTTCCTGGACTCGCGGACCGACTCGGTGAGGTACTCGCTTTCGACCAGCTCGAGGGCGAGATCCTGCGCGGCGAGCAGGTCCTCGACGGTGAGGGCGTCCGGCGCCTGCCGGGACCGCCGCCGATCGTGCACGACTCTCATGGCCTCTGTTTCGGTTGATCGGGTTGTCTGCTCGTTCATCAGCGAACCGCGTCAAGTCGTTACCGGCCAGCTTTCGTCGGTGGACTGACGTCAGCGGACGATGAGCGGCACGCGCTTCACCCGAGTGGCCCAACGAGGCGCGTGGGCGGGTCAGTTCCCGTCGCTGGAGATCTTCGTCCCGTCGAAGGTGAGGGTGCGCTGCTCGACGGTCTGGCGGCCGTTCTTGTGCACGGTCTTCACGGTGCACACCGTCCGGCCGTCGTACTGATGCACCTGGATGTGCTCGACCTCGAAGTACGCCACCTCGGAGTACTTCTCGGCGAGCCTCTCCGCCCCCTCGTCCCGCAGTTCGCCGGTGGTCAGCTCGTGGGCCTGAGCCGGGTTGGCGGTCACGCTGTCGAGATACCGCTGCGAGGTCCTGGCCAGCGTGCCCGGGTCCGCCTGCTGCAAGCTGAGCTGGAACGGGTCGGAGTCGTAGGGCGCGGGAGTGGGCGCCGGCTTCGGCGGAACCGAGGTGACCAGCGGGGCCGAGCCCGCCGGATCGCTGGGAGCCGACGGGCGGGACGCGGCGTCGCCATCCGCGGCCGAAGTGCTTTCGCCGGTGTCGCGGACCGCGGCAGGCCCGGAGGACGACCGGCTCAGGTCCAACTGCGTGCTCAGGGTGCTGGAGGAGTTGGTGGCGGGGCCGCTGTAGCGGGCAAGGGGGCCCGGGCCGAGCTGTTCTCCTGCGACGGTGGGCAGGCCGCCGCCGAGGCCGGGAACCCAGCCCCCCGAAGCCTGTTCCGGGGCGGGCTTGCCGACCAGTGCGGATCCGGCGAACAGCAACGCCACCACCACACCGCCCGACGAGGCGGTGGCGAACCAGGCGGCCCTGCGCCAGCTCCGGGGAGGGGTGACCGAGGCGGGCACGCTGCCCAGATCGAAGGTGGACAGCCCGGTTTCCGGTGGTGCCACGTAGACGCGGACGTCGTCGCCCGAACCGGTCTCATGGCAGGTGGGAGGGGTGAGCCTGACCCTCGTTCGAGGCGGCGGGGTCGGTGACGACACCGAGGAGGACACGGGCGCCGCGGGGGAGGCCGGCTCCGGCAGCGGGAGCCTGCCGCTGACCGACAGGAAGCCCGACCGGCTGCCTTCGTCGTAGCGCGGTGCGGCGGGGGGAAGCCGCAGCGTGCCGCTCACAGGCTGGTCGACGGGCTGGGGCGGGGGCGGGTTCGAGTGGCGGGTGCGGGCGGGCCGTGGCGGGACCTGGGGCGTCCAGGTGCCGCTGGCGCCCAGGCGGTGCCTGCCCGGGGAGGGGGTGAGCTGCTCGGTCGAATCGGCCCCACGGTTCATGCGGAGTGGATTCCTCCCCCTGCATCTCGTGACGCCTTTCCGGGGTGAATTAAGCCGAATGGAGCAGCATGCAATCGGCAAGTTGCACGGGTGCCCGAACTCGCGCGCCTTCGGGGCGCGCTGATCCCCATCGCCGTGCCGGAATTCACGTCCCCAGCGTAAGAGCCATGAGCGCGCAGGGGAGGGCCAGCCGCCAAGTTCACTCCGAAGGGGAGTAGCCATTCGAGCGACTGCGACTTGCAGTATGAAAACGCGGTGTGCCGCGGCCCTCAGCCGCCGCTGCGGTACTTCGCCTGGGTCGACTGCAGGGCCTTGACCGATACGACCCCGCTCCCCGCGGCGAGGACGATCGCGAGGATGTCCATGCCGGTGCTCCCGGAAGTGAACAACCAGGCGAGCAGGGAGGCGGCCGTGGTGCCGCCCGCGATCGGCCACCGGCTCCGGACGTACTCCGCGACGGGCGCGCCCCCGGCGCGTTTGTTCGCGGCGTTGTTGAGCAGTGCCAGATAACCGACATGGCCGAGCGCGGCGAGCACACTGGCGATCGCGACCAGGACCGCGATGAGGTTAATCATGTCTCCAGTGTGCGCGCGCACCGCGCCCGGCGGCTCGGGGAAACACCCTGGTTTTCGCCCCGGACGCCCGCGGGCCGGACCTGCCGGACCCGCCGGACCTCAGCGCCCGAGACGCCCGCGTCCCAGGTTCAGCAGCGCCATCGCGAGCTGGCGGCCCTCCGGACCGAGCTCCCGGTAACGCGCCAGCACATCCATCTCGCGGTTGTAGACGATCCGCGTGCCGCCCGCGGCCATGCGCGCGGCGCCGATCCGCTTGGACACTTCGACCCGGCGCTTGACCAGGCGCAGGATCTCGCCGTCCAGCCAGTCGATCTCCTTGCGCAGCTCCGCGACCTCCTCGGCGGAAGCGATCGGCTCCGCCGAGGAAGCCGGGGAAACAGCGCCCTTGTCGTCTGTCTGTGCGTTCATCGGGACCTCCGGTCGGTCCGGACTCCAGGCCCAGAGCCGAAGAAAGCCCCGGGTCCGTGGACTCCGGGGCTTGACGTTGATGGCGTGGAGAGCACTACGCGATCACGGGAGCCGGAGTCCGGGTCCCGTAAAAAAATCGCTGAGCGTGCCGCACACCCTCAGTATGGCACAGCGCGGCGCCGCGACCGGATCGCGGCGTGTGCGAGCAGGCTCACGCCCAGCCAGAACATCGGCATGGCGGGCCAGAAGAACGGTGCGCCGGAAACCGCCCAGCGCACGATCAGCAGCGCCGAGAGGAGCACTGCCACCGCGGCGTGCAGCCGCAGGGGCGGCGGGAACCAGTGGCGCTGCGGCTGTTCCTGCGGCAGGTCGGCGACGAGGCCGGCCAGTTCGCCGAGGTACTTGGCGGCATAAACCTCGCCGAGGCGTTGTTCTGTTTCGGAGAGGGTGAGACGGCCTTCGGCGCTCGCGCGCTGGATCAGGGCGGCGGTCCGCTCGCGATCGGCGTCGGAGGCGCGGATTCCGGTGGGTTCAGTGGTCATGGAGTCGATGCTCCGCACCCGGGGTGCCATCCCGCATCTGTCCACCGGCGACATCGCCGAGTACGTCCGTGCGGTACACCGTCGGTCCCCCCAGATCGTGTTGCGTAGCGGCGGAGCCGCTACGCAAACCACTTCGAAACAGTCTCTAGTAGCGTGGATCCCCGATGAGCACCCTCTTCGATCTCCCCTTGCCCGAGCCGGCTCCTTCGACCGTCACGGCCCGGGACGCCGACCTGCTGTCCGACCTCAACCGGGCCCAGCGCGAAGCCGTCACCCACGCCGGAGCGCCGCTGCTGGTGGTGGCCGGTGCCGGGTCGGGCAAGACGAGGGTGCTGACCCGCCGGATCGCCTGGCTGCTCGCCGAGCGGGGCGCCCAGCCCGGCCAGATCATGGCCATCACGTTCACCAACAAGGCTGCCGCCGAAATGCGTGAGCGCGTCTCGGACCTGGTCGGCAGGCGGGCGAACGCGATGTGGGTGTCCACCTTCCACTCGATGTGCGTGCGGCTGCTCCGCCGGGAGGCCAAGACGCTGGGCATGTCGTCGAACTTCTCGATCTACGACTCCGACGACACCAAGCGGCTCATCACGCTGGTGGCGCGGGATCTCGACATCGATCCCAAGCGCTACCCGGCGCGCGTCCTGGCCGTGCACATCTCGAACCTCAAGAACGAGCTGAAGGACGCCACCGCGGCCGCGGAGACGGCCACCAACGAGCTCGAGCGGCGGGTCGCCGAGGTCTATGCCGAGTACCAGCGGCGGCTTTCGCTGGCCAACGCGATGGACTTCGACGACCTGATCATGCGCACGGTGGAGCTGCTCCAGGTCTTCCCCGAGGTCACCGAGCACTACCGGCGCCGGTTCCGGCACGTCCTGGTCGACGAGTACCAGGACACCAACCACGCGCAGTACACGCTGGTCCGAGAACTGGTGGGCACCGAGCCGAACGGGTCCGGTGTCGAGCCGGCCGAGCTGTGCGTCGTGGGGGACGCGGACCAGTCGATCTACGCCTTCCGCGGCGCGACGATCCGCAACATCGAGGAGTTCGAACGGGACTTCCCGAACGCGCGCACGATCCTGCTGGAGCAGAACTACCGGTCCACGCAGACCATCCTGTCCGCGGCCAATGCGGTCATCTCCCGCAACCCCAACCGCAGGGACAAGCGTCTGTGGACCGACTCCGGCGACGGCCAGAAGATCGGCGGCTACGTCGCCGACAACGAGCACGACGAGGCAGCGTTCGTCGCGGGCGAAATCGACGCGCTGGCCGACCGGGGCGAGGCCCGCTACTCCGACGTCGCGGTGTTCTACCGCACCAACAACCAGTCCCGGGTGTTCGAAGAGATCTTCATCCGGCTCGGCCTGCCGTACCGCGTCGTCGGGGGTGTCCGGTTCTACGAGCGGCGCGAGGTCCGGGACATGCTGGCGTACCTGCGGGTGATCGCCAACCCCGAGGACACGGTGAGCCTGCGCCGCATCCTGAACGTGCCCAAGCGAGGCATCGGCGAGCGCGCCGAGGCCGTGATCGCCACGCACGCCGAGCGGGAACGCGTCTCCTTCGCCACGGCGCTGCGTGAGGCGACCGAGGGGAAGGTGCCGCTGCTCAACCCGCGCTCGGCCAAGGCGATCACCGCCTTCGTCGGGCTGCTGGACGAACTGAGGGCGCTGGCCGAGGACGGCGTCGAGGTGGCGGACGTGCTCGAGGCGGTACTGGACCGCACCGGTTACCGGGCCGAACTGGAGGAATCGGACGATCCGCAGGACGCCTCGCGGGTGGAGAACCTGACCGAACTGGTCACGGTCGCCCGCGAATTCACCGAGTCCGCGGCCGAGCTGCCGCCCCCGGCGGAAGAGGAGGACGCGGGCGTCCCGGAGCCCGGTTCGCTGCCCGCCTTCCTGGAACGGGTGTCGCTGGTCGCGGACGCGGATTCGATCCCCGTCCCCGACGGCGAGGAGGACGGCGACGACGCCGGCGTGGTCACGCTCATGACCGTGCACACCGCGAAGGGCCTGGAGTATCCGGTGGTGTTCTGCGCCGGCTGGGAGGACGGTGTCTTCCCGCACCTGCGCGCGCTGGGGGAGCCGGCGGAACTGGCGGAGGAACGGCGGCTGGCCTACGTCGCGATCACCCGTGCCCGTGAGCGCCTTTACCTCTCCCGTGCGATCACCCGCTCGGCCTGGGGGCAGCCGATGAACAACCCGGCCTCGCGCTTCCTGGACGAGATCCCGGCCGATCTCGTCGACTGGAAGCGGGAAGAGCCGGTCGCGGGAACGAACTCCTACGGTTCGCCGCGGGCCGCGACCACCTGGGGCCGCCGTACCACCGGTGGGGACTCGGCACAGGCGGGCCTCGCCTCGCGAGGCATGCGGACCACCTCGTTCAAGGGCTGGCAGAACACGGTGGCCTTGAAACTGGACGTGGGTGACCGCGTCAGCCATGACAAGTACGGCCTGGGAACCGTGGTGGAGGCGCAGGGCGAGGGCCCGCGTGCGACCGCGACCATCGACTTCGGCGCCTCGGGCAAGGTGAAGCTGATGCTGGTCGGCAGCGTCCCCATGGTCAAGCTCTGAGCTCGCCGGGGCCGCGCGGCCCCGGCGACGCGAAAACTGTCGGACCCCTCCGCTATACCTGTACTCGAACACGGGTTCGAGCAAGGGGAGGGCAGGATGTGGCCTGGACCGAGGGTTTCCGGGTGCGCCGAGGGCGGGCCGCAGGTGTTAGAGGTAGACGCCGCGGGCGGCGAGCCACGGCCGCGGGTCGATCTTCCTGCTGCCGTTGAGCCAGACCTCGAAGTGCAGGTGGGGGCCGGTCGCCTGGCCGCGGTCGCCGATCTCGGCGATCTTCTGACCGCATTTGACCTGCTGGCCCTGGTGCACGGAGAAGGTGTTCATGTGGCCGTAGACCTGGATGGTCCCGTCGGCGAGCTGGATGCGGACCCACAGGCCGAAGCCGCTGGCCGGACCGGCGTCGATCACCACGCCGTCGGAGGCGGCGTAGATCGGGGTGCCGATCGAGTTGGCGATGTCGATGCCGTAGTGGGTGGTGCCCCACCGGGCGCCGTAGCCCGAGGTGAAGATGCCTTGCGCGGGCAGGCAGGTCTTCGGGCGGGCGGCCTCTTCGGCGGCGGCGCGGGCCGCGGCGGCATCGCGGTCCATCCGGGCCTGGGTGACCGCCGCGCTGTCGGTGAGTTTCTGCACCTCGTCCGAGGCGTCGGTGAAGTGCGCCGCGGGCAGCAGTTCGGGAGCGCCGGCGGGGGCGTCCCCGCCGAGGGCGAAGGCGGCGCTGGCGTCCTTGGTGTTCGCCAGCGGGGTCACGCCGCCGGAGTTGCCGGAGTGCAGGCTCTGCAGGGTCTGCCCGGCGGCTGCGGCGGCGAAAGCGCCGGCGGCGACGGCGGCGACCACGACCCGGCCGCGCAGGGCCGACGGCGGTGCGGGAAGCCGGTGTCCACCCCGGACACGGACGACCGCACCCTCCAGTGCGTCATCGAGTTCCGGGAAAGGGGCTTCGCCGCTGGGGGAGCGGTGTCGAGCCAAGGTGGGGCCTTCCGTTACTCGGGGAGTCAGCTCGGCGGACCCGGGGCGGGGGACCCGGTGAGCCACCTCGGGGATGGTTGGCTCGGCGTCCGCTTTGTGACCTGACCGTAATGGGGTCCCGGGGACAGTAACCAAGGGGGACGGTTCCGGGCAAGGCATCGCCCCGCGGTGGGCCGAATGTGTCCACCATGCGCGCCCGCGAACAGGAGTGATAACGGAGAGTGGAACCGCAATTACCCCATTGGTGTGAGATCGATTACGTGGAGAGGGGAGTTTGTTGGCAGGCGGAATATCGGCGCCGCAGGTGGAGCGCGGGGCTCCTTGCTAGCGTTCCTTGACAATGACCCGGACTGATCTGCCGACCGAATCCCGGCGGCCGGACGCCCTCGAAGGGCCGAATGCCACGTTGCACACCGCTATCGCGCTCGGCGCGACGGCAGCCGTCCTGGGCGCGCTCGGGTCGGCGCTACCCGTCGTCTCGGGCGGTGCGGCGGGCTATTCGAGTGCGCCCCTGCTGATCGTCCTGGCACTCGCCCCGATGGCACTGGTGGCCGTCTTCGTCCTGCGCGCGCGGATCTCGGCGGCCGCCGGGGTGCTGGCGGGGGCGGCCGCGCTTGCTCCTGGGCGGGCCGTGGCCGACCTCCAGTTCCTGGCCGATCCCTCGGTCGCGACCAGGCCGGAGCTCTACCGGACGCAGGTCTTCGAACTGCCTGCTCCGGCGGCCGGGCTGTGGCTGCTGCTGGCCGGCCACGTCTTCGCCGTCGCGGCAGGTGTCGCCGCGGTGAGCGCGCTCGGAGCACGGGCCGAGCCGGGGAACGTGGGCCGAGGTCGCCTGCTGGCCGGAACGCTGTTCGCGGGCATCGCCGCGGTGGGCGTGTTGATGGCACCGTTGTCCACCGACGACGCCTTCCTGCCGGTGGGCAGCGCCTTCGAAGCCCCGGCGCTCGTACTGGCGGGCTGCCTGCTGCTCGCCTTCGCGCTGCCGGTCGCGGCATGGCTGTCGCTCAGCTCGGGAACCGGGGAGCTCGGCCGGGGCGGACTGCTGGGGGTGACGGCGGCGGCGGTGGCGGTGTCGCTGCCGAACCTCGTGTCCGGCCTGGTCCTGACGGGGGTGGCGGTGGCCGCCGGGCCGATCGTGGTCCTGGCCGGAGCGCTGGGCCTGGCCGTGGTGGCCTTCCTGCCCGTCACCGAAGTCCGCCCGCCCTCGGGTGACGACGAGGCGGCGGAAGCGAGTCTGCCGGGGAAGACCCGGCTCCAGAAGGTCACCGGCGCACTCGCCGCGATCACCCTGGTCACGGCGGTCGCCGGAACGCTGACCCCGCAGGTGGTCATGGTGCACGGACTGCCGGGGCCGCAGAGCCCTTGGCGCTGGCTGCTGCTCGCCGCCGGACTGCCGACCGGGGTACTCGGAGCGGCCATGTTCCCGCCGAGGGTGGCCGCACTCGTGCGACCGGCGTTGTCGGTCGCCTGGGCCGGTGTGCCGCTGGCCGCGACGGCGGTGCTCACCACCGCGATCACCGCCACCGAACTCGGTGGTGCGTTCAGCCCGGGGACCGGTGTGCTGTGGACGGCGACGGCCGCCGTCGCCGCGGGCGCCACCGGCTGCTGCTCGGTGGTGGCGGGAATGGTGGAACGGGACGAACTGGACGAAACCGCGGGTGCGGCCGTGCCGCCGGGGCCCGATCTGGTCACTCCGCTGGTCGCCGGGGCGATCCTGGCCGTCGGCGCGTTCGGCACACCGGTGATCGTCGCCCCCGACTACGTGGAACCGGCGCTTTCGACGAACTTCGGGACGCCGTCCTGGGGTCTGCTGCTCGGCCTGGCATTGGTGCTCGGTGCCGCGACGCTCGCACCCCGGTGCCGCCCGGCGCGGGCGGCCGCGCTGCTGGCCGGGGCCGCCTGCCTCGCCGGACTGCGCGTCGCGGAGCTCCCGCTGGCGGGCTCGGAGATCGCCGGGGCGCACGCCGGTCTCGGCTGGTGGCTCGCGCTCGGCTGTGTACTGGCTCTCGTTCTGGCGGCCGTAATGGCCGCACGTGGGGCGTTTCACAACTCGAAACGACCCACTGGATCCATACGGTGACAGAGTTCACCGGAGGTGGCGCCCCGCGTTTCTCCGCAGCTCGATAGTGTCGTCTCGTCCGGCAGCATGGTTTGCAACAGGCACGCCGCCGAGCCAGGCCGACCACCCCGTTCCTCGTGGCCGAGCGTTGAGCACAGTGGCGTGTTGTCGTCAGGAGACTGGAGTAGTGGACCTCTACGAGTATCAGGCGAAGGATTTGTTCGCCGCCCACGGTGTGCCGGTTTTGCCCGGCGCGGTAGCGAGTAGTGCGGAGGAAGCCCGGGCTGCGGCCGAGCGCATCGGCGGGCAGGTCGTGGTGAAGGCGCAGGTGAAGACCGGTGGCCGGGGTAAGGCCGGTGGTGTGAAGCTGGCGCAGAACGCCGACGAGGCCCAGGAGAAGGCCGAGGCCATTCTGGGCCTGGACATCAAGGGCCACATCACGCGTCGGGTGCTGGTGACCGAGGCTTCGGACATCGCGGAGGAGTACTACGTCTCCTTCCTGCTGGACCGGGCCAACCGCACCTTCCTGGCGATGGCCTCCGCCGAGGGCGGCATGGAGATCGAGCAGCTGGCCGTGGAGCGGCCGGAGGCGCTGGCGAAGGTGCCGGTGGACGCGATCGCCGGGGTGGACAAGGCCAAGGCCGTGGAGATCCTGACGGTGGCGCGGTTCCCGGAGGCGATCCTGGAGCAGGCCGCGGACGTCGTGGTCAAGCTGTGGGAGACCTTCGTGGCCGAGGACGCCACGCTCGTGGAGGTCAACCCGCTGGTGCGCGACCCGCAGGACAAGGTCGTCGCCCTGGACGGCAAGGTCACTCTGGACGACAACGCCTCCTTCCGGCACCCCTCGCACGAGGAGCTGGTGGACAAGCAGGCCGAGAACCCGCTGGAGGCCAAGGCCAAGGAGAAGGACCTCAACTACGTCAAGCTCGACGGTGAGGTCGGCATCATCGGCAACGGTGCGGGTCTGGTCATGTCCACCCTGGACGTGGTGGCCTACGCCGGCGAGAAGCACGGCGGGGTCAAGCCGGCCAACTTCCTCGACATCGGTGGTGGCGCGTCGGCCGAGGTGATGGCCGCGGGTCTGGACGTCATTCTCAACGACCCGGCGGTCAAGAGCGTGTTCGTCAACGTCTTCGGTGGTATCACCGCGTGTGACGCGGTGGCCAACGGCATCGTGGAGGCGTTGAAGATCCTGGGTGACGAGGCGTCCAAGCCGCTGGTCGTGCGCCTGGACGGCAACAACGTCGAGGAAGGCCGCGCGATCCTCGCCGAGGCCAACCACCCGCTGGTCACGCTGGTGGACACCATGGACAACGCCGCGGACAAGGCCGCCGAGCTGGCGGCGGCGGGAGCGTAAGGGCTATGTCGATTTTCCTGGATTCCGACAGCAAGATCATCGTGCAGGGCCTGACCGGGTCCGAGGGCACCAAGCACGCGACCAAGATGCTGCAGGCCGGCTCCAACATCGTCGGTGGGGTCAACGCCCGCAAGGCCGGGCAGACCGTCACCATCGCGGGTAAGGACCTGACCGTGTTCGGCACGGTCGAGGAGGCCATGAAGGAGACCGGCGCCAACGTGTCGGTCATCTTCGTGCCGCCGAAGTTCGCCAAGGACGCGGTCCTGGAGGCCATCGACGCGGAGATCCCGCTCGCGGTGGTCATCACCGAGGGCATCCCGGTGCACGACTCCGCCTACTTCTGGGCCCACAACGTGGCCAAGGGGAACAAGACGCGGATCATCGGCCCGAACTGCCCTGGTGTGATCTCCCCCGGCAAGTCGAACGCGGGCATCATCCCGGCCAACATCACCGGTGCGGGCCGGATCGGTCTGGTGTCCAAGTCCGGCACCCTGACCTACCAGATGATGTACGAGCTGCGCGACATCGGTTTCTCCACCGCGGTCGGCATCGGTGGTGACCCGGTCATCGGCACCACCCACATCGACGCACTCGAGGCCTTCCAGGCCGACCCCGAGACCGACGTCATCGTGATGATCGGTGAGATCGGTGGCGACGCCGAGGAACGCGCCGCGGCCTACATCAAGGACAACGTCACCAAGCCCGTCGTGGGCTACGTGGCGGGCTTCACCGCGCCCGAAGGCAAGACCATGGGCCACGCAGGCGCCATCGTCTCCGGCTCCTCCGGCACCGCGCAGGCCAAGAAGGAAGCCCTCGAAGCGGCCGGTGTCAAGGTCGGCAAGACCCCCTCCGAAACCGCCGCACTCGCCCGTGAGCTGTACGAAAAGCTCCACTGAGCGGTGATCCGAACACGACCGGCCGGGCTCCTGCGGGGGCCCGGCCGGTCGCGTCTTCCACCCGGAAAAGTCGACGCAACCGTTTGCCGCCGCCGTACGTCGGATAGGCCGAGGGGCGGTTCCGGACCACTGGCGCTAGCTTTTTCCGGACGAATCGGCCGCCTGGCTTCAGGCAAACGACAGGAGAGCACGGATGACCTTCCCCAGCGGTGGGCCGGGCTACCCCCAGCAGGGTGGCGGCGCACACTCCCATCCCCAGGCACCCGGCACGGGCGGCTTCCCACAGCAGCAGGCGCCCTCGGCGACACTGTCGGTCGGCAACCTCACGGTGCTGTTGTCGCTGGCGGTGACGCTGCTCGGCCTGGTCAACTACTTCATCGGGTTCTCCGACGAGGCGTCGGGCGCCGACTGGGCGATCAACTTCCTCCTCGCCGGCGGCCTGCTCGCGGCGCTCAAGGTGCTGCCGCAGGGGCCGAAGATCCTGCCCTTCGCCGCGCTGTTCAGCGTGCTCGGCGGGCTGAACGCGATCCTGGCGGTGGTCAGGGTCCCGGCCCGGGTCGACACGCCGGGGGTGCTCACGGTGATCCTCATCCTGGGCATCCTGCAGATGCTGGTCGCCATCGCGACCCTGCTGTTCGACCAGGGGGTACTCAAGCTGCCCAGCCCGCAGCAGCAGCCGGTCTACGGTCAGCCGTACGGCCAGCAGCAGCCGCCGCAGGCCTTCGGCCAGCAGCATCAGGGCGGCGACGCGCCGGGCGGGCCGCAGGGCACCCAGTTCGGCCCGCCGGTGACCCCGCAGTCCACCGTCTACGCCCCGCAGCAGGGGCAGTTCTACCAGCCGCGCCCGGCCGAGTCCGGCCAGCAGCCGGGTGGCCCCGGTACCCCTCCCGGCGGCACCGCCCAGCAGGGCTGAGAGAAGTCGTGAAGGCCGTCATCACGGGCGCTGAGGACCGTGGTGGCGGCCTTTTCGCCCCCCTGGCGGGTGAGGTGTGGGCCGGACCATGACCGACCGGCGGCGTGGCACATCCGAACGGCGTGGCCGCGGTGCGAGGGTGCCGGACATGCAGTTGCTCACCTCGCGTTCGCGCCCCGGTGCCGGGGCAGGCGACCGGCGAGGGGGTGCCGGGCGGGCCGTTGAGCGGCCCACTGCCGCGGCCAGGACGCTGCTCGCGGCCGCGGTGGGTCCGCTGCTGGCGGGTTACTCCCTGGTCGTCGCGCTGTTCGCCCTGATCACCGTGCTGGCACCGGCGGCGCGTTTCTCCATCGCCGGTGTCCTGCGAGCCGCCGGCCCCGGCCTGCTCGCGGCCTACCAAGTCCCGGTCGCCATCGGGGGAAGGCCACTGGGAGTGCTACCCCTGCTCGCCACCGCCGGGATGGCCCGGCTCGTCGCCGGTTCCGCCGCACACGCCGCCCGCCGTCTCGGCTACCGCGACCCGGGCCAGGCGGTGAACGTGGTCGCGCCCATGGTCGTCGCCCACGCGTTGTTCGGGGTGCTGGTCGCGATCGGGATGAACGGCCGGGCCGGCACCGTGGAACCACTCACCGCGTTCCTGGTTCCCGCTCTCGTCGCCGGGGTCGGCGCGACCGCCGGACTGGCCCGCCAGTGTGGGCTGGCCGGCGTGGTACGCGAGTACCTCGACCCCGCCGCGCTGCGCGGCCTTCGCGCGGGTGCGCTCGGCATGGCGGGTCTGCTCGCGGCCGGGGCGCTCGTGTTCGCCGTGACGCTCGCCGTTTCCGGGGGCACGGCGCGCGAACTGTTCGGCACCAATGCGCCGGGGTTCGGCAGCGGCGCCGGGATGCTGCTGCTGTCGCTGGGATACCTGCCCAACGCGGTGATCGGTGCGCTCGCGTTCACTGTCGGCACCGGGTTCTCCCTCGGTTCGGTGTCGCTCACGCCGTTCGTCTTCCACGGCGGCGCGCTCCCCGGCCTGCCCCTGCTCGCCGGCCTGCCGGAACACCAGGCTCGCTGGTGGCCGATGCTGATGCTGCTGCCTGCTGGTGTCGGTGCCCTGGTCGGCTGGTACCTGCGGCACAGCGACGGCAATCCGTGGGCCCGCCTGCGCACCGTCCTCATCGCGAGCACGGTGGTCGGCTTCGCCTGTGTGGTGCTCGGCACGCTGGCAGGCGGCAGGCTCGGCAGCGGCTCGTTCGGTCCGGTGGTGATCCCGGCCGGGCTCACGTCGGTGGCCGCTTTCGGCTGGATCGCCGTCCCCGGCGCGCTGGTGGCGTGGCTGACCGGTCCCCGGCGCCGGTCCGTGCCCACGACCTGGGAAGACCCGGGCCTGGAGCCCGGGGGAGAAGACGGCAAAGAGGTTCTGGAGGAACTGCCGGAGGAACCGGAATTCGAGCCGGCCGACGAGAGCGGGGAGGCCGGAGAACCCGAAGATCCCGCCGTGGTGGAGGCGCCGCCCACCTCGGAAGAGCCGGAAGAGCCCAGCTAGGCTGGTCGCAAGGTTAATCGCGGGCGAAGGAGAGGCGTTGGAGTCCAGTCGGTTGGACCTGCCCACGCCGGTCAAGGTGGTCGTGCTCGCGTCCGGTTCCGGCACCCTCATGCAGGCGTTGATCGACGCGACCCAGCGGCCGGCCTTCCCGGCGAAGGTGATCGCCGTCGGCACGGACCGGGACGGTGTCGAGGCGCTCGCGCGTGCCGAGCGGGCCGGGATACCCGGTTTCACGGTGCGGATGAGCGACCATCCCGATCGCGCGGCCTGGGACAAGGCACTCACCGAGGCGGTCGGCGCGTACCGGCCCGACCTGGTGGTTTCGGCGGGCTTCATGAAGATCCTGGGGCCGCACTTCCTCGCCCGGTTCGCGAACAGGGTGATCAACACCCATCCGGCGCTGCTGCCGTCGTTTCCCGGCATGCACGCGGTCGCCGACGCGCTGGCGATGGGGGTCAAGGTCACCGGATCGACGGTGCACTTCGTGGACGCCGGCGTGGACACCGGGCCGATCATCGCGCAGGAGGCCGTCATCGTCGAAACCGATGACGACGAGGCCCTGCTGCACGAGCGGATCAAGGTGGTGGAACGGCGCCTGCTCGTCGACGTGGTGGAACGGCTGGGCCGAGGTGGTTGCACGGTGGAAGGACGGAAGGTGAGTTTCCGGTGACGGGACGGCGAGCGGTCAGGCGAGCACTGATCGGGGTGTCGGACAAGACGGGCCTGCTGGAGCTGGGCACCGCGCTGCACGCGGCCGGTGTGGAGATCGTCTCCACCGGCGGCACGGCCAAGACGCTGGCGGACGCCGGGGTGCCGGTCACGCCGGTCGAGGAGGTCACCGGGTTCCCGGAGTCGTTCGACGGCCGGGTGAAGACGCTGCACCCGCGGGTGCACGCCGGGCTGCTCGCGGACCGGAACCGGCCCGAGCACGAGGCGCAGCTGCGTGAGCTGGACATCGCGCCGTTCGACCTGCTGGTGGTCAACCTCTACCCGTTCCGGCAGACCGTCCTCTCGGGTGCGGGCGAAGAAGACTGCATCGAGAACATCGACATCGGTGGGCCCGCCATGGTCCGCGCCGCCGCCAAGAACCACGGCAGCGTGGCCGTCGTGGTCGACCCGGCGCGGTACGGCTGGGTCCTGGAGAAGGTCCGCGACGGCGGGTTCGAGTTCGAGGACCGCAAGCGGCTCGCCGCGCAGGCGTTCGCCCACACCGCGGCGTACGACATGGCGGTGTCGGCCTGGTTCGCCAACTCCTACGCTCCGGCCGACGACTCCGGCTTTCCGGACGTCACCGGCGCCACCTGGGAGCGCGGCGAGATCCTGCGGTACGGCGAGAACCCCCACCAGCAGGCCGCGGTGTACAAGCACTGGCGGGACGGGCTGGCCCACGCGGAGCAACTGCACGGCAAGGCCATGTCCTACAACAACTACATGGACACCGATGCGGCCCGCCGTGCCGCCGCCGACTTCACCGAGCCCGCGGTCGCGATCATCAAGCACGCGAACCCGTGCGGGATCGCGGTGGGCGCGGACATCGCGGAGGCACACCGGAAGGCGCACGCCTGCGACCCGGTTTCGGCCTATGGCGGCGTGATCGCCAGCAACCGCCCGCTGACCCTGGAGGCCGCGGAGCAGATCGCCGAGGTGTTCACCGAAGTCGTGGTCGCGCCCGACTTCGACGAGGACGCGCTCGAAGTGCTCAAGCGCAAGAAGAACATCCGCCTGCTGCGCCTGCCGCCGCTGGCCAACCCGGATCCGCTGGAGTTCCGGCCGATCTCGGGCGGCATGCTGGTGCAGACCGTGGACAAGATCGACGCTCCGGGCGACAACCCGGAGAACTGGACGCTGGTCACCGGCGAGGCCGCCGACGCGGACACCCTGGCCGACCTGGAGTTCGCGTGGCGTTCGCTGCGTTCGGTCAAGTCCAACGCGATCGTGCTCGCGCATGACCGGGCCACCGTGGGTGTCGGGATGGGCCAGGTGAACCGGGTTGACTCGGCGCGGCTCGCGGTGCAGCGCGCCGGTGAACGCGCGAAGGGCGCGGTGGGCTCTTCGGACGCCTACTTCCCGTTCCCGGACGGGCTGGAGGTGCTGATCGAGGCTGGTGTCCGCGCGGTCGTGCAGCCCGGCGGTTCCATCCGCGATCCGGAGGTCATCGCCACCGCGGAGGAGGCCGGGATCACCTTGTACTTCACCGGCACGCGCCACTTCACCCACTGAGATCCGCTGGACCGAGACCGCAGGCAGGGCCGCGAGGGATTCCCTCGCGGCCCTGTTCGCGTCCGGGCCGGGTTCCCGGCTTGACAGGGTGGCGGCGGCATTGCAGACTGAACTTGTCGAACTGGTGTTCGACTGACGTTCAGATCAGGTCACCGGCTTCCCCACGGTGAGTTTCCCTCCCCTCGCGCCCCTTGGCGAGCGGGAGCCGAAGCACGGTGAGGGGGTTGCGGTGACGGTCGCGGAACTGGCGGCTCTGCCGGGCATGAGCACGGCGAGCGGGGTCGCCGCGGCCTCCGCGCACGCACGGACGACCGGCCAGGTGCTTCCCGTGCTGCCGGAGCTGCGGGAACTCCTGCCCGCCGGTGGCCTGCGCCGGGGCGGCACGGTGGCGGTGCGCGGATCGACCTCCCTGCTGCTGGCGCTGCTGGCCGAGGCCACCGCGACCGGCTCGTGGGCGGCCGCGGTGGGGATGCCGAACCTGGGCCTGGTCGCCGCTGCCGAGCTCGGGGTCGAGGTGCGCAGGCTCGCGCTGGTGCCCAGGCCCGGGGCCGAGTTCGCGCCGGTTACCGCCGTCCTGCTGGACGGGATGGATCTGGTCGCGGTCGCCCCCGGGGTCGCGCTCAGTCCCTCGATCGCCCGGCGGCTGTCCACCCGGGCACGGCATCGCGGCGCGGCGCTGCTGTCCCTGGGGGCCTGGCCGGGGGCGGAGCTCGAGGTGAGTTGTTCGGCCGGGGAGTGGACGGGCCCCTCGGCCGGGCACGGGCGGTTGCGGGAACGGCGGATCGAGGTCCGGGTCGCCGGCCGGGGTGCGGCGGCGCGGCCGAGGTGCGCGGAACTGGTGCTGCCGGGGCCGGCGGGTGCGGGAGCCCGCCGAGCCCCGGCTCCTGGCCTCACGCCCGGCGGCACCGCACCGGCCGAGGAGGCCGGATGAGCGGCCGGGACGACGAGTTCCCGGCACGGATGCTGGTGCTGTGGTGCCCGGACTGGCCCGCGGTCGCGGCGGCCACGGCCGCGGGGGTGCCCGCGCACCGGCCGGCCGCGGTGTTCTCCGCGAACCGGGTGGTGGCCTGCTCCGCGGTCGCCCGCTCGGCGGGTGTGCGCCGGGGCATGCGACGGCGGGACGCGCAGTCCCGCTGTCCGGAGCTGGCGGTGCTCGGGCATGACGAAGCCCGCGACGCGCGGTTGTTCGAGCCGGTCGCGGCCGCGGTGGAAGAACTGGTGGTCGGGGTCGAGGTGGTGCGGCCGGGCGTGGTCGCGGTTCCGGTCGACGGGGCGGCCGGGTACTTCGGCGGTGAGCTCCGGCTCGCCGAGTTGCTGACCGATCAGGTCGCCACCCGGGCAGGGGTGGAGTGCCAGATCGGGGTCGCCGACGGGTTGTTCGCCGCGACGCTGGCGGCGCACCGGTCGATGCTGGTGGAGCGAGGCACGACGAGGGAGTTTTTGGCTCCGTTGAGCATCGCCGAGCTCGACCAGCCGGAGGCCGGGCGCGGTGAGCTGGTGGATCTGTTGCGGCGTCTGGGTTTGCGCACGCTCGGCGCGTTCGCCGGGCTGGCCGGGCGGGATGTCGTTTCACGGTTCGGCAGTGCGGGCCTGCTGGCGCACCGGCTGGCGAGCGGGCGGTCGGAACGGCCGCCGCACCGGCGCCGTCCGCCGCCGGAACTGGCGGTGGTCAAGGAGTTCGATCCGCCGCTGGAGCGGGTGGACGCGGCGGCGTTCGTGGCCAAGACCCTGGCCGACCGCTTCCACGCGGGGCTCGCCGGTCATGGTCTCGCCTGCACCCGGCTGGGGATTTACGCCACCACCGAACGAGGCGAGGAGCTGAGCCGGGTCTGGCGGTGTGCGGAACCGCTGACCCCGCACGGGATCGCGGACCGCGTCCGCTGGCAGTTCGAGGGCTGGCTTCGCGGCGGCGGGCTGAGTTCGGGGGTGAGCCTGCTGCGGCTGGCTCCTGAGGAGACCGTGGCGGGGCAGTCGTTGCAACTCGGCCTGTGGCGGGGCAATGCCGATGCCCGTGATCTGGGCGACGGGCACGAGCTCGCCGAGGAGAAGGCGGGCCGGGCGCTGGTGCGGGTGCAGGGGCTGCTGGGGCCGGAGAGCGTGTTCACCGCGGTGCTCGACGGCGGCCGTGGCCCAGCGGAACGGGTGCGCCTGGTGCCCTGGGGCGATCGGCGGGCCCGGGAGAGCGCACCGGAGGAACCGTGGCCGGGCCGGTTGCCCGCGCCGTCCCCGGCCACGGTGTTCGAACAGGCGGTTCCGGCCCGGGTGCTGGACGCCGCGGGTGAGCCGGTCCGGCTCACCCGGCGCCGGGAACTGGCCGCACCGCCGGTCGCGGTGGGGCTGCCGGGCGAGACGCCCCGCCCGGTCCTGGACTGGGCCGGGCCATGGCGGGCCGGTGCGCGACCGGGGGCCGCGGGCCCGTCCCGTGAGCAGGTCCGGATCCAGGCGGTGCTGGCGGGCGAGCCGGAGCTCGCGGTGCTGCTCACCGGAACCGGACAGGAAAATCCACAATGGACTGTCGAGGGAGTGTACGACTGATGGACGAGGATTACCTCTGGCATCTGCAGCGGTGGCTGGACACGGAACCCTCGGGTGCGGGGGAGCTCGCCACCGGACGGGAGACGGAACCGGTGGTGTCCTGGCTGCCCGTGCCGCGGGCCCCCTTGGACTAGACCATGGGCTGGCACAATCCGCCGGTCCCCTGGCGCAGGCTGGAACGCACCCTCTCCGGTGAACCGGTCCCGCTCGACGGCGGGGATTCCCCCGCCTGGAGCCGGAAACGCGAGGGCTACCTCCGGCCCGCCGGTCTACCGGCGCCCCGGGGAGACGACCACACCGGGGGACGCAGGAGGGTGCCCTATGCCGAGCTCCACTGCCATTCCAACTTCAGTTTCCTCGACGGGGCAAGCCATCCCGAGGAACTGGTGGAGGAGGCGGCCCGGCTGGAACTGGACGCCCTCGCGCTCACCGACCACGACGGCATGTACGGGGTGGTGCGTTTCGCCGAAGCGGCACGGGAACTCGGCGTGAAAACCGTCTTCGGTACCGAGCTGAGCTTCGGGCTGTCCGCACCACAGAACGGGATCGCCGATCCGGAGGGCGAGCACCTCCTGCTGCTGGCCAGGCGGCAGGACGGCTATTCGGCCCTGTGCCGGGCGGTCACCGCCGGGCAGCTGAGGGGGCATGACGAGCCGGTGCCGCCAGGGCAGCGGGCGGAGAAGGGGCGCCCGGTCTACGACCTGGCCGCCGTCGCCGAGGAGGTGGCGGGCAGGACGGTGGTGCTCACCGGATGCCGCAAGGGAGCGGTGCGGCGGGCCCTGCTGCGGGAGGGACCGGAGGAGGCCGCCCGGGAACTGGGGCGGTTGATCGAGCTTTTCGGGCGTGAGAACGTCTTCGTCGAACTCACCGACCACGGCCATCCCGACGACGACGCGCACAACGACGCGCTCGCCGAACTGGCCGGCCGCATGAGCGTACTGACGGTGGCCACGAACGCCGTGCACTACGCGGTGCCGGACCGGGACCGCCTGGCCGCGGCGATGGCCGCGATCCGTGCCCGCCGCGGCCTGGACGAGATGGAGGGCTGGCTACCCGCCTCCGGGATGGCGTTCCTGCGCTCCGGCGAGGAGATGGCGGCCCGGTTCGAGCGGTATCCCGGGGCGGTGCAGCGGGCCGCGCTTCTCGGCCTGGAATGCGCGTTCGACCTGCGGCTGGTGGCCCCCGAACTGCCGCCGTTCGACGTGGGGGAGGGACAGACGGAGGCGAGTTTCCTCCGGCAGGAGGTCCACCGCGGCGCGGCGCGGCGGTACGGCACCCGGGAGGAACGGCCCGAGGCGTACGCCCAGATCGAGCACGAACTGGAGATCATCGAACGGCTCGGTTTCCCGGGCTACTTCCTCATCGTCTGGGACATCGTGGAGTTCTGCCGCCGCAGCGACATCCTGTGCCAGGGCCGGGGTTCGGCGGCCAACTCCGCGGTCTGCTACGCCCTGGGCATCACCAAGGTCGATTCGGTGGCCTGGAAGCTGCTGTTCGAACGGTTCCTCGCCCCGGACCGCGACGGCTATCCCGACATCGACCTGGACATCGAGTCCGACCGAAGGGAGGAGGTGATCCAGTACGTCTACCGGAAGTACGGCAGGCTGCGCACCGCCCAGGTGGCGAACGTGATCACCTACCGGTCCCGTTCGGCGATCCGGGACGCGGCGAGGGCACTGGGGTACTCGCCCGGGCAACAGGACGCGTGGAGCAAGCAGATCGACCGCTGGGGGCCCCTGCACAGCACCAAGGACGACCACGATCACGACATCCCGGAGCCGGTGCTGGAACTGGCCGGAGCGCTCGAGGACTTCCCGCGGCATCTGGGCATCCACTCCGGTGGCATGGTGATCTGCCATCAGCCGGTCAGCGAGGTCTGCCCGGTGGAGTGGGCACGCCGGGAGAACCGCAGTGTGCTGCAGTGGGAAAAGGACGACTGCGCCTCCGTGGGGTTGGTCAAGTTCGACCTGCTCGGTCTCGGCATGCTGTCCGCGTTGCACTACATGCTCGACCTCGTGCGCGAGCACAAGGGCGAACGGATCGATCTCGCGAAGCTGGATCTGGCGGACGAGAACATCTACCGGATGTTGCGGGCGGCCGACGCGATCGGGGTTTTCCAGGTGGAGAGCCGCGCACAACTGGCCACCCTGCCCAGGTTGAAACCACGGGAGTTCTACGACCTCGCGATCGAGGTGGCGCTGATCCGGCCCGGCCCGATCCAGGGCGGTTCGGTGCACCCCTATCTGCGCCGCAAGAACGGTCAGGAGAAGTGGGACTTCGACCACCCGCTGCTGGAGCGTGCGCTGGGCAAAACGCTGGGCGTGCCGCTGTTCCAGGAACAGATGATGCAGATCGCGGTCGACGTCGGCGGTTTCAGCCCGGCGGAAGCCGATGCGCTGCGCAACGCGATGGGCTCGAAGCGGTCCGCCCGGAAGATGGAACGGCTGCGGGCGCGGTTCTATGCCGGTGCGGCGGCCAACGGCATCGGGGAGGCGCTGGCCGAGCGGATCTACCGGAAGCTGATGGCCTTCGCCGACTTCGGCTTTCCGGAGAGCCATGCCCTGAGCTTCGCCTACCTGGTGTTCGCCAGCGCCTACTTCAAGTACTACCACCCGGACGCGTTCTGCGCGGGGCTGTTGCGGGCCCAGCCGATGGGGTTCTACTCACCGCAGTCGCTCGTGGCCGACGCGCGGCGGCACGGGGTCACCGTGCGCGGTCCGGACGTCAACGCGAGTCTGCCGTACCCGGTCCTCGAACCGCTGGGGGACGGCCGGAGCGGGCACGCGGTGCGGCTGGGCCTTGGCGCGGTGCGGCTGATCGGTGCGGCCCTGGCCGGAAGGCTGGTGGCCGAGCGGGACCGGGGCGGTGCCTTCCGGGATATGGCCGACACGGCGCGACGGGTGCGGCTGACCAGGCCGCAGGTGGAGGCACTGGCCACCGCGGGGGCCTTCGGCTGCTTCGCCGAGATCGGCGCCGACCGGCGCCGCGCGCTGTGGGCGGCCGGGGCGGTGGCCGACGACCGGCCGGAGAAGCTGCCCGGCAGCCTGGTCGGGGCGAGCGCGCCGGCACTGCCCGGGATGGACGAGATCGACCTGGCGATGGCGGACGTGTGGGCCACCGGCCTGTCCCCGGACAGCTTCCCCACCCAGTTCGTCCGGGGGCATCTCGACGGCCTCGGCGTCGTACCCGCCGCCGGACTGCTCGAGGTCGAGGACGGCGTGAGAGTCCTCGTCGGCGGCGCGGTCACACACCGGCAGCGGCCGGCGACGGCAGGCGGGGTCACCTTCCTCAATCTCGAGGACGAGACCGGCATGGTCAACGTGGTGTGCACGGCCGGACTGTGGAGCCGGTACCACCGCATCGCCCGCGGCAGCCCGGCGCTTCTGGTCCGTGGCGTGGTCGAGCGTGCCGACGGGGTGGTCAGCGTGCTGGCCGATCGCTTGCAGCACTTGCCGTTGCGGGTCCCGTCCCGGTCACGCGACTTCCGGTGAGGTGAGCGCCCAGGCGCCTTGTGACAGGCTGTGCGGGTGGACAACGAGGAGATCGGGCAGGACTACCGGGACGCGGTGCTGCCGCAGGCACGCTGGGAGAACAGGAGGTTCGAGCGCTGCGATTTCACCGACGCGGATCTGCGGGGACTGTTGACCCGGGGCTGTACTTTCGACGAATGTGACTTCACGGGCGCGGATCTCGGCGAGTCCAGGCACGAGAATTCGGCGTTCCGGTCCTGTGTGTTCGAGCGGACGGTGCTCGCCAGGGTTTCGTGGCGTGGCTGCTCGCTGCTGGGATCGTCCTTCACGGACTGCCGGTTGCGGACGGTCAGCGCCCGGGACACGGATTTCTCCTTGACCGCGCTGGCGAAGACGGATCTGCGCAAGATGGCGCTGTCCGGACTGCGATTCCGGGAAGCCAATCTGAGCGAGTCCAATTTGGATGGTGCTGATCTGGGTGGCAGCGATCTGAGGGGTGCCCGGCTGCTGGGCGCGAATCTCTCCGGCGCCGACCTGCGGGGTGCCAAGCTCGACGCGAACGGACTGGTCCAGGCCAGGCTGGCGGGAGCACGGGTGGACATGGACCTGGCTCTCGCCTACGCCGCCGCCCACGGGCTCGTCGTCGAGTGAACCCGGGGCGGCGTGCGTCGGCTCAGGCGATGGGCGGCTCGCCCGCATCGAGTTCGACGAGGTGGCCCTCGGCGAGTAGCTCCTCGACCGAAGCGGGCAGCAGGTAAGCGGCCCCGCCGCCGGGCTGGTTGAACCACGGGATGGCCACCCCGGCCAGCGCTTCCAGCGGGCGCTGCACCCGGTAGACGTGGTACGGCCTGCTGATCCACTCCGGCACCAGCGACCGCTCTTCGAACGCGGTACCGGCGGCGTAGGTGAGGTTCCCGTTAGGACCGCCGAACCGGTCCAGCTCACTGCCCGGGGGCAGCTCCCGCATCTCCTTGCTCCGGAACAGCGTCAGCGGCGGTTCGCCCGGCAACGGCTGGATCGGCCACTGCTGCTGGCCACTGCCGTTCTGGGAGGTGCCCGCGGCGGTCGTGCGGGCGGGTTCCCGGCGCGGCAAGGGGGAAGGCGCCGGCGAGGGCGTCCCGCCGCCCGTTCCCGACGGCTCGCGCTGGGGAAGCGGCGGCGGCACCGGTGCGGCGAGCATGGTGGGCGCAGAGTCCGGGGCCGGCTCGTCGAGCCGCTCGGAGAGCGGGGCCGACTGCGGCTCGGGCTGTGGTTCCTCCCGGCGGGACTCCCGGAGCCGCTCGGCGCTCGGCCCGCCGTTCACCGGAGCCGTGTCCCCCGGGCGGAACCGAGGTTCCTGAGCGACCTCGAAGTGATGCTCCTGAGTTGCCGGGGCGTACTGCTGTTCCGGTTCGGGGGTGAAGTGGTGTTCTGGCTCGGGGGTGAACCGTTCCTGCGCGGTGGGGGCGTACTGCTGTTCCGGTTCGGGGGTGAAGCGGTGCTCTGGCTCGGGGGTGAACCGTTCCTGCGCGGTGGGGGCGTACTGCTGTTCCGGTTCCGGGGTGAAGTGGTGTTCCGGTTCCGGCGTGAACCGCTCATGCGCGGCCGGGGCCGGGGCCAGGGCCTGCTGTTCCGGTTCGTCAGTGACGTATCGGTGTTCCTGCTTCGGCTCGGGCGCGTACCGCTCCGGTTCAGGGACGTACCGGTGCTCCTGCTCCGGCTCGGCGGCGTATCGCTCCGGCTCGGGGGCGGTCTGCTGTTCCGGCGCGAACCGGTGGTCCTGTCCGAACGACTCCTCCGGCGCGAACGCGTGAGCGGATTCGTGCCCGGCTACGGCCCCGCGCTGGTCGGCGAACACGCCTTCCTGGCCCTGGCCCGCCATGGCTTCCTGCACCGGTTCGAACCGGTGCTCGGGTGCGGACTCGGCCGCGCCCTCCGGTTCCGGTGCGAACCCGTGTTCCTGAGGGGGTTCGAAGCGGTGCTCCTGCGTGGCCTCGTTCGCGTCCTCTTCGGGCCGGAATCCCTGTTCCACTGCGGCGAAGCGGGATTCAGGCGGCGCTTCGAAGCGGTGTTCGGCTTCGGGGGCGTAGCGGTGTTCCTGTGGTGGGGCGGCCTGTTCCGGTTCCGGGGCGTAGCGGTGTTCCTGCGGTGGGGCAGCCTGTTCGGGTTCGGGGGCGTAGCGGTGTTCTTGGGGCGCGGCGGCCTGTTCCGGTTCCGGGGCGTAGCGGTGTTCGTGCGGTGGGGCAGCCTGTTCGGGTTCGGGGGCGTAGCGGTGCCCTCGTGCGGGTTCCTGCGGGGCCTCGGCCTGAGCATCCCGCCGTTCCTGCGCCGGTTCGGCCGGGGAACCCCAGACCGGCAGCGGGATCGACTCACGGGTGCGCGGGTCGAGCAGCAGTTTGCCGAGCAGGAAAGCGGCGGCGTCTTCGGCGGCTCCGAACGTCGCCGGGTTGGTGAGCTCTTCGTCGTACCAGCCGACGCGCCAGCCGGACTCGGTCCGCTCCACGCTCCAGGCCTGCTCGGCGGGCTCACCGATGCGGTACACCGCCTCGGGCACACCGAATTCGTGCAGCCTGCCGCGCAGGTCTTCGAGGACCGGTTCCGGTTCATGCCGGTCCACGGCCTGCCGGGCGTGGACCGGGGGCTCCGGGAACTCTGAGAGCTCTGAGAGCTCTGAGAGTTCTGAGAGCTCCGGGTCCTGCGGCGGTGCGGGCGGTGCCGACGGCACCGGGGCGGGGACGGGGGGCGCGAACTGGGTGGCGGGCCCGCTCTCGGCGACGGGTTCGGGTTCCGACGGGGCCGGGGGCTGCGGTTCCGGCTCGGGCGCGGGCACCGGTGCGTGCACCTGTGTCGCGTCGGGTTCCAGCGCCGGGGCGACCGGTGCGTGCACCCGTGTCGCGTCGGGTTCTTCCACCGGGGCCACGGGCGCGTGTATCCGCGTCGGAGCGGGTTCCTCCGCCGGGACCACCGGGACCACCGGAGTGAACATGGTCGGCTGCTCGACCGGAGCGGGGCGCGGTGCCTGCGGGGCGGGGGGCGGCTCCTCGACCGGGGCGTGCGCGAGCGGGGCCGGGGGCTCCGGCATCGGGCGCGGCGGCCGGGGCGGTGCGCCCCGGTGCAACTGGGCACCCGCGGCCTGCAGGATGTGCTCGGGCACCTCGGGGAGCCGGAAGCCGGCGCCCTGCACGTGCGCGACCAGATCGGCTTCCGGTGCGATGCCGTATTCCTGCAGGTAGTAGTTGACCGCGGCGGGCCAGATCCAGCTGCCGTCGGTGTGGAAGGCGACCGGAACCTTCGCGGTGGGCGGCGAGGACAGGCGGTCGAGGTCGTAACCGCGCTCCGACAGCACGACCGGAGCCGAGGCGAGGTACTCGTAGAGCCGGTCCAGCTGATCGGGGTCCAGTTCGGGGCGGTGGAACACCGGACGCCCGTCCGGGCCCTGCCCGTCGAAGATGCGGGCCATCCGGAAGCGTGGGGCCGCCACGGGCGGCGGTTCCGGGGACGGGCTCGAAAGGCGGCGGAAGAGCCATTCCGGCACGTTCTCCTCGGCGCGCGGGAACATCCGCAGCTCGTCGGCGTAGGCCGGCGGCGGGGGCTCGGATTCCCAGCGGGGCTCTTCCCGGTCGTATTCGAGGTTGTAGCTCGATGGGTGGTCGAGCTGGTACCGCGCGTTGAACCAGGTTCCGCGGCCCTCGCGGTACATCCCGGCTCGGAGGCGGCCGAACAGGGTGGCGATGTCATGGGTGGCCGTCCACTCGTGGACGCTGCCGTCCTCGGTGAGCACCTCCCCGGTCAGTTCGTGGTACCGGCCGACGGCGCGGTAGTGCGCGGTCACCCGGCGCCAGTCGGGCGGCGCCGCCCGAAGCAGGGCGAGTCCGATCTGCTTGACCAGGGTGTCCTGCTCGGTCGCATTCAGCTGGGGGGTCGGTTGAGCCACCACGCCATTTTGACCGGTCACGGAAGTGAATGCACACCACCCGGCCCACTACCCCGATTGACCAGTGGTTATGCGTCAGGCGGGCGACCGAGCGTCTAGCTGCGACTACGCCCCGTGCCCTCTGTCAGAATGGAACCGTGACGGCAACGGTTCTCGACGGCAAAGCGACCAAGGACGCCATCTTCGCGGAGTTGAAGCCCCGGGTGGCGGCGCTGGCGGCGAAGGGGGTCACCCCCGGCCTGGGGACCGTGCTCGTCGGCGACGATCCGGGCTCGCATTCCTACGTCCGCATGAAGCACCAGGACAGCGCGAAGGTGGGGGTCAACTCGATCCGGCGCGACCTTCCGGCCGACATCGGCCAGTTCGAGCTGGAAAAGGTCGTCGACGAGCTCAACGCCGACCCCGAATGCCACGGCTACATCGTGCAGCTCCCGCTGCCCGCGCACCTGGACACCGGCCGCATCCTGGAGCGGATCGACCCGGACAAGGACGCGGACGGTCTCGCCCCGGTCAGCCTGGGCCGCCTGGTGCTCAACCGTCCCGGCCCGCTGCCGTGCACGCCGTTCGGCATCGTCGAGTTGTTGCGCCGCTACCAGGTGCCGATCGACGGCGCGCGGGTCACCGTGGTCGGTCGCGGGATCACCGTCGGCCGCACGCTGGGCCTGCTGCTGACCCGCCGCAGCGAGAACGCCACGGTGACGCTGTGCCACACCGGGACCCGTGACCTGGCGGCCGAGGTGCGGCGCGCGGACATCGTGGTCGCCGCCGCCGGTGTCCCCGGCATCATCACCCCGGACATGGTCAAGCCCGGGGCTGCGGTGCTCGACGTCGGCGTCTCGCACGTGAACGGCAAGCTGACCGGCGATGTCGCTCCCGGCGTCGAGGAGGTCGCGGGCTGGCTGTCGCCGAACCCCGGCGGGGTCGGCCCGATGACCCGGGCGATGCTGGTCACCAACGTGGTCGAGGCGGCGGAACGTGTCGTGGCTTCGCGGTAACCGCGCGGCGCTCGTCGAGCAGGTGCCCTTCGGCATCGTGCTCGCGCTGGTGGCGGTCGCCGCGCTCCGGATCTGGCAGTACCACTGGCGGCAGGGCGCCGTCATCGTGGGCGGCGCCCTGCTCGTGGCGGCGGTGTTCCGCGCGGTGCTGCCCGGCGCCAGGGCCGGCCTGCTTGCCGTCCGCGGCAGGCCGGTGGATGTGCTCAGCTACTCCGGTCTCGGGGCCGTACTGCTGTTCCTGGCCTTCACCATCACCGACGGCCCGTTCGGCAGCTGAGCCCGCCGGTTCAGGCCTCGGCGAGGGCCGGGGCCGCGACCGCGCGGCGATCGAGGGCTCCCGAGACCGCCGCGATGGACAGGCCGAGCACGGACAGGATGGCGCCGACCAGGTTCGGGGCGACCAGGCCGAGCCCGCCCGCGATGACGAGGCCGCCCAGGTAGGCGCCGATCGAGTTGGCGATGTTGAACGCGGACTGGACCGCGGCCGACACCAGTGACGGGGCGCCGCCCGCCTTCTGCATGATCCGGGTCTGCATCATCGGGCCGATCATGAACCCGGTGACGCCCAGCGCGAAGATCGTGATCGCGGCGCCGATCTTGCTGTGCGCGGTGAGGGTGAAGACCGCCAGCACCGCGGCGAGCGCGAACAGCGCGAAGTACAGGCTCGGCATCAGTGCCCGGTCGGCGAGCCGTCCGCCGAGCAGGTTGCCGATGGTCATGCCGACCCCGGCCAGCGCGAGCAGCACGGTCACGTTGTGCGGTGCGTACCCGGCGACGTCGGTGAGCATCGGGGTCACGTAGGACAGGGAGGCGAACACCCCGCCCATGCCGATGGTGACGATCGCCAGTGCGAGCCACACCTGCGGGCGCCGGAAGGCCGCCAGTTCGGTGCGCAGCGAAGCCTCGGCCGGGCGGCCCTGGTGGGGGACCAGCCGGGCGGTCGCGGCGAGCGCGAGCAGGCCGATGAGGACGACGACGCCGAAGGTCGCGCGCCAGCCGACCTGCTGGCCGAGCAGGGTGCCCAGCGGCACGCCGACCACGTTGGCCAGCGTCAGCCCCAGGAACATCATCGAAACGGCCTTCGCCCGGTTTCCGGGTTCGACCAGGCTGGAGGCGACGACCGCGCCGGCACCGAAGAACGCGCCGTGCGGCAGTCCGGCGACGAAGCGGAAGAGCACGCCGAGTTCCTGGTTCGGCGACAGTGCGAACAGCAGGTTGCCCACGGTGAACAGCGCCATCATGGCCAGCAGCATCGTTTTGCGCGGCAGCCGCACGGCGACGGCGGTGAGCAGGGGCGCG
The DNA here is from genome assembly GCF_026802195.1 of Amycolatopsis cynarae. Taxonomy (NCBI): domain Bacteria; kingdom Bacillati; phylum Actinomycetota; class Actinomycetes; order Pseudonocardiales; family Pseudonocardiaceae; genus Amycolatopsis; species Amycolatopsis cynarae. The sequence goes on along the minus strand of NZ_CP113836.1, from coordinate 6,167,901 downwards.
CCGACGACGACGCCCAGTGCGTATGCGGTGATCAGATAGCCCGCCGAGGGGATGGACACCCCGAAGTCGGCGGCGGCCTGGGGCAGGACCCCCATCATCACGAATTCGGTGGTGCCGATTCCGAAGGCACCGATGGCCAGCGCGAGCAGCGCGACGGGCACGGTTCTCCTTTCCAGTGCGATCTGCATCGATACAGACGAGGGGTATGAAGAAGGACAGCCCGGGCGCGACGATGGCCCTTCGACTGTCCTGCGACCAGTGTCAACCGGTGACGGGACCTTTGTCATCCCGGTGGAAGGGTGACGATTCCCACGTAACGCGCCAGGTCAGCGCCCGGCGGTGAGCACGGCGTCAAGCAGTCCGGGGAAGGCTTCGTCAAGATCCTTGCGGCGCAAGGAGTTCAGCCGGGTGGTGCCCCGCTGGCGGGTGCTGATCACCCCGGCCTCGCGCAGGATGCGCAGATGGTGGGTGAGCGTCGACTTGCCCACGGACACCTCGAAGCCGCCGCAGGCCACGTCGGCGCATCCGGCGAGCTGGCGGACCATGTCGAGCCGCACCGGGTCGGCGAGCGCGTGCAGCACGGCGGAGATCTCCATCTCGTCCGCCCGGGGGCAGGGAATTGTGTCCGTGCTCATGGATCCCATCGTACGACCACGCTCGAACTTCGAGCATGTTCGTAGTACGGTACGAATCGAAGTTCGATGCCGGTCAAACACAGGGGAGTCGATGTCCTCACCGAGAACGGCGGTGCTCGCGGTCGGCACCTTCGCCGTCGGCACCAGCGGCTACATCGTCGCGGGCCTCCTGCCGGTCCTGTCCGCGCAACTGCACGTGTCCGCCGCGGCCGCCGCCCAGCTGGTCACCGCGTTCGCCGTCGCCTACGCCGTCGGCTCACCGCTGTTCGCCGCCGCCACCGGCCGCTGGGAGCGGCGGCGGCTCCTGGTCGCGGCGCTGGTCGTGGCGGCGATCGGCAACACGCTCGCCGCCCTCGCCCCCACCTACGGGCTGCTGCTCGCCGCCCGCGCGGTCACCGCCGTCGGGGCGGCCGTGTTCACCCCGGTGGCCAGCGCCGTGGCCGCGCAGCTCAACCCACCGGAGCGCCGTGGCCGCGCCGTCGCCGCCGTCTTCGGCGGGCTGGCCCTGGCCACCATTTTCGGGGTCCCCGTGGGCAATCTGCTGTCCCAGCACATCGGCTACCGGGCCGTGTTCGGAATGGTCGCGGTCCTGTCGCTGGCCGGGGCCGGGGCGGTGCTGGCCGTCCTGCCCAGCGTCGCCCCACCCGCCCCCGTGCCCTTCCGCGACCGCTTCACCCCGGTGCGGGACCCCCGGGTGGTCGTCGTGCTGTTCGCCACCATCGTCTGCTGTGTGGCCTCGTTCAGCGTCTACACGTTCATCTCGCCGGTGCTCGCCGCGACGGCGGGCCTGCACGGGACGGCGGTGAGCATGCTGCTGTTCTGCTACGGCGCGGGGGGTGCCGCGGGCAACGTGCTCGGCGGGCGCGCGGTGGACCGCTGGGGTTCCCGCCCGCCGCTGATGGCCGTCATCACGCTCGCGGTCGTCGTCCTCGCCGTGCTCCCGCTGGTGGCGCGCACCGTCACCGGCGCCGCGATCGTGCTGTTCCTGTGGGGCATGAGCACGTGGGCGTTCAACCCTCCCGTGCAGCACCGGCTCATCGAACTGGCGCCCCAGACCTCCGGGCTGCTGCTTTCGCTCAACGCCTCGGCGATCTACCTCGGGGTCGGCCTGGCCGGCGTGGTCGGCGGACTCGTGCTGACGGCGGGCGGGCCGGGCGTCCTGCCCGAGTTCTCCTCGCTGCTGGACGTGCTCGGCCTGCTCGCCGTCGGATTCGCCTGGCAGCGCCGTCAGGTGGGTTCGCGCGGCGCCACCACTTCGCAGTCCGAGCCGGGGAAGATGAGCCCTTCGTGCCCGTCCGCGAACCTGACCAGGTAGGGCGGCTGCCCCTGCTCGCCGTGCACCTCGACGATCTCGCCGTGCTGCTCTCCGGCGCCGACCGTGCGGCCGTGCACCACGATCCGGTCTCCCACGGTTGCGTGCATTGCGGGTACCTCCGGGAAAGACGTGACCTCCCATCGACCAGGGTAACGGGGGGTCCCCGGCCCGTCGAGTGGTCCAAAGTGGACCGAAAGGGGCCGTCGGGGCACCTGATGGGGGCGCTCCTCCGGTTGCCGGTGCCTGGGGTCGCGCGCACGCTGATGGCATGGCCAAGTGCAATGTCTGCGGGAACGAATACGCCATGTCCTTCGAGGTGCGCACGATGACGGGCGACACCTACACGTTCGACAGCTTCGAGTGCGCGGCGCAGCGCCTCGCGCCGCAATGCGAGTACTGCGGCTGCCGCATCCTCGGTCACGGCGTGGCCGTCGACGGCCGTTTCTTCTGCTGTGCGCACTGCGCGAGGGAGAGCGGCTCCGGGCGAGCCGCCGAGATCAAGGACACCGTCGGGTCCTATTCGGGCTGAACGGCCCGATCCGGCCCCGGCTCAGGACGAGCGGGCGGCCGCCTTGGCGGCCTTCTTGAAGGCGCGGACCTCGGCGAGGGTCTCCGCGCTGGTGACGTCCGCGATCGAACGCCGTGCCCCCTCCTCGCCGTAGGCCCCGGCGGCTTCGCGCCAGCCCGCCGGGCGCACCCCGCGCTGCTTGCCGAGCAGCGCGAGGAAGATGCGCGCCTTCTGGTCCCCGTATCCCGGCAGATCCTTCAACCGGCGCAGGACCTCCTTGCCGTCGGGCTCGCCCTCCGTCCAGATCGCCTCGGGCCGTCCGTCGTAGCGCTCCATCACGTACCGCGCCAGCGCGTGCACCCGCCTGGCCATCGAGCCGCCGTAGCGGTGGATGGCGGGCTTGCGCACACACAGTTCCACGAACTCGTCCAGATCGGATTCCGCGATCGCGGCGACGCCGAACCCGCCCATCCGGTCCGCGATCTTCTTCGGCCCCGCGAAGGCGATCTCCATCGCCACCTGCTGATCCAGAAGCATCCCGGTGAGCAGGGCGAACGGGTCCTCGGACAGCAGCCGGTCGGCTTCGGCGTCACCGGTGAGGCGGAGAGGGGCGGTCATGGGGCCATCCTGACACGCGTGGAGCCCATGCCGCTTCTTCGCGCGCCCCGATGCGGCGCCGCGTCCGTGCTTCGGGCCTCGCTCAGTGGCTGAGGATGTTCACGACGTTCCCGTTCGGGTCGCGGACGAAGAACCGGCGCACGCCCCAGGGTTCGTCGGTCAGTTCGTGCACGATCTCCACGCCGGTGGCCGTTGCCTCTCGGTACGCCGCATCGACGTCGTCGACCTGGATCGAGGCCACGGGCACCACGCTCGCCGTCGCGTCGTCGGTCATCAGGCTCAGCTGGACTTCGGGGCGTCCGGGCTCGGCCAGCGTGACGATCCAGCCGTGGTCCATGACGACCTCCATTCCCAGCACCCGCGTGTAGAAGCCCTTGGCTTCTTCGAGCGAGGCGCAGGCGAGGTCGGGCACGATGCGCTGCACGGTCATCCGGCCATCTTGCCGGAAATCCCGTAGAAGCGCGGCAGTTCAGGCGAGGGGCGCGAGGGCTTCGGCGAGTGGTTCGAGGATGGCGGGCTTCGCGCCGATCGGCAGGTTGACCACGAGGAGGTCGACCCCGGCTTCGGCGAAGGCCGCCGCCTGCTCCGCGACCCGGCCCAACTCGTCTTCCGAGCGCAGGAAGACGTTCGTCGAGCAGGTGATCTCCGCCGGGTCCCTGCCCACTTCCCGGCAGCGCTCCACGAGGATGTCCTTCAGCGCGAGCCATTCCCGCGGCGTCGCCATGATGCCGTTCCACTGCTGGGCCCACCGCGCCGCGGCGCGCAGGGTGCGGTTCGGGCCGCGACCGCCGATGACGATCGGCGGGTGCGGGCGCTGCACCGGCTTCGGTTCGCAGCGGGCGTCGGTGAGCCGGTAGTAGCGGCCCGTGAAGGTGGTCGTCTCCTGGCTGAGCAGGCCGATGATCACCTGCACCCCCTCGTCGAAACGGTCGAAACGCTCGCGCAGCGGAGGCAGTTCGATGCCGTAGGCGTCGCATTCCTGCTGGTTCCAGCCGGCGCCGAGGCCGAGTTCGAGCCGCCCTTCGGCGATCACGTCGAGGGTCGCGGCCATGTTGGCGAGTACCGCCGGATGCCGGTAGATCAGGCCCGTCACCTGGCAGCCGATGCGGATGCGCCGGGTCGCCTGCGCGAGCGCGGCGAGCATCGTCCAGCCCTCCAGGTTCGGGCCGTTCGTGTCGCCGGTCAGCGGGTAGAAGTGGTCCCAGTTCCAGGCCGACTCGAACAGTGCGATGTCGTCCGCGGCGATCCAGACGTCCCGGATCTCGGCCCAGCTCTGGTGTTCCGGTACGGACTTGACGGCGAAACGCATGTCGCTCCTCCCACGCGGTCGTGGTTCCGCAAAGGAAGTTACGCCGAACCGTGCGTGACCGGAAACGACGGCGGCGCGGCGACCCCGGCCGGGCGGCCCGGCGGAAACTGGGAGACTGGCGTTCGTCACCACTGAGGGCGCCGGCCCGCTCCCAAGCAGTACGCTTGTACCGCATACACAGTGCTGAGAACCAGACGCGAGGATCCGCGAGAGGAGCATTGCTGCTCATGGCCAAAATCAAGGTCGAGGGCACCGTCGTCGAACTCGACGGCGATGAGATGACCCGCATCATCTGGCAGTTCATCAAGGACAAGCTGGTCCACCCCTACCTGGACCTCAACCTCGAGTACTACGACCTGGGTATCGAGGAGCGGGACCGCACCGACGACCAGATCACCATCGACGCCGCCAACGCGATCAAGAAGCACGGGGTCGGCGTGAAGTGCGCCACCATCACCCCGGACGAGGCGCGCGTCGAGGAATTCGGCCTCAAGAAGATGTGGCGGAGCCCGAACGGCACCATCCGGAACATTCTCGGTGGTGTCGTTTTCCGTGAGCCCATCATCATCCGGAACATCCCGCGGCTGGTGCCCGGCTGGACCAAGCCGATCATCATCGGCCGCCACGCCCACGGCGACCAGTACAAGGCCACCGACTTCAAGGTCCCCGGCCCCGGCACCGTGACCATCACCTACACCCCGGACGACGGCTCCGAGCCGATGGAGTTCGAGGTCGCCCGCTACCCCGAGGGTGGCGGTGTCGCGATGGGCATGTACAACTACCGCAAGTCGATCGAGGACTTCGCCCGCGCTTCGCTGCAGTACGGCCTCGACCGCGGCTTCCCGGTCTACCTCTCGACCAAGAACACCATCCTCAAGGCCTACGACGGCATGTTCAAGGACGTGTTCGCGGAGATCTTCGAGAACGAGTTCAAGGCCGACTTCGACGCCAAGGGCCTGACCTACGAGCACCGGCTGATCGACGACATGGTCGCCGCGTCGCTGAAGTGGGAGGGCGGCTACGTCTGGGCCACCAAGAACTACGACGGTGACGTGCAGTCCGACACGGTCGCGCAGGGCTTCGGCTCGCTCGGCCTGATGACCTCGGTGCTGCGCACCCCGGACGGCAAGACGGTCGAGGCCGAGGCCGCGCACGGCACGGTGACCCGGCACTACCGCCAGCACCAGCAGGGCAAGCCGACCTCCACCAACCCGATCGCGTCGATCTTCGCGTGGACCCGGGGCCTGGAGCACCGCGGCAAGCTCGACGGCAACTCGGAGCTGATCGGCTTCGCGAGCAAGCTGGAGCAGGTCGTCATCGAGACCGTCGAGAGCGGCAAGATGACCAAGGACCTCGCGCTGCTGATCGGCAAGGACCAGCCGTACCAGACCACCGAGGAGTTCCTCGCGACGCTGGACGAGAACCTGGCCAAGAAGATCAACCAGGGCTGACGTCACACTGGTAAAGGGCGCGTTCCGGCTCCCGCCGGGCGCGCCCTTTGCGTATGGTGCACCGGTGCAGGTCAAGGATGCCGGCGGAGAGCGCTGGGCGATCAGGCGGAAGTTCACGCCCTGGCACCGGGTGTTCCAGCCGGTGAACCTGGCGTCGGGCAGGTACTTGCGTTACCGCGTCGAGCGGCTCAGCGAGAAGCAGCGGAACGCGCTCGCGAACGCCAAGCAGCGACGGGAAGAGCGCAAGGCCGAGCGGGAACGCCGCCGGGACGAGCGTGAGATCAGCGGCTGGCAGTGGCTGTACCTGCTCCCGCTGCTGTTGGTCGCCGCGTTCGCGGTCGGTGCCGTGGGCCAGGCCGTCGAGGCCTTCGTTTACCTCGTGCAGTTCCTGATCTGGCTGGTCGTGCTCCCGTTCTATCTGGTGGAACTGCTGCTTCGGTTGGTCGTCGGCGGGGTGCTGTGGCTGGCGCGGGCGACCGGCCTGGCGCGCACCCGGGTCGACGTGGTCGGCGGGGGCGAGCGGATCGCCTCCCTGACCAAGATCCTCGTCCCCGGCTACGGCAACGCGGGGCACCTGGCGCGGGCGTTGGGGGAAAGCCGTTCGAAGGCGTCTTGGCCGTTCGATCCGGTCCGTGAACCGGAGGTGGCGCGCCTGCTGGCCGGGGCGCGGGCGGAGGTCGTCGAGCACACCGGTTGGCAGACGGAACCATCACCGGCCGTGATGGGGGAATGACCGGCGTTGGCGCCTCCGGGTGGTTTCCGCCCGGTCGTCTGGTCCCCGTGACCGCGGGATGGCTACCCTGGCCGGGAGTGTTCTTGATCATCGTCGAGGAGCCCCCGTGATCCTGGGAATTCCGAAGCGCACCCTGACCATCATCGCGGTGCTGGTGGGGGTCGGGCTCATCTACGTGCTGGGTGCGGACAAGCGCACCTCCTCGGGCGCCACCCCCGGTTCGACCGGCTGCGTGATGACGGTGACGGCGGATGTGCTCAACGTGCGGTCCGCGCCCGACCCGAACGCCGGGATCGTCGGGAAGTTCAAGAAGGACGCCCAGACCGGCGCCGAACTCGACGTCCAGAACGGCTTCCGCAAGCTCGGCGACAACAAGTGGGCCGCGGCCGAGTTCCTCAAGCCCGCCCAGGGCAACTGCGGCTGAGGCGCAGGGCAGCGCGCGGTCAGAGGGTGAGGACCAGACCTTCGGTCGCCGCGAGGACCTCCCCGCCGAAACGCGCACGAGCTTGGCGTACCGGCACTTCGCGATCGCTGCCGGGCCAGAAGTGGGTGAGCAGCAGACGCCGGGCGCCCGCCCTGGCGGCCCAGTCCGCCGCCTCGCCCGCCGTCATCAGGTACCGCGGTTCGGTGTCCGGTGGCGCGTCCTGCAGCGTGGCTTCGGCGATGAACAGGTCCGCGTCCCGGGCGAGTTCGGCGAGTTCCGGGCTCGGCCCGCCGTCCCCGGTGTAAGCGATCGTGACGCCGGGTGCCGAAAGCCGTACCCCGTAGTTGGGCACATGGTGTGGCAGGAGCCGGGATTCGAGCCGGAACGGGCCGACGGTCGCCGGTTCGGCGAGGTCGTGCGGGTCGAACACGGTGGCAGGGTGGGGCCGGGGCTCCAGCGCTTCCAGGACCCGCAGCACGCCCGGCGGGCAGTACAACGGGAGTTTCGGCGCCCCCTCGGTGTACTGGCGGAGCCTGCCGAGCGCGCTGACGTCCACGCAGTGGTCGGGATGCTCGTGCGTGACGATCACCGCGTCCACGTCGCCGTCCAGGCGTGAGGCGGTCCCGTACCCGAGGTCGAGGATGAGGCGGAAGCCGTTGCAGGTCACCAGGAATCCGCTGCAGGCCCGGCCCGGTTCCGGCCACGCGCCGCAGCTGCCCAGCACGGTCACTCGCGTCATGGCCGCAGTGTCCCAGCTTTTGTCGGTGGGCGCGGGTAGTCTGCGCGTCGTGGTCACCGTCTCCAGCGTCAACGTCAACGGCATGCGTGCCGCCGTCAAAAAGGGCTTCGTCGAGTGGCTCGCCGCCAGCGGGGCCGACGTGATCGCGTGCCAGGAGGTACGGGCCGAGACGAGCCAGCTGCCCCAGGACGTGGTGGCCCCGGCGGGCTGGCATGCATACCACGCGCCCTGTGCCACCAAGGGGCGCAACGGGGTTTCGGTGTACAGCCGGATCGAGCCGGTCGAGGTGCGGGTCGGCTTCGGCGAGCCGGAGTTCGAGGACAGCGGCCGGTATCTGGAGGTGCACCTGCCCGGCCTCGTGGTGGCCAGCCTGTATCTCCCCAGCGGTGAGGCCGGCACCGAGCGGCAGGCGGAGAAGGAGCGCTTCATGGCGGCCTTCCTGCCGTATCTGCGGGAGCTGCGGGCGAAGGCCGAGGCCGCGGGTGCCGAGGTGATCGTGGCCGGGGACTGGAACATCGCGCACGCCGAGATCGACCTGAAGAACTGGAAGAGCAACCAGAAGAACTCGGGCTTCCTGCCGGAGGAACGGGCCTGGCTGAGCCGCGTCTACGACGAGGCGGGGTATGTCGACGTGCAGCGCAGGCTCGACCCGGCGGGCCCCGGGCCTTACACCTGGTGGTCCTACCGCGGCAAGGCGTTCGACAACGACTCGGGCTGGCGGATCGACCTCCAGGTCACCACGCCCGGACTGGCCCAGCGGTGCACGTCGGTCGTGGTGGAGCGGGCGCCGAGTTACGAACTGCGCTGGTCGGACCACGCCCCCGTCACCGCGACCTACGACTACGACCTGCGGGCGTAGGGCCCGGGCGCGCATGGTTTGCGTGGCGGCCCGCGGCAAGCGGCTCCGCCGCTTCGGAACGAGGAGGCTTCATGGGTGACGATGGCGCGGCCTCGACCGGGGCCGACCGGCTGCGGGGGTCCCGCGAAACTCCGGACGGGCAGGCGGAACCATTGCTGGCCGACCGCAACCCGCTGCCGTTCCTTGGTGATCGCCTCGGCGCCCAGCTGACCTTCCTGATCGAAGCCGATCGGCTCAAGACGGTGCTCCGGCAGTCGCCGCTCGCGGCCGTGGACCGGCGCGAGAACGACGCCGAGCACTCGTGGCATCTCGCGCTGATGGTGAGCGTCCTCGCGGAGTACGCCGACGAGCCGATCGATGTCGGGCACACCGTGCAACTCGTGGTGGTGCACGACCTCGTCGAGATCTACGCGGGCGACACCCCGCTGTACGACGTGCAGGCCCGCGAATCCCAGGCGCAGCGCGAGCAGGCCGCGGCCGAGCGGCTTTTCGCGCTGCTGCCGCAGGATCAGGCCGCGTCGTACCGCGCCCTGTGGGACGAGTTCGAGGCCCGTGCCACGCCGGAGGCCCGGTTCGCCAAGGCCATGGACCGGTTGCAGCCGTTCCTGCTCAACTGGATGGCCGGGGGCGGCACCTGGCGCACTCCCGGCGTCACCGCCGACCGCGTCCGGAAGCGCCGCGACCTGATCACCGACGGTTCGGCGCGCCTCGGCGAGGCCGCGGAGACGATGATCGAGGAAAGCGTGCGACGCGGCTGGCTCCCGCCCGCTCCGCAGAACGGCACTCTGACCTAGCACCGCGGGTGGAGCAAGGGATGTTTACTACGGTCCCCCTCGCCGCGTTCATCGTGGCGGGCGGGGCACCAGTTCGGTGAGCCGGTCCAGAAACGGTTGCTGGCTGGCGAGGATCTTCTCCCGCGCCTGGTCGATCCCGAACCAGGCGACGCGGTCGAGCTCCGGGAAATCCTGGAACCGGCCCGAACCTCGGGGCCATTCCATGCTGAACGTACCGGGCACCACCAGGGCCGGGTCGAGATCGGCCTGAAGCGCCCACGCGGTGACGACCTTGCCCCCGGACTGGCGGACGCTGCCCAGGGCGGTCAGTTCCCCGGGAGGAACCGGCAGGCCCAGTTCCTCCCGGAACTCCCGGCGGGCGGCCGCTTCCGGTTCCTCGCCCGGGTCGTACTCGCCCTTGGGCAGCGTCCACCCGCCGGCGTCCCGGCGCGCCCAGAACGGCCCGCCCATATGTCCCAGCAGGACTTCCAGGCCGTCACTTTCCTTGCGGTACAGCAGGATTCCCGCGCTCTGGCGTCCGCTCACGCGGCGAACACCTCGTCCAGCAGGGTGCGCCAGGCCTGCTCGGTCTCGTCCTTGCCCGCGCCGCCGAACAGGTGGTGGGCCGCGTCCATGGTGCCCCCGAAGTGGTTGCGGCCGAAGACCCGGTACAGCGCGTCGGTGGTGCGGAGGCCGAGAAAGTAGGGATTCAGGTAGTCGACGACCGCTTCGACCGGGGTGAGGCCGGGCAGTGCGAGCCGGATTGTCTCGCCTTCCCGGGTGACGCCGAGCGCCTGCTTGACCGATTCCATGGCCTTTTCCCCGGAGGAGGCGGCGGGGCCGGAAACGGCGGCGTAGGCGGCGGTGCGGCCGGAGAAGTACTTGAGGTACTGGCCGAGGGTGTGGAGGTAGAAGTCGGTGTGCTTGGCGGCGCCGTCGTACTGGTTGTCCCAGTCGTCGGTGAACACGCCACTGTGGACGTACCGGAGGGTCGCGGTGCCGCCGTCACGCGCTTCGACGATGTACTCCAACGCATTGAACCAGCCGTTTTCGCCCTCGACACGGACCGCGAACCGGTTCGGCGGCTCCCAGGCGCGGACCTTCGGATCGTTGGCCACCCCGTCGGCGGCGGCCTCCATCTCGACCGGGAACATCCAGTTTCCGGTGCCCGCGGTGACGGCTTCGAAAACCGCTTCCGGAGTGGCCTCCAGCACGACTTCCCGCTTGATTTCGAATTCCTTGGACATGTGTTCACCCTTCCTTTCCGGTGGCTTTCTTGAGCGTGGGGTGCAAGGCGACGACAAGGCGGTGCCCGCGGCCGCCCGGCGCGTTTTCGGCGTGGTATTTCGCGACGAGTGCCTTTACCGCCGTGCCGAGTTCCTCGGCGAAGGCGGCCCGGTCCGCGGCGGTGGCGAAGCGGATCTCCGAGTCGATCGCGTAGGTCGCCAGGCGCTGCCGGGCGGCGGTGGCCCCGGCGATGAGGTCGCCGACCTCCCGAACCAGCCGGGCGGCCAGTGCCAGCAGCCAGCGCGCCGAGAGTTGATCGGGCGCGCGGCCCGGATCGGGGGCCACGTCGGCGAGCGCGGTCGGCGAGATGACGTACGAGGCGGCGGTGGCCTGCATCACCCGTTCGGTGACGTTGCCCTTCCTGCGCTCCTCGACGAGCTCGATCAGGCCGTGTCGTTCGAGCGCCCGCAGGTGGTAGTTGACCTTCTGCCGGGACAGTCCCACCTGCGCGGCGAGCGTGGTGGCCGATCCCGGTACGGCGAGCGCGGCCAGCAGTTTCGACCGGACGGGGTCGAGCGAGACCTCGGCGGCGGCCGGATCGTCGATCACGGTGACTTCGAGCATGGGACCACGGTCGCACCGAAAAATAAGTTTGTCAAGACAGCTCAAACTGTCGGGTGTCCGCCCCGTACCCGCAGGGTCGCGAGGAGCTCCGCGGTCGCCTGCTCGACGGCGTCCACGGCTCGCTCGAAGGCTTCGGCGTTGTGGGCGGCCGGTTGCCGGAAGCCCGAGATCTTGCGGACGTACTGCAGGGCGGCGGCGCGGACGTCCTCGCTGGTCACCTGCTCGGCGAACGGGGGCCGGAGGGTTTTGATGCTGCGACACATGGCCCGCATTCTCCGCTCGTCGAACTCCGGTCGACACGTTTTTGGGTGGACCCCCTGTGCGGGAGACTCGGATGGGCGCTAATCTCTGCCGCGCAACGACGGAAAACCCCGGGGCTTGACACGCTCGGTAGTTTTCACAAGGAAATACCCACCCATTAGTGTGACAGTCGTTCTAGGGCGAGAAACTCGTCGCGGGAGGCATCCCGGTGCACAGCCGAAGCACCTTGCTCAGGTTCCTGATGCGGATGAGCGTGACCCTGGTGGCGATGCTGGCCACCGGAACCGGTGTCGCGGCGGCGGCCGAGACGCCGAAGGCCGCGACCGAGGCCGAGACGATGTCTCTCGGCGTGCTCGGCCCGGTGGGGCTGGCCGCGGTCATCCTCGGCGTCGTGGGCATGGCGCTCGGTGTGCTCCGCCAGCGACGCAAGGCGCAGGCCGACTCCGCTGACTCTGCTGCCGCCCCCGCCGTCCCGGAGGCCGCGCCGGTCGCCGCATCGAGTGAAATCGCCGATCTCCCCGGGGCCGCCGTCGAGACCCCCGTCTTCACCCCGCACCGCCCGTCCGTCCAGTAGGGCCGCTCAGCGGAAGGCGGTCGCCCTGACCGGCGTCGCCATCGCCAGCAGGGTGCGCACCGCGACCGTCAGCCACAGGGCGACGAGCAACCCGTAGAGCACGACCGCGGCCACCGCGAACAGCGCGGAGTGCGTCACCGCCGCCAGTGCGCTCGTCCCGGTCACGCAGGTGCCGACCGGGAAGGTGAAACTCCACCAGGTCAGCGAGAACGGCAACTGGGAGCGCAACGTGAGAGTGGCCGCCAGCGCCAGCCACAGCATCGCGAAACCCCAGGTGGGAACGCCGTAGAGCAGGCCGAACGCGAACGCGGCGGAACTACCGGGCAGTACCCCCGGCGCGGCCGCGCCGAGCAGGTTCGCCGCCGTCACCGACTGGCCGAGCGGGCCGAGCACGATCCAGACGGTGGGCACGGTCCCCGGGCCTAGCCGTACCAGGCGGTGCCAGATCAGCGGCAGCAGTGCGAGCGTGGCGAACAGGCTGACGCCGAACAGCGCGTAGCAGAACAGCAGCAACGCCAGCCGCGGCTGGCCGGGCGGCAGGTGCGGCACGAGGGCCGCGCCGGTGGCCGCGGACACCATCGGCGGCACGACGGGCATCAGCCAGCCGCCGAACGCTTCGCCGGTCTCGAGCCGCCCGCTGATCATCCGGTAGGGCAGCCCGACCGCGGTGACCAGCCCGAGCAGCGTGCCGGTGATCCACAGCGTCCCGTCGACGGCCAGCGCCGGGCCGAGGCCGAGCCAGGACTGCCCGAGCGAGAGGGCGCCGGCGCCCACGGTGAGCAGCGCCATCGGCGGAGCGCCCCAGAAGTGCGCGAGCACCGGATCGCTCAGGTGCGCCAACTGGTGCTCGCGGTTGCGCCGCCACTCCCGGGCCATCACCCCGCACAGCAGCGCGAGCCAGAGGGCGGCCAGTGCCCAGACCACGGTGGCGGCCGCGCGGAGCCCGGCGAGGTGGACCGGCAGGGCCGGGACGGCGTTGGCCACGATCCCGGTGCCCATCACCGAGGCGAACCAGTTCGGGGTGCTGCCCGCGCGGGGCAGGGACGGTGCGCTTGTGAGCATGTCCCACACGTTCGGGCTAAACCGGTCGCTTCACCAGCCCGCCTTGCTCGATGGGCTCATAGCCTGTGTTTATGTCGTTGCCGTCACGTGTCACGGATCTGGCCGGGTTCGACCTGCTGCTGTCGGTGGCCCGGCTGGGGGGAATCGGCGCCGCCGCACGGGAGCACGGCATCTCGCAGCCCGCCGCCAGTGCCCGCATCCAGCAACTCGAGGCCCGCATCGGCGTCGCCCTCGTCGACCGGTCGCCGCGGGGCTCCCGGCTGAGCCGGGCGGGGATCCTCGTGGCGGACTGGGCGCGGCCGGTGATCGAGGCCGCCGCCGATCTCGAGTCGGGGATCGCCGCGCTCCGTGAGGAACGCGACGGGCGGCTTCGGGTCGCGGCGAGCCTCACCGTCGCGGAGTACCTGCTGCCGAAGTGGCTCGCCGCGCTGCGCGGGCTCAACCCCGGCACCGGTGTCGCGCTGGTGTCGGGCAACTCCAGCGACGTGGCGGGCCGGGTGCTGGCCGGGGAGGCCGACCTCGGCTTTGTCGAGGGCCCTGACGTGCCCGCCGGTCTGCGGGCCGAGACCGTCGCCACCGACGAACTGCGACTCGTGGTCGCGCCCGCGCATCCGTGGGCGAAACGCAGGCGAAAGCTCCGGCCGGAGGAACTGGCGGACACCCCGCTGATCTGCCGTGAGCCCGGCTCGGGCACCCGGTTGGCGCTGGAACGCGCCCTGGCGCCGCACCGGCTCACCGATCCGCTGCTCGAACTGTCCTCCACCACCGCGATCAAGACGGCGGTGATGGAGGGGATGGGGCCGGCCGTCCTCGGCGCGCACACCGTGGCCAACGAGCTCGCGGCCGGGACGCTGGTCGCGCTGGAGGTGCCGGGGGTCGACCTGTGCCGCCGGCTGCGCGTGGTCTGGCGGTCGGGGCAGTCGCTGCGGGGGCCCGCGGCGGACCTCGCCGCCATCGCCGCGCGCGGCGCCTGAAACAATCGGGGTGTGTCCGAAGCTCAGGAAAACCAGGTCGCCTCCACCACGGGAACCGCGGAAGCCCGGCTGCGGGTGCTCTCCGGCATTCAGCCGACCGCGGACTCCTTCCACCTCGGGAACTACCTCGGCGCGCTCCGCCAGTGGGTGCGGCTGCAGGACACGCACGAAACCTTCTACATGGTGGTGGACCTGCACGCCATCACCGTCGAACAGGACCCGAAGGTGCTGCGCCAGCGCACGCGCGTCTCGGCGGCGCAGCTGCTCGCGCTCGGGGTGGACCCCGACCGCAGCGCCCTGTTCGTGCAAAGCCACGTCCCCGAGCACGCGCAGCTGTCCTGGGTGCTGGAATGCCTGACCGGTTTCGGCGAGGCGAGCCGCATGACCCAGTTCAAGGACAAGGCCGCCAAGCAGGGCGCCGACCGCGCCAGCGTCGGGCTGTTCACCTACCCGATCCTGCAGGCCGCGGACATCCTGCTCTACCAGGCGCACGCGGTGCCGGTGGGCGAGGACCAGCGCCAGCACCTCGAGCTTTCGCGAAATCTCGCGCAGCGGTTCAACCACCGTTTCGGCAAGACGTTCGTGGTGCCCGAACCGCATATCGTGAAGGACACCGCGAAGATCTACGACCTGCAGGACCCGACCAGCAAGATGAGCAAGTCGGCGTCCTCGCCCAATGGGCTGATCGAACTGCTCGAAGACCCGAAGCGGTCGGCCAAGAAGATTCGCTCGGCGGTGACCGACACCGGGCGGGAAATCGTCTTCGACCCGGAGGGCAAGGCCGGGGTGTCGAACCTGCTCTCCATCTACTCCGCGCTGACCGGGAAGTCCATCGAAGAACTGGAGAACTCCTACCAGGACAAGGGTTACGGCGACCTGAAGAAAGATCTCGCCGAGATTCTCGTCGAGTTCGTCACTCCGTTCCAGGAACGGGTGAAGTCCTACCTGGACGATATTTCCGAGTTGGACAAGGTGCTCGCGCGGGGTGCCGAGCAGGCACGTGAGGTGGCCACCCGGACGCTCGCCGTGGTTTACGACCGGGTCGGCTTCCTGCCCATCGGAAGGTAAATCATTCTTTACCGTTTCCCGTCCGATACATAGTTGATTCACAGGTTCCCCGGCGCCTTTTTCTCATAAACTCCCAAGAATCAGCGGCGATGATTCTCGCCCGTTGGTTCCTTCAGGTGAAGAGAGAAGGTCGCCGTGCTGCGCAGGAAGAGACGGTGGATCCTGGGCGGGGCCGCCGTGGTGGTGGTCGCCGTCACCGGGGTGACGATCTGGCTGGTCACCCGGCCGCAGAGCACCGCCCCCGCGTACCGCCTGGTCGCGGTCGGCACCACCACGCTCAAGCAGACGGTCTCCTCGTCGGGCACCATCCAACCGGCCCAGCAGAGCAACCTGAACTTCGGTGTGGCCGGGCAGGTCACCGCGGTCGAGGTGACGGTGGGGCAGCGGGTGAGCGCCGGCCAGACGCTGGCGACCCTGCAGTCGGCCTCGCTGTCGGCGAGCGTGGCGCAGGCGAAGTCCACGCTCGCCTCCGACCAGTCGAAGCTGTCCTCCGACCAGACCGCGAACGCGTCCAGCGCCCAGCTGTCCGCGGACCAGGCCGCGATCACCGCGGCACAGAACCAGTTGGACAGCGCGCAGGCCGCGCTCTCACAGGCGACGATGACCTCGCCGATCGCAGGCACCGTCGCGGCCGTGAACCTCACCGTCGGACAGCAGGTCTCCGCCACCGGAACCGGTTCCGGCAGCTCGGGCAACAGCGCGTCGGGCAACTCCTCGGCGGGCGGGACCGCCTCGTCCGGGAACCAGAGCACCAGTTCCTCGTCGAGCTCGTCCTCCGCGCAGATCGTGGTGATCTCCACCGATTCGTACCTCGTCAACGCCGGGGTCGACGACACCGAGGTCGGACAGATCAAGACCGGCGAACAGGCGGTGATCACGCCCAACGGCGCCACCACACCGGTCTACGGCACCGTCACCTCGGTCGGCGTGATGCCCTCCGGCTCCTCCTCGGTGCCCAGCTACCCGGTCACCATCGCGGTCACCGGCAACCCCACCGGGCTGTTCGCCGGAGCCGGGGCGAGCGTGTCGATCGTGGTCAAGCAGCTCACCGACGTGCTCGCGGTGCCCAGCGCCGCGGTGCACTACAGCGGCGGGCAGGCCACCGTCGACGAACTGGTCGGCGGCAAGCAGACGAGCAAGCCGATCACCGTGGGGCAGACCTCGAACGGGATGACCCAGGTCCTCAGCGGACTGTCGGAGGGCGAGCAGGTGATGGTGACCACTCCGGCCGGGACCGGTGGTTCGGCCAGGACCGGCACCGGCACCGGCACCGGGAACGGCCAGGGCGGCCGCGGCACCGGTTTCGGCGGCGGTGGCCGCACCGGTGGCCTCGGCGGGTTCGGGGGCTGAGCGTGCCGGAAGCGGTGATCGACGTCCGGGATGTCCGCAAGGTCTACTCCACGGGCGTGGTGGAAGTCGAAGCGCTGCGCGGGGTTTCGCTGCGCGTCGAGCACGGCGAGTACGTCGCGATCATGGGGCCCTCGGGCTCGGGCAAGTCCACCCTGATGCACATCCTGGGCTGTCTCGACCTGCTCAGCAGCGGGAGCTACACGCTGGCGGGCGAGGATGTCAGCCATCTGTCCGAACTGGAACTCGCGGCGATCCGCAACCGCCGCATCGGGTTCGTCTTCCAGCAGTTCAACCTGCTGCCCGGGCTGTCGGCCTGGCGCAACGTGGAGCTCCCGCTCTGTTACGCCGGGGTCCGGCGCACCGAGCGCAAGGCCAGGGCGGTGGAACTGCTGGAGCGGGTCGGCCTCGGCGAGCGGATCGAACACCGGCCCAACGAGCTTTCCGGCGGCCAGCAGTCCCGCGTCGCGCTGGCACGGGCGCTGGTCAACCGGCCGTCGCTGGTGCTGGCCGACGAGCCCACCGGCGCGCTGGACTCGCACTCGACCGCCGAGGTGCTGTCGGTGTTCCGCGAGCTCAACGAGGCGGGCCACACCATCGTGCTGATCACGCACGAGGAAGACGTGGCGGCACAGGCGGACCGCGTGGTGCGCTTGCGGGACGGCCTCATCGAATCGGACACGGGGGAGAACCGGTGAACTGGCTGGAAACCCTGCGCACGAGCTTCGAGGCCATCCGCGCCCACCGGCTCCGGTCCGGGCTGACCATGCTCGGCATCCTGATCGGGATCGCCGCGGTGATCCTGACCGTCGGCCTCGGCCAGGGAGCACAGGCCCAGGTCGCCTCGGCGATCAACTCCCTCGGCACGAACCTGCTCGTGGTCTCCCCGGGCAGCGCCACCACCAGCACCGGAGTGCGCGGCGGCAGCGGCTCGGCCACCACGCTCACCGTGCACGACGCCACCGCGCTCGCCGCACCCGGTGTGGCGCCGGACATCGCGGGCGTCGCCCCGACCACGACGCGCAGCACGTCGCTGGCGGCCGGCGCCACCACCTGGACCACGTCGGTCGTAGGCACAACGCCGCCGTGGCTGCAGGTGCGGGCCAAGACCCTCGACCAGGGCCGCTTCCTCAGCGAGGCGGACGAGACCAGCGAAGCCGCCGTGGTGGTGCTCGGGCCGACGACCGCGTCCGAACTGTTCGGCAGCACCAACGCGGTGGGCCGCACGGTCACCATCGGCAGCACGCCGTTCACCGTGATCGGCGTGCTCGCCTCGGCGGGCACCTCGTCCGCGCTCAACGAGGACGACCAGGCGGTGGTGCCGATCAGCACCGCGGCCGACCGCCTCACCGGCGGCGCGAACCGCACCTCGGTACAGGCGATCTACCTGGAGGCCACCACGCCGGACACGCTGTCCGCGGCCTATCAGGAGGCCAACCAGGAACTGCTGGTGCTGCACCACCTCGCTAGCGCGGCCTCCGCCGACTTCACCATCAACAGCCAGCAGTCGCTGCTGAACACGGCCAGTTCGGTCAGCAGGACGCTGACCCTGCTGCTCGGCGGGGTCGCCGCGATCTCGTTGCTGGTGGGCGGGATCGGCGTCATGAACATCATGCTGGTCTCGGTCACCGAGCGGATCCGCGAGATCGGCCTGCGCAAGGCGGTCGGCGCGAGCCCGGTGGCGATCCGGCGGCAGTTCATGGTGGAGGCTTCGGTGCTCGGCCTGGCGGGCGGCCTGCTCGGCGCGCTCCTGGGCATCGCGGGCGCGCTGGTCCTGCCGCACCTGATCGCCATCCCGATCACCATCTCGCCAGTCGCCGCGCTCGTCGCGATCCTCACCGCGATCGCGATCGGCCTGGTGTTCGGCGTGTACCCGGCCGGCCGCGCCGCTCGGCTGGCACCCATCGACGCGTTGCGCAGCGAATGACACGGAGGAAGGCATGACGATCCGACGCCTGATCATCGCGGCCACCGGGGCCGTGCTCGCCCTGGCGATGGCCGCGTGCGGTTCTTCGTCTTCGGGCGGCGGAACCGGCGCCGCCGCTTCGAGCGGCCCCGCCGCCCCCGGCAACGGGCAGCGGGGCGGCCCCGCCGCCGCGGGCACGGTCGCCGCGGTGGCCGCCTCCAGCATCGAGGTGCAGAACGCCGCCGACGGGCAGGTGACCGTGAACTTCTCCGGCACCACCACGTTCACCAACCGGGTCGCCGCCGCGCTGGCCGATGTCACGGTCGGCTCGTGCGTGATCGTCGGCGGGACCGGCCAGCCGATCACCGCGAAGAGCGTGGAGGTCACCGCGGCGTCGGCGAACGGATGCGGTGCGGGCGGGGGAATGCGGCCGCAGAACGGTGGCGGCAGCCGTCCGAACCGGCCCTCCGGCGCACCCGGCGGCCAGAACGGCAATCCGAACGGCGCTCGCGCGGCGGGCAAGGTGACCGCGGTCAGCGCCACCGGGTTCACGCTGGCGGAGGAAAACCGCCAGACCGGAGCGGAAACCGACGTCACGGTCACCGTCGACGGCGGCACCACCTACACCAAGGCGGTGACCGCGGACTCCAGTGCGCTCAAGGTCGGCGAGTGCGTGACGGCGAACGGAAAGGCCGACGACACCGGGGCGGTGACGGCGACCGCGATCGCCATCAGCCAGGCCGGTGCGAACGGCTGCGCGGCCGGCGGCCGTCAGCGCACGGGAGGGACGAATGGCTGAGCGCGTTCGCCGGGTGCTCACCGTGACCGGCGTGGTCGTGGTGGTCGCGGGCATCGCGGTCGTCTGGGCGACCTCGGCGTCCTCGGCGCCGGGTTACCGCACCGCGACCGCGGGCCCGGCCTCGGTGACCGCGACCCTGGACACCACCGGCACCATTCAGGCCGTCGACCAGGCCACCGTGTCCTTTCCGGTGAGCGGTCAGGTGGCCTCGGTCGGCGTGACGGCCGGACAGCAGGTCACCACCGGGCAGACGCTGGCCCGGCTCGACACCACCGCGCTGTCGAGCCAGCTCGCCAGCGCGCAATCCACTTTGGCCACCGCACAGGCCAGACTGGCCGCCGACCAGTCCGGACAGGGCACCGCGGCGGGTACGGGGCGGGTCACCCCGGCGCTGTACCGCACCGCGGGCACCTCCGGCAGCGGCGGCTCCGGTGACCTGAAGGCGGCGCAGGACGCCGTGATCGAGGCCCAGCAGCAGGTGGACAAGGACCTCGCCGCGGTCTCCGCCGCGCTGACCGCGCAGCAGAAGGCCTGCCAGCCGGTGGTGAACCCGGATCCGAAGCAGCCACCGAGCCAGGACACTGTGGACAGTTGCACCGCGGCGATCCAGCAGACCCAGGACGCCCAGCAGGCCACCTCCACCGACGAGCAGAAGCTCGCCGACGCGGAGAACGCGCTGTCGGCGATGCTCGCGAAAGCCGCGAGCACACCGCAGAGCACCTCGCCGGGCACCCAGGCGGCGCCCAGCCAGACGCCGAAATCCGGGACCGGTTCGCGGTCCTCCACCGGTTCGTCCGCACAGGGTTCTTCGCCGGGTTCTTCGCCGGGCACGAAGACGAGCACCCCGGCCTCGGCCCAGCAGTTGGCGGCCGACCAGGCGGCCATCGACGCGGCGAACGCCCAGGTGGCCGTCGCCCAGCAGAACCTGGCGGCGGCCACCATGGTCAGTCCCATCGACGGCACCATCGGCCAGGTCGGCCTCACCGCGGGACAGGCATCCTCCGGCGGGCGCATCGTGGTGCTGGGGCACGGGGCGGTCCAGGTGAGCACGGCGGTCAGCGACAGCCAGGCCGGCCAGGTCAAGCCGGGACAGCGGGTGCTGGTCACCCCGGACGGCAGCGGTACCCCGATCACCGGCAGCGTGACCGCGATCGGGCTGCTGGCGAGCACCACTTCATCGGGCTCGCCGAGCTACCCGGTGACCATCTCCTTGCCGCCGGGCACCGAACTGCACCAGGGCGCGACCGCCGCGGTGTCGATCGTCACCGGTTCCGCCGAGGCCGCGGTGACCGTGCCGACCTCGGCGGTGCGCCTGCTGGGGAACTCGGCCGGCGTGACCGTGCTGTCGGGGCAGCAGACCGAGGTCCGGCGGGTGACCGTCGGGGTCGTCGGCCCGGCCGTCACCGAGATCAAGACCGGCCTGAACGCCGGTGAGCAGGTGGTACTGGCCGATCTGAGCCAGCCGCTGCCGACGGCGAACACCAACACCCGCGGTCTCGTCGGTGGCGGTGCCCGTCCCGGCGGCCAGGGCGGCAATCCGGGCGGTGGTCCGCCCGCCGGTGCCGCGGGAGGCCGCTGACCGTCTTCGGGGTTGCCGCACTTCGGGTAGAAGTGCGGCAACCCGGGCCCGGGGCACCCTCCTCCGCCAGGGTGGGTTCGCCGGGACCGGCTTGACCGAAATCCCTTGTCCCAGAACGGATTTCGCGCCGGTTCAGATCGGCGGGTGCGGATTGCGAGGTCGGCGGCGGGCGGATAACGTCCGCGTGTGGCGGAAGCGAAAGAGAAACTGATCCCCCGACTGCGCCGGAAACACCCGTGGCTGGATCACCTGTTCAGAGCCAGCGAGGCCTTCGGCGAGCGGTACGGGAACCACTACGCCGCCGCGATCACCTACTTCAGCGTGCTGTCCCTCTTCCCGTTGCTGCTGGTCGGATTCTCGATCGCCGGTTTCGTGCTGGCAGGCAACCAGGCCGCACTCGACCAGCTCCGCTCCGGCATCGTCTCTTCGGTCCCCGGCGGCCTGTCGGGCCTGATCAACGACCTGATCAACACCGCGATCAACTCGCGCGGCACCACCGGGATCCTCGGTCTGGTGCTCGCCCTCTACTCCGGCGTCGGCTGGATGACCAACCTGCGCGACGCGCTCACCGCACAGTGGGGCCAGGAAAAGAAGAAGCTGCCGTTGATCAGCACCACGCTCAAGGACCTGCTCGCGCTGGTCGGGCTCGGGGTGGCGCTGGTCGTGTCGTTCGGCCTCACCGCGGTCGGCGGCGGGATCGGACGGTGGCTGCTCAAACAGGCGGGCCTGGCCGACCAGGGCTGGGCCGCCTTCGTGCTCACCGTGATCACCGTGGTGCTGTCGCTGACGGCGAACACCCTGGTGTTCCTCTGGGTGCTTTCCCGCCTCCCGCGTGAACACGTCTCGGTGCGCAGCGCCGCGAAGGGCGCGGTCATGGCCGCTGTCGGGTTCGAAATCCTCAAGCAGGTCGGGTCGATCTACCTGGCCAGTGTGCTGGGCTCGCCGATCGGGGTGCTGATCGGTCCGATCATCGGCCTGCTGGTGTTCGCGAACCTGGTCTCCCGGTTCGTGCTGTTCGTCACGGCGTGGACGGCGACCGCCTCCGAGAACATCGTCAACGTGGTCGAACCGCCACCGCCCGCGGTGATCCGCCCGCTGGTGCCGGTCCGGCGCGGGCTCGGCGCCGGTTCGGTCGCGGGTGCGTTCGGTGCCGGGGCGTTCCTCGCCTGGCTAGGGCGGCGGCGCGGCTGAGCGGGTGGGTCAGTCCGCCGACGAGGTGTGGCCCCGGCGGCGGCGCTGGAGCACGAACCCGATCAGGATCAGCAGCGCGACCACCCCGGTGAGCACCCAGCCGGTCACGCCGAAGGCGTCGCGGTGAGAGGCGCCGGGAGCGGAGCCCACGGCCCCCGCCGGCGCCGCGGCGTTGTTGGCGTTGGCGCTCACCGCCGGTTCGACCAACTGCCCGACCGACGGTAACCCGGCCTTGGCCAACTGGAAACCGTAGTCGAGGAGTTTCGCGGCCTGCGCGACGACCAGGGTGGGCCGCTGCTCGGCCCGCATCATCACCACCGCGATCCGTTTGCCGCCCTGCGCCGCGCCGCCCACGTAGGTGTGGCGGGCGTCGTCGGTGAAACCGGTCTTACCGCCGAGGAAACCGGGATAGCTGCCGAGCAGTTTGTTATCGTTGACCACGCCGAAGGCGGGTTTACCGCCCTGCGCGGGGAACTGGAAGCCCTTGGTGTGCACCACCTCGGCGAACTCCGGTTCCTTCATCGCGGCGTGGAAGACCAGACTGAGGTCGTAGGCCGAGGTGGACATGCCCGGTCCGTCCAAACCGGACGGTGTCGCCGCCCTGGTGTCGGTCGCTCCCAGCGAGGCGGCCAGCGCGTTCATCTTCTGCACCGCGGCGGGTACCCCGCCGAGTGCGGTGGCCAGCGCGTGCGCCACGTCGTTGCCGGAGTGCATGAGCAGGCCGTGCAGCAGTTGGTCGACGGTGTAGCTCCCACCCGCGACCAGGCCGAGGCAGGTGCATTCCTGGCTCGCGTCCTCGGGGGTGGCGACCACGACCTGGCTCGGCTGGAGTTCCCGGATCACCACGAGCGCCAACAGCGTCTTGATCAGTGAAGCGGGTCTTTCGCGCGCGTGCGGGTTCTTCGCCGCGAGGACCGCGCCGGTGTCGAGATCCTGGATCACCCAGGAGGCGGCGGTGGTGTCCGGGGGAAGGTTCGTGCTGTCGGGGGTGATCACACCGCACTCGGCCATCCTGGTGCCGCCCACGGGCTGGTCCGGCACGGGCAGCGGTTGCGGGGAAGGCTGGCCGGGCGCGGACCGTTCCGAGGTGTCCACCGGCGGCGGGGGCGCCTGCTGGTCCGGACAGGTCTGGACCGCGGCGGCGGTCGGGGCGGTGCCGATCAGAAACCCGGACAGCAGGGCCAGGACGAGACCGAGGGCGGCCCGGGGATCAACGCTGCGCACGAACTGGGAGATTAGTGCACCACAGTCGCGCTTACCCGCAAGACCGGCCGCACCGACCGGGGGGATACTCGAAGCATGTCTCGACGTGTCGCCTGGTTTCTGCTGGCCTTCGGTGTCTGGTCCTGGATCATCTGGATCACGTTCGCGAAGAACCTGTGGGCCAGTTCCCAGTCCTGGGCGCCGGACGGCTCGGCCACCTCGTTCTTCGTGGTGCACCTGATCCTGACCATCGTGTCGTTCATCCTCGGCACCGTGATCGGGGTCATCGGCTGGCGCGGCCTTCGCCGCTCCCGCGCCTGACCCTCTTCGGCCGGGGTGCCGGAGCGGGGGACGTTTGCTTCGAATCATTCGAAGCAAACGTCCCCCGCTGCACGGACCCGCCGGTGTTTATGCGCCGATGACGGGGGGTGCGGTGCGTTCGTTGGTGCCGAAGATGTCGTCGGGGTCGGCTTCGACGAGCCAGGAGGGGCGGGTGTGTTCTTCGTCTTCGGCGCCTTCGCCTTTGGCGCCGTGGCCCATGCCACCCATGCCACCGCGACTGGCGGCACTGGCGCCGCGGCCGCCGCTGCTGCCGCCGGCGGCGGTTTCGGCTGCTCCGGCACCGCCGGCACGGGCACCGCTTTGCGCCCCGGCCCCCGCCGCGGACCCGCTGCCCGCGGCGGACCCGCTGCCGGGCCCGAACCCACCGCCGCTGCCGCCGCGGCCGATTTTGCTGCTGTAGCCCTCGCTGTCGCCACCGGGGGAGAACCCGCCACCCATGGGTCCCATTGGCATGCCACCCAGCCCGGGCAGGCTGTTGGAGTTGGAGTTCGACGTGGTGGGGGTGTTGGTGGCGGGCGCCTGGTAACCCTGCGCCGAGGTGCCACCCGGCCGCGAGGAGCCACCACCACCACCGGTGCGGGCCCCACCAGACAGCGGGGGCGTGGGATAGCCGGGCAGGTTCCCGATCGGGGACCCACCCCCGTTACCGCCACCGGGACCGCCCGAAGGGCCACCGTTGTAGCCGCCCCCACCGCCGCCGGGGATGGTGCCGCCGGTGGGGCCGGTGTAGCCGGAGGCCACAGTCGAGCCGATGGCGCCGCCGACCACGCTGCCGATCGCGCCACCGTTGGGTGGGGTGAAGGTGGGGGGCTGGGCGAACACGGGCTGCTTGGACGCCGCGGCATACAGGTTCTGGTCGTAGCTGGTCATGACCTGCGCGGCCTGGTCATGGGCCTGCTGGCTCTGCTGCTGCTTGTCCATCGACTTCTGGATGTTGTCCGCCAAATCCAACGGATTCGACGTCGCCCAGCTCTTCATCTCATCCGACCACGAAAACGGCACCGGCGCGGGCATACTCGACTTCGCCGTCTGCGCCGCCGTCGACTGCTGATACGTCACCTCCGACGCCAGCCGCGCATTCTGCGCGTTCGCGTCCGCCCACTGGTGGGTACTGGTGAAGTATCCGCGTGCGGCGTCGGCCGCGTCACCCTCCCACTCGGTCTGCGACTTGTTCACCGCGTCGTTGAACGCGGTCGCGATCCGGTCGAACGACGACGCCAACTCGTGGTAGCCGTTCGACGTCGTGCCGACCTGCCCCGCGTCCAGGCCGTTGGTGACATAGCTCTGCAACTCGGCGTGGTCGACGGCCTTGTAGTTGATGTCCGACGCGGGCAGACCTTCCACGTACTGGGTCTGCCCGGTGGTCGTCTGCGCGATGGTCTGCTGGTTGTACTTGTTGGCCTGAGCCTGCGCTTCGACCCTCGCGATGAGCTGGTCGAGAATGGGCAGCAAACCCGGGTCGGACGCCGTCTTCGCCTGCGCGGCGTCCTGCAGGTAGTTGGCCCGGTCCTCGGGAGACATGGACTCCGTGACGTAGCGCTCCCGCTCGGCATCCGGCATCGCCGCGATGTCCTGCGCCGTCTTGTGCCCGTCACCATAGGTCTTCGGCGGCTGCGGAGCAGTCGACCACGGAGAAGTCATCCTCGTCGTCCCCCTACCCGATTTTGGAAGCGCTCTCTACGCCCTCATCGTAGCGACCGTCAAGTCGGTGCGTGACCGTTTCGGTCAGGAAACTCCCTCCGGCCGGTCGCCAAACACGGCAAACCACGTCCCGCGCCGCCCCGCCGCTGCTACCTTCGAACCGGACACGACTTCGGGGAGGGAGCACCATGGGAGTCAACATCCCAGCTGATGGCGGCGGCCAACTCGGCTCGACCGGCTTCATCGCGGACATCGTCGCCGCCGTGCAAACGGGTGTCAGTGATCAGGCCCTCAACCAGGCCAAACAGGCTGCCCAGGGTCTCAAGAACGCCGCCGCGTCCGGACAGCTCCGTATCACCGAGAACGGCTTCGACGCCCTCATGGCCGCGATCAACACCGGATATACGGAACTTTCGGGCCTCTATCTGGCCGTGAACAACGTCATCCAGACACCGCAACTGGGTACGGGACCTTATGCGCAACGGGTTGCTGGGCATGTCCAACAAGGTGGAACCGGACTGGCTAACTCGGCTGACGCGGTCGTCGAACAGTGGCAACAGATCCTCGACGACACCCGTGATGCCCTCGTCCAGGCCAAGAAGAACTATGAGGACAACGAGCACGGTAACGTCCGAGTTCTCAAGTCCTAGCCAGCCCGCCGACACGGAGGAAACGGGTGCGCCCAGCAGCCCTCACCATCATCATCATCGCTGCGACCGCCATGACGATGGCAGCCTGCACGAGCACCCAAACCGGACAAGCCCTACCCAGTGCCAGTCAAACGGCAATGTCGAGTTCAGGTGAATCGCCGGGATCGAATGGTTTGGCGGGGCTCAACGCTTGCACCCTGCTCACGGATGCCGAGGCGCAGCAAGTGGTCTCCGGGGCCGAAGGGCACCGGGATCTGGGTGAACAGGGTGGCTCCGGCACTAGTGCCTGCAGTTGGAACAAATCGGCGACGAACGACACGCCCTCGCATGCGATTGGTGTGACAGTACGGCCTGCCCAGGGGTTGAAAGATATTGTTGTTGGCCCGAGTGCGCAACTCTTGAATTTGACTACCAGTCAGGGGCGTCAGGCTGCGATAGTGAAGAACATCAGAGGTCGGGGGACTTGTATGGTGAGCGTCGCAGTCGGTTCCGGTCGGGTCGACCTATTCGATGCAGTGGTGGGTGTGGGTGCCAGTACCGACAGCGCATGCTCGGTGGTCGGCAAGGTCTCCGACTACGTCGAGCCGAGGCTACCGAAATCGTGAGCGAATCGCGAAGCTAGTCCCGGGCACCTCCGAACAGGTGAAGCGGAACTACGAGGACAGCGAGCACGGTACCGTCCGAACTCTCAAGTCCTAGCCTGCACGCCCTTAAGGAGGAACGGATGCGCCTGGCGGCCCTTGCTGCCACTTTCGGCGTTGCCGCTCTCGCACTGACGGCCTGCGCTGACACCCCGGCGGGAAGGGTGCCACCTGCGGGTCATCAATCGGCCTCCTTGAGTTTCAGTGCGCCTTCGACCACGGTTATGCCAAATGTGGCAACCGGTCTCAATGCCTGCACACTCCTTACCGACACGGAAGCGAAACAAATCGCGCCGGGAGTCGGGGCGCATCAAGACTTAGGCGACCTCGGGGGTAAAGGGGTAAGTAGTTGCAGGTGGTCCCAGTCGACAGCGAACGACACCCTGGGACACGTCTTCAGTATCACGATGCGCCCGACACAGGCAATCGACGGCCTTGCAGTCAAAACGGGTGGGCAGTTGTCACATGCAACTACGCCTGAAGGGCGTCAAGCGGTTGTAATCAAGAATAACGGCTTTGAAGGGGATTGTTTGCTCAGCATCGCGGTGGGCTCGGGCCGAATTGATATCAACGATGCGACAGCGACAACCGACGGTGCATGCGTAGTGGTGAGCAAGGTCTCCGACTATGTCGAGCCGAGGTTGCCGAAATCATAAGACCGAGTGTGCTCGGCAAGGGCACGATTGGTGACCAGCAAAACAACGGCGCCGCATCCTCCGGGTGAAGGATGCGGCGCCGTTGTTCGTGGCGTGCGGGCCGTCAGACGCGCTTGAACAGCAGGGCGCGCTTGACTTCCTGGATCGCCTTGGTCACCTGGATGCCGCGGGGGCAGGCGTCGGTGCAGTTGAAGGTGGTGCGGCAGCGCCACACGCCCTCGGAGTCGTTCAGGATGTCCAGCCGCTCTTCGGCGCCCTCGTCACGGGAGTCGAAGATGAACCGGTGCGCGTTCACGATGGCGGCCGGGCCGAAGTACGACCCGTCGTTCCAGTAGACCGGGCACGAGGAGGTGCAGCAGGCGCAGAGGATGCACTTCGTGGTGTCGTCGAAGCGCTCCCGGTCGGCCTGCGACTGGATGCGTTCCCGGGTGGGCTCGTTGCCGTAGGCGATCAGGTACGGCTTCACCGAGCGGTACGCCTCGAAGAAGGGCTCCATGTCGACATAGAGGTCCTTCATCGTCGGCAGGCCCTTGATCGGGGCGACGGTGACGACGGTCTGCTTGCCTTCCTTCGCCAGCAGGTCCTTCACCAGCACCTTGCAGGCCAGCCGGTTGATCCCGTTGATCTGCATGGCGTCGGAACCGCAGATGCCGTGCGCGCAGGAACGGCGGAACGACAGGGTGCCGTCCACGTAGTTCTTGATGCTCATCAGCACGTTGAGCACCCGGTCGGTCGGCAGCGCCGGCACGTCGTAGGACTCCCAGTGCGGTTCGGAGTCGAGCTCCGGGTTGAACCGCAGGATCTTCATCGTGATGGTGACCGAGCCTTCCGGCGCGGGAACCTTCGACGTGTCGTGGGCCGTGTTCTCAGCAACAGCGGTCATCAGTACTTCCGCTCCATCGGCTCGTACCGGGTGAAGGTCACCGGCTTGTAGTCCAGCCGGATGTCGGCCATGAACCCGGTGAGACCCAGCGGGGCGTCCGGGTCTTCCTTTTCCGGCAGGATCTTGTACGACATCGAGTGCCGCATGAAGTTGACGTCATCCCGGTTCGGGTAGTCCTCGCGGGCGTGCCCGCCACGGGACTCCTTGCGGGCCAGTGCCGCGTTGACCAGCGCCTCGGCCAGGTCGAGCAGGAAGCCCAGCTCGATCGCCTCGAGCAGGTCGGTGTTGTACCGCTTGCCCTTGTCCTGGACCGAGATCCGGCCGTAGCGCTCCTTGAGCCGCTGGATGTCGGTCAGCGCCGTCTTCAGCGTGTCCTCGGTGCGGTAGACCGCGGCGTTGGTGTCCATGGTCTGCTGCAGCTCGGTGCGGATGTCCGCGACCCGCTCGCCACCGTGCGCGGTGCGCAGGTGGTCGACCATGCCCTGGACCAGCTTCGCCGGGTTGTCCGGCAGCTCGACGTGGTCGTGGCCCTTGGCGTACTCGGCGGCGGCGATGCCCGCGCGGCGGCCGAACACGTTGATGTCCAGCAGCGAGTTGGTGCCCAGCCGGTTCGCGCCGTGCACCGAGACGCAGGCGACCTCGCCGGCCGCGTACAGGCCGGGAATGATCTTCTCGTTGTTCTGCAGGGCCTCACCGTGCACGTTGGTGGGGATGCCACCCATGGCGTAGTGCGCGGTCGGGTACACCGGCACCGGCTCCTTCACCGGGTCCACACCCAGGTAGGTGCGGGCGAATTCGGTGATGTCCGGCAGCTTGGTCTCGAGCACCTCGGCCCCGAGGTGGGTGCAGTCGAGGAGCACGTAGTCCTTGTGCGGGCCCGCGCCCCGGCCTTCCAGCACCTCGAGCACCATCGACCGGGCGACGATGTCGCGCGGCGCGAGGTCCTTGATGGTGGGGGCGTAGCGCTCCATGAACCGCTCGCCGTCGGCGTTGCGCAGGATCGCGCCTTCACCGCGGGCACCCTCGGTGAGCAGGATGCCCAGCCCGGCCAGACCGGTCGGGTGGAACTGGTAGAACTCGATGTCCTCCAGCGGCAGGCCCTTGCGGTAGTAGATGCCCATGCCGTCGCCGGTGAGGGTGTGCGCGTTCGAGGTGGTCTTGAAGACCTTGCCGAAGCCACCGGTGGCGAACACGATCGACTTCGCCTGGAAGATGTGGATCTCGCCGGTGGCCAGCTCGTACGCGATCGCGCCGGAGGCGACCGGGCCGTCCTCGGTCTCGGTCATCGCGATGTCGAGTACGTAGAACTCGTTGAAGAACTCGATGCCGTGCTTGACGCAGTTCTGGTACAGCGTCTGCAGGATCATGTGACCGGTGCGGTCGGCCGCGTAGCAGGCCCGGCGCACCGCGGCCTTGCCGTGGTCACGCGTGTGGCCGCCGAAGCGCCGCTGGTCGATCTTGCCTTCGGGCGTCCGGTTGAACGGCAGGCCCATCTTCTCCAGGTCGAGCACCGCGTCGATGGCTTCCTTCGCCATGATCTCGGCCGCGTCCTGGTCGGTCAGGTAGTCGCCACCCTTGACCGTGTCGAAGGTGTGCCACTCCCAGTTGTCCTCTTCGACGTTGGCGAGCGCGGCACACATGCCGCCCTGGGCGGCACCGGTGTGCGAGCGGGTCGGGTAGAGCTTGGTGAGCACCGCGGTGCGGGCCTGTTGCCCTGCCTCGATGGCGGCGCGCATACCCGCGCCGCCCGCGCCGACGATCACCACGTCGTACTTGTGGAACTGCATATCCGTTTCCTTGGTGGTGGGGTCAGCTGTGGATGTTCGGGTCGAAGGTGAAGATCACCAGCGTGCCGACGAACAGGATGATCGCCATCGCGACGTAGAGCAGGATCTTCAGCCAGAAGCGCGTGCTGTCCTTGCGGGCGTAGTCGTCGATGACGGTGCGGAGGCCGTTGCCACCGTGGATCTCGGCGAGCCACAGCATCGCCAGGTCCCAGAACTGCCAGAACGGGGAGGCCCACCGGCCGGCCACGAAGCCGAAGTTGATCCGGTGCACACCGCCGTCGAGGATGTTCATGATCAGCAGGTGGCCGAGCACGAGGATGATCAGCGCGAGGCCGGAGATCCGCATGAACAGCCAGCTGTAGAGCTCGGTGTTGCTCCGCCGGGCCGCCGGGCGGCGGGGCGAGCGGGGCTTGTCGAGCGTCAGGGATGGGGTGCTCACGACGCGCTTCCTCCGAACAAGATCGATGCCGTGCGCCAGAGCATGGCGATCGCCCCGGGCACCATCACGACTACCCAGATGACGGCGATCGTCCACAGCATCGGCCGCTGGTACTTCGGACCCTTCGACCAGAAGTCGATGAGCATGACCCGGATGCCGTTCAGGGCGTGGTACAGCACGGCGCCGACCAGCCCCACCTCCAGCAGGTTGACGATCGGGGTCTTGTATGTCTCGATGACCGAGTTGTAGGTCTCGGGCGAGACCCGGACCAGTGCGGTGTCGAGCACGTGGACGAACAGGAAGAAGAAGGTGAGTACCCCGGTGATGCGGTGCAGGACCCAGGACCACATGCCGGGGTCGCCCCGGTAGAAGGTCCCCTTCCGGCGTGAGGCACCCGCCCGATCGCTCGCCTCCGCCGCCGGGCTTTCAGCGGCGGGGGTAGCCGTGGTGGACATCGGTGAACGGCCTCCAACGTCGTGGTTGGACTTTGCCCGTGAAATCAGCGTCAACGAGCTTGGATATTCGGATGCTAAACCCGCGGCCGGTAACGTACTCACCCTCGGGTTGTCCTGTGTGATCGACCAGACACCCACCCTGTGCGCGCCGTCACCCGATCGTGTGATGATCACGTGACGTAGTGGAACGATAGCGCTGCCGGGGTCCAACTAAACATTTAGGTTACGGGCCGTTGCTCCTTCGTGGTGAATCGTTCACCGACCGGTACGGTTCGCCAGTCGAGCCCGGCAGCTGTGCCGGGCCGTTCTCGGGTCCGCTGGAACACAGCGGGGAGGGAGAGAGAGCGTGCGTAGAACGCGTGCCGCGGCACTGACCGCCACCGCTATGGTCGGTGTCCTCGCGCTGGCCGGTTGTGCCAAGGACTCCGGCGGCAGCGGGGGAAGCAGCAACGTCGCCACCGTGGGCTCCTGTGTGACGGCGACCGCGCCGTCCGCCGGCTCGGCGGCCGCCGCGTCGTCGAGTGCCGCGAGCGGGAAGGTCGACGGCAGCAGCATGCGCGTCGGGCTGGCCTTCGACATCGGCGGCCGGGGCGACGCCTCGTTCAACGACGCGGCCGCCGCCGGGGTCGACAAGGCCAAGACGGACCTGGGCGTCAAGGACGTGCGCGAGAGCACCGCAGGCGCCAACGAGGACGAGGCCGCCAAGGAGCAGCGCCTCACCCAGCTCGCCACCGACGGCTACAACCCGGTCGTCGCGGTCGGTTTCGCCTACGCGGACGCGGTCAAGGCGGTCTCGGCGAAGTTCGCGGGCACCAAGTTCGCGATCATCGACGACGACTCGATCACCGCGCCCAACGTGACCCCGCTGGTCTTCTCGGAGGAGCAGGGCTCGTTCCTGGCCGGCGTCGCCGCGGTCTACAAGAGCAAGAACTGCCACGTCGGCTTCGTCGGCGGCGTGAACACCCCGCTGATCCAGAAGTTCCAGGCCGGCTACGAGCAGGGTGCGAAGGCGGCTTCGTCGAAGGTGGTCGTGGAGAAGGAGTACCTCACCCCGGCGGGTGACTTCACCGGCTTCCAGGACCCGGCCAAGGGCAACGTGGTGGCCGCGGCCGAGATCAGCAAGGGCGCCGACGTCGTCTACCAGGCCGCCGGTGCCTCCGGTAAGGGCGTGTTCGAGGCCGCCAAGTCGGCGGGCGTGCTGGCCATCGGCGTGGACTCCGACCAGTACAACCAGAAGACGGTGGAGACCACCAGGGACGTGATCATCACGTCCATGCTCAAGCGGGTCGACGTCGCGGTGTACGACTACCTCGCCGCGGTCGCCACGAACACGCTGGGCTCCCTGCCGAAGCGGTTCGACCTGAAGGTCGACGGCGTCGGGTACGCCACCTCGGGCGGCAAGATCAACGACATCGTGCCGGTCCTCGAGGGCTACAAGCAGGAGATCATCTCCGGCAAGATCACGGTGTCCACCACCGCCGGCAACTGACGCACCAAGGCGTAGCGGGCCCGGGAAGGCGACCCCTTCCCGGGCCCTTGCCGGTAGTGCCCCTCACACCTTTCGGGGAGCTTCATGAGCGATCGAGAACCGGTTGTCGAGCTGTCCGGGATCACCAAGCGGTTCCCGGGCGTGGTCGCCAACTCCGATGTGAACCTCACGGTCCGTGCCGGCGAGGTCCACGCGGTCTGCGGCGAGAACGGGGCCGGCAAGTCGACCCTGATGAAGATCCTCTACGGGATGCAGCAACCCGACGAGGGCACCATCACCGTCAACGGTGCCGCGGTGCGCCTGCGCAACCCCCAGGACGCGATCAGGGCGGGCATCGGCATGGTGCACCAGCACTTCATGCTCGCCGACAACCTGACGGTGCGGGAGAACGTGCTGCTCGGTGCGGAGGGCCTGCACGGGATCGGGCGCCGGGCCCGCGCACGGATGGCCGAACTGGCCGGGCGGACCGGGCTGGCCGCCCCGCTCGACGCGCTGGTGGAAAGCCTCGGCGTGGCCGACCGGCAGCGCGTGGAGATCCTCAAGGTGCTCTACCGCGGCGCGCGGATCATCATCCTCGACGAGCCGACCGCGGTGCTGGTGCCCCAGGAAGTCGAGGCGCTGTTCGACACCGTCCGCGAGATGACCGCCGAAGGCTTCACCTTCCTCTTCATCTCCCACAAGCTCGACGAGGTGCGCGAGATCGCGGACACGGTGACCGTGCTGCGCCGCGGCACCACGGTCGGCACCGCCGACCCGAAGAAGATCAGCTCGCGCGAACTGGCCGAACTGATGGTCGGCTCCGAGCTGCCCAGCCCCGAAACGCGCGAGTCCACCGTGACCACCCGGGACGTGCTGCGGGTCACCGGTCTCCGCCTGCTGGCCGAGGACGGGCAGCGTGCCGCCCTGGACGACGTGTCGTTCACCGTGCACGCGGGCGAGGTGCTCGGCATCGCCGGGGTCGAGGGCAACGGGCAGACCGAGCTGGTCGAGACGATCATGGGCATGCGCCGCGCCGCGGCCGGCACGGTCCAGCTCGTCGGCGCCGACGGTGAGGCGCGCGATCTGACCAGGCTCGGCACGCTCGCCCGCCGCGAGGCCGGGATCGGCTACATCGCCGAGGACCGCACCCGGCACAGCCTGCTGCTCACCGAACCCCTGTGGGTCAACCGGATCCTCGGCTACCAGTCGCGCCCGCCGGTCTCCCGGGGCCAGTTGCTCGACATCGCGGGCGCCCGTGCGGACACCGAGCGGATCGTGCGCGAGTACGACGTGCGCACCCCGGGGATCGACGTGCCCGCCGCCGCCCTGTCCGGCGGTAACCAGCAGAAGCTCGTGGTGGGCCGGGAACTGTCCGGCGATCCGGTGCTGCTGATCGCCTCCCATCCCACGCGCGGGGTGGATGTCGGCGCGCAGGCACTGATCTGGGAGCAGATCCGGCGGGCCCGCCACGACGGGCTCGCGGTGCTGCTGATCTCGGCCGATCTCGACGAGCTGATCGGGTTGTCGGACACCATCCAGGTCATGCTGCGAGGCAGACTCGTCAGCCAGGCCGATCCGGCCACCGTGACACCCCAGGAACTGGGTTCCGCCATGACCGGGGCGCTTGACGAAGGGACAGCGGCGTGACTTCCTGGCGTACCAAGGTTCTTCCGCCGCTGCTGGCGATCGTCTTCTCCCTGCTGATCTGCTCGGTCGCGCTGCTGATCTCGGGTGCCGACCCGCTGCAGGCGTACGGGACGATGATCAGGCAGCTGTTCCGCGGCACCACCGCGGTGGACACGCTGAACCTCGCGTCCGTGTACTACCTGTCCGGGCTCGCCGTGGCCATCGGCTTCCAGATGAACCTGTTCAACATCGGGGTCGAGGGGCAGTACCGGTTCGCGGCGGTGATCGCCGCGATCGCGGGCGGGGCGCTGCACCTGCCGCCGGTGGTGCACACCTTCGTGATCATCCTGGTGGCGGCCCTCGCGGGCGCGGCCTACGCCGCGCTGCCCGCGGTCCTCAAGGTGACCCGGGGGGTCAGCGAGGTCATCTCCACGATCATGCTGAACTCGATTGTCGGCGGGATCGTGGCCTTCCTGATCAACCCCAAGCAGTTCGGCGTGCTGACCGGCAACAACCTGCGCACCCGGCCGATCGACGCCTCGGGCAGCGTGCCCGGCATCCCGATCGGCGGCGCCACGCTGTTCGGTTTCGTGGTGATCGCCGCCGCCATCGGCCTGGCCTACTGGTTCATGCTCAACCGGACCCGGTTCGGTTTCGAGCTCAAGGCCAGTGGCGAGTCGGCGACGGCCGCCGCCGCGGGCGGGGTCAACGCGAAGCGGATGACCCTGGTCGCGATGCTGCTTTCCGGCGCGGTGGCCGGGCTGATCGCACTGCCGGAACTGCTCGGCCGCGACTTCAGCTACGCCATCACCTCCACGCAGGGCTACGGCTTCACCGGCATCGCGGTCGCGCTGCTCGGCCGCAACCATCCCGGTGGCATCGCGCTGGGCGCCCTGTTGTGGGCGTTCCTGGACAAGTCCGCGGTCTCGCTGGAAACGGTCGACGTGCCCAAGGAGATCGCCACGATCATGCAGGGCGCCATCGTGCTGTCCGTGGTCGTGGCCTACGAGGTGGTGAAGCGGGCCGACCTGGCCCGCGCCCAGCACCGGGTCGGCCGGGCGCTCGCCGCCCGTCCGGCGAGCGTCAGCGAAGGGGGCACGTTGTGAGTGCGGTGACCGATCGGAATCCGTCCGCCGCTCCGGCGACGGTCCCCACGGCCCAGCGCAAACGGCGCGTACCGGGCTGGGCCAGGGGGGTGCTGTGGGCGATTGGTGTGGTGGCCGTGCTGTCCACCGCGTCGTACCTCACCGGGGTCAACACGCTGACCTCGACGAACACCGCGCAGACCGCGTTGCGCCTCGCGCTGCCGATCCTGCTGGCCGGGCTCGGCGGCCTGTGGTCCGAACGCGCCGGGGTGGTGAACATCGGGCTCGAGGGCATGATGATCCTCGGGACCTGGGGTGCCGCCTGGGGCGCCTTCCACGGTGGCGTGTGGGCCGGGCTGGGCGCGGCGATCCTGTTCGGCGCGCTGGGCGGCCTGCTGCACGCGATCGCCACGGTGACCTTCAACGTCAACCACATCGTCTCCGGTGTCGCGATCAACCTGCTCGGCCTCGGGGTGGCGAAGTACCTGTCGACCCTGATCTTCGAACCGCTGTCGGGCAATCCGCGGCAGTCGCCGCCGGTGCCGACCTTCGACACCTACTCGGCGACCTTCCTGTCGGATTGGCTGAGCGGGCTGGAAGCCCAGCAGCGGGTGGGCGTCTCGGACGCCGCCGGGCTGATCGACGGACTGGTCAGCAAGGTTTCGCCGCTGGCGCTGATCGCGATCCTGCTGGTGCCGGTGAGCTATCTCGTGCTGTGGAAGACGCGTTTCGGGTTGCGACTGCGTTCGTGCGGGGAGAACCCCGTGGCCGCGGAGTCCCTCGGCGTGAACGTGTACCGCTACAAGTACTTCGGCGTGCTGATCTCCGGCGGGCTGGCCGGGATGGGCGGCGCTTCGCTGGTGCTGCTCGCGGGTGGCGGCGGGTACCTGGAGAACCAGACCAACGGCCGCGGGTACATCGGCCTCGCGGCGATGATCTTCGGGAACTGGCGGCCGGGCGGCCTGCTCGGTGGCGCGGCGCTGTTCGGCTACGCGGACGGGCTGCGCCTGTCCGGTGGCGGCAAGGCCGTGCTGGCGCTGCTGTACGGCGCGGTGCTGCTGCTCGCGGTGATCGTGATCGTGCAGCTGGTCCGGCGCCAGTGGTTCGCCGCGGCGCTCGGCCTCGCCGGGGCGGCCGTGCTGTACTGGATCTACTGGGCGAACGACGACCTGCCGAGCGACCTGATCCCGTACACCGCGCACTTCGTGACCCTGATCGTGCTGGCGGT
This sequence comes from Amycolatopsis cynarae, assembly GCF_026802195.1. Lineage (NCBI taxonomy): Bacteria > Bacillati > Actinomycetota > Actinomycetes > Pseudonocardiales > Pseudonocardiaceae > Amycolatopsis > Amycolatopsis cynarae. Next base: position 6,131,821 of record NZ_CP113836.1, on the reverse strand, counting down.
GGCTTCGCAGCGGCTTCGCCCGCCGAAGGCCGACGGCGCGCCCTACCACCGCGGGGAAGGTGACTGAAGTGTCCACAGTGGATTGGGATGGGCTGCGGGAACAGGCCGTCCAGGCGGCGCGGAACGCGTACGCGCCCTACTCGGGACTGCTGGTCGGGGTGGCCGGCCTGGTCGACGACGGCCGGGTTGTGCTGGGCTGCAACGTCGAAAACGCTTCCTACGGCCTCGCCCTGTGCGCCGAATGCACCATGGCGGGCCAGTTGCGGCTCACCGGCGGCGGCCGGCTGGTCGCGGTGGCCTGCCGCTCGGGCGACGGTGAACTCCTGATGCCCTGCGGCCGCTGCCGCCAGATCCTCTACGAGCTCGGTGGCCCCACCTGCGAGGTGGACACGCCCGTGGGCATCCGCCCGATGTCGGCCGTGCTGCCCGACGCGTTCGGCCCCGCGGATCTACCGTCGTGAGCATGGAAAAGTTCGCGGCCGTGGACGTGATCCGGGCCAAACGGGATGGCGGGCGCCTGTCGGGCGAGCAGATCGCCTGGGTCGTCGACGCCTACACGCGCGGGGCGGTGGCCGAGGAGCAGATGTCGGCACTGGCGATGGCCGTGTTCCTGCGCGGTATGGACGCAGGCGAGATCGCGGCCTGGACCAGGGCGATGATCGACTCGGGGGAGCGGCTCGCCCTCGACGTCGGCAGGCCGACCGTGGACAAGCACTCGACCGGAGGGGTCGGCGACAAGATCACGCTGCCGCTGGCCCCGCTGGTCGCGGCCTGCGGGGCGGCCGTGCCGCAGCTGTCCGGGCGCGGGCTCGGACACACCGGCGGCACCCTGGACAAACTGGAGTCCATCCCCGGCTGGCGGGCCGCACTGTCCGCCGAGGAGATCGTCCGCCAGTTGCGCGAGGTCGGCGCGGTGGTGTGCGCCGCCACCGAGGGGCTCGCCCCGGCCGACCGGAAGCTGTACGCGCTGCGGGACGTCACGGGAACCGTCGAGTCGATCCCGCTCATCGCGAGTTCGATCATGAGCAAGAAGATCGCCGAAGGCTCGTCCGCACTCGTCCTGGACGTCAAGGCGGGCTCCGGCGCATTCATGAAGACCGAGGCGCAGGCCAGGGAGCTGGCCAGGACCCTGGTCGAGATCGGCACCGCGCACGGGGTGGCCACCACCGCGCTGCTGACCGGAATGGACGTTCCACTCGGCAGTGCGGTGGGCAACGCGGTGGAGGTTGCCGAAGCCGTCGAGGTACTGCGGGGCGGCGGCCCGGCGGACGTGGTCGAACTGACCGTGGCGCTGGCGAAGGAGATGCTGGCCCTGGCCGGCCTGCCGGAAGCCGATCCTGCCCGGGTGCTGGCTTCGGGGGAGGCCTACGAGACCTGGTGCCGCATGATCCGGGCCCAAGGCGGCGACCCCGAAGCCCCGCTGCCGAAGCCACGGCACGTCCACGTGGTGACGGCGGAGCGGGGCGGGTACCTGTCCGTGCTGGACGCCTACGCCGTCGGGATCGCGGCGTGGCGGCTCGGCGCGGGCCGGGCGCGGCGGGAGGAGGCCGTGCAGCACGCCGCGGGCATCCTGTGCCTGGCGAAGCCGGGGGAAGCGGTTTCGGCAGGGCAGCCGTTGCTGGAACTGCACACCGACACCCCCGAGGCCGTTCCCGGCGCGCTGGAAGCGCTGTCCGGACAGGTGCGCATCACCGACACGCCCGTCACCCCGGCGCCCCTCATCCTGGACACCCTGCGCGCCCGGCCGTGAGGGCCCCCTCACGGCCGGGGTCGTGCCCTCAAGGTGGCCTTGAGGGCCTTTATGACCCTGAAGGCGACCTTCAGGGCATCCCGCCCCGGCCAAAACGGCCGTGGGGTCCCTCGCGGCCCAGTGCCGCACGAAAAAGTGCCCCTCTCCCGGAGTGGGAGGGGGGCACTTCGAGGTGGGGGTGCGGGGTCAGGACTCGCCGGACTCGTCGCCGGTTTCGGTCTTGCCCTTGATCTCCGGGCCCTTCGGGGCGCGGCCGTTGCGGGCGCGACGCGGCTGGCGCGGGTTCGGGGCGGGCGCGGCAATCTGCGGCACCGCCGGGCCACCGCCGAGCATCAGCTCCGCGAAGGTCGCCATCGCCTCGTCGAGCTGACCGCCGATGCGGCGCTCGGACTCCTCGTTGTGGCGGCGCACCAGCGAGCTCACCGAGTCGGTGTCGGGCTGGACGGACAGCGTGTTCTCCACCCGCGAGAAAGCGCCCTTCACCGTGCCGCCGAGGTCGCCGAACTGCGCGTTGATGCCGTCCTCGACCTTGTCGATCCGGCCGGTCAGGTCGTCGAGGCGGCCGGTGACCTGGTCGAGCCGGTTGGTGATCTGCTCCAGCCGCACGGAGGAGTCGACCATCTCGCCGGTCTCCTCGAGCGCGGTGCGCAGTGCCTGGGTGGCTCCGTCGATCCGTTCGCGGGTCGCCCCGTCGAGCGCCTCGACGCGGGCCTTGAGGTCGGCGTCGCCGGTGTCGATGCGCTCCCGCAGCGTCGACTCGGCAAGTTCGAGGCGCTCCTTGAGCGGTCCCTGCACGGCGGCGGGCAGCGCGTCGAGCTTGCTGTCCTGCTTGTCCAGGTGCGCGTTCAGTTCGTCGAGGCGCCGGTGGATGCTCGCCAGCTTGTCCTCGAGGCCGTCCATCCGTCCCGCGACGCCCTCGAACCGGGCGGCCACGCCGTCGAGCCTGCCGTCGAGCTGGGCGAACGGCTTCGCCAGCTTGTCGACGATGCTTTCCACCGCGCGAGCGAGGTCCGCGATCGCGTTGTCCTGGGCCTCGAGCTTCGTCATCGCCTCGTCGAGGCGCTCGGCGAGAACACCGACCTCGGTCCGGTCGGGCAGCTCGGACAGGCGCTTCCGCACGGCACCGAGTGAGTCCACCGGCGCCAGACGGGCGTAGATGTCGTCGAGCGCGTCGAAGATCTGCTGCTGCTCGCTCTCGCGTACTTCGGCCGCGCGCACCAGCATGTTGCGCATCCGGTCGAAGGACGGAGCTCCAATGTGATTGTCAGTGGTCACTTCGATGTCCTTCGTCGGCGGGGAAAGAAGGGACGTGGAGCGAAGCTTATCCATTGCGGAATTGGGTTGGGTATCACCCCCGTAAAGGTGTGCGGGCGCGGTGTGCCGGGCCCGGTCATTCTCCGGACACCGATGGCGCGAGCCGTGCCGAGCGTCGTAGGCCATCGGCGGCGGGGTCGCTGGGTACGGTGGACGGCATGACCTCCGACACCCCCTCGATGACCTTGGAATCCCTTCGGACTGTGCCCAAGGTGTTACTCCACGATCACCTGGACGGCGGGCTGCGACCGCGCACCGTACTCGAGTTGGCGGAGGCGCACGGGTACTCCGGTCTGCCCTCCAGCGATGTCGATGAACTGGGCAAATGGTTCCGGGAGGCGGCGGATTCGGGGTCGCTGGAGTCGTACCTGGAGACCTTCGCGCACACGTGCGGAGTGATGCAGACCGAGGACGCCCTGGTCAGGGTGGCCGCCGAAGCGGTGGAGGACCTGGCGGCGGACGGCGTGGTCTACGCCGAGGTGCGCTACGCGCCCGAGTTGTTCGTCGAACGGGAGCTGTCGCTGGAGGCCGTGGTCGAGGCCGTTCAGGCCGGTTTCGCGGAGGGTGAGCGTCGAGCAGCCAAACGGGGAAAATTCATCCGAATGGGTACTCTCCTGTGTGCGATGCGTCAGCATGCTCGCGCACTGGAGATAGCCGAGCTCGCGGTGCGTTACCGGGACGGCGGAGTGGTGGGATTCGACATCGCCGGTCCCGAAGCCGGATTCCCGCCGACCCGCAATCTCGACGCTTTCGAATATTTGCGGACCAATAACGCGCATTTCACGATTCACGCCGGCGAGGCCTTCGGGCTGGCCTCCATTTGGGAGGCCATCCAGCATTGCGGCGCGGAACGGCTGGGCCATGGCGTGCGCATTGTGGACGACATCGAAACGGGTCCGGACGGGACCGTGCGGCTGGGCAGGCTGGCCGCCTATGTCCGCGACCGCCGGATCCCGCTGGAGATCTGCCCGTCGTCGAACGTGCAGACCGGCGCCGCCGCCTCGATCGCCGAGCACCCGATCGGCCTGCTGGCGCGGCTGCACTTCCGGGTCACCGTCAACACGGACAACCGGCTGATGAGCGGCTGCTCGATGTCGAGTGAGTTCGCCGCGCTGGCCGAGGCGTTCGGCTATGGCTGGGACGATCTGCAGTGGTTCACCATCAACGCGATGAAGTCCGCCTTCCTCGATTTCGATCAGCGACTGGACCTGATCAACAACGTGATCAAGCCCGGCTACGCGCCGTTCGTCTCGGCCTAGAAAACCCGCTATTCACGGCGAGAAATACGGTGCGGGGGCGCCCGGGTCCCATGGTGGCCCGGGCGGCGGGTGTCACGCCGGGGGTCGGGGAGGACGGCCTGCGGACCGGCATCGTCAAGCCCGGACCGTGTGGTTCTGTCCGTGCCCGTCAGGAGTTGCGGGGGGTTACCAGGCCCGATTCGTAGGCGAGGACCACGAGTTGGGCGCGGTCGCGGGCGTGGAGCTTGGTCATGGCTCGGTTGATGTGGGTTTTCGCGGTCATCGGGCTGATCACCATCCGGTCGGCGATCTCGTCGTTGGACAGTCCCCGCGCGACCAGGGCCACGGCCTCCCGTTCACGGTTGGTCAGCTGTCCCAGCACCGCGCCGGTGGCGGTGCCGTCGCCAGTGTCGAACGGCTGGGTGACGTACCGATCGATCAGTCTGCGGGTGATCGACGGGGCGAGCAGGGCGTCGCCGCGAGCGGCGACACGGATGGCGTGCAGGAAGTCCTCCGGCTGGATGTCCTTGACGAGGAACCCGGCGGCGCCGGCGCGCAGCGCTTGGAAAACGTATTCGTCCAGGCCGTAGTTCGTGAGGATGACGACGTGGAGGCCGGCCAGGGCCGGATCCGCGGCGATGCGCCGGGTCGTCTCGATACCGTCGACGACCGGCATCTGGACATCGACGAGCGCGATGTCCGGTAGGTGCTGCCTGGCCAGCCTCAGGCCCTCGCTCCCGTCCCCGGCCTCGGCCACGACCTCGATGTCGTCTTCTCCGTCGAGGAACGCGCGGAACCCGCTGCGGATGAGTGGCTGGTCGTCGACCAGCAGGACACGGATCACGACGTGCGGTCCGGTGTCCGGTCCACGGGGAGTTCGGCGTGGACGGTGAAGCCACCGCCGCCGCGCGGTTCCGCGCGGAGGCGACCCCCGAGGGCGTTGACCCTCTCGCGCATCCCGAGCAACCCCACTCCGGGCTCCCTGCCGGGCACCGGCGTGGTGTCCGGCGTGGCCCTGCCGTCGTCATCGACTCGGATGGCCAGGGCGTCGGGACGGTAGTCGATCCGGACCGACGCCGTCGTGGCGTCCGCGTGACGGGCGATGTTGGTGAGTGACTCCTGGACGATCCGGTAGGCGGTGCGATCCACCGCGGCCGGGATGGCACGCCGATGTCCCTCGATGGCCAGTGTCGCGTCCAGGCCGGTCGTGCGGGCCTGTGCCACCAGCCCCGGCACATGGTCGATCCCACGCGACGGGCTCATCCCGTCGTTGTCGTTGTCAGGGTTCGTGTCGCTGCGCAGCGCTTCCAGGGTGGCGCGCAGTTCCCGAGTCGCCTCACGACCGGCTTCCCGGATCGCCAGCAGCGTCTCCGGCACCGGTTCGCCACGCTTGCGGGCGAGGTGGACCGCCGCTTCGGCCTGCACCTTGATGACCGAGATCTGGTGGGTCAGCGAATCGTGCAGTTCTCGCGCGATGTGCAGGCGCTCCTCGTCGGCACGGCGCCGCGCGGTCTCCTCACGGGTGCGTTCGGCCTCCTCCGCCCGGCGCTCGGCCTGCCGCAGCGCCTCACCCGCCGCACCGGCGGCGACCAGCCACGCCAACTCGAGGGCGCCTCGGGACTGTGCGTACGCCTTGCTCAGGTCGTGCAGGGAGACCAGGGCCGCGAACGGGAGCGTGGCGATCAGGAGCACCGAACCCGCCACCGTGACGACCCGGTGTCCCGCCCTCATCGTGGCGTACACGGCGAACAGGTACGCGACGACAGGCACGCCGAAACCGACGGCCTGGTAGCCGAGTGCGCACAATCCGGTCACGGCCAGCACGATGACCGGGGCCCGCCGGCGCGCGGCCAGCGCCAGCCCGCCGGTGATCAGCAACGCGTAGCCCAGCGGGGCGAGACTCGTGGCCGGGGCCTGCTCGGACAGCCCGGTGATCAGCAGCGTCGCCGCCACGCCGACGGCGATCACCCAGTCCCCGACACCGATCGGACCCTTGCGCACACCCCGCACCCTAGCCAGCTTTTCGCGGGGGCGACTCCTCCGCCCGGATGATCGGCCACTTACCGCGCACGCGGTAGTTCCCCGGCTCCTGCGGCGCCCGCGGCAGCCGGCTACGGCATCCGCGGCAGCGCGAACTGTCCGCGTTCGCGGGACGACGGACAACGGCTCGGCCGAAAGGATCGGACCATCCCTCGCAGGTCATGTCGAGGGAGGAGAAGGAGCATCTCATGTCCGTCCGATTTGCGCTCTCCCCAGCGGAGGCCGCACACATCCTGGTCCAGTCCGCCGCCCCCGGCCCGTACGGCTTTACCCCCGAGCGAATGTGGGCCTCCGCGGCCGCGATCCTGGCGCTGGCCGGCGCGGTCATCGGCGTCTTGGCGCTGGTTCGCTCCGCCCGGCGCATCGGCAACGGCGGAAGAAGGGGAGCCGTCGTCGCGCTGGCGGCGGGGCTGATCGCCGCGGTCAACGGCGCGCTGACCCTGGCCGTCGCCGACGGTGGTCCCGGCACCGGCAACGGAGTCGTGGGGGCGGCCGGGGCCGTGGTGCTGGGGCTGATCGCGATCATCCTCGGTGGGACGGCCCTGGCCCGCGCCCGCCGCGTCACTGCCCGGGAGATGGCGAAGGTGGCGCGATGACGACCACCAGGGTGGAACGGACGGCCCCGGCGGGGTCGGCACGCGCGACCCGTGCGTTGCTGGCGTGCGGCGTCGTGGCCGGTCCCCTGTACGTGGTGGTGACGCTGGTCCAGGGGCTGACGCGCGACGGCTTCGACCCGAGGGTGAACACCTTCAACGTCATGACCACCGGTGACCTCGGGTGGCTCCAGAGGACGAACGGGCTGCTGACCGGAGTGCTGATGGTGCTCTTCGCGGTCGGGGTGAGCCGGGTACTGCGCACGGGTCGTTTCGCCGCGTGGGGGGCGCGACTGCTCGGGCTGTACGGCGTCGCCATCATGGTCGGCGGCATCTTCCCCTCGGACCCGCAGCCCGGCTTCCCGGCCGGAACGACACCGGAGATGGTGCGGACCACCTGGCACGGCATCGTGCACCAAGGTGCACGCGGGGGCGGCTACCTCATCCTCACCATGGCGAGCCTGGTGATCGCGTGGTCGCTCGCCGCCGAAGGGCGCCGGGCCTGGGCCTGGTTCACGGTGGCCGCCGTCCCCGTCCTGGGCGCCGTCATGCTCGCGGCCCACAACCCGCTGGCTCCCGGCGCTGACGTCACCGGTAACCCGATGGTCCGGCTGGTCTTCTTCGCACCCCTCGGACTCACCTGGGCCTGGGCCTTCGCCTTCGCCACGCATCTTTACCGGCGCACTCTCGGTGGGGAAAACGGGCTGTTCACGACGAGAAACACGTTGCGCGGGGCCACTCATCCCCAGTAGCTTCCAAGATGTAAGACATGATTCTCACATCTTGGGATGGTGAAGATGGGACACGCGGTCGCGGCGGGCACGCAGAGCAAACGGCGCTGGGGCATCCTCGCGCTGGGCCTCGCCGCCCAGACCGCGAGTTGCTCCTTCCTCTACGGCATCCCGTTCCTGGTCTCACGAATGCGGGAGGCCGAGGGGCTGACCCTGGCCCAGGCCGGTGCCGTGGTCGCCGCGCCCAGCGTCGGGCTGCTGTTCACGCTGATCGCGTGGGGAGCCGCGGCCGATCGCTACGGTGAGCGCCTGGTGATGGCCATCGGGCTGGGTGTCTCCGGGATCCTGCTGCTGGTCACCGGGATCGCGGCGCCACCGTTGCCCGGGCTGTTCGCGCTGTTCCTGCTGGCCGGGGCGAGCACGGCCAGCGTCAACGCCGCGAGCGGCCGCGCCGTGATGGGCTGGTTCGGAGTCCGGGAGCGCGGTATCGCGATGGGCATCCGGCAGACCGCGCAACCCCTGGGGGTGGGCGTCGCCGCGCTGGCGCTGCCCCCACTGGCGCAGCGGTGGGGATTCCACGCCGCTTTGCTGTTCCCCGGGGTGTTCGCCCTGGTGGTCGCCGTCCTGGTGGCCTGGCTGGTGCTCGACCCGCCCCGGCCGGAGCGTGCGTCCGGCGCGCCCAAGGCGGCCTCGCCCTACCGGAGCCCCGCCCTGTGGCGGTTGCACGGGGCGAGCGCCCTGCTGGTGGTGCCCCAGTTCGCGGTGTCCGCGTTCGCGCCGGTCTACCTGGAATCGAAGCAGCACTGGGACCCGCTGGCCGCGGGCTGGTTCCTCGCCGGGGTGCAGGTCCTGGGCGCGCTCGGCAGGCTGGGTTCGGGCTACTGGTCGGACCGCGTGGGCAGCAGGCTGCGGCCGATGCGGCTGCTCGCGATGGCCGCCGCCGCGGTGATGCTGCTGGTCGCGGTGGGGGATGCGACCTGGCCGTGGGTGGTCCTGCTGGCGCTGGCCCTGGCGGCGGTGATCACGGTCGCGGACAACGGTCTGGGCTTCACCGCCTCGGCCGAACTGGCCGGGATCTCCTGGGCCGGGCGGGCGATGGGCGCGCAGAACACCGCGCAGAACCTCGCGGCTTCGTTGACCCCGCCGCTGCTGGGCCTGGTCATCGGGGACTCGCGGTACGCGCTGGCGTTCTGCGTGGCGGCGATCTTCCCCGTCCTCGCCGTCGGCCTGACCCCGGTCAAGGCCGAAGAGGCCGCACGCGAGTAAGCGGTTACCGGACTCGCGCCTCGGTGGTGGCGATGGTGCGGCGCAGGAGATCACGGGCGGTGTCGAGCTCGGCGGCCTGGCGGTCCAGGACGTCGAGCCGCTCGCGCAGGGTGTCCAGTGTGCCCGGGCAGGCATCGAGCGAGCCGTCCGGATAGGCGCAGGGGAGGACCTGGCGGATCACCCGGGTCGGCAGCCCGGCCGCGAGCAGCGCACGGATCTGCCGGACGCGCGCTTCGGCGTCTTCGTCGTAGTCCCGGTAGCCGTTCTCGCGCCGCCGCGCGGTCAGCAGGCCGGTCCGTTCGTAGTGCCGCAGCAGCCGTTCGCTCGTGGCCGTGCGGCGCGCCAGTTCACCGATCAGCATGACTTGACCCTCCCACCGTGTCAGGGATCAACACTCGCACCGACCACCTGATTCCGGTCCACGAGGAGAGACCTTGATCATCGACGCGCACAGCCATGTCCACGACCCGGTGGAGATCCAGATCGCCGCACTGGACGAAGCCGGTGTCGACAAGGCGGTGCTGTTCGGCACCCGTCCCCATCCTGAGCGTGCGGTCGACCTCGCCTCGCTGCGCCGTGAGATGGACACGCTGACACGCACCCTCGAAGGTGACGAAGCGGCACCGCGGGAGGCCGCCGTCCAGGAGTGGGAGCGGGCGGCACGTGCTTACCCGGACCGCTTCCTGCCCTTCGCCAAGGTTTCGCTGACCGAGCCCGACGTCGAAGGGCTGCGCGGGATCGGGGAGCTGACCCCGCCGCCGGACCGGGCGGAAACGGTCGAACCGGTGCTGCGCGCCGCGACCGACCACGGCGGGCTTCCCGTGGTCGTGCACGGTGCCGCGCCCACCACCCGCAAGGACCTGCACACGCTGGCCGCGCTCGCCCGCCGTTACCCGAGGGTGCCGCTCGTGGTGAGCCAGCTCGGTGGCGCGCACTGGCTGGACGCCATCGAGTTGGCGCGCGAGGTGCCCAGCCTGTACCTCGAACTGTCCACCGCGAACATCGTGTTCGCGGTCCGGATCGCCATCGCGGAACTGCCCGAGCGCACCCTCTTCGGCTCCGACGCGCCCTACGGCGACCCGGTGCTCGCCCGCGCCATGGTCGAGCGCGTCACCTCACCGGGCGAGGTCCGCGATCTGGTGCTGGGGGGCACCATCGCCCGGCTAGTGAACCTCTAGGCGGGCTTCGAAGGACTCGACCAGCTTGCGCCACTCGCTCTGCTCACCGTCGAACGGCGCGCTCGGCGCGAGCCGGTTCGGGTCCGGCCGGAGCACGAACGACACCAGCCAGCCGAGGCTTTCCGAAGTGGACAGTGCGTTGCCGACGCTCTCGTCGCCGGCCCAGTCCGCGGCGTCGGTGAGCAGTTCCACCGCCAGTTCCAGCTGGGTCGGGTCGATCGAATCGGTGCCGTCGGCGATGTCCTCGGCGAGACCGGCCAGCACGTAGGTGTTGTCCGCGTCGACCTCGATCTCCAGCTCACCCGCGGTGGCCCTGGCCAGCACATCGTCCCAAGTGGACACTTCGGCCAGGTCTGCCTCGGCGAACTCGTTGGCGTCGGCCAGCTTGCGCGCGAGCGCCTTCGGGGAGGTCCAGACGTCGATCCGGCCGTCCTGGCCGAGGAAGACCGGCTCGTCGTCCAGGTAGCACCGGAGCGTGTAGTACTCGCGCTCATTGGTGATGATCTTGATCGGGTCGATGCCGACCTCGGCCCAGAAGCCGGTCGGGGCCTCGTCCTCCTCGTCGTCGTCCGCGGCGGTGAGCTCCTCGTCCAGCTCCTCGGCCTCGGTGTCGACACCGGCCTCGGACTCGGCGGACTCCTCCAGGAACGCCGCCAGTTCCTCGGCGGTCTGCTCCAGCACCGTCGCGTCGACGTCGGGGACGGTGATCAGCCCGTCGATCGCGTCGAGCACGATGTCCCACTTCTCCGACACCGCTTCGGACAGATCGGTCCACAGTCGCTCGCCCTCGCGCCCGGTGAAGGGCAGACGGCCCTGTTCGAGCAGCGAGAAACCCTCGGTGGCGTCGAGCACCTCGTGGACCTCGTCGAGTTCGCACACGTCGGCCAGCGAGCGCACGATGCCGACGATCTCGGCCAGTTCGCTGATCGTCCACGAGTCCGGGTCCTCGGCGACCAGTTCGGGCACCCCGACGAGGTCGTAGGAGTGGTCGTCGTCGGGGATCAGCTCCGGCACGTTCAGCGCGGGAACCGCCGACCAGGCCGGGTGGTCGATCAGGTCGTGCTGCTCGGCGGTGCGGACGTACGCGGCCAGATGCGCGGCGTCCGGGAAGGCGTACAGATCGTCGCCATCGCCGAGGAAGGCCTCCCACTCCTCGCCGTCTTCCCGCCAGCGCGGAGCCCAGAGGGTCACCAGGTCCCCCTGCGGCAGCCCGAGTTCGATCGGGACGATGTCCTGTGCCATGCCAGCCCTCCGGATTACCACCTGTGTGTGCGAAGCCTACGGGTTTGCGGGCCGGGCCGCGATGGGCCCCACGCCCTGTGCCGCCGGGGATGGCACGATGGAGACATAATGACACTCGCAGATCTCCTACCAGCGCATCCTGATCCCGACACCCTGTTCGAGGCGTTTTCCACCTGGACGGCCGATCGGGGCCTCGAGCTGTACCCGGCTCAGGAAGAGGCGCTGATCGAGGTCGTCTCGGGGGCGAACGTCATCCTGTCCACGCCGACCGGATCGGGGAAGAGCCTGGTCGCGGTCGGTGCGCACTTCACCGCGATGGCGCAGGGCAGGCGCAGTTACTACACCGCGCCGATCAAGGCGCTGGTCTCGGAGAAGTTCTTCGCGCTGATCGACATCTTCGGCGCGGAGAACGTCGGCATGATGACCGGGGATTCCAACGTCAACCCGGACGCGCCGATCATCTGCTGCACGGCCGAAATCCTGGCGAACATCGCGTTGCGGTTCGGTGCGGACGCCCCGGTCGGCCAGGTGGTGGCCGACGAATTCCACTTCTATTCCGAGCCCGACCGGGGCTGGGCGTGGCAGGTGCCGCTGCTCGAACTGCCGCAGGCACAGTTCGTGCTCATGTCGGCCACGCTGGGCGACGTTTCCTTCTTCGAAAAGGACCTCACCCGGCGCACGGGGCGGCCCACCGCGGTGGTCACCTCCGCACAGCGGCCGGTGCCGCTCACCTACCGCTACGCGCTCACCCCGCTGCACGAGACCATGTCGGAGCTGCTCCACGGTGGGCAGGCGCCGGTCTACGTGGTGCACTTCTCGCAGGCCGCTGCCGTGGAGCGGGCACAGGCGCTGATGAGCATCAACGTGACCACCCGCGCGGAGAAGGACGCGATCGCCGAGGCGATCGGCGACTTCCGGTTCTCGGCGGGGTTCGGCAAGACGCTGTCCCGGCTGGTGCGGCACGGCATCGGCGTGCACCACGCCGGCATGCTGCCCAAGTACCGGCGGCTGGTCGAACAACTGGCGCAGTCGGGCCTGTTGAAGGTGATCTGCGGCACCGACACCCTCGGCGTCGGCATCAACGTGCCGATCAGGACGGTGGTGTTCTCGGCGCTCACGAAGTACGACGGCGTCCGCCAGCGGCACCTGAAGGCCCGCGAATTCCACCAGATCGCCGGGCGTGCGGGCCGTGCCGGGTTCGACACCGACGGGTACGTGGTGGTGCAGGCGCCCGATCACGTGGTGGAGAACGCGAAGGCGCTGGAGAAGGCGGGCGACGATCCCAAGAAGAAGCGCAAGATCGTCCGGAAGAAGGCGCCCGAGGGGTTCGTGAACTGGACGGAGAGCACCTTCGAGCGGTTGATCGCCTCGCCGCCGGAGCCGCTGACCTCCAGCTTCCGGGTGAGCCACTCGATGCTGCTCAACGTGATCTCGCGGCCGGGCAACGCCTTCGAGCACATGCGGCACCTGCTGGAGGACAACCACGAGGACCGGCCCGCCCAGCGCAGGCACATCCTCCGCGCCATCGCGATTTACCGGGCGCTGCTCGCCGCGGGCGTGGTGGAACGGCTCGACGAGCCGGACGAGGAGGGCCGGACCGTCCGGCTCACCGTGGACCTGCAGTTCGACTTCGCGCTGAACCAGCCGCTGTCGCCGTTCGCGCTGGCCGCCATCGACCTGCTCGACCCCGAAGCGCCGGGCTACCCGCTCGACGTGGTGTCCGTCATTGAGTCCACTGTGGATGATCCGCGCCCGGTGCTGTCGCAGCAGCAGTTCAAGGCCAGGGGCGAGGCCGTGGCGGCGATGAAGGCCGAGGGCATGGAGTACGACGAGCGCATGGCGATGCTCGACGAGGTCACCTACCCGAAGCCGATGGAAGAGCTGCTGCACGCGGCGTACGAGACCTACAAACGCGGCCACCCCTGGGTCGCCGACTACGAGTTGTCGCCGAAGTCGGTCGTGCGGGACATGTACGAGCGGGCGATGAACTTCGTCGAGTACGTGAACTTCTACTCGCTGGCGCGCTCCGAGGGGCTGGTGCTGCGGTATCTGGCGGACTCCTATGACGCCCTGCGGCACACCGTGCCCGACGAGGCGAAGACGGAACCGTTGCAGGACCTCATCGCCTGGCTGGGTGAGCTGGTGCGGCAGGTCGACTCGAGCCTGCTGGACGAGTGGGAGGCGCTGCGGCATCCCGGCGAGGTGGAAGGCCTGCACGCCCCGCAACTGCCGCAGGGACCGCCGCCGGTCACCGCGAACGAACGTGCCTTCCGGGTGCTGGTGCGCAACGAGCTGTTCCGGCGGGTGGAACTCGCGGCACGCGGCGCCTACGAGGAACTGGGCGAGCTGGACGCGGGTTCGGGCTGGGACGCGGTCGAATGGGAAGCCGCGCTGGAGCCGTACTTCGAGGAACACGACGAGATCGGCATCGGTCCCGACGCGCGGGGCCCGGCGCTGCTCATCATCGAGAAGGAACCGCCGGTGTGGCGGGTGCGGCAGATCTTCGACGACCCCGCGGGCGATCACGACTGGGGGATCAGCGCGGAGGTCGACCTCCCGGCCTCCGACGAGGCCGGCGCCGCCGTCCTCCGCATCACCGCCGTCGACCAGCTCTGAGCACAGCGAACCGGACCGCGAATTCCGCTGTTCCACTGATCCTCAGGTGGTTCCGTGTAGCATCCGGGGTATGAGCGATCTTCGCGCGCGCGTCATTGCGTGGTTGGGGCGCAGATACATCGAACGAAAGCAGAAAAAGGGCGTCGATCTGCTTTCTCTGCTGCCCGATTCCACGCTGATGCCGTTGCGCCGGAACGGATTGGATCCGGTGCCCGAGCTGGCGGGCAGGCGCGACACCGAACCGGTCGCCTCGCTGCGGCTTCCCTTCGGCCTGCGTGCCTGGCTGGTCACCGGGTATGCCGAGGCCAAGGAGGTGCTGGCGGCGACGGGGAAGTTCAGCAACGACTACACGAACCTGGTCGGCACGGCCGGAATGTCGGCCGAGCAGAACCCCGGGGGCCTCGGTTTCGCGGATCCGCCCGATCACACCCGGTTGCGGAAACTGCTCACACCGGAATTCACGATGCGCCGGCTCGCCAGGCTCACCCCGCGCATTCAGGAAATCGTCGGAGATCAGCTCGACGCGATGGCGGCGAGTGAGGGTCCGGTGGATCTTGTGCAGTCCTTCGCGTTTCCCATCCCGTCGTTGACGATCTGCGAGCTGCTCGGGGTTTCCTACGAGGATCGCGCGGACTTCCAGCGGCTGAGCACCGCGCGGTTCGATCTGTTCGCCGGTGCGGGTGCTTCGTTTGGCGCGATCTCCGAGTCGCTGTCGTACCTGCTCGACATCGTGAAGAAGCAGCGGGAATCGCCGGGGGACGGGCTGCTCGGCATGCTCGTCAAGGAGCACGGCGACGAGATCTCCGACCGGGAGCTGGCGGGTCTGGCCGACGGGGTGCTCACCGGTGGCCTGGAAACCACGGCCAGCATGCTCGCGCTCGGTGCCATCGCGCTCCTGAGCGATCCGTCCACTTTCGACCTCGTGCGCGACGAGGACGAGGCGATCAACGGCTTCGTGGAGGAACTGCTGCGGTACCTCACCGTCGTGCAGGTGGCGTTCCCCCGCTTCGCCAAGGAGGATCTCGACGTCGGTGGCGTGCGGGTCAAGGTGGGCGATGTGGTGTTCGTGTCCCTGAGCGGGGCCAACCGCGATGATGTGCTCGGGTCCGGAATGGAGGATTTCGATCCGCGCCGTGATCCCGCGCAGCATCTGGCCTTCGGCTGGGGCGCGCACCGCTGCATCGGCGCGGAACTGGCGCGCATGGAGTTGCGCATCGCGTACCCGGCGCTGGTGCGGCGTTTCCCGGAACTGCGCCTCGCCGTCGAGCCGGAAGAGCTGTCCTACCGCGCGACCTCCGTCGTCTACGGCGTCGACACCCTCCCCGTCCACGTCCGCTAGCAGCCGCGGTTTGCCGTGAATGGTCCCTTCACGGTCGAATCGACTGTGAAGGGACCATTCACGGCACCGCGTGCCGCGCCTCCGCTCAGTCTTCGACGAGGGAGAGGGCCTGGCTGGGGCAGATGTGCACGGCCTCCCGGACCTTCTCCAGGTCGTCCGGCCGCTCGACGAGGACGACGACGGTGCCGTCCTCGTCGCTCTGGTCGAACACCTCGGGGTCGGTGAGCACGCACTGACCCGCGCCGACGCAGCGGGTGGTGTCCGCGACTATCCGCATGAGCAACTCCTACCAGGTGACCGGGAGTTCGTACAGGCCGTAGATGTTCGCATCGTCCTTGAACGGCAGTTCGCCCGCGTCCACGGCGAGCCGGAGGCCGGGTACCCGCCGGAAGAGGGTGTCGAACACGATCTGCAACTCCATCCGGGCGAGGTTCTGGCCGAGGCACTGGTGCGCGCCGAAGCCGAACGCGATGTGGTGCCGCGCGCCGCGTTCGATGTCGAACTCCTCGGGGTCGTCGAAGGCCTCCGGGTCGCGGTTGGCCGTGTTCCCCAGTGCCAGTACGCCTTCACCGGCGCGGATGGTGACCCCGCCGAGCTCCACGTCCGCGGTGGCCACGCGCGAGGTGGCGAACTCGGCGATCGTGAAGTAGCGCAGGAGCTCTTCGACCGCGTTGAGGGTCTTCGACGGGTCCTCGCGGAGGGCGGCGAGGGTTTCCGGGTGTTCGAGCAGGGTCAGCGTGCCCAGCGAGATCATGTTGGCGGTGGTCTCGTGACCGGCGATGAGCAGCAGGAAGCCGAGGCTGACCAGTTCCTCCCGGTCCTTGGTCTTCTCCAGCTGACGGCTCAGCAGGTCGTCGCCGGGTTCCCGCTCCTTCTTGGCGATCAGGCGGTGGAGATAGCCCCGCAGGTCGTCGATGACGGCGAGCCGCTCGTCGGATGAGGTGGTCCGGCGGAGGAGCTTCGTGGACCGGCTCTGGAAGAAGTCGTGGTCGGCGTAGGGCACGCCGAGCAGTTCGCAGATCACCAGCGAGGGCACCGGGAGTGACAGCGCCTGCACCAGGTCCGCGGGCCGCGGTCCGGCCAGCATCGCGTCGATGTGCTCGTCCACGATCTGCTGGATGCGGGGGCGCAGCGCCGCCATGCGCTTGACGGTGAACTCGCCGACGACGGCGCGCCGGGCCGGGCCGTGCTCCGGCGGGTCCATGGCGATCAGGGAGGGACGGAAGTTGGTCGGCCTGCGGTCGCTGAACAGCAGGAGCGGGAAGCCGGGATTGCGGCGGTCGGAGCTGAACCGGGGGTCGGTCAGCATGGTGCGGATGTGCTCGTGCTTGGTCAGTGCCCAGGCGGTCTGGCCGTTGGGCAGGGCGACCTGGGAGATGGGTGCCTCCTCGCGCAGCCGGACGTGCTGTTCCGGCGGGGCGTAGGGGCAGCTGCGGGTGATGGTCAGTGGTGCGGGAGCCGTGGTCATGGGTTCCACCCCAATCCGTGACTGAGAGTATCCGGACGAACACCTTCCACTTAATTTCCAAGGTACCGAAGCGGAAGAACTTCGTCCACCTCTTTCAGGATGCGACAATCGGGGCGTGACGGCAGATCCGGAGACGAAACTGCGGGCCGACGCGCGCCGCAACCGAGACCAGATCATCGCCGCCGCCAAGGAGATGTTCGCCGCGCAGGGCCCGGACGTGCCCATGGAGGAGATCGCCCGCCGGGCCGGGGTCGGCGTCGGCACCCTCTACCGTCGCTTCCCCGACCGCGAGGCGTTGATCCGCGCGGTGGCCCAGCACAACTTCGCCCTCGTGCTGGAAGAGGCCCGCGCCGCGGCCCGCGAGGAGCCCTCGGCCTGGCAGGCGCTCGTCCGGCTGCTGCGTCAGTCGCGCGAACTGCGGCTCAGCGTGCAACTAGCGCTGGTGTCGCCGCTGGCCTGGACGATCCTGCGCAACGACGCCAAGACCCAGGAGTTCCGCGACGCGATCCTGGACGTGCTCGACGGGATCGTCCGCACGGCCCAGCAGGACGGCACGCTGAGGACCGACATCGGAACCGGGGACGTGGCCGTGCTCGTCTCGTTCCTGCTGCGCCGGATCCCGTTCGCCCCCGACGAGGACCTGCTGCTCGACCGGGCGCTCACCCTCATCCTCGACGGACTGAGCGCACGCCAGGGCAGCCCGTTGCCCGGCACCCCCACCAGCGCCTTTGACCTGATGCGAGCCAAGCGCAGCCGGGAGCAAGCCCCTCCCGGCTGCGCCTGACGGTCCGTCTCGCCTGACATCACGGCGAGGACGTGGAACCGTGGATCCGGGCGAAAGGCGCGGTAACGCCCGGATCCACGGAGCCGGGTGCGGTTTCCCGCGGTGACGCGCTACCGCCAGGTGTCGCCGAGTGTGGCGGTTCCGCCCGCCGGAGTGGTGTAACTCCGGTTCGGGTCGGATTCCCAGGTGACCGTGCCGTCGGAGTTCTTGACGAGGTACTTGTACTGGAAGGTGGTGTTCGCGGGCAGGTCGACGGAGGCCGACCAGACCGGGTAGCCGGCGGAGGACAGGGCCACCGAGGAGGCCGGTGACCAGTTGCCGAGCTGCGGCAGGGAGCCGACCACGAACACGTACTGGCCGGGCGAAGTCGACTCGGTTTCGTCGAACGTCACCGTGGCGCAGTTCGAACAGGTGCCCGGCGCGTCGACGTCGATGGCCACCGCGTCGTAGGCGGGCACCGGAATCGTCGCGTTGCCCGAGCCGTCCACGGTGATCACCGGGCCGGAACAGCCGCTGGACGACGAGTACGTGCCGTGGATGACGTCGCAGTACTTCCCGGCGGGCAGGCCGGTGACGTAGGTCCGCGTCCCCGTCGAACCCTCGTTGTTGATGGCGACGAAACCCTTGCCGCCGCGGCTGAAGGCGATCGAGTTGCTGCCGTCGCTCCACCAGTTCGCCACCGTGGTGCCCGCCACCGCGTTGTGCCACCCCACCATGCCGGTGACCGCCTGGTTCCGGTCCGTGCAGTACCAGGCGCTCGTGGCGCAGTCGGTGTCGGTGACGGTGCCGTCACCGTTGGCGGGTGGCGACTGGTCGCTGGAGGAGAACTGGAAGCTCGCGTACACCTGCGGCGTGCCGTACCCCCACGCGAGGTGGAAGACGTTGGCCAGCAGGTAGGTCCGGCCGTTCTGGTAGCTCAGTGTGCTGCCGTTGCGATCGGTGTCGTGATTGTCCACAAAGGTCACCGAGTTGGCGCTGGGCTGCAGTCCCCACGAGGAACCGAACGAGGACAGGTTCGCGATGCTGCCCTGGAAGTTGTTCTTCAGGTCCGACGCGTAGGTGAACTCCAGGACGTCACCGGTGGAGGTGTACATCGACGGCGTGACCGCGCCGCCGGGCATGACCTCCTGGTAGACGTACGGGGCTGTGCCGGACGTGGTCCTGTTCAGCTGCGACTCGATCGCGGCGATGTCGTTGTCGTTGATGCTCTTCGCCGCGTCCATCCGGAACCCGTCGACGCCGAGGCCGATCATGTCGTTGAGGTAGGCGGCTTCCTTGGCGCGTACGCCGCTCTGCTCGGTGTACAGGTCGGCGAGGTCCACCAGTTCGCACTCCTGCACCTCGGTCTGGTTGTTCCAGTCGGTGATCTGGTCGGTGGAGTTCGGGCAGTTCGCCGGGTAGTAGTGGAAGTCTCCGCTGGAGTAGAGGCCGCCGTAGGAGTACTTGCCGGAGAACGCGGTGCCCGCGTAACCGACGCCGCCGGTGTGTCCGGTCATGTGGTTGAGCACCGCGTCGGCGTACACCTTGATCCCCGCGTGGTGGCAGGCGGTGACCATCGCGGCGAACTGGTCCCTGGTGCCCATCCGGCTGTTCAGCCCGTAGCTGACCGGCTGGTACACCTCCCACCAGGGATGGGTCACGCCGTTGTAGTCGGGGAGGGAGATCGACTCCTCCGGGGGTGCGACCTGGACGGCGCCGTAACCGGCCGGACCGAGCACGTTCGCGCACTCGCGGGCCACCGAGTTCCAGTTCCACTCGAACAGGTTCGCGATCACGTCTTTCACCGGGTTTCCCGGTGGTGTCGCCTGTGCCATGGGCACCGACGAGATCGATGCCACGACTGCACCGCTCACGAGCGCGGCCACCGCCGTCACGGAGAGCGCTCTCCGCGCGGCCTTGAGGGATTTCACCACGACCTCCTGGCAACGACGGCGCATCCTCGCGCCGCCATAGGGGACAGGTACGTCGATGTACGGGTCCTCGCGGCCGCGCCCCGCGTGGCGTCCATCGCGTAACAGGATGGTCGGGCCTTGCAAGCACGTCAAGAATTTGCAGAGAACTTGCAGAAAGTTGCGTCAAGCGGCGGAAAGCGCTCTCATCTCAGGCCCCGTGAAGACCCGTGAAGACCCGTAGAACCCGGGGGCCCTTCACGGTCGAATCGACTGTGAAGGGCCCCTTCACGGCACAGTTCAGGGCTGGGGGACCGCCGCCTAGGTTCCCATCGGGTGCCAGACGGTCTTCGCCTCCAGATAGTGGCGAAGGCGGGCGAGATCCGGGCGCTGCGTCCAGTCCGGCTCTTCGGCGGGCACCCGCAGCACCCGCTTGACCGTCCCGGCGGCTTCGCGCGCCAGGCCGGTGCGATCCTCGGCGCCGGTCGGGTCGAGCGCGTCGACGTCGCCGTGCGAAGCCAGCCAAGGGCCCAGCTCCGCCGCGCTCCCGGTGAGGATGTTCGCCACCCCGCCCGGAACGTCGGAGGTCGCCAGCACCTCGGACAGGGTGATCGCGGGCAGCGGCCGGCGTTCGCTGCTCACCACCACCGCCGTGCACCCGGCGGCCAGCACCGGGGCCAGCACGCTCACCAGCCCCAGCAGCGAAGAGCGTTGCGGGGCGAGGACGGCGACCACGCCCGACGGTTCCGGCACCGTGAACGAGAAGTACGGTCCGGCCACCGGGTTCGCCCCGCCGAGCACGCTCGCGATCTTGTCCGTCCAGCCGGCGTACCAGACCCACCGGTCGATCGCGAGATCCACCAGGGACTGGGCGCGCCGCACCCCCTCCGCGGCGCCGACCTCGGCGGCGAACTGGTCGCGACGGCCCTCCATCATCTCGGCGACCCGGTACAGCACCTGACCGCGGTTGTACGCGGTGGCCCCGGACCAGCCGCCGAAGGCCTTGCGGGCCGCGGCGACGGCGTCGCGGGCGTCCTTGCGTGAAGCGCGGGCCGCGTTCGCCAGGAAGCGGCCCTTGGCGTCCTGCACCGGATAGACCCGGCCCGATTCGGAGCGGGGGAACTTGCCGCCGAGGTAAAGCTTGTAGGTCTTGGCGACGGTGAGCCGATCAGACATCGAGGTAGGCCTCCAGACCGATGCGGCCGCCTTCGCGACCGAAACCGGATTCGCGGTAGCCGCCGAACGGCGCGGCCGGGTCGAAACGGTTGAACGTGTTGGCCCAGATCACGCCGGCGCGGAGCCGGTTCGCGATGGCCAGACTGCGGGAGCCCTTCTCCGTCCAGATCCCGGCGGACAGCCCGTAGGGCGTGTTGTTCGCCTTGGCCACGGCCTCGTCCGGGGTGCGGAAGGTCAGCACCGACAGCACCGGGCCGAAGATCTCCTCACGGGCGATCCGCATCGACTGGTGCACGCCGGAAAAAACCGTGGGGGCGAAGAAGAATCCCCTCTCCGGTATCGGACAGGGGCTCGTCCAGCGGTGCGCGCCCTCGGCCTCGCCGGAATCGGCGAGCTCACGGATCTTCGCGAGCTGGGTCGCGGAGTTGATCGCGCCGATGTCGGTGTTCTTGTCCAGCGGATCGCCGAGGCGCAGGGTGGACACCCGGTACCGCAGCTTGTCCAGCAGTTCGTCTGCAATGGACTCCTGCACGAGCAGCCGCGAACCCGCGCAGCAGACCTGGCCCTGGTTGAAGAAGATCCCGTTCACGATCCCTTCGACGGCCTGGTCGAGCGGCGCGTCGTCGAAGACGATGTTGGCCGCCTTGCCACCCAGTTCAAGGGTGAGCCGTTTGGGAGTACCGGCGAGTCGGCGCTGAATCTGCTTGCCCACGTCGGTGGAACCGGTGAACGCGATCTTGTCGATGCCATCGTGGTCCACTATGCGTGCGCCGACGTCCCCCGCGCCGGGCAGGATGTTCACCACCCCGGGCGGCAGTTCGGCCTGCTGGCAGATCTCGGCGAACACCAGCGCGGTCAGCGGGGTGGTCTCCGCGGGCTTGAGCACGACCGTGTTGCCGGTGGCGAGCGCGGGTGCGATCTTCCAGGCCAGCATGAGCAGCGGGAAGTTCCACGGGATGATCTGGCCCGCCACCCCCAGCGGCTTCGGGTCGGGGCCGTACCCCGCGTAGTCCAGCTTGTCCGCCCAGCCCGCGTGGTAGAAGAAGTGCGCGGCCACGGTGGGCAGGTCGGCGTCCCGTGATTCCCGGATGGGCTTGCCGTTGTCGAGCGTTTCCAGCACGGCCAGTTCGCGGGAGCGTTCCTGGATCAGCCGGGCGATCCGGAACAGGTATTTCGCCCGCTCGGTCCCCGGCATCGGGCCCCAGGTCTTCTCGAAGGCCTGCCGCGCGGCGACCACCGCCGCGTCCACATCGGACTGGGCGGCGGTGCCCACCTCGGCGAGCACCTCGCCGGTGGCCGGGTTGACGGTCTTGAGCGGTTCGCCTGCCCCGTCGGTGAACTCGCCGTTGACGAAGGGCCGGTAGGCCGGTTTGAGGTTCGCCAGCTCCGCCGATTCGGGGGCGGGCGCGTAGTCCCAGGTCATCTAGTCCACCGTCACGTAGTCGGGGCCACTGTAGTGACCGTCGAGTTGGGTACGCCGCTGGAGCAGCAGGTCGTTGAGCAGGCTGGACGCGCCGAAGCGGAACAGCGCCGGGGTGAGCCACTGCTCACCGGCCACCTCGTGCACGGCGACCAGATACCGGATCGCGTCCTTGGTGGTCCGGATCCCGCCTGCCGGTTTCACCCCGCGCAACTGACCCGTGGTGGTGAACCAGTCGCGGACCGCCTGCAGCATGACGTGCGTGACCGGCAGGGTCGCCGCGGGCGACACCTTGCCGGTGGAGGTCTTGATGAAATCGCCCCCGGCCAGCAGCGCGAGCCACGACGCGCGTCGCACGTTGTCGTAGGTGGCCAGCTCGCCGGTTTCGAGGATGACCTTGAGGTGGGTGTCCCCGCAGGCCGCCTTGACCGCCTGGATCTCCTCGAACACGGCGCCGTAGCGGCCTTCGAGGAAGGCGCCCCGGTCGATCACCATGTCCACCTCGGTCGCCCCGGCGTCCACGGCGAGGCGGACGTCGGCGAGCTTGACCTCGCGGCTGGAGCGGCCGGACGGGAAGGCGGTCGCGACGCTGGCGACCCCGATCCCCGTCCCTGCCAGCTGCTCGACGGCGGTGGCGACGAGGTCCGGGTACACGCAGACCGCCGCGACACGCGGCGTTTCCGGGCGTTCCGGATCGGGCCGCTTCGCCTTCGCCGCCAGCGCACGGACCTTGCCATGCGTGTCGGCGCCTTCGAGCGTGGTCAGGTCGACCATGGAGATCGCGGTGTCGATGGCCCAGAGCTTCGCGGCCTTTTTGATGCTGCGGGTGGCCAGCGAGGCGGCTCGGGCTTCGAGGCCGACCTGGTCGACCCCGGGCAGGCCGTGCAGGAACCGGCGCAGGGCAGCGTCGTCGCGGATAGCGTCGGCGAGCCCCGCCGGCAGAGTGGGTGCGCTCACCCGTCAGAGGCTAGCCGCGCCCGGCGGCGCATGTCCTCCAGCTACGGTTCGCGGCGTGGCTTGCGGGTCACGCTGACTCCGCCCCAGAACGCGAGCCCGTTGATCTTCACCACGGGAGCGCCCGGCGGTGGTGCAGTGGCGGCCGCCGCGGGGTCGTCCCGGCTTTCGAAGGCGCCCATGAACCCGATGCCGGTCACCTCGACGACGATGTCGTCCGGAACCACGATGTCGATTCCGCCCATGATCGCCACCGCGGTGATGGTCGAGTTCCGCTGCGCGAAGCGCGCGGAGCGCAGGTCGATCTCGACCCCGCCCCAGAACGCGAAGCTGTTGTGCTGGGCCGGTACCACCCAGTTGCCCTTGCGGCTGGCGCCGGACATGATCGCGATCGACGTCTGCGAGCCGGGCGTGCCGCCGATGCGTTGGTCCACCGCGTGCGAGGGCGCCGGTTGGACGGCCGTGCCCGCCCGGACGTCCGGCAGGTCCGCGACCGGC
This sequence comes from Amycolatopsis cynarae, assembly GCF_026802195.1. Classification (NCBI taxonomy): domain Bacteria; kingdom Bacillati; phylum Actinomycetota; class Actinomycetes; order Pseudonocardiales; family Pseudonocardiaceae; genus Amycolatopsis; species Amycolatopsis cynarae. The sequence continues at coordinate 6,108,325 of NZ_CP113836.1, read as the reverse complement.
GGTTCGAGCTCGGCCAGCGTCTTCGCGGCGTAGACGGTGTCGAGCCGCTCTTCGAGTTCCTGCACGGTGATCCGGCCCTCGGCCAGTGCGGTGTGCAGGAGCTGGGCGACCCGTTCACGATCGGCGTTGGAGGCGCGCATCGGTGGCTGCTCGGTCACAGCGTGAGCCTAGCGGTCCGGCCGTCGCCGTGCGGGCGACTTGTCCTCGGCCGCCCCGATGAGCAGGTACGGTGATGCCCCATGGACGTGCTCGTCGTTGATCATCCTCTGGCGAAGGACCGGCTTTCGACCATGCGGGATGCCCGCACCGACAGCGCCGCGTTCCGTGCGGCGCTGCACGAACTGACCGTGATGCTGATTTACGAAGCCACGCGCGAGGCGCCGGTGCGGGTCGAGCGCATCCACACGCCGGTCGCGCGCACCGACGGGTACCGCCTGGCGAACCCGCCGCTGCTGGTGCCGGTGCTGCGGGCCGGACTCGGCATGGCGGACCAGGCGCACAAGCTGATTCCCGACGCGAGGATGGGCTTCGTCGGCCTGGCGCGGGACGAGGAGACGCTGGAACCGACGCCGTACCTGGAGTCGCTGCCGGAAAGCCTGGCCGACCAACCGGTGTTCGTGCTGGACCCGATGCTGGCCACGGGCGGTTCGATGGCCTACACCATCGGGCGGCTGACCGAGCGCGGCGCCACGGACGTCACCGCCATCTGTGCGCTGGCCGCGCCGGAAGGGCTCGAGCATCTGGAGAAGTCGGGGCTGCCGGTCCGGGTCGTCACCGCGAGCATCGACGAACGGCTCAACGATTCGGGGTTCATCGTGCCAGGACTCGGCGACGCGGGTGACCGCCAGTACGGCGCCCGCTGAGTCACCGGACCTGCCATCCGCGGGCGTGGGCGCGGAGTGCTGCCTCGTAGGAGGCCGCCACATCGAAGGCGGGGGGCAGGTTCCCGGTGAGTTCGAGGGAAACCAGGCCGTGGACGAGGCCCCACGCGCTGACCGCGATGGTCTCGGGCGCCACGTCCGCGAACTGGCCGGCCTCGATGGCCGTACGCACGGTGTCGAGCAGGGGCAGGAGCCCGTCCCGGGCCAGTGCGGCGGCTTCCGGGGCGGGTTCGAATCCCGGGACGGCCCGGGTGAACATGATCGAATACAGCTGGGGGGCGGCCAGCGCGCTCTCGCGGTAGGCGAGGCCGAGCCGGACGAAGTCCTCCACGGGATCGTCCGTTCGGGGGACGGCGCGCATCCGGTTTCCGAACCGGCGGAAACCCTCCGTGTACAGCGCGTTCACCAGGTCCTGCTTGCCGCCGAACAACGAGTACACGGCGGTGGTCGAGGTGCCCGCGTCCGCCGCGAGTTTGCGCAGGCTGAGCGCCTTGGGCCCGTCGGCGGACAGTAGTTCACCCGCCCGGTCGAGCAGGCGGAGTCGGAGCGCTTCGTCGTGGGTTCGGGGCCGTGCCATGAGCCGAGCGTATCGGAACACTGTTATCAAACGGGCCGGCTCGCATTTGACCTGGAGTGCACTCCAGGTCGTACTGTCGCAGACATGAGCTACTCGATAGCGGAAGCCGCACGCCGCAGCGGGCTGTCGATCGACACGCTCCGGTACTACGAGCGCATGAAACTGGTCGACCCACCGGCGCGGGACGCGGCGGGGCGTCGGGCCTACTCGGATGACGACCTCACGTGGCTGGGCTTCCTGACCAAGCTGCGCACCACCGGCATGCCGATCAAGATGATGCGGGAGTACGCCCAGCTCCGGCGGCACGGGGACGCCGGAGCGAGGCGCCTGAGGGGCATCCTGGTCGAGCAGCGGAACTCGGTGCGAGCCCGGATCGCGGAGCTCCAGTCCTGTTTGGACATTCTCGATTACAAGATCGACAACTACGACCGGATCTGCCGGGACCTGGAGGGGGCCGGGCGGACCGTGGAGGGGATATCAGCGTGATTCCGACCAGGAAACTCGGCGAACTGGAAGTCGGTGCGCAGGGCCTCGGCTGCATGGGCATGAGCCATGCCTACGGCGTGCGCGACAACGAGGAAGAGTCCATCGCCACCATCCACCGTGCCCTCGAACTCGGTGTGACCCTGATCGACACCGCGAACATCTACGGCGCGGGGGAGAACGAGAAGCTGGTCGGCCGGGCACTGGCCGGGCGGCGCGACCAGGTCGTGCTGGCCACGAAGTTCGGCATCGTGTGGACCGAGCAGGGCATGTCGGCTCGTGGCGACGCGGCCTACGTGAAGCAGAGCTGCGAGGAGTCGCTGCGCCGGCTCGGCGTGGACCACATCGACCTGTACTACCAGCACCGGGTGGACCCGGACACGCCGATCGAGGAGACCTGGGGCGCGCTGTCCGAGCTGGTCGCCGAGGGCAAGGTCCGCTACCTCGGCATCTCCGAGGCGTCCGCGGAGAGCATCCGGCGCGCCCACGCCGTGCACCCGGTGACCGCGTTGCAGAGCGAATGGAGCCTGTGGACCCGCGACATCGAGAACGAGGTGGTGCCGACCTGCCGTGAGCTGGGGATCGGGATCGTGCCGTTCTCCCCGCTGGGGCGTGGCTTCCTGACCGGCGCGATCACCTCGGTCGAACAGTTGCCCGCCGACGACATGCGCCGCGGTCTCCCGCGGTTCAACGAGGACAACCTGGGCCGGAACCTGGCGATCGTCGAGGCCCTGCGTGAACTCGCCGCCGAAAAGGGGGTGACGGCGGGGCAGCTCGCGCTGGCCTGGGTGCAGCACCGGAGTGCCGACGTGGTGCCGATCCCGGGGACGAAGCGGCGGGCCTACCTGGAGGAGAACGTCGCCGCGGCCACCCTCGAACTGAGCGAGGGCGACCTCGCCCGCATCGAGGCCGCCGCCCCGGCCGGCGCGATCGCCGGTGCCCGCTACCCCGAGCACCTCTCCCGGGCCGCAGGCCGCTGAGACTCCGGCTCGCGGGGCCGTGAGGGAGACCCCTCGCGGCCCCGCGCCCGAAGGTCAGCCGAGGAATTCGCGGACCGTGCCGGGAGCGTCGGCGAACGGGACCGTGCGCTGCTCACGGGTGGCCAGCGAACGGACGGTGACGTTCCCGGCGTCCCAGTCCTCCTGACCGACGATGACCACCGCGCGGGCCCCGGCCTTGTCCGCTCGCGTCAGTTCCTTGCCGAGCTTGCGCAGCTCGATCGGAGTGGAGGTGCGCAGGCCCGCTCCCCGCAGCTCGCGCGCCACGGTGCGGGCGGCGGCGGCCTGCTCGCCGGTCACCGGGATCACCACGACGTCGACCTCGCTGCGCGGCCGCGGGGCCAGGCCGTGGGTGTTCAGGAAGTCGATCAGGGTCACGTCGCCCATGCCGAACCCGATGCCCGGGATCTGCTGCGAGGTGAACATGCCGGCGAGGTCGCTGTAGCGGCCGCCGCCGAAGAGCGCGCGGCTGTTCTCCGGCGACGTGTCGTACACCTCGAACACCGTGGACGTGTAGTACGCCAGGCCCCGCACGATCATCGGGTCGAACCGCACCAGGCTCGCCGCGTCACCGGAGAGCACCTGGACCAGGTTCGAGCTCGCCTTGATCTCGGCGGGCAGCTCGTCGAGCAGCGCCGTTCCGGCGCCCAGCACCTCGCCCAGCTTCTCGAACTGCTTGTCCACCAGGCCGATCTCCTCGGCCTGGGCGGCCAGCGCGTCCTGCGGGTACTTCTCCCAGCGGTCGACCAGCGCGAACACCCCGGGCAGCTGCTCGGCGGTGACGCCGACCAGGTCGGTCAGCGCCGAGGACAGCAGGTTCCGGTCGTTGGCCCTGACCACGAACATGTCCTGGCTCGCGCCCACGCCCCGCATCAGGTCGTGGATCAGCTCGAACATTTCGATCTCGCAGTTCGGGCTGTCGGACCCGAAGATGTCGGCGTTGATCTGCCAGTGTTCGCGGACCCGGCCACGCTGGGGCTTCTCGTAGCGGTGGCAGTTCGGGTGGCTGTACCAGCGGACCGGGAACTGCAGCGAGCCCGCGTTGCCCGCGATCATGCGCGCCACCGACGGGGTCATCTCCGGGCGCAGGGCCAGGCGCCGTCCGCTGCGGTCCACCAGCGTGTACAGCTGCTGGTCGGCGATCTCCTGACCGGACTTCCGCTCGTAGATCTCGGCGGACTCCAGGATGGGCCCGTCGTAGCGCTGGTAGCCGTAGCGCTCGAGGACGTCGTAGAGATGGCCGAACACCTGCATCCGGACGGACATCTCCGGGGGCAGGAAGTCCCTGGTCCCCCGGTAGGGCGTGGTCGGCAGGTACTCGGGCACGACGATCCTCACGGTTGGAAACGGATGTGGTCCCCAGTTTATCGAGCTAGCCGACCGCGACACCGTAGGCGGTCATGAGCATGGCGACGGCCAGGAGCAGGCCGCCACCGGCCGTGACGCCGTGGGCGAGTCCGCGGCGGGGCAGCAGGTGGAGGAACAGGCCACCGGACTGGCCGAGCACCCCGAACAGGAGCAGGAAGCAGGTGATCCAGCGCGCCGTTGCGCCGAGCCCGCTGTGTCCGAGCAGTTGCAGTGTGAGCAGGGCGAGGACGAGCAGGACGCCGGCGTGGGCGTGGCCCGCGCGGAAGAAGCCGCGCTGCGTCTCGGTCAGCTTCCCCTTCCTCAGCAGGCCGAGCAGGGAGTATCCGCCGAACATGACGGTGGGGAGCGAGACCAGGGCGATCACGGTGAACAGTTGGACGGGTCCGGTTGCGGAAGTGGTCATAGCTGAACCGTAACACCGTTACGTAACACTGTCACTAAACCGGGCGGGGTGCGGCGACGGTGCCGCGGAACTCGTCCCGGTAGCCTCCCGGCGGCAGGCCGTACTGGCGTTTGAAGGCGTGGGTGAAGGCGTAGCGCGAGGTGTAGCCGACCCGCTGGGCGATCGTGCCGACCGGTGCGTTCCCGTCGCGCAGAAGGCGAGCGGCAGTGGTCATCCGCCACCAGGTCAGGTAGGTCAGGGGCGGCCGCCCGACCAGGGTCGTGAACCGGCGGGCGAAGGCGGCACGGGACAGGCTCGCCTGTGTTGCCAGTTCCTCGACCGTCCACGGTCGCGCCGGATCGGCGTGCATGGCCTTGAGCGCGGCCGCGATCGGCGGGTCGAACAGGGCTTCGCTCCAGCCCCCGTCCGGATCGCGGGATGAGCGCCGCGCGCTGAACCACGCGCGCAGGACGTACAACAGGAGCAGGTCGAGCAGGGTGGGAAGGACGGCGTCGGCGCCGGGGCGTGCCGGGTGCCGGAGCTCGGCGTCGAGAAGCCCGATCGCGCCGCGCAGCTCGTGGTGGCCCAGCTGTGCGGGGAGGTGGATGACCTCGGGGAGGTCGTTCAGCAGGGGGTGTTGGGCGGAACGGTCCAGCAGGTACGCGCCGCAGAGCATCACCGTTGCGGTTTCCCGTCCCGCAGGCGGCTCACCGGGTTCGTACCGGGTTTCGAGAAGCGAAATCGGTGATTCATCCACATGGGTGGACGGGCTGTCGGCCACACCTCCATCAGGGAGACCCAGATGAAGATCGCCGTCTACGGCGCGAACGTTGTGCGTGCGGCGATCGGGACCGGCTCGCACTACGTAGATACCGCGGGGGAGCAGCTTTACCTCAAGAACGTCTTCGACACGTTCGGGCCGGTGGCGGAAGCGGCAGGTGTCGCCGTCGTCCCCGCCGCCACCGACACCTGCCTGCCCGTCGACCTCCTCGCCCACTTGCTCGCTCCGGGCGGGCGGGCTCGTCTATCACGAGGGCAGTTGGCGCCAGGGCACTCCGGCGCGGCACACCGCGGTCACCCTTCCTGGAGACGCGGAGCCGAGCACGCGGTTTCCCCTTGCCGAGGTGGTCAACCATTCCGCGTCACGTAGCGGTCCGGCACCTGGAAGGGCTCGCGGAAAAGTCGCTCCGGGACCGGTTGAACAGCCCGTTGCCTCCTGAGGCAGTACCGCGGTGATCGCCGTCGAGAGCGCTCGCCGTCTGGTCGCCGAACCGGTCGCACCCGGCGTCCTCGCCCCGGCCCAGGCGTTCGACCCCGCAGCCTTCCTCGATCACCTCACGGCGCACGGGATCAGCTGGACCATCGGGGAGCGCGGCTCAGGGCAGCAGTGAGGCCGCGAGAGTTGCGCCCAGTTCCCAGCAGGCTTCCAGGTCCGCCTTGCCGGGCTCCCCGGTGACGGTGACCTCAGGGGCGCTCTTCGTCCAGCCGAGCCCGGTCGTGATCGACTCGATGCCCCGGACCGTGCCCGAGACGTCGCTGCCCCCGTGCACGTAGTAGCCGAACGGTCTGCCGCGGGTCGCGTCGAGGCACGGGTAGTAGATCTGGTCGAAGAAGTGTTTGAGGGCGCCCGACATGTAACCGAGGTTCGCGGTGGTCCCGAGCAGGTATCCGTCCGCCGCGAGCACATCGGAGGCGGTCGCGGCCAGCGCGGGCCGGCGGACGACGTCGACGCCTTCGATCTCGTCGGTGGTCGCCCCGGATACCACGGCCTCGAACATCGCCTGCAGGTTCGGCGACGGGGTGTGGTGCACGATCAGCAAGGTAGGCACGCCTGCGGAGCCTGCCGCGATCCGCGACGGCGGGCAACCGGGGTGATCCGCCCGGTCGGAAACGCGGCCCCTGGATTCTGTGCGCTCATTCGAACGGCCATCGCGGCCCTTGCGAACCGAGCGTCGTCGGGACGGGCGGATCCGCGGAGAGCGTGGAATCGGCAACTGGAGCCGCTAATGGGGCGTTGATCAGCGGTTTTGCGCTTAAAGGACCCCCTGTTCCAGGGGGGTTTTCGGCCCGTGTAATCTTCTCTTCGTCGCCAGGGAGACCGGGTCGGCGGGCCGAAAGCCCAAAGGAGCGGGGTACCAGGCTGCCGGGTTGGACACCCCCCGGTTGAATCGCAGGATTCGACTCGGGGTAGAGTCTGGCCTGGCAACAAGAGCAGAAGCAACTGCGGTTGCGTGTTGTTTGAGAACTCAACAGTGTGCTAATGAACTAAGCCAGTAGAGCTTTGTATATTTGAACCCTTTGGGTTCCTTTGAGATTGACTGTTTGAGTCGATCGGATTTTCTGACATTGTTGGAGAGTTTGATCCTGGCTCAGGACGAACGCTGGCGGCGTGCTTAACACATGCAAGTCGAACGCTGAAGCCACTTCGGTGGTGGATGAGTGGCGAACGGGTGAGTAACACGTGGGTAATCTGTCCTGCACTCTGGGATAAGCCCTGGAAACGGGGTCTAATACCGGATACGACTTCGCACCGCATGGTGTGGGGTGGAAAGTTCCGGCGGTGCAGGGTGAGCCCGCGGCCTATCAGCTTGTTGGTGGGGTGATGGCCTACCAAGGCGACGACGGGTAGCCGGCCTGAGAGGGTGACCGGCCACACTGGGACTGAGACACGGCCCAGACTCCTACGGGAGGCAGCAGTGGGGAATATTGCACAATGGGCGAAAGCCTGATGCAGCGACGCCGCGTGAGGGATGACGGCCTTCGGGTTGTAAACCTCTTTCGCCAGGGACGAAGCGCAAGTGACGGTACCTGGAGAAGAAGCACCGGCTAACTACGTGCCAGCAGCCGCGGTAATACGTAGGGTGCGAGCGTTGTCCGGAATTATTGGGCGTAAAGAGCTCGTAGGCGGTTTGTTGCGTCGGCCGTGAAAACTGGAGGCTTAACCTTCAGCTTGCGGTCGATACGGGCAGACTTGAGTTCGGTAGGGGAGACTGGAATTCCTGGTGTAGCGGTGAAATGCGCAGATATCAGGAGGAACACCGGTGGCGAAGGCGGGTCTCTGGGCCGATACTGACGCTGAGGAGCGAAAGCGTGGGGAGCGAACAGGATTAGATACCCTGGTAGTCCACGCTGTAAACGTTGGGCGCTAGGTGTGGGCGACATCCACGTTGTCCGTGCCGTAGCTAACGCATTAAGCGCCCCGCCTGGGGAGTACGGCCGCAAGGCTAAAACTCAAAGGAATTGACGGGGGCCCGCACAAGCGGCGGAGCATGTGGATTAATTCGATGCAACGCGAAGAACCTTACCTGGGCTTGACATGCATCAGACAGCCGTAGAGATACGGTTTCCCTTGTGGTTGGTGTACAGGTGGTGCATGGCTGTCGTCAGCTCGTGTCGTGAGATGTTGGGTTAAGTCCCGCAACGAGCGCAACCCTTGTCCTGTGTTGCCAGCGCGTAATGGCGGGGACTCGCGGGAGACTGCCGGGGTCAACTCGGAGGAAGGTGGGGATGACGTCAAGTCATCATGCCCCTTATGTCCAGGGCTTCACACATGCTACAATGGCTGGTACAGAGGGCTGCGATACCGCGAGGTGGAGCGAATCCCTTAAAGCCAGTCTCAGTTCGGATCGCAGTCTGCAACTCGACTGCGTGAAGTCGGAGTCGCTAGTAATCGCAGATCAGCAACGCTGCGGTGAATACGTTCCCGGGCCTTGTACACACCGCCCGTCACGTCATGAAAGTCGGTAACACCCGAAGCCCACGGCCCAACCCGTAAGGGAGGGAGTGGTCGAAGGTGGGACTGGCGATTGGGACGAAGTCGTAACAAGGTAGCCGTACCGGAAGGTGCGGCTGGATCACCTCCTTTCTAAGGAGCACAACACATCCATCCGATCCGCTTTTGGTGGTGAGTGGTGGAGTGGCCAGGCCTAGTGTCCGAATGTGGCACTGTCTGGGCGCTCAAGGAATTGTGGAACTACTGGTTTATGCCGGCGGCAGGGTTTGCTGTCCCGCGTGAGTACTGTTTCTGCCTGTTGGTGGGGGCGTGGAAAGTGTGTGGATGGGGTTCTGTTGTTTGGTGTTTGTTGGTGCACTGTTGGGTCCTGAGGCAACACGCCTGGGCCGGTTTTGCCGGTGGGTGGTTGTTTCTGGTGTGGTGTTTGAGAACTGTAGAGTGGATGCGAGCATCTTTGTGGTCAAGTTGTTATGGGCACATGGTGGATGTCTTGGCATCAGGAGCCGATGAAGGACGTGGGAGGCTGCGATAAGCCTCGGGGAGCTGCCAACCGAGCTGTGATCCGAGGGTGTCCGAATGGGGAAACCCAGCACCTGTTATGAGGTGTTACCTGCTGGTGAATATATAGCCGGTATGGAGGGAACGCGGGGAAGTGAAACATCTCAGTACCCGTAGGAAGAGAAAACAAGTGTGATTCCGTGAGTAGTGGCGAGCGAAAGCGGAGGAGGCTAAACCGTATGCATGTGATACCTGTCAGGGGTTGTGTGTGCGGGGTTGTGGGACCTGTCTTCCCAGATCTGACAGTCTGGGCGTGATGCTGCGCGGCTAGTGGAACAGCCTGGGATGGTTGACCGGAGTGGGTGAGAGTCCCGTACGCGAAAGTCGTGTTGGTGTTGTGTGATGGTGTTCCCGAGTAGCAGCGAGCTCGTGGAATTTGCTGTGAATCTGCCGGGACCACCCGGTAAGCCTAAATACTTCCTGGTGACCGATAGCGGACTAGTACCGTGAGGGAAAGATGAAAAGTACCCCGGGAGGGGAGTGAAAGAGTACCTGAAACCGTGTGCCTACAAGCCGTCAGAGCCTTTGGGTGATGGCGTGCCTTTTGAAGAATGAGCCTGCGAGTTAGTGCTGCGTGGCGAGGTTAACCCGTGTGGGGTAGCCGTAGCGAAAGCGAGTCTGAATAGGGCGTTTGAGTCGCGTGGTCTAGACCCGAAGCGGAGTGATCTACCCATGGCCAGGGTGAAGCGCCGGTAAGACGGTGTGGAGGCCCGAACCCACCAGGGTTGAAAACCTGGGGGATGAGTTGTGGGTAGGGGTGAAAGGCCAATCAAACTCCGTGATAGCTGGTTCTCCCCGAAATGCATTTAGGTGCAGCGTCGTGTGTTTCTCTCTGGGGGTAGAGCTACTGGATGGCCTAGGGGCCTTACCGGGTTACCGAAGTCAACCAAACTCCGAATACCAGAGAGTGAGAGCGCGGCAGTGAGACGGCGGGGGATAAGCTTCGTCGTCGAGAGGGAAACAGCCCAGAACACCGGCTAAGGCCCCGAAGTGTGTGCTCAGTGGGAAAGGATGTGGGATTGCCCAGACAACCAGGAGGTTGGCTTAGAAGCAGCCACCCTTGAAAGAGTGCGTAATAGCTCACTGGTCAAGTGGTCCTGCGCCGACAATGTAGCGGGGCTTAAGCACACCGCCGAAGCCGTGTCATTGACACAATAGATCCGCGCAGCTCTTTGTGGGTTGTGTGTAGTCGTGTTGATGGGTAGGGGAGCGTCCTGCATCCAGTGAAGCCGTGACGTAAGTTAGCGGTGGAGGGTGTGGGAGTGAGAATGCAGGCATGAGTAGCGAATGCAGAGTGAGAACCTCTGCCGCCGGATGACCAAGGGTTCCTGGGTCAAGTTAATCTGCCCAGGGTGAGTCGGGACCTAAGGCGAGGCCGACAGGCGTAGTCGATGGACAACGGGTTGATATTCCCGTACCCGCGTGTGTTCGCCCATAGCGAGGCGCCGGATACTAACCACCCGAGCTGGCTGCTGATCTTCGGATTGGTGGTTGGTGAGCGTGGGGCCTGATGGTGTAGTAGTTAAGCGATGGGGTGACGCAGGAAGGTAGCTCCGCCAGTGAGTGGTTGTACTGGTGTAAGCGTGTAGGCCGGAACGTAGGTAAATCCGTGTTCCATATGGGCTGAGACGTGATGCGTAGCCGTTGAGGTGAAGTAGAGTGATCCTATGCTGCCGAGAAAAGCCTCTAGCGAGAACATGTGTGGCCCGTACCCCAAACCGACACAGGTGGTCAGGTAGAGAATACTAAGGCGATCGGGTGAACTGTGGTTAAGGAACTCGGCAAAATGCCCCCGTAACTTCGGGAGAAGGGGGGCCAAAGCACTTGAAGCCCTTCGCGGGCTAGGGTGAGTTGGCCGCAGAGACCAGCGGAAAGCGACTGTTTACTAAAAACACAGGTCCATGCGAAGTCGTAAGACGATGTATATGGACTGACGCCTGCCCGGTGCTGGAACGTTAAGAGGACCGGTTAGCCTTTCGGGGCGAAGCTGAGAATTTAAGCGCCAGTAAACGGCGGTGGTAACTATAACCATCCTAAGGTAGCGAAATTCCTTGTCGGGTAAGTTCCGACCTGCACGAATGGCGTAACGACTTTCCGGCTGTCTCAACCACAGGCCCGGCGAAATTGCATTACGAGTAAAGATGCTCGTTACGCGCGGCAGGACGGAAAGACCCCGGGACCTTTACTATAGCTTGGTATTGGTTTTCGGTTCGGTTTGTGTAGGATAGGTGGGAGACTGTGAAGCGGGGACGCTAGTTCTCGTGGAGTCGTTGTTGAAATACCACTCTGATCGGATTGGGAATCTGAACCTCGGACCGTGATCCGGTTCAGGGACAGTGCCTGGTGGGTAGTTTAACTGGGGCGGTTGCCTCCTAAAGAGTAACGGAGGCGCCCAAAGGTTCCCTCAGCCTGGTTGGCAATCAGGTGTTGAGTGTAAGTGCACAAGGGAGCTTGACTGTGAGACTGACAGGTCGAGCAGGGACGAAAGTCGGGACTAGTGATCCGGCACCTCCTGGTGGAAGGGGTGTCGCTCAACGGATAAAAGGTACCCCGGGGATAACAGGCTGATCTTGCCCAAGAGTCCATATCGACGGCATGGTTTGGCACCTCGATGTCGGCTCGTCGCATCCTGGGGCCGGAGTAGGTCCCAAGGGTTGGGCTGTTCGCCCATTAAAGCGGCACGCGAGCTGGGTTTAGAACGTCGTGAGACAGTTCGGTCCCTATCCGCCGCGCGCGTAGGAGACTTGAGGAAGGCTGTCCCTAGTACGAGAGGACCGGGACGGACGAACCTCTGGTATGCCAGTTGTCACGCCAGTGGCATGGCTGGTTGGCTACGTTCGGAAGGGATAACCGCTGAAGGCATCTAAGCGGGAAGCCTGTTCCAAGATGAGGTCTCCCACCCCTTTGTGGGTTAAGGCCCCCTAGAGACGATGGGGTTGATAGGCCAGAAATGGACGCACAGTAATGTGTTTTCGAGTTGACTGGTACTAATAGGCCGAGGACTTGTCTACAAAGGTGCTACGCATCCACTCTATGGTTCTGAAACACCACGCGACCCTGTTTATTGGATAGTGGTTGTGTGTGATCATAATGTTTCGGTGGTCATGGCGGTGGGGAAACGCCCGGTTCCATTCCGAACCCGGAAGCTAAGCCCACCAGCGCCGATGGTACTGCACTCGAAGGGGTGTGGGAGAGTAGGACACCGCCGAACACTCTTTATGGCCCTCGGGGCCCTGGTTGAGAACCCTGTGAAGGGGTTTTCCCAGGGCCTCGAGGCTTTTTTCATGCCCGGAACCGGGTGGGCACTTCGTGTCGAAGCGCCCACCCGGCAGGGCTACTGCGTGGCCGGTAGCAGGGCCGCGAGGTCCGCGCGCAAGGCCGCCAGTCGTTCGGCTGCTTTCTTCCGTGCCGGCTCCACCGCGTCCGGCACAGGTTCCGTCACCTGCAGATAGGCCTTGAGTTTCGGCTCGGTCCCCGAGGGCCGGATCACCACTCGGAACCCGTCCCCGGTCAACCGCAGAGCATCGGTACGGGGCAGCAGATCCTCCGTCCGCACCGGGAACCCACCAAGCTCGGCGGGGGGTTCGGCACGCAGGCCGGCCAGGAGCCGTGCCGGTACCCCGGCATCCGGGAACCTCAGGGAGAACTGTTCCGTCAGGTACACGCCATGCCTGCCCGCCAGATCATCCAGCAGGTCCAGCAGCGAACGCCCGGCCGCCTTCACCGTCGCCGCGAGATCGCAGGCCACCACCGCGGCCGCGATCCCGTCCTTGTCATGCACGAAATCCGGATTCACGCACAGCCCGAGCGCCTCCTCGTAGGCGAACACCAGACCCTCCCCGGCACGGGCAAGCCACTTGAACCCGGTCAGCGTTTCCGCGTACCGGGCCCCGTGCGCGGCCGCGATCTCCCCGAGCAGTGACGACGAGACGATCGTCGTGGCCACCAACGGGTTCTCACTGTCCGTTGTGGACAAGATGTGTTCACCCAGCAGCACTCCGGTCTCGTCGCCCCGCAACATCCGCCAGGAACCGCCGGGCCCCGGCACGCCCAGCGCACAACGGTCGGCGTCGGGATCCAGGGCGATCGCGAGATCGGCCCCCACCTCGGCCGCCAATGCCAGGAGCAGGTCGGTGGCCCCGGGCTCCTCCGGATTCGGGAACGACACCGTCGGGAAGTCCGGATCGGGCTCCGACTGCCGGGCCACCAGATGCACATCCGTGAACCCCGCCCCGCGGAGCGCTTCGGTCAGCACTTGGGCGCCGACCCCGTGCAGAGCGGTCGCGGCGATCCGCAGCTCCCGCGATTTCCCGTGCGGCAGCGCGGCGACCTTCGCCAGGTAGCTTTCGAGCAGTTCGGGGCCGACGACCGGTACCCCCGGCTTCCGGGCGATCTCCTTCGCGTCGGGAGCCCGGGCGATCGCGGCCTCGATCTCCTCGTCCGACGGCGGCACGATCTGGGCGCCGGTGTGGTCGTAGAGCTTGTACCCGTTGTCCGCGGGAGGGTTGTGCGACGCGGTGATCTGGATCCCCGCGGCCGCCCCGAGGTGCCCGACCGCGTAGGCGAGCACCGGGGTGGGCAGCGGGCCCGGGAGCATCCGCGCGTCGAAACCCGCCGCATGGAGGACCTCCGCGGCCGCGGCGGCGAACTGTTCGGAACCGTGCCTGCCGTCGCGGCCGATCACCACGAGTTGCCCGGCACGGCCGTGGCCGGTGAGCCATTCGGCGACGCCTGCCGTCGTGCGCACCACGACGGCGGTGTTCATCCCGTTCGGCCCCGCCCGCACGGGTCCGCGCAGCCCGGCGGTACCGAAGGTCAGGGAGCCGTTCATCCGGTCCGCCAGTTCCGCCGCGGCGCCCGGCTCCCCTTGATCCGCCCGGTCGAGCAGTTCGCCGAGTTCCTCGCGCGAATCCTCGTCCACCTCACCGGCCAGCCAGGCGACGGTCCTGTCGCGTAGTTCGGGGGCTAGCCGCTCAGGCACGGGCCACCAGATCCCGCAGCAGTGTGCCCATCCGCTCGGCGGAGGCGCGTCCGGCTTCGAGGACCTCCTCGTGGCTGAGCGGTTCGCCGGTGATCCCCGCCGCGAGGTTGGTCACCAGGGACAGCCCGAACACCTCGATCCCGGCCGCGCGGGCGGCGATCGCCTCCAGCACGGTCGACATGCCGACCAGGTCGGCGCCGAGGGTGCGAAGCATGCGGATCTCGGCCGGAGTTTCGAAATGGGGGCCGGGCAGACCGGCGTAAACGCCTTCTTCCAGGCTCGGATCGATTTCGCGGGCCAGTTCGCGCAACCGGTGCGAGTAGAGATCCACCAGGTCGACGAAGTTCGCCCCGACGATCGGGGAGGTCGCGGTCAGGTTGAGGTGGTCGGAGATCAGCACCGGCTGCCCCACCGCGAATCCGGCACGCAGGCCCCCGGCGGCGTTGGTGAGCAGTACCGACTTCACTCCCGCGGCCGCCGCCGTGCGCACGTTGTGCACCACGCGGGCGACCCCCTTGCCCTCGTAGAGGTGGGTCCGGCCGAGCAGGACCAGTGCCCGCTTGCCTGCCACGTCGACCGAGCGCACGGTGCCCCCGTGACCGATCGCGCTGGGGGTTTCGAAACCGGGCAGCTCGCCGAGCGGGATCTCCGCGTCGGGCTCCCCGAGGATGTCGGCGGCGGGGCGCCATCCGGAACCAAGCACAACGGCGATGTCGTGCCTGGCGAATCCGGTCCGCTCCCCGATGGCCGCCGCCGCGGCGGCGGCCACGTCAAGTTCACTCATGGCCTGAGATTAGGGCCTGTGACTGGAGTGGTTTGCGTAGCGGTGCGGGTGGCGGAACGGACGGCGAGGAAGACGACCACGCCGATCGGGGAGAGGAAGATCGTCAGCAGCAGGATCGGGCCGACGACCAGCGGGTGGATGCCCCGGGCACGTGCTTCGAAGAACATCCACCGGCCCAGGAACAGATCGAAGGCGACCAGGTGGGCCCAGATCGCCGCGGCGCCGTAGGGCTGGGCCAGGAACGCCTGCAGCACCGGGAGATCGGGGCGGCTCACCGCCGTCCACAGCGCCCCGAAGTGCGGTGCCACGACGCGCGCGTACACGGTGAGCGGCAGCAGGGTCACCCATGGCGAGGCCAGGATCCGGCTCGTCCACCGCCAGGACGGGGCCAGGATCATCAGCGCCCAGAACGGGGCGGCCAGCCAGAAGGTCAGTTGGAACAACTGGTTCATCGCGCCATCTCCGTGTGCCGGGCCGGTTCGGGAACGGTCGTGCCCGCGGGGCCGCGTGCGATCACCAGGGTGGCGGCGCCCAGCGTGGCGGCGGCGAGGAGACCGAAGGCCGAGAGGGTGAGCCCGTCGGGGTGGATGAAGGGCTGGCCGCGTTCCGCCTGCCAGGTCACCAGCGCGACCAGGCCCGCGTAGGCCGCCGTGGCGATGGCGGTCAGGCGGCCCCGGGTGCGGTCGGGCCGCAGACGGGGGAAGCGCCGGGCGAGAAAGCCGAGCAGCATGGCCAGCAGGGGCAGCACCTGCAGCGCGTGCATGCCGGCGAAATGGGGGATCCGCAGGTCACCGCCGGTGGTGCTCCAGCCGGTGACCGCCATGACCGGCCCGCCGTCGGGGACGCCGACACTGTGGGCGCCGATGACCTGGTGCACGGCGGAGGCGCGCTGCTGGGAGGTCGGGACGAGCATGAGGCCGCCGAGCCCGATGCCGATCAGGGAGATCAGCGCGCCCCAGCGGATCGCGAGCCTGCTCGCGGTGTCGGCGATCGGGGTGTGGAACAACAGCACGGTGAGCACCAGCGTGCCCGTCCAGATCACCGCGATGCTGCCGCCCATGATCAGGTACAGCAGCCGGTCGAAGGTGGTGGACACGTTGAAGTGGCTGGCCCGGCCGCGGATGACCTGGGTGATCAGGATGGCGTACTCGACCCCCAGCAGGCCGATGACGACGGCCGAGACGCGCGCGACGAGCCGTTGCCTGACGGTGAGCAGCGAGCTCAGCCATCCCCAGGTCAGGAAGTAGATCCCGATCGAGAGGGCGAACTTGAACGGTTTCAGCCAGATCGGTGCGCCCAGCAGGATGCGGTCGTCGAAGACCAGCCCGCCGAGCGAGACGACGGCCATCACGGCCATCACCCCGGCGGAGATCATCATCGGCCGTCTTGGTGAGGTAGTCACGGTCCCTCCTCAAGTGGATAGTCCTTCTATCCATTATGGGAACCTAAACTATCCATGTTGAGAAGATTCACAGGAAAGGACGCTCGCGATGCGGATGGCCGAGCTGAGCAGGGAATCCGGCGTGCCCGTCGCCACGATCAAGTACTACCTGCGCGAAGGCCTGCTCCCGCCCGGCGAGCGGACCAGCCCCAACCAGGCCCGTTACGGCGAGGAGCACGTCCGTCGGCTCAGACTGGTCCGAGCCCTGCTCGAGGTCGGCGGCCTGACCGTGGCGGCGGTGCGCGAGGTCGTCGAAGCGATCGACCAGCGCGCGCCCACCCACAGCCTGCTGGGGGTCATCCAGTGCGGGCTGCCGGTGCCGAAGACGGAACCGGACCCCGAGGCCCGCGCCTGGGCGCTGGAGAAGATCGAGCCCGTCGTGCGGAAACACGGCTGGAAGGGCGGCCCCGGCGACATCGTGTTCGAGGCGCTCGTCGGAGCGGTAGCCGCCTTCGCCCACCTCGAAAGGGTCGAACTCATCGAGCGGCTGGACGAGTACGCGGCACTGGCCGACCGCATGGCCGAACTCGACCTCGCCGCCATCGGCTCGCTCACCTCGACGGAGTCCATTGTGGAGGGAGCGGCGATCGGGACGGTGCTCGGCGACGCGATGTTCACCGCGCTGCGGCGGCTCGCGCAGCGACGCGCCTCGGCGGAGCGGTTCAGGGATTGATCGAGAACGTGGGCATGATCCGCTGGTAGAGCTCGACCTTCGCGGTCTCTTCCTGCTCGGTCGGCACGGTCACGCTCACCGCCCACAGGCCGTTGCCCTGCCGGAAGATCTGGGCGAAGGTGGTCCGGCTGATCTGGGTGTTGCCGCCCCGGTCCAACGTGCGGTACGACAGCGCCCACCCTTCCTTGCCCACCAGCGGGGACTTGTCCAGCGCCCGGAAGTTGCCCGTCCCACGGCTGGCGGACAGTGCCTTGATGTACTGCTCGACGTCGTGATCGGCGGAGTAGCCCGCGATGTGGTCCACGGCGAACATCTGCGAGCCGTCCGGCGAAACCCACTCCACCAGCGTGGAGGGGGGCAGACCGTCTCCCGACGCCGAGCCGGTGAACCGGGTCCAGTCCTCGGGCACCTCCACCGAGAAGGTCCCGCCCGGGGCCCCGCGCACGTTCGACGCGTCCCCGGTCCGCCGCTCGAACTTCGTCGAGACGGGCTGGGACGGCGGCACCTGGCTGCGCGGGCTCGGCGGCATGGGCGGCGCCCCTCCGATCGCCCGTGCGGCGACGAAACCGCCCGCGGTGGCGATCACGAACAGCAGGATCGCGGCGGTGGCCAGCGCGACCGTGATGGCCGTACCGCGTCGCGGCGAGGGCGGCGGCGGGGCCGGGACAGGGGCAGGGGCAGGGGCAGGGGAGAGTCCGAACGGCAGCGGCCCCGGGTCCGCCGCCAACTCCTGGCTGGCCTCGGCCGTCGGCGCCGGTTGCGCCGGTTGCGCCGATGGCGCGGACGGCGGAGTCGCCGGTGCGGGCGCGGCCGCTATCTCGCGGGTGTCGGTCGCCTCGTCACGGCGGCCGCTGGCCTGCCGGAACATCTCGGGTCCGAACAGGATCCTGGGGGCCTTCGTGAGCATCGGGTACAGCTGCAGCCGGACCTCCCGCAGCGAAGTCCGGTCGAGCGGTTCCTTCGCCATCAGGCCGCTGATCACGGCGGCCAGCGGACCCGGCGACGGCCGCGGCACCTCGCCCTTGACGACCTTGCCGATGGTCTCCAGCGGGTCGCCGTCGGCGTCGTAAGGGGGGCGCCCTTCGACCGCGCTGAACAGCGTCGCGCCCAGGCCCCACAGATCCGCGGCAGGCGTCACCGCCTTGCCGGAGGCGACCTCCGGGGCGATGTAGGCCGGCGAACCGAGCGTCATGCCGGTACGCGTCATGGTCGCTTCGGAGACGTTGCGGGCGATGCCGAAGTCGGTCAGCTTGATCCGGCCGTCCTCGGCGACGAGGACGTTCCCGGGTTTGACGTCACGGTGGGTGATACCGGCCTCGTGGGCCGCTTCGAGCGCCGCGGCGACCGCGTCCCCCACGGCGGCGGCCTGCTCGGTGCTCAGTGGGCCGTGTGCCTTGAGCAGCTCGGCCAGGCTGTGCGAGGGCAGCAGCTCCATCACGACGTAGGGCTCGCCGTCCTGGCGGGCCACGTCGTGCAGCACGATCACGTTCGGGTGGGACAGCACGGCGATGGCCCTGGCCTCGCGCAGGGTCCGTTCCCGCAGCTCGTCGGCCTGCCCGGCGGTCACGCCCGGTGGCAGCCGGATCTCCTTGACGGCCACCGGCCTGCGCAGGAACTCGTCGTAGGCCGACCAGACGGTGCCCATCGATCCCGACCCCAGGACGGACCGCAGCCGGTAGCGTCCGGCGACGACGCGGGGCTCTTCGCTCGCGGTGGGCACCCGCACATTCTTGCGGATGCGCCCCACCCCGACCGCGAGCAGGCTCACACTTGCGGTGTCGGCGTCCCCCCTACCATCGTTAACTATGACTCAGGCTGGGACAACGCCGCCCACTGCGGGCGGCCCCGAGCTCGCGCTCGCCGCCGAGTTCGCCGCGCCACAACGCGCCGACTGGCAGAAACTCGTCGCTGGGGTGCTCGCGAAGAGCGGGGCGCTGCCGGAAGATTTCGCGGGCGCGCCGGAAAGCCTGCTGAGCTCCCAGACCTACGACGGCATCGAGATCCAGCCGCTCTACACCGCCGGCGAGACCGCGCCGCCCGCCGGCTACCCCGGCCTCCCGCCGTTCGTGCGGGGCACCAGGCCGGAAGGGGCGGTGGGCACCGGCTGGGACGTGCGGTCACTGCACGCCGATCCCGATCCCGCCGCCACGAACAAGGCGATCCTCGCCGACCTCGAGAACGGCGCCACCTCGGTCTGGCTCAAGGTCGGGGACGGCGGAATCGCGCCGGAGTCCCTCGCCGACGCGCTCAATGAGGTCTACCTCGACCTCGCCCCTGTCGTGCTCGACGCGGGCGCGGGCTACCAGGCCGCGGCCGACGCCCTGTTCGCCGTGTACGCCGAGAAGGGCATCCCGGACAGCGCGGTCACCGGCAACCTCGGGGCGGACCCGATCGGGCTGCGCGCCCGCACCGGCAACGCCCAGGAGACCGCGGCCGCCGCCGCCCTGGCCGCTCGTGTCGCCGAGCGGTATCCGAAGCTGCGCACGCTGGTCGTGGACGGCCTGCCCTACCACGAGGCGGGCGGTTCCGATGCACAGGAACTCGGCGCCGCGATCGCCGCCGGGGTGGCCTACCTGCGGGCCCTCACCGACGCGGGGCTCACCGTCGACCAGGCCGCCGACCAGCTGGAATTCCGGTTGGCCGCCACCGCCGACCAGTTCCTCACCATCGCGAAACTGCGGGCCGCCCGCCGCCTGTGGGCCCGGGTCACCGAGGTCGCGGGGGCGAGCGCCCGAGGCATGAAGCAGCACGCGGTCACCTCCACGGCGATGCTGACCCAGCGCGACCCGTGGGTGAACATGCTCCGCACCACCGTCGCCTGCTTCGCCGCGGGCGTCGGCGGCGCGGACGCCGTCACCGTCCTGCCGTTCGACGCGGCGATCGGCCTGCCCGACGCGTTCTCCCGGCGTATCGCCCGCAACACGCAGGCGATCCTGCTCGAGGAGTCGCGCCTGGCCGGCGTGATCGACCCCGCGGGCGGCTCCTGGTACGTGGAGAACCTCACCGACGCACTTGCCAGCGCCGCCTGGCGCGAGTTCACCGAACTCGAACGGCAGGGCGGCATCGAGGCCGCGCTCGACTCCGGATTCGTCGCCGGCCGTCTGGCCGGGACCTGGGAGGCCCGCTCGGCCCGGCTGGCCACCCGCCGTGACCCGGTCACCGGGGTCAGCGAGTTCCCGAACCTCGCCGAGAAGCCCGTCGAGCGCAGCCCGTACCCCTCCGCCGCGGACGGTGGCGGGCTGCCGAAGGTGCGCTACGCCCAGGCCTACGAGCAGCTGCGGGACCGCTCCGACGCGTACCTGGCCGAGCACGGCGAGCGGCCGAAGGTCTTCCTGGCGACGCTCGGCCCGGTCGCTTCGCACACCGCGCGCGCCACCTTCGCCTCGAACCTGTTCCAGGCCGGTGGCATCGAGCCGGTCAACCCGGGAGCGGTGGACGATCTTCTCGCCGCGTTCCGGGCCAGCGGCGCGACCGTCGCCTGCCTGTGCGGCAGCGACCGCTCCTACGCGGAGCGGGCCGGTGAGGTCGCGGCGGCCCTGCGCGAAGCGGGGGCGAAAGCCGTCCTCCTCGCCGGCAAACCGGACGAGTCCTACGGTGGGATCAGCGCCTTCGCCTACACAGGATGTGACGCGCTCGCCGTGCTGACCAGCACACTCGAAACGCTGGGAGTGAAGTGATGGCCATCCCCGACTTCTCCGACGTCGAGCTCGGCATCCCCGACCCGGCAGGCCAGGCCGACTGGGCCGAGGCGCTGCACGCGAGCACCGGCAAGGGAGCCGACGCGCTGGTCTGGGAGACCCCGGAGGGCATCGGCATCAAGCCGGTCTACGGCGCCGAGGACCTGTCCGGTCTGGACTTCCTGAACACCTACCCGGGGATCGCGCCGTTCCTGCGCGGGCCGTATCCCACCATGTACGTGAACCAGCCGTGGACCATCCGGCAGTACGCCGGGTTCTCCACCGCCGAGGAGTCCAACGCCTTCTACCGCCGCAACCTCGCCGCCGGGCAGAAGGGGCTTTCCGTCGCCTTCGACCTGGCCACCCACCGCGGCTACGACTCCGACCACCCCCGCGTCGCCGGTGACGTCGGCATGGCGGGCGTGGCGATCGACTCGATCTACGACATGCGGCAGCTCTTCGACGGCATCCCGCTGGACCGGATGAGCGTGTCGATGACCATGAACGGCGCGGTGCTGCCGGTGATGGCGCTCTACATCGTCGCCGCGGAAGAGCAGGGTGTCACGCCGGACAAGCTGGCCGGGACCATCCAGAACGACATCCTCAAGGAGTTCATGGTCCGCAACACCTACATCTACCCGCCGCAGCCCTCGATGCGGATCATCTCCGACATCTTCGCCTACACCTCGCAGAAGATGCCGCGGTTCAACTCGATCTCCATCTCCGGCTACCACATGCAGGAGGCGGGGGCCACCGCCGACCTGGAACTGGCCTACACCCTCGCCGACGGGGTCGAGTACCTCCGCGCCGGGCTCGACGCCGGGCTGGAGATCGACAAGTTCGCGCCGCGGCTGTCGTTCTTCTGGGCGATCGGCATGAACTTCTTCATGGAGGTCGCGAAGATGCGCGCGGCCCGGCTGCTGTGGGCCAAGCTGGTCAAGCAGTTCGAGCCGAAGTCGGAGAAGTCGCTGAGCCTGCGGACCCACAGCCAGACCTCCGGCTGGTCGCTGACCGCCCAGGACGTCTACAACAACGTCGTCCGCACCTGCGTGGAGGCGATGGCGGCGACCCAGGGGCACACCCAGTCGCTGCACACCAACGCACTCGACGAGGCGCTCGCACTGCCCACCGACTTCTCGGCCCGCATCGCGCGGAACACCCAGCTGCTGCTGCAGCAGGAGTCCGGCACCACCCGCGTGATCGACCCGTGGGGCGGCAGCGCGTTCGTCGAACGGCTCACCTACGACCTGGCGCGCAAGGCGTGGGGCCACATCGGCGAGGTCGAGGCCGCGGGCGGCATGGCCCGCGCGATCGACGCGGGCATCCCCAAGCTGCGGATCGAAGAGGCCGCCGCCCGCACCCAGGCGCGGATCGACTCCGGCCGTCAGCCGGTGATCGGGGTCAACAAGTACCGCGTGGACTCCGACGAGCAGATCGACGTGCTCAAGGTGGACAACGCGGGGGTGCGCGCTCAGCAGCTGGAGAAGCTGCGCAGGCTGCGCGAGGAGCGCGACGAGAACGCCACCCAGGACGCCCTGCGTCGGCTCACGGCGGGCGCCGAGGGCAGCGGGAACCTGCTCGAACTGGCCGTCGACGCGGCACGCGCCAAGGCCACCGTGGGCGAGATCTCCGAAGCGCTGGAGAAGATCTGGGGACGGCACGCCGGGCAGATTCGTACCATCTCCGGTGTGTACCGCGACGAGGTCGGGAAGTCCGAGAACGTGACCAAGGTGCGTGAGCGGGTCGAGGCCTTCGCCGAGGCCGAGGGCCGCCGCCCCCGCATCCTCGTCGCGAAGATGGGCCAGGACGGCCACGACCGTGGCCAGAAGGTGATCGCCACCGCCTTCGCCGACCTCGGCTTCGACGTGGACGTGGGCCCGCTGTTCTCCACCCCGGCGGAGGTCGCGCGGCAGGCCGTGGAGGCCGACGTGCACGTGGTCGGGGTGTCTTCGCTGGCCGCCGGGCACCTGTCCCTGGTGCCCGCGCTGCGCGAGGAGCTGGCGAACCTGGACCGGTCCGACATCATGATCGTGGTCGGCGGCGTCATTCCGCCGCAGGACTACGAACAGCTGCGCGAGGCGGGCGCGGCGGCGATCTTCGGTCCGGGCACGGTGATCGCGGACTCCGCACTCGAACTGCTCGAGCGGCTCGAACAGCAGGCAGGCTGAGTGGCCCGCCGGATCGACGTCGACGCCTACGCCAAGGGAGTGCTCGCGGGGGACCGCGGCATCCTGTCCAGGGCCATCACCCTGGTCGAGTCGAACCGTGAGGATCACCGAAGGCAGGCGCAGGAGCTGCTGGTCGAGCTGCTCCCGCACGCCGGCGGCGCCCGGCGGGTCGGTATCACCGGCGTGCCCGGTGTCGGTAAATCGACCTTCATCGACCAGCTCGGCATCGACCTGACCGCCGCCGGGCACCGCGTGGCGGTGCTCGCGGTGGACCCTTCGTCCACCCGTACCGGCGGCAGCATCCTCGGCGACAAGACCCGCATGGCCCGGCTGGCGGTGGATCCGGCGGCCTTCATCCGGCCCTCGCCGACCTCCGGCACCCTCGGCGGGGTCGCCCGCGCCACCCGCGAGACGATCGTGCTGATGGAGGCCGCCGGGTACGACGTCGTGCTGGTGGAGACCGTCGGGGTCGGCCAGTCCGAGGTGACCGTGGCGAACATGGTCGACTGCTTCCTGTTCCTGACCCTGGCCCGCACCGGTGACCAGTTGCAGGGCATCAAGAAGGGCGTGCTCGAACTCGCCGACGTGATCGCGGTGAACAAGGCCGACGGCGAGCACGAACGCGATGCCAAGCGGGCCGCGCGGGAGCTTTCCGGCGCGCTGCGGATGATCTACGGCTCCGACGCCTCCTGGACCCCGCCGGTGCTGACCTGCAGCGGGTTGCACGACAACGGGCTCGACGTCGTCTGGCAGCAGATCGAGCGCCACCGCGCCCAGCTGCTCGAATCGGGCGAGTTGGACCGCAAGCGCAGCACGCAGCAGGTCGAGTGGATGTGGGCCATGGTCCGCGAGCAACTGCTGTCCCGGCTGGAGCAGCACCCCGGGGTGCGTGCGGTGGAACGGGACGTCGAACGGGCCGTGCGCGACGGCGAACTCACCCCGACACTGGCGGCGCAGCGTATTCTGGACGCTTTCGGAGCGTGACTTCCGCCCTCGCCCCGGGCACACTTGATCGTGATCCGCGCCGGGTCGAGGGAGGCGACAGTGATGAACAAGGTTCGGGCGATGCTCGGCGGGTTGATGCTCGGGGTACTGGTGCCGCTCACGACGCCGGCCGCGATGGCCCTCGCGGAGCCGATGCCGGTCGCGGCGGCGTTGCCGCCGTCGTCGGCGGGGTCGTCGGCGGTGCGGGTCGCGATGCCCGGGTCGACGCCCCGCGCCGGCCTGGCAGGCCCGCTCGCGCAGCAGACCACGGCGCCCCCCGGCCCTCGGATCGATCCTTCGGACAACGCGCGCGCCAACGCACAGAAGGCCAAGAACAAGATCATCGTCGGGGTGATCGCGGCGGTGCTCGCCTTGATCGTCGTGTGGGGCCACAGCAGGCGGGCCAAAAAGAAGAAGAAGCAGGCCTGACGGCGGGCGGCCGAAAGGCCGCCGGACCGGTGCGCGGGTACAGGTGGACCGAACTCTTGGCTGCCGTTCAACGCAGATCCACTACCGGCCGTCCCGGGAAGCCACCGTGTGGTTTCTGGCCCCCCGCCGTATGGTGCAGGATTGCGGCAAATGGGTTACACGCGACTGGCAGATGGAGGTTCGGCGTGACCGTGCTGGACTCACGGCGGGACATTCCCGGCGACCGCGAGGGGTCGCATGCCTCATTCGGGGCATGGGACGCGCTGATCTCCGCGGATGGCGTCAGCATGGCACCTGTGACCGACCTCGGTGCGGGAAGAGGACCGTTCTGGCTCGACGAGTGGCTCGCGCGCGCGGGCGCGGACGTCGTGGCCTGGCGGCGGCACATCCACGCCAACCCGGAACTCGCGCGTCAGGAGTTCTCGACCACGGAACTGATCACCGCGGTGCTGCGCTCGGCCGGGCTGGAGCCCACCGTGCTGCCCGGCGGCACCGGCGTCCTCTGCGACGTGGGCAGCGGCCCGGTCTGTGTCGCCCTGCGCGGGGACATCGACGCACTACCGCTGACCGAGGCCACCGGACTGCCCTTCGCCTCCGCCGTCGAAGGCGCCATGCACGCCTGCGGCCACGACGCGCACACGGCGATCCTGCTCGGCGCGGGCCTGGCCCTGGCCTCGGCACCCGAACTGCCGGGCCGCGTCCGGCTGATCTTCCAGCCCGCCGAGGAGGTCATGCCCGGCGGTGCGCTGGACGTGATCAACGCGGGCGGCCTCGAAGGGGTCGACCGGATCTTCGGCCTGCACTGCGATCCGCGGCTGCAGGTCGGGCGAATCGGCTCCCGGATCGGGCCGCTGACCTCCGCGGCCGACCTGATCGAACTGCAGCTCACCTCGCCGGGCGGGCACACGTCGCGCCCGCACCTGACCGCAGACCTCGTGCACGCCCTGGGCGTGGTGATCACGTCGCTGCCCTCGCTGCTGTCGCGCCGGGTGGACCCCCGGTCCGGCACCGTGCTGGTGTGGGGCGCGGTGCACGCCGGGCAGGCGGCGAACGCGGTACCGCAGGACGGCGTGCTCCGCGGCACCCTGCGCACCGCCGAGCACGAGGTGTGGAAGGCGCTGGAGCCGCTGGTCGCGTCCTCGGTGGAGTCGCTGCTCGCGCCGACCGGCGTCGGGTTCAAACTGGACTACCGGCGCGGCGTGCCGCCGCTGGTGGGTGACGAGGACAGCACCGCGCTGTTGCGCGCGGGGGCGGAGGCGGCCCTCGGCGAGGAGGCCCTCACCGGCACGGAGCAGTCCTCCGGTGGCGAGGACTTCGCGTGGTACCTGGAGCACGTCCCCGGCGCGTTCGCCCGCCTGGGCGTCTGGTCGGGTGAAGGGGAGATGAGGGACCTGCACCGCCCGACCTTCCAACTCGACGAGCGCGCGCTCGCCGTCGGCATCCGCGTCCTGGTCCACACCGCCCTCGCCGCCCTCGCCTGAGTCCCACCCCCAGGCGCTTGTGTCCCATCCTCGTGGAGGTGTGTCCCACCTCCACGAGGGTCCGGGTTATCCACAGGTAACCGGGTTATCCACAGATTTTTATCCACAGGCTCAACATGGATGCGTTCCGCGACATGCTGAGCACGTGTTGTTATTACCTGAGGGATTGCACGGCGCCTACACGCGATCTCAGCTGAGCCACGAGGTCGGTAAGTATGCGGGACGAGGCGCCGGTCCACGTCCTGCTCCCGTATCACGGGAAGATGCGGACGCGACCGACCCACTGTCCACTACGGACAGTTCGATGAGCGGGACAGGGTTCCGGGCGTGGCCCGAGGAGCGGATCCGGGCCCGGCCGGACCGGCGAGGCACTCTGCAGCTTCGACCTCAAGGGGAACGAGGTCTACCGGCTCGACCTGGGCTGGCGCGAGGCGCGGATCGCCGTGGAGTACGACGGGTGCGAAGCGCACGAAGCCCGCAGGGAACAGGACGCCGCGCGGGAAGAGGACCTGCGGCGGCGGGGCTGGATCGTGATCCGTGCCGACGCGAGCGATCTGAAGGACCTTTCGCGCCTGGTCGCCGCGGTGCGGACCGCCTTCCGCCCGCGGCGGCAGGCCGCTTAGTACCCGCCCGAGGGTGGGACACAAGCGCCTGAGGGTGGGTCAGGTGGCGATGCCGCGGCAGGGGCGGGTCCGCAGGTCTTCGACGTAGTCGGCGGGAGCGCCGGCCGCTTCGGCGGCATCCGCGAGGACGCCGAGGTAGCGGGCGGAGGGCAGGCCGCCTTCGTACGCGTCCAGTACGTACAGCCAGGCCAGCACCGAACCGTCCATGGTCTGCACCCGGAGTCTGATCTTGTTGTGCAGGCCGAGCTCGTCACCCTCCCAGCGGTCGAGCTGGGCTTCGTCGAGCGGGGTGACGTCGTAGAGCACCACGAAGACCCGGGAACCCGGGTCTTCGACGATCGTGGCGAGCGCGCCCTCCCAGCCGATGTCCTCACCGCCGAACGTCAGCCGCCAGCCTTCCAGCCAGCCGGTGCCCGCCATCGGCGAGTGCGGAGCGCGCTCCATCATCTGCGCGGGCTCCATGTTGGATCCGTAAGCGGCATACAACGGCACTGCCACAGCCTAGCGACCCGTCGCTCACCCGACCGGACCTACTCCGGCACTGCCCTCCTAAGGTGGGTACGAGCGGTGCAACAAGGAGGACGAAGTGACCAGGATCGTGATCATGGGCGGGGGCCCGGCGGGCTACGAGGCGGCACTGGTGGCGGCTCAGCACGGTGCGAATGTCACGATCGTGGAACGTGATGGGCTCGGTGGCGCCTGCGTCCTCTACGACTGTGTCCCGTCCAAGACCTTCATCGCCTCCTCGGGGGCCCGCGCCAGCATGCACGGCCTCGGTGAGCTGGGCATCGTCACCGAGATGGCGGACACGAGCATCGACCTGCGGACCGTGCACGGCCGGGTCAAGGCCCTCGCGCTCGCCCAGTCGGCCGACATCCGCGCCCGCGTCCAGCGCGAAGGCGTCCGGGTGATCATCGGCTCGGCGCGGTTCCACGACGCCGAGCCGGGTCTTGCCACCCACCAGGTCTATGTCACCCCCCGCTCGGGTGATCCCGAGGTGCTGGACGCCGACGTTGTGCTGATCGCCACAGGGGCGACTCCCCGCGTCCTGCCGGGCGCGGTGCCGGACGGGGAACGCATCCTCGACTGGCGCCAGCTGTACGACCTGTGCGAGCTCCCGGAGCACCTGGTCGTGGTCGGCTCGGGTGTCACCGGCGCCGAGTTCGCCTCCGCGTACACCGAGATGGGCGTGAAGGTCACCCTGGTGTCCAGCCGGGATCGCGTGCTGCCGCACGAGGACGCCGACGCCGCGGCGGTGCTGGAGGAGGTCTTCTGGCAGCGCGGTACCTCGGTCGCCAAGCACGCCCGCGCCGAAAAGGTCGAGCGCACGGAGAAGGGCGTGGCGGTGCATCTCGCCGACGGCCGCGTCATCGAGGCCAGCCACGCGCTGATGACCGTCGGTTCGATCCCGAACACCAACGACATCGGTCTGGAGCGGGTCGGCATCGAGCCCGGCCCCGGCGGGTTCCTCGCCGTCGACAGGGTGTCGCGCACCAGCGTGCCCGGTATCTACGCCGCGGGCGACTGCACCGGCGTCATGATGCTGGCCTCGGTGGCCAGCATGCAGGGCCGGATCGCGATGTGGCACGCCCTGGGCGAGGGGGTCGCGCCGATCAAGCTCAAGACGGTCGCGGCGAACGTGTTCACCCACCCCGAGATCGCCACGGTCGGGATCTCGCAGAGCGCGATCGACTCCGGCGAGGTGCCCGCCCGCACGATCATGCTGCCGCTGGCCACCAACGCGCGCGCCAAGATGGAGGGGCTGCGGCACGGTTTCGTCAAACTGTTCTGCCGCCCGGCGACGGGCGTGGTCGTGGGCGGCGTGGTGGTGGCCCCGAGCGCGAGCGAACTGATCCTGCCGATCGCGCTCGCCGTGCAGAACCAGCTCACCGTGGACCATCTCGCGCTGACCTTCTCGGTGTATCCGTCCCTGTCCGGCTCGATCACCGAGGCGGGCCGCCAGCTCATGCGCCACGACGACCTCGACTGATTTCGCGCCCAGTCACTCGATCAGGGTGGCTTTTCCCGCGCCGCGGAGCCTCGGCTTCGCGGCGCCCGTTTTTGTCGGTGCCCGGTGCAAGACTGTGACCGCAAGCACAGCACCGATGAAAGGGAGAGTCACCATGACCGAGCGCACCACACCCTGGCCCGAAGGCACCCCGTGCTGGGTCGACCTGATGGCCTCCGACGGCCGTCGCGCGCAGGAGTTCTACACGGCACTCTTCGGCTGGCAGTTCGCGGATCAGGGCGAGGAACACGGTCACTACGCGGTCGCGCTGGTCGACGGCAAGGCCACCGCGGCGGTCGGGCCCAAGCCGCCTGATCGGGAGATGCCCTCGGTCTGGCAGACCTATCTGGCCGTGGACAGCGCCGACGCCACCGCCGCCAAGATCACCGGGGCCGGAGGGCGGGTCCTGATGCCGCCGGAGGACATCGGCCAGGAGGGGCGGATGGCCGTGGTGGCCGATCTGGCCGGGGCCGTCTTCGGGTTGTGGCAGTCCCGGGAGACCACCGGGGCGCAGGTTGCCAACGAGCCCGGCGCGCTTACCTGGAACGAGTGCATGACCCGGGAGTTCGAGGGCGCGAAATCCTTCTACACCAACGTTTTCGGCTACGAACTCGACGACATGTCGAGCGGGGAGTTCAAGTACGCGGTGCTCAAGGTCGGCGGCAACGTCGTGGGCGGCCTTGGCGAACTGCCCCCCGAAGTGCCCGCGGAGGTCCCGCCGCACTGGTCGACGTATTTCGGGGTCGCCGACACGGACGCCACGGTGGCGAAGGCGACCGAACTGGGCGGCAAGGTGATCCGCGAACCGATGGATTCGCCCTACGGGCGGATGGCTCAGGTGACCGACGATCAGGGAGTGCCCTTCTGCGTGATCTCGGTGGGCGGATAGCTCCGGCGGCCGTCCTCACTCCACCCAGCCGAAGGTCTTCGTCACCGCCTTCTTCCAGTTGTGGAATTCGGCCTCACGCCGCTGCTCGTCCATCGAAGGGATCCACTCCTTGTCCTTGGCCCAGTTGTTCCGGATGTCGTCCTCGCTCTCCCAGAACCCGACGGCGAGGCCGGCGGCGTAGGCCGCGCCCAGCGCGGTGGTCTCGCTGACCACCGGGCGGATCACCGGCACGCCCAGGATGTCGGCCTGGAACTGCATGAGCAGTTCGTTGACGACCATCCCGCCATCCACCTTGAGGGACTTCAGGGGCACCCCGGAATCGGCGTTCATCGCCTCGATCACTTCACGGGACTGGAAGGCGGTCGCTTCGAGGACCGCGCGGGCGAGATGGCCCTTGTTCACGAACCGGGTGAGGCCGGCGATCACCCCCCTGGCGTCGGAGCGCCAGTACGGGGCGAACAATCCGGAAAAGGCCGGGACGAAGTAGGCGCCGCCGTTGTTTTCGACGGTTCTCGCGTGTTCCTCGATTTCGGCGGCGGAGTTGATCAGGCCGAGGTTGTCGCGCAGCCACTGCACCAGTGCGCCCGTCACCGCGATGGAGCCCTCCAGCGCGTACACGGTCTCGTTCGAGCCGATCTTGTAGCAGACCGTGGTGAGCAGTCCGTTCTGCGACATGACCTTCTCGGTGCCGGTGTTGAGAAGCACGAAATTGCCGGTGCCGTAGGTGTTCTTCGCCTCGCCGGGGGACAGGCACGCCTGGCCGAAGGTGGCGGCCTGCTGGTCACCGAGGATGCCCGCGATGGGCACACCGGACAGGGCACCGCGTTCCCTGCCCGGGGCGTACACCTCCGAGGACGAACGGATTTCGGGGAGCATGGACATCGGAATGCCCATGTCGGCGGCGTGTCCGGCTTCCCAGGACAGCGTGTCCAGGTTCATCAGCAGAGTGCGGGAGGCGTTGGTCGGGTCGGTGACGTGCAGCCCGCCTTCCGGCCCGCCGGTCATGTTCCACAACACCCAGGTGTCCATGTTGCCGAACAGGAGGTCGCCGGCTTCGGCGCGCTCACGCGCACCGTCCACATTGTCCAGAATCCACTTCACCTTGGGGCCGGAGAAATACGTGGCCAGCGGCAGCCCGGTGGTGGCCCGGTAGCGCTCCTGGCCGCCGCCGAGCGCGCCCAGCTCGTCGACGATCTTGTCCGTCCGGGTGTCCTGCCAGACGATCGCGTGGTGGACGGGCTTGCCGGTGGTGCGGTCCCAGACGAGCGTGGTTTCACGCTGGTTGGTGAGGCCGACCGCGACGATGTCGCTCGCCTGCAGGTCGGCCTTGGCGAGCGCGCCCGCGGTGACCGCGCGCGTGTTCTCCCAGATCTCCTCGGCGTCGTGCTCTACCCAGCCGGCGCGCGGGAAGATCTGCCGGTGCTCCCGCTGGTCGGAGGCCACGACCTGGCCGGAATGATCGAAGATCATGGTCCTGGTCGAGGTGGTTCCCTGATCGATCGACGCGACGTAGGACGGCATGGCTGAACCTTTCCGGTCAGGTGATGAGGGGCCCTACGCCGTCCCGGATTCGTCGGAGCCCCGCACCCGGCCCGGTTCGGGGGTGGGGGCGGCTTCGGGTGCCGGGCGCACACCGAGGACCTGACCGACGAACAGGTCGTAGACCAGGATGCCGACGATGCCGCCGAGGAGCGGGCCCGCGATCGGGATCCACCAGTAGTTGCTGAACCAGTCCCCGTTGCCGGGGAAGGCCTTGTTGCCCCAGCCCGCGATGAAGGTGAGCAGTCGCGGCCCGAAGTCACGCGCCGGGTTGATGGCATACCCGGCGTTCGTGCCGAAGGACAGACCGATCGCCACCACGACGAGCCCGATGGTGAACGGGCCGACGTTGCTCCCCGGTGCCATGTTGCGCGTGTCGATCAGAGCCGCGATGAGGGCGACCAGGAGCGCGGTGCCGACGATCTGGTCCACGAACGGTCCCCACGGGGAGTTCCCGAAGTACTTGGCCGGGAAGGTCGCGAAGATCGAGAAGGTGCTCAGCGAGTCGGCTCGGGAGGTGATCGGCGGGGTCTGGGCGAGGTTGAACGCGTTGATCGCGCTCAGGTAGACGGCATAGACCACGGCGGCCCCGGCGAAGGCGCCCGCGACCTGGGCGAGCCAGTATGCGGGCACCTTGTACCAGGGGAATTTGCGGCGGATGGCGAAGGCCAGGGTGACCGCGGGGTTGATGTGTGCACCACTGACCCCGCCCGCCACGTAGACCCCGAGGACCACGGCCAAACCCCAGCCCCAGGCGATGATCAGCCAGTTGGCGGCGCCGAAGGGGACCGACTCACGGCCCGACCCCGGCAGGCCCGCCACCGCCACGGCGACTGATCCACATCCGAAGAGGACGAGGACCGCGGTGCCGAGGAATTCGGCGAGCAGTTCTCCGACCGTGTGCTGCCGCAGCCTTGTCCAGGCGTTGGCTTGTCGGCGGGAGCCAGGTCCGTTCATGGCGCACCTCCCGATGCCCAGACGACGTTGTCCCCAGCGTCTTCATGGTGCGCGGTCGGGGCGAGGACGACAAATCGTCGGACTGCGGGGCAGCCCGGACGTGCCATGCTGGGAACGGCAGCAGGCGTGAGGGAGGGAGGCCCGCAGTGGCCGAGGCTGAGCTGGGACCGGCCGCACGAGAGCGATCTTGGCAGCGGCTCGGCGAGGAGGCGTTCGACCTCGTCGTCGTGGGTGGGGGTGTGGTGGGTTCGGGCACCGCACTGGACGCGGCGACGCGTGGCCTCCGGGTCGCCCTGGTCGAGGCCCGTGACCTTGCCTCCGGGACGTCCAGCCGGTCGAGCAAGCTGTTCCACGGTGGGCTGCGCTACCTCGAGCAACTCGAGTTCGGACTGGTGCGGGAGGCCCTGCGCGAGCGTGAGCTGATGCTGACCCTGATCGCACCCCATCTGGTGAAGCCGGTGAGTTTCCTGTACCCGCTGACCCACCGGCTGTGGGAGCGCCCGTACACGGCGGCGGGGCTGCTGCTCTACGACACGATGGGCGGGGCACGATCGGTGCCGGGGCAGAAGCACCTCACCCGGGCGGGGGCGCTGCGCATGGTCCCCGCGCTCAAACGCGACGCGCTGATCGGCGGTATCCGCTACTTCGACGCGCAGGCGGACGATGCGCGGCACACGATGACCGTGGCCAGGACGGCCGCGCACTACGGCGCCGTGGTCCGCACCTCGACCCAGGTGGTGGAGTTCCTGCGGGAGGCGGACCGGGTCTCGGGGGTGCGGGTGCGGGACGTGGAGGACGGCCGGGAGACCGACATCCAGGCCGGGGTGGTGGTCAACTGCACGGGGGTGTGGACCGACGAACTGCAGCGGTTGTCCGGCAGCCGCGGCCGGTTCCGGGTGCGGGCCAGCAAGGGCGTGCACGTGGTGGTACCGAGGGACCGGATCGTCGCGGAGACTGGGGTGATCCTGCGCACCGAGAAGTCGGTCCTGTTCGTCATCCCGTGGCGCAATCACTGGATCGTGGGGACCACCGACACCGACTGGAACCTCGATCTCGCGCATCCCGCGGCAACCAGGAACGACATCGACTACATCCTGGGGCACGTGAACAAGGTGCTCGCCACCCCGTTGACGCACGACGACATCGAGGGCGTCTACGCCGGTCTGCGGCCGTTGCTGGCGGGTGAGAGTGAGGAGACCTCCAAGCTGTCCCGCGAGCACGCCGTGGCGCGGGTGGCGCCGGGACTGGTGGCCATCGCGGGCGGCAAGTACACGACCTACCGGGTGATGGCCCGGGACGCGGTCGACGCGGCGGTGGTGGACCTGCCGGGCCGCCCGCCGTCGTCGATCACGGACAAGGTGCCGTTGCTCGGTGCCGACGGCTACCACGCGCTGGTCAACCAGGCCGACCATCTGGCGACGCAGCACGGGCTGCACCCCTACCGGGTGAGGCATCTGCTGGACCGCTACGGCTCGCTCGTGCACGAGGTGCTCCAGGCGGCCGAGGGGCGCCCGGAGTTGTTGCGGCCGCTGGAGCACGCGCCGGACTACCTCGCCGTGGAGGCGGTGTACGCGGCGAGCCACGAGGGGGCGCTGCATCTGGAGGACGTGCTGGCCCGTCGCACGAGGATCTCGATCGAATACCCCCATCGCGGGGTGGCCTGCGCGGAGCAGGTGGCGCGCCTCATGGGCGAGGTGCTCGGCTGGTCCGACCCGGTGATCACCCGGGAGGTCGACGTCTACGCGGCGCGGGTCGCGGCCGAGCGGGACTCCCAGGCACAGCCGAGCGACGAAGCGGCGGACGCCCGGCGGTCCTCGGCGCCGGAGGCGCGGGCACGCCTGATCGAGCCGGTGGGATAGCGCCGCACCGGCTCCGCTCGCTCCGGTTCCGTTCGGTCTACTCGCCCGGCCCCTGCGCCGATGCGCTCCGCAGCGGTTCCCGGGTCCGCTCGTGGAGCACGACGGTGTCACCCGCGAGGAGTGCCTTCACCGTGATGCGGTTGCCGATCGGATGCGACATGGGGGCGATCAACAGAATCCGCTGCGGTTCCCCCGTGTGCGGTTCGATCGTGCGTGCCAGTTCCTCGTAGGTCTCGTCGTAACGCACGGGCTCCCCGTTCTCGACGGCGAACAGCGTTTCGACCTTGCCGGGCATCACGATGTCGGCGTGGCTGGTCTTCGCGCCGTTTCCGGCGAGCAGAAGCGGGCCGTCCGGATCGGAGGAGAGCACGTGGTCGGCCTGGAGATCGTCGAGCGGCACGCCGTTTTCGACATGGATCACGCGGGCGCCCCGCAACTGCGCGGCAATCTGCAGAAGAATTGTTTCCGGCATGTTTCCGCCGGTGATTGCGACCGTTTGCCCCGGGGAAATCCCCTCGCTTTTCAGCGTCGCATGCAGTCGTCGCAATGTGTCAAAGGTCTCCCGGTAGCTCATCGACCGGCTACGGTGGGCAAAAGCGATTTTGTCGCCGCCATCACACAGCACGTCGAGGATGCGGGTTAGGAACAGGCTGGAGTCGCCCACGTTTCCCCCGTTCGGCGCTGAATCAGGTATCCGACTCCAGATCATCACAACATCCGGGAATGTGAAAGGAATTGTGTCACCCGGCACAGCCGGGTCGGAAAGGCCCCCGATGCCCGACTCGCGCATGGTTTGCCCCAGTGGTCCAGTCCTTCCGGGACCTCCCGCGGGGGTGCGCTCGGCAGGCGCGTCACCATCGTCTACACCGAGATGAACGCCATGCTTATTTTCGGTGAAATCTCCTCGCGGAGGTTCTGACGGAAGTGCGGGAGGGCGATGCCGTCCGCTCCGCTGGATGGTTCAGGACGCCGTGCGGATCCACCGGACGAGCGGTTCACCCAGTTGGTTCGGATCTTCCCCGAAACCCACCCTGGTGAAGCCGCAGCGCCGGGCCACGGCCGCCGAGGCGTGGTTGTCGGGATGGTGCCGGTAGGCGATCTCGTTGAGGCCCAGAGCGCCGAAACCGAAGCGCACCGCGGCGTCGACCGCGGTCGGGGCGATGCCCCGGCCGCGCTGCTTCGGGTGGACCCACAACGCGATCTCGGCCGTGCCCGCCGCGAGGTCGAGGCTCTTGAGCCCGACCTCGCCGAGCAGGGCGCCGGTGGTGGGTTCGGCGATGGCCCAGGAACACCGGTCGTCGGCGTACCACTCGGCGGCCCGCTGCGCCACGTACCGGCCGGCCTCGGCGCGATTGCGCACGTTGTAGTTGAGGATGTAGCGGGAGTGCTCGGGGTCGGCGAAGGCCTCCACGAGCGCGGGCCGGTCGTCGAGGAGGTCGTCGGCGCGCAACTGCCGCAGGTAGTACTCCCCGGCGTTGATCTCGACGGGTTCCATCACTACCGGGACCTCGAACCGAGGATCAGGGCGACCGCGGCGGGCAGCAGGAACACCAGCCAGATACCCCGGGCCACGGTGAAGAACAGCAGCACCGCGATGATCGCCGCGATCGGGACGGCACCGGCGGAGAACCGCCGCGCCGGGACCGGGCGGCCCGGCGCGGGCGGCACCGTCATGGCCCGGAGCACCGCGGGGTGGGGTTCGGGCAGGTCCGAGAACAAGGGGACCAGTTCGGAGCGGGTACGTGCGGTGGAGGCGCGGGCCGAACGAGTTCCGAACTCGTCGAGGTCCAGCCGTCCGGAGCGGACGTGCTCGGACAGGGCCTCGATCGCCTCGTCGCGCTCAGCGTCGCTGAGCCGCATGTCCGCGCTCACCGGGCAATCCTACGGCCGGTGCCGGTCACGACGCCCGCGATGCCGGTCACGCCGGGACCGCTGCCCGGACTCCCATTCCTGGCCCCACAGGCCGCGCCCGACGGCGGTGACCAGGACCGGAAGCAGGAACCACCACCAGCCGCCGACGGTGAAGAACAGCACGGCGCCCATGCCCCAGAAGACCGGGATCAGTGCGGCCACGGCGCGCTGGTTCAGCGGCCGGTCGGCCCAGGCCGGTTCTCGCGGCCGGGATTCGGTGGCGGCCACGGGAGCGGGCGGGGTGGTGACAGCGGGCGGGGTGCCGAACGTGGGGTGGGGCTCGGGCAGATCAGCGAAGACCTCGGCCAGCTCTCCCCGCGTCTTCGCGGTGCTGACCTTCGCCGAACGCTCCCCGTACTCGTCGATGTCGAGCCTGCCCGCGCCCATGTGCTCACCGAGCGCGGCCAACGCGGCTTCCCGTTCGCTGTCACTGACGCGCATCTCCGGGGAGGGGACCTGGTTCACGCCCTGATCTTAGGCCGCCCGAAGTGGAGCAAGGGATGTTTACTACGGATGGCCCGTAGTAAACATCCCTTGCTCCGGGTGGCGCCGGGTGCGCCTTGCGGCATTGCTGCCGCGTTGTCCGATTGTGCGGTCAGTCCTTGATCTCGGCGAGCACGGTGCCCTGGGTGACGGCGGCGCCGACCTCGACCGAGAGGCCCGTGACGGTGCCGGCCTTGTGCGCGGTCACCGGGTTCTCCATCTTCATCGCTTCCAGCACCACGATCAGCTCGCCAGCCTCGACCTGCTGGCCCTCCTCGACCGCGACCTTGACGATCGTGCCCTGCATGGGCGCGGCGACCGCGTCACCGCTGACCGCGGCCTTGGTGCCGCCGGCCCGCTTGCGCGGCTTGGCCTTCGCGGCCGCGCCGCGGCCGCCGTTGCCGCCGCCCAGTGCCAGGTCACCCGGCAGCGAGACCTCCAGGCGCCGCCCGCCGACCTCGACCACCACGGTCTGGCGCGGTTCGGTCTCGTCCTCGGCGCCGGCACCGTCGCTGAACGGCTCGATGGTGTTGTCGAACTCGGTCTCGATCCAGCGCGTGTGCACGGTGAACGACTCGCCGTCGCCGACGAACGCCGGGTCCCGCACGATCAGGCGGTGGAACGGAAGCACGGTGGCCATGCCCTCGACCACCATCTCGTCCAGCGCGCGACGGCTGCGCTCGAGCGCGTTCTCGCGGTCGGAACCGGTGATGATCAGCTTGGCCAGCATCGAGTCGAACTGGCCGCCGATCACGCTGCCCGACTCGACCCCGGAGTCGACCCGGACGCCGGGCCCCTCGGGGAAGACCAGCCTGGTGACCGTGCCGGGGGCGGGCAGGAAGTTGCGGCCGGCGTCCTCACCGTTGATCCGGAACTCGATCGAGTGGCCACGCGGCTCGGGGTCCTCGGTGAAGCGCAGCTTCTCGCCCCGCGCGATGCGGAACATCTCGCGGACGAGGTCGATGCCGGTGGTCTCCTCCGACACCGGGTGCTCCACCTGGAGCCGGGTGTTGACCTCCAGGAAGGAGATCGTGCCGTCCTGGCCGACCAGGTACTCGACGGTGCCCGCCCCGGAGTAGCCCGCCTCCTTGCAGATGGCCTTGGCGGAGCTGTGGATGGTGGCGCGCTGCTCGTCGGTCAGGAACGGCGCGGGCGCCTCCTCGACCAGCTTCTGGTGGCGGCGCTGCAGCGAGCAGTCGCGAGTGCCGACCACGATCGCGTTGCCGTGCTTGTCGGCGAGCACCTGCGCCTCGACGTGGCGGGGCTTGTCGAGGTAGCGCTCGACGAAGCATTCACCGCGGCCGAACGCGGAAACCGCCTCGCGGGTCGCCGATTCGAACAGCTCCGGAATCTCTTCGAGGGTGCGGGCGACCTTCAGGCCGCGGCCGCCGCCGCCGAACGCCGCCTTGATCGCCACCGGCAGGCCGTGTTCCTGGGCGAAGGCGATGATCTCCTCGGGGCCGGAGACCGGCTCCTTGGTGCCGGGCACCAGCGGGGCGCCGGCCTTCATCGCGATGTGCCGGGCGGTGACCTTGTCGCCGAGGTCCCGGATGGCCTGGGGGCTGGGGCCGATCCAGGTGAGGCCCGCGTCGATCACGGCCTGGGCGAAGTCCGCGTTCTCCGACAGGAAGCCGTAGCCCGGGTGGACCGCGTCGGCGCCGGACCGCTTGGCGACGTCGATCAGCTTGTCGATGACGAGGTAGCTTTCCGCCGCGGTGTTCCCGCCGAGGGCGAACGCCTCGTCGGCGAGACGGACGTGCGGGGCGTCACGGTCGGGGTCGGCGTAGACCGCGACGCTGGTCAGGCCCGCGTCTCTGGCCGCTCTGATCACCCGCACCGCGATCTCGCCACGGTTGGCGATGAGGATCTTGGTGACCGGTCCGCCTTGGCTGCCGCTGGCCTGTTCGGGCACGCCCCTACCTCCATTTGGTGTTCCGACTGCTCCCCGGCGCGTCCGACGCGGCGCGTCCGCGGGCCTCAACTCGGGAGTTTACGGGCCGGTCGGTCCCCTGCGGTGAGAGTCGGCTCACCCTAATCTTGCGGCGGAGCGAGGTTAGGGGAGATAGGGGTGGGGTACGTGGGCGGGACGCGGGTTCCTCGGCCGGTGCTGGTCACGGCGGTGGTGGCCGCCCTGGTGACGGCCGGGTCGCTCGCCGCCGTCGCCTCGCTTCGCGTCGCACGCAGCGGGGACCATGCCACGATCGAGGCAAGCGCATCCGTCCCGAGTGTGACACCGGAGCGCGAATGCGGTGACGGTCCCTGCGGCCTGCTGGCCGCCCGGTCGGCGGGCGGGGCGCAGGTGGAGTTGCGGGCGGACACCACCGGGGCCAACGGGCGGGTGCAGGTGGACGGCATCGTCGTGCCCACCACCATCAGCGAACTGGGGGCCCGGCTCACCGCGGATTCACTGACCTGTGTCACCGCGACCGTGTCGGCCTGCCTGGTCGGGGCGCCGCTCAAGGGCGGCAGGGTCGCCCAGTTGCTCGTCGGGCGCGGCGGTGGCTGGCAGTCGGTCGACAAGCCGTACTTCTCCGACGCCGGGGTGATCGTGCTGGACCAGGTGACCGGCACGGACGTGCCCGACGTGGTCGTGGTGCAGGCTTCCCCCGCCCTGGCGCGTGTGTACGCCCTCGACGGCAGTGCCGTGGGGTGCACGAGGAAGTACGCCGCTCCCAGCCAGCTCCGCGGCTGGCCCCAGGTCCACGTCCTGCCCGCCGACCTTCGCCCCTGCCCGTGACGGCTAGGACCTGTGTCGAAGTGTTTTGCGTGGCGGTGCGGGTGGCGGAACCTCAGGCGGTCCCTGGCTGTGGGATCTCCTCCTCATGAATGTCAATTCACGAAGCGCTGGCAGTGTTGTTCCTGCCAGGAACCGCCTGAGAACCCGCGGCGGTGCAAGCTGACGGCCCACCGCAAGCGGCTCCGCCGCTTGTGAAGCGCCAACCTAGCGGGTAGGCGTCCACAGGTCGACGACGCTGACCCCGACCTCGGCGAGCAGGCGGCGGGTGAGCGGCAGGCTGATCCCGATCACGCTGGAGGGATCGCCGTCGATGCCCTCGACGAACCAGCCGCCGCGGCCGTCCAGCGTGAACGCCCCCGCCACGGCCAGGGGCTCTCCGGTGGCGATGTAGGCCGCCAGCTCGTGAGGGCTCGGCTCACCGAAACGCACCGTCGTCGCGTGGCTTCCGGTCGCCTGCCGGGTGCGCTCACCGTTTTCCACCCGCAGCACCGCGTGCCCGGTGAGCAGTTCCCCACTGCCGCCCGCCATCTGGGCCCAGCGCTTCTGCGCGATCTCCGGCTCACCCGGCTTGCCCATCATTTCGCCGCCGAGGGACAGCATCGAGTCGCAGCCCACGACCACGGCTTCGGTGTGCGTGCGGGCGACCGTGGCCAGCACCGCTTCGGCCTTGGCGAGTGCGAGCGCGGTGACCAGTTCCGACGGCGACGGGTCGGTCAGCGACGCGGCCACGGCGTCTTCGTCGACACCGGACACCACGACGCTGGGTTCGATCCCCGCCGCGCGGAGGACGCCGAGACGGGCCGGAGAGGCAGAGGCCAGCACGAAATGCAGCACGAGGGAAGGGTAGAGGCCGAGGCCTTGTCAGACCTTCGCCGGTTCCGGTTCGGGGCGGATCGCGGGCGATGCGGGTTGCGGGGTGACCCGTCGCATCGCCAGCGCCGCCACCGCACCGAGAAGCAGCACCGCGACCGGCAGGAGCATGGTTTCGCGTACCGCGTCGGTGACTGCCACAGGAGCGTTGCCGTGCTCGGACGTCATCGAGGCCGTGATGCGGGCCTGCAGCAGCACCCCGACTGCGGCGCTGCCCAGCACGCCGCCGATCTGCCGTGAGGTGTTGAAGATGCCCGAGGCGGCACCGGCGAGCTTCCGGTCCACCGAACTCATGGTCACGTTGCTCATCGGTGCGAACACGCTCCCCGTGCCCAGGCCGCAGAGCAGCAGGACGGGCACGAGCGACCACGGGTTCGTGTCCGCCCGCGCCTGCAGGACCGAGCCGGTCAGGCCCGCCGCCAGTGCGAGGAAGCCGAACATCACCAGGTACTTCGCGTTGACCTTGTCGGACAGGCGCCCGATGAACGGGGCCACGATCCCCGACAGCAGCGACATCGGCGCGGTGAGCAGCCCGGCCATGGTCGGTGACATGCCCAGCACGTTCTGCACGTAGATCACCAGCGGGACGAACATGCCTGTCATCGCGAAACCGATCGCGGCCGCGGTCACCGTGCCCGCGGAGAAGTTGCGGTTGGCGAACACACGCAGCGGGACCAGCGGCTCCCGCTGGTTGAACCGCTGCCACAGCAGGAAGACCACCAGCAGCAGCACACCGGCGCCGATGAGCTCGAAGATGGTGATCGGGCCCGTCACCCGGCCCCAGTCGTAGTGCTGCCCGTTCTGGATCCCGAAGACGAGGCAAGCCAGTCCGGCGGCCGAAAGCAGGATGCCGAGTACGTCGAAGGAGTGCGCGTGCCGGGGCTGCCAGTCCGGCACCAGGAACACGGCCAGCACGAAACCGACCAGGCCGATCGGCACGTTCACGAAGAAGATCCATTCCCAGCCGAGGTTGTCCACCAGTACCCCGCCCAGCAGGGGACCGGTGATCGTGGCCAGCCCGGCCACCCCGCCCCACAGGCCCATCGCCGGACCGCGTTTGGCGGGCGGGAACAGGTGCGTGATGAACGCCAGCGTCTGCGGGGTCATCAGCGCCGCGCCGAGCCCCTGCACCGCGCGCGCCGTGATCAGCATCCCGGCTGTGCCGGACAGGCCGCACCACAGCGAGGCCAGGGTGAACACCGCCAGCCCGGCCAGGAAGACCCGTTTGGGGCCGAACCGGTCGCCGAGCCTGCTGGTGAACAGCATGGGCACCGCGTAGGTGAGCAGGTAGATGCTGATCACCCACACCACCGCGTTCAGGTCGGTGTGCAGTTCGTGCACCATGGCGGGGATCGCGATGGACACGATGGTGGTGTCCAGCAGGATCATGAAGAACCCGATGCACAGCGCGCCGAGCGCGGCCCACGGGTTAGCTTGCCTTGTCATCGTCCGTGTCCTCGTTGTCCACAATGGAGAGATGGGGATGGGGATGGGGATTTTGGGTGTCAGGCCAGGGAATCCGGCCCGATTCGAGATCGGCGACCAGCTGTTCGGTCCACGCC
Source organism: Amycolatopsis cynarae (assembly GCF_026802195.1). Taxonomy (NCBI): domain Bacteria; kingdom Bacillati; phylum Actinomycetota; class Actinomycetes; order Pseudonocardiales; family Pseudonocardiaceae; genus Amycolatopsis; species Amycolatopsis cynarae. Next base: position 6,067,289 of record NZ_CP113836.1, on the reverse strand, counting down.
AGTTGCGACTGGCGCTGGTGGTGGTCGTAGAGGTGGTCGATCCAGTACATGACGGGCAGTTCGCGGTCACGCACTTCCTGGGCGACCACCTCGTCGGCGGCGACGCGTGCCCGCAGGGCGACGATGCGCATCTTGAGCTGGTCGATCGCGTCCTGTTTGTCCAGCTCGCTGGCGGCCGACAGCGCGACCGGGTACTGCGGGTATTCCGTGGCCGGGAACGCCAGCATCTCCCGGGTCTGTTCCATGAAGGTGTCACGCCCGGCTTCGGTCATCGCGTAGACGGTGCGTTCGGGGCGGCGCCCCTGCCGCTGGGTGTCGACGATTTCGATGAATCCCTGGGCTTGGAGCTTGTCCACCGTGTGGTAGAGCGAGCCGGGCCTCAGCTTCACCCGGCAGTCCACCCGGCGTTGCCGCATCAGCTGGGTCATCTCGTAGGGATGCATCGGTTTTTCGTGCAGCAGCTCGAGGATCGCCATGCCCAGCGGCGTCAGCGGCTGTGGTCGGGCGGGCATACCGCCATCACTCCCCCTGGAAGAGTCCGTGTCGTTTATTCCATCTGGACTATACGGCTTGGATTGATCTGCTGTCGACCGAGTAAGCGCTTTCGGTACGGTGGGGTGGTCGGGGGATGACGGCCGCTAATCGCTGGGGGTGTCCGGTGGTCGATCCGGTTTCTTCGGCCCTGCTCGGTGCGCTCGGCGCCACCTTCTCCGCGCTGCACCAATGGGTCGTGGAGCGCGCTGCCGACCAGGCGGCCGAACAGGTGGTCCACCAGCACCGGCTGCGCGGCCTGGCCCGGCCCGACCGGCTCCTCGCGCGCGCCGCCAAGGAGCTGGGCGAACTGCGGCGGGTCGAGTTCGCCCGCCTGTCCGACCAGGAGTGGCTGGCGGTCCAGGATGCCGTGGCCGGCGCGCTGACCGCGGCACGGCTGGGGGAACTGGTGGAGCGCGCCCCGGCCGTGCTCGCCAGTTCTTCCCGCCTGCGGGCGAGGGTCCGGGAGGCAGGCCGCCCTGTGCTGCAGGACGCCGGGCTCGGCCAGGCGGGCCGCGATGCCTACCACCACCTGCTGCGCCACACCTGCCACAAGATCGCCGTGCGGGCCCGCGAGGTCGATGCCGTGATGCGCTCGGTCCAGGCCGGGATCGCCGACCGGATCGACGACTTCGCGTCCCGGGACGAGCGGCGCGCGGCCGACTTCGAGCGCGCCTACGTCCGTTACGTGGCCGCCGAATACGCGACGTTCGAGCTGTTCCAGGTCAGCGTCGGCCGTGCCCCGGCCAGGCACCCGTTCGACGACTTCTACACCGCCCCGTCGCTGGCCCGGCGGCAGGATCCGGGCGACGACGCCGAGCTGACCGGCGCGGGCACCGACGGACGGCACGCGATCGGTTCCGCGCGCCGGGTCCTCCTGCTCGGCGGGGCGGGCGCGGGCAAGACCACCTTCCTGCGCTGGCTGGCCCATCTCGCCGCCGTCTCGGTCCGTGACCGAAGGGACGACTCCTGGCGCGACGACGTGCCGTTCTTCGTGTCCCTCCGCCGGTTCGGGGACCGGCCGCTGCCGGGCGCCGAGGAACTGGTCGAGGCGGGCGCGGCCCCGCTGGCCGGGGAGAAACCGGACCGGTGGGTGAGCGGGCTGCTGCGGTCCGGGCGGGCGGTGATCCTCGTCGACGGGGTGGACGAGCTGCTGCTGCCGCGCCGCGAGGAGGTGCGGCGCTGGCTCGACGGTCTCGTGCGCGCGTACCCGGACGCCCGGTTCGTGGTGAGCACCCGGCCTTCCGCGGTCGCCGATGACTGGCCCGGCCCTGATTTCCGCCGGTTCGAGCTGCTTCCGTTGAGCCGGAACGGTTTGCACCGGGTCATCGGGAACTGGTACACGGCGGCGCGCGGCTTGGAAAGCGACCCGGAGCAGCGCGAGTGGCTGACCCGGTGCGAGGAGCGGCTGACCCGGAGCCTGGACGGGCGGCCCGACGTGCGCGCACTGGTGTCCAGTCCGCTGCTGTGCTCGCTGCTGTGCGCGCTGTACCGCAAGGAGAACATGTACCTTCCGCAGAGCCGCAAGGAACTGCTGGACAAGGCGCTGGAACTGCTGCTCGGCCAGTGGGACGTCCAGCGGGACATCGCGGTCGAGGACGAACTGCGGATGTCCACCAAGGAGAAGATCATCCTGCTGGAGCGGTTCGCCGCGCCCATGGTGCGCAATGCCGAACTCCTGATCGGCGAGGAGGTCGCCGAGCAGCGGATCGGACGGGCGATGTCGGGGCTGCGCTCCGAGGCGCGGGAACTCGAACCCGCGCAGGTGCTGCGCCATCTCGTGGAGCGAACCGGGCTGCTGCGCCGCCAGGACGGGCGGATCCAGTTCGTGCACCGGACCTTCCGCGACTTCCTCGCCGCCGGGGAGTTCGTGAAGGCGGGGGAACTCGGTTACCTCATCGAGCACGCCCATGACGACTCCCTGCACGAGGTCGTGTTCATGGCCGCCGCGCAGGCGAGGGCCCGCGAGGCGGGCGAACTGCTCGGGCGGCTGCTGGAGCGGGCGGGCAAACGGGTCACCCGCAAGGACCGCGAGGTGGCCGACCGGCTCGAACTGCTCGCCGCCGCTTCACTCGGCTACGTCGACGTGATCGACCCCGAGCACGTCCGCACCGACGTGCTCACCGCGGTGCGCAGGCTGATCCCGCCCGAGAGCTTCCAGGACGCGGAACTGCTCGCCAGGGCCGGGACGTTCGTGGTGGACCTGCTGCCGGGGCCGATCGAGGTGGGCAAGTACGCCGAGGAGACCGGGGCGGACCGGGCGGGGGTGGCCGCGCGGGTCATCCGCGCACTGGCACTGGTCGGGGGCGAGGAGGCGAAGGAGAAGATCCACGCCTTCGCCGGCACCGAACTCCGCCTGGTGATCGACGAACTGCTGCGGGCCTGGCGGCAGTTCGACTACGCCGAGGACTACGCGGCGACCCTGCTGTCCGAAGTGGACTTCGGGGATCTGGTGCTCGAGGTACACCGCTGGGACGTGCTGGTCCGGTTGCGGCATCTGCGCAAGCTGACCGCGGTGCAGCTGGTCGGCAACATCGCGCTGTCCGATGGCGCCGGGACGCGGCCACTGGCGGATCTGGAGAACCTGCGGTTCCTGGAAATCCGGTCCAACGAGGTGGACCAGCGGCTCACCGGACTCATCGGGTGCGAATCCCTGCGGACGCTGCGGATTTCCGGGTACAGCGCGCTGCGGGACCTGTCCGCGCTCGCCGGACTCGGGGTGGTGGAACTGGAACTGCACACCACGGGCGGTTTCCGGGACCGGCGGGCGCCGTGGCTGGGGTCGCTGGCCGGCGCACCGCTGCGGCGGTTGTCGGTCCGGCACCCGGCGCTCGCCCAGGGCCTGCACGTGCTCCCGGAGGAGCTGCCCCTCACCGAACTGGAACTCGGCGGGCGGGCCGAGTACCGGTCGCTGCTGGGCGTCGAGCGGTGGCCCGGACTGGAAAAGGTGACCGTGACCGGGATTCCGAGCGTCGAGGAGGTGCGGGGGCTCGGGAAGCTGCCCGCGCTGCGGCAGCTGGTGATCCACGGCGCGCACCCGGCCGCCGACCTCGTGCGCCTGCGCCCCCTCGGTGCCCTGCACATCGAGTTGGGCGAGGTGGCGGATCGCTCCGCCGCCCGCGATGCCCTCCCCGAAGCGAAGCTCACCTTCCGCGGCCGCGAGGACCTCACTTTTACCTAGGAGCGTCCGGGAACTGGTCGCGGACGGCGGTGATGTGGGTGGCGATCAGGGTGTGGAGGGCTTCCGATTCGCCGGCCTCGAGCAGTTCGCAGATGCGGGTGTGCTCGTCCAGGATGAGCTTCGGCCGCTCCGTCCTGTCCCGCCGCAGCGCGGTGTGCACCATGCGCAACTGCCGGTCCCGCAGGCTGCCGTAGAACTCGTCGAACAGGGCGTTGCCCGCGGCGCTGACCAGTGTGGCGTGGAAATCGCGGTCCAGCGCGGTGAACCTCGGCGCCTGCTCGGGCCGGGTCAATGCGCGCTGCTCGTCGAGCACGCTGCGCATCGCCTTCGCGACCTCCCGTTGGCGCCCCTCGCCGATCACCTTTGCGGCGGCGTGCCGTTCGAGGAAGATCCGCGCCTCCGCGATGTCCGCCGCTTCCTCGGCGGAGACCGGGACGACGAGCGCACCGCGTTTCGGGTACAGCCGCAGCAGGCCCTCGGCCGACAGCCTGAGGAACGCTTCGCGGACGGGCGTTCGCGACAGGCCCATCGCGTCGGCGACCTCGCCCTCGCTGATCAGCCTGCCGCCTTCGAACCGGCCGTCGAGGATCCGGTCCTTGGCCCAGTGGTAGGCGCGTTCGCTGGCCGCGGCCGCCTGTGAGCGGTCCCCCGTTGACATACCCGCATGGTAGCGAGGAGTCTGATAGATACAAGATAGATGCAACAGGAGGTGCCTGTGCTCGCCAACAAGTCCTGGTCGGCCTGGCTGATGTGGGGGCTGGGCGCGCTGTGCTACCTGACGGCGCTGTTCCACCGGATGAGCCTGTCCGTGGCGGGACTCACCGCCCAGGAACGCTTTTCCCTCGACGCGACCGGTCTCGCGGCCTTCTCCGTCGTCCAGCTCGTGCTCTACGCCGTCCTGCAGGTCCCGGTCGGGGCGGGCGCCGACCGGTTCGGCCCGCGGCGGCTCCTCCTCGTGGGCATGGCGGCCATGGCGGCCGGTTCCACCGTTTTCGCGCTCGCCGCGTCCTACCCGACGGCGATGGCGGGCCGTGCCCTGATCGGCGCGGGCGACGCCTGCCTGTTCGTCAACGTGCTGCGGCTGGCCCACAACTGGTTCCCCGGCCGCCGCTACGCCCTGGTCGCGGCGCTGACCGGGATGATCGGCGGGCTCGGCCAGCTCATCGCCACCGCGCCGCTCGCCGCGCTGCTGTCCACCTTCGGCTGGACCACCGCGTTCCTGGCCGCGGGCGTGATCACCGGGGTGCTGCTCGTGGCGGTCGGGCTGCTGCTGCGCGACGCTCCGGCGGGCACCTCGGCACCCGTGCACAGTGGTGAGCCGCTGCGGGTGAGCCTGGGGAACGCCTGGCGCAACCGCGGTACCCGGCACGCGATGTGGACCCACTTCACCCTGATGGGCGGCTTCGTGTCGTTCACCGCGGTGCTCGGCCAGCCCTACCTGGTCAGTGCGCAGGGCCGGACCGCCGCGGCCGCGAGCGGCCTGCTCGGCGCGATGGTGCTCGGTTTCGTCGTGGCCAGCACCGCCGCCGGGCAACTGGCGTCACACCGCCCCGGCCTCCGGGCACCGCTGGTCGCCGGATCCGCCGTAACGGGCACCCTGTGCTGGGTCGTGCTGGTCGCCGTGCCCGGCCCGCTGCCGCAGGCGGCGCTCGCCACCGCGCTGATCGTGATCGGTGCCGCGGGCGGGGTCAGCATGCTGGCCTTCGACCTGGCCCGCTCCGCCAACCACGGGCACCAGGCCGGGATCGCCAGCGGGGTGGCCAACATGGGCGGATTCGTCTTCGCGGTGGTCGCGGAGCTCGCGGTCGGCGTCCTGCTGGACGCGCTGCTCGCCCACGGCGTGGCCGCGCCGCAGGCGCACCGGCTCGCCTTCGGCGTGGTGCTCGCGATGTCGGTCGCGGGGACCGCGAGGCTCGCCACCCTGCACCGCCACGCCGGTGTCCTGCCCCAGCGGCCCGCGCAAGTCCTCGAACGGGTGGGGTAAGGGGCTGGGTGAAGCAAGGGATGTTCGTGCGTGACTTCGCACAGTCCCAATTCCGAAGGAACTCGAACACACCGAGGACGCCTACGAAGTCGATTTCGCGATCAGGGCTCACTACAAGACCCGCGGCCGGCCACGGTCGTGCAAAATGGGGCCCGATGAATGACTGGGTGGGGCGTGGTCTCGTCGGGCGCTATCAACTGGTGGATCTCGTCGGATCAGGGGGTATGGGTTCGGTCTGGCGGGTGTGGGACGCGCAGCGGCACCAGTACGTGGCGGCCAAGCTGTTGCGCCCGGCCGACGCGGGTTCCCTGCTGCGTTTCGTGCGGGAGCAGTCCTTGCGGGTGGTGCATCCCCATGTGCTCGCCCCCCATGGCTGGGCGGCCGAGGACGATCAGGTGCTGCTGACCATGGATCTGGTCCGCGGCGGCAGCGTCGCCCAGTTGCTCGACGATCGCGGGGCGCTGCCGCTTCCGTACGTCGCGGTCTTGATCGACCAACTGCTGGAGGCGCTGGCCGCGGTGCACGCGCAGGGCATCGTGCACCGGGACGTGAAGCCGTCGAACCTTCTGCTGGAGCCGACCGGACGCGGCGGGCCGTTCCTTCGGCTGGCCGACTTCGGTGTCGCCGCCGTGCTGGGTGAACCGCGGCTGACGCACACGCATCTCGCGATCGGCACTCCGGGCTACATGGCGCCGGAACACGCGCTCGGGGCCGGACCGGACGTGCGCCAGGACATCTATGCGACGGGTGTGGTCGCGGTCCGGCTGCTGACCGGTCGGCTCCCGGCGGCGGGGATGCCCGATACCCTGCCGGACGCGATCCGGGCGGTAATCCGGGTCCTGTCGGCGGAGTCGGCGTCGGATCGGCCGGACTCGGCCGCCGCCGCGCGGCGGGACTGGCGGGCGGCGCTCGAACTGGCCGGGGTCGGTCCGGTCGATCCCGATGGCCCGGGCGCGATCGAGGTGTTCGAACGTCTCGATCCGCTGCCGGCCGGATTCGGTCCGGACGGCCCGGTCGCCTCGCCCGGCACGGCGGGCTTCGGCGCCACCACGCCGGTCGAGTGGCCAGGAACGGATCCGCGCGCGGCACCGGGACCGGTCGGTACCTTCGAAAGCGGGGCCCATTCGGGTCCGGGCAAGGCGAAGCGGCTGGGCCGGCCCGCCCTCGTGGCCTTGGGGGTGGCCGCGTTGGCTGCCGCGATCGTCGTTCCCGTGGTCCTTACCACCAAGAACAGCGCAACGCTGTCCGGATCGGTGGGCCCCGCGATTCCGGCCGGACCGGCGGAGTCCACCGGATCGCCGGTTCCGACGAGCGTCGGGGCATCCCTGCCCGGTACGACCATAGGAGCGCCGCCGACGGCGACGCCCAGGAGTTCGGCGGACGCGCCAGGAACGGTCAGCCAACCCGGTCGCACCACAGCCGGCCAGACCACACCGGTGGCGAGTTCGCCCCGCGCGCCGGTCGACGACAGCTTCAGTGTGTCGACAACCGATGGCTGCGGTTCCGTCGACTTCGTCGACCGCGGCGGCAACAACGACAACGCTCTCGTCCACGACTACTGCGCCGACGGTCACGGGGTGAAGGCCTACGCCTGGCTTGACGGCACCTATCTCGGCGCCGCCTACAACGGCAACGGTGAGGTGGCGGCGCCGGTGACCTGGTCGCCGTTCGGCAGCGTCAGGGGCGGCCAGCACATCGGGCTCAAGGTCTGCCTCGTCGACGGGACCGATGATCCGACCCCGTCCCGTTGCGCCGAACGCACGGTCACCAGCGTCGACGGGTGAGCGCGTCCGCCGGAACCGCAGTAAACATCCCTTGCTCCGAATCCGGGGCGTTGTCGCAGGTCAGCGCGGGAGGGCGGAGGCGCGCCACGCGCCCTCGCCGGGGCGCAGCGGGGCACGCAGGAGCCGGGCCCGGTCGGCCCAGTTCGAACGGCGCCGGGGGGCACCCTGGCCGGGCTGGGCCGAGGCCGCCGCGGTCACCACCGCGGTCAGTGCCGCCAGCTCCACCTCGTCCGGGGCGCCCCGCACGATCCGCAGGAACGGTCGATTCTCGTCGCTCATGATCGCCTCACAGCGGGATGTTGCCGTGCTTCTTGGGCGGCAGCGTTTCGCGCTTGTCGCGGAGCATGCTCAGCGCGCGCGAGATGTGCCCGCGGGTGTGTGCCGGCATGATCACCGAGTCGACATATCCGCGTTCGGCGGCCTCGTACGGATTGAGCAGGGTGTCCTCGTACTCCTGGATGAGCTGGGCACGCAGGGCCTCGACGTCCTTGCCCTCCTCGGCGGCCTTCGCCAGCGTCTTGCGGTGCACGATGTTGGCGGCGCCCTGCGCCCCCATCACCGCGACCTGCGCGGTCGGCCAGGCCAGGTTCAGGTCCGCCCCGAGGTGCTTGGAGCCCATCACGTCGTAGGCACCGCCGTAGGCCTTGCGCGTGATCACCGTGACCAGCGGGACGGTGGCCTCGGCGTAGGCGTAGATCAGCTTGGCGCCGCGGCGGATGATGCCGTTCCACTCCTGGTCGGTGCCCGGCAGGAAGCCCGGGACGTCCACGAAGGTCAGCACCGGCACGTTGAACGCGTCGCAGGTGCGAACGAACCGGGCCGCCTTCTCGGAAGCGTCGATGTCGAGGCAGCCGGCGAACTGGGTCGGCTGGTTGGCCACGACGCCCACCGCGTGCCCGTCCACCCGGCCGAAGCCGACCAGCACGTTCGGCGCGAACAGCTCCTGGACCTCCAGGAACTCACCGTCGTCGAGCACGCGGGTGATGACCTCGTGCATGTCGTAGGGCTGGTTCGGCGAGTCCGGGATGAGGGTGTCCAGCTCGCGGTCGGTGTCGGTGACCGCCTCCGCGATCGACTCCCCGGCGGTGCCGGGCACCTCGAACACCGGCGCGTCCGACAGGTTGTTCGACGGCAGGTAGGACAGCAACTCCTTGACGTAGGCGATGGCGTCCTCTTCGTCGGAGCCCAGGTAGTGCGCGTTGCCGGACTTGGTGTTGTGCGTCCGCGCGCCGCCGAGCTCTTCGAAGGTGACCTCCTCGCCCGTCACCGTCTTCACCACGTCCGGGCCGGTGATGAACATGTGCGAGGTCTGGTCGACCATCACGATGAAGTCGGTCAGCGCGGGGGAGTAGACGTGCCCGCCCGCGTTCGCGCCCATGATCAGCGAGATCTGCGGGATCACGCCGGAAGCCTTCACGTTGCGGGTGAAGATCTCACCGTAGAGGCCGAGCGAGACCACACCCTCCTGGATGCGCGCGCCGCCGCCCTCGTTGATGCCGATGATCGGACGGCCGGTCTTGATGGCCAGGTCCATCACCTTGACGATCTTCTCGCCGTACACCTCGCCGAGCGAACCGCCGAAGACGGTCACGTCCTGGCTGAACACGCACACGGGGCGGCCGTCGACGGTGCCGTAGCCGGTCACCACGCCGTCGCCGTAGGGCCGGTTCTTCTCCTGGCCGAAGTTGTGCGAACGGTGCCGGGCCAGTTCGTCCAGCTCGACGAACGAACCGGGGTCCAGCAGCAGGTCGATCCGCTCGCGGGCGGTCTTCTTGCCCTTGGCGTGCTGGCGCTCCACCGCACGGGCCGAACCCGCGTGGACGGCCTCCTCGTAGCGGCGGTACAGGTCGGCCAGCTTCCCGGCCGTGGTGTGAATGTCCGGCTCTTCGGCTGGTGGCGTCCCGATAGGCTCCGTCGCGCTGCTCATGATTCCGCAGCTTAACGACTGCGGCGGGGCCAGGAGTGTGGCGTCAGCCTCATCGTGACCAGGTGGGGGAGCCGCAGCGCCGTCGCCAAGGCCCTCGGGGGCCTGTCCCTCCACAGCTGGCCACGGCACCGCCGCATCAGGGGAGGCCGAGGCCGCGGAGCAGCAGGTCGAGGCCGTGGCGGAACTCTTCCTGCGCCGAGATGTGCCGGGCCTCCCGGGCGGCACCGGCCAGAAACGGGAAGTCCGCTTCGGGCAGTTCGCCCAGTGCTGCCGTGCCGGGCCCGGACAGCGGGCTGAAATGGTCGGTCTGCAGGGCGCCGAGCACGTAGCTCAGGTAAGCCCGGAACGTCAGCACCCTCTCTCTGCCCGAAATTCCGGCCTCGGCCAACACACCCAGTACCGCTTCGCCCCATTGCCGCGACGCCGGTGACAGATGGCGGTGGGCCAGCAGCAGCGGCACCGTGCCGGGGTGTTCGCCCACCGCATGGCGGATCCGGTCCGCGAACAGGACGAGCCGTTCGCGGGCCGAGGTGCGGGGTGGCAGGTCGAGGGGAACCGTGCGCAGCACCTGGTCGACGATCAGCCCTTCGAGCTGGCCGCGGTCGGTGACGTAGCGGTACAGCGACATGGTTCCGACGCCGAGTTCCTTCGCGACCGTGCGCATCGACAGCCCTTCGAGCCCGTCGCGGTCGAGGACGGCGAGTGCCGCGGTGGCGATCTGCGCCGGGGTGAGGGAGCGAGGGCGTGGCATGGCGCTTGACAGCGTACAGCTTACGCGCATAGCTTCGTTAGCGTACACCGCACGCTAACGAAGAGGGGGCGTGATGTCCTTGAGTACCAACGGGAACCGGCTTGACCCTGACGTGCTCGTGCCCGAACGTGAATTCGTCACCGTGGCCGGGGAGAAGCTCCGCGTGCCCGAGTCCGGACAGCTCGTGCACCTGCAGTTCCGCCGGTTCGCCGGCTGCCCGGTCTGCAATCTGCACCTGCGCTCCTTCGTGCAGCGGCACGACGAGATCGCCGGGGCGGGGATCCGCGAAGTGGTCTTCTTCCACTCGTCCGCCGAGGAACTGCGGGAGCACGTCTCCGGCCTGCCGTTCGCGGTGGTCGCCGACCCCGAAAAGCGGTTCTACACCGAATTCGGCGTTGAGGCGGGCCGGCGGGCCCTGCTGGACCCGCGGGCCTGGGGGCCGATCCTGCGCGGAGTGTTCCGCAGCCTCGGGCAGGTACTGCGCCGCCGCGCGCCGCTGCCGAAGGTGAACCCCGAGGGCGGCCGCTTCGGTTTGCCCGCCGATTTCCTGATCGACGGCCAGGGGCGGGTGATCGCGAGCCACTACGGAGAGCATGTCTACGACCAGTGGTCCGTCGGCGAAATGCTGGCGCTGGCCAGGACGGGAAGGAGCTCCTCGGCGAAAATCGGCGGATGATCTGCTCTCGCCGGTCGTCGAGGCGCTGGGCGGATTCCTGCCGCTTCGCCGAGTTCCCGTCTCGGCGAAGCCGGGCTACCGTGGCGGTGTGATCGAGCTGGTTCAGGGTGACATCACCGAGCAGCGGGTCGATGTCGTGGTGAACGCGGCCAATTCTTCGCTGCTCGGCGGCAGCGGGGTGGACGGCGCGATCCACCGCAAGGGCGGCCCCGAGATCCTCGCCGAATGCCGTGCGCTGCGGGCCGGGCAGTACGGCGGCGGGCTGAAGGTCGGGCACGCGGTGGCGACCACCGCGGGGCGGCTGCCCGCCCGGTGGGTGGTGCACACCGTCGGCCCGGTCTACTCGACCGAGGAGGACCGGTCCGGTCTGCTGGCCGACTGCTACCGCAACTCGCTGCGCGTCGCGGCGGAGCTCGGCGCGGAGACGGTGGCCTTCCCGGCCATCTCCACCGGGGTCTACCGCTGGCCGATGGCCTCCGCGGCCGAAATCGCGTTGCGCGCCGTGCTCGACCACGATCCGCTGCGCACGGTCCGGTTCGTGCTGTTCAGCAGCGCCGCCCACGACACCTTCGCGGCGGCGTGGCGGGAGATCAGCGGCGGTGCCGGGCTCTGACGTGGAGGCGTTCGCCCTGCGGCCCGAACAGGCTCAAGAACTCCACGGCGCGCGCGTCGGCACTGCCGAACCAGTGCGGGACGCGGGTGTCGAACTCGGCCACCTCGCCCGCGTTCAGCACGAGGTCGTGCTCGCCGAGCAGCAGCCGTAACCGGCCGTTGAGCACGTACAGCCACTCGTAGCCTTCGTGGGACTGCGGCTTCGGTTCGCCGGGCCGGCCGGCCGGGATGATGTGCTTGAACGCCTGCACCCCCCCGGGCCTGCGGGTCAGGGGGAGGATCGTCTGCCCGTACCGCTTGATCGGCCGGGGATGGAGCCGGGGATCGCCGGTGGGCGGGGCGCCGACCAGTTCGTCCAGCGGGACGCGGTAGGCCTTCGCCAGTGGTAGCAGCAGTTCGAGCGTGGGCTTGCGGGCGCCGGACTCCAGCCTGGACAGGGTGCTGACGGAAATGCCGGTCAGCTCGGAAAGCCCGGCCAGGGTCACGCCGTTCTGCTTGCGCAGTGCGCGAAGGCGCGGGCCGACGCCGCCCAGCACCTGCTCCAGTTCGTCCATCCGGCTCACCCTGCCGCCGGGCGCTGCGCGAACGCCTCGCGTAGAAAGCCCAGTGCCTTCGCGCACTCCTTGTGCAGGGAGCCGCGTTGACCGGAGTCGAGCCAGAAGGTGGCCGCGACGCGCAGGGCGTCGGTGACGGCGTGCGTCAGCACGTGCGCGCGCAGTTCGACATCGCGCGTCCGGGGCTGGTCCCCGAGCAGAGCTTCGACGAAATGCTCCTGCCCGCCGCGCCACACGAGCTGGAACATGCGCGCTTGCAGGGCGGGTACGGCCTGAACCAGCCGGTACCCGCGCAGTGTGCGTTCCGGGTCGGCGGCCGTCAGTCCGGCGATCATGGCCCTCGCCAGGAAGTCCACATCGGACTCACCGGGCAACCGTGCGGCCAGTGCTCCCCGCGTCGCCTCCTCGCTGTCCTGCCCACCGAGGAGCACGTCCTCCTTGGCGGGGAAGTAGCGGTAGAAGGTTCTCGGCGAGACCTCCGCGGCTGCGGCGATCTCGTCCACCGCCACGGCGTCGTAGCCCTTTTCCTCGAACAGTCGCAGCGCGGCGTCGATGATCGCGTCCTGGGTCCGCCTGCGCTTGCGGGCGCGGAGGCTGGTACCCGCGTCGTTGGCTGCCACGGTTCGCGAGGGTAGCCGAGTGCTGGCACGGGTGACAAATGGCAGAGTTGCCAAAAATCCACCTTGCTCCCATGCCGTGCTCCGCGAAGTCACGCCGGGGGAAGATGCCGGGGCGCGGCCGGGGGATCGGTGAGCCAGGTGTGCAGGGCCCACCACCAGCGGAGCGTGGGCAGTACGGCCGGGGAGGCCTCCAGCGAGGCACCGGTGATCTCGGCGAGCCTGCCGAGCCGGTACCGCACGGTGTTCGCGTGGATGTGCAGGGCTGCGGCGGTCTGGTCGAGCCGTCGGCCGTGATCGAGGTAGGCCAGCGCGGTGCAGGCGAGCTGCCGGTGGAACGCGTCACCGGGGTCCAGCGCGCCGAGCAGGGTCTCGGCGAGCAGGCTCGCCAACGCGGGCTGGGCCGCCAGCGCGGTTTCGCCGGCGAGGTCGGTGAGGTGGTGTAGACCTCGTAGTCCCCGGCGTTGTGCGGCGGTGAGTGCGGTGCCGCACCAGACGTACCGCGCCCGGATGTCGGGCAGCGCGGCCGCGGGCGCGGCCACGACGAGGACGTCCGGGCCGAACCCGGCCGTGGCGGGCAGGCGTGCGGCCAACCCGGTCAGTCTTCCTTCCACCAGACCGAAAACGCCGCCGCAGCCGGAGAGCCGCTGCTCCAGCGAACGGGCCTGGATCGGGTCCGAGACGTCGGAAAGCAGGCAGTGGTAGCGGCAGTCGGGGTGCAGGCCGGCGGACGCGAGTTCCTCGCCGGTGAGAGCGTCCCCGTGGAGCAGCCGCCGCAGGAGCTGGGTGCGTGCGTCGCGGACGGTGCGGGACAGTTCCAGCTCCGCCGTGTGGTAACCACTGATGACCTGCCGTTCCAACGCGTCCGCGTAGTGGTCGAAGTCGAGCATCGCCTCCAGGATCACCTCCGGCGACAGCCCCGCGGCCCGGCCGCGCTCGATCGCGATCTCGACCGCGCATCGGCGGCCGGCCTGCACGCCCTGGAGCAACGCGGTGATCGGAACCCCCTGTGCCGCCCGGTCGGCACCCAGCACGGCAGCGGCGGTGAAGTCCGGCTCGCCTGTTCCCCGGAGCGCGGCGAGTCCGGCTTCGAGGAGAACCGCGATATGGCGCAGGTTTTCGCTCGCGGGCAGGCGCGCGACGTCCGGGGAGGCCGCGCGCGCGGCCCGAGCCACCTTGTCGACGACGCTGCTGTCGGCGGCCATGGCGAGCAGAACCTCGCCGACCCGTTCGCGCTCCTGTGCGCCCGCCATCCCCGTCGCCTTTCGCTGCTCGCGGCGCCCTTGTGACCCGTGCACAACCGGGGTGGCCGGTGTTGGCGGTCGTCCCCTAGGCGATCGCGGGCGACTGTTGGTTTGCTGTGAGCTACCGAACGGTAACACCAGATACCCGGTCCCCACTTGGAGTTCCCATGACCAGAAGACATTCCGGCGGCACATCGGGGTTCGGCCGGATCGTCGCCTGCCTGGCCGTGCTGGCGGCCACCGCGCTTCCCGCCACGGGCGCCGCGAACGCGGCGGGCGCGCTGAGAGAGGTGCTGTTCGTCGGCAACAACTGGGACGGCACCGCCGACGTGGTCGCCTCGACCTCCGATCTGAGCAAGATCGGCCGGGTGAACATCATCCCGGACAAGGACGAGCGGCTGCGGGAGATCTACCTCGATCCCGTGAAGCTGGGCTACTTCCTCGGCATCCGCCAGACCGTGGGGGAGGGGCACGACCAGTTCGTCGACGACATGTACACCACGCCGGACGGCACGTCCGTGGTCGCCTCCCGGCCGAGCTTCGCCGACGTGGTTTCGGTCAACCTGACCACCGGCAAGATCAACTGGCGGTTCCCGGTGGCCGGGTACCGCGCCGACCACATGGCCGTCTCGCCCGACGGCAGGCGGGTCGCGGTGTCGGCCTCGACCGCGAACACCGTGCACGTGCTCGACATCGAGACGGGACAGCAGCTCGGTTCCTTCAAGACCGGCGACAAACCGCACGAGAACGTCTTCACCAATGACGGCAAGTACCTGTGGAACATGTCGATCGGCAACGTGGAGACCGCGCTCGACGATCCCAGCCTGGACTGGACCAAGGGCGACCGGCACATCACGATCGTGGACGCGAACACCTACCAGCAGGTCAAGGTGATCGACATGCGTTCGCGGCTGGACGCCTTCGGCCGAAGCGATCTCTCCAACGCGGTGCGGCCCGTGGCCTTCTCCCCGGATTGGTCCACAATGTACTTCCAGGTCTCCTTCTTCAACGGTTTCCTGGCCTACGACGTGGCTTCCGACAAGATCACCGGGGTCACGACGCTGCCGAAGAACCCCGCCACCACCGACGACCGCACGAAGTGGGTCAACGACTCCCGGCATCACGGGCTGTCGATGAACCCGGCCGGGACCAAGCTCTGCGTCGCGGGCACGATGGACGACTACGCGACCGTGGTCGACCGGGCGACGATGCTCCCCGGTCCGCTGGTGACCACGTCGAAGCCATACTGGGCGACGGTGACGGGGGACGGCAGCGCCTGCGTCATCTCCGAAAGCGGCTCCGACCAGATCACCTCGATCGACTTCGCCACCGGCGCCAAGATCACCTCGGTCCCGGTGGGGGACCACCCGCAGCGCGTCCGCCTCGGGCACGTCCCCGTCGGCTGGACCGGCCCCACCGCGGGCTAGATCCCGTTTCCCAGGGCCGTGAGGGGACCCCTCACGGCCCTGTTTGCCGTCAGGGGTCCCCTCACGGCAGTTCCGGACAGCCGGGCTACCGGCTCGGCGTCCAGCCGCGGAGTGTCGCGGGGATCGCCGAGTGGAAGGTGTGCTCCGCTGTGGCGGTGTCGAGTGCCCCTGCCAGTTCGAGTGTCACGACGCCGTGCAGGGTCACCCAGAGCGAGAGCGCGATCGATGTCGCGTCGCCGGTGAGTGCGGACGCCGCCAGCGCGCGGTCAATGGCGTGCATGAGCGGCCGGACGGGGTCGCCGGTGCCGATCGCGCCCGACGGGTTGAAGGTCTGCACACCGCCGAACAGCACCCCGTAGAGGTGCGGGTGCTCGCGTCCCCAGCGCCGGTATGCCGCGGCGAGGGCGGAAAGGTCGGCGACCGGGTCGTCGGAGGTCGGCACGGCCGCCAGGTCGTGGAACAGTCCGGCGACCGCCCTGTTGCGGGCCTCGTCGATCAACGCGTCCTTGCTGCCGAACAGCGTGTACACCGCGGCCGTGGCGGTTCCGGCGGCGGACGCCAGTGCGCGGACCGTGATCGACTCGCGGGGACGGGTTGCGAACAACTCGATGGCCGACTCGACAAGGCGTTCCTTCACGGTGTCGTCGTTCGTCCTCGGCCTGGCCACGGTGACCAGTCTAGCGGACAATGCTAACGTTGTTTTGAAACTTAGTTTTGAAACTCGCGCTAGGAGACTCATGGCGACCCCCTTCGTTCGTTCTGCCCGCTTCCTCGGTCGCCTGGTCTTGGCTTTGGCGGCCGTCGCGGGCTTGGCGGCCCTGTTCCTGGTGCTGATCGTCCTGACGGATGGCGCTGCGTCCGGGATCGTGGCCTGGCTGGTGACCGTCGTGGCCGGTGTCGCCGTCGCGATCCGGCGTGCCCGCCGCCGCGCGTGGCCGCGCAAGCTCGTGCCGCTCTTACCGGTGGTCGTCGCTGCGGTGCTGACGGCGTCGGTCTGCATCCCGGACGCGCCGACCGAGCGGCGGTATCCGCCGGCGCTGCCGTTCGTGGCGACGCAGCAGTGGAGCCTGGCCACGGGAAGCCGGGTCGCGGTGTATCACTACCCGCCCCGCCCGGAAGGCACCCGCCACGCAACGCCGCTTGTGTACCTGCACGGCGGACCCGTCCGCGGCATCTCGGTGCTCGATCACCACTTCCTGCAACTCCTGGCGGGAAAGGGCTACGACGTCTACGCCTTCGAGCATGCGGGCGGCGGACGAAGCGAACTGCTGCCCATGGAGGAGTACGGCATCTCCAGATCGGTTCGCGATCTCGAAGCGTTCATCGACCACCTGGACAAGGGTCCGGTCGATGTTCTCGGATTCTCCTCGGGAGCGGTCGTACTCACCCGGGAACTGGCCGAGCCGGACGCCGCCGCCCGCGTGCACAGGGCGATCATCGCCGAACCCGGTCCGATGGACGGACCCACCGCGGGGATCGCCGGGCAGCAAGGGCGGCCGAGCGCGCGCGGCCTCGCACCGGCCATGAGCGGAGCGCGTTCCACCAGCATCCCCAGGTATGCGGTCGCACTCGGCCTCATGCGACTCGGGCTGCTCTCACCCGATACCGGCCTGATCGGGCAGGCCGAGGCCGACAACGCCTTCACCGCCGCCGATCTCGGCGGCGACACCGCGTCCGCCTACTGCGCGCGGGACGCCCAGCGCATCCCCATCGAGAACACGGCCGAGAACTTCACCTTCAGCCCCGCCGCGAGCCTTCGGATCGAGCAGACGGTCAGGGAGTCACCTTCGATCGCCCCGCAACTGCAGCGCTCCAATGTCCCCGCGATGCTGATGATCGCCGAGTGCTCCTCGCAGATCCGTCAATGGGAGACCACCGTTCTGGCCGACGATCCGGCCATTCAGCGCACCCAGTACCTGCCCGGCGTCGGACACCACATGTGGAACGGACTCGACGACAACGACGAACGGGCTTACGCCGTTGTCGACGCATTCCTGCAAAACGAGCGGGCGCCCTTGCCGAACTACCCGGCCCCCGCCGACATCCCCGCGTTCCTCCGCGATCACAAATGACGTTGTGCACGGGTACGACAGCCTCGACCCGCGGTACTCGGTTTGACCATCATGGCTCGGCGGTCGGGCCGTCGAGGTCGAGTACCGGCATCGTCGGTGCCTCTGGGGCCCATGTGCCGAGGAACCCCTCCTGCGCTGCGAGGTCGACCAACTCGACTCGTGCCCCGATGCTGTCGAGGCGGTGGTAGGTGAAGGAGCGACCGTAGGGGCACGAGTCGAACTCAATAGGTGCGCCCCGTGCCGCCAGTTGCTGCTTGTCCGTCGTGACGTCCCTGGACCAGTAGCCGATGTGGTCGAAGCGAGACCCTGCGGCCGCGTCCCACGGACTGCCCGCGGCGCCCTGTATCACTTCGAAGAACGGTGGTCCTTCGACGGAGAAGACGATGCTGTATTCCCATTCCCCGAGCTTGCCGGTACGGACCCGGCTCCAGGTCACGCCCAGGACGCGGGTGAGGTCCTCGGTCGCC
Source organism: Amycolatopsis cynarae (assembly GCF_026802195.1). NCBI lineage: Bacteria > Bacillati > Actinomycetota > Actinomycetes > Pseudonocardiales > Pseudonocardiaceae > Amycolatopsis > Amycolatopsis cynarae. The sequence goes on along the minus strand of NZ_CP113836.1, from coordinate 6,049,462 downwards.
CGCTGAATGTCCTGGACGACGAAGCACAGGTGGTAGAAGGCGCTCACCGGATCTGTCTATCAAACAGCGTCGGCTCAGGTGGAGGAGAATCGTGGCGGCTGGGTTCGCCGACGCTCGGGAGGAGTTGGGCACGGATCGGCATTTGCTGCCGGTGCTCAACGACGGCGTTCGGCGATTTCCATGGCCCAGTTGTAGAACGCCGATGGGTCGCCGAGCGCGGCTTGGATGCCGGGGTCGACGAGGGGGCCGGTGGCGGCACTGAGGAGGTCGTACAGGCTCAGGTCGACCCATTCCCAGAGCATGCTGTCGAAGTTGTAGGCGTGCATGAGCGGAGTGACTCGACGGCGGATGCCGGCGACTTCTTCGCCGGACAGCCCGGCTTGGCGCAGCCGCTTGTCGGTGGCCTGTACGTGTTCGGGACCGAATTCGGTGTCGAGGAACGGTTCGAGCAGGTCCGACCAGATGTCGAGCCGCTGTTTCCCGGCGATGCCGTTCCGTAGGCAGAACTGCTCGAGTTGGGCCTGTTGCGCGTGGGGCACGAACAGCGTTTCGCCGAGTGTGGTCCGGATCTCGGGCGGCGAGAGTATCCAATTGGCGTCGCGGATCTGCCTGGCCGTGAGAGTCCCGGTGGGGTGAACCGTGGCGCCGGGGAAGTCGTAGCGGAGGAAAAGGATGTGGTCTTCGGCGAAACTGACTTCCATCCAGTCATCATGATCGCTCGTCGGGGCGCGGGGGAAGCCGTCGCGCCGTGAGATCGAACGCCGCCGCCCGTGAGCTGTGTCTAACGAGCTGGGCGGGCCGCGCCCGCGTAGTCGTCGCCGCGGACGTGGTAGGTCGCGATCTGGATCGCCATGCCCTGGGTCGGCGCGTTGATCATCATCCCGTTGCCGAGGTACAGGCCGACGTGGTGGATGAAACCGGCGGGATTGCCGTAGAACACCAGGTCGCCCAGCTTCGGCGGCTCCGCGGCCGGGACCGCGGGCTGCGAACGGAACTGTGAGTCCGCCGTGCGGGGCAGTGCGACGCCGGCGCTGTCGTAGGCGGCCTTGGTCAGACCCGAGCAGTCGAAGCCCGCGGCACCCGCTTCGGGGCCGTTGCCGCCCCACACGTAGGGCAGGCCCAACTGGTCGAGGGCGAACCGGACGGCACGGGTCGACGGGGCCGACGCGGCGCCCGGCGCCACCGAGAGTGCGGCGTACAGCTGAGCGTTGCCGAGCACCTGCTGGCGGAACAGGTCGGAGCGACGGTAGTTGTCGATCGCCTTCCACCAGCTCTGCCCGGCCTGCAGGTCGGTGCCCCCCGCGCACAGCACGCGTCCCGCCGCCACGGCGGCGTCGTCGATGTCCTGGACGTCGCCCGCGCCGCGGCCCCGGGCCCATTCCTGCTGGGTGAGCTGCAGCGGCCCGCTGCGCTGGTCGCTGGCCGCCTCCCCGGCGGCGCCCTGCAGGGGGACCGGTCCGAGCGGCCTGGTCAGCGTGCCCGCCGCGGTGAGGCCGTCGCCGCCGAAGCGGCCGTGGTCGGAGCTCGCCTTGCCGATACCCGCCAGCGTGACCCACGAAAGGTGGCAGTTCGGCTGTTCCTTGCGCAGCGTCAGCTCGCCCAGGGCGTATCCGACGAGCGCGCGTTCGGGGATGTCCAGTGCACCGCTCAGCCCAGCGGCCCAGCGCTCCAGTTCGCTCTTGCCCTGCTGCTGCGGTGCCTGCGCCTGCACCGGGGCGCTCGCTTCGAGCACCGACGGCCCCGCCGCGCCCGCCGCGTTGCCGCCGGGCTGCTGGGTTTCCCCCATGGGGGCGACGGTCCCGGTGGCGACCGGGCGGTTCGGCTCCACGAGCAGCCAGCCACAGGTCACCAGCGCGGCGACCATGATCACCGCGATCATCGCGCGACCCGCGGCGGCACGTCCCCAGTGGGGGAAACGGATGATCACCCGCCCAACAGTAGGAGAAAGCCGCCGTCGTTCCACGCACTACCCAACGAATTGCGCAAGCGGAAGTTATTGGGTTCCCGCCGTCCCGGCGAGCCAGCCGGGGCGGGAGAGGGCCTTTAGGCTCCGGTTATGGCTGAGATCGATGTCGCGCGGTTGCGCGCGGAACTGACCGGGCCGTACGCGACGGTGGACGTGGTGGAGAGCACCGGCTCGACCAACGCGGACCTGCGCGAGGCGGCCGTACGGGGTGCACCGGACCGCACCGTCCTGGTGGCCGAGGAGCAGACCGCCGGGGTGGGCAGGCGCTACCGGCACTGGGTATCGCCGAAGGGATCCGGCGTCTACCTGAGCATCCTGCTGCGACCCACTGAAGTCGCTTTCTCGCACGTGGGCTCGCTGGCCATGGTGGCGGGCCTGGCGATGCTGGACCTGACCAGGGAACTGGGCGTGGACGCGGTCCTGAAATGGCCCAACGACGTGCTGGCCGGTCCCGACCGGGGGAAATGCGCGGGAATTCTGGCCGAGTCGGTGGCGAGCGAGGAACTCGCCGTGGTGCTGGGCATCGGGGTGAACGTGCGCCCGCTCGGCGAGGACGTGCCGCCCGCGGCGGGCGGGCTGCGGCCGACCTCGCTGGAGGAGGAGGGCGCGAGCGTCACCGACCGCACCCTGATCACGAAGATGCTGCTCTCCGCGTTCTCCGAACGCGAGCGGCGCTGGCGTGCGGCGGGCGGTCACCTGGAGCGGGCGGGCCAGCTCGAGGACTACCGCGCGCACTGCGAAACGCTGGGCAGGAAGGTACGCGTCCTGCTGCCCGGCGACACCACTCTCGTGGGCACCGCGCGGGACATCGAACCCGGTGGCGGGCTGGTGGTGGTCACCGAGGACGGCCGTGAACACTCCGTGCTCGCCGGGGACGTGGTGCACCTGCGGGCGGTACCTTAAGCGCACGGCAGACCGAAGATCGGAGCGTGTTCGAAGTGGCCTACCCCGAGGAGCTGCTCAGCGACAACGAGCAGGTCATTGTGCACAGCCATCCGCATTTCAAGATGCTGATCTGGCCGGTGTTCTGGCTGATCGTGACGCTCGCGGCGGGGGGCTGGCTGGCCACGCTGACCGGTGGGCTCGCCGCGCCCTGGCACGACGTGAGCCTCATCGCCATCGGGGTGGTCGCGCTCATCCTCGTCTGCTGGCTGTTCCTCGCCCCGCTGATCCGGTGGCGGACCACGCACTTCATCGTCACCACCGACCGCCTCATCGCCCGCGAGGGCGTGGTGAAGCGGACCGGGATCGACATCCCGATGACCCGGATCAACAGCGTCCAGTTCGAGCACGGCCTCGTCGACCGCATCTTCGGCTGCGGCACCCTGGTCATCGAATCGGCCTCCGACGAACCGCTGCGGTTCGATGACATTCCGCACGTCGAACGGGTCCACACGGTCATCTACCGTGAGGTGAACGACAATCCGTACGACGATTTCGGATCGGCCGAGGACGGCCGTCCGCGGACACGAGGCAGGCGCTGATCAATGGGTGCTCGGGAACTGGGACTGCCGCAGCGGGTTTCCGCCGGAGGACTGCCCACGCGGGTGACGATCTGGGAGGTCGGTCCCCGCGACGGCCTGCAGAACGAGAAGACCATCGTGCCGGTGGAGGTCAAGCTCGAATTCCTCGACCGGCTCGCTGAGGCCGGGCACTCCGTGCTGGAGGCTACGAGCTTCGTGTCCCCGAAGTGGGTGCCGCAGCTGGCCGACGCCGAGCAGTTGCTCGACGGGCTGAACCGGCGTCCGGGTGTGCGGTACCCGGTCCTGGTGCCCAACGAGCGGGGGCTCAAGCGTGCCCTGGACGCCGGCTGCCGTGACCTCGCGATCTTCGGCAGCGCCACCGAGACCTTCGCCCAGCGCAACCTGAACTCCACCGTCGAGGACCAGTTCGCGATGTTCGAACCGGTGGCAGCCGGGGCGCGGGAGGCGGGCGCGACCGTCCGCGGCTATCTGTCGATGTGCTTCGGCGACCCGTGGGAGGGGCCGGTCCCGGTCGAACAGGTGGTGCGGGCCGGGCAGCGGTTGCTCGACCTCGGGTGCGACCAGCTCTCCCTCGGCGACACGATCGGCGTCGCCACCGCCGGCCACGTGGAACGGCTGATCGCGGCCTTCGACGAGGCCGGCGTCGCCCCCGGCCGACTGGCCGTGCACTTCCACGACACCTACGGGCAGGCACTGGCGAACACCCTTGCCGCGCTGCGCTGCGGGGTGTCCACTGTGGATTCCTCGGCGGGTGGCCTCGGCGGCTGCCCGTACGCCGAGTCGGCCACCGGCAACCTCGCCACCGAGGACCTGCTGTGGATGCTGGAGGGGCTCGGCATCGAGACCGGTGTCGACCTCGACGCACTGGTGGCGACCAGCCGGTGGATGGCCGAGCGGCTCGGGCGGCCGAGCCCGTCCCGGGTGGTCAGGGCGCTCGCGGGGTAGCGCCGTGGTGCGGCGGATGGCCGGATAGGGAACGCTTTTCCCCGGAGTGGGAACCGGGCCGCGCCGGGCCGCGTCCGACTCGAAGCCGACCGCCGTACTACCGAGGAGGCGTGCCGTGACCGAGTACCGCGCACAGGTGGACGAGCTGCTGGCCGACTACCGGCGCAGCCGGGAACAGCTCGCTTCGGTGCAGCGGGAACTCGGGGCGGTCACGGCCTCGGCCAGTGATCCGGACGGCCTGCTCACCGCGACCGTGGGTGCGCGCGGCGCGCTTACCGCACTGGTGATCTCCGACGAGGCCTATCACCGGTACCGGCCCCGCGAACTGGCCGACCAGATCGTGCGGGCCGCCGGTGCGGCGACCGTGCGGGCGCTGGCCGCCGCGGCGGAGGTGCTCGCGCCCGCCCTTCCCGCCGGTACCGACCCGCAAGCCGTCCTGTTCGGCACGGCCGACCTCGAGGCCGCCGACATCGCGCCGCTGAAGCCGGTGGCCGAGGAGGACAGCTACGAGGACAAGAACTGGATGGTCCGGTGAGCGGGTTCGAAGCGGATGCGGGCAGGCTCGCCGCGGGGGCGAAGGACTTCGACGGCCATGCCGAGCGGGCGGGGCGGATCGCGGCGGAGCTCGCGCGTGCGCTGGCGGATGCCCCGGCGGCCTGGGGTGACGACGCGGTCGGGCGGAGTTTCGCGGCCGGGCACGCCCGTCCCGCGAACGAGACCGCGGAGGGGATCCGCGCACTGGCCGGGCAGCTGAGCGAGCTGGGGACCTCCCTCGCGGAGGCCGCGCGGCGGTACTCCTCGGGTGAGGACGCCGCCCGCTGTTCGATCGCCGACGCGGCCGGGGGTTAGGAATGGGTATCGAACTGCCGGAGGAACTGGCCGGAATCGCCGCGGAGACCGGGCTGTCGTGGCCGCGGGCGGACGAGGACAAGCTGCGCGAGCAGGCGAAGGCGTGGCGGACCGCGCAGGACGGGCTCACCGCGTTGGCCGCCGAGGCCGACCGGAGCGCTACGAGGGCACTGGGGCCGCTCAGCGGCCCGTCGGCGGAGGCGGCGGCCGCCCGGTGGGCCGAATTCGTCCACCCCGATCACGGTCGGCTGACCGTCGCGGCCCGCGGTGCCGGGGAGGCCGCCGACCGGCTGGAGCGCGCGGCGGAGGAGATCGGCGCGACCAAGGTGGAGATGGTGCGCAGGCTGACCGAAGCCGCGAAGAACCGGGACGCGGCGCACGGCGCGGCCGCGGCCGGGCATCCGGCCGCGCTGCTCGGGCTGGACACCGTGCTGCGGGGGACCACCGCGAATCTTTCGTCGCTGACGAACGGTCTGGTCCAGCGGGTGGGCGGGGCGGCCGCGACGGCGGGCGGCCCGCCGGATCCGATGGGCGGCCCGCATCCGGGTGCGCGTTCCCCGCGGGGGCAGCTCGGTCTGCTCAGCGCCGCCACCGGACTGCCCGTTTCACTTTTGTCCACAGTAGACAAGGTGACGGCCGGTGCCGCGGGGGCGGTCGCGGTGGTCTCGGCGGTTCCGGAAGCCCCGGTGGTTCCGGTGCAGCCTTCGCTGGGAGTGCCACCGGTTCCGGCCGAGCCGTCCGCCCCCGGTCTGCCTTCGCTCGGGCAGCCGCCCGGCGCGACACCGCTTCCACTCGAACCCGCGGGGTCCACAGTGGACGAAGTAGCCGGTCCGGAAGCCGGGACCGGTCCCCTCCGGCTGCCCGCGGCCCCCTCGACGTACGGGGGGCTCCTGCATTCCGGCGGGTTCGACGACGTGCCGACTCCGCCGTCCGGCACCCTCGCGCCGCACGCGCCCGGCGCCACCGTCGCCGCGGGGTTCAGCGAAGGAGGGCCGTCCGTGCTGTCCGTGCCCCCTGCGCCGTCTTTGGTCCCGCCACCGATCGCAGGCCCGCAGCCGCTCGCGGCCCCGCAACCCGTTGTCGCGCCCCAGCCCAGCTACCCGGCACCCGCGCCGTTCGCGCCGTTCGCCCCGCCTGCGGCGGTCCCCGGCCCGGCACCGGCCGTCCCGCCACGTCCCGGCCATCCCGCCCCCGCGCCGCAGTCCCGGTCCGAAGCGCCCCCGGCCGCACCACCACCAGCCCAGCCCCAGCATCCCCGGGGCCCCCGCCACCCCCGGCCGCAGCCGCCGCTCGGGGCGCCCCGCCAGGAGCGGGAAAGCATCGTGGCCCTGTTCCTCGTGCACATATTCCCGCTCGGGCACCTTCCCGTGGCCTCGGCCCGTCCCGCCCGGCAGCTGCCGGTACCCCCGCCCGAGGCCGACTTCGCGCCCGGCCTGCGCTTCCCACCGCACGACCATCCCCACTCCGGCCTCCTCGAGTCTTCCGAAGCCTGGGAGAAGGTGCGGGACGGCTACGCCCGTCTGCCCACCCCACCCGGTGAACCTCCGGCGGAGCTGACCGAAGACCACCGGCCGCTCGGCGGACTGTCCGAACGCGACTGGGAACGCCGGTTCCAGGTCGGCTCCCGCGGTGGCGTACCGGAGTACGCGTGGCCGCCCGCGGAAGTTTTTCCCGAGGGCGGGACCGCGCCGGGAGAACCGGAGCTGCTGCCCGAGGGGGTGCTGCTCGACCGCTTCGGCGGGATCGGCGGTCGCGTGTTCGCCCCGGACGGCACTCCCTTCGCGCGGCGTTCCCTGCCGCCGGCGTTGTTGTCCGCCGGGTACCGCCGGTACCGGGTGCTGCGCGAAGTGCCGATGTGGCGGGCCGAGTCGGCGCCCTGGTTCGGACAGCCCGGCGGCGGAACCCGGTACCGGGCCGTCTACTCCGCCGACGAACTGGTCAGCATGGGCTACCTCGCGGATGTGACCTTCGAGGAGGAGGAATGAACGTCGAATCGGTCGTGCGCTGGCTGGAAACCATCGGGGTGCCGCCCGAGGTGGTCTCCATCGGCGCCGAGGCCGACAACGCGTGGTGCGTCCTGCGGGTCGAGGAGTCCGAGGAGGGCACACCCGTGTGGGAGGTGTTCTGGCGGGAGCAGGGGAACCGGTACGACTGGGCCCGCTTCACCAACGAACAGGTCGCCTGTCACTACCTGTTCGGCAGGCTCGCCTGGTCCCAGGTGGCTCGCGGCGCCGTCGGTCTCCTGCCCGCCGCCACACCGCGCTGACGGGTCCGCTGGCCGGGCAGGTGTCAGTTCCGGTGCAGGGTGGACAGGGCCGCGTCGTGCAGGAGGCCGTTGGACGACAGCGCGGAACCGCCGTCGAAGGTCTCCCTGCCGGACAGGTCGCTGAACCGGCCGCCTGCCTCGGTGACCAGTACCTGCATCGGCGCCACGTCCCACGGGTTCACGATCGCCTCGGCGGCCAGGTCGATGGCGCCCTCGGCGACCAGGCAGTGGTGCCAGAAGTCGCCGAACGCGCGGGTTTCCCAGCAGGCGTCGGTGAGGGCGAGGTACGCCTCGCGCGAGTGGTACTCGGTCCACGAGCCGAGGTGCGTGGTGGACAGGTACGCGTCCGACAAGTCGGCCACACCGGAAACGGAGATCCGCCGTTCGCCGGTCGCGTCGCGCAGCCAGGCACCCTCGCCCAGGCTGGCCCACCAGCGGCGTCCGAGCAGCGGGGCGCTCACCATGCCGACCACCGGGGTCCCGTCCTCGACCAGCGCGATCAAGGTGGCCCACACGGGCACGCCGCGCAGGAAGTTCTTCGTCCCGTCGATCGGATCGAGGATCCAGGTGCGGCCGGACGACCAGGCGCCGCCGCCCCGCTCCTCACCGGCGATCCCGTCGTCCGGGCGCTCCTCGGCGAGCAGGGCCCGGATGGCGTCTTCGACCGCCGTGTCGGCGTCGGTGACCGGGGTGCGGTCGGGTTTGCTGCGCACCGTGAGATCGAGCGCGCGGAAGCGTGCGGTGGTGATCGCGTCGGCCGCGTCGGCCAGGCGCGCGGCGAGAGTGAGATCGGAGGAGTAGCTCGGCACGCGACGATGGTTTCACGTCCCCCGGCCGTAGAGTTGGCCAGGTGAGCATGGTGTTACTCGCCGAGGACGATCCGGCAATCGCGGAACCGCTGTCGCGCGCACTGCAGCGCGAGGGCTACGAGGTAGAGGTGGTCGGCGACGGTCCGTCCGCACTCGCCGCCGCCGGTGATCACCGTGCCGACCTGCTGGTGCTGGATCTCGGCCTGCCCGGAATGGACGGGCTGGAGGTGTGCCGCCGGTTGCGCTCCAGCGGCACCGAACTCCCGGTCCTGATGCTCACCGCCCGCACCGACGAGGTGGACTTCGTGGTCGGGCTGGACGCCGGGGCCGACGACTACGTCGCCAAACCCTTCCGGCTGGCCGAGCTGCTCGCCCGGATCCGGGCGCTGCTGCGCCGCCGGGCGCCCGAGGTGCTCGAGGCCGGGGGTGTGCGGATGGACCTGGGCGCCCGCCTGGTCACCGTGGACGGCCGTGAGGTGCAGTTGGCGAACAAGGAGTTCGAACTGCTGCGCGTGCTGATGAGCCGGGCCGGACAGGTGGTCAGCCGGGACGAGATCCTCGCCGAGGTGTGGAACGACCTGGAGTCCAAGACCTCGAAGACCCTCGACATGCACATGTCCTGGCTGCGCCGCAAGCTGGCGGTCACCGGTGACGGCAAGGGGGCCGTGGTGCACTCGGGCGACGGGGAGCGCCGCATCGCCACCGTGCGCGGCGTCGGCTTCCGCTTCAACATCGACTAGCCGGCCGGGGAATCGTGCGCCGCCGCATCCTGCTCGCCATCCTGCTGGCCGTCGCGGTCACCGCCGCGGCGCTCGGCATCCCGCTCGGGGTGACCGCGTGGAAGCTGGTCGACAGCATCACCGTCGAGGACCTCGGGGCGCGGGCGTCGCAGATCGCCGCCACGCTCGACACCGATCTCGCCGACGGTCAGCTCAGCCAGACCGATCTGGACGGGGTCGCGGTGGCGATCCCGCCGGGCGGCAGGCTCACCGTGCAGCTGCCCGGCCTGCCGAAAATGATCGAGGGGGCCGATCCGGGCCCGGACGTGGTGACCGCGCGCGTGCAACTGGCCCGGGACGGGAACCTGGAGCTGGCGACCGCGGCCGGTCCGCTGAGGTCCCGCCAGACCACGGTCACGCTCGCCGTGCTGCTGCTGGTGGTGCTGTCGGTGAGCATCGGCACCGTGGTCGCCACGGTGACCGCGCGTCGCCTGGCGAAGCCGCTGCGCCACGTGGCCGAGCGGGCGTCGAAGCTCGGCGGGGGTGACTTCCGGCCCGATCCCAGCCGGTACGGGGTGGGCGAGCTGGACATGGTGGCCGAGGCGCTCGACACCTCCGCCACCGCGCTGGCCCAGCTGGTCCAGCGGGAACGGCAGCTCGTCGGGGACGTTTCCCACCAGCTGCGCAGCCGCCTGACCGCGCTGCAGCTGCGCCTGGAATCGCTGACCATCGTCGAGGACTCCGACGTGGCCGAGGAGGCCCGCGCCGCGCAGGAGCAGGCTGACCGGTTGTCGGAGGCGCTGGAGGAGCTGCTGGCCGCGGCACGTGCGGCCAGTGAGGCGGACGTCGAACCGGTGGAGCTGGCGACGGCGTTGCCGGAGGTCGCCTCGGAGTGGCGGCAGCTGCTGCGTGCGGAGGGGCGCAACCTGCGGCTGCGGATCGGGGACGGGCTGGTCGCGAGGGCCACCCCGGGCCGGCTGCGCGAGGTCATCGGCGTGCTGCTGGACAACGCCCTGCGGCACGGGGCGGGCACCGTCACTCTCGCGGCGCGGCGCGGGGAGGCCGAGGGCACCGTGGTGGTCGAGGTCAGCGACACCGGCTCCGGTATTCCCGACGAGCTGGTGCCGCACGTGTTCGAGCGGGGTTTTTCCGGTGCCGGGTCCACGGGTGTGGGACTCGCACTGGCCCGCGCGCTCGCCGAGGCCGACGGGGGCAGGCTCGAGCTGTCCAGCCGTCGCCCCGCCGTGTTCAGCCTGTTCCTGCGCGTCCCCAGCCCCGGGGATCTCCGCGAAGTTCGTTGGCCCTCCGAACGGGTGCCGCGGTAGCGCGTCGCCGAGTCAGCATTTACTACATTCGAAAAATGACCGAGCCGGGTGCGCTGATCATTCTCACCGGACCGCCGGGGGCGGGAAAATCCACCATCGCGCGTGCACTGGCCTCGCGTTGGCAGAAGTCTGTCCATCTGCACACGGATGACTTCTGGCACTACATCGTCGCCGGGGCGATCGCACCCTACGAGCCCGCGGCGGACGCGCAGAACCAGGTGGTCCTCGACGTCATCGCCGGAGCGGCGTTCACCTACGCCCTCGGCGGATTCACCACCTTCGTCGACGGAATCGTCGGACCCTGGATGCTGCCTCACTTCCACCGGCGAGCCCGAAACCATCCCGGGCTGTCGCTGCACTATGTGGTCCTACGACCGGATCGCGACGTCGCACTCACGCGCGCCCGGCAGCGAACAGCACCGACCGCGCTCACCCGGGAAGAACCGATCCTGCGGATGTGGGACCAGTTCGCCGACCTCGGCGAACTGGAGCGTCACGTCTTGGACACCTCGCGAGACGACCCGCGATTCAGCGCGCAATCCGTCGCCGCCGCCATCGACAGCCGGCGCTTCGTCCTCCTAACAGGGGCCTGACCAGCTCAAGACCGGTTGGTGTCGCGGCGGCGCTCGCCGAGTTCGTCCGGGAAGACCCACTTCTTGAAGCCCCAGAAGCGGAACACCATGGCCAGCAGCATGCCGATGATGGAGCCGCTGATGAAGTCCGCCGTTTCCTGGATCCAGCGTTCGACGAACGGCGTCTCCAGGTGGAACGCGTAGCGGGACAGGTACAGGGGGATCAGGTTCACCACCACGGCCAGCCCGCTGATCACGAAGAACAGCGCGGCCTCGTGGTGCCGCTCCCGGCCGCCGCGGGTCCGGAAGGACCATTCCCTGTTGAGAACGTAGGAAACGATGGTCGCGACGATGATCGCGATGGCCTTCGCGGTGGTCGGCTTGGATTCCAGCACGCCCAGTTTGAGCAGGTACCAGACTCCGTTGTCGACGACGAAGGTGGTGCCGCCGACGATGCCGAATTTGAGCAGCTCCCGATGTTTGATCAGCGCCGAGCGCAACGGCTCGGGTGTGCGCGAGAGCACGCTTTCCACAACGGTCACTTCGGCAGTGTACGTAGTGGGGATGTCCCGGTGCGGTCAGGCGGCGCTTTTCTCCGGCTCACGAGGGGCGCCGAGGATCATCCCGCTCACGTAGCCGGCGATTTCCCAGGTGGCTGACAGTAATCATTCGTCCGGGAACAGCCACCACCAACCACCGTGCCGCCGCTTCGAAGTGGTGGTCGTGGTCGCCGGTTCCCCGGCGGGTGGTGCGGTGGTGTTCGCGGTGGTCGGCGGGGTCGGCACGGGCGGCGGGGTCGTGGTGTTCTGCGTGACCGGTGCGGGGCTGCCGGTGGCGGCCGGCTGCGAGGCCGGGGTGCTGGTCGTCGTGCGGGCCGGTTCCGAGGCCGGTGGCGTGGTCGCCGGGGTGGTCGACGGCGTACCGACGGGGGCGGGGATGTGGCACAGCGGGCCGAACCAGCAGCCGAGGCTCACCGTCTTCGTGTCGCTCGCCGAGCCGAGGGTGGCGCTCACACTGACCGGGATGGGATGCCATTCCCCCTCGTCGAGGGCGAACCACAGGCTCAGGTGCTCCTGGGGGGCGAGGGGCCTGGCAGTGGTGCAGGACGTGCCGTCCGCCTGCTCGGTGCAGCGCGCCCGCCACTGATCGGTCATCAGATGGACCGGGCGGCTGAAGGTCAGGGTGACCGGTTTGGTGGTCTTGCCGTCGTTGACGACTTCCGTGTCGATCCAGCCGGGGTTCGCCCACGGCCACGGGCCGCCCCACTGGGCGCTCACGCTCAGGACCACCCCGTCGGAGGGGGCGGGGGTGACGCTGATCGGAACGCTGATTTCGAAGTGCACCTGGCCGCCGGTGCTGATCGAACCGGTGACCGTGCCCCCCGTGGCGGTCGCGTCCGCGATCAGGCGGAAGGTGAGCACGGCCGATTCACCGGGGGCGAGAGCGCGAGCGCTGGTGCAACTCACCGTCCCGGTCCCGGCCGGACAGTCCGCGTCCGGAGAGGCCGGGGAAGCCGGGCTGGCCGCCGGAGAGGACGGAGCGGACAAGGAACGGGCGCCCGCCCCGCCGCCACCGCCGCCGGGCCCGACCGCGCGCACCCCGCTGGGCAGGGTCAGGGTCACCGTCACCGGGTCCGACGGGCCGTTGCCGTCGTTGCGGACGGTGATGGGCAGCGGGATGGCCCCGCCACCGGGCTGCAGGAGCAGACCGCCCGCCGGGCCGGTCGCGGTCAGGTTCGCCGCGGGCGCGACGACGGGGGCGGGCGGCGTGGTGGTGGGCGGTGGTGTCACGGCCGAGGACGGAGCGGGGACCTGGATCTTGGCGGCCGGGCTGTGCCCGGAGGGCGGGAGCACCGGGGTCGGGCTGGCTTGGACCGGGGGCAGTTGGGCCGCCGAGACCGGGATGTCCTGGGCGCCGCCGCTGGCGACCAGCGCGGTGGCCACCGCGGCCGCGATCGCCATGCTGGAAGCGGCTACCCCGAACAACTGCCGGGGCGCGGCGGTGGCCGCGGTGGCGGCAGCGCCGCCGGAGGCTCCGGCGGCGGCGGTGGCGGCGGCCGCCTTCCCGCCGGTCAGCGCCAGGTAGCCGAGTGCGGCCCCGCCCAGCACGATCGGCGCCACCACGGCCCGCAGGGCGCCGTTGACGTCGCTCAGCTCGGCGGCCAGTGCCCGGCACCGGTCGCACTCGTCGAGATGGGCCTCGACCTGGGTCCGCTCCCGCTTGGCCAGCCCGTTGCGGGTCCACGCGCCGAGGCGGTCCGCCGTCGCCCGGCACCGCTGGGAGCTGGTCTCGGCGAGATGCACCTGCAGGTAGGCCTGCCGCAGGCCCTCGCGTGCCCGGTAGGCCAGCGCGGACACCCCGTTGGGCGTCAGCCCCAGCAGCGGAGCGACCTCCGCCGGGGTCTGCTGTTCGATCTCGGTGTGCCACAGCACCGCCTGCCACCGTTCCGGCAGCCGGGCGAACGCCCTCGCGGCCATGCTGCGTTCCAGGCCGGCGACCGCGGTGTCGGAGAAGGGCACGGTCAGCGCGTCGGTGGCGGCGCTCCCCGTGGCGGCCAAAGTGGACATGTCGTCGCTGAGGTCGACCCGCTTGTCCTTGCGCGTCCGGTCGTAGGCGGTGTGGCGCAGCGCGGTGAGGAGGTAGGCGCGGAAGGCCGAGTCCGGTCCCTTTCCGGCGCGCAGCGTGTCCATCACCTTCGCGAAGGCTTCGGAGACGAGGTCGTCGGCCTCGGCCTGGGAACGGGCCAGTTGGCGCGCCAGATTGTGCGCGGACGCGACGTGACGCTCGTAAAGGGTGCCGTAGGCGGCCAGCGTCCCCGACCGAACCGCATTGATCAGTTCGGCGTCACTTTTGCCCGAGAAGTCCGCGGAAACGGTGGACAACTGTTCTCCTCTTCGACAGGCCGGGATGCCGTGGCCACCGCGCCAGCCATTTCCCGGGGTAGCGATAGTGTGACTCACGGAGAACCGCTCGATGACGCATGGGTACGAATGACCCGATGGTGTAACAGGGGCGGCAACGTAGAGCAAATTCCGTCACGATGTCTCCTTCGTTGCGTCACCCGTTTGGAAGAACGCGCCGGAGGAAAGGACGGTCGCGAGTGAATGTGACGGCCAGTGGCGGAGAACTGCCCCGTCAGAAAAACGGTCCCGACGGCGACCTGCCGCTGCGTACCCTGCGCGCGCGGTGGCGTGCCGCCAGTCTCGCCGCGGGCTGGCGGTTTCCGAGCGACTGGGCCCTGCCCGAGGTGGACGCCGTCTGCGCCGCGGTGCTCTGCGGCGCCGGACCGGAGCCCTCGCTCGCCGGGCTCGCCCGGGCCAGGGCCGCCGCCGGTGCGGAACTCGAAGAGGTCTTCGCGGATCTGGCGGCGCTCCAGGCCGTGCTCGCGCAGCCGGATTCCGACGACGGCTTCGTCGTCCCGGACCTCGGCACCACCCCGGCCCGGCTGATCACCGCGACCGCACTGGCCTGGGCCGACGCGGCCCTGGACCAGATCGCCAACATCCAGGTGATCGACCCGTTGACCGGCCTGCCCACGGCGGCCTACCTGCGCACCCGACTCGACGAGTTCTACCGCGGGTCGAAAGGCCAGGGCCGCCGCGCCGCGGACGAGCACACGCTGCTGGTGGTTTCCCTCGACCTGACCACCATGACCGGCTGGCGCCGCGTCACCGGGATGATCCTCGTCGCGGAGGCGATGCGCGCCGCACTCGACGGGGGCGAGAGCCTCGCCACACTCGGGCCGTCCACTTCGGTCGCCGTGCTGCGCCGGGACGACACCCTGCCGGCGAAGGCGGTCCTGCTGCGTCGCGCCCTGCACCAGCGACTGTCCAGTGACGCCTCCGTCGCGGAGATCGGCAAGCCCCGCATCCGCCTGGTGCGGCTGCCCGCCACCCACGAATCGGCCTGCGATCTGCTGCGCGAGCTCGGCCGCGCCTGAGGCGTCACGGCGGCCGAACCCGGGGTTTCCGCCCTCGCACGGCGCCACTCGTGCTTTCCTGATGGGGTGACCCGGTCTGTGTCTGCCCCCGACGGTGAGACGCTGGTGCGTCCCGTGACCCCACGCCTGGCGCTGCGGAAGTCGCTCGCCCGGCTCTCGGTCCGGCCGCGATCGATCATCGTGCTGTCCGCGGTGCCGGTGCTGGCGATCACGGCCGGGATCATCGGATGGCTGCTCGACTGGCGGCTCGGCGTGGACAGTGCGGTGTACCGGGCCGGCGCGCTGACCCTGCTGCACGGGGACCCCCTCTACGACTCCAGCACGCTCGCGCCGGAACCCTGGTGGGCGCTGCTGCCCTTCACCTACCCGCCGACCGCCGCGCTGCTGTTCGTCCCGCTGGCGGCGGTGCCCACCCAGGTCGCCTGGGGCGTCCTCACCGCGATCTCGGTGCTGGCCATGGCCCTGGTGATCCGGGTGACGATCGGCTCGCTGCCCAAGCCCGTCGACGATTCGCGCTGGTGGTCCTCGCCCGCCCGCGCGACGCTGGTGTTCTCGGTGGTCATGCTCGGGCTGGAACCGGTGTGGCGCACCGTGTTCCTCGGCCAGATCAACCTGATCCTGATGGCGCTCGTGGTGGTCGACGTCCTGGTGATCAGCGCACGGGACTCCCGCGCCGGGGGGATCCTCGTCGGGGTCGCGGCCGCGGTGAAGCTGACGCCGTTGATCTTCGTCGTGCACCTGTTCCTCACCGGCAAGCGCAAGGCCGCGGCGCGCGCGCTGGCCACCTTCGCCGGGTTGGAGGGGCTCATGCTGCTGCTGATCCCCTCGGACACCATCCGCTACTGGACCAAGACGGTCAGCGACACCGGTCGCATCGGACCCGTGCACTGGGCGGGAAACCAGTCCCTCAACGGCCTGATGAACCGGGTCACCGACCTGGCGCCGTGGGCCTCAAAGGCCGCCATCGGCGTCAGCGCCCTGCTCGCGATCCCCGCCGTGTGGCTGATGCTGCGCTTCCACCGTCGCGGCCAGGCACTGGCGGCCCTGCTGGTCAGCGCGTTCTTCGCGCTGCTCGCGTCGCCGATCTCCTGGTCGCACCACTGGGTGTGGGCGGTGCCGCTGATCGTGCTGCTGATCGCGCGGCTGCCCAGGACCCGCGCGGGCGACGCGTGGCGCCGCTGGGTCGGTACCGGCGCGGTGATCGCGGTGTTCATCAGCTGCGTCCTGCTGGTGCTGCCCAACGGGCGCAACATCGAGCTGCACTGGAAGTTCTGGCAGGGCGTGCTGGGCAACGCCTACATCCTGATGCCGCTGGTGCTCGCCGCCGTGCTGGTGACCCGGTGGATGCTGCGGCGGCGGCGCCGGATCCGCGAGGCCGCGCCGAGCTGACGCCGATGTGTCGGCCACCACGTCGGGTTCCGCTACCCGCACCGGCACGCAAACGACTTCGATAAGGGCCTTAGGCTGGTCGCGTTATGGACTCTCGTACCGGTCTCCCCGTGGTGGGCATGGTGGGCGGTGGCCAGCTCGCCCGGATGACGCATCAGGCGGCGATCTCGCTGGGCCAGTCGCTGTGGGTGCTCGCCGCCGACGAAAACGACTCCGCCGGGCTCGTCGCCGGCCAGGTGACGATCGGGCACCACACCGACTTCGAAGCGCTGCTGGCCTTCGCGAAGACGGTCGACGTGCTCACCTTCGACCACGAACACGTGCCCGCCGAGCACCTGATCCGGCTGGCCGCGGAGGGTTTCGCCGTCCGGCCGGGACCGGACGCGCTGGTGTTCGCGCAGAACAAGCTGCTCATGCGCGAGCGGCTGGCCGCCGAGGGCTACCCGTGCCCGCCGTTCGCCGAAGTGTCCACAGTGGAGGACGTGATCGCGTTCGCAGCCGGGCAGTCCTGGCCGGTCGTGCTCAAGGCCGCCAAGGGCGGCTACGACGGCCGCGGCGTGTGGATGCTGGACTCCGAGCAGGAGGCCAGGACGCTGGTGCCGGAACTGCTCGCCGCGGGCACGGAGCTGCTGGTCGAGCGGCGCGTCGAGATGCGCCGCGAGCTGTGCGCGCTGGTGGCGCGCTCGCCGTTCGGGCAGGGCGCGGCCTGGCCCGTGGTGGAGACCGTGCAGTCGGACGGGATCAACACCGAGGTGCTCGCCCCGGCCCCGGGGCTGACCGCGCGCCGGGTGGACGAGGCGCAGGACCTCGCGCTGCGGATCGCGGAGGCGCTGGGCGTGGTCGGCGTGCTCGCGGTCGAGCTGTTCGAAACCGACGGCGGTCTGGTCATCAACGAGCTGGCGATGCGGCCGCACAACTCCGGTCACTGGACCATGGACGGTTCGCGCACCTCGCAGTTCGAACAGCATCTTCGGGCCGTGCTGGACTACCCGCTCGGTTCGACGGACCTGCTGGCCCCCACCGTGATGGCGAACGTGCTCGGCGCGCCGGAGGCCCCGAAGATGGGGCCGGACGAGCGGCTGCACCACCTGTTCGCCCGGTTCCCGGAGGCCAGGGTGCACCTGTACGGCAAGGGGGAGCGGCCCGGGCGCAAGCTGGGTCACGTCAACTTCGTCGGATCGGACCTGGACGAGCTGCGCACCCGCGCCAAACTCGCCGCCCACTGGCTGTCGCACGCCGAATGGCTCGACGGCTTCCAGATCCACTGAATTCCCGAGGAGTGACAATGGCACCGATCGTCGGCGTGATCATGGGCAGTGACTCGGACTGGCCGGTGCTCGAAGCCGCCGGACAGGCGCTGGACGAGTTCGGCGTGTCCTACGAGGTCGGCGTGTACTCCGCGCACCGGACGCCGCAGCGGATGCTCGACTACGCCACCGGTGCCGCGGACCGCGGTCTCAAGGTGATCATCGCGGGGGCCGGGGGTGCGGCGCACCTGCCCGGCATGGTGGCGTCGGCGACCGTGCTGCCGGTGATCGGCGTGCCGGTGCCGCTGAAGTACCTGGACGGCCTGGACTCGCTGCTGTCGATCGTGCAGATGCCCGCCGGGGTGCCGGTCGCCACCGTGTCCGTCGGCGGGGCGCGCAACGCCGGGCTGCTCGCCGTGCGGATGCTCGCGGCGCACGACCCGGCGTTGCGGGAGAAGATGGCCGCCTTCCAGGCGGACCTCCAGCAGTTGGTCCTCGACAAGGACGCCGCCCTGCAAACCCGCCTTCGCGACGCCTGACCTGGCCGCCGTGCCGTGAAGGGTCCCTTCACAGCTGATTCGACTGTGAAGGGACCCTTCACGGCTCGCCACGGCAAGCGGGTCAGCCGCTAGGCCTCCAGGCGGGCGCGCAGTTCGCGCTTGAGGATCTTGCCCGCCGCGGAGACCGGGATCGCGTCCACGAAGTGCAACTCCCGGAGCCGCTTGTACGGCAGCACGTTCGCGTTCACCGCCGCCATCAGGTCCTCCTCGGTGCCCGCGTCACCGCGCCGCACGACGAAGGCCACCGGAAGCTCGCCGACGTCCGCGCGGCGCCTGCCCACCACCGCGGCCGAGGCCACCCCGGGCTGGGACATCAACAGTTCCTCCAGCTCGCGCGGGTACACGTTGTATCCCTTGTACAGCAGCATGTCCTTCTTACGATCCACAATGGACAAGTAACCCTCCTTGTCCAGCACGCCGATGTCGCCGGTGTGCAGCCAGCCGTCCACCAGCACGGCGGCCGTCTCCTCCGGCCGCTCGTGGTAGCCGGTCATCACCTGCGGTCCCCGGATGCACACCTCGCCGGGCTCGCCGGGAGGGAGGGGTTCCTCGCCGCCCTCCGGCGCCACGATCTTGACCTCGGTGTCGAACACGGGCACCCCGACGGTGCCTGGTTTCCGCACGGCGGAACGGAAGGTGGGATTCGCGGTGGCGCCCATGGTGACCTCGGTGAGCCCGTACCCCTCGGAGATCACGGCCTCCGGGAAACGCTGCCCCAGCGCCTTGAGCATCTCGTGCGGCAGCGGCGCCGCCCCCGAGGACAGGCTCCGCACCGACGAAAGGTCCCGGGTCGCGAAGTCGGGGCAGGCGAGCAACGCGGCATAGAGCGCGGGCGCGCCGCCGAGCTGCGTGACGCGAAGGCGCTCGGCATCGGCCAGGTAGCGGACGGGGTCGAAGCCGTCCTGCAGCACGATCGTGCCGCCGGTGAGCATCGGCACGTTGAGCCCGCCGATGGTGCCCATCGCGTGGAACCACGGGGTGAGGTTGATGGCGATGCCCGTGCCGAGGCGGCTCGGCCACTCGTCCTCGCTGCCGACCTGGTCCAGGCCGAGGCGCTCGCCGTCTTCGAGCACCGGCACCGACCCGCTGCCCCAGCACGCGTACTGCAGGGAGTTCACCACGACGTTGCGGTGCGGCAGGCGTACGCCCTTCGAACGCCCGGTCGTGCCGCCGGTGTAGGCCAGGTGGGCGAGGGCGGTGCGGGGATCGATCGCCACTTCCGGCGGAGTTTCCGGTTGCCCGGCGTGGAAGCGCTCGAACTCCGTCCGTCCCGGCCCCGACTCGCCGTCCACGACGACGACCAGGCGCACGGCGGTCCGGTCCTGGACGCCGGCGAGCACCTCGGCGGCGGGGCCGGAGCTGATGGCGGCGACCGCACCCGAGTCGGCCAGTTGTGCCGCCAGATCGGCGGGCGGCAGCAGCGGGTTCGCCGGGGTGAAAGTCGCCCCGGCGAGCAGGATTCCGTAATAGGCCACCGGATAGGCCAGGCAGTTCGGCAGGTGGACGGCGACCGTGTCGCCGGTGCCGACGCCGTGGGCCCGCAACGCGTTCGCGAACCGGCAGGCGGCCCGGTAGACCTGGGAAAACCCGAGCGCACGGTCGTTGTGCAGGTAGGCTGTCCGGTCGCCGTAGCGGGCGGCGGCCCCGGCCAGGATCGCACCCACCGGTACTTCCGGATAGTCCAGCGAAGTGGGCATTTCGGGAGGCATCGTGATCCGCATCACTTCACCTTAGGGCGAGAGTGCGGCCGAGAACACAAGGAAGCCCTAGTAAACGAGCACTAACATCGAGGGAGAACAAGCCATTCGAGGAGGGTGACGCCGGTGTCTGACGGTCCCGGGCTGTACCAGTTGGCCGAGGAGCACGAGGAGCTGCGGGCTGCCGTCCGCGCGCTGGCGGAGAAGGAGATCGCGCCGCACGCGGCCGAGGTCGACGAGCAGGAGCGCTACCCCGTCGAGGCCCGCGACGCGCTGATCAAGGCCGGTTTCCAGGCCGTGCACATCCCCGACGAGTACGAGGGCCAGGGTGCGGACGCGATCGCCGCCTGCATCGTGATCGAGGAGGTCGCCCGGGTCGACGCCTCCGCGTCGCTGATTCCCGCGGTGAACAAGCTGGGCACCCAGCCGATCCTGCTGTCCGCCTCGGAGGAGCTGAAGAAGCTCGTCCTGCCGTCCATCGCCTCCGGTGAGGCTTCGGCCTCCTACGCGCTGTCCGAGCGCGAGGCCGGTTCCGACACCGCTTCCATGCGCACCCGTGCCCGCCTCGAGGGTGACTCGTGGGTGCTCAACGGCACCAAGTGCTGGATCACCAACGCCGGCGAGTCCACCTGGTACACCGTCATGGCCGTCACCGACCCGGACGCGGAGAAGAAGTCCAACGGCATCTCCGCCTTCGTGGTGCACAAGGACGACCCGGGCTTCTCGGTCGGGCCGAAGGAGCGCAAGCTCGGCATCAAGGGCTCGCCGACCCGCGAGATCTACTTCGAGAACTGCACCATCCCCGCGGACCGCATCATCGGGGAGCCGGGCACCGGGCTGAAGACCGCGCTGCGCACGCTCGACCACACCCGCCCGACGATCGGCGCCCAGGCGCTGGGCATCGCGCAGGGCGCGCTGGACGCGGCCGTGGCCTACGTCAAGGACCGCAAGCAGTTCGGCAAGGCGATCGGTGAGTTCCAGGGCGTGCAGTTCATGCTCGCCGACATGGGCACCAAGATCGAGGCCGCCCGGCACCTGGTCTACGCCTCCGCTGCCGCCTCCGAGCGCGGCGACGCGCGCGCGGGATTCATGGCCAGCGCCGCCAAGGCCTACGCCTCCGACGTCGCGATGGAGGTCACCACCGACGCCGTCCAGCTCTTCGGCGGTGCGGGCTACACCCGCGACTTCCCGGTCGAGCGCATGATGCGCGACGCCAAGATCACCCAGATCTACGAGGGCACCAACCAGATCCAGCGCATGGTGATGGCCCGCGCCCTGCTCAAGGGCTGATTCGATCATCGTCCGGTAGTTCGGGCGGTCCCTGGTTTCCATGATCAGGCCGCCTCCAGGCCGTCAGAGGACTCAGGCCGCCCGAACACCGCGTCGATCGCCTGCCGCGCCCGTTCGTGGCTGGACGCCACCAGGTGCGTGTAGGTCCGCAGCGTGAACCCAGCGTCCGCGTGCCCCAGGTACTCGGCCAGCTCCTTGATCGACACGCCCCGGGACAGCAGCGTCGAGGCGTAGAAGTGCCTCAGCGCGTGCATGCCATCCGCCCGGCCGCGGTAGTCGAGTTCGGCCGCCCGGAATGCCGCATGCCACACCACCTTCGTGAACAGGTCCCCGCTGTAGAGGCGGCCCTCCTCACCCGTGATCAGCAGCCGGGCCGTGACCCGCTCACCGTCCGGCACCCGCCAAGGGAGCGTTACCGGCGTCGGCGGGTACCGGTCTGCGTGATCGTCGAGTTCCGCGAGCACAGCGGGGGACACCGGGACCGTGCGCGTCTTCCCGCCCTTCGGGGCCGCGAACATCATCACGCCCTTCACGGTCTTGATCTGCCGCTGAACACGCACGACCATTGCGTCACGGTCGATGTCGTCGGGGGAGAATCCCAGGATCTCGCCTTGCCGCAGGCCGAGACCCGAGCCGAGCGGCACGAGGATCGAAAACCGGTCGGCCAGGCCGCCGCGGACCTTGTGCACACGCTCTTCCGGCCAGACCTCCACCTGTGGACTCTTACTGACTGGCCGCCGCACGGTCTTCGCCTTGCAGGGGTTCTCCCGGATCAGCTTGTCGTCGATGGCCGAGTCCAGCACCGCTGAGACCAGCGTGAACAGCACGACCTTGTAGTTCTCCGCGTGCTTCTTCTCCTCCAGGTCCCCAAGCCAGTTCCGGATGGTCGCTGGCTTGATCTGGCCGAGCTTCATTCCGCCGAAGCGCGGATAGATCTGGCTGTCAAGACGGCTGCGGAGGATCTCACGGGTGGCAGGGTCGGGTGACTGTGCCTTGAGCCAGTTCTCTGCCTGCTGCCGGAAGGTCTTCGACGACGAGCGAGGGTCGACGTACTTGCCCTCGCGCTTGTCCGACTCGACCCCGATCAGGAAGTCTTCCGCGCGCCTCTTCTGCTTGTCCGGGAACGACTTCGAGCGCTCCTCGTTGTCCGGGTCGAGGTAGCGCACCTTGTAGCGCATGCCGATCCCGTACAGCTCGGTCTTTTCGAGCACCGGCTTGCCCTTGGCGTTCAGCACGATCTTGCCGGTCTCGGGGTCGCGCTTCGGCCGGTACCAGCGGTCTTGAATGTGACCCATCAGGCCGCCGCCTCCTCGTTGTCGAGCCAGGCGCGGAGCTTGGCGGGGTCGTAGCGCAGGTGCCGTCCGACTTTGCGGACCGGTGGCCCTTCGCCACGCCATTTCCACTGGTAGAGCGTCTTCACAGGGACGCCGAGGTAGGTCGAGACGTCCTCGACGGTCCAGAGTCTGTCGATGCTTCGCAGGTTGTCCATGTGTTCCCCCATCAGGCCGCGAGCGGAGTTGCCGAAGCTTCTGGACCGCTCATCGGTGGCCCCGCGGCGAGTAGCGCCCGGTCGTACTCGGCTTTCCAGGTGATGCGTTCGGCGATGGCGCGCATCAGCAAGTGGGCGCGGGGTGGTGCGTCCCGGTCGCCGGGATCGACCTTGCGCCAGATCAGGCGGGAGGTGTCCTGCTCGGGTTTGACGATGCCGACCGCGGCGAGCATGTCCCGCACGAACGCTTTCCGGTCCGCCTTGTGGTCGGCCAGGGTCTTTCCCGACCACTTCCGCGACACGAGCACCCGCCGACCGGGCAGGCCCAGCGTGGTTCGCCGGTGCGCGCGGCCCTTGCAGTGCCCCGGTGTGGTGCGGCTCGTCGCGCCGAGCGGCTGAATCCCGTAGAGCAGCCACACCGCACAGCGAGGTGAGCACGGTGTGATCGACAGTTCCGCATGGAGTCGGTCGTGGTGCTCCCGCTGCCGATTCGTCGAGGCTTCGACCACTTCCCCCGTGGATTTGGTGAGGTATTTGGTCAGATACCCGATGTGGCGTCCGGCTTCGTCGGTGCCGCCGAGGATGCCCTTGGAGTGCACCTGCCGCCCAAAGGTCACCACGTGCGCGGGTTCCTCCACCTCCTCCACCGCCTCACCCCACGAGGTCAACGGTTCCCGCGTGTCAGAGTCCACAAAGGACCCGGCTTGTGCGTCCCACACCGGCAGCCGGTCCCCGGGGTAGACGAGCTGGTCGTGGTTGGGCCACCACACTTGGTGGTAGGTGGCTTCGGTGACCTGGCGGATGACCTCGTGCGGGATCGATCCCCGCGCTGCCGCGTGGAGGTGGGGTGCGGCGCGTTTTTGGGGTTCGACGGTGGCGAAGTACTGCACATCCCAGCCCACGACACGGCGCAGGTTCTGCCACCACCGATCCACCAGCGAGGAGAAGTGCACCGCATCCCGCGCGGCCCTCTGGTAGTCGTACTCGGCCGGGTTGACCGGGGTGCCGTCCTCTCGGACGCGGCCGTAGGTGTCGCAGGTGAGGGTGATGAACATCGACGGCCGGAACCGGCCCGCGTACTCGCGGCCGACCGTGGTTTTGGCGACCTTGCGGCGGGGCAGGTTCGGGGCGTCCTGCCTGCGCTTGGTGGACCGCTTGGCCGGTTTCCGTTCCGGGAGGTCCGGTGAGGGGAGGCGGCCGCGCATGCCGAGTTGCCGAAGTTCCTCGTCGACCCCGCGGATCTCCTCCCGTAGCTCGTCGGCCTGGCCCTCCTCCCCGTGCGCGACGGCGTCCCGGTAGAGCTTGACCAGGTCGGCCCGGAACCCCATCAACTCCTTCTGGTCGTCGGTGGGGGGTGTGGGGGTGAAGTCGGGTTCTTCGGTCAGGTGCCAGCCCTCCCGGCACTGCACCATCCGCAACGCCTTCGCCTTCCGCGCACACGGAAGACACACCGACTCGACCGTCGAGCCGCAGGGCACCGCCACATACCGCAGCTCCCCGGTGTCCGGGTCTCCGACTTCCATGGTGAACGGCCGCACGCACACGCCGTGTTTCTCGGCGGTGGCCTTCATGACCTCGCTGGACAGCGGCAGCCGCATCCGGTCAGCCCGCGTGGTGGTCATGCCGTCACCTCCCTCGACTGGAGCAGGTCCCGGAGTGCGGTGAGTTCGTTCAGGGTGACGTCCTGTCGTTCGTCGGTGTCGAGGCTGATCAGCCCGTCACAGTCGCGGAAGGCGATCCCGCCGTACACGTGCATCACCAATCCACCGGCCCGGCCCTGGATGGAGATGTGCAGGTCTCCGTAACGGGTGGGCCACCAGCGCACCGTGGCCTCGTCGAGGGTTCGTGCCCACAACACCAGCCGAGACAAGTGCGTCACGGTGGCAGCAGGGCTGATCTGAACCTCCACTTGCGGTGGAAAGGCCCGGAAACCCACGCTGCACGGCTCCGGCAGAAGGTGGCTGCTCAGGTGGTCGAAGAACGTCCTGGTCAGGTGCTCCAACTCGCTCACGCCGCCGCACCCCCCTCGATCTCCCAGGTGGGGAGTGGGACGACCTGACCGGCGGTGACGAAGGCTTCCAGCGCCTTCACGGTTTCGTCGGGCACCCACCCGGCCCGCACCCGCAGGGGTTCACGCAGCCCTTCGCCCCACACGTAACCCACCCCGGCCGCGGATTCCTCGATCCGGTTCGCCCACGCCCCCCGCTCATAGGCTTGATCCCCCAGCACCATCCCGACGTGGGACTTGGCGGTGACGCGCAGGCAGATGCGGCGGGGGAACAGTTCCCGCACCGGTACGGTGTCCTTGGTCGGTTCCTGTACATAACCCCGCACCGTGAAGCCGAGTGCCCGGCCCTGCGTGGTGAGCAACGCGACCTTTTCCACGATCTGCTCGCGGGTCTTGCGGTCGGTGTACTTCGTCAGGGCCCCGATTTCGTCGAACTCCACCAGCTCCAACGGATGCTCCCGGGTGATGGCCACGTTCCGCACCCGGCCGGCGAACTCCGCCTTCCGCTCATCCATCGCCTGCACCAGGTCGTCGAGCAGGTCGAGGGTGTCCTTGCCCGAGACGGCGTAGCGGTGGAAGATCCCCCGCCCATACGCCAGTTCCATGCCCTTCGGGTCGATCCCCGACACCCGCACCAGCCCATCCCGAATGGCAGGGGCGATGGAGACGAGTGGGCACCACATGACGGAGTTCTTCCCCGCACCACTGGCCCCCGCGGTCAGGGTGTGGCTGCCGGAGCCGTAGAGGGGCATGTGCCAGTCCTGGCCATATTCGGTACGCCCGGCCCACACCCTGCGTAGATCCACCGCGGCCTCGTCGAGGTCGGGGCAGGGCACGGGGTGGGCGAGCAGGTCCCGCCGCTGGAAGTCGATCGACACCACATTCGGCGCGATCTCCCGCACCTGGCACCGGGCGACCTTGCGGGCCGAGGCGAGGGCGCGGGCGGCGTCGTCGAAGTCCTCCGGCTTCTGCCCCGGCACCAGCTCCACCCGCACCTCATCCCACGAGGGCCCGGACCTCACCTTCTTGACCTTGGGAATGCGGACACGGGAGGGCTGCTGATTGCGGCTGATCTTCTTGCGGCCGACGAGGGTCACGGTGACGTCGACGGGGATGCTGTCGTCTTTCACGCTGAGGCCGCAGGCGTGCAGCCAGCCGGGGAGTTTGCGCACGTAGATGGCCCATTTCTGCCACCAGGTGCGCAGGTGCCGCCCGGCCCACTGGTCGAAGGAGACCATGTCGATCAACCGCCACACGGCCAGCACGACGGACACCGTGCCGAGCGTGATCACCAGGGAGGGCCATCCCCACCAGTGGCACCAGGCCGCCACAGCCAGCACCGCGACCGTGGTGCGGGGGTGCCGCACGAGTTGCGCGACGAGCCAGCCCAGGCCCTTGCACAGCCACCACAAGGCGAGGAACACCACCGCCGCGGCCGCGAGGGTTTCCGCGATCGCCGCCAGGGCCTTGCCCAGCTTGTGCAGGACCCAGACCACGAGGGCCAGGCCCGCGCCGCCGAGAAGGAGAACACCGAAGGTGTGCGCGTTCATCACCGGCCACCCGCTTCCAGCAGCGACCGGGTGAACTTGGCGTATTCGGAATACCGCGTCGGAACGCGGTGGCTTGACACGCGCTGGTGCGCGTTGTCTAGGGTTTGCATCTGTCTGCTCCAGAGGTAGACAGCGCAGAAGCGGAAGATGGTTGGACGCCCGTTTCCGCTTCTGCGCCTTAGCTTTTCCAGTGATCCGTGTGGGGACGTGTTTCATCGCCGCACGTCCACGCGCGTTGGAATATCTGTCTGTTGTGGACTGTCTTTAGTGGTCGTGATGGGCCGAGCAGGCCCGGCACACGAACACCCGGTCACGCATGACCCAGCGACTGTGACCGCAGAGCAGGCACCGCCGATGAGTCCGCCAGCGCCGCCGCAGGGCATCAAGCCGCCGTGACACCACGATCACCCCGTCACCCGCCGGTCGCGGGACGCTGGGCCACATAGGTGCCCTTCGAGCGCACCGTGACCACCAGGCCCCGCGCCCTCAACACCCGCGTCGCGTGGCGCGCCGTCCCGAGGGACACGCCGTACTCTTCAGCCAGGGTGCGTTCGTTGGGCAGCGGGCAGTGCACCGGCAACTCCCCCGCCTCGATCCGCGCCGCGAGCTGATCAGCCAGCCACTCGTACACGTAGCCGGGCGCCCCGCCGGGGGTGTGCACCTGCACGTTCTCGTTGCTCATCACCGGTTGTCCCCTCACGCGGCCTTGGCGACCGGCTCACCGGTCTGCTTCGAGGACCGGCCACCCGAGCTCGCCACCGCCTTGAACCCACTCGCCCGGAACAGGTACGTCTGGTACTTGAACTCCCCGTTGCCCGCCACACGCGGCTCCGCCGTCAACCCCTCCAGCTCGATCGGCCGCATCCCCGGCAGCACCTCACCCGTGGTCGGCACCGGCTGCACGTCCGCCACCAACGTGATCTCGAACGACGCCCGCTTCGCGTTGGGCTCGGACGGGTCGGTCACCGTCACCTTCCACTGCCGCTTCCCGGAGATCTCGTCGATCCGCTGCCGTGCCGGGCGCCCCGCCGAACGGTCCTCACGCGACTGGTACTCGTTGTCCGGCGACACCTCGCCCACCATCACCAAACCCTGCGGGAACGCCTCATCGAACTCGATCGGGAACCTGTGCCCCCTGGAAATCGCCATTGCTTTGAAAGGCCTTTCTTGTGGTCTTCGCTTCTTCACGCCGCGTCATGGGGCGGCACACCACAAGATTCGTCCGGACGGGTGTCTGGTCGCAGTGCCTTGAAGGTCTGATCTTGAACTTCTCTGCCTCAGATAGTCTCTTCTTGTCTCTTCTTTGTGCTAGCGTGGGTGCGTGGACGACGAGACGACCGCTTCCCGGGGGACCGAGGGGTCTCCCGTCCTCAAGATCCTTCTGCGTCAACGGCACCTGCAAAGCCACCGCGCGTTCTGCCGCGAATACGACAAACTCGCCGAAAGGCTGGACCGCTCCCTCAAAGGCGGGTGGCCGCGGAAAGCGCAGTTCTACCGCTGGCTCTCCGGCGACCTCGTCGGGCTCCCCTACCCCGACCACTGCCGGATCCTGGAAGCCATGTTCCCCGGCTGGACCGCCGAACAACTCTTCCAGGAAGCCACCGACGACCTCGATCTGACCGCGCCCCAGGGCAACGGGAGCAAGCCGACCAAGACGCGCGACTCAACCGCGCCCCGCCCCGCAACGAGCGGAAACGCCCCGGAGATCGTGGCGACCTACCCCTACCGGTCGCACTTCACCACCGCCGCCTGGTGGGACCTCATCTCCGGCGCCACCAAACGCATCGATCTGCTGGGCTACACCCTGTACTTCCTGTGTCTGGAGCACCCGCAGTTCGTGGACACCCTGCGGGAGAAGTGCGCCAACGGCTGCACGGTCCGGGCCGCGATCGCCAACCCCGACTCCCCGCACGTCGCCTACCGCGACCAGGAAGAAGACCAACCCATCACCATCGTCGCCAGAGTCAAGACCACGATGAAGCACTTCACCCCGCTGCTCGGGGTGGAGGGGTTCCAGGTGCGCTACCAGGACATCCCGCTCTACAACTCGATCTTCCGCTTCGATGACCAGATGCTCGTGACCCCGCACCTGTTCGCCACACCCGGCTCCACCGCGCCCCTGCTGCACCTGCGCAAGACCGAACCCCAGGGCCTGTTCACACGCTTCGAAAGCCACTTCGACGACGTGTGGAACGCCTCGAAACCGGCTGACTGGACCACGCCAGGAGAGGTCACCCATGGCACGAACTGACTACTACGACGACCCCACAGCACCCCGCCCGAACTCCATCGTCGCCGCCGCCTCCGCCATCGTCACCAATGCGGAAGGGCACATCCTCGTCCACCGCCGCACCGACAACGACCTCTGGGCACTACCCGGAGGCGGCATGGACTTCGGCGAATCCATCGCCGACACCGTCATCCGCGAGGTCTACGAAGAAACCGGCCTGCACGTCCAACCCCGCCACGTCATCGCCGTCTACTCCGACCCCAAACACGTCTTCGCCTACACCGACGGCGAAGTACGCCAAGAATTCTCCGTCTGCATCGCCTGCGACCTCGTCGGCGGCACCCTGCGCATCAGCGACGAATCCCGAGAACTCAAGTTCGCCGACCCGGACGAGGTGCTCAACCTGAACATGCACCCGCGAATCAGAGCCCGCGTCCTCGACTACCTCAACGGCGTCATCGGCGGACTCAACCCAGGCGCGACCCGCTAGCCTCCAACGCCGCCTCGGTCCGCTCGACCGCGCCCAGCAGCTCCGGCCACGCCTGGCGGATGAACCGCGGCACCACATGCTCCGGGCCGTAACGCTCGCTGATCTCCGCCGCCCGCTGCTCGATCGTCGTCGGCCCACCGTCCGGGGTCGTGGTCAGATCAGCCCACCACAGCGCGTCCCGCAGCGGCGACTTCTCATCCTCGAACTCCGCCAGCTCTGCCGACACCCCACGCAACTCCGCCTCCACCACAGCGCACGAGTGATGCGCGACCAGATGCACCAACCGTTCCGGGGCGCCAACGCTGCGAAGGAACCGGGCGCCATCGATCGGGTGGAAACCCGTGTCCACCAGGTCCGGCGCATAACCCACGTCGTGCAGCAGGCCAGCGGCTACCAGCAACTCCCCGCCAGTCCCGAACAAGGCTGCTGCCTCGCCTGCCCGACGCCCCACACCCTGAACATGCGCCCACCGACGAGGCAGGGCATCGGAGAGCTTGGTGCCCGCCACGTCTGTCGCCCACTGCACGAGATCCACCCGACCACTGTATTGAGGGGCCGCTATCAACGCCACGCACAACGTTCTGAGTAACATGGCCCGTGGTCAGACCTTCCGTGCTTGTTCATGACAGCTTGCTGCGGACCTGGTTGTCCGCTTTGATCTGTGGCATTTCTACATGCGGAACCAGACACTTATGTCTTGATAGTTGATTCACTCTTTTTGGAGGCGGCAAGTTTAACGCAGGTAGCGTCTATTGGCTTTGTATACGGCTTGGTAAACCAGAGTTAATAATATCCCGAGCGTCGATTGTCGCCATCCATACGTAAAGCTTGCTTAAGAGCGTGTCTCGTTTGGCACTCAACGCGCACCGCCAAAAGGGTGATAAGGGTAACCTAACTTTGCCAGACAGGTCTCTCGTGCGCGAACGTGTACCCCGTTCCTCATTCCTTCGGGGCGGCGTCGTCAACCCGGTGGCAGGGCGGGAGAGACCTCCAGCCATGGCGCGCGCCCCACGTCGGGCCCGAACTGGAGGTCGTCATGGGGCTGGTCAGCCATTCTGCTGTCGTCGGAAGCATTGCGTGCGCCGTGGTCTACACGGCTGCCCGACTGCTCGCGCTCCTGATCGTCCTGCGCGGAACTCGGCCCAGCCAGCGACCGGAACTCGTTCGCGCGGTGGCGGAACTGTTCCGTCCTAGGCGACGCCCCCCAGTCGACAGGTTCTCGCCAGGACGGCGATTGTGAGGTGTTCCAGAGTGCTCGCCTGGCCCGGTCGGACAGGGCGTGGATCTTCGAGCCGGGTTTCCCGCGGTCGACCGGATTCGGTCCGGTCAGTCCGCCCCTTTTTGGCCCTGACGGAGGCTCCGTCGCAGAAACCAACGCTGCCCCGAGCGGGGTACTCTCTCTCTCTCTCTGCACTTTCAGTGCAAGCGTAAACGTGTGAGTGGGTGTCACCAGCACTCCAGTCGCTGCCGAATTTGGCTCTATGGGATCAAGGGCGGCGCGCGAGCGCGCCGCCGCCGTTGGGCCGCTCGGCCTGCCGCTCCGCTCCGGCCGGCGGCCCCGGCGAGCCGATCTCGCACCCATTCAGACCCGTCGAGTTAGCCGCAAGTCCTGCCCTGCTGTCACGGCTGCGAATCCCGCCAGCCACTCCGGCCCGCTCATCCCATCCGCCAGATGGCACAGTCACGACATGACTGACCGCGCGACTTGGATGCGAACGCTGGCTGAGGTGCAACTCCGAGCTGGCGATGCCGCGGCGAAGCGGTGCCCCAACTGCAGCCAGGATCGACTTCGTGTGCGTTACATTGGCGACCCAGCAAGTCGGATCTGCTACGTGCTTTTCTGGTGCGAGGCGTGCCTCCACGGGATCTCGGTCTCCCGAGCGCGAGCACCGGAGGGTGCCCCGTTTTGGCCCTTCGAGGATCCGGACGCAACAGTGGGCGTCCCGGAGTTCCACCATCAGTATGACTAGGCAGAGGTTCGTGCACCGGCGCTGGCAGACGTCGGGACGGTAGCCGCGCCTGTAGCCGACGCCCGCCGGACACCTGCCTCCGGCGGCCAGGGCGCTGCCCTGGACCCGGCACCGCTTCGGAGATCAGAGGTAAGGCACGTCCGGTGACCTCCTCACGGCGCGCCCGAGGGCAGCCAGACCGGGCGGCACCGGTCAAGGGCGCTTCGCGGCCTCCGGCAAACCCTTGACCGGCACCACCCGGCCCGGCAGGGATGAACCCGCGCCGCGAGGAGATCACCTCAGCCCCAGGTCACTGGGGCAAGCCCAGCAACATCCCAACAACATGCCTCGGTCAACCACGGTCAACAGAGGTACCCAGCGCACACCTTCCGCCGCAGGTCAGGACCACTTTCCAGCGTGATCCACTTGATTCCCAAGCTGAGGACGTCAGGCCGTCTCCAGGCCGTCTGAGGTCGGGCAGTGGTAACAATCACTGAGAACTACCGAGACACTTTTCCCAGCTCAGGACGTATTCTGGTGGGAAGCCAGCAGGTCGGCGCAAACCCGTCGAGAGATCACCCAGATCTACGAGGGCACCAACCAGATCCAGCGCATGGTGATGGCCCGCGCCCTGCTCAAGGGCTGAGTCTTCCCAAGGAGCACCCTTCGACGAAGGGAGCCCTGGTCCGGATCGAGGCGGACCAGGGCTCCCTTTTCCATTTCCGCAGTGTGGGGGTCACAGCGCGTGACCGGACGTCGGTTCACCCGACGGGTGCGCGTGTTTTGCGGCACGCTGTAGGTATGGCCAGAGAAGCCACACCCGTCCTGGCGCTCTCGGCGATCGTCCTGGGCATCGTCGCGGCAGCCGTCAACGCCGACGCCTGGTGGTTCATGATCGGCCTGATCGCCTTCCTGTTCCTGATCGAGCGGCCGTCCTGAGACGGCCGGGTTCAGGCGAGCAGGTCGACCGTGGTCCGTTCGGCCCGGCGGCGGTCGGTGAGCTTGGCCGGGTCCGCGTTCGTCACCTGGACGAGATTCGCGCCCGCGACCAGCGGGGCGAGCAGGCCGTCGACGAGACCGCCGGGGATGCTCCACTCGAGGGTGGACAGCACGCGGTCACCCGCCGCGATGCCCAGTTCCGTGGCGCGTTCCCGGGCTCGTTCGACCAAGTCGTCCACAGTGGACGACGCGAGCGCCGGGGTGCCCCCGCCGATCGGGGACAGCGGGCTGAACTGGTCGCCGGAGAGTCTCGCTTCGGCGAGGTAGTCCAAGGCACCCTGGGGAGGGGCTGAGGCGAGGCCGCGGCCCAACGGGTCCAGCGCGACCACGGCGACGGCGGTGCTTCCGGCGGCAGTCCCACTGGTGCCGTCCGGGGCGACGAACGCGACCCGTGCCCCGGCGGGCTCGGCGACCACGTGTGCGCCGCACCACCAGGCGCCGAGCAGCACACCCGCCGTCTGCCAGTGCGCGGGCAGCAGCACGGCCACCTCGTCACCCGGTTCCACGTCGAACTCGTCGACCAGCCAGTTCGCCGTCTTGGCCGCCCAGTTGGCCATGGTGGCCACCGACAACTCGACCCTCGTGCCCGCCGCGTCGTCGTAGTGCGTGATCAGCGGGCGCGCCGGCTGGGACAGCAGGGGGCGGAGCAGGCGGTCGGTCAGGCTCATACCCGCAATCTAGCCGCCCCCGTCCCGCGGCCTTCCGCGCGACCCGCGTCAGTTCACGCAGGTGACCCCGGCAGGGGCGGCGCCGCCCCCGGAGGAGCCGCCTCCGCCGGTGGGCTGGGTGGCGAGCGCGGTGAAGAACTGCTGCACGGCCGCCGGGTCGGCTTCCACGATGCTCTGCCCGTCCGGGCTGCGCCCGTTGATGGTGAGCACCGGAATGGTCTGGAAGGACACCGTTCCCGACGCTAGCCCCTTCGCCTTCTCGGCGAGCTGGAGCAGGTCGAAGTCCGGGTCGAGGATCAGGGAGCGGCGCAGCGCGTCGGTGAGGTTGTTCAGCTTGCCCGGGTTGGTGAGCACCCCCGCCGTCAGCACCTTGTGCAGTGCCGAGCCGAGGAACGCCTGCTGCCGGACGATCCGGTCGAGGTCCCCGCGCGGCAGGTTCTTCCGTTGCCGGACGAAGGAAAGCGCTTCACCGCCGGTCACGGTCTGCACGCCGGCGGCGAAGTTCGCGCCGGAGTCCTTGTCCTCGGTCGCGTGGTTCAGGCAGACCTCGACGCCACCCAGTGCCTCGGTGATCAGGTAGAACCCGAGCAGGTTCACCTCGGCGTAGTGGTCGATGCGAACCTGCGTGAAATCCTGAATGGTCTGCACCAGTGCCTTGCGCCCGGCCTCGTCCGATTCCCGCTCGGTCCGCGCGGCGTCGCGTTCGCCCTGTGCCCGCAACTGAGCCGCGGCGGCCGCCTTGGCGGTGCCGAACACGGAATTGATCTTGGCCTGGCCGCCGCGCGGGACGGTGACCCAGGTGTCGCGCGGGATCGAGACGGCGAACGGCTTTCCGCCGTTCTTGGGCAGCCGCAGGATGATCAGGGTGTCCGTGTTGATCCCGCCGGTCTGCTCGGTCCGCAGCGTTTTCAGCATCGACGACGACAACTCGTTGCCCTGCATGTCGGTGCGGGCGTCCACACCCACCAGCAGGATGTCCTCGCCGCCGTCGTCCTTGGGCGGGGGCGGCGGCAGTGCGGGATCGTCGGGCTGGCTGAGGATGTCGCTGGTGTGCACGTCGCCCTGCACCTGGTGATAGGTCAGGTAGGCGTAACCGGTGACGGCCAGCGCGACGACCGAAACGAGCGCCAGAACGGTCCGGACCGCGATCCGCCCGCCCTGTCGAGCCCCGCCGCGCCGGGACGCCGGTGCCGCTTCGGCGCCGTCCCCGTCCTCGGTCTTGTCCTCGGTCTCGTCTTCGGGGGTTTTGTTCTCCGGTTCCGGTTCCGGTTCCCGTGGCTGCGGACTCGGCTTCGGCCGGTCCTCCGTCTCGTCGCCCAACCCGTACTCCCCCGAATAGCCCCTGCGGTGCTGCCAGGGTAAGGCACAGAACCTGGGTCGTGTATCTAAGTGGATGAAAGCGGCGTCAGCCGCTTGCTGTGGGCCGTTAGCTTGCACCGCCGCGGGTTCTCAGGCGGTCAGCTTCGACGTGGTGAATTGGCATTCATGAGGAGGAGATCCCGCAGTCAGGGACCGCCTGAGGTTCCGCTACCCGCACCGCCACGCAAACCGCTCCGACACAGGCTTTAGTTCACACAGGCGACTTCGCCACCTGTGATGGGCCGTGCCGTGGTGGTGGTGGAACTCGTGTTGGCCGGGGTGCCGGAGGGCGACCGTTTTGCCGGAGTGGTTCCGGTAGCGGAGGGGGGCGTGGTCGCCGAAGGGGTGGTGCCCGTCCCGGCCGCACCGGTGGCATCGGTGGTCAGCCCGTCGACGAACGCGTGCACCTGCGCCGGGTCGACGCGGACCACGTCGGCGCCGCCGATGGTGGCGGGCCCGAGCACCGGAATGGTCCGGAACTCGATGTTTCCGCTGTTCAGGCCGCGCATCTGGGCGGCGAACTCGACGAGGTTCCAGTTGTCGGACAACACCACGGACTTCTTCACCGCGGTGATCACGTCGGAGATCTTCGCGGGATTGGTGAGCACGTCGCGGGAGAGGACCTTGCGTGCGAGGCCCGACAGGAAGGCCTGCTGCCGCGCGATGCGATCCAGGTCACCGTTGGGCAGGTCGTACCGCTGCCGCACGAACGCCAGCGCCTGCACACCCTCGACGGTCTGACGCCCACCCGGCAGGTCGACGCCGGACTTGCGTTCCTTGACCGGGCCGTTGAGGCAGACCTCGACCCCGCCGAGCGCCTTGGTCACCTCGTAGAAGCTGGCGAGGTTCACCTCGGCGTAGCGGTCGATCATGCCGGGCTTGCCCATGAAGGTCTCCAGGGTGGAGATGAGGTTCTGCCGCCCGGCGATCTTGGCCTGCCGCTCGGCCTCCTTGATGCCCACCCCGCGCTGCTGGAGCGTGCGGAACCGGTCGTTGTAGGCGTAGACGAACGCGCCGTTGAGCTTGTGCTTGCCGAAACCGCCGGACAGCTCCACCCACGAATCGCGGGGGAACGAAATGGCCGTCGCGCGGCGCCCGTCCTGCGGGATGTGCACCAGGATCATGGTGTCGGTCTGCTTTTCGCCGTCGGAGTCGCCGGCGTGCAGCATGTCCAGCACCTCGCGGGCCAGCGGGTTGCCCTGCTCGTCGGTGCGGCTGTCCATGCCGACGAGCAGGATGTCCACCGCGCCGTCCAGCGGCACGGCGTGCACCTCGTTGTCCTCGAAGACCTTGGTGGTGGCCAGTCCGGTGTTGAGCTCGTGGAGGAAGTACTGCCCGAACCAGGTCAGGGCCAGCACGGCCACCGAAACCAGGCCCACCAGTGTCTTGCCGGTGCGGGCCGCGAACACCACGAACCAGTGCCTGCGGCGGGGTGGTGGGGAATCGAGTGGTGGAGGTGGTGCCGTCTCCTCTTCCACGGCGTCCTGGCGGGTGATGACCCCGTCGGTCACGCTCGTCCTCCTGCCCCCACCATTTGTGGATGCCTCCAGATTACTGTTCCCTCTACAGGGACGTTTTCGGGCTCGGCTACGTTGCCCGGGGCGAGGAGATCACGAGTCCGGTGACACGGAGAGGGCGGAGCGAATGCGGGTGCTGGTGACCGGTGGTGCCGGTTTCATCGGGTCGAACTATGTGCGCAGGGCACTGGCCGGTGAGTATCCCGCGCTGGCCGGGGCCGAGATCGTCGTGCTGGACAAGCTGACCTACGCCGGCTGCGAGGCGAACCTCGCGCCGGTGGCGGACGATCCCCGGCTCCGTTTCGTGCGCGGTGACATCTGCGACGCCGCGCTGGTCACCGAGGTGATGGCCGGTGTCGATCTCGTGGTGCACTTCGCCGCGGAGTCCCATGTGGATCGCTCGATTCTCGGCGCCGCGGATTTCGTGCTGACGAACGTCCTGGGCACGCAGACCCTGCTGCAGGCCGCGCTGTCCGCCGGGGTCGGCAAGTTCGTCCACGTGTCCACGGACGAGGTGTACGGCTCGATCGCGGAGGGTTCCTGGGCCGAGGATCACGTGCTCGAGCCGAATTCGCCCTACTCGGCGTCGAAGGCTTCGTCGGATCTGCTGGCCAGGGCGTTCCACCGCACGCACGGACTGCCCGTCTGCATCACCCGGTGTTCCAACAACTACGGTCCGTATCAGTTCCCGGAAAAAGTCATCCCGCTGTTCGTCACGAACCTGCTCGACGGGCTGACCGTTCCGCTGTACGGCGATGGGCTGAACGTCCGTGACTGGTTGCACGTGGACGACCACTGCCGCGGTATCCAGCTGGTCGCCGACGGGGGCAGGCCGGGGGAGATCTACAACATCGGTGGCGGCACCGAGCTCACCAACCGGGACCTGACCGGGCGGTTGCTGGACGCGCTCGGCGCGGACTGGGACCGGGTGGAGCCGGTCACCGACCGCAAGGGGCACGACCGCCGGTACTCCGTGGACATCACCAAGATCAGCACTGAGCTGGGGTACCGGGCGCGGGTGCCGTTCGACGAGGGGCTGGCCGAAACGGTGCGCTGGTACCGGGAAAACCGCACGTGGTGGGAACCGCTCAAGAACCGTGCCGCACTCGCGGGGAAGTGAGGGCACCGATGCTCAGCGTGCTGGTACCCGGCGGGACCGGGCAGCTCGGCCGGGACCTCGCCGCACTGGCCGGGCCGGAGATCGAGGTGGTGGCGCCCGGCTCGGCCGAACTGGACGTGACGAGCGCGGGGTCCGTGGTCGCCGCGGTGAGCGCGCTCGCGGAGCGGGCCCGCGAGACGGGAAGGCGGCCGCTGGTGGTCAACGCCGCCGCCTACACCGCCGTGGACGCGGCGGAAACCGAGGAACGGCAGGCCTTCGCGGTCAACGCGGACGGTCCGCGCGTGCTGGCGGCGGCGTGTTCGTCGCGGCGGGTGCCGTTGATCCACGTGTCGACCGACTACGTGTTCGCCGGGGACGCCGATCGCCCGTACGAAACGGACGACGCGCCCGCACCGCGCAGCGCCTACGGCCGGACGAAGGCGGCGGGGGAGGACGCTGTGCTCGGCTCGGGGGCGAGCGCGTGGATAGTGCGCACCGCCTGGGTCTACGGAAGGACCGGGTCGAACTTCGTGAAGACCATGATCCGGCTGGCGGCTGAGCGCGATCAGCTGTCCGTTGTGGACGATCAGCGTGGGTCGCCGACGTGGTCGGCGGATCTCGCCGCCGGGCTGCTCGAACTCGGGAAGTCCATTGTGGAGAACGGGGGGCCGTCCCGGCGGATCCTGCACTGCACCGGTGGCGGGGAAACCACCTGGTACGGGCTGGCGCGTGCGGTGTTCGACGAACTCGGCACGGACCCGGACCGCGTCCGGCCCTGCACCACGGAGGAGTTTCCGCGCCTCGCGCCGCGGCCCGCGTACTCGGTGCTGTCCGGCGCCTCGTGGGCGGAGGCCGGGCTGACGCCGCTGCGCCCGTGGCGGGAGGCGCTGCGGGCCTACTTCGCGGCCAACCGGTAGGCGCCGACGGTGGCGTCGGCGCACCGTCGCCAGGTGAAGCCCGCGGCATGGGTGCGCCGCTGCACCGACATGGACGCGGTGTGCGGTTCGGACACCGCGGCGCGCAGGGCCTGGGCGAGCGCGTCCACGTCGCCGTAGGGCACCAGGCTCGCGTACCCGCCGGAGATCTCCCGCAGGGCCGGGATGTCGGTGCACACCACCGGCACGTCGCAGGCGAGGGCTTCGAGCACGGGCAGGCCGAACCCTTCGTCGCGGGAGGGCAGTACCAGCGCCGAAGCCCCGGCGACCACGTGCCGCAGGTCCACATCGGACAGGTACCCGGCGTGCTGGGCACGGTCGGACAGGGGGAACGAGCCGGGTCCGGTGAACACCAGCGGGGGCAGTTCCGGGGCGGCGGCGTGCGCCTCGAGCAGCCAGTCCAGTCCCTTGCGGGGCCCGGCCGCACCGACGAAGAGCAGGTACTCCGAGGGCAGGCGCAGCCGTTCACGCATTTCCTGGGTGGGGCGCCGTCCGGTGAACCAGGCGGCGTCCACGCCCAGCGGGGTCACCACGATCTTCTCGCGCGGAACGGACAGCCGCTCGGCCACGCTGTCGGCCACCGCGGCGGTCGGCGTGCAGATCACGCCCGCGTGCCGCGCGCCGCGTCGGACCAGTTCGGGCAGTTGCCGGTCGCTGGGCGCGAGTTCCCCGGGCGCGTCGAGGAAGGCGAGGTCGTGGATGGTGAGCACGCCCGCGGCGCGCAGCGAGCCGGGCAGCACGAAGTTCGTGCCGTGCACGACATCGGCACGGCCTGCGAACAGTTCGACCGGTGGGAACGACGAGCGCAGCCAGCAGCTGCGCAGCAGGCGAGCGGCGACCGGCATTCCGCGCGCGCGGGCGCCGTGCGGCAGGACGCGCCGCAGGCGCCGCCAGCCGCGAAGGGTGAAGGCGACCGCCCGCATGTCCACATCGGACCGTGAGGCCAGTTCCTCGGCGAGCGCGGCGGTGTAGCGGCCGATGCCGGTCCGGTTCCCGAGCAGGGGAGTGCCGTCCAGCAGTACCCGCAGCGCTCGCTCAGCCACGGCGCCGCGCCACTTTCCGGAGCCGTCCCGCCACCCTGCGGGCGAGTTCGGTGGGGCCGCCGTCGGCGAGGTACTCCCGGACCAGGGCCAGGTCCCGCCGGACGAGTTCGGCGCCGCGTACCGGTTCGGAGACCACGAGGTCGGTGGCGCCGGGCAGGCGGTCGGCGGCCGGGCGCGGGTCCCGGCAGAACTCCACCAGCGGGGCGAGCGCCTCCGGCCAGGTGTAGCGCCGGGCGACCTCGGCGATGCGTTCCTTGCAGCCGTCGGCGAACTCCGTGTCGTACAGGGTCCGTTCGAGCGCGTCGGCCAGTGCCTGCTCGTCCTCGGCCGGGACGACCACGCCGAGGCGTTCGGTGCGCACCAGGTCGGCGAAGGCATCCCCGTCGGTGGTGACGATCGGCAGCCCGGACCACAGGTAGTCCAGCACCCGGGTGCGGAACGCGAAGGTGGTCTCCACGTGCTCGAAGTGGGTGGTGACCCCGCAGTCGGCGTCCAGCAGCCAGTTCTGCCGCTCGGCGTAGGGCACCCACTGCTCGTTGAAGAACACGTGTTTGCCGGTGAGGCCGAGCCGGTCGGACAGGGCGATGGTGCGGGCACCGATGTCCATTTCGGCCACTTCGGGATTGGGGTGCCGCATGCCGAGGAACACCAGCCGGACGTCCGGGCGCCGCTGCCGCAGCTCCTCGATCGCGCGGACCAGGGTGAGCGGGTCGAACCAGCTGTACACGCCGCCTGCCCACAGCACCACGTGGTCGGTTTCGGCGATGCCGTCCAGTTGCGCGCGCAGGCCGGGCCCGGTGCGTACCGGGGGTTCGGCGGGCAGTCCGAACGGGACGACCGCCAGCAGCGAGCGGGTCGTGGGATCGGCGTCGTACAGCCGAGGGGACAGCCTGCCCAGCGCGGCGAGGTGGCCGAGCCAGAAGTGCCGCTGCCGCTGCGAGGCGCAGAGGAAGAAGTCGCCCCGTTCGAGCTGCGCGTCCAGCACCCGGGTCACCCCGGCGAGGTCGGCGGCCCGGCGGTCGTCCGGTGCGCTCTTGCCCTGCTCCAGCAGTTCCAGGTGCATCGGGTCGTACAGATCGCAGACCACGATCTTGTTCGAGTGCTCGTTCTTCAGGCTCGGCGCCAGTTCGAGCACGTGCCCTTGGAGGATCACCACGTCGGCCCACTCGATCGGCTCGGTGAGATCGCGCCTGCGGGCGGCGCTCACCGGGAACGGGGCCGGCGGGGGAGCGGCGAGCGGGTTGACCGTGACCAGCCGGACGTCGTGCTCGGCGTGCAGGGCCAGCGCGATGTTCCAGGCCCGGATCGCCGGGCCCGCCATGCGTTCGGTGATCGCGTCACCGGTGATCACCAGGATCCGGCGACGCTGCCCGAACAGCCGCTCGATGCCGAAGGCCTCCACCAGGATCTCGTGCGCGGCGAGATAGCGCTCCAGCGGATAGGCCGGTTCGAGTGCCTTGCGCAGCAGGGGGATCAGGTCGGCGTCGGTGCGGACCCTGGCCGCCTGCTCGGTCTTGCGGGACTCCGCCAGCGACGGCAGCAGCTCGACGAACTGGTCGATGGCCAGGAAACCGGCGAGGGCGGTCCTGGGCACCGGGACCGGCGAGGTGTCGATCGCGCCGACGCCGTGGGCGAGGTCGAGCTGTACCGGGTCCAGTTCGCCGCGCGCGGTCGCACGGCGCACCGCCAGCGCGAGCGCGGCGGGCAGCGCCTTGGCCAGCGTCTCGTCGGAGACGTTCTTGTACAGCGCGGCGAGCGCGTTGCGCTCCAGCAGGAAGGTTTCCCGCCCGGTGTCCGGCGAGTCCACTTCGGACATCGTCGCGTGGTGGCGGTGGTAGGCGAGGGACTCCGGCACGTAGCGCACGCGCCAGCCGCGCAGGTTCAGCCGCCAGCCGAGGTCCACATCCTCGTAGAACATGAAGAAGCGCTCGTCGAACCCGCCGAGTTCGGCGAACACCCCGGCCCGCACGAACATGGCGGAACCGGTGGCGAACAGCACGTCCTTGGCGGACTCGTGCTCGGCGGCGGGCAACTGGGCCAGCGGGCTCCCCGCGTGCCGCTTGTACCCCATGCCGAACCAGGTCAGGCCGCCGTCGACGAAGTCGACGCCGGTGCCCTCCCAGTCGAGCACCTTGCTCGCGACCGCGGCGACCGTCGGTTCGGCGGTGAGCGTGTCCACCGCCGTCCGGACCCACCGCGGGTGCGGGCGGGCGTCGTTGTTGAGGAAGGCCAGCACGCTCCCCTTGGCCTGGCGTGCGGCCAGGTTGCAGCCCCCGGCGAAGCCGAGGTTGGTCGCGGAGGGGATCACCCGGACCTCGGGCACCGCCGCCGCGATGCGTCCGGCGTCGTCACCGCCCGAGGCGTTGTCCACGCACAGCAGTTCGAGCCGCGGATAATCGAGATCGGCCACGAGCGCGCGCAGGCAGGTGATGGTGTCCTCCGCGCCGCGATAGTTCACCACGATCACCGAGACCAGCGGCAGTGGTGTGTCCCCCTGGGTCAATGCGACCTCCATACTCACCCACCATTGGTGCGGAAGTCTAGCGGCGTGAGGCCGGGGTGCCCGTGCGGAACCCTCCTACGGGGTTACCGGG
This sequence comes from Amycolatopsis cynarae, assembly GCF_026802195.1. NCBI lineage: Bacteria > Bacillati > Actinomycetota > Actinomycetes > Pseudonocardiales > Pseudonocardiaceae > Amycolatopsis > Amycolatopsis cynarae. Next base: position 6,008,474 of record NZ_CP113836.1, on the reverse strand, counting down.
CCCAGGCGCGCCAGACGGCGTGGCGGGGCACGGTGGAGCGGCGGGTGACCACGCGCCGGGCGGTGAGCGTGCCGGGCAGCCGGACCAGCACCTCCGCGAGCACCCGGCAGCGCAGCGGCACGCGGAAGTTCGGGGCGTCCACCACCCCGCGGCGCAGCGGCAGGACGGCCGTGATCGCGGCGAACCGGGCCAGCTCGCGGAGCGCGATCGCGCCCGGGGCGCAGCGCAGCAGCGTCAGCAGGCGGTTCCGCTCGTTCCACAGGTGGAACAGCGGCGAGCCCGGCCGGGTGCTCACGCCGTGACCGTGGGTGACACGGGCGGCGGGGACGGTGACGATGTCGTGCCCGGCCAGGCGCAGCCGCCAGGCGGTGTCGGTGTCCTCGTAGTAGCAGAAGAAACTCCCGGGCACGCCGCCGACGGTGCGCACGGCGTCGGTTCGCAGCAGCGCGGCGCCGCCGCAGAACCCGAAGGCCGGGGCCTCGGTGGCGTCGGCACCGTGACCGTCCGCGGTGAGCCGGACACCCAGCGACTGGATCGAGCCGTCGGGGCGGTCGAGCCGGGCGGAGGCGGCGGCAGCCGGGCCGAGCGCGTCCTCCAGGACGGCGAGCCAGTCCGGGGCGGGGACGGCGTCGTCGTTCAGCCAGGCCATCAGCGGGGTGTCTACAAGGGACAGCGCGATCCGCATCGCCCCGGCGTAGCCGGTGTTGCGGGGCAGGCGGACCACGCGGGGCCGGGACGGGTGCGCGGCCAGCAGCGCGGCGGTGCCGTCGTCGGAGGCGTTGTCGATCACCAGCGTCCGATGTGGACGCTCCTGGGCGGCCACGGCGTCCAGGCAGGCGGTGATGTGCCCGGCGCCCCGCCAGGTGACGACCACCACGGTGGTCTCGACGCCTCCCACGGCGAGCAGAATACGGGGCGTGCCCCAACTCGTGGTCATCGCCGAGCAGTTGCTCGCGCCCGTCCCGGGCGGGACCGGCCGCTACACCGCCGAACTGCTGGCCGCGCTGGCCAGGACGGCTCCGCCCGGCTGGACCGTCGGCAGTGTCGTGTCGCGGCGGCCCGACGTGGAAAAGGCGCAGGTGGAAGGCGTGGACGGGCCGCGAAGGCTGCTGCTGCCGCCCCGTGCCCTGGTGGCGGCATGGCAGGCCGGACTGCCGTACTGGCCGGGTGGGGACGCGGTGCACGCACCCACCCCGCTGGCCCCGCCCCGCGGCCGGGTCTCGGTCACCGTGCACGACACCGTGCCCTGGAGCCATCCGGAAACGCTCACCCCGCGCGGTGTCCGCTGGCACCGGACGATGATCGCGCGGGCCGCCCGGCACGCGACCGGGCTGGTCGTGCCGACCCGGGCCGTCGCCGAGGAGCTGCGCACGCGGATCACGCTGCGGGTGCCGGTGCACGTCGCCGGGCACGGGGTGGCCGGTGCGCTCACGCGGCCGGGCCCGCCCGTCCCGTTCGCTCTGCCGGACCGGTACGTGCTGGCCGTGGGCACCCTCGAGCCGCGCAAGGGCCTGGACGTGCTCGTCGAGGCGATGCGGGAACTGGACGTGCCCCTCGTGCTCGCCGGTCAGCCCGGGTGGGGCGGGCTCGATCTCCGGGCGCGCGCCGGGGACGGCGTGGATCTGCGGCTGCTCGGGCGGATACCGGACGAAGAGCTCGCCGAGGTGCTGCGCCGGGCCGCGGTGGTCGCCGTGCCGAGCCGGGCGGAGGGTTTTGGCCTGCCGGTACTGGAGGCCATGGCCGCCGGGGTGCCGGTGGTGCACTCGGATGCCCCGGCGCTGGTGGAGGTCGCCGGGGGCGCGGGCCGGTGCGTGCCCCGGGGCGAGGCGAAAGCGCTCGCGGACGCCCTGCGGGAAGTGCTTTCCTCCCCGGGCGAGGCCGCCCGGATGGCCGCGGCGGGCCGTCGCCGTGCGGCGGATTTCTCCTGGAACCGGGCGGCCGAGGCGGTTTGGGACGTTCATCGCACCGCGAGATTGTGATTTCCTGACCAAACCGTCGCCCACTGGTCGTACCCTGCTCGGGTGGGAAGAGGCGAACCCAGCGTCCTGATCGACGCCACCGCCGTGCCGGCGGACCGGGGCGGAGTAGGCCGTTACGTGGATTCGCTGGTGCAGGCGCTCGACGCGGACGGCGCCCCGGTTTCGGTGGTGTGCCAGCTTCGGGACGTGCGGCTCTACCGGCGGCTCGCACCCCGTTCCCGCGTGGTGCCCGCCGGACCGTCCACAGTGACCAGGACCGCGCGGCTGGCCTGGGAGCAGACCACGCTGCCGATGCTCGCACGGCGGCTGGGTGTGGACGTGGTGCATTCACCGCACTACACGATGCCGCTGGCGAGCCCCGCGGCCTCCGTGGTGACCCTCCACGACGCCACGTTCTTCACCGACGCGGTGCTGCACTCCTCGGTCAAGGCACGGTTCTTCCGCACCTGGACGGCGACCGCGCTGCGTCGCGCCGACCTGTGCGTGGTGCCCAGCCGCGCCACCGCGCACGAACTGGCCCGCGTCACGAAGGCCCGCCCGCGCGCGCTGGAAATCATCGAGCACGGCGTGGACAGCGAGCGCTTCCACCCGCCGTCGCCGGAGGAGATCCGCGCCGCGCGCGCCACCCTCGGTCTGGAACGCATGCCGTACGTGGCCTTCCTCGGCGCCCTCGAACCGCGCAAGAACGTGCCGGCGCTCATCCGTGGATTCGCCAAGGCCGTGGAACACCGGCCCGATCCGCCCGCCCTCGTGCTGGCGGGCCAGCCGGGCTGGGACGCGCAGGTGGAGAAGGCGCTCGATGCGGCGCCGCTGCGGCTGCGCGTGATCAGGGCGGGCTATCTGCCGTTCGAGCAGCTCGCCGGGTTCCTCGGCGGCTCGCTGCTGGTCGCGTACCCGAGCCTCGGTGAAGGTTTCGGCCTGCCCGTGCTCGAGGCGATGGCCTGCGGCGCCTGTGTGCTCACCACGCGGCGGCTTTCGCTGCCGGAGGTCGGCGGCGAAGCGGTCGCCTACTGCGGCGTGGGCGCCGGTGATGTCGCCGCGGCGCTGTCCGAACTGCTCGACGATCCGGCCCGCCGCGCGTCCCTCGCCGCGGCCGGGCAGCGGCGCGCGAAGGAGTTCACCTGGACCACCAGCGCGGAGCGGCACCGCGTGGCCTATGGGCGGGCCTGGCTGGCGCACCGGCGGGGGTAGGGCCGGGGCTGCGCCGCGGGCGCGCGGGGGACCGGGCACAATGAACCGGGTGACCGAGCCGACACGTTATGGCGATGGGCTGGCCGTGGTCGTGGTGACCTATTTCCCCGGCGACGACCTGGCACGCTTTCTCGACACCCTGGAGACGGCGACCACGCGCGACGTGCGCGTGGTGATCGCGGACAACGACTCCACCGACGACGCGCTCGACAAGGCCGCCGAGCGAAGCAACGTGCACCTGCTGCGCATCGGCGAAAACCTGGGCTACGGCGCCGCGGCCAACCGGGGTGTGGCCGAACTCGACGACTCCTACGGCTGGGTGGTCGTGGCCAATCCGGATCTGGAGTGGGAGCCGGGGGCGTTGGACGTCCTGCTCGACGCCGCCCGGCGCTGGCCGCGCGGTGGGGCGTTCGGGCCGCTGATCAGGGAACCCGACGGGGCGGTGTACCCGTCGGCACGGCTGCTGCCGTCGCTGGGCCGCGGCATCGGGCACGCCGTATTCGGCAAGATCTGGCCCGCCAACCCGTGGACGCGGGCGTACCGCCAGGAGAAGGCGCCGGTTGAGCGGACCTCGGGCTGGCTTTCGGGTTCGTGCGAACTGTTCCGGCGGGAGGCCTTCGACTCGGTCGAAGGGTTCGACCCCCGGTACTTCATGTACTTCGAAGACGTCGATCTCGGTGACCGGATCGGGCGCGCCGGATGGCAGAACGTCTACGTGCCCTCGGCGGCCGTCACGCACATCGGCGGCAAGGCGACCTCGCGCGTGCCGAAGAAGATGCTGGCCGCGCACCACGCCAGCGCCTATCGCTACCTCGCCGACCGGCACCGGGGCCCGGCCTGGAAGCCCGTCCTGGCCGCGATCAAGCTCGGCCTGCAGCTGCGCCTGAAGATCGAAACCCGCGGCCTGTAACCCCTCGAGCGTGCCCTGCCCGCCGCGGACGCGGGGTCAGAGGCCTTCGAGGCGGCGCGAGAGGTCGGAGCGGCCGGTGGACTGGGTGGTGGTGGGGATGAGTCCCTCCACCTCCCGTTCCTGGGCCTGCGCCGGGGACTGCGGCTGCGCCGGTGCCTGGGACTGGGACCGCGCCGGGGGCTGGGACTGGGCGCGCGGGTGCCGCAGCGGCTGGGTGACCGGGTTCAGGTCGACCCTGGTGCCCGGCTTCTCCGGCAGGCTGCCCTGCACCGAGTCGATCACCGAGGCGGGCACCACGGCGGTGGTGTCCGGGTCTTCGCCGCGATCGATACGGTTGACCACGTCCCGCGGGATCTGCTGGGTGTTCGACGCGTCCATCGGAGAGATTGCGTCATCGGGTGTGACGACGAAGGCGCCGCGGGCCCTCGCTCGAGCCAGCAACGCGTCCGCTCGTTCGCGGGGGTCCATCCGCTCGGCCTCCCGACTCGACCTGAGGCCCTCTCCGACCGGGGCCACCCGTGTGCTGTCTAGGGTAGGCCCTCCAGGCGCTCGCCGTCAGTGTTTCCCACGGCTTGTCGCCCGGCGGACACGTGATAGGAACGGAATCGAGCGTTTCGGGCATTCGGGAACGCACAGGGAGGAAGCTGTGACGTCGGAGCTCGCTGTCGACGCGGTGGTGCTCGTGGGTGGCAAGGGGACCCGCCTGCGCCCGCTGACGCTGTCCGCGCCCAAACCGATGCTGCCCACGGCGGGGGTTCCGTTCCTGACCCACCTGCTGTCCCGGATCCGCGCGGCCGGCATCAGGCACGTGGTGCTCGGCACCTCGTACCAGGCCGAGGTCTTCGAGCGGTACTTCGGCGACGGTGCCGCGCTCGGCCTCGAACTCGAGTACGTGGTGGAGAACGAGCCGCTGGACACCGGTGGTGCCATCCGCAACGTCTACGACCGCCTGCGCGCCGAGCACGCCGTGATCTTCAACGGCGACATCCTTTCCGGCGCCGACCTCGGCGCGCTCGTCCGGGCGCACCACGACGCCTCGGCCGACGTCACCCTGCATCTGCAGCGGGTGGACGATCCGAGCCGGTTCGGCTCGGTGCCGACGGACGCGGACGGCCGGGTGACCGCGTTCCTGGAGAAGACCCAGAATCCGCCGACGGACCAGATCAACGCCGGCTGCTACGTCTTCCGCCGCTCGGTGATCGAGTCCATTCCGGCCGGTCGCCGGGTTTCCGTGGAGCGCGAGACCTTCCCCGGGCTGCTGGCCGCGGGGGCGCACGTGCACGGTTTCGTGGACGCCTCGTACTGGCTCGACGTGGGCACGCCGGAGGCGTTCGTGCGGGGTTCGGCGGATCTCGTGCGCGGGCTCGCGCCCACCTCGGCCCTGCCCGGGCCCACCGGTGAGGCGCTGGTGCTCGACGGGGCGAAGGTGATGGCGGACGCGGAGGTCAGCGGCGGTTCGACGATCGGTGCGGGCGCCGAGATCGCCGCGGGCGCGAGCGTCGCCGGTTCGGTGCTGTTCGACGGAGTGACCGTTGAGGCGGGCGCGGTGATCGAGGACTCCGTGATCGGAGCGGGGGCGAAGGTCGGGGCCGGGGCGGTGCTGCGGGGTGTCGTCCTGGGTGACGGCGCGGTCGTCGGAGCCGGATGTGAACTGCTGCGCGGCGCACGCGTCTGGCCGGGTGTGACGCTGCCCGACGGAGCGATCCGCTTCTCCAGCGACGCCTAGAGAATTGTATCGAGGTGGTTTGCGTGCCGGTGCGGGTAGCGGAACCTCAGGCGGTCCCTGACTGCGGGATCTCCTCCTCATGAATGCCAACCACGTCGGAGCTGTCCTCGCCAGGAACCGCCTGAGAACCCGCGGCGGTGCAAGTTGACGGCCCACAGCAAGCGGCTGACGCCGCTTGAAGCGCGAAACTCGCCTCTCTCCAACCAGAACCGACTTCGATACAGGTCCTAGATGCTGTACCACCCTCGGTCCACTTTGGACCTCGGCGCGGTGCTCCGGCCGTTGCGGCGGGGCAAGGGGGATCCGTGCCTGCGGGTCGACGACACGGGGGTGGTGTGGCTGACCGGCAACACCCCGGCGGGGCCGGGCACGCTGGCGTTGCGGCGGTTCGCCGACGGCGACGTGGAGGCGCGCGCGTGGGGGCCGGGTGCGGAACCGTTGCTGGAGGGCGTGCCCGCACTACTCGGTGCGGAGGACGACGACTCCGGTTTCGTGGCGCACCACCCGCCGGTCGCCGACGCGCGCCACCGCCTGCCGGGGCTGCGGCTGGGCAGCACGGGCCGCGTCTGGGACGCGCTGCTGCCCGCCGTGCTCGAACAGAAGGTGACCGGCCACGAGGCGCGCCGGTCCTGGCGGGAGTTGTGCCGCCGGTTCGGGGAACCGGCGCCGGGACCCGCACCGGCGGGCATGCGGGTTCCGCCCACACCGCGGGCCGTGCTCGGCATCGCGGACTGGGACTGGCACAAGGCCGGGGTGGATCTGAGCAGGCGCCGGGCACTGATCTTCGCGGCGCAGGTGGCGCACCGGCTCGACCGCGCGGCCGAACTGCGCGGCGAGCCGGGACGGGCGCTGTTGCGCAAGGTGCCGGGCATCGGGGTGTGGACCGCGGCGGAGGTGGCGCAGCGGGCCTGGGGCGATCCGGACGCGGTGAGCTTCGGGGATTTCCACATCCCCACCGTGGTCGGGCACGCCCTGCTCGGGGTGCCGCTCGACGACGAGGGGCTGGCCGAGGCGCTGGCGCCGTACTCGCCGCAGCGCCAGCGGGCGGTGCGGTATCTCGAAGCCGCCGGTTTCCGCCGTCCGCGCTTCGCCCCCCGCTACCCCATCCGCGACTACCGCGCGATGTGATCTGCCGGGGTTGTTACTCAAGGTTACCGGAGGAACGCTTGCCGGTAGTCGCTGGGGGAGATCCCGATCTGTTTGAGGAAGTGGTGGCGGAGGTTGTTCGCGGTGCCGAGGCCGCTGAGCTTCGCGACCCTCTCGACGGAGAGGTCGGTGGACTCCAGCAGGGTCTGCGCCCTGGCGAGGCGCTGGTTGAGCAGCCACTGCAGCGGTGTCGTCCCGGTGGCTGCCTGGAGGCGCCGGTAGAAGGTCCGAGGGCTCACCGCGGCGCGTCGGGCCAGGTCCTCGATGGTCAGCGGCTGGTCGAGACGGGCGCGTGCCCAGTCCAGCACCGGTGCGAGACCCTGGTTGTCGGTGGGGGGTACGGACAGGTCGATGAACTGGGACTGGCCACCCGGGCGATGTGCCGGGACGACCATGCGGCGGGCGAGTTGGTTGGCGACGTGCGCGCCGAGGTCGCGGCGGACCAGGTGTAAACAGAGGTCGAGCCCGGCGGTCATCCCGGCGCTGGTGAGCACGTCGCCGTCGTCCACGTAAAGCACCGAGTCGTCCACCTGGACCTTCGGGTAGCGCTCGGCCAGCTGGGCGGTGTGCATCCAGTGCGCGGTGGCCCGCCGCCCGTCGAGCAGCCCCGCTTCGGCGAGCGCGAACGCGCCGACACAGAGCGAGACCATCCTGGCGCCCGCGTCGTGGGCGCGGCGCAGGGCGGTGACGAGGTCGGGCGGCACGGGCGCGTTGTCGTCGATCACCTCGTCCGGTACCCACGAAACGATGACCGTGTCGGCGTCGACGAGGTTTTCCAGCCCGTGTCGGCTTCGTAGCGCGAACCCGGGCACGGCGTCCCGCTCGCGCTCCCCGGTTCCGCACAACAGCAGGTCGTACCACGGATCGGCGAGATCGGGCTGCGGTATGCCGAAGACGGTGGCCGGAATGCTCAGCTCGTACAGGTCCGGGACTCCGATCTTGTCGGGCACGACCAGGGCGACGGAACCAGCATTCATGACCGCATCGTATGGCAGGAATTTGGTGGTGGCGGTCACCAGTGTCACTGGTCGGGTTGATCACGCGCTGCGAACCTGAACGCATGAACACGACACTGGAACCGGTCGCCGTCATCGGTCTCGGCAACCTCGGGCGCGCGCTGGCCGAGACGTTCCTGCGCAACGGTCACCCGACGACGGTCTGGAATCGCTCCGCGGCCAAGGCGGAAGCGCTCGTCGCACGTGGGGCGACAGCAGCCGCCACGGCCGCCGAGGCAGTCGCCGCCGGCGAACTCGTGCTCGTCGCACTGCTGGACCCTCAGGTAGTCCAAGAGGTACTGGCCGGCGCGGCCGATGCCGTTCGCGGACGTGCCCTGGTGAACCTCACCTCCGGCGGCCCGGAAGACGCACGGGAACTCGCCCGCTGGGCCACCGAGCACGACGCGGAGTACCTCCACGGTGCCGTGTACGCCGTACCCCGGACGCTCGGCACAGCCGAGTCGTCGGTCAACTACAGCGGTTCCGCTGCCGTTTACCAGCGTCGGCGGTCCCAACTGGACATTCTCGGCACGAGCACCTTCCTCGGCACCGACGCCGGCCGCGCCTCGGGCTACGACGTGGCCATCCTCGCCGGAATGTACGGCACGCTCGGTGGTTTCCTGCACGCCGCGGCGATGGCGCGGTCCACGGGAATCAACGTCACCGAACTCACCCCGAAGCTGTTGTCCTGGTTGACGGACCTGTTCCCAGCACTGTCCACATTCGCCAACGAGATCGACAACGAGGACTACACGACGGAGGAGTCCAGCCTGGCCATGAACCAGTCCGGGCTGGCCACGATCACGCGCGCCAGCGAGTCGCAGGGCGTCTCCGCCGCCACGCTCCTCCCGCTCAAGGAGCTCATCGACCAGCAGGTCGCCGCCGGCCACGGCGCGGCCAGCCTCGCCCGCACCGTCGAATCGTTCAGGAACGGTCAATGACCACGACAGTCGACAAGTTCAGTGCCCTGGAAGCCGAGTTCAACGCCTACATCGGAGCCATCAACTACGCCACAATGGTCACGATCGACACCAAGAACCGGCCCCGGACCCGCGTGCTCATCCCGGTATGGGAGAAGGTCGACGGCGAGCCGCTCGGTTGGCTGGCCACCTATCGCACCCCGGTCAAGGCCGCGCACATCGCGGGCAATCCCCACACCAACTTCTCCTACTGGGCACCGGGGAACAACTCGGTCGCCATCGACACCATTGCCCAGTGGGACAACACACCGTCCAGCAAGGAACACGTGTGGGACCTCTACCGCAGGACAAGCCCACGCGGCGCCGGGTACCACCTCGGCAACTTCTGGAAAGCACCGACGGACCCAAAACTGCACGTGCTCCGCCTGACGCCATGGCGTATTCAGGTTATTCGGGGCACCGACCTCCGCAGCCGGATCTGGCGCCGCCGCGAACGCGGGAACCCACAGCACAGCTGAGTGACCAAAACCCTGGCGTGGAGTGGCCACCGTTTCCCCTGATCAGGAGACACCGCCTAGGCAAGGCCTCCCAGAGCGGCGGTGACGACGGCGAGGGCCTCCTCGCGGGACAGCCCCAGGGCGCGCGCGGTCTCGGCGTAGGCCGCCGCGGCCTCCCGGGCACGTTGCCGCGTCTCGTCTCCGGAGGAACCCACGAAACTCCCGGCGCGGCCCCGCGTCTCGATCAGGCCCGCTTCCTCCAGTTCCCGGTAGGCGCGGGCGATGGTGTTGGGCGCGATGCCCACCTCCGCCGCCAGTTGCCGCACGGTGGGCAGTTTCGTGCCCACCGCCAGGGTGCCGTCGTTGATCTGCCGCGCCAGACCCGACCGCACCTGTTCGTAGGGCGGGACGGGCGAGGCCGGATCGACGCGGACGATCATCCGGCCGCCGCCACGAGTTCGGCGAGATCGTCCGAGCCCTCCGGCAGGGCGTCCACCGGCCACCAGCGCAGGTCATCGGACTCGTCGCTGCGCACCGGGCGGGCACCCGGCGGCGCCTGCACGGTGAAGCGGACGTCGAAATGCCGCGTCGGCACGCCCAGCGAGCAGGTGATCGGGTGCACGTCGAGGTGGATCGGTTCGGGCACGATGCGCAGATCGCCGATGCCCGACTCTTCCCGGGCCTCCCGCAACGCCGCGTCCGCCAGCGACGCGTCGCCGGGTTCGCAGTGGCCGCCGAGCTGCAGCCAGCGGCCGACGCGGGGGTGCAGGGTCAGCAGCACGTGCCGTCGTTCGTGGTCGAGCAGCACGACCGACGCGGTCAGATGCCCGGCCGCGCACGAGCGGGCGCAGGCGTCCTCGCGGGCGGCCAGGAAGCCGAGGAAGGCCTGCCGCAGGGACTCCTGCGCGGCCGTCGCCGGCCGCCAGGAGTCCAAAGTGGAGGCCGCGGATCGGTGCAGGCTCACAGTTCCAGCAGTCCTTCCGCCAGTTCCCGGGGCGGGCGCGGGGCCGAGGGGGTCACCGGGTGGCCGATGGCCACCGCACCCAGCGGGTGCCAGTCCGCGGCCAGGCCCAGCACCTCCCGCACCACATCGGCGGCGAAGATCGTCGAGCCGATCCAGCACGACCCGAGTTCCTCGGCGGCCAGCGCCACCAGCAGGCCCTGCACGGCGGCACCGGCGGCGACCGTGAACATGGTCCGCTCGCAGGCGTTGCGCCGGTCGTCGGGATAGGTGTGCGCGCCGTCGGGGACCAGGAACGGCACCACCACCTCGGGCGCGGAGAACAGGATGTCGCCGCGCGCCACCCGGCGGGCGATCTGCTCGTCGGTGAACCCGTCGCCGCGCAGGTCGGCACGCCAGGATTCCCGCATCGCCTCCAGCAGTTTGCGGCGCAGGCCGTGGTCGCGCAGCCACACGAACCGGACCGGGCGGGTGTGGTGCGGGGCGGGCGCGGTCAGCGCGGCGCCGACCGCCCGCCGCAGGGCGTCCGGATCGACCGCCTCGCCGGTGAACTCGCGCACCGACCGGCGCACCAGCACCGCCTCGCGGCGGCCCTGCGCGATCGCCTCCGCGGTGCCGAGCCGGAAGAGGTCCTGCTCCACCGGGCGGACCAGATCCCGTGCCGACGAGCCGTCGTCCACAAGGGACATTCCGCGGACCACCGCCACCGGGGTCGCCCGCAGCTTGCCCTTCACCAGATCCGCCGCCGCGGCCAGTTCGTCGGCCATCGCGATCTCGGTGACCTGCAGTTCGTTGCCCTGCGCGTCGACCACGCCGCCGTAGGAGTGCAGCACCCGCAGCCCGGAGGAACCGATGGCCGCGTCGGTCTGGCCGACCCGCCAGGCCCGGCCCATGGTGTCGGTGACCACCACCGCCACCTCGACGCCGAGCCGTTCCCGGAGTCCGTTGCGCAGTGCGAGCGCGGAGGCGTCGGGATCGGCGGGCAGCAGGGCGATCTCGTCACCCGCCACGTTCGATCCGTCCACCCCGGAGGCGGCTTGCACGATCCCGAGCCGGTTCTGCGTGATCAGGGTCCGGCCGAACCGGGCGAGCACCCGCTCGGCCTCCTCTTCGACGAGCTGCCGGCGTGCTTCGTCGCGGGCGTCCGGGTCGCTGGGCACGCGGATCAGCCTGCCCTCGACCTTCGAGACCACCTTGCTGGTGACCACCACGACGTCGCCGGAGCGCAACCAGCGCGCCGCGTCCGCGATCGCGCTGGTCAGGTCGTCGCCGGGCCGGAACTCCGGCAGCCCCTCGACCGGAAGGATCTCCAGCCGGGGCGAGGAGTGCTCGTGCCGCTGGTCAGTCAAGGTCCACCCCGGACAGTTCGAGGGCCGCCTTCGCCATCTCCGCGGTGGCCTGCACATCGGACATCAGCAGCGGGACCGGCCGCACCGCGACACCGGGCACGTGCACCTGCTCGCCGGGGGCCACCAGCCAGCCGTCGAGCAGCCCGTCTTCGGAGGTCTGGCGCGAGCCGTAGTACCGGCCGACCGCCTCGGCGGAGGTCTCCACCCCGATCGCGGTCAGGCAGGCATCGGCCATCCCGCGCACGGGCTTGCCGCCGATGATGGGGGACACGCCGACCACGCCGGCCGCCGTCTTGCGCAGTGCGTCCCGGATCCCGGGCACGGCCAGCACGGTGCCGATCGACACCACCGGATTCGACGGCGCGAACAGCACCGCGTCGGCTTCGGCGATCGCTTCCAGCACCCCGGGCCCCGGCTTGGCCTCGTCGGCGCCCACCGGCACGATCGAGTGCGCGGGCAGCGCGGCCTTGTAGCGCACCCACCACTCCTGGAAGTGCAGCGCCTTGCGCTGCCCCGGCTGGTCCGGATCGTCCACCACGACGTGGGTCTCCACCCGGTCGTCGGTCATCGGCAGCAGGCGCACCCCGGGCTTCCACCGGGCGCACAGCGCCTCCGTGACCGCCGAGAGCGGATAACCCGCGCGCAGCATCTGGCTGCGGATGAGGTGGGTGGCGATGTCCTTGTCGCCAAGGCCGAACCAGCTGGGTTCGGCGTCGTAGGCGGCCAGTTCCTCCTTGACCACCCAGGTCTCGCCCTGGTGGCCCCAACCGCGTTCGGAGTCGATGCCACCGCCCAGGGTGTACATGCACGTGTCGAGGTCCGGGGCGATCCGGAGGCCGTGCATCCACACGTCGTCGCCGGTGTTCACCACCGCCGTGACCTCGTGGGGGGACTCGCCCGGACCGATGGGGGGCAGGCCGAGCGCGGCCTTCACCCCGAGCAGGAAGCGGGCTCCGCCCACCCCGCCGACAACTACGACAACCTTCACAGGGATCGATCCTTCCACGCCGGAATCCAGTAGCGGTACCGATGGTGCTCGCGGAATCCGAGCGCGGCGTAGAGCGCGAGAGCGGGCGCGTTGTCCACCGAAACCTGGAGTGCGCACCGGGTCGCGCCGCGGCCGGCCGCCCACGCGCCGGACGCGGCGAGCAGTGCCTTGGCCAGCCCTCGCCGCCGGTGCTCCGGCCGGACGGCCAGGCAGGAGACGTGCAGCACGTCTTCGACGACGGCGGCCCGCACCGCACCGGCCCCGCTCGCGGCGTCCCCGTAGCCGATCTCGCCGGTGGTGAGCACGTGCCGTTGGGCGGAACCCGGCTCCGCGGTGCCCGCGGCCAGTTCCCACCAGGCGGGAGTGGGGGCGGACCGGATGGTCACGTCCTCGCGTGCGTGTGCCGCGCCGTCGGTGAGCGGGCTGACGAGCACCGAGACCAGGTGGCCCTTCGCGTGCTGGACGTGGGGCACCCAGCCCGCCGCCTCGATCGCCCGCTCGGTCCGGCTTCCCTCGACCACCTGGACCATCGGAGGGACCGCGTGGACGTGGGCGAAGTCACAGACTCGATCAAGGGCTTCCGGCACCCCGACGCCGGGATCGCCGATCGCCAGCGCGCTGTTCGCCCGGCCGGTGAAGCCGCCCGCGGCACGTAAACGCCAGTCACCGACCTTGTCCTCGGCCACCGGCGGCCACGCGTCGGCGCACTGCCGCTCCAGCGTTTCGTTGGGGTCCATGCCCGGTATTCTGCCGATCAGTACCCGAATTAGGGTGCCCTTACCTAGGAATACCCGGCCCGGGCCGCGTAATGTCCGAGCCAGAAGCCGGATCTCATTCAACAGCAGGAGAACGCAGTGACCTACGTGATCGCCGAGCCCTGCGTCGACGTGCTCGACAAGGCGTGCATCGACGAGTGCCCAGTCGACTGCATCTACGAGGGCGACCGGATGCTCTACATCCACCCCGACGAGTGCGTGGACTGCGGTGCCTGCGAGCCGGTGTGCCCGGTCGAAGCCATCTACTACGAAGACGACGTCCCGGACGAGTGGGCCGAGTACACCAAGGCCAACGTGGACTTCTTCGACAAGCTGGGCTCCCCGGGCGGGGCCTCCAAGGTGGGCAAGGTCAGCGACGATCCGCAGTGGATCAAGGACCTGCCCCCGCAGGGCGAATGAGGTCCGCGGGGAGTTCCCTCCCCGACTTTCCGTGGGATTCCCTCGCCGAGGTCAAGGCGGTCGCCCACGCGCACCCCGGTGGCGTGGTCGACCTGTCCGTCGGCACGCCGGTCGACCCGGTGCCCGCCGCCATCCGTGACGCACTGGCCTCGGTTTCGGACATCCCCGGCTACCCGCAGACCCACGGCACTCCGGAGTTGCGTGAGGCGGCCGTGGGTGCGCTGCGCCGCCGTCACGGGGTCGAGGGGCTGGAGCGGGACGCGGTACTGCCCACCATCGGCTCCAAGGAGCTGGTGGCCTGGCTGCCGCGGTTGCTGGGGCTGGGTCCCGGCGACACGGTGGTGATCCCCGAACTGGCGTACCCGACCTACGAGGTGGGTGCGCTGCTGGCCGGGGCGCAGGTGCTGCGCGCGGACAGCCTGCTCGCGCTGGGCCCGCAACGGCCGGCGCTGATCTGGCTCAACTCGCCGTCCAATCCCACCGGCCGGGTGCTCGGGGTCGAGCATCTGCGCAAGGTGGTCGAGTGGGCCCGCGAGCGCGGCGTGGTGGTGGTCTCCGACGAGTGCTACCTGGCGCTGGGTTGGGAGTCCGAGCCGGTTTCGGTGCTGCACCCGTCCGTCCACGGCGGCGACCTGACCGGTCTGCTCGCCGTGCACTCGCTGTCGAAGTCGGCGAACCTGGCCAGCTACCGGGCGGGTTTCGTGACCGGCGATCCGGCGCTGGTGGCCGAGTTGCTCGCGGTGCGCAAGCACGCGGGCATGATCGTGCCGCGTCCGGTCCAGGAGGCCATGACCGTCGCCCTCGCCGACGACGAGGCGCTCGCCACGCAGCGCGAACGGTATGCACGGCGCCGGGCGGTGCTGCAGAAGGCGTTGCAGGACAACGGTTTCCGCATCGACCATTCCGAGGCGGGCCTGTACCTGTGGGCCACGCGGGACGAGGACGCCTGGGTGACCGTGCGCCGGCTCGCCGAGCGCGGGATCCTGGTCGCGCCCGGCACCTTCTACGGCCCGCGCGGCAACCGGCATGTCCGGGTCGCGCTCACGGCGACGGACGAGCGCGTCGAGGCCGCCGCCGAGCGCCTCGCGGAGTAGCGAGCCTCATCGGAGGAGTCAGCGCGCCGTCAGTAGTCGCGGCCGTTGAGGCCGCGGTAGACGAACCGGGTGAGCGCTTCGACGGCTTCGTCGTCGGGCAGCTCGCCCTGGTATGTGCGCGCGAACGTGTCCACGAGCGCGTACATCATCGCGATGCTCACGCCGCGCTCGGCGGGCGGGCGGGCCACGTGGTCGAGGTGGTCGGCGATCTCGTCGGCCTGGGCCCTGGCGAACTCGTCCAGCTTGCCGACGAAGGCTTCGTTGACCAGTGCTGCCTGCTGGAGGGCGAGCATGGTGGCCCGGTTCTCGCGGAAGAACCGCCAGTAGGCGGCCACGTGGAAGCGCACCGCCGCCGGATCCGAGAAGTCGGCGCTGTGTGCGTCCTCGGCTACCGCCTCGTCGCTCGCCTCCGCGAGGTCCGCGAGAAGCGCCTCGAGTAGTTCTTCCTTACCGGCGAAGTGGTTGTAGAACGATCCCGCCGCCCGGCCCGCTTCCGCCGTGATGTCGGTGATCTTGGTGTTCAGATACCCGCGAGTGGCGAACAGCCGCTTCGCGGCCGCCTTCAGCGCGGCCTCGGTCTCGGCCGCCCGTTCCTTGCGTTTCACCGCACCTCCTTGACGGGGAACGCTAGCAGGGTGATTATGAACCTTAATTCACTGAATTGGAGTTCACCATGCGGGTACTGATCGCGGGAGCCGGGCCGACCGGGCTCACCCTGGCCATCGACCTCGCGCGCCGGGGTGTCGGTGTGCGCATCATCGACAAGGCGACGGAGTACTTCGCCGGATCGCGCGGGGACGGCATCCAGCCCCGCACCCTGGAGGTGTTCGACGATCTCGGCGTCGTCGACGCGGTGCTGGCCGCGGGCGCGCCGCAGGCCACCTTCCGGGTTCACCTCGACGGAGCCTTCGCCGGGGAACGGCGGATGAGCCCGTTTCGCGAGCCCACGCCCGCGGTGCCCTACCCGAACGGGTGGGTGCTCGGCCAGTCCCAGACCGAAGGGCTGCTGCGGGACCGCCTCGCCGAGTACGGCGTCCAGGTCGAACTGGGCACCGAACTGGTGGCCTTCCGCCAGGACGGCGGCGGCGTGACCGCGATGCTGTCCACCGGCGACGAGGTGCGCGCCGACTACCTGGTGGGCGCGGACGGCGGCAAGAGCTTCGTGCGGAAGACGCTGGGCATCGCGTTCGAGGGAAGCACCGACGAATCGATCAGGATGCTGCTCGGAGACGTCGCCGTGCCGGACCTGGACCCGTCATACGGGTACTGGTTCGCGCGGGCGGGGGAGCCGATGTCCGGGGTGATGCTGAGCCCGCTGCCGGGCACCGGACTGTTCCAGTTCGGTGCGCCGCTACCCGAGGGCGAGACCTCGGCGTCGCTGGAAACCCTGCAGTCCCAACTCGACGCGCTGGGTGCGGGAGTGCGCCTGGACGGGCTCGCCTGGTCCACCATCTGGCGCCCGAACGTGCGACTTGCGGAGCGCTTCCGCGATGGGCGGGTCTTCCTTGCCGGGGACGCGGCACACGTCCATCCGCCCACCGGTGGCCAGGGCCTGAACACGGGCGTGCAGGACGCCTACAACCTCGGCTGGAAGCTGGCCGACGGCGATCCCGCGCTGCTCGACAGCTACGAGACCGAGCGGCGCGCGGTCGCGATCCGGGTCCTGGAGGTCAGCACCCGACTGCTGCGAAAGCACGTCGAGGGGGCGGAGGACGCCCTCGAACGGGGGGAGGACACCTGGCAGCTGGACATCAGCTACCGGACGGGCCCGGGGGACCTGGTGACGGGGGACCGGGCGCCGGACGCGCCCGTCGTGGACGGGAACGGCAAGCGGTTACGGCTGTTCGACCTGTTCCGCGGTCCGCACGCCACCCGCCTGGTGTTCGGAGCCGAGGCCACGCCCGGGACGCCGCACGTGTACGCGGTGCTGCGCCCCGGGCAGCGGGTCGCGGGACTGTCGGTGGTGGACGCCGAGGGACACGCCTTCGCCGCCTATCACGCCACCGACGGGACGGAATTCCTGATCCGCCCCGACGGACACCTCGGTGCGATCAGTCGTTGGCGTGGAGGGCCGCGTTGAGTTCGACGGTGGCGCCGGCGCGCGGGACCACCTCGACCGCGCCCGTGGCCGAGTTGCGGCGGAACAGCGCGTTGGAGATACCGGAGAGCTCGCGCGCCTTCACCGAGCGGCCCTCGACGAGCACCTTCGTGCCCGCCGTGATGTACAGCCCGGCCTCGACCACCGAGTCGTCGCCGAGCGAGATGCCCACCCCGCCGTTCGCGCCGATCAGGCAGCGCTCGCCGAGGGAGATCACTTCCTTGCCGCCACCGGAGAGCGTGCCCATGATCGAGGCGCCGCCGCCGACGTCGGTGCCGTCGCCCACGACCACGCCCGCGGAAACCCGGCCCTCGATCATCGAAGCGCCGAGCGTGCCCGCGTTGAAGTTCACGAAGCCTTCGTGCATCACGGTCGTGCCCGCCGACAGGTGCGCGCCGAGGCGCACGCGGTCCGCGTCGCCGATCCGCACCCCGGTCGGCAGCACGTAGTCGACCATCCGGGGGAACTTGTCCACGCTGTACACGGTCACCGTCCCCCGGGACCGCAGCCGCATCCGGGCCGCCTCGAAGCCGTCGACGGGGCACGGGCCGTGGTTGGTCCACACGACGTTGGCGAGCAGGCCGAAGATCCCGTCGAGGTTCTGCCCGTGCGGGCGCACCAGCCGATGGGAAAGCAGGTGCAGGCGCAGGTAGACGTCGTGCGCGTCGGCGGGTGCCTCGGCGAGCCTGCTGATCCGGGTGCGGACCGCGATCACCTCGACCCCGCGCGCCGGATCCGGGCCGAGCAGCGCCGCCGCCGCCTCACCCAGCACCTCGACGACCTGTTCCCGGGTGAGCCGTTCCGTCCCGGCGGTCCCCGGCTCGTCCAGCTTCGGATGCGGGAACCAGGTGTCCAGCACGGTGCCGTCTTCGGAGACGGTCGCCAAGCCGACGCCGTGGGCGCCGGTGGTCTCGGGATTCGGGGTCTGTTCGCTCACAGCCCCTACGGTAACCGGCGGGGGCGGTCAGCCCGTGGTGGCCTGAGTCTCGACGACGCCCTTGACGTCACGCAGGGTCGTCGAGATCGTCGTCAGCGCCGCGGTGCACGGGTCGCCGGGTGCGGTGACCGTCTCGCAGTGCGCTGTGCGGTAGGACGCGACGCTGCGGTCGAGGGTGTCCGCGAGCGGGTTGAGCCCGGAGAGCTTCGGGCCCGCGAGCTGCCGCACCATGCCGACCGTGCTGGCGATCTCGGTGACGTACTTCTCACACCCCTTGGGGGCCTGGGTGGCCGGGGACGTGAAGCAGTCGTCGGCGGACAACGCGCGGAGCTTGACGGCCAGCACGCTCGGGCTGACGACCTGCCCGGTGCTGCTCGGTTTCGTGCCGGTGTCGGTGCCGCAGGCGGCCACCACGAGTGCCGTGGCAAGGACGGCCAGGATCATTCGCGTGCGCACGCCTGCCACCGTACGCGCAGCGTCACCGCAGTCGCGCCGAGGCTAGTCTCCAGGTCATGACTCTGGACCTGCACGCCGATCCCGTCGATCTGACCTGCGCGTTGGTGGACATCCCGAGCGTCTCGGGCTCGGAAGCGGCGATCGCCGACGCCGTGCAGGCCGCGCTGGAGGGGCTGGGACACCTCGAGGTCGTCCGCAACGGCGACGCGGTGCTCGCCAGGACGAACCTGGGCCGGGCGTCGCGGGTCGTGCTCGCCGGGCACCTGGACACCGTTCCGGTGAACGAGAACCTGCCCGTCCGGCGGGACGGGGAGGTGCTGCACGGCCTCGGCACGGTGGACATGAAGGGCGGGGACGCGGTGTTCCTGCACCTGGCGGCGACGGTCACCGAGCCGCGCCACGACCTGACCTTCGTGTTCTACGACTGCGAAGAGGTCGAGGCGGTCCGCAACGGGCTGGGCCGGATCCAGCGGGAGCTGCCCGAATGGCTGGCGGGCGAGCTGGCGATCGTCGGCGAACCGTCCAACGCGGTGATCGAGGCGGGCTGTCAGGGCACCATGCGGGTCGAGCTGCGGCTGGCCGGGCGCCGCGCGCACACGGCGCGGGCCTGGATGGGGGAAAACGCGATCCACGCGCTCGTCGAACCGCTGCGCAGGCTCGCCGGGTACCGGCCGCGCGACGTGGAGATCGACGGCCTCACCTACCGGGAGGGCCTGCAGGCGGTCCGGGTGTCCGGCGGGGTGGCGGGCAACGTCGTCCCCGACGAGGCGGTGCTCGCGGTCAACTTCCGGTTCGCGCCCGACCGCAGCCCGGAACAGGCGGAAGCCCACCTGCGCGAGGTTTTCGACGGCTTCGATCTGTCCGTTGTGGACGTCTCCGCGGGCGCACTGCCCGGGCTGACCGCACCGGCCGCGGCCGAACTGGTGCGCGCGGCGGGCGGGAAGGCCGCGGCGAAACTCGGCTGGACCGACGTGGCGCGGTTCGCCGCGCTGGGTATGCCCGCGGTCAACTTCGGCCCCGGCGACCCGACGCTGGCGCACACCCGCCAGGAGCACGTGTGGGCCGGGGAGATCCGGCAGGTCGCCGGGGTACTGCGGGATTTCCTGTCGGGTCGTTAAGCTCGCGGGGGTGACGATGGACGAGACGGACGAAGTCGCCGACTATCCCGAACACCCGCTGGAGAAGCACCGGGGGCCGGTCGTGCTCCGGCGGGGCAGGCGGGTCGAGGCGAGCACCACCGACCAGCGGCTGCTGGATTCGCGCGGGCCGACGGACTGGGTGCACACCGACCCGTGGCGCGTGCTGCGCATCCAGGCCGAGTTCGTCGAAGGGTTCGGCGCGCTCGCCGAGGTTCCGCGCGCGGTCACCGTGTTCGGCTCCGCCCGCACACAACGCGACCACCCCGAATACGAACTCGGCCGCAAGATCGGGTCGGCGCTGGCGGAAGCGGGTTTCGCGGTGATCACCGGCGGTGGACCCGGCTCCATGGAGGCGGTCAACCGCGGCGCCTCCGAGGCAGGTGGGCTGTCGGTGGGGCTGGGCATCGAGCTGCCGTTCGAGCAGGGGCTGAACCCCTGGGTCGATCTCGGCGTGAACTTCCGGTATTTCTTCGCCCGCAAGACGATGTTCATCAAGTACGCCCAGGCGTTCATCTGCCTGCCCGGTGGGTTCGGCACCCTTGACGAGTTGTTCGAGGCGCTCACTCTGGTGCAGACCAAGAAGGTGACGAAGTTCCCGGTCGTCCTCTTCGGACGGTCCTACTGGGGTGGGCTGTACGACTGGGTGCGCGAGTCGGTCCACGGCGAGGGCAAGATCGGCGAGAAGGACCTGGCCCTGCTCCACCTCACCGACGACGTCGAGGACGCGGTGCGCGTGGTGCGGGAGGCGTACAAGGCATGGGAGGAGACCCACTGATGCGCCGGATCTGCGTGTTCTGCGGCTCGTCGTCGGGCAACGACCCGGTCTACGCCGAGCAGGCCGCCGCGCTGGGCAAACTGCTCGCCGAACGCGGCATCGGCCTGGTCTACGGCGGTGCGAGCGTCGGCATCATGGGCGTGGTCGCGGACGCGGCACTGGCCGCGGGCGGTGAGGTGATCGGGGTCATCCCGAAGCACCTGATGCGGGTGGAGATCGCGCACGCCGACCTGACCGAACTGCACGTGACCGCCGGGATGCACGAGCGCAAGGCCAAGATGGCGGAGCTGTCGGACGGATTCCTGGCCCTGCCTGGCGGTGCGGGCACGCTCGAGGAACTGGCCGAGGTGTGGACGTGGGCCCAGCTCGGTCTGCACCACAAGCCGATCGGGCTGGTGGACGTGGCGGACTACTACCGGCCGCTGCGGGAGTTCGCCGACCACATGGTGGCCGAGGGTTTCCTGCGGCCGCAGCACCGCGATCTGATCTTCATCGACCCCGATCCGGTGGCCCTGCTCGACGCGTTCGAGTCCTACGAACCACCCACCGTCGCCAAGTGGATCGGCTGACACCCGGGCGCGGGCCGTGAAGGGACCCTTCACGGCAGCGACTCAGGCGGCTTCGCCGGGGCGCTTGTGGTACTTGTCGACGTACTCCTGCTCGGACAGTTCGAGGATGGCGTACATGATCTCGTCCGTCACCGCGCGGCGGATCGCCGGAGAGGACTCGAGACCGTCGTAGCGGGAGAAGTCGAGCGGATCGCCGAAGCGCACCGAGACCTTCGCCAGCCGGGGCACCTTCTTGCCGATCGGCAGCATCTTGTCGGTGCCGGTGAGCGCCACCGGCACCACCTTGGCCCCGGTGGCCAGCGCGAGCGCGCCGACCCCGGTGTGCCCGCGGTGGAGCCGCCCGTCGAGCGAGCGGGTGCCCTCCGGGTAGATGCCGAACACGCCGCCCTTGTCGAGCACCTTGCGGGCGGCTTCGAGCGCGGCCAGCCCGGCCATCGCGTTGCCGCGCTCCACCGGGACGTAGCCCAGTGCGCTCAGGAAGGCCGCCACGAACCGGGCCTTCAGGCCGCGTCCGGTGAAGTACTCGGCCTTGCCGAGGAACGACACCGGGCGGGGGGTGGCGATGGGGATCACGAAGGTGTCCACCGCCGCGCGGTGGTTGGCCGCCAGGATGACCGGCCCGGTCCTCGGCACCTTCTCCGCGCCGTGGACCTCCGGTCGGTAGACGAAGCGCGCCAGCGGCGCGAGTACCAGCCGGATCAACAGGTGTAGCAAGACTCCTCCAGTCCCGATCTCGTCCCCAGCATGGCACTTCCGCGCCCGGCCGCTCCAGGGGTACCGGGAGACCGCCACGAAGTGGTGACCTGGCGGGACCCCCGGGTCGCGCCAACGACGGTACGCTCCGGTTCCGCCGCCGGAAGTGGCACCGGGTGCCGCGCCACGCGACTCGCCGTGCTTGACGGACGCGGCACGCCGTCGTGTGTCACGATCGTCGCGTGACGACCGCGCTCATCTACCTCGTAGTCATGCTGCTCGTGGCGGCGGTGGTGTTCCTGCTGGCCGCCGTCGTGTTCGGGCGCGGTGAAGAGCTCGCCCCGCTGCCGCCGGGCAGCTCGCCCACGAGACTGCCCGTGCGTGACATCACCGGGGAGGACGTGCAGGCGGTGAAGTTCCAGCTCGTGCTGCGCGGCTACAAGATGTCCGAAGTGGACTGGGTGATACGGCGGCTCGGTGGTGAGATCGACACCCTCCGTGCCCGGGTGCGGGAACTGGAGGACGAGCGCGAGAGGTCGAGATGACCGATCTGGTGGTTTCCGTCGAGGTCGCCGCACCCGCGGGGACGACCTGGCTCGCGCTCACCGACTGGCCGCGCCAGCACGAGTGGATGCTCGGCACGGACGTCCGCGTGGTGTCGGGGGACGGGCGGAGCGTGGGGTCGCGCATCGCCGCGTTCACCGGTGTCCGGGGCATCGGGTTCACCGACACGATGGAGATCACCACCTGGGAGCCGCCGGTGCGGTGCACGGTCCGTCACCTCGGCCGGGTCGTGCGGGGAAGCGGCGCCTTCCACGTGCACGCCAAGGGGCCGCAGGAGTCGGTGTTCGTGTGGTCGGAGAGCCTGGTCCTGCCGTTCGGGCCGCTCGGCAAGCTCGGCTGGCCCGCGGTGAAGCCCGCGTTCAGGCTCGGCCTGCGCGAGTCGCTGCGCCGGTTCGCGGCGTTCGCGGAGAACTATTCGATGGGGGAGAGATGACCGGCCTGCTGGGTTCCGACGGGGTCGCCCGGTGCCCGTGGGGCAATTCCGCGCCCGACTACGCGGCCTACCACGACTCGGAGTGGGGTGTGCCGCTCCGTGGCCAGGACGAGCTGTACGAGCGGTTGTGCCTGGAGGCCTTCCAGTCCGGCCTGTCGTGGCTGACCATCCTGCGGAAGCGGGACGGTTTCCGCCGCGCCTTCGCCGGGTTCGTGCCGGAAAAGGTCGCCGAGTTCGGCGACGAGGACGTGGCCCGGCTTCTCGCCGACG
This sequence comes from Amycolatopsis cynarae, assembly GCF_026802195.1. Taxonomy (NCBI): domain Bacteria; kingdom Bacillati; phylum Actinomycetota; class Actinomycetes; order Pseudonocardiales; family Pseudonocardiaceae; genus Amycolatopsis; species Amycolatopsis cynarae. The sequence continues at coordinate 5,985,609 of NZ_CP113836.1, read as the reverse complement.
CCTCGATCGTGCGAAACCGGGCGAAGATCCTCGCCGCCATCAACAACGCGCGGGCGATCGCGGAACTGGACCGGCCGCTGGACGAGTTGCTGTGGTCGTTCGCCCCGGCGGGACCGAGGACGCGGCCGGCCACGATGGCCGAGGTCCCGGCCATCACCCCGGAGTCGAAGGCGATGGCGCGCGAGCTGAAGAAGCGGGGCTTCGCGTTCCTCGGGCCCACCACCTGTTACGCGCTCATGCAGGCCACCGGCATGGTCGACGACCACCTCGAGGGCTGTTTCCGGGCGGGCTGAGCGCCGGGTTCGGCCGAAGGTCCTAGTACCTTCGCGGCTTCCGGCCGGACTCCCCGCACGGCAGGGTTCGCGCCATGCGTCGAATCCTGCTTTCCCGGCGGGCACGCGGCCTGCTGATCGCCGCGGTCACCGCGCTGGTCGTGGTGCTCGGGTCCGGGGTCGCCCTGCTGAAGGTCGCCGATGCGCGGAGCTTCCAGTTCTTCGGGGAAATCGTCGATCACGTGGACACCACCGAGAAGGTGGTCGCGCTGACCTTCGACGACGGCCCCGACCCGGCGGGCACCCGTCCCGTCCTGGATACCCTCGCGGCCCGCGGGGTGCCCGCCACGTTCTTCCTGATCGGCCGTGAGCTGGCCGCCCACTCTGAGCTCGGCAGGCAGATCGCCGCGGCCGGGCACGAGCTCGGCAACCACACCTTTTCCCACCAGCGGATGGTTCTAGTGACTCCGGGATTCGTCGCCGACGAGATCGAGGCGACCGACGCGCTGATCCGCCAGACCGGGTACGCGGGCGAGATCCTCTTCCGGCCACCGAACGGCAAGAAACTGTTCGCCCTGCCGCACTACCTGGCCGGGCACCAGCGCAAGACGATCATGTGGGATGTGGAGCCCAACTCCTATCCCGAAGTGGACGCGAGCGCCACCGCCACCGCGAACTACACCCTCGAGCACGTGCGCCCCGGTTCGATCGTCGTGCTGCACGCGATGTACGCGGGGCGGCAGCAGACCCGGGACGCGCTGGGCCCGATCATCGACGGGCTCAGGCAGCGCGGGTACCGGTTCGTGACCGTGTCGCAGCTGCTGTCATCGGCAGGGTCGCGCTGACCAGCCATTCCCCTTCCCGCGGGCCGAAGCGGATCGTGCCGCCCGCGTCCCGCACCTGCGCGGCGAGACCGGACAGGCCGAAGCCGGGCCGTGCGGTGGAAACCTTCGCGGCGTTGCGGACGGTCACGGTGACGAGGTCGTCGCCCTCGCATACCTCGACCTGGAGCCGCACCCCCGCGCCGTTGTGCCGGAGCGCGTTGGCCGCGGCCTCGGCCACCACCCGTTCGGCGAGGGTCCGGACGGGCCGGGGCAGCGCGGTCAGGTCGGGGTCGCGGTCCAGCAGCAGTCCGGCGGTGCGGAGCCGGGCGAGGACCTCGGGGAGGTCCGGGGGTTCCTCGTGATCTTCGTGCAGGCTCGTCAGGGTGCGGCGGACCAGGGTCAGCGCGCCACGGCCCGCCGAAAGCAGCGTGTCGACGCGCTGCCGGTCGGTTTCGTTGAGTTCACCGGCCGCGCGCAGCGCTTCGGCCTGCACCAGCATCACCGCCGTGCTCCGGGCCAGCGTGTCGTGCAGGCGGCGGGCCACCCGGTCGGTCCGCTCGGCGAACTGCCGCCAGCGTTCCAGGCCCAGCAACCAGGCCAGGATCCCGGTACTCGCGGCGAGCACGGAGCCGTCGAGGAGGCCCTTCGAAGGGAAGACCGCGGCGGCGACGGCCGCCACGACCAGCAGGCACAGTTCGGTCCGCACCACGCCGGCCACGCCGTACAGCGCGACGAGCACGGGCAGGTACACCAGGTTGTTGTGCGGTGCCAGCAGGAGCCGGGCCACGGTGGCGGCGGCCACCAGAGCCAGTGCCGCCGACGGCCACCGGTGGCGGCCGAGCAGCGGGGCCAGTTGAGCGGCGCTGAGCAGCGCGGCCTGCCAGCCCAGCTGGGGCGACCAGGCCCCACCGGCCAGGAAGACCGCGGTCACGATCACCGCCGTGACGAAAACTTGGCGCATGGACCCGACAGTAGAGTGCGTCCGTGATCACGGTCGCCGTCGTCGATGACCAGGCGCTCGTCCGGGAGGGGCTGGCGCTCATCCTCGGCACCCGGCCCGGTATCGAGGTGACCGAACAGTACGGGTGCGGTGAGGACCTCCTCCGGCAGGACACCGACGTGGACGTCGTGCTCCTCGACCTGTACCTGCCGGGAATCGACGGGCTCGAGGTGCTGCGCAGGCTCCGGCGGAGCCCGGGGCGGCGCCCCCGGGTGCTGATGCTGACCACCGTCGGCAGGCAGCACGAGATCCGCCAGGCACTGGCCGCGGGGGCCGACGGGTTCGTGCTCAAGGATTCCACCGGGGACGAACTGGTGGCGGCGGTGCGGGCGGCGGCCGACGGGCTCACGGCGATGAGCGCCTCGGCGACGGCCGCGCTGACCGGTGCCCCCGAGGAACCGCTGACCCCGCGCGAACGCGACGTGCTGCGGCTCCTCGGGGAGGGACTGTCCAACCGGGAGATCGCGGGCAGGCTGCGGCTGGCCGAGCGCACGGTCAAGGTGCACGTGGGCAACCTGCTCGCCAAGCTCGGCGTCTCGACCCGCACCCAGGCGGCCCTGCTCGCCAGGGCGGAAGGCCCCTCGCGGAGGTGAACTACTTGCCCTGGAAGGTGGGCTTGCGCTTCTCGACGAAGGCCTCGACCGCTTCCCGGTGGTCGGCGGTCGCCCCGAGAACGGCCTGTGCGGCGTCCTCGGCCGCCAGTGCCTCGTCGAGGGTGCTTTCCGCGGCGGTGCTCAGCACTTCCTTGATCTTGGCGTAGCAGACGGTCGGCCCGGCGGCGAGCTTCGCGGCCACCGCGTGGGCGCGCATGGCCAGTTCCTCGTCCAGTACGACCTCGGAGACCAGGCCGAGCCGCAGCGCCTCGGCGGAGTCGACCGTGCGGGCCAGCAGCATCAGTTCGGACGCGCGGCCGTAGCCGACCAGGCGCTGCAGCGTCCACGACGCGCCCGAGTCCGGGCCGAGTCCCACGTTGGCGAAGGCCATCAGGAAGTTCGCCGAACCGGCTGAAATCCGCAGGTCGCAGGCGTAGGCCAGGGAGGCGCCCGCACCGGCGGCCGGGCCGTTGACCGCGGCCACCACGGGCTTCGGCATCTCCACGATCGTGCGCACGATCGGGTTGTAGTGCTCGGCCACCGTCCGCAGCGGCCGGGGGTCGTTCGCCTGCAGCAGCGCGACGTGCTCCTTGAGGTCCTGCCCCGCGCAGAACGCCTTGCCCGCGCCGGTGAGCACCACGGCCCGCACCTCCGGCGCGTCCGCGGCCTCGCGCAGTGCCGTCAGCAGGCGCTCCTTGAGTTCGACCGTCAGGGAGTTGTAGGCCTTGGGCCGGTTGAGCGTGAGGGTGCGGACACCGTCCGCGTCGACGGTGAGCAGAACGTCCTCGGTGGTCACTGATGTCCTCCTGCCGATGGGGGCTCGCGAGCCGCATACCAGCACCTATGCAAACACGAAAAGATCGGTCCGCGTTCGCGCGCCCATGTTGATGAGGGAGAATGGCAGATGACACCCGGTTGGCTTAGACAAGCGCGACCCGGGCGCGCCGGTTGAGACGGAGGGAGCACGCTATGGCGGCCATGAAGCCCCGGACCGGAGATGGTCCCCTCGAGGTGACTAAGGAGGGGCGGGGCCTCGTGATGCGCGTTCCGCTCGAGGGTGGTGGTCGACTCGTCGTCGAACTGTCCGCCGAGGAGGCCAAGGACCTGGGCGTCGCCCTGCAGGAGGCCACCAGCTGAGCTTCCGGCGGCCCACCCGCAGCACCCGAGCACCACTCACACCGGCCGACGTCCCGTCCGCCGGCTTTCGCCGTCCCCTCCGGGAGGTCACTCGATGGCGCGATTTCCCCTGCCAGCCCTGCCCAGTCGGCTGATCGACGTCGAGGTCGCCGACACCGCCCGCCGCGGTGCGCCGACCGCGGTCCTGGTCCCGGCCGAGGGGGCGGAGTTCGAGGGGGTGCGCCACTCCGGCAAGGCCGGTGAGATCCGCGAGGTCGCGGGCGGGACGCTCCGCTGGGCGATCGGTGTCGGCGAGGGCGAGGACAAGGACTGGCGAGCCGCCGGTGCCGCCTTCGCCCGCACGGTGCGACAGGCCGTCACCGACGGCCCGCCGCTGAAGACGGTGCAGGTGGAGCTGGGGGCGGACGTCACCGGCGGGCAGGTCGCGGCGCTCGCCACCGGGGCACTGCTCGGCGGCTACCGGTTCAAGGTCACCACCGACACCGGGCCCGCGCTGCCGGTCCTGCGGCTGCTGACCCGCCACGAGCGGGCCGTCTCCGCCTACACGGAACAACTCGAACGGGTGCGGGTGCTGGCCGAAGCCGCCACGCTGGCCCGTGACCTGGCGAACACGCCGTCGAACATCAAGAATCCGGCCTGGCTGGCGGAGACCGCCGAGCGGCTGGCCGCGGCGGTGCCCGGGCTGAGCGCCACCGTCCGGGACGAGCAGTGGCTCGCCGAACAGGGCTTCGGCGGGATACTGGCGGTGGGCGGGGGTTCCGCCAGCCCGCCGCGGCTGATCGAGCTGGCCTACCGCCCGCGCGGAGCCGCGCGGCATCTGCTGCTGGTCGGCAAGGGCATCACCTTCGACACCGGTGGCCTGTCCATCAAGCCCGCCGACGGGATGCACCTCATGCGCACCGACATGTCCGGTGGCGGCGCGGTGATCGCGGCGATCCGCGCGATCGCCTCGCTGCGGCTGGGTGTGCGCGTCACCGCGCTCGTGCCCGCCGCGGAGAACCACGTCTCGGGCAGCTCGTACCGTCCGGGCGACGTGGTGCGGCATTACGGCGGGACCACCACCGAGGTCGGCAACACCGACGCCGAGGGCCGCATGGTCCTGGCCGACGCGCTGGTCTACGGCATCCGCCGGTTCCGGCCCGACGCCGTGGTCGACGTGGCGACCCTGACCGGGGCGATGAAGGTGGCACTCGGGCTGCGGACCGGTGGCCTGTTCGCCACCGAGGACGAGCTGGCCCGGCGCCTGGCCGACGCCGGTGGCCGGGTCGGTGAGGCGTGGTGGCGGATGCCGCTGCTGGACGAGCACGCCGACGCGGTACGCGGCGAGCTGGCCGACGTACGCCAGACCCCCACGGGACCCGGCGGCATCACCGCGGCCCTGTTCCTGCGCGAGTTCGTCGGCGACGTGCCGTGGGCGCACCTCGACATCGCGGGTCCGGCCCGGGCCGAACAGGCCTACGCGGACGTGGTGCCCGGCGCCACCGGCTTCGCCGCCCGCACCCTGGTGGAGTTCGCCGCGTCCTACGCCTGACTGGGCGAGCGAGTGTCTCGCACGTGGTCGCGGAAGGCGCGGACGGCGGGGGTGAAATGCTCGCCCGCCGGCCACACCAGACCGATGGTCCGGGTGACCTTGGGCCACAGCGGGATCTCCACGACTCCGGCGGGATGGCCCGCCCCGAAGCGGGGGAGCAGCGCGACGCCGAGCCCGGCCGCGACCAGTCCGCGCACGGTGTCGGATTCCTGGCCCTCGAACGCGATCCTGGGTTCGAAGCCGGCCTCGGCGCACAGGGCATCCGCGATCTGGCGGAGGCCGTAGCCCGGTTCCAGCGTGACGAACTCCTCGTCGGCCAGCTCGGCGAACCGGATCCGCTGCCGCCCGGCCAGCCGGTGGCCCCGGGGCACGGACAGCAGGAGTTCCTGTTCGGTGAGCAGCGTGCCGCCGAAGGCGGGATCGCCGGTGGGCAGCGGGGCGACCAGTGCGAGGTCCACTTCACCCGCGGTCAACTGGTCCATGATCCGCTGTCGCGAGCCCTGGACCAGGGTGAACCGGACGCCGCGGTGCCCGGCGCGGAAGTCGCGCAGCAGGTTCGGCACCAGCCAGCGACCGAGCAGGTGCAGGAAGCCGAGCACGACGTGGCCGCTGTCCGGCTCGAGTTCTTCGCGTGCCTGGCGGGCGCCCGCGGTGACCGTGGTCAGTGCCCTGGCCGCGGTACCGGCGAGGATCGCGCCGACCCTGGTCAGGCGGATGCCCCGGCCCGCGGGCTCGACCAGCGGCGCGCCGACGGTCTCGGCGAGGGTGGCGAGACGGCGGCTCGCGGTCGGCTGCGGCACGCCCAGCCGCTCGGCCGCCCGGGTGATGTTGCCGGTTTCACTCAGCGCCGCCAGCAGGGCCAGTTCGGGGGCGAGCCGGGCGGCGAGCCGCTGGTCAGCGAGTTCTTCCCGGAAGTCATTCGTCATCGTATGAATCACCCCGGTTTGACGTATTAGACGCATTGTTTAGCTCAGCTTAGCGTCGGTTGGGTGACCGCTGACCTGCTCGTTCCCGACCGGGTGGACACCCGGCGCGTCAAACTCGCCGTGGCCGCCGCGGGCATCTCGTCCTTCGCGCTGCTGTACGCGCCGCAGGCGGTGCTGCCCCAGCTCGCCGCGCAGTACCACCTCGACGCCGGAGCGGCCTCACTCGCGATCAGTGTCGCCACCGCGGCACTGGCGATCGGTGTGCTCCCGATCGCCACGCTGTCGGAAGTCATCGGGCGGCGGCCGGTGATCCTCACGTCGGTGATCGCCTCCGCCGTACTCGGCCTGCTGCTCCCGCTCGCCCCGTCGTACCCGGTGCTCCTCGTGCTCCGGGCACTGCAGGGCGTCGCGATCGCGGGCTTCCCCGGAGTCGCCGCGGCCTACCTCGTCGAACAGCTCGGCAAGCGCGGTGTCGCCTCCGCCGTCGGCGCCATGATCGCGGGCAACTCGGTCGGCGGCATGCTCGGCCGCCTGTCGACCGGTTTCACGGCAGGGGGATTGGGCTACCACGGCGCGCTCACCGTGGCGGGTGGGCTGGGCCTGGTGTTCTCGCTACTCACCGTGCTGACGCTGCCGGGGGTTCGGCAGCAAAGAACGTTTGCTACGGAAAAACTGGAGCAAACATCCCTTGCTCCCGCCACCGTAGTGCCATCCCGGTTACGGAACGTGCTGGACGGGCTGGGGGCGGCACTGGGCAAACCGGTCCTGCTCGCGCAGTACGCGGTCGCGCTGCTGGCCATGGGGGCGTTCGTCGCGATGTACAACGCCGCGGGATTCCGGCTCACCGGCCGTCCGCTCGACCTCTCGCCCGCGACCGCGTCACTGGTGTTCCTGTCCTACGCGATCGGCTCCGTTTCCTCGGCGACCGTGGGCAGGCTGGTCGGCCGCTTCGGCCGCACGCGGTCGGCGGTGGGCGCGCTCCTCCTCACCGCGGCGGGGATCGCGCTGACCGTGCCGGATTCGCTGGTACTGGTCGTGCTGGGATTCCTCGTGCTGACGGGCGGGTTCTTCGCCGCGCACGCGGTGGCCAACGGCTGGACCGCGGCCGAGGCCCCCGAAGGCGCCCGCGGTCAGGCATCGGGCCTGTACACGCTCATGTACTACCTGGGCAGCAGCGTGGGCGGCACGGCGGGCAGCGTGATCTACGCGGATGCGGGGTGGGGCTGGCTCGCCTTCACCACGGTCGGCTGGCTGGTGCTCGCGACCGTCGTGGTCGCCCTCGCCGCCGCACGCCGGACCGCTTCGGTGCCCAGCCCCGCGTAACCCCGGTGCAGCCCGTGAGAGAGCGCGAACCGGCTCAGGGCACGGGGACCGAGGGGCCGGTGCGGCGCGTCCGGGCCGAGGCCAGCGGGGGAAGGGCGACCAGCACCGGGACCGTCCAGTCGGCGTGCACGTCGAGCCACACGTCACGGTGGTGCAGCGGGGCCTGCCTGCTCACCCGCACCGGCTCCGCCGCCGTACCCGCCACGATCCGCCCGGGCACCAGCTGGGCCAGCGCGCCGCCCGCGGCGGGCAGCGCCGAGGCCAGCAGCCAGTACGTGCCCGGCGGCACCGCGGTCAGCAGGAAGCCCGCCGACTCGCCCAGCAACGTCCCGCTCACCGGGCATCCCCGGGCCGACCGCCTCGGGAACAGCCCCACGTACACCGCCGCCGCGCCACCCAGGAGTGCCCTCGCGGCCGGTGTCAGCTGGGCGCTTCCGGTCACCACGCCGCCGTCGCGGTCGGCGCCCGGCACGAGCACCGGCCGGGGCGGGAAGTCCGCGAGGACGTCCGGAAGCCGCCGGAACTCCACCGGCGAATGCCCCACGACCGCGGTGAACCGCTTGGTGAAGGTGCCCACCGAGGTGAACCCCACCTCGTGGCACACGTCGATAACCCGCTCGTCGGTCGACAGCAGCAGCCGCTTCGCCCGCTGGAACCGGTGCGCGGCGAGGAACTGTCCCGGTGGCTGCCCGAGCAGCCGCTCGAAGGACCTGGACAGGTGGAACGGGCTGTAGCCGACATGGTCGGCCACATCGCCGAGGGTGATCGGTTCACCGCAGCGACCGGCCAGGAAGCGAGCGGCTTCGATCACTGCTTCCCGCATCTCGGCGCCCACCTCCCAGCGTCCTTGTCAGGCTCGCACCGCCGCGACGAGCAGCCCGCCGCCGACCGGGAGTAAACAGGGCACCAGCCGGTCGTCCTCGCGCAGCGCGCGGGCCAGTTCGCGAGCCGCCAGCGCACCGGGATCACGCCGTGACGGATCGGCGCGGGGCGGCAGCACCCCGTGGAAGGCGAGTACCCCGCCGGGCCGCAGCAAATCGACCCCGAGCTCGTAGTAGCCCGGGTACTCGGTGCGGGCGGCGTCGACGAACAGCAGGTCGTAGCCGCCGCTGGTCAGCCGGGGCAGCACGTCCAACGCCCTGCCCATGATCAGGCGGGTACGTCCGGACGGGAAGCCCGCCTCGACGAAGGTTTTGCGGGCCACCCGGTGGTACTCGGGCTCGATGTCGATCGAGGTCAGCACGCCCTCGGGCGCCATGCCGCGCAGCAGGTAGAGGCCGCTGACCCCGGTGCCGGTGCCGATCTCCACGACCGCCCGCGCCCGCAGACTCGTCGCCAGGAAGCACAGCGCGGCCCCGGCCAGTGCTCCGAGTGGCGCACAGCCGAACTCCTCCGCCCGGGTGCGGGCGAGGAGCAGGGCGGTGTCGTTGCGCTCGTCGGGCAGGTAGCTCTCGACATGGTTAGCGACGCTGTCACCGACACCCGCGTGCGTCTCGGAGGTCACCGGCAAAGATTAGCGGCGGCCGGGATGGAAATCGTGCAAGACGTGCAACAGTTCTCTCAGGCATCTCTTAGACCGATCTCACCACGCACCTAAGTAGACCGGCCAAGCTGGGACCCAGGAGACGGGAACACCGCGCGGAGTATCCGCGTTGGAGCAAGCAGTAGGGAGAACAGCCTGATGGAGGTGCCTTCCCCGACGATGCAGACGACCCCGACGAACGAGCAGCTCGCCACCGAGGCCCGCCCGGTGACCGTGGACGAGTCCTCGTGGACGCCGCCGTCCTGGGACGAGGTCGTGCGGGAGCACGCCGACCGGGTCTACCGGCTGGCATACCGCCTCACCGGCAACTCCCACGACGCCGAGGACCTGACCCAGGAGACCTTCATCCGGGTCTTCCGCTCCCTCGCTGCGTACAAGCCCGGCACCTTCGAGGGCTGGCTGCACCGCATCACCACCAACCTCTTCCTCGACATGGCCCGCCGCCGCGCCCGCGTGCGGATGGAGGGCCTGCCCGAGGACACCGACCGCATCGTGGGCGACGACCCGAGCCCCGAGCAGGTCTACAGCGACACCCACCTCGACCCGGACCTGCAGGCGGCGCTGGACGAACTGCCGCCGGAGTTCCGGGCCGCGGTCGTGCTCTGCGATGTCGAAGGTCTGTCGTACGAGGAGATCGGCGCGACGCTCGGCGTCAAGCTGGGTACCGTGCGCAGCCGGATCCACCGTGGCCGGCAGGCGCTGCGTGCCTCGCTGGAGCGCCGCCGCGCGCTGACCGGGGAATCCGTGGAGGCTTCGGTATGAGCGATCCGCGAGGTTGGAGTCTGTTTCCCGAGTCGCATCTTCTGCCCGACGCGATCGTCGCCTTCGTCGACGGTGAGCTGTCGCTGGGTGCCAGGGACCGGGCCGCTTCGCACATCACCCGATGCCCGGGCTGCGCGGCCGACGTGGCGGCTCAGCGGCAGGCCCGGGCGGCGGTCAAGCGCGCGAGCGCGCCCAGCATGTCCGCCGGTTTCCTGGCGAGCCTGCGGGCGATCCCGGAGCACACCGACCTGCCCACCACCCCCGACAACCTGGCCGTGACCGAGGACGGTCAACTCGTCGCCATCCAGCGGCCCGACCGGGTCGCCGGCTTGCGGGACATGCAGACCGCACTGGGTTCGGGCGCCCCGCTGGGCTCGTCGACCCCGCTCGGCAGCGGTTCCTCGGTGCTCGGTTCCCAGCGTTCCAGCACGGTGCGGCGGCGAGCCGCGCAGGGTGCGGGCGTGGTGGTGTCGGGGATCGTGCTCAGTGCGCTCGCCCTGGTCGCCACTTCCGGTGGCGGTGGGGGTACCGCTCAGGTGAATCCGCAGTCCGGCCCCAATCCGGGGGTGCTGCGCGCACAGATGGGTGGCCAGCAGCACGTCACCCCCGTCACGACCACCATTCCGGCGAGGCCGGCCGTGCACGCTCGCTGACGCGCGTTTCACCATCCCGACGGGACAATCGGTGGTGGCGTATGGTCGCGCCGAGTCTTCAACCGTCTATCCCGGGGAACGATGAGCCAGCCGAACACGCCAGCGGACAACTCCGGCGCGCCGCGCGAGCCGCGGCTCGCACCCCGGCCGCTGGACCGCCCCGCGGTCGACCCCGTGCAGGCCGCGGCCTTCGGCCGCCCGCGAGGCGTCGAGGGCGCCTTCGACAAGCTTTACGCACCCGCTTCCCGCAACGGCGGCCCGATCGTCGCCCGGCCTCCGGCCCCGGAATCGCTGGCCGAGGCCTTCGGGCGCCCGCCCGGGGCCGAGAACGTGCTCCTGCAGCGCCCCGACGGCGACCCGGGCGGACGGCCGGTGGAGCAGCCGGAACCCCCGCTGTGGTCGTCTGCCGGTGATCCGTGGCGCGATCCGTCGGCCGCCGCGGTGCTGGGCGGTCCGGCGCTGTCCCCGGGCGAAGACGAAGACGAGGACGAGGAGCGTCGGCGCGGCGCCCTGCTGTCCCTGCCCGAGGTGCTGTTCGGCCGGCGGGTCAAGCCGGTCGCGCTGGGTCTGCTCGGGGCGATCTGCCTGCTGATCGGTGCGGTCGGTGGGGTCGTGGGCTGGTTCGCTGCCCGGACGGGGGACTCGCTGACGGGCAGCGCCACCATCGCCGAAGCCACCGCGGGCAAGGAACGCGCCCCGGGCTCGGTGGCCGAGATCGCGCGCCGGGTGTCCCCGGCGGTGATCTCGATCGAGGTGGTCTCCGGCGAGTCCGGCAGCGTCGGCTCGGGCGTGATGATCGACCCTCAGGGCTACGTGATCACCAACAACCACGTCGTCTCGCTGGCCACCAGCGACCGTCAGGCGAAGATCACCGCGGTGTTCTACGACGGCACGCGCACCGCGGCGAAGGTGGTCGGCACCGATCCGAAGACCGACCTGGCGGTGATCAAGGTGGCGGTGTCCAATCCCACCGTGATCCAGATCGGCAACTCCGCGAACATGCAGCCCGGTGATTCGGTGATCGCCGTCGGCTCGCCGCTGGGCCTGCAGAACACGGTGACCGCGGGCATCGTCAGTGCGCTGCACCGGCCGGTCACCGCGCAGGGGGAGAACGGCGAACCGCCGGTCACCTACGACGCCATCCAGACCGACGCCCCGATCAACCGGGGCAACTCGGGCGGGGCGCTGGTCGATTCGACCGGGGCGCTGATCGGCATCAACTCCGCGATCCGGACCGACGGCGGCGAATCGGGGCAGGGTGGCAGCATCGGCATCGGATTCGCCATCCCCTCGGACGACGCCATCCGCATTGCCCGCGTGCTGATCAGCAACGGCCAGGTCAAGCACGCCGACATCGGCATCAACGCGGCTTCGGTGGCGGCGGAGACCTCGGAGGGCGCGCAGGTGGTCAACGTCGCCGACGGCGGTCCCGCCGCGCGCGCCGGGATCGCCGAGGGCGACGTCATCACCAAGGTCGGCGACCGTATGGTCCGCAACGCCGCCGAACTCACCGTCGCGGTGCGCGCCCACAACGTGGGCGAGGTCGTGCCTGTCCGATTGGTCCGGCAGGGGCGTCCTCTTGTCGTCGACGTAACCCTGGGTTCCGATTAGGCAGGTACGCTGGCCGCGTCGGGCAGTACAAGGCCGGAGGTTGACTGGTGTTCGAAAGCGTGGGCTGGGGCGAGATCCTCGTCCTCATCGTCGCCGGCTTGTTCATCCTCGGCCCCGAGCGGCTGCCCGATGCCGCGGCCTGGGTCGGCAAGACCATGCGCAAGGTGCGCGAATTCGCCAACGGGGCCCGGCAGCAGTTGCGCGACGAGATGGGCCCGGAGTTCGACGAGTTCCGCAAACCACTGGAGGACCTGCGCCAACTGCGGAATTTCGACCCGCGCAAGGCGATCACCAACCACCTTTTCGACGGCGATCCCGACCCGTTGGGCCTGAACGGGACCAGTGGTGGCAGCAGCAAGCCCAACGGCTACCCCGCAGCCCCGGCCAAGCCCGAGTCGACTCCGCTCAAGCCCGGGGAGAAGCCTCCCGTCGACCCGGACGCCACCTGATCCCGGTCGAGTCGGATCCCGCGCGGGCCGTAGGCGTCCGCGGCGCCCCACAGAAGGGTCATTCAGCACACTCGACCGAGTAGACCAGCCTCTCCGCACGGAGCGACTCGGCCGCCCATGGGAAACCATGCCCAGTGACGGCTTGTGAACGGAGTTGGCGGTGAAGCGTCCTCGGCTGAATGTGCTGGCACGGGTGGTACCCGTTCCGCTCGGGTTGCTGCTCAGTGGTGCTCTGGTCTGGGGTGCCACCGATGCCGACTGGAGCGGGAGCACCAGCAACAGCGGCAACACGTGGGCCGCGGGCTCGGTGGGCCTGGCCAACGACAGCAGGGTGCCCATGTTCCGCATCGAAGACATGCGGCCCGGTGATACGGGCTCCAACTGCATCAGGATCAAGTCGAACGCCGACTCCCCCACCGCGCTCAAGCTGTACAGCAACTCGACGAACTGGCCCAGCAACTTCCAGTCCTTCATCAACCTCAGAATCGAGGTGGGCAGCGGCGGCACCTTCGGCGACTGCACCGGCTTCACCCCGCACGCGACCGCGTTCGACGGCACCCTCGACCAGTTCGTCGCGCTGCACACCGACTTCCGCAACGGCATCGGTCCGTGGAAACTGCCCGGCAAGCCACCCAACGCGCTGAGCTTCCGCTTCGCGTGGAGTTTCAGTCCGAAAGCGCCCAACAGCTCACAAAACATGGCCACCGAGGAGGCGACCTTCACCTGGGAAGCGCGGGAACACGAGTGACTCCTCGGAGTGACGTGGCCGTCGGCGCACCCGGCCGAACCACGGCCACGAGCGCCGGCTACCGGGTCCGCTTGATCACCTCGGTCCTCTCGCGCACCGTGCTCGGCTCGCTGAGCGGCCTGCTGGTATGGGCGCAACTGCCGGTGGCGGCGCTGGGCTGGACGGCGGAGGTGGTGCAGTCCGGCTCCATGCGTTCCGCCCTCGTCCCGGGCGACGTCGTCCTCTACCAGCCGCTGCGCGACCGCACCCCGGCGGTGGGCCAGATCCTGCTGGTCCAGGACCGCACCCGGCCCGGCCATCTGCTCACCCACCGGGTCTACCAGGTGCTTCCCGACAACAACCTGATCACCAAGGGGGATGCCAACTCCACACCGGACTCCACCCCGGTACGGCCCGCGGATGTCCGAGGCGTGGCACGTCTGCGCGTGCCCTGGATCGGGCTACCGGTCCAGCTCTGGCGTGCCCGGCGGCCGGTGCCCGCCGCGATTGTGCTGCTCGGGCTTGCCGTGCTGCTGGCGCTTGCTGCTCTGCCACCGCACAGCCGCAGCAGGCCCGGGTAGTCCCGGCGGGCTCGACGGGCCCGGTGTCAGCGGCCCTTCGGGGTGACGTTGAGCATCATGCCGGCGAGGCCGCGGGCGCGGACCGACAGTTTCGAGGCGACGTCGCGCAGCACCGCGGCGGCGGGGGCCTCGGGTTCGGCGAGCACGATCGGCGTTCCGGCGTCGCCCTGCTCGCGCAGGCGCGGGTCGAGCGGCACCTGACCCAGCAGCGGCACGTCGGCTCCGGTGGACTTCGACAGCGAATCCGCCACGGTCTGGCCGCCGCCGGCCCCGAAGATCTCCATCCGGCTGCCGTCGGGCATCTCGAGCCACGACATGTTCTCGATCACGCCTGCCAGCCGCTGCCGCGTCTGCATCGCGATCGCACCGGCCCGTTCCGCGACCTCCGCGGCGGCCTGCTGCGGGGTGGTCACCACGAGGATCTCCGCGTTCGGGATCAGCTGGGCGACCGAGATGGCGATGTCGCCGGTGCCCGGCGGCAGGTCCAGCAGCAGGATGTCCAGATCGCCCCAGAACACGTCGGCCAGGAACTGCTGCAGCGCGCGGTGCAGCATCGGGCCGCGCCAGACCACCGGGGTGTTGCCCGGGGTGAACATGCCGATCGAGATGACCTTCACGCCGTGCGCCTGCGGCGGCATGATCATCGTGTCGACCTTGGTGGGCTTGTCCCGCGCACCGAGCATGCGGGGCACCGAGTGGCCGTAGATGTCGGCGTCCACCACACCCACGGACAGCCCGCGCTGGGCCATGGCCACCGCGAGGTTCACCGTGACGCTGGACTTGCCGACCCCGCCCTTGCCGGACGCGACGCAGTACACGCGGGTCAGCGAGCCGGGCTGGGCGAACGGGATGACCGGCTCCGCCGCGTCCCCGCGCAGTGACCGGCGCAGTTCGGTGCGTTGCTCGTCGCTCATCACGTCGAGTTCGACCCGCACGTCGCTCACCCCGGTGAGCTTGCCCACCGCGGCCTTGGTGTCCCGCGTGATGGTGTCCTTCAGCGGGCAGCCCGCGACCGTCAGGTAGACCGCGACGGTCACGACGCCGTCCTCGCCCACCGTGACGTCCTTGACCATGCCCAGGTCGGTGATCGGTTTCCGGATCTCCGGATCCTGGACGTTCGCGAGCGCCGCGCGGACGTCCTCGACGCTGGGGATCTGCTGCGTGCTGGTCATGGCTCCATGCTACGTATCGGTAACGGGCCTGCGCGGGCACCCACCCTCGCGTGGATCAGCCGAGGTGCTGGGTGGCGGTGCCCGCGCTGGCGGACTTGGACTTCTTCGGTTTGGTGACGAGGTCGTCGCGCAGCCGGTCGATCTCGCCACGCAGGTAGTCCCGGGTGGTGACCTCGCCGATGGCCAGGCGCAGCGCGGCCAGTTCGCGCGCCAGGTACTCGGTGTCGGCCTTCGTCTGGGAGGCGCGGTTGCGGTCCTCCTCGAGCGAGACCCGGTCCCGGTCGTCCTGCCGGTTCTGTGCGAGCAGGATCAGCGGGGCCGCGTAGGCCGCCTGGGTGGAGAAGGCCAGGTTGAGCAGGATGAACGGGTACGGGTCCCACTGCAGGCTCACCGCGAAGAGGTTCAGGCCGATCCACACCACGACGATGAGCGTCTGCCAGAACAGGTACTTGCCCGTGCCGAGGAACCGGGCCAGCCGTTCCGACAGCCTGCCGAAGGTGTCCGGATCGATGGTGATAAACCGCCGTGCCTTGGCGCGGGGCTGGTCCAGCCGCCGCCTGGCGATCAGCTCAGGCACGCTCCACCTCCATGTTCGTCACGGCGCCTCGTTGGCGGCCAGGTCGTGCAGGCCCGTCTCCCGCCAGTCTTCCGGCAGGAGATGGTCGAGGACGTCGTCCACGGTGACCGCACCGAGGAGATGGTCCTCCGCGTCCACCACCGGCCCGCAGGCGAGGTTGTACGCGGCGAAGTACCGCGCCACCTCGCTCAGCGGGGCGGACGGCCGCAGCGCGGGCAGATCGGTGTCCACCACGCCGGCCACCAGCTCGGCGGGGGGCTCGCGCAGCAGGCGCTGGAAGTGCACGCAGCCGACGTAACGGCCGGTCGGGGTGGCCGTCGGCGGGCGGCAGATGAACACCATCGTGGCGAGCGCGGCGGGCAGGTCGGTGTTGCGGATGTGGGCCAGTGCCTCGGCGACCGTGGCGTCCGGCGTGAGCACCACCGGTTCGGGCGTCATCAGCCCGCCCGCGGTGTCGGACGAGTAGGTCAGCAGCCTTCGGAGGGGTTCGGACTCCTCGGGCTCCATCAGTTCCAGCAGCCGGCGCCGGTCGGCGGGGGCCAGTTCGGCGAGCAGGTCGGCGGCGTCGTCCGGGTTCATCGCTTCGAGGATGTCCGCGGCCCGTTCCTCCGGCAGGTGCGCGAGCAGCTCCTTCTGGTCGTCCTCGGGCAGCTCTTCGAGCACGTCGGCGAGCCGTTCGTCGTCCATCGACTCGGCGACCTCGTGCCGCCGCTTGACCGGCAGGTCCCGGACCGTGGCGGCGATGTCGACCGGGCGCATCGTGTCGAACAGCATGAGCAGCTGGCCCGCCCCCTGCGGCTGGCCGCTGACGTCGGTGAGGCCGAGCCCGGCGATGTCGTTCCACGGCAGGATCCGCAGCGAGGAGCGTCGGGCCAGGCCGATGCGGCCGGTGCGCTCGCGCACCGCGACCTTGGTGAGCAGCCAGTCCCGGGTCCTGGTCGGTTCCATCGCGGCGTCGACCACGTTCAGCCGGGTGCCGGTTTCACGGAGGTAGGCGTGCGCGTCGGTGAGCTGGCCGAGCACGAGTACCTCGTTGGGGCGGCGGTGGAACCGGCGCATGTTGACCGTTCCGGTGGCCAGCGTGACCGCGTTCGGTTCGATCGAGGTCACGCGCAGCATCGGGACGAACACCCGGTGGCGCGTGCCCAGTTCGACGACGAGACCGAGCACCCGGGGCGGTTGCTGGTCCAGCCGGAGTCCGGCGACGAGATCCCGGACCTTTCCGATGGACTCGCCATCGGGGCCGAATACCGGCAAACCGGCAAGCTGGGCAGCAAAAACCCTGTTCACGGGGGCCATGCAGCCAAGGCTAGCCGCACTTGGAATCGGCCGCCCACCAGGTGATGTCCGGCGAGCGCGGCACGGCGGGACGGCCGCCGTGGCGGCGCGTTCGCTGTCCACAATGGATTCCTGCTGTGCCGAGTGGACAGTGTGGCCGCCCTCGCCGCCACCCCCCGGGGGCTGTGACGGGAGTAACATCTGAAACACAAGCTAGCCGGGGAGCTGCCATGTTGGTGGAACTCGTCTCCGCGCTCGCCGTGGCGGGAGTCGCGTGGCTCGCCGCCAGCGTTCGCGTGATCAAACAGTACGAGCGCGGCCTGGTGTACCGGTTCGGCCGGGTACTGCCCAGGCTGCGCGAGCCGGGGCTGGCGATGCTGGTGCCCTTCGCCGACCGGCTGCAGAAGGTCAACATGCAGATCGTGACCCTGCCGGTGCCCGCGCAGGAGGGCATCACCAGGGACAACGTCACGGTCCGGGTGGACGCGGTCGTCTACTTCAAGGTGATCGATCCGGCGGTGGCGGCGATCAACGTGCAGGACTACCGGTTCGCGGTGGGGCAGGTCGCGCAGACCTCGCTGCGCTCCATCATCGGCAAGAGCGATCTCGACGACCTCCTGTCGAACCGGGAGCGGCTCAACCAGGGCCTGGAGCTGATGATCGACAGCCCCGCGCTGGACTGGGGCGTGCACATCGACCGGGTGGAGATCAAGGACGTCGCGCTGCCCGAGGCGATGAAGCGGTCCATGTCGCGGCAGGCGGAGGCCGAGCGGGAGCGCCGCGCACGGGTCATCTCCGCCGACGGTGAACTGCAGGCTTCGACGAAACTGGCCCAGGCCGCGGCCGCCATGGCCGAGACGCCCTCGGCGCTGCAGCTGCGGCTGCTGGAAACGGTCGTGCAGGTGTCGGCGGAGAAGAACTCGACGCTGGTGCTGCCGTTCCCGGTCGAGCTCCTGCGGTTCGTCGACCAGCATGTCCGGCACCCGGAAGAGCCGGCCGCGCCCGAGCCGCGCTCGAACGGGCAGCAGGCCCCGCAGCCCCGGATCGCGGAGGACGACTCCTCGGGGGTGGCGGCCGACCGGGCTCCCTAGTGAGGTTGTTCATAGGCGGGGAGCTTGAGGCCGCGTCATACTCACGGGTACTAGCCGCGAAGACACAGGAGTCCCCAGCATGGCCCGCCTGGCGCAGACAGCCGGCCTCACCGAGGTCCAGTCCGAGATCCTGTCCACCGTTCGTTCGTTCGTGGACAAGGAGATCATTCCGCACGCCCAGGAACTGGAGCACGCGGATGCGTACCCGGCGGACATCGTCGAGGGCATGAAGGAGATGGGCCTGTTCGGGATCACGATCCCGGAGGAGTACGGCGGGCTCGGAGAGTCGCTGCTCACCTATGCGCTGGTGGTGGAGGAGATCGCCCGCGGCTGGATGAGCGTCTCCGGGGTCATCAACACCCACTTCATCGTGGCGCACATGATCAGCCGCCACGGCACCGAGGAGCAGAAGCGCCACTTCCTGCCCCGGATGGCCACCGGCGAGGTGCGCGGTTCCTTCTCCATGTCCGAGCCCGACCTCGGTTCCGACGTGGCCGCGATCAAGACCCGCGCCCAGCGCGAGGGCGACTCCTACGTGATCAACGGCGCGAAGATGTGGCTGACCAACGGCGGCTCCTCGAACCTGATCGCACTGCTGGCGCGGACGGACGAGGGGGCGGAGAAGGCCCACCAGAACCTCACCACGTTCCTGGTGGAGAAGCCGGAGGGCTTCGGTGAGGTCCTGCCCGGCCTGACCATCCCTGGCAAGATCGACAAGATGGGCTACAAGGGCGTCGACACCACCGAGGCGGTGTTCGACGGCTTCCGCATCGGCGCCGACAAGGTGCTGGGCGGCGCCCCCGGCAAGGGCTTCTCGTTCATGATGGACGGGGTCGAGGTCGGCCGGGTCAACGTGGCGGCCCGCGCCTGCGGCATCGCCATCCGCTCCTTCGAGCTGGCGATCGAGTACGCGCAGCAGCGCAAGACCTTCGGCAAGCCGATCGCCGAGCACCAGGCCATCGCCTTCAAGCTGGCCGAGATGGCCACCAAGGTGGAGGCCGCGCACCTGATGATGGTCAACGCGGCCCGGCTGAAGGACACCGGCGAGCGCAACGACGTGGCGGCCGGGATGGCGAAGCTGATCGCGAGCGAGTACTGCGCCGAGGTCACCCAGGAGGCGTTCCGCATCCACGGCGGCTACGGCTACTCGAAGGAGTACGAGATCGAGCGCCTGATGCGGGAGGCGCCGTTCCTGCTCATCGGCGAGGGCACCAGCGAGATCCAGAAGACCATCATCAGCCGCGGCCTGCTGCGGGAGTACCGCGCCAAGGGCTGAACCCCGACGCCAGGTGCGGGGCGAAGATAAAGAATCGGCGACCGGGGCCGGTCGCGGTGCACCCCCTGCCGGGTTCGCGTGGTTTCCTGGGCATTGGCACGATGGAAGCCCCATCCGAGTAGACGACACAGGTGATGACCGTGACCGGCCCGTTTTCCTCCCCAGGACGTCCCGCTCAGGGGCTGCCGCGGCTGCCGACGCCCCCCAGCGGCTGGCCCATCGGCTCCTACTCGACCTACTCCGAGGCGCAACGCGCGGTCGAACATCTCGCGGACCACGACTTCGCCGTCGAGGACGTCACCATCGTCGGCGTCGACCTGATGCTCGTGGAGCGGGTGATCGGACGGCTCTCGTGGGGCAAGGTGCTCGGCACCGGCGCGGTGTCCGGCGCGTGGTTCGGGCTCTTCGTGGGAATCCTGCTCAGCCTGTTCTCCTCCGGCGCCGGGGTCACCTACCAGCCGGTGCTGGTCGGGCTGGTGTCCGGAATGCTGTTCGGGCTGGTGTTCGCCGCGATCAGTTACGCGTCCACGCGCGGCCGCCGCGACTTCTCCTCGGCCAGCCAGCTCGTGGCCGGCCGCTACGACGTGCTCTGCCAGCCGCGCAACGCGGAGCAAGGCCGTGATCTTCTTGCCAAGCTGGCCATGCGGCCATCCGGGCCAACCGGCTGAGCCGGTTTCCGGGGGTGGTTGCGGCCGATGATCTCCAGGAATAGGTTGGGTCCCCACCGATCCACAGGCACGTCGTAGTGCGGGTGTGGTCTCCCGTCGACGTGCGCGTCGGGTAAGGAGGCCTGATGGGTAAGGGGAGGGCTCGGCCCAAACGGAGGGCCGCGGCCGCACTCGGAGCCGGAATGCTGGCCGCCGGAGCGCTGACCGCGTGCACCTCCGGCAACGGTACGACGGTCAACATCTACTACGCGCCCGAGGACAGTTTCCAGAGCGTGGTGGACAATTGCAACGCGCAGGCGGCCGGCCGCTACCACATCGTCTACAACAAACTGCCGCGCGGCGCGGACGACCAGCGACAGCAACTGGTGCGGCGGCTGGCGGCCGGGGACACCGGTCTGGACATCCTGGGGCTCGACGTCACCTGGGTGCCGGAGTTCGCCGAGGCGGGCTGGGCCGAGGAATGGACCGGTGCGGACAAGGCGGCCGCCGAGGACGGGGTCCTGCCGGGGCCGCTGGCCACCGCGACCTGGAACGGCAGGCTCTACGCCGCCACGAAGAACACCAACGTCCAGTTGCTCTGGTACGACGACCGGATCACCCCGAAGCCGCCGCAGACCTGGGACGAGATGATGGACCAGGCCTACGCGCTCAAGGCGGCGGGCAAACCGGACGCGGTGCTGTTCACCGGTGCCCAGTACGAGGGCCTGGTCGTCATCTACAACACCCTGGTCGCCTCCGCGGGCGGGCACATCCTTTCCGACGACGGGAAGTCCGTCGTGATGGACGAGGGCGCGGTGCGCGCGCTGGAGATCCTCAAGAAGGTCACCACCACCGGGATCACCGATCCCTCGCTGACCAACTCCAAGGAAGACCAGGTCCGGCAGGCGTTCCAGCGCGGCGGCGGTGCCTTCGAGCTGAACTGGCCGTTCGTCTACGCCTCTTACGCCAAGGAAAAGCCCGGCGATCTCCCGCATTTCAAGTGGGCCACCTACCCGTCGGTGATCCCCGGGCGGCCGGCGAAGACGACGATCGGCGGTTACGACCTCGCGGTCAGTTCCTACTCCCAGCACAAGCCGGAGGCGTTCGAGGCGGCATTGTGCTTGCGCAGCAAGGAAAACCAGAAGTTCTCCGCGCTCAAGGACGGTGTCCCGCCGACCATCGAGTCGATCTACCACGACGACAGTGGTCTGGACCCTGCGAAACCGGTCGACCCCAAGGGCAATCCGAGTATGGCCACGGCCTACCCGATGCGGGACTCGATCCTGGCGGCGGTGCGGGACGCGGCGGTCCGGCCGCTCACCCCGGCCTACCAGAGCCTGTCCACGGTGATCTCGAAGATCCTTTCGCCCCCGTCGGACATCGATCCGCAGGCGACCGCGAACGAGCTGCGCAAGCAGCTCACCGACGCACTCCAATCGAAAGGGGTGATCCCGTGAGCGAGATCGAGGCCGCCGCCGGGCTGCCGGCCCAGGTCGCCACGAACACGGGAAAGCGGGTGAAACCCGTGCTGAGCGAAGGCAAACGAGCGGAACGGAGGCTCGGGCTGCTGCTGTGCGCCCCGGCCGCGATCGTGATGATCGCGGTGACCGGCTGGCCGATCGTGTACTCGATCTGGCTTTCCCTGCAGCGCTACGACCTCCGGTTCCCGGCACAGCGCACGTTCATCGGGCTCGGCAACTACATCGCCGTGCTCACCAACTCCTACTGGTGGACGGCGTTCGGGGTGACCCTGCTGATCACCGTCGTCTCGGTGGCGATCGAGCTGGTGCTGGGCATGCTGCTCGCGCTGATCATGCACCGCACACTGGTGGGGCGGGGGCTGGTGCGCACCGTCGCGCTCATCCCGTACGGGATCGTCACGGTGGTCGCCGCGTTCTCGTGGTACTACGCCTGGACACCGGGCACCGGCTACCTGGCGAACCTGCTGGGGGCGGACGCCGCGCCACTGACCCAGTTCGCGCCCTCACTGCTGATCATCATCCTGGCCGAGGTGTGGAAGACGACGCCGTTCATGGCGCTGCTGCTGATGGCGGGGCTGGCGCTGGTGCCGGACGATCTGCTCAAGGCCGCCGCGATGGACGGGGCGAACGCCTGGCAGCGGTTCACGAAGGTGATGGTGCCGGTGATGAAACCGGCGATCCTGGTGGCGCTGCTGTTCCGGACACTGGACGCGTTCCGCATCTTCGACAACATCTTCGTGCTCACCGGCGGGGCCAACGACACGTCCTCGGTGTCCATGCAGACCTACAACAACCTGCTCAAGGGGCTGAACCTGGGCATCGGGTCGACCATGGCGGTGCTGATCTTCCTCACCGTGGCGATCATCGCGTTCGTGTTCATCAAGCTGTTCGGCACGGCCGCGCCCGGTTCCGACACGGAAGGGAAGCGCTGATGGCGATGCAGGGCGCACCGACCACCGGGCGCCGGACCCGGTGGACGCTGGTCAACATCGTGGTGGTGATCTACGCGCTGTTCCCGGTGCTGTGGATCCTGTCCCTGTCGTTCAAGACGAAGGACACCCTCGACGACGGGAACTTCATCCCGCGCTCGTGGACCTTCCAGAACTACGTGGACATCTTCGCCACCGACGACTTCATCCGGGCGCTGGTCAACTCGATCGGCATCGCGCTCATCGCCACCGTGATCGCGGTGGTGCTGGGCACCATGGCGGCCTACGCGATCGCGCGGCTGGACTTTCCCGGCAAACGGTTCCTGATCGGGGTTTCGCTGCTGATCGCGATGTTCCCGCAGGTCTCCCTGGTGACCCCGCTGTTCAACATCGAGCGGGTGCTCGGCCTGTTCGACACCTGGCCCGGCCTGATCATCCCGTACATCACCTTCGGCCTGCCGCTGGCGATCTACACGCTGTCGGCGTTCTTCCGGGAAATCCCGTGGGAGCTGGAGAAGGCGGCGAAGATGGACGGGGCCACGCCGGGGCAGGCGTTCCGCCGGGTGATCGCGCCGCTGGCCGCGCCCGGTGTGTTCACCACCGCGATACTGGTGTTCATCTTCTGCTGGAACGACTTCCTGTTCGCCATCTCGCTGACCTCGACGAACGCGTCGCGGACGGTGCCGGCGGCGCTGTCGTTCTTCACCGGGTCCTCGCAGTTCGAGGATCCGACCGGGACGATCTCCGCGGCGGCCGTGGTGATCACCATCCCGATCATCCTGTTCGTGTTGTTCTTCCAGCGCCGCATCGTCGCGGGGCTGACCTCCGGTGCCGTGAAGGGGTAGGGGCATGGCTGAAATCGTGCTGGACAAGGTGACCAAGCGGTATCCCGACGGTTCGCTCGCCGTGTCCGAAGTGGACCTCCAGATCGCGGACGGGGAGTTCATCATCCTGGTCGGCCCCTCGGGCTGCGGAAAGTCGACCACGTTGAACATGGTGGCGGGCCTGGAGGACATCACCTCGGGCGAGTTGCGCATCGACGGCGTGCGGATGAACGAGAAGGCGCCGAAGGACCGGGACATCGCGATGGTGTTCCAGTCCTACGCGCTGTACCCGCACATGACGGTCCGGGAGAACATGGAGTTCCCGTTGCGGCTGGCGAAGATGGACGACTCGGCGGTGCGGCAGAAGGTGGAGGAGGCCGCGCGGATCCTGGACCTGACCCGGCACCTGGACCGCAAACCGGCCAACCTTTCCGGCGGGCAGCGGCAGCGCGTGGCGATGGGCCGCGCGATCGTCCGCAGCCCCAAGGCGTTCCTCATGGACGAACCGCTGTCCAATCTGGACGCCAAGCTGCGCGGGCAGATGCGCACCTCGGTGTCGAAACTGCAGAAGCAGCTCGGCACGACGACGCTCTACGTCACCCACGACCAGACCGAGGCGATGACCCTGGGCGACCGGGTGGTGGTGCTGCGGGCCGGGTACGTACAACAGATCGGCAGCCCGCAGTTCCTCTACGACCACCCGGCGAACCTGTTCGTGGCCGGGTTCATCGGCTCGCCGTCGATGAACTTCCTGCCCGCGACGCTGGCCGAGGGGCGGCTCGAGAGCCCGCTCGGCTCGTTCCCGCTGCCGGACCGGGTGCGGCGGCTGGCCGAGGCGGCCAACGCGCCGCGGGACGTGATCGCCGGGGTGCGGCCGGAACACTTCGAGGACGCCGCGCTGGTCGACGAGGCCGCGAAGCGCGGCGGCGTGACCTTCACCGCGCACGTGGACGTACTGGAATCGATGGGCTCGGAGAAGTACGCCTACTTCACCCTCGAAGGTGCGCGCGCGAGCACCTCCGAGCTCGCCGAACTGGCGGCCGACACCGGCGCGGACGACGTTCCGGGCGGCGGAGCGAGCATCGTCACCCGGCTGTCTTCGGCCTCGGCGGTCGCCGAGGGCGCGCCGGCCGAGGTCTGGTTCGACATGAACAAGCTCCAGTTGTTCGACCCCTCCACGGGCGCGAACCTCACCCACGAGGGGTAACGCCGTGGACCCCCTCACGGCCAATACGGCCGTGAGGGGGTCCCTCACGACCATGGCCCGGCGTCAGGGCACGCGGGTGCGGCACGGCTGGTCCATGGCGCACTGCAGGGCGTCGATGTCCAGCGCGGGTACGGGCAGTGGTGTGGGCGGCCCCGGTGCCGCGCGCAGGCTGTCCATCAGCAGGCCCACGTAGCGGCGCCAGGCCTCGGGTGCGACGGCGTGGGTGTACTCCGCGACCGCGCCGATCATCTTGAACAGCAGGGGCAGGTCCTCGGGTTCGAAGTCCGCGCGCAGGCTGCCGGTTTCCTTGGCGCGCTGGACGAGGTCCCGGATGACCGGGATCAGTCTGTCCCTCGCCTGCGCGACGCGGTCGTGCCCGAACTGCGTGCTCAGCAGCACGTCGTGCAGCCCGCGGTCGCCGGTGAGCAGTTCCGCCGCCTGCCACAGGAATTCCTGGAAGGCCGTCCAGGCGTCCGCGTCCTGCTTCGCCTTCCCGGCGAGCTCGGCGACCTGGTCCAGCCGTTCGGCGAGCATCGCCTCGACGAGGTGTTCCTTGTTGGGGAAGCGGCGGTAGACCGTGCCGACGCCGAGCCCGGCGTGGTGTGCGACGTCGTCGAGGGTCGTCTCGAACCCGCGCTCGCGGAAAACCTCCCTGGCGGCGGCGATGATGCGCTGGCGGTTGCGTTCGGCATCGCGCCGGAGCGGACGCGTCGTCGCGGTCCGCGGTGTGTCCCGCGTCATGAAATCCATCCTACCCAACAAGTCGAGGAACCATCTCCGCTTTCTGTACCGTTGGCGTGTAAGGGGAGGTCCCTACTCCACATCCATGAGGGGAAGCGCATGTCCGAGTCCGCCATGACAGCGGTCGCGGAGCCGTCCAGAGGCACGGCCCCGCCCGCCGATCCGCACCACGCCCGACGCTGGCCGATCCTCGTCGTCATCAGCCTGGCCCAGCTGATGGTCGTGCTCGACGCGACCATCGTGAACATCGCCCTGCCCACCGCCCAGCACGAGCTGGGCTTTTCCCCTGACGACCGCCAGTGGGTCGTCACCGCCTACGCACTGGCCTTCGGCAGCCTGCTGCTGCTCGGCGGCCGCGTCGCCGACCTGTTCGGCCGCAAGCGGGCCTTCCTGATCGGGCTCGCCGGATTCGCCGCCGCCTCCGCGGTCGGCGGGGCCGCGAACGGGCTCGAGATGCTCGTCATCGCGCGCGCCGCGCAGGGGGTGTTCGGCGCGCTGCTCGCCCCCGCCACCCTGTCCCTGCTCACCACCACGTTCACCGACGCCAAGGAACGCGGTCGCGCGTTCGGCATCTTCGGCGCGATCGCCGGCGGGGGTGCCGCCGTCGGCCTGCTGCTCGGCGGCGTGCTGACCCAGTACCTCGACTGGCGCTGGTGCATGTTCGTGAACATCATCTTCGCCGTCCTCGCCCTGCTCGGCGGGCTGGCGCTGCTGCACCACCGGCGCTCCGCACACCGCCCGAAGCTCGACATCCCCGGCACGCTGACCGCCTCCGCCGGACTGTTCGCGGTGGTCTACGGCTTCTCCAACGCCGAGACGCACGACTGGTCCGCCACGTCGGTCTGGGGCTTCCTCGCCGCCGGTGCCGTGCTGCTGGCCGTGTTCGTGGCACTGGAAACCCGCGTGCCGCATCCGCTGCTGCCGCTGCGCGTGGTGCTCGACCGCAACCGCGGCGGCGCCTATCTCGCCGTGTTCATGCTGGGCATCGGGATGTTCGGGATCTTCCTGTTCCTGACCTACTACCTGCAGCAGAACCTCGGTTTCTCACCGATCCGCTCGGGACTGGCCTTCCTGCCCATGGTCGGCACCCTGATGGTCAGCGCCACCGCCGCGACGAGCGTGCTGCTGCCCCGGTTCGGGCCGAAACCGCTGGTCGCACTGGGCATGCTGATCGCGGCCGCCGGCCTGTGGTGGCTGTCGGGGCTCGGTGTCGGCAGCACCTACGCCAACGGCGTGCTGTTCCCGTTGATGGTCACCGGCATCGGCATCGGCCTGTCCATGGCGCCGTCGATGAACGTGGCCACCTCCGGGGTGGAGGCCGAGGACGCCGGGGTCGCGTCGGCCACCGTGAACACCGCCCAGCAGATCGGTGGTTCCATCGGCACCGCGATGCTCAGTTCGGTCGCCGCGAACGCCGCCACCTCGTTCATCGCGGGCAAGCAGCCCACACCCGCGCTGATGGTGGAGGCCGCGGTACACAGCTACACCACCGCGTTCACCTGGGGTGCGGCGATCTTCGTGATCGGCGCGGTCCTCTGCGGCCTGCTGCTCAAGCCGGGCGTGCCCGAGCTGGGCGAGGCCGCGATCCACGCCTGAGACCTGGCCACCGGGTGCCGCGAGCCCTCGCGGCACCCGGTGGGGCGGGGTAGCCGGAGATCAAGTCGGGGGATTTCCGGATAGGGCACGGGGCCGGGAAAGATCAGGATCGACGTATGACGAAAAGGCACTCGATCCTCCGGCGCACCGCCGCCGTGTGCGCGGCCTTCGCGGCCGGCACTGCGCTCACCACGCTCACCGCGCTCCCGGCCGAAGCGGCCACCGCGCCCCATCCGCTCCAGACCCGGCTGAGCCTGCCCGAACCGGGTGGGCGGTTCGCCGTCGGGTCGGTCGCGCTGCACCTCGTCGACCCGTCCCGGCCCGACCCGTGGCGACCGGGCAAGGCGTCGCGGGAACTGATGGTGAGCGTGTTCTACCCGTCGCCGCGCCCGGGTGACCGGCCCGCGGCGCCGTACATGCTCCCCGCCGCCGCCGCGCACTTCGACGCGGTGACCGTCAACGACTTCCTGGGGCTGCGGCTGCCGACGGGGCAGGCGGACTGGGCGGGGGCCGTCACGCACGCCGTGACCGCCGCGCCTGCCGTGCCGGTCACGGGGCGCGGCCTGCCGGTCTTGATCTACTCCCCGGGGCTCGGCGAGCCGAGGACTTGGGGCACCACTCTCGTCGAGGATCTGGCGAGCCGCGGCTACGTGGTCGTCACGGTGGACCACACCTACGAGTCCCCGGAGGTCCAGTTCCCGGACGGCTCGCTGGCGACCATGGTGGCACCGGGAGACCCGGACGGCTTCCTCTCCAAGGCGCTCTCCGTGCGCACCGACGACACCCGTTTCGTGCTGGACCAGCTGGCGCTGCTGGATTCCGGGCGGAGTCCGGACGCGGACGGCCTGCGGCTGCCACCGGGCCTCGCCGGGACGCTCGACCTGACCAGGGTGGGCATGTTCGGGCATTCGATGGGCGGCACCGCCGCGGCGGTGACCATGGCGGCCGAGCCCCGGATCGCCGCGGGCGTCAACCTCGACGGCAACCTCACCCACTTCGACGGAACGCCGATCCCGGTGGCCGAAAACGGGCTCGACCGGCCGTTCCTGCTCGTGGGCAAGGACGGGAAGACCGACACCGGCCCCGGCTGGACCACGTTCCTCTCGAACACCAAGGGCTGGGCCCGGCAACTCCTGCTGCGCGGCTCGCAGCACGCTTCGTTCACCGACGCGGAAGCGTTGCTGCCGCAGCTCGGCCTCGACCCCGCCGTGCGCGAGGCCGACATCGGCACGATCGAGCCGCGCACCGCCATCCGGACCCAGGAGGCCTACGTCGCCGCCTTCTTCGACCGCTGGCTCCGCGACCGGGACGATCACCTGCTGGACGGCCCCTCGCCCGCGTACCCGGCCATGGCCTTCGTCGGTGAGGGCGGCGCGAGCACAGCGCATCGGTGACCTCGTCGGGGCGACAGCAGTCAAACGTCGGATGCGTCGCCGGTGGTGTGCGACAAGCATGGACGACAGCCGACAACGCGTCGGACCGCCACGATTCCCGGAACGAGGAACACGCCGATGCCCGTATTCACCACACCGGACCGCACGGAGATCTTCTACAAGGACTGGGGCACCGGCCGTCCGGTCGTCTTCAGCCACGGCTGGCCGCTGAACGCCGACGCCTGGGACGCCCAGCTGAAGCTCGTCGCGGACAACGGCTACCGCGGCATCGCGCACGACCGCCGCGGCCACGGCCGCTCTTCGCAGTCCTGGACCGGCAACGACATGGACACCTACGCCGACGACCTCGCCGCCCTGATCGAGACGCTCGACCTGCGCGACGTCGTCCTGGTCGGGCACTCCACCGGCGGTGGCGAGGTGACCCGCTACATCGGCAGGCACGGCTCCGACCGGGTCGCCAAGGTGGTGCTGCTCGGCGCCATCCCGCCGATCATGCTCCAGTCGGACAGCAACCCCGAGGGCACGCCGCTGTCCGCCTTCGACGACATCCGCGCCGGTGTCGCGGGCGACCGCTCGCAGTTCTACAAGGACCTGAGCGTGCCCTTCTACGGGGCCAACCGCGAGGGTTCGAACATCTCGGAGGGCACCAGGGAGTTCTTCTGGCTGCTCAGCATGCAGGCCGGTCTCAAGGCCGCGTACGACTGCATCCACGAGTTCTCGGAGAGCGACTTCCACGACGACCTCGCGCGGATCGACGTCCCGACCCTGGTCGTGCACGGCGACGACGACCAGATCGTGCCGATCGCCGCCGCGGCCCTCAAGACCGCGAAGCTGGTCAAGGACGCGACCCTCAAGGTGTACGAGGGCGGTCCGCACGGCATCGTCGGCAGCTCCTTCGAGGCGCGGTTCAACGCCGACCTGCTGGACTTCATCAAGTCCTGACCTCCCCGGCCGTGAGCGGCCGGGCCGTGAAGGGTCCCTTCACGGTCGATGTGACTGTGAAGGGACCCTTCACGGCATCGCGCAGCGCTTTCAGTGGCCTGCGCGTGCCAGATCGGGGTAATCGGCGATGAACATGGCCACCGCGACGATCCACAGTAGACACAGGGCCAGGGCCCAGAACTTGAGGTTGGTCAGCAGACGGCTCATCGGGAACTCCTTGCCGGATCAAAAGGTTTACAGCCAGTCATTCCTTCTGAATATTCGGTAGAGGAGCAGGCAGATGCCCAGAATCACGACCAGCACCAGCGGATAGCCGAACTTCCAGTGCAGTTCGGGCATGTAGTCGAAGTTCATGCCGTAGATGCCGGCGATCATCGTGGGCACCGTGATCATCGCCGCCCAGGCGGTGATCTTGCGCATGTCGGTGTTCTGCTGCAGCGAGATCTTCGCCACGGTCGCGTCCACCAGAGTGGTCAGCAGTTCGTCGAAGTTGGCCACCCGTTCGGAGACCGTGGTGAGGTGGTCGTCGACGTCCCGGAAGTAGGAGCGGACCTCCTCGGGGACCAGTCGCGTGAACCCCTCCGCGAGGCGGCGAACCGGGGTGGCCAGCGGCATCACCGCGCGGCGCAGTTCCAGCACCTCGCGCTTCATCAGGTAGATCTGCTCGGCGCTGACCATGGTGCGCGGGGCGAAGACGCGGGTCTCCATCTCCTCGATGTCGTCCTCGACCGCGCTGGTCACCTCGAGGTAGTGGTCGACCACGTGGTCGGTGACGGCGTGCAGCACCGCGGCCGGGCCCGCCTTCAGGCGCTCCGGCTCCTGGTCGAGGTCCTGCCGCAGCTTGCCGAGGCCCGAATGGGCGCCGTGCCGGACGGTGATGATGAAGTCCAGGCCGAGGAAGGCCATCAGTTCACCGGTCTCGACGATCTCGCTGGCCGCGGTCGGGGATTCGTGCTCGACGTAGCGCAGCGTCTTGAGCACCATGAACAGCGTGTCGTCGTAGCGTTCGAGCTTCGGCCGCTGGTGCGCCTGGACGGCGTCCTCCACGGCGAGCTCGTGCAGCCCGTACATCTCCGCGATGCCCTGGATCTGCTCCTGGTCGGGTTCGTGCAGGCCGATCCAGACGAATCCTTCCCGCCGCCGCCGGACCTCCTTGATCGCCTCGGCGTGTGTCCGGCGACCGGGCAGTCGTACACCGTCGACGTACACGGCGCAGTCGACGATGTAGGCCGACAACGGCACCGGAATGGGCGGCTGCACCCGGTTGCGGCCGTTGCCGCGGGCGCCGTTACGGGGGTTGCCCCGGCCCCGCAGGCCGCCGAGGGAAGGAATCGCAGGCATGGGGTCTCCTGGCTACGTAGAACGTGCTACGACAGCCGGAGCGGAATCTGTCCGCCCGGCTAAGGCCAGCGTTACCCGGGAAGTGGCTACCGTCCGGAGATCGGCCCGGACGACGGGGGAACGCTGGGACTGCTAGGGAGCGGACTATCGCCACTACTCATCGCGCGTTCCTCACCTCCTCGGGCCGGGGGGCAGTGTGCCGGTGGTCGCGTTGACGCGACTGGCTCCGTTGGTTGAGGGTACTCCTCAACATCAATCACGTCGCTCCAGCCCGGTGTGGCGTTACGCGCAACAAGGAGGTTCCACGGTGCAATTCGGGCGGTACTTCGAGGAGTTCGAGGTGGGTGCGGTCTACAAGCACTGGCCCGGCAAGACGGTGACCGAGTACGACGACCACCTGTTCTGCCTGCTCACCATGAATCACCACCCGCTGCACATGGACGCGCACTACGCGGGCGAGACCACCGATTTCGGCAAGAACGTCGTCGTCGGCAACTACATCTACTCGCTGCTGCTGGGCATGTCCGTGCCGGACGTTTCGGGCAAGGCGATCGCCAATCTGGAAGTCGAATCCCTCAAGCACGTGAAGCCGACCTTCCACGGCGACACCATTTACGGCGAGACCGAGGTGCTCGACAAGACCCCGTCGAAGTCCAAGGACGACCGTGGCGTGGTCTACGTCGAAACGCGGGGCTACAAGCAGGACGGCACCATCGTGTGCGTTTTCCGCCGTAAGGTGATGGTGCCGAAGCGTTCCTACGGCGAGACCCGTGGCGGTGAGCAGCCCGGGAGGCCGGTTCCCCACGCGTAGGCACGAGGAGGAGTAGCGCGTGACCGTCGGACTGGACGAACTCAAGCGGCGGCTGGGCACCTTCGCCGCCGACCAGGCAGCCGGAGTCTCACCGCTCTACGAGCACCTGGCCGCGAGCGCGGCCGGGGACGACGAGGTCGCCGGGCTGCTGCTGGCCGCGCCGGACGAGCACGCCGGCGCGCCGCTGCTGCTGGCCGCGGCGCACCGGCTCGTCCAGGCCGACCCGGTCCACCCGCTGTCCCGCTATTACCCCTCGCTCGGCGGGTTCGACGGCGTCGACGGGGCGACGTGGCCGCTGTTCCGCGAATTCCTGCTCGAGCGCGCGGACCGGGCGCGCGAGATCATCGCCACCCGCCGGGTCGAAACGAACGAAGTGGGCCGCGCGGCGGGGATCTATCCCGCCGTCGCGGCCGCGGCCAAGCAGGCCGGCGGCAAGGTCGCGCTGCTCGAGGCGGGCTGTGCCGCGGGCCTGCTGCTCGGTCTCGACCGCTTCGGCTACCGCTACCAGTGCGACGGCGGTGAGCAACTCGTCGCGGGCCCGGCGAAGGCGGCCGTCGGGCTGCACTGCGCGCTGGACCTCGCGCCCGGCGCGGTACTGCCGAAGCTGCCGAAGAAGCTCGCCGTGACCGCCAAGGTGGGCCTGGACAGCGAGCCCGTCGACTCCTCGGACGAAGAGGAGCTCGCCTGGCTGGAGGCCTGTGTCTGGGCCGACCAGCTGGACCGCATCCGGCAGCTGCGGGTGGCCGCGGCGGCGCAGCGCAAGGATCCGCCGCAACTGGTGCGCGGGGACGCGGTGGACGATCTGGCGGAGGCGGCCGGGCAGGCCGGGGACGGGCCGCTGGTCGTGCTGACCGTCCGGATGCTCGCGCACCTCCCCCCGCCGCGGCGCCGTGAGTTCGTCGACGCGCTCGCCGGCCTAGCCGGGAGCAGGCCGCTGTGGTGGATCAGCGACGAGCCCTACGAAGCAGGCCTGGCCCACGTGCTGCCCGGACGGGACGACCTGAACTTCTTCGACGGCGACGCCCGGTGCACGCTCGGTCTCACCACGTGGAACGACGGGTCCGTAGCGGCCCGGGCGCTGGCCAGGACGTCTCGATACGGGCACCGGATGACGTGGCTGTCCTCATGACGCCTTGTCGCGGGGCGGCCCGCTGGTGAGGATGTGCGCATGGCAGTCACCGAGGACACCTGGTACACACCGCTGACCCCGCTCGCGTTCCTGGAGCGCGCGGCCGAGGTCTTCCCGGACAAGGAAGCGATCGTCTACGGCGAGCGCCGCACCACCTATCGGGAGTTCGCCGCCGAAGCGACCAGGGTGGCCCACGCCCTGCGCGCGGCCGGGGTGGCACCGGGGGACCGGGTCGCCTACCTGATGCCGAACATCCCGGAGATGCTCGTCGCGCATTTCGCGGTGCCGCTGGCCGGCGCCGTGCTGGTCGCCATCAACACCCGGCTCGCCCCCGCCGAGATCCGCTACATCCTCGACCATTCGGGGGTCAAGGTACTGGTCGTCGACGCGGCCCTGCACCCCTCGATCGCCCCCGTCCTCGGTGAGCTGGCGGTGAGCGAAATCGTCACCGTCACCGACCCGGCGTCGGGCGCTTCGCCCGATCCGGCGATCGGCGGGATCTCCTACGGTGAGCTGCTGGACCGCGGGGAGGACACGCCGCTGCCGTGGAGCGTGACGGACGAGCGCGGCACGATCTCGATCAACTACACCTCCGGCACGACCGGGCGCCCCAAGGGTGTGATGTACCACCACCGCGGGGCGTACCTGAACTCACTCGCCGAGATCATCCACTCGCAGCACACCCCCCGGTCGCGGTACCTGTGGACACTGCCGATGTTCCACTGCAACGGCTGGTGCACCACCTGGGCGGTGACCGCGATCGGGGGAACCCACGTCTGCCTGCGCGCGGTGGACGCCGCCGAGATCTGGCGGCTGCTCGACACCGAGGGCATCACCCACCTCAACGGCGCACCCACCGTCCTGGTCACCATCGCGGGCCACCCGCAGGCCCACCCGCTCCCGCACGAGGTCGTGGTCACCACCGCGGGCGCCCCGCCGAGCCCCACTGTGATCCGCCGCATGTCCGAACTCGGTGCGCGCCTGACGCACGTCTACGGCCTCACCGAGACCTACGGCCCGTACACCGTGTGCGAGGCCCAGGAGGGCTGGCTCAAGCTCGACCTCGCCGAGCGCAGCAGGCTGCAGTCGCGCCAGGGGGTCGGCATGATCGTCACCGACGGCGTGCGCGTGGTCGACGACGACATGAACGACGTGCCCCGCGACGGTGTGACCATGGGCGAGGTCGTGATGCGCGGCAACAACGTGATGGCCGGGTACTTCCAGGACCCGGAGGCGACGGAGAACGCTTTCCGCGGCGGCTGGTTCCACTCCGGTGACCTCGGGGTGTGGCACCCCGACGGGTACATCCAGCTGCGGGACCGCGCCAAGGACATCATCGTCTCGGGCGGCGAGAACATCTCGACCATCGAGGTCGAGGCCGCCATCGACTCGCATCCGGCGGTGCTGGAGGTCGCGGTGGTCGGGGTGCCCGACGAGAAGTGGGGCGAGCGCCCGAAGGCCTACGTGGTGCTGCGGCCGGGCCGGTCGCTGACGACCGGCGAACTGCTCGAGCACGTGCGCGGCGAGATCGCCCGGTACAAGGTGCCGGACCAGGTCGAGTTCGTCACGGAGCTGCCCAAGACCTCGACGGGCAAGATCCAGAAGTTCCAGCTGCGCGAACGCGACTGGGCGGGCCACGAGTCGCGCATCCAGGGCTGACCAGGCTCGCGGCGCGGCCGGTAAGCGTTAGCAGCGGGGGAGGGCGTCCCAGCCGCGGAGGGTTTCGGCGAGGCCCTCGGTGAGGTCGAGCGTGGAAAGGGCGTTGCCGTCCACCCATCGAGCTTCGTCGGCGTCGTCCCCGGCGTGCAGCGTGCCGCCCTCGACCTCGCAGACGTAGTCGTAGATGGCGTACCGGCCGCGCACCACCATCCCGGCGAGCCTGCCCGGGCGCACCACGAGCCCGGTCTCCTCGCGGATTTCCCGTGCCACGGCCTCGGCGTCGGTCTCGCCCGCCTCGACCCGGCCGCCCGGCAGGGACCACAGGCCGCGGCCCGGATCGTGGCCGCGGCGGATGACCAGCAGCCGGCCCGTCGCGTCGTGCAGGATCCCGCCGACGCACCGGACGGAACCGTGATCGGGTGCCCGCATGAGGGGAAGGGTAGCCCAGGACCTTCGCGCGAAGGTGTACACGGAGAGTAGCCGTACGGTAAGATCGACTCCGGACACTGACCCAAGCGCGGGACTTACCTCCCGTAAAGGTGCGCAGTGCGGTACAACGTAACTGGTGAGCTTGCTAGACCGATGCCGGAGTAAGAGACGGGATTGATCGCAGTGAACACGAAGAAGATTGTCGGGTTGGCAGCTATCGCGTTGGTCTTGTTCTTCGTGATCGCGCAGCCGGGGCACGCCGCTGGCATGGTCAACAACGGCGTCGGTTTCCTTCGCAACTCGGCAGAAGCGGTGATCACCTTCGTCAGCAACGTGTTCAACTCGTAGCGGCGCGCGATGTTCGCTCCTCGCGATCCGGACGAGTACCTGCTTGACACCGAACGGCGCGTGGTGCGGATCCGCAGGCACTGGGCGGTGCTGGCGTGGGAGACCTTCGAGGCCATCGCCCTGCTGGCGATCTGCGTCATGGTGTCCTACCTGTTGCCGCCCTCGCTGTACATCGTGCAGAACGTGCTCTGGTACGCCGCGTTCTTCGTCGTGCTCTACTTCGCCTTCAAGGTGATGGAGTGGTGGGTCGAGCGGCTCGTGGTCACGGACAAGAGATTCGTGCTGACCAGCGGCGTGTTCACCACGAAGGTGGCCATGATGCCGATCAGCAAGGTCACCGACCTGACCTACGAGCGCACCGCCTGGGGCCGGATGCTCGGCTACGGGACGGTGATCGTCGAGTCGGCGGGGCAGATCCAGGCCCTGAACCGGATCGATTTCCTGCCCCGTCCGGAGGAGTTCTACGACACGATCTCCGAACTCGTCTTCGGCGACAAGCAGAAGCAGAGCGAGCGCTTCTCCATGATCAAGGCCCAGCGCCTGGCGCGGGGCAAGAAGATGGTGGGCTGAACCGCCCTCGTTCAGACAACCCGTGAGGGTGCCCTCACGGCCTGTGTCGTACCACCCGGACTGGTGATCACGGTCGGGTGATGAGTCAGAATGGGTTCGATGCGCATCGATCTGCACACCCATTCCCTGGTCTCCGACGGTACCGACACCCCGGCCGAACTGGTGCACACCGCGGCCCGGGCCGGGCTGGACGTGGTCGCGCTGACCGACCACGACACCACCGCGGGCTGGGCCGCCGCCACCGAGGCCCTGCCGCCGGGGCTCACCCTCGTGCCCGGTGCCGAACTCTCGTGCGTCAGCGAGCACGACGGCGAGCGGGGGATCAGCGTCCACCTGCTGGCCTACCTGTTCGACCCGGATTCCCCGGCGATCATCGAGGAACAGCGGCGGCTGCGCGACGCGCGGCGGAGGAGGCTGCGGGCGATAGCCGCCCGGATGGCCGACGACGGGTTGCCGGTCGACCCCGAGGAGATCCTGGGCCTGCTGCCGCCGGATTCGCCGGCGGGGCGCCCGCACCTGGCGCAGGCACTCGTCCGCGCCGGCCTGGTCTCCACGGTCGACCAGGCGTTCGCCGAATACCTGGGCAACGGGCACGGCTACCTCGTGCCGCGCCAGGACACGCCGGTGGGTGACGCGATCCGCATGATCGCCGCGGCGGGCGGGGTGACGGTGTTCGCGCATCCCTTCGCCCGCAGCCGCGGGCGGGTCGTCTCCGCCGACACCATCGCCGAACTGGCCGAGCAGGGGCTCACCGGGCTCGAGGTCGATCACCCGAACCACGACGAGCGCACCCGCGCCGAACTAAGGGGCCTCGCCCGCGAGCTGGACCTGGTCCAGACCGGCTCCAGCGACTACCACGGCACGAACAAGACCACCCCCATCGGGGCGGAGACGACCGACCCCGAGGCGTTCGAGGCGCTGGTGGCGAAGGCGTCCGGCGCGCAGCTCGCGGTGGGCTGAGGTGATCCCCGCCTATTTCGACCCGAACGTGTTCATGGAGGCGACGATCACCCTCGTCGTGATCATGGACCCGCCGGGCACGGTGCCGGTGTTCCTGAGCCTCGTCGGTCGCAAGCCCCCGCTCGCCAGGGCACGCGCCGCCCGCCAGGCCACACTGGTCTCCCTGCTGGTCATCTCCCTGTTCGCGATCGCAGGGCAGGCGATCCTCGCCTACCTCGGCATCGGCATCCCCGCCCTGCAGGGCGCCGGCGGGCTGCTCCTGCTGCTCATCGCGCTCGACCTGCTCACCGGCCGGGGCGGCAGCGAGCCGGAAGTGGTCGAGGACGTCAACGTCGCACTGGTGCCGCTCGGTACCCCGCTGCTGGCCGGGCCGGGGGCGATCGCGGCGACCATCGTGTTCGTGCGCGAGGCGTCCGGCCACTTCGGCGCCTACACCGCGCTGGCGGCCGCGATCATCGTCGTGCACCTGCTCATCTACCTGTCCATGCGGTATTCGGGCCTGGTCATCCGGCTGATCAGGGAAAGTGGCATCACGCTGCTCGCGAAGATCGCCGGTCTGCTGCTCGCCGCCATCGCGGTCGAACTCGTCGCCAACTCGGTGCGCGGATTCATCGCGGGCGGATGATGCGTACGGTGGGGGCGTGGTGGAACAACTGGGGTTCGAGTTCGAGGTCCAGCCGAAGCGGCTGACGAAGGTGAGCCCGGCGCGGCTGGCGACCTTCGCGGACTGCCCGCGCCGCTACCGGATGAGCTATCTCGACCGGCCGACGCCGACGCGGACCGGGCCGTGGGCTCACAGCACCCTCGGCGCGGTGGTGCACAACGCCCTGCGCGCACTGTTCGACCTGCCGCCGCAGCGTCGCACGCCCGTGCGCGCGGCCGCACTGCTGGCGGAGCAGTGGCAGAGCGGGGGGTTCGCCGACGCCGCGCAGGCCGCCGTCTACCGGGAACGCGCGACGGGGTGGGTGATGGACTACGTCGAGCACCACGACGTGTCCGGTTTCCCCGTCGGGCTGGAGCGGTGGGTCTCGGCGACGGTGAGTACCGAGCCGGGCCGCCCCGCGTCGATGATCATCGAGGGCCGGGCGGACCGCATCGACGAGCGTGACGGCGAACTGGTGATCGTGGACTACAAGACGGGCCGCCGCGCGCCCGGTGAGGACGAGGCACGCGGGTCCCAGGCGCTCGCCCTGTACGCGGTGGCTGCGTCGCGAACACTCCGCCGCCCCTGCCACCGGGTCGAGCTGCACCACCTGCCCACCGGCACGGTCGCCGCCGCCGACCACACCGAAGACAGCCTGCGGCGGCATCTGACCCGTGCCGAAGAGACGGCCGAGGACCTGCGCACCGCGACCGATTCCCTGGCCGCGGGTGGAGACAGCGAGGAACTCTTCCCGGCGCGGGTCGGGCCGAGGTGCGCGTGGTGCGATTTCCGCCCAAGCTGTGCACAGGGGAAGCAGGCATCGCCGGAAGCCAAGCCGTGGGAGTTGCTGGCACCGTGAGTCCGGAAACAGGGAACGCCGAAGGGGCGACCGAGGAGCTGCCGCGCCCCGCGCCGGTGGAGATGCGGGTGCGGCGCGGCCGCTGGTGGCGCGGGGTGACCGGCTCGTTCGCGGCCGGGATGGCCGGCCTCGCCGTCATCGTGCTGGGCGCGGGCGTGCTGTCGCTGATCGTCCACGCCCCCGGGCCGGGGGCCGCTTCGCTGATCGGGCATCCGGTCGCCGCCGTCGTCGCGCTGGCCGCGCAGCGGGTCGCCGACCGCCGCCAGGGGCGGCCCGCCGTCCTCGCCGGCGCCGTGGTGCTGGTGGACGTGGCCGCCACCCTGTGGCTCCTCTGGTGGTCGTAGGCCGCACTTCTACCTGAAAGTGCGATCCCCCCAGGAGTGCCAAGCGGGCAGCAGGACGTCGAGCAGGGCGGTGGGGTTCTCGGTGTTCGGGGAATGACCGGCGTGCGGCACGGTCACGAAGGGCGCGCCCAGCCGTCCGGCCATTTCCCGCTGGGAGGGCACACTCCACGCGTCGTCGCCTTCGCCCGCCACCACCAGTGAGGGCACCCGACGTTGCCGCAGGGTGTCGGCCAGGTCCGGCACCAGATCCGGTTCCGACCGCAACCCCTCGGCCATGCCGAGCAGGGCGAAGGGGCTGGACGAGGTGAACCGGTGCCGGTAGAAGTCCTTCAGCTCGGCGGGCAGCGCCACCCACGACGGGAACCGGGCGTTCATCGCCTCGCGGACCGCGTAGGCCGCGACGACGCCCCCGTCGCGCAGCAGCGGTTCACCGAGGCCGAGCGCCTCCCGCCGTGGACCCTCCGGCAGGGCACCGGGCCCGCTGCCGAGCAGTGTCAGCCCGGCCACCGGTGCTCCGGCCAGCACCGCGGCGCGGGCGACGAGACCACCATAGGAATGCCCGAGCAGCAGAACCGGTTTTCCTTGCTCGGCAAGGAAAACCGCGAGATCGGCGACGATCTTGCCCAGTGCGGCGGGCAGGTAGGCCGACTGGTCGTCCGGGCCCGGCGATTCGAACTGGCCGGGCAGGTCGACCGCCACCGCGCGGAAACCCGCGGCGGCGATGCCGTCGAGCAACGGCGCGAAGTCCTCTTTGGACCCGGTGTAGCCGGGGACGAGCAGCACCACCTTCTCGGCCGGGCCGGCGGTGCCGAGCGCGGCGAGGGGGCTGAACGGGCCGGGCAGGTCGATTCGTGTGGCCGAATGGGCGGTCAGCTGGGCGATCATCGCAGCGCCACCACCGTGTCCCCACGCTGTTCAAGCAGAACCGGGCCGAGTGCGGTCAGCCGCACCGGACCGGTGTAGCCGTGCCGGTTCACCGCGATGGTGCGGATGGCCGAGCCGTTGTCCTCGTTCAGCACGGCCAAACCCCCGTCGATGGGGACCACGAACTGGTGGTCGAACTCCACCCCGGGGCCGAGCGCGGTGTTCAGTGTCCACTTCGGAGCGAGCGTGTCGCGAGAGAGGGCCATCAGCCGGGAACCGGTGAACCAGTAGATGCCCGACCCGGTGGACGAGGTGGCGGGCACCCCGCCCGCCGGATCGTGCGCGAGGTCGTTCGCGGGCAGGTCGAGGGGATAGGTGGCGGCGACGTCGCCGTCGCTGCCGTAGCAGACGAGCTGGTGCTGGTCGGCCAGCGCGACGGCCGCGTACTCGCCGGACATCGCCACCATCCGGCCCGTCACGCCGGGCAGGATCTGGCTGTAGGACACCTGGGGCTGGTCCGCGTCCTTGGGCACCGCCCGGTACACGCTGAGCCGGTCGCCGGGATCGCCGGGGCACCGCTCGATCACGCCGATCCGGCTCGACGCCGCCGCCACCGAACCGTAGGTGCAGTTCGTGCGCGGCTGCTTGTCCGGGTTGACCAGTGCGGGCACCCGGCCGTACTCGACGGTCTGGACCAGATCGTCGCGCCAGGTAGTGAGCAGGGTGGGGCCGAAGGCGGTGACGTAGGAGCCGTCGGTGACCAGGCGCGTGCCGAGCTGGGCGTTGCCGGTGCGCTGCGCCGCCCGGTGCCCGCTGTCCGGGTCGAGCGCGACGACCTCGCTGCACCCGCTCTCGTTGTTGACGCCGTCCTTGCGGTAGACCGCCACGGCACGGGACCACGCCTTGCCCACGGTGCAGAGTGTCAGGTCGCGGGAGTAGCGCCAGCGCACCTGGCCGGTGAGGGGGTCGCGGCCGGCGACCTCGCCCCCGGAGGCGGTGATCGCGGTGGAGCCCTCGGCGAGCGGAACCGGGGCGGCTCCGCTGGGGGCCTGCCACAGTTCGGTCAGGCTGCCCGGCACGTTCTCCGGGGCGGCGGGGAGCGCGGGTGGGGACGTGGCGATCTCCGACACCGTGGCGTGGCTTTCGCTTCCGGCCCACACCAGCACGCCCGCGGCCACCGTCACCACGGCGATGGCCGCCGCGATGACCCG
Organism: Amycolatopsis cynarae; assembly: GCF_026802195.1. Lineage (NCBI taxonomy): Bacteria > Bacillati > Actinomycetota > Actinomycetes > Pseudonocardiales > Pseudonocardiaceae > Amycolatopsis > Amycolatopsis cynarae. Next base: position 5,945,354 of record NZ_CP113836.1, on the reverse strand, counting down.
GTCGCGGGGGTGCTTCCAGGGCGACGGACGGTCGCGGCGGGTCGGGGTGTGCCTGCGGGGCGGATGCTCGTGCAGCACGGTCCCCGCCAGCACGTCCTCGACCCCGATGACCTGGGTGGCCTCGGGGTCGCCCGCGGCGGGGCGCCGGTGCCGGCCGTGAACGGGCGGCTCCGGGCCCTCGTTGCTGTCCGACGCTCCCTGGACGGGCTCGCTCACCTGTGCTCCCCGAGATTCGGCTGTTTCGCGCTCAGTCTGCCGAAGCGGGTGTATCAGAAATGTTGGCGGTGTTCAGCCTGCGACGCCTCCGGCGGCGTGCCGGACGCTCCGGGTTCTCCCCGTTCTCGCGTTCGGCGGGGGGAGCGGTCTCCCCGCCGCGGGTGCGGCGGCGGCGCGGACGCTCCTCGTCGCCTGCGGCTTCGGCCCCGGCCCTGGGGGCGGCCTTCACCGCGGCGTCCGCCGCTTCGATCGCCTCGGCTGCCGCGGCGCCACCCCGCGTGCGGCGGCGCTTGCGGGCCGGCTTGGCCGCCGCCGTGTCGCCACGACGACGCCGGCCGCCCATCTTCTCCTCGGGCTCGGCGGCCAGCCCGGCCCTGGTCCGCTGGCTCAGCGGAAGCCTGCCGGTCGCGTCCTCGGGGATGTCCAGATCGGCGAACAGGTGGCGGGAGGTCGAGTACGTCTCGACGGGCTCCGGGATGTCCAGGCCCAGCGTGTCGGAGATGAACCGCCAGCGCGCTTCCTCGTCCCAGTCGACCAGGGTGATGGCCACCCCGGTCTTGCCCGCGCGGCCGGTGCGGCCGATGCGGTGGACGTAGGTCTTCTCGTCCTCGGGGGTCTGGTAGTTGATCACGTGCGTGACGTCGTCCACGTCGATCCCGCGGGCGGCCACGTCGGTGGCGACCAGCACGTCGATCTTGCCGGAGCGGAAGGCGCGCAGCGCCTGCTCACGGGCGCCCTGGCCCAGGTCGCCGTGGACGGCGGCGGCGGCGAAGCCGCGCTCGGCGAGATCGTCGGCGACCTTCTGCACCGTGCGCTTGGTGCGGGCGAAGATCATGGTCAGCCCGCGGTCGCGAGCCTGCAGTGCGCGGGCGAGCAGCTCGGGCTTGTCCAGCGAATGGGCCCGGTAGACCAGCTGCCTGGTGCGCTCGTGGATCGCGCCCGCGTCGTTCTCCTCGGCCCGGATGTGCGTGGGCCGGTTCAGGAAGGTGCGGGCCAGCGTGATGATCGGCCCGGGCATGGTCGCCGAGAACAGCATGGTCTGGCGCTGCTCGGGCACCATGCCGAGGATGCGCTCGATGTCGGGCAGGAAGCCGAGGTCGAGCATCTCGTCGGCCTCGTCGAGCACCAGCGCGCCGACCTTGCCCAGCACCAGGTGGCGCTGCTCGGCCAGGTCCAGCAGGCGGCCCGGGGTGCCGATGACCAGGTCCACCCCGGCGCGCAGGGACTCGATCTGCTGCTCGTAGGGGCGGCCGCCGTAGATGGCCAGCGTGCGCACGCCGAGGTACTTACCCGCTTCGGTCAGGTCGTGGGCCACCTGAAGGCACAGTTCGCGGGTGGGCACGACCACCAGGGCCTGCGGGGTGCCGTCACCCGGTACGGTGAGACGCTGGAGCAGCGGGACGCCGAAGCCCAGTGTCTTGCCGGTCCCGGTGCGAGCCTGGCCGATGACGTCCTCCCCGGCCAGCGCGAGCGGCAGGGTCAGCGCCTGGATGGCGAAGGTCCGCTCGATACCGGCCTCGCCCAGCGCCCGCACGATCTCGGGGCGCACCTCGCACTCGGCGAAGGTCGGGTTTTCCGGCTTGGCCGGGGTGTCGGCCTGCAACGGATGCGACGTGTCCGTGCCGGGCACGCCGCTTTCGCTGTGTTCGAGGGTTTCTGTTCGGTTGTCGGAAGTGCTTGCGGTCAGTGTGATCGCCTCTCTCGTACCAGCGCGCACGGCCTGGTCCGTTCTCGGCACTCGACCGCGGAATCGCTGTCGCGGGAATGCCGCAAAGGCGTGCACGCACACTGTGTCGGTTCGCGAACCGTGCCGGGAATTCCCGTCCGGCTCGTCATCCGCCCCTTCAGCGGCGTCCGGATCTTTCCGTTCTCCCAGGTGAGAGGCACTGTGCCTCAGGGTGGGACGCACTGTCAACGGAGCGGAAGCTTTCGTCGATACGTTTTCCAGTGTAACGGCACCCGGCCTGGCCTCGGCATTTCCCCTCGGCGTGTCCGCGTGGGATTGGTCTCTTTCTCGTAGCGGCTACGCTCACGGCTGTGACACGAGAGATCAGTGAAGGCGTGGTGGACCTGCTCGGCGTCCTCGCCTACGGGGAGCTTTCCGCGTTCGACCGGATGGCCGAGGACGCCCGCAGCGCCCCCACGCTGGCAGGGCGCGCGGCGCTCGCATCGATGGCCGCCGCGGAGATCGGGCACTACCAGCAGTTGTCGGCCTTCCTGGCCGCGCGCGGGGTCGCCGTAGAGGACGCGATGGCACCCTTCGTCGACCACATCAACGCCTGGCACGCCTCGACCGCACCCAAGTCCTGGCTGGAATCGCTGGTCAAGGCCTATGTCGGGGACGGGCTGGCGGCCGATCTGTACCGCGAGGTCGGTACCTGGCTGGACCCGGAGACCAAGGACCTCGTACTCACCGTGCTCGCCGACACCGGCCACTCCGCGTTCGCCGAACGCGAAGTCGCCGCGGGGATCGAGGCCGACCCGAAGACCCGCGACCGGCTCGCCCTGTGGGGGCGGCGGCTGCTGGGCGAGGCGCTCACGCAGGCCCAGTACGTGGTGGCCGAGCGGGACGGGCTGGCCGAATTGATCATTTCCGGCTCGGGGGATCTGTCGGGAATCGCGGCGCTCTTCCGGAGGTTGCAGCAGGGGCACGCCAGGCGGATGCAGAGGCTCGGACTCGGCTAGCCTGAAAGCGCAGGACAACGTGAGAAGAAACTAGGCGGAGGTCACCTGTGGAGGTCAAGATCGGCATCAAGGACACCCCTCGGGAACTGGTGGTGTCCAGTGGCCAGTCTGCCGATGAGGTCGAGAAGCTGGTCACCGAAGCGCTGAAGAGTGATGACGGCGTGTTCCGCCTCACCGACGAAAAGGGCCGCAAGTTCCTGGTGCCCTCCGACCGGATCGCCTACGTCGAGATCGCCCCCTCCGATGTGCGCAAGGTCGGTTTCGCCGTCGGCGCGTGAGACCTGTTCGAAGGGAGCCCCGGTCGCGGACCGGGGCTCCCTTCGTCTTTCCGGGCGCGGGGCTGGTTCCGGGCTGTGAGGGGTCCCCTCACGGCACCGCGGGGGTGGAGCAATGAATGTTTGCTACGGATCCCCGGCTCACTCCGCGGCGAGCCCGGCCAGGGTCTTCGGCACGGTGAACGGGGGTGTGCTGGTGCCGAGGAGGCGGTAGCGGCCCCACGGGTCCGGGTCGGACACCTCGCAGCGCGCCTCGCCTTCGGGCGTGCGCAGCTCCCCGGGCTTCTTGCGTCCCCCGAGCAGCGTGTGGAGGCGTTCGTCCCGGGTGATGCGGCCGTACCAGCGGTAGTAGCCGTCGATCGGCTGGAAGTGTCCGCGCAGTTCCACCTCCACCGTCAGTTCGGTGCCGTCGACCACGAGGGTGGCCGGGCCGCGGTAGCCGTCTTCGCCGTCAACCGGCATCCGAGATCTCCTCCCTGTTCGAGGCCGCCGCGAGCCGGACGACCTTGTTCGCTTCCAGTGGCTGGTCGGGGTCGATCACGACCCCCTGCTGGCGGGTCAGCCCGTCGATCGCGGCCCAGATGATCCGGGTCAGGTACTCCACCACGCTGTCGCGGCTCATCGAGCGCCGTTCCAGCCACCATTCGCCGGTGTTCTGCACCATGCCGACGATCCCGTACGCCCAGGGCTCGGCCGCCCCGGAATCGAGGCCGAGCATCCGCATGTAGTCCCCGAGCAGCGCGGTGAGCGCGGTGGCGATGAGCTCCTTGTCCTCGGCGACCACGTCCGCCTGGACCGGTTTTCCGCTGAACGAGCGGCGGGCCAGCAGCCGGTAGAGGTTCGGGTGCTCCTCGATCACGCCGAAGAACGCGTCGAGCGCCGTCCGGATGCGGGGGACCGGTGCGAGTTCGGCGTTGATGGCGGGCACGAGCCGCGAGAACAGCAGTTCCGTGCCGCGCTGGCCGAGCGCGAGGTAGAGGTCCGCCTTGTCCGCGAAATGCCGGTAGAGCACCGGTTTGGTGACCCCGGCGGCCGTGGCCACGTCTTCCATCGCGAGGTCGGGCCCGTGCTCGTCGAGGGCGCGCAGGGCGGCCTCCACGAACTCGGCTCGCCGCGCGACCCGGTGCTTGCGCCAGCGGTCCCGGCGCGCGTCACCCGTCGCGGCCTCACCGGCCTTCGGATGCTGCTTGACACGATCCGTCACGCGCCTCATGCTACCAAAGGTAACTGTTACCGCAGGTTACACACAACTGGGAGGCGAGATGACGCGGACACTCAGGGAGCCGGGCCGGGAGAAGACCGCGGAACGGCTGCTCAAATCGTCGGCGAGCAAGTTCTACGACCCCGAAGTCGACATCGACTGGTCGGCACCGCTGCCTGATGGCCATCCCTACCTGCCCGAACACCGGTCCTCGCTGTACGGCACGCACCTGTGGGACCGGCTGACTCCCGAACAGCGGATCGAGCTGGGCAAGCACGAGATCGCCAGCATCGCCAGCAACGGCATCTTCTTCGAGGTGCTCCTGATGCAGATGCTGCTCAAGGTGGTCTACAACACCGATCCGACCACGCGCCACGTCCAGTACGCGCTCACCGAGATCGCCGACGAGTGCCGGCACTCGACGATGTTCGCGCGATTCGTCGAACGCGTGGGCGCCCCCGCCTACGGTCCGGTCAAGATCGTGCACGCGCTCGGCAAACTGCTGCCGGTGATCGGCTACGGCCCGGCGCTGTACGGCTCGATCCTGGTGGCCGAAGAGATCCTCGACCGGCTCCAGCGCGAAAGCATGGCCGACGAGGACATCCAGCCGCTCGTGCGCATGGTCAACCGCATCCACGTGCTGGAGGAGGCACGGCACGTCACCTTCGCCCGCGAGGAGGTCACCCGGGGGGTGGCGAAGCTGTCGAAGGCCGAACTGGTCTACCAGCGGTGGCTGCTGGCCTCGGTGAGCCTCGGTATCACCCGCAGCCTGATCAACCCCCGGGTCTACCGCGCGGTGGGGCTCAACCCGTTGGAAGCCTGGAAGACGGCGATGAACAACCCGCACTTCCAGGAGACCATCCGCTGGTCCGGCGAGCGGATCATGGCCTTCCTGGACGAGGCCGGGCTGGTCGGGGCGCCGGGTATGCAGCTGTGGCGCCGCTCGTTCCTGGTGGCGCGGCGGTGACCAGCCAGGTGCGCGGCCGGACGACGGTGACCGGCCGCAGGGGGTTCGGTCACCGTTTCCTCACCGGTGACGGCACCGCGCTGCACGTGCGGGCCACCGGGCCCGAGGACGCGGCCGTCACCCTGGTGCTGGCGCATGCCTGGACCCAGGACCACACGGAATGGGATCCGGTGCTGCCGCTGCTCCCGCCGCAGGTCAGGGTGCTGCGCTACGACCACCGCGGCCACGGCGGGTCGGCCCCGGCCCGCCCGGGCACGGCCACCGTCGCGCAGCTCGCCGACGACCTCGCCGAGCTGATCGCCGAGCGGGTGCCGTCCGGGCGCGTGGTGCTGGCCGGGCACTCGATGGGCGGGATGACGGTGATGGCCCTCGCCGAACGGCATCCGGAGCTGGTGCGCCTGCGGGTGGCCGGGGTGGCCCTCATCGCCACGTCGTGTTCCGACATGGACCGGCTCACGCTGGGGCTGCCGGGGGTGGCGGGCCGGGTCGCGGCGCGCGTGGACCGCGCGCTGGCCCGGCGGCTGTCCCGTTACGCCAAGGAATTCGTGCCGGTACCGGCGGTGGCCGCCCGGCCCGTGACGAAGTGGCTGGCCTTCGGCAGGAAGGCGCGCCGGGCGGATGTGCGGGCGATGACGGCGCAGGTCCTGCGGGCGCATCCGAGCAGTGCGGGCGGGTTCCGCGACTCGATGTCGCAGCACGACCGGCGGGCGGCGCTGGCCACCCTGCGGGACACCCCGGCCGTGATCCTGGCCGGTGACCGGGACCGGATCACGCCGCTGCCGCATGCCCGGGTTCTCGCCGGGGAACTGCCGCACGCCGAGTTCGTGCTGTTCCCGGACGCGGGCCACGAGCTCACCTACGAACGTCCCGTCGGAGTCGCTTCCCGCCTCCGCGCCCTGCTCGACCAGGCCGCGGACTGAACGAGGCCGTGGCGAGCCGTGAAGGGGCCCTTCACGGCCAACTCGCGAGACGAATACGGCCCTAGCGGGCCGGGGTCTGCTGGAGCGGGAAACCGCCGCCGATACCGCGCCAGGCGAGGGTGGCGGTCAGCGCGACCGCGTCCTCACGGCTCATCGTGCTGTGGTGGGCGAGCCAGAAGCGCGCGCTGACCTGGCTCAGACCGACCAGGCCCACGGCCAGTAGGCGCGCCTTCTCCTCGTCGAGACCGGCGTCGGAGGTGATGGTCTCCGTGATGGCGTCCACACTGGCCGAGGTGGCGCGGTCCACAGCCTCCTGGACCGCGGGTTCGCCGCGCAGGTCGGACTCGAACACCATCCGGAACGCGCCCGCGTCGCCGTTGACGAAGTCGAAGAACGCGCCGACCGCGGCCTGCACCCGCAGCTTGTTGTCGGTGGTGGAGGCCAGTGCCTCCTGCACCCGGCCGACGAGCTCGTCGACGTGGCTTTCCAGCAGTGCGATGTAGAGGTCGAGTTTGCCGGGGAAGTGCTGGTACAGCACGGGTTTGGAGACACCGGCCTGCTCGGCGATCTCGTCCATGGCGGCGGCGTGGTAGCCGTTGGCCGAGAAAACGCGCTGGGCCGCGGCGAGTAGTTGTGCCCGCCGCTCGGTGCGCGGCAGCCGCACGCCTCGCTGCTGTACCGGCGCGATCTCCGTCATGCTTCCTCCCGGTTGAGACCGTTCGAGATTACTAGCCGGTACCGTCGAGTCGCCAAGGCTGGGGCCGGATAGGCATCCTGATGGAATGACGGACACAGTGCCAACCCGCGAGGGGGCCGGCTCAGGCGATCGGGTGCCCCTCACCCATGTGCCGCTGTCGGCCACCCCGCTGCCCGAGCTGGATCCCCGGCAGCGGCCGTGGCCGGGCGGGGTCGAAACCTCCGGCGGCGTGTCGCTCCACGTGCGCCGCACCCCCGGCCAGGGCGAGACCAAGGTCGTGTACGTGCACGGCCTCGGTGGTTCCGCCACGAACTGGACGGACCTGGCCGCGCTGCTCTCGCCGTTCGCCGACGGCCTCGCCACCGACCTGCCTGGTTTCGGGTTCTCCGAGCCGAGGGACGGGTTCGACTACAGCCTCGACGCGCACGCCGAGGTGCTCGCGACGTTCGTGGCCGGGCTGGACGCGGGGCCGGTGCACCTGGTCGGCAATTCGATGGGCGGGGCGATCGCGCTCCTGGTCGCCGCCCGGCGGCCGGAACTGGTGCGCACCCTCACCCTGATCTCCCCGGCGATGCCCGATCTGCGGCCCGACCCGCGCCGCTTGTCCGATCCGATGATGGCGCTGGCCTACCTGCCGCTGCTCGGGCGGCCGGTGCGGCGCAGGCTGGCCGCGTTCGGCCCGCGGGAGCGGGCGGCACAGGTGATCAAGCTGTGTTTCGCGGATCCGGATTCCTTCCCCGAACACCGCCTGGACGAACTGGCCGAGGAACACCTCGCCCGGGCCGAGTTCGCCTGGGCCGAGGCCGCTATGTCCCGCAGCACGCTCGGCATCTTCCGGACCTGGTTCGCGCGCGGACCGGCGTCCCTCTGGTCGGTGGCACCGAAAGTGGCGGCCCCGTCACTGGTGGTATGGGGCACCGAAGACAAGGTGATCTCGGTCCGGTATGCCGCGCGCACGGCGACGGTGCTGCCGAAGGGGCGTTTGCTGGTGTTGCCGAGGACCGGTCACGTAGCGCAGATGGAACGCCCGATTGCCGTAGCGAAGGCAGTCCTGGGTATGTGGGAACGGGTCACCACGGGAGAGTGGTAGGCCATCCGGGTGGTGCGAATCCGGTCCGTGATCGGATGGTCGCCGGTCGCATCACCGTACGGATATGGCACTCTGGGGTGCGTGAACCGGGCGACGAACGGCGCGCGAAGCGACGAGAAGCGGGCTCAGTACCCACGGGGCGCCCGTTCTACCGTCGCCGAGGTGCACAGGCTGAGCGAAGACCGGTACCGCCCGGGGCGCCGCCGCACCACCGCCGAGCCGCTCAGCGCCTCCTGGAAACCCGAACCGCAACTCGAGCAGGATCCGGAGCAGGCGCGCAAGGCCCGCGCGGAACGCAGCAAGGCCCGCTCGGTCTTCAAGACCTACGGCTGGCGCGTGTACGTCCTGCCCATCCTGCTGGTGATCACCGCGCTCGTGGTGTTCAACACCGCGACCTCGCCGCCGAGGCGGGCGGCGGGCGTGGGTGCGGCGAGCGCCGGGGGCGACGCCGCCCCGGCGGAGGAGTCCGGGCCGGCGGAGAAGCCGGCACTGCCCGCCGACCTCAACGTGCCCACCGCCGACCTGCCCGAGGGCGGCCACTACACCGAAGCGGGCAAGGGCACCTGGCACGTCATCCCGCTCACCGGTGACGCGGGGAAGCGCGCCGGGACGGCCGGGAAGCTCTACCGCTACACGATCGAGGTCGAGGACGGCGTCGATCCGTCCGACTACAGCGGCGACGACTCGTTCGCGGCCGCCGTCGAGGCCACCCTGTCCAGCCCGCAGAGCTGGACCGGCACCGGGAAGGTCAGCCTGCAGCGCGTGGGGGCGGACTCCCCGAGCCCGGACTTCCGGGTGCGCCTGACCAGCCCGGCCACCACCAAACAGGCCAACCTGTGCGGGTTCGACATCAAGTACCCGACCTCGTGCTACACCCGCAGCTACCAGCGCAGCGTGATCATCAACCTGGCCCGGTGGGTCCGCGCGGCCCTCGCCTTCAACGGCGACCTGGGGCTCTACCGTCAGTACGCGATCAACCACGAAGTGGGGCACGCGCTGGGCAACGGGCACGTCGGCTGCCAGGACAACGGCGCGCTGGCGCCGGTGATGATGCAGCAGACCTTCGGGGTGGCCAACGACTACGTGGCGCGGCTCAACGCCGTCGACCCGTACAACTCCAAGGCCGTCCCCGCCGACCACAAGGTGTGCCGGCCCAATGCCTGGCCGGTGCTCAACCTCGGCGACACCGCTCCCCACAACTGATCCGCCCACCCTCATCCCATTCTGTGGGACGAGGGGAAGACGTAGGGCAGAGTACGTGTTGTGGATACTGGGATGGCGACAACGCGATCCGTGTGAGATGGAGGAGCCGATGTCAGGAACACCGGCGGGCAAGCTGCCGCCGCTCGTGGAGCCGGCGGCCGAGCTCACCAAGGAAGAGGTGGCCAGGTACAGCCGGCACCTGATCATCCCGGATGTCGGGATGGAAGGGCAGAAGCGGCTCAAGAACGCCAAGGTCCTGGTGATCGGTGCCGGCGGGCTGGGCAGCCCCGCACTGCTCTACCTCGCCGCGGCCGGTGTCGGCACGCTCGGCGTGATCGACTTCGACGTCGTGGACGAGTCGAACCTGCAGCGTCAGGTCATCCACGGCCAGTCCGACGTGGGCAAGCCGAAGGCCGTTTCGGCGAAGGAATCGATCGCCGAGATCAACCCGTTCGTCAACGTGGTGCTGCACAACGAGCAGCTGACCACGGAGAACGCGCTCGACATCTTCCGCGGCTACGACCTGATCCTGGACGGCACGGACAACTTCGCCACCCGCTACCTGGTCAACGACGCCGCGGTGCTGCTGGGCAAGCCCTACGTGTGGGGCTCGATCTTCCGGTTCGAGGGCCAGGTCAGCGTGTTCTGGGAGGACGCGCCGAACGGCAAGGGCCTCAACTACCGCGACCTCTACCCGGAGGCTCCGCCGCCGGGCATGGTGCCCTCGTGCGCCGAGGGCGGCGTCCTGGGCGTGCTGTGCGCGTCCATCGGCTCGATCATGGTGAACGAGGCGATCAAGCTCATCACCGGTATCGGTGAGCCGCTGCTGGGCCGTCTGATCAGCTACGACGCGCTGGAGATGCGCTACCGCGAGGTGAAGATCCGCAAGGACCCGGAGACCCCGAAGATCACCGAGCTGATCGACTACGAGGCCTTCTGCGGTGTGGTGTCCCAGGACGCGGCCAACGCGGCCGCCGCCCACACGATCACCCCGGCCGAGCTGAAGGCGAAGTTCGACGCGGGTGAGGACTTCGTGCTGATCGACGTCCGCGAGCCGCACGAGTACGAGATCGTCAACATCAAGGGCGCCAAGCTGATCCCGAAGGACCGGATCCTCTCGGGTGAGGCGCTGGCGGAGCTGCCGCAGGACAAGCCGATCGTGCTGCACTGCAAGTCGGGCGCCCGCTCGGCCGAGGCACTGGCCGCGCTGCACCGGGCCGGGTTCGCCGACGCCACCCACCTCGGGGGCGGCGTGCTGGCCTGGGCCCGCCAGATCGACCCGAGCCTGCCGACCTACTGACCGGCTCCGGCGCGTTCACGCCCCGGCACACCACCGTGTGTGCCGGGGCGTCGCGCATTCACGCTGGGAACACGCGGCGTGGGGGCGCGGACGACGAGGGGGTGAAACCGCCGTCGCGGTACTGCCGTTCCGGCGGTCGCGGAAGGTAGCCTCGGCCGGTGCCGTCCGGTTCCCGACTCGAGCGCCCGCCACCGCGGGTGCTGAACGCGTTCGGGGTGCCCGGTGAGCCGGAGCGGCTGCCCGGCGGTTCCGCCTGGCACTGCGGCGATCTGGTGTTCAAACCGGTCGCCGATCGCGCGCACGCACTGTGGCTGGCGAACACCCTCAGCGGCCTGACCCCGCCCGGTCTGCGGATCGCGCGTCCCGTGCGATCCCGGGACGGACGCTGGATCGTCGGCGGCTGGACGGCCGCCCGCTATCTCACCGGCCAGCCGGAGCACCGCTACGACGAGGTGGTCTCCGGCGCGCTGAAACTCGCCCAGGCGATGGCCGGGCTGCCCCGGCCGCCGTTTCTCGCCCGCCGCCAGGACCTGGACACCCTCGCCGACCGCATCGCCTGGGGCGAGGCGAACGTGCCGCTCGAGGAACGCAAGGGCGGGCGCTGGTTCGAGGTGCTCGCGGTGGCGAGGAAACCGGTCGGGTCGCCGGATCAGATCGTGCCGGTCGACCTGCTGGGCACGGTGCTGTTCGACGCCGCCGAGCCGCCGGGGATCGTGGACTTCACGCCCTATCACCGGCCCGCGGAATGGGGCGCGGCGGTGGCCGCGGTGGATGCGGTCGCCTGGGGAGGCGCGGATATCGAGTTGCTGCGCCGCTGGTCGCACCTGCCGGAGTGGTCCCAGCTGCTGTTGCACGCCGTGCTGTTCCGGCTCGCGGGGAACGCGCTGAACCCGCGTTCCACCGCCTCGGCGCTGGACGGCCTGCGCGCCGCGGCCGCCTCCGTCAGCGAACTGCTGTAACCAGCCCCGGCCGGGCCGTGAAGGAACCCTGGCCCTATCGGCCGTGAGGGGACCCTTCACGGGAACCGAAGGTCGCCTTCGGGGAGCGCGGCGCATCTCACCGCGCACCTCGCGTAACTCGCCAGCAATGTCAAACGCCTGAAACACAAGGCCATTTTCAGGTAACACGCCCTCCCTACCGTCAAAACACGTCGAGGGAAGGAGGTGCGCGTGACGCTGACGGCGGAACCCAGGCTTTCGGTGGCGACGCACTGTCCGTACTGCGCCCTGCAGTGCGGGATGACCGTGTCCGGCACCACCGTCGCGCCCCGCCAGTTTCCTGCCAACGGCGGGGGCCTGTGCCAGAAGGGCTGGACCTCCGGCAGCCTGCTGACCTCGCCCGCGCGACTGAGGACTCCGCTCGTCCGCGTCGACGGTGAACTGGTGCCCGCGAGCTGGGACGACGCGCTGGAACTGATCGCGCGGCGGATCACCGAAATCCAGGGGACGCACGGCCGTGACGCCGTCGCGCTGTTCGGCGGCGGTGGGCTGACGAACGAAAAGGCCTACCTGTTGGGCAAGTTCGCGCGGGTCGCGCTGGGCACCTCGCAGGTCGACTACAACGGCCGGTTCTGCATGTCCTCCGCGGCGGCCGCGGGCAACCGGGCGTTCGGTGTGGACCGCGGGCTGCCGTTCCCGATCACGGACCTGGCTCGGGCGGACGTGGTGCTGCTGGTGGGCTCGAACCCGGCCGAGACCATGCCCCCGTTCATGCAGCACCTGGCCTCCGCCATCGACGCGGGCGGCCTGATCGTGGTGGATCCCCGCCGTACGCCCACCGCCGAGCGGGGCAGCCTGCACCTGGCGCCCGCCCCGGGCACGGATCTGGCACTGGCACTGGGCATCCTGCACGCCGCGGTCGCCGACGGGCTGGTCGATCGGTCCTATGTGGACAATAGGACTCGCGGTTTCGAAGCGGTGTGGCGGATCGTGGCGCGCTGGTGGCCGGAGCGCGTCGAGCGGGTGACCGGGGTGGCGGCCGAGGACCAGCGCCGGGTGGCCGCGCTGCTGGCCGGGGCACGCAACGCCTACATCCTCACCGCCAGGGGGGCCGAGCAGCACGCGACCGGCGCCGACACCGTCAGCGCGTGGATCAACCTCGCGCTCGCGCTCGGCCTGCCCGGCCGCGAGGGATCCGGTTACGGCTGCCTCACCGGGCAGGGCAACGGCCAGGGCGGGCGCGAGCACGGTCAGAAGGCCGACCAGCTGCCCGGATACCGCAGGATCGACGACCCGGCCGCGCGGGAACACGTCGCCGCGGTGTGGGGCGTGCCCGCGGACTCGCTGCCGGGGCCCGGCCGCTCCGCCTACGAACTGCTCGACGCGCTCGGCACCGAGGGCGGGCCGCGCGCGTTGCTGGTCTTCGGCAGCAATGTCGTGGTGTCCGCGCCGCGCTCGGCCCATGTCGCCGACCGGCTGTCCGCTTTGGACCTCCTGGTGGTGGCGGATCTGGTGCTGTCGGAGACCGCCGCGCTGGCCGATGTGGTGCTGCCGGTGACCCAGTGGGCCGAAGAGGACGGCACGATGACCAACCTCGAAGGGCGCGTGCTGCTGCGGCGGCGGGCGATCGAACCGCCGGACGGGGTGCGCACCGACCTGTACGTCCTCAACGGACTGGCGACCAGGCTCGGCCAGCCCGCGCGGCGTTTTCCCGTGGACGCCGAGACGGTGTTCACCGAACTCCGCGAGGCTTCGCGGGGCGGGCTCGCCGACTACTCGGGGATCACCTACGACCGGCTCCGCGCCGGGGAGGCGCTGTACTGGCCGGTGCCGGGCGCCGGGCACCGGGGAACGCCCCGGCTGTTCCTCGACCGGTTCGCGCATCCGGACGGCCTGGCGCGTTTCGTGCCGGTGGAGCACCGGGGCCCGGCCGAGTCGCCCGATGACGAGTTTCCCTTGCTGGCCACCACCGGCCGCGTCCTGCAGCACTACCAGTCGGGCGCGCAGACGAGGTTGATCACCGAACTCAACGACGTGGTGCCCGAGGCCTACGTCGAGGTGCATCCCGACACGGCCGCGCGGTGCGGGCTCGCCGAGGGGGACTGGGCACGCGTGAGCTCCCGCCGGGGCAGCACGCGGGCGCGCGTGCGGTGCGTCGCGTCGATGCGGCCGGACGTGGTGTTCCTGCCCTTCCACTTCGGCGGTGCGCAGCGCGCCAACCTCCTCACCAATCCCGCGCTGGACCCCGTCAGCCGCATGCCGGAATTCAAGGTCAGCGCCGTCAGCCTGGCCAAGGACGACGCGGCCGCCGGCGAGGAAGCCTGGCGAGAGGAGACGCTCCGATGACCCCGCGCAAGGTGGTCGTGGCCGGGTACGGGATGGCCGGTGCCCGGCTGGCCGACGAGATCCGGCAGCGCGATCCCGAAGGCGCCCGTGTCACCCTCACCGTCATCGGCGAAGAACCGCATCACGCCTACAACCGGGTGCTGCTGTCGGCGCTCGTCGCGGGCACGATGCGGCCGGAGATGGTGCGCCTGCACGAAAGCGGCTGGGCGGGGCAGCGCGATGTCGACCTGCGCACCGGGGTGCACGTGGTACGCATCGACCGGCAGCGCCGGTTCGTCGCACTCAGCGACCGATCCACAGTGGACTACGACGCGCTGGTGCTGGCCACCGGCAGCAGGCCGTGGCTGCCACCGGTGGAGGGACTCGCGCTGGAGGACGGCAGCCCCGCGCCGGGTGTGGTCACCTTCCGCACCCTCGACGACTGCGACCGGATCCTCGACGCGGCCAGGGTGGGGGCGCCGGTCGCGGTGCTCGGCGGCGGCCTGCTCGGCCTCGAAGCCGCGCGCGGGCTCGCCGGGCGCGGGAACCTGGTCACCGTCGTGCACCCCGCGGGACACGTCATGGAGCGCCAGCTCGACGAGGGCGCGGGCCAGGTGCTCGCCCGGTCGCTTTCCGCGCTGGGCATCGACTTCCGGCTCGGTACCGGCGCCGCCCGATACCTCCCCGGCGACGGGCTCAAGCTCGACGACGGTGGCAAGGTGCACGCGGACCTGGTCGTGGTCTCCGCCGGAGTCCGGGCGGAGACCACGCTCGCCCGTGAGGCTGGCCTCGAAGTCGACCGCGGCGTGCTCGTCGACGACGCCTTGCGGACCAGTGACGGGCGCATCCACGCGATCGGTGACTGCGCCCAGCACCCGGGCACGGTCTCGGGCCTGGTGGAACCGGCCTGGCAGCAGGCCGCCGTGCTCGCCGACCTGCTCACCGGCACCGATGTCTCGGCGCGCTACCGCGGAACCCGGGTGGTCACCAAGCTCAAGGCCCGCGGGATCGACCTCACCGCACTCGGTGAGGCACACACCGAAGTGGACGATCCGGGTGCCGAAGTGCTCTGCCTCACCGACCCCACCCGTGGCCGGTACACGAAACTCGTGATCCGCCACGACCGCGTCACCGGAGCGATCCTCCTTGGCGCGCCCGACGCGGCCGCGACCGTCACCCAGCTCTACGACCGGGCCGTCCCGGTGCCCACCGACCGGCTCGCGGTCCTGCTCGGCCGCGCGCTGCCCTCCGGCGCTCCCGTCGCCGCGAGCCCGGCGGACCTCCCCGCCACGGCGGTGGTGTGCCGGTGCAATTCGGTGACCAAGGGCGGGCTGGTCGAGGCCTTCCGCGCCGGGGCAACGGACGTCGCCGGGCTGGCCTCGGTGACCAGAGCGACCACCGGCTGCGGCAGCTGCCGGGATGCCGTGTGCGGCATCGCCGAGTGGCTCACGACCACTTCCTAGATCTTCCGCGACCAAGGAGCGAGTAATGACCACCGAAACCGCCCACCGGGGCAAACGCTGGATCCAGCACTGGGAACCCGAGGACGAGAAGTTCTGGGAGAGCACCGGGAAGAAGGTGGCCAGGCGGAACCTCTGGTTCTCCATCTTCTCCGAACACATCGGGTTCTCCGTGTGGACCCTGTGGTCGGTGATGGTGCTGTTCATGGGCCCGAAGTACGGCCTGTCGGCCGGGGACAAGTTCCTGCTGACCTCCACCCCGACGCTGGTCGGTTCGCTCGCCCGGCTGCCCTACACCTTCGCGGTGGCGCGGTTCGGCGGTCGCAACTGGACGATCACCAGCGCGCTGCTGCTGCTCGTGCCGAGCATCGCCGCGGCGATCGTGATGAAGCCGGGCACGCCGCTGTGGGTGTTCCTGCTCGTCGCCGCGCTCGGCGGGGTCGGCGGCGGCAACTTCGCCTCCTCCATGGCCAACATCAACACCTTCTTCCCGGAGAAGGCCAAGGGCATGGCACTGGGGCTCAACGCGGGCGGCGGCAACCTGGGCGTCGCGGTGATCCAGTTGATCGGCCTGCTGGTGATCGCCACCGCGGGGGCCACCGCACCGCGCATCGTGCTCTTCGTCTACCTCCCGCTGATCGTGGTCGCCGCGCTGTGCGCCTACCTGTTCATGGACAACATCGCGTCCGTGCGCGGGGACAAGAAGGGCATGCGGGAGGTCGTCAAGGACGCGCACACCTGGGTGATGTCCTTTTTGTACATCGGAACCTTCGGTTCGTTCATCGGGTACAGCTTCGCCTTCGGCCTCGTGCTGCAGAACCAGTTCGGCCGCACCCCGCTGCAGGCCGCGTCCGTGACCTTCCTCGGCCCGCTGCTCGGCTCGTTCTCCCGGCCGCTGGGCGGCTGGCTGGCGGACCGGCTGGGCGGCGGCAAGGTCACCTTCTGGAACTTCGTCGGCATGGCAGGCATGACCGCGCTGTTGATCGTGGCCTCCACGGTGAAGTCGCTGTCGCTGTTCACCGTGGCGTTCATCGCGCTGTTCGTGCTCACCGGCATCGGCAACGGATCGACGTACAAGATGATCCCGGCGATCTTCCGCGCGAAGGCCAGGGCGGCGATCGCCTCGGGTGCGGACGAGGCGGCGGAACTGCTGCGGGCCCGAAGGCTTTCCGGCGCCCTGATCGGGCTGGCCGGTGCGGTCGGCGCGCTCGGCGGGCTGTTCATCAACCTGGCCTTCCGGCAGTCGTTCATGACCGCCAAGAGCGGGGTGCCCGCCTTCGCCGGGTTCCTCGTCTTCTACGGCCTGTGCTTCGCGGTGACCTGGGCGGTGTACCTGCGCCGCTCGGCCGCGAGCGAAATCAGCGAAAAGGGTCTGGCACTGGCCGGTTCCCAGGTCTGAGACGAGACGGACCGGGACAACCACGACAAGGAGCGAAAGATGACGCGGACACTGGTCGTCGTCGGACACGGCATGGTGGGCCATCGGCTGGTCGAAGCGCTGCGCGCGGAGGACACCGAGCACGCCTGGCGAGTGGTCGTGCTCGCCGAGGAGCCGCGTGCGGCGTACGACCGGGTCGCCCTGACGTCCTATGTGGACGGCTGGGATGCCGGAGCGCTCGCGCTGCCGGGCGCGGACTACGCCGGGGACGAACTCGTCGAGCTGCGACTGGACGATCCGGTGGTGAAGATCGACCGCGCGGCCGGGAACGTGGTCACCGCCGCCGGGTTCACCCAGCACTACGACGCGCTCGTCCTCGCCACCGGTTCCCGCCCGTTCGTGCCACCGGTCCCGGGACACGACCTGCCAGGCTGCTTCGTCTACCGCACGATCGAAGACCTGGACGCGATCCGGGAGACGGTCGAGCGGGTGAAATCGGCGAAGCGGGGGCGCGCCGCCGCCATGGTCGTCGGTGGCGGGCTCCTGGGCCTTGAGGCGGCCAAGGCCCTGCGGGACATGGGCCTTTCGCCCCACGTGGTGGAGATGGCGCCCCGCCTGATGCCCCTCCAGGTGGACGAAGGCGGTGGCAGCCTGCTGCGCAGGCTGGTCACCCAGCTGGACCTGACCGTCCACACCGGAACGTCGGCCACCGTGATCGAGGAGGACCGCGGCCGGCTGTGTGCGAAGCTGACCAACGGCACCGAGCTTGACCTCGACCTCATCGTGTTCTCGGCGGGTGTCCGGCCACGGGACGAACTGGCCCGCGAAGCGGGACTGGAGGTCGGCGAGCGCGGCGGCATCCTGGTCGATTCGTCGTGCCGTACCAGCGATCGCGGCGTGTACGCGATCGGCGAGTGCGCGGCGGTGGAGGGCCGCTGCTACGGGCTCGTCGCACCGGGCTACACGATGGCGGAGGTGGTCGCGGCGCAACTGCTCGGCCGCGAAGCCGCATTCCCCGGCGCGGACCTGTCCACCAAGCTGAAGCTGATGGGTGTGGACGTGGCGAGCTTCGGCGACGCGCACGCCGCGACCGAGGGCGCGCTCGAAGTCGTGCTGGCGGACGCGGTCTCCGGGTACTACAAGAAACTGGTCGTCTCCGCCGAGGAACCGCGCACCCTGCTGGGCGGTGTGCTCGTCGGCGACGCGAGCGCGTACACCCTGTTGCGCCCGCTGGTCGGCGGTCCGCTGCCCGCCGACCCGGCCGCCATGCTCGCGCCCGAAGGTGCCGGCGCGGTGGGCGTCGAAGCGCTTCCGGACGAGGCGCAGATCTGCTCCTGCAACAACGTCACCAAGGGCGCGGTCACCGGTGCGATCCTCTCGCAGGGCTGTGACAGCGTGGCGGCGATCAAGGGCTGCACGCGGGCGGGCACCACGTGCGGTTCCTGCGTGCCGATGCTGTCGAAACTACTGGACGCGTGCGGGGTCGAACAGTCGAAGGCCGTCTGCGAGCATTTCGGCTTCTCGCGCCGAGAGCTGTTCGAGATCGTCAAGGCGACCCGGATCACCAGCTTTGCCGAGTTGATCGCCAAGCACGGCACCGGATCCGGTTGTGCGCTCTGCAAGCCCGCGGTCGCCTCGATCCTCGCCACGCTCGACACCACGGTGGGCGAGGGCGGGCACGTCCTGAACGGCGAACAGGCCGCACTGCAGGACACCAACGACCACTTCCTGGCCAACATGCAGCGCAACGGCACCTACTCGGTGGTGCCGCGGGTGCCCGGTGGCGAGATCACCCCCGCCAAGCTCCGGGTGATCGCCGAGGTGGCCGACGAGTTCGGGCTCTACACCAAGATCACCGGGGCGCAGCGGATCGACCTGTTCGGGGCCACGGTGGACCAGTTGCCGCTGATCTGGAAGCGGCTGGTGGACGCCGGTCTCGAATCCGGGCACGCCTACGGCAAGGCGCTGCGGACGGTCAAGTCGTGTGTCGGCTCGACGTGGTGCCGGTACGGCGTCCAGGACAGTGTCGGGATGGCGGTCGAGCTCGAACTGCGCTACCGCGGCCTGCGCTCACCGCACAAGCTCAAGGCCGGGGTGTCCGGCTGCGCCAGGGAATGCGCCGAGGCCAGGGGCAAGGACTTCGGTGTGATCGCGACCGAGAAGGGCTGGAACCTCTACGTCGGCGGGAACGGCGGGACCTTCCCCCGGCACGCCGAGCTGCTCGTGTCCGATGTGGACTCCGAATCGCTGGTCCGCTACATCGACCGGTTCCTGATGTTCTACGTGCGCACGGCCGACCGCCTGCAGCGCACCGCCCCGTGGATCGAGGAGATGGAGGGCGGGCTCGACCACCTGCGGGAGGTGATCGTGGACGACAAGCTCGGCATCTGCGAAGAACTCGACGCGGCGATGGCCAAACACGTGGAGAACTACGCCGACGAATGGCGCGGTGTGCTCGAAGACCCGGAGAAGCTCGCCCGGTTCACCTCGTTCGTGAACGCGCCGGGCACGCCCGATCCGACCATCTCGTTCCGCGTGGAGCGCGAACAGAAAGTCCCTGTCCTGCTGGGTGTTCCGGAGGTGGTTTCGCGGTGACCGTGGTCGACGAGCAGACCAAGACCGTGGCGGTGTGCGCCGTGGGGGCGCTCATCCCCGGGCGCGGCGTGGCGGCGCTGCTGCCCGACGGCCGCCAGGTGGCGATCTTCCGCACGGTGGACGACGAGTTCTACGCGCTGTCCAACATCGATCCGTTTTCGCGGGCCGCGGTGCTCTCGCGGGGGATCACCGGGGACAGCGGCGGGATCCCGTTCGTGGCTTCACCGATGCTCAAACAGCGGTTCGACCTGCGGACGGGGGTCTGCCTGGACGACGAGTCCGTGGTGATCCGCACCTACCCGGTCGAGGTCGCCGACGGCGTGGTGCACCTCCGGCCATGACCGAACAGTCCCCGAGCATCCCTTCGCTGGCCGGGTTCTGCGTCGGCATCACCGCCGCCCGGCGGGCCGACGAGCTCGGCGCCCTGCTGGTGCGCAAGGGTGCCGTGGTCCGGTACGGGCCGGCGATCCGGATCGTGCCGCTGGCCGACGACACCGAACTGCACGCCGCCACCGCCCGGCTGCTGGACGAACCGGTGGACGCCGTGGTGGCCACCACGGGCATCGGCTTCCGTGGCTGGGTCGAGGCCGCGGAAGGCTGGGGACTGGGCGAGGAACTGCTCGCGCGGTTGGGCAAGGCGACACTGCTGGCCCGAGGTCCCAAGGCCCGGGGCGCGATCCGCGCCGCTGGGCTGTCCGAACAGTACTCGCCGGCTTCGGAGAGCAGCGCCGAGCTGTTGCAGCACCTGCTTCGGTCCGGTGTGGACGGTATGCGGATCGCGGTGCAGCTGCACGGCGAACCGCTCCCGTACTTCGTGGATTCGTTGCGGGATGCCGGGGCCGAGGTGATCGAGGTCCCGGTGTACCGGTGGGTCGGCCCCGCCGATCCCGGTCCGCTCGACCGGCTGCTCGACGCGGTGCTGGACGGGGCGATCGACGCGCTGCCGTTCACCAGCGCTCCGGCCGCCGCCAGCACGCTGGCGATGGCCAGGCGCACCGGCAGGCAGGCGGCGCTGGTGGACGCGCTGACGCACCGCGTGCTGGTGGCGTGCGTTGGGCCGATCACCGCGGCTCCGCTGGCCGCGCTCGGCATTCCCACCGTGCAGCCGGAACGGGCGCGGATCGGCGCGCTCGCCCGCACCGTGGCGGAGGCGCTGGTGGCGCGGTCACCGCGACTGCGGGCGGCGGGCAGGCAGATCGAGCTGCGCGGGCAGGCGGCCATTGTGGACGGTCACCTCTGCGAGGTGGCCCCGGCGCCGATGGCCGTGCTCCGCGCGCTCGCCGCGGAGCCGGGCCGGGTCGTGTCGCGCCGGGAGCTGACCACGGCCCTGCCCAGCGGAGGAGAGGAACACGCGGTGGAGACGGCGATCGGGCGGCTTCGCACGTCACTGGGGGAGAGCCGTCTCGTGCAGACGGTGGTGAAACGCGGGTACCGGCTGGCGGTGGAGCGGTGATCGTCCTGGTCGCCCACGGCACGCGGGATCCGGCGGGGCCGCGCGTCGTGGAGGAACTGGCCGCGCGGGTGCGCCGGGAGGCGCGGGTGCCGGTGCGGGTGGCCTACGCGGACGTGCGCGAGCCCGACGTGACCAGCGTGCTCGACTCGGTGCGCGGTCACCACGTCGTGGTGGTGCCCGCGTTCCTCGCCGCGGGTTACCACGTGCGCACCGACATCCCCGCCCAGATCGAGGCGAGCGGCCACCTCGACGTGGTGCTCGCCCCGGCGTTCGGGCCCGCGAACGAGCTGGTCGAGGCGATGCGGGATCGGCTCGACTGGGCAGGCTACCGGCGGGGCGACGCCGTCGTGCTCGCCGCCGCCGGGTCCAGTGACCCCCGCGCCCTCGCCGAGGTGCGGTTCGCCGCCGAGGCCTTGGCCACCCGGCTCGCCACGCCGGTCAGGGTGGGGTACGCGGCCACGGCGCGCCCGTCCATCGCCGACGCGGTCACCGACGCTCGCGGCCGCGGCCGCCGCGTGGCCGTCGCGTCATGGCTGCTCGCGCCCGGCCTGTTCCAGCGCAGGCTTGCGGCTTCGGGGGCCGACGTGGTCGCCGAACCGCTCGGGGTGCATCCCGGCGTGGTCGACCTCGTCCTGCGGCGCTACCGCGAGGCCCGCAACCCCTCCCTGGCCGCCTGACCGCTCACAGCACCACCACGTCCACCACCGCGCGTTCACAGCGCGTTCGCAGTTTCCGCTTACCGCTTTCCCAGACGACGGGACGAAGGTGGGGCTCGCCGGTCAACGCACAGGGAAAGGAAGGCCATGACGTTCACACCCTCGCCGGGCGAGCAGCACGCGGCTTACCCGCAGACGGATGCTTTCACGAGGCCCGGGATGCCGCCCCAGGCCCCAACGGCGGCTGAGGCCGCCCCGGCCCCGGCGGCCAAACCGGTGCGGAAGTTTTCCTCCGGAGTGCTGGCGGTACTGGCCGCGGCCACGCTGGTCGTCGGGGGCAGCGTCGGCTTCGTGATCGGGCACGGCACCGGTTCGGGTTCCCAGACGCCGCCCTCCATGGGACAGGGCGTGCCGGGCTATGGCGGCCAGGGCGGCCCGGACGGGTACGGCCCGCCGGGGATGAACGGCGGGACCGGGCAGGACTCCTCGGCCGGGAACTCCGGAACCTCGGGCTGAGGCTCAGGCCCAGCCGACGCGGAGGTCGGCGAAGCCGCGCGCCGTGGCGACCCGTTCCGCTTCGGCCTCCGCGGCCTTCCGCACCGGGGCGGGAAGCGGCCAGAACGGGGTGAGGGTGAACTCCAGGCGCTTGCGGCCGCTGCCCTTCGTGCGCCAGGTGCCGGCGAGCTCCCCGTCGGCGAGCAGCACGCCGGGGTTGCCGATGATCTTCCAGATCTCCTTCTGCCGCGCCTTGTCCGGGACCAGGAGTGCGCGGTCGCGGGACTGGAGGAACGGATCCCACGGCGGCAGCAGCCGCACCACGTCCGGTTCCGGGGCGTTC
This sequence comes from Amycolatopsis cynarae, assembly GCF_026802195.1. Classification (NCBI taxonomy): domain Bacteria; kingdom Bacillati; phylum Actinomycetota; class Actinomycetes; order Pseudonocardiales; family Pseudonocardiaceae; genus Amycolatopsis; species Amycolatopsis cynarae. Next base: position 5,923,157 of record NZ_CP113836.1, on the reverse strand, counting down.
TCCAGCGCGGGCAGGTCCTCCGCGGGCAGGTACGCGAGGCGCCCGTCCACCCGCACCTCGGCGAGCCCGCCGGGCCAGCTGCCCTTCACGGTTTTCGCCGTGGTGCCGGTGAAGCCCGCCGCCTCGGTCGCACCGGCCGGACCGTGCAGGCGCAGGTAGTGCCGCACGACCGCGGCCACGGCGGCCGGGTCGGGGGCCGTGCTCACCGGGGGGCGCCCGGTGACCGGGGCCAGGGTGGCGGGCCACACCCCGGATTCCAGCCGGACACCGCCGTGGATCGCCGCCAGCCGCATCACCTGGTCCAGGATGTGTGTGGCCTGGCAGCCCCGGCACCAGTAGGTCATGCCCTCGGGGACCCGGCGGGTGACGGCGGTGCTCACCGCGCCCTTGCTCATCGTGCGGTCCACCACCTCGTGCATCGCCCGCGCCGCCGCGAACAGACCCTCGGTGGCGCACACGCCCGCCGCCTCGACCTGTTTGCGCTGCCACTGCATGCGCGCCATCGCGTCGGCTTCGCCGAGTGGCACCAGCGCGGCCCGCACCGCGTCCAGTCCGGTGGCGCGGTGGTAGTGGGGCGCTCCCCGGTGCGTCCAGGCCAGCACGAACCGCGGATCCTCCACAAAGGACTCTTCGGTGAGCTCGGTGTCCAGGCGGGCCGCCAGGGACACCGCGGCGGTGTCCCGCATCGTGCTCTGCAGGCCCAGGTCGAACACGGTCAGCGCGGCGGCGTCCGCCTGCCGCCGGTGCAGGCCCTGCGCCGCCACGCGGTAGGCGAGGACCTGCTTGCGATCCATTTCCGGCATCAGCTGCTCTCGGGGAGGGAATAGTCGAAGGTGTAGTTCATCGTGGCGCTCGACCCGCCGGTGGTCCCCGTTCCGGTCAGCCCGGCCAGCTCGCCGGTGGCCGATCCCGGCACCACCGTGAACGTCCCGGTCACGGAATGTCCCTCGTACGCTACCTCGTGCCGGATGACGAAGCTGCCCTTGCGGCCGCCGACCGCGCCTTCGATCCGCTCCAGGCCGGGTGCGTCGTGCCCCTGGAACCCTTCACCGCCGTAGTAGAGCAGGTAATCGCAGGCCGAGCTGCCTTCGATGACTCCGGTGTAGTCGAAGGTCGCGTGCGCGTGGGCGAACCGGGGGCCGTCCTCCGGGCCGCTGACGATCTCTTCCTGCCAGGTCTTCATGGTGAACGTGTTGGTCATGGGGATGAGTCTGCGGGCCATACCTGTCATCTTCTGTCAGGTTTTTCCGGGGAGAATGGCGGGCATGCGGGCGAGCAGGTTGGTGTCGGTGCTGTTGCTGCTGCAGAACCGCGGCCGGATGACGGCCGAGGAACTGGCGGGGGAGCTGGAGGTTTCGGTGCGCACGGTGTACCGGGACATCGAGGCCCTGTCCGCGGCGGGCGTGCCGGTGTACGCCGATCGCGGCCGCACGGGCGGGTACCAGCTGGTCGGCGGGTACCGCACGCGCCTGACCGGGCTGACCGAACAGGAGGCGCAAACGCTTCCGCTGGCCGGCCTGCCGGCCGCGGCGGCCGAACTCGGCCTTGGCGCGGTGCTCGCGGCCGCTCAGCTCAAGCTGCACGCGGCCCTGCCCGAGGAGCTGCGCGAGCGGGCGGGCAAGATCGCCGAACGGTTCCTCGTGGACGTTCCCGGCTGGTTCCGCGACGTGGAGAGCCCGCCGCAGCTGGCGGCGCTGGCGCGTGCGGTCTGGGAAAACCGCCGGATCTCCGCGCGCTACCGGCGCTGGGACGGGAGCGAAGCGGACTCCGACCTTGACCCGCTCGGGCTGATCCTCAAAGCTGGGAACTGGTATGTCGCGGCCCGCCGCCACGGCGGTCACCGCACCTACCGCGTGTCCCGCATCCTCGCCCTCGAGGAGCGGGACGAAACGTTCGAGCGGCCGGCGGATTTCGACCTCGCCGCCTATTGGCGGGAATGGTCGGAGCAGTTCGAACGGCGGATGTACCCCAGGGTGGCGGTCGTGCGCCTGTCCCCGCTCGGACGTGACCTCGTGCCGTTCTACCTGGGAGCCGTCGGCGCCCGCGCGCTGGCGGACTCCTCCGGGGAAGAAGACGAAGACGGGTGGTTACGGGTGGAGTTACCGGTGGAACCCGGCGCCCCGGCGCTCGGTGAGCTGCTGCGGTTCGGCCCCGAACTGCAGGTACTCGCCCCGGCCGAGCTGCGCGAGCAGGTCGTGGCGGCGATCGCGAAGATGGGCGCGTGCTATGGGTGATCTCCGTGGGGTGACCATCGGTGTCACCGCCGAACGGCGGGCGGAGGAGTTCATCGGCGCGCTGAGGCGCAACGGTGCCGTCGTGCGGCACGCCCCCATGATCCACATCGTGCCGCTGCCCGACGACACGCGGCTGCGGGCGGCCACCGAGACGGTCGTGGCCGACGGGGTCGACCTGCTCGCGGTGACGACCGGCGCCGGATTCCGCGGCTGGATCGAGGCGGCCGAAGGCTGGGGGCTGGGCGACCGGCTGCTGGACACGCTGCGGCGGGCGCGCATCTTCACGCGGGGACCGAAGGGCAAGGGCGCGGTGCGCGGCCGGGGGCTGGCCGAGGAGTGGTCCGCGCCCGAGGAGAGCAACCGGCAGTTGTTCGCGCACCTGCTCCAGGCCACTGCGGAGGGTGCCAGGGTGGCGGTGCAGCTGCACGGCTCCCCGCTGCCGGAGTGCACCTCGCCGCTGGTGGAGGCCGGGGCCCGGCTGATCGAGGTGCAGCCCTACCGGTGGGAGTGGCCCGCCGATCTCGGCCCCGCGCACCGGCTGCTCGACGAGGTACTGGCCGGTTCGGTGCGGGCACTCGCGTTCACCAGCGCGCCCGCGACGACGAACCTGCTGGCACTGGCGCGGCAGCGGGGCAGTTACGAGGAGTTGCTGCGCGTCCTGCGGGGTGAGGTGGTGTGCGCTTGCGTCGGTCCGGTCACCGCCGGGCCGCTGACCGCCGCCGGGATTCCCACCCTCCAGCCCGAGCGCCAGCGGCTCGGGGCACTCGTCAAGCTCCTGGTCACCGAGCTGGGCTCCTGAGGCTTGGCTGTGAAGGGACCCTTCACGGCGATACCTCAGGGCTCCGGACGCCAGCGATAGGTGCGGAGATCGACCTTCTGGCCGCGGGCGAGCACACCCTCGGCGCGCAGGAGTTCGAGCTGGCGGTGCACCAGATGCGGCGCCGGGGTGCCGTTGGCGCGCAGGATCCGGTGCCAGGGCAGGTCGTGGCCGTCTTCGGAGAGGATCCGGCCGATCATCCGCGGTGACGGCGCGCCGGCGAGGGCCGCGATATCGCCGTAGGTCGCGACCGCTCCGGCCGGTACCGAGGCGATGACCTCCCGCACCCGCTCGTGCAGCTCCTCGTCCACGTGCTCCAACCTACAGTTGCACCCGAAAGTGGCTGTTCCGCGCTTCCGGCAGGCCCGCGCGAAGGCCGCGTTCACCACATCGGGCGTGCCGGTGCGAGGATCTGTCGCCGCGGCATGATTCCATCGCAGCGTGAGTGGACGCGGGACCGGGACGCGGGGGCCACGCCTGGTGCGGGCCCCGGCCGTGCCGACGCACCCGCAGCAGTGGGCGCCCGAGGCCCGTGCCCTGATCGAGCACCCGGCGGGGTTCATGCGGGTACTGGGCGGCCCCGGCACGGGCAAGACCTCCCTGCTCGCGGCCGTCGCGGCGAGCCGCATCGACAGCGGGGCCGACCCGGAAAGCCTGCTGGTCCTCACCACCTCCCGCCGTGCGGCGGACGCGCTGCGGGCCGACATCACCCGCCGGGTCACCTCCGCCGTGGACGGCCGCACGCTTCGCGAACCGATGGTGCGCACCGTCCACTCCTACGCCTTCGCGCTCCTGCGCCTGCAGGCGAGTGCCCAGGAACTGCCACCGCCCCGGCTGCTCGCCGGGGCCGAACAGGACGTCGTGGTCCGCGAGCTGCTCGCCGGTGACCTCGAGACCGGTGCCGGGTACTGGCCGGAGGCCCTGCGCCCGGCACTGGCCGTGCCCGGCTTCGCCGAGGAACTGCGGGATCTGCTGCTCCGCGCCGCGGAGCGCGGCCTCGGCCCGGAGGACCTGGTCAAGCTGGGCCGCCACACCGGACGGCCGGAATGGGAGGCCGCCGGGATCTTCTGGAGCCAGTACGAGGAGGTCACCGTCCTGCAGTCGGCGGGCGGGAACGCGCTGGGCTCGCCCGGCTCGCCCGCGCTGGACGCGGCGGAGCTCGTCGCGAGCGCGCTGGTCGAACTGGAGGGCGACCCGGACCTGCTGACCCGCGAGCAGGCCCGCGTCCGGCATCTGCTGGTCGACGACGCGCAGCATCTGGACCCCCTGCAGTTCCGGTTGATCCGCCTGCTCGGCTCGGCCGCCGACGACTTCGTGACCGCCGGTGATCCGGACCAGGCGGTGTTCTCCTTCCGCGGCGCGGATCCGGCCCTGCTCGCCGATGCGGATCCCGACGGCGGGCACACCGTCACGCTGACGCGCTCACACCGGCTGAGTCCGGCGGTGCACGGTGCCGTGCGGCGGTTCGCGGGCACGCTGCCGGGCGCGAACCGGCACCGCGGGTTCGGGCTGTCCCAGGACGTGTCCCAGGACACCGAGCCGGGTGTGGTGAAGGTCCGGCTGCTGCCCACTCCCTCGGCCGAGGCGAGCTGGGTGGCCGACCAGTTGCGGCGCGCCCACCTCACCGACGGGATCCCGTGGTCGGAGATGGCCGTGGTGGTCCGCTCGCCCGGCCGGTCCTTCCCGGTGCTGCAGCGGGCCCTGCGGGCGGCCGGGGTGCCGATCGCCTCGGCCGCCGAGGAACTGCCGCTGGCCCGCCAGCCCGCGGTGCGGCCGCTGCTGGCGGTGCTGCGGGTCGCGGCCGACGCCCAGTGCCTTGACGTGGATCTCGCCGAAATGCTGCTCTCGTCGCCGCTGGGCGGGGCGGATCCGCTCGCACTGCGCCGGATGCGGCGGGGGCTGCGCAGGCTGGAGCTGGCGGGCGGCGGTGAGCGCGGCAGCGACGAGCTGCTGCTGGAAGTGCTGCTGGACAACGACCGGCTCACCGGCCTCGCCGAGGCCGAGGCGGCCCCGATCCGGCGGATCGGGGGCCTGATCGCCACCACCGCGGCGGCGATCAGGCGGGGCGCGCCGGTCGAGCAGGTGCTGTGGGAGCTGTGGCGGGCCACCGGTCTGCAACCGCGGCTGGTGCGGCAGTCGGCTCGCGGCGGCTCGCTCGGCTCCCAGGCCGATCGCGACCTCGACGCCATCGTCGCGCTGTTCCACGCCGCGGGGCGCTATGTCGACAGATTGCCGAAGGCGAGTGCGGCGGCCTTCGTGGACTACCTGTCGTCGCAGAACATCGCCGGGGACAACCTGGCGCCGGTGGCGGCGCGGGGCGAGGGCGTGTCGATGCTGACGGCGCACGCCGCGGCTGGTCGCGAGTGGACGGTGGTGGCGGTCTCGAACGTGCAGGAGGGCAGCTGGCCCGATCTGCGCCTGCGCGGTTCCCTGCTCGGCGTCGAGCGGCTGGTGGACCTGCTTTCCGGTGTGGACGATTCGGGGGTGTCTGCCACGGCGCCGATCCTGGCCGAGGAACGGCGCCTGTTCTACGTGGCGGTCAGCCGGGCGCGCCGCGTCCTGCTGGTCAGCGCCGTGGCGGGCGAGGACGAGCAGCCTTCGCGGTTCATCGACGACGTCGAGGAGAACAGTTCGGGCGAAACGGGGACGGATTCCCGGCGGAAACCGCCGGGCCGCTCGCTGGTGCTGGCCGAACTGGTCGGGGAGCTGCGCGGCGCGGTCTGCGACCCGAAGACCGAACCCGGGCGCAGGCAGCTCGCCGCGCGGCAGCTCGCACGGCTGGCGCGCGCCGGGGTTCCGGGGGCGCACCCCGGCTCGTGGTACGGGTACGCGGACGTTTCGACGGCCGAGCCGCTGTACGCGTCCGGTGACGTCGTGCGCATCTCTCCGTCCGTTGTGGACATCCTGCTGCGGTGTCCGTTGCGCTGGCTGGTCGAACGCCACGGCGGCACCGACCCGGCGCAGCTCGCCGCGATCACCGGCACCCTCGTGCACGGCCTGGCCCAGGCCGCGGCGGGCGGGCTCGACGAGCAGGGATTGCGCAAGGCGCTCGACGAGGCGTGGGCGAAGGTGGACGCGGGGGCGCCGTGGTTTTCGCGGCGGGAACGCCACCGCGTCGAGCAGATGGTGCAGAACTTCCTCGCCTGGCTGGAAAACAGTCGCGGTGAACTGGCGCAGCTGGACGTCGAGCGGGACATCGAAGTGGAACTGCCCGCCGCGGACGAGGGCATCGAGGGCCTGCTGGTGCGGTTGCGCGGCCGGGTCGACCGGCTGGAGACCGACCGCGAGGGCCGCCCGGTGATCGTCGACCTCAAGACCGGCAAGACCGCGGTCACCGCTGCCGAGGCCGAGGAGCATCCGCAGCTGGCCGCCTACCAGCTCGCCGTGCTGCTGGGGGCGTTCGGTGAGGATCAGCGGCCGGGCGGGGCCCGCCTGGTGTACCTGGCCAAGTCCCACACCAAGACCGGCGCGACACAGCGCGAGCAGCCCCCGCTCGACGACGAGACCGGCAGGCGCTGGCTGGAGCTGGTCCGCGGGGCGGCTGCCTCCGCGGCCGGGCCCGAATACCGGGCCAGCGAAAACACCGACTGCGACCGCTGCCCGGCGAAGGGCTCGTGCCCGCTGCGCCCGGAGGGCAGGCAGGTGCCAGGAGGATGACCGCACTGGACACCCTCGTCACCCCGGCCGAGGTCGCCGCCGCGCTCGGCCTGCCGACGCCCACCCCCGAGCAGGCCGCGGTGATCGCGGCCCCGATCGAACCGGCGCTCGTCGTCGCCGGTGCCGGCGCGGGCAAGACCGAGACCATGGCCGCCAGGGTGGTCTGGCTGGTGGCCAACGGGATCGTCACCCCCGAGCGCGTGCTCGGCCTGACCTTCACCCGCAAGGCCGCGCGTCAGCTCGCCGAACGGGTCCGCGCCCGGTTGCGGCGCCTGGCCGGGGCGAGCCTGCTGGACCGCGTCGATCCGGGCGGGCAGCGGCGGGCGGCCGTGCTGGCCGGTGAGCCCACCGTGCTCACCTACCACGCGTACGCGGGCCGCCTGCTGGCCGAGCACGGCCTGCGGCTGCCGGTGCGGCCCGGGGTGCGCCTGCTGTCGGAAACCTCGTCGTGGCAGCTGGCCCACCGCGTGGTGTCCACTTGGGACAGTGACTTGGAGACCGACCGGGTGCCCGCGTCGGTCACCGCGCAGTTGCTGTCGCTGGCCGGGGAACTCGGCGAGCACCTGGTGGAGGAGAGCGCACTCGCCGGGTACAGCCGGTGGCTGTGCGAGCTGATCGAGCAGGCGCCGCGCGCCAAGGGGCAGCGGGCCAAACTGCCCAACGCACTGACCGAAATCGTGGCGGCGCAACGGTTCCGGCTGGCCCTGCTGCCGCTGATCGAGGGCTACCACCAGCGCAAGAGGGCCGAAGGGGCACTGGACTTCGCCGATCAGATGTCGCTGGCCGCCCGGCTGGCCGATGGCCATCCGGCGGTCGCGGAGGGGGAGCGGGAGCGCTACGGCGCGGTCCTGCTGGACGAGTACCAGGACACCGGGCACGCGCAGCGCGTGCTGCTGCGGGCGCTGTTCGGCGGCGCGGAACGGCCGCCCCTGCCGGTCACCGCGGTGGGGGACCCGGCGCAGGCGATCTACGGCTGGCGCGGGGCGAGTGCGGCGAACCTGCCCCGGTTCACCACCGACTTCCCCCGGGCCGACGGCGGGCGGTTCGCGCCCGCACGGAGCTACGGCCTGCTCACCAGCTTCCGCAACCCGCCCGAGGTACTCACCCTGGCCAACGCCGTGGCCGAACCCCTGCGGGCGCGCGGGCTCGGGGTCGAACGCCTGCGGGCACGGGACGGCGCCGGTCCCGCCGACATCGAAGCCGCGTTGCTGCCCGATGTCCGGGCCGAGCGTGGCTGGCTCGCCGACGCGATGGCGCGGCGCTGGTTCGCCGAGCGGGATGCCACCGGCTCGCCGCCCACCGCGGCCGTGCTGGTGCGGCGCCGCGCCGATATGGCGCCCATCGCCGCCGAACTGCGCGCGCGGGGCCTGCCGGTCGAGGTGGTCGGGCTCGGCGGCCTGCTCGACGAACCCGAGGTGGCCGATCTGGTGGCGACACTGCGCGTGCTGGCGGATCCGCTGGCCGGGACGGCGGCGGTCCGCCTGCTCACCGGGGCGCGCTGGCGGCTGGCGGCGGCCGATCTCGCCGCGCTGTCGGCCCGTGCCGGCGAGATCGCCGCACCACCCGCCGTCGCCGGAACCGGTGTGCCCGAGTTGTTCACCGAGCGGGCCGAGCAGACCGGGCTGATCGACGCGCTGGACGATCCCGGCGATCCGGCGCGGTTTTCGGCGGAGGGGTACCGCCGCATCCGGCGGCTCGCCGCGGAACTGTCCGGACTGCGGCGCCGCCTCGACCAGTCGTTGCCGGAACTGGTCGCCGACGTCGAGCGGACCCTGCTGCTCGACGTGGAATCGCTGGCGCGCCCCGGCGGAGCGGGGCGTGCCCATCTGGACGCCTTCGCCGACGTGGTCGCCGATTTCGCCGAAACCGCGCCGAACGCGAGCCTGATGTCCTTCGTGGACTACCTTGCCACCGCGGCGCACGCCGAGGACGGATTGACCCCCGGCGAGGTCGAGGTGCTGCCGGACCGGGTGCAGGTGCTCACCGTGCACGCGTCGAAGGGGCTGGAATGGCGTGTCGTGGCCGTGCCGCACCTCGTGCGCGAAGTCTTCCCCAACAAGCGCCGGTCCTCGTCGTGGCTGCGGACGGTGACGGCGCTGCCTGCCGCACTGCGCGGCGACGTGGAGGATCTGCCCGCGCTGCGGGTATCGGCAGGGATGGACCGCAAGGAACTCCAGGAGGCCTTCGAGGAACACGAGGAGGGTTTCGCCGAACGCGAGGCCGACGAGGAGCGCCGCCTGTGCTACGTGGCGCTGACGCGGTCCGAGCACTCGCTGCTCGTTTCGGGGCACTGGTGGAACGAAACCAGCACCAAGCCCAAGGGGCCTTCGGACTTCCTGACCGAAACGGCCGAACTGATCGAGGGCGGGGTGGGCCGGATCTCGGTGTGGGCGGAGGAACCGGCGGCGGACGAGGAGAACCCGCTGGTCAGCGAGTCCCGGACGGCGCGGTGGCCGGTCGACCCGCTGGGCGAGCGGCGCACCCCGGTCACCGAGGGGGCCGAGCTGGTGCTGGCGGCACTGGCCGAGGACGAATCCGGGGACCCGGCAGAGGAAGAGGAAGACGATCCCGACGGTTGGGTCGCCGACACCGATGTGCTGCTCGCGGAGCGGGCGGCGGCGGGCAGCGGCGCGGACCAGGTCGTGCTGCCCGACCGGCTTTCGGTGAGCCAGCTCGTCGAGCTCGCCGGCGACCCCGGGGGCCTGGCCCGCCGCCTGCGGCGTCCCCTGCCCGTGCCCCCCAACACCTTCGCCCGGCGTGGCACTGCCTTCCACGGCTGGCTGGAGCGCCGGTTCGCCGGGGAGCGGCTGTTCGACCTCGACGAGCTGCCCGGCGCGGCCGATCCGGACGAGGCCGGTGACGAGGACCTCGAAGCGCTGCGGGCCGCGTTCGAATCGGGCAGCTGGGCGGACCGGACCCCGCACGAGGTGGAGGTGCCCTTCTCCACCGAGATCGACGGGGTGCTGGTGCGCGGCCGGATGGACGCGGTGTTCGCCGATCCGGACGGCGGCTGGACCGTGGTGGACTGGAAGACCGGCGCGGTGCCCGAACCGGGCCGGATCCGTCCGCTGGCCGTGCAGCTCGCGGCCTACCGGCTGGCCTGGGCCTCCCTGTCCGGCACCCCCCTGGAGCGGGTGCGGGCGGCGTTCCACTACGTCCGGGACGATCACACGCTGCGCCCGGTCGATCTGCTCGACGCGGACGGTCTGCGGGAGCTGCTGCGCGGTGTGCCCTCGAATTCACCGGGGTAGCCGCCGGTCGGGTGATCCCCTACGATCCGCGGCGTGCGTTCCCCTGATCGAGCGGACCCGACGCTCGTCGGCCTCATCCGGATGCCCGAGCCGTCGGTCAGTCCGATGCGGTCGATCGCCCGCCGGATCGTCTACGCCCTGCTGGCACTGGTCGCGGCGGTCCTCATCGTCTACGCCGACCGGGACGGCTACCGCGATGTCAACGGCGATGGATTGTCGCTTTTGGACAGTTTCTACTATGCGACCGTTTCGCTGTCGACCACCGGCTACGGCGACATCACCCCGGTCACCGACAGCGCGCGGCTGATCAACGTCCTGGTGATCACGCCGCTGCGGGTGCTGTTCCTCATCGTGCTGGTCGGCACCACACTGGAGGTGCTCACCGAGCGTTCGCGGCAGGCTTTCCGGATCCAGAAGTGGAGGTCCAAGGTGCGGGACCACGTGGTGGTCGTCGGCTTCGGCACGAAGGGCCGTTCGGCGGTCAAGGCGTTGCTCGGCGACGAGAACCTGGAGCCGAACCGGGTGGTCGTCGTCGACACCGACCAGCAGGCGCTGAACGCGGCCGGTGCGCTCGGCCTGGTCACCGTGCACGGCACGGGCACCCGGTCGGACGTGCTCCGCGTGGCCGGTGTGCAGCGGGCGCGGGCCGTGGTGGTGGCGACCAACCGGGACGATTCGGCGGTGCTGACCACGCTCACCGCGCGCGAACTCGCGCCGAAGGCCCACATCGTGGCCTCCGTGCGGGAGGCCGAGAACGTGCACCTGCTCAAGCAGTCCGGCGCCGACCAGGTGGTGGTGTCCAGCGAGACGGCGGGACGGCTGCTCGGCATGGCGACCTCCACGCCGGTGGTGGTGGACATGGTCGAGGACCTGCTCACCCCGGAGTCCGGGCTCGCCATCGCGGAGCGAGCGGTCGAGCCCTCGGAGGAGGGCGGCTCGCCGCGGCACCTGTCCGACATCGTGCTCGGCGTCGTGCGGGACGGGGTGCTGTACCGGGTCGACTCGCCGCAGGTGGACGCGATCGAGCCCGGCGACCGCCTGTTGTATGTGCGGAAGGTCACCCCGGCCGAGCACAAGGAGTGATCCTGCTCCGTGGCGTGGTCGCGCCTGGGAATCGCCGGAGGGATCTGGAACGATTGACCGCGTGCAATGCTTGTTGCGATCACGTCCGCGGCCGGTGACCTTCCGGGACCCCGCATGATCGCGCATCGGATCCACTGGCGGACGCTCGTGATCGTGGCGCTGGTCGGCATCGCGATCGTGATCAGCGTCTGGTGGGCGGGGCCGGGCGCGCTGGGCTCGCCTGCCGGGGTCGACGGCACGCCCACCGAGGCCACCGTCACCAAGGCGGCGCCCTGCAACGACACCAACGTCAAGGAGACCGTGCAGTTCCGGTTCGGCGGCCAGGACCACACCGGCTCGCTCGACGCCTGCGGGCACGACCAGAACGACCGCGTCGAGATCATGGTGCCCACCGGCCTCGGTTCGGGCACCGTGGACGTGCACCTGGCCGACGTCGTGCCCGGCCACAGCAACCTGCGGCGCCCGCTCGGGCTGGCCCTGCTCGCCCTGTCCTGCCTCGGCGGCGCCACCTACGCGTTCCTCGTGCAGCGCGGCCCACGGCGGCAGCCCGTCCCCGCCTGAGCCGCCCGGGTGCTGGAGCAATGAATGTTTACTCCAGTTCCGCGCGCCGCCAGATCGCCGTGAGGGGACCCCTCACGGCCGCGGGGAGCCCGTGGATCCGTAGTAAATCCACCTTGCTCCAGCACCGGGCACTCCCCCCAGGTCAGGAGACGTCCGAGGCGCTTGCGCTGAAGGTATTGCACTGGACGGCGCGGTTGAACTGGGCGCCCTTGCGCCACCAGGCGGCGTAGTGCGCATTGGTGCCGTGGTCGTGGCTGCCGGAGGTGTTGTCGCCACGGGTGTCCTGGTCGCGCCACGCCTTGGCGTACATGTCGCGCGTGACGGAGCCGTGGTCGACCACGGCGCCCAGGAACATCCCGGAGAAACACTGGGCCTGCAGTTCCTTGCGGCGTGACAGGTCGAGCCCCGCCGGGGTGTTCTCGCCGACCTGGTAGATCCGCTGCCACACCGCGTCCATCAGCCCGGCCATCTCCTGCACGTGATGGCCGTACTCGTGCGCGAACAGCGCGAGGTAGACGCCGGGGTTGTCGCCGTACTGCTCGATCTGCAGCCCGCGATAGGGCACGTACAGGTTGTTGTCGCAGTAGTAGGCGGCGGTGGCGACGCCGACGGCGATGGTGCCGCAGGCGGTCTGGAAACTCGAGCCGGTCGGGAAGTGCAGTGTCGGCGGGTTGAACGGCAGGCGGTAGCCCTGCAGGAACGTTCCCCACGCCTGGTCGAGGCAGTGTTCCGCGGCGGTGAAGAACGCTTGGGCGGAGGCCTGGTCGCTGTGCCAGTCCGGCAGCACGCACACGATGTTCTGCAGGCCGGCGTCCGGGTCCTGCAGGATGGGGTGGTCGGCGAGTTTGAGCACCTTCTGACCGGGCACGGTGCCGCCGCCCGAGCCGGTGGATCCGTCGTTGCGGCCGCTGGCGGGCGCGGAGCTGGTGGGGCCGGTGTCGTGGCTCTGCTTGGCCGTGACCAGCACGAGCACGCCGACCAGGATCAACGCGAGCACGGTGAAGGTGAGGGTCGCGGCCGCGCCGGACCTCGACTTCGAACGCCGGTGCCGTCGACCGGACCGCGAGGTGTCCGAGGCGGAGCGCGGTGTGTTCGTCATCGGCAGTGAGCATAACCACGGGCCGCAGATCACGACTCGGAACGACTCGCATACCGGGCATGGCCGTCCGCGGTGGGCTCTGCGAGAGTGGGCGGCGAAAGAACAGCAGAACTGGAGTGACCGGATGAGCGACACCGGCGGCTGGAACGGACCCAACCAGCCCGGATACCCAGGGCCGGCATTCCCGCCGCCCCCCGTCAGCCCGCAGCCCGGCGTGATCCCGCTGCGGCCGCTGGGTGTGGGCGAGATTCTCGACGGGGCCTTCACCACCATGCGCAGGCATCCGGGGCTGGTCTTCGGTTTCTCCGCACTCGTCGCGGTGATCGGGGCGGTCGCGGATTTCGCGCTGACCCGCTCGCTGCTCGGCGGGGTGAGGACCCTCCACCCGCTCGGCCCGGCGGCGACCGAGCAGGAGCAGTTGGCCTGGTTCTCCGAGGCCCTGCGCCAGACCGCTGTCTCGGCCGGCATCACCTTCGTGGTCGGACTGCTGACCTCGACCTTCCTGTCCGGGTTCATGACCATCGTGGTCGGCAAGGCGGTGCTGGGCCGCCGCGTCGAACTGCGCGAGGTGCTGGCCGAACTCAAGCCAAGGCTGCTACCGCTGCTCGGGCTGACGGTGCTGTACATGCTCATCGTCGGGGTGGCGACGGTCTTCTTCATCGTCCCGGGTGTCTGGCTGTACGTACTGTTCGCGCTGGCCGCGCCCGCGCTCGTCCTGGAACAGAGCGGGATCGGCACCGCGTTCGGGCGCTCGCGCCTGCTCGTGCAGGGCAGCTGGTGGCGCGTGTTCGGCATCCTGCTGCTCACCGGGCTCGTCACCATTCTGGTCACGGGCATCATCGAGGTCCCGTTCGGCCTCGGCCTCGGGCTCAATTCGGAGCTGGCGCAGTACCTGGGGCAGGCGGTCTCCTCGACCATCGTCACCCCGTTCGCGGCGGGCGCGAGCGCCCTGCTCTACATCGACCAACGGATGCGCCGGGAGGGAATGGACATCCAGCTCGCCCGCGCCGCGGCGGCCGGGCAGTGAGCCTCTCGACGATCATCGGCCTGCTGCGCGAGGTCCCGGTCACCATCGACCGCGACGACGCCCGCCGTGCCGCCGAAGCCGAACTCGCGAAGCCGGGCTACGGTTCCGATCGTCCTGGGCTTTTCCAGCAGGTACTGAGCTGGCTCGGCGACCGGCTCACGGACCTCTTCCACACCGCGTCGACGGTGGTGCCGGGCGGCCCGCTGGGCCTGCTGGTGGTGCTGGCCGTGCTGGTGCTGGTGGCGGTGGTGGTCCGGTTGCGGCTCGGCCGGGTGGCCCGACAGGTCCGCGTCCCCGGCCTGGTCTTCGAAGACCAGACGACCACGGCACGGCAGTACCGGGAAGCGGCCGAACGGGCCTTCGCCGCCGGTGACTTCGCGGCGGCGGTGCGGGAACGTTTCCGTGCGCTCGTGCGGGATCTGGAGGAGCGCGGAGTGGTGGATTCCTCGGCGGGCCGGACCGCGGACGAGGTGGCCCGGGACGCCGGGTCCCGGCTGCCGGACCGCGCGGACGAGCTGACCGCCTCGGCCGTCCTGTTCGACGCCGTGCACTACGGCGGGCGGTACGCGGCCGCCGAGGACTACCGGCGCCTCGCCCTGCTCGACGAGCGGGTCCGGCAGGAACGGCCGGTGGTTCCCGCGTGACCGTGGTGTCTCCCGATGCGCGCCGCGTTTGGCGGGCCGCCCGCGTTCCGGTGTTCATCGCTCTGGTGCTCGTCTTCGGCTGCGCCGTCGTGGTGCTCGCGTCGAGCGGCGGGTCCTCCGGGGCGCTCGATCCGGCCTCGACCGCGACGGGCGGCGCCCAGGCGCTGGCGAAAGTGCTGGAGCGGCAAGGAGTCCGCCTGGTCGCCGCCCACGACTACGGTGCGGCGGAAACGGCTCTGACCAGCCACGGCGACGCGACCCTGCTGGTCACCGATCCCGCACTGGTCGAACCGGGCAGGCTGGCGGCGCTGCGCGATCGGGCCGGGGCCACCGTGGTCGTCGGGCCGGAGCAGGAGGCTTTGACCGCGCTGTGGCCCGGAGTGGCCGTGATCGCGGAAACCGAGGTCGGCCTCCGGTCGCCCGGCTGCACCCTCGCGCCCGCCGTGGCGGCGGGCGACGCCGTGACCGGCGGCCTCCGCTACCGGGGGCCCGGTGTGCTGCGGTCCTGTTACGAAGGCTCGCTGGTGCAGTTGCCCGGCGAGGTCACGGTCCTCGGTACCGGGGCCCCGCTGACGAACGGTTCGCTTGCCCAGGCGGGGGACGCGGCGCTGACCATGCGGCTCCTCGGCCGGTACCCGACGCTCGTCTGGTACGTCCCGTCGCCCGGCGACGCCGCGGCCGGGGCCGTCCGCCGTCCGCTGACCGAACTCCTGCCCCGAAGCTGGCTTTTCGGCGCGATCGAAGTCGTGGTCGCGGCCGTGCTCTTCGCGTTGTGGCGGGCCCGCAGGCTCGGCCCGGTGGTGACCGAGCCGCTGCCCGTGGCGGTGCGCGCCGCGGAAACCGTGGAGGGGCGGGCCCGCCTGTACCGCCGCTCCCGTTCGGCGGGGCATGCCGCGGAGATCCTGCGGCGGGCCGCGCTCGCCAGGCTGCTTCCGGTGCTCGGGCTCGGCCCCGGCGCGGAACCCGCGTCGGTGACGGCCGCGATCAGGGCGCGCTGCGGCAGCGACGCCGGCCCCCTGCTGTACGGTCCGGCACCGGAGGACGAAGCGGCGCTCGTGCGGTTCGCGAACGAGCTCGACCGGCTCGAGAGAGAGGTACGGGGATC
This sequence comes from Amycolatopsis cynarae, assembly GCF_026802195.1. Taxonomy (NCBI): domain Bacteria; kingdom Bacillati; phylum Actinomycetota; class Actinomycetes; order Pseudonocardiales; family Pseudonocardiaceae; genus Amycolatopsis; species Amycolatopsis cynarae. Next base: position 5,907,679 of record NZ_CP113836.1, on the reverse strand, counting down.
TTGACCACCGACGCGGCCGTGACGGCCAGGGACGCGCTGATCGCGCTGCGAGCCGAGGTCGGCAAGGCGGTGGTGGGCAACGACGCCGCGGTCACCGGGCTGATCATCGCGCTGCTGTGCCGCGGCCATGTGCTCATCGAAGGAGTGCCGGGGGTGGCGAAGACGCTGCTGGTGCGCGCGCTGGCCACGGCACTCGACCTGGGCACCCGGCGCCTCCAGTTCACCCCGGACCTGATGCCCGGCGACGTGACCGGATCGATCGTCTACGACGCGAACACCAGCGAGTTCTCCTTCCGAGAGGGGCCGGTGTTCACCAATCTCCTGCTCGCCGACGAGATCAACCGCACTCCGCCCAAAACGCAGTCCGCGCTGCTGGAGGCGATGGAGGAGCGGCAGGTGTCGGTGGACGGGCGCCCGCGCCCGCTGCCGGACCCGTTCATCGTGATCGCCACCCAGAACCCGGTCGAGTACGAGGGCACCTACCCGCTGCCGGAGGCGCAGCTGGACCGGTTCCTGCTCAAGCTCACCATCGCCCCGCCTTCGCGGGAGGACGAGATCGGCATCCTCACCCGCCACGCGGGCGGCTTCGACCCCCGTGACCTCGCCGCCGCCGGGGTGCGCCCGGTCGCCGGACCCGCGCAGCTCGACGCCGCCCGCGCCGCCGTCGGCGCGGTCACCGTCGGCCCCGAGGTGCTCGGCTACATCGTCGACCTGTGCCGGGCGACCCGCTCGCTGCCCCCGGTCCGCCTCGGCGTTTCGCCGCGCGGTGCCACCGCCCTGCTGGCCGCGACCCGGGCCTGGGCCTGGCTCTCCGGCCGGGACTACGCCACCCCGGACGACGTGAAGTCGCTGGCCAGGCCCGCCCTGCGGCACCGGATCGGCCTGCGGCCCGAGGCCGAGCTCGAAGGGGTGACCGCGGACGGCGTGGTCGACCGGGTGCTCGCCTCGGTGGCTGTGCCGCGCTGATGGCGATCACCGCGCGCGTCGGAGTGCTGGCGCTCCTCGGCGTCCTGGTGGTGGCCTTCGCGCTGCCGTCCTGGACGGGCGTGCTCACGGTGCTCACCGCGCTCGTCCTGCTCGTCCTGCTGGACGTCGCGCTCGCCGGCGGGGTCCGCGGCCTGGTCTTCCAGCGCGGCGGGCCGGTCGCCGCACGGCTCGGCGAACCGATCGAGGCGACCCTCACGGTGACCAATCCGGGTCGCCGTCCGGTCCGGGGCGTGCTGCGCGACGCCTGGCCGCCGAGTGCGGGCGCGGAGAACGAACGGCACCCGATCCGGCTCGAGCCCGGGCAGCGGCACAGCGTGGTGACCACGCTGCGGCCGGTCCGGCGCGGTGAGCGGCAAGCGGCGCGGATCACCGTCCGGTCGGTGGGGCCGCTGGGCCTGGCCGCCCGGCAGGCTTCGCACCGGGTTCCCGGGGCGGTGCGCGTCCTGCCGCCGTTCCACAGCCGCAAGCACCTGCCCGCCCGGCTGGACCGGCTGCGCAGGCTCGACGGGCGCCAGGCCGCGCTGGTTCGCGGCGAGGGCACCGAGTTCGACTCCCTGCGCGAGTATGTGATCGGTGACGACGTGCGGTCCATCGACTGGCGGGCCACGGCCCGTGCCCGCGACGTGATGGTGCGGACCTGGCGTCCCGAACGGGATCGCCACCTGCTGCTGGTGCTCGACACCGGCCGGACCTCCGCGGGCCGCGTCGGTGACGCGCCGAGGCTGGACGCGGCGATGGAGGCCGCCCTGCTGCTCGCGGCGGTCGCGGCGCGGGCCGGTGACCGCGTGGACCTGATCGCCTACGACCGCCGTCTGCGGGCGAAAGTGAGCGGCGCGACGGGTGCCGAGCTGCTGCCCGCCCTGTCCACCGCGCTCGCCCCACTCGAACCGAGCCTGGTCGAGACCGACGCGCGCGGCCTGGCGGGCGAGGTGCTGCGCCGGGCCCGCCAGCGGTCTCTGGTCGTGCTGCTGACCGGGCTCGAAGCGCCCGCGATCGAGGAGGGGCTGCTGCCCGTGCTGCCCGGTCTGATCGCCCGGCACCGGCTCCTGGTCGGCGCGGTCGCCGACCCGGCCGTCGCGGAGATGGCGCGGGGCCGCGGCAGCGCGGAAGCCGTGTACGGGGCCGCCGCCGCGGAGCGGTCGCTGGCCGAGCGGCGGCAGGTGGCGGCCGTGCTGGCCCGCCGCGGGGTCGACGTCGTCGACGCGCTGCCGGAAGAGCTGCCCCCGGCGCTGACCGACCGCTACCTGACCCTCAAGGCCACCGGCGGCTTCTGAACCCGCACCGCCGGGGCCGCGGGTCAGGACGTGGTGAGAACCATGAACAGGCGGGTGTTCAGGGTCTGGATCTCACCGGTGGTGACCTCGCCGAGGCAGTCGACCAGCGAGGCCTTCGGCGTGTGGTCGAGGCGGGTGTAGGAGATGTGCCTTCCCTTGATCGTGGTCACGGTCAGCGGGTCCGGAGTGTCGACCACCTCCATGGTGATCACGTAGGGCACGCCGGTGAGGTCGTTGAACATGTCACCGCTGTAGATCAGCACCTGGCGCCGGGCCTGGCCCGCCACGGCCCAGAGCTGACCCCTACGCGGCCGAGGAAGCACGTTGGATCTCGGTGCGCCATTCCTGGCGACGGTGGTAACCCTCCGTCGCCGCCTGGACCTCTCCGGGGTGTTCGTGCCACCACTCGTCCGCCTTCGCGCACAGCTGCCGGAACGCTTCGCGTTCGACCGCCGCGACGAGCCACGCGCGCACGGACAGGCCCGCTTCCGCCGCCAGGGCCTTGACCTGGCCGTGCGTGTCGTCGGACAACGTCAATGCCAGTCGCTTACCCATCGCGCCACTATAGGACGTCACCGAATGCCACCGCCCGAAGACGCGGCGGGGGCGTGTCGCGAGCCGATTCAGGCCGCCTGGGGCCGGACGTCGCCGCCCTGCCGGGGGTCGAGGTCGCCGGTCACCCCGGCCCGTGCGGCCCGCCCGCCGAGCACGAAGACGTAGGTCAGAAAGGCCGCTTCGGCGAGCACACCGACGCCGATCCGCGCCCAGGTGGGCAGCGGGGACGGGGTCACGAACGCCTCGATCACGCCGGACACGAGCAGGACGCAGGCCAGGCCGAGCGCCATCGCGGCCACCGTGCGGCCCTCCTGGGCCAGCGCGACGGCGCGGGTGCGCGGCCCCGGGCTGAGCACGGTCCAGCCCAGGCGCAGCCCGGTGCCCGCGGCGACGAACACCGCGGTCAGCTCCAGCAGTCCGTGCGGGGTGATCAGGCCGAAGAACACGTCGAGGCGGCCGGCCGCGGCCATCAGGCCGGCGGAGACCCCCACGTTCGCGGCGTTGGCCCACAGCGCGACGAACACCGGCAGGCCGAGCAGCACGCCGAAGAAGAGGCAGGTCGCGGCGACCCAGGCGTTGTTGGTCCAGACCTGGGCGGCGAAGGAACCGGCCGGATTGCTCGAGTAGTAGGACTCGAAAGCCCCGCCGGGCGCGGTCAGCTCGCGGATCTGGTCGGGCGCGGCGATCGAACTCCGCACTCTCGCGTCCGTGGCCACCCAGGCGCCGAGCAGGGTGCTCACCAGCACGGTCGCGAGCGCGGTGCCGAGCCACCAGTACCGGTTCCGGTACACGGCGGCCGGGAACCGCTGGGAGAAGAACAGGCCCGCTTCGCGCCAGGCGGCGGTCGGCGTGCCGGTGACGGCCGCACGGGCCTGGGCGACCAGCGACGACAACCGGGACAGCAGGGCGGGGTCGGGTGCGGCCGAGCGCACCATCGACAGGTGGGTGGCGCACCGCTGGTACAGCGTGATCAGCTCGTCGGCCTCCGGGCCTCGCAGGGTGCGGCCGCGCCGGACCAGTTCGGCCAACCGGTCCCATTCGGCGCGATGCGTCGCGACGAAAAGATCAACGTCCACAGGGCTCCTCCGCGTCCGGCCCAGACTACAGTTGGCGGGTGAGTGTCCAACCCGATCTGGTGACCGGAGACGCGGTCGTGCTCGACCTGCGGCTCGCCCGTCTAGCCAGCCGCGGTCTCGCCTTCGCGATCGACCTCGCGATCCAGGCCGGGATGCTGGGCGTCTGCGCGGTCGCGCTCGCGGTGGCCGACCTCGACGCGGCGCTGACCGCGGCGATCCTGCTGAGCCTGCTGGTGCTGGTGCGGGTCGGCTACCCGGTGCTGTTCGAGTCGCTGAACCAGGGCCGCACGCCGGGCAAGCTGGCCCTCGGGCTGAGGGCCGTGCGGGACGACGGCGGCCCCCTGCGCTTCCGCCACGCGCTGGCGCGCGGCCTGGCCGGGGCGATCGTCGACTTCGGCCCGGTCGGCTTGTGGAGCGTCGTGGCCGTGACGGTGTCGCTGTTCTCGGCGAAGTCCAAGCGGGTCGGCGACTACCTGGCGGGCACGGTCGTGATCCAGGACCGTGCGCCAGAGGCGCTCGCGCCCTCGGTCGTGATGCCCCCGGCGCTGATCACGTGGGCCGCCGGATTGGAGCTGTCGGGATTCACCGATGATCTCGCGCTCGCGGCGCGGCAGTACGTGGCGCGGTACGGCGAGATGCGCCCGGAGGCGCGGGACGCGCTGGGCCACCGGCTGGTGCAGGAGGTCGCGGCGCGCATCGGCGCGCCTTCGCCGCCCGGGGCACCGCCGTGGGCCTACCTGATGGCGGTGCTGGCCGAGCGGCGGAACCGGGCGGCAACGCAGTGGCAGGGCACCGTCTGGGGCCAGGCTCCGGCCCATCCGCAACCCCATCCGCACTTCGTGCCGCACCCGGTGCCCGACTCGAGGAGCACGGCGGACGGCCCGTTCGCCCCGCCTAACTGACGTCGGAGGACGCCGCGGCGAAGGTGTTGCACTGCGCGAGCCGGTCGCTCTGCGCCCCCTTGCGCCACCAGGCGGCGTAGTGCGCGTTGGTGCCGTGGTCGTGGCTGCCGGAGGTGTCGTCGCCCCGGGTTTCCTGGTCGTTCCAGGCGGTGTCGAACACGCTCTGGGTGACCGACCCGCCCCGGTTCGCGGTCGAACCGAGGAACAGCCCCGAGAAGCACTGCGCCTGCAGTTCCTTGCGGCGTGACATTTCCAGCCCGGCCGGGCTGTCCTCGCCCTTCTGGTAGATCACCGACCAGGCGGCGTCCATCAGACCGACGAGATCCTGGACGTGGTGCCCGTACTCATGGGCGAACAGCGCGAGGTAGACGCCGGGCTTGTTGCCGTAGAGGTCGGTCTGCAGGCCGCGCCAGGGCACGTAGAGGTGGTCCTTGCAGTAGAACGCGGCGATCGCGATGCTCACCTCGATGGTGCCGCAGGGACTGGTGAAGCTGTCCCCGCTGGGGAACTCGAGTTGCGGCGGGTGGAACGGCAGGTCCATCGCGTTGAGCAGTTCGCCCCAGCGCGCGTTGAGGCACTGCGCCGCCGCGGTGAAGAAGGTCTGGGCGGCGGAGGGGCTGCTCGGCCAGCCCGGCACGCTGCACGGGGCATTGCGCAGGCCCGCGTTCTGATCGGCCAGCAGCGGGTGGTCGGCCAGCGTGAGGATCTTGTGCGGCCCGGATTCCGAGGTCGGGGTGCTGGTGGTGGTGCGGCTGGACGAACTGGTCCGGCTCGTGCTGCTCGGGCTCGGCCTGCTCGTCGTGCTCGACGCGGTCGTGGTCGTCATGGTCGCGGCGGAGGCGGAGGGCTGCCGGTCGCGCCCGCCCTTCACCGCGATGACGACGATGCTCAACCCGAGCAGCACCACACCGGCGAGGCAGGCGGCGACGATCAGGCCGGTATGGGATCTCCGCACCGGTGGGGGCGGTGGCGGCGGCGGGTAGGGCTGCCAGTGGGACGGCCAGGGACCGTACGGTGGCTGGGACATCGCCGGCTTGCTCCCCCAGGGCTCGGGCACGCCGGTGGATGATCGAATCGGCGCGCGGACGAAGCATACGAAGCATACGGCCCCGCTCGCCCTTCCGGGTGATTTCCGCCGGATTCCCTTCTCCGTACCGCTCGATACCGCCCGCCGATTCCCACCTCGCCGCGCCGCGGCCGCCGTCCGTCGCGCCGCCGACCGGACACCCGCGGTTGGCCGTAAGGTGGCGTCATGGCCGCACCCGAAAATCTCCGCTTCACCCTGGACAACGGCTTACGTGTGGTGCTCGCGCAGGACGCGACCGCGCCCGTCGTCGGGGTCTCCGTGCACTACGACGTGGGCTTCCGCTCCGAGCCGGAGGGGCGCACGGGTTTCGCCCACCTCTTCGAACACCTGATGTTCCAGGGCAGCGAAAGCCTGGAGAAGCTCGCGCACTTCAAGCTCGTGCAGTCCAGCGGGGGCACCTTCAACGGTTCCACCCATCCGGATTACACCGACTACTACGAGGTGCTGCCCTCGGCGGCGCTCGAGCGCGCCCTGTTCCTCGAAGCGGACCGGATGCGCGCCCCGAAGCTGACGCAGGAGAACCTCGCCAACCAGATCGACGTGGTCAAGGAGGAGATCCGCCTCAACGTGCTCAACCGGCCCTACGGCGGGTTTCCGTGGATCCTGCTGCCGCCGGTGCTGTACCAGAGCTTCCCCAACGCGCACAACGGGTACGGCGACTTCACCGACCTCGAGCAGGCGAGCCTCGACGACTGCGCGGCCTTCTTCGACACCTATTACTCCCCGGCCAACGCGGTGCTGACCATCGCGGGCGATTTCGAACCGGACGCGGCCCGCGAACTCGTCGAGAAGCACTTCGGTGACGTGCCGTACCGGCCGGCGCCGCCGCGCCGCTCCTTCGCCGAGCCGCCACCCGTCGGCGAGGTGCGGGGCAGCCACACCGATCCGCACGCCCCGCTGCCCGCGCTCGCCATCGGCTACCGCATGCCCGACCCGATCCACGAGCTCGACGCGTACCTGGCCTACCTGGTGCTCGCCGGGGTGCTCACCGAAGGTGACGGTTCCCGCCTGGAGCAGCGGCTGGTGCACCGGGAACCCCTGGTGACCGACATCGGCGCGGGGGCAGGCCTGTTCGGCCCGTTCGAAGCGCGTGACCCGGACACCTTCTCGATCACCGCGATCCACTCGCCCGAGGTGTCCCCGGAGCGGGTGCTCGCCGCGGTCGACGAGGAACTCGAAAAGCTGGCCGCGACCCCGCCGGAGGCGGGGGAGCTGGCGAAGGTCACCGCCCGCTGGAGCTCCGGCCTGCACGCCGACCACGACCGCCTGGTCTCGCGGACCCTCGGACTCGGCGCGTTCGAACTGCTCTACGGCGATCCGTCCCTGATCTACCGGCTCGCCGACCGGATGGCCGCCGTCACCGCCGAGGACGTGGCCTCGGCGGCCAAGGCGCTGCGGCCCGATTCGCGCGCGGTTCTGCTGGTGGAGCCCAACAGCATGGAGGCAGGCAAGTGACCTCGACGACCCACCGTGACGCCGCGGAGATCGGCCGCACCGAGCGGGGCCCGCGCCCGGTGCCGGAGCTGGGCGCGCAGCGCGCGGCCGCCGATCTGTCGCATGTGGACACGACTCTCGGCAACGGGCTGCGCGTGCTCGCGGTGCGCAAGCCGACCGTGCCGCTGGTGGAGATCCGGCTGCGCGTTCCGTTCGGCGGCACCGAGCCGCTGCACTCGGCCACCGCGGAGGTCCTCGCCGAGACCCTGCTCACCGGCACCGCCCACCGCGATCGCGTCGGGATCGACACGGAGCTGGCGCTGATCGGCGGGGATCTCAACGCCTCGGTGGACCCGCAACGGCTGTCCGTCAACGGCAACGCGCTGGCCGCCCGCCTGCCGACGCTGCTGGACGTGCTGGCCGACGCGCTCACCTCGGCGTCCTATGCGGACGATGAGGTGGCGAGGGAGTCCGACCGGCTGGTGGAGCGGCTCGCGGTGTCCCGCACCCAGCCCCGGGTCATCGCCCGTGAGGCCCTGCTCAGGCACTGCTACGGCGACCACCCGGTCACCCGCGAGATGCCGCAGGCCGAGGACGTGGCCCAGGTGAGCCCGGAGGCGGTGCGGGCCCTGCACTCGGCCGCCGTGCTGCCCCGCGGTTCGGTGCTGGTCCTGGTCGGCGACTTCGACCCCGAGCAGGTGGTGGGCCAGGTCGAGGCCGCGGTGCGGGACTGGTCCTCGCCGTCGGCCGCCCGGATCATGCCCGCGCTGCCGAAGCTGTCCGGCGGGGACATGCTGCTGGTGCCGCGCGCGGGCGCGGTGCAGTCGCAGATCCGGTTCTCCGCCCAGGCGGTGCCCAGGACCGACCCGCGCTACCCCGCACTGCAGCTGGCGAACCTGTCCTTTGGTGGGTACTTCTCCTCGCGGCTGGTGGAAAACATCCGTGAGGACAAGGGCTACACCTACAGCGCGCATTCCGGTTTCGAGTTCACCGGGCCGAGCGCGACCGTCGGTGTGGACGCCGACACGGCCAACGACGTGACCGCCGCCGCGGTCCTGGAGACCCGGTACGAACTGGGCAGGCTCGCGGTGGTCCCGCCGACGGCCCACGAGGTCGCCTCGGTGCGCCAGTTCGCGGTGGGCTCCCTGCTCACCTCCACCGCGTCGCAGACGGGCCTGGCCACCCAGCTCGCCGCGCTCGCGTCGAACGGCCTCGGCGTGGAGTGGCTCGCCACCCATCCGGAACGGCTCGCCGCCGTGACGGTGGAAGAGGTCGCGCAGGCCGCGCTCGACTTCTTCGCCCCGGCGCGGTTCACCGGTGTGGTCGTCGGCGATGCCGAAAGCCTCGCGCCGCAGCTGTCCGCGCTGGGCGGCTTCACGGTGGGAGAGCCGGCCGCGTCATGACCGCTCCGTTCCGGCTGGGCGCACTGCCCACCCTTTCGCGGTCCACTGTGGACCGTCAGGAAACCTTGCGCACCAACCCCGACCGGTTGCTGAGTCGCTGGCCCCAGGCGCAGGTCGTGCTGCTCGACGACCGGTCCCGGACCCCGGTGCGCGCCGGGGAGGTCTCCGTGGCCACCCGCAAGGCCCTCTCCTTCGGTGACGCTCCGCCCGAGGACGCGGTGTTCCTCGGTGAATGGCAGGGGGTGGACTACTGGTCCCTGCCCGGCGCTCCCGAGGGCGAACCCGAACTGGTGCGGCTGAAGGGCAGCTGGGGATTCACCGAGGAGATCCCGAAGATCGGCGACGAGCTGTGGGTGGACCTGCGGTCCCACGGCGATCGGCTCGACGACACCTCCGCCGGCCTGTTCACCACGGCGCAGGCGCTGCGTCACTGGCACCGCCAGGCGCGGTTCTGCGCCCGCTGCGGCGGCCGCACCGCGCGGATCCAGTTCGGCTGGGCCACCCGCTGCGAGCAGTGCGGGCGTGAGGAGTACCCCCGCACCGACCCGGCGATCATCTGCCTCGTGCACGACGACGCCGGTGTCAACGGTGAGAGGGTGCTGCTGGCGCGGCAGCCGATCTGGCCCAAGGGCCGGTACTCCGTGCTGGCCGGGTTCGTCGAGGCGGGGGAGTCGCTGGAGAACTGCGTGACGCGGGAGATCCGCGAGGAGGCGGGCGCCGAGGTGTGGGATGTGCGCTATCTCGGCAGCCAGCCGTGGCCGTTCCCGCGCTCGATCATGCTGGGTTTCGCCGCCCGTGCCGACGCGTCGCTTCCGCTGCGCCCGGCCGAGGGTGAGATCGAAGAGGCGCTGTGGGTGTCCCGCGGCGAAGTGCGGGCCGCGTTCGAAAGCGGCGGCGAGCCGGTGCCGATCGCGGACGGCGCGTCCACCATGGTCCTGCCGGGCAACGCCTCTATCGCCCACGTCATGCTGGAAGCCTGGGCCTACGCCGAATCCGGCGTCTGAGGTCCGCGCCGCCAGGGTCCCCCGAGGATTTCGCTGCTCGGGGGACGGACGGCACAAGGACCCTGGTATGGGGGACCTAAGGCCGTCGAAGCGGGCCGGTTTCCCCGCGAAGGTGGACTTACCGACACTTCGCGGGGAGACGAGATGAACCTTCAGCTGAGTGAGAACGAGGCGCGGGCGCTGCGCGAACTGCTCGTCGTGCACCTCGGCGACCTGTCCGCCGAGATCGCGGCGACCGACAACCCCGGCTTCCGCCGGGAACTGCGCGAGCGCCGCGATCTGCTGCTGAGGGTGCGTACCACCCTCGAGGCGGAGCTACAACAGCGCGCCTAGGGGCAGGATCAGCGCGATCGCGACCACGGAGATCACCGTCTCCATCAGCGACCAGCTCTTGATGGTCTGCCCCACCGACAGGCCGAAGTATTCCTTGACCAGCCAGAACCCCGCGTCGTTGACGTGCGAGAAGAACAGGGAGCCCGCGCCGATCGCCAGCACCAGCAGGGCGTCGTGCGTGGGATCCAGCGTCGCGGCGAGCGGGGCCACGATTCCCGCCGCCGACACCGTGGCGACCGTCGCGGAGCCGGTGGCCAGCCGGATCGCCACCGCGACCAGCCAGCCCAGCAGCAGCGCGGGGATGGCGGCGCCGGTGGCGAGCTGGGTGATCACGTTGCCCACGCCGGCGTCGACCAGGGTCTGCTTGAAACCGCCACCCGCCCCGACGATGAGCAGGATCCCGGCGATCGGGCCGAGTGAGGCGTTCGCCGTGGACGCCAGCCTCGTCCGGTCGAAACCGGCGGCCCGGCCGAGCGTCACCATCCCCACCAGAACGGCCAGCAGCAGCGCCACCAGCGGGTCGCCGATGAAGTCGAGCAGCCGCCGGGTCTGGTTCGCGCTGCCCGAGGTGATGTCGGCGATCGCCTTGGCGAGCATCAGCACGACCGGCAGCAGCACCGTGGCCAGCGTGGCCGCGAAGCTCGGGCGCCGTGCCCCGGCCTGCTCGCTCTGCTCGGGAACCAGCCTTTCCGGCGCCGCCACGTCCGGCAGCCAGCGGGCGGCCAGCCTGCCGAACAGGGGGCCGGCGACGATCACCGTCGGGATCGCGACGAGCAGGCCGAACGCGAGCACGATGCCGACGTTGGCGCCCAGCGCACCGGCCGCGGCCAGCGGGCCGGGGTGCGGTGGCACCAGGCCGTGCAGCACGGAAAGCCCGGCCAGTGCGGGGATCCCGATCAGCATCAGCGGTTTCCCGGTGCGCTTGACGACCAGCAGCACGATCGGGATCAGCAGTACCAGGCCGATCTCGAAGAACATCGGCAGCCCGATCAGCGCGGCCACCAGTGCCATCGACCAGGGCAGCGCGCGCTTCCCGGTGCGCGACAGGATCGTGTCGACGATCTGTTCCGCACCGCCGGAGTCGGCGAGCAGCTTGCCCAGCATCGCGCCGAGCGCGATCAGCACGCCCACCGAGGCGACGGTGGAGCCGACGCCGCTGGTGAAGCTCTTCAGCAGCTTGTCCACCGGCATCCCGGCCAGTAGGCCCAGGACACCGGAACCGAGGATCAGCGCCAGGAAGGCGTGCAGTCTGACCTTGCTGATCAGGATCACGATCACCGCGATCGCGATCAGGGTCGCACCGATCAACCGGGAATCGTGCCCGGTCCAGGCGGCGGCGAGGGTGCTCACTTCGGCTCCTTTGCCAGCGTGTTCAGCGCGGCGCGCACGATGTACTCGGGCGGGTCGGCGATGTCGGCGACGGCACCGCGCTCGTCGGGTTGCAGCGGCTCGAGATCGGCGAGCTGGGAGTCCAGCAGCGACGGCGGCATGAAGTGGCCGGTCCGGTTCCTCATGCGTTCGGCGAGCAGGTCCCTCGGGCCGTCGAGGTGGAGGAACCACACGTCCCCGCCGCCGCGCAGCACGTCCCGGTACTTCCGTTTCAGTGCGGAGGAGGAGACGACCCCGCCGGTTTCCTGGTGCTCGGCGATCCAGGCGGCGATGGCACGCAGCCAGGGCCACCGGTCCTCGTCGGTCAGCGGGTGACCGGAAGACATCTTCGCGATGTTCGCCGGCGGGTGGAAGGAGTCGGCTTCGGCGTATTCCACACCCAGCCCGGCCGCGAGGGCCTGGCCGATGGTGGTCTTGCCGGAACCGGCGACTCCCATCACGACGACGACGGTCATCTGTTCCTCCGACTTCGCTGTCTCGAGCTCGTGGCATGAAAGTACTACTTTTGAGCGAGAAAGATAGTACTTAATCGTGGCAGGGGTATAACTTCACACTGTGTCAGGAAACCTGCACGGACGGATGCTCGACGAGCTCGGCACCGCGATCGCGTCCGGGACGATCGCGCCGGGCACCGTCCTGCGCCTCGAACAGCTGCAACAGGACTACGGCGCCTCCAGGACCGTCGCCCGCGAAGTGGTCCGCGCGCTCGAGGTCATGTGCCTGACCACCAGCAAGCGCCGCGTCGGCGTCACCGTCCGTGCTCCCGAGGAGTGGAACCACTACGACCCGCGCCTGATCCGCTGGCAACTCGACAGCGGCAACCGCGAGCGCGCCCTGCGCATGCTGATGGAGCTGCGCTGGGCGATCGAGCCCAGCGCCGCCCGGTTCGCCGCCCTGCGTGCCACCCCCGAGGAGCGGGGCCGCCTGCGCGCTCTCGGCAGCAGGCTGCGGACCACCGCGAAGGCCCGCGACCTGACCACCTTCCTCGGCCACGACATCGACTTCCACACCGTGGTGCTCCAGGCCTCCGGCAACCCGATGTTCCGCCAGTTGTCCGGGATCGTCGCCGAGGTGCTCACCGGCCGCACCGAACACGGCCTGATGCCGCCCGAACCCCAGCCCGAAGCCGTCGCGCTCCACATCGAGGTCGCCGAGGCCATCGACGGCGGCGAGGCCGACCGGGCCGAGCGGGCCATGCGGGCGATCATGGAACAGGCCCGCGACGAGGTGGCCCGGCAGTTCGGCTGAGGGAAAGACCGGGAAGGCCGGGGAAACCGGCCCCACCCTCGGGCCCCGATCCACTCGACCTCTAACCTTCCCCGGCAGATCGTCGAGCTTTGCTCACTGGGCTTATCTGGGGGGACGAAAGTGACTGCGGCGCGGGCCGTCGGGCTGCTGCTGGGGGCAGCCGCCGATGGAGTGATCGGTTCTCCCGGCCGGGGACGGCCGGTGGCGCGCCTCGCCGCTTCGGCACGGCGGAGCGGGGCCGGTCCGGGTGTGACCGGTCTGGCGGCAGGTCTGGTCGTCGCCGGGGTGCTGGCCGAGCGGGCCGGGCGCCGCGGCCCGGTGCTTCAGGCTCTGGGCACCGCCACCGCGACCTGGGCGGTCCTCGGTGGCGCCGGGCTCGCCGCGAACGGCGCGTCGCTCGCCAGGGACCTCGAAGAAGGCCGGCTCGACGAGGCCCGCGAGACGCTCGGCGGACTCGACCCGCGCCGGACCGGCAAGCTCGACGTCATCGGGCTGTCGCGCGCTTCGGTCGAGACCGTCGCCCAGCGCACCGCGGACGACATGGTCGCCCCGCTGGTCTGGGGCGCACTGGCGGGTATGCCGGGCCTGCTCGCCGCCCGCGTGCCTTCGCTCCTGCGCCCGGCCGCCGGGCAGCGGGGCCCGCTCGCCTGGCTGGTGGCGCGGCTCGACGAACTGATCCACCTCGTTCCCACCCGCCTCGCGGCCGCGCTCACCGTGGCGGCGGCCCCGGTGGTCGGCGGTTCCGCGAAGGGAGCCTGGCGGGCCTGGCGCCGGGACAGCCCGGCGCATCCCGGCCCGAACGCGGGCCGGGCGGAGGCCGCCTTCGCGGGGGCACTGGAGATCCGGCTGGGCGGGCGGACCGTGTACCGGCACGGGGTGGCCGATCTGCCCGTACTCGGCGACGGGCGCAATCCGGACGCCGGGCACGTCACCCGCGCGGTGGAACTGTCCCGCGTGGTGGGCTGGCTCGCCGCGGCCGGTGCCGCCGTCCTCGCCGTGCTGACCGGCCTGCGCCGCCGCTGACCGGATCCCCCGGCAAGCGGGGCCACGTTCGGTCTGGGTGCTGTTCGTGTCAGGGGCGTGCCCTGAAGGTGGCCTTGAGGGCGTTTATGACCCTGAAGGCCACCTTCAGGGCACCCGACACCGGCCACCGGCCGAGTAGCGACCGTGAAGGGACCCTTTAGGCGCAGCTCAGTGCGAGGCGGTGTGGTTGCGGGGGGAACCGGCGGGGGTGTTTTCGTCGTCGTCGTCTTCGGCGAGCATCTCGGCGACGGACCTGCGGCGGCGCGCCTTCTTCGCCTTCGCGCGGTCACCCATCTCGGCCAGCACCCCGCCCGGCTTGAGTTCCCGCATCGTGAAGTAGGCCAGCGCGCCCAGCGCCATCACCCCGAACGCGATCCACTGCAGCGCGTACGAGAAGAACGGCCCGGAGTCGAGCTGGGGCAGCGGCAGCGCGGTGAGCACGCCCGGCTGGTCCTGGTCGAGCTGGAAGTAGCCGGGCCGGATGGGCAGGCCGCTGGAGCGGGCCACCACGCGGGAATCCACGTCGTAGCTCTGCAGTTTCCCGGTGGCCGGGTCGGCGAAGGCGTCGCGGCCCTTGGGGTCGTTTTCGTCCGCCCGGATCCGGGCGATGACCTGCACGGGGCCCGCGGGCGGCGCGGCGTACGGCGACACCGCGCCCTTGTCACCCGGCCGGACGTACCCGCGATCGATCAGCAGGATCTGCCCGTCCTCCGCCCGGAACGGGGTGAGGACCTCGAACGCGGCCTCCCCCTGCACGGTCCGCAGCCGGGCCACCACTTCGTGTTCGGGCAGGTAGCTCCCGGCGATGGTGACGCGGCTCCACTCGGTGTGCGCGTCGGGTTCGGCGCCGGGGGCCAGCACGCTGTTCACCGGCTTCGGCTGTGCAGTGAGCGAGGCCTCGATGGCGTTGTTCTGCGTCTCGCGCTCACTGTTGCGGCTGAACTGCCAGGGGGAAAGCAGCCAGAAGCAGGCGAAGGCGAACAACAGCACACCGGCCACCGTCGCCAGCCAGCTCGGCCGCAACAAGAACTTCCACCGCACGGCTTCCACGGTAGCCCCGTGCGTTCAGCGGAGAGCGGCCCGGGCCGCCGACAGCGCCTGCCGCGCGTAGCCGCCGCCGAACACCGCCGCGTGCATGAGCAGCGGAAACAGCTGGTGCAGCGGGATGCGATCCCGCCAGCCGTCCTCGAGCGGGGCGCCGGCATCTGTGGCCGATTCCGCATACGCGCCGAGGATGTGATCGACCAGCGAGGTACGGAACAGCAGCAGCATCGCCAGATCGCTCTCCCGGTGCCCGCCGTGCGCCGCCGGGTCGATCAGCCACACCCCGTCGTGCGACCAGTGCACGTTCCCGCTCCAGGCGTCACCGTGCACCCGGGCGGGTGGCTCGGCGGGCCCGGCGAGCGCGGGCAGGCGCTCACACACGGTGTCGAACACCTTGACCTCGTCCGCGGTCAACAGCCGCTGGTCCACGCAGAGGCGGACGTACGGCTCGATCCGCTCCTGCGCGAAGAAGGCGGGCCAGTCCGGGTGCGGTTCGTTGCGCATGGGCGCCACGCCCATCCACGCGTCCACCGGCCCGCCGGGCGGCGGACTGCCGAACGCCTCGGCGCCGCGCAGGTGCAGCCGGGCCAGGCCGCGGCCGAACGCCTCGGCGGCCGCCGGAGCGGGGGAGGCAGGCGGGACGTACTGCAGCACGAGCCACTCGTCGTCCTGCCCGAGCACGGCGGGCACCGGCACGTCCCCGTACTCGCCGAGCCAGCGCAGACCGGCGGCTTCGGCCTCGGTCGCGCCCTTGCCCACGCCGCGCTTGGCGACCACCACCTCGCCGCCGTGCAGCGTGACCAGGCAGATCGACCCGCCGCCGCGGCGTACCCCGGTCACCCGGCCACCGAGCAGGGCCTCGACCGCCTCGCGGGCGTTCACCGCCGGTCCCGGCGGGCGGAACGGAAGTCGCTGATCACCCCTGCAGTGTGCCCAGCTCCTGCCGCACCCAATCGAGCAGGCCGGGTACCGTTCGCTCGATCATCGCGATGACCTCGTCGAAACCCTCGTCACCGCCGTAATAGGGGTCCGGGACCTCGGCGCCGGGCGCGGCGGTGGGGTCGAACTCGCGCAGCAGGCGCACCCGTGCCGGATCGGCCACCTTCTGCCGCAGGGTGCGCAGATGACCGGCGTCGGCGGCGAGCAGCAGGTCGGCTTCCAGATGACCGGCGTCGACCTGCGAGGCGACGTGCGCGACGGGGTAGCCGTGGCCGAGGAGGGTCTGGCGGGCCCTCGGATCGGCGGGCTCACCGACATGCCACGGGCCGGTGCCCGCGCTGGTCACCCGGACGAGACCGTCCAGGCGTTCCCGGCGCAGGTGCTCGGTGAACACCAGCGCCGCCATCGGGGAGCGGCAGATGTTGCCGGAACAGACGAAGCAGAGATGCAGACGGAGTTCGGTCACGCCGCCCAGTGTGCCCAACCCCGGTACCGGCGGGCTCGGGTGCGAAGATCCGGGTATGCCCGCGCTCGCCGAATACATCGCCGCACTGGAGGCCGCCTACCCGCCCGGACTCGCCGAAAGCTGGGACGCGGTCGGCCTGGTCTGCGGCGACCCGGCCGAGCGGGTGGACCGGGTGCTGGTGTGCGTCGACCCGGTCACCGCCACCGTGGACGAGGCGATCGAGCGCGGTGCGCAGCTGATCGTGGCGCACCATCCGCTGCTGCTCCGCGGGGTGCACGGCGTGCCGGTGACCACCCCCAAGGGACGGCTGGTGCACCGGCTGATCCGCGCCGGTATCGCCCTGTACTGCGCCCACACCAACGCCGACGCGGCCAGCCCTGGCGTCTCGGACGCGCTCGCCACCGCCCTCGGCCTGCGCTCGCTACGGCCACTCGACCCCAACCCGGACGGGGTGACCGGGATCGGGCGGATCGGGGAACTGCCCGAACCCGAGCCCTTTTCGACCTTCGTCGAGCGCGTCGCGGCCGCCCTGCCCAGGACCGAGCCGGGGGTGCTCGGCGCCGGCGACCCGGACCGTCCGATCAGGACGGTCGCGGTGTCGGGCGGGGCGGGCGACGGCTACCTGGCCAAGGCTGCCGAGGCCGGGGTAGACGCCTTCCTGACCGCGGACCTGCGCCACCACCCGGCCGGTGAGCATCTGGAGGCGGGCGGGCCCGCGCTGGTCGGGGTCACGCACTGGGCCAGCGAATGGCCCTGGTGCGCGCAAGCCTCGGCGGTCCTGTCACACGCCGTTGCGGGTACCGTCGACATTCACGTGTCCACCCGCCGCACCGATCCGTGGCTCGTCCGGGCCGGAGGCGGTGCGCAACCCGACCCCGTTCCGAGGGAGCACATCCAGTGAAGGCAGACCCGTCCGTTCAGCGCCGCCTGCTCGAGCTCGCCAAGGTGGACGCCGAGCTGTCCCGGGTAGAGCACCGCCGCCGCACCCTGCCCGAGCTCGCCGAGATCGAGCAGGCGGAGAAGACCCTCCGCAACCGCCGCGATGCGCTCGTCGCGACCCAGACCTCCGTCTCCGACCTCGACCGCGAGGTCGCGCGGCAGGAGAAGGAGATCGAGTCCGTGCGCGCCCGCGAGGATCGCGACCGCAAGCTGCTCGAGTCCGGCTCGGTGTCGGCCAAGCAGATGACCGACGTCCAGCACGAGCTGGAGACCCTGGCGCGGCGGCAGGCCGCACTCGAGGACGACCTGCTCGAACTGATGGAGCGCCGCGAGGCGCTGGAGATGGACGCGCAGCGCACCGGGGCCGAGGTGGACCAGGCCCAGCAGGCGCTCGCCGACGCGCAGCACCGCCGCGACGAGACCGTCAAGGACCTCGACACCGTCCAGGCCCGCCGTGACGAGGACCGGGCGAAGCTGCTGCCCCGCTTCCCCGAAAACCTCCTGAACCTGTACGAGCGGGTGCGGGCGCACAAGACCATCGGCGCGGCCCTCCTCAAGTCCCGCCGCTGCGGGGCCTGCCAGCTCGACCTGGACCGCGCCGCGATCTCGGAGATCAAGTCCGCGGCGCCGGACGAGGTCATCCAGTGCGAGAACTGCGGCGCGATCCTGGTGCGCACCCTGGAGTCCGGCCTGTGAACGTGGTCGTCGAAGCCGACGGCGGTTCGCGCGGCAACCCGGGACCGGCGGGCTACGGCGCCGTGGTCAAGGACGCCGCGACCGGCGAGATCCTCGCCGAACGCCAGGAAGGGCTCGGCGTCACGACGAACAACGTGGCCGAGTACACCGCGCTGATCGCGGGGCTGACCGCGGCCGCCGAACTCGGCGCGACCACGGTGGACGTCCGGATGGACTCCAAGCTCGTGGTCGAGCAGATGTCCGGCCGGTGGAAGATCAAGCACGCCGCCCTGCAGCCTCTCGCCCTCAAGGCCCGGAACCTGGCCTCGCGGTTCGACCGGGTCCGCTACGAGTGGATTCCGCGTGCCCGGAACTCGCACGCGGACCGGCTCGCGAACGAGGCCATGGACACCCAGGCGGGCAAGGCGGTGGCCAGGCCCGCCGCCGCACCGCCGGTGACGCCGCCTTCGCCCGCCCCGCGCACCAGTTCGCCCGCCAAGTGGACCGGGGCCAAGGGCAGGCCGACCCGGATGCTGCTGGTCCGCCACGGCCAGACCGAACTGTCGGTCGACCGGCGTTATTCGGGCCGCCGGGACGTGCTGCTCACCGAGCTCGGCCGTCAGCAGGCGGCGGCCGTCGCCAAGCGCCTGGCGGGGATGGCGGGCGTGATGGTCGACGGGGAACCCGCCCCGATCCTGTCCTCGCCGCTGAGCCGGGCGAAGCAGACGGCCCAGGCCGTCGCCGACGCCGTCGGCGGCCGCGTCCAGACCCACCCGCTGCTGGTGGAGACCGATTTCGGCGAATGGGAGGGGCTGACCTTCGCCGAGGCCTCGCAGCGTGATCCCGAACTGCATGCGCGGTGGATCTCCGACGTCACCGTGGCCGCGCCGGGCGGGGAGAGCTTCGCGCGGGTCGAGCAGCGGGTGGCGCGCCTGCGCGACGAGCTGGTCGAGACCTACGCGGGCCGCACCATCGTCGTGGTCAGCCACGTGACGCCGATCAAGTCGCTGCTGCGGCTGGCCCTGGATGCCGGTCCCTCCGTGCTGTTCCGGCTCCACCTGGACCTGGCCTCGCTGTCGATCGTCGAGTTCTACCCGGACGGCAACGCCTCCGTCCGTCTCGCCAACGACGTCTGCCACCTGGCCTAGCCTGCCGCGGGCCAATGGCTCCGGGCACTTCCCTCACGGCGCGGGGAGTACCCGGAGGCTCGCCCAGAGTGCGACCACCGAGGCGACCAGGGTCAGCGGCACCGTGTAGAGCCCGAGACGGTGGAACTCGCGCCAGCGCGGGGTGGCGCCGACCCCGGCCAGCACGCGCCGCCACAGCAGGGTCGCCAGCGAGCCGAGGTAGGTCGCGTTCGGGCCGAGGTTCACGCCCAGTAGCACGGCGAGCACGGTGCCCGCCGCCGGGTGCGGGCCCAGTACCGACAGCAGCAGCAGGGTCGCGGGCAGGTTGTTGACCAGATTGGCCAGCACGGCGGCGAGCACCGCGGTCAGCAGCAACTGGGCCAGGCCGGTGCCCTCGGGCAGCAGCGCCCGCAGCGGGGCGCCGAGCAGGTGGCGCGAAATCGCTTCCACCACGATCGCGAGCCCGAAGACGAACAGGCACAGCAGCAGGTTCGCCTCGGCCACCAGTACGGTCACCCGCACGCGGCGCCGGGCGAGTGCCCGCGCGGCGAGCACCGCGGCGGCCGCCGCGGCCACCCACACCGGTTCGAGGCCGAACAGCGGGGCCACCCCGAAACCGGCCAGTGCCAGGCCCAGGACCACCAGCGCGAACAGCGGGACGGGCGGGATCCGCGGGGGTGCCGCCGCGGGGCGCGCGGTGGCGGGGGGCGCCAGTTCCGCGCCGAAGAACCGGACGAACACGGCGAGTTCGAGGCCGATCGCGACCAGCCAGGGCAGCGCCATCAGCGCGGTGAACCCGGTGAAACTCAGTCCGGTGGCGGAAAACGCCAGCAGGTTCGTCAGGTTCGACACCGGCAGCAGCGTCGAGGCCGAGTTGGCCAGGTGGGCGCAGGCGTAGACGTGGGGCCGCGGTGGCAGTTCCAGCCGGCGGGTGGTGGCCAGCACGACCGGAGTGAGCAGCACCACGGTCGCGTCGAGGCTGAGCACGGCCGTGGTGCCCGAGGCCACGGCGAAGGTCAGGACCAGCAGGCGCCGCGGGCGGCCCCGGCAGGCCGCGGCGAGGCGCGCGCCCAGCCAGGTGAACACGCCGTCGAGATCGGCGAGGTAGGCCACCAGCAGGATCGCGGACAGGAAACCCAGGGTGGGCCCGATCGTGACGATCTGGTGTTCCGCCGCGGCAAGCGGCACCCAGCCCGCGAGCAGCGCGACGCAGGCCGCCGGGACCGCGAGCACCGCTTCCGGCAGGCCCCGGGGCCGCAGCATCGCGAAGGCGAGCACGGCGAGGAGCAGCCCCAGACTTCCCGCCGCCGCCACGCCCTCACGCTACCGGCGGAGACTCCGGCGGCGGCCGGGTGGAGCAGGGCGGCTAATCTGGAGGTGCGGACGAGTTGGCCGGGCGGCCGCGAGGGTGCACAGCCTTCGAGGAAAGTCCGGACTCCACAGGGCAGGGTGGTTGCCAACGGCAACCCGGGGCGACCCGCGGGACAGTGCCACAGAAAACAGACCGCCCCGGCTTCCGGCCGGGGTAAGGGTGAAACGGTGGTGTAAGAGACCACCAGCATCCCGGGTGACCGGGATGGCTCGGTAAACCCCACCCGGAGCAAGGCCAAGAGGACACCCCAGGGTGTCTGCGCAGGCGATCGAGGGCGGCCCGCCCGATGCCTGCGGGTAGGCTGCTCGAGCCTGCCGGCGACGGCAGGCCTAGATGGATGGTCGCCGCCGCGACGCCGAGAGGTGGCGCGGTACAGAATCCGGCTTACACGCCAACTCGTCCGCCGACATCTTTCCCCGCGTGCCCGCGCGCGATAGCTTCTGTGCGTGCCTAGCGACGAAGCCTGCGCCCTCGCCTTCCGGTGTCACCGAGTCCTCGACCCGATCCACTCACTGGTCTACTTCGCCCCCGAGGCGGAGGAGCGCTTCACTGCCGCCGGGCTCCGGCCGGGCCGCATGGGCTACTTCGCCAGCCGGTCCGCACCGATGGGCGCGGTGGGCGCGGGTGTGGTGTCCGCCACGTTCTACAACTTCAATCCCGAACTGGTCGCCCGGCTCATCCCCCGCGCCTGGACGCTGGCCACCCCCGAACGGATCCTGGCCGCCCGTCTCGAGGCCGCCGACGCGGCGTTGCGCCGGCTGCTCGGCGAGGAGGTCGCCGCGCCCGCGGTGGCCGAGGCCGCCGAACTCGCCCGCGAGGCCACCACCGCCTGCCGCCCGGACGGGCGGCCCCTGTACGCGGGGCACGCCGATCTGGAGTGGCCCGAGGAACCGCACCTGGTGCTGTGGCACGCGATCACTCTCCTGCGCGAGTACCGCGGCGACGGGCATATCGCCGCCCTGATCGTCAACGGGCTCGATGGGCTCTCCGCCCTGATCACCCATACCGCGACCGGGAAGGGCCTTCTGGTCGAGGTGGCCAAGGGCCTGCGCGGCTGGTCGGACGAGCAGTGGGACGCCGCGGCGGACCGGTTGCGCGCCGCCGGCGTGCTCGACGAGACGGGTGCGCTCACCGAACAGGGCCGGGGGCTGCGGGAACGGATCGAGGATCAGACCAATGCCGCGGCCGTGGCGCCGTGGGTGTACCTCGGTGCGGACAAGGCGGCCCGCCTGCACGACATCGGTCGCGACCTGGCCAGGAAGGTGTCCGCGGCGGGGGCCTTCCCCGGCGGCCTGTTCGCGGCGGGGAAGTCGTCCGGCCAGTAGCGGGCCGAGGTCGGGAAAGCGGTTTCGCGGGAGGCGCTTTCCCCCCGGGTGATCATCATCGGGTGGAACGTCCGCCGCCGAACGGGTCATGCCACACTTGTCCGCGTTGGCCACGGGTGCCCACCGAGAGTGAGCACCCGGGCCCGCGAGCGGGTGAGTTCGTCCGCCCACTACGAAATACGGGTGGACGGGGTTAACCCTGGGCGGCCTTGCAACGATGATGGAGGGCGACGACTTCAGGGAGAGTGGCCGTACTGTGCCTGGTGTGAATGGTTTACCTTCGACGGAGAGCGCTTTGACCGTCACCGCTCGTGACGCCATGATGATCTAGACCAGACCGGACAACCTCCAGCCCCGTGGGCCCGCCCCGGGACCCACCCGACCACCACACTCCTCGCACCCGGGAGTACGCGATGACCATGATGACGCTTGTGCAACTGGCACAGGGCGAGATCAAGACCCATTCCGTCCAGCAATGGATCCTCGACAACATCATCCCTCTGGTACTGCTGGCCGTCGCGTTGCTGCTGCTCTGGCTGGGCGGCGGCAAGGGCGACAACGCCGGCGTGATGCGCCGTCTCGCCGGCGTCGTGATCGCGCTGGCGGTGATCGGCCTGGCCGTCAGCGGACTGGGCGTCAACGTCGGCGAGTGGATCGCCCACCTGTTCACCACTTAGTGGACCGGGACAGCTCGTGCGGATTCGAACCGATGACGAGGTCTACCGGGTCGACGCGGTCTGGCTCGGCCCGCCGAAGGCCACGTTTCCCTGGCGCGCCCGCTACGTGGCGTGGGGTGTGGGCATCGCGGTCTTCCTCGTCGTGCTGACCGTCGAGCGGCAGCTCGGGGTGTCGTTCGGATTCTTCTCGACCGCGTGGGCGTTCGTCGCGACGATCGCGATCACGCGGCTGATCACCGGCAAGATCAGTCACGAGCGGCCGCTGGGCGCGGTGTTCACGATGTGGTTGCGCGAGCTGCACACGCCCCGCGAACGTTCCCGCGGCGACGGCGGCGCCGTGACCGCGACCAAGCTCCGCGTGCGGGCGGAGCGGCCGTTGCCCCGAAACAAACGCCGGCCCGCACCCGTGCGTTACCAGCCGAGCCCAGACACGTCACGAGCACGCCGGGGTCGCGCTGCGGCTGCGGCGAGGAGGTAACCGTTGTTCGGTCGCCGGAAGGACCGGGAACACGACTCACGCGGAGCCGCGCAGCAGTGGCAGCCGCGGCCGGGCCGTGCGACGCCGGCCAAGCCGAAGCAGGCCAACCGGCGGTTGCCGGGTGAGCAGGCCATCCCGACCTACACCCCTTCGATCGCGGCCCGCAGCATCGACGGTCACCTGCTGCGCACCGGGCACGAGGTCTACGCCTGGTACCGGCTGGCGCCGCAGCGCTGGTCGTTCCGTTCGGACTCGCAGCGCCGCGACCTGATCGCCGCGATCGCGGGCCAGTACGCCGAGCTGCAGGGCCGGTGGCTGCACCTGCGCGTGACGACGCGCCCGTACCCGATCCGCATGTGGGCCGAGGCGCACGTGCACAACGCGGTCGGCAGGCCGCAGGACACGCCGGGCGCGCTGTCCTTCGACGACTACCTCATCGGCGAGCAGCAGCAGCTGATGGGCCGTTCGATGGCGGAGAAGGAGGTCTACCTCGGCGTCCAGGTGCAGACGCGGCGCATGGTGGACCGCGCGGTGGAAAGCGCCGCCCCGCTGCTGCGGCGGATCCTGCCCGAGGCGGTCGACGCGGAGCTGACCGCGCTGGACTCCGAGGTCGAGCACCTCGACCAGGTCATCGGTTCGTCCGGGCTGGAGGGCCGTCCGGTGCACGCCGAGGAGATGTCCTGGCTGATGCACCGGTCCTGCTCGCTCGGCCTGCCCGCGCCCAGGAACCTGCCCGCCGTGCCGGGTTCGGCGTGGGAGCCGGAGGACCTGGCCAGCTTCACCGACGCCGCGGACTTCCACGCCGAGCCGTACGCGCCCACGCTGACCGTGCGCGGGCGCACCGGCTCCAACGCCGGGGTCAAGCGGCACGTCGCGGTGCTGACCGTGGGGCAGATGCACGGCCTGCAGATCCCGGAGGTGGACGATCCGTGGGTGCAGCACGCGGACCGGCTGCCCGCGGCGGTGGAATGGTCGGCGCGCATCTACGTGCGGCGGCCGGAGGAAGTGGCGGGCGAGCTGCAGCGCCAGATGAACAAGGTCCGCTCGCAGGTCAAGCACTACACCGACGAGCACGAGCTGGAGCCGCCGCAGTCGCTGGCGCGGCAGGCCTCGCGAGTGCTCGAAATCGACGACGAGATGACCTCCGGCTTCACCGCGCTGGCCACCCGGGTGCGGTCCTGGTGGCGGCTGGCGGTGTCCGGGCCGACCGAGCGGGAGGCGCTGCGCCTGGCCCAGCAGCTGCTGGACCTGTACAAGCCGAAGATCGCCATCGAACACCCCGAGGCGCAGTACGCACTGGCCCGCGAGTTCATCCCGGGTGAGCCGTTGTCCTCGTCGGCGTACATGCGGCGCGGCTCGGTGGTCTGGGCCGCTTCGGCGGTGCCCACCGCGACGGCGGAGGTCGGCGACCGGCGCGGCATCCTGCTCGGCGAAACCTGCACCGCGACCCGGCGCCCGGTGGCCTGGGACCCGTGGATGGCGCAGGAGATCCGCGACGGTTCGGGCCTGACCGCGATGGTGGCCGGGCTCGGCGGCGGCAAGTCCTTCCTGGGCGGCGGCATCGTCTACAAGACGCTGCGCGCCGGGGCGCACTGGACGCTGCTCGACCCGTCCGGCCCGCTGTCGCGGTTGTGCGACCTGCCCGAGATCCGGCCCTACGCGCGGCCGATCAACCTGCTCAACGCGCAGCCCGGCATCCTCAACCCGTACCGCGTGGTGGCCGAGCCGCTGCTGGAGCACTTCCTCGACGAGGACGACCCGGAGCGGGCGTGGCGCCGCGAGCGCGCGCTCGCCGGGGCGACCCGGCGCCGCCTCGTGCTCGACGTGCTCACCGGCGTGCTGCCGTACGAGGTCTCCCGGATGCCGCAGAGCCGCATCGTGCTGCTGCGTGCCGTCCGTGCCGTCGGCGGCCGCTACGACGCCGACCCTGGCCAGGTCATCGACGCGTTGCGGCGGGACTCGAGCGAGCACCACGAGCACGCCGTGGTGGTCGCCGACTTCCTCGACGAGATGCGGGAGCGGATGTCGCTGCTCATCCCCGAGGACGACGCCGATCCGTACTCGGAGACCAGGGACGACCGGCTGACCGTGCTGACGATGGCGGGCCTGACCCTGCCCAAGGACGGGGTCGGCCGCGAGCACTGGACCGACGCCGAGGCGCTCGGCGTGGAGATGCTGAACCTCGCCGCCTGGCTCACCCAGCGTTCCGTCTACGAGAAGCCGAAGGACCAGCGCAAGGGCGTCTGGATCGACGAGGCGTTCTTCCTGTCGGAGGTGCCCACCGGGCGCGTACTGATGAACCGGTTCGCCCGTGACTCCCGCAAGTGGAACGTGCGGGTCCTGCTGTCCTCGCAGATTCCCGCCGACTTCCTCAAGATCCAGGGTTTCGTGGCACTGCTGGACTCGGTGTTCGTCGGCAGACTCGACGACGACGAGGCACAGGCCGACGCGCTGCGGCTGCTGAAGGTGCCGGTCGGGGTCGGCTACGAGCAGGTCGTGGCCGCGCTCGGGCGCCGTCCGGGTGCCCAGCGCGGGCTCGAACGCGACCGCGACCCCCGCCAGTTCATCTTCGGGGACGGCGCGGGCGGCGTGGAGCGCATCCGCGTCGACTTCTCCGGCCCCCATCTGGAACACCTGCGCGCGGCACTGGACACCACGCCGGGCTCGAAGGACGCCCTGCCCGCGGACAGCCGGGCCCGGGACGCCGAGCCGCCCGCGCCGGAGCAGCGGGTGCCCGTCCCGCCTCCCGAT
Source organism: Amycolatopsis cynarae (assembly GCF_026802195.1). Taxonomy (NCBI): domain Bacteria; kingdom Bacillati; phylum Actinomycetota; class Actinomycetes; order Pseudonocardiales; family Pseudonocardiaceae; genus Amycolatopsis; species Amycolatopsis cynarae. The sequence goes on along the minus strand of NZ_CP113836.1, from coordinate 5,882,171 downwards.
GACGAGCTCGAACCGGACCTGGAGCTGGCCGCGGAACGTGAGGTGGGGTTGACCGAGGAACAGATACTCGCCGAGGAGGGGCTGGCCGGGGGTTCCGGCGAGCCCGCCACCGCGGGCAAGCGGGGCGGTCACGGCCGGGACGCGGCATGACCACCGCCATGACGTTGCTGCTGGTGCTGGGGTGCGCCGCGGCGTGGCATTCGTTCAAGGGCTTCGTCCGCCGCGGAGGTTTCCGCGGCAAGAAGCGCCCGGGCCGCTTCGCCACGCTGGCGATGGTGGCGCTGATCCTGGGCCTGCAGACGGTGGCGACGGCGCCGCCCGCATCCGCCGCGGCCTGCGGTGAGGCGCCGACGCCGGAGCGGCCCGGCGCGGGCATGGTGGGGGCGATCGATCCGCCCGCGACGCACGGCGAGAACGGCAGCGCCTACCTGGACTACAGCTACGCCGGGATGGTCTGGTACGTCTACCAGACCGATTGCGGGCCGCTGTCCGGGATCACCAGCCCCAGCTCGACCATCGACACCTGGGCGGGCAACGAGCTGTTCAACATCGGCAAGAACATCGTCGGTGCCACCGACTCGCTGCACTACACCGTGCTGGAAGGCGGGTTGCTGAACCCGATCTACGACGCGGTGAAGACCGGTGCGGAGAAGGTCTACAACAACATCTACGCGCAGCTGTTCGGCCTGGCCGCGCTCGTGCTGGCGATCATGATGTTCCGCAACATCTGGCGGGGCGATCTGTCCGCGGTGAGCAAACGGGCGCTCTACGGGCTGGGCGCGGTGTGGCTGGCCGCCTCCTCCATGGCGATGCTGCGCTACTTCGACCCCATCGACAAGGCGATCGTCCAGACCACCACCAACATCCAGGCCGGGTTCGTCGACGACTCGGGGGACCGGGTGGTCCGGGAGATCCTGCCGACCGAGCTGCACACGCAGGTGGTCTACAACAACTGGCTGCGGGGCGAGTTCGGCGCGCCGGACGCGGCGCAGGCGACCCAGTTCGGACGTCAGCTGCTGGACGCGCAGGCGTTCACCTGGACCCAGATCCGCAACGGCGACGACGCCAACCAGTCCGTTGTGGACGGTAAGAAGGCGGCCTACAAGACCATCTCCACCCAGCTGGGCACGGCCACGCCGTACTTCACCGGTGAGGGCGGGAGCCGCACCGGCGCCGGTGTCCTCGCGTTGCTGCAGAGCCTGGTCTACGCCCTGTTCCAGTTGCTGGCGAAGGCTTCGGTGCTGCTGGCCCAGGTCCTGATCAGGCTGTTCGCGCTGACCGCGCCGCTGATCGGCCTGATCGCACTGGTGCACCACGAGGTCCTGCGCCGGGTGGGGAAGGTGCTCGGCGGGGTCGCGTTCAACCTGATCGTGCTGGCCGTGCTCGCCGGGGTGCACGCCCTGCTGTTGCAGGCGATCTTCGGCGCGGGCAGTTCGCTGTCGATGCTGACCCAGATGGTGATGGCGGGGCTGGTGACGGTCCTGCTGTTCCTGGTGGGCAGGCCGGTGCGGCGGCTGTGGCAGATGGTGGAGATGTCCGTGGGCATGCTCGGCTCCTCGATCCCGGCGCCCAGCGGCGGGCTGTTTTCCCGTTTCCGCAAGAAGACCGGGCCCACGCCGCAGGACGAGTTCTGGCAGAACGTGCGTGACTCCGACGACACCGACCTCGAGACCCGGGGCCCGATCGGGGCGACCGTGGGCGGCGGCCGGTTCCGGCCGGAGGCGACGGTGTTCGCCAGCGCGCAGCGGCTCGACGGGGCCGTGCCGATGGAGGGCAGGCCGGCGGCGGCCTGGTCCGGGGCACTGCCGGGCACCCGCAGCAGGGCCGCGCTGCCCGCGGGCGGGGGCGCGGGGACGCTGGCCGGGTTCGCGCCCGCGGGCCGGGGATCGGGCGACCAGTCGGACGCCTACGTGTATTCGGCCCCGCCGGGGACGGTGCGCCGCGCCGACGGGGGCTGGGTGCCACCGCAGCCGCAGAGCCGCCGCGTGGACACCTCGCCGGTGTTCGACCGGGACGGTGACCTCGGCGATCCGGTGGTTGTTCCCTCGCGGCTGAACGCGGCCGGTGCCGACCGGTTCGCCGTGCCGGTCGCCGCCCCGCAGCCGCGGCGTGCGGAGCGCGAACTGGTCGGTGGCAAGCCGGTGTACGTGGTGTACCGGCCGTCCCGTGGCATCGAGGTGCGCGAAGACCTGCGTGACACCGACCGAGTCGTGCGGTGAGGTGAGCGATGCCGATTCGGACCAACCGCGGTCGTGCCGCCGTCTACCGCAGGTTGTGGGGTTTTCCGCTGCGGTCCCCTCGGCACCTGGTGGGCACGGTGATCGCGGTCGCCCTGCTGGTCAGCGCGATCGGGGTGCTCGTGCCGCAGGCTCTGGGCCCGCGGGACCGGAAGTCGCCGCAGCCCGCCGGGATCGCCGCGCCGAGCTCGACGGCCGCCGCGACCACCGCGGCCAGTACCCCGATGGCCACCCGGCTGACCGCGCCGCTGGTGCAGCCGACCTCCGCCGCGCCGAATCCCGACGCGCTGAACGTGGCGAAGCTGTGGGCGCGGGCGTGGGTGAACCATCCGGCCGGGACGACGCAGGCCCAGTGGCTGGACGGGTTGCGGCCCTACACCACCGAGGAGTACCTGGCCGCCACGATGTCCACAGTGGACATCGCGAACATCACCGCGACCCGGGTCACCGGTGAGCCCTCGGTGGTCAGCTCCTTCACCAGTTCCCTGAACGTGGTCATTCCGACGGACGGTCCGAAGCTGTCGATCACGGTGAGCGAGGTCGCCGGCGGCTGGCGCGTCTCGCAGTACGACCAGGCGAGCTGAAGCGAGGCTGATGGGGGTGCGGGTCGGATTGCTGATCGGGGTGGTCACCGCCGCGCTGTTCGCGGCGGTGATGACCACCGGTGTGGTGTCCAAAGTGGTCACCGACCAGCAGCGGGCGCAGGTGCAGGCGCGGGGGGTGATGGGCGTCAGCTGCAGCGCGGCGATCGGCCCGACGCAGGTCGCTCTGGTGCAGACCGCGCAGGGGCAGGCGTCGAACCTGCGCGACGAGCAGCGGCAGATCGTGTCGCTGATCGTGGCGATCGGCAAGCAGCGCGGCCTGTCGCCGCGGGCCTGGCAGGTGGCGATCCAGGCGGGCATGACCGAGTCGGGGCTGCGCAACCTGGACTACGGCGACCGGGACTCGCTGGGCATCTTCCAGATGCGGCCGTCCATGGGCTGGGGCACCGTGGAGCAGTTGCAGGACCCGGTCTACGAGATCAACAAGTTCTACGACGTGCTGCTGGCGGTGCCGGACTGGGACCAGCAGCGGCCGGGGGCCTCCGCGCAGGACGTGGAGCGTTCGGCCTTCCCCGAGCGGTACCACCGCTGGGAGCAGATGGCGGCGTACCTGGTGGAAAACATCGGCCAGGTGGGCGACGTGGTCGGTTGTGGACAGAGCGCCGGACTGGCGCTCCCGCCGAACAAGGCCGCCGCGGCCGCGATGTCGTTCGCCTTGGGAGAGCGGGGAAAGCCCTACGTGTGGGGGGCCGAGGGGCCGGACGCGTACGACTGCTCGGGACTGATGCAGCGGTCCTACCGGGCGGCGGGCATCATCCTCGACCGGGTTGCGGCGGACCAGTACCACGATGGTGCGATGCTGCCCGTGCGGGACGCGCAGCCGGGTGATCTGCTGTTCTGGGCGACCGACCCGTCGAACCCGGAGACCATCCACCACGTCGCGATGTACCTTGGCGACGGCAAGATCGTGGAGGCGCAGCAGACCGGGGTGCCGGTGCACGTCCGGTCGGTTTCGTTCCAGGAGAAGGAACTCGTGCCGCAGGCCGTGCGGCCAGGGGTGTGAGCGTGCAGGTCGGCACAACACAGGGGATGGATCGTGGCTAAGAAGTTCGGGAAGCGGCGCAAGCCTCGGGTGAGCGACGCGCGGGATCTGTTCGGCGCGCCCCCGCCGCCCCGTCCCGCCGCGCGCCCGGCGTCGAGCACCCCGCTGGCCGACTATCTCGCCGGAGAGCTGCCGGGCGTGAGCGAGGGTTACGTGGTGCTGCCCCGCTCGCTCGCCGAATCGATGTCGCTGCCCTGGCAGCAGCACCTGACCGGTCTGCTCGCCCAGTTCCACCAGACCCACCGGGGACTGTCGTGGCCGCTGTACCGCGTGGTGCCCTCGCGCGAGGAGAAACTGGTCGACCTGGACGAGGAGCAGCTCGCGGAGGCGGGCTACATCGTGGAACTCGACACGGATGGCGAGATGGTCTACCGGGAGCGCAGCGGCCGCAGGGTGGAGGACCCGGCGAACACCACGGTGCTGGTTTCCTGCCTGGACCCGATCCCGCCGCGCGGTGCCGCTCGTGCCGCGTCCGCCGACACACCGTCCGGTCCCGGCGAGCCGCCGCGGGCCGCACCGATGAACATCCCGCCCGCCCCGGTGTGGCGGACCACGCCGGTTGCGCCGTCGCCGTCGGTCCCGCCGCTGCCTCCGCTGCCGCAGCCCTCGCGCAAGACCGCCGCCCCGCCCCCGGCCACCCCGGAAAGTGCTTCGGCCAGCGCGCCCGTGAGTGCCCCCGGCGGCTCTGCCGCCAGTGCGCCGGACAGTGCGGTGGACGCAGACACCGACACGCCCCCGCGAGGTATCCCGATGGGCGAGCGTGGCTGGTTCGACGAGTTGCGGGAGGACGGCGCGGCCGGACCCGGCACGTTCGGCCCGACCGGGGAGCCCACCGAGAAGCCGTTCCGCTACCGCTCCTGACCTGGGCCGCCGCCGCTGGTGGTGACAGCACCGGCGGCAGGTGCGAAGCTCGGGACATGGCGGCGAAGAGCAAGGATCCGGATCCGGACCGGGGTTGGTACTACAACACACGCACGCACGAGGTCGAGCATCTGGAGCGGTCCCGCTCGGTGGACCTGCTCGGGCCCTACCCGGACGAGGCGACCGCGCGGCGGGCGCTGGAGATCGCCCGGGAGCGCACCCGCAAGGCCGACGAGGAAGACGCCGAGTGGGGCGGTGACTGACCGGGAAAAGCGACGGCGCCTTCCCGCACGAGTGCGGGAAGGCGCCGTCCGGACGAAGATCAGCAGTCGCGCAGCTCGGGGCTCTGGTTGCGCAGCTGGCCCGCGGGCGAGATGAACTCGCGGTAGGCGTCGCCGTCCACCGCCGCCGGGCGGAAGGCGGCCACCCGGTGGCAGTTCTGGAACGCCAGTTTCATGTCGAAGTGCCGTTCGAGTCCGCCGCGGATGGCGTCGGAGGCGAGTGCGCGCAGGAGCTGGCCGCGTTCGGTCTCGCTCGGCGGCGGGGTCGCGTGGTCGGCGAAGTCCGCCGTGCCGCCGTTCAGATCGGCCGCCACGGTGCTGATCACCTGCCAGGCGTAGGGCAGCGAGTCGCGCACGCAGGCGACGAACTCGGCATCGGTCACCTCACCGGATTCGGCGCGCTCGAGCAGGGCGGCGGGTACGTCCAGGGACAACTGTTTCTCCTTTTTCCGTTGTTTTTCCAGTGGTGGAGCTACGCCCGGGCCAGCGCGGGCGGGCCGGGGACGAACTCGGGATCGATCTGGGCGGCGAGGTCCTGGCCCGTGCGCTCGTTGCCCCAGGAGCGGGCGTTGCGCAGGTGGAACTCCACGGCCTGCCGGTGGAACCGGTCCCAGTCCCGCACGGTCGAGTCCACAGTGGACAGCATGGTGGCCAGTGCGGCCAGGTTGTGCGGTTCGAGCGCGCCGATGGGCCGGGCGCGGCCCCGCTCGGCGGCCCGGACGTGACCCGAGCCGGTGAGCCAGCACAGCAGGTCCTCACCGGCCTGCTCGCGCAGGAACGCGACGTCCTCCTCGTCGGTCACCTTGTTGCCGACCACCGCCAGCCGGACGTCGAAATCCCGCGCGTACTCGGCGTACTGGCGATACACCCCGACGCTGCGCAGCGTCGGCTCGCACACCAGGAACGTGACGTCGAAGCGGGTGAACAGCCCCGAGGCGAAGGCGTCGGCACCGGCGGTCATGTCCAGGACAACGTACTCGCGCTCGTCGTCGACGAGGTGGTTGAGCAGGAGTTCGGCCGCGCCGACCTTCGAGTGGTAGCACGCGACGCCGAGGTCGTCCTCGGTGAAGCGGCCGGTCACGCCCAGCCGGACCCCGCCGATCTCGCGGAAGCAGGCCTCGGTGACCGGGTTGTCCTCGAAGGGGCGCATCAGCCGGGAACCGCGCCCGGGCGGAGTCGTCTTGATCATCGCGTCGGCGCCGCTGATCAACGGGTTGTCGCCGCGGAGGTAGTCCTTCACCAGTGGCAGGTGCTCACCGAGGGTGGGCAGCGCGGCGGCCTCCTCCTCGCTCGCCCCCAGCGCGACCGCGAGGTGCTGGTTGATGTCGGCGTCGATGGCCAGCACGGGATGCCCCGCTCCGGCCAGACAGGCGGTGAACAACGAGGTCAGCGTGGTCTTGCCACTGCCTCCCTTGCCGACGAACGCGACCTTCACTGCGGACCACACCCTCTCCATGAAACGAAAATGACATCGGTTTTCATAACTAGTATGGCAAGGTACACCCGAGTGGCCCAGTCACCGATGGGGGGATCAACGGCCTCCAGCGGGTTAGGGTGCATATGTGCCTCGCGTCGTGGTTCACGCCTACTCGGCGGGCGGCGACTTCGGTCGCCTTCGCGCCGAATTCGAGCTGCCGGACGGCTTCGGCGCCGACGTGCTCGCCGAAGCCGAAACCGTGGCGATGGACCCGCCCGCCGTCGTCGCGCCCCGGGAGGACGCCACCGCGCTACCGCTGGTCACGATCGATCCACCCGGCGCGAAGGACCTCGACCAGGCGATGGCGCTGGAGCGCCGGGGCGAAGGCTTCCGCGTGCACTACGCGATCGCCGACCTGGGCGGGTTCGTACGCCCCGGCGGGCGACTCGACCGGGAAGCCCGCCGCCGTGGCCAGACGCTCTACCTCCCCGACGGCAACGTGCCACTGCATCCGCCGGTGCTGTCCGAAGGCGCGGCCAGCCTCCTGCCCGGCGAGACGCGCCCGGCCGTGTTGTGGACGATCGACCTGGACAGCGGGGGTGAGCCGACGGCCACCAGGGTGCGGCGCGCCCTGGTCCGGTCGACCGCCCGGTTCGACTACGAGAGCGTGCAGGCCGCCTTCGCCACCGGCACCCCGCATCCTTCGATCGAGCCGCTGCCCGCGCTGGGGCGGCTGCGGCGGGAACTCGCCGTGCACCGCGGCGCGGTGGAACCGCAACTGCCCGAACAGGCCATCGGCGGCGACGCCGGGGACGGCTGGGTGCTGGGCATGCGTCCCCGCAATCCCGTCGATGCCTGGAACGCGGAGATCTCGCTGCTCACCGGGATGGCCGCGGCCGGGATCATGATCGAGGCCGGGGTCGGCGTGCTGCGCACCCTGCCCGATCCGGACGAGGAGTCGGTGAACTGGCTCCGCCGCTCCGCGCAGGCGCTGGGCATTCCCTGGCCCGCCGGCGCGAGCGTGTCGGAACTGCTCGCCGGGCTCGACCCGGCGCTTCCCGAGTCGATGGCCCTCTACACCTGCTCGACCCGCCTGCTGCGCGGCGCCGGCTACACGAGCTTCGCCGGCGGGGCGCCCGACTCGACCTCCCATGCCGGGATCGGCGCCCCGTACGCCCACGTGACGGCCCCCATCCGCCGGCTGGTGGACCGGTTCGCCGCCGAGGTCTGCCTCGCCGTCTCCGCCGGAGCCGAAGTGCCCGACTGGGTGCGGGCGGCCCTGCCGGAGCTGCCGTCGCTCATGAGCACCTCCGACGGCCTCGCCGCCAGGGTGGAGCGCGCCTGCCTCGACCAGGTCGAGGCCTGGATGCTGGCCGAGCGGGTCGGCAGCACCTTCGAGGCGGTCGTGCTGCGGGCCGAGGAGGCCAGGGCGGAGATCCTGGTGGAGGATCCGCCGGTGATGGGCCGGTGTGCCGGGGCCAACCTGCCGGAGGGGGAGCGCATCACGGTGCGGCTCACCGCGGTGGACGTGGAGAGGCGAAAGGTGTCGTTCGAGCGAGCATGACCGACCAGCGAGCGATGGCCCTGTTCGACGACCTCGGTGAGGACGTCCCGCTGCTCGGCGTCCCGCGGCGCGTGGTGTCGCTGGTGCCGTCGCTCACCGAAGCGATCGCGGTGAGCGTCCCCGGCGTGCTCGCCGGGGCGACCGACTACTGCACGCACCCGGAGGGGCTGGCCGTGCCACGGGTCGGCGGATCGAAGTACCCCAAGCTGGACCGGGTGTTCGAACTGCGCCCGGACCTGGTGCTGGCCAATTCCGAGGAGAACCGGCCCGAGGACGTGGAACGCCTGCGCGCCAACGGTTTTCCGGTCTGGGTGACCGAGGCTCCGGCGACCGTGCCGCATGCGCTCGCGTCGCTGCGGCGTCTGCTGACGCAGGCCTTCGAGGTGACGGAGCCCTACTGGCTGGTGCAGGCGGAGCAGCTGTGGCGGGAGATCCGCCCGGAGCGGGTGCGCGCAGTGGTGCCGGTGTGGCGCAGGCCCTGGGTGATTCTCGGCCGGGACACCTTCGGCGGCGACGTACTGCGCCGCCTCGGAGTGTCCATTGTGTACGGCGAGCACGGGGACCGGTATCCGAGGCCGAAGCTCGACGAGCTGCGGTCGTGGTTCGACCGCGGGGACGCGGAGCTGCTCGTACTTCCCGACGAGCCGTACCGGTTCACGGCGGACGACGGGCCGGAGGCCTTCCCGGGGGTGCGCCACGTCCTGGTCTCCGGCCGCTACCTCACCTGGTATGGGCCTTCGCTGGTGGCCGCGCACGAGACCCTGTCGGCGGCGCTGTCCGGCTGAATTTTTCTGGACAACGGGGAGAAACCGGCCGAAGATCATTTTGTGACACCGGAGGCACGGCCCGGCAGAGGCCGACTTTTCGCCGGACTGGCGACAGCGATGATGCTGCTCGTCGGCGGGGTCGTGACCGTGCTGGTGCTGCTCGGGCGTGCGCCGTCGCCGGTCGCCGCCCCGCCGCCGCCCAGCGCCCCGTCGAACCTGGCCTTGAGCGACCCCGTCGCCACCGAAGCGGTGCGAACGCAGGTCAGCGAGGCGCTCCGGGCAGTCTTCAGCATCCATGGGGACACACTCGACCAGGCGCGTCGGGATGCGGGTAAGTACTTCACCGAGGCGGCGGCCAAGCAGTACGAAACCCTGCTGACGCAGGTTCCCCCGGAAAACCAGCGGATCACGGTGACCGTGCGCGAGGCTGCGGTGCGGACGCTGACCGCCTCCAAGGCCGAACTGCTGGTCTTCGTGGAACAGCACATGGACAAGCCGGGCACGGCCGGGACGGCGGGTACCGCCGCGTTGGTCGTCACCGCCGAACAGGTGGGGCAGCGCTGGCTGATCGCCGCCCTGCGGACGAACTGAGGGAGGCCGACGCCATGGATTCCGTCGAACCGTCCCCGCGGCGGGACCGGTGGGTGTTCGTCCTCGTCGCGGTGATGGCCGTGGTGGTCGTCGCCGCGGTCACGGTGGCAGCCCTGATCACTCCGCTGGCGGACAGGCAGCCGCCACCGGCGCCGTCCCCCGCCGTCCAGCAGAACGCCGTCGCGGCCACCCGGGACGCCGTCCTGGCCACCGCCGAGCACGCCGCGCTCGAACTGACCACCGTCGACTACCGCATCCCGGACGAGATCGAGACGCGCCAGAAGGCCGTGGCCTCCGAATCCCTGCAACTCAAGATCGCCAAAGAACGCGCGACGTCCGCCGACATCGTGAAGCAGCAGCAGACAGTGGTCACACCCACGGTGACGGCTTCCGCGCTGAGCGTCCTCGACTCCGGGCAGGGGACCGCGACCGCGCTGGTCTACCTCGCTGCCACCGTCTCGCAGAACGGCGGTGCGCCGCAGGACAAGCGGGTCGCGGTGACGCTCGAACTGCGGCGAACGGGCGAGGGCTGGAAGGCCGCGGACATCCGGATGCTGCACCAGGGCTGACGTTTCGCCGCTTCCCCGGCCGTCTACGATTTCCCCTCCGATCGTGCCACCCGTGCCACCGGGGGCGCCGGACGTGTCCGGTACTTTCGTAGCGAAACCGTGCTTCGCGTTCGTGGAAAGGTCCTCAATGTCCGCTGTGACATATTTCGAGGCAATTGTTGTGGGCGCCTTGCAGGGTGTGTCTGAATTGTTCCCGGTGTCCAGTCTCGGGCACAGCATTCTGCTCCCCGCCTGGTTCGGCGGCTCCTGGGCCAACGACCTGAGCATGGGCAAGGACTCGCCGTACCTCGCCGTGCTCGTCGCGATGCACGTGGCGACCGCGATCGCGCTGGTGGTCTTCTTCTGGCAGGACTGGGTGCGCATCCTGCGTGGCCTGTGGACCTCCATCCGGGATCGCGAGGTGGCCGACTCCGACCAGCGGCTGGCCTGGCTGCTCATCCTCGCCACCATCCCGGTCGGCGTCGCCGGTCTGCTGCTGGAGAAGGCGCTGAGGGACTTCCTGGGCAAGCCCGTGCCGACGGCGATCTTCCTGACCCTCAACGGTGCGGTGCTCTACGCCGTCGAGCGCTTCGGCCGGGCGCGGGCGGCCAAGCCCGCGGTGCCCGCCGCCGCCGAGCAGACGATCGACTTCTCCGCCGAGGTCACCATGCCGATGCGGGCGATCAGCGTGGAGGAGATGTCGGACCACCGACTGGCCAAACTGGGCATCGGCGAGGCGATGCTCATCGGTGCCGCGCAGATCCTGGCGCTGTTCCCCGGTATCAGCCGGTCCGGGATCACCATGGTGGCCGGACTGCGGCGGGGTCTCGACCACGAGGACTCGGCGCGGTTCGCCTTCCTGCTCGCCACCCCGGTCATCCTGGCGGCGGGGGTGCTGAAGATGCCGTCGCTGTTCGCCGCGGACAACCGCGCTTCGCTGGGGCCCGCGGTGGTGGGCAGCCTGGTCGCCGGTGTCGCGGCCTATATCGCGGTGCGCTTCTTGACGTCGTATTTCGAAAGCCGGACACTGACCCCATTCGCGATTTACTGCGTGCTGGCGGGTGCCGGTAGCCTGATCTATTTCGCGATCTGACCACGATGACTGCGCTGACCTGGGGAACGATTTTCACCACGGGGACGCTCGATGTCCCCGCGCTGGTGTTCGTGCTCGGACTCGGCGCCTGGTATCTGACCGCGGCGCGGCGGGTGCCGGACTGGCCGCGTTCGCGTACCGCGGCCTTCCTCGGCGGGCTGGCCACGGTACTGCTGCTGACCTGCTCGTTCCTCGGCGCCTACGACGGGGTGCTGTTCTGGGTGCGGGCGCTTCAGGTCGTGACCCTGCTCATGATCACCCCGCTGCTGCTCGCCCTGGGCGCGCCGCTGACCCTGCTGCTGGCCACCGCGCCGTTCGCGGACCGGCTGCGGGCGCTGGGCCGGAGCCTCCTCGCGCGCGTGCTGACCTTCCCGCTGGTCATCACCGTGCTGCTGATCGTGCCGCCGTTCCTGATCTACCTCACCCCGCTGTACGAGCTGACCCTGCGGCACGCGGCAGTGGACGAGCTGGTGCGGCTGGGCCTGCTGGGCTGCGGGTTCGTGTACTTCTGGACCCGGTTGCGGCTCGACCCGACCCCCCGCGAAGATCACCACCTGGTGTCGTTCGGGATCAGCTTCGCCGAGGTGGTCGTCGACGCGGCGCTGGGCCTGATCCTGTGGCTCGGCCCGTTGCGGGCGGCGGGCTACTACGAGGCGCTTCACCGGGCGTGGGGCCCGGACCTGCGCACGGACCAGATCGTCGGTGCGGGCATCCTGTGGATCGGGGGCGATCTGGCCGGGCTGCCGTTCGTCGGCGCGCTGTTCGCGCGCTGGATGCGGACCGACGAACGGCAGGCCCGGCAGGCCGACCGAGAGCTCGACGAAGCCACGAAGGCGGGCACGCCCGACGCGCCCGCCGACGGTCTCTGGTGGGAGAACGACCCGGTACTGGCCGAGCGTTTCCGCCGCGGACGGCAGTAGTGGGCGCCGGGGATCCGGAGCCCGGGGATCTGGAGCAAAGAAGCTTTACTACGGATCGGCACGGTCGCGAGCAGAGCCGTGAGGGGGCCCTTCACGGTCGATTCGACCGTGAAGGTGCCCCTCACGGGAGTTCACAGCTCCTCGAGGACCGCGCGTCAGTGGAAGGCGTGTTCCGGTGCGGGGAACTCGCCCCGGCGCACCTCGTCGGCGAAGGCCGCGGCCGCCCCGGAGAGCACCCCGGCGAGGTCGGCGTAGCGCTTGACGAACCGCGGTGCCTTGCCGCGGCGCAGCCCGGCCATGTCCTGCCAGACGAGGACCTGCGCGTCGCAGTCCGGACCAGCCCCGATTCCGACGGTGGGGATCTTCAGCTCGTGGGTGACGCGCTTGGCGACCTCCGCCGGAACCATCTCCATCACCACGGCGAACGCCCCGGCCTCCTGGAGGGCGAGCGCGTCGGCGACGAGCGCCTCACCGGCCGCGCCGCGGCCCTGGACCCGATAACCACCCAGGTTGTGCTCGCTCTGCGGAGTGAACCCGATATGCCCCATGACGGGGATACCGGCGCCGGTGAGCGCCTCGACGTGCGGGGCGAAGCGGCGGCCGCCTTCGAGCTTGACGGCGTGCGCGCGGCCCTCCTTCATGAACCGCACGGAGGTGGCGAGTGCCTGTTCGGGCGAGAGCTGGTAGGAGCCGAACGGCAGATCCGCCACCACCAGCGCCCGCTTCGTGGCCCTGGTCACGGCGCGGACCAGCGGCAACAGCTCGTCCACCGTCACCGGCAGCGACGTGTCGTAACCGAACACGTTGTTCGCGGCGGAGTCGCCGACCAGCAGGACGGGGATGCCCGCTTCGTCGAACAGCTCGGCGGTATACATGTCGTAGGCGGTGAGCATCGGCCACGGCTCGCCGCGGTCCTTGAGCTCCTGCAGGTGATGGATACGGACTTTCTTCACCGGTGCGCCGGCCCGCGGGCCGGTGCCGTAGGGAGCCGTCGTCTCAGCCGTCGTCTCGGTGTTCGCGGCGTCCTTCGAAGACTCTTGCCGACCGCCTGCGGGCAGCCCCTCGCCAGAGTGGTGAGACATCATCGTCGACCAACCTTCCCTCGAGGCCCTCGTCGGGTCCCCGGGTCGTGGATCTGGAGTAATCAGCGTGACATCGTGGCGGGAGACGGCCCAAGCACCTGCGATGAGCTTCACACGGGGTGGTGACGATGCCTGAGGTGGAGGTGCCGCGCTGGCGGCGCAAGGCGGGCGGCGTCGTCGCCACCGTGGTGCAGCTGGGTGCCCTGATGTCGGTGCTGCTGCTGATCTGGGACGGAGGGCACACGGCCGTCCGCCGGATCGTGGCGCTGTTCAACCTGGTCAACATTCCGGTCGATTCGAACATCCTGATCGCGCTGGTGCTGTTCGTGCTGGGGGCGGCGCTGCGGCGGCGCAAGCGCGCGGCGCTGGACACGCTGATCCTGTTCCAGGTCGGCGGCCTGTTCATGACCGTCGGTTACCAGGCGACGCTGCTGTGGGCGCCACAACTGCTCGCCCCGGAACGACGGCCCCGGTTCCTGCCGGTGCCGCTGATCGGCTTCACCGTCGCCGAGGCGGTGTCGATCGCGCTGATCGCGTTCCTGGTCGCGCTGCGGCCCGCGTTCCCCGCGCGGCTCGCCCCCGGTGCGTGGAAGCGTGCGCTGCTGGTCGGTGCGGTGGGCATCTCCGCGGTCATCCTCGGCGGGTGGGCGCTGGCCGAGTTCTTCCCCGGCACGCTGACCGGCGCCGGGGACCGTTTCCTGTGGACGGCCAACCACGCCACCGGCGAGTTGCTCCAGCTGCGGCGGCTCGGCGTGCGGGAGGGCCCGCCGTGGCTGGATCTGCTGCTCGACCTCGGGGCCACCGCGGTGGCGGTGGCCACGCTGTACACGTTCTTCCGCGGGGTGCGCAGCCAGCGGCACCGCACCGACGAGGAAGAGCTGAGGCTGCGGTCACTCCTGGCGAAGTTCGGCGAGGACGACTCCCTCGGCTACTTCGCCACCCGCCGCGACAAGAGCGTCGTGTTCGCGCCGAACGGGCGTGCCGCCGTCACCTACCGCGTGCTCGGTGGCACGAGCGTGGCCAGCGCGGATCCCATCGGCGATCCGGAGGCGTGGCCCCAGGCCGTCGCGTCCTGGCTGGCCGAGGCGCACACCTACGGCTGGGCCGCCGGGGTGCTCGGGGCCAGCGAGCGGGGCGCGAAGGTGTACGCGCGCGCCGGGCTCAAGGCGCTCGAACTGGGGGACGAGGCGATCCTCGACATCCGCGAATTCAGCCTGACCGGCCCGGAGCGGAAGTCCGTGCGCCAGGCGGTGAGCCGCATCGAGCGGGCGGGCTACACCGCGCGGGTCCGGCGGCACGCCGATATCTCACCCTCCGAAATGGACGAACTGCTGGCGAGGGCCCAGCAGTGGCGCGGCGCCGAGACCGAGCGCGGCTTCTCGATGGCCCTGTCCCGCCTCGGCGATCCCAGTGACGGTCGGTGCGTCATGGTGGAGGCCTACGACGCCGCCGGTGTCCTTCGCGGGCTGCTCTCGTTCGTGCCGTGGGGGCGGCGTGGCCTGTCCCTGGACCTCATGCGCCGCGACCGCGACGCCGAGAACGGGCTGAATGAGTACATGGTCGCGAAGCTGGTCGAGCACGCCGGCGAGTTCGGCGCGCAGCGGATTTCGCTCAACTTCGCCATGTTCCGCGCGGTGTTCGCCGAAGGTGAGCGGATCGGGGCGGGCCCCGTGCTGCGTGCCTGGCGCGCCGTGCTGGGGCTCGCGTCGCGCTTCTTCCAGCTCGAATCGCTGTACCGGTCCAACGCCAAGTACGGCCCGGACTGGGAACCGCGGTTCCTGTGCTACACCTCGGCCCGCCGCCTGCCCCGCATCGGTCTGGTCGCGGGTGCGCTCGAAGGCTTCCTCCCGGCGAGCCTGCGCTCGCGGCGGCGCGCCCTCTCCACCGGCATCGTGAGCGACGGGTTCCTCGACCGCGTCAAGGAGATCGACGCCGCCGCGCAGCGGGTGGAACCCCGGCCGCTCCGGCGCCCGGAACAGGTCCGGGTCCGCATCGCGAAGCTGGATCGCCTGCGGGACGCGGGAATCGACCCGTACCCGGTCGGCTTCGAGCGGGACACCGCGCTCGCCGAAATCACCCGCAAGTTCGGCACGCTGGGCCCGGACAGCCACACCGGGCACGAGGTGCGGGTCACCGGGCGGGTGGTGGCGATCCGCGATCTCGGCGGGTTGTGCTTCGCGCGCGTGCGCGACTTCAGCGGCGAGCTCCAGCTGATGCTGCTGGAGGATCAGCTCGACCTGTGGCGCGACGGCGTGGACCTGGGCGACCACGTCGGCGTGCGCGGCGAGGTGGTCACGTCGAAGCGCGGTGAGCTGTCGGTGCGGGTGGACCAGTGGACGGTGACCGCGAAGTGCCTGCATCCCCTGCCGGACAAGCGGAAGGGGCTGGCTGACCCGGAGACGCGGGTGCGGCAGCGGTACCTCGACCTGATGGTCAACCCCGACGCGGCGGGCATGCTGAAGCTGCGCAGCAAGGTGGTGCGGACGGTCCGGGAACGATTGCACGCGAGGGAGTTCCTCGAGGTCGAGACCCCGATGCTGCAGACCGTGCACGGCGGGGCGAACGCACGCCCGTTCATCACCCACATCAACGCCTACGACATGCGGATGTACCTGCGGATCGCGCCGGAGCTGTACCTCAAACGGCTGTGCGTCGCCGGGGTCGAGCGGGTGTTCGAACTCAACCGGAACTTCCGCAACGAAGGTGTGGACGCCACGCACAACCCCGAGTTCACCATGCTCGAGGCGTACCAGGCCTACGCGGACTACGGCACCATGCGCACGCTGACCCGGGAACTGGTGCAGCAGGCCGCGATGGCGGCGCATGGTGCGCTGGTGGTGCGGCGCCCCGACGTCGGCGAGGTCGACATCTCGGGGGAGTGGCCGGTCGTCACGGTGCACGACGCGGTGTCCGAGGCGCTGGGTGAGCGGGTCGAGCCGGGCAGCCCGGTGGAACGGCTGCGCGAGCTGTGCCGGGGCGCCGGTGTCCAGGCCGCGGAGGACGCCTCGCACGGTGACCTCGTGCTGAAGGCGTTCGAGCACCTGGTGGAACCCAGGACCGTCCAGCCGACCTTCTACACCGACTACCCCACCGAGGTGTCGCCGCTGACCCGTCAGCACCGGCGTGACCCGAGGCTGGCCGAGCGCTGGGACCTTATCGCGTTCGGCGCGGAGATCGGCACCGCCTACAGCGAGCTCACCGATCCGCTCGAGCAGCGCCGCAGGCTGGAGGCGCAGTCTCTGCGGGCCGCCAGCGGGGACGTCGAGGCGATGGAACTGGACGAGGACTTCCTGCTGGCACTCGAACACGGCATGCCCCCCACGGGAGGTCTGGGCCTGGGTATCGACCGGCTGCTGATGATGCTCACCGGAGCGTCGATCCGGCAGACCGTCCTCTTCCCGTTCGCCCGGCCCCGCGCCTGAGCGGTGGTCCCGGCCGCGGGGTTTTGCCGGGTTTCCCGCGGCCTGCCGTTTTCCGTGCCCGCTGTGGGTGTACTCCAAGGTTTCACCCAGAAAAACGGCAGAGACTCATGGCGTGAAAGCGGTCCACTGGCTGTTCGCCCTGCTGGCGCTGAATGCGGCGTGGGCTACCGATCTGTTCGTCCTGGGACACGGCTTCGAGAACCTCGGCGCGCCCGGGGCGCTGCTCACCGCGCTGGGCAGGCTCACCGGGCTCTACGGGGCGCTCGCGCTGGTGCTGCAACTGGTGCTGATCTCGCGGCTGCCGTGGCTCGAGACCCGCCTCGGCATGGACCGGCTCACCGCCTGGCACCGCTGGAGCGGGTTCTGGGTGCTGTGGCTGGTGATCGCGCACGTCGTGTTCATCACTCTCGGCTACGCGGGCCAGGACGGCAGCGGGGTGGTGTCCGAACTCGGCACGCTGGTCTTCGACACCGAGGACGTGCTCAAGGCCACGGTCGCCACGCTCCTGCTGATCGCGGTCGGGGTCACCTCGGCTCGTCGCGCTCGTCGCCGGATGCGGTACGAGTCGTGGCATTTCGTGCACCTCTACGCCTATCTCGCGGTCGTGCTGGGCTTCCTGCACCAGGTGAGCATCGGGCAGGACTTCACCCAGGCGCCGATCGGGCGGTTCTACTGGTGGTCGTTGTACGGGGTGGCACTGGGGCTGGTGTTTGTCAGCCGGGCCGGCCTGCCGCTGTGGCGCAACTTCCGGCACCGGCTTCGCGTCGAGTCCGTGGTGCGGGAGAGCGACGACGTGGTCACGATCTGGATCGGCGGCCGCGATCTCGACCGGTTGCCCGCGCGGGCCGGGCAGTTCTTCCTGTGGCGTTTCGGGAACCGGTGGTGGGAGGCGCATCCGTACTCGCTGTCGGCGATGCCGGACGGTAACCACCTGAGGATCACGGTCAAGGCGCTCGGGGACGGCAGCGCGTGGCTGCAACGGATCCGGCCCGGTACCCGGGTGCTGGCCGAGGGACCGTACGGCGCCTTCACGGCGGATCGCAGGACCCGCAAGCACGTCCTGCTCATCGCGGGCGGTGTCGGCGTGACGCCGATCCGGGCGCTGCTGGAGGAGTTCGCCTACGCGGGGGACGACATCGCGGTGATCTACCGGGCGAGCACGCCCCGCGACGCGGTGCTCGCTCACGAACTGGACTCACTCGCCCGCTGGTGCGGGGCGCGGTTGCACGTCGTGGTCGGCCCGTCCACCGCGGTCGGCCGGTACGGGCCGATGATGGGCCCCGGGCACCTCGCGGCGATGGTGCGGGACGTGCGGCGCCGCGACGTCTACGTCTGCGGCCCACCGGGCATGACCGAGGCCGTGCTGCAAACGCTTCACGAGCTTCGTGTCCCGGAATCCCAGTGTCACAGCGAGCGCTTCGCCTTCGCAGCCTAAGGGAGAAACTGTGCGCCGAGTTGTCATCGTCGTCCTGCTCACCATCGCCGGGCTTGTTCCGCTGCTGCGCTATCACCCGGCCTCCTCGCCGGCTTCGGCGTTGAGCGGCAACTCGACACCGGCGACGGAAGCGCCCTCGTCTTCGCCGTCTTCGCCGACCTCCTCCAGCGCCCCGAAGTCCGCTCCCCCGAGCGGTTCGGGCGGCGGGGGCCGCAAGGTCGTCAATGGGTCCACTGTGGACACCGAATACGGTCCGTACCAGGTGCAGGTCACCTTCACCGGCAACAAGATCACCGACATCAGGATCACCACCGAGCCCGACGACCGGCACAGCCAGCGCATCGCGAACAGCGCCGAACCCACCCTGCGCGAGGAGGCGCTGCAGGCGCAGAGCGCGCACATCGACACCGTGTCCGGGGCGACCGCGACCAGCGAGGCGTACGCCCAGTCGCTGCAGTCGGCGATCGACCAGAGGGGCAACTGAGCCGATGCGGCGGGTCGCCCAGATCATGGGCATGCCGATCTCGGTGGAGGTGCCGCACGCCGAGGCCGCCGAACTGGTCTTCGGCTGGCTGCGGGAGGTCGACCGCCGGTTCAGTCCCTTCCGCGAGGACAGCGAGGTCAGCCTCGGGGCGGACAGCCCGGACATGGCGGAAATCCGCGCCCTGTGCGACGAATACGAACAACGCAGCGGCGGGGCCTTCCGCGCCCGGTTGCCCGGCAGGCCGTTCGACCCGTGCGGAGTGGTCAAGGGCTGGGCCGTGCAGCGGGCCGCCGACCGGCTCCGCGCCGAGGGCGTCGGTGAGTTCCTGCTCAACGCGGGCGGGGACGTGGTGGCGGCCGGGCGGGCGTGGTCGGTCGGCATCCAGCACCCGGACCGGGCACACGAAGTGTGTGCCGTGTTCACCGTCCGCGACCAGGCGGTGGCCACCTCCGGCACGTACGAACGCGGCGAACACATCCTCGACGGCCGCACCGGCGAGCCGGTGCGGGACCTGCTGAGCCTCACCGTGATCGCCGGCGATCTGACCACCGCCGACGCCGTGTCCACGGCCGCGTTCGCGATGGGCGCCGAGGGCGTCGCCTGGGCCGATGCCCAGCCCGGTTGCCTGGTGTTCGCGGTAGACGCCGGACGTCGCGTGCGGCGCTCCGCCGGGCTGACGAGAATGACCCCGTGAACGTACCCGTCGCTCCGAGGCTGCTGGTGGTCGAGGACGACCCGCAACTGCTCGCGATGCTGGAGGTCCTGCTGACCGAGGAGGGCTACCACGTCGAAACGGCCGCCGACGGCCAGCGCGGCCTGCACCTCGGGCTCACCCGTGAGTACGACGTGCTGCTGCTGGACCGCGGGCTGCCCGCGATCGACGGGCTCGACCTGCTCGCCCGCCTGCGGCTGCGCGGTGTGGTCACCCCGACACTGGTGCTGTCCGCACTGAGCAACCCCGCCGACCGGGTGGCCGGGCTCGACGCGGGCGCCGAGGACTATCTCGGCAAGCCGTTCGACGTCGACGAGCTGCTGGCCCGGCTGCGGGCGCTGCGCCGCCGCCATCTCGACGCCGCCCGTTCGCTCCCCGTGCCGTCGGGCAGGCTCGAACTGGACAGCCGCTGCGTGATCCGGCCCGGTACCGGCGCGGTGCGGCTGTCGGAACGGGAATGCGACCTCCTCGCCACCCTCGCCGCCCGGCCCGGGCACGTGTTCTCCCGGGCGCAACTGCTCGGGCTCGTGTTCGGCGAGGCCGAGAGCGAGGTGGTGGTGGACACCTACGTGCATTACCTGCGCCGCAAACTCGGCCGCAAGGTGGTGGACACCGTGCGGGGGCGGGGCTACCAGCTCGGGCGCGACCGATGAGGTGGCGGCGTGACGATTCGGCCGACGCGCGGCTGATCCGGCGCACCATGTTGCGGATCGGCCTGCAGTCGGCCCTCGTGGTCGGGGCCACCGTGGTACTGCTGTGCGCGGTGGCGGTGCTGGTGGTGCTGCGCAGCCAGCACGACGAACAGAACGCGACGCTCACGACCGCGATCGCGCGGGCCGACGACGTGTCCGACCCGCCGGCGGGGACCTGGCTGGTGGTGCTGGCCCAGGGGCAGATACAGGCCACCTCGGGCCTGCCGCCCGGCCTGCCGGACGTCGCCGCCATCCAGCGGGTGCGGGCCGACGGGATCGCCACGACCGAGGACTTCAGGGTCGACCACGAGCGCGAGTACCGGGTCCGCACCGAACGCGCCGGGGACAAGGTGATCCAGGCGATCCTGGACCTGCGGCCCGCCCACATCGAGCGCAGCAGGCTGGTGAAGGCGCTGCTGGTCTCCGGTGTGGCGGGACTGCTGCTGGCCGTGCTCACCGGGGCCTGGATGGCCCGCCGGGCGGTCCTGCCCCTGGTCGGGGCGCTGGCCCTGCAACGCCGGTTCGTCGCCGACGCCAGTCACGAGCTGCGCACGCCCTTGACGCTGCTGAGCACCCGCGCGCAGATGCTGCGCAGACGGCTGCGCGGCCAGCCCGCCGAGGCCGACGTGAACGGCCTGGTGGAAGACGCCGGCGAGCTGGGCGCCATCCTCGAAGACCTCCTGCTGGCCGCGGATCCCCGCGAAAACGTGCCCCGGCAGCCGGTGGAGCTCGGCGCCCTCGTGCGCCAGGCGGTGGACGCCGCCACCCCGGCTGCGACGGAACACGGAATCGAGCTGGTGGTGCTGGACGAGCCCGCAGCGGTGTGGGTCTCCGGCTACGAGGCGGCCCTGCGGCGGGCGGTGAACGCCTTGCTGGACAACGGCATCCGGCACGCCCACAGCCGCCTCCGGGTCGCACTCGGAGTGTCCGGAAGGCAGGTCCGCGTGGACGTCGCGGACGACGGGCCCGGCATCGACGCCGCCGTGCTGCCCAACCTGTTCACCCGCTTCGCCAAGGCCTCCTCGGACGCGGCGCCGGGGGAGCGGCGCCGCTACGGGCTCGGCCTGTCCCTGGTCAGCGAGATCGTCGCGCGGCATGGCGGCTCGGTCGCCGCGCGTAATCCGGACAGCGGGGGTGCGACGTTGTCGCTGTCGCTCCCGCTGCTGCGCAACGGCCAGGTTTCCGGCGGCGCCCCTCAGGCGGACAGCCGGTAGCCGACCCCTCTGAGGGTTTCGATGGTGTGCGTGCCGAACGGCACGTCGATCTTGCGGCGCAGATAGCCGACGTAGACCTCGACCACGTTCTCGTCGCCGTCGTAGTGCGCGTCCCACACGTGCCTGAGGATCTCGTGCTTGCTCAGTGCCTCCCCGCGCCGCCGCACCAGGAACTCGAGCAGGCCGAACTCCCGCGCGGTCAGCTCGATCTTCGCCTGTCCTCGGTGGACAGTACGGGCGGCGGGGTCGACCCGCAGATCGCCGACGGTGAGCACGGCGGGCCGTTCCGGCGCGCCGCGCCGCAGCAGCGCCCGCAGGCGGGCGACGAGAACCACGTAGGAGAACGGCTTCGTCAGATAGTCGTCGGCACCGAGGTCGAAGGCGTCCGCTTCGTCGTACTCGCCGTCCTTCGCGGTCAGGATCAGCACCGGGGTCCAGTTCTCCGCCGCGCGAAGGTTCTTCACCACCTCGTAGCCCGACATTCCGGGCAGCATGAGGTCCAGCACGATCACGTCGTAGGTGTGTTCGGTGGCCCGCCACAACCCGTCGGTGCCGGTGTGCACGACGTCCACCGTGAACCCTTCGGCGCGCAGGCCCTTGCGCAGGGTTTCGGCGAAGGCTGTCTCGTCCTCGACGACCAGGACACGCATCAGGCGGCGACCTCGAGCGGCAGCTCGATGCGGAAGTGCGCACCGGGGTATTCCTCGTCGGCCACGTTCACGTAGCGCGCCCGCCCGCCGTGACGGGCCGCTATGCCGGCCACGATGGCCAGGCCCAGCCCGGTGGAGCCGCCCACCCGGCGCTGCCGCGAATCGTCCCGCCGCACGAACCGTTCGAAGATCCTTTCCTGGTCCGCCGGGGGCACCCCGGGCCCGTCGTCACTCACCTCGACCACCGCCATGCCGTCCATCGTGTACGTGCACACCCGGATCTGCCCGTGGGTGTGCTCGCGGGCGTTGTCCACCAGGTTCCGGATCGCGCGCCGCAGCTGAGCGGCGTTCCCGCGCACCTTCGCCGGCTCGGTGCGGATCTCCACCCGCAGTTTCACCCCGGCTCTGGCCCGTTCGGCCTCGGCGTGGGCGAGATCGTCCAGATCCACTTCGGTGCGGACCGGGTTGTCGGTCGCGTCGTCGGTCCGCGCCAGCAGCAGCAGGTCGTCGACCAGCTCCCGCAGCCTCGCCGTCTCCTGGGACACCACGCCGAGCAGTTCGCCGGTGCTCATCGTCTCCGGGTGGTGCTCGGACACCTCCAGTGCCGTGGTGATGGTATTCAACGGCGAGCGCAGCTCGTGACTGGCGTCCGCGACGAACCGGCGCTGCGCCTCCTGCGTGGAGGCCAACCGGTCGAGCATGCTGTTCAGCGTGGTGGCAAGGCGGTGCACCTCGTCGTTGCCCGGCGGCAGCCCCACCCGCAGGCTCAGGTCGCGGGTCGAGATCTCGGCCACCGTGCGCCGCATCTGCTCCACCGGCTTGAGCGCCGAGCCGACCGCGCGGTAGCCGGCGAACGCCGAGATGGCCAGCATGGGGACGGCCGCGAGACCCAGCAGCAGCGTCAGCCGGGTGGATGCCTCGGTCACCGGGGCCAGGGAACGCGCCGAGATCACCGTGTACGGCCCGCCAGGGCCGTTGACGCCCCTGACCACCAGCCGGTAGTCCTGCTTGCTGCCGTTGACCCTGATCGTCGTCGTCTCGACCACGTCCTGACCGGGCACGGGGCGCGCCGGGGTCAGCGCGGGATAGCCGACGATCGCCGGGTCGCTGGCCACGGGCACGCCGTTCGCGTCGAGCACCTGGATCATCGAGGCGGCGTCGCCGGAGCTGGCGACGTCGGAGGGCGTGAGATCGCGCGTGCCCTGCTTGGCCAGCTCGTTCGCGACCTGCCGCCCCGCACTGCGGGCGTCCTGCGTGGTCGCCTTGTCCAGCGACCAGCTGAGCAGGACGATCACCATGACATTGGCCAGCGCCAGTGCCAGCGTCAGCACGACGACCGCGATCAGGGTGGTGCGGGCGCGCACACCGGAGCGAGGAAGGCGAATCGTCACCAGTGCAGGGTAAGGACCGGCGACGAGGTCACCGGCGATGCCCGAACCTCACGCCGCTCAGACGCTCCCGGCGGAGCGCGCTCACCTCGGCCAGCGCCAGGGGTTTCGGGGGCTCACCGAGCACCCATTCCAGCAGCAGATCCGCCAGTCCGGGGTTGCGCGCCAGCACGGGTCCGTGCAGGTAGGTGGCCAGAATGTGCCCGGTGCGGGCGCCTTCGGAGCCGTCGCCGTTGCCCACCCCGCGGACCACCTCGCCCAGCGGTGCGCTGCCCGGGCCGAGGGTGGTGTTGCCCTGGTGGTTCTCGAAACCGGTCAGCGGTTCGTCGCCGAGGAGCGAATCGACCCGGGCCACCACCTCGCCCACCGCGCGCCGCTCGCCCGGCCGGGTGGTCGCGTCGAGCAGGCCGAGCCCCTCGTGCTCGACGCCCCCCGAGGTGACGAAGGAGGTACCGAGCACCTGGAATCCCGCGCAAACCCCGACCACGACAGCGCCGCGCGCGGCGGCCTCCTGCAAGCCCCGGTGGGCACGCAGGTGCGCGGCGGCGAGCGCCTGCGCCTCGTCTTCGCCGCCACCGAGGAGGTACAGGTCGAGCGAGGAGGGCACGGGTTCGCCGAGCCTGATCGGGACGATCGTGGCCGGCACGCCGCGCCATTCGAGCCGCTTGCTCAGCACGGTCGCGTTGCCGGAGTCGCTGTAGGTGCCCAGCACGTCGGGGAGCACCAGGCCCAGCCGGACCTCGGAGTCGCCGCTCATGCTCTCAACCTCGCGTTGACATCCCGGAAGGCGGTGTAGTTGGCCACCAGGTCGACCTCGCTGGACTCGATGCCCTGCACCGCGTCGAGCGGGTCCTTCAGCGTGATGTGCGGGACCTCGGCATAGGTCAGGCGCACGGCCACGTCGGTGGCCCGCTCGCCGGACGCCACCACGCATCGCCCGCGCAGCCGCTCGAAGGGCACGTCCCACAGCCAGGAGGTGTCCCGGCCGTCGGCCTCCTGGCTGTTCACCGCGATGACCACGGGAACACCCTGATCCAGCATCGGCAGCGTCTCGTTCCAGCCCGCCGGGTTCTTCGCCAGCAGCAGCCGCACCGCGTGCCCGTCCACGTTCACCCGCCGGTACCGCCCGGCCACGTTGGTGATCGAACGCAACCGGTCGGCCGCGAGCTCCGGGGGAACGCCCAGCTCGGCGGCCGTGGCCAGGGCGATGGCCGCGTTGGCTGCGTTCGCCCGGCCAGGCAGCTGCAGTTCCAGCGGGATCGTGCTGCCGTCGGCCGCCACGAGGTTCTTGTCCACCAGCGACCAGGCGGGCTCGGGCCGCGAGAACCCGCACACGCAGCTCCAGTGCGACCCCTCGTGCCGGATGGCCTGGCCACAGCGGGCGCACGAGGCGGAGTCGTCACGCCACTCCTGGCCCGCGCTGACCCACACCGCCCGGCTCGCGCCGAGCGCGGCGGAGGTGACCAGCGTGTCGTCGCAGTTGGCGATCACGGTCGTGTCCGGCAGGCGCGTGATCGCGGCCCGCAGCTCGCGCTCGGTGGCCCGCACCTCGCCCACGCGGTCGAGCTGGTCCCGGCTGAGGTTGAGCAGCACCAGACAGGCGGGCTGGATCCGCTCGGCGACCCACGGAACGTAGGTTTCGTCGACCTCGAGGACGGCGTACGGGGCGTCAGGCCGCTTCGCCAGCGCCGAAAGCACGCCGTCGGGCATGTTCGCGCCGTCGCCGTTCGCGGCCACCGGACCGAGGGTCTCCAGCAGCCTGCTGATCATCAGCGAGGTGGTGGTCTTGCCGTTGGTCCCGGTCACCAGTACGACCTTGCGGCCCTGGCCGAGCCGTCGCAACGCGTCCGGGTCCAGCATCAATGCCGCACGGCCGCCGATCACGCCACCGTTGCCGAGCTTGCTCAGCCGCGAGGCCGCGGCGGCGAGCCTGCCCGCCGCGATCGCCGTCCGCGTGCGGAGGGGCAACCCCCGCGCGCTCGCCACAGCGAGGGTATGACCGGGCCCGGCCGGGGACCCCAGGCTCATCTCCTGGTGGTTCACCATGTCCGCAGCGCACTCCTTCACGTACCGGGGGTCGGGACTGGTCGCCGACACCGTGCGCGCTGAACGCTGTGAGGACCCTGAGAAACGCGCTGCAGGGGCGGCCCCGACCTGCGTGAATCGTAAATCTGTCGGTACCCGGTGCGACGATGTTCACACCGCTGTGGCGGTCATTCATCCCCGAAAGAAGGAAGCGACATGCCCGGTTACGTGCGTCCCATCGCCGACGAGCGCGACGGCCTGCTGGCCTTTCTCGCCCAGCAGCGGCTGGTGCTGCGCACCGCCGCCCACGGGCTGACCGACGAGCAGGCGCGCTCGGCGCCGAGCCGGAGCGCACTGAGCGTGGGCGGTCTGGTCAAACACGTGGCCTTCACCGAGCGGGGCTGGATGGACACGGTCCGGCAACGGCGACCACCCGGCTCGGCGGAGGAGCGGTCCGCGGCCTTCCGGGAGAATTTCCGCATGGGCCCGGACGAGACGCTGGAGGAGTTGCTGGCCCGGTACGACGAGGTCGCCAGGGAGACCGAGGAGACGGTGGCCGGGATCGAGGATCTCGGCCGGCCGGTTCCGGTGCCGCCCGGCGTCGGGTGGTTCCCGCGGGATGTGGACGCCTGGTCGGTCCGGTGGGTCCTGTTCCACCTGATCGAGGAAACCGCACGCCATGCGGGACACGCCGACATCGTGCGTGAGCATCTTGACGGGGCCACCGCGTTCCCGCTTTTGGCCGCTGCCGAGGGCTGGCCGGAGTCACCCTGGCTGAAGCCCTGGCGCCCCGCTGACCGTGTGGGGCAACCGGCCTCGCCGCTGTGAAGCACCCTCTAGAACAGGGTCGGCTCGACTTCCGGCGCGCCCTCGATGAGCAGCATGCGGCGCTTGGTGTCCACGCCCCCGGGGGCGGAGAAGCCGCCCATCTTGCCGCCTGCGGCGAGCACGCGGTGGCAGGGCACCACGATGGGCACGGGGTTGCGGCCCAGCGCCTGCCCGACGGCCTGTGCCGAACCGGGCAGGCCCAGCCGGGTGGCCACCTCCCCGTAGGTGAGGGTGCTGCCCGGTGGGATCGTGCGGGCCAGTTCGTAGACCCTGAGGTGGAACTCCGGCACGCCTTCGAGGTCGACGGGGAGGTCGGCCAGGTCGCGGGGTTCCCCGCGGAGCAGGGCCACGATGTCGTCGATGCCCTGGCGAATGGGGGCCGGTGGTGGTTGTGCGGCACTGGCTTCGGCGGCGCCCGGGAACCGCGCACGGAGCCGGGCGCGGGTTCTGGCGGCGCCGCCTTCGGGGAGCCGCACGCTGACCACACCGCGGTCGTTCCAGGCGATCCCGCAGTGCCCGATCGCGGTGGCGAACACCGCGAACCCTTGAGCCGTCATGATCGCTCAATTCTCGGGCACCAGGCAGAACGGGTGCCCCTCGGGGTCGGTGAGCACCGTCCAGTCGGCGCCGCCCGGCTGGAACTCCGGTTTGGCGGCCCCGAGCGCGAGCAGTTCCCGCTCGGCGGCCGCCGGATCCGAGACGGTGAAGTCGAGGTGGAAGTGCTTGGCGTCCTCCGGCCAGCCGGGGGAGCGGTATCCGGGCACCCGCTGGAAGCCGAGCTGGACCGGCCCGCCGTCGCCGAGGTAGGCGCTGTCCTCGTCGGCGGAGGTGATCTTCCAGCCGGTGGCGGTCCGGTAGAACTCGGCCAGTCCGGCCGGGTTGGCGCAGTCGATCACGATGGTGGAGAGGGTGACGCTCATCGGGTACTCCTGATTCGCTGGGAATTGCTGCCAATGCAGCGTGCCCGGAGACGGCACCGCGGGTCTTGAAGATTCTTGCCGCCGGGTTTTTGTCGTACCCCGGACGTAGCTTGCGGTTATGCGCAGCGCTGTCGAGTTGGCCGCCCGGCCGGATTTCGCCGTGCGCACCGTGTTCTGCCGGGATGATCACCGGGGTTGGTCGGCGGTGGAACACCGCACGGAATACGGCCTGGTCCTGGTGCGCAGCGGCCGGTTCCGCCGGCGCGCCGCGGGTGTGGTGACCGACGTCGACACGACGGTCGGTTATGTCAGCCTGCCCGGAGACGAGGAGCATTTCGCGCATCCGGCGGGCGGGGACGTGTGCACCGCGGTCAGCTACAGCGGCCGGTTGTGGTGGTCCGTGGCCGGGGAGGACCACCGCCCCGAGCTCTACGTCGACGCCGCGCTCGAGTTCGCGCACCGGCGGTTCCTCGCCGCCGCCGGTACCGGGGACACCGATTTCGCGCTGGCCGAAACCCTGGTCACCCTGCTGGGAATCGCGCTCCGCCGCACCGTCGAGATGCGCGCGGCGGACCGGGTACTGGTGTCCCGGGCGCGGGAGGCGATCCTCGAGGACCATCCGGCCTCGGCCGGACTGCTGCCGCTTTCGACCCTGCTGTCGGTGTCGCCGTATCGGCTCAGCCGTGCGTTCTCGCGGCACCTCGGCACGTCGCTGACCCGCTACCGCAACCGGGTCCGTGTCGGGCGTGCGCTGGACCGGCTGGAAGCCGGCGAACCGAACCTCGCCGCGCTGGCCGCCGACCTCGGCTTCGCCGACCAGGCGCACCTGACCAGGACGGTGCGTGAGCACGTCGGGCACACCCCAGCCGCCCTGCGACACCTGCTCGCCCACGCCTGTTCCTGACGGAGCAAGGGATGTTTACTCCAGTTCGGCTGTGCCGTAGTAAACATCCCTTGCTTCGGACCGGCTCCCGTCAGCGCTGGTCGCCCTCGCGCCAGCCGTTCGTGATCGGCAGCCGCCGGTCGCGGCCGAAGGCCTTGAAAGTGATCTTCGTACCGATCGGGTACTGCCGCCGCTTGTACTCGGCCCGGTCCACCATCCGCAGCACCCGGTCGATCGTCTCCGGCTCGAAACCGGCCGCGAGCAGGTCACCGTACCCGCGGTCGCCCTCGATGTAGTCGTCGAGGATGTCGTCCAGCAGTGCGTAATCGGGCAGGGAGTCGGTGTCGAGCTGCCCTGGCCGCAGCTCCGCCGATGGCGGTTTCGTGATCGAGTTCTCCGGGATGGGCGGCGTTTCACCGCGCTTTTCGGCCTCCGCGTTGCGCCAGCGCGCCAGCTCCCAGACGTGCCGCTTGAACACGTCCTTGATCGGGGCGAACCCGCCGACGGCGTCGCCGTAGATCGTCGAATACCCGACCGCGAGCTCGGTCTTGTTCCCGGTCGCCAGCACCAGGTGGCCTTCCAGGTTGGACAGCGCCATCAGCAGCATGCCCCGGACCCTGGCCTGAATGTTCTCCTCGGCGAGCCCGGTTCCGGCGAGGTTCAACTGGTTGACGTACACCTCCACCATGTCCTCGACCGGTTCGGTCCGGAAATGGCAGCCCAGGCGCCGCGCCAACTCGGCGGCGTCCTCCCGGGAGTGCGCCGACGAGTACTTCGACGGCATCGACACGCCGTAGACCGCGTCCGGGCCCAGCGCGTCCACGGCCAGTGCCGCCGTCACCGCCGAGTCGATACCGCCGGAGAAACCGAACAGCACCGAGCGGAACCCGTTCTTCCGGACGTAGTCGCGCAGCCCGACGACCAGCGCCGACCACACTTCGGCCTCGTCCGACAGCGGCTCGCTGATGGGAACTTCGGCCAGCGGCTCGTACGGCGCGGCCGGCTCGGTGCCCAGCACACGCCGCCGCACCTTCAGCCCGGCGAACTCGCCCTCGGCGGAATGCCCGCCCGCGGGCAGGTCCAGATCCACCACCAGCAGGTGCTCTACGAACTGGGGTGCCCGTCCCAGCAGATCGCCGTTCGCGCCCACGACGATCGAGTCACCGTCGAAGACCAGGTCGTCCTGGCCACCCACGAGGTTCGCGTACACCAGCGGCGCGCCGGCCTCCGCGGCACGGCGGGCGACCAGCGGCAGGCGGATGTCGTCCTTGGAGCGTTCGTACGGCGACGCGTTCGGCGCCACCACGAGATCCACCCCGGCCTCGCCCAGCGCCGTCACCGGCCCGCCGTCCTGCCAGATGTCCTCGCAGATCACCATGCCGATGTCGAGGCCGTGGAGCCGCACGACGTCCAGCGTCTGCCCCGCCTTGAACCAGCGATGCTCGTCGAACACGCCGTAGTTGGGCAGGTGGTGCTTGAACTGCCGCGCCACCACCTCGCCGCGGTACAACGCCGCGGCAGCGTCGCGCGGGCCGGCCTCGTCGAGGTCCAGGTAGCCGACGTAGACCAGCAGATCACCACAACCGGCCTCGACCAGCCTGCCGGCCAGATCGTCGACCGCCTGACGGGAAGCCTGCGCGAATGTCGAACGCAGGGAGAGGTCCTCGACGGGGTAGCCGGTCAGCGACATCTCGGGGAACACCACGACATGGGCCCGTGCGCCGAGGGCCTGGCGAGCCCAGTCGAGGTGCAGCCGGGTGTTGCCCGCGATGTCCCCGACGGTCGAGTTGATCTGCGCGAGCGCGATCCGTAGTTGCGGCATAGGCACATTCTCACCCACACACCGGCTCCCGACGACCGAATGTGCCCAACCGCGCTCCGGCCGGTTTCTGGAGCAAAGAATGTTTACTACGGCTCCCTGCACGGAGCACCCGTAGCAAATCCACCTTGCTCCAGAAGCACCGGCCGCGGGTCAGCTCTTCTTGCGGCGCAGCAGGTTGCGCACCTGGTTCAGCGTCTGCTCGAAGTTCGAGTCGAACGGGCTGTCGTGCACCAGGTAGGTCCAGGTCGAGCTGGGCCGACGGACCCCGGAAGCGGCGAGGTCGAGGCCCTTTTCGGTGAACTCGGCTTCCTCGAAGCTCTTGACCGCCCGCTCCTCGATCGTGGGGATGATCTTGCGGAACTCGGGGATCGCGACCCGGTGGAACTCGTCCAGCGGCGTTTCCCTGGCCAGCGCGCGAAGGTGGATGCTCTCGCGCACGTCGGTCAGGAACGCCAGGTGATCCGACCACAGCTGGTCGAGGTGGTAGAGCATGATCTCCCGGCAGGCCTGGACCAGCCCCTCCTCACCGAGCTGCTCTTCGAGCTCCTCGTAGCGCTTCTCCGCCGCCTCCTTGAGCTTCTCGGCCGCGAGCGGGGTCCGGAGCAGCTTGTCGCGGTGCTTCAGCAACTCGGTGCGCTGGTGTTCGATCAGCCGCGTGTAGCGCCAGGTGTTGCGGTGGATCTCCAGATGCACCCCCTCCGCCACGCGCTGCGCGTGGTTGATCTGCCGCTGGGCAGCCGGGTCGGTGATCTCACCGGATTCGTCGTCGGCCTGGATACCGTCGGGCACGTCCGGCGCGTACGACAGCACCAGGTCGTCGTTGAGGCTCGCGAAGAACACCGCGCTGCCCGGGTCGCCCTGGCGGCCGGACCGCCCACGCAACTGGCCGTCGAGCCGGCTGCTCGGATACCGCGCGGTGCCGATCACGTGCAGCCCGCCCAGTTCGGCGACCCGTTCACGGTCCTTGCCGTCGGCACCGCCCAGCCGGATGTCCGTACCCCGCCCGGCCATCTGCGTCGACACCGTCACCGCGCCGTACTTGCCCGCCTCGGCGATGATCTCCGCTTCCTCGGCGTCGTTGCGGGCGTTGAGCACCACACACGGCAGGTCGACCTTGGCCAGCTTCTCCGCCAGCTCCTCCGATTCGGCCACGTCCTGGGTGCCGACCAGGATCGGACGGCCCGTCTCGTGCACCTTCCGGATCTCCGCCTCGATCGCCCGGAGCTTGTGCGACGGCGAGGCGAAGATGCGGTCCGGTTCGTCGACGCGGACGTTGGGCTTGTTCGGCGGGATCACCGCCACCTCGAGCCGGTAGAACTCGCGCAGTTGCTCGGCGACCGCCACCGCGGTCCCGGTCATGCCCGCGACCTGCGGGTACCGGGCCAGCAGCGCCTGCACGGTGATCGAGTCGAGGATCTCCCCCCGGTCCGTGGCAGGCAGTTGCTCCTTGGCCTCGACCGCGGCCTGCAGGCCGTCCGGCCAGCGCTGCAGTTCGGCCACCCGGCCCCGCGAGGCGTTGATCAACTGCACCTTGCCGTCACGGACGAGGTAGTCCACGTCGCGCGTGAGCAGCGCGTGCGCGTGCAGCGCGACGTTCACCGCCGCCAGCCGCTCCGCACCCGACTCGCCGTAGAGCTCGATACCGCCCAGCGCCTTCTCCACCACCGACGCGCCGGCCGTGGTCAGCCAGGCGTTCCGGCCGTCGCTGTCGGTCTCGTAGTGCAGGCCGAGGCGCAGCCGCCGCACCACGTTGGCCACTTCCACGTCGGCCACCGCGGCGTCCACCGAACCCGCCATCACCAGCGGCACCCTGGCCTCGTCCACCAGCACCGAGTCCGCCTCGTCGATGATGGCCACCTCGGGCTCCGGCTGGACCAGGTCCTCCACCCGTGAGACCAGCCGGTCCCGCAGCACGTCGAAGCCGATCTCACTGACCGCACCGTAGGTGACCTCGCGGCCGTAGGACTCGCGCCGCTCCTCACGGGTCAGCGACGGCTCCACCCAGCCGACGGACACTCCGAGCAGCCGGTAGACCGGGCCCATCCACTCGGCATCCCGTCGAGCGAGGTAGTCGTTGACGGAGATGACGTGCACGCTCTTGCCCTGCAGCGCGTAGCCCGCCGCGGCCAGTGCCCCCGCGAGGGTCTTGCCCTCACCGGTTTCCATCTGCACGACGTGTCCGGTGAGCAGACCCATGGTGCCCAGCAACTGCACGTCGAAGGCGCGCTCGTCCAGCGCCCGGCGCGCCGCCTCGCGGCCCAGCGCGCACACCTCGATCAACTGGTCGTCGCCGAACTCCGCTTCCCGGCGCAGCTTCGCCGCGCGCTCGGTCAGTTCGGCGTCGGTGAGTTTCTCCAGTTCGGGCTCGAGTTCGCCGATCGCCGGGAGCAGTGCTTCGTACCGGGTCAGCTCGATGCTGGCCGGGCGTTCGATGAGCCTGCGGAGGCGCTTGCCCATCCGGCTGATCAGTGCTGGCACCCCTGGTCTCCTGTCTGTCCTTCTCCAGTCCACCGGCCAACGAGGTGGTGGTGGTCGTGTGTTCCCCGCCAGGATGGCACGATTCCGTCGTGGCCTTCCTTCAGCGAGCCCGGTCGCGGACCGCCCGGGTGACTGCTCTTCTCGGTGTCTGCCTTCTGGTTCCGCTCTCGGCCTGCACCACCACCCAGCCCGGCAGAACGACACCGCAGGCCACCACCGAGTCGCTAGGCCCGGCCGGACCGGTGCCCCCGGGCATGGAGAGGTTCTACGCCCAGCCGCTGACCTGGGGCGATTGTGCACCTTACGCGACTTCCGAGGACGCGAAATCCCTCTTTGGTCGGGACGGTCTCCAATGCAGCAGGCTGACCGTGCCGCTGGACTACGCGAACCCCCAGGGCGACACCATCACGGTGGGTGTGCTGCGGCACAAGGCCACCGACCCGGCGAACCGCGTCGGTCCGCTCGTGCTCAACCCTGGTGGCCCCGGCGCCTCCGGCATGGTGGCCGCGGCGAGCCTGGCCTCGCAGGCGTCCAACGGCCCGGTCGGCAAGCGGTTCGACCTCGTCGGGTTCGATCCGCGCGGGGTCGGGGCGAGCCAGCCCGAGGTGACCTGCCTTTCCGATTCCGAGCGCGACGCCGAACGCGAAGAGGATCTCGGTATCGACGGCTCGCCCGCCGGCGTGGCCAGGCAGGAGGCGGACGCGAAGGACTTCGTCGCCAAATGCCTCCAGCGGACCCCCAAGGGCACGGCCATGCTCGCCAACATCGGCACGCGCGACGTGGCCAGGGACATGGACGTACTCAGGTCCGCGCTCGGCGTGGAGAAGCTGACCTATCTCGGCTACTCCTACGGCACACGGATCGGCTACACCTACGCCGAGCAGTTCCCCGGCAACGTCCGTGCCATGGTGCTCGACGGTGCGCTCGACCCCAGCCAGGACGCGGTGGACTCGCTCGTCGCCCAGGGCGCCGGGTTCGGCACGGCGTTCACGAAGTACACCCAATGGTGTACCGCGCAGAAGGACTGCGCGCTCGGAACCGACGCGGGCGCCGCGACGGCGGCCTATCAGAACCTGGTGCGGCCGCTGATCGACCATCCGCTGCGCCTCGCCGACGGCCGGGAACTCACCTTCGACGACGCGACGCTCGGCACCATCCAGGCGCTCTATTCGCAACAACTGTGGGCGCCGCTCAACTCCGGCCTCAACGAGCTCAAACGGGGCCGCGGCACGATGCTGATGGCGCTGGCCGACCAGTACAACGAACGTGACACCAGCGGGCACTACACGAACACGCAGGACGCGTTCACCGCGATCCGCTGCGTGGACGATCCCCGCGTCACCGACAAGGCCAGGATCGTGGCCGCGGAGAACAGTTACGACCGGGTCGCCCCCTTCCTCGACGACGGCCGTCCGAACGGCGCCGCGCTCGATTCGTGTGCGTTCTGGCCGGTCCCCAACACCTCCGAGCCGCATGAACCCAAGGTGGCGGGGCTGCCGCCGATCCTGGTGATCTCCACCACCAACGACCCGGCCACCCCGTACGACGCGGGTGTGAATCTGGCGAAGGCGATGAACGGCGCACTCCTGACTTTCGAAGGCACCCAGCACACCGTCTTCCTGCAGGGGAACTCGTGTGTGGATCAGGCGGGCGCGGCCTATCTGATCTCCGGCACGCTGCCGCCGGATGGTCGACGGTGTGCCGCTCAGTGACCGAGCTGGCACGA
Organism: Amycolatopsis cynarae; assembly: GCF_026802195.1. Classification (NCBI taxonomy): domain Bacteria; kingdom Bacillati; phylum Actinomycetota; class Actinomycetes; order Pseudonocardiales; family Pseudonocardiaceae; genus Amycolatopsis; species Amycolatopsis cynarae. The sequence goes on along the minus strand of NZ_CP113836.1, from coordinate 5,848,487 downwards.
TGTGAAAGGTGCGCTCCCGCAGCCTGTCACTGACCGTCACCAGCCTGGTGTCCGTGCTCGGTGCGTGCACCACGACGCCGGGCCCGTCGCTGCCGCCGAGCCCGCCCTCACCGTCCCCCGTCGCCGATGTGCACGCCCTCGACCGGTTCTACGAGCAGAAACTGGCCTGGGGCGCCTGCGGTCCCTTCGCCACGGATCAGGACAGCGCGCAGGCTTTCCGCGCCCCGGGGGTGGAATGTGCGCGGCTCACCGTGCCGCTGGACTATGCGCGTCCCCAAGGCGACACGATCACCGTGGGTGTCCTGCGGCGCCGCGCGGCCCACCCGGAGGACCGGATCGGCTCGCTGGTGATGAATCCGGGCGGGCCGGGTGGGTCGGGTATGGAAGCGGCGGCGCGCCTGATACCGCGGACCACCAACAACGCCATCGGCCTGCGGTTCGATCTGGTCGGTTTCGACCCGCGAGGCGTCGGCGCGAGCCAGCCGCGGGTGCGCTGCCTGACCGATGCCGAACGTGACGCCGACCGCGCCGAATACCGCGGCGACGGCACCACCCACGACTCCGCCGCGGTCTGGTCGGCCGTGGCACGCGATTTCGACTCGAAATGCACTCAGCGCACCGGACACGGTGCCGAACTGCTCGCCAACATCGGCACCAGGGATGTCGTGAAGGACCTGGACGTGCTGCGCGCCGCGCTCGGCGACGAGAAGCTGTCCTACCTCGGCTACTCGTACGGCACTCAAATCGGCTACAGCTACGCGGAGGCCTTCCCCCGGAATGTGCGCGTGATGGTGCTCGACGGCGCCGTCGACCCCACTCAGACCCAGGTGGACTCACTGGTCGCGCAGGGGGAGGGGTTCGCTCGATCGTTCGGCCTCTTCGCCACCGAGTGCTCCCGCCATCCGGGGTGCGCACTCGGGGACGATCCCGCCCGTGCCCCCGACGTGTTCGACGGGCTGGTCCGGCGCTTGCTCGTCGCACCGGCCCAAGCGGGCGGCCGGAAGCTCACCTATGACGACGCGGTGACCGCCGTGGTCGAGGCCATGTACTCCCGGCAGTTGTGGCCCTCCCTGAGCACCGGGCTCAACCAGCTCAAGGCCGGGGACGGGAGTGGGCTCCTGCGCTTGGCCGACGCCTATTACGAGCGCGGCGCCGACGGTCGCTACTCGTCTCTCCAGGACGCCTACTTTGCGGTGAGATGCGTGGACAACCCGCGCCTCACCGACCCGTTCGCGATCGCGGAGGCGCACCTGCGGATGCTCGCCACCGCGCCCTTCCTCGGTGGCGGGCGCCCTGACGAGGGCGAACCGGACGTGTGCGCGAACTGGCCGGTCCCGAGCACGTCACAGCCACACCGCCCGATCGCACCCGGCCTTCCCCCGCCGCTGGTCATCTCCACCACCAACGATCCGGCGACCCCGTACCAGGCGGGGGTGAACCTGGCCGCGGAACTGGGCGGGGGCCTGCTCACCTTCGACGGCACCCAGCACACCGCATTCCTGCACGGCGACACCTGCGTCGACATCAACGCACTGGCCTACCTCGTCGACGGCACCCTGCCGCCGCCGAACACGCGCTGCCCGGGCTGACCAACGGCCGGTCTGGAGCAACGCCCCGGCCTCAGCCCACCCTCGTCGTACTGACCGGTTGGTTCACCCCGGAAAGCCCGAGTTCCAGCATGACCGCACCTTCGTTCGGCTGCCGCGGGGGAAGCTGCATCCACACCCGCACGAGCGTGCGCGGCTCGCTCTGGGTGACCCAGAACTTCACGTCCACGTTCGACTGGACTGCCGGCAGTACCTCGGCCACCGTGTCCTTCGCGAGTTGCCCGGTCACCCGGTAGGTCTGCACGCCCTTGACGTCTTCCTTCGTCTCCGTCCTCAGCCCGGTCGCCGACTTCAGCAGCTTCGGCAGCCCGCTGTCCGGTCCCATCAGCAGGACCGGCCGGTACTCGGGAGGCACCGGCTCGTCGGTTTGCAGGCCGTGCTGGTTCGTCAGGCGGAGCCGGTCGCCGACGATCTGGAAGCCCATTTCGAAACGGTTGGTCGATTCCTGCATGTCGGCCTGGCCGGAGGCGCTGCCGTAGGGGCCGCCCTCCCGGCTGGCCTGACCCTTGACTTCGCGGATGTCGAGCCCGGGAATCGTGCCGCTCACGCTGAAATCGAACTGGAGGGTGCGCACCTGCTCGAAACTCGCGGCCGCGGTCGTGACCAGGCCCGTCGCGTCGGGCAGCGGTCCTCGCGTGTCGGGCGAAGCGGTGCAGCCGCTGACGAGCGCCAGGGTCAGTGCGAGAAAACTGGCGGCGCGGCGGCGGAGCATGCGACAACCGTAGCGCTGCCGGTCAGGTGCCCGAGAAGGTGCGGCGATAGGCGAGCGGGGAGACGCCGAGGGTGGCGCTGAAATGCTGGCGCAGGGAAGCGGCGCTGCCCAGCCCCGATTCCGCGGCGACCCGCTCGATCGCCAGGGTGGTGGTCTCGAGCAGATGGCGCGCGTGCAGCACCCGCTGCTGGTTCAGCCACGACCGGGGCGACAGTCCGGTCTCGGCCCGGAACCGCCTGCTGAAGGTGCGGACGCTCATGCGCGCGTGCCGCGCCAGGGTGGTCAGGTCGAGCGGCTCGGCCAGGTGTTCGATCGCCCATGCGCGGGTCGCGGCCGTGCTGCCCTCGCCGGGTGCGGGTAACGGCCGGTCGATGTACTGCGACTGGCCACCGTCGCGCCACGGCGGCACCACGCAGTACCTCGCGGCTTGGTTGGCGACCGCGCTCCCGTGGTCGGAGCGGATCACGTGCAGGCACAGGTCGACCCCGGCGGACAGACCGGCGGAAGTGAGTACGTCGCCGTCGTCGACGAACAGGACGTTCTCGTCGAGTTCGACCTGCGGATACAACCGGCGGAAGGATTCCGCGTGCGACCAGTGCGTCGTCGCCCGCCGCCCGTCGAGCAGGCCTGCGGCCGCGAGCACGAACGCCCCCGTGCAGATCGACATGATGCGGGCGTGGGACGGGATGAGGGCCAGCGCTTCGGCCAGTTCGGCGGGCAGCACCCCGTGCTGTCGCGGCCCGGCCACGCGCGTGCCGGGGATGATCACGGTGTCGGCTTCGGCCAGGACGGCCGGGCCGTGTTCGAACCGTGCCTCGTACCCGTAGCTCACCTTCACGGGCTGGTCGTCGACTCCGCACAGGCGCACGTCATAGAGCCGTTGCCCGTCACGGACGGCCGCGTTGAACACCTGCGGAGGGATGTTGAGGTCGTAACCGATCACCTCGGAAACAGCCAGTACGACCACACGGTGCATGGCCGGATTCTTGCATATATTGGCGCTCCGGCCACTCGTCTCACCGCCATCGAACACTCAAGCTGATCGGGTGATTTCCGAAGTGCAGTCCCCGCCGCGGGTGCATCGTGCCTGGCTGGTGGCCCTCGCCGCCTTCATCGCTCTCGTCGGGGCCGCCGGCTTCCGTGCGACCCCCAGCGTGCTGATCGATCCGCTCCACGACGAGTTCGGCTGGTCCCGTGCCACGATCTCCTCCGCGGTGTCCATCAATCTGGTGCTCTACGGCCTGATCTCGCCGTTCGCGGCCGCGCTCATGGAGCGCCTGGGCATGCGGCGCGTGGTGTCAGGCGCGCTGGTGCTGGTCGCCGCGGGCAGCGGCCTGACCGTGTTCATGACCCAGAGCTGGCAGCTCGTGCTGTGCTGGGGCGTCCTCGTCGGCACGGGAACGGGTTCGATGGCGCTCGCCTTCGTCGCCACCGTGACCAGCCGCTGGTTCGTCAAGCACCGCGGGCTGGTCAGTGGTGTGCTCACCGCCGCGGGCGCCGCCGGCCAACTGGTTTTCCTCCCGCTGATCGCGTCCCTGGCGGGCCGCCATGGCTGGCGCTCGGCCTCGCTGCTGGTCGCGGGTGCCGCCCTGATCGTCGCCCCGATCGTGTTGCTTCTCCTGAGGGACCACCCGAGTGACGTGGGCACGACCGCCTACGGGGCCACCGAGCCGGAGGAAAAGCCGGCCCCGGCGCGGGGAACGGCCCGCCGGGCCGTGACGGTACTCGGCCAGGCCGCCCGCAGCCGGGTGTTCTGGCTGCTGGCCGGCGGGTTCGCGATCTGCGGCGCCTCGACGAACGGCCTGGTGGGGACCCATTTCGTGCCTGCGGCGCACGAGCACGGCATGCCGGTGACGACCGCGGCCTCCCTGCTGGCCGTGGTCGGGCTGTTCGACGTGGCAGGCACGATCGCCTCGGGCTGGCTCACCGACCGCGTGGATCCGAGGTGGCTGCTGGGCGGGTATTACTTCCTTCGCGGGGCTTCGCTGCTTCTGCTACCGCACCTGTTCGCGCCGACGACCGAGCCTCCGATGTGGGCGTTCATCGTCTTCTACGGTCTGGACTGGGTGGCGACCGTGCCGCCCACCGTGGCGCTGTGCCGTGACCGGTTCGGCCTGACCGGTCCGATCGTGTTCGGCTGGGTCTTCGCCTCTCACCAGATCGGTGCGTCGATCGCCGCGGTGGGGGCCGGTGCGATCCACGACGCCTCGGGAAGTTACGACCTCGCGTGGTACCTGGCGGGCGGATTGTGCGCCCTGGCAGCACTGATGTCGGTCTCGGTTCCCTCGGCCGGGGTAGCGGGAGAACCGCGAAACATGGCGTTAACACAGCGGCCGTAGGGTGCGGCCATGGATCGCCAGCAGGAGTTCGTGCTGCGCACGCTGGAAGAACGTGACATCCGCTTCGTCCGACTGTGGTTCACCGACGTCTTGGGTTTTCTCAAGTCGGTGGCCGTCGCCCCCGCCGAACTCGAGGGCGCGTTCAGCGACGGGATCGGGTTCGACGGATCGGCCATCGAGGGCTTCGCACGCGTCTACGAATCGGACATGATCGCCAAGCCCGACCCGTCCACCTTCCAGGTGCTGCCCTGGGAAACGCCGGAAGGCGGGCCCTACTCGGCGCGGATGTTCTGCGACATCGCGATGCCGGATGGTTCACCCTCCTGGGCGGACCCGCGGCATGTGCTGCGCCGCCAGTTGTCGAAGGCGGGTGAAGCGGGATTCACCTGTTACGTGCACCCGGAAATCGAGTTCTTCCTGCTGAACGGCTTGTCCGAAGACGGCAGCGAGCCCGAGCCCGCCGACAACGGCGGGTACTTCGACCAGGCGAGCCACGCGACCGCCACCCACTTCCGCCGTCACGCCATCGAGACCCTCGAGGCGATGGGCATCTCGGTCGAGTTCAGCCACCATGAAGGGGCGCCCGGCCAGCAGGAGATCGACCTGCGTTACGCCGATGCCCTGACCATGGCCGACAACGTGATGACGTTCCGGTACGTGATCAAGGAGGTGGCTCTGACGCAGGGTGTCCGGGCCACCTTCATGCCGAAGCCGTTCACCAACCAGCCCGGCTCCGGGATGCACACCCACGTCTCGCTGTTCGAAGGCGACCGCAATGCCTTCCACAATCCGGAGGACCCCTTCGAGCTGTCCGAGACCGGCAAGGCGTTCGTCGCCGGCCTGCTGTTCCACGCCAGGGAGATCTCGGCGGTCACCAACCAATGGGTGAACTCGTACAAGAGGCTGATCAGCGGCGGTGAGGCACCGACAACGGTCTCGTGGGGCAGGGCGAACCGCTCGGCCCTGGTCCGGGTGCCCAACTACTCTCCGGGCAAGGCGTCTTCGCGCCGGGTCGAGATCCGCACCATCGACTCGGCCTGCAACCCCTACCTGGCGTACTCGGTCGTACTGGCCGCCGGGCTGAGGGGGATCGAGAAGGGGTACGAGCTGCCCCCGCCCGCCGAGGACAACATCTGGTCGCTCAGCGAGGCCGAGCGGAAGGCAGCGGGCTACAAGCAGTTGCCGCAGAACCTTGGTGAGGCGCTCGCCGAGATGGAGCGTTCGGAACTGCTGCCGGAGGCGCTCGGCGAGCACGTCTACGACTTCTTCCTGCGGAACAAGCGGGTGGAGTGGGACAACTACCGGAGCGCGGTGACACCGTATGAGCTCAAGACGCTGCTCCCGGTGCTCTGACCCTCCGAAAAAGGGCCTCTGACCAGCGGTTTTCACCCTTGGGGAACCCCCCTGTTTCAGGGGGGTTCCGGCCCGTGTAATCTTCTCTTCGTCGCCAGGGAGACCGGGACGACGGGGCCGAAAGCCCCGGCGGACGGCCCCCGGGTCGGGCGGACTTGACACCGCGAACCGAGCCAGGTAACGTACTGCGACGGCCCTGAAGGTAGGGTTGCAACAACACCACTGGTAATCAGATGGGGTTGAGGCTTCCCAGGCGCCAAGGGCAAGCCAGAAGACTTAGAAGAAGCAACTGCGGTTGCGTGTTGTTTGAGAACTCAACAGTGTGCTAATGAACTAAGCCAGTAGAGCTTTGTATATTTGAACCCTTTGGGTTCCTTTGAGATTGACTGTTTGAGTCGATCGGATTTTCTGACATTGTTGGAGAGTTTGATCCTGGCTCAGGACGAACGCTGGCGGCGTGCTTAACACATGCAAGTCGAACGCTGAAGCCACTTCGGTGGTGGATGAGTGGCGAACGGGTGAGTAACACGTGGGTAATCTGTCCTGCACTCTGGGATAAGCCCTGGAAACGGGGTCTAATACCGGATACGACTTCGCACCGCATGGTGTGGGGTGGAAAGTTCCGGCGGTGCAGGGTGAGCCCGCGGCCTATCAGCTTGTTGGTGGGGTGATGGCCTACCAAGGCGACGACGGGTAGCCGGCCTGAGAGGGTGACCGGCCACACTGGGACTGAGACACGGCCCAGACTCCTACGGGAGGCAGCAGTGGGGAATATTGCACAATGGGCGAAAGCCTGATGCAGCGACGCCGCGTGAGGGATGACGGCCTTCGGGTTGTAAACCTCTTTCGCCAGGGACGAAGCGCAAGTGACGGTACCTGGAGAAGAAGCACCGGCTAACTACGTGCCAGCAGCCGCGGTAATACGTAGGGTGCGAGCGTTGTCCGGAATTATTGGGCGTAAAGAGCTCGTAGGCGGTTTGTTGCGTCGGCCGTGAAAACTGGAGGCTTAACCTTCAGCTTGCGGTCGATACGGGCAGACTTGAGTTCGGTAGGGGAGACTGGAATTCCTGGTGTAGCGGTGAAATGCGCAGATATCAGGAGGAACACCGGTGGCGAAGGCGGGTCTCTGGGCCGATACTGACGCTGAGGAGCGAAAGCGTGGGGAGCGAACAGGATTAGATACCCTGGTAGTCCACGCTGTAAACGTTGGGCGCTAGGTGTGGGCGACATCCACGTTGTCCGTGCCGTAGCTAACGCATTAAGCGCCCCGCCTGGGGAGTACGGCCGCAAGGCTAAAACTCAAAGGAATTGACGGGGGCCCGCACAAGCGGCGGAGCATGTGGATTAATTCGATGCAACGCGAAGAACCTTACCTGGGCTTGACATGCATCAGACAGCCGTAGAGATACGGTTTCCCTTGTGGTTGGTGTACAGGTGGTGCATGGCTGTCGTCAGCTCGTGTCGTGAGATGTTGGGTTAAGTCCCGCAACGAGCGCAACCCTTGTCCTGTGTTGCCAGCGCGTAATGGCGGGGACTCGCGGGAGACTGCCGGGGTCAACTCGGAGGAAGGTGGGGATGACGTCAAGTCATCATGCCCCTTATGTCCAGGGCTTCACACATGCTACAATGGCTGGTACAGAGGGCTGCGATACCGCGAGGTGGAGCGAATCCCTTAAAGCCAGTCTCAGTTCGGATCGCAGTCTGCAACTCGACTGCGTGAAGTCGGAGTCGCTAGTAATCGCAGATCAGCAACGCTGCGGTGAATACGTTCCCGGGCCTTGTACACACCGCCCGTCACGTCATGAAAGTCGGTAACACCCGAAGCCCACGGCCCAACCCGTAAGGGAGGGAGTGGTCGAAGGTGGGACTGGCGATTGGGACGAAGTCGTAACAAGGTAGCCGTACCGGAAGGTGCGGCTGGATCACCTCCTTTCTAAGGAGCACAACACATCCATCCGATCCGCTTTTGGTGGTGAGTGGTGGAGTGGCCAGGCCTAGTGTCCGAATGTGGCACTGTCTGGGCGCTCAAGGAATTGTGGAACTACTGGTTTATGCCGGCGGCAGGGTTTGCTGTCCCGCGTGAGTACTGTTTCTGCCTGTTGGTGGGGGCGTGGAAAGTGTGTGGATGGGGTTCTGTTGTTTGGTGTTTGTTGGTGCACTGTTGGGTCCTGAGGCAACACGCCTGGGCCGGTTTTGCCGGTGGGTGGTTGTTTCTGGTGTGGTGTTTGAGAACTGTAGAGTGGATGCGAGCATCTTTGTGGTCAAGTTGTTATGGGCACATGGTGGATGTCTTGGCATCAGGAGCCGATGAAGGACGTGGGAGGCTGCGATAAGCCTCGGGGAGCTGCCAACCGAGCTGTGATCCGAGGGTGTCCGAATGGGGAAACCCAGCACCTGTTATGAGGTGTTACCTGCTGGTGAATATATAGCCGGTATGGAGGGAACGCGGGGAAGTGAAACATCTCAGTACCCGTAGGAAGAGAAAACAAGTGTGATTCCGTGAGTAGTGGCGAGCGAAAGCGGAGGAGGCTAAACCGTATGCATGTGATACCTGTCAGGGGTTGTGTGTGCGGGGTTGTGGGACCTGTCTTCCCAGATCTGACAGTCTGGGCGTGATGCTGCGCGGCTAGTGGAACAGCCTGGGATGGTTGACCGGAGTGGGTGAGAGTCCCGTACGCGAAAGTCGTGTTGGTGTTGTGTGATGGTGTTCCCGAGTAGCAGCGAGCTCGTGGAATTTGCTGTGAATCTGCCGGGACCACCCGGTAAGCCTAAATACTTCCTGGTGACCGATAGCGGACTAGTACCGTGAGGGAAAGATGAAAAGTACCCCGGGAGGGGAGTGAAAGAGTACCTGAAACCGTGTGCCTACAAGCCGTCAGAGCCTTTGGGTGATGGCGTGCCTTTTGAAGAATGAGCCTGCGAGTTAGTGCTGCGTGGCGAGGTTAACCCGTGTGGGGTAGCCGTAGCGAAAGCGAGTCTGAATAGGGCGTTTGAGTCGCGTGGTCTAGACCCGAAGCGGAGTGATCTACCCATGGCCAGGGTGAAGCGCCGGTAAGACGGTGTGGAGGCCCGAACCCACCAGGGTTGAAAACCTGGGGGATGAGTTGTGGGTAGGGGTGAAAGGCCAATCAAACTCCGTGATAGCTGGTTCTCCCCGAAATGCATTTAGGTGCAGCGTCGTGTGTTTCTCTCTGGGGGTAGAGCTACTGGATGGCCTAGGGGCCTTACCGGGTTACCGAAGTCAACCAAACTCCGAATACCAGAGAGTGAGAGCGCGGCAGTGAGACGGCGGGGGATAAGCTTCGTCGTCGAGAGGGAAACAGCCCAGAACACCGGCTAAGGCCCCGAAGTGTGTGCTCAGTGGGAAAGGATGTGGGATTGCCCAGACAACCAGGAGGTTGGCTTAGAAGCAGCCACCCTTGAAAGAGTGCGTAATAGCTCACTGGTCAAGTGGTCCTGCGCCGACAATGTAGCGGGGCTTAAGCACACCGCCGAAGCCGTGTCATTGACACAATAGATCCGCGCAGCTCTTTGTGGGTTGTGTGTAGTCGTGTTGATGGGTAGGGGAGCGTCCTGCATCCAGTGAAGCCGTGACGTAAGTTAGCGGTGGAGGGTGTGGGAGTGAGAATGCAGGCATGAGTAGCGAATGCAGAGTGAGAACCTCTGCCGCCGGATGACCAAGGGTTCCTGGGTCAAGTTAATCTGCCCAGGGTGAGTCGGGACCTAAGGCGAGGCCGACAGGCGTAGTCGATGGACAACGGGTTGATATTCCCGTACCCGCGTGTGTTCGCCCATAGCGAGGCGCCGGATACTAACCACCCGAGCTGGCTGCTGATCTTCGGATTGGTGGTTGGTGAGCGTGGGGCCTGATGGTGTAGTAGTTAAGCGATGGGGTGACGCAGGAAGGTAGCTCCGCCAGTGAGTGGTTGTACTGGTGTAAGCGTGTAGGCCGGAACGTAGGTAAATCCGTGTTCCATATGGGCTGAGACGTGATGCGTAGCCGTTGAGGTGAAGTAGAGTGATCCTATGCTGCCGAGAAAAGCCTCTAGCGAGAACATGTGTGGCCCGTACCCCAAACCGACACAGGTGGTCAGGTAGAGAATACTAAGGCGATCGGGTGAACTGTGGTTAAGGAACTCGGCAAAATGCCCCCGTAACTTCGGGAGAAGGGGGGCCAAAGCACTTGAAGCCCTTCGCGGGCTAGGGTGAGTTGGCCGCAGAGACCAGCGGAAAGCGACTGTTTACTAAAAACACAGGTCCATGCGAAGTCGTAAGACGATGTATATGGACTGACGCCTGCCCGGTGCTGGAACGTTAAGAGGACCGGTTAGCCTTTCGGGGCGAAGCTGAGAATTTAAGCGCCAGTAAACGGCGGTGGTAACTATAACCATCCTAAGGTAGCGAAATTCCTTGTCGGGTAAGTTCCGACCTGCACGAATGGCGTAACGACTTTCCGGCTGTCTCAACCACAGGCCCGGCGAAATTGCATTACGAGTAAAGATGCTCGTTACGCGCGGCAGGACGGAAAGACCCCGGGACCTTTACTATAGCTTGGTATTGGTTTTCGGTTCGGTTTGTGTAGGATAGGTGGGAGACTGTGAAGCGGGGACGCTAGTTCTCGTGGAGTCGTTGTTGAAATACCACTCTGATCGGATTGGGAATCTGAACCTCGGACCGTGATCCGGTTCAGGGACAGTGCCTGGTGGGTAGTTTAACTGGGGCGGTTGCCTCCTAAAGAGTAACGGAGGCGCCCAAAGGTTCCCTCAGCCTGGTTGGCAATCAGGTGTTGAGTGTAAGTGCACAAGGGAGCTTGACTGTGAGACTGACAGGTCGAGCAGGGACGAAAGTCGGGACTAGTGATCCGGCACCTCCTGGTGGAAGGGGTGTCGCTCAACGGATAAAAGGTACCCCGGGGATAACAGGCTGATCTTGCCCAAGAGTCCATATCGACGGCATGGTTTGGCACCTCGATGTCGGCTCGTCGCATCCTGGGGCCGGAGTAGGTCCCAAGGGTTGGGCTGTTCGCCCATTAAAGCGGCACGCGAGCTGGGTTTAGAACGTCGTGAGACAGTTCGGTCCCTATCCGCCGCGCGCGTAGGAGACTTGAGGAAGGCTGTCCCTAGTACGAGAGGACCGGGACGGACGAACCTCTGGTATGCCAGTTGTCACGCCAGTGGCATGGCTGGTTGGCTACGTTCGGAAGGGATAACCGCTGAAGGCATCTAAGCGGGAAGCCTGTTCCAAGATGAGGTCTCCCACCCCTTTGTGGGTTAAGGCCCCCTAGAGACGATGGGGTTGATAGGCCAGAAATGGACGCACAGTAATGTGTTTTCGAGTTGACTGGTACTAATAGGCCGAGGACTTGTCTACAAAGGTGCTACGCATCCACTCTATGGTTCTGAAACACCACGCGACCCTGTTTATTGGATAGTGGTTGTGTGTGATCATAATGTTTCGGTGGTCATGGCGGTGGGGAAACGCCCGGTTCCATTCCGAACCCGGAAGCTAAGCCCACCAGCGCCGATGGTACTGCACTCGAAGGGGTGTGGGAGAGTAGGACACCGCCGAACACTCATTGACAGGAAGCCTCAGGGCTCTGGTCGAGAACCCGCAAGGGATCTCCCAGACCCTGGGGCTTTCTGCATTCATGCCCGTATCCTGGCGACGTGACCGCGCCTCGCCTGCTGATCATCCAGCCCGATCAGACCGATCCGATCGGTCCCCTCGGCGACTGGCTCATCGACGCCGGCGCCGAACTCGACATTCGGCTGCCCTCGACCAGTTCGTTGCCCGACGACCTCGACGGATATCAGGGTCTCGTCTGTCTCGGCGGAGGCATGAGCGCCAATGACGACCTGGCGCACCCATGGCTGGTACCTGTCCGCCGACTTCTCAACACCGCAGTGCTTCAAACCCTCCCCACGTTGGGTATCTGCCTCGGGGCTCAGCTTCTGGCCATCGCCGCCGGTGGGCAGGTGGAGAAAGGGGAGCACGGCCCGGAAGTCGGTGCGAGCTTGGTCGCGAAGAAGGACGCCGCCTGGACCGACCCGTTGTTCGCTGAACTACCGTTGATGCCCGACGTTCTCCATTTCCACGAAGATGCCATCACCCGGTTGCCGGGCAACGCCGTCCTCTTGGCCTCGGCTCCCCGCTATCCGAATCAGGCGTTTCGCATCGGGCGATGCGGCTATGGCATCCAGTTCCATATCGAGACCACCGTCGAAGTCGTCCAGGCCTGGGCGAAGGACGTTCCGGACATGATGTCGGCTGCGAAACCGGGGGCATTCGAGGCCGCCACACTGGCGCAGGTCCACACCGACCTGGCTGAGACCTGGCAGCCCTTCGCCGCAAGGTTCGTCCAACTCGCCGCAGGCGCAGTCCTGCCCGCCGCAGCAAACCCCCGCCATCTCCCCCTCACCTGACCGCCCAGGAGACGAGCAAGGGATGTTTACTGCGGCCCATCCGAAGCAAACATCCCTTGCTATCGAGTTGTAGCCGGGGGAGGGGCGGCGGGCAGGCTACGGTGGAGGCTGATGGCAGAGCAGGTACGGGGAGCGGCGTCCCCCGCACGGTACGGCTTGACCGACGATCGCGCCGAAGCGCAGCTCCGTTCTCTGGGCTGGTGGGGCGAGGGTGGGCCCGAACCGGCCGGTATCGAGGTCCTCACTGCCCTGTCCCGGTCCGCCGACCCCGATCTTGCCCTCCGCGGTCTTGACCGCCTCCGCGAGGCCGACGAGACCGGTTGGCGGAAACTGTCCGAAGCCTTGCGCGAAGACCCGTCGCTGCGTGGCCGCCTGATCGGAGTCCTCGGGACATCGAGCGCGCTCGCGGATTTCCTGGTCGGTTACCCGCACGAATGGCCACGCCTTGCGCGGGACAAGGGAACGAAAAAAGAGCGCTATGTCGATATTCTGCTCGAGGCAGTCCAGGATGCCGGCACGACGCTGACGCACGGCTCCGCCGAACAGGCCCTGCGGACGGCCTACCGGGGCATGCTGCTGGAAATCGCTGCAGCAGACCTCGGACACCTCGTCGAAAGCGAGTTGGAACGTCCGTCCTACACCGAAATCACCGACAAACTGACGGCCCTCGCCGAGGCGGCACTGTCCACCGGCCTGGCCGTCGCGCACGCGGAATTGAAGGTCACCGACCCGGACGCCGCGCGCCTGGCCGTGATCGCAATGGGCAAGTGCGGTGGGCACGAGCTGAACTACGTCAGCGATGTCGACGTGGTCTTCGTCGGCGAAGGTGATCTCCCGCTCGCCACCAGGCTCGCCAGTACCATGATGCGCGTTGTGGGCAAGGCGTGTTTCGAGGTCGATGCCGCATTGCGTCCCGAGGGCAAGGCCGGAGCGCTGGTGCGAACCCTTGAGGGGCACACCGCGTACTACCGGAAATGGGCCCGTACCTGGGAGTTCCAGGCCCTGCTGAAGGCCCGGCCCGTCGCAGGCGACCCCGAACTCGGCCGCCAGTACGCCGAGATGGTGGACTCGCTGGTTTGGACGGCGGCGGAACGGGAGAACTTCGTCGCCGACGTCCAGCAGATGCGCAGGCGCGTGGAGAAACACGTACCGTCAGAACTGGCCGACCGCGAGCTCAAGCTCGGCCGCGGCGGGCTGCGGGACGTCGAGTTCGCCGTGCAACTGTTGCAGCTGGTTCACGGCCGAGCCGATCCGGAGCTGCGCTCGCCATCCACCATGGAGGCGCTGAACGCACTCGGCGGTCGAGGTTACGTCGGCCGGGCCGACGCGGCGGAGCTCGAGATCTCTTATGAGTTCCTGCGCACCGTCGAACACCGGCTCCAACTCCGGCGGCTGCGCCGCACCCACCTGTTCCCGGACCACCACGAGACCGCGGAACTGCGCGTCTTGGCCAGGTCGATCGGGATCAAGGCGGAACGAGGGAGAAGCGAGGGCGAGGTACTTGTGGCCGACTTCCGCCGGCATGCCCAGCGGATCCGGCGGCTCCACGAAAAGCTCTTCTACCGTCCGCTGCTGCAATCGGTTGCGAGCGTGCCTTCGGAAGCATTGCGGCTGACCACAAAACAGGCTGCCACGAGGCTTGCCGCACTCGGCTATGCGGCGCCTGATGGGGCGTTGCAACACATCAAGGCCCTCACCGCCGGAGTTTCGCGGCGGGCCTCGATCCAGCACACACTCCTTCCGGTGCTGCTCGACCTGTTGGCCGACACGCCGGATCCGGATGGCGGTCTTCTCGCGTACCGCAAGGTGTCCGAAGCACTGGAAGACACTCCCTGGTACCTCCGCGTCCTGAGAGACGAAGGAGCCGTCGTCGAGCGGCTAGCGTGCCTGCTCGGCACCGCCAAACTCGTGCCGGATCTTCTGGTCCGGGCGCCTGAAGTGCTGCAACTACTGGGGGATCCGGCCGCACTGGCCGGCCGTGAGCCCGAAGAGGTGGCCAAGTCGCTGCGTGCCACGGTCCGGCGCCAGCCTGGGCTGAAAGCGGCCGTCGCCGCCGCACGGTCGTTGCGGCGGCACGAGATGCTGCGCGTGGCCGCTGCCGACCTGCTGGGGCTGCTCGACGTCCGTGCCGTGTGCGAGGCACTGTCCAGCGTCTGGGTCGCGGTGCTGCAGGGTGCCCTTGCCGCGGCACTTCGGAAGCGTACCGCCGAGACCGGAAACGCTCCGGCGAAGATCGCTGTGATTGGAATGGGGCGTCTGGGGGGCGCCGAGTTGGGGTACGGATCGGATGCGGACGTGCTGTTCGTCTGCGAGGCCAACGACGGAGCCAGCGACGAGGAGGCCGTGCGTTTCGCGTTGATCGTGGCGAAGACCGTGCAGGAGATGCTCGGCGCGCCGAGTGCCGACCCGCCCTTGCACGTCGATGCCGACCTCCGTCCCGAGGGGAGGGGTGGCCCTCTGGTCCGCACGCTTGATTCCTACCGTGCGTACTACGCGCGGTGGAGCCAGGTGTGGGAGGCGCAGGCTCTGCTCCGGGCACGTTTCGTGGCCGGCGACGAGGAACTGGGAACCCGTTTCCTCACCATGGTGGATCCGATCCGCTATCCGGACCAGGGCCTCGATCCGGCACGGGTGCGGGAAGTGCGGCGGATGAAGGCGCGCGTGCAGGACGAGCGCATGCCCAAGGGAGCCGATCCCACTCTCCACACCAAACTGGGCCGGGGCGGGTTGGCCGACGTCGAGTGGACCGTCCAGCTGCTCCAGTTGCGGCACGCGCACGCCGTGCCAGAGTTGCGGACGACTTCGACCCCGGCGGCGCTCGCCGTACTGGCGGAGTCCGGATACGTCGACGCGGAGGACGCGGCCTCACTGACCGAGGCGTGGCTGCTGGCGACTCATGTGCGGAACGCGTCCATGCTGGTTCGAGGCAAGGCAGTCGATCAGGTGCCGTCGAGTGGGCGTCCCCTGGCCGCGGTCGCCCGCATCATGGGCTACGGCGAGGAGACCGACCCCGGCGAGTTCCTGGATTTCTACCGGCGGACGACCCGCCGGGCCCATGCCATCGTCGAGCGGGTCTTCTACGAAGATTGATGTCACAGCTGGGATCGGCGGATGCAGCTCTACAGTGGATGAGTGACTGAGCGCGAACCGTTCCGTACGCAGATCAAGGTGCGGCTCTACGAGTTGGATCCCCTGGGGCATCTCAACCACGCCGTCTACCACTCGTATGCCGAGGTCGCGCGGATCGAGGCGATCGAGAAGGCGGCACAGGGAGGCGACCCCTTCCGGGCCGAGAACATCTCGCCCGTGCTGCTCGCGTCCAGCATCAACTATCGGCGAGAGCTTCGCATGGGTGACATCGTCCAGGTGACCTGCGACACGAAGTTCGGCAGCGGCAAGACGTTCCAGATGGTTCAGGAGATCGTCAAGCTCGACGGGACACTCTCGGCCGACCTCACCGTCACGCTCGGACTGATGGATCTCGAGCGCCGCAAACTCGTCGACGATCCCCGCGGACGGTTCCTGCGCGCCGGGTTCGACCTCACGGTGCTGTCGACCGCCGAGTAGGCGGAGCGGCGTCAGCGTCCGTAGCAAACATCCCTTGCTCTAATCCGCTGTGATCGGGTTTCGTACTGCTGTCTCGATGGCTGCATACGAGATGCGTTCCTGTTCGAGACGGACGGTGCCAAGGGCGTCTTCGACGAGATCGGTGTAGAGCGCGGCTTCGTGCTCCGCCTGCTGGATGAGCTGGGAGGCGAATCCTGCGATGTCACGGTTCGTGTAGTGAGGTAGGTCTTGAACTCCGACTCGCAGAAGCAGACGGGCCGATGACGACGCCATGCTCCTTCCCAGTAGCCGAGCAGGCTGCCGCGGGCCTGCGTGCCCGGTGGTGTAGTCCTCAGGTGCGGAAAACGCTTTGCGTAAGTATGGTGATCGGCCTTCGGCCGCGAAGAGTGACGAACGGCCGGTTCCGCGCGGGTGGCGGAACCGGCCGTTCTTTTCGCTATGACGACCCGTAGGCGGCCTGGGGCGGTCGAAACCAGGTGTTATTACAGGTCAAAGCGATTTCGGATCACACGTCGTAGTAGAGCGCGAACTCGTACGGGTGCGGCCGAAGGCGCAGCGGGTCGATCTCGTTCTCCCGCTTGAAGGAGATCCAGGTCTCGATCACGTCCGGGGTGAATACGCCACCCTCGGTGAGGAAGTCGTGGTCGGCTTCCAGGTTGTCGAGAACCGTGCCCAGGTCGGACGGGACGAGCTTGACGTCCTTGGCCTCCTCGGGCGGCAGCTCGTAGAGGTCCTTGTCGATCGGGTCGGCCGGCTCGATCTTGTTCTTGATGCCGTCGAGGCCCGCCATCATCATGGCCGCGAACGCCAGGTACGGGTTGCCCGACGAGTCCGGGCAGCGGAACTCGATGCGCTTGGCCTTGGCGTTCGTGCCGGTGATCGGGATACGGACGCAGGCCGAGCGGTTCCGCTGCGAGTAGACCAGGCTGACCGGAGCCTCGAAGCCCGGAACCAGACGGTGGAACGAGTTCACCGTCGGGTTGGTGAAGGCCAGCAGGCTCGGCGCGTGCGCGAGGATACCGCCGATGTAGTGGCGCGCCATGTCCGACAGGCCGGCGTAGCCGGACTCGTCGTAGAACAGCGGCACGCCGTCCTTCCACAGCGACTGGTGGCAGTGCATGCCCGAGCCGTTGTCGCCGAACAGCGGCTTCGGCATGAAGGTCGCGGTCTTGCCGGCGTTCCAGGCGGTGTTCTTCACGATGTACTTGAACAGCTGCAGGTCGTCGGCGGCGTGCAGCAGCGTGTTGAACTTGTAGTTGATCTCGGTCTGGCCGGCGGTGCCCACCTCGTGGTGCGCGCGCTCGATCTCGAAACCGGAGCCCTGCAGGTTCTTGCTGATCTCGTCACGCAGGTCGGCGAAGTGGTCGACCGGCGGGACGGGGAAGTAGCCGCCCTTGAAGCGGGTCTTGTACCCGCGGTTGCCGCCCTCTTCCTCGCGGCCGGTGTTCCACCAGCCTTCGACCGAGTCGATCTCGTGGAAGGTGGCGTTCTCGGAGGAACCGAACCGGATCGAGTCGAAGAGGTAGAACTCGGCTTCCGGACCGAAGAACACGGTGTCGGCTACGCCGGACTCGGCGATGTACTGCTCGGCCTTGCGGGCGATGTTGCGCGGGTCCCGGCTGTAGGCCTCACGGGTGAAGGGGTCGTGCACGAAGAAGTTGATCGAGAGGGTCTTCTCCTTGCGGAACGGGTCGATCCGAGCCGTGTCCGGGTCGGGCAGCAGGAGCATGTCCGACTCGTGGATCGACTGGAAGCCACGCACCGAGGAGCCGTCGAAGGCCAGCCCCTCGTTGAACGCCTCCTCGTCGAAGGCCTTCGCGGGGACGGTGAAGTGCTGCATGACGCCCGGCAGATCACAGAACCTGACATCGACAAACTGCACGTTCTCATCGGCGATGAGACGCTGGATATCGTCTGGTGTAGTGGACACCCTCTGTAACTCCTTCGTTTTTACCGCCGGGGGCAGTACTCTCTTCGGCTCACGCTAAGAGGGTGGTGTTGCCCGACCGTCACCCGTATGTTTCGCGCAGGTTAACGGGCGACTCGTTTTTGGCCGGTAGGCCGGCGAGAGCAGCTTTCGGGCCAACCGCATACCCTGGATGAGTGGCGAGATGGACCGGTGAGTGGTTGTCGGGCTCTGCAACCGGCTTGACAGGGGGCGACGCAGAGCCACCGCGCTGGCGCGGTGAGCGATTGGGGCTACCCGAGGAGGGCCCTGGCTCCGTGGCCGGTGGCGGATCCCGGCTGCTCGCGCTGGTGATCGACCTGGTGCTGGCTTCGCTGGTGACTTCCTTGTTCCTGCGGCCGAATCTGCAGGACACGGCGGCCATGCAGACGTACAACCTGTGGTCGGTGGTGGTGTGGGCCGTGATCACGGCGGTACCGGTCGCCTTCTTCGGCTTCACGCCGGGCATGGCTGTGACCGGGATCAGGGTGGGCAGGCTGGACGGTGTTTCCCTGGTCGGCCCGTGGCGGGCGACCGTGCGCGCGGTCCTGACGTTCCTCATCGTTCCGGCAATCATCCGCAATGCCGACGGGCGGAACTGGCTGGACCGGCTGACCGGGACGGCCGTCGTCCGTTTCCGCTGATCCTTATGGGCGGTGGGGGACGCCCCGCGGCCGTTTCGTACGCTTTTCGTAGTTGCTCGATCACCCTGAGCGGGTTGTCGCGGAGCTGAGAGGGCAAGGTCTCCACCACGATTGCCCCGGCTCCCGCCGGTGCCGGATTTGGCTCCTGGTCTTCGAGGCTGAACTCCGCCCACGCGATTCGCCAGAGCAGGCCGACCTCGGCCCAATAGGCATCGGCGTGGCCGAGGAACACGCCGTCCTGATCTTCCAGTTCGACCTGCCATTCCGGTTCTGGCAGCCCGCTGCGCCGGAGTATTTCTCGAGCCCAGGCTTCGGACGCCGAGCGGACCGCTGCGTGGATCTCGTGCACCACACGGCGGGGAAGAGCCGAGCCGATCGTGGAACCCGACTCGATCTCGCGTTGCAGATCCCGCGGATCGCACAGGCCGCGACCGACGGCCTCCTTGATCATGGCGCGGACCGCGGAAAGATCGGTCATGCGACGCGCCGCGTCGAAGAGGGCGCGGGCAAGCGGAGCGACCGGGACTCGCTCGATTACGACGGGGGCAGGGAGATGGATCGTTCGTTCGACGGTCGCGAAGCCCCATGAACTCACTCCGCTCGTGTGCGGTACCAGTACGTGCACGGCCTCCCCTGGCGGGAGGCGGGTCAGGCCATGCAACCTCGCCGCCTCGATCCCCGTGATCATGGCGCGTGCGCCGGCGTGCACCAGGGCTGCGCGGTGCAGTTGTGCTCTGCTCAACGGGTCGCTGTTGAGCACGATCACGCCGGGGATCGGTCGCTGCCAGACCCTGCCGGGACGGCAGCGTGCAGAGATCGTCGAATGTGACAAGCCGAGCGCGACCAACGTTGCCCGGGGCGCGACGCCTTCCGGGAACAACGCGATCAGCGCTTCGTGATCGGGCGCGAGCTGCTTCGATGGCACACTGTCATCCTGCAACTACCCACTGACATTTTTGGGCGTTCATCGTGCTGGTATTACTATACCGACGCGTGCTAAGGTACCGGTATAATCATACCAACATCCGGTGACGTGAGGTATTCGTGATTGAACTGAAGACGCCTGCGGAGATCGAACGCATGCACGTGGCGGGACGTTTCGTCGCCGAGGTGCTCTCCGAGGTCGGCCGGCTCGCCGACGTGGGCGTCAACCTCCTGGACCTGGAGCACCACGTGCGCGGCATGATCAAACGGCGCGGGGCGGAGTCGTGCTACTGGGACTACGCTCCGTCCTTCGGCAAGGGACCGTTCCGCAACGTCATCTGCCTCTCGGTCAACGACGCCGTCCTGCACGGCCTGCCCCACGACTACACACTGCGCGACGGGGACGTGCTCAGCGCGGACCTCGCAGTCGGCATCGATGGCTGGGTGGCCGATTCGGCGCGCACCATCGTCGTCGGGACTGCCGCCGAGGAGGACCTGCGGATCATCCGTGCCACCGAGGAAGCGTTGGAGGCGGCGATCAAGGTGGCACGTCCGGGCAACCGCCTGGGTGACATCTCGGCGGCGATCTGGGCGGTGGCCTGCGACTACGGCTATCCGGTCAACACCGAGTTCGGCGGTCACGGCATCGGCCGCACCATGCACGAGGAACTCCACGTTTCCAACAAGGGCAGGGCAGGTCGCGGCCTCAAACTCCGGCCGGGCCTGACCCTCGCGCTCGAACCCTGGTTCGCCCGCACGACCGACCGGATCGTCTACGACGCCGACGGCTGGACCATCCGGTCGGCCGACGGCTCACGCACGGCCCACTCCGAGCACACGATCGCCATCACCGAGGACGCCCCCTTGGTGCTCACCCGGCGCGACACGGAGCAAACCCCTAACGCGTGATGATTCTGCGCATCGTCGATCGGCGCCGGACGGATCCACCACCGTAAGTGCGTTCGGTTGAGCTGTATAGGGTCCCGATCACGGCTTCTCGAATTTCCGAACTGGTGATCCCTTCACTGGACCCGCAACGGCTGGCGGCGTTCTGGTGCGAGGTGCTGGGCTTCATCGTGCTCGACACCGACGAGAACACTCATCACAGCCCAACTGGGTGATGCCGCAGCGGGATTGCGACACGCGAGAGGGCTGAAGCGGGGCAAAGATGAAGCAAGGGGTGTTTCCTACGGATCATCCGTAGGAAACACCCCTTGCTTCGGAAAGCGGGCAGGGACCGTCAGCGACGGCGGAGGGTTCGCTGCACGCTCCGCATCTTCGCGCCCTGGGGGAGCGGGCCCTTCGGCATGGCCGCGCCGCGGTTGCCGAGGGCGGCGAGCCGTGTTTCGAGCGCATCGACCTGGGGGCCCTTGAGGTTGCGTGGCAGCTTCATCAGGTACGACTGCAGGCGACGCAGCGGGACCTGCCCCTCTTCGTTGCCGACGACGACGTCGTAGATGGGCGTGCTGCCCACCAGACGCGCGACACGTTTCTTCTCCTGGGCGAGCAGGTTCTTCACTCGGTGGGGTGCACCCTCCGCCACGAGGATCACGCCCGGCGCGCCGAGCACGCGGTGCACGGCGTCAAGCTGGGTCGTCGCGGCGACCGTCTGGGTCACTCGCCACTGGCCGCGCAGGTTGTCCAACGCCCATCCTGCCGCGCCCGGCTGGCCATCGGCCTTCGTGAACACCGTGCGCTGTACCCGGCGCCCGAAAATGATCATTGCGGCCAGCAGGCCGAGCACGATGCCCAGCGGCAGCAGGATCCACTGGAGTTTGAAGAGGAACCCGACCCCGAACACCACGCCGGTGATAACGAGGAAGGAGCCCAGCATCCAGGGGATGAGCGCCTTGTCCTCCCGGCGCTGCACCTTGAACGCTTCGAAGATCTGCCCACGCCGGGCCTTGCTTGCCGCGCGCCGTTCCTGCTTGGCCTGCTTGGCAGCCTCTTTATCCTGCTTTCCCGCCATTGCACCAGGATACGGGCGGGTGGCCAGCGCGGAATCTGTCGGCCCCCTCTGCGAGGATGCGAACGTGGCTGCCACATCCCCGACCTCCGACCGGCCGAGCCTGCTCGACGGACTCGACCCGGAACAGCGAGCCGCCGCCATCGCGCCGCGAGGGCCGGTGTGCGTGCTGGCCGGCGCGGGGACGGGGAAGACGCGAACGATCACCCACCGCATCGCGCACCTCATCCGCTCTGGCCACGTCGCCGCTGGTCAGGTGCTTGCGGTGACCTTCACCGCACGGGCCGCGGGTGAGATGCGGGCGCGCCTGCGAGCCCTCGGGGTGGAGGGGGCTCAGGCCCTGACGTTCCACGCGGCCGCCCGCCGTCAGCTGCGGTACTTCTGGCCCCGGGTGGTGGGGGATCGGCCGTGGGACCTGCTCGAGGGCAAGCTCCGGCTGGTCGGGCAGGCCGCACACCGGGTCGGGCTCGGCACGGAGCCGGAAATCCTGCGCGATCTGGCGAGCGAGGTCGAATGGGCGAAGGCTTCGCTGATCACCCCCGAGGACTATCCCGTCGCAGCGGCACGCGCCCAACGCGATGTGCCTGCTTCCCCGGCCCAGGTCGCCGAGGTATACCGGGCCTACGAGGCGATCAAGAACAACGCCCAGGTCCTCGACTTCGACGATCTCCTGCTGCACACCACGGCCGTGCTGGAGGAACACGGAGAGGTGGCGAGGGAGTTCCGCGACCGTTACCGCTGTTTCATCGTGGACGAATACCAGGACGTGACTCCGCTACAGCAGCGTCTTCTCGACGCCTGGCTTGGCGGCCGTGACGATCTGACCGTCGTGGGCGACGCCAACCAGACCATCTACTCGTTCGGTGGTGCCTCGCCGCGCCCTCTGCTCGAGTTCACCCGCCGGTTCCCGGAGGCGACGGTGGTCCGGCTCGAGCGCGACTACCGATCGACTCCGCAGGTCGTGGCGCTGGCCAACAAGGTGATCGGAGCGGCACGCAACCGCCCGGCAGGCTCCCGGCTCCGCCTGGTCGGGCAGCGTCCGGACGGGCCGGAGCCGCGTTTCGCCGAGTTCGACGACGAGCCAGCCGAGGCCACAGCCGTGGCCTCGCGGGTCCGGCAACTGCTCGAGGCAGGTGTCGCGGCGAGTGAGGTTGCGGTGCTCTACCGCGTGAATGCCCAGTCCGAGACCTACGAGCAGGCTCTCGCGGACGCCGGTGTCCCGTATCTGGTGCGGGGTGGAGAGCGGTTTTTCGATCGGCGTGAAATACGCCAGGCGATGATCTCGCTGCGCACGGCGGCGGGAGATCCTCCACCGACCGAGCTTGTGACAGCAGTGCGTTCCGTGCTGGCGCCCGTCGGCCTGACCGAGCAACCACCGGCAGGCGGTGCCGCAAAAGAGCGCTGGGACGGATTGCTGTCGCTCGTCGAACTCGCCGAGGAGCTGGCGGCGACGGTCGAGGGTGCGGACCTGAGGCGGTACGTCGCCGAACTCGAGCAGCGGGCCGCTGCGCAGCACCCGCCGACGGTCGAGGGCGTGACGCTCGCCTCGCTCCACGCGGCGAAGGGGCTCGAATGGGATGCCGTCTTCCTCGTCGGGCTCGCCGAAGGCACTCTCCCGATCCAGCACGCCGATGGCGACGACAACGCGATCGAGGAGGAGCGGCGGCTGTTCTACGTGGGAGTGACACGGGCCCGCGAGCATCTGTGGTTGTCGTGGTCGCTGTCCCGGCATCCCGGCGGTCGTCGGCATCGCAGGCGCAGCCGGTTCCTCTACGGCTTGTTACCCGAGCAACATCCCGACGCCAGGGTGCGTCGGGGCCAGCAGACCTCGAAGGCGGCGAAGCCGCGCTGCCGGGTCTGCGGTGGACCGCTACGCGACACGATGGAGATCAAGCTCGGCCGTTGTGATGGCTGCCCGTCCACGCTGGACGAAGATCTGCTGGCACGGCTGAAGAACTGGCGCAGCAGTAGGGCCAGGGAGCTCAAGGTGCCCCCGTTCGTGGTGTTCACCGACGCCACACTCCTGGCGATCGCCGAGCAGCAACCTCACGACCGACATGGTTTGGTGTCGATTTCGGGGATCGGGTCGGGCAAAGTCGAGCGGTTCGGAGCCGATGTGCTGGCCGTGATCCGCGGCGAGCGAGGTTGACCGCGTCGAAGCGGTGATTCGTGCGGCGGAGCCGCTGCTCAGGGGCAATCTTCGTCGATTTGAAGAGTCTTGCGGAAAATCGGTTGCCCCGGTGTGCGGATGGGCCATAGCCTGCATGCGACGGGTGGCCGCAGCCGCCCGACAGGTTTCGATCGTCCTCGACGGCGATGAGCAGTGGACAGCGAGAGGAGGTGCCGGAAGTGAAGACATTTACGTCGATCGCTAATCATGGCACCGCGCTGTCCTGCGCCCCCGTCGTGGCCGCTCCTGTCGGTCTGGGCACCGGTATGCGACGGGCCAGCGACGCTGTGCTGTCGGCCGGAGTGATCGTCCGACTTCGTCACGTCACCGAGTGGACCCGTGTGTCCGGCAGTGATGTCCCGGCGATCGCCGATTACGCCAAGGCCAAGCAGCCGAAGATCCACGTTCCGCACCCTCTGCTCGAGCGAAGCCCCTGACACGCAGGGAAACAGGCTCACGAAGGCCGCGGAACCGTAAACCGGATCCGCGGCCTTCGTGTTTGTGCAGCACCCTCCACAACAAAAACCGTTACTACACAAAGGAGAACGGGAATGTCATCGGCAATCGCCTTCGCGTCAGAGGGGGCGTTACCCGACGAGCTGACCGATCCCCACACGATGGGGGTCGGCGACTTGCTCGACGCCGTGACCTCACCTATCCCCGACCTGCCCTGCCGGTCGGGAGACGCTGACCTGTGGTTCGCGGAATCGCCCGCGGATCTGGAACGGGCCAAGCATTTCTGCGCCGACTGCCCGATCCGGCAAGCGTGCCTGGCCGGTGCGCTCGCCCGCCGTGAGCCGTGGGGCGTCTGGGGTGGCGAAATCTTCGAGCGTGGTGTCGTGGTCGCCCGCAAGCGGCCCAGGGGACGTCCCCGTAAGCACCCGGTCGTCGAGCATCGGAACGTGCGCGAGCAGCGGAGCGCGGCCGCATGAGCTTCGCACCTTTCACCCGTGAAGAGCCTGCCACGGAGCCAGCCCTCTTCAAGGCCATACCTGTGACGAACAAGGAAACCAGCGAAATGTTGATGTACGAAGAACTGGCGAGAGCCCGAATACGGGACCTGCGTGCGCCAACCGCCGGGCAACGCTCCCGCCCTGGCGCTGTGGTCGGGCTGCGGTGGCAGCGCATGACTCGGTGGACGATGGAGCGTCTGCTTCGCGTCCGCGTCTGACCGGCAGTTGAGTGAAGCAAGGGATGTTTGCTACGGATCTCGTTCGAAGCAAACATCCCTTGCTTCGACAGGGGGTGATGCGTGGGTCGTGTTGAATGGCGGCATGGCTGGACACACGCATGACCACATCGACTGGGCTGAACGGATTCCTGACCTGCGGCAGACGGACGAGTTGAGCGGGGCGGCGTTCGCGCAGATCGCGGCGCGACTGACGGCGACGCTGCCCGAAAAGGCGACGGTCATCGACGTTGGTTCGGGAACCGGAGGGATGAGCGCCGCGCTCGCCGCGGCGCTCTCCAGCCGGGGAGGTGGCACTCTTCTGCTCGTGGACGCCGTGCCCGAACTGCTCGAAGTCGCAGCCGAGACCGCCGAGCAGGCAGGGGAGAAGCAGGTCGAGGTCAGCACCGTCCGGACAGACCTGGCCCGTGATGACCTGGTCACAATCCTGCCGTCCGCGAACCTGATCTGGGCAGCCTCCGTGGTGCACCACCTGCCCGACCAGCAAGCGGCGGTTACGCGTCTTGCCCAGGCACTGGCACCGAAGGGAACGTTGGCACTGGCCGAGGGCGGGCTGGAGATCGAAACGCTGCCCTGGGACCTGGGGATCGGAGAGCCCGGCTTCGAACGGCGACTCCTGGCGGCGCGCGACGGCTGGTTCCGTGAGATGCGTGGTGGGATGGACGGGGTAGTGTCCATGCCCTACGGCTGGACCACTGCGCTGAGCCGTGCGGGTCTGGCAGACGTAGGGTCCTTCAGCCGTCTCATCGATCACCCGGCGCCGACCACGGAGGTCGTTCGGGCTTTCGCGGTCAACCGGCTTACGCGGCTGCTCGACCACGTCGGTGACCGGATCGCTGATGACGACCGAAAGGTGGCACACCGGTTGCTCGATCCCTCTGACAGCCAGTATCTGGGCCGCCGCGACGACCTTTACGTGCTGGGCACCCGCACCGTCCATTTCGGACTGCGTAGTTGAGCGCGGAGCAGGCCGTCTGCGCTCGTTGCGGTATTCGCCGTCGGGATGAGGACGATCCATCGGCCGCCCTGGCCTGGGTGTTCGAGCGCGTGAAGGGCGGAGTTCGCTGGTTGTGCGTCCGGTGTGCGAGAGACCACGCACGTGACATCGAAGGCAAGCTGCCCGAGGAATACTGGTAGCCCTCGGCGAGGCCTCAACTCGTGGATGTCACCATGCCCATGGCCAGCACCTGTGGGCGGGGTCTCTTGGCAGCGGCTGCGAAGGCACTCACGAGTTCGCGGGCGGTGCGCCGGACGTCGTCCCGTAGTCGCTCGGGCGGCGTGCGCACGATGACCACGCCGGCCGCGATGAGTGCGAGATCGTTTCTTTTCTGCACCGGGAACTCGTTGTCGTCCGCGTCGAACTGCCAGCCGAGTCCGACCTCGTCCCACCATGCGTCCACCACGCCGACCGGACGTCCCTGCGGGTTGCACACCGTGACCCGCCACAGCGGGGGTGGCAGGGGAAGGTTGTCGAGAACCTGGCCGGCTGAGCCCCGGAGATGGACGTCAGTCAGCGAACCCAGACCACGCAGGACCTCGCGCGCGGCTGCGGTCCCTCGTTGATTGCCTCGAGCGAGTTCGGCGTGGAGTTCGCTTCCGCTGCACAGCCCGTAATAGACCGGCAACGAGAGCAAACGGCGTAACCGCTCGGGGGAGGATTCGTGCCTGGCCGCGTCGATCGCCGCCCGGGCCGGCGGGGCGAAGGCGATCCCGTCGTGGACGATAGGCTGTGGCAGGCGAGATGTCCGCTCCAGACGGGCGAAGTCCCGCGAAGAGATCCGGCGCTGAACCGGCACGAGGACGTGTACCTCGGGGGGCGGTGAGACTCGCGCGCCGTGTACGCGCAGTGCGTCGAGGGCAGTCACCACCGAGCCGGGTCCCGCGTACCAGGTCGCAGCCAGAAGCTGTTGACGCCGGTTCAGCTGCTCCGTGCCGAGTTGAACGACACCGGGCAGCAGCCGTCGCCACGGACCACCGGGGCGGCACCGGGACGCGAGAACGCCCGGCGTTACCCCTTCTCGGCGCAGTCCGGCGCAGGTCGCGACCCCGTCGGGAGCGATGACGGACGCGGCCGCGCGCGTGGCAGAAGTTGAACGTCCCATGACTCCAGACTGGACCGGCTGCGCACCACCGGGAATCCGGATCCGAGAACTGTGGATGGATTGCCGGTGTGGATGGCGGGTTCCACGCGAAAATCCCCGGGCTGTGGATAAACGCCTCAGTCGTCTTCGTCGGTGAAACCCGGCTGCCACTTCTCCACGATCGCCCGGACCGGGATCTCCGCACCGAGCTGGCACAGGATCCCGGTGGATCCGGCCGTGACGCGGTGGATCATGAGGTATTCCGGCGGCAGGTTCAGCGACCGCCCGATGCGGAAGTCCCGCCCGCGGGTGTCACCGACCCGCATGGCCTGCTGCTGCATCCACTTCCTCGTGAAATGGAACCGCTCGGTAGCCAGGGGCTGGGTGAACGGAGCCAGATAGGCCAACACGTCCTCGGCCTCCAGTTCCGTGCCCGGCCGGACGAAACCGGCTTCTCTTAGGAGCTGCATCAACTCTTCGGACCGCCCGTCGAGGGCAAGCCTCGTCATCTCGCCGAGATGATGGGGGATGCCGTGGGGCAACCGGGCCACCGCCCCGAAGTCGATGACCGCGAGACGACCGTCTTCCACCAGAAGGAAGTTGCCTGGGTGCGGGTCGGAATGCAGCAAGCCCACCCGTGCCGGTGAAGAGTAGTGAAACTCCGCGAGCAGCGCACCGACCTCGTTCCGGGTGGCCGCGTCACCCCCCGAAATGATCTTCGAAAGAGGGGTGCCGCTCACCCATTCGGTGACCAGTGTCTTCGGCGCGCTGGCGATCACCTTCGGGATGAGTACGTGCTCGTCGCCCGCGAACGCCTTGGCGAACGCCCGCTGGCTTTCCGCTTCGCCACGGTAGTCGAGCTCCTCGTCCATGCGGGCGGCCAGTTCGGCGAGTAGCGGCTTTACTTCCGTTCCGGGCAGCAGCGCCTGGAAGAGCCGGCTGAATCGCTGCAACTGCCGAAGATCACTGCGCAGCGCCTCATCGGCGCCCGGATACTGCACCTTGACCGCGACCTGCCGCCCGTCATGCCACACGCCGCGGTGAACCTGACCGATGCTGGCGGCCGCCGTCGGTTCGTCGTCGAACTCACGGAAGCGATCCCGCCAGGACCGGCCGAGCTGCTCGGCGAGTACTCGCTGCGCCTGTTTGCCGGACATGGGCGGGGCGGCAGACTGCAGCCGGGTCAGAGCGTCCCGGTAGGGCGCCGCCATCTCGTCGGGCACCGCGGCTTCGAACACACTAAGGGTCTGACCGAACTTCATCGCGCCGCCCTTGAGCGTGCCCAGCACCTCGAACAACTGCTCGGCGGCCTTCGCGGATAGTGCGGCGTTCACATCCTTCGCGCTTTGGCCCGACAGCCTGCGCCCCCAGCCGCCGACGGCGCGGCCGGCGATGCCCAGCGGCAGACTGGCCAGCTTCGCCGTCCTCGCGGCGGTTCTGCGCGGCAGCGCGGAGGCGTCCCGGTCGTCACGATCCTGGAAGTCGGTCACCCT
Source organism: Amycolatopsis cynarae (assembly GCF_026802195.1). Classification (NCBI taxonomy): domain Bacteria; kingdom Bacillati; phylum Actinomycetota; class Actinomycetes; order Pseudonocardiales; family Pseudonocardiaceae; genus Amycolatopsis; species Amycolatopsis cynarae. The sequence goes on along the minus strand of NZ_CP113836.1, from coordinate 5,820,075 downwards.
AGCGATTGTGCCCTCCCGATGATCCGTTGCGCAGCCGTCGGGAGAAGTAGGCCGTCATTGATGTCTCGCCTGGGCGCCACAGTCGCAGTCGGGATACGGCGGCCACGCTCTGTGTTCGATGGTCCCGTCGAAGGTGTCGATTTCTATGGTGGTGTTCCAGGTCGGGGGCGGTCCGTCTCCGGGGCTCAGCGCCCGCAGTATCTGCCCGACCGCCACGCCTGCCGTCGCCTGCACGGTCCCCAGATCGGCCGGCTGGCTGCGGCCGGCCAACTGGCCCGCGACCACGGGCCAGCGGAAGTCTCTCGCCTTGCGGTGCAGATCGGCACAGCCGAGGCATGTGCTGCGGCCCGGATAGACGAGAGGACCGACGATGCCGAGCCCTTCGCGGATCCGTACCGGTAGGTGCGGGACGCCTTCGTGCATGAGGAGGCGGACGAGTTCGGGTGCGGGGACGATGGCGTCCGCCAAAACGGCCAGTTCCGGTTGGCGATCGCGGCTCAGCCTGCGGTTCTTGACCGCGCGGTTGACCCTGGTGATGGCGGCAGCGGCGGCGAGCCGCCGCTGCCTGCCGATATCCGATTCGAGGTAGCCGGTGCCGACGTCCTGCACGGCGACGAGCCCCTCCGCCTCGACCTGTACGTGGCCGACGCCGGATGCGGCGAGCAGAGTCGCGATGGCCATGGTCAACCGACCCGTGCCATACAGCACGACCGCGCTGTGCGCGCGGCGGGTGAAGGCATCGTGGACGGGTTGGCGGGCACGCAACGACCAAAGATCCACCTCGCCCGCCACCCGGCCGTGCCCGGCCGGAGCCCAGGCCTCCTCGACCAGGCCCAGCCTCGTGAGTGTGAGGAGGAGTTCCCGTAACTGCTCCCGGTGCTCGCTCCCGGTCAGATCGAGCAGTTCGTCCAGCCGGTGGCGGCCGTCGACCAGGCGGAGCGCCCGCACCAGATCGGACGGCAGGTCGCTTGCCACCATGGCGTGGCGGGGGTCGAGCCCTATCTGCACTTCACCCGGGCGCCGGTCGAAGACGCCGAGGCCTGCCTTCAGCCGAGGGCGCCGTGGGAGCCGGGGGTCATGACGGATTGTCGTCTTTTGGTCACTCATGCACCACAGCTTCGCAAATCCCGCTAACAGTCGGCTAACCGCAAAGCCGAGTTATCCACAGGTGGAATTCCTTGTGGATAACTCGGGTGTTCCGCCTTCGAGGCCTCCCAACTTGTCGGTGCCTGCCCTTAACGTTGACGCGTGGCGAATGCACGGGTGCCCTCCTTGAGGGGCGGGGACAAGACGGAGCCGGCAGGTGCTTCCCAGCAGAAGATCGAAGTCCGGCGCAGCGCGCGCAGGCGGAGCACGGTCACGGCGTACCGGGACGGCGACACGCTCGTCGTGCTCATTCCGGCCGGGATGAGCCGCGCCGAAGAGAAGCATTGGGTGGCGGAGATGGAGCGCAAGCTCCAGCGCACCGAGTCGAGGCGTGCCTCGCCGGCGCGGCAGTCCGACGCGGCCTTGCTGGCACGGTGCGCCCAGCTGTCCGCGCGGTATCTCGACCGGGACACCCTCCCGAAGTCCGTCAGGTGGGTGCCGCCGATGCGCACCCGGTGGGCCTCGTGCACACCGACGGACAGGACGATCCGGGTGAGTGAACGGCTTCGCGACGTCCCGTCGTGGGTCCTCGACTACGTGTTGGTGCACGAACTCGCCCATCTGCGCGTGCACGGCCACGATGCCCGGTTCTGGGAGCTGGTGCGGCGTTACCCGAAGACCGAGCGTGCGATCGGCTACCTGGAGGGGCTGTCGGCGGCCGCGGGCTGGGGGATCAGCGAGCTGGACGAGGAGTGAGCAGAGCAGAGACGGAGCAAGGGATGTTTGCTACTGCGCATCAGTAGCAAACATCCCTTGCTGCGGAAAACGAGGTGGGTCAGGCCTTGGCCTCGCCCGGTCCTGAATCTGAATTGTCTTCGGATTCACCTTCGGGCTTCTGCGTGCGCTCGAGTTCGGCGAGCGGATCCACGGTGTCGAGCGTCGACTGCTCGCTCAGACGGTCGCTGAACTCCAGCGGGTCGTCGAGGTCTTCGGCGGTGGGCATCAGGTCCGGGTGCGACCAGAGCCCGTCGCGCTTCTCGATGCCATGGCGATCGCCTACGAGCTTCCACAGTGCGGAGGCCGCGCGCATGCGGCGGGGCCGCAGTTCCAAGCCCACCAGCGTGGCGAACGTCTGCTCGGCGGGACCGCCCGTGGCACGCCGGCGGCGCAGGGTCTCCCGAAGCGCGTCGGCACCCGGCAGGCGATCGCCGACCGCCTCCGCCACCACCACGTCCACCCAGCCTTCGACCAGTGCCAGCAGTGTTTCGAGACGGGTCAGCGCGGCCTGCTGTTCGGGTGTCGTCTTCGGTTCGAGCAGGCCGGACGACATCGCTTCTTCAATGCTCGCCGGATTGCTCGGGTCGACCTGCCCGGCCAACTGCTCCAGCGAGGAGGTGTCGACCTTGATCCCGTGCGCAAACTCCTCCACCGTCGCGAGCAGCCGTTGCCGCAGCCACGGCACGTGGCTGAACAGCCGCTGATGTGCGGCCTCACGTGCGGCGATGAAGACGAGGACTTCGCTGTTCGGAAGCTCGAGCCCCTCGGTGAACTTCTCGATGTTCGCGGGAAGCAGAGCGGACGTCGCGTCCGGGCCCAGCGGCAGGCCCACTTCGGTGGAGGTCAACACCTCGGAGGCGAGCTGCGCGAGTGCGTTGCCCAGCTGGGAACCGAAGGCCATTCCCCCCATCTGGCCAACCATGGACAACAGCGGCCCAGCCGCCTGCTTCGCTTCCGCAGGCAAGGCCTCCACCCAGGCGCCCGAAACCTGCCGGGCCACCGGGTCGCACAGCCGCTGCCATGTCGGCAGCGTCTTCTGCACCCAGTCCCGCGCGGACCAGGCCACCGTCTTGTTGGCGCCCGCGGGCAGAATCGTCGCCCCGTCCAGCCAAAGCTCTGCCAGGTGAGCCGAGTCCCGGACAGCGCTGTCGGCATCACCGCCCGAGGCGAAACCGATCTTGCTCCCCTCGGTCCCGCTCAGCTTCTGCAGGGCGATCTGCTGGGCCAGGTCGTAGTTGACCGGCCCGCTCGAACTGCCCGCCTGGCTGAGCATCTGGCCCAACTGGCTCAGCATCTGGCCGAGCTGGTTGAACGCATCGGCGCCGGACTGGGGGCCACCGCCCTCCGGCTCGTTTTCGCCGCGCTTGTCGGGATCGGGGAGTCCGAAGCCGAACGGGAGATTGCTCATAACACCACCGTACGCGGCTGTCGCCCAGGACACGTCGCCAGCCGTGACCGTTTTCCGGGCACGACCAGGGCTGGTGATCGGAACCTTACGTCGGCCACCGTACGCTGTCTCGGGTGAGCGAGTCCCGCGAGGAAACCACAGGTGGAGGAGCCGTCCCGGTGAGCGCGGCCGATTCTGGCCCCGATGCGGTCACCCGTGCCAAGCATGCTCGCCGTACGCCTCCCCTGAATGGGCAACAGCGGCTGAGCCGGCGGGGCTGGACCGTGGTGGCAAGTGGTGTTTTCGTGCTCGTGTTCGGGCTGATCGGGGCCTTCGTCCGGGTGCCTTATGTGGCGATCGGCCCCGGCCCCACCTACGACACGCTCGGCAACGTCGACGGCGCTCCGGTCATCCAGATCAACGGGCAGCAGACCTACCCGACGGCCGGGGAACTGCGCATGACCACCGTGTCCCTCAACGACCAGATCAGCCTGTTCGGTGCACTCGGCCTGTGGGCGAGCGGGCGGTACGCGCTCGCCCCCCGCGAGGAGTACTTCAAGCCGGGGGAGAGCGACGAACAGGTCCAGCAGGAGAACGTCAAGGAGTTCCAGGACTCCCAGAGCAACGCCGAGGTCGCGGCGCTGAAGCACCTCGGCTACCCGGTCAAGGTGCTGGTGCAGGAGGTCGTGTCCGGCAGCCCCGCCGACCGCTTGCTGTCCGCAGGCGACCGGCTGCTCATGGTCAACGGCAAGTCGATCGCACAGGAAGAAGACGTGCGAGCCGCGCTGGCGGGCACCAGGGCCGGGCAGACGGTTTCCCTCACGTTCCAGCACGGGAACGACGCTCCGCGGACCGGCTCGCTGACCCTTGCCGCGAACCCGGACCCGAAGCAGGAACAAGGCTTCATGGGACTTCAGCCGATCGACCGGGCGGATGTTCCCTTCGACGTGAAGGTGTCGCTGCAGAAGGTCGGCGGTCCGTCCGCCGGCCTGATGTTCGCACTGGCGATCGTCGACCGGCTCACGCCGGGAGCGATGGTGTCCGGGGAGCACGTCGCGGGAACCGGCGAGATCGACGAGAAGGGCAACGTGGGGCCCATCGGTGGCATTTCGTTCAAGGTGATCGGGGCACGCGAGGCCGGGGCGACGGTGTTCCTCACGCCCGCGCCAAACTGCGCGGAGGCGGCTGCCGCGGCCCCATCCGGCCTGAAACTGGTCAAGGTGACCAGCCTCGACAGCGCGCTCACCGCCCTCGAGGACCTCAAGGCCGGGAAAGCGACCCCTTCCTGCTGACCAGGCCGTGAACTGGAGCAAGGGACGTTTACTACCGCTTCAGCCGTAGTAAACGTCCCTTGCTCGACATCCGAGATGCTCAGGGGGCGAGGGTGGCCCGCAGGGCGTCGAGAAGGTTCGGGGCGAGGTCGGGGTTCTCGATGATCTCGTCGACGGGTTCGCCGCCTTCCTCATCCTGGCTGGGGCGGCTGTAGCCCCGCAGGCGCATCACACAGGCGGCGGGGCCGTCCCGTAGCACCGCGGCGACCAGACGGGCCTCGGTCCGGTCGGGGTGGTCCGCGGCGGCCTTGCGCAACCGCTCGATGTCGGTGACCTCCTGGTCCGGCAGTTCGGCTTCGGCGCTCGGCGGGAGAACGATGATCTCCTGGGAGACCGCGCAGCCCGCGACGGCATCCGGCCAGCCGATCCGGCCCAACGCCTCGGCCAGGTCGCCTTCGAGAGCCGCGTCCTGCGCCACCGGGGTCAGCGGGCTCTCCGTGTCCAGTTCGTCCGCGAGGTCGGGTTGCTCGGCGAGCAGGTCCTTCGTGGACACGAGCGCGAACAGCTGTGGTGGCTGGTCCCAGCCGGCCGAGGCGACGAACTCCTCGACCTCGCGGGCGACCGCCGCCACCGGGGAGGCCTGTTTCTCAGGGGATGCCATCACTTAATGGTGTCAGGCGAACGGCCACCCCGGCTGCCCGGTGTCCGATTCGGGCGGCCCCGGGAACCCGGAGCGGCCTCCGTAGAGTTAGGTAACCAGGGGTAGCGTGCGGTTTCAGTGCCCCCGGAAAGATCTCGCGACAACAGGAGCGTGTGACAGTGGCCAACCGGCCCCCTGTGAGCTTGCCGAAGCTGTCTCGCCGCAGCCGGATCCTGCTCATCATTGCCGCCGTGATCGTCCTGGCGCTGCTCCTCGGGGCAAGACTGCTGGACACCTACATCAACTGGCTGTGGTTCGGTGAGGTCGGCGCTCGCCAGGTGTTCAACACCGTCGTGGTGACCCGCATCGTCCTGTTCTTCGCGATCGGGCTGCTCGTGGGGGGCTCGCTCGCACTGAGCCTGTGGATCGCCTACCGCACCCGCCCCGTGTTCGTGCCGTTGTCCGGCGCGGACGACCCGCTGTCCCGTTACCGCTCGGCGGTGGTCGGCCGCATCCGGCTGTTCGGCATCGGGATCCCGTTGGTCGCCGGTCTGATCGCGGGCGCAACCGGGGAGGGCGACTGGCAGCGGGTGCAGTTGTTCCTCCACGGCACCAGCTTCGGCCAGACCGACCCCGAGTTCGGCAACGACATCGGCTTCTACGCCTTCTCGCTGCCGTTCTACGAGTGGCTGCTCGGCTGGCTCTTCGTCGCGACCACGATCGCCTTCATCGGGGGCCTGATCGCGCAGTACCTCTTCGGGGGGATCAGGCTGGCAGGCCGCGGCGGCCAGCTCTCCGGACCCGCCCGCGTCCAGTTGGCCGTGACCGCCGGTCTGTTCGTTCTGCTGAAGGCCGTCGAGTACTTCTTCGACCGGTACAGCCTGTTGCTGTCCGACCGCGGAGCGCCACTGTTCAACGGCGCCACCTACACCGATCTCAACGCGGTGCTGCCGGCCAAGCTGATCCTGCTGTGCATCTCGGCGATCTGCGCCGTCGCGTTCTTCGCGGGCGCGTTCCTGCGCAACATCCAACTGCCCGCCATCGCCCTGGTGCTGCTCATCCTGTCCGGCGTGCTGGTCGGCGCGGCCTGGCCCGCGATCCTCGAGCAGTTCTCGGTGAAGCCGAACGCCAACCAGAAGGAAGCGCTTTCGATCAGCCGCAACATGGCGGCCACCAAGGACGCGTTCGGCCTGAACAACGTGCAGTACATCGACTATTCGGGAGCCGGGCAGGCCACCGCCGCGCAGATCAGCTCCGACACCACGACGGTGCCGAACATCCGCCTGCTCGACCCGAACGTGCTCTCCCCGACCTTCACCCAGCGCGTCGGCCGCGAGAACTTCTACGGTTTCCCGGCCAAACTCGACATCGATCGCTACGAGGTCAGCGGCAAGACGCAGGACTACATCGTCGCCGCGCGGGAGATCAACACCGCGAACCTGACCGGCAACCAGACCAGCTGGATCAACAAGCACATGGTGTACACGCACGGCAACGGCTTCGTCGCCGCGCAGGCCAACACCATCGACCGGGCGGTCAGCAGCGCGAACAGCGACGGCGGCTACCCGATCGCGGCGACCAGCGACACGCAGAACCCGACCGGGGCGGGGCTCGACCCGGCCAACCCCGCGGCACCCGGGATCCCGGTGAGGGAGCCACGGATCTACTACGGAGAGCTGACCAACGACTACGCGATCGTCGGCGGACAGCCCGGCAAGGCGCCCGGCGAGTACGACAGTGCCGCCAACAGCAACTACCGCTACGACGGTTCCGGCGGCGTCCCGATCGACAACCTGTTCAACCGGCTCGCCTTCGCGGCCAAGTACGGGGAACGCAACATCCTGTTCTCCGATGCCATCAGCGACGGCTCCAAGATCATGTACAACCGTGATCCGCGACAGCGGGTCCAGATGGTGGCGCCGTGGCTGACCGTCGACGGCGACCCCTATCCCGCCGTGGTCGGCAACCGGGTCCAATGGATCGTCGATGGCTACACCACGCTGAACAACTACCCGTACGCACAGCAGACCGCGCTCGGCCAGGCGACCGAGGACTCGCTCAGCGGGGTCGCCCGCCAGGCCAACAGCACGATCAACTACATCCGCAACTCGGTGAAGGCGACCGTGGACGCGTTCAACGGGACGGTCACGCTCTACTCGGTCGACGACAAGGACCCCGTGCTCAAGGCCTGGGAACAGGTCTTCCCCGGCACCGTGACGCCGAGCTCCGAGATCTCGCCCGACCTGCGGGCGCACTTCCGCTACCCGGAGGACCTGTTCAAGGTGCAGCGTGAGCTGCTCGCCAAGTACCACGTGGGCGACCCGCAGGAGTTCTACACGACCAACACCTTCTGGAACGTCCCCCAGGACCCCACCCAGGAGGGCGGCACGAACCTCGAGGCTTCGGGCCTGGCCAACCAGCCCGGCTACTACGTGCTGGGCCAGGCGCCGGGGGAGGGTAGGACGACGTTCCAGCTCACCAGTCCCTTGACGGCCCTCCAACGGCAGTATCTGGCGGCGTGGATGTCGGTATCGTCCGACCCGGCCGACTACGGCACCATCCGGGTCCTGAAACTGCCCACCGCCGCCGGCGGCAACAGTCAGGTCGACGGGCCGGTCCAGGTCCAGAACAAGTTCCAGAGCGACTCACGGTTCGCCCAGGAACGCACCCTGTTCAGCAACCAGAGCGTCACCGTCATCTTCGGCAACCTGATCACGCTTCCGCTGGACGGAGGGTTCCTCTACGTCGAACCCGTCTACATCCAGCAGCGCAACCAGAACAGCTACCCGCAGCTCGCCAGGGTGCTGGTCTCCTACGGGTCGAAGATCGGCTTCGCCTCGACTCTCGGCGACGCACTGAAGCAGGTCTTCGGCGACGGGGCGAACCAGTCAGCAACCCCGCCGACGCAACCCTCCCAGTCCACACCGACCAGCCCGACGACGCCGCCCGGATCGAACTCCACGGTGCCGCCGGCCGCCGGATCGAACCCGGCGCTGGACAAGGCGGTCGCCGACATCCAGACGGCGCTCAACCAGCTGAAGCAGGCCCAGCAGAGCGGCGATTTCGCCGCCCAGGGGCAGGCGCTCGCCGCGCTCGACACCGCCACCCGCGCCTACGAGGCCGCGAAGGGCAGCGGAGGAACGACCTCCACCGCCCCGACGACCACCCAGCCCGGCGGATGATCGATTGTTTGCGGTACCCCGCTGACACCTCGGCGAAACCAGGGCGTAAGCTGGGTATCACAACGCGGGGTGGAGCAGCTCGGTAGCTCGCTGGGCTCATAACCCAGAGGTCGCAGGTTCAAATCCTGTCCCCGCTACCAGAGAAAGAGGCCCGATCCGAACGGATCGGGCCTCTTTCGTACGTGTGGGCTATCACTGGTTGGGCCGGATGGCGGATTTGAATGGCCATTGTGGACGGAGCTGGCGGCCACTGTGGACAGATCGACAGAAAAGTGGGACGGTGAGGGGGTGTCTGAACTGAATGCGACAGCAGCGGCATTGCTTGGTTTGCTCCAGGACGGCCCGGCGACCGGGGGACAGTTGGTCGCGAGCGCTGAGGAACGGTTCGGTGCCTTCTTCAGCGTCACCCGCAGCCAGGTGTACCGGGAACTCCCCGCGCTCGCCAAGGAGGGCTTGGTCCGGCTCGGCAAGCAAGGGCCGCGCTCCAGCCAGCAATACGCGATCACTGCCGCCGGGAAGAAGGCCTTCAAGGCCTGGCTCACCTCCGAAGCCAGCCCCGACCACCTCCGCAGCCCGCTCATCCTCCGTCTGGTCCACGCCGGTTCGCTCACGGCGAAGCAGCGCGCGGCACTGATCGAATCGGCCCGGGCCACCTACAGTCGTGAGCTCGACGAGGCGAAGGCCGCGGTCAAGGCCGCCGAGGACCCCTACGTCAAGGCGGTCGCGGAATTCGGCCAGGCCCACGCGCGCGCGGCGCTGAAGCTGGTCGACGCCATCCCGGAGGGCTGACCCGATCGGGCTCGGCCCGGTGTGGCCGGTTCGCGGTAGCCAGTCGCGGCGCTTGCCGTAACCTTGACAATTGTGAGTGCTGAGTTCGAAACCGACCTGAAAGACCTCGCCGGCAAACTGGCGCAGGTCGAGGCCGTCATGGATCTGGACGGTCTGCGCGCCCAGGTGGCCGACCTGGAGAAGCAGGCATCCCAACCCAACCTCTGGGACGATCCGGACGCGGCCCAGAAGGTCACCAGTCAGCTCTCGCACAGGCAGAGCGAACTGCGCCGCGTCACCGACCTGCGGCAGCGTCTCGACGACCTCGGTGTGCTCTACGAACTCGCCGAGGCGGAAGGCGATGCGGCCAGCCGTACCGAGGCCGAGTCCGAGCTCGCGCAGCTCACCAAGGACATCGACGCGCTCGAGGTCCGCACCCTGCTCTCGGGTGAGTACGACGACCGTAACGCCGTCGTCACCATCCGTTCCGAGGCCGGTGGGGTCGACGCCGCGGACTGGGCGGAAATGCTCATGCGTATGTACCTGCGCTGGGCCGAGCGGCACGGCTACCCGGCCGAGGTCTACGACATCTCCTACGCGGAAGAGGCCGGGATCAAGTCGGCCACCTTCAAGGTCAGCGCGCCCTATGTGTACGGCACCCTGTCCGTCGAGCAGGGCACGCACCGCCTCGTGCGCATCTCGCCGTTCGACAACCAGAGCCGGCGCCAGACCTCCTTCGCCCACGTCGAAGTGCTCCCCGAGGTCGAAGAGGTCGACCATGTCGACATCCCGGAGAAGGACATCCGCGTCGACGTGTTCCGCTCCTCCGGGCCCGGCGGGCAGAGCGTCAACACCACCGACTCCGCCGTGCGCATCACCCACCTGCCGACCAACATCGTCGTGTCCTGCCAGAACGAGAAGTCGCAGCTGCAGAACAAGGCCGCGGCGCTGAAGGTGCTGCAGGCCAAGCTGCTGCAGCGCAAGAAGGAAGAGGAGCGGGCCGAACTCGACGCGCTCAAGGACAGCGGGTCCAGCTGGGGCAACCAGATGCGCTCCTACGTGCTGCACCCGTACCAGATGGTCAAGGACCTGCGCACCGAGTACGAGGTCGGCAACCCGAGCGCGGTCCTCGACGGTGACATCGACGGCTTCCTCGAGGCCGGGATCCGCTGGCGGAAGCAGACCGCCGCGGTCTAGCGGCTGTGGAGCAAGGGACGTTTACTACGGACACTCCGTAGCAAACATCCCTTGCTTCGGTCAGTGAGGCGACGCCAACCCAGGCTTAACGAATGCCATGGGTAGGATGGCGCACCGTGATCCGGCTCGACAATGTCTCGAAGGTCTACAAGACGTCGACGCGCCCAGCTTTGGAGGGTGTGTCCGTCGACATAGACAAGGGCGAGTTCGTCTTCCTCATCGGTCCGTCGGGCTCCGGGAAGTCGACCTTCCTGCGGCTGCTGCTGCGGGAGGAGGTGCCCAGCAAGGGCCGAGTCTTCGTGTCCAACTTCGACGTGGCGAAAATGGCCCGTCGCAGGGTCCCCCGCCTGCGACAGACCATCGGCTGCGTCTTCCAGGACTTCCGGCTGCTCAACAACAAGACGGTGGCCGAGAACGTCGCCTTCGCCCTCGAGGTGATCGGCAAGCCCAAGCACACCATCCGCAAGGTCGTCCCCGAAGTGCTCGAACTGGTCGGTCTGGAAGGCAAGGCGGACCGGATGCCGAACGAGCTTTCGGGTGGTGAGCAGCAGCGTGTCGCGATCGCCCGCGCGTTCGTGAACCGGCCGCTGGTGCTGCTGGCCGACGAGCCGACCGGGAACCTGGACCCCGACACCAGCCAGGACATCATGCTGCTGCTGGAGCGCATCAACCGCACCGGAACGACCGTGCTGATGGCCACCCACGACCATTCCATCGTGGACTCCATGCGCCGTCGCGTGGTCGAACTGCAGCTCGGCAGGGTGACCCGCGACGATGCCAGGGGGGTTTACGGCGTGGGCCGCTAGGTCCTCGTCACTGGTCCCTGCCCGCCCCCACCCCGACCCAAGGACCCTTCCCCGATGCGCGCAAGTTTCGTCTTCAGCGAGGTCTTCACCGGCTTACGCCGGAACGTCACGATGACCATCGCGATGATCATTACCACCGCCGTCTCGCTCGGCATGCTCGGCGGCGGCCTGCTGATCGTGCGCTCGATCGACAAGATGCAGGTCAACTACATGGCCGACGTCGAGGTGTCGATCTACCTGACCCAGGACGTCAGCGCCAACGACAAGGAATGCGCACAGGACCCGTGCCGGAGCCTGCGGCAGGACGTCCAGAGCAATGCCGCCGTCGAATCGGTCATCTTCGAAAACCGCGACCAGGCCTACGCCCGCTTCAAGAAGATCTTCCAGGACAACCCGATTCTGGTGCAGGCCGCCCGGCCCGAGGCGCTGCCGGCATCGCTGCAGATCAAACTGCACGACCCGAGCCGCAGCGAAATCATCCAGCAGCAGTACGGGAAGCGGCCGGGCGTGGACCGTATCGAGGACCAGAAACAGTTCCTCGACCGCTTCTTCGGCCTGCTGGGATCGGTGCGCGACGGTACCTTCGTGATCGCGTTGATCCAGGCGCTGGCCGCGCTGCTGCTGATCTCCAACACCGTGCAGATCTCCGCCTTCACCCGCCGTACCGAGGTGGGCATCATGCGCTTGGTCGGCGCCACCCGCTGGTACACGCAGCTTCCGTTCCTCCTGGAAGCCGTCATGACCGGAGTGGTGGGCTGGGTGCTCGCCGTCGGTGGCCTGATCGCGTTGAAGTTCGCGTTCCTCGACAAGATCCTCAACGTGACCTCGGGAATCATTCCGAAAACCGAAGTGCTCGACATCATCGTGGTTTCCCCGTGGTTGCTGCTGGCTTCGCTCGTCATTTCCGCGACCACCGGCTACTTGACCTTGCGCCTGTATGTCCGGCATTGACGGACGCTAACCTGGAGACATGCCCAAGGAACGTGGCCACAAGGTGATCGTGTCGAACCGCCGAGCGCGGCACGACTACTCGGTCCTGGACACCTACGAAGCCGGCCTCGTACTGGTGGGCACCGAGGTGAAGAGCCTGCGTGCGGGCCGGGCTTCGCTGGCGGACGCGTTCGCCACAGTGGACGACGGCGAAGTCTGGCTGCGCAATCTCCACATCCCCGAGTACGAACACGGGACGTGGACCAACCACGAGGCGCGCCGGCACCGCAAGCTGCTGCTGCACCGCGGTGAGATCGAGAAGCTGATCGGTAAGACGAAGGAGAGCGGACTGAGCCTGGTCCCGCTGTCGCTGTACTTCAAGGACGGCAAGGTCAAGGTGGAACTCGCACTGGCCAAGGGCAAGAAGGCCTACGACAAGCGGCAGGACCTGGCCAAACGTGACGCGGCGCGGGAGATCAGCCGTGCCATGGGGCGTGCGCTGAAGGGACGTCGCTGAGCGTGCCCCCGGGACCGGAGCGTGACGAAGACATCGCGTCCTGGACTCGGAGCCTCGGCCTGGGCGGGCTCGTCGACCTGCACCTGCATTTCCTCCCCGACCGGATGATGACGAAGGTCTGGGCCTACTTCGACCAGGTCGAAGAGCGGGTCGGCGCGGCGTGGCCGGTGTGGTACCGGCAGCCCGAGGCGGAGCGGCTCGCGGTGCTGGAGTCGTTCGGGGTGCTGCGGTTCGCCCCGCTGGCCTATCCCCACAAGCCGGGGATGGCCGAGTGGCTCAACGGCTGGATGTGGGAATTCGCGGAGCGGGTTCCCGCCGCGGTGCCGACGGCGACCTTCTACCCCGAGCCATCGGCGCGATCCTATGTGGAGTCGGCGCTGAGCGCGGGGGTGCGGTGCTTCAAGTCCCACGTGCAGGTCGGCGCCTATGACCCACGGGACCCGTTGCTGACTCCGGTCTGGGGGGCGCTCGCGGAGGCGGGAGTGCCCGTGGTGGTGCATGCCGGGCACGGGCCGGAGCGTGGACCGCACACGGGGCTCGACGTGTTCGCCGAGGTGCTGCGGCGGCATCCCCGGCTCGTGGCGGTCCTCGCGCATGCCGGTATGCCCGAGTACGAAACGGCCCTTGAACTCGTGGATCGCTTTCCACGCGTGTACCTCGACACGACGATGGTGGGCGTCCCGTTTACCGAGCAACTCATGCCGTCACCGCCCGACTGGGTGGATCGGCTTGCCGGCATCGGCGACCGGATCGTGCTCGGCAGCGACTTCCCGAACATCCCGTACCCGTACTCCACACAGCTCCAGGCGATCGCCGGCTGGGCGGCCGACGATCGCCTCGGCGTCGCGTTCCTGCGCGCGGTCCTGCACGACACCCCGGCCAAGCTGCTCAACCTCTGACTTGGAGCAAGGGATGTTTACTACGGCTCATCGGTAGTAAACATCCTTTGCTCCAACCTGCCGCGCCGTCCGGCCGGTGGTCAGCAGGACACCGGTGAGGATCAGCAGCACCCAGGGGAGGGGACCGTCGAGTACGGTTCCATCCGCAGGAGTGGTGAAGCCGCGGGCGGCCAGGCCGAGGAGGCCGGTTGCGGACAGCAGTGCGGCGGCGATCAGGCGGTGGGTCGCCGCGATGGCCTCCGCCGAATGACCCCGCGTTTCGAACCGGCCGAACAGCCGGAGCAGAACCGAGAGCACCAGGCCGGTGGCGGCAAGCCATACGGGCGCCGCGGCCAGCCAACGCAACGTTCCGGGTGCGGGGGTCGCGTACCCGAAGCCGACCACGCTGATGCCGGCGACGACCACCAGCGCAGGCATGTGCCAGAGGTAGACGGTCATGAAGCGCGCGCCGATCCAGCGCAGTGCCGCCCCGGCCGTGGGCCGGGCCGCCAGAGCACACAGCCGGGACCGCAGGGCCACCACGAGGCCGATCTGGCCGACGGCGAGGCTGACCAGCACGACGGTGGGCGGGCTCATGTTCGATACCGCGGCGCCCGGCATGCCGATCATGCTCATCGGGTAGGGGCCGAAGGCGACCAGTGCGGCGGTCACGCCGAACCCGGCCACGGCCAGCAAGGCCGCCCTGCGCGGGCGCAGGGAGCCGAGCCTGCCCTCCACATAATGGAAACCGAGCTGGTGGACCGCCAGCCACACGAAGACGGCGTTGGCGTAGCCGAGCAGGCCCCAGCCGTCGAAGCGCGCGAAGTCCACGAGTGCGGCCAGGGCGGTCAGCACCGCGGGCACGGCCAGGCCCCACCTGCGGTGCGCGGCGATCATGACCGGGGTCGCCAGCACGGTGATGACGTATACGCCGAGGAACCACAGCAGTTGCCCCGCGATCACACCCGCGATCTGCAACGGCTGCTCGGGGATGCCGAAGCCTCGTAGCAAGGCCGGTACTCCCAGCCAGACCGCGGCCAGCGGCAGCACCGGGATCAGCAGACGGGTGATCCGGCCCGCGAGCCAGTCACGAGCCGAGGGGGCGCTGCGGAACGAGAGCAGGTTTGCCGCGCCTCCGGCGAAGAAGACCAGCGGCATCACGTTCGAGAGCCAGGTGATCGCGGCCCAGCCCGGGGTGGCCAGGGCGTTGCCGGTGGCGAGCCGGCCGTGGTCATAGCTCAACACGGGCATCAGCCAGTGCTGGCTGATCACGGCCAGGATCGCTCCGGCACGGACGACGTCGAGGAAGGTGTCGCGGCCGCGGATCGAGGGCTTGGGCAGGCTTGGTCGCATACCCTCGAGCCTGCTGGTCGGTGGCGTTCGGCACACCGGTGCCAGCCACCGTCTTGCCTTCCGGTTCCGGCCCGGAACAGGGTGGGGACAGCCCTACCTCGGCCTGCTCACACCTCGTCGATTTCGGGTGCCGAAAGTGCGCACAACCGGTATTCCCAGCCGGTGTCCGGTGCGTAGCCGAGCCGGTAATGGGACTCGATCTTCGGGCCGTCGTGGAGATGCACGTGCCGCATCACGTGACCGCTCACCGGTTCCACATCGCCGAGCGACTGGATACGCCCGTCGAGGGGACCGCCGAAGAAGCGGACGCTCACCTCGGTCATGGTGCCCCTTCCGGTAACTCGATGGCCGACGTTCGCCCATGGTAGGTGACTGAACGCAGTCGTGCCGCCCTCGGATCGGGTGAGAGTTCCGGGTGAACGGAGTTGGGCGCGGTGGAGCCTTCGATGCAGCAAGGGATGTTTGCTACGGCCAACGCGGCCTGTAGTAAACATCCCTTGCTCCGGAGTTCCCTCAGGTGCGGCCCAGGTAGGTGAGGACGGCGCGGACCCGGCGGTGTTCCTCGACGCTGGCTTCGAGGCCGAGCTTGGCGAAGATGTTGCCGATGTGCTTCTCCACGGCACCCTGCGAGACCACCAGGGCCGAGCCGATCGCCGTGTTGGACAGGCCCTGCGCCATCAGCCCGAGCACCTCGGATTCGCGCGCGGTGAGGGCGTCGAGCGGGTTTTTCCGGCCCCGTGCCATCAGTTGGGCGATCACTTCGGGATCGATGGCGGTACCGCCGCGCGCCACCCGCCGCACCGAATCGACGAACTCGGCGACGTCGGCGACCCGTTCCTTCAACAGGTATCCCACTCCACCGGCTCCGCCGGAGAGCAGTTCGACGGCATAGCTTTCCTCGACGTACTGCGAAAGCACCAGCACCGGGAGCCCCGGTACCGCCTGCCTCGCCGCCAGCGCGGCACGCAACCCCTCGTCCGTGAAGGTCGGCGGCATGCGTACGTCCACGATCGCGAGGTCGGGCCGACACTCCATAACGGCCTTGACGAGGGCGTCGCCATTGTCCACGGCGGCCACGGTTTCGATGTTCTCGTCGGCCAGAAGGCGTTCCACTCCCGCTCTCAGCAGAACGGCGTCCTCGGCGATCACCACGCGCATGACGGCTCCCCAGTGCTTCAGCTCAGGGGACTATTCACTCACGTGGCCGTCACCATTCGCACGGGAGGTCCGCTCTGATCACGGTCGGGCCGCCGACCGGGCTGACCACGGTGATCACACCGTCGATGGTGGCGGCCCGGTCCGCAAGCCCGGAGAGACCGCCGCCCGGCCGCAACTCCGCCCCGCCGTGACCGTTGTCGGTGATCTCGACGACGACCTTCTCCTCGGCGCGCCACACCTTCACGCTCGCCTCGGTCGCACCCGAGTGCTTCGCGATGTTCGTCAGTGTTTCGCCCACGATGAAGTACGCCGTGGTCTCCACCGCCGCGGGCGGGCGCGGATCCACGTCCACCTCGACCGCAACCGGGATCGGCGATTTGGCCGCCTGGGCCGACAGAGCGGCGTCCAGGCCGCGATCGGCCAGGACGGCCGGATAGATGCCGCGGGCGAGATCCCGCAGTTCCGACACCGCCAGTTTGGCGTCGGCGTGGGCCTCGTCGATCAGTTCTCGCGCGGCATCCGGATCCTTGACCAGTTTGTTCTTCGCCCGGCCGAGGCTCATCGCCACCGCCACCAGCCGCTGTTGTGCCCCGTCGTGCAGGTCCCGCTCGATCCGGCGTCGTTCGGCCTCGGCCGCGTCGACTCCGCGGGCCCGCGACGCCTGCAGGTGCTGTGCCTTCACCGCCAACCGTTCCGCCCTGTTGGGTCCGAGGAGCGCCAAGGCCAGCGAACCGTGCATCCAGCCGATCCAGGGGGCCACCCAGATCGCTATCGGCAGGAGCACGATCGAGGTCAGGCCGATCGCGAACTCCACGATGCCCAGCGGGAACACCACCAGGAGGTAGGCGAGGTCGCGCCAGGTACTCGGATCGACCAGCTGGACCCGCCACCGCCGCACGAACCCGCCCTCGACCGGGAGGCGCTCGGCCGGCGGCATCGGCGTGTCCAGCATCCGCCGCACGAACCGGCGTTCGAGGTCGGCGAACCCGCGGACCATGCTCGTCGTACCCATCAGGATCGGGATGCCCACCCAGATCACCGTGGTGGCGACGCCGAGGGTGATGCCGCACACGGTCAGTACGAACTCGAACAGCCGGAGCACGAACGCGCTGACCATGAACGCGATCGTGCGGATGGCCCGTGGACGTGTCTGCACCAGGGGCTCCCGGTCTCCGACCATGGTGGTCATCATGCCAGCGCGTTCGTCGCCGGCACCGGGCCGTCGGCCCGATCTTCGCGGAGGCTTCCAGCACGTCGCCCCTGGCCGAGGAGCAGCCGGGCGAACCGCGCATGGCCCGCGCCCATCATCCGGGTGATCAGGACCGACAGGGCGGTCAGCACCAGGCCGACCAACGCCCAGGGCAGCGCCTTGAGGGTCGAGTCGACGATCACCCACGCGTGGGTCTCCTCCGGGAAGAAGTAAGCCCCGCCCGGCAGGTAGCGGAAGTACACGGGCAGCGTGAGCAGGGCCAGGCCGACCGACCAGCAGGCGATCAGGATGACGAACTCCGCTATGCCGATCGGCAGCAGCAGGACGAAGTAGGTGATGTCCCGCCAGGTCGCGCCGTCCCACAGCCGGGTTCGCCACCGGGCCGCCTGCCCGTCACCCGGAAGCGGGCGGTACGGGGTGGCCACGAACGTGCCGAGCAGGGCGTGGACACGGAGCCGTTCCAGGCTGGCTGCCCCTCGTGCACCGGCGACCAGCATCGCCAGCACCGGCACGCCGATCCACACGATGACCGTGCCGATACCGAACGTGGTCAGTACGGACACGACCGCGAACCCCGCGACCCCGAGCGGCAGGTTGGGCAGCAGGTACAGCAGGGATCCGACGACCGAGGGGCGCGGGGGGTTTCGGTACCGCCCGGCGGATGTCGACGTCATCTCGGTTCCTCTCTCCATGGCAACGTGGCCAGTCTGGCCAGGTGGAGGGGGTGGAGGCCATGGGGAGCGCGGGCGTCGGGGAGGTAGGGAGAGCCCTACCGTGCCGGGAACAAACCGGCTTGCCCCAGGCGTTATCCTGTGTAGGTTAAGAGCCACCAGCAAGGGGGTGAACGGTTTCGACTCTGGACGTTGAGTCGAGGGAAGCGTGCCGGTGCAGGCGAGAGACCACCGTAAGCGTCATCGCAAAAAAATAAGCGCCAAGACGAATAGTCGCGCTGACTTCGCCCTCGCCGCCTGAGCGAGTGCGAGTCTGTCGGCCCGGGAGTGCCTCCGTCCCGGTAGCCGGCATCAGCTAGGAGGCTCACTGTCCGGATCTGGCCGCGGGGTCCGGGCGGGAAACCCACAGCGGCTGGGCCCGTCACATCGGCTTGTTCGCGTGACCGATGGGGCCGAGTAGAGGCAGAGCGAACTGCGCACGGAGAAGCCTTGGTAAGGCGCCAGAGGACCCGGGTTCAATTCCCGGCACCTCCACGTCGAAGACCGGCGAGCGCTCGCGAAGAGCACTCGCCGGTCTTTTTGTTCGGGAGGGCGGAGCTCCGGACCTGTCCGGGTTGGCTTCGTCCCGGCCCCGCGGTGGCTGCGTCGCCCGGTGGGGTCGGCTTGGGGACCGTAGGAAACGTCCCTTGCTCCCGAACCGTCCTTCGAAGTCGCGGCCGGTGGGCGTGGTTGGGTCTGGTGGGGTCTCGTAGTAAACATTCCTTGCTCCAGCGCGCGGGCCCCGGGTGGACTGGGGGATCCGGTTGTTCCCGCCGCGGGGAAAGTGGCGTGCAAAAGATCTTTCCGGACGATCCGGAAGACGGGTTTCTTGTGCGGCGCAACGAATAACGGAAATTCAGGTGAGCCTCGCCTGAACATCAAGATTCGTCCACAGTAGACTTTCGATTGGTCGCACCTGTCCGCGGGCCTTCGGGACACCCTTTTCCCGCGGGGGCGTGTTCCACCGGTGACCGAGCGAGACGAGGCTGGACTACACGGCCTGTGACTGCAATGCTGAGGGGGCATTGTGGCGGATTAGCCCATGCGGACGCGAAGCCGGAAGAAGGTGCCAGATGGCCCGGGTAAGCCGTGCAACCACCTCCGAGAACTCGGAACGGGGTTGGCTCGCGGGAGTACGAGCGGAAGAAAAGGTTCTCCGGGACGTTCAGGAGAGCAAGGCGGTCCGGACCGTCGCCGGACATTCCCTCGATGCGGTGGAATGCGCTCAACTGTTGGAAATGCTCGGACTGCACGCCGAGATGGGCAAGCCGGGCGTGCACTAGCGCCTGCGCCACCGGCTGGTTCAGACCGGGGCACGGCCACCGATTCTGACGGTGATCTCCGTGGCGGTCTGCCGCACCTGCGTGGCGAAATCCGGCCAGGTCCGGCCGCAAGCCGTCTCCCGATCCGGACAGTGGTGCCGCCAGGTGATGCCGACAGCGGCCATCGGCCGCCCGCCGTGATCGAATACTGGATACGCCACGGACGCGAAGCCCGCGGTCACACAGCCGTCCTCCACTGCCCAGCCTCTTCGCCGCACCTCGGCCAGGATCCGTCGCAGTTCGGCCAGCCCGTGCGGGCCGCGGCCGGTGCGCGAGACGAACACCGACGCTTTCGGGAACAACGCGCGCACATGCGGCGTGGGCAGGTGGGCCAGGATCGCACGTCCCGTCGCGGTCAGGTGTGCGGGCAGGCGCACCCCCGCGTCCGTGACCAGCGTTTCGGGTCGGGGCGGACGTTCTTTGTGGAGGTAGAGCACCTCGTTGCCGTGCAGCACACCGAGCTGCGCGGTATGCCCCGCGCGCTCCGCCAGCGACCGCAACAGGGGGGCGGCCAGCCGTTCGAGCGGATCGTGCCGCAGATAGGCCGAGCCTAGGTCGAAGGCGGCGACGCCCAGGGCGTAGCGCCGGTCCGCCACCAGGTGCACCACGAAACCGGCGCTCTCCAGTTCCGCGAGCAGATGGTAGGTGGTGGAGCGCGGCAGTCCCGTTTCCCGCGCGAGAGCCGCCGCCGGCACCGGGCCGGCGTGCCCGGCCAGTGCCAGCAGGATCGCCAGTCCCCGCCGGAGCGCGGGCACATCGCTGCTCGCACCCATATGTCTGGGATACCAGACAGAACCGCACCCACGACGAATGATCATCTCGGTGCCCGGCTATCCAATGGGCGCATGGTCGAGACAGTCCGGCTGGAGCCGGGAGCACTCAGCAGGGCACAGGTGGTCGCCGTCGCACGGGCCGGGGCCAGGGTGGAACTGGGCGAGGCGGTGCGGAAGAACCTCGCCGTCGCGCGCCAGCACATCGACGCACTGGCGGAAGCCTCGGTACCCGTCTACGGCGTGTCCACTGGGTTTGGTGCGCTCGCCACCCGGCACATCCCGCCCGGCAGCCGCATCGCCCTGCAACGATCGCTGATCCGTTCGCACGCCGCCGGTGCCGGCCCCGCCGTCGAACCCGAGGTCGTCCGGGCGATGATGCTGCTCCGGTTGCACACGCTCACCTCCGGTCACACCGGAGTCCGGCCCGGAACGGCCATCGCACTCGCCGGGCTGCTCAACGCCGGGATCGTGCCCGTGGTGCACGAGTTCGGCTCGCTCGGCTGTTCCGGTGACCTCGCGCCGCTCGCGGCCGTCGCGCTCGCGTTGATGGGGGAGGGGGAGGTCGTCGACCGGGAGGGCGCCCGCAGGCCCGCGGCCGACGCCCTGCACGAGGCCGGGCTGGCCCCGGTCACCCTGGCGGAAAAGGAAGGTCTGGCACTGACCAACGGGACCGACGGGATGCTCGGGATGCTCGTACTCGCTCTAGCCGACCTGAACCGTCTGCTCGACACGGCCGATCTCGCCGCCGCGAGCAGTGTCGAGGCGCTGCTCGGCACCGACCGAACCTTCGCCGCCGACCTGCAGGCGCTGCGGCCGCATCCGGGGCAGGCGCGGTCCGCCCGGCGCATGACCGCCGCCCTCGACGGCTCCGAGATCGTCGCCAGTCATCGTGGACCGGCATGCACCCGTGTACAGGATGCGTATTCGCTTCGCTGCGCTCCGCAAGTCCACGGCGCGGCACGGGACACGGTGACGCACGCGGAACAGGTCGCGGATCGCGAACTGGCCGCCGCCATCGACAACCCGGTGGTGCTGCCGGACGGGCGGGTCGAATCCAACGGCAACTTCCACGGCGCGCCGCTCGCTTACGTGCTCGACTTCCTGGCGATCCCCGCCGCGGACGTGGCGAGCATGGCCGAGCGCCGCACCGACCGGTTGCTCGACCCGGCCCGGTCGCACGGGCTGCCGCCGTTCCTCGCCGACGATCCCGGCGTCGATTCGGGTTACATGATCGCCCAGTACACGCAGGCCGCGGTGGTTGCCGAACTGAAGCGGCTGGCCGTCCCCGCTTCGGTGGACTCGATTCCGAGCAGCGCGATGCAGGAGGATCACGTCTCGCTGGGCTGGTCGGCGGCGCGCAAGCTGCGCCGGGCGGTGGACGGATTGGCTACCGTCGTGGCGATCGAACTGCTGACCGCTTGCCGGGCGCTGGATCTGCGCGCACCGCTGCGGCCCGCGCCGGTGACCGCCGCGGTGCGTGACCTGATCCGGACGCGGGTGCCGGGACCGGGTCCCGACCGGCATGTCGCACCGGAAATCGCCGCGGTGCGGGAACTGGTGGTGGAAGGCGCGTTTCTCCCGTTGCTGGAGGAATGCTGATCCGTACCGGTGCGGACACTCTCCGAAATCATGGGGTGTGGGAATCGCCGGTGCCGGCGAGGCCCGATTCTCCTGCCGGGTAAGGGAAATCACACAGTCCACGAAGCCGCCGCGGGCGCCCCCGGGGAACAGGGGCCGCACTGGCGCTGGGTAACGTGGAAGGTGAATTTCACCGGCTCGGGAAGGGCTGCTCCGTGGATCCCTCCATAATCGTCATGGTGGTCGTCGTGGCCGCGCTGGCCTTCGATTTCACCAACGGTTTCCACGACACCGCGAACGCCATGGCCACTTCGATTGCGACGGGGGCTCTGCGGCCGAAGGCGGCGGTCGCGATTTCCGCGGTGCTGAACCTGGCGGGCGCTTTCCTGTCGGTCGAGGTGGCCAAGACCATCTCCGGCGGCATCGTGGACGAAGCGAGGATCACGCCGGTGGTGGTCTTCGCCGGACTGGTCGCCGCGATCATCTGGAACCTGCTC
Organism: Amycolatopsis cynarae; assembly: GCF_026802195.1. NCBI lineage: Bacteria > Bacillati > Actinomycetota > Actinomycetes > Pseudonocardiales > Pseudonocardiaceae > Amycolatopsis > Amycolatopsis cynarae. The sequence continues at coordinate 5,798,035 of NZ_CP113836.1, read as the reverse complement.
ACCTGGCTGTTCGGCCTGCCGTCCAGTTCTTCACACGCCCTGTTCGGCGGGCTGATCGGGGCCACCTGGGTGGCTTCCGGAGCCGGCGCCGTGCATTTCGGCAAGATCGTGGAGAAGGTGCTGCTGCCTGCGGTGGCTTCACCCGTGATCGCCGGTGTGGTCGCGATGGCCGGGACCTTCCTCGTTTACCGGATCACCGCCGCGGTGCGCCAGGACGTGGTGTCGCGCTCCTTCAAAACGGCGCAGGCGCTTTCCGGATCCCTGGTTTCGCTCGCTCACGGTACGAACGACGCGCAGAAGACCATGGGTGTGATCACGCTCACGCTCATCTCGTCGGGTGCGCTGGCCGCCGGTTCCGCACCGCCGCTGTGGGTGATCCTCAGCGCGGGCGTGGCGATCGCCGCCGGGACCTACTTCGGAGGCTGGCGCATCGTCCAGACCATGGGAAAGAAGATCACCGACATCCAGACGCAGCAGGGTTTCGCGGCGCAGACCAGTGCGGCGGTGACCATCCTGGCGTCCTCGCACCTCGGGTTCGCGCTGTCCACCACGCACGTGTCCTCCGGCGGGATCATCGGCTCGGGACTGGCGCGTGACGCCCGCGGCGTGCGGTGGAACGTGGCCGGGCGGATGGCGCTGGCCTGGCTGCTCACCCTTCCGGCCGCCGGCCTGGTCGGCGCACTGGCTGCGCTGGTCGCGCGGCAGGGCGCCGTCGGGACCGTTCTGGTCGGTGCCGCGGGGGTGGCCGTGGCCCTGGTCATCTACCTGCGGTCGCGGCGGCGTCCGGTGACCGCAGACAACGTCAACGAGACCGACGGGCCCAGCGAACCCGAGCAGCCGCCGGTCGCGGTGGCAGCCTGAACCACGGGAGCCAATGGTGCACATCAACTGGGCTGCCCTCGGCAGCGTCTCACTGGTCGCGCTCGTCGCGGTCGCCGTCGTCACCACGCTGTTCGCCGTTGGCGTCCGCAGCCTCGCCACCCACACGACGGCGCGCGAGGGCGGGCAGAGCGGCGTGGGCGGGCTCACGACCGCGCTGCTGTGCTTCGCCGCGTGCCTCGCCGTCGTGGGCTACGGCATTTTCCTGATCGTCGCGCGCTGACGCTGGAGCAAGGGACGTTTACTACGGGTGCCATCGGGGTTGGGGTTGGAGTAAACATCCCTTGCTCCACCTCCCCAGCCCCTCAGCCGGTCAGATCGCCGGGAAAGTCCCCGCCGGGGAGCAGGCCGGAGAGATAGGCGACGCGCGACGGGTTGTCGAGCATCGGCACGATCAGGGGAAGCGCGTCTTCGGGGAGGATCTCCAGGCTGGCCTCGATCGTCGGTTCCGGTAGGTGGTCGAGGAACCGTGCGATGGTGATCCAGTCCTCGCGACGGCTCAGCTCGGCCGCGACCGCGAGGACCACCGGCTCGGGCATTCCCGAGATGATCCCGGCGGCCCGCCGCGGGTCCAGTTCGGCCGCGACGTCGGCGAGGAAGTCCGGCGACAGGCGCTTCGCGATGTCGATGCCCCGAGGTGGTTCCACGAGGCCCGCGATGCGGGCCGACAGCAGCGGGCCGAACGAGCGCTCCGCCATCCGGGCGAGGATGGGGCTCGGCAGCAGTCTGCTGCCCGCGGCCATTTTCTCCAGCGCCCCCCGGTGTGCGTCGAACAGCCGCCCGGTAACCCGCTCCCGCAGCGCCCGCAGATCCGCCACCGGCACTTGGCCGAGATAGCCGAACCGGTCCGGCGGGGCCCCCAGCAGGCGGGCGAGTTTGACGATCTCCGCTTCCTGTGGCGTCACAGGCCCATGGCTTTCCGCACCGCGGGGCGCAGCAGTGCCGGGATGTGGCGCATCGCCTCGTCGCCAACTCGCGACAGCGCCGCGGCCTGCCGTCGGTGCGCTTCGCGCAGCGCCTCTGCAAGGTCCTGTTTGTGCTCCTCCGGCAGCGCCTCGACGCCGTCGGGCAAGGACCCGAGAAGTCCGGCCAGGGTACGGTCGCTCATCGCACGATCATCTCACCTGTCTACCGTTTCGCCCATGACCGTGAACACCCCCTCGGGCCCGTCCGACATCGAGACGGCAACCATCCGCGTGGGCGATCTGGACGCCTACCTGGCTCGTCCAGTGGACGGCTCGGCGCAGGGCATGCTGCTGCTGCCGATGATCACGGGTATCGGCGCGCAGGTCCGCGACTACGCCGAAACCATCGCCCGCACCGGCGTCACCGCACTCACCTGGGACACCTGGCACGGTGTGAGCAGCGACGACACCGGAATGCCCGCGCTTCAGGCGAAGCTCGCCGCGCTCCAGGACGACGTGGCGCTGGCGGAGCAGAAACAGCTCCTGGACCACCTGCTCGGTGAACTCGGCTGCACGAAGGCCGGGGTCATCGGCTGGTGCCTCGGTGGCCGGTTCGCGCTGATCCTCGGTGGGCAGGACGACCGCCTGGCCGGTGTGGTCGCCTACCACCCCACGGTGCCCGGCACACCTCCGCCGAACCACAAGGTCGACGCGGTGGCGCACACCGCGCGGATCAAGGCGCCGGTGATGATGCTCTACCCCGGCGCGGACGCGGCGGTGCCGCTCGAAAGCTTCCAGCGGCTGCAGACCGCTTTGCAGTCCAGGGAAACGGGCGCGAGCATCGTGCACGTCTACCCGCACGCCGAGCACGGCTTCAGCGACCGCAAGAAACACCGGAACCCGGTCAACGCCGAGGCTTTCGCGCTTTCCTGGCCGCAGGTGCTGGAGTTCATCCGGGTCACCACCGCCTGAACCTAGCGCCGCGTGGTGCGGCGGGTGGCGGTCGCGGTCAGCGGGTCCTCCGGCCACGGGTGCTTCGGATACCGCCCGCGCAGCTCCGCCCGTACCGCCGGATAGCCCTGCCGCCAGAAGGACCGGAGGTCGCTGGTGACGGCGGCGGGACGCCCCGCCGGGGACAGCAGGTGCAGGACCACCGCGACACCGGCCACGCGCGGGGTGTCCAGCCAGCCGAAGGTCTCCTGCAGTTTCACCGGCAGCACCGGCTTGCCCGAGCCGTAGTCCAGGCGGATACGGGAGCCCGAGGGAACCTCGATCCGGTCCGGGGCGAGCTCTTCGAGCCGTGCTGCCTCCGGCCACGGCAGCAGACGGCGCAGCGCGGCCGCGGTGTCGATCCGGGCCAGATCCGCGCGCCGCCGTGCCGTCCCCAGTTCCGGCAACCACTCGTCGAGACGGGCCAGCAGTTCGTCGTCGTCCACCCCGGGCCACGGCGGGCCCAGCACCTCGTGCAGGAAGGCCAGCCGTTGCCGCAGCCGTTCCGCCTCAGGCGGCCAGGGCAGCAGGCCGAGCCCCTCCTTGCGCAACCCTTCCGCGAGCGCCGCGGACACCCGGCCGGGATCCGGCTCGGGTAGCGGTCGCTGCCCGAGCGTGATCGCCCCGAGCCGCCGCACCGACCGGGCGAGGACGTCCCCGCCCGACCAGGCCACCTCCTCGGCTTCGGACAGCAGGTTCGGGGCGGCCCTGGCGGCCAGCTCGGCGTCGGCCCGCGCGGCGAGCCGGATCACGCCGTGCGCCCGTCCGGGATCACGGGTGGCCTCGGCAACGGCCAGCCATTCCACGTCGCCGAGGCCGCTGCCGGCGGGCAGTTCGGCCGCCGTGCCTCCCGCCATCAAGTAGACCGGTGAGCCCTTCTCGCGCCGTCGCGCCAGGCGTTCGGGGTAGGCCAGGGCGACCACCAGCGCCGGATCCGGGCGATCCGGTCCGCCCCGCACCAGCTTGGCCAGCCGCCGGACCTCGGTGCGCCACCGCTGGTCTCCGGCGGCGGACAGCCTGCGCAGTTCCGCCTCCAGGTCGGTGAGCGTCGAGCCGGTGTCGAGCAGGGCCACCACCTCGGCCGCCGGGCGAGCACCGACCTCGGCGGCCCCGTCCAGCAACGCGCGAGCCAGCCGCGGATGAAGGCCCAGCTCGGCCATGTCCCGGCCGCGTCCGGTCACCGTGCCGTCGGAGGCGACCGCGCCCAGGGTGCGCAGCAGTTCCCGGGCAGCGGACAGGGGGCCTTCCGGGGGCGGGTCCCACCACGACAGCCCGCTCCCGTCCGGAGTCGACCAGCAGGCCAGTTCCAGCGCCAGCCGGGAGAGTTCCGCGGTCCGGATCTCCGGTTCCGGATAGGCGGGCAGCGTGGCCTGGTCGTGGTGCGCCCAGCACCGGTAGGCGACGCCGGGCGCCTCGCGGCCCGCCCGGCCTGCCCGCTGCTCGGCCACCGCCGCGGACACCCGCACCGTGGCCAGGCCGGGCAGGCCACGGCGATGGTCCACGCGCGGAACCCGGGCCTGGCCGGAGTCGACGACCACCCGTACTCCCGGCACGGTGAGGCTGGATTCCGCCACCGCGGTGGCCAGCACGACACGTCGCCGGGAGCCGGGCCGCAGCGCGGCGTCCTGGCGTGCCGCGGGAAGCCTGCCGTGCAGCGGCAGCACATCCACTTCGGACACCTCGCCCAGCAGTCCCGAAACCCGGCCGATCTCACCGGCGCCGGGCAGGAACGCCAGCACATCCCCGTCCGCCTCCGCCAGTGCCCGGCGCACCGTGCGGGCGACGGCGGATTCGATCCGCTCGTCCCGGGCCGGGGGCTGGTAGCGGAGCTCGACGGGGAAGGTCCGGGCGTGCGCGGTGATCACCGGCGCGGAACCGAGCAGCGAGGCGAGCTTGTCCGCGGCCACGGTCGCCGAGGTCGCGAGCAGCCGCAGGTCCTCGCGAAGACCCGCGCGCACGTCGAGAAGCAGCGCCAGCAGCAGATCGGCGTCGAGATGCCGCTCGTGGCACTCGTCGAGCACCACGGTGTGCACGCCGCCGAGTTCGGGATCGCCCTGCACCCGCCGCACGAGCAGCCCCGAGGTCACCACCTCGATCCGGGTGCGGGCGGACACCTTGCGATCGCCCCGGACCGAGTAGCCCACCGTCTCCCCGACGGGTTCGCCGAGCAGGGCGGACATCCGGGCCGCCGCGGCGCGCGCCGCGAGCCGTCGGGGTTCGGCCACCACGATGCGCCCCTGTGCGTGTTCGGCCAGCGCGAGCGGGACGAGCGTGGTCTTGCCGGTGCCCGGCGGTGCGACGAGGACCGCGGTGCCGTGGGCCGACAGGGCAGCGTCGAGTTCGCCGAGTACCGCTCGGACGGGGAGGTCGGGCAGGTTCATCGTTCGGTCACGGTAGGTGGTGCGGGAAGGGGATAGCCGGAGGGGCCGATCGTGGCCTTCAGCGCGGTCAGCCAGGCTCCACTGTCGATCATCCGCTGGATCGCGCCCGCCACGGCCGCGCGGCCCTCCGGATCGTTCCGGCGCAGGCCGACGCCGTACCGCTCCTGTGAGAAGGGCTTGCCCACCACCTTCAGCAATTCCGGGTTCTGGGTGACGTAGCCGGCCAGGATGACGCCGTCGGTGGTCACCGCATCGACCTGGCCCGCCAGGAGTGCGGTCACGCAGTCCGGATAGCGCGGGTACTCGACCAGCCGCACGGCCTTCGCGAACCGGTTCTTGACCTCTTGGGCGGGAGTCGAGCCCGCCACCGAGCACAACCGGCGCCCGTCGAGCGATTCGGGGCCGCCGATCGTGGTGTCGGAGCGGCGCACCAGAAGGTCCTGGCCCGTTTCGAAGTAGGGCCCGGCGAAGGCGATGAGCTGCTCGCGTTGCGGCGTGATGGAGTAGGTCGCGACGACCAGATCGACCGCCCCCGAGGTGAGATCCGTCTCTCTGGTCGAGGACATGGTTTCCCGCCAGACGATCTCCGAGGGCTTCACGCCGAGCTGCCCGGCGAGATAGGTGGCGACCTCCACGTCGAATCCGACGAACCGGCCATCGGGGGTGTGTTCGGCCAAACCTGGCTGGTCGAAGCGGATCCCGATCACCAGACGGCCGTCGTCGGCCTTGCCCAGCAGCGTGCCAGGGGCGTGCCGGGAACAGGCGGTGAGCCCGCAGAGGAGCGCGACAACGATCATCACTCGGACGAGGGGCACGGGCGACTCCCTCCCGCTGGGGCGGCGATACTTCACCGCGCTCTGAAGGACCCGCGGATAGCCTAGGAGTGTGTTCCGCCCTTCCCAACCCGTGCTCGATGTCGCCGGGACTCTGGTTCGCCTCGGCCTCGCCGCGGTCTGGCTGGTGTCCGGGTCGATCAAGATCTCGGACCCCGGGCAGACGTACCTCGCGGTGAAGGCCTACGAGATCCTGCCGTCCGCCCTGGTACACCCGGTGGCCACGGCCCTGCCGCTGCTGGAGCTCGCGCTCGGTGTGCTTCTGCTGGCGGGGTTGCTCACCCGGATCACCGCGGTGGCCTCGGCGGTCCTTCTGGTGCTGTTCATCGCCGGGGTCGCCCAGTCCTGGGCGCGCGGGCTGACCATCGACTGCGGCTGCTTCGGCGGCGGTGGCCAGGTGACGCAAGGGCAGACGCAATATCCTCAGGAGATCGCTCGTGACGTCGGCTTCCTGGTGCTGGCCGGCTGGCTGATCCTCCGGTCCAGGACACGGCTCGCCGTGGACGGCTGGCTCCATGCCGGAGAGCGGGAGCCCGCCCCGGACGAGCCGGTGAGCGAAGCAGAAAGGATCTGATCAAGTGGGTGGAGCGGAACGTTCCGTGCGCAAGCGCCAGCAGCAGTCGGCGGGGGCGAGGGCGGTGGCCCAGGCGCGCGGTTCCGCCGGCGGCAACCGGAGGGTGATCGTGGCCGTGGTCGCCGTGGTGGTGCTGGCCGCGGTCGTCATCGGTGGCGTGCTCTGGACGAACGCGTCGAAGAACAACACCGCGGGCCAGGCGATCCCGCCGCAGACCACCGGCGCTTCCCTGGACAATCCGGCCGAGCGGCAGGGTGTCGTGGTCGTGTCCGGGAAGGCCGACGCCAAGGTCAAGGTCGACATCTACGCCGACTTCCTGTGCCCGTACTGCGGGCAGCTGCAGAAGGCCTACGGCAGTCAGATCGAGCAGCAGATCAAGTCCGGGAACCTGCAGGTCAGCTATCACATGATCCCGCTGCTGAACAACCGCTCCGACCCGCCCGGCTACTCGCTCGACTCGGCCAACGCCGCCCTGTGCGCCGCCGACCAGGGCAAGTTCACCCCGTTCCACGACAGCCTGTTCGCCAGCCAGCCCGAAGAAGGCAAGCGCGGCTACGACAAGGCACAGTTGACGAAGCTGGGCCAGGACCTGGGCATCACCGCGCCCGAGTTCGGCACCTGCGTCAACAACGGGACCTACGACCAGCAGATCAACGCGGCCTTCCAGCAGTTGTCCCAGGACCCGTCGTTCCAGGGCACACCCACCGTCCTGCACAACGGCACGCGGGTCGACTGGACCGACCCGAACTGGCTGACCAACCTGGTGAACCAGGCGTGACGCGAGCGGGGGTCCGCGGTTGCGGACCCCCGCTGCAACACTGGTTCGAGGGTGTTGTAACGTATACGCAGACGGACACGGAGTCCACTCCGGTCTCGGGGCTATGGCGCAGCTGGTAGCGCACCTCACTGGCAGTGAGGGGGTCAGGGGTTCGAGTCCCCTTAGCTCCACAGTTTTCATGATCGCCCGGCACTGCGGTTTCCGCAGGCCGGGCGCTGTTTTTTGGTCCACCGAAAATTGGTCCATTGTGGACCGCTGTCAAGTTACCGTTCAGTAGGTGGAGCAAAACTGGAGCAGTGCATGACCCCGTTTCAAATGGGGTCACCCAAAACTGCTCCAGCCTGGTCACCCGGCTGGGTGTTGTTTGGCAGAATCTTTCTGCGGCGGCTCTGCGTGCGTCGTTCGCTGTGCCGACCAGGTCATGCCGTTCTGTCTCCGAACCACTCCCGTTCTCCCTGCAGCCGCGTATCCGCCACGGGTCCCCACCGCCTTGTGGAAATGGCTTCGCCGCCGGGATCAGTGGCTCGCTGGTGAACGTCGACGGGGCCGGGACACGGCCGGGGCGGAGCCCCGGGGGTCGTTAATCGTTCTGCCTTGGTTGGCCGGGTCGTGCAGACTGGCTGGGATTGAGGGCGCTGTGAGCGGTTGGGGGTCGGATGTTCGAGGCGTGCGAGCGCGACGGGTTTTGCCTGATGGGCGAGCGGCTGTTGTTGCGCGACTTCGTCGCCTCGGATGAGTTGTCTGTGCATGCGTTTGCCAGCGATCGTGAGGTGACTCGCTACACCGGTTGGGGTCCCAACAGTGCTGAGGACACTCGAGTGTTCCTGCGTGGCGTGTTGGCGCAGGCGCGCAGTGCGGAGCGGTCGGAGTTCAATCTCGCTGTGGTCGAGCGGGATTCGGGTCGGCTGGTGGGGTCCGCCGCGCTGCGGGTGACGAGTCGCGAGCATGCTCGTGGCGAGTTGGGTTACGTCTTCCACCGAGAGGTCTGGTCGCGGGGATACGCGACCGAGGCTGGTCGACTGCTTCTGCTGTTCGGCTTCGAGCGCTTGGGGCTTCGACGTATCGCGGCGACATGCCGCCCGGAGAACGTGGCCTGCGCGCGTGTGCTGGAGAAGATCGGTATGCGGTGTGAAGGCAGGCTGCGCAGTCACGTGTTCCTTCGTGGGACCTGGCGGGACTCCGTGCTCTACGCGGCGATCAACGAGACGGCTGGGAGCTGAGAGAGCGCCGTTGCGGTGCCACTATCCCGCGCTGCCGAAGCCCCCTGGTGGCCATCCGTTGCCGCGCGGGGTGGCTGGCATGGTTAAGGCGGTGGACTGCTCGTGCGTCGTGTCGCTCGGTGGCCCGAGTACAAAGTGTGAACTACCCCTTGGCCCTGATCATCGGCGCTTTCGCGAGCGTATTGCTCAGCTGACGCCGCCGGGCTCACGTCGATGCAGTGTCTTTCGGTAGATCGAACCAGCACACGTCTCCGAGCGAGGGTTCAACCCCGTCGCGGAGCATCGCGGCTACTTCCGTTTCGATCCGTTCGGCCGACTCCGTGGGGCTGGTCGGCCAGGGTGTGAACCCGTCCGCTTCGGTGAGCGTGCCGGGGACGATGGCGCCTTCCCGGACGAACTGCGCCGCGGCCTGTCCCGCCTTGTTCAGGAGGTCGTCACTTGATCCGGTGACGTCGCGCACCATGCCCATCAGTTCGGCGAAGTAGATCCAGTCGTCTTCGGCGGCTTCAAGAAGCTGAGTTCGCAACTCCTCCAGCATCGCTAGTCCCACCCCTGTGTGTTGACGTGGATCTTCAACGACCACCCGCCTGGCGCTGTGATGTCGATGGTCGGTTCCACTGTAGTCTTTGACTTCACTCGGTAACCGATCCTGGTTCCGTCGGGGAACAACAGCACGGAGCCCGCGTAGGTTGGTGCTTCGATCTTCTGACCACCCGCCGACAGGGCGGCGAACAACTCGTCCAGCTCTTCGAGTGAACGAACCTCCCGGATGGGGCGCTTCTTCGGTTTGGCCGGTGCGCGGCCGATCAACTTGCCCGCGTCGCGCGCGTGTTCGGCGGCGTTCTTGCCCTGCCACTGACCGGCGACGGCCGCTGGGCGGCCCTTGCCCGCGCGGGCCGGGGCGGCCTGTGCGGCTGGAGGGGGCAGGTTTCCTTGGGGTGGGCTTGCGGCAGTGCTGTCCGCGCCAAGACCCTGCAGGTAGCCCTGCACGGCATTCGTCGCGCTTTCCAGGCCTTGGTGCCGATCGGCGATGGCCTGTTGGGCCTCGGAAACCGCTGCCAGGGTTTGGGCGGCCAGCGGGTTGGGAGAAGTCTGCCAGACCTGCGTGAACAGCTGGCTGGATTCGTCGAGCAGACTGTTGGCGTCGGTGAGATGGGCTCGTGCGTTGCCGATCAGCTGGAGCGCCACATGAAGCTGCGCGATCACCTCGCCCAGTGACGGCATGCGTTTTCACCTCGGCCCGGAGGTCTTGTCAAGGGTTCTGGACGCCGGCCCATGCGGCGAGGCGCGCGACCGGATCCGTCCGCCGGCGAGCCCGTGCCAGTGTCCGGATGGTCTCGTGGACCATCGGGTGGTACTTCGTCTGCTGCGGCGAGATTTCCTTGGCCCGGTAGAGGCTGCGGGTGGCCTTGTCGAGGTCACCGTGCAGCAGGAAACCACGCGCGACATCGATCCAGTGGTGGCCGGCACGTTCGCGTTGGGTCTGGGGTGGGATGTCGAACCGTTGGGCGCGCTTGACCGCCTCGGTGCCGTCCATTGCCTCGACCGCGAGACCGACGGACCAGATGTTGACGTTGGTCGGGCCGAAGCAGAGGCGGTAGTCGTCCCGGTCAGCGCCGAGCCGTTGGGCCGCTTCGTTGGCCTCGTTCCAGTGCGCGTCGGCGGTGGCCAGGTCGCCGGCCCGGGCGGCGGCCAAGCCGGACTTGAGGTGGAGGCTGCCCCACACGGCGAGGGTGGGCGCGTCGTTGCTCGAGATCTGGTCGGCGATGCGGGCGCGGCTCTGTTCGAGCAGTCGGAGAGCGCCGTTCCAGTCGGCCGCGCCGATCATCTCGCCCGCGCGTTGATAGTCGCCGACCAGGATTGCCAGTTCGTCGCCGCTGCGTTCGGCGGCCCACTCGTAACGGTCCACGGCCAAGGAGGCCAGGTCGATGTATCCGAGCTTGTAGGCAGCCTGGCTGGCCGCGTAGTAAGCCTCGGTCAGCAGCCAGTAGGCCCGTTCCTGCTCGGCCCCGGTCGTACTCCACACTTGGGCGCGCAGCTCGGCGAGCAAACCCGGAAGCTCGCTACCCAGAGCATCGAGGTTGACCGCGTGATGATGGTGTGATGCCAGGGCAACCGCTTTCGCTAGATCGTCCAGCGAGCGTGGTTGCACGCCCTCGTCGGGTGCGACGTTGTGCGCGGCGAGTTCCCTCCTCAACGGCGGGATCGTGGCATGAAGCCGGTGTTCAGTGCGAGTGCGTTGCGCGAATGGTTGCCCCAGTAAATCCGCGACACCGGTATTGAGCGCACGTGCTACGGCGGCGACGAAGGCCGGGGAGGCGGGCGCGCGGCCTTGCTCGACCTTGCGCACCGGCGATGCGGACACGTTGGCCCTGCTGGCCAACTGGTTCTGCGTCAGACCAGCCAGCTTGCGCCATTCGGCAACTCGTTGCGCGACACCGCTTTCCGCCTCGTCCATGAGGTTGCCCCTCCATCCGTCAGTGGCGTCCCGGACTCAATGTTACGGAACAGACTCGGCGCGACCAGGACGTTCACCCGCTTCTTGTAAGGGATGTGCACGCGATGGAGAAGGAACAGCGCCGACAGATGATTCCGTTCCTCGACCGCTGAAAACACTCCGTTCGCTCAGCTCCTCGGCCCGAACGGTTACGAAGCGGTAGTGGCCTGTCGGGAGCGTCTACCCCGGCAGCTTCATTGAGATGGCGCCAGAGGTCGTCACTGACCTCGCAGTACCCATCCGTTTCGTCGACGCCACCCGCATCGCCGACAACCAGCCGTCGTGGTGGATCAGCGCACAGGCCCTGCACGGTCAGCCCGGCACTGTGGCTCGCGCACTGCTCGACCAGGCGCACGAGGCCGCACCCCGGCCTGGGTTTTCGTCGATGGTCGCGTCGCCTGGGAGGCGTTCACGACCTACGTGCTGGCCCGATCGCCTCACCCTGCCAGTGTCGGCGGGCTCACGGCTGGGGCATCGGCGTGGCCGTGGCCGACAGCGTCGCTGTTGTGCTGCCCGATGGGTCTTCTCGCCGCGGGGTCCCGTAAAGGCCCCCCGTTCACGCCGCCGCGGCTTCGGCCGCCAGTCGGCGGCCGCGGTCGAGGCGGCGCAGTCCCAGTGCGCAGAGGCTGCCGAGCAAGGCCAGCCCCAGCCAGGGGATCTCCGGCCATCCGGCCGCACGTGCCAGGTCGAACACTGTGCCGGTGCCGAGGTTTCCCAGCAGGATGCCCACGCCGACGATGGTGTTGTAGAAGCCGTAGTGTGTGGCCACCAGTCGTTCGCCCGAGAGGCGGACGACGGTGTCCATTTCGAACGGGAACACCGCGACCGTGCCCAGTGCCAGCATCCCGGCGGCTGCGACGAGAGCGATGGCGGCCGGGATCGAGCCGGCGCGGGCCGCGATCACGGGTGCGACGAAAGCCAGTGCCATCAGGGCCATGCCGATGACCAGGCAGGTGCCGGGGGAGAACCGTGCCTTGAACCAGCCCGTGACCTTCAACTGCCCGGCGAGGGCAAGCACTCCGGAAACCGCGAACAGCCCGGCCACGAGAGCGTCCCCCGCGGTCGCCGAGCCGGCGACGCGTCGCGCTTCCATCGGTAGTGCGAGGTAGGTCTGGAAGGACAGCACGTAGGAGCCGGTCATCACCAGGGCGAAGAGCATGAACGTGCGGTTGGAGGCCACCGTCCGCCATTGGGCGAGTATGGAGCTCCGCTTTCCGGAGTTCCTCATCGCCCATGGAGGAAGCGCTCGAAGTTGAACGAGGGTGAGGACGGCGAACACCGCGGCCGCGACCAGGCAGGTGAGGCGGAAGTCGACAGCGGTCAGCGCCAGCCCGACGAGAGGGCCGGCGAGGATCCCGCCCTGGTAGAACACGTTGAACACGGCGAACGCCTCCAGCCGCCGCGGCCCGGAGTCCTCGGCGAGGTAGGCGCGGACCGCGGGGTTGAACAGGGCTCCGGCGAACCCCGTGGCCGCGGAGGCGACGATGAGCGCGGGCAGTGAGCCGACCACGCTGAGCAGGGCGAATCCGGCGGTGCGCAACAGGCAGCCCGCGACGATGAGCGGCTTGTATCCGAAACGGTCCGCGAGTGTGCCGCCGAGCAGGAACATGCCTTGCTGGGAGAAGTTCCGCACGCCGAGTACCAGCCCGACCGCCCAGCCCGCCAGTCCGAGCGGTCCCGAGAGGTAGGTGGCGAGGTAGGGCATGAGCATGTAGAAGCCGAGGTTGATGGTGAACTGGTTGACCATCAACAGCCGGGTCGGCCTGCCGAATGAGCGGAACCGCTGGGCCAGGTGCGTCATCGGTTGCCTTCCTTGACCAGGAAAGCGCCCGACGAGGCGGGAGCGAGGACCTCGCGGCACCTGGTCCACCGGGTGACCGCTTGCTCATCGGGATGGGCAATGGTCTCCGGTTCCGCTGGGGGCGGTGTGTCGAGCAGGCCGTGGCGGGCGCAGTAGTCGTCGTTGTAAACGGTGTCGAAGTAGCGGTGCGGCCCGTCGGGGAACACCGCGGCGATACGGACGTCCGGGTCGTGCGTGCGTGCCACCCAGCCTGCGACGAGCGCGACGGCGCCCACGCTCCACCCGCCGGTGGCGTGGTGGGTTGCCGCGAGGCGGCGGCAGGTCCACACCGCTTCGTGCGGGGCGACCCAGTGCACTTCGTCGAAGGCGCCGTAGTCGACGTTGCCGGGATGGATACTGGAACCGAGGCCCCGCATGAGGCGGGTGGTGGCGGGCTGCCCGAAGATGGCCGAGCCGATCGTGTCCACGCCGATGAGTTTCACGTGCGGGAAATGGTGTTGCAGTGCACGGAACGTTCCGGCGGAGTGGCCGCCGGTGCCGACCGAGCAGACCAGGATGTCGATCCGGCCGAGCTGGGCGGCCAGCTCATCGGCCAGTGTCGCGTAGGCGGCGACGTTGTCCGGGTTGTTGTACTGGTCGGGGCACCACGCCCCAGGCTGCTCGGCAAGCAGGCGCTCGACGCGGTCGCGGCGGGCCTGCTGCCAGCCACCCACCGGATGCGGCTCGCTGACCAGTTCCACGCGGGCGCTGTAGGCGGTGAGCATGCGCCGCACGATCGGTTCCATGCCCGGGTCGGTGACCAGGGTGACGGGGTGGCCGTAGACGCTGCCGGCCAGGGCGAGTCCCAGGCCGAGGGTGCCGCTGGTGGACTCGATGATCGGGTCGCCGATGGCGAGCTGACCCCGGTCCCGGGCCTTGGCGACCATGTGCAGTGCTGGCCGGTCCTTCATCCCGCCGGGGTTGAAACCTTCGAGCTTGGCCCAGAATCCACGGCCCGGGTCGCCGGCGGCGTCGATCCACAGCACCGGCGTATTGCCGACGGCGCGAGCCAGCGAGTGGCAGCACGGGCCGGAGTTGAGCAACTGAGCGGGGGCAGGCAGAGTGCATTGCTGGGGTAGGACGTTCATCGACCTTCGATCTCTCGCTGATTGCGGGCATGACCGGCTGCGCCGCCTTCGAAGGACAAGCCTCGGCAGCGGGCGCTGAAAGCGCGATCAGATGCGCAACACGCCGAGATCGAGAAGATGTCTCCGCCCAGCTTGGTCCGCTGGGCGCACCGGCGCGGCCGTGCTCACCGGCGATCGCACCGGGACGCCAGACGCGGCGGGCGGGATGGGTTCGACGGCGAGTTGTGCGGTCTCACCGCCGGACCGGGTCGTGACGGAGGCCGCCTGGGGGTGGTTCAGATGAGCGTCGTGTTCACCCGCTGGCGATTGTCCGCCGGAGGGGCTCGCGCCCAGCAGGATGGCGTGGCCGACGGGAACGGCGCCTTCCGACCCGGCCTCCGGGTGAAGGACGGCGCCGATCAGCAGCCCCAGCATCACCAGGACGATGACGGCCCGACAACGGGTAGCCGAACGGACACGCACGGTGGCGAATCTAGCAGAACCGGGGCTTCGGCCCGAGAGGCACCGGTCGGCCAGTCGCTCCAAGGTGTGAGCGGCCGGGGCGAGCGTGCGCGGGTGCCAGGAGGACGGCAGCGGGACGGTGAAGGTCCAGTCATGCCTTCCCGTGCCTAGCCGGGGATGGCACACAGGTACTGATGGTCGCCCTCAGGGTGGCGGCGTGCGTCCCTGCGGTAGAGGGCGTGCCCAGCGCATGGGCACCCGGGACGAAGCCTTGGCCGTCGGCACCGGCGGTTCAGCGCCCTTCTCCGGTACCCGGGTGCGCGGCGCCGGAGCGCAGAACCTCCAAGCGCCGCCGGTACTCGTCCTCGTCGATCTCACCGCGGGCGAACCGTTCCGCCAGTGTCTGCTCGGGTGTCTGACCGGGAGTGTGCTGCTGCGTCCCCGTCGCGGGCTCCTGGTGTCGTGAAGTGCGCCCGGTGTGGCGGACCAGGGCGACGATTCCCGCGATCACCGCACCCCAGAACAGAACCATGGCCAGCATCGAAAGCCCGTATCCCCAGCCACCCATGCCGTAACCGCCCCAGAACATCATCGCAGGCCTCCTGATCGCTCGATCGCCGATGCTTCGAGGCTTCCCCGCTTCCGGCCACGCCCGGCACGGGCCCAAGTGCGTCTGCCGCCGTCAGCGCCAACCCCACCTCGTCCGCGGCTACTTCCAAGCCCCCACACCACCTACACAATCAGACAGATGGGTCAGTGCGGTGGTAATCAGTTTGATCCAGGCCAAGTGTGTGGCGAACCGGAGCTGGGTTTGCCGTGCTTGACGGGTGAGCCGGGCGGCGGCGGAGAACAGCCGCAGGCACAGACGTTTGGGTTCCCAGCGGCTTGCGTCGTGCCCATGCAGGGCGAGCAGTTGCAGCCAGGCGAGATCGGGCAGCTGGCCGCGGGAGGTGTTGGTGGCGAACGCGGTCAGCCGCAACCCGTTGCGGTCGGTGAACCGCAGTTGCGCGCCGGGGTGCGGGCGTTCGGCGAGCACGATCACACGCATCCCGGGCGGCCAGCCGGTGAGATCGATCAACCCGGTCAGCTCGGCCACCCACGCCCCATCCCGGACCTTGCCGTCGGCCTCGTAGGCGGGTGTCCACACATGCTCAGGGATCTTCTCGACCGCGGCGGCGGTGAGCGTGGTGAGGGTGAACCCGACCGAATACTGCAACCGACGCTGCTGGCAGTAGCACACGAATTCGCGAGTTCCGCCATCGGAATCAGTGCGCACCAACACTTTCCTGTCTACCCGATGCCCAGACTGCAACGGCAATCGCGCCAACGCAGCCGCCAACACCTGCTGGTGGTCAGCAGCGGTGTTGGAGCCGGCGTTGCCCGGCCACAACATGATCACCAGTGGTGCGCCGGTGCCTTCGACACGTGGTCAGCCCACGCACCCAGCGGATGAAACCCGTACCCCCGCGCCCTTGGCGCCGATAGCGCGATCGGGGCCGCGCTGCGTCAGGGTTTGCCAACTGCCGCCAACCGGCTGGCCGTAGCAGTCCAGGACGAATCTGATTTGGCCGCCGCTGGATTGCTCCAGACGGGTGGAGTTACGGAAAGCTGTTGAGTGGCAACGAACAGTGGTTTTAAGTGAGAGGGGACCAGCAGGGGGGTGCCATGGGGACGTCCACGAAGTTGCCTGGCCCGGTGGGTGGTTCGTGGCGAGCGGCCCGAGGCGCACTGACGCGTTCCCTGATCGAGGTTGAGCGCGTCGTGGCCGGGACGGCGTCCTCCAGGCGAGATGGTGAGACCTCCGCGGGCGGAGCGGTCGGAGCAGTGCCGGGACCTGTCGAGCGGTGGCAGGACGTGGAGGCTGCCCGGCATGCTTCCGCGTTCTTGGCGGCGCTCGAGTCGGAGCTGCGCGCGGACACTGCCGCGTTCGGTTTGGTCGAGACCGGCCGAAAAGTGGGGGGCGGTCTGGTGGATGTGGTGGAGGCGCTGAGTCGTGAGGGGCCGGTGGCGCTCGGGCCGCTGGCGGGCACCACGGCGGACGAACGGGCGGAGCTGTTCGTGAGCCGCTTCGTCGCGCGGACCGCGGGCCAAGGTGGTGTGCTGACCGATGCGGTCGCGCGGCGCGCCGCTGCGCAGGCCGCCGAAACGTTGTTGACCAAGCATCCGGTGTTGCGGCACGCGGTCGAAACGGGCACTGACGCGGCCGCGACACCGATCGAGGACGGCTTGTTCTGCGAGATCTACAGGTTGTTCTTCGCCGATCTGGTCACGGGGTTCCTCGCGACCGTGATCGCGGGAAAGATCACTCTGATGGTTCCGGTACTGCCCGTCCTCGACCCCGCGGGAAAGATCGTAAACTGGCTTGCCGGGAAGGTGGTGGAGATGGTTCCCACTCCCTGCCAGGAGAAGGAGAAACGCGACGACGGGTTGTCTGTGGTCGACCTGGGACGTGAACTCGCCCGAGACGCCATCCTGCGTGCGTTCGGCATCGATGGCGGGAACCCATGAGTGGCGCAGTGTTTCGGTTCGACTTCGCGGCGCAGGCGCCGTCATCCAGTCGGCGTGGGTGGATCTCGTTGACCGAGGGGGACTTCCGCAGCACGCTCACGAGGGTCCGGTCGGCGGTGCAGTTGGCGAGCGACTCGACGCCGATCTGGGCGGAGGATCTGCTGACGCTGGCTCGAGCCGTGTTTTTGGCGGACAAACGAGCCCTACGTGCTCGGGCGGCTGACCGTTGGACCCGGGACATCGAGCTGGTAGTCCAGATCATCGAGCCGGGCTTTTGGTACGGGGAACCGCTGTCGCTGCTGAACCGGGTGCTCCAGGTCATGACCGGCGACCGGTGGCTTGTCAGCGTCCGGGCCGGAGCGAGACCGATCGATGGTCAACAGCGCGCGTTCGCGGGGTGGCGGGCCGAGGAGGCCGCCCTGTTCTCCGGGGGGCTCGACTCGGGCGCCTACGCGGCACGCCGGGTCCGCGACGGCACTCGGCGTCTGCTGCTAATCGGGCACGATCACGCCCGCGGATCCGTGCCACAAATCGAGCTGTGCCACCACATCGACGCCATCCGGCCTGGCGCCGTCCGCCTGGCACGGGTTCGCGATGAACCGAGAAAGGTCGACGGGGGACTGGAGCCGAGTACCCGGTCGCGAGGATTCCTGTTCGCCGCGACGGCCGTTTATGCGGCGTCCGCGCACCGCTTGCAGGTGGTCGCGATGCCCGAGAACGGACAGGTGGCCCTGAACCCGCCCTTGACGCCGGGCCGGATCGGGGCAAACTCGACACGGTCGGCCCACCCGTGGGTGCTGGCGGAGATCAACCGGCTGATCGCCGTGGTCGGCGGCGAAATCCGGATCGAGAATCCCTATCTCGGTCTGACCAAGGGCGAGGTATGCGAGCAGGCGACGACGGCCGGACTGTCTCCCGATGCGCTCGCACGCACGGTGAGCTGCGGCCATCCTCCGGCAGTGCGGGGTCGCTTCGGCAACTGTGGCTACTGCTTTCCCTGCCTCGTCCGTCGATCCGGGCTGCGGGCCGCCCTCGGCCAAGACCCGACAGACTACAGCCGCACGCTCACCGAGCTGGATACACCTGCGATGGTGCAGCACGTGAGCGATCTATGGCAATGGATCTCCCGCCCCTTCACAGTGCGCGACCTGATCGTCGATATGCCGTTGCCCGACCATGTCTCGCCGCGCGCACTGATGCCGGTACTCGATCGAGGGCGGCGGGAAATCGATGACATGCTCGACGATGCAGGCTTTCCGCCGACCGGGTACCGGCCCGAGGCCGTCCCGGATCAGGCGCCGGGAGGCAAACACATCGGCACACTCAGCAGGCCACACCGCTGATCGCCGTCGCACTTGCTTGGCTAATGCATGCAGACGATGACGCCAAGTTCGTCGCGACAACCCAGACCGCAGAGCGGTCACATCGCCTGTACAAGGCTCGGTCGCGCTGGGTCGACGCCCCTATAGGGAAGCCCGAACCGCGTGCAGTTGGTTCGGCTGGTCGCCCTGCAGAGGCTGAGGGTCGAGGCCATCGCCGCTGGTTCCGATCACATCGAGGCTGACGCGCTGGCGCGGCAGATCGGGCTCTATCGCTCGGCAGTGCCGATCGGGATCACCCAAATCGCCGACCGCAGCAGCGAAACCATGCGCAAACACAACGCGCTGGCCCGCAGACTGCGTGACCGGCAAGACAAGCTGCGACAGAAGGTGTCCGGCTGCCTACGCACCCTCACCGGGGCCAAACAATTCTGCGCGATCCGCAGCTACCTCTCCACCGCCGCAAAACACGGCAAACATCTCTTCGACGTCCTCGTCATGCTCACCGAGCTCGGGCACAGCGCGGCCGTGCCACTGCGGATGCTGGGCAGCTGGGTCGAGGACAACATCGACAGTGCCGCACGTGCCGGGGCGTCGGCGGCGTCCTGCGCGAGCGAGACCACGACGAACCGCTGACAGCACCGCAGCACTGGCGCCTCCGGAGCGGTTCACCCTGCCGGTTCCTTTCCGCGGTGGCCGCGGTCTACCTGGTCAAGGGGCGGCCCGCTGAAGAGGTCCGCCGTGATGAGGCAAGGATCAGATCGCCGTGAGCGGCATCGTCGTGCTGGCCCCGACCGCGGTCATCCTGTTCGGCTTCCCGGACCCGCTGGTCGACTGAGCGACGGGATCAGCGGCTGATCGGGTCGGTGCGGGCCCAGCGTTGACGCAGCCAGAGGCTGACATAGACGAGGGCGACCAGCACCGGCACTTCGATCAGCGGCCCCACGACCCCGGCCAGCGCCTGTCCGGAGGTCACGCCGAACACGCCGATGGCGACGGCGATGGCGAGCTCGAAGTTGTTGCCCGCCGCCGTGAAAGCCAGCGTGGTGGTCCGGGAGTAGTTCAGCCCGATCGCCTTGCCCAGTGTGTAGGAGCCGGCCCACATGATCGCGAAGTAGACCAGCAGTGGCAGGGCGATCCGGGCGACGTCCAGCGGCCGTGCGGTGATCGTGTGTCCCTGCAGGGCGAAGAGCACCACGATGGTGAACAGCAGGCCGTACAGTGCGATCGGGCCGACCTTGGTCAGGTACTTCGCCTCGTACCACTGCCGCCCCTTGGTCTTCTCCCCGACGCGGCGGGACAGGTAGCCCGCGAGCAGTGGGATCCCGAGGAAGATCAGCACGCTCTTGGCGATGGTCCAGGCGTCGACATCCAGCGCCGCGGTGTCCAGCCCGAGCCAGCCGGGCAGGATCTGCAGGTAGAACCAGCCCAGTACCCCGAACATGATGACCTGGAACACCGAGTTCAGCGCCACGAGCACGGCCGCGGCTTCCCGGTCGCCGCAGGCGAGGTCGTTCCAGATGATGACCATGGCGATGCAGCGGGCGAGGCCGACGATGATCAGGCCCGTACGGTATTCCGGCAGGTCGGGCAGCAACAGCCACGCCAGGGTGAACATCAGCGCGGGGCCGACGAGCCAGTTGAGCACGAGCGAGGCGATCATGGTGCGCTTGTCCCGGGTGACGGTGTCCAGCCTGTCGTAGCGGACCTTCGCCAGCACCGGGTACATCATCAGCAGCAGGCCCAGCGCGATCGGTAGCGACACTTCGCCGACCTTCACCGCGTCCAGCACCCGTTGCAGGCCGGGCACGAAGCGGCCCAGCAGGACACCGGCGACCATCGCCGCGCCGATCCACACCGGCAGGAACCGGTCCAGGAACGACAGCCGCTGCAGCACGGCGTCGTCGGCGGCCGCACTCTTGGTCTCGGTCGTCTGGCTCAACAGGGCCTCCTGAGATCGGAGTGGACACGGGCGCGTTCGGCGAGCGCGGACAGGGAATCGGCGGCGTGCTGGACCGCGTCCGGCCGCAGCCGGTAGTAGGTGTAGCGGCCGTGCGGCTCGGTCTCCACCAACCCGGCCTCCCGCAACTGGCGCAGGTGATTGGAGACGTTGGTCTGCCGGGCGCCGGTGGCCTCCACCAGATGGCAGGTGCACAGCGCCTCGTCGGCCAGCAACTCCAGGATGCGGGCCCGCAACGGGTCGGCCAGCACCCGCAACGCATCAGTATCCAGTGACATCAGTATCTAATGATATATTGAAGAAGCCGATGCCCGGCCTGCCCGAGCCGGTGAAATCGGTCGCAGTGGGCGCGGGCATCCGGTCCCGGAGCATCCCGCGGAGGGTGACTCACCGTCGGCTGCGTCTCGGCCTGCCTCGGCGGGAACGCCGAGTTCGGCGAGCGGGCCGCGGACGCGGCGTTCGATGGTCTCGCCGCTCAGGATCCCGTCGAACTCGCGGCGCAGGTTCGCCTGACGGTGCGCAGGGCGTGCCGTTGGTCCCCGGAAAGGTCGTCGCGGTGGAAGGTGGTCATCGCGTGTCTCCTGAAGGAGGGACGGCGGCCGCCAGGCGGGTGACCCGGTCGGTGAGTTCGTGCAGGGCGTGGTCGAAGGCGTCGTCGGTGTCGGCGCGGACGGGATCGGGCACCGACCAGTGCAGCCGGTCGGGCGCGGCGGTCCCAAGGTGCTCGTGCGCGGTGTCGCACACCGCGACCACCAGGTCGCGGGGTCGCAGCACGTCGTCGATGTGTGTGGTGCGGGTTCGCGGCAAGGACAGGCCATGCGCGCGGGCGACCGCCACCGCGCGCGGGTGAACGCGCGGCGCCGGGTCGGTACCGGCGGACGTCGCGGGCACGCGGCTGTGCCGCTTCCACAGCGCGGCCGCAAGTTGCGAGCGCGCCGAATTCCGGGTGCACACGAACACCACCCGGGGCGCGGCGCGCACCCCGGCCGGCGCCAGGCCGGTCAGTGCGGCCGGCTTCAGCCGGAGGTAGGTACGCCGGTGGTCGCCCTCGGACCGGGACCGTTCGATCACACCGGCCTGCTCCAGCAGCTTGACGTGATGCGCGAGCAGGTTGCTGGGCAGGCCCAGATCGCGGCCGAGTTCGCCGGGCGAGGCGTCCCCGAGTATCAGGCGATCCACGATCGCCAGCCGTGCGGGCTCGCCCAGCGCGGCATGCACCTGGGCTCGCGACACTACCGAAGAAACCCACTCAGTATTCATTGAGTCAATGCTGACTGAGTTGATCTGGTGGTGTCAACCCGGGCAGCGGCCTGGGAACAGCTACACGAGCGACCGGGCGGTGCCACCGGCAACCGGGAGGGCAGGGGCGCGCCCGTCAGGGAATGCGCGTGCCCCCGGACCAGGTTTCGTCAGCCGCAGCATCCCGTGCCGGACGCCGCCTGCTCCTTCGGCGCGGCACCGCCGGAACCGGCTTCAGCCGTGCCGCAGCATGCCTGCGCCTTCGCGTCGTCCTCGAACTGCGGCGCGGTGCCGAAGGTGTCGCTGTCGGCCAGCACCGTGTAGACCTCCCAGCGTTCGGAATCCGGCGCGGTGACCCACACCTTGTCCTGAGTGGCGAAGCAACACGTGGTCGCGATCTGCTCTTCGGTGAACATCCCCGCCTGCGACAGGCGCTCGATCTCGGAGTGGACCTGCTCGGAGGTCTCCACCTCGACTCCGAGGTGGTTGACGCTGCCGCCGTGGCCGGGATTCTCGATCAGCACGAGCTTCAGCGGCGGCTCGGCGATCGCGAAGTTGGCATAGCCGGGCTTGCGCTTGGCCGGTTCGGCCTTGAACAGCGCCGAATAGAACCGCACCGCCTGCTCAAGATCATCGACATTGAGCGCGAGTTGAACACGGGACATGACGGCAACCTCCGCTTGTGAGACATATGTCGAAAAGCTGACCTCGCTGAGTCTGCCACCTTTTCGACATATGTCAAGAAGTCGAGTAAGGTCATGACCATGCCTAAGGCACTGCCCGTAATCGACATGTCCACCCCGGTCTGCTGCGCCCCTGTCGCCGCCGCGCCGATGGACGATGATGCTGCCCTGGAAGTGGCACTGCGGCTCAAGGCGATCGCGGATCCGGTCCGGGTGAAGTTGCTGTCACTGCTGCTGACCAGCCCCGCGGGTGAGGAGAACGGTGGCGACCTCGCCGGTTCGGTCGGGCTCTCCGAATCCACGGTAAGCCATCACCTTGGCCAGCTTCGCAAAGCGGGCATGGTCGAGTCCGAACGGCGCGGCATGAACGTCCGCCACCGTGTCCGCCGCGAAGCCCTCGCCGCCCTGTGTCTGGTACTCGACCCCAACTGCTGCCGCTGAGGACTTTGTCCGCTTGCGGCGTTTCTGTCGGCGCTGGTTGACGCCCTCTGCTCGCTCACCCTTCATTGAGTCAATTAGTGTTGAGCAGTCTTGGGCTGGTGGTACCGGTACGTGCGGCGCCGGCAGCCATGACCGGGACGACCACGCGACGGAGGAACATCATGACCGACACCACCGCGACAAGGCACAAGCCATCGGTGCTGTTCGTATGCGTGCACAACGCCGGACGCTCGCAGATGGCCGCCGCCTGGCTGACTCATCTGGCCGGGAACCGCGTCGAGGTCCGTTCCGCCGGCTCCAAGCCCGCGGACCAGGTCAACCCGGCGGTGGTCGAGGCGATGCGGGAGGTGGGTATCGACATTTCCGCCCAGACTCCGAAAGTCCTGACCCACGAGGCGGTGCAGGAGTCCGACGTGTGCGTGACGATGGGCTGCGGCGATGCCTGCCCGGTCTTTCCCGGCAAGCGCTACCTGGACTGGCAGCTCGACGACCCGGCAGGGCAGGGCGTGGCCGCCGTTCGCCCGATCCGGGACGAGATCAAGACCCTGGTCGAGGGCCTGATCGCGGAGATCTCACCCGCGACCGCGGCGTGACCCCCGCGAGCGCGCAGCCCGGTGTGATCACCGGCAGCCATATCCGTGACCTCGTCAACGACATCGGCAGCATATGGTCGCTTCCGCCTGGGCGGACCCGTCGTTGCGGCGGGATGTCGGCATGACCGTCGCGGTCCGCTGGTTCCAGGCCGAGAAGGCCGCGCGCGCCCGGGCGGTGACCATCCTCGGTTCCCTGACCGAGCTGGTTCTGGCTTGCCCGTGGCTCGACGATCAGGAGCGCGATCACCGTGGGGAGGTCACCCCCGACCGGAGTCGCCTGCCCGGACCAGACCGTAGTCGCGGTCGGCGCCGCCGTGCGGCCGCTGGCCACGTGGATCGCGGTGTTGATCGCGTTCGGCGCTGCGACCGCACCTCGTGCGAACGCCGGCGTTCCAGTTGCTCGCCGTGGCCGTGTTCACGGTGACGACCGCGGGTTGGGCCGCGCTGGCCGTGACGGTAGTCGCCTGACCAGGGTTCACCAGCGGTTCCAGTGGAGCACTTCGTCGCGCGGAATGCGTTTCGCGGGGCGGAATTCGGTGCCGATGGTGAACGCGAGCGGGATGAAGGCGGCGAGCATGACGTCGTGGTAGGGGACGCCGAGGGTTGCGGCGAGTTCGCGTTCCCGTGGGGCCTGCGCGGTGGTCCAGACGGTGCCGAGGCCGCGGGCGCGGGCGGCGAGCATGAAGCTCCACACGGCGGGCAGGATCGATCCCCAGGTCATGGACTGTTCCAGGACGGTGGCGCGGTCGGTGCGGCCTTCGACGGCGGGGATGACGAAGGCCGGAATCCGGTGGATGTTGTCATAGAGGTGCTGGAATCCCTCCGCGATCCGGTGCGGGGACTCGGGATGGGCGTACATGCGCCGCAGGTCGGCCTCGCCCAGCGGCTGGCCGCCGACGCTGTGCACGGCCCGGCGGAAGATGTCGGCGACAGCGGCGCGCTGGGCCTTGTCGGTGACGATCAGGAAGTGCCAGCGTTGGCGGTTGCGTCCGGTGGGCGCCTGGGTGGCGAGGTCGACGCATTCCTCGATGAGCTTGCGGGGCACCGGGCGGGTCAGGTCGAGACGTTTGCGGACCGCGCGGGTGGTGGACAGGACTTCGTCGGCGGACAGGTTCAGTGACATGGGATCGGTCTCCTCGGGGTGAACGGTTCGTCAGTCGTGGGCGGGGACTGGGGTGGTTGTCTGCTGGGGATTGCGGATTCCCAGGGCGGTGACGAGCGCGCCGAACAAGGAGAAGCATCCGGCGACAAGGAACGCGAGCCGGTAGCCCGACAGACCGGGTGCGGTGAGGAAGAGGGACAGCACGGCAACGCCGATGCCCGCGCCGATCTGGACCGCGGAGGTGATCAGCCCGGATGCCAGCCCCTGCCGGTCGGCGGGCAGGCCGCCGACGGCCGCGATGTTGAGACTGGGAAAGGACAGTCCGTTGCCGATGCCGTGGATCACCAGCGCCGGCAACAGCACGGCGAGGTAGCCGCTGGCGGTGTCGGCGCGCAGGAACAGCAGGATGCCGCAGGCCTGCACGAGCATTCCGGCAGTGGCCACCCGGCCTAGGCCCCAGCGTGCGATCAGCCTTCCGGCCAGGTTCGCGGCGAGGAAGATGGCCAGGCCCATCGGCGCGATTCCCAGGCCCGTGGCGAGGGCGTCGTAGTGGAGGGTCTGCTGGAGGTAGAGGACGGCGACGAACTGCCAGCCGATGGTCGCGCAGGCCCAGGCGACGGCCGCGATGTTGGCGGCGCGCAGTGTCGGCAGCCGAAAGATGGCGAGTGGCACGAGCGGATTCCGGTGTCGCCGTTCGATGAGCACGAACGCCACCAGCAGCAGTACGGCGACGACACCGGCGGGCCAGTTCCGCTCGGACAGGGCGAACACGACGAGCAGGACCCCGCCGGTCACGGAGGCGGCGCCACCGGCGTCGAAGCCCCGGGCCGAGCCGTCCCGCCGGGCGTCGCGGGACAGGGCCACCGGCGCGAACGCCACGACGAGCAGGGCGACCGGCACGGGCAGGAAGAACACCAGGCGCCAGTCGACGCCGGTGAGCAGGCCGGAAAGGACGAGCCCGCCGGTGTATCCGGCCGCACCGGCCAGCGAGTAGACCCCGAGTGCCCGGCCGCGCTCGGCTTCACCGGTGAAGGTCGTCGTGATCAGCGACAGCGCGGAGGGCGCGGTCAGCGCGGCGGCCAGTCCCTTCACGATCCGGGTGGCCACGAGCAGCGTTCCGCTGGAGAACAGGCCACCGGCCAGGCTCGCCGCCGCGAACACGGTCAGCGACAGCAGGAACATCCGGCGTCGGCCGAACAGGTCGGCAAGCCTGCCGCCCAGCAACAGGAACCCGCCGTAGGTGACCGCGTAGCCGGAGACCAGCCATTGCAGGGTGCCCTCCGGCAGGGACAGTTCGCGCCGGATGGCGGGCAGCGCCACCCCCATCAGCGACAGGTCCATCGAATCCAGGAACACCGCGGCGCACAACAGCACCAGCGCGGCCCGCCCGCGACCGTGGATACCGGCCACGACCCACCTCCGTCTGTATGCAAACAATCTTTGGGCAGATGATTGGCGACAATACTGTTTTAATGATCTGCGGTCAAATGATTGGTAGACAGATGGTTTGTGGTAGCGTGCGGAGGAGCACGAGAAGGGGGGCAGCATGCCGACCAGGACATCCGCGGCACGTGTGACCTACTTTCCACGACTGGCGGCGGAACGCCCGGACATCGCACTGTGTCGCGCGTCGACGGTCGTGGCTCGGGCCGCCGAGGTGGCTGCCGCGGCGCACGGGCTTGCCGTCGGCCCACACCTGGTGCTGAAGATGCTCGCGGCGGTCGGACCCTGCTCGCAGCAGACGCTCAGCGAGGAACTGCGCATCGACCGCAGCGTGATGGTCGGCATCGCCGACGAACTGGAGAAAGCCGGCTACGTCCGCCGCGAGCGCAACCCCGAAGACCGGCGCGCCTACGCGGTCACCATCACCGGTTCCGGACAGCACGCGCTCGCGAAGGCCGAGAAAGCGGTACCCGAGTTCCTTGAACGCACCTTCGCGCCCCTCGCCCCCGCCGAACGCGACCAACTGGCGGCGCTCCTCGGTAAACTCCTCGACGGCGACTGAGCTGTCAGGCTTCCTGTGTCCAGGCGAAGCCAGACGAGGCCGGACGCCGACGGCGATTCGACCTGCCGGTCCCGCGAAAACGGGTGGCTCAAGCCCTTGACGCGGGAAAACCGGCGATGAGCACGGTGAGGACGCGCCTCATCGCGTCCGGAAACGACACCCGCAGGGCCGTGAGCTCCGGATTCAGCTCGTAGACCTCGGCAAGGGCGGGCGGTGGGTTTGCCGCCGGAAAGAAGGCGCCCGCGAACAGGGTCGAAGCGGCCGTCAGCTCGAAAGCCTCGTTGTCGGTCAGGTCCGGGCATGCCTCGCCGACGGCCGCGCTGACCTCGCGAGCGAGGTCCAATGTGGTGCCTTTGAAGGTGAATGCCTGCGGTTCTCCTGGTGCTCGTTCGTCTGTGGTGTTGAGTCGGCTGCCTGCCTGGCCGATGAGTGAGGCGAGTGTGTCGGCCAGGCCGCGGGGCAGGATGAGGCCGCCGTCGAGGGTTTCGTCGTAGCTGCGGAGAAAGCGCGGCGTGTCCCAGGTGGACATGCGCATCCGCTGCCGCTCGTAGAAGACCGGGTTCGGCATGGATGCCGCGTGTTTCACCGTCGCGAGCAACGCCAGCTGTGGCTGGAGCGATCGACGTGTGCGGTCGTTGCCCCTCTTGCCCCCTGGTCATCTGCATCGTTGTGGTGGGTCGAGGCGTTCGGTGACAGCGACGAGTCCGGGTCTGGTGTAGCGAGCGACCGTGCGGATGGCTTTGGCGCAGGACTCCCGAAGCTACGGCCAGGTGCCGACTAGTGCGTTGTCAACCCCTTCGGCGGGGGCTGGACAATGTCTCGGTGGCCTCGTGGACGGCGGCGAGGCCAGGTTTGACGTAACGCTGGACGCTGCGCAAACTCTTGTGCCCGGTCTTGGCCATGATGACGTTCGCGGAGACGTTGGCATCGCCGAGGTGGGTGGCCGAGGAGTGGCGGAGCTGGTGCAGCCGTAGCCCGTTGCCGTAGTGGGCGAGCAGGACGCGGGCGCGGTCGTAGCCCAGCCGGGCACGGCCGGTCTCCGAGCAGATGTCACGCGGGTCGGCGGTCGCCTTGCGGTGCGGGCCAGGCCGACGCTCGGACAGAAACAGCGGGCCGCGCTCCCGACCGGCGATCAGCCGGGGCAGCAGGTGCGCGGTGTCGGTGCCCCACGTGATCCACATGGTGTCGCCGCCCTTGGTGGTGATCTTGGCCTGTTTGCTGGGCAGGTCCAGGTCCTCGACGTTCAGGGCGAGCACGGCGCTGGCGCGGCTGGCGGACTCGTAGAGCATCCGCCACAGCGTCTTCTCCCGCAGCGGCAGGTCGCGGCGCCGGCAGAGCCGATCGATCCGGGAGCGCGACACGGCTTTGGTGTCGTCGTTGTTCTCGCGCTGCCGCTCCGCCGAGCCCGGCAACGCGGGCGCGGTCCAGTGTTGCTTGTCGGCGCACCAGGCCAGCCAGGAGCCGACGGCGGCGCGGTTGCGGTTCCAGGTTGCCGGTTTCGCGTCGCCCCACAGTTCGGTGAGCGCGTCACCGATCTCCGCGTCCGCGATGTCGGCCAGGGCGCGCTCGGCGTCGAGTTGATCGGCGGTGCGGTCGAGCACGTTGGCGTAGGCGCGCAGCGTGTTCGGGTTGCCCTTGATCTTCGGGGTGTCGAGGAAGGCGTCGATGGCGGCGCGGACGGTCGGTCCGCTGGTGTTGCGGGTTCCGCGCCGTGCGGTCTTCAGCTTGGTCACCGTCGCCGCCATCGCCACACCTGTCCCGTTCGACCTACCGGATAACGTGCACGAGTCGCGCATCGGCCGGCGAGGCGTTCGTACTGGCCGCCGGTCCTCGTCGTGGATCAATCTACCGGATAATGGCCTATTATCCGGTAGCTGTTGGTTTGAAGTCTTAACCACTCGCGGGCAGACAACCTACGGTTGTCTCTTGCGGTCTCGACAACGTAGGGTTGTCGCCATGGTGATCAAGTCGGTGAGCCTTGGCGAGATGATCAGCGAGGTCCAGTCGGCGCATCCCGACGGGGATGCTTTGGATCTTCTGGAGGAGGCGGTCGCGGTCGCGGGTGGTCTCGCCGAGGTGGCCGATCATCTGGTCGGTCATTTCGTGGACAACGCCCGCGGCCAGGGGTTGTCGTGGACGCAGATCGGGGCGCGGCTGGGAGTCAGCAAGCAGGCTGCGCGGAAGCGGTTCGCGCCCGATGACATCCCACCGGAGCCGTCGGTGGTGAAACAGAAGGCGTTCGGCCGGTACACGCGGGCGGCGCAACACGCCATCGTGCTGGCCCAGAACAACGCGCGACGGCACCATCACCACTACATCGGCACCGAGCACATCCTGCTTGGGATCTGCCAGGAACGCTCCGGCCTGGGTGTCCAGGCGATCGCGGCGGCCGGCCTGACCGTGGCCGCTGTCGAGCGCGCGGTCATCGTACGACTGCGCGATCCCAGCAGCGAGGTGCCCGAGCGGATTCCGTTCACCGACAGCGCGAAGAAGGCGTTGGAGTTGACGCTGCGTGCCGCCCTGCGGCTCGGGCACGAGCAGGTCGGCACCGAGCATCTGCTGCTGGGCCTGCAAGCCCAGCAAACGGGCTTGGCCGCGCTGGTGCTCGCCGAGTTGGGATTGACCCCGGAAGCCGTGGAAGCCGAGGTGATTCGCCTGGTCACCGAGAACACGCCTACGTCATGACGTGGCGACACTGTGGGACAGGAGAGCGGGAGATGCGGGTGGATCCGTACACGTGGGACCGCGAGGAATGGTGCGAGCAAGCCCGGAGGGCCGGTCCCGGTCCGAAGGACATGGCACGTGGCCCGGCCTTCGCCGTCTCGGCGCAGCATCCATGTTCGGTGCGCACCGGCGAGGCGGTCTTACGCGCTGGTGGCAGTGCAGCCGACGCAGTGGTGGCCATGACCGTGGTGGACACGGTGGTTCAGCCTGGGACCAGCACACTGGGCGGTCACCTGACCATGCTGGTGCACGACACGTCCAGTGGCCGGACCGACACCCTCAACGCCGGGTTCGACAGCGTCACGGGCGACGGCGACCCCTACGACCGGATCGCCGAACGCGCCGGCGGGCGGGCGGTACTCGTGCCCGGGCTCATCGCTGGTCTGGACGCGGCCTGGCAGCGCTATGGGCGGTTGCCCTGGGGGGAGCTGTGGCGGCCGGCGGCCTACTTCGCACGCGAGGGCTTCCCTCTGTCGCAGCACTACGCTCTGGTCGCCCGCTCCCGGCGGCAGGTGCTGACGCGCCATCCCGAAGGCCGGGCTATCTTCGGAGCCCTTGTCGACAACAGCGTCGACAGTAGCGGCGCGACGCAGGAGGCCGGTTGGATATTCCGGCAGCCGCAATTGGCCGACACGCTCGACCGGATCGGCACCGACGGCGCGGGCTATGTCTACCAAGGGCCGTGGGCGCAACGCCTGGTGGAGGCGGTAGGTCGGCTCGATGGACGGATGACCCTGTCCGACCTTGCGCGTTACCAAGCGCGCTGGCATGAGCCACTGGTGGGCACCTACCTGGGCAAAGAGCTACGGGTCTGCCCGCCGCCGCATTACGGCGGCGCGGTGGTGCTGCTCGCGCTGGCCGTGGCCGAGGCACTGGGCCTGCACGAACGCCCACCGCGATGGCGGTCCGCGGACAGCTTCTACGACGAGATCCAGGCCATGGCCGGAGCGATTGCCGCTCGAGGGCAACACGACGAGGTGGATGACATCACACAACGCATCCGGCGACGGGAATTCATCGGCGGACCATTCGAGCCGCCGCAGGGATCACATTCCCTGGCCGCCGTCGACGCCGACGGCCAGCTCGCGGTGGCAACGCACAGTGTCGCGGGGCTGCCTTGGGGCGAGGCCGGGATCTTCGTCGACGGCATCGCGGTCAACAGCGCTCGGTACCTGCAACCGTCCGCAACCATCCCAGGTGACCGCGTCCGCGAAACACTGGCCACGCAACTGGTCCTCGATAACAACCGGCCGGTCTTCGCCGCCACCGCCATGGGCACCGGTCTGCACGGGTGCCTAATGCAGAACACCGTCAATGTCCTCGCCCACGGGCTGGACCTGCACCAGGCCATCGACCAGGACCGCTGGGGGTTCTATGACTACGACTACCAAACCGGCCGCGCCACCAACGCCATTCAAACCGAACCGTTCACTCCGGGACTACTCGACCGGGTCGAAGAGATCGGCCAGCCGCTGGCCCGCACCGACGCCGCCGGGCGGCCCTATGCCCGCCGCGATAAGCCTCAGCCCGGCCACACCATCGCCCCCACCATCGGCTCCTGGGCCGCCGTCGCTATCGACCCCGGCACCGAAGAACGCCTCGCTGTCACCGAACCCCGGCTCATGGGCACTACCACCGCCGGATAGATCACGTCGACAGGTGTAACAGAACACCGGGCCGCGACGCCACGAGCGGCGGGGACGGTTCGCCAGGGGTCACTGCGTCGGCCACTCTCGACCGCGGCAAAAGCGAGTTGCCATGCCGGTGGTGGCCGATGCGGCTCTCATGCGGCGACGGCGTCCAGATCCAGGCGCTTGCTCATATCGAGTTGGAACCGACTATAGGGATTTACGTTGGTCCAGAACAGTGCGATCAACCCGCGGCGGTCGGCCTCGGTGAGCTTTTTTGCCCACTTCGGGTCGGCCAGAACCCGCTGCAGTAGCAAGGTATTGATGTAGACCAGGCACGACTGGAGCAGGTGCAGCGGCCGGTGCAACAGTGGATTTCGTCGACGGGGTCGGGATGCGCTCGGACTATCACGCGGGTACCACCTGGGCCTGACAGTGAGAGGGCAGGGTTCAAGGACAGCGCCAGTCCCGCCTCTTTCAACGCGTCAACATCGATATGGAACCCCTCGCCCGATATCGCGAGCGCACCCTCTTCCCAGTGGACCTCGTCAAGGTTGATGGCACTCAGTCAACAGGTGTGCGCAAAATCTATACATTTGCTTAAGCAAACGAGCGTCATTTTTTGCGGGGGTTGGGGAAGCCGAGGCTGGTGTAGCCGGGTGCGCGTTTGGTGAGGGAGGAGGCGAGCACTCCTGTGTGGATGTCGTGGTAGTCGTGGACTTCGGCGGTGGTTTTGCCGGGGTGGGGGCGCAGGATTCGTCCGGCGTATTGGACGAGTCTGCCTTTGAAGGCGATGGGTGCGGCGAGGAAGAGGGTGTCGAGGATGGGGCAGTCGAAGCCTTCGCCGACGTAGGGGCCGGTGGCCAGGACCAGTAATGGTGGCCGGTCGGGGGCGGGTTGCAAGCGGGCGAGGGCGTCGCGGCGGGCGGTTACGGTCATTCCGCCCCGGAGCAGGATCGGATCGAGTTGTTGTTGTCGGAATTCCTCGGCGAATCGTTGCAGGTGGGCTGTCCATTGGGTGAGGACGAGGCAGTGTCTGCCGCGTTTGAGTGCGGCGGTGACGTCGGTGACGACTTGGCTTGTGCGGCCGTCGTCGGCGATGAGGGTGCGGTAGATGGCGGCGATTCCGCCGGGCTCGGACGGGTCGGCGTCGCCGGTGTAGCGGAATTGGGTTTCGTGGACGTGCAGGACAGGGGTGGGGCGTGGTTCCGGGCCGGATTGGGGGAGTTGGAGCTGCGGTGAGGGTTTGTCGCCGGTGGGGTGGTGGGTGATGGTGTGGCGGGTCGGGCCGAGTTGGAGTGCGATGAGGTCGTCGAGTTTGTCGCGGCGGTAGGGGGTGGCGGTGAGGCCGAGCCAGCGGCGGGCGGGGATCTGTTTGACGGCGTGTTCGAACGCGGCGGCGGGGATGTGGTGGCATTCGTCGACGACGATGAGGCCGTAGGCGGCGGTGAGGGTGGCGATGTCGTCGCGGCGGGCGAGGGTTTGCAGCATCGCGACGTCGACCGTGCCGCGGGTTTTGGTGCGGCCGCCGCCGAGTTGGCCGGGTTTGACGCCGAGGAGGTCGGTGATGCGGGTGCGCCATTGGTCGGCGAGCGCTTTCCGGTCGACGAGTACCAGGGTGGAGACGGCGTGCCGGGCGATCAAGGCGCAGGCGATCACGGTCTTTCCGGCGCCGGGCGGAGCGACCAGCACGCCCAGGTCGTGCTCGCGAAGGGCGTCGGCGGCTTGTTGTTGCGGGGTGGTGAGGGTGCCTTTGAAGGTGAATGCCTGCGGTTCTCCTGGTGCTCGTTCGTCTGTGGTGTTGAGTCGGCTGCCTGCCTGGCCGATGAGTGAGGCGAGTGTGTCGGCCAGGCCGCGGGGCACGATGAGGCCGCCGTCGAGGGTTTCGTCGTAGCTGCGGAGAAAGCGCGGCGTGTCCCAGGTGGACATGCGCATCCGCTGACGTTCGTAGAAGACCGGGTTCGGCATGGATGCCGCGTGTTTCACCGTCGCGAGCAACGCCGGGGACAGCTCACCGGACTCCAGCCGGATGCCCGCGGACAAGCGCGCGTGGATGATTGGGGCCGAGGTGGTGCGTATCCGGGTTGAGGTGGGTGTGGCGACTCGTTCGACACCGCCTCCGACCAGTACCTGGCCCGCGCGGCGGGCGACCTTGCCCACTTCGGCGGGGCTCATCCGGCCGAGGGAGGACAGAAACGCCCACTGGTCCTCGTGCGGCTCCATCGTCGACAAATCGAGGAACAGGGTCGCTCCGTCCCTGCGGGATTTTCCCTGCAGTGGTGCGGCGATCAGGTTCCCGACTCCGCCTGAGGGCAGGACATCCTGGGAGGGGAACAGGCGGTCGTAACTGGACAGATCCATATGACCGCGAAGTGCCATCGCTTCCCGGAGTAGGCCGCTGCCGAGCCGCCGCGCCGTCTCCGCGGTGACAGGCGCGGCGAAGAACACCCACACGTGCGCGCCGATACCGGATCGGGACACCTCCAGAGCGGCGGGCACCGACCAGGCGCGGGCGGCCTTCACGTAGGCGAGGGCGTCCAGCATGGCGGCTTGGCCGTCGAAGTCGGCTGCCAGCCAGCAGCACTGGTCGCCATCCAGCAGCGGGTACAGCCCGAGATGTGTCTCGCCGGACAGGTGAGCGTGCACGATCTCCTTGGTCAAGGGCAGGTAGTTGCGATCCTCGTGGCGCACGCCCTTGCGCCAGCTGCCGCGTACCGCGGGCAACCAGCCTGCTTGGCCGGTTCGGGGGTTCTCCCAGCGGGTCGCGTAGACGTCCCGGCGGGCGGCGAACAATGCTTCAAAGAAGGCGACTTTTGTCTCCGGCGCGGACTCCCGGTCCACGGTGCCGGGGCGAGCCTCGAAGATGCCGGTTTGGGCAGGGCCTGGCGGGGCCGCCTGCCCTGGTGTCAGCTTGAGCAGCCGCAACAGTCGCGTGTTCTCCGCCTGCAAGCGGCCGGCCAATGCGCGCAGACCGGCCAGTTCCTCCGCAAGCACGGCCGCACCCGCCGATCGCAGATCATCACTCACACCCACCACCGTAGGGGTTGCCAAGGGCAAGGGGCCGTCTCATGCGGTCAGCTCCAGCGGTCGCCACAACCGTGTGTCCTCTGCTCACGACTGCTCTGTTGCAACGCGTATCCCCGCGAGTTCGTGATCTCCGCTGGCTGGAGCGATCGCCGTTTGCGGTCGTTGCCGCTGATGTGGTGTTCAGATGCCGGCTCGGTCGAGGCGTTGGATGAGGCTGGGTTTGCGGGCGTGCGTCTGCCGTAGTGCGTTGATGCGCGCGGTGAATGTGTCGTCGTGCCCGTCGCGTTCGGCGAGTGTCTGGAGATCGGTGAGTAGTGTGACGGCGGCGTCGTATTCGGCTGGTTTCTTGGTGGCGATCATTGTCTCGACGCGTGACCATGCGGCGTCTTGTTCGTCGGCCAGTTTGTTGAGTCGTTGTTCGCGGGCCCGGATGCGTGCCTGTTCTCGTCGTGCTTCTTCGTCGGCGCGTTGGGCTGCCAGTCGACGTTGTCGGTCGGCTCGTCGGTGTGCCGCGTTGTCGAGCAGGTCGGCGACGGTCCGGCGGGCCGGGGCGGGGTGCGGCGGCGCGGTGTGGCTGCGGAAGCGGCGTAGCAGTTCCATCCGTACCCGCGCGGGCTCATTTTTGATGACTCGCACCAGGAGTCGGTTCTTCTCGGCCTCCGGTAGGCGGGTTATCCAGGCGCTCAGTTCGCTGGGGTCGTCGGTGACCTTCGGGATCGGTGGGCTGGTTTGTGCCGCGGTGGCGAGTAGGTCGTCGTCGAGGCGGAGGAAGTCGGCCAGCGCCCGTTGTGGCGCGGTGAGGGTGTGCAGGCCTGGTGGGACGGGTGGTTCGAGGTCGTTGTCGGAGTCGCGGTCGAAGATGTCTTCGTCGCGTTCCCAGGCGCCGTAGGCGGCGAGCCAGGCGAGGTAGAGCGGTCGGAGGTCACCGGTGGCGAGTTCGGCGCGAACTCCGACGATTGCCGACAGCAATGTCTCGGGGTCGTAGTCGAACTCGAATTCGCCTGCGTTGTCGTCGCTGGTGAAGTCGAGCACGATGAACTCGCCTGCGTCGTGGGCACTGGCCTGGTCACCGACGCAGTATTCGTCGGCGAGGCTGGGATCGAGCAGGTCGGTGGGCAGGCGGAACATCACGCGGTGGGTGCCCCAGTTGGCCACGTAGAGGTGCGCGTCGTAGTAGTGCTCCATCAAGTGGTTCGGGTCGCCTTTAAAGTCGCCCCAGTGGTACTCGTTGACGAAACTGGTGGCGGTGATCCGTGCCCGGGTGGATAGCGACCGGATCTCGGCTTGCTCGTCATCGTCCAGCGGACGGTCGATTGCCAGGAATTCGTAGTACTGGTACTCGCTCACGATCCATCCACTCAATCAGCGGTGGTAAACGGTTCTGCCCGGAAACTCGAGTCGTCGCCCAGATGGAAGAACAGATGACCTTCGACCAGGGCATCGTGGACAAGAGACGCCCAGCCGCGTCCGCTGACCTGGTCGCCCTCGTCGACACCTTCCCAGGTGAACTCCACACCGGGCCGGCCGTCCCGGTCCGCCGGACGGCAGTCCAGCCAACCCTGGACGGCGATGAAACCGAACTGCCCGGTCCGGTCCCTGTTGAACTTGATGAAAGCCGGTTCGACCAGGTCGATCGCGTCCTGGTCCCAACCACTCATCGCCACGATCCGCCAGCGGCCGATCAACGGCACCATCGAGCTTTGACCACGCCTCGCCACAAGCCGTCAGGGTAGCCATCGCCTGGAGGACCCGTTCAAGTGCCGTCATCTCGGCTCGATGTTCACGCTGGAACGCCTGGAGCAAACCTGGAGCACGGGGGCATGCCGAACCGCGCCAGGTGGCACACAACCACAGCGAACGGCAGTGTTTGACCGGCGGCTTCTCGTCGTGCTAGCTTTAACGTGCGAACTTAGAGTAGTGGTCCCTTCACTGAAAGTGAGGGGATCAGGGGTTCGAGTCCCCTTAGCTCCACGTTTTGATTAATCCCTTTCGATCGGCTTGTTTTAGCTGTTCGGAGGGGATTTTTGCTGTGCCACGACGATTTTGTTTGATCGTTTCCATGGGGATTCCGTTGCCCCTGCTGGGGTGTTTCTGGTGCATGCGACGATCGCCGGGATCTGGACGAAGTTGTGGATGTTCGTGCTGCGCCTGTCCAACTCGGGCCGGGCGTTCCATGTCTCGTTCGCCACGCAAGCCCAAGAGGCGTTCCTGCAAGGCCACGTGTTGGCGTTCGCCCACTTCGGCGCCGCCGGGACGGATCAAGTACGACAACCTCAAGCCCGCCGTCGTCCGCGTCCTACGTGGCCGCGACCGAGAGGAATCCGAGCGGTTCATCGCACTGCGCAGCCATTACGGGTTCGACTCGTTCTTCTGCCGACCCGGCATCGAAGGCGCTCACGAGGCGGAGTCGAGGGCGAGATCGGCCGCTTCCGACGCCGTCACCTGGTCCCGGTCCCGAAGGTCGCATCGCTGGCTGAGCTGAACACCCTTATCGCAGCAGGTGATCTGCTCGATGACACTCGCGTGATCATCGGTCGCCCGACCACGGTCGCGGCCGCGTTCGCCGCGGAACTGCCCGCGCTGATGCCGCTGCCGGCCGAGCCGTCCGACCCCGCCAGACTCCTGGAAGCACGCGTCGACAACCGGGCACGGGTCTCGGTACGGCAGTGCTACTACTCCGTCCCAGCGCGATACGCCGGGACGACGCCTGCCGGTGAGGTTGTCGGCGACCACGGTCGAGGTTCTCGACGACGGCAAGATCATCGCCCGGCATGAGCGCGCCGCAGGCCGTTACGTCGAAGTGCTCACACTGGACCACTATCTCGAGGTTTTGCCACGCACCACGCCAGCCAAGCCGAGCCGGCGCATCAGCCGCTCGACCCGGCCACGCCCGACTTCAACACCTTCCCGAAGTAGCTGGCGCCAGATCTTCTTCGCGCCGTACACCCGATAGTTCTCCTCATACACGCGTTGAATTTCTATCATGAGTTTCTCGTCCTCGACCTCGCGCCGCGATGTCGGGCGCGTCAGGGCGGCATAATAGGTGGACGGAGCGATCTTGATGCCGAACTCGGTCAGCACGGT
This sequence comes from Amycolatopsis cynarae, assembly GCF_026802195.1. NCBI lineage: Bacteria > Bacillati > Actinomycetota > Actinomycetes > Pseudonocardiales > Pseudonocardiaceae > Amycolatopsis > Amycolatopsis cynarae. Next base: position 5,761,296 of record NZ_CP113836.1, on the reverse strand, counting down.
ACAGATCGGCTCGACTCCGAACCGGTCCTTATGTTCCGCGATAAACGTTACGAGCGCGGCGGTCGAGGGTCGAGCTCCCTCGCGAAGAAAGCCGACGCGGCCTTCAAAATCTCATTCGCCCGACGCAACTCGGCATTCTCCCGGCGCAGCCGCCTCAACTCCGCCGACTCCTCGCTCGAGGTGCCCGGCCGGGCACCAGCGTCGACCTCGGCCTGGCGTACCCACTTCCGCAGCGTCTCGCCCGACACACCCACCTTCGCCGCCACCGAGCAGATCGCCTCCCACTGCGAGGAGTAGTGCTCTACCTGCTCAAACACCAACGCAACCGCACGCTCACGCAACTCACGCGAGTACCTCTTCCCGGCCATACTCCACATCCTCACTCAACGAGTGAGCCTCCATCAGACCCGGGGCGGTTCACCACTTGCCGAGGTCAAAGCGCACTCGATCTCTGACCGATACCCGCACCGTGAACAAGGTGATTCCGTTCGTCACCGACTTGGTTCTCGGCCGCCGCTGCTCCGGTGTGCTTGAGGCCGGAATTCCTGGGCGCCGATGACGGTGAGCATGGCGAGCTTGTCGTGGCTGTCGGTGCCCGGTGTCGCGGTGAAGACCAGCAGAGTCTGGTCCTGAGCGGGGTCGAGGAGGGTTTGGCAGTGCAGGTCCAGCAGTCCCAACTCGGGGTGAGTGAACCGCTTCTGGTCGCTCCACCGCACGCCCACCTCCTGCCGTTCCCACAGGTCGGCGAACTCGCTGCTCCGAACGGCCAGCTCGGTGGCGAGGCGGCCGGCCGGCGAGTCGGGTCCTTGCCGGGCACTGCCGGCGCGCAACTGTGCCACGTAGATGCGGCTGTGCAGTGGGTGGTCTTCAGCGACGTAGCGCGCCCGTTCGCCCGGGTCGGTGAACCACCGGTACACGGCGCTGCGGGCCGGACCGGCGAATCCCGTCTGGTCGCCGAGCAGGGCGACCGCCGGGGGTGTCTGCACGAGCGTTTCCCCGACAGCGCCCATGACCTGCGCCGGGGTGTCCTGCAGGCGGTCCAGGACGCGCATCAGCCCGGGGCTGACGTGCTCGCCGCGCGAGGCACGCAGCGGGGTCCGATGTCCGGCCAGCAGGAACAGGTGGTCGCGTTCGTCGAGGGTGAGCCGCAACCCGCGGGCGATGGCAGCGAGCATCTGCTCGGAGGGATGGGGGCCGGTGCCGCGTTCCAGCCGTGCGAAGTAGTCGGCGGACATGTCACACAGCTCGGCGACGTCCTCGCGGCGCAGCCCGGGGGTGCGGCGCCGTGTGCCGCGGCGTAAGCCGACGTCCTCGGGTTGCAGCACCTCGCGGCGGGCGCGCAGGAAGGCGCCGAGCGCCTGCCGGTCCATCGTCGTGGCCATAGGTCCATGGTGGACGGTTCCGTCCGACTCAGCCACTGACTGCCGATCCGTGGCTCGGCAAGTCCTCGACCCGCACCCTCCGCCGAGGTGAACTGGTCATCAGGACAGGCTCCGACGACCACCGATCAGGAGACGGCGATGGCGAAATGGACTGCTGACGATCTGCCGGACATGACGGGCAGGACGGTGCTCGTCACCGGGGCCGGCGGCGGGCTCGGGCTGATCACCGCGCGCGAACTCGCCCGGGCCGGCGCCCGTGTCGTGCTGGGCGTGCGCAACCCGGACAAGGCGGCCGAGGCCATCATCGGGATGGCGGGCACGTTCGAGGTGCGGCACCTGGACGTGGCCGACCTCGGCTCGGTTCGCCAGTTCGCCGAAACGTGGACTGGTGACCTGGACATCGTGGTCAACAACGCGGGTGTCATGGACGTCCCTCTGACCCGCACCCCGCAAGGCTTCGACGTGCAGACCGCGACGAACTACTTCGGCCCGTTCGTGCTGACCAACCTGTTACTGCCGCGGATTGGAGACCGGGTGGTCAGCGTCACCAGCCAGCTGCACCGCCAGGGCAGGATCGATCTTGACGACCTGGCCTGGCGGTCCCGGAAGTACCATCGGATGAAGGCCTACTACGACTCCAAGCTGGCGATCGTCCTGTTCTCCCTGGAGCTGCAGCGGCGCCTGACTGCATCGGGAAGTTCCGTGCGCTCGGTCCTGGCGCATCCTGGCATCGCGTCGACCTCGCTGGCCGCGCACTCGCCGTCCGGCTTCATCAACCGGCTCGGATTTCTCATCAACACCCCGGAGCGCGGGGCACTGCCGATCCTGTACGCGGCGACCCAGGACGTTCCCGGCAATGCCTACGTCGGTCCCGACGGACCCGGCAGCATCCGGGGCTACCCGAAGGTCCGCAAGCCATCCTCGGCCGGGCTCGACGAGACCACCGCCCGCAACCTGTGGCGGGCCACGGCCGCGCTGACCGGTGTAGGCACGGAGGTGGCGCGGTGAGCTATCTGGAAGCCGAAGACCATCCGGACATCTTCGTCCCACACCGCTTCACCGAGCACATCGCCGACCTCGGCGAGATCCGGATGAACTACGCGGTGACCGGAGACCCGAACAAGCCTGCCCTGCTGCTGATCCCGGCCCAGACCGAGTCGTGGTGGGGATACGAGCAGGCCATGTGCCTGCTCGCGGACCGATTCCAGGTGTTCGCAGTCGACCTGCGCGGGCAGGGCCGGTCCACCTGGACACCAGGCCGGTACAGCGTGGACATTTTCGGCGGCGACCTTGTCCGGTTCATCGACAGGGTAATCGCACGGCCGACCGTGGTGAGTGGGTTGTCCTCGGGCGGGGTGATCGCCGCCTGGCTTTCCGCATTCGCCGCGCCAGGCCAGGTGCGCGCCGCGATCTACGAAGACGCTCCGTTGTTCGCGTCCGAAGCCGACCCGGCATGCGGCCAGTCCATCAGCCAGGGTATGGGCCCCATGTTCCGGCTGTGGCACAAGTGGCTCGGCAGCCAATGGTCGATCGGTGACTGGGCCGGCCTACATGCCGCGATGGGCCGCGAATTGCCGGCGTCCCTGCTCGGCGCGCTCGTCCGGATGGCACCGCCACCTCCCAGTAACGCCCTGAGTGAGGTGCCAACCGGGCCGCCGCAGAACCTCAAGGAGTACGACCCGGAGTGGGGGCAAGCGTTCTCCTCCGGTCGAGCGATGGCGACCTGCGACCATGAGAACATGCTCGCCGGGGTGAAGGTCCCGGTGCTGTTCACCCATCACTTCCACGACATCGACCCGCGGACCGGCAACCTGCTCGGGGCCATCTCGGACCTCCAGGTCGACCGCGCGCGGCAGCTCATCACCTCAGCGGGTAACGAATTCAGCTACCGGTCCTTCCCGGGCGTGCCGCACTCCCTGCACGGTCACGACCCCGCGACCTACGTCAACACCGTTACCGCGTGGCTGTCCGAGCTCAACCTAACCGCCCCGCCCGGCGAGCAGGCGCCGTGACGCCCACGCCGACCCCGCAGTGACCGACAAGATGCTCACCCTCGTGGTCGCCATCCTTGGTGTCGAACGCTATTGGCTAGCAGCGCTGCGTCCAGTTGTCCGGAAGGCTCGTTCATCGCGACCGTTCACCGGCTGCGCGTTGCTGCGGCCAGGCACAGCACCCGCTCGGCCTGTGCGTAGATCGGGCCGTCGACCAGTTCCGCAGCACTGTTCAAAAGTCGAGTACGAGAGCGCCCACTACGCTCAACACCAGCCACGCCGACCGGTGCTGGTCTGACACCGAAGCCGGTCCTTTACCCGTGACGGTTCAAGGTGACGTGCGATCAGTGTGTACGTTGTGCTCCGGTCAACGGTGGCGCTTGGCGGCGGCCAGGGGTGGCGACCGTGGCCGCGAGATCGGCCACCGGCTCGCCGGGCAGCGCGCGGTCCTCGCACCAGGCAGCGACCTTGGTGAGGGTGAGCCGCCTCCCTGCGACCGGTAGGACGGTGACGGGTTCACCCTTCAACGCGTTGCTCGCCGCCGCCGCCCAGTCCGATGAGGGTGAACGCCTGGCCGGCGGCGACGACCTGGGCCAAACCCGTGAAGTTGTTCTCCGCCAGGGTGATCCGTTGATGCACCCCGACCTGGTTGAGGATGCGATCGAGCCGCCGTTGGATCTCCGGAGCGTGCCGCGGCCAACCTCGTGCTCGCGGCAGGTTGAGTCCGCCGGTGGCGCATGACAGGCTCGTGCATCGTGATCGATGACTTCGTGAAAGAGTACCTGCACAGCGATCTGCGGGAGATCCGCGAGACGATGCTCTGGAAGCTCGACGGGCTCGGCGAGTACGACATCCGCCGACCCCTGACCTCGACGGGAACCAACCTTCTCGGCCTGGTCAAGCACCTGTCGCTATCGGAGTCCAGGTACTTCGGCGAGGTCTTCGACCGCCCCTTCCCCGAACCCCTACCCCGATGGGACGACATCGGCAAACGCGGCACCGACATGTGGGCGACCGAGCACGAGACGCGCGAGGAAATCGTCGCCCGTTACCGGCGTGTCTGGGAGCACTCCGACACGACGATCACCACCCTCGCCATCGACTCTCCGGGCCATGTGCCCTGGTGGCCACGCCCCAATGTCATGCTGTTCAACGTTCTGGTCCACATGCTCACCGAAACCAGCCGGCACGCCGGACACGCCGACATCCTCCGTGAAAAGCTCGACGGCGCGACAGGGACGGCAGCCGGATACACGAACCCACGGCGCGACTCGGCTTTTTGGGAAGCCCGGCGCGCGGAGATTGAGCGGGCCGCGAAGGCGGCCATCGAACGACGGTGAATACCGCATGGTTCGAATATCGTCTCACTTCACCAGTTCGGTCGGAGGTTTCTATCTTTACAACTACCACCCGATGGAACACCCCGCTTTCGGATCATGGTTGAAACATTTTAGAGCTCGTCTCATGTGGGATGCGGACTCCGATGCCGGGAGCGGATCGATGGGATGGCGTTGACCAGGGGCTTGAGCGCCTGGGAGTCATGGGTGTTGGCCGCGGAAACGGCGAGGGAGATCGGCAGCCCGCCCCGTTCGGGCAACACGTGGATCTTCGATCCGGGTTCCCCGCGATCGACGGGGTCCGGTCAGCGGTCCCCCTTTTGGCCAGCACGCTTGCTCCGTCGAGGATCGCGCGGGACCAATCGATCGAACGCTGGCTGCCAAGTTCGTCGAGCACGGCGTGGTGCAGTCCGCGCCATAGCCCCGCCTCGGTCCACTGACTGAAGCGACGGTGTGCGGTCTGGAACGGCACCCCGAACGGCCGTCGGTGGGGTCGAGTAGCGGTACGGCGATGGCGTTGAGGCCGATGTGGTTTTCGCTGAGGGACAGCGTGTAGGAATCGGTAACCGCGCGGGCTGCTACATGCCGGCGAGTGTTTCCAGAACCCGCAGTGCCCGGATGTGGGTGTCCTGCTCGGCCTTCCGGGGGCATGCCTCGCCTTCGAGTTCCGGATACTGGTTGTAGCTCTTGCCTGGGTTGGGAATGCCCGCGCGAGTAGCCGGTTAGCCGCGCGATGTCCGCGACCGTGTTCTCTCCCTCGGCGAGCCTGAGCAGCGCCACCTGGGCGCTGAACACCGCACGGGTGAACCGCCGCCACACCTCGGCCTCATGCGAAGGCATGCGTTCAGTTTAGGCATCCAGACAACATGTTGCCAATCAGATCAGAGATATTCGCGATAACCGGTAAATATCAGACAATATGTTGTCGATTGTGGGGCTACCTGGGCGGCCAGGGCGGCGGTTCCGGCCTCGGACCGAACGCGGTGTTTTAGTTCGTGAAGGACCCAGGGAGGTTTGGCAACGTTGTCGCCGCGGCGGTCGCCACGGCTTCGGGTCGGGCGGCACGGCGGTCTCGGATCCGCGCGGTGTACCGGCGGGTGAAGTATGCTGGTAGGCCGAATCCGACGACCTGGTAGGCGATCCGCGCAACGATGCCGCCGTGCAGCGCGACGCAGGCGAACCCGGCCGCGGAGATGAATATGAAGCTGATCGTCCAGATCGCGGTGATGACCGTGTTGATGTGGCGGAACTGCGGCGAGCCGGCGATGTCCGGCGCGACCCTGCGGCGCGCGATCCCGAGCGTGAAGGGCTGGCCGATCGCCAGGCTGGTCAGCGCGATCAGCCCCAGCCAGGCCGTGGAGATCGGGCTGTCGTAGCTCTGCAGCGGCGAGTGCGGTGCGGCGAAGGCCAACGCGGTGAGCGCGGCGAAGTAGGTGGTCATGCCGATGTTCAGGATCTGCCCGTCGAGCCCCATTCCGGCGCGGCGGTTGATCACCAGGGAAGCCCCGCTGATACCCAGGGCGACCAGTGCTGCCCACTGCCAGCCGAAGGAGGACACCAGGGAAAAGGCGATCCACGGCGCGAAGCCTCGGAGATAACTCATCGAGTGCCATTCCTTTCGAAGGGATATTCGTTCCAGAGAGATCCCAGAATTTCGGTTCGACGTGCGTCCGACAATTATGTTAGAAGTACCGGACGGTGATGTCCTGCGGTCCTCGCCGTATTTCGGGTGGAGGTGGGTCTCCACCCGAAATACGGCGCTGAGGCCAGGACGGAAGCCGGTCAGCGTCCTTACGCTCACTTGAGATGACGGCCCCGTTTTTCGGGGACGACCTATGCGCGGAAAGGAAGGCTGATGACCGCCGAAACCACCGAGCTTCCACAGCTCCCGTTCAGCCGGTCCACCATGCTCGACCCCGCCCCGTCTTTCGGGGAGTTGCGTCAGCGGGCGCCAGTGGCGCGAGTGCGCACGCCCGCCGCCGATCTGGCCTGGCTGGTCACCGGCTATGAGCAGGCCCGCACCCTGTTCGGCGACCCGCGGCTGGGCCGCTCACACCCGGATGCCGCCACCGCGCCCACCCTCAGCGACGCCGCGATCATGGGCGGCCCGGACGGCGACTACGACACCGAGCACGCGGACCATGCGCGCATGCGGGCGTTGCTGCGGCCGGCCTTCTCGGCTAAGCGGATGCGTGCCCTGGACGGCCGTGTCGCCGAGTTGGTGGCGCAGTGCCTGGACGAGATGGCCGTGGCGCGAGCCCGTGCCCCACACCAGCCGGTCGACCTGCACGCGCACCTGTCCTTTCCGTTGCCCGCCCTGGTGATCAGCGAACTGCTCGGGGTTCCGGTCGCCGACCGCGAGTACTTTCGCGACCTGTCTCATCGGGCCAGTCGGATGAACTCCTCCGGAGACGCGGCAACGGCGATGGCCGAGTTCCACGCCTATATGGGCCGGTTGGCCGCCGTCAAAAGGCTTCATCCCGCGCAGGACGTGCTCTCCGACCTGGTTCGCGCGCAGGCCGGCGATCCGTCGTTCAGCGACGACAAACTGGCTGGGCTGGCCGCTGGACTGCTGTTCGCGGGGCACGAGACCACGGTCAACCGGATCGATCTCGGAGTGCTGCTGCTGTTGGCGAACCCGGCTCGCCGGGACGCGTTCCTCGCCGACCCCGCGGGCCAGATCACGGGGATCGTCGAGGAAATCCTGCGCATGGCCGCGCCCGGGGACCTCGGGGTGTTGCGCTACGCCCACGCCGACATCGAGATCGGCGGAGTGCGCATCCGGCAGGGCGACGCGGTGCTGCTGGCTCCCAGCGCGGCGAACCGTGACCCGGCGATGTTCCCCGATCCCGATGTTTTCGACTCCTCCCGCGCGCCCAACCACCACTTGGCGTTCGGCCACGGCGCGCACTTCTGCCTCGGCGCCAGCCTGGCCCGCACCGAACTGCGGGCCGTGTTCACCGCATTGCTCAGCCGGTTTCCCACCGTGCAATTGGCCGCCCGCCTCCACGACCTTCCCGTTCGCAGCGGCTACTTGACCGGTGGAATCACCGAACTGCCGGTCATCTGGGCGAGCTGACGACCCACGGAATGGGGATCCGCCGAACCGGCGGGTCCCCGGCTATTCCTCGGGGCGAGTCGCGCTGTTGCGGTTGAGGGCGAGCCGAACGGCATCGGCGCGGGAGTGCAGACCCGCTTTGGCGAAAAGGTTGTTGATGTGGGTCTTCACGGTGGCTTCGCTGATGTACAACCGTTGGGCGATCTCGCCGTTGCGCAGTCCCTGGCCGATCAGAGCCAGGATCTCCCGCTCCCGTGCGGTCAGCGACGCGACGGTCTCCGGTTCCTGTGGTTCCGGCGCGCTGGTACGTGTGGCCAGGTTGAGCAGGCGCGTTTGGACGTCGGGAGCGAGCACGGCATGGCCGGCGCTGACGCTGCGGACCGCCTGGATGATCGTGGCCCGACCGGCGTCCTTGGTCAGGTAGCCGCGAGCGCCGGCGCGCAAGGCGGCGAGCACGGACTCGTCGTCCTCGAAGGTGGTCAACACCACGACGGGCAGGCCGGGCCGGGATTCCCGGAGCAGTGCCGTGGCTTCCACGCCGCCCATCACCGGCATGTGCAGATCCATCAGCACGACCTCCGGGCCGTGCTCGTCCACCGCGGCGATGGCCTCCTTGCCGTTTCCGGCGGTGCCCACCACGGTGATGTCGGGATCGAGGTCGAGCATGACCGCGAGCGCTTCCCGGACCGCGGCCTGGTCGTCGGCGATCAACAGCCGGATCGGGGTCATCGCGGCAACTCCAATCTCACGGCCCATCCCCGGGCGGGCGGTTCGAGCGGGCCGGCATGCAGTGTGCCATCCAGCAGCGAGGCGCGTTCGCGCATCCCGACCAGACCCATCCCACTGCCCGACTCGTTGCGGTGCCCGGCGGGTGCGCCGGTATCGGTGACGGTGAGGCGAATCAGCCGTTCTTCGTACCGCAGCACGAGGTTCACCTCGGCGCCAGGGGCGTGCCGATGCGCGTTGGTGATCGCCTCCTGTGCGGTGCGGATGACGGCCTGGGCCACCTCGACCGGTACTTCGCCCGGTTCACCCTCGACCGCGCAGCGGGCGTTGCTGCTGTCGGCCAGCCGGGACAGGGTCTCCGGCAGCGGCATCGTGTCCTCGCGCAGCGCGTGGATCGCGCGCCGGGTTTCCCCGATCCCGGAGATGGCCAGGGCGCGCGCCCGGCGCACGGCCTCGCCGGCTTCCGCAGCCCGGCCTCCGGCGAGCAAGGCGTCTGCCATGTCCAGTTGCAGGGCGATGCCGGACAGCGAGTGGCCGAGCACGTCGTGGATCTCCCGGGCGATCCGGCCGCGCTCCTCCAACGCCGCCTCCCGGGCCTCGGAGGCAGCGGCCCGCCGGTTCTGCTGGGCGGCGAACTCGGCGGCGGTGAGCGCGTAGCTCCGCTCCCGGCGGGCGACGCCGACGTAGAGCGGCAAGCCCACGGCCAGCGACAGCCACCACACAGGCTCACCCGGCACGTGCAGCAGTGACCCGGCTACCCGGGTGGCCACCATCGTGATGACGGTTGCGGCGCCGACGATGGCGAACACCGCCTTGCGGGAGGCCAGTTTTTCGCCTGCGGTCGCGGAGGCGACGAACACGAACCCTACGGCCGCGGTCGTCGGCGCCAGTGCGAACAGCAGCGCGCCGGCGATCGCGAACACGGACGCAAGCGCGAACTGCGCCCAATCCCGGAGCCGACGCCAGGGGAAGAAGGAAGCGACACCCGCGACGGTCACCACCGCGGTCAGTGCCCAGATCAGGCCGGCGAACCGGACCGGCGGACGCGCCGACAGTTCGACCAGGGTGATCACCAAGATGGTCGCGACGACGAACGGGCGGATCAGCTCATCGGCGAACCGCGGCGTCAACCCCGCGGTCGTGGGAGCCGCGGCCCAAGCCGTGTCGTCGCTTTCGGTGTTCATCGACTCGAAATGTCCTCGACGGCCGGTCGCCGTCACGGTTCACGGGTCCGCATGTCGGCGCTGTGCTGCGGCCCATCGTAGGGGCTGGTGCCGTTGTTCGGCTGCCGGAAGTCGAGGGCACGCACGTCATCGATGAGGGACGCGAGACCACCACCGCGGCCACGACGGCGCTGCTGCGACCAGTCCGTGGTCCGCACCTTCTGCTGCAATCCATCCAGCAGAGAGGACGTGGTGTGCGGCTGCCCGCTCTTGCCCTTCTGCCACACGATCCGGCCGCCGGACCGCATCGCTTTGGCCAGCACCGCCAACCCCTCCACCACCATGCCCGCGCCGAGCGTGAACATCAGCCCGGTGCTGGTCGCGTGCTCCGCCTTTGGGTCCACCAAGCCGAGTGTCACGCTCCCGAGGAGCTTGATCGCGAGGTTGACCGCCCAGAGCACCACGGTGGTCACTGTGTAGCGCATGAAGACCACACCGTTGCGCTCGAACACCCGGATACTGGCACCGCGCAACAGACCGAACGCGAGGCTGATCGCGGTCATGCCAACCAGGAAGCCGATCGACACCGGTGACAGTGTGACCTTGGTCAGGTCCAGGATGCCAACCCCGGTGAGCACGACCGGGACGAGCAAGATGCGCCGACCCTCCGCCGGTTCCCCGATCAGCCGGCGAGTCAGCACATAACCGATCGCGGCGATGATCAGGATCACCTCAACAGGACCACTCACCAGTCCCACCTCCCAGCTGTCAACACCTCGTCTGAACGTGTACAACGCTAGGAATTCAGGCCGTCCCCGTCTTCGGTCAGCGACCGTATCCTGGGTGGAGATACCTCTCCACCCAAGACCATCGCGACCGGCCTCGATGACCCGGGCGCGCCGCGCCTGCCGGTACCGCGGGCTGACTTTCGGCATCGCGGCGCGCTCCTGGGCGGGCCGGGGTCAGGTCCGGCCGGACAGTCCTGCCCGGACCAGCAGGTCGTCGAGGACCACTTCCGGTGTGGGCATCGACCGTATCGCCGCCGCCCCGGCCTGAGCCGCGGTTCGATAGCGGGGCTCGGCGAGCACCGTACGCACCGCCGGACCGGCTTCGGCCGGGTCGTCGATGGCCAGGCCGAGCCCGGCGGCGGTCACCCGCTGGGCGTTCCACGGCTGGTCGGCCAGCACCGGCCGCAGCACCATCGGCAGCCCCGCACTCAGCGTGGCCTGCACCGTGCCCATCCCACCGGTGCCGACCACCGCGTCGACCCGGGGCAGCAACCCGGCCAGCGGCACGAACCCGATCTCACGCACCCGCGGATGCCGCGGCAACGTGCCCGGCTCGATGGTGACCACAACCTCGAACCCGGCGTCGGCCACCGAACCGGCCAAGCCGGTCAGCAGATCGGGGTCCCGCACCGAAGTACCAGCGCTGACCAACACCAGCGGACCGGACGGGAGGTCGGCAACCGCGCCGCCGTTATGCACCGCGGGCCGCATCGGCAGCCGGTCGTCCGGCAGCGGCGGGTCGGTAGGCGAGCGCAGCACGTCGGGCAGCGGATCGACCAGCGCGACCCGATGCCGTGGCGGCAGGTCGCGGATGGTGTGCTGGGCCCGCGCCCGGGCCTGCAGGGCAGCGGACAACTCCCCAGGGACGGGCGCGGCGATCGCATGGGCCGCCCAGGGCTGCTCCAGCGCGGCGGCAACCAGCGGCCCGACGAAGTCGAACTCCTCGCAGACCAGCAGGTTCGGCGCGAATCCACGGGCCCGGTCGAGAGCTTCGGCGTAGCCGAGATCGATCCGGGCGCCCGCGAAGTTCTCCACGGCCGCGGCACCGGGATGGCGCGCGTCCCCGCCGCTGGTGCGGCGCTCGACCTCGATCAGCAGCTCGTCGACGCCCGGACCGGCGGGCAGCAGCGTGCGGCCCGCGAGATAGCCGACCATGTCCGCGGCGGTCAGGAAGGCCACCTCGTGTCCCGCCTCGGCGGCCGCGTCGGCCAGCGGGAGCAGCGGCAGCAGGTGACCGGGGGCCGGCACCGCGCTGAACAGGATCCTCATGCGCCGACGACTCGCAACACGTAGCTGAGCCGGTCGTTCACACCGCGGCCAGCAGGCGGCACCGGCTCGTCCAGCAGGGATGACGCCCGGACCCATAGGTCCTCGATGGCTCGGCGTACAACGGGGCGAGGTCGAGCACGGTGGGGCCGTGCGAACGGCAGTCGCGGCAGATCGGCGGTTTCTGGGGCGGGCATCAGGGGTCCTTTCCGGTCATGGAAAAAGGGAAACCGCGCCCGAGCTTAGGGACGTCGACCAGAGCCGGGTATCGGTCCGTTGTCGTATTCCGGGTGGAGATCCTTCTCCACCCGGAACGGCTGCACTTCCGGCGCGCGCCGGGCAAACCATGCCATGACCAATCATTGGGCGTGCCCAGCTGAGGTGCGGAGCGCTTCCACGAGCCACTGCATCCACTCCGTGTGCTTCCTGATACTTGGATCGCCGCCGTTGATCAAGGCCACCAGCATCCCGTAGCGCTGCGCGCGCGTGGCATTGGCAAGCTTGTCAGCGAGTTCGCGCCGGTAATTCGGTGTGTCCTGCGCTTCACGCGACGTCACGACGTGGCTGGTGTAGGCGTCGGCAAGAGCACGTCCGTGCCGCGGACTGTCGAGCTCCTCACCTACCTCGCACCAGAAATCGTCGATGAGGCGGTTGCGTTCTTCCTCGGACATTTGGGTGATCTTGGCCATGAGTCCCACCTTCTCAGCCGTGCTGTGTTGCTGAGCGACCGCCCCGTGCACCCCCAGTGCCTTTGGTCGATCCGTGTGTTGGCGTCAGGAACGAAGGGTGCGCAGGCCGGCGCGGATTTCGCCGACCAGGATCTCGGGCTGTTCCAAGGCCGCGAAGTGCCCGCCCTTGTCGGCCTCGCCGTAGTGGATCAGATTGCTGTAGGTGTCTTCGATCCAGCTTCGCGGCAGGCGTGGGATGTCCCTCGGGAAGACGGTCACCGCGACCGGAAGCGTCAGCTTCGGGCCGGCGAAAGTGAGCGATCTGTTCTCCCAGTAGATGCGGCCGGACGATGCTGCGCTGTTGGTGAACCAGTAGAGGGATATCGCGTCGAGCATGTCGTCGATGCTGAGGGTGTCCTCGGCGAGCCCGTGATTGTCGGTCTTGGACTGGAACTTCTCGTAGATCCAGGCTGCCTGACCAGCGGGAGAGTCCGCCAGGGCGAATCCGACAGTCTCCGGCTTCGTGCCCTGAAGGTGGTTCGACCCACCGAGTTCGCCGGTGTAGAGGGCGAGCGTATCCACGGCATGGCGCTGTTCGGGCGACAAGGAGTCGGGTATCTGCGCGGGAAAGGCGTACTGGGTGTTCAGATGAATTCCGAGAAGCCCCTCAGGTTGCATGGCCCCGAGAGCGGTGGTGACGACGGCGCCCCAATCGCCGCCTTGCGCGGCCCATCTCGTGTAGCCGAGACGCTTCATCAGCTCCACCCACGCGCTGGCGATGCGCGATACGGTCCACCCGGTCTCCGTGGGCTTCTGGGAGAACCCGAACCCGGGGAGCGACGGGACGACGACGTCGAAAGAATCGGCGGCGTCTCCTCCGAACGAAACCGGATCGGCCAGCGGGCCGATCAGCCTCAGGAATTCGACGATCGAGCCCGGCCATCCGTGCGTGAGTATCAGCGGCATAGCGTTGGGATTCTTGGACCTGACGTGGATGAAGTGGATGTCCAGCCCATCGATCTCGGTCAGGAATTGGGGGAAGCGATTGAGCTCGGACTCGAAGCGCCGCCAGTCGTAGCCGCGCTCCCAGTAGTCGACCAGAGCTCTGGCGTTCTCCACGCGAACCCCTTGCGACCAGTCGCCCACCGTTTCCGGATCCGGCCATCGAGTTCTGGCCAGTCGCTGCTTCACGTCGTCGATCACCGAATCCGGGATCGAGACGGTGAACGGGCGGACGAGGGCCGAGGTCGGCGCCGTCGGTGCGGTCATTGGCTTCTTCTCCAGAGCTTCGAAGCGCGGCGCAACTCTCCGTTGCACACTGGTGTGCAACCTACTTCATTGCACACCGATGTGCAACAATGGTGTCGTGCCTGCCGAGTCCTCCCGTGTGCGCTCGATGAACGAGACGCGCGATCGCATCCTCGACGTCGCCCTCGACGTGCTGGGAGGGAACCCCGACGCCGGAATGGGTGATATCGCCTCCGCTGCCGGTGTCGTCCGTCGTACCGTCTATGGCCATTTCCCCTCGCGCCTGGACCTGGTTCGGACACTCACGGAGCGGGCCGTCACCGAGATGACAGCCGTGCTCACCGAGGTCAACGCCTCCGGCGCGGAAGCGGACGCGTCGTGGGTCGACTTCGTCGCCCGAGTCTGGCCGGTGACACACCGGTACCGAGTGCTGTTGGCGCTGCGCCGTGGTGAGTACGGCGAGGCGATCCACAGCCTGCTCGGGCCGGTCGATGAGCTCCTCGCCGATCTCGTGAAACGGGGCCAGGACAGCGACGTGTTCGCACAGCACCTGCCGGCAGGCATTCTGAGCCAGCTTGCCTACGGCGCTGTGTTCGCCATCGCGGACAATGACCTGCCGAACGGGACCCTCGGCGCCCGAGCAGCGACGATCACGAGCCTGCTGGTGCTGGGAGTTCCCGAGACGCGCGCACTCGCTCTCGTGGGCGACCAGCCCTGACCCGAGGCACACGAACTCATTGCAAGACGCGATTGCCCTGGTTCGAAGAATTTCTGACGAGGTTCCGCGCTGTGGACGGCCTCCGTGAGGCCCTACACGCATTTCGGTCAGCAACGACGAGCGGGAGTGACCGACATGTTATTGATCGAGTCGCGGCCGGCAACCACGCGATGATGCAGGGCGTCTAGGTGATGTTCGGCCACGCCACAGGCGCGTCATCGGGATTTCATCGGTCAGCGTTAAGGTCGCACACGGTGAACAATTCCCGGCGCTCGTTCCGTGGACAGTACGAGGTCCGGTGAGTCCCCCAATGAGGACACCGTTCAACGGCATCACCCCTCCCGAGGGCTTCCCGGGCCAGGGACGGCTCCGCGCCGGTCAGGGCTCAACACCGATCCGGTCACCGAGCAGTCGCTGGCGAGCGTGCCGCGCGGTGAGGCGGCCGACGCGGACGCCGCGGTCAAGGTCGCCCGCAAGGCCTTCACCGATCCCGCCTGGGCGGACGTAGTGGACAGGCAGTCCGTTTCGCAACGCCGCAATACCCGCCACCACCCAGCACGCAGGATCCGGCGCCGGTGGGTCTGGTCGTCGGCGAGCCCGACGCCGCGGCCAATGAGCCACACTCATGGCATGGGTTGAAAAACGCGGAGACGGCTACCGCGTCCGCTACCGCCTCGATGGCGGAAGCATCTACACCGAAAACGGATACGACACCCAAGGCGAAGCCGACACCGGTTCACCGGCCCCTGGCCGACAAAAGCGTCCAGGACATCCTCGGCGAACTGGCCGGGTTGCAGTGGAAACGCACTCACCTCGCCACCATTCCGAGACGTGCGGGCTGCGGTCTTCCTGCTGTCATCGGGTAGTCGATAATGGGCAACTGACCGGCCAAGGCGCGACGTGGTCCTGTCCCGAACCGTAGGAAAGGCCGGAGGATCATCCGCCGTTGTCGGTACCGGCGATCCGGTGGCCGATCGTGGCCAACTGCGCGACCTGTGCCTTGGTGAGCCGGTCGAACACCAGGCGCCGCACCTCGTTGACGTGCCCGGGTGCGCTTGCTGCCACTTTTTCCCAGCCTGGCTCGGTCAGTGTCACCAGTACGCACCGGCCGTCCCCGGGGTCGGTGTGGCGGCTGACCCAACCGCGTTTTTCCAATCGGCTGACTACCTGGGAGAGGCGAGGCAGCGCCGCTCCCGCGGCGGCGGCGAGTTCACTCATCCGCATCGTGCGGTCCGGGGCGTCGGAGAGGCCGGACATCACGATGTACTCGAAGTGCGTGATGCCTGAGTCGCGCAGGATCTGCGAGTTCAGGGCGGGTAGCAGGCGTGTCAGCACGCTTGTCAGGGCAGTCCACGCCTCCTTCTCCTGCTGGTTCAGCCAGTTCGGTTCGGTGCCCGCCATGTCTGAAGCTTACCCGACCTACTTCACGCGTGAACAAAACTTTGCGGAATTGCTTGCGTCATGAAGTGTTCTCGTCCTACCTTTGGTTCATGCGTGAAGTTTCGTGGCGTGTCCGAGGACGGTGACGCGTCGCCTGAGCCGAGCCGTCTCAGCAGTTCACGGGAATGGGGGTTTTCGATGAGGATCTACGCTTTGGAAGAGCACATGGCGACCACCGAGGTGGTGGAGGCTTGGAAGCGGCAGGATCCAGGGTTCAGTGAGCCGATGATGCAGTGGGCGGTCGCCAGCGACATCACGCCGGCGCTGCTGGATCTCGACGAGGGTCGTCTCGCCGCCATGGATGACGCTGGGATCGATGTGGCGGTGTTGTCCGTGTCGACGCCGGGTCTGCAGAACTTGCCCGCGGCCGAGGCGAGGGCGTTGCAGAAGCCCACGAACGACGCCATCGCCGCTGCCGTGCGGCGCCACCCCGAGCGGTTTCAGGGCTTCGCCACGCTCGCGACGCCCGCTCCGGCAGCGGCCGCTGCCGAGCTGCAGCGCGCGGTCGTCGAACTGGGGCTCAACGGGGTGATGGTCAACGCGCGCTCTGGTGATCGTGGTGTGGACGCGATCGAGTTCTGGGACATCTACGAGGCGGCCGCACACCTGCGCGCGCCCATTTATCTCCACCCGCGCGCTCCGCTGCCGGTGATCAACCAGGCGTACTACGGTGGGTTCGGCGGCTCCGTGAACGACTTGCTGGCGACCGGAGCCATCGGCTGGCACTACGACGCCGGGTTGACCCTCGTGCGGATGATCACGGCGGGGTTGTTCGACCGTTTCCCCGATCTCCAGGTGATCCTCGGCCACTGGGGCGAGGTCGTCCTGTTCTACCTCGACCGCATCGCCGTGCTGGACGGAGTCACTCACCTTCAGCGCCCGGTCGCGGAGTACTTCCGTTCGAACGTCTACATCACACCCGGTGGTATCTCCAGTCACAAGTACCTGCGGTGGAGCGCGGAGACCGTGGGGGCAGAGCGTGTCATGTACGCCTCCGACTACCCGTTCAACCGGGAGCGCGACGGCTCCGCGCGGCGCTTCCTCGAGACAGCACCGATCAGCGCCACCGAACGCGAGGGCCTCGCCTCCCACAACTGGGAAACGATCGTCGCGGGCATCCGACGCTGACGACTCGCCAGTCCCTTGCTCGCCCGGAATCCCAACTGTCCTCATTGGACCCGATGGCCTCCACCCCGTCGAGTAAGTTCAAGCGAAGGAGAAAAACGCTCATGAGCGAGCCCGAGACCAGGCTGCAGGTCGTGTTCGCGGATCTGCGCCGCGCCATCGAGGACGTCATCCTCAAGCACCAGGTCACCATGGAGGAGTTGTTGGCCGCGATCGGGTGGATCCAGCAGGTCGCCGATGCCGGCGAATTGCAGCTCGCCACCATCCTGTTCGCGAAAGCCGCGCTGAAAGGCACCGAGGGCGCCACCTACGCCCACCCGGAAAAGGACGGCGCGAGTTACTGGGAGATGGAAGGCCCCGCCCACCTGCCCGGCGCCCCGCTGCTGGACAGCCCCGCCGTGTTGCCGATGCGCCCCGACGAACCCGGTGAGCCCCTCATCGTGTCCGGAACCGTCCGGTCGACCACGGGCGAGCCGCTTCCCGGTGCGGTCCTCGACATTTGGCAGATCGATGCCAACAACGTCTACTCCGGCCTGACCGGCGCCGATTTCGGTATCGGGGGCATCGAGCCGGACATCTCCAACGACGCCACCGGCATCCCCACCTACAACCTCCGGGCCAGGGTCCTCGCCGACGGCGACGGGCACTACGAGTTCCGCACCGTCATGCCCGGCATCGAATCCTTCGGCTTCACGCCGGACAGCCCGCTCACCGCCCTCACCGAGGCGCTGCGGCTACCGGGCGACCGGCCCTTGCACATTCACTCCATCGTCTCCGCCGACGGATTCCTGCCACTGACCACCCAGATCTACTTCGACGGCGATCCCCTCGTCAACGGCGTTATCGAAGGCGCCATCCCCGCTGCCGCGGTCAAGACCACCACGCTGCACGACAACAGTGATTTCCGGGAGGGTTTGCCCGCGCTTGCGCTGCTGTATCGCGCCGCTGAGATGATCGGCAGAAATCCCAATCTTGAATTCTTCGCGATCGACGAATTCTCGGATGGTCGTGCGCACAGCTTGGTCGACTTTCTGCGGCGCCCGCCGGAAGACAAGACTATCGAGGCGATGCACTACGAGGAAGGTGACGACAAAAACGGCTTCAGGTTTCTCGGCAATTGGTGATGTTCACCACTGGCGGGGTGAACCTGACGCCAGGAATCCACTGATCGTGGCGTGTAGGTCAGTGTCGGTTACGGAGTTCTTGCGACTGTCGGCGTCGAACGTTGCCGATTCCTGTTGACCGAGTGGATCGATCGCACGAGCTTGCTCAACCGGACTATGTGAGTTCCGCGCGCAGCGTCCGCTGGACACTCACGCACGTGATCGAGGAGATCGACGAGTTCAGGCGGGCTGTCCGTGAGCGAGCGCGGGCCGGATTGAGCGTCGGCGGGCGAGAGGAATGAGAGACCAACGTGCGGAATGCGACCAGAGGGTGGATCGCCGTTCTTGCGTCGATTGCGGTGCTTGCGCAGTTTGTATTGACATTCGCGCTGGTGCTGGCGTACCTTGATTGCCCGGAACACCCGCAACGCGGTTCTGGTGGGCAGTGGATTTGTTTTCATGCTGTACATCCAGGTGTGGTCATCGGCGTGTGCACCGATGGCGGTACTGCTGTCTACCAGGATGAGGTCGCCTCTGCTCGGCTTTTTCTCCGGGTGAGCGTGGCCGCAATTGCAGTCGATATAGCCATAGGACTTTGGGTTTGGCTTGCGATCCGCTATCGACGACGTGCACGGCCTCGGGCAGGGTTGAGTCGACCGTGAGGCTGACGCCCTGCTCGCGTCCTCGCCCGGCCGACGTTCCTGCGCCCCTTGGGGCCACGGACCGAACCGGCGCCATGAACGGCCCGCCCGTCGCTCGACGACGGGCGGGCCGTTCATGGCGCTACGGATGTTTCGTCGCCGCTCGTGGTGACATCCACATGCCCGCTTTCGGCGGGTCACTCCTTGTCGCACAGCGCGGCGTCGAGGACGTCGACCCGGGTCGGCTTGTTGCCGTCGGCGAAGGTGTTGGTGACGACGGCGGCGTGCCGGCCGTCGTCGGTGGCCATGGTCGCCGACGAGTAGCCGGTGGACAGGTCACCGAGGAGCCCCCAGGCTTGCCCGCCGCAGCTCAGGTCGTGGGCCCACAAGCCGAGACCGTAGTACTCAAGACCGGGCGCACCGGTGGCCACCGTCTTGCGCATCTCGGCGAGGCTGGCGGGGGAGACGACTTTGCCGTTCAGGAGATCCTGGTCGAACGCGGCGAGGTCGGACAAGGTGGAGACCAGGGCACCCGCGGTGCTCCAGTACGACGGCTCGGCGATGCCGCTGCCCCAGTCGCCGAAAGTGGTGTCCAGCCACAGGTAGAAGGGGCCGGAGGTGCCGCCACGGTAGCCGTGGACGTACGCCCCGGGCAGTGACTTGTCACCGGGTGCCGGGAGACTGGTCTGGCTCAGGCCGAGGGGCCGGATGATCCGGTCCGTGATCGCGTCACGGGCGGGCATGCTGGTGATCTGCTCGATGAGCAGCCCCGCGATGTAGTAGTTGATGTTGGAGTAGTTCCAGACGGGGTCGGACTTGGGCGGGTTGGCGGCCAGCCCGGCACGGATCAGTTCCCGAAGGTCGTAGGTGCCGTCCGAGGCGGCGCTGGCATTGGAGTAGCCGTTGACCCCGCTGGTCTGCTGGAGAATCTGCCGGACGGTGATGCGGTTGCCGTCGTACCCGTTGCCGTCGACCACGCCCGGCAGGTAGCGCTCGATCGGCGAGTCCAGCGCCACCTTGCCCTCATCGACCAACTGCAGCACCACCGCCGCGGTGAACGTCTTGGTCTGGCTGGCGGCCCGGAAGGCGTCGTTCGGGCCGATGAACTGGTTGGTGTTGACCACCTTGGGCCCGACGTGCAGGTCCCAGCTGTGGCTCGCGTCGCCGGCGTGGACGGCGGCTCCCGGACCGGTGTGCGCCTGGTAGCCCTCCAGCACCGTCTGGACACCCGCGTGGTCGGCGGCCTGCGCCGCGACCGCCGACCCCGGCGCGCCCACCGTGGCGGCGACAGCGATGGCGCCGAGCGCCACCCCCAACCGCCGCATCCCGATCCTTGCCATTTCACTTTCCCCCATCGTCATCGCGCACCCGCGCAGCCGAACTGTCGTCGACACGTTAGGTATCGTCGATGAAATCCCCATGACACGGCGAAAAGCAGCCGTGCCGGGTCAAACGACGGGGGAGCCGCTTACAGTACACTTTGGACATCGCTTGGCGGTGTTCGTTGTCCGTTCGTCAGACGACCGCGTTGATGGCCGATTCGGCGACCTTGTTGTTATCGGTCCTACGTCCGCCGGAGACGGCGATGCCGCCGACGATGTGACCGTCGACCACGATCTCGGGCCCCGCCGAAGGGGATCAGGCGTGCGACGCCCCTCAATTCTGACCGTTCTGGCCTTCGTCGCCGTGGCGCGGTGCCCGGTGATCGTCCGGGCTGTAGGAGCTTGTAGCGGAGATCGCGGTGTTTCGCACCTGGTCAGGACCGGGTGCCCAGGGCGCGGTAGACGGCGGTGGTGTAGGCGGCGGCCCGAGGCGAGCCGAGGATGTCAGGCCCCATGTTGTTCATCACGTAGCTGATCGTGACGCGCCGGTCGAGGTCCATGATCGCCATCGAACCGCCCCAGCCGCCCCAGAGCGCGATGCGCCCCTGCGGGATCCACGGGAGGGTCCGCCGATCGGGCAGCGCGTACCCGATGCCCCACCGCACATGCAGTCCGTTGACGAGGTCCGTGCCGTTGGTCTGTTCGTCGAAGATGAGCCCGATGGTGCCGGGTTTGAGGAGCTGCCCGTTGGCGGAGGCGCCGGAGCGGGCTATGGGAGCCAGGATTTCGGCCAGCGCCAACGCGTTGCCGTGCCCGTTGGCGGCCCCCAGCTCCGCCGCCCGCCACGACGCGGTGTTGGCCGCGGTGGCGCTGAACGCTGGGCCGGTGAAAGTCTTGTAGGCGACGGTGTCCCGGCCCAGCGTCGAGGGATCGAAATTGATCGGAGGGGTGAGGACCTCCGCGAGCCGGTCGGTATCGGCGTTACCCAAGCCGATCTGGAATTCCGCGCCCAGTGGCGCGGCGATGTACTGGTGCGAGAACTCGCGCAACGACAGACCGGTCAGGCGGTGCACGAGCTCGCCGATCAGGTGCCCGTAGTTGAGCACGTGGTAGCCGGACGCCGTGCCAGGGCGCCACCAGGGCGCCTGAGCGGCCATCCGGGCGGCGGCGGCGCGCACGTCGTACAGGTCCTCGAGCCGAGCGGGGTGGTCCAGGCCGGACACGCCCGAGCTGTGTGACAACAGGTGCCGCACCTCGACCTTCTCCTTGCCGTTCGCGGCGAATTCCGGCCAGTAGCGGGCAACGGGCGCGTGGACGTCCAGTTCGCCGGCATCGACGAGGAGCAGGGCGGCCAGGCTGGTCACGGTCTTCGTGATGGACCAGACGTTGGTGATGGTGTCGCGCAGCCAAGGTTGAGTGCGGGCCGCATCACGATGGCCACCCCACAGATCCACCACCCGGTCGCCGTCGAGATCGACGACCAGTGACAGGCCCACCTCGGCGCCCGCGCGCAGTTGCGCGGCCACGGCGTCGCGGACGGGTTCGAAGGGGGCGCTGACGGTTCCGTTCAATTCGGTCATGCCCACAGCCTTGAACCTTGACACATACGTTAAGGTCAAGTGTTAGTGTTGCGCTGTGCGTATCGGTGAACTGGCCGTGCGAGCGGGTGCCTCGGCACGCCAGGTGCGCTTCTACGAAGCGAAGGGGTTGATCACCTCGACGCGCGGGCCCAACAACTACCGCGACTACGACGAGACGGCCCTGGGGCGCGTTCAGCAGATCCGTGAACTGCTGAACGCGGGCCTCTCGACAGAGGTGATCCGCGCGGTCCTGCCGTGCCTGGCCACCCCACGCGACCCGATCGTTTTCCGAGGCGTCACAGCCACAACAGTGGCGACGCTCGAACGCGAGCGTGACAGGCTGACCGAGCGCATCGACATCCTGACCCGCAACCGGGACGCGGTCGCCGCCTACCTGACCGAGCTGCAGCAGCACGCGAACTGAATCTCGGCAGCGAAAATTCCCCGCGGCCTTGTATCCGCTGTTTTTCACTCGGAACGAGTCGGCGATCGAGAAGCAGCTGAGCCGCCGACGGCGCCCATAGGCGCGGCGGGTAGTTGCACCGTGACGCGGAGCCCGCCTTCGGGGCGGGGGGTGAGGGTGAGGGTTCCGTCGTGTGCTCGGGCGATGCTTGTGACGATGGCCAGACCGAGGCCGACCCCCGCGTGGTCGGTGCGTATGCGTTCGGAGCCGCGCTGAAACGGCTCGACGAGCGTGGAAAGCAGTTGCGGGGCAAGCTTGTTGCCGGTGTTCTCGACGGTGAGGGCCACGGCACCGGGGTGAACGATGCTCGTCGTGACCCACACGGTGCCCTTTTCGGGCAGGTTGTGGACGATCGCGTTGTGCACGAGGTTCGTCGTCATCTGCAGCAGGAGCGTGTGCGAGCCGGTGGCGGGGGTCTCCTCGCCGGAGGTTTCTATGGTGAGGCCGCGCTTTTCCGCGAGGGGGAGCAGCGTTTCGGTGGCTTCTTCCGCTATGAGGGACAGGTCGAGGTGTTCTCGGCTGAAGGACCGTTGGTCGGCGCGGCTGAGCACGAGCAGTGCTTCGGTGAGCTCGATCGCGCGGGTGTTGACGGCGTGGAGGCGGGCGACGAGTTCTCCGGTGTCGCGGTCCGGATCGTTGCGGGCCACGTCGAGAAGCGTCTGCGTGATCGCCAGTGGCGTGCGCAGTTCGTGGGAGGCGTTGGCCGCGAATCTCTGCTGTTCGGCGGCGTGCGCTTCGAGCCGCGCGAGCATGGCGTCGAAAGCGTCGGCGAGTTCACGGAACTCGTCTCCGCGCCCCGGTAGCCGGATACGGTGGGAGAGCGATCCGTTCGCGGCCATGCGTGTGGCGGTCGTGATGCGCTTCAGCGGGGTGAGCATGCGCCCGGCGAGAATCCACCCCCCGGCGAGACCGAACACCAGCAGGAACGCCCACGCTGCGGCTATCTTCGGAGCGAAAGCGCGCAGGAGGTCGGACCGGCTGGGAATATTGGGACCGGGGAGCCGGCCGGGAGCAAAAAGACCGGGGAACCGGCCGGAGACGAAAGGGCCGGGGATGGTGATCGGATCCGAGGGCACATAGCGCAGCAGGAACACCCAAACGACAGCGAGCAGCAGGGCACCGGCAAGCATGAGGAGCCCGACGTAGCTGAGGGTGAGTTTGAGGCGAACGCTCAAACCGGGCTCCCTAACCACGATCCCCGCCCCCGTCCGGTGCCGGGTGCTCGATGCGGTATCCGACGCCAGGCACGGTGGCGATGATCCAGGGTTCACCGAGGCGTTTGCGCAGTCCCGAGACCGTGATGCGCACGGCGTTGGTGAACGGGTCGGCGTTCTCGTCCCACGCCCGCTCCAGCAGCTTCTCGGCGCTGACGACACCGCCTTCCGCGGCGACGAGGACTTCGAGCACGGCGAACTGTTTCCGGGTGAGCGCGACGTAGCGGCCGTCACGGTGGACCTCGCGGCGGAACGGATCCAACCGCAGGCCCGCGATCTCGCGCACGGGTGGTCTGTTGTGGGCGCGCCTGCGGTCGAGTGCTCTGAGCCGGAGCACGAGTTCTCGGAGTTCGAAGGGTTTCGTGAGGTAGTCGTCGGCGCCGAGTTCGAACCCGGATTCCTTGTCGTCGAGCCGGTCGGCGGCGGTGAGCATGAGGATCGGCATGCCGCTGCCGGAGGCGACGATGCGTTTGGCGATCTCGTCGCCGGAGGGGCCGGGGATATCGCGGTCGAGGACGGCGATGTCGTAGGCGTTGATGCTCAACAGTTCCAGCGCGGTGTCACCGTCACCGGCGACGTCGGCGGCGATCGCCTCCAGGCGGAGGCCATCACGGATGGCTTCCGCCAGATAGGGTTCGTCCTCGACGATCAACACACGCATGATCTCGATGCTACGAGCCGGAGAATATCGTTGGCATATCGGAAACCGCATACGAGCCGGCAACACCGCGCTGCCTTGACTGGAGGCATGACCTGTCGCGAACCTGCACCAAGGGCAGCTCGCCGTGTCCGATCGGCCATTTTCGCTGCCCTTTCGCGCGCTTACCACTCGCTGGCGTCGTCGGCCCATTATGGTGGATTGGGCAAGGCTGATGGCGTTGTCCCCTACCCTGTGACGGTCTTCGACGAAGTTCCGGCGGTGGCCAATCTCGATCCCGATCTGCTCGCTGCCCTGCGCCGGGCTGCCCGTGATGCCAGGGACGACGGGGTCGAGTTCTTCGTCAACAGTGGCTGGCGTTCCCGGGAATACCAGGAACATCTGCGCCGTGAGGCCGTGTCGAAGTACGGCTCGGAGAGGGAAGCCGCCCGATGGGTGGCCACCGTGGACACATCCGCTCACGTGGCGGGGCACGCGGTCGACATCGGGCCCTCCGGCGCCAGGGCGTGGCTTTCCGAGCACGGCGCCCGGTACGGGCTGTGCCAGATCTACCGCAACGAACCCTGGCACTACGAACTGCGCCCCGAAGCCATCGACGACGGCTGCCCGCCCCTGTATGCCGACCCAACGCACGATCCGAGGATGCAGTGGTGACCAGCACACTCGGCATATCCCGGCCCGGATGTGCCGGCCTGCTACCGCCCACGCTGCAGACGATCCCCGAGTCGATCGGCAAGAACATCGCGATCGCGCGGACGCGGACCCGTTCCCGGATCATGGCCGTGGTCAAGGCGGACGGGTACGGGCACGGCGCCATCACGGTCGCACGGGCCGCAATCGCCGCCGGAGCGGATTGGCTCGGCACGACGGACCTCGCCGAGGCTTCGAGGTTGCGTGCGGCAGGGCTCACCGCGCCGATCCTGACGTGGTTGAATCCGTCCGGTGTCGACGCCGAGGCCGCGGCGACCGGCAGGATCGACATCGCGGTCGGATCGGTCGACGAACTGGAAGCGTTGCTCAAGCAGAGCTCGCCCACTGCCCTGCGGGTCCACTTGCACCTGGACACCGGCATGGCACGGGAAGGCTGCCCGGTACCCGAGTGGGACGCGCTGATCGCGGGCGCACGGCAAGGGGAGCGGCAGGGGAAGGTCCGCGTCGTTGGCCTCATGGGGCATCTGCCGTTGGCCGACCGAGCCGATCCCGAGGCGAACGCCCCGGCGGTGTCGCGCCTGCGCCAGGCCGGAAACGCGGTCACAGCGGCGGGGCTCGAGGTCCCGCTCACCCACCTGGCCGCCACCTCGGGAACGCTGACCGACCCGGCCACCCACTTCGGAATGGTCCGCCTCGGGGCCGGGCTGGTCGGCATCGATCCCTCCGAGACCACCGAACTGCACGGCGCGTCTCGGCTGACCGCGCCGGTTGTGCACAGCGCGACCGTCGAGGCGGGGACGCCGGTCGGCTACGGCGGTACCTACGTCACCGGCACGTCGGCCAACCTCAGCGTGCTGCCCCTCGGGTATGCCGATGGAATCCCGCGGGAGATCTCCCCGGACGCCTCGGTGGAGATCCACGGACGACGCCACCGGGTGGTCGGACGTGTCTCGATGGACCAGATCGTCATCGACACCGGCGCCGACCACGTTCCGCTCGGCACGACCGCGACCGTGTTCGGCCCACCGGACGGGATCGCGCCGACCATCCGCGACTGGGCCCGCTGGGCCGGGACCATTCCCCACACCATCGTCACCGGCATCGGACCACGAGTGAACAGGACAATCGCATGACGCAGCACGTTTTGGTCATCGGGGGCGGACAGAACGCCGAACACGAGGTCTCCCTGAACACCGCCGCCGCCATCACGGGTGCGCTGCGCTCCCGCGGGTTCGAGGTCAGCGGCATTTCCATCGGCCGCGACGGGCTGTGGAGCCACGGGCAGAAACCGCTCGGGACAAGCGTTTCCGCTTCCTTGGCCGCGGCGCTGCCGCTCCTCGAACAAGCGGATGTGGTCTTCCCCGCGGTTCACGGTCCCCTCGGGGAGGACGGGACGCTCGCGGCGCTGTGCGCTCTCATCCGGAAACCCGTGGTCGGCTCCGGCCTGCGGGCCGGGGCGGTCGGTATGGACAAGGAGGTGACCAAGCTCGTCGCCGAAGCCATCGGGATACGCGTCGCCCCGGGACGTCTGGTACGTGCGACCGAGATCGGAGACATCGAATTCAAGACCGAGGTCGTCGTCAAACCAGTCTCCGCCGGGTCCAGCTACGGCGTCACCCTCGTCCGGGACGCCAGCGGACTGGACGAGGCGTTACGCACGGCATCGCGCTACGACGACCGGATTCTCGTCGAGCACGTCGTCCACGGCCGGGAGATCGATGTCGCGGTTCTCCGGGAGGCCGACGGCAGCCGCTGGGCCGCACCCCCGCTGGAGATCCACGCCGACGGCTTGTTCGACACGGCCACGAAGTACAACGGAACCGCCCGGTTCACGGTGCCCGCCGACCTCGGCAGCACGGACCGAGCGGCCATCGCACAGGCCGCACTGGCCATGTTCGACGCACTCGGCTGCTCGGGGGTCGCCCGCATGGACTTCTTCCTCACCGAGGACGGCCCCGTCCTGAACGAGGTCAACACGATGCCGGGAATGACCGCCGAGTCCCAGGTACCACGCATGTTCGCGGCCGCAGGAGTGTCCTATGTGGAACTCGTCGCCCGCCTGGTGGACGCCGCGACGGTGCCGACAGCGATGCTCCTTGCGTAACGCTTACAAGGGGCGGTAGACGGCTTTGGCTTCCCGGAAGGCCGCGCGCGCTTCGCGGCGGCGACGGAGTTTGGTCAGCACGTCGCCGAGGTTGTTCAACGCGCGGGCGAGTTCGTACCGGTGGCCGCCGATCTCGGCGGCCGCCAGCCGCCGGAGAATGTCGACGGCTTCCTGTGCCGGGGCGAGAGCGTCGGCGTGCCGCCCCAGCTGCGTCAGGAACCAGCCGAGGTTGTTCACCGCCAGCGCGAGCCTGGGGAGAAGGACCGGGTCGCCCGCCGCCAGTGGGCGAAGGATGTCGGCGGCTTCCCGGGTCGGCTCGACGGCTTCGGCGACCCGGCCCAGACTTTCCAGCGTGTCACCGAGGTTGGTCAGCGATCCGGCGAGCCCGGACAGGAACCGGCCAGGGGCGGCCGAACGCAGCCGGCGGTAGCAGCGTACCGATTCCGCGTAAGCCTCGGCCGCGTCGGCGGTGCGGCCCAGCCTCGAGTACACGAGACCGAGGTTGTGGCGGCACCGCGCGGCGGGAAGGAGATAGGTCCGGGGGTCCGTCTCGGCCTGCTTGCCCGCGAGGTCGGCGGCCTGCCGCACGAACGCCAGAGCCTCTTCGGGACGGTCGGCCGCCAAGAGTTCGGCCCCGGCGTCGCTGAGCTTCTGCAGGTAGGCGAGCGTGCCCGGATCCGGTGCGGGCCCGGCCTCGGGTGCCGCCGCGCGTACCGGCTGGCCGTCCTCCATTCCGGTGAAACCGAAACGACCCAGTCCCGCGGCGAGGTGACGGGTCAACCCCTGATCCAGGGCCGCAATCCGGCGATACAGGTCGGTGGCCTCCTGGCGGCACCGCTGGGCCTCGCCGTCGTGGCCGGACTTGGCCAGCAGGGGGGCGTACACGAGCAGTGCCGCGTAGTAGTCCGTCAGCTGCGTGGCCGTCGCGTCGGTCCCGACCCGACGGCGATACAGGCCGATTGCCTCCTCGATGGCCGACAGCGCCTCGTCATCGCTGCCCGACTCGTCCAGTGCGATGCCCAGGTAAACCAGGGCGTCGGCGACGGCGAAGTCGCGATCCTGCCCTGGGACGTCCTTTCGGCGCAGGTCGACGGCTTCTCGTAGCGCGGCCAGTGCGTCGCCACGATTGCCCAGCACCGCCAGGTGGTTTCCGAGCTGAGCCAATGCGGTGGCCAGGCGTGGTACGTAGGTTTTCCCGTCGACGAGGGCGAGGGTGCGGTACAACTCGACCGCGCTTCGGGCGGCGGTCGACGCCTCGGCCCGGCGATGGGGGATGGCGCCGAGTACTCCGCCAAGCAACTCCGAGGCCAAGGCGAGGCCGGGCAAGTAGCCAGCGGCGTCGGCGCGGCACAGCCGCCGGTAGAGGTCGACGCTCTCCCGGAGGGCGGGGAGCGCTTCGTCCACCCGGTCGCTGGTCTGCAGCAGGACGGCGAGCTCGACCAATGCCCCCGCGAGGGCGCCGCGATCGCCGGGCCGGTCGGACCGCGCAAGCCTCCGGCGATACCGCTCGACCTGTTCTTCGGCGTCGATCAACGCCCGATTCGTGTCGCTCTTCGTCACTGGTCTGAATTCCCGTCACAGGGCAGCACCGCGCGCGGTGTGGTGCGGTTCGGTGAAGTCGATTCCGGCGAGCCGCTCGGCCGTGGTGTCGTGGTGGCGGCTCGGCCGATGCGCTCTCACGGTAACAGCGACGCGGGCGAGAAGGCCGTGGCTGGCGCGAACCGGTCATGTGCCGCCCGCCACTGGCCTCCTCCGTCGCGGCTCTGGCACTCTCTCGTAGACACGGACAGGCTTGACTTTGCGTGAGACGGGCAGCACCGACGACGAGGCAGGGAGCCGATGAGATGTGCCTGCGGCCATGAGCCGAGTGCGCACGGGGACGGTGGCTGCCAGGTCATCCTCGGCGAGGAGCGGGGTTACGGGCTGGAAGCGTCGGACTCGTTCATCTCGACCACCTGGTGCCCCTGCAACCGAAGCTACGACGAGTTCAGGGACTACGCCGCGTCGCGGCTACCGGCCGTCGCGGGACTGCCGTCGATGCCCAAGCGCATGGCACGTGAGTACCCGGAGAACCATCCGGCCCGGGCCGCACTGGAACACCTGGACGGCCTGATGCGCGAAGGCGGGGCCCGCCGAAGTCCTCAAGGGACGGACGGCGTCGAGGACCACCGCCGCGGCTGGCTGGAGATTCTCGACCGCGAAGACACGGACGCGGCCTCCTGTGTCCGGCACGTGCTGGGCCGGTTCCAGGGCCGGGAGCTGTTTCCCTTCCACAGTGCCCGGGATCTCGATCCCGCCCGACGGCCGGCAGCCGAATGGAGCCGTCGGTTGCACCGGCATCCCAGAACCGCCGCCGTCGAACTGGTCGAGCCAACGGCCGGAGTCGCCGAGATCCTCATCGATCCCCAGACGCGTGCCCCGGTCGTCAGAACCGGGAACGGTCTGCTGCGCACCGTGCTGCCCCGGCGGCTCCCGTCCGGCAGCCCGCTGGCGGAGCTGATCCTGGACCAGGTGCTGTGGGTACGCACCGGGGACGACAAGCTTTACCTTGCCCCCCAACAGTTTTCCCGGTCCGAGCGGACCAGCCCGGAGGTCTACCACCGTCGGCTCGCCTGGCTGATCGAGGTTCTCCTCACGGACATCGCGGCCGACGCTGCCGGCGTTCAGGACCGCGGTGAAGCTGCGCCGGGGTTGCTTCGGCTGGCGACGCTGCCCTGGCCGGAAGGCACCGTGCTCCCGCGTTCCGCACTGGAAGCCGCCCGCGCCGGGGGCTGAGCGTGCGAAGTCCGGGCCTGGAGAAAGGGCAGGACCTGTGCGGCGACCCGACCCGCGCTTTGCGTCCCACGCTCGTGCGCTTGTGTCCCACCCTCGTGCGCGCGATTTCCACGTTCGGTCAGGGTGAGCAGGGCACCATTGCCGGTGGCCGTCGCGGCAGGATCCGGCCAACCCGGCTTCTGCGCCGAACAGACGTCCGCCGTTGGGCTAGCGTCTCGAAAGTGGACCGGTGGAGAGCGCGAGTTGCGATCACGTTGCTTGTCGTTGCGGTGTTTCCGGTTCTCGTCGGTGTCTGGCTGGCGCCGTGGGCAGTGCGCAGCGCGCGGGGCGGTGGGGACGGCGGTGCGTTCACCACGCAGCATTGTGATCGGGCGTCACCGCTTACTTGGCGTTGCACGGGGGAGTTCGGGGCCAGTGACCCCATGGCGTGCGAGGGCGAGACGGGTTGTCCTCTGTGGAACCCCGTCGTGCTGGACGCGCCGAAGTGCCGGACACCTGGTGAGATTGTGTGGTCGGTCAGGCCGTTTGGGAACACCAGCCAGGTTGTGTCGCCTTGGGGGTGGCACGAGAAATACCTCATCCCTTTCGGCATCTTCGCCGGACTCGCCTGCTATCTCGCCGCGGTGGCGGCCGCGGTCCGGCGCAGGTTCGGTGTGCCGGCGATCGTCTCGACGGGTGGGAGCCTCGCGCTGCTGGTTCCGGTCACCCTATGGCTGCTGATCTGACCAGGGGGCGCTGACGCTATCTGTCTATTGAGGACGTTCGCCGGTCACCCGCCCGACCGGGGTCACCACGGTACGGTCCGGCCGAAACGATCCAGGTACTCCAGACCGGGCTTCCCCAGTCTCGACAGCAGAACATCCACCACCAGCGGGACGGTCTCGTCGATGGTGAATGGCGCACCGGGCCCGCCCAAGTCCGTGCGGATCCAGCCGGGCGCCATGAGTACGAACGCGCGCCGTGTCTCGGCCTGCCGGACCGAGAAGCTGCGCATGAACATGTTCAGTGCTGCTTTGCTGCCCCGGTAGACCTCGCGCAATGCGGTTGTGTTGTTCGTGATGCTGCCCTGCCCGGAGGACATCGCCCCGATGAGTCCGGTCGCGGGCACGAGGTCTTCGAGCGTTTCGATGACGCGCATGGGACTGAGCGCGTTGGTGACCATCACCTCGACGAAGTCGGCGGTCGGCACGGCGCCGATCGGCGTCTGCTCGTTGTTCGCGGTTCCCGCGTTGACGAACAGCACGTCGAGTTCCCGTTGCGCGAGCCGCTCGTGCAGGGGCGCCAACTGAGCGGGTTCGTTGATGTCGAGAAACTCGACCGAGACGCGTCCGTCGGAGCGGTCCGCCAGTTCGTGCAAGGGCGTCCGGGCGGCGGTGTCCCGGACCGTGCCGATGACGTTCCATCCTCTGCCGAAGAATTCGGCCGCCATCGCGTGACCGAGACCGCGCGACGCCCCGACGATGAGGGCGGTCGGCGTGTGCCGGTCCGCGTCAGTTGATGACACTTCGCGCCATCCCCCTTCTTCGAATTTCACCCTGAGCGCGCGAGGGAACCGCCACGAGTGGCGCCCCAGGCACGCGCCCTGCTGATGCCTCCGAGTCTTTCCGCTGCGCCGCCTTCCGGCCACGTTCAGGAGGCCGATTTGTAGGATTGCCCCCATGGCAGGCGCGTATTTGAGTGAATCCGCCACTGTGGAGGCCGAGGATGTGCGTCTCATTCGCGCACTCCAGGTCGCTCCGCGGGCGTCGTTCGCCTCGATCGCGGTCGCGCTCGGCCTCACCGAAGGTGCCGTCAGCCGCCGTTACCGTCGGCTGCGTGCCGAGGGCGTCCTCCGCGTCGCGGGCATCGTCGATACCGGCGCGCTGGGGCAGAGCCGATGGCTGGTGCGCCTGCGCTGCCGCCCGGGCAGCGTTGCGGCGATCGCCGACGCCCTCGCGCAGCGCGACGATGTCATCTGGGTGGCCCTCGGCGCCGCGGGCTCCGAAATCACCTGCTGGGTCCGGTCGCGGTCGCGAGAACAGCGTGATGACCTACTCGGTCGGCGGCTTCCGCGCACCGCGGCGGTCATCGACGTCAACGCGTCCGCGATGCTCCGCCAGTTCATCGGAGGGCGCGGCCACTATTGGGCCGCGCTCCGCGGCACGCTGACTCCGCAGCAGGAGTCGATGCTCGGGAACGACGGGGCCCCTTTCACCGAATCCCCGGTGGTCGTTCGCGATCCGGTGCGGCTCACCCCCGAGGACGAACGGATGCTCGACCTTCTCGCCGCGGACGGTCGTGCCAGTCTCGTCGAACTCGCCGCCGCGGCGGGCCTCACCCCTGGCCGCGCCTCACGTCGCCTGCAAGCCCTGCTCCTGCGCCGCGTCGTCCACATCGATGTCGAGATCGCCGCGGCGGCACTGGGTTTTCACGCGCGGGCCAACCTCTGGCTCCGCGTGCACCCGTCGGCGGTCAAGAGCGTCGGACGCACCCTGGCACAGGAACCCGAAATAGCCTTCGCCGCGGCCGTCTCCGGGCCCTACAACATCCATGCCGTCGCGCACTGCCGGGATCTCGACGAACTGTTCGAATTCACTTCGGACCGCATCGGGTCCTTGTCCGGCCTCCAGAGCATGGAGGTTTCTCCGCTGGCCCAGCAGATCAAGCAGGCCGGTACGCTCGTATCCGGCGACCGCCTCGTCGATCCGGCAAGCACCCGCCCGGACCTTCGGCCCGCGCTTCGCATTCACCGGGGGCGTCCGGAACACGAGCGAGGGTGAGGGGGCCCGCTCGCGGCAGCATCCGACGGGGAAGTCGGCGCTGTTCGTGGCGGGGTCGTGCCCTCAAGGCGACCTTGAGGGCGTTGATGGCCCTCAAGGCGACCTTCAGGGCACCCAACACCGGCCCAACGCACCGCGGCGTGTCACGCCTTCCGTGTCGTGAAGGGAAGCACGAGCCGGGACTGGTGGGTGGCGTCGCGGTACACCTTGTGGCTTGTCGCGCGGCCCGACGGCAGGTGCATGGCCTCCGGCGGCAACAGCGAGTTGTGCGTGTCGGCCAACGGCTCATTGCACGAGAGCTCCACCTCCAGCCGGTGTCCCGGCTTGAAGGCGTTCGCGAAGGGGTACAGGCGCACCACGTACTCCTCGATCTTCCCGGGGTCGACCGGGACGGAGCGGGTGTGCGGGTGGTACGGATTGCCCTCGGTGGTGCGGTCGTCGAGCTCGCGGTGCGAGGCCTTGAGGTAGCCGGTGGTGACGAGCTGGCGCTTCCCGTCGGGAGCGGTGTCCCACAGGCGCAGGATGAAGTTCGTGTCGTCCGTGTCGATCTCCACGAACAGGTGGGCGGCGCCGGTGCCGATCATCTCCGTCGTTTCGTGGAACGGCTCGGTGGACCAGCTCAGCACCTCGACCTGGTCCGTCACCGTCAGCGGTGCCTGGTAGAAGCCGTCCGGAGCGGCGAACTCCGTGCCCAGCGGCTCGGGCTTCACCGAGAGCTTGCGGCGCGGGCGCAGGTAGAGCGGCCGGTACTCGACTTCGTTTGGCGGCCACTGCTCCGAAGTCGTCCACTGACGGGTTCCCTCGACGAACGCGTTGACGGCCGGCTCGTCCATCACGCCGTTGTCGATGCCCTTCAGCCAGTGGTCGTACCACCGGAACATGTCGTCGTGGACCTCGTGGAACGGGCGTTCCTGCATGGGCGGGTAGGGCAGCAGGTCGAGCTTCTTGGGACCGCGCAGCGCCTCGAACAGCTCGATGCTGCCGTCCACGGTCCAGCCGCGACCCCAGTTGATCTGCACGTACACCGGGATGTCGATCTTCGGGGCGAGCGTGATGGGGTTGCGCTCTTCGTAGTACTCGCCATCCAGCTCGTTGAGGATGATGTCGTACCACAGCTCGCGGTTTTTGGGGTAATAGAGGACGTGGGCCAGATTCGGCCATTTGACGACGTCCGGATCCGCGAGTCGCGCTTCGACGCGCTCGGCCAGTTCTTCCGGAGAGAGTTCCTCCTGCATCCGGGACTTGATGTTCGTGACGGCGATGCCGGAGTCACCACCGCGGCCCTCGCGCGCCGCTCGCGGCATGAACCAGAGGATGCCGCCGTGGTAGGAGGTCTCGTAGAAGTCGTAGTGACCGCCGCTGACGAAGATCGCCTTCAGGTGGGGCGGGCGCTCGGCCGCGGCGAGTACCTGCATCGACGCGAAGTAGGAAACCCCCACCATGCCGATGTTGCCGTCGCACCAGGGCTGTTCCGCGATCCACTCGATGAGGTCGTACGCGTCCTGGCCCAGGGGCACGCCCCCGGCGTTGTAGTTGCCCACCATGACGCCGCCCGAGGCGCCGGAGCCGCGGAGATCCGCGATGACGTGGGCGTAGTCCTCCTTGACGATGCGCGCGATGTCGCCGGCCTCGAGGCAGCCGTCCCACAGCGGGCTGGGGCGGCGCTGCGGCGGAAGCATGAGCGACTGGGACTGGAGTTCCTTGCCGTACGGGCTCATGGCCAGGAGCACGGGCCGCGGCTTGTCGTCCACCCCGTGGTAGACGTCGGCGGCGAGGGAGATCCCGTCCCGCATCGGGGCCCGGAGGTCCTTGCGGATGACGATCTTCTCCCCGC
Organism: Amycolatopsis cynarae; assembly: GCF_026802195.1. NCBI lineage: Bacteria > Bacillati > Actinomycetota > Actinomycetes > Pseudonocardiales > Pseudonocardiaceae > Amycolatopsis > Amycolatopsis cynarae. The sequence continues at coordinate 5,727,282 of NZ_CP113836.1, read as the reverse complement.
CCGCCTCCCACGTCTTGAAATCGGCCATCAGCGCGCTGCTCCCTTTTCAACGTTCGAATGCCAGGTGTGCCGCTGGCGGACGCTCCTCGGAGCGTGACTTAAGCATATTATTATAATAAAATCCAGGTTGCAACCGAGGAGCCGGCGTGGGCCCCGAGCGAAGGAGAGACAGCGATGACGCACGACGTCGACATCCACCCCCTGTGGTCGCCATGGGGACGTTTCGGTCTCTACAGCTTTTTCATCGACTCGCCCGAACCCGCCATCGTCGACACCGGGATCGCCTCGTCGCCCGCCGACGGGATGGTTCCCGCGCTCGAGAAGCTCGGTCGCGGCATCGAGGAGGTGCGCTGGATCCTGCTCACCCACGGCCACATCGACCACCTCGGCGGCGCGCACGCCCTGTGGGAGCTCACCGGCCGGCGCGCCCAGGTCGTGATCCACCAGGCCGACGCGCACCTTCTGCGCTCGCGCCGCGCACACGTGGACAGCTACGCGGACGTGCGGCAGCGGTACCTGCACGACCCGAACGGAGTGGAGAAGCAGACGAAGATGGCGGCGGAGGTCATTTCGGGCGAGATGGAGCCGGCCGTACTGCTCAACGGCGGCGAGACCCTCTCCCTCGGCGGGGACGTCACCGTCTCCGTGCACAACCTGCCGGGGCATACGGCCGGATCGGTCGCCTACGTCGTGGACGGGCAGAAGTCGGTCTTCGTCGGCGATGCCGTGCAGATCCACGGTGCCGCCAACGGCTTCCCCGGCTACGAGGACCCTGCCGCCTACCGCGCGAGCCTGCGGTACCTGCGCGACGAGATCCGCCCGCGGGAGCTGTACCTGGGCCACCCGTACCGGGGCGCCGACGGGGTCCCGTACGACGTCCGGCTGGACGGCGAGGGGGCCCGGCGTGCCCTGCAGGAGGCGCTGGACATCGAAGCCCGGATCGACGACGTCGCCCACCGGTACCTGGAAGAGGGCCTGCGGGAAACGGACTCGGTGTATTCGCCGTTCGCCCGGGTGGCCGAGGAGCTCGGCTACGAGGGCGACCCCACGCTGGAGCCGTCGCCGTTCTTCACCACGCTTCACGGGTACCGGAGCCGGTTCGAGAACGCCTGAAAGAGCAGGACGGCGGCACGCATTCTCGAATGCGTGCCGCCGTCCCCTGGTGCCGTACGAACACCTCACGGAGCGGACGTCACGGCTTCCTCGAACGCGGCGTCACCGTCGCGCCCCTTGCCGATCCTGGTGGCGGTCAGCGGGACGAACAGGAAGGCCAGTGCCGCGATGATGCCGGGGACGGCGAAGAACAGGAAGTTCGTCTCGACCGGCAGTCCGAGCGTCAGGAGGATCCCGCCGAACGTCGGCCCGGCGATCGCGCCCAGCCTGCCGACCCCCGATGCCAGCCCGATGGCCGTGGAGCGCATGAACGAGGGGTAGTACTGCGACACGAAGGAATAGGAGATGTTCTGCGCGCCCATCGTGCAGGCCCCGGTGATGGCCGCCAGGAGCAGGAGGACCGCCATCCTGTTGCCGAATCCGAGCAGCGCCAGCGACACCGCCGCGATCAGGAACATCGGGATGAGGACCCTCTTCACCCCCCAGACGTCGGCGAGCTTGCCGAGGAGCAGGGTTCCCGCGATCGCCCCCGCGTTGAGCACGATCATGAACGTCAGGCTGGAGCCCAGGGCGTAACCGGCCTCGACCATCAGGTTGGGAAGCCAGGTCGTGAGTCCGTTCACCATGAGCAGGCACATGAAGAAGGCGATCCAGATCATCACCGTGCCCACCGCGCGCCGGCGGGTGAACAGCGCGCCGACCGGAGATCCGGATTCCTTGGCCAGGGCGCCTTCGAGTTCCGCGTCCGCGGGAAGGTCCGCGCCACCGTCCGCTTTGGACAGAACCGACCGCAGGGCGCCGAGCCGCCCCCGCTTCAGGAGCACGGCCGGGGAGTCGAAGAAGTACTTCAGCATGAACGGCAGGAAGAGCAGGGGGAGGAAGGCGGCCCAGTAGACGCTCTGCCAGCCGAACGCGGGGATGAGGTAGAGGGCGGCGACGGCGGCCAGGATGCCGCCGATGGAGAAGAAGCACATCACGATCGCCACCATGCTGTTGGCCAGCCTCTTCGGCGCGTAGTCGGTCAGCATGGCGATGACGGCGGGCAGGATCCCCCCGATTCCCAGCCCGGCCAGCGTCCGGAAGATCGAGAAGGTGGCCGGTCCGGAGGCGAATCCGCACAGGGTGGTCGCCACGCTGAACAGGATGACGCTGGCGGTGAGGATCCGCTTCCGGCCGAACCTGTCGGCGAGGATCCCGAAGAGGACGGCCCCCACCATCATGCCGAAGAACCCGTAACTGCCGATGGCCCCGGCCTGGACCTTCGACATGGCCCACTTCTTGATGAGGACCGGCAGGACCGAGCCGTAGGTGACCAGGTCGTACATGTCGAAGGTGATGACGAAGCAGGCCCAGAACAGCATTCCGAAGTGGAAGCGGGTGAATCTGGCCGAGCCGAGGTGGTCGTGGATGTCGATCCTGGTCATCTCGACCGTCCGGCATTGTTCCGATACATCGTTGTATCTCCGTTCCTTGAAGGTTCCCCGACTCGCGGCGCCGATCGGCGTTGCGGAGGGTTCGCGCGACCCGGCTCAGCGCCGGTTCAGGAATTCGCCCGCTTCCTCGAAGGCCCGGTGGTATTCCGGGATCCAGCCGAAATTCGCGACGAATCCGTGGTTCGCGCCCGCATAGCGGCTGATCGTGACGTCCACCCCGGCCTCCTTGAGCCGGTGACCGTAAAGTTCGCCCTCGTCACGCAGGGGGTCGTACTCGGCGGTGACGACCAGGGCGGGAGGCAGGCCGGAGAGGTCCTCGCGCCTGACGGGGGAGACGAGGGGATCCGCCGGATCCGCACCGCTGTCGAGGTAGAAGCTGTTGAACGGCTTCAGACCGGCCGTCTCGAGGCCGTACCCCTCGGCGTTGTCCCGCAGCGACGCATAGCGGTCGACGTCGAAGTCCAGGTCCACGGAGGGATAGAACAGGACCTGGTGCGTGATGCGGTCGAATCCGTCGTCGTGCGCCATCGCCGCGACGACGGCCGCGAAGTTGCCGCCGGAGCTGTCGCCCGCGACCGCGAGGTTCCCGCCGTCCCACTTCAGGTCCTCGCCGTGCTCGGCGGCCCACCGGAGAACCCCGTAGCAGTCCCGGAGTCCGGCCGGATACGCGGCCTCGGGGGCCAGGCGGTAGCCGACCGAGACGACCTTGTGTCCGGTCTCCTTCGCCAGAGACCGCGCGACGCCGTCGTGCGTCTCCAGGCTGCCCAGGAAGAACGCACCGGCGTGGAAGTACACCAGCAGGCCGTAGGAGTCCGCCTCGGCCGGCGTGTAGATCCGCACGGGGACCTCGCCCGACGAGGTCACCGCGATGGCGTCCTCGACGGCATGGAGGGGAAGGCGGTCTTCGAGCGGCGGGACCCGCGCCGCTTCGGCGGCGCGCAGCGCCTCCGGGTCCGGCGTCGCGCCGTGGTCCAGCGGAGGAAGGGCGGCGAGCACCCTGGCAATTTCGGGGTGCAGGCTCATGCTCTCACCTGTGCCGGTCACTTGATCGAGGACTTCTCGGGGAAGGCCGTCCGCACCGACTGCGCGTCCCACGATTCACGGGAGATGCGCTGGAGCGCGTCCGTGTCGGGCTTGCGCGTCGCCTGGTACAGGGCCAGTGCCTCGCGGAGGGAACCGGCCTCCAGCAGGGCGTCGGCGAGCCCGCCGGCGTCCTGGATCGCCTGGTTGGCGCCCTGCCCCTGGTGGTGCAGCATCGCGTGGGCCGCGTCGCCCAGCAGCGCGACGCAGTCCGAGTGCCAGGTGTCGACCGGGTCGATGTCGAACACCGCGCGGCTCGTCACCGTGTCCATGTCCAGGTTCCGCGTGATGTTCACGAGCCGCTCGTCGAAGCCGTCCACCAGCGCCACGAGATCGTCCCTGGTGACCTCGGGCGCCCAGGAGTCGTCGTCGGACAGGGCCGTGATGTCGAAGGACACCTGGTTGCGGTGGCGCAGCGGCAGGAAGTAGATCATCGTGCCCCGGTCGTCCATGTAGAGCCGGAGGTTGTCGTCGACGTCCAGCCCGTAGGTGTCGCCGGAGGAAACCACCGCGCGGTGCGCGTGCGCCCCCGCGAACACCGGTTGGTTGTCGGAGAACAGCTGGTTGCGCACCACGGAACGGATGCCGTCGGCACCGATCACCAGGTCGGCGGTGACCTTCTTCCCGTCGGCGAAGGTGAGCGTCGCGGCTTCGCCCCGGTCCTCGATGGCCGTCATCTTGTGGCCGATGTGCACCATGTCCCCGGGGAGGAGCTTCAGCAGGGTGTCGATGAAGTCCCCGCGGTGGATGAACCGGGTCTTGTTCACCTGGGCGTAGTCGTGGATCTTGGGCCATTCCTCGCGCTGGATGACCTCCCCGGTGGCGGTGAGGATTTCGAAGTAGTCGCTCGGCGTGCTCACCGCCGCGATGGCGTCGAAGATCTCCCACCGGCGGAACAGCTCCACCGTGGGCGGACGGAGGCCGATACCGGCACCGACCTGCAGAATGGCGCTGGCCTGTTCGTACACGTGGACGTTCGCGCCGAGCCGGCTCAGTGCCACCGCCGCCACCGCACCGCCGTATCCCCCGCCGACGATGGCGACCTCGAGATTGGCCAGTTCCGAAGACTTCATGGTTCTTTCGCTTTCTCACATCGGGCGCTTCTTCGCGCCGTGGGGAAATGGGGTGACCGGTCGGGGATCAGTCGTGGATGGTCAGGAAATCGGCGGGGTTGTCCTCGAGCAGTTTCTTGATCGTCGCCTCGTCCAGCCCGGCGGCGCGCAGGTCGGGCAGGAGATCTTCGAAGAGGTAGTTCACGGTGTGCCCCTTCACGCCCGGCCAGCCCAGCGGGCTGCAGTTGGCGTCGGCCGAGACGAGGGCCTGGTCGAGGAAGCCCTTGCCGAGGAAACCGAGGAAGTGGTCGAGGCGCTCACGCCGGGGCCGGGCCCAGAAGGGCGGGTCCTCCAGTTCCGTCTCGTAGCCGAAGGTGTCGAAGCCGATGCGGCCCCCGCGCCCCGCGATCCACGTGTCGGGGGTGTTCGGCGCGTTCACGCCGTCGTCGGCGTGCCCGAACAGCACGCGATGCAGCGGGAGTCCTTCCTCCTCGAAGATGGCGACCGCGGGTTCGACGTCGATCGCCAGGTGGGTCAGGATCGGCACCCCGGTCGTCACCGCGGCGCGGGCGGCCGCGCGGTAGATACGCTTGTCCAGGTCCGTCATGCGCCCGCCCCGGCTCACGCCGACCTTGATCACACCGGCGCGGCTGCCGGTGTCCCCGATGCCCACGGTGATCTCGTGCACGAAGTGCCGGGTCAGGTAGTCGACGGTCGCCCTGGCGAAGAACGGCAGCGCGGTGTCACCGCCGACGAAGCCCGTGCAGGCGACGATGTGGACGCCGGTCTTCGCGGACAGGGACCGGTAGTAGTCGATGTCGCGGCCGTTGCAGATGCCGGTCGCGTCGACGAAGGTCCCGCCGCCGTACTCGTGGAACTTCCGCAGCTTCGGGACGGTCTCCTCGTACCGCTCCTCGGGCGTCTTCCACCACTTGGTGTCCAGTTCGGAGCCGGGCATGCCGTACCCGATGTGCTCGTGGACGGCCACCACGCCCAGTTCTTCCGCGGGAATCGGCCCCAGGACGGTGTTTACCCTCGACATGGTCTCACTCCAGAAAGTCCGAAAGAATCGGTCGGCGTCGGCTGCTCAGCGCAGGGTCAGCAGGTCGCGCGGGTTGTCCACGAGGATGCGCCGGGCGTCCTCTTCGCCGAGCCCCAGGGATTTCGCCAGGGGGACGAACGTCGAGGAGACGTAGCCGTACGGCAGGTCGTAGGCGGGCTGTCCCTTCGCCACACCGATCGCGTTGCCCGACAGCAGGATCCGGTCCCCGTGGCCCGCCCCGACCAGTTCGAGCACCAGTGCGGCGCGCTCGCGGTCGGTGACGTACGCGCCGTCGTCGTCCAGGCCGACGTGGTCCAGGGCGACGTAGGCCCCGCGGCGCGCGATCTCGAGGGGAGCGCCCGCGGCGACGGCGTCCTTGCGGTCGAGCCCGCCGACGACGACGCGGTCGGCCGGGAGTTTCTCGTCCAGGACGACGCCGAGGTCGTGGACCGCGTCGCCGCCGTACCGGAGGGAGACCGCCACGCCCGTGTTCAGTGCGGCCCTGGCCGCGCCGCGGAAGAGGCTCTCGTCCGTCGCCGTCATGCCCTCGCGGGTCGCGGCGGTGGCCACCAGGCCCGCGGCGCCCCGCCGCTCCACGCGCGGGACCACCATGCCCTCGGTGATCTCCTTGGTGAAGAGATCGGCGAACTTCTCGGCGGGCCACGGCGTCGGCGGATTGGTCTGCGGCGTCAGGAAATAGCCGCCGAGCAGTTCCTCGGGGCCCATGCCGGTGGACGCGACGATGTGCACCCCGGTCGAGCGCGAGAGCGCCTCGTACAGCTTCACGTCGCGGCCGTGGAACATGCCCGTGCTGTCGACGATGGTCTTCCCGCCGTGGCCGCGGAAGTCCGTCAGCTTCTTCGCCAGCGTCTCGAAGATTTCGGCGCGGTCCATGGTGACGTCGAACGCGTACTCGGCGCCGGGGACCACGGAGAGCAGGGCCTCATGGACCGCGACGACGCCCAGGTCATCCGCGGGAACGGGGCCGAGAACGGTGTTGACGGTCTTGCTCTTGGCGGTCTGTGCGCCCGTCATTGGACGTCCTTTCGTCAGCGTCGTGCCAGCACGAACGTGGCGCGCTGGGGGCAGTGCACCGTGGAGCCCGACGTCCGCTCATGCGCCTTGGCCCACTACCTCCTGAAGATGGCCCATATATTGATATATTGTAATACTAAAGTCAAGCAGGGCTGCGCGGCGGCAGTCCGCCCCGGCGGCCTACCGGCTCGTGACGAACCGGTACTTGAACTCCTCGGCCCGGTGCACCGCGGAACGCCACCCCGCGGGCAGACCGCCGGTCGCGAAGAAGATCGTCTCGATGACGAGCAGCGGACTCCCTTCGCGAACACCCAAGGTCGCGGCCTGGCCGGCGGTGGCCGCCGTCGCCCAGGCCTCGTGCTCCTCCCGGTCGAGCGTCATGCCGAACCTTCTCGACAGCAACTCGAAGGCGGAGCCCTCGTCCTCCAGCTCCCCGGCCGTGGGGCTGAAGTCCTCGGGGGCGCGGAGGTAGACGCTGGCCTCGATGAGAGGCTCGTCCTCCACCAGGATCAAGCGGTTGAAATGCAGGAGCCGCTCGTGCTCTTCGAGGCCGAGGCGGTGCCGGATCCGGGCGGGCGGCTCCACGCGTTGGATACCGGACACCTTCGACGCGGGGTGCAGGCCGCTGTCGGAGAGGTACTGGTACAAGGCCCCCGGCCGGACGTCGGCCGGCCGCTGCACCCGGGCGCCCGGAACCGGGAACGTCCCCTTGCCCTGCCTGCGGTAGACGTACCCCTCGACGGCGAGTTCCTTGAGTGCCTGGCGGATGGGCGCCCGGCTCACCTCGAACCGGCCGAGCAACTGCTCCTCGGTCATCGGCTTCCCCGGATCCGCGACCCCGTCGGCGATCTCCGCCCGCAGAATGTCCTTGATCTGCCGGTACAGGGGGACCCCGGAGGAGAGATCGAGTTCGCCGTTCGCCATGAGTCTGCGGGTCCTCCACGTCGTCGGTCATGGGGTTGCTGTTCAGGCAGTCAAGCACAGCGTGCCGCAAACGCGGGCAATGCCCGGGCGGCACCCGCGGCGCCACCCGGAATCGGGGTGCGCCAGGCCGAGGTGGACGCGGGGACGCGGCCGGGCGCGCCGAGTGTGGAGTTTGAGGGACGGGAACTATTCGCTTGCTACAGGAAACCAAAATTCGTCCGCAATCGATATAGACCTGATCGACTTTTCTGTTCGAAACTTTCCCTGATTGTGTGAAGCTGTTGGCGGTGTGTCGCGGATACGATGGTGAGGTGATCGAAAACTGGGGGTTTTCCGGGCCCGATCCGGAACTGTACGACCGCATCGCCGACCTCGACCGCGATAGCAAGATATCGCTGCTGGCTGCCGCCGGGCCTGTTCGAATGCTTACCAGGCGGTGAAACTGGCCGTGATGGCGGCGTGGAGGTGATCCGGATCCCCGGCTTGTTCAGCACACGCCAGGTTCTCGTGCGTGAACTCGGCCAGTGGCGGTGGAAGCCAGAGAACAAATCGCACCTGGGCGCTTCCCTCGGTCTTGTCATGCCGGAATTCACCACCACGACGGGACTGACCGTCAGCGGCCGGTACCACCCCTGCCGCCCGAACGGCCGGCGCTGGCAGGAAGCCACCGGCGCCATGGCCCGGCTCGTCCCAGGCCACCCGGCCGCGGAGTGACAGCCCGCCCGGTCTCGGTCATTGCGAGAGAAGTCCAGCAGCGCGAGATCACTCCGTGCGCAAGCCCCGCATCAGAAGGTCGAGCATGCGCTGGGCTTGGTCGCGCTGGCCGGGTTCGCGGCACACCAGGAACACCCCCAGCAGGCTGGCGACGACGTCCTCGGCGAGTACGTCGTCGCGCAGAGTGCCCGCCGTGGCACCGGCCTCCAGGATGGTGCGGACGGCGGCGCCCAGCTCCTGACGTGCGGCGGCCGCGGTGACGGTGCCGGACGCGATCATCGCGCGCAGGGTTTCGGCCATCTCGTGCTTGATCGCGATGTAGTCGCCGAAGCGACCCATCCAGAGCCGCAGCGCGACGTGCGGGGGGTTGTCGGCCAGCAGTTCGGCCGCGGCGTCGCACAGCCTGGTCCGCTCGGTGCGGTACACGGCCTCGACCAGCACCTCCCGGGTCGGGAAGTGCCGGTACAGCGTGCCGATGCCCACTCCCGCGGCTCGCGCGATCGCTTCCAGGGTCACGTTTTCCCCGGAGGTCATGAACTCCTGACGGGCTGCGGCGATGAGCCGTTGCCGGTTGCGCTGCGCGTCGGCACGGCCGGCCTTCGGTGCGGCGTTGACCACGGGCGGGGCTCCTCCGATCCTGCTGACCCGGATGACGCGGAGGAACCTCCGCTTCAGCTCGGTTCCGACTATGCCATGCGAGTCCTCACCGGGTCACCAGGCTGGGCGCTTCGAGCTCCGGGCCGCCGCCGTCCTCGCGGATCAGGCGAGATCCGACGAGACGACCGCGGGAAGTTCCCGAAGGTAGGCGAGCAGGGGCTCGATCGCGTCCCCGGGAAGCAGAATGGTGCAGACCATGCTGCTTTCCCTGACCCCTTCACGGATGTCGACGGACAACTCGTGCACGCTGTGGCCCCGCTGCGCCAGCGCGGCGACGAGGTTCGGGATCTCCTGGACGCCACCGACGAAGTAGGTGGTGATCCGGCGTCGCACGAGAAGCGACGAACGGGATGCGGGAATGTCCAGGGATGTGGTGATGGACATGGTAAATCTCCAGGGAGGGGAAAGCCGGTGGGAACCGGGCCAGGCCCCGAAGGAATGCCGCGTATCTCCGCGGTCGTCGGCACTGCGCGCCGGCAACCTGGATCAGCCGACGCGCCGGGTTACGACTCGCTTGGAGGTCATACGGCGCTGCACGGCGGCAGCTTACCACAGGATGCCGAGCGCTCTGCCGGTGTCGGCCGTGGCACACCAAGCCATGTCGTCGATCACGCTGCGCGCCAGCCGTTCAGGCGTCATCGGGGCCGTGGCCTCGCGCGGAACCTACGGTGCCGTAAGTTCGAGACCCGGGGCCGACGAGAGGACGAACGTGACAACACCACTCAGCACCCGGCTACTTCTTGATCTCGAACCCACGGTCGCCGCGAATCTCGACCGCCACCTCGAGGTGACCAAGGAATGGATGCCGCACGAGTACGTGCCGTGGAGCCGGGGCCGTGACTTCGGCGACCTGGGCGGCCAGGCGTGGGAGCTCGGTCAGTCGAGCCTGTCACCCATCGCCAGGACCGCGCTGGAGGTCAATCTCCTCACCGAGGACAACCTGCCCAGCTATCACCGGGAGATCGAGCGCGCGTTCGGACGGGACGGCGCCTGGGGCACCTGGGTGCACCGGTGGACCGCCGAGGAAGGGCGGCACGCCATCTGCATTCGTGACTACCTGCTGGTCACCAGGGGAGTCGATCCCGACGAACTCGAACGCGCCCGCATGCGGACCATGCAGACCGGCTTCGACACCGGCGACAAGCACCCGCTCAACGTCTTCGCCTACGTGTCGTTCCAGGAACTGGCGACGCGGATCTCGCACCGCAACACCGGCCGGTACACCCAGGACCCGGTTGCCGACAAACTGCTCGCCCGGGTGGCCGCGGACGAGAACCTGCACATGCTCTTCTACCGCAACCTGGTGACCGCGGCACTGGAGATCGAACCCAGCCAGACCCTCCGCGCCATCGCCGACGAGGTGATCGGGTTCCAGATGCCGGGCAGCATCATCCCCGGTTTCGCCCGCAAGGCCGCCTTGATCGCCAAGGCGGGCATCTACGACCTGCGGATCCACCACGACGACGTCGTGTGGCCGCTCCTGCGGCACTGGGGCGTGTTCGATCTCGAGGGCCTGGACGGTGTGGGCGAGAAGGCCCGCGAGGAACTGTCGGCCTTCCTCACCCGCCTCGACACCCAGGCCGGCCGCTTCGAGGAACGCCGCGCGCGTTCCGCGAACCGGCATTCCGTCACGCCGTGAGGTGGCCGGTTCTACCGCTGGGCCGGTGCGGTCGATTCGTGTCGCGACCGCCCGGCTGAGGGGAGGGGTTGGCGGAACAGGTTCTCGTACGAGGGCCGGGCGAGGGGACCATCGTGGTGGTGCGGCTGCTCGGTGGAGAGATGACTGAACAGTTCCTGTGCGTCGTGCGCGAGGTTGTCACTGGCCTGGGCCATGTGAAGAGTCCTTTCGGAAGTGGCGAGCCACGAGCGCCGGGCTGAAGCCGTAGTGGGCCGCCCTGGCGCGCATCGCTGGCGGGGTTTCCTGCGTCGAATACGGCAGAGGCAGCGCTGCGCACACGCGGATGGCGTGCGACCTGACCTGTGAAGAAGAGCCGGCGAACCGTGGCCGGAGAGCCATGCCGACGTGATCGTCGATGCTCGAATGGCTTCCGCTGGTTCCCACGATACACGGGTGAGCGCCCTTGCGGGCATACCCTGGTGAACATGGACGATCGCCCAGGCACCGCACCGACACCGACATTGAGCCGAGGGTTGGCCGGTTACCTGCGGGCGGTGGCCGCCGCCGTCGGGGTACCGCCCGAGGCGACCTCGTTCGAGGTCAGCGATACCGCGACCGCCTACCTGGGGTTGGCAAGGCGGTGGTCCGGACGTCCCGGTGACGATCTGATGCTGGTGTGGAGCGAGCGGCACGGGTGGATGGTCGCGGTGGAGACCGAGCCCGGGCAGGCACCGGTGGAACTGGCCCACTTCCCGGGTGCGGAGATGGTCCCGGACCCGACGGCGGTGGCCGGGTTCGTCGCCGACGTCGTCACCGGGCGGCTGTCCGGCGCTTCCTCACCGGTCTTGCCCGCCCGCGCCGGGCGCCAGGAACTCGCCGCACGCCTCGCGCAGTACGCCTGACCGGCTGGTCCGATCCGGCGGTGCCCGCCTCGCGCGGTCGCCCGGCGCCGCGGTTTTCCGCGGGCCGGGCGGTGCGTTTCATCGTGCGGTCTGGCGGTTGAACAGTCTCTTCGCCCACAGGTATCCGCCGAGGGCGATGGCGGCGCACCAGCCGAGTGCGATGATGCCGTTGCTGCCGATCGGGGTGCCCATGAGCAGGCCGCGCAGGGTCTCGATGATCGGGGTGAAGGGCTGGTACTGGGCGAACCAGCGGAGCCCGGCGGGCATCGAGCCGGTGGGGACGAAGCCGCTGCCGAGGAACGGCAGGAGCATCAGGGGCATGGGCAGGTTGCTCGCGGTTTCGACGCTCTTGCTGGCCTGGCCGAGGGCGACGGAAAGCCAGACGAGCGCGAAGGACACCGCCACGAGGAAACCGGCGGTGGCCAGCCAGGCGCCCGGGCTCGCGGTGGGGCGGAAGCCGACGAGCAGCGCCACGCCGGTCACCACCGCCAGGCCGATGATCGCCTGGATGACGCTGCCGAGGACGTGCCCGGTGAGCACGGAGACGCGCGCGATGGCCATGGTGCGGAACCGGGCGATGATGCCTTCGGTCATGTCCATCGCGACCGAAATCGCCGTTCCCTGGACGGTCGCGGTCACGGTCATCAGGATGATCGCGGGCGTGACGTAGTTGACGTACGCGGCGCGGCCGCCCGCCGGTCCGCCGAGGCCGTTGCCCAGGGTGCCGCCGAACACGAAGACGAACAGCAGCAGGAAGACGATCGGCATCCCGACGAGCATCACCGTCATCGACGGGTAGCGCAGCATGTGCCTGAGATTGCGGCGCAACATGGTCGCCGAGTCGCGCACGGCGTAGGCGGTTGTCATCGGGCGGTCACCTTTCGCTTCTCGGACTGGCCGGTGAGGGTGAGGAACACGTCGTCGAGATCGGGGGTGTGCACGGACAGTTCGCCGACCTCGATGGATTCGCGGTCGAGCCGGTCGAGAAGGGCCTTCAGCGTGCGGACGCTGCCGTCGCCGGGCACCCGCAGGGTCAGCGCGTCGGTGTCGGGGGTGGCTTGGCCGAGTACTCGCGCCGCGGCTTCGAGGCTGCCGGGATGGGTGAACTGCAGGCGGATGTGGCCGCCAGGGACCTGGCGTTTGAGTTCGGCGGCGCTGCCCTCGGCGACCACGCGCCCGTGGTCGATGACCGCGATCCGGTCGGCGAGTTCGTCGGCCTCCTCCAGGTACTGCGTGGTCAGGAAGATCGTGACCCCGTCGGCGACGAGGTCGCGCACGATCCGCCACAGGCCGCGGCGGCTGCGGGGATCCAGCCCGGTCGTCGGCTCGTCGAGGAAGATCACCCGGGGATCGCCCATGAGGGTCATGGCGAGGTCGAGTCGTCGCCGCATCCCCCCGGAGTAGGTCGCGGCCGGTTTCCCGGCCGCCTCCGCCAGGTCGAACCGGTCGAGAAGGTCCTTGGTGCGCCGGCGGCGTTCGGTGCGGCCGAGGTGGTGCAGATCCGCCATGAGTGCGAGGTTTTCTTCGCCGGTGAACAGGTTGTCCACCGCGGAGAACTGTCCGGTGACGCCGATCGCGGCGCGGACCGCGTCGGGTTCGGTCGCCAGGTCGTGGCCGTCGACGCGGGCGCTGCCCCCGTCGGCACCGAGCAAAGTGGACAGGATGTTGACGATGGTGGTCTTGCCCGCGCCGTTGGGGCCCAGCAGCGCGAAGATCGAGCCTTGCGGGACGTTCAGGTCGATGCCGTCGAGCACCGCTCTGTCCCCGAAGGACTTCCGGAGTCCGGTGGCCTCGATGGCGGGCCGGGATGCGGCGGTCATGGGGTTTCCCTTCGAGAGTCAGGCCCGGCGGACGGTGAGGTCGCCGAACGAGGTGTGGGCGTGTACTTCGACGGTCCGATCGGACGGCCGGGGCTCCGAGGCCACTTCGTCCAGCGTGTTGTGCACGCGGCCGTGCCCGGTGCTCAGGTCGAGCCACGCGGCGACGCCCTCGGCGATGCCGATTTCGATGTCCCCGGCCGCGGTCCTGAGGTTGAGCGAACCACTCTCGGCTTCGCGCACCTGGATGCCGCCGCTGGCGGTCTTGGCTTCGACGCCCGCGCCCGCGTGGCCGATGACGATGTCGCCGCTGGCCGAGCGGATCTTCGCCTCGCCAGCGACAGCGGCGAGGTCCGTGGCGCCGCTGGAGTTCTTGACGGCGGCACTGCCGTCGATCGGGCCGATGCGCACCTTGCCGATTCCGGTGGTGACCTCGGCGTCGCCCGCGACGGCGCCGACCGTGACGTGACCGGCGCCGGTGTTCAGGCGCAGCGGGCCGCAGTCGTCGACCTGGAGGTGGCCGATGCCGCTCTTGAACCGGCACTCGCCGAGGCTGCCGGTGACGCGCAGGTCGCCGATCTGCGCTTCGCCCTGCACCCGTGAACCGGCGGGCAGTTCGATGGACACGGTGATCGAGCGGTTCTTGCGGGAGAATTCGAACGGGCGGAACCTGGGCCCGGCGATCAGGAGCGTGCCGCCGGCGTACTCGACGCGGGTTTGCCGGGCGGTCTTGACATCCGATTCGTCGGACGGGTCGGCCGGGCGCACCTCGACCACGGTGTCGGTCCGGTCGCTCGCCACGATTTCGACGCGGCCGGCGCCGAGTTCGATCGTGACGGAGATGGGGGAGGGTGTGTCGAAAATGGGCATAGTGGTCCCCTCGAAAGGTGTCGGTGAAGCGTTTCCGCTGTTCGCGGACGGGTGAAAAGCTCCTAGCGGGCCCAGCCCCGGTAGCGCTGGGGTCCGGGTTTGCCCCGCGGTGGCGGGGGCTGCTCGCGGTCGCGCTGGTGCAGGGCGGCGGAGGCGACGCGCACCAGCCACGCGTTGACCGAGCGCCCCTCCCGGCCCGCTGCCTCTTCGATCGCGGCCTTCAGCTGTTCCGGGAGCCGGAAATTGATCCGCGCGGTCGCGGCTTCCTCCGTGACCGGCGTGGTGTCCACGGGTTCGGCACCCGGCTCGGTCGTCACCGGGTGCGGCGCCTCGGCGGGCGGTGGCGTCACGACGAAGTTCGGTTCGCGTCCGCGCAGGCGCAGCTCGACCGAACCGGGGGCGAGTTCCCGGGTGATCTCGTCGGTGGCGGCCGACAGCGCGTCCAGCAGGGTGAGCCGGATCGACGACTCCAGCGATCCCGCGATCCGTTCGAGCAGTTCCCGGACCTCGTCGCCCCCGCCTTCCGCCAGGGACGCGAAGTCGCGGCCGAGGCCGTCCACATACTTGCTCAAGTCCATGACGCCATCATGGCGCCATTTGGCGCCACCGTCAAGCAAGGATGGCGTCAGATGGCGCCAAGGGGTGGGTGCAAGCAGGACAGTGAGGACAGGCGCCCTCGGTTCAGGCCGCGCGCAGGTGGTCGCGCAGGGTCCTGGCGACGCGCGCCATGAGGATTTCCGCCTCGGGCTGGACGGCCGCCGGTACCCGCGATTCGGTGAGCGCGGCGATGGCGAACCTCGCGCCGTCGGCGTGCTCGACGACACCGACCTCGTGCCGGAGATTGAGCAGTGTCCCGGTTTTCGACGACCACTTCGTGGCGTCGGAGGCGAATTCCGGTGCGAGCCGCTGCCGCAGCAGATTGCCCGCCATCAGTTCCCGCACCCGGGCGGACACCCGTTCGTCTATTTCGGACGGCGTCCACAGTGCTTCGAGCAGCGCGGTGAACGCGCGGGCCGATCCGGAGTTGGCGCGGGTGACGTCGAGCTGGGGGACCGGGTGCCCCCGCCCGGCCGTCGTGGCCCCGATGGCCAGGGAGTGCGCGAGGTGCACCTCGGCGGGCTCGAAGCGTGCGGCGGGGGTGTCGAGGAGGTCTCCCAGCGGATGCCGCACGGTGATCCCCGAAAAGCCCCAGCTCCGCAGCATCCGGGAGACCTCGGCGGGCGGGGTCAGGGCGAACAGCGCGTCGGACGCGGTTCCGTCGCTGATCGCCATGGTCAGGTACAGCAGGTCGTCGAGCGCGATGCGGGCGGGATGCCGGAACCGGGTCAGGCCGGTCGGCCCGGGCGCGGTGACCCGGCCGGGCCGGACGTCGACCGGGGTCGATCCGTCGAGTTCGCCTCGGCGGATCCGCTCCAGGGTGGCCGCGGCGAGCGGGATCTTGACCAGCGAAGCGCTCGGGAACTCCAGGTCCGGCTCGATGCCGATCTCGTGCCCGGTCCGGAGGTCACGGACCAGGAACGAGCCGTGCAGCCCGCCGTCGTCCAGCTCGTCTTTCAGCCGCAGGAGCAGTGCCTCGGTGTTCACTGAGCCTCTCCGGGTTCCGCGGCGCCGAGACAGCGCGCGATGCCCGGCCACAGCTGTGTGCGGAGACGGTGGGCGTCGTCGCCCAGCCCGGCCACGACGTCGAAGCCGCGCGCGAGCTGGGTCTCTCCGATCGGCCGCCACGCCAGGCCGAGTTCCCGGGCCTGGTCCGCCGAGCACAGCAGCAGATCCGCCGAGCACAGCACGCCACCGGCCGCGGAACTGAGCGAGTCGGCGACGGCGACCTGCGCGGGCCGCAGCCCCACCGAGTCGCGGATGCGGAACATCCGGTCGCGGATGGGGGGAACGTCGTCCTCGGGCTGGATCCACACCCGGCGGGCCGGGCGGCCCGAGCGGCCGGGGCGCAGGGACTCCAGGTGGATCACGGCGGCCGACGGCTCGACCGCGCTCGCCAGTCCGAGCGGGAGGGTCCAGATGCCCTCGTCGGCGGGGACCGCCACGAGGGCGGCGCGGACCTCGTGGGTGCGCACGAGTTCGGCCCGTTCGCCCGGCAGGGCGAGCCGGAATTCGAGGAAGAGGTCGAGGGAGCGGGCCTCGGCGTCGAGTTCGGCGAGCCTGCGGGTCGTGCAGATGTCCGGCACCGCGAGCCGCAACGGGCGCAGCTTGGCCCGTTTCGCGTCGTGTTCCATCGCGTCGGCCAGCCGCACGAGGCGCTTGGCCGTGGGCAGCATGTCGCGTCCGAACGGGGTGAGCCGCGCCCTGCGGGTGGACCGGTCGAACAGCCGCTCCCCGAGGTGACGTTCCAGCGCCGCGATGCGGCGGCTCGCGACGGGCTGGGGGATGCGGGCGAGGGCGGCGCCCGCGGTGAAACTCCCGGTCTCGCTGACGCTCACGAACGCCCGGCAACCGCCGATCAGGTCCACGACCACACCTTATGCCATTTCAGCATCAAACCGTCCCAATCCGTCTTGGACAGCATGACCGGTCCCGGCGAGACTGCGCTTACCCGTCGATCTCGCAAAGGAAAACTCGCGTGTCCGTGCATTTCCACCGAAACGTCCTGGCGGCCGTCGCCGCGCTGGCGATCGCTTCGCTCGCCGCGTGTGCGGCCCCCGCACCCGCCCCGGCACCGGCCGCCACCTCGACCGCTGCACCGGCCACCGTCCAACCCACCGCCGGGCAGCAGGACTTCGAGCGGCTCGAACGGACCTTCGGCGCCCGGCTCGGGGTGTACGCGGTGGACACCGGGACCGGCCGGGAGGTCGCCTTCCGGGCCGACGAGCGGTTCGCCTACGCCTCCACCCACAAGGTGTTCAGCGCCGGTGCCATCCTGCGGCGGACTCCGGTGGAGGGGCTGGACCGGACCGTGATGTTCGGCCAGGGCGACGTCGTGTCCTATTCGCCCATCACACAGAAGTACGCCGGTACCGGGATGCCGCTGCGCGCGGTGCTCGACGCGGCCCTCCGCTACAGCGACAACACCGCCGCCAACCTGATGTTTCGTGAACTCGGCGGGCCCGCCGGGCTGACCGCCGCGCTGCGCGCCATCGGGGACGCGACCACCAGCCCCGACCGGATCGAACCCGCGCTCAACGAGGCCGTGCCGGGCGACCCCCGCGACACCAGCACACCGCGCGCCATGGCGGCCAGCCTGCGCGCGTTCACCCTCGGCACCGCGCTGCCCGAGGACAGGCGAGCCGTCCTCGTCGCCATGATGCGCGCCAACACCACCGGCGCCACACTCGTCCGGGCGGGCGTGCCCGCGGACTGGCAGGTCGCCGACAAGACGGGAGCCGCCTCGTACGGGACGCGCGACGACATCGCGGTGGTCTGGCCACCGCAGCGGGCGCCGATCGTGCTCGTGGTCCTGTCCGACCGGCAGGCGAAGGACGCCGCCTACGACGACAAGCTCATCGCCCAGGCCGCGACCTCCACCGTCGCCGCTCTCCGCTGAGCCGCCCCTGGCCGTGACGCTGGGGGCCGGGGCGGGATGCCCTGATGGTGGCCTTCAGGGTCATCAACGCCCTCAAGGCCACCTTGAGGGCACACCCCCTGGTCCCGCGAGTGCCGTTCCCCGGTCGGCACGCGAGAGGGCGGCTCAGCGGAGTCGGGCGCAGGCGGGGCACGGGGCGGCCGGCGGCGGGGCGCCCCGTGCCTGCTGGTGGCAGGTGGAGACCACCAGCAGCACCACGAACAGCATTCCCACGAGCAGCAGGCACCCGCTTCCCTCACGGGGTTCGCGGGCCGAGCCGGGTTTCTTGCGCATCGATGCGGGTACCGGCGCGGCTCAGGGGTGCCGGAGGCGCTGCATGATCAGCGGGATGAAGTGGTCCATGTCGGCCTGCAGGCAGGCGAACTGGGCGTGCTTGCCGGTGCAGCCGGTGGCCCAGCCGCTGCCGTCGCCGTAGTCGGTGAACTGGAACGGGATGCCCGCCGCGGTCAGGTACCCCGCGGTCACCTTCGCCGTCTGTTCGGCCCCGTTCTCGACCACCGCCTGCACCGGATCGACGGTGAGGTTCCCGCCATTGCCGGTGTACATCGCCACTCCCATGTCCCGCAGCGCACTGACGTGCTGGGCCGGGCTTTCCGCGTTCCACACCCCGTCGAGCGGCCAGACCGGCGGGCCGAAGATCGCGTCCACGGAGGTGGTCGGCGTGCCCGAGGCCGGGTCCAGTTCGGTTTCCACGACCGCCGCCCGCTGCCCCTGGTTGAGCAGGTCGAGTCCGCCGGAGAAACTGCCCACGTAGCTGAACAGGTCGGGCCGGTGCTCGGCGTAGTGGAACGCGCCGAAGCCGCCCATCGAGTGGCCGACGATGGCGCGGCCCTCACGGGCGGGGATGGTCTTGAGGTTCGCGTCGATCAGCGGGATGAGCTGGTCGAGGTGGAAGGTCTCCCAGTTCTGCGGGCCGAGCGAGCCGGGGTTGACCCAGTTCGAGTACCAGCTGCGGACCCCGTTGGGCCACACCGTGATCAGCGGCACCCCCCGCGTGGAATCCTCGGTCATCCGCAGGTTCGCCACGGTGTTGGGCAGGTCCCGGTTGCCGTGCAGGCCGTACAGCACGGGGTAGCGGGTGGCGGCCGCACCGTCGTACCCCTCGGGCAGGGTGACCATGATCACGTGCTGCCCGGCGGTCTGGCCCGGCACCAGCGTCGGGTTCGGCACCTGGCCGGAGGTCACCGCGAAGGTGAAGGTGCGGTGGGCGTCGTCGGCCCAGGCGGGCTGGCTGACCACGGTCAGGCCGAAACCGCTGTCGAAGCGCGGCGGGTCGGCGGTGTCCGCGCTCGCCGCGGGCGCGGCCGCGACGGTCATGGCGAGGGCGAGGCCGACCCCCAGTACGGCCCCGGCCCGCCGTAGCGGTCTGAAACGGGTTCTCATGCGGCTCCAGCTCCGTTCGGTCGATCTTCTTCCCTCGGTGCGGGCCATCCTGCCGTTCGCGCTGGTCAGGGGGCCAGGCCGGGAACCGGCCGGATATGGCCGGTGATCACGCTAGAGTCGGTCACGCCAGGGATCACCGGTAGGAGAGGCCCGAAGTGACGAGCCGGTTCGGCACGCTGCTGCGCCAGCTGCGGCGCGCGGCGGGGATGACTCAGGAACAGCTGGCGGAGCGGTCCGGGGTGGGGGTGCGCACCATCCGCAGGCTGGAGACCGGCGAACCCACCGACCCCCGGCTGGGGACGGTGAAGCTGCTGGCGGACGCGCTCGGGCTCGCACCGGACGAACGCCGGCGCCTGCTGGCCGAAGCGGGCGGCACCCCGGACCGGACACCGGAGGCGGCGGAAGAACCACCGGGCGAGGTTCCCGCGGTTCCCCCGGTGCACGGGCCCGTGGTGCCCCCGGCGTTCCGGGAAGCGCTCTCCGAAGCCGCCTCGACACTGGCGCAGGCGGTCAGCGGGCGATGGCAGCGCGAGGAGGAGCAGCGCGGGGTCCACGACCCGTTCCCCTTGCCGGTGCGCTGGCGGCCGATGGCACCGGAGCTGACCGATCACTGGGACAACATCAACCGGGCGCCTGCCGGGGTCACCTCGCGCCCGCTCGAGCTGACCGGCACCCTCGACGGGATCGCCGGCACCTACCGCCGGATCCCGTCGGGGCGCCTGGTGGTGCTGGGCCGCGCCGGTTCCGGGAAAACGATCCTGGCGCTGCGGTTCGTGCTGAGCTACCTGCGCACGCGCACCGAGGCCGAGCCGGTGCCGGTCGTGTTCGACCTCGGCTCGTGGGACCCGACCGCCCTCGCGCTCCGCGACTGGCTGATCGACCGCCTGCTGCGCGACTATCCCGGCCTGGCCGCCGACGGCGGAGGCGGGGAGACGCTCGCCGCCGCGCTCGTCGAGGCCGGTTACATCCTGCCCGTGCTGGACGGGTTCGACGAGATCGCGAACGGCCTGCACCGCGCCGCACTGGAAGCGCTCAACGGCACTGCACTGCCGCTGCTGCTGACCAGCCGTCCCGGCGAGTTCGCCAGGGCCGTGGCGGCGACGGACGTGCTGACCGGGGCCGCCGGGATCGAGCTGACCGACCTCACCCCGGACGATCTCGCCGGCTACCTGCCCCGCACCGTCCGCCGCGCGGCGGACGGCATGTGGGATCCGGTCCTGACCGTGCTGCGCGAGCGGCCGGACAGCCCGGCCGCTGCCCGTCTGAGAGCCGTGCTGAGCACTCCGCTGATGATCGTGCTCGCCCGGACCGTCTACAGCGACACGCCCGGGCGGGATCCGGCCGAACTGCTGGACAGCGCCCGGTTCCCCACCGCCGAAGCGCTGGAAGACCACCTGCTGGACAGTTACGTGCCCACCGTGTACCGGCACCGGCCCCCGGCCGGTCCCGCCGGGCGGGGCACCAGCGGGAGCGGGACGGACCGGGACTGGGATCCGGCCAGGGCCCGGCACTGGCTGGGCCACCTCGCCCGGCACCTCGACCGGCTCGGCACGCACGACCTGGCGTGGTGGCAGCTCGGCACTTCGCTGCCCAAGTCGCGGCGGATCCTCACCGTCGTGCTGGGCACCTCGCTGGTCACCGCGGTCTTCGACTGGCTGTTCGTGCTGCCCTTGGACATCGCCGCTTCCGGGGTTTCGGCCGGGCTCCGCGCCGGACTGGTCGAGGGGGTGCTGACCGGGGCGGTGGTCGGCCTGGCCTTCGGTCTGGTCTACGGGATCCTGATCGTCTACGGCGGGGTGGAGTTCGAACCGTCCCGGGTCCGGATGCGGTGGTTCGGCCGGGCCGGGCGGACGGGGCTCGCGCGCCGGTTCACCGCCCGGTTCGGCGTGGGGCTGCTGGGCGGTTTCCTGGTGGGGCTCGGCTTCGGCCCGATGAGCACGCTGGTGCGGGGACTGCTGTACGGCTTCCCGGCGGAGACCGGCCTGGTACTCCAGGTCACGCTGGTGAACATGTTCCTCTTCGGGCTGGTCTACGGGCTCGCGGCCGGGGCGGTGTTCGGGCTGATGGCCGTGCTGGAGGCGCCGATGAATCTCAGTTCCGCGGCCAACCCGCTGGGACTACTGGCGGCGAACCGCGGGACCGTGGGGCGCCAGGTGCTGATGCTGATACCGATGATCACCGTCGGGATCGCCGTCGGCGGCCGTCTCGTAATCGACCTCTTCCAGGGCGCACTGGGCCCGCTGGTCTGGACGCTGGAGGGCGGGCTGCTGACCGGGGCGATCGGCGGGCTCGGCGGCAGCCTGTGCTACGCCTTCGCCTTCACCGCCTGGGGCCAGTGGGTGCTGCTGTCCCGTTTCTGGCTGCCGCTGACCGGGCGGCTGCCGTGGGCGATGGCCGCCTTCCTCGACGACGCCTACCGGCGGGGGGTGCTGCGCCAGGCCGGTGCGGTGTACCAGTTCCGGCACGCCCGTCTGCGCGACCACCTGACCGGGAAAGCGCCTTCTGGCACACCGGGTCGCGGCCCGGTGGACACCGGCGTAAAAGTGCCGCGACCTTAATCGGATCGAGACCGCGCGAAGACGGATTCTGTCACACTGCAATCTCGCAAAAACGTACTCGGTGGACAATTGACGGAAAGGTCGCACTGGTGGACGGATTTGACCTGAAACAGGTCACCAAGCTGGAGTGGATGGGGATCGGGGGCGGGCTCGTGGCCTTCGTCGCGAGTTTCCTGCCCTGGTACTCCTTCAGCGCCGGAGTGCTCAGCGGCAGCCTGAGCGCCTGGAGCGTGGGCATCGGGGGCTGGGGCCCCGTGCTGCTGCTGATCGCCTGCGGCGCGCTCGTCCTGGCGCCCCGCTTCGGCAGGCAGGTGCCGAACGCGCCGCTCATCTGGCTCATCGCCTCCGGCGTGTCGGTGCTGATCATCCTGCTGCGTTGGGTCACCCTGCCCAGCGATCCGCTGGGCGGCCTCGGGGGAGCGGGCTTCAGCGCCGGCGCCGGGTTCGGGCTCTTCCTGGGACTGGTCGCCGCCATCGTGTCCTGCGCGGGAGCCGTCCCCGGCTACCTCGCCACCCGCAAGGCCGCCTGACCGGCGTGCCGCCTGCCCCGTGGGCGGGGCAGGCGGTGCGGGTGCGTCGGGTTCGCCGGCTCACCTTCCGGGGGCGATTGCGGCGGGGCTCGGACGTGCCAGGCTGAGGGCATCGGCCAGGCAAGGACAGTTCGATCCTCCGGAGACTCCGATGACTTCCGAAGCGCCTGTTTAGGAAACCCTCAGCAGCGTCGCCCAAGGCGAGGCGCCGGTGCTGGAACGGCTCGTCGCGATGAATCTCGACTCGCTGGCGAATTCGGGGCTCGACGACAAGACCTATTTCCTCGTCCGGCTCGCCGCGCTGGTCGCGATGGACGCCGCGCCCGTGTCCTACCTGACGAACCTCGGGATGGCGGCCGACTCGGGGGTCACGCTGGAAGACGCACAGGGCACGTTGATCGCCATTTCGCCGCTGGTGGGGAGCGCGCGGGTGGCGTCCGCGGCCGGAAAGATCCTGCGCGTGTTCGGAGTGACTATGGCGGCCGAGGCGGTCGCCGACGAGGACATCCAGTAGAACGGGATCTCCACACCCGGCAAGAAGCCTCCTTTTCGGACGGTCCTACTGTCCTAAAAGGAGGCTTCGACGAAGGTAGGTTCAGGGAAGGTGCGCGGTGAAGAAAGACGTCACCGCATTCCACACGGCGGGAACCGAGATCTCCGGCGGGATCCGGCCGACCAGTTCGGCCCGGCCCTGGGCCGTCATCAGCCCGGCGGCCTGCAGCTGCGGGACCTGTGCGCCGAAGTCGGTGAACACCCAGTGGTTGGCATCGCTCAGCTGGATCCGCCGGGCATGGTTCCCACTGTGCGCGAGCAGGGCCGACCACGAGCGGTCGTACCGCTCGCCGCGGAAACCGTCGGTACCGAACAGCAGGAGCGGCCGCTCCACACCTTCGCGGGCCACCGGCAGCAGTTCGGCCTCCTGACCGGGCTGCTCGGGCAGGTAGTCGAGGGGACCTTCGAGGTTGACAGCCACGCTCACGCGCTTGTCGTCTCGCAGGACTTCGGCTGCGATAGCCCCGCCGGTACCGTGCCCGTACATCCCCAAACGCCGCGTATCCAGTGCCCGGCCCAGGTTTTCCGGCAGCCCGCGGCCCTCCGCGTCCGGATTGCCTCCGGCGGCGAGCGTGTCCATCGCGTCGAGCACGAGACGGGTGTCGGCCAGCCGGGTGGCGATGGCGGTCCGGTAGGTGGCCGGGTCGGTGCTGGGGTTGGCCGGCACGTCGATCGGCCGCACACGGCCGTCGGGGAAGGCCACTTCGGAGGCCTCCCGGGGTGATCGACGGTGGCGACGACGAACCCGCGGGAGGCGAGTTCGATGGCCAGGCCGGTGCCGAGCGTCCTCGGGTCGGCCAGCCCCGGGCTGTAGAGCAGCACCGGTCGCCGGACGGGTTGTGCCGGGGCTCCGGCGTGCGCGGCGGTCGGCGTCGCGCCCCAGTCCACTCCCGTCTTCGGCAACTGGGGGTGTAGCCACGTGGCGTCGATGGCTGGGAACAGCGTGGCCGCGCCCGCGGGCATCTGCGGCGCGAGCGGGTAGCCGTGTGCCCGGACCGCCGGGTAGAACAGGGTGACCATCACCTCCCGGTCGGTTCCGTTCCACGGATCCTTCCGGCCGTGATCGACCAGGTGCAACTCAGTGGTCCCGACCTGGTGCGGCCCGTCCGGGGCCGGGAGCCGCAACACCGGAGCGTCGGCGGCCACAGCCCGCGGAGCGGCACAACCGACCGCGGTGAGCAGCACCATGATGAACGTGACCAGGGTACGCACGATTTCTCCCCTCGTTTTCGGTTTCCTGCCGGTGAATCAGTCGGCCTGGGTGAGAATTCGGCCGACGTAGTCCCACAGTTCTTCGCCGATCGCGGATTCCGAGGTGCCGGGCAGCACTTCCTTCACCACACCCAGCCCGTGCTCACGGAAGAAAAGGACGACCGACTCCCCGACGGCGGGATCGCCGCCGGTGAACATGTCCATGACGACCTTCAGGCGAGCGGCGGTTCGCCGCACCGCGGGATCATCGACCGGGTCATCCGCCTGGCAGTGCCGCACCAGGTCCGCGAGCACCAGCCGCCATTCACCGTCGAGCCATTTCCGGCCGTCCGCGCCGATTTCGCTCGCGCGTCGGTCGAGCACTTCCCGTTGCTCCCGCGAAAGGTCGTCGTGGAACAGGCTGGTGCGGCCGAACAGTGCGAGCAACTCCGTGGGTCGTGGCTGCGGGGAACCGGCCAGCTGTTCCAGCAGACCGCCGATCTGGTTGCGCAGCGCGTTCAGACGCCACAGCTGGTCGTCGATCTCGTCGAGACGCCGGTTCAGCACGTCCCGCAGGGCATCCGTGCCGGTGCGCTCGTCGAGCACCTCACGGATCTTTTCCAGTGACATGCCCAGTTGCCGCAGCAACCGGATCCGGTACAGGCGCTGGACATCCTGTTCGGTGTACCGGCGGTGGCCCGCACGAGTGCGCTCGCCGGGGCGCAGCAGTCCGAGTTCGTCGTAGTGGTGGAGGGTCCGCACGGTGAGGCCGGTGGCCTTCGCCAGCGCCCCCACACTCCATCGCCCGCGGCCGTCATCGTTTCCGGTCACGAAGATCACGGTAAAACCTCACGCGACGTGAGGTGCAAGCTCTTTCGAGCATAAAGGGGCGGCGGCACCGTGGACCGGTACCGCCGCCCAGGGTGCTACTGGACGAACCAGTACCCGTAAGAGGTGTAGTCCGGGTACGCGTTGAGCATCGGGCGGGGCTGCTGGAGGTCGATCCGGACCTCGGGGGAGGTGATCAGATCGCCCGGGATGGTGAAGGTGTAGGTCTGCCATCCGCTGGTTCCGCCCACCCGGGTCCAGGTACCGGCGGGCCGCCCATTCACCAGCACGGTCGATTCGGGCACCGTGCCGTGCATCGCGGTCCGGGCGACGAGGGTGGTGGGCTTGCCGGGGACGAGGTTGTGCGCGGTGAAGCTCTCGCCGCCCATGATCGTCCGGCCGCTGTCGATCGTGTTCCCCTGCCGCGTCAGCACGGTCCAGGGCTGGATTCCCTTCTGTGCCGGGAGGAACGCGTAGGAATGCGCGGACTCTCCGTCGAGGTCGGCGACGTTCACGTAGTCCCGCACCTCGCCCCGCACCGGGCAGGCGTCCCCGGAGCCGGCCAGTCTCCAGTCGGCGCGATAGATCGCGAAGGTGCGGAACGGCACGATGAGACCGCCGTCGGCGTCCGGCGGGGTGTGCACGTCGAAGCTCGCCTCGGCGGGCTGCACGAGAATCCCGGCGTCCTTCAGCGGCGACATCGGAACACCGGGACCGGTCTCGTAGGCGGCGAAGTATCCGGGGCGCTTCGCTTCGGGCAGGCGCCGCAGCTTTTCGTACACCGAGCCGACGCCGTTGTTGCTGGCCTGGGCGAACCCGTTGGTGCCCAGCCCGATCAGGTCCACCACCCGGTGGTCGCCGAGGTAGGCCACGGCACCGACGTCCTTGATCGCCACGATCGCGCCCGGTGGCACGTTGCCCATGATCCAGGCCGCGTACGAGACGTCGCTGTCGCGGATGGCGGCTGCCGCCCTGGCGAAGCGCACCGCCCACGTCGGCATCGCGACGAGCGAGAACACCAGGATCATCGTGAGCCCCGCGTGCAGTGCGAAGCGCCGCGCCCTCAGCTGGGGCACCACCCGGCTGATGGCGTACACGCCGCTGACGACGAACAGCAGGAACAGGGGCATGAAGGGCTGGAAGTAGCGCAGCTCGTGCACCAGCGCACTCACCAAAGTGGACAGCGAAAGCACGGCCGCGGCCAGCCCGGCGAGAGCCGCGATCACCAGCGGGCGCCTGCCGCGGTCGGTGAGCAGGTACGCGGCACCGAGTCCGGACAGCAGGAGCGCGCCGGGGAAGGCGAAGTCCTGGCCGTGGAAACCGAGGAAGATGTCCACCAGGCCGCGCAGCATCGCCATGGTGCGGTCGGCGAACTCGCCGAGGTAGAACTCCGGCCGATCGTGCAGCATCGACTTGGACTGCACGCCGTTGGCCGAGGCGGTTCCGGTGGCCAGCTTGTAGAACAGCAACTGCCCCGCGCCCACGGCGGCGGGAAGCAGGCTCCACCCGGCGAGCCTCAGCGTCCTCGACGCGCCGGCCGTCCGGCGGTGTGTCCACAGTGTCCAGAGCACCGCGCAGGTGATCGAACCGGCGAAGATCAGTCCTTCGGGCCGGGACAGCGCCAGCAGCGCCGCGACGAGCGGGGTGAAGCGGAACCGGGCTGATGTCCGTTCGATGACGAAGGTGGCCAGGAGACCGGTCACCAGCAGCATCACCAGGCCGACTTCCATGCCGCTCGCCGCGCCCCAGGAGAGCGCGCCGCTCAGCGCTACGAGCACCCCCGTCCAGATCCCGACCGTGCGGTTCACCAGCCGGGTACCGAGCACGCAGGCGGTCGCCGCGGCCGCCGCGAAACAGAAGATGTTGAACACCACCGCGAAGACCAGGAGCAGGGTGCCGTGGAAACCGATCGCGTAGGCGGCGCCGAGGATGAACGCGTAGAGCATGCTGCTGGCGCCGGCGCTGATTTCGTCGCCCGCGTTGAACTGGAAGAAATGCCCCGAGCCCAGTTGTTTCCCGTATTGCAGGTGGATGTAGACGTCGTCGAGCGGGGCGAACAGCCTCCCGTCGTTCCACAGGACCGAAACCGCGGCGAAGCCGAAACCGGACACCAGGGCCAGCAGGGCGATCCACAGTTCGGGACGTAACCGGATCCGTCTGCGATGCTCCCAGCCCGCATTCCCGGGAGGTGCTTGCACTTCCCGGGAGCCGTCCAAAATCTGGGTCACTCGATTTTTGCCTCTCTTGCGTCTCGTCGGCGTACCGGGCACGGCTCGCCGCTTCGACTGCTTTAGGCCGGAGAGACACTGCAGGTTGCAGAAGTGTGATCCCGGTTACACTTCCCGTGTTCGTCGCCGTTTCCGGTCGGTGATCGCGCAGACCGCACCGCCCGCGAGCACGAAACCGGCCGCGGCCGCCAGCAGGCGGGCTTCCGGCAGTCCGTGCGCGAGCAGGTCACCGGCCGCCGCCCCGCCACACCCGGCCAGTACGGCCAGTGCCAGCGTCCGCGCGAGTTCGCGCGGCCAGCCCAGCCACAGCGCCCGTGCCACCAGCACGGCGCCGCACGCCAGGGAAACGGCGGTGGTCCCGAAGTTCAGGCCGTAGCGCAGGGGCAGGGCCGGGACGAAGAAGAGCACCAGGAACCAGCCCAGGCAAGCGCATACCGCCCTGATCGCCGGTCCGGCCCTGCCGGGGCCGCGTGCCGCCCACCAGCGCGCCGCCGCCAGCACGCCGAGCGCGAGGGCGGAGCGCGGCAGCCAGGCGGCGGCATGGGCGAGGTTGTAGAGCAGGGCGGTGTCGTACACCGCGAGCACGAGGCAACCGAGCGCGGCGAGCGAGACGACCAGCGGCACCAGGTGCGGCTCCCGGTCCGGGCCGGAGGCCAGGCGGCCGGCCGCGATCGGCACGAGCAGCCCGGACAGCACGCGAAGCACCAGATCGGCGGTGGTGTAGGGATTGTGCAGCGACCACTCGATCAGGCAGAACGTCGCGGTGTAGGAGGCCGATACCGCCCATCGCGCTGCCAGTGCCCGCCCGAACACGGGGGCGCCGCACCACCGGCAGACGGTCAGGTAGGCCAGCAGGACGAACGGCAGTTCCAAAAACGCCTGAACGCGCAGCACCGTCGGCGACAGCAGGCCCGGCGCGGGGAACGCGTCGGCGAACCGGCCGGGATCGGCCAGTGCGAACCAGCCGGCGGGCAGATAGCGCGCGATACGGGAAACGTCTCCGTGCCATTCCCGCCACACGTACACGGTGAACAGCACCTGGTTTACGAAGAGCAGCGCGGTCACGACCAGCAGCCAGAATCCTGGATGCCGCGCCCAGCTGCGTTCCCGTCGCACGGGAGAGTTCATGCGGGGGAGTACCAGCACCGCGTAAGCGGTCGTGACGATGATCAGCGCGGGGAGCGCGACCGTGCCCATCCGGCCAGCCTAGGCAGGGGGTTCGCAAGCGCTTTCGTGCCCGGCGGTCAGGGTGTCCCCGGTGGCGGTGCGGCGGTAGACCACGCGGCGGCCGACGCGCGCGCCGACGATCAGGCCCGCCTCACGGAGCACGGCGAGGTGACCGCCGACGGTGCCCAGGGACAGTCCGAGTTCCGCGGCCAGTTCGCTGCTGGTCCCGGGCCGTTCGAGCGCGAGGAGGATCGTTGCCCGGTTCCCCCCGACGAGCCGCCCGAGGGCATCCCGGGGCGGCCGCCGCCCCATCGCCGCGACCCCGCGCACGGGATAGACCAGGGCGTGGCGGGCCGGTGGTTCCTCGCACAGCCAGGAGCCGCTCGACACACTCACGGGCACGAACAGCATCCCGTCCTCGCCCACGATCCGGTCCGGGCCGGGCCGGTCGCTGAACCGGATCGCGTCCGCCCCGACCCAGGCGCTCCGCCGGCTCATGCGCCGTAACGCCCGCGGCCAGCCGTAGGCCGCCAGCAGGCCCGCGCGGTAGGTGACGTCCCGTTCCAGCAGCGCGCGGCGGCGCGGCCATTCCGCGGCGACATGGCCGTGCCAGACCACATCGAGCAGAGAGGCGGTCCTGGCCGCCCATTCGCCGCCGCACAGCCAGCTCAGGTCGTGTTCCCGCCAGCTGCGCTCGACGGACTTCTCCAGCCCGGCGCGGACGGTGTCGTCGGAGGCGGCGGACACCTTGGCCAGCTCGCCGTCCAGTGTCGTGCGCATCCCGTCGTCCGGGGGCAGCGTCAGGTAGCCGGGCAGCCATTTGGTCGAGCCGAGCAGGCGCACCAGGCCGCGGGCGAACGGGTCACCGTCGAGGACCCGGGTGAAGGCCTCCTGATGGGACGCGTGCCAGTCGGACAGTCCGGGCAGCGGGGTCCGCTTGCCCAGCGTGATCATCGTCCCGAGCGTTTCGGCCAGCGGTGACAGCGCGAACCGCGATCGCGCCAACGCCGTCGAATTCAGCCGCAGCAGCACCATCTTTCGCCTCCACGCGAAACGATAGTGCCCGCCGCGGAGCTTCCCCCACACTCCGCCCGGTGTCTTCCTCCTCGTTCTGGCGGACCGGTTTCCGCTGGTTCTTCGCCGGTCAGCTGATTTCCCTGTTGGGCAGTTCCCTGGCTCCGGTCGCGCTGGCGTTCGCCGTGCTGGATGCGTCCGGCCGCCCGGGTGATCTCGGCGTCGTCCTGGCCGTCCGCATGCTGCCGATGCTGGCCTTCCTGCTGGTGGGCGGCGTGGTGGCCGACCGCTTCCCGCGCCGCGGCGTGCTGGTGACCGCCAACCTCGGTTCGGCGCTCACCCAGGGTGCGGTCGCGATGCTGCTGCTGAGCGGCCGGTACTCCCTGCCCGCGGTGGCCGCGCTGGAGTTCGCCAACGGTGTGCTCACCGCGTTCACCACACCCGCGCTGCGCGGGGTGCTCCCGGAACTGGTGGACCGGAATCGGCTCCGGGAGGCCAATTCGGTGCTGAGTTCGGTGCGCAACGCCACGAAGATCCTCGGTCCGAGCCTGTCCGGCGCGCTCGTTGCCGTGGCGGGCAGCGGGCCCGCCATCGCCTTCGACGCCGCCACCTACCTGCTCGCGGCCGCCTGCCTGGCGCGACTGCCGGTCGGGTCGAGGGCACCGGGCAAGGCGGGTCTCCTGCGCGAGTTGCGCACGGGCTGGGCGGTGTTCCGCGGTACGCGCTGGGTTTGGCTGGTGACATCGGCCTTCTGCGGGTTGAACCTGGTCCAGACCGGGACCTGGCAGATCCTCGGTCCCGTACTCGGCGGGCAGGCCGGTGGTGCCCCGGTCTGGGGCGCCGTGCTCAGTGCCCGCGGTGCCGGCCTGCTCGCCATGGGCATGGTGATGTACCGGGTGCGGGTGCGGCGCCTGCTGCGGCTCGGTCTGCTCGCCGGTTCGTCCGGGGCGCTTCCGCTGCTGGCTCTCGGCGCGCACCTGGCCGTACCGTGGCTCGTCGCGGCGGCGTTCACCGGCGGCATGGGGTCCGCGGTGCTCGGAATCAGCTGGGAAACCTCGCTCCAGCAACACATTCCCGCGCAGGCGTTGTCGCGGGTGTCCGCCTACGACGACCTGTTTTCCTATCTCTCGAACCCGGTGGGGCAGTTGAGCGTCGGCCCGCTCGCCGCGGTGTTCGGTGGTTCCACGGTCGCCACCGTCGCCGGGATCTGCTACGTCCTCGTGATGGTGCTCCCGTTGTCGTCCAGTGAGGTCCGCCGCCTGCCCGCGCTTGACAGGGAGGAGGAGCGCGGGCAGGCTGTCCTATAGTCCTACTGTCGTAGGACAAGTAGAAAAGGGCCGCTGGGTGATCGAGTTCGTGCTGGACGGACGGTCGAAGGTCAACACCTATGTGCAGCTGGTGCAGCAGGTGAAACAGGCGCTCCGGGTGGGCCTGCTGGAGCCGGGGGACCAGCTGCCGAAGGTGCGCGACGTGGCGCAGTCGCTGGCCATCAACCCGAACACGGTCCTCAAGGCCTACCGCGAACTGGAGCTCGAAGGGCTCGCGGAAGGCAGGCCCGGGGTGGGCACGTTCGTCAAGCGGACGCTCGCGGGCGCGTCGCTGGAGAACCAGGGTGAGCTGCGCGCGGAGTTCGCGGACTGGCTCCGGCGGGCGCGCGAGGCGGGGCTGTCCCCGGAAGACATCAGGGCATTGGTCGAAACCACCATGCGGGCCACGGCGGTGGAACCGCGTCAGGAGGCAAAACCGTGAACGACTTCGTACTCCAGATGCGTGGTCTGGGGAAGAGATACCGGAACAAATGGGCGGTGCGGGACTGCACGCTGCGACTGCCCGCCGGCCGGGTCGCCGCGCTCGTCGGGCCGAACGGGGCGGGCAAGAGCACCCTGCTGCACATGGCGGTGGGGCTGCTGCGCCCGGACGCCGGAGAGGTAAGGGTCTTCGGCGAAGATCCCTACGGCAACGACGCGGTGCTGGGCGAAATCGGTTTCGTCGCCCAGGACACCCCGCTCTACCGTGACTTCACCGCCGCCGAACTGGTCACCATGGGCGGCAGGCTGAACCGCCGCTGGGACGCGAACCTCGCCCGCGAGCGGCTCGCTCAGCTCGGCATCCCGCCGAAGCAGCCCGTCGGCAAGCTGTCGGGCGGGCAGCGGGCGCAGGTCGCGCTCGCACTCGCCATGGCGAAACGGCCGCGGCTGCTGCTGCTCGACGAGCCGGTGGCGAGCATCGACCCGCTGGCCCGCCGTGAGTTCATGCAGGCGCTGATGGGCAGCGTCGCCGACTCCGGGACCACCGTGCTGCTGTCCTCGCACCTGCTCGCCGACCTGGAACGGGTCTGCGATCACCTGATCGTGCTGAACGCCTCGGAGGTCCGGCTCGACGGCGCGGTCGACGACCTGCTGGCCGGCCACCGGAGGCTCGTCGGCCCGCGGCACCGGGACGGGGCCCTTCCCGGTGTCGAAGCGGTCATTCAGGCCAGCCACACCGACCGGCAGTCCACCCTGCTGGTCCGCACCGGCGGGCCACTCGGAAATCCTTTGTGGACGGAGCACGAAGTGACACTCGAAGACCTCATCCTGGCGTATCTCGCCCAGGGGGAAAACCAGGACAGCCGCGACGCCTGGGGGGTGCCGGCATGATCTGGCTGACCTGGCGGCAGCACCGCAGGCAGGCGCTGGCCGCGCTGATCACCTTCGCGGCGCTCGCCGCGTTCCTCGTCCCGACCGGGCTGGCGATGCGGCACACCTTCGCCACCCTCGGCCTGCCGGACTGCCTCCGGCAGCTGGGTTCCGGTGGCGGGGAGTTCGTGCCCGCCGGTACGAGCGATACCTGTGGCACCGCGCTGAAACAGTTCAAGAACGAGTACGGCACCCTGTCCGCGGCCACCATCCTGCTGGTCGTCCTGCCACTGCTGGCGGGGTTGTTCTGGGGTGCGCCACTGGTCGCCCGCGAGGTCGAGCAGGGCACGCACCGGATGATCTGGACGCAGGGGGTGAGCAGGCGCCACTGGGCGCTGGTGAAGTTCGGCCTCGTCGGCGGTGCCGCGCTGCTCGCCTCCATCCTTTATGGACTCGCGGTGTCCTGGTGGTACACGCCGCTGGCGCAGAGTGGAAACGGCCGTTTCGACACCTTCGCCTTCGACATCCAGGGCGTCGCGCCGGTGGGCTACACCGCCTTCGCCGTGCTGCTCGGCGTGTACGCAGGGACGGTCTGGCGGAAGGTGCTGCCCGCGATGGCCGCCACGCTGACCGGGTTCGTCGCCATCCGGATCCTGCTGACCGCGCTGGCCAGGCCGAACTACCTGCCCGCCCGCACCCTCACCTTCCCGGTGCGAGGCGTTTCCCCGGCGATGGATCCGGCGCTGGGCAACTGGGTCGTCTCCCAGGATGTCCGTGACGCGACCGGCAAGGTGGTCATGGCGAACGCCCAGGTCGGCTGTCCACCTCAGGACGCGACCTGCGGGGGCCTCGGGGAGGGCACCTACAACCTGGTGCGGTACCAACCCGGCGACCGGTTCTGGCTGTTCCAGGGCATCGAGACCGGAATCTTCGTGGTACTCGCCGCGGTGCTGCTCTACCTCGCCCTGCGGCGCCTCCGCCACATCGCCTGAAACTGAGAGACCAGGTATCGTCCGCTGTGCGGGCCTTGGCCGCCAACGGCTTCGCCGAACTGGGACCGGACGAGGCGTAGTCACACTGGGAGCGGGACGTCCCCGGCAAAGTCGGCCCATGCGAGGGCGAGTCCCACTTTCCGGCGCTTGTGTCCCACCTTCCGGCGCTTGTGTCCCACCTTCCGGCGCATGAGTCCCACGCTCCGGCCTGGGTTGGTGCCCTCAGGGCGCCGGACTCTTGCCGGGACCCCTCACGGCAGCGCGCTCACCGCCACTGGTGCCGGAGCAGGTGGGTAGCGAAGGCGAGAACCGCGAGGACGACCGCTGCCCCGGCCAAGACCGGCGGTGGGGCGGTGAAGCCGTTCAGCGCCAGGTACCACACCGGTAGGTAGACGGCTTGGAAAAGCCGTTGTGTGCGAACGATTTCGCCCAGCGCCAGCGCGAGTGACGGGATGGCCAGCGCCGCGCCGGTCCAGGCGGCCATTCCGGCGCCGTCGCCCGCGAGCACCAGGCGCAGCAGCGGACCCGATCCCGCCAGCGCGGTGAGCACCAGCCCGGCCGCCCATTCGGCGACGACCCGCCGGTGCCCGGCCGGAGCCGCTTCGGTCAGGTCCGTGACCCCGTTCTCGTGTCGCTGGGCGCCGAGCCGGGACCAGAGCACGACCGGCCAGATCCAGGTCACCGCGAGCGCCGAGCCGGGCGCGGCCCCGGTCACGGCCAGGCTCCCCACCGTCAGCGCGGCCAGGCCGAGCCACCACCAGGCCCGGACGCCCTGCGTGAGAATGCGGAACTCACCGGCGAACAGTCTTCCCATCGTGCTGCCCGGGCGGACCACGGTCCGTGGCCGCGCCAGGTGCAGCGGTGCGGCCGATGCCTCCTGCGACCGTTGTGGCGCCGCCGCATGCCCCCGAGCGGGGTCGAACCGGCCGAACCACAGGGCGGGCAGGATCGCCGTCACCCCCGCCGCCAGCAGCAGCGCGAGCCGGGTGAGGACGAAGGAGGCGTCGGGCGCCAGCCCCGGCCACACGAACGTCCGCAATGGACGGTCGAGATACATCAGCCCGAGGCCGAACTCGGCGCTGTCCGGGGCGGCCTGCTCCGCGCGCATCGACGCACCGATCGCGCGCATGCCCAGGACCGGCCCGCTCTGCCCGGCCACCACGAAGACCAGCCAGCCGAAGAACCACACGATGTTCCCCAGGCCCGCACGGACCGGCGGTGCCGAATCGAACAGCAGCGCACCGGCCGCGGTCACGGCCAGGAGCGGCAGCGTGATCAGCGCGAACGGCAGCAGCAGCGCGGGGAGCTCGATCGTGGTGGACTCGCCTCTGACCAGCTGGAGCACCAGTGCCGTCGCGGCCAGGACACCGGTCATCGACGAGAGCACCAGGAGGTTGCTGAGGAACTTCCCGCCCAGATACCCGGATGTGCGCAGCGGGGTGGCGGCCAGCAGCGCGCCCACCCCGCTGCGCTCGTCGCGGTCGACGGTGCCACGGACGAGGAAGAACCCGGCCAGCGTGAGCCACAACCCCCCGGCGAGCGCGGTCACCGTCCCGAGGTAGGCGCTGTTGTAGAGGCCCCGGTAGCCTCCCGCGTTCAGGATCACCCATCGGGCGTCCGCGGGCGGTGCCGCCAGACAGGCGAGACCGGCCGCGCCGATCAGAATCGCGAGGTAACCGGGACGGCGCACCCTTTCCCGGAAGTCCGCGAGGGCGAGCGCGCCCACTGTCCGCGCGTTCATCGGACGAGGTGGAGGTAGGCGTCTTCCAGGTCCGGCGCCACCGCGACCGCGTCCGCCCTGGGCGGCGACGGCGAAAGCAGGCGCACCTTGGTGCCCGCCGCGGTGTGGCTCACCCTGCTCACCACGAATTTCGCCTGCAACGCGGCGATCTCGCCCGGCCCGGCCACAACCTCCCACACCTGGCCGTCCATCGCGCGCAGGAGGTCCTCCGGCGCGCCCCGGTGGCGCAGGCGCCCGGCGGCGAGAATCGCGATGTCCCCGGCCACCGACTCGATGTCGGAGACTATGTGGGTGGACAGCAGCACCAGGCGGTCGGTGGCGAGGTCGCTCAGCAGGTTGCGGAACCGCACCCGCTCCTGCGGGTCCAGTCCCGCGGTCGGTTCGTCGACGACCAGCACCCGCGGATCGGTCAGCAGTAGTTGCGCGATGCCGACCCGCCGCAGCATGCCGCCGGAGTAACGGCCCAGCGGGCGCTTGCCCGCTTCGGTGAGGTTGACCAACTCCAGCACCTCACCGATTCGCGCCCGCGCGGATCGGGCCGACACTCCTTTGACGGCCGCCAGATAGGACAGGAACTCCGTCGCGGTCAGGTGCGGGTAGACGCCGAAGTCCTGGGGCAGGTAGCCGAGCGTGCGCCGGAGGGCTGATGGCTTGGCGACCACGTCGGTTCCTTCGAACAGCACACGGCCGCTGCTGGGCCGGGTGATCGTCGCGACGATTCGCATCAGCGACGACTTTCCCGCGCCGTTGGGGCCGAGCAGGCCCACCAGTCCGGTGCCCAGCCGCATCGTCAGACCGTCCACGGCTCGCTTGCCCCCGCGGTAGACCTTGGTGACCTCCGTCAACTCGAGCATTCAGGCGCCCCTTCGCACGGTGGCGTTGGAGCACCGCAACCGGAGCGTGCCGACCGGATCCTCGACCCGAAGCCAGCCTCGCGTCACGTTCGCCGTGAGGTCCCCGGCGAACCCGGCGGACCGCACCGGACCGCCGTCACTGGTCACCTCCACCGCGGTTTCCGGCGGTACCGCCACCACATTGAGCGAGCCGCAGCCCGGGACGAAGCCGCTGCAGGTCGCGCCCAACCGGAGCCTGCCGTCCACCAGGGTCCACGACGCGTTGCCCTCCAGGGTGGCCTTGCCATGCAGCGACCGCCGCACCTGGACCGTCCCGGCCGTGCCGGGCACGAGCCGCAGGTCGCTCTGCTCGTTCTCGATGACGAGTTTGGTGTTGTGGAAGGGAAAGTCGCGGCTTTCCTCGCGGGTGGTGTTGACGGCGCGGAAGTCGGCGCAGCCACTGGCGAGCAACGCCACCGCGAGCAACCCTGTCCCTGACCTGCCCAGCACGGTCGGCTCCTGTTCCTGTTCGGTGAAAATCCCGTGCCCAGCACATCAGCGCACGACCGGGCCTGGCACTACGCCCAGACCCCGGACCGGAGGTAGGGCCAGGCATACCTCGCGACGGTGGCCAGCCGGATCGAAGAGGACCCGAGCGGCCGGTTAGCGTGGGAACCCGGACGGAGAACGGGTAAACAGATGGCGCGGACGGTGCTGGAAGCACTGACCCGGCGGCGGTTCCTGCTGACCGCCTGGCCCTGGCGCGGGCTGGGCTACGTGGTGAGCACCGCGCCGGTGATGCTGGCGGCGTTGCTGCTGGCCGTGCCGGGCCTGCCGTGGATCGCGCTCCTGAGTGCCGTGTTCGAGGGCCGCCCGCCCGCACTGGGCGAGTTCGTGGGGCTCGCCTTGCTCGGCGGCGTACTGATCGCGGGCCTGGGGCCGCTGGTCACCATCCCGCTGGGCGCACTGGAGCGGCGGCGGCTTTCGCTGGTGGACACCAGGGCGGCGGTCTCGGGCCACCGGGTACCGCCCGGCCCGCGCCTGATGTCCTGGCTGCGGACCCGCTACACGGAAGCGGCCACCTGGCGCGCACTGGGCTACGGCTGCCTCGCGCTCACGCTGATCCCGGTGCTGTACGGGGTCGCATTGTCCACAGTGGTGCTCGTCGGCAGCTTCCTCGCCGCTCCGGTGCTCGTATCCGGCGGGACACCGGTAGCGCTGGGCTGGGCGCGGGTGGCCACGCCGGGGCAGGCGCTGC
This sequence comes from Amycolatopsis cynarae, assembly GCF_026802195.1. Taxonomy (NCBI): domain Bacteria; kingdom Bacillati; phylum Actinomycetota; class Actinomycetes; order Pseudonocardiales; family Pseudonocardiaceae; genus Amycolatopsis; species Amycolatopsis cynarae. Next base: position 5,690,597 of record NZ_CP113836.1, on the reverse strand, counting down.
CGTTCGCGCTCGCGGGCCTGGCGCTGCTCCCGGCCGTTCCCTACCTGCTCGGCTTGCTGGCCGGCACGCACGCCGCGATGGCGCGCGCCCTGCTCACCACGACCGCTCGCGCCGAACTGGTCGAGATGTCCCGCTCCCGTGCCCGGTTGGTGGACGCGTTCGAGGCGGAACGCCGCCGCATCGAACGCGACCTGCACGACATCGCGCAGCAACGACTGGTCGGCCTGACCCTGCACCTGGGGCTGGCCCGGCTCGACCTTCCGCCCGGCTCCCCGGCCGCCGGCGCGCTGGCCGGGGCCCACGAGCAGGCCAAGCGGCTCATGGCCGAGCTGCGGGATCTCATCCACGGCATCCACCCGCAGGTCCTCACCGATCTCGGGCTGCCCGCGGCACTGCCCGCGCTCGCCGACCGGGCCGGGATTCCGGTGGCCGTGCGGGTGGATCTGCCCGAGCGGCCACCCCGGCAGGTCGAGACCACCGCCTACTTCGTCACCGCGGAGGCTCTGGCCAACATCGGCAAGCACAGCGGTGCCTCGGCCGCCGAGGTCTCCGTCCGGCGCGACGGTGACCTGCTCGTCGTGGAGATCACCGACAACGGCCGTGGCGGAGCCACCCCCGGCCGTGGCAGCGGGCTCACCGGCCTGGCCGACCGGATCGCGGTGGTCGATGGCAGGCTGTGGTTGTCCAGCCCGGTAGGCGGGCCGACGGTTCTTCGAGCGGAGTTGCCTTGCCGATCCGGGTAGTGCTGGCCGAGGACGGCGTGCTGTTGCGCGCGGGCCTGGCCGGGCTGCTCGACCGATTCGGGTTCGAGGTGGTGGCCGAAGCCGGAGACGCGGCCGCGCTTCGCCTCGCGGTCACCGAGCACGTGCCCGACCTTTTGCTGACCGACATCCGGATGCCCCCGACGTTTCGCGACGAAGGGCTCCGCGCCGCCGTCGAGCTCCGCCGCGAGCACCCCGGGCTCGCGGTGGTCGCGCTCAGCCAGTACGTGCAGTACGACTACGCTTCCGAGCTGCTGGGCTCCCGAGACGGCCGAGGGGTCGGCTACCTGCTGAAGGACCGGGTCGCCGATATCGAGGATTTCGTCGCCGCGCTCCGCCAGGTGGCCGGGGGCGGCATGGTCGTCGATCCGCAGGTAGTGCGCCAGCTGCTGCGCCGCCCCAGCGACCCGGTCCACCGGCTGTCGCCCCGGGAACGGGAGGTGCTCGCACTGATCGCCGAAGGGCATTCCAACATCGCGATCGCCGAACGGCTCGTCGTGTCCGAGGCGGCCGTGGGAAAGCACATCGGCAACATCTTCGCCAAACTGGACCTGCCCCCGGCGGACGACGTCCACCGCCGGGTCCTCGCCGTGCTGGCCTATCTTCGGCACCACGAGTGACCGGCGGCGAAGCCGGCCCGGCTCTCCCTCAGCCCGACGTGAGGGAGAGCGTGACGGTGCGGTTGCGGGCGGGGTCGGGGTGGACGGTGTCCGACTGGTCGGCGGTGGCGAGGCGGAACGCGGTGAGCGGCAGGCCGCTGCCCCGCGCCAGGTGTTCGGCCGCCACCTCCGCGCGGGCCAGTGCGACGGGGGAGCCGCCGCCGCTCGGACCCCCGGGTACGGCGACGGCGTGCCCCACCACGGTCACCGAGACCGGCAGGCCGGTCAGGCGGCGGCCGAGTTCGGCCAGCAGCCCGGGGGCCTGCCCGGTCAGTTCCGTGCCGGAGCTGAAAAGCCCCTCGTCGAAGACCACCCGCACTTCGTCCGCGCGCCGCTCCACGTGCACGCCGGGCAGGGCGACCTGCGCGGCGATCCGGTCGAGCCGCCGGGACCGTTCGTCCGCCGCGGCCCGTTGCCCGGCGTCGAGCGCGGCGAGCTGCCGCTGGAGCGCGTCGGCGCGCTGCACGGCGGCGGCCAGTGCCGAGTCGCCCCCGCCCGAAGCCTCACCCGAGACCCCGCTCGAAGCCCCACTCGAAGCCCCTGCCGGGCCGCCTCCCGCGGCCGAGGCCCACAGGATGCCGCCGGTCACCGCCGCCACCGCGATCAGGGCCGCGGCCGTGGCCGTGCGTCCGGGGGTGACCAGGGGCCGGGCGCGCCCGCCGGAGCGGATCCGGGCGATCGCGGCCCGGCCCGTCTCCGCGCCCTCGTGCCCGGGTTCGAGCAGCTGGACCCTCGCCCAGCACGCGTCGGCCTTGACCAGTTCGCCCGCCTGCGCGTGCACGCGGGCCCGCAGGTCGAGCACGGGCACCGCCGGCTCCAGTTCGTCCAGCAGCCGCGCCGCCCCGGCGAGATCGCCGTCGCGGGCCGCGTCCTGCGCCCGGCTCAGGATCAGCTGATCGGCCAGCGCGACCCGCAGCGGCTCGCTCATCCCCGGACCACCCCGATGACCTTCTGCTGCTCTTCCTGCGGGAGCAGACGGATCAGCCGCTGGTTCACCGCCTCCAGCGCGGGCACGTTGTTCGCGGCGATGGCCGTCCTGCCTTCGGCGACGAGCGCGGTGACCTGGCCGGAGGCGGGCAGCAACTCCTGGAGGGTGTAGAAGAGCCGCACCGGCCAGTCGGGGCTGCGCCGTTCCAGCCCGATCACGAACTGGCCGATGCGCTCCAGTTCCGCGCGCACCCTGGCGGTGTCCTTCGAGCTCACCGCCTCGTCGGCCCGGCGGCGCAGGTCCTCGGCCTCCTCCAGGTGGCCGGGCAGACCCGACTGGCGGGCCAGCGCGATCGCGTCGTTGACGGCGTCGCCCAGCTGGTCGGCGAGCACGGGGAGCTCCACGGCCTCCTCGATGTCGTCCAGTTCGGCCTGCAGATCCCGCAGACGCTCCTCGGCGGCGGCCGCCGCGCCCGCGTCCACGCTCGCGGCGCCCACCTGGTCGCGGGCGGTGGTGACGGCGCTTTCGCCGTCGAGGCGCTCCAGCCGCCGCCGCGCGTCCTCCGCCTCCGCGCCGCGCGCCATGGCGCGCAGACCCTCCAGCCGGGTTTCCACTTCGGACAGACGCTCGCGCAGCACACCCACCTCGGCGGTGCGCACGTTGTCCAGATCGATCTCCGCCTCGAACTGGGCCTGGACGAGCGGGACGTCGGCGACCACGGTGACCAGGCTGGAGGTGTCCACCTCGAAGGTCACCTCCACCTCGCTGCCCGCGGGGAGGTCGATGCGGACGTCCCTCGGCCGGATCTCCAGCATCCCGACCTCGCGGTTGCGGTCGCCGCGGCTGCGCTCGCCCTGCACCACCGGGATGCGGATGACGGATTCGTCGTCGGACCGGTTCAGGGCGCGGGAGGTGCGGAACACTTCGCGCACCCTGGCGGGGAGGGTGGCGCCCTTGCGCAGCATCGGGGCGAACGCGCGGTCGTCGAGCTGGATGCCCAGCGAGTGGGCGAGCCGGACGCCGCCGAACTCGACCTCGCGGTGGGTGATCGACAGCGTGTCCGGCCTCAGCTCGCGGCGGGTTCCGGTGGCGTCGGTGAGTTCGATGGTGAAGCGGGAGGTGCGGCCGGGATCGAGGTCGACCTCGGTGAGGAAGGCGCCGGTGGCGCTCAGCGGGATACGGGCGGAGCGGAACGGCGGCCTGCCGCCGGGATTGCTCAGCACCACCGAGTAACCGGTCCAGTCCACTGTGGACGAACTGCTCAGCCGTCCGCCCACGGTCGGCGTGGTGGTGGTGACGCTGGGTTCGTAGATCAGCTCGGCGGTGAACTCGCCGGGCGCGGACGCCGCCCTCCGCGGGGCGGGACGCCGGACGGTGCCGGCGAAGATCGCCGCGCCGCGGGCGACCACGGTGGTGGGATCCAGGCTGGTGTCCAGTTCGATGCCCAGGCCGTCGGCCGGGTCGGCGAGCCGTTCGCGCAGGCCGGGGGAGAGCGTCACACCGCCGACGAGCAGCAGCCGGTCGATGTCCTCCGGCCGCAGCGCCGCGTCGGCCAGCGCGTTGCGGCACAGGTTGATCGCGCGGACGTAGAACGGTTCGGCGATGCGGTCGAGCTCGTCGCGGCGCAGCAGGTACTCGAACGGCTCGGTGCCGCCGCCGGGACCGGTCAGGTCCACCATGATCTCGATCTCGTCGCGGCGCGACAGCTGGATCTTCGCCTCCTCCGCGGCGTGCTTGAGCTTGGCGAAGTTCGCGCGCTGGGCCGGGTTGTCGCGGCGGAACTCGGCGATGCCCAGCTCCCGCGCCACGGCCGGGGCCAGCACGCGCTCGATCAGGGCCCAGTCGATCAGCTTGCCGCCGAGGTAGGAATCGCCCGCGTGGTTGAGCACGCGCAGGTCCCCGTCGCGCTTGCTGACCACGGCGGCGTCGAAGGTGCCGCCGCCGAAGTCGAACACCATCCAGTACGCGCGCTCGGTGGCGTCGGAGAAGCCGTAGGCGAACGCCGCCGCGGTGGGCTCCTGGACCAGCGGGCAGGCCGGGTGGAACCCGGCCAGCGCGGCCGCCTCGGCGGTGTCCTTGTTCTGGTTCAGGGTGAACGCCGCCGGGACCGTGATCACCGCGACCTCGGGGGCGGTCCCGGTGTGGTGCCGGACGTCGTTGCGCAGCGACTTGAGCACCTCCGCCGACAACTGCCGCGGCGTCAGTTCCACCCCGGCCCTGGCGAACGTGCGTTTCGCGTCCGCGAGGCCCATTTCCAGCTTGAACTCGGCCGCGGCGTTCGCCGGGTCGCTCTCCACCCGCTCGCGGGCGCGGCGGCCCACGTGGATCACGCCCGGTTTCGGCAGCCACACCGCCGAAGGCGTGGTGTCCCAGCCGTCGTTGTTCTTGATGACCGTCGGCGTGCCGTCCTCGACCAGGACCACGGCGCTGTTCGTCGTCCCCAGGTCGATACCGACGTCGATGGTGCCGGACTCGTCCATGTCGCTCCTCACTGATCGGTGGGCCCGGGGCCGGGCGCGGGGCTGCCCACGATCACCTGGCCCATCTGGATGCGGCGGTCGTGGAAGTACACCGAAGGGCGTACCGTTTCCAGCACGGTTTCGGTGGTCAGGCCGGGTTCTTCCTGGAAGAGAAGTGCCTCGAGGGAACGGCCGGGGTGGAAGGTGTCGCCGTCGTGGTCCTGCACCACGAGCCCGGCCTCGGCGAGGGCGTCGCGGACCGTGCGGAGGTACCGGCCGGCCTGCCGTTCCCGGCTGGAGGTCCGTTCGCCGTCACCGGCGAGCCGCCGCTGCGCGCGCCACAGGTTGGTCGCCGCCTCGGCCAGCGCCTTCTCGTCCACCGGCCCTTCCTCCACACTGTCCACTTCGGATGATTCGGGGCCGGGCGCGGCGGGGGTGCGCGCGAGCAGTTGCTCCAGTGCGAGGCGCTGCCCGGTCCCGAGCACCGGGGGGTCGATCCGGAACGCCGGGTGGTGGCGGCGCTGGCGCAGTTCCGCCCGCACCGCCGCACCCAGCCGGTTCGGCCGGTTCACATGACCACCCCCCGCCGCCACCGCAGCAGCCGGGCCAGATGCAGTTCGCGCAGACGCGGGGAGAGGTTGACGGCTTCCTCCATCAGGTCGGCGGCGCGCTCCAGTTCACCGGGGACCAGGGCGAGCGCGAGCGCCTCGTCGGCGAGGCGCTGCGCGCGAACGCTCGGCGGTGCGGACGCCGGAGAAGTGGTTTCCGGCGGCGGTTCCTTCGCCAGACGGCGCTGCCGGTCCGCCAGCGCCTCCTTGAGCACGCCCGCCGTGGCGGGCCGGTCGGCCGGGTCGACCGCCAGCGTGGCCACCACGATGCGGTCCAGTTCCGGATCGACGGTTTCGTTGTACCGGCTGGGCGGCAGCAGTGGCTTGGCGAAGCGCGCGGGCGAGTACGAGGAGAACGCGCCCCCGCCGTACGGGAAGTGGTTGGTGAGCAACAAGTACGCGATGGTACCGAGCGACCACACGTCGCCCGCGCACGAGTAGCCCTGGTTGCGCAGCACTTCCGGGGCCATGAACGCGAACGTGCCCTGTGCGCTGGCCAGGTGCGTGACCGGGTCCGCCCGCCTGGCCAGGCCGAAGTCGCTGACCCGGATCCGCATGCCGCCCGCGTCGTAGCCGACGAGGATGTTGGCCAGGGTGACGTCGCGGTGCACGATGGGCGGATCCTGCGCGTGCGCGACGGCGAGCCCGCTCGCGATCTGCGTCATCACCTCGGCCACCAGCTCGGTCGGTACCGAGGGCCGGTGCGCGGCGGCGAGGCGTTCCAGGCTGCCGCCGGGGACGTACTCCATGGTGAAGTACCCGCGCAGGCCCTCGGGAGTGGGCACCGTGCTGGCTTCGAACAGCCGGACGATGTTGGGATGGCCCAAAGTGGACAGCAGACGGGCCTCGCCGAGCATGGATCGCGTCTCCTCGCGCGAGGCGACCCTCTTGAACACCTTCATCGCCTGCCAGCCGAGGTATTCGTGGCGAACGCGGTGCACCTCGGCGAAGGCACCTTCGCCGAGCAGGCGGTCGACGACGAGGGTTTCGCCCACCCGGTCACCGCTGTTGAGCAGGGTCATCGCGGTTGCCTCCCGCCGATGTCCACGACGAGGACCGAGACGTCGTCCAGGGCCGCGTCACCGGCGGCGAGCAGGCGACGGCACAGTCCGGGAAGTTCCCCGGCTCCGGAGAGCAGGGCGGCCAGCCCGGCGTCGTCGACGACGCCGGTGAGCCCGTCGGTGCACAGCAGGAGGCGGTCGCCGTCGAGCAGTTCGTGCACCGAAACGCCGGGTTCGACCGGACCGGGCATGCCGACGAACCGGGTCAGCTGCCCGTGCTCGCGGTGATCCTCGGTCAGCCGGTGCAGCCTGCCGCCGCGGGAAAGGTAGATGCGGCTGTCGCCGAGGTGCACGGCCAGTGCGAGCCGGTCCCGCACCAGCAGCGAGGCCATCGCCGCGCCGGTCGTGCCCGGCCCCCGGCGCGCGGTCGCCCGCACCTGCTCGTTCAACGCGGTGACCGCCGCGGCCACGGCCTCCTCGAGGCCGGGATCCGCCAGCGCGCGCACGCTTTCGGCCAGGCGGCGCGGAAAGACCTCCGCGATCAGCCGCGCGGTGGCCGCCGCGTCCGCCAGCCCGCCCATGCCGTCGGCCACCAGGAAGGCGCCGTGGTCCGGATCGGCGGCGGTGCGGTCCTGGTTCTCCCCGTGCAGCCGCCCCGCCCGGCTTTCGCTCGCGTAGGAGATCGTGGCGGAGTTCATCGCCGGTCACCGGGGCAGAGGTTGAGGCGATAGCCGATACCGGTGACGGTTTCCAGGATCTTCGGGTTCGACGGATCGGATTCGACGCACCGCCGCACCGCGCGGACGATCCCGGCGATGTCGGTGCGGTCGTAGGACCGGTGCGGGGCCCATTCCTCGGGTGGCCCCCACAGCGCGGAGATCAGCTCGGCATGTTCGCAGGCGACCGCCGCGCCGCCCCCGTTGCGGCCCGCCATGTAGCGCAGCAACTGGTGGCCCTGCGGGCGAAGCCCCGTGACGAGCGTTTCCGTGCCGTTCTCGCACCGGTACGCCTGCGCGGAAACCCAGTCGTAGCGCAGGCCGGGACCGGAGTGCCGCACCTCTTCGGGCGCACCGAACGGCGCCGGGCGCGTGGTGTGCGGGTCGAGGAAGGTCAGTTCCCAGTACAGCGGCTCGCCCTCGGAGGTCATGTCGCCGAGGATGAGCAGCACGTCGCCGTGCTGGATGCGGCGCCGCCCCTGAAGACGCTCCGTCCGGTCGCCGTGCCGCAGGAGGGTGCCGTTGACGCTGGCGTTGTCGGTGACCGACCACATGCCCTCGGCGTAGTCCAGGGTGCAGTGCAGCCGTCCCACCCAGCGCTGCGGATCCGGCCCCAGCGCCACGTCCGGCGCGTGGTCCGGGGCGGCACGGCCGATGGTGACCGGCCCGCCGTCGAGTTCGATCCCGCTGCGCTCACCCTCGGGCGAGGTGATGCGCAGCGCCACCGCGCGCAGCGTCACACCAGTCTCCTTCATTTGTTGAGGTAGCCGGTGGTCACGGGATGGTCGTCGGCCCAGCTCGCCACGCAACCGGTGAAGTAGCCGCCCTTGGGGGAGGGGCCGTTCCAGCGCTCCGGCCCGGGCGGGAGCGCGTAGTAGCGGAACGCGTCACCGTTGTAGCCCCACTGGGGCATCTGCAGGCGGCAGACCTCGTCGGCGGCGGCACGGACCGCGTCGTCCCCGGGATACGCGGTGCCCTCCGGGAAGAGCATCGGGTAGCCGAGCAACTGGCCCCAGTGCGACGCCGCGCAGGGCACGATCCGCACGTTGTGCACGTCGGCCTGGAAGTTCGCCTTGTCCTGCACACAGGTTCCCGCCGGGGGATTGGTCGCGACCTCGGGACCGTAGAGGTCCGCGTTCAGCACGATGTCCATGTCCTGGACCCGCGCGGGGTCGGTCAACTGCCGGTCCGGGAGGAAGCGGTCGTCGGCGAGATGCACGATGCAGGTCACGTAGTTCTGGAACCGGCTCTGACCGGTGTTCCACTCGGTGTGGTCCGGGTAGAGGGCCTCGGTCCGGTAGGTGTCGAAGCTCAGCCGCTGCTTCGCCTGGGAGAAGGCACAGTCGGTGGTGGCGCCGGCCTGCACCTGGTCGTCGCCCGGGTAGGGCGACGGGACGGCACCGAGCGAGACGTAGTCGAGCACCTCACCCCAGTGCGGTTGGTCGCACGGCACGATCCGCACCGGCGACGTGGCGGCGGAGTGGTAGATCTTGTCCACGACGCAACTGCCCACGGAGGCGTTGTCCGCCACCGTGGTGCCGAACAGGTACGCGTAGGACGGGCCCGCCGCGGTCGTGCTGGTGGTGGCACTGCTGGTGTCGGAGCCGCTGCCGGTGTCGCTCCCGCTCGATCCGTGGTCGGACGAAACCCAGCCGAGGAAGGCGCCGAAGGCCACGAAGACGAGCACCACCACGGCCGACCTCGCCCAGCGCCAGCGGTCCCGCCGGTTCACGCGGCCCAGCAACGCGTCGACCTCGGCCGTGCCCGGTGCGCCCCGCAGGTCCCGGCGCACGCGGCGCAGCATCTTGCGCGCCGTGGAGTGCCTGCCCTGGAGCTGCAGCAGATCCACCTGGGCAGTGAGGTTGGCCAGCCCGCTCTCCATGGCGTCGAGCACGGCGAAGTTTTCGCCGACCGTGCCCATCGTGGCCGGGTCCGTGACCAGGCGGCGGGCCTCGTGCAGCCAGTCCCGCGCTCGATCGGCGGCCTGCGGCCCTTCGCGGTCCAGCAACGCCATCGCGCAGTTGTTGAAGATCACGGCGACTTCGTCCTGCAGCCTGTCCAAGGGCCCGTTCGCCGTGGGCAGCAGCTCGTCCAGCCACCGCACGTCGGGCAGGACCTCCTCGCGGAGCACGGAAACGGCCTGGTCGAAGTCGCCGGCCATCAGGTGTTCCCGCGCCCGGGCCAGGGCGGTCCGCGCCGCCTCCAGCCGGGGCCGGGCCGCCTCCTCGAGCAGATCGCCGATCACCTCGTCGGGCGCGGGCCACGTCTCCGCCTCCAGCACGAGCCGCTCGGGCCGGTCGGCGAGGGCGGCGAGCTGGACCAACGGGGTGAGCAGGACGACCGGCACCTGCTCGCGCAACAGGTCGAGGACCGACTCGTCGAGCTGCCTGTCGTCCAGCGCGCGGATACGGGCCCGGACGTGCTCCCACAGCCCCGGGTGCTCCAGCAGTTCTTCCCAGCCGTCGCCCGCTTCGTCCCACTTCTCGTCGAGGTCGTCTTCGGACGCGTCACCGGAGAGTTCCGCGTCGAGCGCGGCGGCGTGGGCCCGCACGGTGCGGTCGTGCAGCTCGTGCAGTTCCTTCGGGCAGCCGCACGCCTCCGGGTCGCCCCAAAGCCAGAACAGTTCGTCGACCAGCCGGCGCCGGGGATCGCCGAGGATCAGGTCGAAGGCGCGTGCGACCTCGCCGGGAGTGACCGGCAGCCGGTGGCCGAGATCGACGTCCGCGCCGAGTTCCAGCGCGGTGTTCACCTTCTGCTGGCGCCGCCGCACCTCCCGGCGATCGGCGCCGGTGACCACACCCGTGATGCGGAAGGCGTTGCGGCGGTACAGTTGCGGGCTCGCGATCTCCTGCAACCACGCCCGTATCGGGTCGTTCACCACACCCCCAGACCGGTCACCGGCACCCATTTCCCGCCCCTGTCGACGTCAACTTACCTGGGTGACCAGTTTCCGGGAAGCGGCCCGAACCCGGCCATGGAAACCGGATGGACGGGAGTTGGAAGCGCTTTCCCGACCTTGCTCAGACCGCTCGGAACGCCCGCCGGTAGGCCGAGGGCGGGGTGCGCATCGCGCGCGCGAAATGCTGCCGGTAGCTCACGGTGCTGTCGAAGCCGACGCTCGCCGCGATCTCGTCGATCGACCGGGAGGTCTTCTCCAGCATCGGCAGGCTCGCGTGCACGCGCTGGCCGATCAGCCAGCGGATCGGACTGGTCCCGGTCACCTTGGTGAAGCGCCGCAGATAGGTGCGCGAGGACATGTTGGCCCGCCGCGCCAGGGTTTCCACCGTGATCGGTTCGGCGAGGTGCACCAGCGCCCAGGTCATGCTGCGGGTCACCGCCTCGTCGGCGGTGTCGGTCAGCACCGGGGTTTCGATGAACTGCGCCTGCCCGCCCTCCCGGTGCGGCGGGACGACCAGGCGCCGGGCGACCATGGTGGCGATCGTGGGCCCGTAGTCCCGGCGCACCAGGTGCAGGCACAGGTCGAGCCCGGCCGCGCTGCCGGCGCTGGTGAGCACGTCGTCACCGTCCACATAGAGCACATCGGCGTCGACCTCGACCCGCGGGAACCGGCGTGCGAGTTCGGCGGCGTACTGCCAGTGCGTGGTGGCCCGCCTGCCGTCGAGCAGGCCCGCCGCGGCGAGGGCGAAGGCGCCGGAACAGATCGACACCACTCGCGCGCCCCGGTCGTGCGCGCGCCGCAACGCGGCGACCAGCTCGGGCGAACAGTCGCGGTGCACGTCGCTCACCCCGGGCACGATGACGAGGTCGGCGGCGGAGAAGGTGTCGAGACCGTGGTGGGTGTGGATCGCGGCGCCGCCGAGGACCGGCACGCTGCCCGGCCGTTCCGCGCAGATCGTGAGCCGGTACCAGTCCACGTCCAGTTCGGGGCGGGGCAGGCCGAAGACCTCGGTGACTATGCCCAGTTCGAACGAGGACATGCCGTGGTAGAGCAGCACCGAAACGGTCTTCCCGGTCCCGGTGTCGAGGCGAACGGCGGCCATGGCGGAATCCTAGCGAACAGTGACGTTCACGCCACTGTCTCCCCGCGTGGCCGGTGGCGATGATGATGACCATGTCGAACGTTCTCGCCGTAGCCCCGGCCACTCCCGCCGCCGCGGTGGCCCACTTCGCCGCCCGCCTGTCCTTCGAATCCGACGTCGCCGACGTCCACGCCGACCTCATGGCCGGTACGCCCGGGCTGGTCGTGATCGACTCCCGCAGCGAACAGGGCTGGGCCCAGGGGCACCTTCCCGGGGCGGTTCACCTGCCGACCAGGGAAATCGCGGCGCGGGCCGCCGAGGTGGTGCCCGCCGGTTCGGCGGTGGTGACCTACTGCTGGGGGCCGGGCTGCAACGGTGCGACCCGTGCCGCGCTGGCCTTCGCGCGGCTCGGCTATCCCGTGAAGGAAATGATCGGCGGCTACGAGTACTGGGTCCGCGAAGGCTTTGCCGTGGCCAGTGCCGGGGGCGAACGCATCCTGCCTGCAGACCCGCTCACCGCCCCGGCTTCGGGCGTGTCCTGCGACTGCTGAACACGCGGCCCTGGTGGTCTTCTATAAGCGGCGGCGCCGCTTGTTGTGGGCCGCCAACCGGCACCGCCGCGGCTCAGGCGGTTCCTGGGGAGGACAGCGCCGACAGCGTCCAACACAGTGAATTGGCATTCATGAGGAGGCGATCCCGCAGCCAGGGACCGCCTGAGGTGCCGCCACCCGCACCGCCACGCAAACCACAAAACAGGATCTAGTCCTCGCAGACGAGTTCGCCCTGCCAGGCCTCGCGGCCTTCCCTGAGCGCGAACAGGGCGATGACGAACCCCGCGGCGGGGTCGAGCCAGGTCCAGCCCGCGAGCGCGTAGGCGATCAGTCCGGCGCAGGTGGACACCGAAAGCCAGGCGCAGAGCCGGGTTTCGGCGGCGTCGGCGACGACGAGCCGGGAGTTCATGGCCAGCCCCGCCCGGTGTTTCGCCCGTGCCAGCAGCGGCATGATCGCGATCGAGGCCCCGGTCAGCACGATGCCGGCGAGGCTGGTGTCCGGCCGGGTGCCCTCGACCAGGTCGACGATGCCCTGCACAGTCACGTAGGCGGCGAGGACGAAGAACGTGATCGCGATGAATCGCAGCGCCCGCCGTTCCTTGCGCTCGTCCACCCGGCCGCCGCGGATCTCCGAGCGCAGCCGGGTCAGCACCATCGTGGCCGAGGCGACCTCGATGCACGAGTCGAGCCCGAACCCGGTGAGCGAGACGGCACCGGCGACGAGGCCCGCGGTGATCGCCACCGCCGCTTCGGCGAGGTTGTAGCCGATGGTGAACCAGGCGAGGCGGACCGCGCGCCGCGCGGCGGGGTTGCGCAGATCCGGCAGGCCGCTCATGTTTCGGCCGCCTCGAACGGTTCCCGGCCGGCCAACGATAAAGACACCTGTGATGATAAAGGCGATGGCCGATGAGCGCGAAGGAATGCTAGCCTGCGTGCCGTGACCCCCGACGCGCGCTTCGCCCGCGGCCGCACCCGCTGCGGTTGCCAGGCCCCCGCGCGCCGGATCAAGGGCCGCCGCGTTCGCTATCACATCGGCTGCGAACCGGGGCAGGTACGAGGACGGCGATGGCGCGGCTGACCGCCGCGCACGCACGGTTCCCCTCTTCCTGAACCCGGCGGGCATCGCCTGCCGGGCCTTCCGCACCACCCCTTTCACGGGTGGTTTCCTCCTGCCCTGGAGCATGCCGATGAACACCGGATTCCGTCCTGCCCACGATCCCGCTGCCCTCCCCACACCCGACGGTTTCTTCGGGGAGTTCGGCGGCCGGTACGTACCCGAAGCGCTGGTCGCGGCGCTCGAAGAGCTCACCGAGGCCCGCCTGAAGGCCACAGTGGACCCCGGGTTCGCCGCCGAACTCACCACCCTGCTGCACGACTACGCCGGGCGCCCGACCCCGCTCACCGAGGTCACGCGCTTCGGCGCGCACGCCGGTGGGGCGCGGGTCTTCCTGAAACGGGAGGATCTCAACCACACCGGATCCCACAAGCTCAACAACGCGCTGGGCCAGGCGCTGCTGGCGCGCCGCATGGGCAAGCCCAGGGTCGTCGCGGAGACCGGTGCCGGTCAGCACGGCGTCGCCTCGGCCACCGCCGCCGCCCTGCTCGGCCTGTCCTGCACTGTCTACATGGGACAGTTGGACACCCGGCGGCAGGCGCTGAACGTGGCCCGCATGCGGCTGCTCGGCGCGGAGGTGGTGGCGGTCGGTTCCGGCACCGCGACGCTGAAGGACGCCATCAACGAGGCGTTCCGCGACTGGGTCACCACCGTGGAGGACACGCACTACCTGTTCGGCACGGCCGCCGGGCCGCACCCGTTCCCTGCGCTGGTGCGCGATTTCCAGCGGGTGATCGGTGTCGAAGCGCGAGAACAGCTCTTGGAGCGCACGGGAACGCTGCCCGATGCGGTCGTGGCCTGCGTGGGTGGCGGCTCGAACTCCATCGGCATCTTCCACCCGTTCCTCGGTGACCCCGGCGTGCGGCTCGTGGGCTGTGAACCCGCGGGGGAGGGCCTCGGCACCGGACGGCACGCGGCGGCGCTGGCCCGGGGACGGGCCGGGGTGCTGCACGGCGCCCGCTCCTACTTCGTGCAGGACGCGGACGGCCAGACGGCCGAAACCCATTCGATCTCCGCCGGCCTCGACTACCCGGGGGTCGGTCCGGAACACGCGCACCTGAGGGACACCGGCCGCGCCGAGTACCTGCCGGTGACCGACGACGAGGCGATGGAAGCGCTGCGGCTGCTGGCCAGGACCGAGGGGATCATCCCCGCCATCGAATCCGCGCACGCGCTGGCCGGGGCACTGGCCCTGGGCCGCGAGCTCGGCCCGTCGGCGATCCTGCTGGTGAACCTGTCCGGCCGCGGAGACAAGGACATGGACACCGCCGCCCGCTACTTCGGGATCGCGCGATGAGCGCGGCGAGGCTCGAAGGCGTGCTGGCGGCGGCCCGCCGGGAGGGAAGGGCGGCGCTGATCGGATACCTGCCCGCCGGCTTCCCCACCGTGGACGGCGCGGTCCGGGCGCTGACCACGCTGGCGGAAGGCGGCTGCGACATCCTCGAAGTGGGCCTGCCCTACACCGATCCCGTACTGGACGGGCCGGTCAATCAGGACGCGAACGCGGTCGCGCTCGCGAACGGCGTGCGGACCGCCGACGTGCTCGGCACCGTCGCCAGGCTCACCCGAGCCACCTCGGCGCCGGTGCTGGTGATGACCTACTGGAACCCGGTCTACCAGTACGGGCCCGAACGGTTCGCGACCGAGCTGGCGGCGGCGGGCGGATCGGGCTGTCTGCTGCTCGACCTGCCGGTCCAGCATGCTCCACAATGGACGGATGCGGCCGAGCGGCACGGATTGGCTTCGGTCTTCCTGGTGGCGCCGACTTCGACCGGTCCCCGGCTGGCCCGGGTGGCGGCGGCGAGCACGGGCTTCGTCTACGCCGCCTCGTCCCTGGGCGTGACCGGGATGCGCCAGTCGGTCGGGGAGCGGGCGGCCGGGTTGGTCGCCCGGATCCGCGAGGTCACCGGGCTTCCGGTCTGCGTCGGCCTCGGCGTGTCGGACGGCGCGCAGGCGGCCGAGATCGCCGCCTTCGCCGACGGAGTCATCGTCGGCTCGGCCTTCGTGCGGCGCCTGCTCGACGCGCCCGGGGAGGACACCGGGCTCGCCGGGATCGCGGCGCTCGCCAAGGAGCTGGCCGCCGGGGTCCGGAGGCGCCCCGAAAATTCTTCGCCGAAATTCGGAACTCGGGAGGGCGCTGCGGGCAAAGAAGGGTGAAAGCACCCGACACCAAGGAGGCCCGATGAAAGGTCCGGTATGGCGTTGATCCAGGCCAGGGCGGAACCGGAACCAGCCGCCGAGCTGGACGACGCGGGCATCGTCGAACGGTCCTGGACCGACGCCGAGGCGTTCGCGACCATCTTCGACCGGCATGCGGGCACCGTGCACCGGTTCCTGGCCCGCCGCGTCGGCGCCCAGCTCGCCGACGACCTGACCGGTCAGACCATGCTGGTCGCCTTCGACCAGCGGCGGCGGTTCGACCTGGGCCAGGGCACCGCGCTGCCCTGGCTCTACGGGATCGCCACCCGGCTGCTCAAGCGGCACCGCCGCACGGAGGCCCGCGGTCTCCGTGCGCTGGCCAGGACCGGTGCGGACGAGGCCGAGCAGGGACACGACGAGTTGGTCACCGCCAGGGTGAGCGCCGCGGCCCAGCCGCTCGGGACGGCACTGGCCCGGTTGAGAGGCCCGGAGCGGGATGTCCTGCTGCTCGTCGCCTGGGAAAACCTGTCCTACGACGAGGTGGCCCTGGCACTGGACATCCCGGTCGGCACCGTCCGTTCCCGCCTGCATCGCGCCCGCACCAAGATGCGGGCCGCCCTTCCCCAGGAGGATTTCGATGAATGACCTCGAACTGCTGACCCGCCTGCGCCCGCAGGTCGACGACCCCGATCCCGTCACGCTCGCCCGCCACCGGTTCACCCTGCTGACCAGGGCGAACGGCGGTCCGGCCCCCCGGCGCCGCCGCCTGCCGCGGCTGGCCATCGGCGGCGGTGCGCTGGTGGCGGGGGCCGCCGTGCTGGCACTGGTGCTCGGCCTGGTGCCCGGAGGCTCCGCCCCGCTGGCTTCGGCCGCCGTCCTGCTGAACAACGCGGCCGACGCGGCCGACGCCGGTACGCCCGGACAAGGGGAATGGACCTACACCAACACGCTTTCCCACCTCAGCGGGCAGTCCGAGGTCCGGACGGAGACCTGGATGAAGGTGGACGGCTCGGAGGGCCTGGTCCGCACCGACCGCGATGGCAAGCACGAGGAGCGCCGGGTGCTCGTCCCGGCGGCACTCGCGAAACAGGTGGGAGACAGGGGAGGGTCGCCCTTGGCGGTGCCGAGCTACGCCAACCTGCTCACCCTCCCGACGGATCCGGTGAAGCTGAAGGACGAGATCTACCGCGCGGTCCGCACCGAACTCGACGGCCTTTGGCCGAATGCCCGCAAGCTCTACACCGAAGACCAGTGGGCCTACCAGAAGATCACCGGACTGGTGATGGGCCCCACCCCGCCCGGGGTGCGGGCGAACCTCTACCGGGTGGCGGCCATGATTCCGGGGGTCGAGGTCGTCGACAACGCGACCGATGCGCTCGGGCGTTCGGGGGTCGGTGTCGCACACACGGAGAACAGCGCCGGGGACAAGGTCGTGCTGATCTTCGACAGGAACACCTACCAGGTTCTCGGCATGAAGCTCGACGGCCCCAGCCGTGGCATGAGCGAGGCCGAAGCCCTGCTCGCCTCCGGCTTGGTCGCCGCCAAGGGGCAGACCCCATAACCATCGGATCCCCGGCCGCCCCCGGTTGTCGACATGACGACCGGGGGCGGTCACCTTTTTCGCCGGGTAGGGCCCGGTACCCGTCCGATCGGACAGGTGCGGCCCACGCGTGACCCGAACCCGAAGGACCGCGAGGTCGAAGTCGCCTACCTGTCCAATCGCGACATCGGGGGCACGCTCTACATCTCCGAGACCACGGTGAAGTTCCACGTCCGCAACATCCTGCGCAAACTGCAGCGTCCCAGACCACCGGCCGGATGCCCGCCAGCCGCAGATGGCCGGCGGCCTCGTCGGCCCAGCCCGCCTCGAGCAGCCCCGGATCGGTCACCAGGAACGGCCGCCGGGCCCCGACCCGCAGCGCGCAGTGGCCCAGCTCCGCCAGTGCGCCAGGCCCGAAGACGATCTCCGGCGCGTGGAACTTCGCCAGATCCGCGGGCGGCTGCTCGGTTCCTGGGCCGACCACCTGCGGCTCAGCTCGCCGGAACCCCCCTGCG
This sequence comes from Amycolatopsis cynarae, assembly GCF_026802195.1. NCBI lineage: Bacteria > Bacillati > Actinomycetota > Actinomycetes > Pseudonocardiales > Pseudonocardiaceae > Amycolatopsis > Amycolatopsis cynarae. Next base: position 5,673,626 of record NZ_CP113836.1, on the reverse strand, counting down.
GGACCGGCGGGTGCTGACCGGCGGCCCGCGCGCCATCCAGGAGTCGGAGCACGGCCACCTCCTCCCAACAGCGCTGTCAGACGCAGGCGGTACCCAACCCGTACCCAACCTAGCCCAAAAGTGGCGTGGCGCACCTACCCGAACGGACAGGTGCGCGGGGGCGCCCGCTGGGGCATCATGAGTGGTTCCCGCCCCCCTGTGTCAAGGACGACCCGGAGACGGACACCATGGCGACACTGAGCACGCTCCGGCAGCGGCGCACCGAACTCGAGCTCGAATGGTCACGCTGGCTGGCAGGCCGGCCGTCGGGAGCCGACCTGCGCAGCGAGGTCGTCGAGTCGTGGACGAGATCGCTGTCCACGGTCGACCCCGGCCGCGACAGCGCACCCGTCCTCGACGACGTGCGGCCGCGCTGGTCGTCCTCACCGCTGCGCCGTCCCGTGGCCGAACTGTCCGACGAGTTGCGCAGCATCGCCGACGACGCGGGCTTCATCGCCGCCGTCACCGACGAATCCGGCACCATCCTGTGGACCTGCGGCGGGCGGGTGATGCGGCGGCGAGCCGAGCGCGTCAACTTCGCCCCCGGCGGCCGCTGGGGCGAGGAGGCGATGGGCACCAACGCGCTGTCGCTCGCCCTGCGCACCGGCCGTCCCGCGAGCATCTTCTCCGCCGAGCACCTGGTGGAGGCCCTGCACGGCTGGTGCTGCTGGTCGGCCCCGATCCGGGACGCGAGCGGCCGGACGCTGGGCGTGCTCGACCTGTCCACCACCTGGGACCGCGCGCACCCGCTCGCGATGTCCACCGTGCGCACCCTGGTCACCACCATCGAGACCCGGCTGCACGCGACCATGCCCACTCCGGACGGGGTGTCGCTGACCTGCCTCGGGCGCGGGCACGCCACCCTCGACGGTGCCGCGCTGCGGTTGTCGCCGCGGCAGCTCGAACTGCTCGCCCTGTTCGCCCTGGAGCCCGGCGGGTTCTCGCTCGACCAGCTCCGGGAGGCGCTTTACGGCGACAGCCGCGTCAGCTCCAACACGCTGCGCGCCGAGGTCTCCCACCTGCGGCGCGTGCTCGGCGGCGCACTGGCCAACCGCCGCTACGCGCTGACCAGGCCCATTTCCTGTGACGCCGTGGAGGTGCTGACCGCGCTCAAGGCCGGGGACGCGGCCACCGCGGTGGAGCGCTACACCGGCCCGCTGCTGCCCGACTCGGAGGCCCCGGGCGTCACCGCCTGGCGCGAACAGCTCGAGGTCGCGGTGCGGGAGGCGGTACTCGCCTCGCCCGATCCCGCGCTGGCCCTGCGTTACGGCGAACGGCACCCGTACGACCTCCAGATCCACGAGCACGCGCACGCCGCCCTGCCCGCGGGAGACCCCCGGCGCGCCCTCGCCGCGGCGCGCCTGCGGCTGGCCTTGCGCGATTAGGACCGCAACCCGAACCACTGCGATTAAAGCGTCCTACGGGTTCCGAGCGGCGACAGCCGCTTGTGCCAACGTTTCGCCAACGCTTGCCGGGCACGGTGCTCCCAGTCACACCGATGTGAAGGAGGGCTCCCATGGCCTATGCGCAACCCGGCGCCGAAGGCAGCATCGTGGACTTCGCGCCACGCTACGAAAACTTCATCGGCGGGAAGTGGGTGCCACCGGTCGAGGGCCGCTATTTCGACAACCCGTCGCCCGTGGACGGCAAGGTGTTCACCCAGGTCGCCCGCTCGTCCGCGGCCGACATCGAACTCGCACTGGACGCCGCGCACGCCGCCGCCGAGCGCTGGGGCCGCACCTCCGCGGCCGAGCGCGCCGGCATCCTCAACAAGATCGCCGACCGCATCGAGGAGAACCTCGAAGCCCTCGCGGTGGCCGAGACCTGGGAGAACGGCAAGCCGGTCCGCGAAACCCTGGCCGCCGACCTGCCGCTCGCAGTCGACCACTTCCGCTACTTCGCCGGTGCGGTCCGCGCCCAGGAGGGCGGCATCTCCGAGATCGACGAGGACACCATCGCCTACCACTTCCACGAACCGCTGGGCGTCGTCGGCCAGATCATCCCGTGGAACTTCCCGATCCTGATGGCGACCTGGAAACTCGCACCGGCGCTGGCCGCGGGCAACTGCGTGGTGCTCAAGCCCGCCGAGCAGACCCCGGTGTCGATCCTCAAGGTGGTGGAGCTGATCGCCGACCTGCTCCCGCCGGGCGTGCTCAACGTGGTCAACGGGTTCGGGGTGGAGGCTGGCAAGCCGCTCGCGTCCAGCCCGCGGGTGGCGAAGGTGGCCTTCACCGGTGAGACCACCACCGGCAGGCTGATCATGCAGTACGCCAGCGAGAACATCATCCCGGTCACGCTGGAGCTGGGCGGGAAGAGCCCGAACATCTTCCTCGCCGACGTCATGGCCGCCGACGACGACTACCTCGACAAGGCCGTCGAAGGTTTCGTGATGTTCGCGCTGAACCAGGGCGAGGTGTGCACCTGTCCGTCGCGGGCGCTGATCGCCTCGTCGATCTACGATGAGTTCATCGAGCGGTGCATCGCGCGCACCGAGGCGATCGTCTCCGGCGATCCGCTGGACCCGGCCACCATGGTCGGTGCGCAGGCCAGCAACGACCAGTTCGAGAAGATCCTGTCCTATCTGGACATCGGCAGGCGGGAGGGTGCGGAGGTGCTCACCGGGGGCGGGCCGCGCACCGTGCCGGGACGCGAAGGCGGCTACTACATCCAGCCGACCATCTTCAAGGGCACCAACGGTATGCGCGTCTTCCAGGAGGAGATCTTCGGGCCGGTCGTGTCGGTGACCACGTTCGACTCGCCGGACGAGGCGCTCAAGATCGCCAACGACACGCTCTACGGCCTCGGTGCCGGTGTGTGGAGCCGTGACGGCAACACCGCCTACCGCTTCGGCCGGGAGATCAAGGCCGGTCGCGTGTGGACGAACTGCTACCACGCCTACCCGGCGCACGCCGCGTTCGGCGGCTACAAGAAGTCCGGGATCGGCCGGGAGACGCACAAGATGATGCTGGAGCACTACCAGCAGACGAAGAACCTGCTGGTGAGCTACTCGCCGAAGAAGCTCGGGTTCTTCTGATGGACCACGGGCACGGGGTGGGCCGCGTCGAACGGGTGCGGCTCACCCCCGCCGCCGGGCAGGTGCTGGACCGGCTGGTGGCCCGGCACGGGCCGGTGATGTTCCACCAGTCGGGCGGGTGCTGCGACGGCAGTGCGCCCATGTGCTACCCGCGCGGCGATTTCCGGGTCGGCGGCAGCGACGTGCTGCTCGGTGAGGTCCAGGGCGCGCCGTTCTGGATGAGCGCCGACCAGTACGAGTACTGGAAGCACACCCACCTGACCGTCGACGTGGTGCCGGGGCGGGGGAGCGGGTTCTCCCTGGAGGCGCCGGAGGGCGTGCGCTTTCTCATAAGGTCGAGACTGTTCACCGACGAAGAAGCGGACCGCATCGCCGCCGAACCGCCCCTGCCCACCGGAGGGTGACATGCTGACCAGGCCGGAGCGGACCCGGATCGCGGGAATGGCCGCGGTGATCGCGGGGCTCACCGTGACCGGATGGGGCATGCTGCTGTTCCTGGTGGTGCCGCGCCATCTTTCCCTGGGGTCGCAGACCTTCGGGGCCGGCATCGGCGTGACCGCCTACACCCTGGGCATGCGGCACGCGTTCGACGCGGACCACATCGCGGCGATCGACAACGCCACCCGCCGGCTGATGTCGGCGGGGCGGCGGCCGCTGTCGGTGGGGTTCTGGTTCGCGCTGGGGCATTCCTCGGTGGTGTTCGCGCTGTGCGTGCTGCTGGGCCTCGGTGTGCGGGCCGTGGCCACGGACGAGCACCTGCACCGCGTGGCCGGGGCGTTCGGGGCGGCGATCTCCGGTGGTTTCCTGTATCTGATCGCCGGGCTGAACGCGGTGATCCTCGTCGGCATCGTGAAGGTGTTCCGGCGGCTGCGCCGCGGCGACTACGACGAAGCGGAACTGGAGCGGCAACTGGACAACCGCGGGCTGGCGAACCGGGTGTTCGGCCGGGTCACCGGGGGCATCACCAGGCCGTGGCAGCTGTACCCGGTGGGCCTGCTGTTCGGGCTGGGGTTCGACACCGCGACCGAGGTGGCGCTGCTGGTGGTGGCGGGAACCAGCGGGGCGGCGGGCCTGCCGTGGTACGCCGTGGTGTGCCTGCCGGTGCTGTTCGCCGCGGGCATGACGCTGTTCGACACGATCGACGGTTCGTTCATGAACTTCGCCTATGGCTGGGCGCTGTCCCAGCCGGTGCGCAAGATCTACTACAACCTGGTGCTCACCGCGCTGTCGGTGACCGCCGCGCTCGCGATCGGCACCGTCCAGCTGGCCGGGCTGGTGTCCGAAGTGGACATCGACCTGAACCGGCTGGGCTACTGGCTGGTGGGGCTGTTCGTGCTCGCCTGGCTGGTCGCGCTCCTCGTGTGGCGGGTGGGGCGGCTGGACGACCGGTGGCGCCCCGCGGTGGACGAGACCTCTCCCGACTAGGGATGGTGTGTTCACCCGTGCCCGGTTTCGTCCCGCATCGCGCCGATGAGCACGGGGAGGGCGGCGAGGAGTGCGAGCCCGCGCACGCCGCTGGCGAGGAGGGAGGGCGCACGGGTCCCGAGTCCGTGCGCCACCAGGCCACCGGCGACGGTGCCGAGGGGAATCAGGCCCCAGCCGAGCATCCGGTAGACGCTGGTGACCCGGCCGAGCAGCGGCCGCGGCACGATCCGCTGCCGGAGGCCGACGGTCACCACGTTCCACACCGTGGTGGCGAAGCCGTTGATCGCCAGGGATGCCCCCAGCGCACCGGGGTGCGGGCTGAGCCCGATCGCGGCGAAAGCGACGACGTTCGTGGCGAGCGCGGTCACCAGCGCGGGAAGCGGCCCGATCAATGCCACCACGCGGGTGGTGCACAGGCCGCCGAGGAGACTTCCGGCCGCCGACGCGGAAAGCAGCAGGCCGTAGCCCCGGGCGTCGAGGTGCAGGGTCCGGGTCGCCAGCAGGACGAGTACGACCGTGGCGAGCTGACCGGAGAAGGTGTTGACGCCGAGCAGGACGGCGAGCGTGCGCAGGAGGCGGTGGCGGAACAGCCAGCGCGCGCCCTCACCGATCGCTGACCTCATCGGCACGGCCGGGGGCCGGGTGCCTTGCCGGGGCAGGCCGGTGAGCAGCGCGGCGGAAAGGGCGAACGAGGCCGCGTCCAGCCAGAACGGCAGTGCGACGGACGCCGCGAAGAGCATGCCGCCGACCGGTGGTCCCGCGAACTGCCTGCCAAGGGTGCTCACCGTCTGCTGCTGGGCATTGGCATGGTGCAGCAGGGTTTTCGGCAGGAGGTCCGGCAGGATCGCCTGGGCCGCGTTGGTGAACACGACGTCACAGGCACCGAGGGCGAATGCGGTGACGGTGAGCACCGGCACGCGGATCGCGCCGAACGCCGCCAGCACGGCGAGCCCCGCGACGAGCAGGGCTTGGAGCAGTTGCGACCGCACCATCAGTGCGGCACGGTCGTGCCGGTCGACGAGCGACCCGGCCGGGAGGGAGAAGAGCATCCAGGGCAGGTAGGTCGCGGTGGAGATGAGGGAGACGAGCCGCGCGTCCCCGGTGACCGTGAGGGCGAGCAACGGCACTGCCGCGCCGAAGGCCCCGTCGCCCACGGTGTCGATGCCGGTGGCCCACCAGAGCCTCCAGTAGGCCGGGGACAGCCGGTGTCCCGCCTCGCGCCGCCTCATACGGGAATCGTCAGGCGACGCCGAAACCGGGGACACCGTTGAGCGCAGCGCTACATAATCCACGTGATGGCATTGACGGTCGAGCTCGGGGTGACGGAGTTGGCGGCGACGCGCTTCGCCGTCTCGTCGCTGTCCGAAACCGTGGCGTGCCTTCAACAACTGGCCGGACGCGACCGCCGGGTGACCAACCTCCCGTGGCTGCGCTGGTGCACGGCCGAACTCGCGCGGGAGCCGCTCGACCTTTCCTGGACCTGGCCGCTGCTGGTGAGCGACCGGCCGAACTGGCCCGAGTTCCTGGTCCCCGCCCCTCGCGGGACTGGGCCTTCTCTCGACGAGGATCTGGCCACCTTGCGCCGCACACCGCCGGAACAGCTGCGGACGAGCCTGCGGCGAGTCTTCGGGGACGAACTCCCGGCCCCGGTCGCGGCGCTCGAGAAGTACCCGGCGGCCGGACTGCGGGCGATCGCCCGCGAACTACGGATGGCGCACGACCGGTTGATCGCCCCGCACTGGTCGCGGATCGGGGCGGTGCTCGATGCCGATATCGCCTACCGCGCCCGTCAGTGGGCCGTCGGTGGGGCGGAAAAGCTGTTCCCCGGCCTGCATCCCGACCTGCGCTGGGCGGACGGCCGCCTGAGCCTTACGGGAGCTCGATGGCGGATCGAGCGGGCGGTGGACCGGGGACCGGGAGGTCTGGTCCTCATCCCGGTGGTGCTCGGCTCGCACCACGTTCTCATCAAGAAACGCACGTCCACCCAGACCACGATCCGCTATCCGGCTCGCGGCGCCGCCGCGTTGTGGACCGCGGGAACGACTCCACCCTCCGGCAGCGCCGTCCGGTTGCTCGGCCGCGCCCGGGCCGAACTGCTGGAAGCGCTTCGTTCCCCGGCGACGACCACGGCGCTGGCCCGCTCGTTCGGCGTCACGCCGAGCGCGGTGTCTCAGCATCTTCGCGTCCTGCGTGACAGTGGGCTGGCAGCGCGCGAGCGAGCCGGTCGTGAGGTGCTGTACGTGCTCACCCCACTCGGCGACGCCCTGCTCAGCGGCGGGGCCTAGGTGTAGTGCCTCGGGAGGTTGTGTACGTGGGACGAATTCGGAGGCAGTGACGCGGCCGGAGTCGGTGGTGTAAGGAGCTATAACTCGGGCCGGACGCGGGACCGGCTCACACGTTCTCCGATCCCCCGGCCTGCCAGCCGCGGAGGAGCGCGCTGAGCGCCTGCCTGGCGAGCCGTTGCGCCCGCTCGGTCCCGATGGTGTCGTGGCGGCCGAGTGAAGCTATGCCGTACAGCGTCCCCCACACGATCTCGCACGCGTCGGCGCTGTCGGCCAGTACGACGCCGTGCGCGTCCGACCAGGTGGCGAGCAGGTCCTGCAGGAGGTTGATGGTCGGCTGTGCGGCGAGTCGGCGCCCGTCCGCGTCGACCGTGGTGTCGTTCATGGCCTGGTAAAGGTGCGGGTGCTCGTCGGCGAACCGCACGTACTCGGACGCGACGCGCAGCATGCGCTGGTCGATGTCCGGTTCCTCGGCGGCCGCTCGCCCGACCTCGGTCGTAATCAGACGGTAGCCGTGTGCGACCAGTTCCAGGACGAGCGCGTCCTTGTTGGCGAAGTGCTGGTAGACGATCGGCGGAGCGTACTCCACGTCGGCCGCGATGCGGCGGATCGTCAGTGCGGCGGCGCCCTCGGTCTCGAGGACGTGCAGTGCGGCCTGGATGATCCGGTCGCGAGTGCTCGCCCGTTCGCGGGCGCGTCGTGTGCTGCTCGGCATGTCCATCACTCCGCTTAGGTGGTCCCCAGGACGGTAACCGTCCCTCTTGACAATGATCTCGCGGCATCCCTAGTCTAACGACGTTAGAACATCTAACGCCGTTAGAAACGAAGGTGAAGGCCATGATCTACCACATCAATCGCGTCAAGGTGAAGGCCGGCGCGACCCCGGAGCAGATCGAAGCGGGGCTGGAGAGCTGGCGCGACCTGGGCCGGTCGGTCCCCTCGGTGAAGTCGTTCATCGTCGGCCGTGACCACGGCGGCGACTTCCAGTACAGCGCGGTGTTCGCCGTCGAGGACCTCGACGGCCTCTTCGAGTTCCTCACGCACCCGGCGACCTACCGGACCGACCACCTCGGGCTGCACATGGCCGAGGACCTCCACATCTTCGACGTCAGCGACGACGACGATCCCGAACTGAACGCGAAGATCCAGGAGTTGCACCGGCGCCGCAACGAACTCAACCCCGAAGTGGCCGCGATGCTGGCCGACGTGCCCACCTACCAGGGCGCCGGCGTGTCCGACTGACCCTCTCCGGAACCGAAGGCCCAGCGCCGCAAGCCCCGGACCTCGCAGCGCTGGACCTTGACTCCGCTTCGTCCGGCCGCGCTCTTGATCCCTCGTAACGCCGCTCCGGCAACGGTCGCTCTCGACGGGGCGATCTCTTCTCAAAGGAAAAACCCATCATGGTTCAACACGTCATCATCGGGGCCGGCTCCATCGGCACGAACGTCGCGCGGCTGCTCGTCGAGCGCGGCGAGAAGGTCCGCATCGTCACGCGCAGCGGCTCGGGACCTGAGCACCCCCTGATCGAGCGGGTCGCCGCGGACGCCTCCGACACGGCCCGCTTGACCGAGCTGTCCCGTGGCGCGGAGGTGATCTACCACTGTGCGAACCCGCCCTCATACACCTCCTGGGAGCGTCAGCTGCCGCCCCTGCAGACCGCGGTGATCGAAGCAGCGAAGGCAAACGACGCGGTCCTGGCGCTCACCGGAAGCCTCTACGCGTACGGCAAGCAACCCGGCGGCCGGATGAACGAGCACACCCCGATGGCCGCCACCGGACACAAAGGCCGCCTGCGCAAGCGCCTGTGGGAGCAGGCGAAGAACGCCGGCATCCGCACCTTCGAGGCCCGCGGTTCCGACTACATCGGCAAGGACGCGGCAGGCATCTACTCCGTGCTCATCGCCCCGGCCATGGAAAAGGGCCGCGCCGCCGTCATCACCGGGCACCTGGACATGCCGCACACCTTCACCTACAACGGCGACATGGCCAAAGCACTGGTCACGCTCGCCCGGGACGAACGGGCGTGGGGCCGAGCGTGGCACGTGCCGTCCCCGCCGGCCATCACCATCCGCGAGTTCGCGCAGCGCTGTGCCGCCGCCGCGGGCAAGCCCCCGATCAAGCTGATCCAGCTACCGCGCTTCGTCATGCGCGTGACCGGGCGGTTCGTGCCGATGGCCCGCGAGATGGCCGAGATGGACTACCAGTGGTACGCCCCGTTCCATATGGACGCGACCGAGACGGCCCAGACCTTCGGCCTGACCGCCACGGACCTCGACTTCGCCATCCGTGCCCAGGTCGGTGCGGTCACGGTCTAGACGATGGATGCGGTGAAGATCATGTGAAGTCGGGCCGGTGTCCGGACGTGAGAGGAGGGTGTTCAAGATCAATGTGACGAAAGAACTGGTCACCCTCGTGACCGCACTTACGTGCTGACCGATTACCACGTTGTCCCGCCCCGCACCGGGCGTGGCCACCGCCCCGATCTCACCGACAGTGAACTGATGCCGGCACCGTGGCCGTGTCGCCCTCGACCCTCTCGTGTGGACAGTCGCAGCTCGATCCCCAGCCACGACACCAGGTCCCGATACCCCAGACCAGCGCCCACATCCCGACGCCGAGCCTCGGCCAGCAGCGACAACAAGCAGGCATCCCGTCGCCACTGCTCCTCCCTTGTTGTCGGCTGAGTCAGACCCTGCCCCGGCACCTCGGCACGGAGAACCGGCCCCGCCCCAAGACCTTCGGGTGACCTGCCTCACTTCTGTCACAACGAAGGGGTGGGCGGTGTCTTGAGGTCAAACACTTCGAATCGGAGGAGAGGCTCGTGAACATCGCACTGTGGATCGCCGCCGGACTGCTCGCCGTGGTCGCCCTGAGCAGCGGCATCACCAAGAGCTTCTTGCCCAAGGAAAAACTGGGCGCGGCCCGCGGCGCGGAATGGATCGCGGGTGTCAGCAGCGGTTTCCTCAGGACGCTCGGGGTCCTGGAACTCCTGGCCGCGGCGGGCCTGGTCCTCCCCGCCGTGGTCGGCATCGCACCGGTTCTGGTTCCGGTGACCGCCGTCTGCTGGATCCTGCTTATGATCGGCGCGATGGTCACCCATGGCCGCCTCGGCCAGTTCAACCTCGTGGCGGTGAACCTGGTCTATGTCGTTCTTGCGGTGTTCGTCGCCTGGGGCCGCTTCGCCTTCGCGCCGTTCTCCGCCTGACGCGACGCGATGAAGGAGAGGGCAGGGAGTTGAGCGAGCACACCACCGACCAGGCGACCGAGGCTTTTGTCGCTCACCGGAACCTGCTCTTCACCGTCGCCTACGAGATGCTCGGATCGGCGGCCGACGCCGAAGACGTCCTTCAGGAAACCTGGCTGCGGTGGGTCGAGGTCGACCTGGGGCAGGTACGCGACCAGCGCGCCTACCTGGTCCGTATCACGACCAGGCAGTCTCTGAACCGGTTGCGCGCCATGACGCGCCGCAAGGAGGCGTACGTCGGTCCCTGGCTGCCCGAGCCGCTGCTCACCACCCCCGATGTGGCCGAGGACGCCGAACTCGCCGAGAGCGTGTCGATGGCGATGATGCTCGTTCTCGAGACGCTGTCGCCGACCGAGCGCGCCGTGTTCGTGCTGCGCGAGGTCTTCGATGTCGGCTACGACGAGATCGCGGCCGCCGTCGGCAAGACTCCGGCGGCCGTCCGCCAGATCGCGCACCGCGCCCGCAAGCACGTCGATGCCCGCCGCCCTCGCGAGACGGTCTCCGCGAGCCAGACCCGGGCGGTTGTGGAGTCGTTCCGGCGCGCGCTCGAAACCAGGGACCTGCAGGGCCTTCTGGACGTGCTCGCCCCCGATGTCGTCCTGGTGAGCGACGGCGGCGGGGTCAAGCAGGCCGCGTTGCGACCGGTCGTCGGTGCCGGGAAGCTGGTCCGCTACATCCTGGGCGGTCTCGCCAAGGCCGATGTCGGGTTCACCACCGCCTCGACCGTGGTCAACGGCAACCCGGCACTCGTCGTCCTTGTGGACGGCGAGGTCGACGGGGTCATGGCGACCCGGGTCGACCGCTCCGGCATCACCGGCCTGTACTACGTCCGCAACCCGGGGAAACTGACCCGTTTCGGAGCCGAGGTCCCGCTGACCCTGCAATGACCCCGGTGTCCGAAGTGGACAATAGCCTGAGTCGCACCAGGGGAACCCTGATCGAAGTTCGGGGTCGGCCGGGGGATTTCTCCGGATGCCGGGGCGCCACCGGGACGCCAGGCTCTGGGCATGAAACCGACTTCGATCGCCCTGCTGGCCGCACCGGTGCTGTTCGCCGTCTACGGGGTGGTGCGCCTGATCGGGCGCAGCGACGGTCACTACGGCCCGGGTCTCGACTGGCAGGCCGCACACCTTTCCTTCCTCGCCGGGCTGGTCCTGCTGGGGGTGGGCTTGGCGGGCATGGTGCGGCAACTGCCCGCCACCGGTCCCCGCAGGCTGTGGACCGCCCTCGCCTCGATCGGGCTGGTCACGTCGGTCGTGCAGATCGGTGTGGACATCGTCGCGGGCCTGCTGGCCACGGACCACGCGAACCTGTCCGAGATCACCGGCCGGTTCACCCATCTGCCCGGTGCGGAACCGGTGTTCTACCAAGCGGGGCCGCCCTTGCTCTACATCGGTCTGACCGCGTTGTCGGTGCTGCTGGCCCGGCGGGGCCGCATGGCTTGGTGGAACCCCGTGCTGATCGGCGTGGGCTCGATCCTGCCGATGGCGTCGCTCAACCTGCTCCCGCTGTCCGGTGCGTTGCTGCTGGCGGGCCTGGCCCCGTTGGCGCTGCGCAAAACCGAAGCGGGGGCGGCAGCCGCCGTCTGACCGGCCTGCGCGTGGACCGGCGCCGACAGGGGGGCGCCGGTCCACGCCGGGATCAGGAAGCCGGGAGGAAGCCCCACAGCATGCCGAGGCGCCAGGCCGCGCACAGGTTCACGTCGAGCAGATAGGCGCCCGCCTGGCCGCACTGGCCGGCGGCGGTCCCGGGATCGATCGGCTGGCCGTGGCCCATCCCGGTGATCGCATAGGTCTCCACGGCGATCCCGCCCGACGCGTCGCGGTAGACGGCGTGCGGGTAGCCCGCGACCGTGTCGGTGGCGGACGGGGTGGTGGGCAGCCCGTGCACGGCCGTCCACTGCTCGGCAAGCTCCCGTTCGTTCGCCGGGGCCACCGTGTAGTCGGCGGTGCCCTGCCAGATGCTCACGCTCGGCCAGGGACCCTGGTACGAGGAGGCCGCGAACACCTTCGCCGCCCACTGTGCGGGGGTGAGGTCCTGGCCCGGGTACATGCAGCCGTAGGCCTGCAACGCCGTGGTCGCGCAGCCGTAGGGGATCCCGGCGATGATCCCGCCGCCGGCGAACAGGTCGGGGTAGGTGGCCAGCAGTGCCGCCGTCATTCCGCCGCCCGCCGACAGCCCGGTCACGTACACCCGTGCCGCGTCGGCGCCCGAATCGGCGATCGCCCAGCGGACCATCTGCGCGATCGACTCCACCTCGCCCTGACCGCGGGTCACGTCCGAGGACTGGAACCAGTTGAAGCACTGGCTGAAATTGTTCGCCGAGGTCTGCTGGGGCAGCACCAGGGTGAAGGCGCCCTGGTCCGCGAGCCGCACCCAGCCCGAGCCCTGCCCGTAACCGGTGGCGTCCTGCGTACAACCGTGCAGCGCCACCACGACCGGCCGCCCCTGCGGCAGCCCGTCCGGCCGGTACTCGAACATCTGGAGCGCGCCGGGATTGCCGCCGAATCCCGTGATCTGCCGGATCGCGGCCGCCTGCGACGGGGGACCGCCCAGCAGTATCGCGATCGTGAAGGCCAGGAACAACACCAGGAACCGGCGCACGCCGATCACCTCCCTGTGACCGAATTTCCCGTCAGGGTAGGACTCGGCCGGAGGTTTTCACGACGGTGCCGATCCCCACAGCCCGCCGCGGCCGTGTGTCGGGAGGTACCACCCCGCGTCGGCGCTCAGGGGCTTTCCGGCACCATTTTGATCGCGCCCGACGGGCATTCGGACACGCACATTCCGCAGCCCTTGCAGTAGTCCAGATCGATGGCGTACCCGTTGACATTGGCGTTCGGCGCGTCGCTGAGCTTCAGTACCGCGTTGTCGGGACAGACGGCGTAACAGTTGTCGCAGGCGAAGCAGTTTCCGCAGGACAGGCACCGGCGTGCCTCGTAGAGCGCGGTCGAGGCGTCGAGCCCGTGCACGGTCTCCTCGAAGGTGGACCGGCGTCGCGCCAGTTCCAGGTGCCGCCGGTGCGAGCGTGGCGCTTCGGCGTAGTACCAGGTGTTCAGCATGTCGAAGGTGGCCATTTCGTGCCGGGCCGGTGCCTGCGCCCGGCCTCCGCGCAGCCAGCCGTCGATCTGGCGGGCGGCCCGTTTCCCGTGCCCGATGCCCACCGTGACGGTCCGCTGCGAGGGCACCACGTCGCCTCCCGCGAAGAGACCGGGACGACCGGTCATCATGTCCGGGCCGACCTTCACCACCCCGCGGTCCACCTCGACCCCGGGGACGCCCTCGACCAGCGAGAGATCGGTTTCCTGGCCCAGGGCCAGGATCAGCGAGTCCGCCGCGAGCCGCTCGTACTCGCCCGTCGGCCGGGGGAATCCGGTCTCGTCCAGTTCCATCCGCTCCAGCAGGAGCTCACCCTCGTCCGCGTGCTTGACGGTGGCCAGCCACTTCATCAGCACGCCCTCCTCCTCGGCCTCGGTGACCTCCTCGTCGTGCGCGGGCATCCGGTCGCGGGTGCGGCGGTAGACGATGGTCGCGTCGGTGGCGCCGAGGCGTTTGGCGGTGCGGGCCGCGTCCATCGCGGTGTTGCCGCCGCCGTAGACCACGACGCGACGCCCCAGCAGTGGCCGCTCACCCACCTCCAGGCCGTGCAGCAGGGACACCGCGTCGATGACGCGGGCGGCTTCCCCGGCCGGGATGTCGGCGTGGCGCCCGACCTGGGCGCCCACCGCGAGGAAGGCCGCGTCGAAGCCGCCGCTCTCCTGCTCCGCCACGACGTCGGTGACCTTGTGGCCGAGTTCCAGCGTGACGCCGAGGGCCAGGATCCGGTTCACCTCCGCGTCGAGAACCTCTCGCGATAGCCGGTATTTCGGGATGCCGAACCGCATCATCCCGCCGGCGAGAGGAGCGGCGTCGCGGATCGTGACCTCGTGGCCGAGCCGCGCGAGGTGGTAGGCCGCCGACAAGCCGGTCGGCCCGGCACCGACGATCAGCACGCGGTTGCCGGTGCGTTCGGCGGGCGGGTCGAAGGCCCAGCCCTGTTCGATCGCATGATCACCGAGGAACCGCTCGACCGAGTTGATGCCCACCGCCTCGTCGAGCTGAGCGCGGTTGCACGCGGTCTCGCACGGGTGGTAGCAGACGCGGCCCATGATCGCGGGGAACGGGTTCTCCTCCACCAGTTTCCGCCACGCGCGCTCGTAGCCCGCGCCGCCCTCTTCCGCCTGGTAGAGCCAGGACTGGATGTTCTCGCCCGCCGGGCAGGCGTCGTTGCACGGCGGCATCCGGTCGACGTGGACCGCGCGTTCGGTGCGCCAGGTGCCCGTCTTGTTGGCCAGGCTGGACCCGACGTCGAGGGTGATCGCGAACGGCTTGTCCATCACTGTGCTCCGTGGTGGGTTTCGGCCAGCATGCGCATGAGGTTGCTTTCCTCCTCGGTCCGGCCCGCGGCTTCGGGCTGGCCCTGGGGCAGATCGGCGGCGTCGGTGGCGCTGCCGGGCAGCTCACCGCCCTCCTCCGCCGAGGCGAGCAGCCCGAATCGCCGGATGTTGCGGTCCGCGATCTCCTGCAACCGGACGATCACGTCGTCACGGCGCTGCGGGCCGAACAGGTGCGCGTAGCGGCGCTGCAGCTTCAGGTACTCCTCGACCGGCACCGGGCGGCGGATCTTCGACACCCCGACCACCTCGCCGTGCTCGGCCTCGAACACCGGGAACAGCCCGGTTTCCTTGACCAGGCGCGCGATCCGGATGGTGTCCCGCGACGCCGAGCCCCAGCCGAGCGGGCAGGGCACGAACACGTGCAGGTAGCGCGCCCCGCGGAACCGCATGGCACGCTCCACTTTGTACTCCAGATCACGCAGCTCGGCGACGGTCGCGGTGGCCACGTACGGGATCTCGTGCGCCATGGCGATCAGCGGCACGTTCTTGCCCTGGCCGAACTCGGTACCGGGGGAGCCGCCGAGCGGTTTGGTGGTGGCGGTGCGGGCGGCGGGCGGGGTGGCGCCGGAACGCTGGACCCCGGTGTTCATGTAGGCCTCGTTGTCGTAGCAGATGTAGAGCACGTCGTCGTTGCGCTCGAACATGCCCGACAGGCAGGCGAAACCGATGTCGACGGTGCCGCCGTCGCCCCCCTGGCCGATGACGCGGATGTCTTCGCGTCCCTGCACCTTCAACGCGGCAGCCACGCCCGTGGCCACCGCTGGGGCGTTGCCGAACAACGAGTGGATCCACGGCAGCCGCCACGACGATTCGGGGAAGGGCGTGGAGAACACTTCGAGGCAGCCGGTCGCGTTGGTGGCGATCAGCTTCCCGTCCGTGGCCCGCATCGCGGCGTCGAGCGCGTACCGGGCGCCGAGTGCCTCGCCGCAGCCCTGGCAGGCCCGGTGTCCCGAGGTCAGCGTGTTGGAACGGCCCACCCGCGCCTGCACGGTGCGCTGGCCGGGATCGAGCAGGCGGTTGCCCGCCACGTAGGTGCCCGCCTGGTAGAGCTTGACTTCCTGGTACGGCATGGCGCTTTCCTTCCCGCTGCCCGCCACGGATCAGCGCGGTATCAGCGCGCCCACGATGCCGAGGTCGCGCAGCATGTTCTCCGCGTGCGGACCCGAGCGTCCTTCGCGGGCGAGCTCCCGGGCCACGAGTTCGGTGTTGAGGTCGAGGAAATGCAGCCTGCCCGCGGTGAGCCGGCCGGCGAGCGCCTCCTCGAACAGGGCGCGCAGGGACTGTTTCGTGATGGCCCGCCCGCCCAGCCCGGCGACCACGTCGAACACCTGGCAGGTCATGCCGGACAGCGCGAGACGCACGTTCTGCCCGACGATCCCGCCCGCACCGACGGCGAAGGCCTTCTCCACCACCACGATCCGTTCGGCGTGGCCGAGTGCCTCGCGGACCGCGTCCAGCGGGTACGGGCGGAAGCACTTGATCGCGAGGGCGCCGATCTTCACGCCCCGGTCGCGGAACTCGTCGACGACGTCTTCG
Source organism: Amycolatopsis cynarae (assembly GCF_026802195.1). Lineage (NCBI taxonomy): Bacteria > Bacillati > Actinomycetota > Actinomycetes > Pseudonocardiales > Pseudonocardiaceae > Amycolatopsis > Amycolatopsis cynarae. The sequence goes on along the minus strand of NZ_CP113836.1, from coordinate 5,657,630 downwards.
ATGGTGCCGAGCACCGAGCCGAGCGCCACCACGACCGTTTCCGCGTCCTCCGTGCGGTAGGTGCGCACGAGCCCGCCGCTGGTGCGGCCGAACGCCGAGGAGAATTCGCCCGCGATGCGGGGAATCGCGTCGAGCGCGCGCATCTGCTTGGCGTGCATCAGGTATTTCACTTCGGTGAACGCCTCGGGCCCCACCAGTGCGCCGATGGTCACCGGATCGGCCGGATCGAGCACCTGCCGCGGGGCGAACGGGGGCAGGAAATCGTCCACTTCGGCCTGTCCGGGCACGTCGACCTCTTCGTAGGCGTGGGTGAGGATGAAGCCGTCCATGCACACCATCACCGGCAGCGAAAGCTCCTCCGCCAGCCGGTAGGCCTGGATGTGCAGGTCCAGCGCCTCCTGGTTGGACTCGGCGTAGAGCTGGATCCAGCCGGAGTCGCGCTGCGACATCGCGTCGGAATGGTCGTTCCAGATGTTGATCGGCGCGCCGATGGCGCGGTTGGCCACGGTCATCACGATGGGCAGGCCCAGCCCGGAGGCGTTGTAGAGCGCTTCGACCATGTACAGCAGACCCTGACTGGCCGTTGCGGTGTAGGCGCGGGTCCCGGCGGCGCAGGCGCCGATCGCGACCGACATCGCCGCGAACTCCGATTCCACGGAGACGAATTCGCACGGGGTGAGCGCGCCGGTGCGGACCAGATCGGACAGGTGCTCGACGATGTGGGTCTGCGGTGAGATCGGATAGGCGCAGATCACCCCGGGGCGGCAGCGCGCCACCGCCTCGGCGACGGCCTGCGAGCCTTCCTTCTGGTCAAGCATGAAGCGGTGCCTCCGTCCTGGCGCGCACGTATTCGTGGGCCGCCGCCGCTCCGGCGGCGTTGCGCTCCCCGATGGGGCCGTCGAAACGACGGCGGATCGCGGTGGTGACCGATTCCAGCGACACCACGCCGGTGAACGCCGCGAACGCGCCGAGCAGCACCGCGTTGGGCAGCGGGCGTCCGAGGTGTTCCCGGGCGAGGTCGGTGGCGGGCACGTTCAGCACCCGTTCCCGCCCGATCCGGGCCGTCAGCTCGGACAGGCCGAGCTCCTCCGGGCTCCGGGCCGAATTGATCAGGACGCTGCCGTGCTCGCCGAGCCCCTCGAACACGGCGACCTGGTGCAGCAGGGTCGGGTCCTGGATGACCAGGGCGTCGGGCTGGGAGATCGGTTCCCTCGACCGGATGGCGCGGTCGTCGATGCGGCAGAACGACACCACCGGCGCCCCGCTGCGCTCCGAGCTGAAACTCGGGAACGCCTGTGCGTGCCGGCCTTCGAGGAAGGCGGCGAGCGAGAGGAGCTCCGCCGCGGTGACCGCGCCCTGGCCGCCCCTTCCGTGGAACCGGACCTGGAACATCGCTGGTCAGCCCCCTTTCCGTCGTTGGTGAAACCCTACGTCCCCACCCGTGGACCGGCAGGGCGAAGACCGTGACGGGTGGCGGTGCCGGATCGGCGGCCGCCCGGTTTTGTCGGTGGGTGCTGTCATGCTCCGCGGCGTCTCCTTCGAACACTTCGAACCCGGAAAGGGCAGGGTCGAACCCGTCATGACGTTGAGCACCGAGCAGGTCCTCGCGCTGGCGCCCGACGCCGCCTCGGCCAAGGCCGGGCGGGGGCAGGCTTCGGCGGCGAAGTGGCCGGTGTCCGGCTGCTCGGAGCGCGCGGTGTGGGGCGAGTGCCAGGGCAGCGGCAAGAAGCCGTACCAGGTGTGCGTCGAGTTCGCCGGGCCCGCGTTCCGCTGTTCCTGCCCGAGCCGGAAGTTTCCCTGCAAACACGCGCTGGGGCTGCTGCTGCGGTGGTCGGCGGGCGAACTCGTTTCGGCCGGGGAACCGGACTGGGCGGGCACCTGGCTGGCTGAGCGGGCCGCCCGCGCCGAGCGGGCGGCGGTGCGGGCGGCCGAGCCCGCGAAGCGGGGTGACCCGCTGGCCGCGCAGCGGCGCCGGGACCGCCGCGACGAGCGGGTCTCCGCCGGGGCCGCCGAGCTCACCGGATGGCTGGCGGACCTGATCCGGGAGGGCCTGGCCGGGCTGCCCCGGTCGGGCACCGCGCCACTGGAGTCGGCGGCGGCGCGGATGGTGGACGCGCAGGCGCCGGGACTGGCCGAACGCGTGCGCCGCGCGGCGCGGCTGGCGGGGCGGGGCCGGGACTGGCCGGACCGGTTGCTGGAGGAGCTTTCCCTGACCTGCCTGCTGGCCGGTGCGCAGGCGCGGCTGGCCGAACTGCCCCCGCCGCTGGCCGCCACGGTGCGGGCACGCCTTGGCTATCCGACCGAGACCGCCGAGGTGCTCACGAACGGCGAGCGCAGTACCGATACCTGGCTGGTGCTGGGTTTCCGCGACGAGCCGGGCGAGAAGGTGGCGGGCAGGACGGTGTGGTTGCGCGGCACGGAAAGCGGCCGGACCACGATGGTGTTGTCCTTCGCGACGCCCGGCCGCCCGCTGGACGCCTCGCTGTGGCCGGGCACGCTGGTGCCCGCCACGCTCGCGCGGTATCCGGGGGCGGGCGCGCAGCGGGTGGTCGTCGCCGAGCGCGACGAGGCCACGGCGTCGCCCCGGCCCGAGGGCGAACCGGTTGCGGCCGCGCTCGCGCGGTACGGCGCGGTGCTGGCAGAGGACCCGTGGGTGGACCGCTGGCCGGTGCTCCTGGCCGGGGTCGTGCCGGTCGCCACGCAGGACGGCTGGGTGCTCTCGGATTCCGCTGGCGCGCTGCCGCTGCACGCCTCGGCCGACCCCTGGCCGCTGGTGGCGGTTTCGGGGGGACGGCCGCTGACGGTGGCGGCGGAGTGGTCCCCGGCCGGGGCCCGGCCGATGTGCTGCTGGGACGGGGATCGGGCGGTGGTCCTGTGACCGGATGGGAGGGGCTGGTCAGCGCCGCTCTGCTGGGTACGCGGCGTCGTCCCGCCGAGCTGGCCGCGCTGCCCGCCGCGGTGGGGAAACTGGCCCGCGGTGAGGATCCGGCGCGGGAACTGCTGTCCGCGGCCGCCGCGCTGACCGTGTACCGGCGAGCCGGTGCCGTACCGCTGCCGGCCGTGGCGCCCCCGGCGCCGGCACCGGCGGACGAACGTCCGCTCGCCGGGCCCGCCGCGGTGCGCAGGCTCGACCGGCTGCTCGCCGGTGAACAGGGCGAGGTGCTGCCGGAATGGCTCCGCGCGGTGGCCGCGCGGGGGCTGCGGGTGCCACCGGAGCGCCTGCCCGCACTCGCCGGGCTGGCGCGGTCCCGGCCCTCGCTGCGGGACGCGGCGGCCGCCGCGTCCGGGCCCCGCGGCCCGTGGCTCGCCGCGCTGGTTCCGGAATGGGCGTTCCTGGCCGGCGCGGACACCGGGCCGGACGTGTGGCGCCTCGGTGCCCCGGCGGCGCGCCGGACCTGGCTGGCGGAGCTGCGCCGGTCCGATCCCGCCGCGGCACGGGAGGCGCTGGCGCGGGTCTGGGCCGCCGAGCCCGCCGCCCGGCGTGCCGAGTTCCTCGCCGTGCTGGCGGACGGGCTTTCCCCGGCGGACGAGGATTTTCTGGAGTCCGCTTTGGACGATCGGGCGGTGGACGTGCGGCGGCTCGCCGCCGATCTGCTGGCCCGGCTGCCCGGTTCGCGGCTGGCCGCCCGCATGGCGGAGCGGGCCGCCGCGCTCGTCACCGTCGAGGGGGACGCGCTGCGGCTGTCGCTGCCGGGTGAGTGCGACGGCCCGATGCTCCGGGACGGGGTGCGTGCCGAGGCGCCACGGGCCACCGGGCGGCGCGCCTGGTGGTTCCGGCAGATCGTGGCCGCCACGCCGCTGTCGTTCTGGTCCGCCTTCGCCTCCGGACCGGATGAACTGCTGCGCCGTCCGTTGGCCGGGGCGGCGGTCGCCGAGCCGTTCCGTGCGGGACTGGCCGAGGCGGCGGGCAGGCAGCGGGACCAGGAATGGGCACGCGCGCTGCTCGCCGCCAAGCCGCCGGTTCCGTCGAAGGCCGTCCCCGAGCTGATCGCCGTCCTGCCGCGGGGCGAATGGGCCGCCGCGCTGGCCGGACTGTGGGACCGGCGCGCTGGCGACGCGCTGAACGCGGCCGTCTGCGGCCTGCCCGCGCCGTGGCCCGCCGAAGTCGGGGACCTGGTGCTCGGCCGGCTCACCGCCCATGCCGCAGACGAGACCCTCGGCGTGCTCGCGGGCCAGGCCGCCCGCGCCGTGGGTGCGGGCTCGCTCACCCATCCAGGAATCCCGCGCCCGCCCGAGAAGGCCGCCCCCTGGTTCCCCCGCCTGATCACCACCCTGCGCTTCCGCCGCGAAATGTACGAGGAGTTGTCATGACCGAGACCGTGCTGCGCCCCTTCGCCGAGCAGGCGTACGCGCACGAGCTGGCCGCGCTGGCCGCCGACGACGATCGGGAGCGCCCGCCGTCGTGGCGGCTGTCGCCCTGGGCAGTGGTGCGCTACCTGCTCGGCGGCACCCTGCCGGACGGCACCGTGATCACCCCGAAGTACCTCGGGCCGCGGCGGCTGATCGAGGTGGCGGTGGCCACCCTCGCCACCGACCGCGCCCTGTTGCTGCTCGGCGTGCCGGGCACGGCGAAGACCTGGGTCTCGGAGCATCTCGCGGCGGCGATCAGCGGCGATTCCACCCTGGTCGTGCAGGGCACGGCGGGCACCGGCGAGGAGACCATCCGCTACGGCTGGAACTACGCGCGGCTGATCGCGGAGGGGCCGAGTGAGAAGGCGCTGGTGCCCGGCCCGGTGTACCGGGCGATGGCCGACGGCAAGGTGGCGCGCGTCGAGGAGCTGACCCGCGTACCGGCCGACGTGCAGGACAGCCTGATCACCATCCTGTCCGAGAAGACGCTGCCGGTGCCGGAGCTCGGCCTGCACGTCCAGGCCCGGCCGGGGTTCAGCGTGATCGCCACCGCCAACGACCGGGACAAGGGCGTCAACGAGCTGTCCAGCGCGCTGCGCCGCCGGTTCAACACGGTCGTGCTGCCACTGCCCGACTCGGTGGACGACGAGGTCGCCATCGTGGCGCGGCGGGTCGGCGAGCTGGGCCGGTCGCTGGCGCTGCCGGTGCCGGACGCCGGGCTGGCCGAGATCCGCCGGGTGGTCACCGTGTTCCGCGAGCTGAGAGCCGGCCGCACCGAGGACGGGCGCACCGCGGTGAAATCGCCGTCCGGCACGCTGTCCACGGCCGAGGCGATCAGCGTCGTCACCGGCGGGCTCGCGCTGGCGGCCCACTTCGGCGACGGCGTGCTGCGTCCGCACGACGTCGCGGCGGGGCTCCTTGGCGCGGTGGTGAAGGATCCGGTGGCCGACCGGGTGGTGTTCTCGGAGTACCTCGAGACGGTGGTGCGTGAGCGCGACGACTGGGCCGACTTCTACCGGGCCTGCAGGGAACTCGCGGGATGAGCGGCCGGACTGCGGCGGCGCCGCGGCCGGTGGTGGAGCTGCTCGGCATCCGCCACCACGGCCCCGGTTCGGCCCGTGCGGTGGCTGCCCGCCTGCGTGAGCTGCGGCCCGACGTGGTGCTGATCGAGGGGCCGCCGGAGGCGGAGGCGGTGCTCCCGGCGGCCGCCGATCCCGCGCTGCGGCCGCCGGTCGCACTGCTCGCCTACGCCACCGAAGATCCCTCGCGTGCTGCTTTCTGGCCGTTCGCGGTGTTCAGTCCCGAGTGGCAGGCGATCCGGTACGCCGTGGAGGCCGCGGTGCCGGTGTGGTTCTGCGACCTGCCCGCGGCGCACCAGCTCGCCTGCGAACCGGCCCAGCGGGCGGGCCTGTCCGCCGATCCGCTGGCCGGACTGGCCGCGGCGGGCGGTTACGACGATCCGGAACGCTGGTGGGACGAGATCGTCGAGCACCGGATCGAGGGCGCCTCGCCGTTCGAGGTGATCGCCGAGGCCATGCGGGCCCTGCGGGATCCGTCCACATCGGACGGTTCCGGTGCGGAGGAGCCGGCGCCGGAGCGGCTGTTCGAGGCGCGGCGCGAGGCCTACATGCGCACCGTGCTGCGCAAGGCGATGAAGGCCGGGTTCGGCACGATCGCGGTGGTCTGCGGGGCCTGGCACGTCCCGGCGCTGACCGGGCCCCTGCCCCCGGCCACCGCGGACCGCGCGCTGCTGCGCGAACTGCCGAAGCACAAGGTCGCCTGCACCTGGGTGCCGTGGACGCACGGCAGGCTGGCCCGTGCGGGCGGGTACGGCGCGGGGGTGAGCTCGCCGGGCTGGTACGACCACCTGTTCGGCACCACCGGGCAGGTGACCGCCCACTGGCTGACCCGGGTGGCGAGGGTGCTGCGGGAGGAGGACCTGCCGGTTTCCTCCGCACACGTGATCGAGGCGGTTCGCCTCGCCGAGGCGCTGGCCGCGCTGCGGGACCGGCCGCTGCCCGGTCTGGCCGAGGTCACCGAGGCGACCAGGTCGGTGCTCTGCGGCGGCAATGACGTGCTGCTCGACCTGGTGACCCGCCGCCTCGTGGTGGGGGAGCGGCTCGGCGAGGTGCCCGCCGGGGTGCCACAGTCGCCGCTGGTGGCCGATCTGCTCGCGATCGCCCGGCGGCTGCGCCTGAAACGGGACGCGTTGCACCGGGAACTGGAGCTCGACCTGCGCAAGGAGACTGACGCCGAGCGGTCGCGGTTGCTGCACCGGCTGGCCGTGCTCGGCGTGCCGTGGGGAGTGCCCGCGCCCGCGGCCCGCCGCGGCACGGGCTCCTTCCGGGAAAGCTGGTCGCTGTGCTGGCGCCCGGAGTTCGAGGTGGATCTCGTGGTGGCGGGCCGGCACGGCACGACGGTGCTCGCCGCGGCGACCGGTGTGGTGCGTCGGCAGGCGGCCGAGGCGAAGGCACTGGCGGAGGCCACCGGTGCGGTGGAGAGCTGCCTGGTGGCGGGGCTGCCCGGCGCCCTGCCCGAAGTACTGTCCGCTGTGGACACTTTGGCGGCCGGTGGCGCCGATGTGGCGCAGTTGATGGCGGCCCTGCCCGCGCTGGCCAGGGCAGGGCGGTACGGCGACGTCCGGGGGACCGACACCGCCGCCGTGCGCTCGGTCGCCGGGCATCTGCTCGCCAGGATCTGCGCGGGACTCACCACCGCCGCCCGCGGCCTGGACGACGACGCCACCGCCAGGCTGATCGAACTGGTGCAAGGGGTGCACGAGGCGTCCGGGCTGCTGCCCGGCGACGCGCGGGACCGCTGGCTCGACGCGGTGTCCCGGCTGGCCGGTCAGGACGGGCTGTCACCGCTGCTCGCCGGACGGCTGACCCGGCTCCTGCTGGACGCGGAGCGGCTGGCGGTGCCGGAGGTGGCGTTGCGGCTCGGCCGGGCGCTGACGCCGGGCGTCGAGCCGGAGCGGGCGGCCGGGTACGTGGAAGGCTTCTTCACGGGTGGCGCGGTCCTGCTGATCCATGACCTCCGGTTGCTCAGGCTGGTCGACGACTGGCTGTCGGCGATCCCGCCGGAGCGGTTCACCGAGGTGCTTCCGCTGCTGCGGCGCACGTTCGGCGCCTTCGCCGGGCCGGAACGCCGGACCATCGGGGAGCGGGCCGCTGGCCTGCGCAGCGGTGGCGGATCCGCCACCGCCGCCCCCGGCGGCCCCGCGGGCGGGCCGGGGGAGGACCCGATCGACGCCGTCCGGGCCGAGGCCGCGCTGCCGGTGGTCGCCGCGCTGCTGGGGGTACCGGGATGACCGCATGTTGTCGCTTGAGGACAGTTCCGGGACCGGGAGGGCAGGCATGATCGGGGAAGCGGAGCGGCTGCGCCGTTGGCGGCTGGTACTGGGCGGCGGCGCCGACGGTGCGGCCGACGGAACCGGCGTCGCACTGTCGGCCGCGGACGGCGCGCTCGACGGCGCGCTGGCCGCGCTCTACGACGCCGACGGTGGCGGGGACGGGGCCCGGCGTGGCGCCGGGCTCGGCGGTTCGGCACCGAAGGTGGCGCGCTGGCTGGGGGACATCCGCCGGTACTTCCCGAACACCGTCGTCCGGGTGCTGCAGCGGGACGCGCTGGACCGGCTCGGCCTGGAACGGATGCTGCTGGAGCCGGAACTGCTGGCCGCCGTCGAGCCGGACGTCCACCTGGTCGGCACGCTGCTGTCGCTCAACGCGGTGCTGCCGGAGCAGACCAGGCAGACGGCGCGCCAGGTGGTGCGCACCGTGGTCGAACGGCTGGAGGCGCGGCTGGGGGAGCGGATGCGGGCCGCGGTCACCGGGGCGCTGAACCGGGCCGCCCGGACGCGGCGGCCGCGCCACGGCGACATCGACTGGGACCGCACGATCCGGGCGAACCTGCGGCACTACTCGCCGGAACTGGGCACGATCATCCCGGAGCGGGTGATCGGGTACGGGCGGCGGCAGCGGCAGGTGCAGCGCGAGATCGTGCTCGCCATCGACCAGTCCGGTTCGATGGCGGAGTCGGTGGTCTACGCCGGGTTGTTCGGCGCGGTGCTGGCCTCGATGCGCACGCTGCGGACGCGGCTGGTCGCCTTCGACACCGCGGTGGTGGACCTCAGCGACCGGCTCGACGATCCGGTGGAGGTGCTGTTCGGCACGCAGCTGGGCGGGGGCACGGACATCAACCGGGCGCTGGCCTACTGCCAGTCCCAGATCACCAGGCCGTCGGAAACCGTGCTGGTGCTGATCAGCGATCTGTACGAGGGCGGGGTCCGCGAGCAGTTGCTGAGCCGGGCCCGTGCGCTGGTCGAGTCCGGGGTGCAGGTGGTGGCGCTGCTCGCGCTGTCCGACTCCGGCGCGCCCGCCTACGACCACGACAACGCCGCCGCACTGCACGCGCTCGGGGTGCCAGCCTTCGCCTGCACCCCGGACCTGTTCCCGGACCTGATGGCGGCGGCCATCCTCCGCCGCGATCTGAACCACTGGGTGTCGGCGCACGTCGAGTCCTCCTGACCGCGACGGAGCTTTACAAAAAACTCCTTCTTGTCAAAGTCTCTTTACAGTGTCTATCTTTTTGTAAAGCGACTCAGCGAGGAGGACGTGGTGACGGCGGTCTCATCCGGGACGATCCCAGCGGGGTCGACCGAACAGTGGCGGGACAGGAAGCGGTATCTCTGGCTCATCGGCCTGGTCGTGCCTTCGCTCGCCTTCGTGGCGCTGGGCATGCACCAGCTCACCGGCTGGGGGATCTGGTACTGGATCGGACCGGTGGTGATCCTGGTGGTCGTTCCGGCCATCGACCTGCTCGTCGGCCTCGACCGGGCCAACCCGCCGGACGACGTGATCGAGGCGCTGGAGCAGGACAGGTACTACCGCTGGATCACCTACCTGTTCCTGCCCATCCAGTACGCCGGGTTCGTCGCGGCGTTCTGGGTGATCACGCACGGTGGGCTGTCCGTGGCCGACAAGGTGGGCCTGGCCGTCTCCATCGGCTGCATCGGCGGTATCGGCATCAACACCGCCCACGAACTCGGCCACAAGAAGGAAAGCCACGAGCGCTGGCTGTCCAAGATCGCGCTGGCGCAAAGCTTCTACGGGCACTTCTACATCGAGCACAACCGCGGGCACCACGTCCGCGTCGCCACCCCCGAAGACCCGGCGAGCAGCCGGGTGGGCGAGAACTTCTACCAGTTCTGGCCGCGCACGGTCTGGGGTTCGCTCAAGAGCGCGTGGGGCCTGGAGAAGAAGCGCTACGCGCGCCGCGGCCGGCATCCGTTCCGGCTCGGCAACGACGTGCTCAACGCGTGGCTGATGTCGGCGGTGCTGTGGGCCGTGATGGTCGCGGTGTTCGGCGTGGGCATCCTGCCCTATCTGGCGATTCAGGCCGTGATCGGTTTCTCCCTGCTCGAAGTGGTCAACTACATGGAGCACTACGGGATGCTGCGCCGCCGGACCGGGCCGGACGGCACGGGCCGCTACGAGCGGGTGGACCCGTCCCACAGCTGGAACTCCAACAACATCGCGACGAACGTGCTCCTCTACCACCTGCAGCGGCACAGCGACCACCACGCCAATCCGACGCGCCGGTACCAGACGTTGCGGGACTTCGAGGAGTCCCCGGTGCTGCCCACCGGCTACGCGGGGATGATCGTGCTCGCGCTGTTCCCGCCGTTGTGGCGCAAGGTGATGGACCCTCGCGTGCTGGCGCACTTCGACGGCGACATCAGCCGCGCCAACATTTCCCCGCGCAAGCGGGAGAAGGTGCTCGCGCGCTACGCGACGGGGAGGGCGGCGTGAGCGCGTACCTCTGTCCCGGCTGCGAGTACCGCTACGACGAGACCACCGGGGAGCCGCGCGAAGGCTTCCCCGCGGGCACACCCTGGGACGAGGTGCCCGACGACTGGTGCTGCCCGGACTGCGGAGTGCGGGAAAAGATCGATTTCGAGCCCGAAGCGTGACCGAGCGGAGGCGATGACGTGAAGATCGTGGTGGACCGGGCCAAATGCGAGGGCCTGGGCATGTGCGAGGCGATGGCGCACGAGTTCTTCGAGGTTCAGGACGACGGCACGATGGTCGTGCTGGACGAGAACCCGGGCGAGGAACACCGCACCGAACTCGCCGCGGCGGTGGACGCCTGCCCGGTGCTGGCCCTGAGCCTGAAGGACTGACGGCGTGGAGCGACTGGTCGTGGTGGGCGCCTCGCTCGCCGGGCTGCGCGCGGTGGAATCGGCCCGGCGCACCGGGTTCACCGGCCGGATCACCCTCGTCGGCGCGGAGGAGCACCTTCCGTACGACCGGCCGCCCCTGTCGAAGGCGTTCCTGGACGCGGGTCACGACGGCGTCGCGACCCCGTTCCGGGATGCGGACGAACTCACCGGGGAACTGGGCGTGGAGTTGCGGCTCGGTACCCCGGCCGAGGCGCTCGACCTCGCGGAACGGGAGGTCGTCGTCGGCGGGCGCCCGGTGCCCTACGACGCGCTGGTGATCGCCACGGGCGCGGGCCCGCGCCCCTTCCCGCCCGGGGAGGGCATCGCGGGCGTGCACGCGTTGCGCACGGTCTCCGATGCGGTGGCGATCCGGGCGGCACTGGACGCCGGTGCCCGGACGGTGGTGATCGGGGCCGGGTTCATCGGCTCCGAGGTGGCGTCGGCGGCGAGGAAGCGCGGCCTGGCCGTGACCGTGGTGGAGGCGCTCGAACTGCCGCTGACCCGGTCGATCGGGCCGGTGGCCGGAACCGTGTGCGCCGAACTGCACCGGGCGGGCGGCACGGATCTGCGGCTCGGCACCGGCGTGGCGGGCATCGAAGCCGAGAACGGGCGGGTGACCGGGGTCCGGCTCGACGAGGGGACGATGCTGCCCGCCGACCTCGTCGTGGCCGGGATCGGCGCGCTCCCCGCGACCGGCTGGCTGCACGGCAGCGGGCTGCGGCTGCACGAGCGCGACGGGGGAGTGGTGTGCGACGCGACCCTGTGGACGGGGGCGCCGGGCGTGTACGCGGCGGGGGACGTCGCGCACGCGGTGAACCCGCTCTTCGACGGGGACCTGATGCGCCTGGAACACTGGACGAACGCGGCGGAGCAGGGGGCCGCGGCGGCGCGGCACGCGCTCGACCCGGCTTCGGCGCGGCCGCTGGACTCGGTGCCCTACTTCTGGTCCGACTGGTACGGGCATCGCCTGCAGTTCGTCGGCACCCCGGTCGCGGACGAGGTGTGCACAGCCGAGCCCGAGCGGAAGGGGTTCGCCGCGCTGTACCGGCGCGGGGACCGGATCGTCGGGGCGCTGACCGTCGACCGGCCGCGTGACATCATGAAGTATCGCCGTCGCATCGTCGAGCGGGACGAGTGGACGGGCACACCGACCGGGAAGAAGCACGAGACCAGCAGTGACCAGCCAGTTCACCACGACCGTCCGGGCACTGGGCGGCGGTGAGACCGCCGTTCCGTTGCGGGCGCAGATCGTGCGGGCCGCCGCGAAGGTGACCTGCGAGACCGGGTGGTCGTCGGTGCGGATGGGGCAGCTGGCCGACATGATCGGTGTCAGCAGGCAGACCGTCTACAACGAGATCGGCTCGAAACAGAAGCTCGCCGAGGAGATGGTGCTCGCCGAACTGCGCAACTTCCTCGTCCTGGTGGAAAGCGCGTTCGAGCGGAATCCGGGCGACGTGGTGGCCGCGATCCGCGAGGCCTGCCGCAACGTCCTCGAGTTCGCCGGGGACAATCCGCTGCTGCGGGCCGTGGTGAGTGCTTCGCACGGCAGCGACAACGATCTGCTGCCGTTGCTGACCACCCAGTCCCAGGCGCTGATCGCGACGGCGAAGGCGGTGGTGCGCGACCGGCTCACGGCCTACACCGTGCCGCTGTCCGACCACGAACTCGAAGCGGCGACGGACCTGCTGGTCCGGGCCGTGCTCAGCCACGTCATGCGGCCCAGCGACACCCCGGAGCGCTCCAGCGCCGACATCGCGATGATCGCCGCCCGGATCCTGGGCACCACCGCCTGACCCCCGGCCGCCCCCGTCAGGCCGACTGGTGCAGCAGGTCGGTGACGGCTTGGACGATCTCGTCCGCGTGCTTCACGTGGAGGAACTGGTGCGGCGCGTCGGCGAGGACGCGCTGCTCGCCGCGGGGAACGGAGGCGGCGATGGCGGCGTGCATCCGGTGGATCCCTTGGTGGAGGGCCTGTTCCAGCTCCCCGGAGGCGAACTGCGCCCAGTAGGGGTTTCGGCCCATCGCCGTGTAGACGATCAGCGGGACATCGGGAAGGCCCCCGCCGCCCCGCAACTCGTCGTAGAGTTCGCTCTCGAAGTTCAGCGTTTCCAGGACCGCGGTGCGCCAGGCGGCGAGTTGCGCGGTGATCAGGGGCTCGCGCACCGCCTCCGGCCACTCCGCGAACACGCCGTCCAGCGCCGCGCGGGAGGCCTCGAACTGTTCGGTGGTCGGTTCCGGAAGCGTCGCGAGGTCCGGCTTCATCTTCTCGTTCAGCTCCGCGGCTTCGGGCGGCATGAAGTCGAAGATGTCCTCATGCCCGGGGTCGAGCAGGAGCAGTGCGGCCACCTCCCCCGGGAAGAGTTGCGCGAAGCGGCGGGCGTAGAACGCGCCCAGTGAGTGCCCGGCCAGGACGTAGGGCGCGGGTACGGCGGCGGCCCGCAGTAGTTCGCGGAGTTCGGTGGCGACGTCCTCCGCGCTGCGCGGCAGGGCGACCGGCTCGCTCCATCCGGTGCCGCCGCGGTCGTAGAGCACGCTCGTGGTCAGTTTCGCCGTCTTTTCCTGCACGTTCAGGAAATGCAGGCCGAACAGGCCCGCGCCGGGCAGGAACACGACGCTCGGCCCGCCTTCCCCCGAGCGGTGCAGCCACAACCGCCGTCCTCGGGCCGGGTATCGCTTCCCCAGTGGTGGTTCCTCGTCGATCGCGGTCACCGGTATCGGGGTGGACATCATGGCTTCCCTCCAGCTGTATTCGCAACTTTGCGAACGGTAGCAGATGTGAGAACATCTTGGCGTGGATTCGTTGAAGCTGCTGGTGCATCCGGTGCGGCTGCGCATCGTGCACGCGCTGTCCGGCGGGCGTGCACTCACCACGGCCGAGCTGAGCTCGCGGATGCACGACGTGTCGAAGGCGACGGTGTACCGGCACGTCGGCCGTCTCGCCGACGCCGGTGTCCTGGAGGTCGCCGCCGAGCAGCGCGTGCACGGTGCGGTCGAGCGGCACTACCGGCTGAGGCGGGAGCGCGCGGTGATCGGCGACGAGGCCGTGGCCTCGGTGTCCAAGGAGGAGCATCGCCGGGTGTTCGCCGCCGCGATGGCGATCCTGATCGCGGAGTTCGGCGCCTATCTCGACCGGGAATCCTCGGATCCCGTCGCCGACTCGGTGGGTTACCGGCAGCACGCGCTCTGGCTGGACGGCGAGGAGCTCGCCGCGCTCATCGCCGAGTTGCGCGCCGCGATCGTTCCCCGGCTGGGCAACGAGCCGGTGCCGGGCCGCGCGCAGTACCTGCTCAGCCCGATCCTCTTCCCGATCGAGGAAGAGATCCGGTAGAAAACCGGTGGCATCCGATTCGTCCGGATGTTCGCCATGTCTTCACCAACCGTGCTGTTGGTCGGTTTCTTTTCTGACTACACGATTTGTTCCACCGCTGTACGCGGACTTGTCACCACGGGGTCCCGTTCGCGTGTCTTGGCCGGATTTGAATGCGCCTGTTTGGTTTTTCCGTTTCGTTCTCTGGAGGCACCGGTCGATGAGATTCAACAGGCGCATGGTCACCCGCGCGGGGATCATCGGGGTGGCGGGCTCGGTGGCCCTGGGCGGGGTGGTGGCCGCCGGAGCGTTCGCGCAGGACAGGCACGGCCACGACGGTGACGACGCTTTCCGTCTCGCGCTGACCGGGGTCGCGGCCAACGCGAAGGCCACCGGGATGAGCGCCCCCAACGTCCTTTCGCCGGAACTGGCGGAGCAGGCCGTCGCGCAGGGCTCGCTCAAGCTGGAGAACGGCACCGCCGACGTGCCGTACTACGGTTACCGCGGTGACGGCCCGTTCGTGGCCGCGCCCGGCGACCTGCCCGCCAAGGGACACCAGGTCGAGGCCTCGAAGACCGAGCCCGACAAGAACACCTACCTCGTGCTGCGCGGCCAGCGCGGTGCCGACCCGCACTACGACTACGGCACGCACTTCCTGTTCCAGGGCCACGAAATGGGCAAGTCCGGGTACATCACCCGGATCAACCTGGACGCCGACGCCGCGCACCGGGTCACGCTGCTGGCCACGACCACCACCGACGGCACCGCGCTGCCGACCTTCGACGGCTCCACCTGGGACCCGTGGGCGCAGCGCCTGCTGTTCACCGCGGAGAACGGCAACGCCGGCGGCGTGTGGCAGTCCACCACCGGTCCCAACGCGCAGGTCGAGGACATCTCGGCGGCGCTGGGGCGCGCGGGTTACGAGGGCGTCCAGAACGACTCGGCGGGCAACGTGTGGCTGGTCGAGGACTCCGGCGGCACCACCGTGCCCGGCGACAAGGCCAAGCTGCCCAACAGCTTCGTGTACCGTTTCGTGCCCGCCGAAAAGGGCGACCTCAAGCACGGCAAGCTGCAGGCCCTGCAGGTGGTCTCCGCCCGCACCGGAACGCCGATCGCCTTCCAGGGCATCGACGCGGCGCACCCGACCGGCGGTGCCTTCACCGACGACATGAAGGACCTGCACACCTACGGCAAGACGTTCACCACGCGCTGGGTGACGCTGCACGACACCGCCACCGACCCCTCGGGGCAGGCGTTCGACGCCAACGCGCTGGCGAAGGCGGCGAAGGCGACCCCGTTCAAGCGTCCGGAGAACGGCCAGTTCCGCCCGGGCACCGGTTTCCGCGAGTTCTACTTCGACGAGACCGGTGACACCAACACCGACTCCACGGCGAACAACGGTTTCGGTGGCTGGGGCGGTGTGCTCAAGCTGGCCCAGACCGACCCGAAGGCCGACACCGGCACGCTTTCCCTGGTGTACAACGGGGACAAGGAGCACTCCGGGCTGGACAACGTGACCTTCGTCGACGCGGACCACATCGCCTTCGTGGAAGACGCCGGCGACACCCTGCACACGCAGCGCGGACTGCTGGACTCGGGCTACCTGTTCGACCTCAACGCCGACTACGCCCACGGCGCCCAGCCGGTGCGGTTCCTCGCCGAGGGCCGCGACGCCTCCGCGACCCTCGACTCGGCTCTGGGTGCCTATAGCGGTTTCCAGAACGACGGGGACAACGAGATCACCGGTATCCACCTGTCCAACGGTGACGCCTCGCCGCAGGGCCTCCTCGGTGCCAAGGTGCCCACCCCGCTGGCGAACGGCTGGCGGCTGTTCTGGACGCAGCAGCACGGCGACAACGTGACCTGGGAAGTCCTCCCGGCCCGTCGCTGACACCTTGCCGCGATTCCCGTGAGGGGTCCCCTCACAGTCGATACGACTGTGAGGGGACCCCTCACGGCTTTCCGGCGAACCGTGGTGCTCAGTAGGCGACGGTGAAGCGGATGCCGCGGTGGCGCGGGTTTTCGGCCTCGTCGAGCAGGGCGACCGCGAAGTCCTCCATCGAGATGGCCGAAACCCCTTCGTCGTCGAGAAGGAGTTCGTCGCGCCCCAGCCGGTACCGGCCGGTCCGCGGGCCGGGTTCGAGCAGGCCGGGCGGGCTGAGATAGGTCCAGTCCACCTCCCGCTCGGCGAGGCACAGTTCGTATTGCCGGGCGCACGCGAGCGCGATGCCCCGCATCTCCGGCGGGAAGTCCGGGTCCTCGACGACGGTCGCGCCGCCGGTCCCGGGCACGGTGAGGCTGGCGGCCCCGCCGACCACCAGCAGGCGGATCCCGGTGCCGCGCAGGCCCGTGAGCACCGCTTCGGTCGTGGCGACGAGTTCGGGTTCCCGCCCGGGCGCGGGCCGGGTGGCGGTGACGACGAGGTCGTGCCCGGCGCCGAGAGCGGCGACCCGGCGGCGGTTCGAGACGTCGCCGGTGACGATCGTGGCGGGCAGATCCGGTGCCCGCGAGGGATTCCGCACCACGGCGGTGACCTCGTGGCCGCGAGCGGCCGCCTCGGTGACCACTCGGCTGCCGACGTTTCCCGCGGCTCCGAACACGGCGATGCGCATGACGTTTCAGACCTCCACGAGTGGTTGCCGCCGCTGGGCGGGCTTCAGCTGGGCGACGACGAGTGCGGCGAGGACGATGACGGCGCCCACCGCCTGCAGCGGGGTGAGGGACTGGCCGAGCACGAGCCAGCCGAGTGCGGTCGCGACCACCGGGCTGAGCAGGGCGAGGAAGGTGACGCCGGTGGTGGGCAGCGCACCGATTCCCCGGAACCACAGCGGATAGGCGAGCATCGCGCCGACGACGGTGAGGTAGGCGTACCCGGTGAGGTTCGCCGTCGTGATGGTGGCGGGCGGCGGTCCCTCCACCAGCAGGGTGACCGGGAGCAGCACGAGCCCGCCCGCGACCAGTTGCCAGCCGGTGGTGGCCAGCAGCGGGGCGGGTGAACGCCACCGTTTGCTGAGCACGACGCCGGTGGCCATCACCAGTGCGCTGCCCACCGCGGCCGCCAGTCCGAGCGCGTCGAGCCGGGCGGTGGCCCGCAGCACCAGCAGGCCGACGCCGAGGACGCCGGCGAGTCCGGCGAGGGTGGTGCGCAGGGTCATCCGTTCGCCGAGCAGGCCGGTGGCCAGGGCCGCGGCCAGCAGGGGCTGCAGTGCGCCGATGGTCGCGGCGACCCCGCCCGGCAACCGGTAGGCCCCGATGAAGAGCAGGGCGAAGAAGGCACCGATGTTGAGCGTGCCCAGGACGAGCGAGCGCCACCACCACTGCCCGCTCGGCAGTCGCCGGGTGAGCGCGACGAGCACGATTCCGGCGGGCAGGGCCCTGGCGAGCGCCGCGAGCAGCGGCCTGCCGGGCGGCAGGAGTTCGGTGGTGACCAGGTAGGTGGTTCCCCAGACCGCGGGGGCCAGCGCGGTCGTCAGCACGACGGCCCCTCGATTGCTTAACACTAAGACAATCTATCTCAGTGCTAAGACAGTTTGCCTCGTGTTGTGGGTCACAGCAGGTCGACGCGCTCTAAGCTGAGCTGATGGCGGATCACGTCGACTTCGTGCTGGAGCAGTGGGGAAGGCAGCGTCCCGACCTGGACCCGTCGCCCATGGGCGTGATCGGGCGCATCAGACGGCTTGCCAGGCTGGTCGACGCCGAACTGGCCCGGACCTTCGCGGTGCACGGGCTCGACGGGTCTTCCTTCGACGTGCTGGCGACCCTGCGGCGCAGCGATCCGCCGCACCGGCTCACGCCCAAGCAGCTGATGCGCTCGACCATGATCACTTCGGGCGGGGTCAGCCAGCGCCTCGACCGGCTCGAGGGGCGCGGGCTGGTGCGCCGCACCCCCAACGAGGCCGACGGACGAGGGGTGCTCGTCGAACTCACCGAAGAGGGCAGGGCGCTGATCGACCGGGCCCTGCCCGACCACGTCGCCAACGAGCACCGGGTGCTGGGCGCGCTGGACGAGTCCGAACGCGCCGAGCTCTCGGACAAGTTGCGCGCCCTGCTGGAATCCCTGGGCGACACCATCGAATAGCGGCGCCCGGCGGTGGATCAGCCGATCCGGTCCCGCAGCGCGGCCCGCACGGTGGGCCAGTCCTCGGCGGTGATGGAGAACAGCACCGTGTCGCGCACGCTGCCGTCGGCGCGGCGCTGGTAGCGGCGCAGGGTGCCTTCGCGCCGGGCGCCGAGCCGGGCGATGGCGCGTTGGGAACGCACGTTCCGGACGTCGGTCTTGAGCTGCACGCGGCCGGCGCCGAACACTTCGAATGCGTGGGTGAGCAGCAGCAGCTTCACCGACGGGTTGACCGCGGTGCCCCAGACCGCCGGGGTGTAGGCGGTGCCGCCCACCTCCATGCGCGCGTCGTGCGGTGAAACGTCCAGATAGGACGAAGTGCCGACGATGCTGCCCGCGGGCAGTCCGGCACAGGGTTCGAGCAGCCGGACGAGCCAGGGCACCCGCCCAGCCAGCTTGGCCTGCTCGAAGCTTTTCGCGTAGTCCGCCGCGCTGTCTGGCCGGGCGGCCAGGTGGCGCCAGACCCGATCGTGGTCGAGCACCGCGAACAGGGCTTCGGTATCGCGTTCGGGGTCGAGCTGGGTCAGTTCCACCAACCCGTCGTGGAGTCGCAGTTCGGGCGCGGGAGGCCAGGACATGACCGGCCAGGGGGTGTCGGCCGGTCGCGGGTCGGAGACCACGCCGAGCGTGTCTCCGGCGCCACCAGTTGAGGTCATGGTGACCAGTGTCGCCGCTTCCCGGCCGGGGTGGAAGTGATATTCCGCCTGTCGAACCGGCTGGAACAAATCGTTATGCGGCAAGGGATTCCGGCCGGAAACCTGGCTTTCGGGAGGGTGAACGGACGGCGAATTCACGGCGTCGCGAAGGGAGCGCCCCCGCCCGGGAGGGGGAACCGGGCGGGGGCTGGAAGCGCGCGCCGGTCAGGCGTGCGCGAGGGCCTGTTCCCAGGCGCCGTACCCGCCGATCAGATCGGAGACATCGGCGTGCCCCGCCGAGCGCAGCACGCTCGCCGCGATCGAGGACCGGGTTCCGCCCGCGCAGTAGACGACGACCGGTCCCGGCGGAACTTCGCCGAGCCGCCGGGGAAGTTCGGCGAGCGGGATGTGCAGCGCGCCCTCGATCACGCCACCGGCCAGTTCGCCGGTGTTGCGCACGTCGAGCAGGGCCGGCGCCGGGGTCCGGCCGAGCACCTCCCGCAGTTCCGTCACGGTGAGCCTGCCGGCCCGCGCGAGTTCCCCGGGAATTCCGGCGAACGCCGCTTCCGGCTCGCGCAGGTAGCCCACCACCGTGTCCAGGCCGATCCGGCCCAGCCGGGTGACGACCTCCTCGACGTTCTCCTCCGCGGCCACCACGAGGATGTCCTTGCCCGGCTCGAGGACCATGCCCGCCCGCTCGGCGAACCGGCCGTCGGCCGGGACGTTGAGCGAGCCGCGCAGATGCCCGGCGGCGAACTCCTGCGGATCGCGCGTGTCGAGCACGACCGCGCCGTCCGCCCTGCGCGCCAGGAACGCCTCGGCGTCCAGCGCCCGCAGGTGCCCGGCCAGGTCGAACAGGCCGCGCTCCTTGCGGTTGAGCACCGCGTCGTAACCGAAGTACCCGGGCGCGGACGGCTGGCCTTCGGTGACGAGTGCCAGGAACTCGTCTTCGCTCATCGGCGCGCAGGCGTAGTTGGTCAGCCGCTGGATGCCGATGGTGGACTGCCGCTCGGTGGACAGGTTCTTGCCGCAGGCGGAACCCGCGCCGTGCGCGGGGAAGACCCGGACGTCGTCGGGCAGGGCCATCAGCTTGTGCTGCACGCTGTCGTAGAGCATGCGGCCCAGTTCGTCGGCGGTGACCCCGAGCGAGGCGAGCAGGTCGGGCCTGCCGACGTCGCCGATGAACAGCGCGTCCCCGGTGAGCACCCCGTAGGCCACCTCGTCGCCGGCGTGCTCGTAGACCAGGATGCTGATGGACTCGGGGGTGTGCCCGGGGGTCTCCATGATCTGCAGCGTCACGTCGCCGAGGCTGATGCGCTCGCCGTCGGCGAGTTTGCGGACCGGGAACTCCGCGCCGGAGGCCCGCTGCCCGTAACCGATCCACGCCCCGGTCTGCGCCGCCAGCTCCAGGTGGCCGGAGATGAAGTCCGCGTGGAAGTGGGTGTTGATGACCCCTTCGATGCGCAGCCCGCGCTCGTTGGCGTCCGCGAGGTATTCGGAGATGTCGCGGCGCGGGTCGACGATGACGGCACGTCCGGTGCCCTCGTCGGCGATCAGGTAGGAAGCCTGCGAAAGGCAGTCGAGGTAGTACTGCGTGAACAACATGGTGCGATCCTCCAAAGTGGTCAGACGAGACCCTTGAGCATGGCGTGCCAGTACATGGCGGGAAGGCCGAAACGCTTGAGCAGCCACATGTCCTGCCGCGGTTTCGTGGTGTCGATGAACGGGATGCTCGGGGCGGGTTCGAGGTCGTAGCCGAACTCCGCGAGCAGCATCCGGTTCCTGGCGGTCACCACCGGGCAGGAGGTGTAGCCGTCGTAACGCTTTTCCGGCTCCCGGCCGGACAGCACGTCGCGCAGGTTCGCCACGACCGTCGGCGCCTGCTTGCGGATCGCCGCCCCGGTCTTGGAAGTGGGCAGGTTCGCCACGTCGCCGAGCGCGAACACGTTGCCGAACCGCTTGTGCCGCAAGGTGTACTGGTCCACGTCCACATAGCCGGATGCGTTGGCCGGATCGGCGAGGGGGCTGGCCTTGACGAAGGCGGGCGCGCTCTGCGGCGGTACGACGTGCGCGAGGTCGAAGGACAGGGTTTCCTTCGTCCCGGCGGCGTGGTCGACGATGTCGGCCGTGCGGGCCTGGCCGTCCAGTGACACCAGTTCGCTGGAGCGGCGGACCTCGATGCCGTAGTTCCTGGCGACCTTCTCCAGTTGGTCGGCCCACACCGGGACCTTGAACATCACCGGGTCGGGCAGCACGAACACGACGCGGATGTCGTCGAGCACGCCCTGTTTGCGCCAGTAGTCGGCGGCCAGGTAGGCGATCTTCTGGGGTGCGCCGCCGCATTTGATCGCGCCGGCGGGCTGGGTGAACAGCGCCGTGCCCGAGCGCAGGTTGCGGATCAGCTCCCAGGTGCGCGGGGCGAGGTCGGCGCGGTAGTTGGAGCTGACCGGGCCGGTGGAGAGGGCTTCTTCGAGTCCGGGCACCCGGTCGAAGTCCAGCTGCAGGCCGGGGGCGACCACCAGCGCGTCGTAGGACAGCTCGCGGCCACCGGCGGTGACGACAAGGTTGCGGTCGGGTTCGAACGTGGCGGCGGCCTCGCGCAGCCAGCGGACGCCCCGCGGGATCAGCCCGGCCTCGGGGCGGCCGGTGCGCCGTACGTCGGCCTGCCCGCCGCCGACGAGTGTCCACAAGGGTTGGTAGTAGTGCGTCGTGGCCGGGTCGAGCAGGGTGACGTCGGCCGCGCCTGCCCGCCGGAGGCGGGCGGCGACGGTGAGTCCTGCGGTACCGCCACCCACGATGAGGATGCGGCCGGTGGGGAAGGGCTGTGCCATCGAGGGGTCTCCTTGGGCGAGCAACTCTGCTTGTACCCCTGGGGGTATGAAATCCACGGTACGTACGGCCCGGCGAGGGTGCAAGCGGTCCCGTTTGCCCTTTTGCTGTGACCTGCCTTTCGGGACGAAAGTCCTTCCGGGGTCAGGAAAACCTTGCCTAAGTACGGTTCCGGCGAGGCGGTGCGGGAACGGTGCACGCGTCGGCGGAGCGGATCCGTTGCACCAGGCCGAAGGCGAGGATGCCGAGGGAGCACGCCGCGGCCGCGAGGGTGCCGGTGCGCGCCAGCAGTGCCGCGACGGGGACGGCGACGACCGCCAGGCGGGCGCACTGCGAGCAGCCGCGCACGAGTCCGCCGCCGGGGTCGACATAACTGCCCAGCAGCCAGCCGGACGCCGCGGCGGCGGTCAGCCAGACGGGGTACCACCACCAGGGCAGCGGGTGGGTGAAGCCGCCGATCGCGGCGCCGTAACCGGCGAAGACGAGCAGTCCGCCGATGGGCGCCGCGATGCGGCGTCGCAGGAGACTCATCGAGTGGCGGCGCTCAGCGGCGGCCGAAGGGCCACCAGGACCTACGGGCCTGCGGCTCGGATGCGCACGAGCACCGCTTGGACTTCGGCACGTCGGCGAGCACCAGCTCGACGTGGCGGCCGCAGCCTCGGTAGGTCGGCTTCTGGCAGCGGGAACAGGTGGTTCGCTGGCACATGCTGTCCTCCATCCTCCGGGAACTGCCCCAATAGTACCCCCCGGGGTATACCGGTCCGCCGGGAGGCCGTCGGGTGCCCTGAAGGCCGCCTTCCGGGTCACAACCGCCATCAAGGCCACCTTGAGGGCAGGGGCGTTCGGCCCGGAACCGATGGACCAACGGCCGTAGGCAGAGCGGACCGGCGCCGCGAACAGTCGGGTGTGGACGGAAAACCCGCGACAGCGAAGGAAGCGCGATGAGCTACGGCAAGGCGGTCCAGGAGGAGCTGCGCAAGCGCACACACGATCTGCGGCAGGTCATTCCCGCGGTGTACCAGGGATACCGGGAACTGCACGACGCGACGCTCGCCGCCGGGGCGCTCGACACCAAGACGAAGGAACTCATCGCGCTCGCCATCGGGGTGAGCAAGGAATGCGACGGCTGCATCGCCGCTCACGCCCGCGGTGCCGTCCTGCACGGAGCGACCCCCGAGGAAGCCGCCGAGGCCATCGGCGTCACGTTCCTGATGAACGGCGGGCCCGGCACCGTCTACGGGGCCCGCGCCTACGCCGCGTTCACCGAGTTCTACTCCGCGCACGGTAGCGGGGAAGCGGGCTGACGGCCGGTCCCCTCACCACCGGAGCTCCGGTCACGTCGCGCCCGCGTTAGCCGTGAAGGGTCCCTTCACAGTCGTATCGCCCATTAGGGACCCTTCACGGCTCCGCCCCGGCTCACGTGGAGGAGCGGACGACCAGGCGGGTGGGGAGGCGGCGGGGGGCCGGGGTGTCGCCGCCGGAGCCGTTGATCATGGCGAGCATCGCTTCGGCGGCCGCGACGCCGAAACCGGCCTTGTCCTGCGCGACCGTGGTCAGCGCGGGATCGACCAGCGCGGCGATCTCGATGTCGTCGAACCCGGCGAGCGCGACGTCCCCGGGGACCCGCAGACCGGCTTCCCTGGCCGTGAGCAGGGCGCCCACGGCCATCTCGTCGCCCGCGGCGAAGACCGCCGTGGGTGGTTCGCCGAGGGCCAGCAGGCGCCGCATCGCGGCCTGGCCGCTCGCCCGGTAGAAATCGCCCTCCGCCACGTACTCCTCGGGTACGGGCAGGCCCGCTTCGGCCATCGCCCGCCGGTAGCCGGCGAGCCGGTCGATCGCGGGCTGGTTGTCGGGCGGGCCGGTGATGGTGGCGATGCGGCGATGCCCCCCGGCGATCAGGTGGCGCACGGCCTGCTCGGCGCCATCGGTGTTGTCGGAGGTCACGTAGGTCGCGCGCGGCCCCTCGATCGCGACATCGAGGGCCACGCAGGGGATGCCGGACTGGGCGAAAGCGGCGAAGGCGGCCGCGTCGGAGCCGCTGTCGATCAGGATGAGCCCGCCGAGATGGTGGCGCCGCGTCATGTTGACGTAGGCGACCGGGTCGGCCAGCGAGGCGCCCACCGCGGGCAGGTTCGCCGAACCAGTCTCCGCGCCGCTGGTGGCCAGCATCAGCAGGTGGTAGCCGTGCGCGGACAGCGCCGATTTCAGCCCCAGCAGCAGGTCCTGCAGGAAGGGGTGGCGCCAGCCCGGCCTGCGGTGGTCGGTGTCCCAGACCAGACCGACCAAAGTGGACCGTTTCGACGCCAGCGCCCGTGCCGACTCGTTCGGCCGGTAGTCCAGTTCCCTGGCCACCCGCTCCACCCGTTCCCGGGTTTGCCTGCTGACCGTGGACGGCTGGTTGAAAACGCGGGACACGGTGGCCACGGACACCCCGCACAGCTGCGCTATCTCCCGGCTCGTCGTCATCGGTCGCCACTTCTCTGTAACCGCATACAGTCCCTTCATCAAGATCGGTTCATGGCCGATCTGACCAGCTGATATGGCACTCTAGCAGGGAAATCCTCGCTCCCGTAGCGTGGATCACGAAAGGCCTCACAAGCGTCTAGTTATCATTTTGTTACTTGACCTGACCCCGTCTCCGGCATTGTCATGTACTCCGCACCACATCCCGGCCGGCCACCCGGAACCGGCACCCGGCCGGTTCTTTCATCGATTCCTCCCTTCGTCACATCGCCGTGCCCGAAAAAGGAGAAGGACCGCGGAATGCGCCTCCCCAGAACCCCACGCCGCCTGGCGGGCATCCTGCTCGCCGGCCTGCTCGGCACCGGCCTGATCACCGCCTGCGGTGGTTCCGGCGCCGGGACCACCAAGATCACCATCGGCCTGTTCGGCAACTTCGGCTACCAGCAACTGTTCGAGGAGTACCAGCGCACGCATCCCGGGATCGAGATCCAGGCCCGCACCGCGTCCTACTCCGACCACCACAAGAACCTCGCCTCGCATCTGGCCACCGGCAACGGCGCCGCCGACATCGAGGCGGTGGACACCGGCTACATCGCCCAGTTCAAGGCCATCCCGGACCGGTTCACCGACCTCAACGCGCAGGGCGGCGACCAGCTCAAGAGCCGCTGGCTGGACTGGAAGTGGCAGGCCTCACTGGCTCGTGACGGCAGGCAGATCGGCTACGGCACCGACGTCGGCGGCCTGGCCATCTGCTACCGCCGTGATCTGCTCCAGGCCGCGGGGCTGCCCACCGACCGCGAGCAGTTGCGGGCCCTGTGGCCGACCTGGGAGGCGTTCATGGCCGCGGGCAGGCAGTTCCAGGCGCACGCCCCGGCCGGGGTGAAGTGGTTCGACGGCGGGCCGACCGTGCTCAACGCGATCGTCGGTCAGGCGCCGACGGGCTACTACGACCGCTCCGACCAGCTCGTGCTGGCGAACAACGCCGACATCAAGCGCGGCTGGGACCTGGTCGCCCAGGGCGTGCACGACGGACTGTCCGCCGGACTGCTGTACAGCACGCCGCAGTGGAACACCGGTTTCAAGCAGGGGCAGTTTGCCACGGTGACCTGCCCGGCCTGGATGATGGCCAAGATCAAGGACCAGGCGCCGGACACCGCGGGCAAGTGGGACGTGGCCGCGGTGCCCGGGGGCGGCGGCAACTGGGGCGGCTCGTACCTGACCGTGCCCAAACAGGGCAAGCACATCAGCCAGGCCGTCGAGCTCGCCGCGTGGCTGACCGCGCCGGAGCAGCAGGCGAAGGTGTTCACCACCAACGGCCTGCTGCCGTCCACGCCGAAGCTGTACGACGATCCGTCGATCACCGGCTACCGCAACCCGTTCTTCAACGACGCTCCGGTGGGCAAGCTGTTCACCGACGCGGCGCGGCAGCTGCAGCCGCAGTACCAGGGCCCGAAGGCGGGCGACGTGCAGACCGAGATCGGCAACGCCATGCTGCGGGTCGAACAGGGCAAGCAGAGCCCCGACCAGTCGTGGGCGCAGTTGCTCACCGACGTCGGCAAGCTGTCCGGCTGAGGCGTGCGGATGCGGCTGAAGCAGGAGCGGGCGCACCGGTGGGACAGCCGGTTCGCACCCTACGTCTACATCGCACCGTATTTCGTCCTTTTCGGAACGTTCGGGTTGTTCCCCCTGCTCTACACGGGGTGGGTGTCGCTGCAGAACCGGAACCTGCTCGACGGCGACTCCGCGCGGTGGGTGGGGCTGGGCAACTACGCCCAGCTGCTGTGGCACGACCCGTACTTCTGGAACGCGATGGGCAACACGGTGAGCCTCTGGCTGATGACCACCGTGCCGCAGATCGTGCTCGCACTGGCGATCGCGCACCTGCTCAACCGCCGCATCCGCGCCCGCACCTTCTTCCGGATGGGGGTGCTGCTGCCGAACATCACCTCGGTGGCCGCGGTGACGATCATCTTCGCGCAGCTGTTCGGCCGGGACTTCGGGCTGGTCAACTGGGTGCTCGGGCTGTTCGGGGGCGGGCACGTCGACTGGCAGGCGGGCACCGCCACCTCCCACACCGCGATCGCGGCGATGGTGGTGTGGCGGTGGACGGGATACCACGCGCTGATCTTCCTGGCCTCCATGCAGGCGATCCCGTCCAACCTGTACGAAGCGGCCACGCTCGACGGGGCCACCGGGCGCCAGCAGTTCTTCCGCATCACCATCCCGATGCTGCGGCCGCAGATCATCTTCTCCTCGGTGATCGCGACCACCGGCAACATGCGGCTGCTCGCCGAGCCGCTGCTGTTCAACCCCGGCACCGCCGCGGCCACCGGGGGTTCGGACCGGCAGTTCCAGACGGCCGCGCTGTACCTGTACGAGCAGGGGTTCACCAAGTTCGACTTCGGCTACGCCTCGGCGATCGCGTGGCTGCTCCTGCTGGCGACGCTGCTGATCACCGGGGTGAGCTACCTGGTGACCCGCCGGATCTCCACGGACTGAGGGAGCCGACATGACGGAAACGCTGCAAGCCCGGATCCCGGCCGGAGCGACCCCGGCCGGTGCCGGGGCCGCGCGGCGGCGGGGCGGACGCCTGCGCTTGCTGGTCAGCCCGTGGACCTACGCGGCGCTGGCGGCCGTGCTCGCCGGTTCGGCCTTCCCGGTCTACTGGTCGTTCGTGGTGTCCTCGCAGACACCGGACGCGGTGGACCGGGTGCCGCCGGTGCTCGTGCCCGGCGGGCATCTGTGGGCCAATATCGAGCGCGTCTTCGACCAGACCGACTTCGCGCTCGCGCTGGCCAACTCGCTGATCGTCGCGGGCACGGTCACGGTGAGTGTGGTGCTGTTCTCCACGCTGGCCGGTTTCGCCTTCGCCAAGCTGAAGTTCCGCGGCCGCTCGGTGCTGATGCTGGTGGTGGTCGCGACCCAGGCGATCCCCACCGAACTCGGCGTCATCCCGCTGTACATGATGATGAGCGACTTCGGCTGGGCGGGCGAGCTGCCTTCGGTCATCGTGCCCGGCCTGGTCACCGCGTTCGGCGTGTTCTTCATGCGCCAGTACCTGCAGCGGGCGGTGCCGGACGAACTACTGGAGGCGGGCCGGATGGACGGCTGCGGCACGCTGCGACTGTTCTGGCACGTGGTGCTGCCCGCCGCCCGGCCCGCGGCCGCGGTGCTCGGGCTGTTCACCTTCATGCAGGCCTGGAACGACTTCTTCTGGCCGCTGGTGGTGCTGGTCCCCGAGAACCCGACGGTGCAGACCGCACTGTCCACACTGGCCAGTGGTTACAGCACCGACTACACGCTGGTGCTCACCGCCGCCACCATCGGCACGGTGCCGGTGCTCGCCGTGTTCCTGCTGTTCGGCAGGCAGATCGTCGGCGGAATCATGCAGGGAGCCGTCAAGGGATGACCGGCTCGACCATTTCCCGTTCCCCAGAAGGGCAGTTCATGAGTGCGCAGCAGGTTCCGCGGTTCCCGGACGGCTTCCGGTTCGGGGTGGCCACCTCGGCCTTCCAGATCGAGGGCGCGGTGGCCGAGGACGGCCGCGGACCGTCCATCTGGGACACCTTCGGCCGCGTCCCGGGCGCGATCGCGGGGGGTGAGACCGGTGACGTGGCCGCGGATCACTACCACCGGTGGGAGACCGACGTGGCACTGATGAGCGAGCTCGGGGTGAGCGCCTACCGGTTTTCCCTGTCCTGGTCCCGGATCCAGCCGTCCGGCTCGGGCCGGGTGGAGCGGCGCGGCCTCGACTTCTACCGGCGGCTGTGTGAAGCGCTGCTCGCCGAGGGGATCGAGCCCTTCGCCACGCTCTACCACTGGGACCTGCCGCAGGAACTGGAGGACCGCGGCGGCTGGCGGGTCCGCGACACCGCGCTGCGGTTCGCCGACTACGCCGTCGTGGCGCAGGAGGCGCTGGGCGATCTGGTGCGGAACTGGACCACGCTCAACGAGCCCTACTGCTCGTCGATCGTCGGTTACGCCGAGGGGCGGCACGCGCCGGGCGCGCGGGAGGGGCACGGGGCACTGGCTGCGGCGCACCACCTGCTGCTCGGGCACGGGCTGGCGGTCCGCGCGATGCGGTCGGCGGCCCGGCCGGACCACCGGTTCGGCATCGTGCTCAACCAGTCGCCTTCGGTGCCGGTGAGCGACGATCCGGCGGATGTGGCCGCCGCGCGGCGGCACGACTGCCTGCTGCGCCGCCAGTTCACCGAGCCGCTGTTCGCGGGCCGCCCTCCCGAGGACTACGCGGAGCTGTTCGGGGCGATCAGCGACTTCTCGTTCCGGCGCGCGGGCGATCTGGAGATCATCTCGACCCCGCTGGACTACCTGGGGCTGAACTTCTACTACCGCCAGCACGTCGCCGACGCGCCGCACCACGAGCCAGATCCCGCCGCCCGCACCGCGATCGACATCGGCATCGACACCACGCGCCTGCCCGACGTGCCGCGCACGGGCATGGGCTGGCCGGTCGAGCCGCAGGGGCTGACCGAGGCGCTGGTGGACCTGTGGCGCCGCTACCCAGAACTGCCGCCGGTCTACGTCACCGAGAACGGCTGTGTCCAGGCCGACGAGCGCGACGCCGACGGCAGGTTCACCGACCTCGCCCGGATCGACTACCTGCGTGACCACCTCCGCGCGGCACACGACGCGCTCGAAGCGGGGGTGGACCTGCGCGGGTACTTCGTCTGGTCCCTTTTGGACAACTTCGAGTGGGCGCACGGGTACAAGTACCGGTTCGGCCTCGTGCACGTCGACTACACCACGCAGGAGAGGACGCCGCGGGCCAGTTACCACTGGTACCGCGACGTCCTCCGCGCCCAGCGCGGATGAGCCGGCCGGGAGCAGCCTCTCCCTCACGGGGCTGCTCCCGGTGCCGCCTCACGCCGCCTGGGCCACTTCCGCGGGCCGGGCCGCGCGGCGCAGGGTGGCCAGCGTGAGGAAGCCACCGGCGGCGGCGATCCCGGCCGCGCCGAGGAAGGCGGCGGAGAACCCGCCGGTCAGCGCGACCGGGTCGCCGAGATTCCCGGCGCCGAAGGACACGCCCACCGCGGTCATCGTGGCCAGGCCCAGCGCCGAGCCGATCTGGTACGCGGTGTTCACGATGCCGGAGGCCAGGCCCCCTTCTTCCGGCGGAGCGCTGGAGATGGCGGTGCCCAGCGACGGGATGAAGGCCAGTGCCTGCCCGAGCGCGGCGACCAGGGACGCCGGGAGCACGTCGAGGACGAAGGTGCCGGTCGGCCGCGCGAAGGACAGCCACACCAGGCCGGCCGCGAGGGCCCACAGGCCGCCGACGATGAGCGGCCTGGCGCCGAACCGGGCGATCAGGCGCGGGGCCACGGCCACCATGAGCACCACGATCAGCACCGTCATCGGCAGCAGCGCGGCGCCGCTGGCGAAGGCACCGTAGCCCAGGACCTGCTGCAGGTACAGGTTGAGGAAGTACCACATCGGGATCCACGCGGCGCCGAGCAGGAACTGCGCGAGGTTCGCCCCGCCGAGACCGGGCGTGCGGAAGATGCCCAGCCGCACCAACGGGACGCGGCGTGCGCGCTGGAGCGCCACGAACAGCGCGAGCAGGGCGACACCGCCCGCCAGCGCACCCAGTGTGGCGGCCGAGCCCCAGCCGAGTTGCGGCGCGCGCACGACGGCGAAGACGACCAGGCCCAGTCCCGCGGTCACGGCGAGCGCGCCGACCACGTCGATCGCCCCGCGGCGGGCCGGTGCGGAGGGCATCAGCAGCGGCGTGGCCACCAGTGCGACCAGTGAGATCGGCACGTACAGCCAGAAGATCCACGGCCAGGACAGCCACTGGGTGAGCACGCCGCCGAGGAAGACACCCGCGGTGCCTCCGGCCGGGGCCGCCGCACCGTAGAGCGCGAGCGCCTTGGTCAGTTCCCGGGGCCGGGCGCCGAACAGGGTCATCAGCAGGGTCAGCGCGGCGGGCGCGATCAGCGCGGCCCCGGCGCCCTGCAGGACGCGGCCGAGCAGTTCGATGCCCGCCGTGCCCGCGAGCGCGGCGACCACCGAGCCGGCCAGCGTCAGCGCCCAGCCCGCGCCGAACAGCCTCCGGGCGCCGAGCAGGTCGGCGAGCCTGCCGCCGAGCAGCAGCAGGCCGCCGAAGGCGATCACGTAGGCGTTGAAGATCCAGGACAGGTTGTCCGTGGTGAAGCCGAGGTCGGCCTGCATCCGGGGCAGTGCGACCCCGATGATCGAGGTGTCCATGATCACCACGAACTGGGCCAGTGCGAGGAAGCCGAGTGCCCACCAGCGTCGCGGATCCGCGTTTTGTTCCGTCATCACAACCACCAGCTACCAATAGGGGGTATGGGTATCTGGTGGAAGACAGTAGAAGATCACCCCCGTCCCGCGCAAGTACGGGAGGGGGGTATATCTCGGCGGGTTCTCCGGGGTCAGGGCTGACTGGGGGTGTGGTGCTCGCCGCGCAGCACCTCCAGGCCCCGCCGGTACTCCTGCTCGTCGATCTCCCCGCGCGCGAACCGCTCGGCCAGCAACTGCTCCGGGGTGGGACGCGAGGGTGCCGCCGGACCGCCGCCCGTGCCCGCGGTGCCGCCCGTGCCACTCGTGCCACCCGGCTTCCGGGAGAGGTAGCGGATCAGGGCGACCACACCGGCGATCACCAGCGCCCAGAACAGCACCGTGGTCACGGTCATCAGGACGTAGCCCCAGCCCATGCCGTTGCCGTACCAGTACATCATCGTGGAGCCCCTTTTCTCAGCCGACGACTCCACCCTGCTCCGCCGCCCACCGCCGGGCGACGGCCCTAGGTCGCCGGGCGCGAGGCCCAAAGTCCCGGGCGGCTTCAGAGGTCGTTGCCCGCGTAGGAGAGGTTGAAGCTCTTGTTGGTGAGGGGGAAGTCCGGAACGATCGTGTCGGTGAGCGCGACGGGCAGTGCGGGCCAGTTGAAGAAACTCGGGTCGACGATCTTCAGCCGCGTGAGGATCCCGTCGGCGTCCAGTTCGGCGCGGTGCACGATGGTGCCGCGCCAGCCCTCGCTGATCCCGAGACCGGACCGGGTCGCGGGGCGGGCGGGGAGCGGGACGTGGGCGGACAGCCCGGTGAGCCCGGCGGACAGGCTCGCGATCAGCGCGATCGAGTGCGCCACCTCGTCGGCGCGGACCTGGAAGCGGGACAGCACGTCGCCGTTGGTCACGGCGTGCACGGGGCGGACGAAACCGGTGTCCGTGAAGGGATGATCGGCGCGGGCGTCGGCGCGCAGCCCGCTGGCCCGCGCGACGTAGCCGAGGGTGCCGAGGTCCTCGGCCTGCTGGCGGGTGAGCACCGCGGTGCCGGTGAACCGGTCGGCGACCACGCTGTTGCCCAGCGCGAGCGCGACGATCTCGGCGACGTCGGTGCCGAGGGCGGCCAGCTCATGGGGGTCGGGTTCGCGGCGGAGGGCCGCGCCGCCGGGGCGGAGGGCACCGCGCAGCAGCCGGTCCCCGCTGACGTGTTCGTTGAGGCGCAGGAGCAGTTCCCGCACGCGCCCGGCCTGGTTGTTCAGGATGCTGTGGCCGGTGTCGTTGCAGAGCGCGCCGAGATCGGTGACGTGGTTGTAGAGCCGTTCCAGCTCCAGCAGGATCGCCCGGACGCGCTGCGCGTCCTCGGGCACCGTGATCCCGTACGCCTCTTCGACGGCGAGGCAGAACGCGAGCGAGTGCCCCACGGAGGTGTCCCCGCTGACGCGCTCGGTCAGCGGCAGGACCTCCTCCGGACGCCGAGACTGGCACAGCCGTTCCAGTCCTCTGTGGACGAACCAGAGCCTGGCCTTGAGGTTGAGGATCGTCTCGCCGACCACCGAGAAGCGGAAGTGGCCCGGCTCGATCATCCCCGCGTGCACCGGGCCCACCGGAATCTCGTACACACCGTCGCCCTCCACGGTGCGGAAGGGATAGGGCCCGTCCACCGCGCCGAACTCCGGTGGGCTCCCCGCGTCCGAACGCATCGGATACCAGCCGCGCGGCCAGTGGAAGTGGCGCACGAGACGGCGGGGGA
The DNA here is from genome assembly GCF_026802195.1 of Amycolatopsis cynarae. NCBI lineage: Bacteria > Bacillati > Actinomycetota > Actinomycetes > Pseudonocardiales > Pseudonocardiaceae > Amycolatopsis > Amycolatopsis cynarae. The sequence continues at coordinate 5,625,696 of NZ_CP113836.1, read as the reverse complement.
GCGGGTGGTCCTCCGGCACGATGCCGAACAGATCCCGCATCTCGCGTTCGAACCGGCCCGCCGGGAAGGACAGCCCGGCCAGGGTCGGCACGCGGGGCCGGTCGCGGTCGAGGTGGACATGCAGTTCGACGCGCCGGTCGGGACCGGCCGCGGTGCACACGTACACCGCGCGCAGGCCGTCGCCGTCGTCGTGCCCGGCGACCAGCGCGATCCGGAAACCGGCGCCGAGCAAGGACTTCACCTGTGCCGGGAGCTCGGCGGCGGACAGGTGGCGGGTTTCGCGGTGCGGCTGGGGCGTCATGGTGTCGTTCCGGTGAGGGTGCTGGCAGCCAGATGCAGCAGGGTGGTCAGGGGCCCGGCCGCTATGCCGAGCGCGGCGGCGAGGGCGAGCCCGCCCACGAGTGCGGCCGCGACCGTGACCGGGAGGCGGGACGGTGCGGCGGCGGCCCCGGGCCCTTCGGGCGCGGGGCCGAAGAGCATGCGGCTGGTGTGGTTCACCAGTGCGGCGCCGATCACCAGGACCAGTGCCAGCGCCACCGCGGTGAACACGCCGAGCCCGCCGGCGAAACCCGCCCGGACGATGCCGAGTTCGCTGGCGAACAGGCTGAACGGGGGCAGCCCGATCAGGGCCAGCACGCCGAGGCCGAAGCAACCGGCCAGCAGTGGCGAGCGCACCGCCAGCCCGCGCACCTTGCCGACGGCTCCGCTGCCGGTGAGCTGCCGGATCCGCCCGGCGCCGACGAACAGCACGCCCTTGGCCAGCCCGTGCCCGAGCATGTGCAGCAGCACCGCGGCGAGCGCGAGCGGGGTGCCGATCGCCGCGCCGAGCGCCATCAGCCCGGCGTGCTCGATGCTGGAGTAGCCCAGCATGCGCCGGTAGTCGCGCTGGGCGAGCAGGAGCGAGGCGGCCAGTGCCAGCGAGGCCAGCGCCATCACGACCAGGAGCGTGCGCAGGAACGCCGGGCCGAGCGCGACATCCGAGATCGCCTTGACCCGCAGGATCGCGGAGAAGGCCACCGGCAGCAGCGCGCCCGACATCAGCGCCGAAACCGGCGGCGGAGCCTGCGAATACGCGTCGGGCAGCCAGGCGTGCAGCGGGGCGAGCCCGGCCTTCGAACCGAAGCCCAGCACCAGCAGCACCACGGCGATGCGGGTGACACCCGGGTCGAGGGCGGCGGCGTGCGCGGTGAGCGCGGCGAGGTCGAGCCCGGCGCCCGCCCGCGCACCCGCGTAGTTCAGCACGACCGCTCCGAGCAGGGCGAGCGCGATACCGGTGGAGCAGATCACCACGTACTTCCACGCCGCTTCGACGGCCGTGCGCGTGCGGTCCTGCCCGACCAGCAGCGCGGTGACGATCGTGGCGCCCTCGATCGCCACCCACACCACGCCGAGGTCGGCCGCGAGCACGGCGAGGGTCATGGTGGCGAGGAACAGTTGCACCAGCACGCTGTGCCGGGTGGCGATGCGCGCGCTCAGCCGGTCGGCCGCCCGTTCACCGCGCAGGTAGGACGGGGTGGCGGCGGCGGCCACCAGCGCCACCGCGCCGATCACCAGCAGCATGAACGCCGACAGCGCGTCGGCCCGCAGGAACCCGGAAAGGGCGTCGCGCGGCCCCGTCCGCGCGACATCGACGGCGATCACGACCCCGGAGGCCAGGACCAGTGCGGCGCTCGCGGCGGCGGTCCACGCCGTCGCGCGCCGCCAGCCCAGCCCGGCGTAGGCCAGCGCGGCGAGCACCGGGATCGCGACCGGGGCGAGCAGGAACAGGGCAGGCATCAGTCGTGCAGCTCCCTCAGCTCGTCGAGATCGGTGCCGCCGAAGGTCTCCCGCATGCGGGTGGCGAGCAGTTGCAGTACGAGGACGATCAGCAGCAGGTCGAGCGAGATCCCCACCTCGGCGAGCAGCCCGAGGCTGGCCGTGGTGAGGAAACCGACGGCGGTGATCCCGTTGTCCAGCAACAGGAAGCCGACCAGCTGCGAAAGCGCGCGGCGGCGCGTGACGAGCACGAACAGGCCGATCAGCACCACGGTGAGACCGACCGGGATCGCCTGCGTGGCGGCCGAGGGTGCGAGCTTCACCAGCGGCTGGGACACCGCGTAGGCGAGCAGGGTGAGCACGGCCGCGGCCAGCAGCGACGCCGCCACGTTGACCAGCGGCCGGGTTTCCCGGGGCGCGGCCTTGGCCCTGGTCAGCGCCCGGCGCAGCAGGCGCGGCAGGATGCCGGCGCGGAGCACGAGCAGGCCAGCCGCCACCGCCCACAGTTCCGGCGAACGCTCCTTCGCGGCGAGCACCGCGACAAGGGCCGCCAGCGCCACCCCCTGCACCGCGAACACCCGGATGATCATCGTCAGTTCGCGCCGCCACAGGATCAGCACCGCGGTCAGCAACAACGCGCCGCAGGTCAGGTCCAGCAGTTGCACGTACAGCGTTTCGGTCACAGCGGCCCCCTCACGCCAGGAAGAACGAGGCCGCGACGGCCAGCAGGGACAGCAGGAACGACCCGGCGAGCAGCTCGGGCACCCGGAACAGCCGCAGTTTCGCGAGGAACACCTCGCCGAAGGCCAGCGCGGTCCCGAGCACGCCGACCTTGACCACCACCGCCCCGATCCCGGCCAGCAGGGCGAGCGGAGCCGCGCTGGTCGCGATCCCCCACGGCGCGAACAGGTTCGCGAACAGACCGAGGAACACGGTCAGCCGCATCGCCGAGGCCAGTTCGACCAGTGCGAGGTCCGGGCCCGCGTACTCGAGCACCATCGCCTCGTGGATCATCGTCAGTTCCAGGTGCGTGGACGGGTTGTCCACCGGCAGCCGCCCCGTCTCGGCGACGATCACCACCGCCAGCGCCACCAGCGCCAGCAGGCTCACCGGCGAGATCACGCGGGCCGGGTCGTGCACGGTCGAGGACACGATGGCCGACAGGTTCGTCGAGCCGACCCGCACGGACAGCGCGAAGATCGACACCAGCAGGGTGGGCTCGACCAGCGCGATGATCGTCATCTCGCGGCTGGCGCCCATCCCGCCGAACGCGGTCCCGGTGTCCAGTCCCGCCAGCGCCAGCACGACGGTGCCCAGCGCGAGCAGGGCCACCACCGCGAACAGGTCCGCCACCGGGGGCACCGGCGAGGCCGTGGCCACGAACGGCACGACCACCGACACCACCAGCGTGGTCGCCACCAGCACGAGCGGGGCCAGCCGGAACACTTCTGTGGTGCCGTTCGGGGTGAAGGTTTCCTTGCGCAGCAACAGCTTCCGCAGATCGCGCCACGGCTGGGCGATCCCGGCGCCCGCGCGGCCCTCCAGCCGGGCCCGCACCTGGCGCATCAGGCCGGTCAGCAGCGGCGCCCCGGCCACCACGAGCAGGGGCTGCACGATGCCGACGACCAGTGCGGAGACCACCCCGGCGCTCATCGGGTCACCGCCAGCACGATCAGGACCGTGACCACCGTGTAGAACCCGTACCCGAGATACCGGTGCACGCTGCCGTTGGCCAGCCACCGCCCGGCCTGCCCCCACCGGGCGACGCCGTCGAGCACCGGCCGGTAGAACCGCCGTTCGATGCGGTCCGGCACCTTGCGGCGGTAGGCCACCGCGGACACCAGGTACGCGGATTCCTCGTAGTGGCTGACGTCCACGTCCGTTTCCGGTCGCACGACGTCGTCGAAGACGCGTTGCAGCGGCTCGGCGAACGAGGTCGCGGTGTACTCCATCCGCGCGGTCAGCGGCCCCGCGCCGCAGTCCCACAGCCGGGCCGCCTGCCGGGCGCGTCGCGCGCCGACGGCCCGCAGCGCCGCCACCAGCACCACGGTGGCGCCGAGCAGGCCCGCGGTGAGCAGCAACGGGGACAGCGAGCCCGCGACCGCGGTGAGCCGCACCGTCACCAGTCCGGCGGCGGCCGGATCGCCGAGCCCGGCGGCCCGGCCCACGGCGGGCAGCACCAGCGACGGCACCAGGGCCAGCACGACCGCGACCGCCGCGGCCAGGCCCATGCCGATGAGCATCGTGGGCGGGCTTTCGTGCGCCCGCACCGCGCCCTCGCTCCGCGGCCTGGCCAGGAAGCCGACCCCGAACGCCTTGACGAACGTGGCCACCGCCAGTCCCGCGGTCAGCGCGATCGAGGCCACCGCGAGCGGCATCGCGATCGCGGTGGGGGCCCCGCCCGCGGGCAGGCCGTGCACCAGCGCCTGCAGCAGCAGCCATTCGGACACGAAGGCGGTGCCGGGCGGGAGCGCCGACGCGGCGAGTGCCCCGGCCCCGAACAGCGCCGTGGTCCACGGCATCGGGCGGCGCAGGCCGCCGAGCGCGTCGAGGTCGCGCGTCCCGGTCCCGTGCAGGACCGAACCGGCGGCGAGGAACAGCAACGTCTTGAAGGCGGCGTGGCCGAGGACGTGGAACAGCGCCGCGGCCAGTGCGAGACCGGCGAGTTCCCGGTGGCCGGTGGCCGAAAACAGGCCCGCCGCGCCGACGCCGACGAGGACCAGCCCCATGTTCTCGGTCGTCGAATAGCCCAGAAGGCGTTTGAGGTCGGTGCCCATGGCCGCCTGGAGCATCCCGTGGATCGCGGAGAGCGCGCCCAGGGTCAGCGTGACCAGCCACCACCAGCGCGGACCGCCGCCGAGCAGGTCGAACCCGGTGCGCACGATCCCGTACACGCCGAGGTTCACCATTGCCGCCGACATCAGCGCCGAAACATGGCTGGGGGCCTCGGGATGGGCCCGGGGCAGCCACGCGTGCAGCGGCAGGATGCCCGCCTTGGAGGAGAAGCCCGCCAGCGTCAGCACGAACACCAGATCCCGGATGTGCGGGGAGAGGTGCGCCTGCCGCAGGCCGTCGAAGGAATCGGCCGGGGCGTGCGCGGCGAGGACGGCGAATCCGGCGAGGATGGCCAGGAAACCGAGGTGCGTCATCACCGCGTACCAGCGGCCCGCCGACGCCACCTCGTCGCGGCGCCGGTGTTCGGCGAGCACCAGCGCCAGCGAGGCCAGCGCCATCAGTTCCCAGCAGACCAGCAGGGTGCCCACCGTCGAGGCGACGGGCACCAGCAGCATCGCCACCACGAACAGGGGGAACACCGCCTGCGGGGGCCGGGAGGCCAGATCGTCGCGGGCGTAGCCGATGCCGTAGATCCCGGCCGCGATCGCCACCCCGCCGGTGGCCACCAGGAACAGCGCGGCGAGCGGGTCGGCGGTGAAGGCGACCCCGGACAGCGGCAGCAGACCCTGCCAGGACACGGAGAACGACTGTCCGGAAAGGACGGCGATGCCCGAGGCCAGCCCGGCGGCCCCGGCCAGCGCGGTGCCCAGCCCGCCCACGACCGGCCGCACTCGGCGCGAAGCGGCCACAGTAGACAGTGAGGTGAGCGCCCCGAGCGCCACCGCCAGTGCGAAGCCCGCCGCCGCCGCGGTCATCGGCCGGTCAGCTTCCGCAGGGCCTCGACGATCGCTTCGGGGCGGGGCGGGCAGCCGGACAGTTCCAGGTCCACCGGGATCACGTCGGACACCGGGCCGGTGACCCCGTAGGCCCCGGCGAACAGGCCGCAGTTCCGCGCGCAGTCGCCGAGGGCGAGCACGAGCTTGGGGCCGGGCAGCGCCTCGTAGGTGCGCCGCAGCGGTTCGGCCATGTTGCGGGTCACGGGCCCGGTCACCAGCAGGACGTCCGCGTGCCGCGGTGAGGCCACCAGGCGGACCCCGTAGCGTTCCACGTCGTAGACCGGTCCGAACGCCGAGGCGATCTCGACCTCGCAGCCGTTGCACGAACCGGCGTCGACGTGCCGCACCTGGATCGAGCCGCCCAGCGCCTTCGCCGCGGGCGGCCGCCCGCCCTCGGGGCGCGGCGGAGCCGGTTCCGCCACCGTGCCGTGGCGGCGGATCTTGCGCCACAGGGCCAGCACTACTCGCTCCGCTCGGCCGTGTCCGCCGGGACCCGCATCTCCGCCAGCAGTTCCACCTGGCCGGTGAGCACACCGGTGAGGATCCGGCGCGCCACCAGCAGGAACTCCGCGATGTGGGGACTGGTCAGCGAATAGAAGACGGTGGAACCCTCCTTGCGGGTCACCACGAGACCCGCGCGGCGCAGCACCGCCAGATGCTGCGACAGGTTCGTCGCCTCGATGCCAATGTCGGCGAGCATCTCGGCCACCGCGTGCTCGCGCTCGCTGAGCAGTTCGAGAACCCGGATGCGGGCGGGATGTCCCAGTGTTTTGAAGAACTCGGCCTTGGCCTGGTAGAGGGGCTTGCTCACCCTCGCTCCCTCCGGAGTGACTTTAGCAATTGCAGATATTAGCAAGTCCTCAAGTATTGGCTGCCGTGGGGTGCGCCTTCACCGGGAAGACGGGGGATCGTCACGGAAAGGGGGAGCGGCGGTCACGCCGGGTTCGTAGGGTGCGGGGATATGAGACTCCCGATCGGTGCGCTCCTGCCCGCACTCGCCCTCGCGGCCGCACTGGCCGCACCCGTGCCCGCCGAGGCGCACGAGGTTCCGCTGACCGTCGCCACCTACAACATCCACGCCGGAGCCGGCGAGGACGACGTCTTCGACCTCGACCGGACCGCCGAGGCGATCCGCTCGCTGCACGCCGACGTGGTCGGCCTGCAGGAGGTCGACGTGCGCTGGGGTGCGCGCAGCGACTACACCGACGAGGCCCGGGAACTGGCGAGCCGCCTGGGGATGCGCGTGTTCTTCGCGCCGATCTACGACCTCGACCCCGCCACGGCCGGTGCCCCCCGGCGCCGGTTCGGGGTCGCCGTGCTGAGCCGCTACCCGGTGCTGTCGGCGGAAAACCACGAGATCACGCGGCTGTCCACTCAGGTGCCCGACCCGGTGCCCGCCCCGGCCCCCGGCTTCGCCGAGGTCGCGGTGAACGTCCGTGGCACGGTCGTCCACGTCTACTGCACGCACCTGGACTACCGCTCCGACCCGTCGGTCCGCCGCGCCCAGGTGAACGACATGCTCGGCATCCTCGCCGCCGATCGCGGGCCGAAGGTGCTCGTCGGGGACTTCAACGCGCAGCCGGGCGCACCGGAACTGTCCGCGCTGTGGGGGAGCGTGCGCGACGCCGCGCCGCAGGGCGAGCCCACCTACCCGGCGGCCGCGCCGGACCGCCGCATCGACCTGATCACCGTCTCACCCGAGGTGACCGTCGAGGCGACCCGGACGGTGGCGACACTCGCCTCCGACCACCGCCCCGTCCTCGCCCGCCTGCACCTCCCCCATCCCTGACCACCCCGTTGCCGTGAAGGGTCCCTCCACGGCCGGATCGACTGTGAAGGGACCCTTCACGGCCGCATGCCACTACCCGAGGTAGTTCATCTGTTAACTAGTTTGGGTAGGGTGGGCGCCATGACCGCGGACGAGTTGGACTTCTGGTCCTTCGTGGAGCTCGCGAACACCCGGTTGGCCGGGGAGTTCGGGTTCCGGCACCAGTTGGCCACCGAAGTGCTCCTGACCCTGAACCGGGCGTCGAACATCGTCACCTACGACCTGGAGGCCAGTGTGCACCGGCCGCGAGGCCGGTCGTGGTCGGGTTTCCGGCTGCTGTTCGTCACGTGGCTGGCGGGCCCGCTGGAGGCCAAGAAGGCCGCCGAGCTGACCGGGATGAGCCGCGCCGCGGTGTCGAACCTGACGAAGACGCTGGTCGCGGAGGGCATGCTGGAGCGCGCACCCGGCGAGCACGACGGCCGTTCGGTGCTGCTGTCGCTGACCGAGCGGGGGCGGCGGGAGATGCTCGAGGTGTTCCGCGCGCAGAACGAGCGCGAGCACGAGTGGGCCAGTGTGCTCACCGAGACCGAGCAGCGCATCCTGATCATGCTGCTGGACAAGCTGATCACCAATCGCACCCAGTTCGACGTGCGCGGGCGGAACTGACCCTTGCCTCCCGGCGAACTAGTTAATACATTTACTAACATCGGTTCGAAGGCAAGGAGGCCCGATCGTGGCGTACTACCGGCAGGTCGGTGAGATCCCGCCCAAGCGGCACACGCAGTTCCGAACCCCGGACGGCGGTCTGTACTACGAGGAGCTGATGGGGGAGGAAGGCTTCTCCAGCGACTCGTCGCTGCTCTACCACCGCCACATCCCGTCCGCGCTCGTGGACGCGTCGCCGTGGCAGCTCCCGGATCTGACCACCCAGGCCAACCATCCGCTCAAGCCCCGGCACCTCAAGCTCCACGACCTGTTCCCCGGCGAGGAGTGGAAGCGGCACGACGTGGTGACCGGCCGCCGCCTGGTGCTGGGCAACTCCGACGTCCGGCTGTCCTATGTGGTCGCGGGAGAGTCGTCTCCCCTGTACCGCAACGCGATCGGCGACGAATGCGCCTATGTCGAGTCCGGCGAAGGCGTGGTAGAAACGGTCTTCGGCGTCCTGCCGTTCCGCACCGGCGACTACGTGGTGCTGCCGCGCGCCACCACCCACCGCTGGGTGCCCTCCGGGGACACCCCGCTGCGGGTCTACCTCATCGAGGCGAACTCCCACATCGTCCCCGCTCGCCGCTACCTGTCCAAGTGGGGCCAGTTCCTGGAGCACGCGCCGTTCTGCGAGCGCGATCTGCACGGCCCGGCCGAGCCGCTGCTGGCCGAGGGCGAGGACGTCGAGGTCCTGGTCAAGCACCGGGGCGGCGCCGGGATCGTGGGCACCCGCTACGTCTACCCCCGGCATCCGTTCGACGTGGTCGGGTGGGACGGCTGCCTGTACCCGTACACGTTCAACATCGCCGACTTCGAGCCGATCACCGGCCGCGTGCACCAGCCGCCGCCCGCGCACCAGGTGTTCGAGGGCGCAGGCTTCGTCGTCTGCAACTTCGTGCCCCGCAAGGTGGACTACCACCCGCTGGCCATCCCGGTGCCGTACTACCACTCCAATGTGGACTCCGACGAGGTGATGTTCTACTGCGGGGGGAACTACGAGGCCCGCAAGGGTTCCGGCATCGGCCAGGGCTCGGTGTCGCTGCACCCCGGCGGGCACGCGCACGGCCCGCAGCCCGGCGCCTACGAGCGCAGCATCGGCGTCGAGTTCTTCGACGAACTCGCCGTCATGGTCGACACGTTCCGCCCGCTGGAACTCGGCGAGGGCGGTGCGGCCACCGAGGACGAGGGCTACGCGTGGACCTGGTCCGGCCGGGGGCCCCGGTGACCGCACCGCTGATCCCGCCCCTGTTCCGCGGCCTGCTCGACGACGCCGCAGTCTTCCCGCCCGGGTCGATGCCACTGGCCGACGCGGTGCCCGCGCACTCGCGGCATCTGGCCGCGGCCTACCGCGAAATCGTGGGGCCGCTGGTGCTGCCCGCGTCCGCGCTGCCCGGGCTGGAGATCGGCGCCGTCGAGGTGTCGGTGACGCTGCCGGAAGGGCCCGCCCGACTGCCCGCGGTCCTCGAGGCGATGGCCTCGTCGCCCGCGCGCCTGGCCGGACTGGAAATCCCGATCCCGGCCGGAATGGGGGTGCCGGAGTTCTTCACCGCGATCGAAGCCGCGCCGGCGCCCGTCTTCGTCGAGGTGCCCCGGGACGAGCGGCGGCCCGGAACGCTGGCGGCCTGCGCGGAGACCGGTCACCGCGCGAAGTTCCGCACCGGAGGCGTGCGCGCGGAGCTGTACCCGGACGAGACGGAGCTGGCGGCCGCGATCCTGGCCGCGGTGCGCGCGGAGGTCCCGTTCAAGGCCACCGCGGGCCTGCACCACGCGGTGCGCAACACCGATCCGGTCACCGGGTTCGAGCAGCACGGCTACCTGAACCTGCTGCTGGCCACCGCACTGGCGGCCAGGGGTGCGGCGGAGCCGGAGGTGGTGGCGGCACTGGCGGAGCGCGACCGGGCGGCGGTGGCGCATCGGGTGTCCACTGTGGAGGAAGAAGTTCGCGGGCGGTTCCTGTCGTTCGGTACGTGCGACATCCTCGAACCGCTGACCGAACTCGTGGAGCTGGACCTGGTCGCGGCGGGCGCGCTGGGTGGAGACGGAGCGAAGGCGTGAAGATCGACGTTGCGGAAGGCTCGCTGTTCGGGCTGGACAACCTGCCCTACGGGGTGTTTTCCACCCCCGGCACCGGACCGCGAGTCGGCGTCCGCGTCGGGGACCAGGTGGTGGACCTCGCGGCGGCGCTCGGGGACGAGGTGTTCGCGCAGCCGACGCTGAACGCGTTCATGGCGCAGGGGCGGCGGCGGTGGGACGAGGTCCGGGAACGGATCACCGAGCTGGTGTCCGGCGAGGTGCCGGACGCGGCCGTCCACCCGGTGCGGGCGGTGACCCTGCACCTGCCGGTCGCCGTCGCCGACTACGTCGACTTCTACGCCTCCGAGCACCACGCGACCAATCTGGGCCGGTTGTTCCGCCCGGACTCGGCGCCGTTGATGCCGAACTGGAAGCACCTGCCGGTGGGCTACCACGGGCGCGCCGGGACAGTGGTCGTTTCGGGCACCGACATCGTGCGGCCCAGCGGCCAGCGCAAGGCACCGGACGAGGCAGCGCCGACGTTCGGGCCGAGCCGCAGGCTCGACATCGAGGCCGAACTGGGCTTCCTGGTCGGCACCGGATCCGAACTGGGTTCCGCGGTGCCGGTGGAGGAGTTCGCGGAGCGGGTGTTCGGCGCGGTCCTGGTCAACGACTGGTCGGCGCGGGACATCCAGGCGTGGGAGTACGTGCCGCTCGGCCCGTTCCTCGGCAAGAGCTTCGCGACTTCGATCTCGCCGTGGGTGGTGCCGCTGGCGGCGCTGGAGGCGGCCCGCGTCCCGACCCCCGGGCAGGACCCGGCCCCGTTGCCCTACCTGACCGAGCGCGAGCCGTGGGGGCTGGACATCGAGCTCACGGTGTCGTGGAACGGGCAGGAGGTCTCCCGCCCGCCGTACCGGGAGATGTACTGGTCCCCGGCGCAGATGCTGGCGCACATGACCGTCAACGGGGCCGCGAGCCGCACCGGTGATCTCTACGCCTCGGGCACCATCTCCGGGCCGGAGAAGGAGCAGCGCGGCGCGTTCATCGAGCTGAGCTGGGGCGGCCGGGAGCCGGTCGTGGTGAACGGCGAGGAGCGCACCTTCCTCGCCGACGGCGACGAGGTGGTCATCTCGGCCACGGCGCCGGGCACCCGCGGCGGCCGCATCGGCTTCGGCGAGGTGCGCGGCCGCATCCTCCCCGCCCGCTGAGCACCGTGAGGGGTCCCCTCACAGTGCTCAGCGGCCGTGAGGGGTCCCCTCACGGCAACGCCCGGGTGGTCCGGGTGGCCGCGGTCGCGCCGAGGAGGGCCAGCACCGTGAAGCCGATCAGCACCAGGGTGAACGCGGTCGCGGGCGGGACGGGGAGGGCGAGGTACGCGGTGCCCGCCACGGCGATCCCGAGCGCGCCCGTCAGCTGCGCGTTCGTGGTGATCAGGCCGGACAGGTCGGCGGCGTAGCGGTCGGGAAGGGCCGAGGTCATCGTGCCGACCAGCGCACTGGCGCTGATTCCGAGCCCGAGCCCGCCGATGGTCAGCAGGCCGGACAGCGGCAGTCCCGCCCGGCCCCCGGCCAGCAGGTAGACCCACACCGCGACGTATCCGGTGGCGAGGACGAGGCAGCCGGTGACGGCCCGCCGCCGGGGCAGGAAGCGAACCGGCAGTTTCCCGCCCACCCCGAACGCCACCACCCAGGAAACCATCGCCAGTCCCGAGTACACCGGGCCGGTGCGCAGCCCCTGCTGCAGGTACAGCGCGAGCACGAACAGCAGCGAGAAGTAGGTCATCGTGGTCAGCCCATGCGCGAGAAGACCGTTGCGCACCAAGGGGTCGCGAAACACCTCGGGGGCGATCAGCGGTGCCGGGGCGCGCCGGTCCACGCGCAGGAACCCCACGAAGGCGGGCACACTCGCGGCCAGGCACAGCCAGGTCCACAGTGGCCAGTGCTGGTCGCGGCCGAGGACCAGCGGCACGATCAGCAGCAGCACCGAAACCGACAGCGCCACCACCGGTGCCGCGGTGACCGGCCGGTCCCCGCGCCCGTCGTCGCGGGGAAGGACCAGCCGGGCGGCGGCGAGCAGTGGTACCCCGAGCACCACGTTGATCAGGAAGATCGGGCGCCAGGACAGGCCGAACAGGTTCGCCGAAACCAGCAGTCCGCCGAGCACCTGACCGGTGACCGCGCCCCCGGACAGGGCGATCGCGTACCAGCCGAGCGCCCGCATGCGGTGCGGGCCGGTGAAGTGCAGTTGGATCCCGCTGAGTACCTGGGGCACCATCAGCCCGGCACCGGCGCCCTGCGCGAAACGGACGGCGATCAGGGTGACCGGCCCCGTCGCCAGCCCGCAGGCCAGCGACGCAAGGGTGAACAGGGCCAGGCCGCCGCAGAAGACGCGGCGGTGGCCGTGTGCGGCGCCGAGCCGTGCTCCGGTGACCACCAGCACCGCGTAGGCGACGAGGTAGCCGGAGACGACCAGGGCGAGCTGTCCGCCGGTGGCGGCCAGTTCGGCGGCGATCGACGGGGCGGCCACATTGACGATCGCGGTGTCCACATTGGCCATGAACTGGCCGGTGAGCAGGACCGCCAGCAGTCGCCCGCGGAAGGCGACCGGAGTCGTGGTGGTAGTCACGCCCCGATCTTCGGGGCCGCGGAGCCGTTTCCGCTGGCGGGTTCCCGACCTCTCCTTACGCTCCAGGGACGGCGACGTGGTCGTCGTGCACGGGGGCGAAGAGGTCGCCGTGGGCTTCCACCCTGGCCAGGGCGTCACCGCTGGTGAACGTGAGGTCCTCGGGACGGCGGCAGGACTCGACCTCCTCCCAGGTGACGGGCGTGGACACGGTGGGCCGCTCCCGCCCGCGCAGGGAATACGGTGCCACGGTCGTCTTCGCCGGGTTGTTCTGGCTCCAGTCGATGAACACCTTGCCCGGGCGCAGCGCCTTGGCCATGGCCGCCACCACTTCACCGGGATGACGCCCGGCCAGCCGGGTGCCGATCGCCCTGGCGTACTCCGAAGTGGCCGCGGGCCGCCGGGCCCGCACCCCGCAGTAGAGCTGCAAGCCCTTGGAACCGCTGGTCTTCGCGTACGGGGTCAGCCCGTCGGCGGCGAGTTCTTCCCGCAGCAGGACCGCGACCCGGCAGCATTCCACGATGGTGGCGGGCGCGCCCGGATCGAGGTCGAACACCAGCAGGTCGGGCGGGTGCCGGGTCTGCCCCGGCCCGACCGTCCACTGTGGAACATGCAGTTCGAGTGCGGCCAGGTTGGCCGCCCAGACCAGCGTGGGGAGGTCGTTGATCAGCGGGTGGGCGTTGACCCCCTCGCGGCCGCGGCTGCTGGGCAGCCGCGCGGTGCGCACCCAGGCCGGAGCGTGCCGCGCCACGTCCTTTTCGAAGAACGGTTCGCCGCCGACGCCCTCGGGGAAGCGGCGGAAGGTGGTGGGCCGGTCGCGAAGGTGGGGCAGCAGCACCGGGGCGACCCTGGCGTAGTAGTCGATCACGTCGCCCTTGGTGAACCCGGTTTCCGGGTAGAGCACCTTGTCCAGGTTGGACAGGACCATGCGGCGGCCGTCGACCTGCACCGTCACGCGCTGCCCCGCCATGGCTCCACTGTGCCGCACCCCCGGCCGCCGCGCACCTCACGAGGCCGGGGGGACGCGGTCCCTGGCGGGCTAGGGGGGAACCGCGCCAGGGACCGCTCGTGCGCCGGATGCCGACGGGCATCGGGCAGGACCGCGGGATCTCCCGTGCTCCAGGGTAAGACGGAACCGGCGTTTCGCCCAGCAACTCACAGCTCGCGCACAGCTCCGCCGGAGGCCGATGGCCGATTCTCGCCAGCTTCGGCGGCCGCGCGGCGGAAAGCTCGGGGCATGAGCTTTCTGATCGAGGCGATCCCAGTCTCCTACCTGGACCGTATCCGTGCCGCCGGACGCGACGAGGCGGGCAATCCGCTCGAGCCGCGGATCGACGAGGAGGGGGGCACGCCGTTGCGGTGCTGCCTGCGGGAATCGCTTCCAGGGGAACGCGTCGTGCTGATGGCCTACACCCCTCCGGGTACCGCGGGCCCCTATGCCGAGCGGGGGCCGCTGTTCGTCCACGCCGAGGACTGCCCGGGCTACGCGACGGTGACCGAGTACCCGCCGGGCCTGGCGCACCGGCGCCAGATCGTGCGTGCCTACGACGAGCGGGGCGACATGGGCGAAGGCGCACTGGTCGAAGACGGTGAGCAGGGGGCACGGGAGATCGCCCGGCTGCTCGCGGAGCCGGGCGTGTCGATCGTGCACGTCCGCAACGTCGTCGCGGGCTGCTACAACTTCTGCGCCCGCCCGGCGTGACGACGCGGAGGCCGCGCCCGGGAACACGTCCGGGCGCGGCCTGAGCCGGTCAGGCGGCCACGGGGACGGTGATCTCGTCCGCGATCTCTTCCGCCGCCGGCTGCCGGACGCGAAGCGCGGCGGCCGCGACCGCGGTGGCGGCCAGGGTGACCAGCCCGGCGACGAGCAGTGCCTCCCTCGGCCCGAGGTGCTCGGACATCCAGCCGAGTAGCGGCGCGCCGACGGCGCCCGCGGCCGCGGCGACCGCGCCCTGGAGAGCCAGCACACGGCCGCGCATGCCCTCGTGCGAGTCCAGCTGGACACGGGTGCTCTTCGCCGTGTCGATCACGACGGCACCGGCGGCGATGGGCAGGATCGCGGCGCCGAACCCGAACAGGCCCGGCAGGTACCCGCTGACCGCCTGCAGCGCGCTGGTGGCCGCGGCCGCGACGAGCAGCACGGTCATGGTCAGTTCCTTGGCACGGGCGGCGAGGATCCCGCCGAGGACGGTGCCGACGGCGAACACCGAGGACAGCGCGCCGTAGCCCGCGGCACCGGCGGCGAGCGGTCCCTCGGTCATGGCGGCCATGGTGACCTGGTAGTTCCGGCCGAGGCCGGAGAGCACGAAGCCGAGGGCGAACAGGACGATCAGCATCCGGCTCCGGCCGACGTAGCGCAGTCCGGCCCGCACACCCGCCTGCTCGGGCGGGCTGACCTCCAGCGGGTGGAACTCCGCGGGCCGCATCACCATGACGGTCACGATCACGGCGACGAAGCTGGCGGCATTGATGAGGAACAGCAGCGGGTTGCCGACCACCGCGGCCAGCACCCCGGCCAGGCTCATGCCCAGTACCCGCCCGGCGGAGTTGGTGATCGAGTTCCAGGCCAGTGCGTTGCCGAGGTCCTTCTTGGACACCACCTGGCCGGCGAACCGGCCCAGGGCCGGGCCTTCCAGCGCGCCGATGAGACCACCGACCGCGGTAAGTCCGTAGATCGCGGAAATGGGGAGGTCACGCCACACCACGAAGGCCAGCAGCAGCGCCGTGACCAGGTGGAGGCTCTCACCGGCGAGGATGATCCGGCGTGGGGGGTGGCGGTCCGCGAGCGCGCCCGCCCAGGGCCCCAGCAGGAGCGCGGGCAGGGTGCTCAGCAGGACCGAGAAGCCGACCGAAGTCGCCGAGCCGGTGCGCGCCAGGACCACCCAGTTGAGTCCGAGTACCTGCATCCAGCTGCCGGTGACCGAGACGAGGTCGGCCGAGGCCCAGAGGCGGTAGTTGCGATTGGCGAGCGCACGAAGCATCGGCGGCATATTTCGCCGCAAAACGGTAATCCTTTCGCTGGCGCGGAAAACGCGCCCGAATGGTGGCGGGCCGGCCCAGTCGGACAAATGCGGCCGGCTCGCCCGTACGCCAATAACGTTACCGTAACGACCCGGCCTCGCCAGGTTTCAAACCTGTGTCGATGCCGACATCCGGGGAGGTAACACTGCTGCGCGTGCCGACTTCTTCTCTCGTCGTGACGCCGTGATCGAGTGCCTACGCGGTTCGCCGGAAAAGAAGAACGGGATAGGCGATAACGGTAAATCATTCGCGCGGACCCCGGCCGCTCCGGCATTCTTTCCCGATGCCGACGTTCGACGAACTGCTCAGCGAGGGTGCCTCCGTGCCGGTCGAAGGCTGGGACTTCTCGTGGTTCTCGGGACGGGCCACCGAGGCCCGGCCATCCTGGGGTTACGCGCGGCTGATGGCCGAGCGGATGGCCTCGGCCACGGCTGCGCTGGACGTGCAGACCGGTGGCGGCGAGGTGCTCGCCACGGTGTCCCGGCCGCCCGCGCTGCTGGCGGCGACGGAGTCCTGGCCCCCCAACCTCGCGCTCGCCCGGGAGAAGCTGCGCCCGCTCGGCGCCTTCGTGGTCGGCGCGGCCGACGACACGCTGCCGTTCCGTTCCGGGACCTTCGACCTGGTGGTCAGCCGCCACCCGGTGATCGTCGCCTGGGACGAGATCGCGCGCGTGCTCGCCCCCGGCGGGACCTACCTGTCCCAGCAGGTCGGCGCCGGGAGCGTGCGCGAGCTCACCGACTACCTGATGGGGCCGCAACCGGTGAGCCAGGCCCGCAGCGCCTCGGTGGCGGTGGCGGCGGCGAGTGCGGCGGGGCTCACGGTGACCGGCCTGCGACAGGAGGCGCTGCGCATGGAGTTCCACGACATCGCCGCCGTGGTGCACTTCCTGCGGAAGGTGATCTGGATCGTGCCGGGCTTCGACGTGGAGACCTACCGCGCGCGGCTGGCCGACCTGCACGACCTGATCCGGGAGCACGGGTCCTTCGTCGCGCACTCCCAGCGCTTCCTGATCGAGGCGCGCCGCGGTTGAGCCCGCTCAGCGCCCGGCGTGGACCAGGCGCGAAAGGGAACTGGGGGACAGGCTGTCGGTCCGCCGCCACAGTCCGGGCACGATCGCTTCGCGCTGCCCGGCGTCGTCGAGCACCCGGAACCCGTACTCGGACAGCAGTGCCGCCATTTCCCCGGGGGCGAAGAAGGAAAGCCAGGGCTCACCCCGCTCGGCCGCGACCCCGCCCACGCCCCGCGCATAGGCGCGCCCGGTCTCGTCCCGCAGTGATTCGGGCACCAGGTAGTCGGCGACGAGCTGCGAACCGGGGGCGAAGGTGCCCAGTGCGGCCAGGGTCCGCCGGATCGAGCCGGGCGTGAGGTACACGGTGACGCCGAGCCAGGCGACGAACGCGGGACGTGCCGGATCGAACCCGGCCGCGCGCAGGCTCGCGGTGAGCGAACCGGCCTCGAAGTCGACGGGGGCGTAGGACACGGTGTCCGGCACCGGGGTGCCCGCCGCCGCCAGCCGGGCGCGTTTGCCCTCCTGGGTCGCGGGATGGTCGACCTCGAACACGTGCACCGGCAGGGGATTGCGGTAGGCGAAGGAATCGAGGCCGGCGCCGAGCAGTACGTACTGGGTCACGCCGGAGCGCACCGCCTCGGCGAGCCTGTCCTCGGTGTAGCGGCTGCGGATCACGACCTGGGCGCGGGCGGCCGCCAGGATCGGATGGGCGCCGTGCTCGCGGTGGTAGCGCAGGAACTCCTCCGCCTGGGCGCCGAGGAGCGGGGTGGCGAGCGGATCGGTGAAGATCCGCGGCTCGGCGTCCACGAGCGGATGGGCGGCGCGGGCGGCGGCCGCGGTCAGGGCCGTCTGGCTGATTTCGGAATGCACGCCGACACGTTATCCGGCATTTTGTGCATCATATCACAAAAAGAAAAATTCGGAAATCCCCAACCGATCACGCTTGGATCTCGACGGCCCCGGACTCTTCCCTCACAGCCGCGTTGACGAGCGTGGATCCCGGTCCCAGTCGGCATAGGAGGTCCAGGCCGCCAAGGTGCGGGTGCTTTCGAACCGCCGGTGCTTCCCGGTGACCGGGTCGGTGAACTCCAGCGTCTTCGCCAGAAGTTGCAGGGGGCGGCTGAAGTCGTGCAACGGGGTCTCCACCAGCGCCGGGTAGCAGCGGTCGCCCAGGATCGGGATGCCGAGCCGGTTCATGTGGACGCGAAGCTGGTGGGTGCGGCCGGTGAACGGCACCAGCCGGTACCGGCCGAGCCCGTCGCGATGCTCGGCCAGTTCGACCAGGGTCTCCGCGTTCGGCGGCCCGGGGACCTCCTGCGCGGTGATCACGCCCCGTTCCTTGACGATGCGGCTGGTCACGCGGCGCGGCAGGGGCAGCGCGGGGTCGTGGCGGGCGACGGCCTCGTACTCCTTGGTGACCTTCCGGTCGCGGAACAGGGTCTGGTACGCGCCCCGCAGTTCACGCCGGGCCACGAACATCAGCAGCCCCGCGGTCACCCGGTCCAGCCGGTGCGCCGGGGACAGCTCGGGCAGGCCGAGGTCGCGGCGCAGCCGGACGAGCGCGGTTTCCAGCACGTGCTGTCCGCGCGGGATGGTCGCCAGGAAGTGTGGTTTGTCCACCACGACCAGGTTTTCGTCCCGGTGCACGATGGCGATCTCGAACGGTACCGGGGTTTCGTCGGGCAGATCGCGGTGGAACCAGACGAACATGCCCGGCCGGAACGGCGTGTCCGCCGTCACCGGACCGTCCAGGCCGACGATGCGCCCCTCGGCGAGCATCGCGTCCAGCCGGGCGGGCGGCAGCTTGGGGATGCGTTCCACCAGGTGGTCCCGGACGGTCGCCCACGGCCCTTCGGCGGGCAGCTTCATCCGCGCCGGGTCCAGCCCGTTGCGGGGCGGCAGCGGGGCATCCGGCCTGCGTCTCACAGCCCGACTCTAGCGGTGACCAGCCCGGATGGGTGCCGGCGGCGGTAGTCTGGTGGTCGGTACCGATGGGCGCGACGCCCCCGCCGCCGCGCCATGATCCCCTCCCGGCGCGATAATCACGGGCTTGTCAGGGGGTTCGGATACCCTGTCCCACCGTGGGTCGCCGGTGCGGCACCACGACAGGCCCCTCGCCGAACCGCATGCCAGAACCTGGGAGAAACACCCTGTGACCGCTTCAGCTGAGCCCCTGTACGGGGCCGACGACCTCACCCACCTCGAGGGGCTGGAAGCCGTTCGGAAGCGACCCGGCATGTACATCGGGTCCACCGACAGCCGCGGGATCAACCACCTGTTCAGCGAGATCGTGGACAACTCGACCGACGAGGGTGTCGCCGGTCACGCCACCCGTGTCGTGGTGACGCTGCACGCCGACGGCAGCGTCCAGGTCGACGACGACGGCCGCGGCATCCCCACCGGCCGGCACGCCAAGTCCGGCCTGTCCGGGGTGGAACTGGTGCTGACCCGGCTGCACGCGGGCGGCAAGTTCGGCGGCTCGGGCTACAAGACCTCGGGCGGCCTGCACGGCGTCGGCGCCTCCGCGGTGAACGCGCTGTCCCACCGGTTCGACGTCACCGTCAAGCAGACGGGCAAGGTGCACGAGATGTCCTTCGCGCACGGTGTGCCCGGCGTGTTCGACGGTCCGGGCCCGAAGGCGAAGTTCTCGCCGCAGGCCGGGTTGCGCGTGACCGGCAGGATGAAGCGCGGCGAGCGCACCGGCACCTCGATCCGCTACTGGTACGACGCGCGGTACTTCGAGGCGGGCGCCAAACTGGACACCGAAGCGGTGCGCACGAAGCTGCGCAACACCGCGTTCCTGGTGCCGGGCGTCACCTACGTGCTGCGGGACGCCACCGAGGGCTCGATCGGCGAGGAGACCTTCCACTTCCCCAACGGGCTCAAGGACATGGTGGAGTACCTCAGCCCCGGCGGGGAGAAGCCGGTCTCCGGCACCCTGCTGATCACGGGCACGGGCACCTACAAGGAGAACGCCGCCGACGAGAACGGCGTGATGAGGTCCAATGTGGAGCGTCACGCCGAGGTCGAGGTGGCGCTGCGGTGGGGTACCGGCTACGAGCGCACGGTCGAGTGCTTCACCAACACCATTCGCAACCTGCACGGCGGCACGCACCGCCGCGGTTTCGACCGCGGCGCGACGAAGGCCCTGCAGGAGGCCATTTCCAAGACGCGGGGCCTGCTGAAGCCGAAGGAGGAACTGCCGACCTCCGAAGACGTGCTGGAGGGCATGACCGCGGTCATCCACGTGCGCATTCCGGAGCCGCAGTTCACCTCGCAGACCAAGGACGAGCTGTCCACCGCCGGGATCACGCGGGTGATCCAGGGCATCGTGGAGCGGCAGCTCAAGGCCTGGACCGAGGACCGCAAGACCAAGGCCGAGGCGAAGGTCGTGCTGCAGAAGGTGGTCGACGCGGCGCGCGTGCGGCTGACCCAGAAGCAGCAGAAGGACGCCGCCCGCCGCAAGACCGCACTCGAGGGCGCCTCGATGCCCCCGAAGCTGGTGGACTGCCGCACCACCGGCATCTCCCGCAGCGAACTGTTCCTCGTGGAGGGAGACAGCGCGCTCGGTTCGGCGCGGATGGCGCGCGTCTCGGAGTACCAGGCCCTGCTGCCGCTGCGCGGCAAGATCCTCAACGTGCAGAAGGCCAGCCTCGGCGACACGCTGAAGAACGCCGAGATCGCCTCGATCGTGCAGGTGCTCGGGGCGGGCACCGGGCGGACCTTCGACCTGTCGGCGATGCGCTACGGCCGGGTGATCCTGATGGCCGACGCCGACGTCGACGGTTCGCACATCCGGACCCTGCTGATCACCCTGTTCGCCCGCTACATGCGCCCGGTGATCGAGGACGGCAGGCTCTACGCGGCCATGCCGCCGCTGCACAAGATCACCACCAGGGGCCGCAACCCGGAGACCCATTTCACCTTCACCCAGCGGGAAATGGAGGCGAAGGTGGCCGAGCTGGAGCGCGCGGGCAAGCAGATCGTCACCCCGGTTCCCCGCTTCAAGGGCCTCGGCGAGATGGACGCCGACGAGCTGTGGGAGACCACCATGAACCCCGCGACCCGGTCCGTCCGGCGCATCACCTTCGATGACGCCGAGGCGGCCGAAGCCGCACTCGAACTGCTGATGGGCGAGAAGGTCGAACCCCGGCGCAACTGGCTGGTCGCCTCGGCCGCCCGGGTCGACCAGGCCGCGATCGACATCTGAAGCCGTCAGGAGAAGCAAGCACAATGGCACGCCGCAAAACCCCCACCACCCGGGTCGATCCGGCCGCCTTCGACCAGGCCGGTGCCCAGGTCTTCGAGAACCCGGTCAAGACCGAGATCGAGGACTCCTACCTCGAGTACGCCTATTCGGTCATCCACTCCCGGGCACTGCCCGACGCGCGGGACGGGCTCAAGCCGGTGCACCGCCGCATCCTGTTCGCCATGAACGAGGCCGGATACCGGCCCACGCACGCGTACGTGAAGTCCTCGCGCGTGGTCGGCGACGTGATGGGCCGCTACCACCCGCACGGCGACACCGCGATCTACGACGCGATGGTCCGCCTGGCGCAGGACTTCTCGATGAACGCGCCGCTCATCGACGGCCACGGCAACTTCGGCTCGCCCGACGACGGGCCCGCCGCCAGCCGGTACACCGAGGCGCGCATGTCGCCGGAGGCGATGCAGCTGGTGGGCGAGCTCGGCGAGGAGACCGTCGACTTCCGGCCCAACTACGACGGTTCGCTCATGGAGCCGTCGGTGCTGCCTGCCGCGTATCCGAACCTTCTGGTCAACGGTACTTCCGGGATCGCGGTCGGCATGGCGACCAACATGATCCCGCACAACATGGGCGAGGTCATCGGCGCCGCCCGCTGGCTGATCAACCACCCGAACGCCTCGCTGGACAAGCTGATGGAGTTCGTGCCGGGGCCGGATCTGCCCACCGGCGGGCTGCTGCTCGGGCTCGACGAGGTGCGCAAGGCCTACGAAACCGGCCGCGGGGTGGTCCGCATGCGGGCGAAGGTCGAGATCGGGCCGCTCGAAGGCAGCCGCGGCCGTCAGGCCATCACGGTGACCGAACTGCCCTACGGCGTCGGCCCGGAGAAGGTGATCGAGAAGATCACCGACGAGGTGAACAAGTCCAAGCGGCTCACCGGGATCGCCGACGTCAAGGACCTCACCGACCGCGAGAACGGCACACGGCTGGTGATCGAGTGCAAGGTCGGGGTGAACCCGCAGCCGCTGCTGGCCGATCTGTACCGGCTCACCCCGCTGGAGCAGTCGTTCGGGATCAACAACCTGGTCCTGGTCGACGGGCATCCGCGGACGCTCGGGCTCAAGGAACTGCTCGAGGTGTTCCTCGCGCACCGCTACGAGGTGGTGACCCGGCGCACCCGGTACCGCCGCCGCAAGCGCGAGGAGCGGCTCCACCTGGTGGAGGGTCTGCTGCTCGCCCTGCTGGACATCGACAAGGTGATCCGGCTGATCCGCAACAGCGAGAACGCGGCCGCGGCCAAGGACGGCCTGATGAAGCGGTTCAAGCTCTCCGAGATCCAGGCGAGCTACATTCTCGACACCCCGCTGCGGCGGCTGACCAGGTACGACAAGCTCGAACTGGAGGAGGAGCAGGACCGGCTGCGCGAGGAGATCGCGGAGCTGACGAAGATCCTCGAGGACGAGTCCGTGCTCAAGCGCGTAGTGTCCACCGAACTGGCCAAGATCGCCAAGGACTTCCGCAGCGAGCGCCGTACCGCGCTGATCGACGGCGACCTCAAGGAAGTGCTGGCCGCCTCGCAGCCGGCGGGTCCGCTGGAGGTCGCCGACGATCCGTGCCAGGTGGTCCTGTCCGCCACCGGCCTGGTGGCGCGCACCGCGGCCGAGTCGGAGGAGGCCCCCGAGGGGCGCCGCCGCCACGGCCGGGTCAAGCACGATGCCGTCGCCGCGGTCGTGTCCTCGACCGCCCGCGGGCAGGTGCTGCTGATCACCAGCCGCGGCCGCGCGTTCAAGACCGACGTGCTCCCGCTGCCCGTGCTGCCGGAGCAGGGCGGCACGGTGTCGCTGCGCGGCGGGATGGCCGCGCGGGAACTCCTGCCGCTGGAGAAGGGGGAGCGGGTCGTCGGGCTCGCGCCGCTCGGCGAGCACATCGCCGGTTCGCCGGGGCTGGCGCTGGGCACGAAGCACGGCGTGGTCAAGGTGTGCGCCCCGGAATGGCCGGTGCGGGCGGACGAGTTCGAGATCATCACGCTCAAGGACGGCGACGAACTGGTCGGGGCGAGCTGGCTGACCGACGGGCGCGAGACCCTCGCGTTCGTCGCCTCGGACGGGTCGCTGCTGCGGCTGTCGGTGTCGCTGGTGCGGCCTCAGGGGCTCAAGAGCGGCGGGATGGTGGGCATCAAGCTGGTTCCCGATGCACAGGTTGTGTTCTTCGGCGCGGTCCGCACGGACGATCCGGAGCGGGGCGAGCCGATGGTGGTCACCGCCACCGGCACCAGCGTGAAGGTCACCCCGTTCACCGAGTACCCGGCGAAGGGCCGCGCGACCGGCGGGGTGCGGGCGCACCGGTTCCTCAAGGGCGAGACCGCGCTGTCGGTGGCGTGGATCGGTCCACGGCCCGCGGGTGCCTCCCGCAACGGGGATCCGGTGGAGCTGCCGGAACCGGTGGCGCGCCGGGACGGCTCGGGTGCCGCGCACCCCGGGCCCGACGTGGTCGGCTATCTGATCGAGCGCCCCTGACCCACGGCCCGCCGGGGCCCCGTCGCCGGCGGGTCCTCCCCGGTTCCCCGGCCGCGCCCGACCGGAGGACTCGACGGGGGAGCGGAGCGGAGTTACCTTGGTCCCAAGGCGGGTGGTGGGACGGGTTCTGGCCCGGGGGTCGCATCACCGGTGGGTGCCACACGCACCGTAACCCCGGGTTTCCGAACGGGTAAGGCTGGGCAATCTCGGATCATGTCATCGACGGCGAGTGCGGAGGACAGGCTGCGCCGGATCGGTTTCGTCAGCAACCACGCGCTTGCCCATCTCGACACCGAGGACGTGCTCACCGAGTTGCTGGAACGGGTCCGGCGGGTGATGCACGCCGACACGGCGGTGGTGCTGCTGCTCGAACCGGGCGGGGGCGAGCTGTTCGCCGCGGCGGCGCGCGGCATGGATCCCGAGGTCCACCAGGGGGTGCGCGTCCCGCTCGGCAAGGGGTTCGCCGGCCGGATCGCCGCGGAGCGCCGGCCCGTGCTGCTCGAGCGGATCGACGAGACCACCGTGGTCAACCAGTTGCTGTGGGAGCGGGGCCTGCACACCCTGCTCGGGGTGCCGCTGCTGGTGGGCGGGTCGCTGATCGGCGTGCTGCACGTCGGGACGGTCCGGGACCACTCGTTCACCGAAGACGACATCCACCTGCTGCAACTCGCGGGCGACCGGGTGGCGTTGTCGATCCAGGCGCAACGGTCGCAGGCGGCGCGGGCCGCCGCCACCGAGTTGCAGCGGAGTCTGCTGCCCGCGAAGCTCCCGGCGCTGCCGACGCTGGACATCGCCGCGCGCTACGTTCCGGGCGGCCGTTCCAGCGTCGCCGGGGACTGGTACGACGTTTTCACTCTTCCGTCCGGCCGGGTCGGCATCGTGATGGGCGACGTGGTCGGCCACGACCTGCCCGCGGCGGTGGTGATGGGCCGGTTCCGCAGCGCGCTGCGCGCCTACGCCCTGGAGACGGACGACCCGGCGGAGGTGCTGACCCGGCTGGACCGCAAGGCGCTGCATTTCGAGCCGGGGATGATGGCGACGG
This sequence comes from Amycolatopsis cynarae, assembly GCF_026802195.1. Lineage (NCBI taxonomy): Bacteria > Bacillati > Actinomycetota > Actinomycetes > Pseudonocardiales > Pseudonocardiaceae > Amycolatopsis > Amycolatopsis cynarae. The sequence continues at coordinate 5,601,370 of NZ_CP113836.1, read as the reverse complement.
TGCTCTACGCCACGCTCGACTCCGCCTTCGAACGGCTGCACCTGTCCTCGGCCGGGCATCTCGAACCGCTGCTGGCGGTGCCGGGGAAGGACCCGGAATTCGTGACGCTGCCGGTCGACCCGCCGATCGGCGCGGTGCACGAAGCACGCCGCCACAGCACGGTGGTCGAACTGCCCCAGGGCGCGGTGTGCTGCCTGTACACCGACGGTCTGGTGGAACGCCGGTACCGTCCGCTCGATACCGGTCTGGACCTGTTGCGCGAGGCGGTTTCCGTCCAGACCGCGGACCGGGTGTGCGCGCAGGTGATGCGGCGGCTGATCGGGGACGAGGTGCCGGACGACGACGTCGCGTTGCTCACCCTCCGGCGCCAGACCGTCGAGGAGGTCGGTCCGCTGGAGGTGGCGGTGCCCGCGGTTCCCGAGGCGTTGAAGGAGATCCGGGCGACGATGCGCCGGTGGCTGTCCGCGGTGGCCGCGGACCCCGAGGCCGCGGGGGATCTGCTGCTCGCGGTCGGCGAGGCCTGCACGAACGTGGTGGAGCACGCGTACGGTCCCGCCGGGGGCATGGTGACGGTGCTGCTGGAACGGCGGCAGGGCGACGCGGTGGTGACCGTCCGGGACACGGGCCGGTGGCGCCGGCCGCGAGGGATCAACCGGGGCAGGGGGCTGTTGCTGATGCAGAAATGTGCCGACGACGTCCACGTCGAGCATGGTGAGGACGGCACGCGGGTGGTCATCCGCCGCGCCCTTGGCCAAGAGCGTGGATCGTGACCGAGGCCTGGGTCGAGACGCGGGTGCTGGACGGCAGGGTGTGCATCGAGCTGTCCGGCGAGATCGACCTGGACAACGCCGCCGCCGTTCAGGAGGAGATCAACGCGGCGGTGGGCAACGAGGTGGCCGCCGTGGTGGTGGACCTGACCCGGTTGTCCTATCTGGACAGTGCGGGGCTGCGGGTGCTGTTCCAGCTCGGGGAACGGATGCGGGTGCTGCAGATGGAGCTGGAGCTGGTGGTGCCGTCGCGGTCGCCGGTCCGCCGCGTCATCGAGCTTTCCGGGCTGTCCCCGGTGGCCCGCATGCTGTTCGACGACCCATCCTGACGTTCTTTCCCGCCGGAGAGGCTGGGGCTCGCCGTGAAGGGACCCTTCACAGCCCTTCAGTGGGAGTCGCGGGGGACGGCGTGCCCGCGGCGCCCGCGCAGGAAGTCGAAGTCCGCGCCCTGGTCGGCCTGGAGCACGTGCTCGCCGTAGAGCCAGGTGTATCCGCTGTCGGAAGGGGGCCGCGGCGGCCGCCAGGCGGCGCGGCGCCGGTTTAGTTCGGCGTCCCCGACTTCCAGGGTGAGCGTGCGGGCCGGGACGTCGAGCGTGATCTCGTCCCCGGTGCGCACCAGGGCGAGCGGGCCGCCGAGCGCCGATTCCGGGGTGACGTGCAGGACGACCGTGCCGTATCCGGTGCCGCTCATCCGGCCGTCGCAGATGCGCACCATGTCGGTCACCCCGGCCTTGAGCAGCTTCGACGGCAGCGGCACGTTCGCCACCTCGGGCATGCCCGGGTACCCCTTCGGGCCCGAGCCCCGGATGACCAGGATCGTGTTCGCGTCCACGTCGAGCTCCGGATCGTCGCACACGGCGTGGTAGTCCTCGGCCGAGTCGAAGACCAGTGCGCGGCCCCGGTGGGTGAGCAGATGCGGTGAGGCCGCCGACTGCTTGACCACCGCCCCGCCGGGGCAGAGATTTCCGCGCAGCACCGCGGTTCCGGTACCGGCGGGCTGGAACGGGTCGTCGAGCGGGGTGATCACCTCGGGATTCCAGCAGGCCGCCGTCGCGACGTTGTCGGCGACGCTCTTGCCCGTGACCGTCACGCTCGCCCCGTGCAGCAGACCCGCCTCCACGAGCTGCTTCATCACCACCGGAAGCCCGCCCGCGTAACAGAAATCCTCCATCAGGAACCGGCCGGAGGGCAGCAGGTCGACCAGCGTCGGCACGGGCCGGGCCAGTGCGTCGAAATCGTCCAGCGCGAGTGCGGTCCCGGTCCGGCCCGCGAGCGCGAGCAGGTGGATGATCGCGTTGGTCGAGCCGCCGATGGCCGCGTTGACCCGGATCGCGTTCTCGAACGCTTCGCGGGTGAGGATCCGCGACGGGCGCAGGTCTTCGTCCACCATCGCCACGATGCGGCGGCCCGCCTCCTGCGCGGTTTCGAAGCGGCGCGCGTCCACCGCGGGCCAGGTGGCCGAACCGGGCAGCTGCATGCCGAGCGCCTCGGCCAGGCAGGCCATGGTGGAGGCGGTGCCCATGGTCATGCAGTGCCCGTTGGACCGGGCCATGCATCCTTCGGCGAAGAAGCATTCCTCCTGGGTCATCCGCCCGGCCTTGAGTTCTTCTTCGAAGCGCCACACGTGGGTTCCGGAGCCGACGTCGGTGCCCCGGTACTTGCCGTTGAGCATGGGGCCGCCGGTGACCATGATCGACGGCAGGTCCACGCTGGCGGCCGCCATCAGCATCGCGGGCGTGGTCTTGTCGCAGCCGGAGAGCAGGACCACGCCGTCGAGCGGGTTGGCGCGGATCAGTTCCTCGACCTCCATGGCCATGAGGTTGCGGTAGAGCATGGCGGTGGGCCGCATGAGCGTCTCGCCGGTGGCCATGGTGGGGAACTCCAGTGGGAATCCTCCGGCCTGCCACACGCCCCGTTTGACCGCCTCGGCCACCCGGTGCAGGTGGGCGTTGCACGGCGCGAGTTCCGAAGCGCTGGTGGCGATGCCGATCACCGGCCTGCCGTCGAAGACCTCGGCACCGAAACCCTGGTTCCGCATCCACGACCGGTAGATCATGCCTGGCCGTCCGGTGGCCGAAAACCAGGCCGCACTGCGCCGCTCGCCCGTCACGATGACTCCCTCCGCTCCGAGGATCCCGCGAGGAAACGTTAAATCATTAGATGATTAGGTGTCCAGCGTCGATTAGTTGTAGGCTTATAATCGTTAGATGCCTACAACGAATCGGAGGGATCCGTGCCGGAACCGACCCCGCGGCGCAAGCTGCTGGTCCTGGCCATCTGCTGCCTGAGCCTGTTCCTCGTCTCGATGGACAGCACGATCGTCAACCTCGCGCTGCCGTCGATCCAGCGCACCTTCGGTGCCGGGGTCTCCAGCCTGCAATGGACGATCGACGCCTACACCGTGGTGATGGCCGCGCTGCTGATGCTGTCCGGCTCCACCGGCGACCGGGTGGGACGGCGCCGGACCTTCCAGACCGGGCTCGCGCTGTTCACCCTCGGGTCCCTGCTGTGCAGCCTCGCCCCCGGCATCGCGCCGCTGATCGCATTCCGGATGCTGCAGGCCGTGGGCGGTTCGATGCTCAATCCGGTGGCCATGTCCATCGTCACCAACACCTTCACCGAGCCGAGGGAACGCGCCCGCGCGATCGGGGTCTGGGGCGCGGTGTTCGGGGTCAGCATGGCGCTCGGCCCGGTGACCGGCGGCGCGCTGGTGGGCGCCGTCGGCTGGCGGTCCATCTTCTGGATCAACGTGCCGATCGGCATCGCCGCGTTCACGCTGGCCGCGCTGTTCGTGCCCGAGTCGAAGGCACCGCGGGCGCGGCGCGTCGACCCGGTGGGGCAGGCGCTGGTCATCGTGATCCTGGGCAGCCTCACCTACGCGATCATCGAAGCGCCGCACGCGGGCTGGCTGTCCGCGCGGACCCTGGGCGTCTTCGCGATCACCGTGCTCGCGCTGGCCGTCCTGGTGCCGTACGAGAAGCGGCGGGCCGAACCGCTCATCGACCCGCGGTTCTTCGCGAGTGCCCCGTTTTCCGGGGCCACCGTCATAGCGGTGTGCGCCTTCGCCTCGATGGGCGGCTTCCTGTTCCTGAACGCGATCTACCTGCAGAACGTGCGCGGTCTCACGCCACTGCACGCCGGACTGCTGACCCTGCCGACCGCGGCGATGATCCTCGCCCTGGCGCCGGTTTCGGGCCGGATCGTCGCCCGGCGCGGGGCACGGCGCCCGCTGGTCCTCGGCGCCACCGCGCTCATCGTGGCGGGCCTGCTGCTCACCCGCGTGACCGCCACCGCGCCCCTGCCCCTGCTGATCGCCGCCTACCTGGTGTTCGGCATCGGTTTCGGCCTGCTCAACCCGCCCATCACGAACACGGCGGTGTCCGGGATGCCGCGGGCACAGGCCGGGGTGGCCGCGGCCGTCGCCTCGACCAGCCGGATGGTCGGCTCCACACTGGGGGTGGCGGTCCTCGGCGCCGTGGTCACCTCGCACATCACCGGCCCGCTGGCCACCGGGTTCGCCCCGGCGAGCCACTACGCGTGGTGGATCATGGTGGGATGCGGGGTGACGGCGGTGATCCTCGGCTTCGCGACGACGGGGACCTGGGCGCGCCGCACCGCGGAGCGGTTCGTGGAAACGGAAGAACGGGTGGTGAGCGCACGATGAGCGAGGCCGGTGACACCACTGGAGTCTCGGCGCGGGTCTGGGAGCGGATGCGCGAGCTGGTGCTGGAGCACCACGACACCCGCAAGCAGGTCGTGGACACCCTCGGCATGAGCTTCGTCAAGACCAAGGCCCTGCGGCGGGTCGCGGCCCGGCCGATGACGCTGCGCGAGCTGGCGGCCGAACTGCTCACCGACCGGCCGTACGCGACGGTGCTGGTGGACGATCTGGAACGGCGCGGCCTCGTCGAGCGCACGGTGCACCCGGACGACCGGCGGTGCAAGCTCGTCACGGTCACCGAAGCGGGCCGCGAGGTCGCCGCGACCGCGAACCGGATCCTGTCCACCCCGCCCGAATCGCTGCGCTCACTGCCCGCCGAGGACCTCGCCGCGCTGGACCGCATCCTGTCCGGGCTCAGGGATTCCGCGACCGCGTGAACTCCCGCCGGTTGGTCCATGGCATCTCCCCATCGGGTCTGGTGAAGTGGAGGGATGACGACGGTGGACGAACCGGCGGCCCTGTCCCCCGCGGAGGCCCGTGCGCTCTTCCGCGGCGGTACGGTCGCGCCCACGGCGGGGTGGGCCGACGGGTACACGCAGGCGAACCTCGTCGCGGTACCGCGTGACTGGGCCTACGACCTGCTGGTGTTCTGCCAGCGCAACCCGAAACCGTGCCCGGTGCTCGACGTCACCGACCCGGGGCGGACCACCACCGTGCTCGCGCCCGGTGCAGACCTGCGCACCGACCTCCCTGGATACCGCGTGTGGCGGGACGGCGAGCTCGTCGAGGAGACCACCGACGCGACACCGTGGTGGCGTGAGGATCTGGTCGCCTTCCTCATCGGCTGCAGTTTCACCTTCGAGGCGGAACTGGCGAAGGCGGGCATCCCGCTGCGGCACGTCGAGCAGGGCCGCAACGTGCCGATGTACGTCACCAACCGGGCGTGCCGCCCCGCCGGGCGGCTGCACGGCCCCATGGTCGTGTCGATGCGTCCGGTCCCGGAAAACCTGGTGGGGCAGGCGGCCGGGATCAGCGGCCGGATGCCCGCCGTGCACGGCGCGCCGGTGCACGCCGGGGACCCCGCGGAGCTGGGCATCGGCGACCTGGCGATTCCGGACTTCGGCGATCCGGTGGTGGCCGGGCCCGGCGACGTCCCCGTGTTCTGGGCCTGCGGGGTCACCCCTCAGGCCGCGCTGATGGCCTCCCGGCCGCCGTTCGCCGTCACCCACGCCCCTGGCCACATGTTCGTCACCGACGTTCGCCACACGGAGTACCGCATCGACTGATCATCAGGAGGCGGCGAAGGAGCGGCGGTAGTCGTGGGGTGAGACACCGACGAGGCGGTGGAAGTGGTGCCGCAGCAGGGCCGCGGTGCCGAAACCGCACTCGCGCGCGATCTCCTCGATGCCGAGCCTGGTGTCCTCGAGCAGGCTCCGCGCGTGCAGGACCCGCTGGGTCGAAAGCCATTTGTGCGGGGTGGTGCCCGTTTCGGCGACGAACCGTCGCGCGAAGGTCCGCTCGGACAGGGCGGCGCGGCGGGCGAGGCCGGCGACGGTGTGCTCTTCCGCGAGGTGGTCCAGCATCCAGGCGAGCACGGGTTGCAGGCTGTCCCCGGAGCATTCGGGCACCGGCAGTTCGACGAACTGGCGCTGCCCGCCGTCGCGCTGCGGCGGGACGACCATGCGCCGCGCGATCAGGGTGGCCACGGAGGAACCGAGTTCCCGCCGCACGAGGTGCAGGCAGGCGTCGATCCCGGCGGCGGTCCCGGCACTGGTGATGATGTCGCCCTCGTCGACGAACAGCACGTCGGGGTCGGCCTTCGCCTCGGGGAAGCGCCGCTGGAATTCCGCGATGTGGTGCCAGTGCGTGGTGCAGCGCCTGCCGTCGAGCAGTCCGGACGCCCCGAGCAGGAAGGCGCCGCTGCACACGGACAGCACCGTCGCGCCCCGCGCGTGGGCGGCCCGGATCGCTTCGAGTACGGCGGGTGGGTACTCCTCGCGCAGGAGCGCCGCGGGCAGCGCGACGAGATCGGCGCCTTCGAGCCCCTCAAGCCCGTGGGACGGCGTGACGAGCACGCCGGGGATCGAGGTGCGCAGCGGTTTGCCCGCCTGCTCGCCGCAGACGCGGAAGTCGAAGACGGGCACCCCGTCGTCGGACCGGTCGATGCCGAACACCTCGCAGACCACGCCGAATTCGAACGGGGCGAGCTGATCGATGAGCAGGGCGGCGACCGTCTTCAGCATGGCAGGATTTTAGCGAAGTCGGTCAGATCTGCCACTTTTGGCAGGAAGTAGACGCACGCAAAATTGATGCCATGACGAACCTGATGCTCTTCCTGATCCTGCTGGGACTTCTCGCCTACGGCCTGGAGCGGAACCACCGCCGGGTGCGGCCACCACTGGTGAGCGGCAGCTCCGCCCCCGAAGACCGGGACGAGATCCGGGTGCGGTCGGAGCTCCACCACGGCCACTGATCATTTCCCTGCGATGACGGCGAAGTAAGCGCCTTCTCGGTCCTTGACCTCGAGTGCGGTGGAGGTCGAAGAATCGCGCCATGCGACGACCCGACGGCGACCTGCTGTCCCGCCTTGACCGTGAGCAGAACGTGTGGCTGTGCACCCTCCGCGCGGACGGCTCGCCCCATCTCACCCCCGTCTGGTTCGTGTACCGGCCGGACAGCCTGTGGTTCTGCGTGGGGGAGCGGACCGTGAAAGTCCGCAACCTCGCCCGCGACCCTCGCGTTTCCCTGGCACTGGAGGACGGACTCGCCCCGGCGGTCGCGGAGGGCTCCGCGCGGCGGCACACCGGGGACTCCCCGGAGGAGATCGTGGCCGCGTTTCTCGGGAAATACGACTGGGACATCCGGAAACCGCTCGAAATCGGCGGTTTCGGCGTGTTGTACGAGGTGCCCGTAACCCGCTGGCTCCTGGCCGGAGCCGCCTAGAGCCTGTATCGCAGCCGCGCGGGTTCCACCCGTCAGGACACCGGACTCTTGCCGTGAGGGGTCCCCTCACAGCAAATACGACCGTGAGGGGAGACCCCTCACGGCACACGCCGGGCCCGCCGCCGGTATCTAGAATCGCCGGTGTGGCGGAGGATGACGGGCTGATCGCGGGACGCTACCGCCGGGTGTCCGAGATCGGGCGCGGTTCGATGGGGGTGGTCTGGCAGGCCGACGACGAGCGGCTGGACCGGATGGTCGCGGTCAAACAGCTGGTGCTCGGGGCCACCGCCGACGAGGAACGGGCGGTTCGCCGCGCCATCCGGGAGGGCCGGATCGCCGCGCGCCTGCGCCATCCCCACGCCATCAGCGTGCACGACGTGGTCGAGCACGACGGGAAACCCTGCCTGGTCATGGAGTACTTCCCGTCGCGCAGCCTCGGCGCCCGGGTTGCCGAGGGCCCGCTGCCGCCGGGCGAGGCGGCCGCGATCGGGGCGCAGGCGGCGGCCGCGCTCGCGGCGGCGCACGCCGAGGGCATCGTGCACCGGGACGTGACCCCGGCCAACGTGCTGATCGGCGAGGACGGCACGGCGAAGATCGCCGACTTCGGGATTTCCCGCGCCTACGGGGAAAACACCGTCACCGACGGCGGCGTTCTCGCCGGCACTCCCGCTTATCTCGCGCCCGAGGTGGCCGCCGGGAAGGAGGCGAGTCCCGCCTCCGACGTCTTTTCCCTTGGCGCCACCCTGTATGCCGCCGTGGAGGGCAAGCCGCCGTTCGGCGACGAGGAAAACCCTTACGCGCTCCTGCGGCGCGTGGCCTCGGGTGACATCATCCCGCCACAGCGAAGCGGTCCGCTGGCCGAGGTGCTGGCGTGGATGCTGCGGCGCGACCCGGCCCAGCGGCCGTCCATGGAGGAGGCCCGGCGAGCGCTGGCGGCGGTGGCCGAAGGACGGCCCCCGCGCAATCCGACGCTGCTGCTGCCGATGCGGCGGGGCCCCTCACGGCGGACGGTCCTGGTGGGCGCTGCGGCGGTGAGCCTGGTCGCGGTGGGAGCGTTGCTGGGCGGCCTGCTCGCCGGAGGCGGCGACGGCGGTGGTGCCCCCGCCACCCCGGTCGCACAGCCGCCCGCGTCGAGCCTGCCCACCACCTCGGCCACTCCCGCTCCCGGCTGCGTGGCCGACTACCAGGTGACGAACTCCTGGCCCAACGGCTACCAGGTGCAGGTGACCGTGCGCAACGACGGCGGCCGCGACCTCACCGGCTGGGTGGTGAGCTGGGACCTGCCCTCCGGGGAGACGATCGGAAACCTGTGGAACGGCAGGCTTTCCCAGCGCGGTTCGTCGGTTTCGGTGGAGAACGCGGGCTACAACGCCGTCGTGCCGGTGAACGGGTCGACGACCTTCGGCTTTCTCGGCAGCACGTCCGGTGGCAGGCCGGAAACGCTCACCGCGCACTGCGCCCCGGCCCTCTGACACCGGTCCCGGCGAAGTCGCCGAGGTTGCGGGACGGGTCAGTCCGCCACGATGCCGCCGGAGATGGCCAGTGCCGCCGCCATGATGGTGATCTGCGGGTTCACCGTGGGGCAGCTCGGCAGCACCGACGCGTCCGCAACGTACACGCCGCGCACTCCGCGCAGCCTGCCCCGCGGGTCCAGCGGACTGGTCCGGGGATCGGTGCCGAGGCGTGCCGTTCCGGTGGGGTGGAAGGCGGCCACATGCAACTGGGCGGCGGGTACGCGAGCGACGATGTCCCTGAGCTGCGCGGGATTCTTCGCCCGCGGCTGCCGGGCGATCCCGGTGAGCACTTCGGTGGCGCCCGCCGCGAACAGCACGTCGCCCATTACCCCCAGTGCCGTGCGCAGCTTCCGTTCGTCGGCCGGAGCCAACTGGTACCGCAGCAGCGTGCTCCGGCCGCCGAGCACGCGGCCGGACGGTTCGTCGGCGATCATGGCGCCGAGGGTGGCCAGGTGGTCCGCGCCGTCGAGTTCGGCCCGCAACCGGCTGCCGAGTCCGGGCAGGACGAAGGTGCCCATCCCGCGCGGGGCGGCGGTCGCCTCGATCAGGATGCCCTCGTCGTGCCACTGTTCGATCCCGGCGCTCTGCAGCACCCCGCGCCCCGGTTCCACCGGGTCGGCGAACCGGCCGGCCAGGCTGATCGCCGGGTGCAGGGCGAGGTTCCGCCCGAGCCAGGGATGCCCGCCCAGCCCGGACCGGCGCAGCAGCGGCGGGGTTTCGGTCGCGCCCGCGGCGACCACCACGAGGGGCGCGAGGATCTCGGCGGAACTGCCGTCCCCGCGCCGTCCGGCGATGCCCGCGGCCCGCCCCCGCTCCACCAGGATCCGGTCCACGCGCAGTTCGGAGACGATGCGGGCACCGGCCGCGCAGGCCTGCGGCAGGGCGTTGAGGTGCACGCCGTTCTTCGCGTTGCGCGGGCAGCCCACGGCGCACTGGCAGCTTCCGGCGCAGCCCGGGGCGTTGCGGTGCAGGGGTCCGCCGCGCCAGCCCAGCCGCCGAGCCCCTTCCAGTGCCAGCAGACCGTTGCGCCCCAGCACATCCAGGGGTTGTTGGGCGACCAGCAGGGTGCGTTCCACTTCCGGAACGGCAGTTTCGATGCGGTCGACGATCCGGTCACCGGCTTCCTTCCGCCACCGCGCCAGCACCGGGGCGGGCGGCCGGTAGCAGGTGCCGGAGTTGACCACGGTGGTGCCGCCGACGGCGCGCCCGAGCGGCAGCAGCACCGGCGGCCTGCCCCAGGCGACGGTCGCACCGCCGTCGCGGTAGAGCCCGGCGAACCGATCGAGCGGGTCGCGGGTGCGGAAATCCTCGACCCGGTACCGGGTGCCTTCCTCCACGACCACCACCGAAAGCCCGGCGCGGGCCAGTTCCCTGGCGGCCATCGCGCCGCCCGCCCCGGAGCCGATCACGACCGCGTCGGCCGTCGCGCGCGCGGGCCAGTGCGCGGCCGGGGTGCAGTCGAGCACGGGATCGGGACGGGCGGGCTCGGGCAGCGGACGGGGCGGAGCGCCGCCCCCGGCCAGCAGGGCGGGAACCTTCAGCAACTCCGCCAGCGCCGCCATGCCCGGCCGCGCGGTCAGCAGCTCGCACAGCGCGTCGCGACGGCTCGTGGTGAGCCGGTCGAGACGACGGCCGGTGAGCATGAGCGCGGCGGCGTCGAGCATCCCGGCTCCCATGTGGACACCGAGCCGTGCCGGGGCGGGGAAGGCGGCGCACAGCGTGTCGACCCGGGCCGCGATTTCCCTTGCCTGCCCGACCTCCGTGCCGAGCAGCGTGGCGACGGTCCCGGCGAGCGCCCGGCCCGGCTCAGGCACGGCCGCCCACTTCGGCGTGCGCGGTGCCGTCGAGTGTCCACTCGCGATACGGCAACCACCGGCCGCGGTCGCGTTTTTCGACCGTGATGCGGGCGCTCGCCCGCTCGCTGTTGCGGCATACGGCGGGGCTACCGTCCGGGTCCTGGTAGTCCACGGCCACGGTCGCTTCCGGTGGCTGCGTCACCTCGATGGCGAGCCGGTAACCGCCCGCGCGGCCCCGCACGCGCCAGGTGGGCAACCCGAGTTCCGCCCGCAGCCGGGCCGCGGTGAGCAGGGGATCCCCGCCGGGCAGGTCCCGGCCGTCCACGCGCAGGCGCACGAACGGCAGCGGCGGCAGCCGGCGCATCCCGGGCCGGGTGGACACGGCGGCCACGACCTCGGCCACGTCGCCGTTCCCGAGGTCCGCGTGCAGCCAGGCCCAGCGCTGCGCGTTGCCGTGACCGTAGATGTGCGCGGTCGCGCCGGGCGCCCCGGCCAGGGGGAATTCCCTTTCGTCGCAACGGATCCGGCCGTGGAAGCGCAGCGACGGCCTCGGCACCACCTGCGCCGCCGGGAGCAGGCCGGTCAGCCAGGCCCAGCGCGGGAAGGTGAACAGCGTGCGGGACGCGCCGCGCGGTTCGAGCTCCCAGGACAGCGGCCCGGCTTCACCCGCGTTCAGCTCCAGCGGGGCGGGCCACGGACGCGGACCGAACCGGGCCAGCCGCGGCGGGGAGTCCGGCGGGAACACCGCCGCCCAGCCGTGCAGGTACGGGTCCGCGCCGCCGGTGGGGGCGACGAGTTCGTGGTGCACCCAGAAGCCGGTGCCGGTGGCCGGATCGGTGAGCGTGGTGTACCAGACCTCCAGCCGCCCCGGTTTTCCGTTCCAGCGCGGGCGAAGCGCGTCGCCGGTGAGGCGGAAACTGCGCAGCATCGGCCCCAGCTCGCGGCGGAGGTCGAAGCGCAGCAGCACTTCCCGGACGACGCGCCCGGACTCGTCGGTCACCGTGGCGGGCAGCGTGGTCATCGAGTGGACGGGACGGAGGTAGCGGATCGACTTCCAGCCGTCCAGGTGCAGGCGGCGCCCGTCGGAGGCGGTGAAGTCGAGGCGGTAGCGAATGCGTTTGCGGGCCACGGGGGCGATGTGGAGGGTTCCGGTGGCGTGCCGGTCGTCGGCCAGCCCGGGCAGCACCACCCTCCCGCTCAGCCCTGCCTCCACATCGGCCAGCGGATTGAGCACTCCCGGGCAGTCCACTTCGAGTTCCAGCCGGGCGCCGTCGCCGGCCATGACCTCGCGGAAGGCCGTCCTCATCGCGCGCCCCCCATGCTCTCGATCATCATGCGGCCGGTCTCCTCCAGGTACTTCGCCGCCCGCGCGTGCACGACCTCCGCGGCCGCGCCCTCTTCGACGGCCTTCGCCAGCGGTTCGAGCCGGTCCGCCGCGGCCACCGGGTCGAGGAAGGGGCCGCGCAGCGCGTGACGCTGGCGCAGGTAGGTGTCGAGGACGACGTTCATCAGCAGCGGGTACACGCGGTTGCCAGTGGCGCGGGCCAGTTCGCGATGCCAGTCGCATTCGGCGAGCTGCGCGGCGTCCGCGTCGGTGGCGTCGCGCAGCCGGGCCGCGAGGGCGGCGAGCCGCTGCCGCTGCGCGTCGGTGGCGTTGCGCGCGGCACGGACCGCGATCAGCGCGCCGACCTCGGCGCGGACCTCGAAGATCGACCGCGCCCAGGCGGGGGCGTTCGCGGCCACCAGCATCGGCAGCAGGTCCAGCCCGCCCTGGCGCTCGTAGTCCAGGACCAGCGTGCCGACGCCGTGCCGGATCTCCAGCAGCCCCGACTCGACCAGGCGCATCAGCGCGTGTTTGAGGGAGGTGCGGGTGACGTCGTAGCGCTCCGCCAGTTCCCGCGCCGAGGGCAGGTACTGCCCGGGCGCGTACCGGCCGGAGAGGATCTCGCGGCGCAAGCTGTCCGCGACGGCGTCCACCACGTTCGTCCGGACAACCCCGCTGCCCGCCTGGCTCGGCCGCTGGCTCAGTGGCTCACTCACTCAGCCACGCTACCACGACACCCTTCCTGCGTTTGACCGTGAGGGGACCCTTCACAGGCGTATTTGCAGTTGTCACGGCTGTGAAGGGACCCTTCACGGCTCACCGCAAGTCCCGGGCACCCCGGTCAGCCCCGGTCAGGCGGGGCGGAGCCAGAGGACGCCGCACGGGGGGAGCTGGAGGACGGCCGAGGCGGGCTGTCCGTGCCACGGGACGTCTTCGGCCTCCACGCGGCCGAAGTTGCCCACGCCCGAGCCGCCGTACCCCTCGGCGTCGGTGTTGACCACCTCGAGCCAGGGCCCCGCCGAGGGCAGCCCGACCCGGTAGTCGTGGTGCGGCGTCCCGGCGAAGTTCGCCACGCACGCCAGCCGTGAGCCGTCCGTGCCGAGGCGCAGGAAGCTGACCACGTTGCCGTTCGCGTCGTGGGCGTCGATCCACTGGAAACCGTCGGGGTGGGTGTCCTGGCTGTAGAGCGCCGGGGTGGACCGGTACACCGCGTTGAGCTCGCACAGCAGCGCGCGCACCCCGGCGTGCAGCGGCTGGTCGAGCAGGTGCCAGTCCAGGGACCGTTCGGCCGACCATTCCCCTTCCTGCGCGAATTCGCCCCCCATGAACAGCAGTTGCTTGCCCGGGTGCGCCCACATGTAGGCCAGCAGCGAGCGGACTCCCGCCGCCTTGTTCCAGTCGTCGCCGGGCATCCGGCCCCACAGCGATCCCTTGCCGTGCACCACTTCGTCGTGCGACAGGGGCAGCACGAAGTTCTCGCTCCACGCGTAGACGAGTGAGAAGGTCAGCTCGTTGTGGTGGTAGGAGCGGTACACCGGGTCGTGCGCCAGGTAGTGCAGCGTGTCGTGCATCCAGCCCATGTTCCACTTGAAGCCGAACCCGAGCCCGCCCAGATGCGTCGGCCTGCTGACGCCGGGCCAGGACGTGGACTCCTCGGCCACCATCACCACACCCGGGTGTCGCTTGTAGACGGTCGCGTTGAGCTCCTGCAGGAACCGGACCGCGTCGAGGTTTTCCCGCCCGCCGTAGGGGTTGGGCAGCCACTGGCCGTCCGGCCGCGAGTAGTCCAGGTACAGCATCGACGCGACCGCGTCCACCCGCAGCCCGTCGAGGTGGAACTCTTCGAGCCAGAACAGCGCGTTCGCGACCAGGAAGTTGCGGACCTCGTTGCGGCCGAAGTCGAAGACGTAGGTCCCCCAGTCGGGATGCTCGCCGCGCCGGGGGTCGGCGTGTTCGTACAGCGCCGTCCCGTCGAAACGCGCCAGCGCCCAGGCGTCCTTCGGGAAATGCGCGGGCACCCAGTCGGCCAGCACCCCGATTCCGCGCTGGTGCAGCCGGTCCACGAAGTACCGGAAGTCGTCGGGGGAGCCGAAGCGGGAGGTGGGCGCGTAGTACGAGGTGACCTGGTAGCCCCAGGAACCGCCGAACGGGTGTTCGGCGACGGGCAGCAGTTCCACGTGCGTGAAACCGGTTTCCACCACGTAGTCGGCCAGCGCGTCGGCCAGTTCCCGGTAATCCAGCCCCGGCCGCCACGAGCCGAGGTGTACCTCGTAGATGCTCATCGGCGCGCGCGCCCAGTCGGTCGCCTCGCGGGTGGCGATCCATTCCTGGTCGGCCCATTCGTGCCGGGCCTCGGTCACCACCGACGCGGTCTGCGGCGGTTTTTCCGTGCCGAAGGCGAGCGGGTCGGCCTTTTCGTGCCAAACGCCGTCGGCGCCCAGGATCCGGTACTTGTACCGCGCGCCCGCCTCCACCCCGGGGATGAAGATCTCCCACACACCCGAGGAGCCGAGGGAGCGCATCGCGTGCTCGCGGCCGTCCCAGTCGTTGAAGTCGCCGACCACGCGCACCCCGCGGGCCGTCGGGGCCCACACCGCGAACGACACGCCGCGCACCTCGCCGGAGGGGGTGTCGTACCAGCGCACGTGCGCGCCGAGCACCTCCCACAGGCGTTCGTGCCTGCCCTCCCCGATCAGGTGCAGGTCCAGTTCGCCGACCGTGGGCAGCCACCGGTACGGATCGTCCACGGTGACCGTGCCGCCGGGATAGCCGATCTCCAGCCGGTAGTCGCCGGGATGTTCCGGCAGGCGGCCGGCGAACAGGCCGTCGACCACCCGGTCGAGGTCGACCTTGCCGTGCTCGGTGCGCACCGTGACCGAGTGGGCGCCGGGCCGCAGGGCCCGCAGCACGAGGCTGTCCCCGGCGGTGTGCACGCCGAGGACGGCATGCGGGTCGTGGTGCGCACCGGCCAGCAACCGGTCGATGTCGCCGGGCGGCGGGGCCGCCTCGGGCAGTGTCTCCACTGCTTACTCGCCTCCTGAGCTTTCCTCGCTGATGCGGGCGATCGAGGACAGGGGCACGCTCAGCCATTCCGGCCGGTTCGCGTGCTCGTACGAAACCTCGTACACCGCCTTGTCCAGTTCGAAGGCGCGCAGCAGATCTTCGTGCGCGCGGGGGTCGCCGATGTCCTCCGGGGCCTGTTCGGCGTAACCGTCGAGGAAGGCGGACCGGTTGCGGCGCGCCCACTCCCAGGCCCGTTCGGTGAGGATCGGATCTTCCGGTCCCGAGACCAGCATCTGCTGGGCCGCGTAGTCGAAGGACCGCAGCATGCCCGCGACGTCGCGGAGCGGGGAGCGCAGGGCGGACCGTTCGACCACCGGGGCGGCGGGTTCGCCCTCGAAGTCGATCAGCAGCCAGCCGGTGACGGTCCGCAGCACCTGGCCGAGGTGCAGGTCGCCGTGGATGAACTGCATCCTGATCGCGCCGTCGCGCTCCTTCATGGCGTCGAACGCGGCGTGCAGCGCGGGCGCGTATCCGGCCAGTTCCGGCACGGCCTCGGCCACCCGGTCGAGCCGCGCGTGCATGGCCCCGGTTGCGCGCTCGAACTCGCCGGGGTCGGCCACCTGCTCGCCCAGTGCCCGCCGCAGGTCGTTGTGCACCGAGGCGACGGCCTGGCCGAGCCGCTGCGCCTCACCGGCGAAGTCGCCGCCCACCTGGTCGGGCGGGGATTCCGGATCGGCCATCAGGTCGCGCACGCTCGTGGTGGCCATCGCCCAGCCGTCGACCGCGTCCGGGATGAACCGCTGCAGCATGCCGAGCGTGACCTCCTTGCCCGCCAGGTCCCCGCTGATGCTGCCCAGCAGCGGGGCGATGTGTTCACAGCCCACGCGCTGCAGTGCCCGGTGCAGCCGGACGTCCGGGTTCTCGCCGGGCGAGAGCTTCCGGAAGAGCTTGAGAATGTACTGTCCACTGTAGACAAGCGAGGTGTTGCTCTGCTCGGAGGTGATCGGGCGGGCGCGCAGGCCGCGCGTCAGCGTCACCCCCGGCTCGTGGTCGAACCGCAGTGAGCCGATCCGGGCGCCGTCGTCGATGAGGCCCAGCAGCACCCCGGTGAGATCCGGGTCGTTGACCGCCTCGTAGCAGGGCCGCCCGCGTTCGGTGCCCAGCCAGCTGGTCCCGAGGTACTCCGGGAGCTGTCCGCGGCTGCCGACGAGAAGCTGGTACGGCGCGCGGCGCCCGTCCTGCCGCACCTCGACCACCAGGTGCAACAGCAGCGGGTCGCCCTCGAGCAGCACGGTGCTGCCGAGCACCACCACCTCGAGGACCGGCTGGTCCTTCCCGGCGAACCACCGCTGCGTGGGCAGCCACTCCGGGAGTTCGCCGACCAGCGCACCGATCAGTTCACGGGGATCGGTCACCGTCCATCACCTCGTCTCGCCGTCGCCCCGCCGCTGCAGCAGCTGGAACCAGTAGAAGCCGTGCCCGGGCAGTGTGAGCAGGTACGGCAGTTCCCCGACGTCAGGGAACAGCACTCCGCCGGTGAGTTCCATCGGCGTGCACCCTTCGTGGTCGGACAGGTCCAGTTCGACCGGCTGCGGGAAGCGGGACAGGTTGTTGACGCAGAGCACCACGTCGAGTTCCCCGTCGGGGCGCATCCAGCTCCGCTTGAAGGCCAGCACGCTCGGGTTGGAGCCGCCGAGTTCGATGAAGGCGCCTTCGGCGAAGGCGTGGTGCTGCTTGCGCACCTCGATCATGCGGCGTGTCCAGGTGAGCAGCGAGGCGGCGGCGTCGCGCTGCGCTTCGACGTTGATCGCCTGGTAGCCGTAGATCGGGTCCATGATCACCGGCAGGTAGATGCGCCCGGGATCGCAGCGGGAGAACCCGGCGTTGCGGTCCGGGGTCCACTGCATCGGCGTGCGCACCGCGTCGCGGTCACCGAGCCAGATGTTGTCGCCCATCCCGATCTCGTCGCCGTAGTACAGCACCGGCGAGCCGGGCAGGGACAGCAGCAGCGCGGTGAACAGTTCCTGCTGGTTGCGGTCGTTTTCCAGCAGCGGCGCCAGGCGGCGGCGGATGCCGATGTTGGCCTTCATCCGCGGATCCTTGGCGTATTCGGAGTACATGTAGTCGCGTTCTTCGTCGCTGACCATTTCGAGGGTGAGCTCGTCGTGGTTGCGCAGGAAGATGCCCCACTGGCAGCCGTCGGGGATCTTCGGTGTCTGCGCGAGGATTTCCGAGATCGGGAACCGGGATTCGCGCCGCACCGCCATGAAGATCCGGGGCATCAGCGGGAAGTGGAAGGCCATGTGGCATTCGTCCCCGCCGGTGGCGGGATCGCCGAAGTACTCCACCACGTCCGAGGGCCACTGGTTGGCCTCGGCGAGCAGGACCCGGCCGGGGTACTCGTCGTCGACGACCTTGCGGCAGCGCTTGAGGAACTCGTGGGTGCGCGGCAGGTTTTCGCAGTTGGTGCCCTCCTGTTCGAACAGGTAGGGCACCGCGTCCAGCCGGAACCCGTCGATGCCGAGGTCCAGCCAGAACCGCAGGACGTCGATCATCGCCTCCTGCACGGCCGGGTTCTCGTAGTTCAGGTCCGGCTGGTGGGAGAAGAAGCGGTGCCAGTAGAACTGGCCGCGCACCGGATCGTAGGTCCAGTTCGAGGTTTCGGTGTCCACGAAGATGATCCGGGCGTCGGCGTAGCGGGAGTCGTCGTCGCTCCAGACGTAGAAGTCGCCGTACGGGCCGTCGGGATCGGTGCGGGACTGCTGGAACCACGGGTGGAGGTCGGAGGTGTGGTTGAGTACCAGGTCGGTGATCACGCGGATGCCGCGCCGGTGCGCCTCGTCGAGGAGGTAGACGAAGTCTTCGACGGTGCCGAACTCGGGCAGTACGGCGCGGAAGTCGCTGATGTCGTAGCCGCCGTCCCGCAGGGGGGAGGCGTAGAACGGCGGCAGCCACAGGCAGTCGACGCCCAGCCATTCGAGGTAGTCGAGCCTGCTCGCCAGGCCGCGGAGGTCGCCGAGGCCGTCGCCGTCGGAGTCGGTGAAGGCCCGCACCAGCACCTCGTAGAACACGGCGCCCTTGAACCACGTCGGGTTCGTGGGTGCTTCCTCCGCGTGCTGGAAGTCCTCGGCCTGCGGTTCGACGAGCTTGCCTTCGGCGGTCACGGCCTCACCGGTGTGGGGCACGCCCTCCAGCCCGAGTGCCGCGTCGGGCCGGGGATCACGGTCCGTCAACTCCACCTCGTCCCACCTCATCCGGATAGGTTCGCCTCGTCCCCCGCGGCATCGGGATCGGCCGGTGCGGCGGGGAGCGGGAATCGGGTTGTGGTCAGCCCGCCAGACGCGGTTGCAGGCTGACGATGTGCGCCACGGCCCGCCAGGGTTCGAGGCGGACGTAGTTGGCCTGCCCCCAGTCCCAGGTTTCGCCGGTCACCTCGTCGTGGGCGATCAGCCGGTCGGACCAGTCGAAGCCGAGTGCGGGCAGGTCCAGCCAGAGCGTGCCCTCCTCGGCGCCGAACGGGTTGAGCGTGATCACGGCGAGCACGGTGTCGCCGCTGGCCGGATCCTTTTTGGAGTAAGCGATCAGGCCGCCGTTGTCGACGTGGTGGAACCGCAGCGTGCGCATCTGCTGCAGCGCCGGGTGGGCGCGGCGGATGGCGTTGAGCCGGGTCAGCCACGGTTCCAGGGAACGGCCCTCGGCGAGTGCGGCGGCGTAGTCACGGGGCCGCAGCTCGTACTTCTCCGAGTGGAGGTACTCCTCGCTGCCTTCGCGCAGCGGTTCGTGCTCGAACAGTTCGAACCCCGAGTACATCCCCCAGCTCGGCGACAGGGTCGCGGCGAGCGCGGCCCGCAGCGCGAACATGCCCGGCCCGCCCTTCTGCAGCGACTCGTGCAGGATGTCCGGGGTGTTGACGAACAGGTTGGGGCGGCCGTGGTCCCAGTGTTCGAGCAGATCGACGGCGAACTCGGTGAGCTCCTCCTTCGTGGTCCGCCAGGTGAAATACGTGTAGCTCTGGGTGAATCCGAGCTTGGCCAGTCCCCACAGGCGGGCGGGCCGGGTGAACGCCTCGGACAGGAACAGCACGTCCGGATGGGCGTCCTTGACCGAGGAGATCAGCCATTCCCAGAAGTCCGGCGGTTTGGTGTGCGGGTTGTCCACCCGGAAGACCCGCACCCCGTGCGCCACCCAGTGCAGCACCACCCGCAGGACCTCGGCGTAGATGGCCGGGGGGTCGTTGTCGAAGTTCAGCGGGTAGATGTCCTGGTACTTCTTCGGCGGGTTCTCCGCGTAGGCGATCGTGCCGTCCGGACGGGTGGTGAAGAACTCCGGGTTCTTGACCACCCACGGGTGGTCGGGCGCGGCCTGCAGCGCCAGGTCGAGCGCGACCTCCAGCCCCAGTTCGTGGGCGCGGGCGACGAAGTCGTCGAAGTCGTCGAGCGTGCCGAGTGCCGGGTGCACCGCGTCGTGCCCGCCCTCGTCGGCGCCAATGGCCCACGGCGAACCCACGTCGTGCTCGTCGGAGACCACGGAACCGTTGCGGCCCTTGCGGTTTACTCGCCCGATCGGATGAATCGGCGGGAGGTAGACCACGTCGAAGCCCATCCGCGCGATCCGCGCCAGTTCCCGTGCCGCGGTGGCGAACGTGCCGTGCACGGGGGTGCCCTCGGCGTCCACCCCGCCGGTGGAGCGCGGGAAGAGCTCGTACCAGGCGCCGAACGCGGCGCGCTCGCGGTCCACTTGCAGCCGCAGCGGCCTGCCCTTGGTGACCAGTTCGCGCACCGGGTGTTCGTGCATGATGTGCTCGACGTCGGCCGACAGCGCCGGGCCGATCCGCTCGGGCAGCAGGCGGCTCGTGTCGCGCAGTGCCGCCGAGGCCGCCACCAGTAGCGCCCGTTCCCGGCGGCGATCGGGACGGCGGGAGACCCGGTCCAGCAGCTGCGCCCCGGTTTCCAGGTCGTTGGCCAGTTCCGCGGCCTCCTGGCCCGCGGCCACCTTGATCTTCAGATCGCGCCGCCAGGTGGTCCACGGATCGCCCCAGGCGTCCACCCGGAAGGTCCACAGCCCGGGCGAGTCGGGCACGATGACCGCGGCGAACCGGTCGAGCCCCGTGCCCTGCTCGCTCATCCTGGTCCGGCGCGCCACCCGGTCGCCGGGGCCCCGCCAGGTGACGGTGGCCGCCACCGCGTCGTGCCCGTCACGCCACACCGTGGCCGAGATCGGGACGTGCTCACCCGCGACCGCCTTGGCGGGGTACTGCCCGCAGTCCACGATCGGGCTCACGTCGTCGATGCCGAGCCGGCCCGTCATCCCCAGGTGCCCCTCTCGTTCAGCGGGTCAAAGCGCCAAAGTCGCGGTGTGGTCGGCGAGAAACCCGAACCGGACGGGTTGGCGTGAACGCGGTACCCCACAACGGAGGAGGGCAAACCTGCCGGGAGTCACTTTCCGCCCCGGCGGGACCGGCTGTCCAGGGCACCCGGGCACTGGTAACGCAGGTGTCACCGGGCGGACGCCCGCGAAACGTTTCCCGTCATTTCCGCCGGTAGGTGACCATGCTTACGCCGCTGTCGCCGAAGTCGCGGCGCGCGACGGGCAGGAAGCCGGTGGGGGTGAACGGGCCGTCGAACAGCGGGGTGCCGCTGCCGAGGACGACCGGGTTGTGTTTGATGACGAGCTCGTCGATCTCGTCGCGGAGCGCGCCGGCCAGCTTGCCGCCCCCGCAGAGCCAGATGCCCTTGCCGTCCCGTTCCTTCAGTTCGCGCACCAGCGCGGCCGGGTCGCCGTCGACGATCTTCACCGCCGGATCGGTGGCGGTCAGGGTGCGGGACACGACGTACTGCTCCAGGTGGGCGTAGGGGCTGGTCAGCCCCATCCGCAGCCCGGGCTCGTAGGTGCCGCGGCCCATGATCACGGTGTCGAAGCGGCGATTCGGGGTGGTGGTCAGGCCGAACGGGCCGCGGGCAGGCGTCGGCATGGTCTCGGGGTATTCGGCGAGGACCGTCTTCTGGAGCTCGCCCTCGAAGACGAAGAAGTCGTAACTGCCGTCCGGGCCGGCGATGTAGCCGTCGAGGCTGGCGGCGACGTAGTAGGTCAGCTCTCGCAAACCGGTCTCCCTGATGCCTGTACTGTGAATGAAGTGGTTTGAATGTAGTACTGCACTTGCAGTGGTGTCAACGAGCTTTCAAGGAGATCCGATGCGCCAGAACCCGGCCCGCCGCACCGCCCTGCTCGACGCCGCCATCGAGGTCCTCGCCCGCGAGGGCTCCCGGGGCCTGACGTTGCGCGCCGTCGACAAGGAGGCGGGCGTCCCCACCGGCACGGCTTCCAACTACTTCGCCCACCGCGCCGACATGCTGCGCCAGGTCATGGCCCGCACCCGCGAGCGCCTGGCCCCCGATCCGGCCGAGCTGGCGGGCACGATGACGGCCGAACCCTCACACGAGCTGGTCAGGACCCTGATGCGCCAGGTCGTCGACCGCATGCGCCGCGATCGCAGCAGCCACCTGGCCCTGCTCGAACTGCGTCTGGAGGCCACCCGGCGGCCCGAACTCCACACGGAGCTGGCGCGGTTCTTCGGCGAAGAGTTCGACGCCAACATCGGCTTCCACGTCGGCAGCGGCCTGCCCGGCGACCGCACCGGGCTGATCCTGCTCTACCTGGCCATGCAGGGACTGATCGTCGACGAGCTGACCGTCCCGGAACTGCTCACCCCGCACCGGGCCGAGGTCCTCATCGACACCATGGTGGCGCGCCTCCTCCCGGCGGACGGCGACTGACGGCCCCTACCGGGGTGCGCGCAGGAGAACCAGCGAGCGCGCGGGCAGTTCCAGGTGGCTGCCCGCCTTGAGGTGGCGCGCCTTGACCGGGGCGCCGTCGCCCGTGCTGGTGTCCAGCACCGGTTTGAAGGTGGCGCCGTATTCCGGGCCGGGCAGGGTGATCCGGACCGGTTCGGCGCCGGAGTGCACCACCAGCAGCCACGAGTGGTCGTGGACCAGGACACCCTCCCGGTTGCGGGACTGGCTGTTCGAACCGTCGATCCACATGCCCAGCGTGCGGCGGCCGGTGTCGAACCAGTCCTGCTCGGTCATCTCGCGGGCGTCGGGCCGGAACCACACCAGGTCGGGTTTGCCGGTGGGCGTGGTGCGGCCCTCGAAGAACTCGGGCTGGCGCAGCGCGGGACTCGCCGCGCGCAGGTGGATCAGCCGCCGGGTGAACGCGAGCATCGGCTCCGATTCCGGCCCGAGGACCCAGTCCACCCAGGAGGTCTCGTCGTCGAGGCAGTAGGCGTTGTTGTTGCCGTGCTGGGTGCGCCACAGCTCGTCGCCCGCGACCATCATCGGGGTGCCGGTGGACAGCAGCAGGGTGGCGAGCAGGTTGCGGGCCTGGCGGGCGCGCAGGGCGAGGATCGCCTCGTCGTCGGTGGGGCCCTCCGCGCCGTGGTTCCACGAGCGGTTGTCGTCGGTGCCGTCGCGGTTGTGCTCGCCGTTGGCCTCGTTGTGCTTGTGGTTGTAGGACACCAGATCCCGCAGCGTGAACCCGTCGTGCGCGGTGACGAAGTTGATCGACTGCCAGGGGCGGCGCAGGTTGTGGTCGTAGAGATCGGACGAGCCGGACAGCCGGTAGGCGAGGTCGTCCACGCCGGTCACGCCCCGCCAGAAGTCGCGCACGGTGTCGCGGTAGCGGCCGTTCCACTCGGCCCACTGCGCGCCGAAATCCCCGACGCGGTAGCCGTGGCCGGTCACGTCCCACGGTTCGGCGATCAGCTTGCAGCGCGACAGTTCCGGGTCGGTGGTGATCGCGGTGAGCATGGCGGAGTTGCGGTCGAACGCACCCCCGCCCGGGCGGCCGAGCGTGCTCGCCAGGTCGAAGCGGAAACCGTCCACGCCCATCTCGGTGGCCCAGTACCGCAGCGAATCGGTCACCAGCCGGATGACGGTGGGGGAGCCGGCGTCGAGCGTGTTGCCGCAGCCGGTGAGGTCCAGGCCGCGGCCGCGTGATCCGTGCAGGTAGTAGGCGGGCGCGTCCAGGCCCCGGAAGCTCAGTGTCGGGCCCTCGAAACCGCCCTCGCAGGTGTGGTTGAAGACCACGTCGAGGATCACCTCGATCCCGACCGCGTGCAGCGCGGCCACCATGGTCCGGAACTCCTCGACCTCGCGCCCCGGCTCGCTGGCGTAGGCCGCGTGCGGGGCGAAGTAGCCCAGCGGCGAATAGCCCCAGTAGTTGCGCCGTCCCGCCTGGAGAAGATGGGGTTCTTCGGTGAACCAGTGCACCGGCAGCAGTTCGACCGCGGTGATCCCGAGCCGCACCAGGTGCTCGATGACCACGGGGTGGGCCAAGCCGAGGTAGGTACCGCGGAGGTGCTCGGGGACGAACGGGTGCCGCTGCGTGAAGCCCTTCACGTGCAGCTCGTAGAGCACCGACTCCTCGAAGGGCACCTCCGGTTTGGCGCCGGTGTCGGGACCGCCGTGCGAACCGACCACCGACAGCGGCACGCTGCCCAGCGAGTCCACTGTGGACCTCGGTCCGTGCATCGGGTCGCCCTCGTAGCCGAGCGCGGCCTCGAGGTCGGTGAGCGCGCCGGTGATCCGCCGGGCGTAGGGATCCACGAGCAGTTTCGACGGGTTGCACCGCTGGCCCCGGGACGGGTGGTACGGCCCGTGCACGCGGTAGCCGTAGCGCTGCCCCGAGGTCACCCCCGGCACCAGCCCGTGCCAGACCCCGAAGGTCCGCTCGGTCAGCTCGACGCAGCGCTGCGAACCGTCCTCACCGATCAGGCACACCTCGACCGCTTCGGCGATCGCCGACGTGACGGCGAACCGGACGCCTCCGCCCTCGGGGTGAGCGCCCAGGGGGAACGGCCTGCCGGCGAGGACCGGGGTGACGGTCTCGCCGGTGGCATCGGCTGCGGATCGCGTGGCCACCCGTCGATACTCTCAGCCATCCGCCACGTTTGGGTAAAAGTCCTGGTCAGGACGCCTCGACCAGGGCGAACGAGTCCGGGCCGAGCCGCACCGAGGAGCCGCTGGCGGCGGCCTCGCCCCAGCTCAGCAGCACCCGCCGCACCTCGCCGCCGACGGGCAGTTCGCCCGCCTGCCCGCCGAGACGGCAGGCCAGCCGCAGGGCACCGCGGTGCAGCACGAGCCACGAGCCGTCCGGCGCGCCGCGCACGTCGAAGGTGTCCAGCGCCGGGTCTGTCAGCTCCGCCCTGCTCCGGCGAAGGTCGATCAGCGACCGGTACAGCGCGAGCAGCTCCCGGTGCCCCGGTTCGCCCGGTTCCGCCCAGTCCAGCCGCGAGCGGGCGACGGTAGCGGGGTCGAGCGGGTCCGGCACCTCCTCCTCGTCCCAGCCGTGCCGCGCGAACTCGCGGCGGCGGCCGGTCCGCACCGCCTCGGCGAGCATCGGATCGGGGAAGGAGGCGAAGAACTGCCACGGGGTGTGCGCGCCCCACTCCTCGCCCATGAAGATCATCGGGGTGTAGGGCGAGCAGAACAGGATGGCCGCGCCGCAGGCCAGCCGCCCGGGCGGGACGTACGCGGACAGCCGGTCCCCGGCCGCGCGGTTGCCGATCTGGTCGTGGTTCTGCAGGTAGGCGAGGAACCGGTAGCCGGGCAGGGTCGCGGTGTCCACCGGCCTGCCGTGCGTCCGCTCCCGGAACGACGACCAGGTCCCCGCGTGGAAGTAGGCCTGCCGCAGCGTGCGGACCAGTGCGGAAGGCGCGGCGAAGTCCGCGTAGTAGCCGCGCGTCTCGCCCGTCAGGGCGACGTGCAACGCGTGGTGCAGGTCGTCGCACCACTGCGCGTGCAGGCCGTAGCCGCCGGCCTCCCGGGCGGTGACGAGCTTCGGATCGTTGAGGTCGGATTCGGCGATCAGCGTCAGCGGGCGCCGCACCGACGCGGACAGCGCGTCCACGGCCACGGCCAGCTCCTCCAGCAGGTGGGTGGCTCGGCGGTCGTTGAGGGCGTGCACCGCGTCCAGCCGCAGACCGTCCAGGTGGAAGTCCCGGAGCCAGCCGAGCGCGTTGTCGATGACGTAGCGGCGGACCTCGTCGGAGCCCTCGCCGTCGAGGTTGAGCCCCGGGCCCCAGTCGCTTTCCCCGGCGAAATACGGGCCGAACCGGTCGAGAGAGGCCCCCGAGGGGCCGAGGTGGTTGTAGACGACGTCGAGCAGCACGGCCAGGCCCCGGCGGTGGCACGCGTCGACGAACCGCTTGAAGGCGTCGGGCCCGCCGTAGGGCTCGTGCACCGCACCCCACAGCACGCCGTCGTAGCCCCACCCGGTGGTGCCGTCGAAGGAGTTGACCGGCATCACCTCGACGAACGTCACGCCCAGATCGACGAGGTGGTCGAGCCGCTCGAGGGCCGCGTCGAAGGTGCCGCCCGGCGTGAAGGTGCCGATGTGCAGTTCGTAGACCACGCCCCCGGCAAGCCTGCGGCCCGTCCACGACCGGTCCGTCCAGGCGAAGGCGTCGTGGTCGTAGACCCGCGACGAGCCGTGCACCCCGTGGGGCTGCCACCGCGAACGCGGGTCGGGCAGGGGGGTTTCGTCGTCGTCCAGGAGGAAGGCGTAGTCGGTGCCGTGGCCGGTTTCGGTCTCGCAGGACCACCAGTCCCCGTCGCGCGTCATCTCGTGGTCGGTGCCGTCGATCCGGACGCGGACCCGGCCGGGAACCGGTGCCCACACACGGAAGGTCACCGGGCACCTCCCCGGAGCAGCAGGGCCACCGGGTACCGGCCGAGCATCGCGGCGATGTTGCCGTGGGCGGGCTCGCCGGTGAGCACGTCGGTCCAGGTGCCCGGGGGCAGGGGCAGCGCGGTCTCGTGCCACCCGCCCGCGGCCGCCAGGCCGACCGGGAGCCGGGTCGCCACCGTGACCAGGCCGTTCCGGGCGAAGGCGACCAGGTGGTGGGCGGCGGGTCCTTCCGCCAGCAGGCGCCGGTACCCGCGGAACAGTTCCGGCCGGTCCCGCCGCAGGGTCAGCGCGCCCCGCACCACGTGCAGCTTCGCCGCGCCGCTGTCGTCGATCGCCGGCCGCTCGCCCGCGACGAGGCGGTCGAGAATGTCGCGCCGCAGCGCGAAGTCCACCGGGCGCCGGTTGTCCGGGTCCACCAGCGACAGGTCCCACAGTTCGGTGCCCTGGTAGACGTCGGGAACCCCGGGGGCGGTGAGCTGGATCAGCTTCTGGCCCAGCGCGTTGGACCAGCCGGGGCCCTTGATCCGGTCCACGAACTCCGCGACCCCGAGTTCGCCGTCGAGCACCACCCGCTCCGCCCAGGTCGCGATGGCATGTTCGAACTCTTCGTTCTGTTCGGTCCAGGTGGTGCGGATCTTGGCCTCCCTGGCCGCCTTCACCAGGTATCGGCGCAGGCGGCCGGGCTCGATGGGCCAGGCGCCGACCAGGGTCTGCCAGGCGAGGAGGTTCAGCGAGGGCTCGTCGATCGGATACCGCGCGGTCCAGGCGTGCACCGCCTCGGCGAACTCCTCCGGCAGTTCCGACAGCACGGCCAGCCGGGCCCGGACGTCCTCGGAACGCTTGGTGTCGTGCGTGGTGAGCGTGGTCATCGCGGCCGGATACGCGGCCTCGCGCCGTGCCGCCGCGTCGTGGAACTCCTCGACCGTGGTGCCGAACTCGGTGGGGGTGCCGCCGACCTCGTTGAGCGCGACGAACCGGGTGTAGCGGTAGAACGTGGTGTCCTCGGTGCCCTTCGCGACCACCATGCCCGAGGTCTGCTGCAGGCGCGTGGCGAGCTCGCCGTGCGGGTCCGCGCGGACCTGCCGGTCCAGCGCGTCCAGCGCGTCGGCGAGATCCCCCCGCCGGTCCCGTGCCAGCTCCACCGCGGCGGCCCAGTGCGCCGCGCCTTCGGGCAGGTACGAGCGGTAGACCGGGAAGGCGATCATCACCTCGGCGATGGCGGCGCGGGCCGCCCCGGGATCGGTGCCGGTGACCAGTGCGGCGATCCGCCGCACCTCGGCGGCCAGGATGCCGTCGGTGACCAGGCGCCGGGCCGCCAACTCGATTTCGGGGTAGTCGGGGGAGCCCGCCAGATCGGTGAAGAACTGCTCGGCCGCGGGATCGACGAACAGGCCGCCGATCTCCCGCAGCGCGTCGTAGCCGGTGGTGCCGTCCACCGGCCAGCTCTGCGGCAGGTCTTCGCCGGGATGCAGGATCTTCTCCGCCACCAGCCACGCCCCGGGGGCCGCCTCCCGCACCGACCGCAGATAACCACCGGGATCGGCGAGTCCGTCGGGATGGTCCACGCGCAGGCCGGTGACCTCGCCTTCGGCGACCCAGCGCAGCACCTCGCGGTGGGTGGCCTCGAAGACCCCGGGCCGCTCGACCCGGACCGCGGCCAGTCCCGTGATGTCGAAGAACCGGCGGTAGTTCAGTTCCGTGTTCCCGCGCCGCCAGCCCACCAGCTCGTAGTGCTGGCGGGCGTGCACCTCCTGCGGGCTGCCGCCGTTCGTGCCCGGGGCGATCGGGAAGCGGTGCTCGTAGTAACGGAGTTCTCCGTCCTCGAGGCGCAGTTCGGACTCGGCGCTGTCCTCGGGGAGCACGGGCAGCAGCAGCCGCCCCCGGCTCCAGTCGATGTCGAAGTACCCGGCGTACGGGGAATCCCGGCCCCGCCGCAGCACGTCCCACCACCAGGGGTTGGCGTGGGCCGCCCCGACCGCCATGTGGTTGGGCACGATGTCCACCACCAGGCCGAGCCCCGACCCGCGCAGCCGCCGCGCCAGCGCGCGACGGCCCTCCTCCCCGCCCAGCTCGGGCCGGGCCCGCGTCGGATCGACCACGTCGTAGCCGTGCGTGGAACCGGGCACCGCGTCCAGCACCGGAGAGGCGTAGAGCGCCCCGATCCCCAGCGCGCGCAGGTAACCGGCCTGCTGGGCGGCGTCGGCGAAGGTGAAACCCGGGCGCAGCTGGACCCGGTAGGTCGAGCCCGGCGGCGTTACGCGGGTGTCCCGCGGGACACCCGCGCCCGGTCGGCTCGCCTGAGCGGGGGCTTCGCCAGTGTCGCTCATGCGGCAGTCTCCCGTGTCCTCTGCAGCACGACCAGGGACCTCGCGGGCAAATTCATGCTGTCCCCCGCGTGAAGGCCCGGGCCGTCCGGCTCGTCGGCGACCTCACCGGTCGCGGTGTCGATCATCACCGTCCACCGTGGACCGTAGTCGGCGGAGGGCAGGATCAGCTCGATGTCCTCGTAGTGCGCGTTGAACGCCATCAGGAACGAGTCGTCGACCACCCGCATGCCCCGCTGGTCGAGGTCCGGGATGCCCTCGCCGTTGAGGAACACCACGATCGACTTGCCGAAACCGTCGTCCCAGTTCTGTTCCTTCATCTCCTCGCCGGACGGGGTCAGCCAGGCGATGTCGCGCAACTCGTCGCTCTTCCTGATCGGCTTCCCGGCGAAGAACCGGCGCCGCCGGAACACCGGGTGCCTGCGGCGGAAGTCGGCGACCCGGCCGACGAAGTCCACCAGCTCCGCGTTGCCGTCCACCATCGACCAGTCCACCCAGGACAGTTCGTTGTCCTGGCAGTAGGCGTTGTTGTTGCCCAGCTGGGTGCGGCCCATTTCGTCGCCGTGCAGGAGCATCGGCACGCCCTGCGACAGCAGCAGCGTGCCGATCAGGTTGCGCCGCTGCCGTTCCCGCAGCGCCAGGATCTCCGGGTCTTCGGTCGGCCCCTCGGCCCCGCAGTTCCACGACCGGTTGTCGTCCGCGCCGTCCCGGCCGCCCTCCCCGTTGGCCTCGTTGTGCTTTTCGTTGTAGGACACCAGGTCGGTGAGGGTGAACCCGTCGTGGGCGGTGACGAAGTTGATCGAGGCGAACGGGCGGCGGCCGTCGTCCTGGTAGAGATCGGAGGATCCGGTGATCCGCGAGGCGAACTCGCCCAGCGTGGCCGACTCGCCGCGCCAGAAATCTCGGGCGGTGTCACGGAACTTCCCGTTCCACTCCGTCCACAGAGGAGGGAAGTTGCCGACCTGGTAGCCGCCGGGCCCGACGTCCCACGGCTCGGCGATCAGCTTGACGCGGCTCACCGTCGGGTCCTGCTGCACCAGGTCGAAGAAGGTGGACAGCCGGTCCACGTCGTAGAACTCGCGCGCCAGGGTGGCGGCGAGGTCGAACCGGAACCCGTCGACGTGCATCTCGGTCACCCAGTACCGCAGCGAGTCCATGATCAGCTGCAGGGTGTGCGGGTTGCGCACGTTCAGCGAGTTCCCGGTGCCGGTGTAGTCCAGGTAGTACTTCGGTTCGTCGTCCGCCAGCCGGTAGTAGGCCTGGTTGTCGATCCCGCGCAGGGACAGCGTCGGGCCGAGGTGGTTGCCCTCCGCCGTGTGGTTGTAGACCACGTCGAGGATCACCTCGATGTCGGCCTCGTGCAGGGAGCGGACCATGCCCTTGAACTCCTGCACCTGGCCCGCCGCCTCGGGAAACGCGGCGTAGGCCTCGTGCGGGGCGAAGAAGCCGATGGTGTTGTAGCCCCAGTAGTTGCGCAGGCCTTTCTGGGCGAGGCCGTGGTCGGTGATGAACTGGTGCACCGGCATCAGCTCGATCGCGGTCACCCCGAGCTGTTTCAGGTGCTCGACCACCGCCGGGTGGGCCAGGCCCGCGTAGGTGCCGCGCAGCCGGGGCGGCACCGCGGGATGGCGCATGGTCAGGCCGCGCAGGTGCGCCTCGTAGATCACCGTCTCGTGGTAGGGCGTGCGCGGCGGCCGGTCGTCGGCCCAGTCGAAGAACGGGCTGACCACCAGCGAGCGCGGCACGTGCGCCGCGGAGTCGGCGTCGTTGCGCTCGTCCGGGGAGCCGAACGGGTAGCCGAACAACGACTCGTCCCAGTCGATGTCACCGGTGATCGCCTTGGCGTAGGGATCGATCAGCAGCTTGTTCGGATTGCAGCGCAGGCCGCGGGCGGGATCGTAGGGTCCGTGCACGCGGTAGCCGTAGCGCTGGCCGGGGCCCACTCCGAGCAGGTAGCCGTGGTGCACGAAGCCGTCCACCTCGGGCAGGCGGACGCGTTCCTCCTCGCCGTGCTCGTCGATCAGGCACAGTTCGACGTACTCGGCGACCTCGGAGAACAGGGCGAAGTTGGTGCCGACGCCGTCGTAGGTGGCACCCAGCGGGTAGGGGGTTCCTGGCCAGGGCGGCAACTCGATCTCCTCACCGGTCGGGCAGCGGGCGTGCCGCCCGCAGTGTAGGGATCACGCGGGCGATCCGGGGGTCCGCGAAGAACTCTTCGAGGGGCACCGGCAGCGGGATCCGCCAGTTGGGGTATTCGTCGATGGTGCCGGGCAGGTTCGGTTGCCTCCGTTCGCCGAGGATGTCCGCGGGGGTGGTCAGCAGCAGGCGCGAGGCGGCCGACGCGAGCAGCCGGTGCAGTCCCTCGCCGACATCCTCGCCGGAAATTCCCTGCTGTGCCAGAAAATCGAGCAGCTCGTCCCGCTCCCTGGCCGCCGCGGCGTACTCCTTCTCCGGCGGGCCGTCGAGCAGGCCCAGTTCGGCGCGCACCCGCACGTGTTCGGCCGCGAGCCAGCCCGCCACGGTGGGCAGGTCGTGGGTGGTGATGCTCGCCATGGCCTCGGTGTCCCACTCGCCGGGCCGCAGGAACGGGTGCCCGTCGCGGTCGTAGTCGCGCTGGAACCACAGCACCGCGGAGCTGAGGATCCCGCGTTCGTGCAGGGTGTCGGTGACCTCCGGCTCCACCGTGCCGAGGTCCTCGCCGACCACCACCGCCCCGGCGCGGTGCGCCTCCAGCAGGAGCACGCCGAGCATGGCGTCGGCGTCGTAGCGGACGTAGGTTCCGCGCCAGGGCGGTTCACCCGGCGGGATCCACCACAGCCGCCACAGCCCGGCGACGTGGTCGATCCGGATCCCGTCGGCGTGCAGCAGCACGCCGCGCAGCACGTCGCGGAACGGCTCGTAGCCCAGCTCGGCCAGCCGGTCCGGGCGCCACGGCGGCAGGTTCCAGTCCTGGCCCTGCTGGCTGAACGCGTCGGGCGGGGCGCCCACGGTGACCCGCGAGGCGAACAGGTCGCCGAGCGCCCAGGTGTCGGCCCCGCCCGGGTGCACCCCGACCGGCAGGTCGTGCACGATGCCCACGGGCATGCCCGCGTCGCGGGCGGCCGCGCGGGCCTTGTCGAGCTGCTCGCGGCACAGCCGCTGCAGCCAGCCGTGGAAAGCGATGCGGCCGGCCAGTTCTTCCCGCGCCCCGGCCACTTCCGGGCCGTGCGGGTCACGCAGTCCTTCCGGCCAGTCCCGCCAGTCCGGTCCGTGCCGTTCCGCCAGGGCGCAGAAGGCCGCGAAGTCGGCCAGATCCGGTTCCAGCGCCGGTTGGTGCGCGGCCTCGGCCTGCCACAGCAGTTCGAGCGCGGCGAGCTTCGCCGACCACACCGCGTCGTAGTCGATCTCCTCGGTGGGCTCGGTGGGCTCGGGCCGCAGGTCCAGCACCTTCCGCCGCGTCTGCTCGTCCGCGCGTTCGAACGCCCCGGTCTCCGTCACGCGCAGGTAGAACGGGTTGGCGAAACGGCGGCTCGACGGCGAGTACGGCGAACGTTCCAGGGGATGGGTCGGGCTGATCGCCTGCACCGGGTTGACCAGGACCACTCCCGCGCCCAGTTCGGTGGCCGACCGGCGGGCCAGCACGGCCAGATCGCCGTAGTCGCCCGCACCCCACGACCCCTCGGAACGCAGCGAGTACAGCTGGAGCATCCAGCCCCAGGCCGGCGGCACCTCGGGCAGGCGAGGGGGGACGACGGCGAGGGTCACCGCCTGCCGTTCGGTGACCACGCGGTGCCAGCCCAGCGGCAGGTCGGCGGGGATGAGCCGGTCGGTTTCCCGCCGGGTGCCGTTCTCCAGGTGGATCACCGCGGGCCCGCCCGCGTCTCCTCCGGTGCCCTCCCGCAGCACCAGGGTGGGCGGCAGGGCCGTTTCCGCCCGGCGCTTCCGCACCGCTTCCAGCTCGCGCTGCAGGGACTCGGGGGTGGTGGCGTCGACCCCGAACTGGGCGAGGATCGCGATCACGACGCCGCGGTCGACCACGACCTCACGCCGCTCGGCGTTTTCGTACCGGGTGGCCACTCCGTAGGCGTCGGCGAGGGCGGCGAGGTCGGGTTCGGCGGGGGCGGTGACTGGGGCGGGGTCCGGGGTCACCTGTTCAGCATCGCCGCCCCCGGCGGGCGGCGCTACCCAGGACGAGGAAGATCAGTGCGTCCGGGCCGCGGTCCGCTTCCCGACCGGGACATGGGTTTCCGCCATCCGGACGGCCACCACGACGCCGGAGGCCGCGGTGAGCGCGGCCACCACCCAGACCGCGGCGCGCAGCCCCCACAGGTCGGCCGCCACCCCGGAAAGGACGGCTCCGACGGCGAATCCGCCGTCCCGCCACAGCCGGTAGACGCCGACGGCGCGGGCCCGCCATGCCGGGTGCGCCACGTCGCCGATCACGGCGAGCAGGGTGGGGTAGACCATGGCGGTCCCCGCGCCGAGCAGCACCGCGGCCACGAGCCATCCGGAGTAGGAGTGCGACACCGCGACGAGGGCCAGTGCCACCGCCTGCGTCAGCATTCCGCCGGTGATCAGGCGCTTGCGGCCCCAGTGGTCCGACAGCGGGCCGGTGATCAGCTGCCCCATCCCCCAGACGGCCGGGTAGACCGCGGCGAGGACGCCGATGCGGGACACCGAAAGCCCGGCCGTGGCGAACAGGAGGGGGAACAGGCCCCAGGCGAGGCCGTCGTTGAGGTTGTTGACCAGTCCGGCCTGGCTGGCCGCGGACAGGCTCGGCTCGCGCAGGCTCGTGTAGCCCAGAACCTGCCTGGTGGTCAGCCCGCTGTCCGCGGGGCCGGTGTGGTCCTTGGCCTCCAGCCGTGCGTGCGCGTGGGTCTCCCGCACCGCGAAGGTGGTCAGGCCGAGGCCGAGCGCGGCATAGGACAGGCCGAGCAGGAACGGGGCGGGACGCAGGCCGTAGTAGGCCGCGAGGTAGCCGGTGACCAGCGCGGTGACCGCGACGGCGAGGTATCCGGCGGCCTCGTTGAGGCCCATCGCCAGCCCGCGCCGGGCCGGGCCCGCCAGATCGATCTTCATGATGACCGTGGTGGACCAGGTCAGGCCCTGGTTGACGCCCAGCAGCACGTTGGCCGCCACGATCCAGCCCCAGGACGGTGCCCAGATCAGCAGCAGCGGCACCGGTACCGCGATCAGCCAGCCCGCGAGCAGCACCGGTCGGCGGCCGAAGCGGTCGGAGAGGGTGCCCGCGAAGTAGTTGGTGGCCGCCTTGGTGAGGCCGAAGGCGAGCACGTAGGTCAGCAGGAAGGTGTACCCGGTCAGGTGGAAGACCTGTCCGGCGAGCAGGGGCAGGACGGTGCGCTCCTGGCCGAGCATGCCGCCGACCAGCGCGTTGACCGCGACGAGCAGGCTGAACTGGGCCAGGTTGGCGCGGATGCCGAGCCCGATCGTGGCGGTGGTGTCCCGGGGCATGGCTTCTATACTATTCCAAGGAAGATTGGAGAACGATGGGTGACCGTGCCGCGAAGACCGCGTTGTTCGACCAGCTGGCCCGGGTGGGCAAGGCGCTGGGCAGTGGCAAGCGGCTCGAACTGCTGGACCTGCTGGCCCAGGGCGAGCGCACGGTGGAGGCGCTGGCCAGTGCCGCGGACCTGGGGCTGAGCACCGCGTCGGCGCACCTGCAGTCGCTCAAGCAGGCCGGACTGGTGACCACCCGGCGCGAGGGCACGAAGATCCACTACCGGCTCGCCGGTCCCGACGTCGCGGCGCTGTACGCGCTGGCCCGCACGGTCGCCGGGCGCCGCCTTCCCGACGTGGCCGCGGCCCGCGACGGCTACCTCGGCCCGGCCGCGGGGGAGGAGGTCACCCGCGAGGAACTGCTGCACCGGATCGAGGCCGGCGCGACCGTCGTGATCGACGTCCGGCCCCGCGAGGAGTACGAGGCTGGACACATCCCCTCCGCGGTGTCGATCCCCCTGGAGGAACTGGCCGCACGGCTGGAGGAACTGCCGCCGGACCAGGAGATCGTGGCCTACTGCCGTGGCGCGTACTGCGTGCTCGCGCACGACGCGGTCCGGCTGCTCACCGGCCGGGGCCGCACCGCCCGCCGTCTCGCCGACGGCATGCTGGAGTGGCGGCTCGCCGAACTCCCCGTCGCCTCCTGAGCCCTCGTTGACGTCCCCCGGGGCCGGTCACGGACACTGGAGAGGTGCGTGGCGAGGTGGAACTGGACGATTCGCTCGACCCGGACGTCGGTCTCCGGGCCCCGTCGCAGCGCCGTGAGCTGATCGGGCAGCACGGCCCCGTCCTCGGCGTGATCGCGCTCGGCGGCGGCTTCGGCGCGCTCGCGCGCTACGGGCTCGCCCAGGCGCTGCCTGCCCTGCCCGGCCAGTTCCCCTGGGCCACCTTCGTCACCAACGTGCTCGGCTGCCTGCTCATCGGCGTGCTGATGGTGCTCATCACCGAGGTGTGGACCGCGCACCGGCTCGTGCGGCCGTTCCTCGGGGTCGGAATCCTCGGCGGGTTCACCACGTTCTCCACCTACGCGGTGGAGACCAGGGGGTTGCTGCGGCCGGGAACGGTGCCGCTCGCCTTCGCCTATTGGGCCGGGACCCTCCTTGCCGCGCTGTGCGCCGTCGTCGCCGGGGTCTGGGTGACCCGGGCGGCCGTGCGCCGTACCGGTCATCGACGTGAGAAGGCGGTCTGAGATGGCTCTTTCCGGACGTGCCCTGCGCTTGACGGTGTTCCTCGGCGAGGACGACCTGTGGCACCACAAGCCGCTCTACCACGAGATCGTCCGGCGCGCCCACGAGGCGGGTCTCGCCGGTGCGACGGTGCTGCGCGGCTGTGAGGGCTACGGAGCCTCCTCGATGATCCACACCACCCGGCTGCTCAGCCTCAGCGAAGACCTCCCGCTCGTGGTGATCATCGTGGACGCGGAGGAGCGCATCCGCGAGTTCCTGCCGCGGCTGGACGAACTGGCGATCGAGGGGCTGATGATCCTCGAGGAGGTCGAGGTCGTGCGCCACGCGGGGAGGACCGGGGCGTGATACCGGCACTGGTGTTCCTGGGGGCGGTGGTCGGCGCCCCGCTGCGGTACCTCACCGACCGCGCGGTGCAGGCGCGCCACGACAGCCTCTTCCCGTGGGGCACGTTCAGCGTCAACCTGGCGGGCAGCCTGATCCTCGGCGGGCTCGCCGGGGCCGGGTCGGCGCTCCCGCCGTCCCTCGCGGCCCTGCTGGGCACGGGCTTCTGCGGGGCGCTGACCACGTACAGCACGTTCAGCTACGAAACCCTCCGGCTGGCCGAGCAGAAGGCGTACTTCTACGCGGTGATGAACGTCCTGGTCAGCGTGGTCGCCGGGCTCGGTGCCGCCCTGCTGGGCTACACCGTGACCTCGTCGCTGCTGGGCTGATCCTTGCCGTCCCTCCCGCCCGGGGGTAGCTTTGCTCGCAAATACTGTTTGCTTGCAAAGCAAAGGAGCTTGGGGGATGACGATTCTGGTCACCGGGGCCCGTGGCGGCATCGGCAGCCTGGTCGTGGCGAAACTCGCCGAGGCCGGGCACCGCGTCCGAGGTTCGGCGCGGAACCCGGAGGCGCTCGCGCTGCCGGAAGGTGCCGAGCCCGCCGGGCTCGACCTCGCCAGCGGGCTCGGCGCGGAGGACGCCCTGCGCGGGGTGGATCGCGTTTTCCTTTACCCGACAAGGGAAGGCATCAAGCCGTTCGTCGATGCCGCGGTGGCCGCGGGGGTGCGCTACGTCGTGCTGCTCTCGTCACCGGCTTCGTACGAGGCGAGCGAGTACCGGGGCCGGATCGGCCTGTTGCACCGCGAGGCGGAGCGGACGCTGGAAGCCTCCGGCCTGCCCCACACCGTCCTGTATCCGAGCTGGCTCGCCACCAACGCGAAACGGGACTGGGCGGCCGGGATCCGTGCCGAGGGCCGCGTGCGGATCGCCTTCCCGGACGCGCGGTTCGCGCCGATCCACCCGGCGGACGTCGCCGCCGTCGCCGCCGACCTGCTCACCCGCGAGACCCACCGGGCGAGAATGCAGGTGATCACCGGACCGGAATCGCTGCGCCTGCGCGACATCGTCGCGGTCCTCGGCGAGGTCCTCGGGCGTTCGTTACCCGTCGACGAACTGACGCGGGAACAGGCGCACGAACAGCGTGAACCCTGGATGCCGGCGGCGACCCTCGACGCGCTGCTCGACGCGACCGAGGCGGCGGTCGGGCCGCCCGCGACCGTGACCAACGGGGTCGAGCGCGTCACCGGGCACCCGGCCCGCACCTTCCGGGAGTGGGCCCGGGAGCACCGCGCCGATTTCAGTTCGCGGTGAGGAAATCGAGCACCAGCGGCCCGGCCACCTCGCGGTACTCCTCGAAGTAGGCGTGCCGGGCGCCGGGGATGAGTTCGAGCCGGGCGCCCGGGATGCGCCCGGCGAGCAGCGGCGCGTTCGCCGCGGGGTTGAAGACGTCGTCCGTGCCGTGCACGACGAGGGTGGGCGCAGTGATCTCCGGCAGCACGTCCCAGCCGTCGTGCCCGGCGCTGGCCGCCAGATGCCGCCGCCGCGCGTACGGCGGCATTTCCGGATCGCCCAGCGTCCGATAGGGGCCGGGATGGGTTTCGAGCCAGGCAGGCGAGTACATCAGCTCCAGTAACGCCCGTCGCGCGGCCGCGACGTCCCGCTGCGCCAGCGACCGGCGCACTTCGGCGCTGCGCTCGACGCCGTGCGGGGCACCGGGTGACGTGCAGCCCAGGACGAGCCTGCCCACCCGGTCCGGATGCGCGGCGGCGAGCCACTGCGCCACCCGCCCGCCCATGGACGTGCCGTACACGTGCGTGCGGGCACAGCCGATTTCGTCCAGGATCACGCGCACGTCCTCGGCGAAACCCCTGGTGCTGTAGGAATCGGTGTCCGGTTTGCCGCTGAGGCCGGTGCCCCGGTAGTCGAAGGTGACGGTGCGGAAGTGCGCGTCGAAGTCCGCCCGCACCGACTCCCACCAGTGGTGGGTGTTCGCCTGCCCGGCCAGCAGCAGGAGCGTGTCCTCGCCCTCGCCGTGCACTTCGTAGTACAGGGAAACACCATCGGCCGTTCGCGCATAGGGCACACCTGATCCTAGAACCCGGCGGCATCGTTCGGTGCGGGGCGTCTTCGCCGCCGCCGCGCGGAAGGAGTGCTTCCTGGAGAGCGGTTTCTCCGTTTTGAAACACCCGGTCAGGTGGTTGTTGCGCCGGTGGCGTGCTTTCGGGATGCGGAACGCGCGGTGCCGCCCTTTACTTTCCTCCGATTGTGGGAGGGGCGGCGATGATCATGCCAGCAGTGGCCGCGGGCGAATCCGGGGCGGGGCGGCGGCGGTGAGCAGGGCACTGTTCGTGATGGAGACCTCGGCAAGGGTCGTCACGGGCGCGGGGATGCTCGCGCTCTGGGACGTGGCCCGCTTTCGGAGCATCGTCGACTACGACAGCTGGGAGCTGGAACTTTCCGGCGAACGGGAGTTGCACCGGCACATCCGGGCCGGGGGCCTGGTCCCGATCAACATCGGCGCCGACGGCGCCTGGCAGGTGCTGGTGCGGGCCGGGCGGCCCGGGGAGCGGGTGCGGCTCACCGAACGAGAGGCCTCCTTCGTGCTCGCCACCTCGGAGCCGTACCTGCTGGCGACCACCGGCCGGGTGGCACTCAGCGGTCTGGAGCACATCGACGCGGCCGGGGCGGGGGAGGAGATCGAACTCCTGGTGCCGCCCGGCCGGTACGCGGTGACGCTGCACCTCATCGACTGGGAGGCCGAGCCGGGGAGCCGCGACCGCAACGGGCGCCCCGCTTCCCACGCCCTGCCCGACTTCGTCGCCCTGATCAACCCGGAACAGGGCGAGCCGGGCCGCTACCGGACCCGGACCGTCTCCTTCGACCCCCCGTCCTGAGCCCGGGCTCCCTCCGGGTGTGCAGCGGGGGCTGTTTGCTCCGAATGATTCGGAGCAGACAGCCCCCGCTCGAACACTCCGGTGCTACCCGAACGGGGTAGGCGAACCGCGGCCGGAGGGCCGCGGGAGACCTACGCTGAGGTCATCGGTATCCCGGCCGGAGGGTGCGATGACCGACCGCGACGCGGCCCTGCAGATGGGTACGGACGGCCTCGAAGCGCTGGTCACCGCCCTGCGCGAGGCCGGCCGCGTAGTGATCGGCCCGACCGTGCGAAACGGGGCGATCGTGCTCGCCGAGATCACCGGCGGTGACGAACTCCCCTACGGCTGGGGGGTGGAACTGGAAGCAGGCCACTACCGGCTCCGACCCCGCGGCGACGGGGCCGCGTTCGCCCACAGCGCCGGTCCCCAGTCGTGGAAGAACTTCCTGCACCCGCCGCGGGAACGGCAGTGGAGCGCCGATCGCGGAGCCGACGGCCGGTGGACGATCAGCGCGGAGAAGCCCGAGCCCCCCTCGTACGCCTTCCTCGGGGTGCGTCCGTGCGATCTGCGCGCCATCGCCGTGCAGGACCGGGTGCTGACCGGCGGACCCCATGCCGATGCCGCCTATCGCGGACGGCGCCGCCGGGCCTTCCTCGTGGTCGTGGAGTGCACCGAGCCGGGGGCCACCTGCTTCTGCGCGTCCATGGGCACCGGGCCCGCCGCCGGGGAGGGGTACGACCTCGCGCTCACCGAGATCGTGGACGAGCGGGGCCACCGTTTCCTGGTGCGGGCGGGGAGCGACGAGGGACGGGCGGTGCTGGCCGGGCTGCCTTGCCGTCCCGCGAGCCCGCAAACCCGCGCCGCCGCCCGGGACGGGGTGGCCGGGGCCGCGGACCGGATGGGGCGGACGATGCCCCCGGCCGACCTGCGGGACCTGATGCGCGAGACGCTGGAGGCACGGCGCTGGGACGACGTCGCCTCACGGTGCCTGACCTGCGGTAACTGCACGATGGTCTGCCCGACCTGCTTCTGCACCAACGCCGAGGACGTCACCGATCTCACCGGGAACCACGCCGAGCGGTGGCGGCGCTGGGAATCCTGTTTCGATCTGGACTTCACGCACCTGCCCGGCGGCTCGGTGCGCACCAGCGGCCGCAGCCGCTACCGCCAGTGGGCCACCCACAAGCTGGGCACCTGGCACGACCAGTTCGGCAGTTCCGGCTGTGTCGGCTGCGGGCGGTGCATCGTGTGGTGCCCGGTCGGGATCGACATCACGGAGGAAGCGCACGCGCTGTACCGGGAGCGCGCCGAGACACCGGAGACGGGGACGTGAACGAGGCCGCCCTGCTCACCGCCCTGCCTCCCGCGTCGCGGGACCGGCTGCTGGGTCTCGCCCGCGAGGTCTCCTTTCCGGCGGGGGTCCGCCTCTTCGACGAGGGCGAGGCGGCCGAGGT
Source organism: Amycolatopsis cynarae (assembly GCF_026802195.1). Taxonomy (NCBI): domain Bacteria; kingdom Bacillati; phylum Actinomycetota; class Actinomycetes; order Pseudonocardiales; family Pseudonocardiaceae; genus Amycolatopsis; species Amycolatopsis cynarae. Next base: position 5,562,018 of record NZ_CP113836.1, on the reverse strand, counting down.
GTTCTGGATCCTGCGTTCCGGTCTGGTCGCGCTGGACGTGCACGTCCCCGGCCGGGGCTCGGTGGTGCTGGAAACCGTCGGCCCGGGGGAACTGCTCGGCTGGTCCTGGCTGTTCGAGCCGTACCAATGGCATCTGGGTGCGCGGACGCTGGAAGCCGTGCGGGCCTACGAGTTCGACGCGGGCCGGGTGCGGGCCGAGATCGACGGAGATCCCGCCTTCGGCCTGCCGCTGACCCGGTGCGTGGCCGCCGTCGCGATCGGACGCCGGTTGCGTGCCTGCCGCACCCGCCTGCTCGACCTCTACGCACCGTACGGCGCGGAGAGCGACCCGGCCGCCGGGTGGCCGGAATGAGCAGTGCCCTGGTTCCCCTGCCGTACCGCGTGATCGGCCGCGCCGCCGACACGGCCGACACCGCGACGCTCGTGCTGGAGCCGGAGGGGGAGGCGCTGCCACCGTTCGAGCCGGGCCAGTTCGCGATGGTGTACGCGTTCGGCGTCGGCGACATCCCGGTGTCGGTGTCCGCGATCGACGGGCCCCGGCTCACGCACACGGTCCGGGCGGTCGGGGCGATTTCCCGCGCCGTGCACGCGCTGCGGCCCGGCGACGGGGTCGGCGTCCGCGGCCCGTTCGGCACCGGCTGGCGGCTGCCCGCCGGGGGCGACGTGCTGGTGGTCGCGGGCGGCCTCGGGCTCGCCCCGCTGCGGCCCGTCGTCCGCGCCGCGCTCGCCGTGCCCGGGCGCCACCGGCGGTTGAACGTGCTCATCGGCTCCCGTTCGCCCCGCGACCTGCTCTACGCCGAGGAGTCGGGGGAGTGGCGGGCGGGCGGTGCCCGGGTGCTGGTCACGGTGGACCGCCCGGAGCCGCGGTGGACGGGTGAGGTCGGCGTCGTCACCGGCCTGCTGGACCGGGTCGCGTTCGAGCCCCGTCAGGCGGCGGCGTTCGTCTGCGGTCCCGAGGTGATGATCCGCGCCATCGCGCGGGAACTGCTCGCCCGCGGTCTCGGGCCGGAGCGGATCCAGGTCTCCCTCGAACGCACCATGCACTGCGGAACCGGCCACTGTGGACACTGCCAGCTCGGGCCGCTGCTGCTGTGCCGGGACGGTCCGGTGGTCCCGTGGAGCGAAGCCGGGCCCCTGCTCGCGGTGCGGGAGCTGTGATGAGCCCGCGCACCCGGCCGAAGCTCGCGGTCTGGAAGTTCGCCTCCTGCGACGGCTGCCAGCTCACCCTCCTCGACTGCGAGGACGAGTTGCTCGGCATCGCCGAGGAGTACGAGATCGCCCACTTCCTGGAGGCCTCCAGCGCCCCCGGACCGGGCCCCTACGACCTGTCACTGGTCGAAGGCTCGGTCACCACCCCCGCCGACGCCGAACGGATCCGGCACGTCCGGGCGGTTTCCCGCCGCCTGGTCACCATCGGGGCCTGCGCGACCGCCGGGGGCATCCAGGCGTTGCGCAACTACGCCGACGTGGCCGAGTACCTCGCCGTGGTCTACGCGCGTCCCGACTACATCGCCACCCTCGCGACCTCCACCCCGATCAGCGCGCACGTGCCGGTGGATTTCGAACTGCGCGGCTGCCCCATCGACCGCGGCCAGCTGGTCGAGGTGATCAGCGCCTACCTGTCCGGGCGACGGCCGGACGTGCCCGCGCACAGCGTCTGCTTCGAATGCAAGCGCCGCGGCACGGTGTGCGTGACGGTGGCGCACGGCACGCCGTGCCTCGGCCCGGTCACCCACGCCGGATGCGGCGCGCTGTGCCCGGCCTACGGGCGCGGCTGCTACGGCTGCTTCGGCCCGTCCGATTCGACGAACTTCCCCGCGTTCATCCCCCTGCAGCGCCGCGACGGCAGGGACACCCTCGGTATCACGCGCGTGCTGCGCACGTTCAACGCCGCCGCGCCGGAGTTCGACGCGGCAGTACGGAAGGAGCTGCCCCAGTGACCGGCGACGGGGAATCCCGCGTGCTGCGCATCGGTTCGCTCGCCCGCGTCGAAGGGCAGGGCGCCCTGCACCTGGTCGTGCGCGGCGGGGACGTGGCCGAGGCCCGGCTGACGATCTACGAACCGCCGCGCTTCTTCGAGGCGTTCCTGCGGGGGCGCGGCTACACCGAGCCGCCCGACATCTCCTCCCGGATCTGCGGGATCTGCCCGGTCGCCTACCAGATGAGCGCCTGCCGCGCGGTCGAAGACGCCTGTGGCGTGACCGTGGACGGCGAGCTGGCCGCGTTGCGCAGGCTGCTGTACTGCGGGGAGTGGATCCAGAGCCAGACGCTGCACATCTACCTGCTGCACGCCCCCGATTTCCTGGGGTACGACAGCGTCACCGAGCTCGCGGGCACCCACCGTGCCGACGTCGAGCGGGGCCTGCGGTTGAAGCAGACCGGGAACGCCGTGATGGAACTGCTCGGCGGCCGTGCCATCCATCCGGTCAACGTGCGGATCGGCGGCTTCTACAGCGTCCCGTCCCGCGCGGATCTGCGCCCGCTGGCCGAACGGCTGCGCCGTGCGCGGGACGACGCCTGGGACACCGTGCGCTGGGTCGCCGGTTTCGACTTCCCCGACGCCGGAGCCGACCACGACCTGCTCGCGCTGGCCGAACCCGGCACCTACGCCATCGACTCCGGGACCCCCACCGCGATGCCGGCGCCAGGCAGTGCGGGCCTCGCCGCGGACTCCGATCGCGCCCTGCCCACCCGTACCTTCCCCGTAGCCGAGTTCGACGACCACGTGACCGAGACCCAGTTGCCCCATTCGACCGCCCTGTACTCCGTTTTGGACGGTCGCAGGCATCTGACGGGTTCGCTGGCCCGCTACGCGATCAGCGGCCGCCACCTTTCGCCCGTCGCCCGGCAGGCGGCGCGGGAGGCCGGGCTCGGCGATCCGGCGGACGGCGTGGTCTGCCGCAATCCCTTCCGCAGCATCGTGGTCCGGGCGGTCGAGGTGCTCTACGCCGTCGACGAGGCCCTGCGGCTCATCGAGGACTACCGGGTCCCGCCACGCCCCTTCGTCGACGCCGCTCCCCGGGCCGCGACCGGTTACGGCGCGACCGAAGCGCCGCGCGGCCTGCTGTACCACCGCTACCGCCTCGATCCCGGCGGAACGGTGACCGACGCCCGGCTGGTGCCGCCGACCGCGCAGAACCAGGGCGCCATCCAGGAGGACCTCCGCCGCCTGGCCGGGGAACGGCTGCGCGCGGGCGAGCCCACCGACGCGGAACTGACCGCGCTGTGCGAACGCGCGATCCGCAACCACGACCCCTGCATTTCCTGCGGGGCCCACTTCCTCGACCTCACCGTCGATTCGGACGCGCGGCGGCCGGCGTGACCGTCGAACCGGACGACGCCTGGACGGTCCGGTACCAGGGCTACGACCCGGACGAGGAAGGCCGTCGTGAGGCGCTGTGCACGGTCGGCAACGGCTACCTGGCCACCCGCGGCGCGGCGCCGGAATGTCCCGCCGGTGCGGTGCACTACCCGGGCACCTATGCCGCCGGGATCTACAACCGGCTCAGCCGCGCGATCGCCGGGGCGGTCGTGGAGAACGAAAGCCTGGTCAACCTGCCGAACTGGCTCGTGCTGACCTTCCGGATCGACGGCGGCGCGTGGTTCGACGTGGATGCCGCCGATCTGGTGGACTACGAGCAGTGCCTCGATCTGCGCCGCGCCGTGCTCACGCGCCGGTTCCGCTTCCGCGACGAACGGGGCCGCACCACGGCCGTGAGCCAGCGGCGCTTCGTGGACATGCGGTTCGAACACGCCTGCGCGCTGGAGACCACGATCACGGCCGAGGACTATTCGGGATCGCTGGAGATCCGATCGGGCATCGACGGTGCGGTGAGCAACAGCCTCGTCGAACGGTACCGGGAACTGGGCGGGCAGCATCTGGACCTCGTGCGCACCGCGGCACTGGGCGAGGATTCGGTGCTGCTGGAGGTCCGCACGAACCAGTCGGGGATCGAGGTCGCGATGGCCGCCCGCACCCGGGTGTGGTGCGGTGACACGCCCGCGGGCCGCGAGCGGCGCCTCGTCGAACGCGACGCGTGGATCGGCCAGGACATCACCGCCGAACTCGTCCCCGGCCGGGCGGTGACGGTGGAGAAGGTCGTCACCGTGTTCACCGGCCGCGACCGGGCGATCTCCGAACCCGCCGTCGAAGCGGCGCGCTGGCTGCCCAGGATGGGCTGTTTCGAAGCCCTTCTCGACGAGCACGTCCTGGCGTGGGCCGGGTTGTGGCGGCGGTTCCACGTGGCCATGGAAGACCAGGAGGAGGCGCAGCGGGTCGTGCGGCTGCACATCCTGCACCTGGTGCAGACCGTCTCGTCCAACACGGTGGACCTCGACGTCGGGGTGCCCTCGCGGGGGTTGCACGGCGAGGCCTACCGGGGACACGTCCTGTGGGACGAGTTGTTCGTCTTCCCGGTGCTGAACCTCCGGATCCCGGGCGTGACGCGTTCGCTGCTGCGCTACCGGTACCGCCGCCTGCCCGAGGCGCGGCAGGCCGCACGCGAAGCCGGTTACGACGGGGCGATGTACCCGTGGCAGTCGGGCAGTGACGGCCGGGAGGAAAGCCAGCGGGTGCACCTCAATCCCCGCTCCGGCCACTGGCTCCCCGATCCCACCTGGCGCGAGCGCCATATCGGCATCGCCGTCGCCTACAACACCTGGCAGTACTACCAGGCCACGGGCGACCGGCAGTTCCTCACGCACTACGGCACCGAAATGCTGGTGGAGCTGAGCCGGTTCTGGGCCAGCCTCGCCACCTACGATGCCGTCCGGGACCGGTATGTCATCCGCGGCGTGATGGGCCCCGACGAGTTCCATTCCGGCTATCCGGGCGCGGAGAGCGGCGGAATCGACAACAACGCCTACACCAACGTGATGGCCGTGTGGGTACTGCTGCGCACGGCCGAGGCGCTGGAATCCCTGCCGCGGCAGGCCCGCCGCGAACTCACCGACACCCTGCGGGTGCGTCCCGATGAGGTGCGGCGCTGGGAAGAGATCAGCGCCAGGATGTTCGTGCCCTTCCACGACGGCGTGATCAGCCAGTTCGAGGGGTACGAAAAACTCGAGGAACTGGACTGGGACGCCTATGGCGAGCGCTACGGCAACATCCAGCGCCTCGACCGCATCCTGGAAGCCGAGGGCGACAGCGTGAACCGCTACAAGGCGTCCAAACAGGCCGATGTGCTGATGCTGTTCTACCTGCTCTCGGCCGACGAACTCCGGGAACTGTTCGGACGTCTCGGCTACGAACTGGATCCCGGCGCGATCCCCCGCACCATCGACTACTACCTGGCCAGGACCTCGCACGGGTCCACCCTCAGCGCGGTGGTCCACGCCTGGGTGCTGGCCAGGGCCCACCGGCAGCGTGCGCTGGAGTTCTTCGTGCAGGCACTGGAAGCCGACGTGGCCGACATCCAGGGCGGCACCACCCGCGAGGGCATCCACCTGGCCGCGATGGCCGGAACCGTCGATCTGCTGCAACGGTGCTTCTCCGGGCTGGAGACCCGCGGCGACCAACTGGTACTCAACCCGTACTGGCCCGAACCGCTGGGGATGCTGGAGATTTCCCTGCGCTACCGGGAACACCCGCTGAAACTGCGGATCAGCGGGCACCGGGTGGACGTGGCCGCCGGGGCCGGTATGCACCGTCCGATCAGGGTGACCTGCCGTGGCCAGGAGTGCCTGCTCGAACCGGGGGCCACGGTGCGTTTCCCGTTGTAGGACAGCGATTTCCGCCGGGAAGGGATCAGCGGAAGGCGTGCACGTGGTCGTTGGCCCACTGCCGGAACGACCGGGCCGGAGTGCCGGTGATGTCCTCCACCGTCGGCAAGACGCCGGGGCCTTCGATGGTACAGACGCCGGGGAGCCACATGGCCTCGGCGGCGGCCTGTGCGTCGTTGTGGTCCTCGAGTTTCAGTTCGCGTCCGAGGGCGGCGGCGATCATCCCCACCTTGTCCGCGACCGTGAGGTCCTCGGGCCCGGTGAGCGGGTAGATCTTCCCGTCGTGCCCGCCGCGGTCCGCCTGGGCGAGGACGGTGGCGGCGACGGAAGCGATGTCGGCCGGGTCGATGACCGGTGAAGGCAGGCCGCCGTGCGGAACCTCGACCACTCCGGTGTCCCGGATGGACGGTGCCCAGGCGAGGGTGTTGGACGCGAACTCCCAGGCGCGAAGGGCCGTCCAGCCCAGACCGCTGTCGCGGAGTGCCTGTTCGGCGTGCAGGGTGCCGCGGCCGACGGGCGAGTCCGGATGGGTTTGCGCGGTCAGCGATCCGAGCATCGTGATGTGGGCGACCCCGCTGCGGAGGGCGGTTTCGACGACCGGCGCGGGGTGGGTTCCCGGCGGCAGCAGCAGGAACATCCTGTCGACGCCGGACAGTGCGGCCGAAAGGGATGCGGGGTCGGCGAGGTCGCCGGGCACCGCCTCCACGCCGGGTGGCATCGATGCGCGGGCGGGGTTCCTGATCAGCGCGCGGACGTCTTGGCCCGCCGCGCTCAGCTTGTCGAGCACCACACGGCCGACGTTCCCGGTGGCCCCGGTGACGAGGATCATGCCTACTCCGTTTCCCGTACTCAGCGGATACATCAGTGACGCTTCGTTTACCCGAACCGTTCGGGTATCCGAAACTATACACTGGGGCGGTGACCGACAGCTCCACCGAACCCAGCCCCAGGCTGCCCAGGGCCGACGACGTGATCGAGGCGATCGGTTTCGTCCCCTTGGTGGAGGCCTACTTCCGCCGGGCACGGGGCGAGATGCCCGCCGAACTGAACCGCGTCTTCCAGGAACACGGGCTGACCGCGCGCCACGGTGCGGTGCTGCCGCAACTGGTGGTCGCGCCGGCGGTCAGCGTCAGCGAACTGGCCGCGCGGATGGGCCTGTCGCTGTCCACCACCAGCGAACTGGTCGGAGAACTGAGCCGGGCCGGGCTCGTCGAACGGCGCGAGGACCCGGACAACCGCCGCCGCACCCTCGTCTCGCTGGCCTCCACCCGCCGTCAGGCGGTGGAGAACTACGTGGCGATCAGGTCGGCGCCGCTGCTGCGGGTGCTCGATCGGCTCTCAGCCTCCGACCGCGCCGGATTCGTGGCCGGGCTGGCCGCGTGGGCCCACGAGGTGCAGCAACCGCGGGGAAAGCGGTGAGGTAATCCTGCGGGGCGGCCGGTGTTGCGGTGCGGGCGCGATCAGGCCGTGCGGGACCGCGAGGGCGGCAGGCGGAAGAGGTCCGGCAGCCTGCGCAGGGCTTCGCCGTCGCCGGACACCGACGCGGCCCCGGTGTCGATCGCTTCGGCCAACGTGAGGTCCTGGCTGGTCAGGCGGAGGAATGCCGCTTCGCCGATCGTGATGGCCGCGTCCGGGTGCTGGGCCGGTCCGTGCAGCGTCTCGATCGTTCCGTCGTCGATCCGGGCGTGGAACACCTCGTCGTCGACGCGGAACTCGTACACCGCGCGCAGCCCGGCGGCGGCCTCGGCGTCGAAGTAGGCGCGCAGGCCGAGCACGGCCCAGCCCGGATGGAACGTCTCGTCCGCGCGCCGCTCACCCATTGCCCATTTCAGGCCCCATCGGGCCAGCGCCAGTACCGCGGGCCCGAGCTCCTCACCGGCCTCGGTGAGGGCGTACGCGGGGGTTCGGGCGGGCGGCGGGAGGATGATCTTGCGCGCCAGTCCCTCGCGTTCCAGATGCTTCAGCCGGGCGGCCAGCAGTCCGGTGCCGAGACCGCGCAGGGCGGCCTGCAGATCGCCGAACCGCTTGGGCCCGGTCAGCAGTTCGCGGATCAGCAGCAGCGTCCAGCGCTCGCCGACCAGGTCGAGAGTGCGGGCGGTCGCGCAGTACTGGTTGTACGTTCGCTGCTCCACTTCACCACTCTAGACTTCGCGCTTCCCGTTCTTGAACGAGCGAACCTCCAGGAGCAGGCGGGCGAGCGGCTCGGGGTGGGTCAGCATCACGTCGTGCGGACCGTCCAGCGGCAGCGTCCGGTATCCGAGTGCCTCGCCGAACCGGTCGAACGGGTAGGTCTGCGGCCTGCAGTAGAGGGCGGTGCCGGGAATCCCGTCGACCGCCCCGGTCAGGCGAGTGGATTCGGTGAACGTGCGCAGCGGCTGGGGGAGCAGGCGCGGGGCCAGCCAGGCGGCGTTTTCGGTGTCGGTGATGCCGAACGCCGCCGGGGGCGGGGCCGGAATGCGCCGTCCGCCCCCGCGTGTTTCGGCCGCCGCGCGGACGGCCTGCACGAAGGAGCCGGGGGCCAGGCTGACCATGCCGTCGCCATCGGCCCCCGCCCATCCGTCCACGAGGACGAGGTGGCCGACGGCATCCGGCCGCGCGTCGGCCGCTTCGCGCACGACCAGGCCCGCGTAACTGTGCCCGACGAGCACGATGTCGTCCTGCGCCGCAACGGTGTCGAGGGCGGCGACGACCGCCTCGGCGTGGTCGTGGAGCCCGAAGTCCCCGTCGGCGCTGAGGTCCGGGGTGAGCGTGCGCGCCCCGGCGGCGTGCAGCAGCGGGACGACCCGCTCCCAGGCCCAGGGGCCGTGCCAGGCGCCGTGGACGAGAACGAACGTGGTCATCGGTGATTCTCCTTGCGTAGCAAGGGCAAAACCTTGTCGGCGAACTCCTCCAGGCCGGTGTGGTGGTCCTCGGTGGCCAGGCGGATCACGAGGTGGCGCGCGCCGGCGGCGGTGTAGCCGGTCAGCCAGTCGGCGGCCTGCCGGGCGGTACCGGCGAACATGGCCTGGATCGACTCGACGACTTCGAGAGGCGCGTTGTAGTAGCGCTCGATGCTGTTGCGCAGGCGCCTGCGTGCCCTTTCGGGGTCCTCGTCCAGGCAGACCGTCGCGTACAGGGCCGGAGTGATGGGACGGGCTGTCGCCGCCTGCTCGATGACCCGGTGTTCCTCCGCGTACGTCGCCGCCTTGGACGGATAGGGGAGCCAGCCGTCGGCGAGGCGGGCGACGCGGCGCAACGCCGGGTCGTTGCTTCCGGCCAGCCAGATCGGCGGCCCTCCCGGGCGGAGTGGCGGGGGCGCGATCCGCACGTCTTCGAAGGCGAAGTGCTTGCCCTGGTAGGAAACCGCCTCTCCCGACCAGAGCAGCCGCATCGCGTCGATCGACTCCTCCATCCGGCTGATTCGGCGGTCGAAATCGACGCCGATCGCCGCGAACTGGGCCCGGGTGTTCGGGTTCGGGAACCCGCCGCCCACGCCCGCGATCACCCGTCCTCCCGACAGTCGGTCGAGGGTGGCGAGTTGGTGCGCCAGCAGGATCGGATGGCGCAGCGCGGGCAGCAGCACCGCCGTGCCGAGCGCGACCCGTCGGGTGGCCTGGGCCACGGCCGACAGCAGTAGCAGCGGATCCGCGCGCGGCCTGGTCACCGGGCTGTCGCCCGCCCAGACCGAGTCCAGGCCCAGTTCCTCGGCCCGGCGTGCCTGGGCCACGAGCCGCGCCGGTTCGTGCTCGCCCAGCACGGTCTGATCGCGCGTCGGCAGCAGGTAGCCGATCTCCAGCCCCGCCATCTCCGCCTCCCGCTGTCGCTTCTTGTTTTTGAAGTACCAAGTTCTTGTTACGGTAGCAAGAGGGAGGCTGGGACAGCAATGGGGACTTCCGCGGCGCAGGCGCGCATCAGTTGCGTCACGCACTAAGTGCGTGACGCAATGATTGCATCACACAACATCATTGGTAGGGTGATCGTTGCGAGGAAGGGAGGTCGGGATGGGGCGCATGTCGCGTCGCGAAGCCGAGGAACGTGTTCTGGCCGCGCTGCCGGGCTGGGTCAACGCCATCTCTCAGCTGAACCGGCTGATCGCCGAACGGATGGGGGTCACCGCCAGCGATCTGGACTGCCTGCACGTGCTGAACCAGCAGGGGCCCGCCACGGCGGCAGAACTGGCCCGCCGCGTCGGTCTGACACCCGGGTCGGTGTCGCGGATGATCGACCGCCTGGACGCCGCGGGCTGTATCAAGCGGACCAACGATCCCCGGGACCGGCGCCGCGTGCTGATCGAACCGACCAGCGACGGCCTGGCCCGCATCGCGGCCTACTACGACGGGCTCACCGCCCGCGCCCACGACGACCTCGCGGTCTTCCGCAAGGAGGAGCTCGACGCGCTGCTGCAGTTCGTCGAGCGCTCCCAGGACAGCGCCCTCGACGAACTCTCGCGTCTGCGCCACGACCAGCACGCCCGCTGACCGCACCGGCGGTTCCGATCTCTGAGGGGAAAACATGACCGTACGCGACGACTCGCCCAAGAAACGGCGGGCCGGGATGGCGGGCCTCGCCTGGAATTCTCCGGATCTCGCCGCCGCCAGAACGCTGGTACTGGGCAGTCCGGACTTCGACCACGAGGGCACCATCCCGACCGTGCACGCCTCGAAGCGGGTCGGCGGCGAGGATCTGTCACCGGCCTTGACGTGGTCCCCGGTCCCGGCGGACACGGCGCAACTGCTGCTGGTCGTCGAGGATCCCGATGCCCCCACACCCCTGCCCTTCCTCCACTGCGTGGCCTTGCTGAACGCCTCGATGACCGGCCTCGCGCACGGGGCGCTGGATGCCGGGGATCCCGCCGACGGCGTGCACGTCCTGCGCTCGGGTATAGGCAGTGGCTACTTCGGCCCGGCGCCGCCGAAAAGTCACGGTGCGCACCGATACGTGTTCCAGCTCTTCGCACTGGCCAAGCCGCTCACCGCGGGCCCGCGCGGCACCGCCCTGGACTCCGCCAAACCGCGCGAGGTGCTCGCCGCCGCCGGGGACGTCCTCGCCCGAGGGCGTCTCGACGGCTTCTACGGACGCACCTGACCGCTTCGAGCCGAGGAGATCGCGGCATGAGCGACTCACGCGTCCATCGATTCGCCGCCCGCGATGGCGTGGAACTGGCATTCCGTGAGACGGGGCACGGCCGTCCCCTGGTCCTGCTCCACGGCTTCACCGCCTCGGGACGGCAATGGCTCGATCACGGTCCCGCCGCCGTCCTCGCCGCGGACGGCTACCGCGTCATCCTGCCGGATTTCCGCGGCCACGGTGACAGCGCCCGGCCGCACGATCCGGCCTCCTATCCGCCCGATGTGCTGGCCGATGACGGCCTGACCCTGATCGATCGGCTCGGGCTCGACGACTACGACCTCGGCGGCTACTCGCTGGGTGCCAGGGCGGTGCTCCGAATGCTGGTGCGCGGCGCCCGGCCCGCCCGCGCGATCGTGGCGGGCCAGGGACTCGCCGCGGTGCGCAGCATGGCGGCCAACGGCACGAACCGCCGCGCGCTGACCGCTCTCGCCAACGGGGACGCCATCGAACCCGGGTCTGCGGAGGCGGAAGCCGCGCACTGGATCACCCACCTCGGCGGCGATCCCCGCGCGCTACTTCAGGTCCTGGACTCGCTCGTCGCAACGCCCGTCGGGGCGTTGAGACGCATCGAAACCGCCACTCTCGTGGTGGTCGGCGATCGGGATCACGACCACGCCTCCGCCGAAGCGCTCGCCGCCGTCCTGCCCCGCGCGCGGTTCACCCGGGTGCCGGGCGATCACTGGAGTGCGCTCACCGGACCGGAGTTCGCGCGCGTGATCCGCGCGTTCCTTGCCGGGCAGTCCGGCTGACAGCCGATTGATCCGAGTACGGTTCCACGCCACCTGTGGACGGTCGAACGCGCTGAACGGGTGCCCTCGGCCGGTTCACCGTGAGCGGGCGCGTGTGGTCTCCCGGGCGAGACAGTTCTTCGCGGATTCCCGGAAGTGGGCGACGAGGGGGTTGCGGTCGTTGGCACGCGAGCGCGCGGGTCAGAACCAGTTCAGGCAGTGCGGGGTGCGCTCGGCGCGGAAGAGGACATCCGCGAGGGTGGCCGCGCCCGCGTGGTGGGCCCGGATGTGCCCGGCACGCACGAGCGCGCTCGGGGCGGTGCCGCCGAGGTAGACCGAGCCGAGGTCGCGCACGTCCAGGGACAGGTCGGGCTCCCGGTCCGTCGGGACGCAGTCGGCCTTGCCGTCCCGGACGGTCAGCAGGTAGCGGCCGTGCTCGCCGAGGAACGGGTCGTCGACGTCGAGGACGAGCTCACCGTCGGTGAACCAGCCGCGCGCGGTCAGCGCGCGCGGGACGTCCAGCAGTCGCACCCAGAGCCAGTCGGTGTCCTCGTTCACCTGGGCGGCGCGGAAGTCCGCAAGCTGCCAGCGCAGCGGGTGCCCGGGCGGGAAGTGCTTGAACACGACCTGAGTGACCAGGTCGTGTCCGAGCACGAACCGGGCCAGGGCCGTGGAAACGGCGTCGTCGGTGGCGATGGTCTCGTCGACGGTCAGGGTGGCGGGCTCACTGATCGAGTAGCTGGCGTACCCGTCCGGAACGCCGTCGGCGTCCCGGTGCACGGCGACGTAGCGCGGCGCCGGAGAGACCGGGGGCTGCCCCGCGCGCAAGGTCCACCAGCGGTGCGGCCGGGACAGCGCGCCGGGCTGTGTGCGGCGGTACCGGTCGTAGACCTCTTCCAGGATGTCGCCGCACTCGGCACGCCGCAGCAGTTCGACCGAGCCAGTCGCCGGGGCGTCGCCGACCGTTTCGCGCGCCCTGGGGAGGGCGAGGGCAGCCTGGTGGCGCGGGACCGTGAGCCGCTGCGTGTAGGTCGCCGGTCCGTAGCCGAACCTGCCGTAGATCAGGGCCTCGGAGGCCAGCAGTACGGAAAGAAACTCCCCTTGCGCGCGCAGTTGCGTGAACTGATGCCGCATCATCGCGCTGAGCACGCCCCGGCGCCTATGCGAGGGCAGGACACCGACGGCGCTCACCCCGGCGGCCGGAACGAGGATCTCGCCGGGCAGGGTGAGCTCGAAGGAGTAAGCAGCGGCGGTGCCGACGGGCCGCCCTTCCGCCGTCACGGCGAGCAGGTTGCGGTCCATTTCGAGCGCCGCCCACCAGACCCCGCCGCTCTCGGCCGGGGTTTCCGGGAAGCGCCCGAATGCGGCATGGAGTGTGTCGACGAAGACGTCGAAGTCCTCGTCGGTCGTGGAACGGATCTCCATTGCTGCCACTGCCTCCCCGGGATAACGGCACCACGACTCGTGGTGTCCCGTCCTAGTGCAGCGTCGATCAAGTGGCCGGAGCAAGCGAATTACCCGCAGTGGGGTCAGGGAAAAACAAGTACGGCCCTGACTGGCGTTCTCGCTGTCAGGGCCGGTTCTTCATGTTCAAATGGGGGTGCCCTCGGCAGGATTCGAACCTGCGACACCTGCCTCCGGAGGGAACTGAACGGGCGGTTCAGTGGTCTCTACCTGCGGTTTTGCTCTCGTTGTGCTCGCACCACGGGTCGGGAGTGCCGGTCTTGCCGCGAGTTCGCACCACGACCCGCACCACGTTCGTTTCGGTGCTGGATACTCTTGACGTGAGCATGAGCGTAGGCAAAGCCGGTGCGGCAGATTCGGCCCGGCTCCTGGATCGGGAGATTCGACAGAAGCTGGCGGCCGTGGTGGTGGACGCCAACGCCTATGGCCCTGTCGGGCCAGACATCGGTCGGCTAACCAGTCTTGCAGCAGACCTCGCCAAGCTGGGGATTGAGACGTGGATACCTGAGCCAGTTGCGTGGGAGTGGGCCGAGCATCTCTCCGCCGAGTGGGCTACCACTCGTAACGTTGCGAGGAAGGCGCTGGGGCGGCTCACTAGGTCTGGGTTGTCCGCTATGTCCATCACACCTGGTTATAAGGATGCTTCCGCAGTCGTCGATGCCTTCTTGAGCACTTTGACTGGGTCGCCTCATATCGAGATCATCACGTTGACAGGCGAGAGCGCTATTCAGGGGCTTAAAGACCAAATCCTTCAACGGCCCCCTGCCAAAAGGAAGTCTGCCGAGGCAGTGAAGACCGGCGGTAGCGACTCTGCGTGGCTCCGCGACGTCCTCGCGCAGGCTAACGCGCCGGAGACATTACTGTTCTTAACCGAGGACAACGATATCAAGCGAGCATTCCAGGAGTGGGGTCATGGGCAACCGCTAACGCGCACTGCGGCCACCATTCGAGCAAGCCTTTTTGAGGACGTGCCGGCTAGCGTGGTCGATCAATGGTTGGTGGCACGGTATTTGTCAGCACGGTTGCCAATGGATCTAGATGGGAATGCTTCCACCTCTGAAGGGCAACTGGTAGGTAGCACTCCTAATTTGCTTCAAGCCCTGGACATAGATTGGGAGGAGCATGGCTGGACTGGAGGTAGCCTGACTAGGCTCACAGGGCTCGCTGGCCTGTTTGACGTGATGTGCGAGGCTCCGGAAGTTCACGACCCTGGACGGTCTCCGGACACACGCACCATTCGAGCCACTGCAGTCCTACTTGCCGACGCTGAGACCATCCACGTGTTCCCGTTGGGCGGCGAAGATCCGGTGAATGAGACCACTGCATCCCACATCGGATTAACGGCCCGCACCACCCTCGTCCTGCAGGTACGCGGAGAGGAGATCATCAGTGTGCGACCCGACTCCGAGACCATTGTTTTTCCCGAGTCGCGTTATGAAGACAACTGGGATGCAATGGAGGGAGTGGAAGACGCGTTAACTAGTATTCCCGGGTTAGCTTTGCCCGAAGGCTGGGGAGGTTGGCAGACCAAGGGTGATCGAGAGTTGATTGTTGATGGGATTAATGTGGTTGTCAACCTTTCCTGGGACCATGGCGACCACGGCGGTTTCGTGCTGAAAATCGGCGACGAAGAAGCGCGAATCTCCTGTCAGCATGACGACGGCGCCTGGGTGGGTGGCAGCGACGGAATATATGTCGAGCCGCCGTACTACGTGACGGTAGAAACGCCTGAAATGGAAGGCGGTGACGAGTGGGCACTGTCGTCCTGGATGATCCGCTGCCTGTCGAAAGAAGGTTAGTCAAGTGTCCATTCTTCAATCGACAGCTCTTCTTTCAGTTTGCCTTTCTCTTGGCGATCACGCTCGGCTTTTTCTCGCGCCCGTGTTGTGGCCTCCAACTTCCGCATACCCTCTTCACTGAGAGGTTCTCTCACTGCGCGAAACCAGAATGTTTGCCCGGGTTCCCCTATTCGTTCCAGTTCACTTATTGCTACTCTTCCAGAGATTAACGATTCGTAGAGTGCGCCGAATGCTTCTCGGTATTTTCCTTCTCCTTGAATCCAGAGTATTATCACGAGAGGAAGCAAGGATAGAAGGATAGGACTGAGCTTGACAGCTGTCACCAAAATAAGGACTGCTGTAGAACTAGCGACCGCGCATCGGAAATCTCCTTCAGCGCGGAGTCGATCCCATAAGTTCCAGATCTCCATCTCTTTTCCAAGAAGTCTCGTTGGGATCCTTCGTGCGCCACTTACGACATCAGTTGTGTGACGGCGGATATCGACAGTTCGACACGCGAGTTCTTCGTCTAATTCGTCAGCATGAGATCCTGATAGTTCGGTTTTGTATAACCGTTTCTCAACTTCGCTTCTAAATTCTGGATTTTGGTTGACTTTTTGATAGACTTTAAGGCGAACCAACTTCTCTATCCGCCCTAGAAATGGACCACTAAAGAACCTCGACTCTTCCCGGGTGGGCAAGCTGTTCTCGAACTCGATCGCCTTGTCGAGATTATATTGCTTGACAAGTTGTCGAGTTCTAATAATTTGCAGTGGTCGAACCCATGAGTACCACACTGAAAATCGAACTACGGCTGGAATTATCTCAGACCAGAGCGCTCCAGCGATAAAGGCGATGAATGTTACGGTTGCAACGGTCGCACTCATGCCAAAATACGAGAGTAGTGACGTCACCCTACGGCCGACGTCCGATTCGGCGGCAAGCCTGCTGAGCTGGCTGGCTAGCGCCAAGTATAGGCTCAATAGGAGAATGTAGCCGGATGCGAGCGGGGTGCGGAGATCTCGCAGGGCGGGCAGTAAGTTCAATAACATAGCTGCCCCCAACCCCGGATCCACTCTCTCCAAAAAACGATGATGGAAATGATGTCACTCCATTTCTGCATAAAGTCAATACTGGTATATCTGGCTCTGCAAGCCTCGCATTAACCCGAAAATTCCTTCGTTGCACCAATTCGAGGCTGAGGCCAGCGAATGTAAGAATTTTACATCTGTGTTGGTTATAATTCTTAACCCCTTTGTTTCCCAGTTGGCTTCAAGGTTTCCGCCGAACCTGGGCCAGAATTCTGGTTCGCTTACCGTTATCGCGCAGGAAATCTCGTAGTTTCCGTTGACCAGGTTCAAACCTAATCCGCTGCACGTGGTCCGCAAGCGGTCTTCTTTGGAAGTCAGCCATTTCATAGGAGCCGACATTCGACTGGGGTGCATGGGCAATGCCGTCCGCGACAACTTAATTGTGGTATCGAGATCATCGCGACCGAACAATTCTTCTTCTAGTTCGCGCAGAAGTGAGCTGAGAATGGAAGTGTCCGAATGATAGTCATTCAAGGGCTGATGGAAACCTTTGGGAACCACCGAAAGCTGTTCTCCGCCGTTCACAACCTGGCGTGATCGCTGTTGAATTACAAACCGTTGATCGACATCGCTAGATGAATTAGCTGTGTTTGTGATGATGAATAGGGCGAGTACGCCGCCGACACAAAGACGCTCGTCGAGAGCGACGACGGAATCGAGTGTAGGAAGGTACTGGTCGCGCAGCGGAAGGGAGCCGGGTTGGATTGCTCGGCCCTTGGCCAGGGCATCGAGGAGTTCCCCTTCGAGGAGGTCCATCGTCAGTGCGTACTCAAGAAACGGGGTCAGTGCGACGGTGCCACTGATCGAGCCTTCTCGTAGCCCGATGTTCAGCAGACGGTAGACCGGCTGGTCTGTGAGGCGGATGCCGAGCGCTTCCGCTTCGGCGAGACGTCGAACCGCCCGCGCCTCATCGATCTCGATCGGCGGGAGCGTGCTCGTGGTCGTCAGTCGAAGCCGGTCCCGGTCCGGAGCCAGAGGGATGTCGAGGTTGAGCCACTCCGGGCGAGTGAGGATGCTTGTCTCGAATTCCTGGCCGTCCAAGCGGGCCGTATAGGTCTCGTACGGCGAGTTGTCGACGTCGTAGTAGACCTTCAGCGCGCGGGCCATGTCGCTCCGCTTGACCCGGGCGCGCCGCGCCTGCCGGGCCTGGAACTCGTCGCCCGCCCTGTCCAGCACGGCGATGACTTCCCGCCGGGCGGTCCCGAACTTCCTGCCGAGCCTGTCGTCAAGCCAGATGCAGGCCGCGTCGATGTCCGGGCTAAGTTCACGTCGGGACGTGTCAGGGCCGTCGAGGAGTTCGGCGAGCCGAGCTGGTGTCTGCTGTAGTAGTCGGGCGAGCTTCGGCCGGAGGTAGGGGAGGGGTGCGTACTCGCCAGCCTCCCAGCGGATGACGGTCGAGCGGTCGATGTTCAGGGCGGCGGCAAGGTTCTCCTGGGTGTAGCCAGCCGCTTTCCGGGCGGCTGCGAGGCCGGTGCGCCTGATAGCCATGTGTTGTCTCCCCAGTCTGGCTCAGTGTCCGCCACTGTAGCGGGCGGCCGCACTGTTTGCCCAGGTAAAAGGCGGGACTGCAACATTTCTCCGACGAAAGTCCGACGTTCCTGCTCTGTGCCAGGTGAGCCGTTTCCGTTTGGGTCTTGTCCCGAGAGATGTGCGGTTGGACTCGGTAGGGCGGGGTGGTTAGCGATGGCAGTCCGGGTGCTGCTGGTACGTCCAGCGGCCGGAACGGTTGGCGAGCGTGCGCGGGTGGTGCACGTCGTGACTGCAGCGGCAGAGGCGGGGCGATTGAAGGCTTGCTGCGGAGCGGAGTTCGCGCCGGGCGAGGTGGAGTTGCTTGGCCAGGTGACCGGGATGCCGTGCGAGTCGTGCCTACGGCAGGCGCCGACGCCCGAGCCGCCTGCGCCGCGCCTGCCAGCGCAAGACGTCCTCGCCAGGTTGGCGGCTGCTGAGGCAGCCGTGGAGCGGCTGGCCGCGGAAGTCGAGGCGCTGAGCGGGCAACTGTCCCGTGCCCTCCGAGTCCTGAACGCGAGCGAAACAGAGAAGGGGAGTTCTGATGTCCGTTGACATTCACAAGGGCGGCGAGCGTGGGCCGGTCTTCGATCCGGGTAGCAACCCGATCGGCGGCTATGTCTACGAGCAGTTGGCCGATCACCTTGCCGACCTGATCGCGCGGGGCGTCCTTCGTCCGTATACGGCTTTGCCCTCCGAGCGGCGGCTTGCGGAGGAGTACGGGGTGTCGCTCGGGACGGCGCGGCACGCGACGAAGCTGCTGCGCGAGCGTGGCTTGCTGGTCACAGTGCGCTCGAAGGGCACCTACATTGCGCCGCCCCTGGATGGGGAGGGAACGGGCGAGGGGGCTGCCAAACCCGTCCAGGAGGCCGTTTTGTCGATGTCCGCAGACCTCGAAACCGCTTCCCTGACCTGACTTTGCGCAGGTCATCGCGGGGAAGCGCATAAGAGAAGGGCGTGGGGAGAACTCCCCACGCCCTTCGTGCTTCCCTCCGGATCACCCTCGGCTCGCGAGGGCCGCTGCGACGTCTTCGGCGCGGACGACCTGGAATCCGCCCGACTTGCGCGGGCCGAAGCTGTGGGCGGCCAGCATCCCCTTGAGATCCGAGAAGGTCCAGCGCTCGTACTCGCCCGGGTTCAGCTCGGCCAGCCGCGCGAGTACCACCCGAGTCGGCACCCGGTGTTCGCCCCGCATGACCCGCGCGACGTCCGCGAGGTGATCGACCGGTGCGGGTTCGATCTCCGCCGGTGCGATCGCCCGCCCGGCCTCATTGACGAGCGCGACAGCGCGTTCGATGACCGGTGTCACCATGTCGACTCCATCTTCGAACGGGACGTAGAACGTGCGTATCAGCTCGAAGCTCGCGTCGGTGACGCCCACAGCCACACAGGTGCCCCGGTCGGTCTTCATCCGCAGGTCGGTCGCTCGGATACCGGCCCGGTACTTGCCCGAACCCAGTAGCCCGTCGTTGGCGATTTGGTCGGCCACGGAGAACGCCACGCCGCACGAGACGTTCCGAGTGACCTCACGTGGGATCGAATCCTTGGTTGGGGACTGTGTGGCCAGCAGCAGGACGATGCCGTACTTCCGGCCGCGCTTGATCAGCCGCACCGCGAGTTCCGCGGCCCGCTTGCCGAACTTGGGGTGCTGGAACAGTTCGTGGCACTCGTCGATGGCACACACCAAGGGGTGCAAGCCAAGCTCGGGCCGATCGGCCAGCTTGCGAGACACCTTCGGTGGTTGACCGGGTTGGGAGCCGAGCACCTTGCCCCGACGCTCCATCTCGGCCAGTAGCTCTTCCAGCGCTTTGACGGCCGCCTCTGCCACGGCATCGTCCATGCCCATCCGGTAGCGGGCAAGCCGTGGCCGGAACGGTTCGAAGTCCGGAGACTCGCCCATCACGAACACCCACAGTTCGGCAGTGGGGTCGAGCGTCGCGCCCAGCAGCAGCGTTCGCAGGGCGGACGACTTGCCCTGTCCCGGCCTGCCACCGACGAGCCAGTTCGCCTCGATCAGTGGCGCGTTGACGATCACGCCGCGCTGGGTGAGCCCGAACGGCACGCCGTCGAACACATCGACCTGACCGTCATGCTGCAACGGCCACACTCCGGCCTTGCTGGCCAGGACACCCTTGTCCGCCACCCACAGGTCCAGCACGCCGGCCTCGTCACCCTCGGTGGGCCAGGTTTCCAGCTTCGCCCGGCCAAGGTTGGCCGCAAGCTTGTCCCGCCGGTCGGCCACCATGTCGGCCGTCGTGCCGAGCGGCAACCGAACCTGCACAAAGGTGCCCTTGCCGTCACGGCGTGCCGGAACGCTGTAGTGCAGCTCGCCCCCGTTCTTGAAGAAGGCGTTCAGCGGAGCGATACCCAGGTGAGCCAGCGCCTTGGACACCATCCGCTCATCGACCCACGAGTCCGCGTCATCGCGGTCCGGCCGAGTCAGCCAACCCGCGCCGGAATCCTTGTTCCGCCCTTCCCACGCGGCCGCAACGAACCAGCCGATCGGCGCGACGGCCAAGAGAATCCAAGCGAGCGTCAGTAGCACCTGCCCGGTCACCTCGATGGCATGCAGCAGTCCGGCGAGCCACGGCCACATGTCCGCCCGCGCCATCCATGAATCCACGCACCACAGCACGAGCGCCACAGGACCCACGAACGCGGCCGTGACCACGCAACGGTGGAGCACGATCGCCACCCGACCCCACCGGGCCTTCGCGTCCGAGCGGATCAACTCCTGAGCCCTACGCCGAGCCTCCGCGTCGCCCGCCAGGCGCGCCGCGCGGGCATCCGCCCGCAGGTCTCCATAGGTCGCCCACGTCCACGCCTTGGCCGCCCAGCGCCCGTGACCCCGGATCACGAACCACACGAGCCGAGCGAGGTCACGAGGTAGCTTCCGCACTCGGTACGCGGCCACCAACCGGGCTCGTGCCACCCAAGCCCTGCGGACCCTGGCACGGTCCTGGCTGGGTTCGTCGTTCACGAACTCCGCGTCGAACACCTTCCGTTCCAGCTCCCGGCCGTTCATGGAAGCGTTCATGGCCTGCCCCCACTCTCGGCGATCTCAGCGGCGAGGGCGGCGGCCAGCCGCGACGACAGGCCGCGCGAACACCCCGTGGCCTCTCGCACCCACGCCGGGGTGACCTCGATGCCCGGCGCCCACGCCTCCCGTGCATCTGCCAGGAAGTCACTGAAGAGACGGCGACCACGGGCCACACGGGGGCGAGGCTTGGCCGCTTCCACAGCCTTGGGCTGTTCCTCCGTCGTCTCCGTGAACGCAGCGGCGGCCGCTTCGGCGAGCTTGTCCCGGAGATCGGTGACCGCTTCGGCGGCCGTGAACACCAACAGCGGGGGAACCGAGTGCAGCACGATGCCCGACCACGAACCGGCAGCGAACGACGCCCAGGTGTTCATGACGTAGGTGGCGCCGAGCGTGAACCACTTCGCCCGCCGCACCCACGGTCCGGTCCGGATGCGGTAGCGCGCGGTCAACTGCTCGGCCCGCAGGATCGCCACCAGCACGAGCGACACCGTGGGATCGAGCAGCCACGCCGCCAGCCACGGCAGCGACCACACGGCCGCCCCAGCAGCGGCGAAGTGCTGCACGTTGGTCATCGTGAACGCCAGCCCCAGCGTGATCCCGGTCCAGCACAACCGGTCGACCTGCTTGCGCACCTGCTCCACTCGCAGGGCGACCGCATCCGGACCGTTGGCGGGGACGGCGGGTGGCCGCCCGAAGGCGGCCACCCCTTTCCCAACGCTCCCGCTCATCGCCGACCACCCCGGGGAGGGACGAACGCCGTCACGGTCAGCGCCCTCGTCAGGGCGTGCGCCGCGAACAGCGCCGGAAGGCCCAGCACCCCGAGCATCAGCCCATGGTTGTCGACAGCCTTCGTGACCACGATCCATTGCACGCCAACGATCAGCGCCGCCGTGAACACCACCCGGCCGAACAGCGACAGCAGCCGAGCACCGCCGACAGCCGCTTCCGCCCTCCGCCGATTCCGACGAACACGGCCACGCCAGAGCACCAACGGCAGGAGCAGGCACCCCATGCCGAGCAACAGTTGCGCCGGAGTCAGAGCGATGTTCATTCCTGCTCACCTCCTTCTCGGTCCTCGCGGCGAGCCAGCCACACCGGGTACAGAGCCCGACGGTCCTCTTCGGACAGCGCACCCCACACCCCCAGCGTGAACAGCCCGGCCGTTCGCAACTCCAGTTCCAGGCAGGGCAGCCGTACCGGGCAGTCCGCGCAGATCCCCGCGGCCAGTTGCCGGTCAGTGCGGTCGTCGCACGACCATTCCGGCACCGTGCCGTTCGTGTAGAGCCACATGCAGGCGCCGTCGCGGTTGACGATGTCGGTCAGGACGTCGTCCGGAACCTGCTCGTAGCGGTCAAGCTCTGTAGCGAGCGACTTCAGGTAGTCCTCGAAGCTCTCGAAGTCCTCCGGGGTCACCACAGGTCACCCCCGCCGATCCGAGCAGCCTCGCGAGCGGTCCGCCGAGCCGCCGCGATGCGGGCCGGGTCCACGACGCTCCCGGTCGCCTCCGCCTCGGCCAGCAGCCGATCGAGTGCGGCGGCGGGAACTACGTAGCGAGAGCGGAGCCGAATCGCCGGGAAGTCACCCTCGCGAATGATTCGGTAGAGCGTTGAAGCTCCCACTCGCAGCAATTCTGCTGCCTCTCGAACTGTGTAGAAAGCCGGGCGAGAACTGATTTTCGAAGTTGCCTCGTTGTGAGGCGTTCGGTGGTTGTTTTCCATGCCTTCGATTCAAGGAAAAATCGAAGCTGTCAACCATGCACGTCCAGTGCAGATCAAATGCAAAACTAGTGCAGAACCAGCGCGGTTCGTTGATTCTCGGCGCTATTCTCGAGGCCGGCACCTGGCTTGGAGCGTCTTCTCGGCCGGTTGCGACTGTCGACAATTTCATCGATTCTGCAATGAAATCATCGATTGTAAGTGATCTTCCGTCCGGTCGAGCTGGTGTCGCCACCCAAGGTCAGGCGAATCCGCTAACGTCGGCCCGGAACGGTGGTGGAGGAGCTGGGTGGCAGAGGACTGGGCTGCGGTCGCAAGGGCCAT
Organism: Amycolatopsis cynarae; assembly: GCF_026802195.1. Taxonomy (NCBI): domain Bacteria; kingdom Bacillati; phylum Actinomycetota; class Actinomycetes; order Pseudonocardiales; family Pseudonocardiaceae; genus Amycolatopsis; species Amycolatopsis cynarae. The sequence goes on along the minus strand of NZ_CP113836.1, from coordinate 5,539,542 downwards.
TAATGAGCGCGTGAAAGAGCTCGGCTGGCGTCAGCGAGAACTCGCGGAACGTTCACACGTCTCGTCCGCGATAGTTCGCGAGATCCAGCGCAACACGGTCAATCGCAAGCGAAGCCCTCGCACGCTGGAATCCCTATCCGTTGCCCTTGGATGGCATCCGCAGCACCTCGAAGCCGTGCTGAACGGCCGCAAGCCACCGAAGCCAGAAGACGGTCCAAGCAAGCAAGAGATGGAATTCTCGGCGCGGTTGGATGCTCTGGAACGTCGACTGGATTCCATTACAGATCGATTGGACGACATGAAGGCCGACCTCGCGATGGTGGTCGACTACATCCGTTCCGAAGTCCAGGCCCGTGCCACTGAGCGGAGGCGTTCCTGATGGCGGTGGAACCGTGGACCGGGCGCACCGCGTGCGCTCTCCAGAAGGCGATGCGGCTCAGCAACGAACTCTTCGCCGAACGTCTCGGCATCGGAGTCCGCACGGTCGCAGGCTGGCACCAGAAGCCGAGCCTCACGCCCAAGTCCGAGATGCAACAACTTCTCGACACCGCCTACGAGCAAGCCTCGGCTGCTGTGCGGGCACGCTTCGCCGAAGTTGTCGGTGAGCAACCAAGCGCGCCGGCCGAACCAGCACTCGACAGCGCTGCAGCCGAGCAGGCCAGGGCCGCCGCCGAGCAACGCCTCAGCGCTGACCCGCACCTGGGCGCCGCGCTCGAATGGCTGGACGAGCACGCCGGGTGGGAGCCTGGCATAAGCCGTCGCAAGGTCGCGGCCCGGCTCGCCACCGTCGATGCCCAGGCGCTGCGTGACCGCGGAGTCCTGCGCGGGAAGGTGAGCCAGCGTCAGGTCACGCAGGCACTGACTGACTACTACGGCACCGACCTGGCCGGACATGGCCTCTACTCCGCCAGATACGGCGAGAGCGGTCAAGCACTGACGAGCATCCTCACCCGGCCAGAATGGCTCGATCTCGGAAGCCATCTCAGAACCGAGGCCGACCGGCTCAAGCTCGGGCAAGGCGCGACCGACGCACCGACACGGCTCGACGGACACGCGACCGATGCGGCCGTTCGGAGGCTCGCCGAGACGCTCGAACTCGGCACGAGACTCGTCAATATGCCGCTGTATCGGCTCCGCACGCTCGACATCGAACGGCCGAACCTGGGCGGCACGCTCGGCATTGCCCCGTTCGTGCACTACGCGCTCACCATGGACCTCCTCGAAGGCGAGCTGCTGGACGCGCTCGCCTCCGGCGCCCCGACGACTCCCGGACAGCTACCCCTACGAGACCAGTACCTTCCGGACCTTGCTGCGGTCACGGCTCTAGACGACCGGCTCTGCGCGGGAGGCGCCCTCGCGCTCTGTGCGATCGCTCGGCCGTCCGGCTGGCACGGTCCCGCCGATTACGTCCTTCTCGTGCAACAGCGCTCCGGGAACGTCCTCAACGCGAACCGCCAGCTTGCCGTCATCCCGAAGGGCTTCCATCAGCCGGTCACCGACCTCCGCGCAGACACCCCCGTCGGAGCGACCCTGCTGCGCGAGATGGAAGAAGAACTGTTCGGCCGAGACGACATCGACAACACCATCGGTGATCAGCGCAGCGCCGACCCGATGCACCCCAGCCGGTTGTCCGAACCGATGCAATGGCTCATGACGCGCCCGTTCGGCCAGCGATTGTGGCTGGAATGTACCGGATTCGGTCTCAACCTGGTAAGCGGCAACTACGAATTCGCCAGCCTCATCGTCATCCAGGACGAGGAATTCTGGGACCGTTACGGCGGCCAGATCGAAGCCAACTGGGAATCATCCAACCTGCGCCGCTACTCCACCCTCGATCCCGAGCTACTGACCGAACTTCTCGACGATGTAACCTGGAGCAACGAAGGGCTGTTCGCCATCCTGCAAGGAATCCGTACCCTCGCGGAGATCGGCGGACAGCGAGTGAACCTGCCGTCCGTCGAGTGGGAGTTGAAGTGACCGAACGCTGGCACACCGGGAACGCAGCGGAGGACGGCGCGGACACCCGCGGCTGGTTTGTTGGTCACTTCATCGACCCATCGAAAGGTGTCCTTTCGACAAAGGATGTTGAAGTAAAGTGGGCAACGCATCCTAAGGGCGATTGTCGTCCCGACTGGACTTCGGATGACCAGCGAACGACCCTGGTCATGCTTATTAGTGGTCTTTTTCGTGTTGAGTCGACTGATGGTGAAGCGACTTTCGCGAGGCAGGGCGACTATGCCATGTGGGGCCCAGGAGTGGACCACTCCTGGGAAGCTCTCGAAGATTCCGTCGTGTTGACCGTTCGCTGGCCTTCATCCCGCTATTGAACTTGAAGGTGTGATGTCGGGGCGGCTGGCCGGGCCCCAGGCTGAAGTGCAGATCTACCGGCTGGAGGATGATCATGGCAACGGACGTCTGGGGCGTCTTGGAGGAGAAGCAGCGTCTCTCGTGGACGTTCACGCCCTTCGAATGCGTCGGGCCGCTGAAGTTTGGGATGACGCATGAGCAGGCGCAGGCGGCACTTGATGGCGTCCTGCGGACCGCTCTTCGGGAGGGTTCCGCCGGGGCCGAGGGGCGGGCTGACTTCTGGCTTGAGCAGCGATCTCATGCGGGGTTTTCCGGACCGGCGGTAACTGTGTACTACGACCAGTCGATCGGCCTGGCGGGCATTGCGGTCAACGCGCTGCGTGGCCCCCAGGTGGCCCTGGACGGGATAGGACTCGTGGGGCAGGTGCCGTCACGTCTGGAGGATCGGTTCGCCGACTACCTCGAGACGCATGACAAGGAACTTCGGTACTCGCAGTGCGCCGACCCGTGTTCGGCGCAGCTTGGCCTCGTGCTTCGGGTCCAGCGGGCTGGCGACCTCGTACTGAGTCGCCCGGTAATGGTGGCCGGAGCATGGGCCGATCGTTGCTGGGACGCAACAGAGGGCAGCATCCCCTGGCAGGAGTGGAAGACTTTCGAGTGGTAAGGGCCTTGGTAGGCATGCCGCCAATGCCTACCAGGGCCCTACCTTCCCCGCCGTCACGCTGAATGGATGTCGATCACGGTCGCTGTCGTAGGGCTGGCAACGATTGCTCGTTTACCGCGGCTGGCGGTTACCAACCCCTCGTCTTTCAACTGGGTAATCGCCCGGTGTGCGGTCCCGATACCGACGTGATAACGGTTGGCCAGCTCCGCGACCGGCGGCAAAGGGTCGCCAATCCGGAGGATGCCAGCGGTGATCGCGCCTCGCAGATCGGCGGCGATCTTCTGGTATGGGTTCGTCGCCTCAGGCTCCAGCGTCGACTGAGGGTTGCCCTGCACGTCAATCGTGATAGGCGCCTGTGGCATGCGACCGGTGATCCTGCCTGCTGCCTTCTGGTCGGCCTCGGCAACCCACGCCGAGTAAACCTTGAGCGTCGTCGTCCCGCCATCGGAGTGCCCAAGGCGGCCTGCGACGGTGCGGACGTCCACTCCGGCCGCGATCAGTTCGGTTGCCGAATAGTGGCGCAGTTGGTGGATGTTCATGTCCAAGCCAAGCGACCGGCACATACGGCGATACCGCTGTGTGACGGAACTCGGCTTGTGCCAGGTCGAGTGATCGGCCGAAGGGGAAAACAGGCGGCCGTCCTTGGCTATCGTGGCGCCGAGCGAGCGGGCTTGGGCCTCGCAATGCAGCCGGTAGGCGCGGAGTAGGCCAACGGTTTCCGGGTCCAGTGTGATGCGGCGCTGCTGGTGACTCTTGGTGTCCTTCTCCCAGGTTCGCGGTCCGTCCTGAGCGATGTTTGTGCGAATCCGAAGGGTGGCGTTGTCCAGGTCGAGCCAGTCCCACCGAAGCGCGCAGAGTTCGCCTCGGCGTGCCCCGGTCGTCATAGCGAGCCAGACCAGCATTCCCCAGGCGAGATCCTTGAACGCCTTGTTAACGATCACGGTCGCCTCTTCGGGTGTGGGCGGCTTCGGATCGGGGGTCGGGCGCTTCGGCGGGTGGGCCTGGTCGAGGGGGTTTACCGTGATCCACTGCCAGCGGACGGCGGCTTTCAGAGCTCCGCTGAGGCAGGTGTGGATCTTTCGGACGGAGGCCAGCGAAAGCGGCTTGCACGTGTGTGCTCGGCACCTGTTAGTGCACTTGTGTTCGCCCTTCGTCCGATGCTCCACGAACGAGCGGCCACCGCAGTGGCTCCGGCAGGTTCGGAGCGTCTTGTAGAACGAGTCGAACGTCTCGCCATTCAGCTTCGCGAGAGCGACGTTGCCAAGGAGTGGCTTGATGTGCTTCTCGATCGCGATCTTGTAGCGGGTGCGCGTGGTGACATCGACGTCCAGGTACTCCAGGTACCGGTCCAAGAGTTGGTTGACCGTGGCGCGAGTCCGAGGGTTGCGACGCTCGTTCACCTGGTTCAAGAACCGAACGAGAACCTTCTCGGCTTCCTCCTCGGCCTTCGGGCCGGGAGGGATGGTTTCGCGGAGATAGTGCCGTTTGCCGCTCAGCGGGTCGACACCGGCATAGAGCTTGACGCGCAGCGCGCCGCTCGGGAGTTGCTCGATCTCGCCTCGTTGGCGCCCCTGGCGCCGTCCCCCAGTGCTTGGCATGGTGCGAGAGTAACCGAACTCGCACCACGTACGGCACCACGAAAGAGACCCAAGACGGGTCGAATACGGCTCTGACCTGGGTGCCCTCGGCAGGATTCGAACCTGCGACACCTGCCTCCGGAGGGCAGTGCTCTATCCCCTGAGCTACGAGGGCCCATCGCTGGGCGACTGAGCAAAGACTAGCGCATGCTGCGGTGTGCCGATCAGGCGGCCACCCCTAAACAGGCCCGGCGTGAGCCCGCCCGCATTGCACATATGCGCATGTCGCTATATGTTTGCCGTGCGAGTGAGGAGACGTCAATGGGACACGGCCACGGGCACGGAGCGGGCAGCGCCTCCGGGCGGCACCTGCCCCGACTGGTCGCGGCGCTGGGCATCGGGTTCGCGTTCCTGGTGGCCGAAGTCGTGGTCGGGGTGCTCACCGGTTCCCTCGCGCTGATCTCCGATGCCGCGCACATGGTCACCGACGTCTTCGGGCTGGCCATGGCGGTCACCGCGATCCTGCTGGCGCGCCGGAGCGGGCCGACCTATCGCCGCACCTACGGGATGTACCGCGCCGAAGTGCTCGCGGCGCTGGCCAACGCGCTGCTGCTGTTCGGGGTGGCGGCCTACGTCCTCGCCGAGGCGATCGGGCGGCTGTCGAACCCGCCCGCGGTGCCCGGACTCCCGGTGCTGCTGACCGCCGTCGGCGGGCTGATCGCCAACGTCACGGCGTTCGCGTTGCTGCGCTCAGGGGCACAGGAGAGCCTCAACATCCGCGGCGCCTATCTCGAAGTCCTCGCCGACCTGATCGGCTCACTGGGAGTGCTCGCCAGCGGCGCGATCACCCTCACCACGGGCTGGCGCTACGCCGACCCGATCATCGGTGTCGCGATCGGGCTGTTCGTCCTGCCCCGCACGGCCGGGCTGGCCCGCCGGGCCCTGCGCATCCTGTTCCAGCACGCGCCCGTCGAGGTCGACGTCGAGCGGATCGCGTCCGAACTGGGTGCGCTGGACGGGGTACGCGACGTGCACGACCTGCACGTCTGGACGCTCACGTCCGGCATGGAGGTCGCCTCGGCGCACCTGGCGGTCGAACCGCACGCCGAGCCGGCGCGGGTGCTCGCCGAGGCCCAGAACCTGCTCGCGCACCGCCACCACATCAGCCACGCCACCCTCCAGGTCGAGCCCTACGAGTCGGCGCGGCGCTGCGAAGAACTCACCTGGTAACCCCGGCAAAGTCCGGTCCGCTCGTGCGCCTGTGTCCCACGCTGGGGCCGGTGCTGGGCGCCCTGAAGGTCGCCTTCAGGGTCATAAACGCCCTCAAGGCCACCTTGAGGGCACGGCCCTGCCGACCCTGCCGGGACCCCTCACAGCAGATACGACCGTGAGGGCCTCCCTCACGGTCGTATCTGCCGATCACCGCGTGTCAGGGCAGGGGCTGGGCGCCCCGCGCGGTGAGCATCTGCTTCATCAGGTCCATTTCGGCGCCCTGCGAGTCGAGGATGCTCTTCGTGAGTGCCTTCAGCGCGGACAGCGACGTGTGGTCGTGCGCGTACTCCGCCATCGGGGTGCCGCCTTGGTGGTGCCGCAGCATCAACTGCAGGAAGTACACGTCGAGGTCCTTCCCCGACAGCGAGCGCAGCTTCGCCAGCTCCGCGTTGGTCGCCATGCCGGGCATCGCGGCGTCACCGGACCCGGCCGCGGCGGTGGACGACGCCGCGGCCATCCCGGGCATACCGGCCATCTCGTGCCCCGAGGAGCCGGTCATCCAGCTCATGTACGGGCCGCTGGACTGTTCGGGCTGGCCCCACAGCATCAGCCAGCCCTTCATCCGGCCGACCTGTTCCAGTTGCGTGCTCTGGATGTCGAACGCGAGCTGCCGGATCTCCGGATCGGTGGTGTGGTCGCGCGCCCAGTTCGCCATGGTCACCGCCTGCAGGTGGTGCACCGACATGTCCTGCGCGAAACCGACTTCGACCGAGCCCGCCGCGGGGGTGGCCTGCGCGGACGAGTTCATCGCGCGCTGGGTGAGGAACATGCCGAACGCGGCGCCCAGCAGCAGCACGGCCAGCGCCGACGCGGCGATCACGAAGGGTCGCGAGGAACGCGAGACCGGACGGTCCGGGGTCGGCTCGTTTTCGACTTCACTCATGGGTCAGCGGGAGGTCGGGGTCGCGGGCGTGGCGGTGACGCCGTTGCCCATGTCCTGCTGGGTCCCGGTGGAGCCCTGGTAGTTCATCGGCTTGGCGTCGGGCCCGGGCGGGGCCGGGTCGAAGGCGGGCGGGTTGTCGGGGTCGAACATGCCGGCACCGAGCGCGTCGCAGGAGGCGCCGACCTCGGGGTAGGTGTTCTGGTTGGTCCGCAGGGCCGTGATGAACTCGTCGATCCGCTGGTCGTCGGCGTTGTCGACCTTGAGCTGGTGGCCCCAGGACTGCAGCGAGATCGGCTTGTCGAGCCCAGGGTAGGGCGACATCATCGTGTACTGCTTGCCCTCGACCCGCTTCTTCAGCTTGTCCAGTCCGTCCCCGGTGACCTGCGCGGGGTTGTAGGCGATCCACACCGCGCCGTGTTCGAGCGCGTGCACCATGTTCTCGGTGCGCACGGCCTTGGGGTAGACGATGCCGTTGCAGGCGGCCCAGTACCCGTCGTGCGGCCCGCCGTAGGGCGGGGTCTTGTCGTAGGCGACCCGTTCGGTGGGCAGGATGTGCACACTGCCCTTGTACTGGGTGGTCACGATTCCGGGGATCTTGAGCGAGGGGTCGGGGTTGTCCGCGGTGGGTGCCCAGGCCGCCGCCGCGCGCTTGGGGGCGGACTGCACCATGTAGTAGGTGATCACCGCGGCCGCCAGCGCCACGACGGCGACCACGGCGACGATGGTTCCCCACGGGACTCCCCGCTGGGAGACCACGGAGTTGCGGGCCGCCTTCAGGCCCTTGACGGAAGTGCCCTTTTTCTTCGTGCCGTTCGCCATGGCCCCCGCAATTCCCGGTCAGGATCGATTTGTCCAGGACGAAGTGTAAGGAGTGGGTGTCTGGTCGGCGTCAACGCCTGAGGCGCTGCCACATACACTCGCCTGGTGACTCCCGCCGTGCTCGCCGACCTCGTCCGTTCGTCCGCCGTGAAGGTACTTTCCGACCGTGGCCTCGGCCACGTCGAGCTGCCCGAACGAGTGACGATCGAGCGTCCGCGCAATCCGGAGCACGGTGATTACGCCACCAACCTGGCGCTCCAGGTGGCGAAGAAGGCCGGTCTTTCCCCGCGCGAGTTCGCGCAGGCGCTGGCCGACGAGGTCGCCCAGGACAGCGGGGTGGCCAGTGCCGAGGTCGCCGGTCCCGGTTTCCTCAACTTCCGGCTCGCCGCGGCCGCGCAGGCCGAGCCGGTGCGCCAGGTGCTCGCCGCCGGTGAGCGCTACGGCCGGGGCGACGCGCTCGCGGGCCGCAGGATCAACCTCGAGTTCGTGTCCGCGAACCCGACCGGCCCCGTGCACCTGGGCGGCACCCGGTGGGCCGCGGTCGGCGACGCGCTCGGCCGCATCCTGGCCGCCCAGGGGGCCGAGGTCACGCGCGAGTACTACTTCAACGACGCGGGCGCCCAGATCGACCGGTTCGTCAACTCGCTGATCGCGTCCGCCAAGGGCGAGCCCGCGCCCGAGGACGGTTACGCCGGTGCCTACATCTCCGACATCGCCGCCGAAGTGCTGCGCCAGCGCCCCGACGCGCTTTCGCTGCCCGAGGACGAGCGGCGCGAGGCCTTCCGCGGCATCGGCATCGAGCTGATGTTCGCCGAGATCAAGAAGTCGCTGCACGAGTTCGGCACCGATTTCGACGTCTACTTCCACGAGGGCTCGCTGCACGACAGCGGCGCCGTCGAGCGCGCGGTCGAGGAGCTGAAGAAGTCCGGCAACCTGTACGAGGCCGACGGTGCCTGGTGGCTGCGGTCGACCGAGTTCGGCGACGACAAGGACCGCGTGGTCATCAAGAGCGACGGTGCCCCGGCCTACATCGCCGGTGACATCGCCTACCTCAAGGACAAGGTCGGCCGCGGCTTCGACCTGTGCATCTACATGCTGGGCGCCGACCATCACGGCTACATCGCCCGGCTCAAGGCGGCGGCCGCCGCGATGGGCTACGACCCCGCGGTGGTCGAGGTGCTCATCGGCCAGCTGGTGAACCTGGTCAGCGACGGCAAACCGGTCCGGATGAGCAAGCGCGCGGGCACCGTGATCACCATGGAGGACCTGGTCGAGGCGGTCGGCGTGGACGCGGCCCGCTACGAGCTGACCCGGTACTCGGTGGATTCGAGCCTGGACGTCGACCTGGACCTGCTGCGCAAGCACAGCAACGACAACCCGGTCTACTACGTGCAGTACGCGCACGCGCGGCTCGCCTCGGTGCAGCGCAACGCCGCCGAACTGGGCCTCAAGCTGGACCCCGAGGCGGACCTGAGCCTGCTCACGCACCAGCGCGAGGGCGAGCTGATCCGCACCATCGGCGAGTACGGCAAGGTGGTGGAAAAGGCCGCCGAACTGCGCGAGCCGCACCGGGTCGCCCGCTACCTGGAGGGCCTGGCCAGCGCCTTCCACAAGTTCTACGACGTGGCGCGGGTGCTGCCGGAGGGCGATGCCGAGGCCACCCCGCTGACCTTCGCGCGGCTCGCGCTGTGCGAGGCCGCGCGCCAGGTGCTGGCGAACGGCCTGGCGCTGCTCGGTGTCTCCGCCCCGGAACGGATGTAAGGGATCATGGCTCACCCCGCAGGACCTCGGCACGCCGACGTCTACCCGCACGCCGACACGGCCGGGTTCCCGCCCACCACCGCCGACGAGCTCGACCGCCTCTACCCGAAGGTGTGGCCCCGTAACGCCTTCCGCGCCCCGGACGGGGTGGTGCGCATCGCCGGGGTGGACGTCCGCGAGCTCGCCGAGACCTACGGCACCCCGCTGTTCGTGGTGGACGAGGCGGACTTCAAGTCGCGCTGCGCGGAGTACGCCGAGGCCTTCGACGATCCGGCACTGGTGCACTACGCGGCCAAGGCGTTCCTGTGCACCGAGATCGCGCGCTGGGTGCAGGCGCAGGGCCTGAGCATGGACGTGGCCAGCGGGGGAGAGCTGGCCGTCGCGCTGCGCGCCGGTTTCCCGCCGCAGCGGATCACCTTCCACGGCAACAACAAGTCGGTGGCCGAGCTGGAGGCCGCGCTCGACGCGGGCGTGGGCACCGTGGTGCTCGACTCGTACTACGAGATCGCCCGGCTGGCCGAAGTCGCCGCCCGCCGCGAGGTCGTCCAGGACGTGCTGGTGCGGGTCACCGTCGGCGTCGAGGCGCACACGCACGAGTTCATCGCGACCGCCCACGAGGACCAGAAGTTCGGTTTCTCCCTCGCCGCCGGGGACGCGGCCGAGGCGGTGCGCCGGGTGCTCAACGCCCCGTCGCTGCGCCTGGTCGGCCTGCACAGCCACATCGGGTCCCAGATCTTCGACGCCGACGGGTTCGAGGTGGCCGCCCGGCGCGTGGTGGGCCTGCTCGCCGAACTGGCCAAGGAGCACGGGGAGAGCCTGCTCGAGCAGCTGTCCCTGGTGGACCTGGGCGGCGGTTTCGGCATCGCCTACACCGACCGGGACAACCCGCCCCCGCCTGCGCAGATGGTCACCCAGATCCGCGAGATCGTGCGCAAGGAATGCGAGTTCGCCGGGCTGCCGGTGCCGCGGATCGCGGGCGAGCCGGGCCGCGCGATCGCCGGTCCCGGCACGGTCACGGTGTACGAGGTCGGCACCATCAAGGACGTCTCGCTCGGCGACGACGCCAGCCGCCGCTACGTCAGCGTCGACGGCGGGATGAGCGACAACATCCGGACCGCGCTCTACGACGCCGTCTACGACTGCCGTCTGGTGTCCCGTTCCGCCGACGAGGGCGACGGGCACGCGAGCGCCGCGCTCTCGCGCGTGGTGGGCAAGCACTGCGAGTCCGGCGACATCGTGGTCCGTGACTGCTGGCTGCCCGACTCCCTCGCCCCCGGCGACCTGCTCGCGCTGGCCGCGACCGGGGCGTACTGCTATTCGATGGCCAGTAACTACAACCGGCAGCCGCGTCCGGCGGTCGTGGCGGTGCGCAACGGCAGCGCTCGGTTGCTGCTGCGCCGCGAGACCATCGACGACATGCTGCACCTGGAGGTGTCTTGACCTCGATGGCTGGACTGTCCACTGCAGACGGAAAAACGATACGGGTGGCCCTGCTGGGCTGCGGCACGGTGGGCTCCGAGGTCGCCCGGCTGCTCACCGAGCAGGCCGGCGAGCTCGCGGCGAGGGCAGGGGCGCCGGTCGAGCTGGCCGGGATCGCGGTGCGCCGCCCGGACAAGCATCCCGAACTCCCGCAACACCTGCTGACCTCCGACGCTGCCGCGCTCGTCGAGTCCGATGTGGACGTCGTCGTCGAGCTGATCGGCGGAATCGAACCGGTCCAGACCTGGCTGCTGACCGCGCTGCGCAAGGGAAAATCCGTCGTCACCGCGAACAAGGCCCTGCTGTCGGAGCATTCGGCGGAGCTGTTCGAGGCGGCCGACGCCAGCGGCGCCGACCTCTACTTCGAGGCCGCGGTCGCCGGTGCGATCCCGTTGCTGCGCCCGTTGCGCGAGTCGCTCGCCGGTGACCGCATCACCAAGGTGATGGGCATCGTCAACGGCACCACCAACTTCATCCTGTCCGCAATGGACTCCACGGGTGCCGGGTACGCGGAGACGCTGGAGGAGGCGAGCCGGCTCGGTTACGCCGAGGCCGACCCGACGGCCGACGTCGACGGGTACGACGCGGCGGCGAAGGCGGCGATCCTGGCGTCACTGGCCTTCCACAGCCGCGTGACGGCCTCGGACGTGCACCGCGAGGGCATCGCCGGGGTCACCGCCTCCGACATCGCCGCGGCGAAGGCGCTGGGGCGCACGGTGAAGCTGCTGGCCATCTGCGAGCGCGTGACCGCAGACGACGGCACCGAGTCGGTCTCGGCCCGGGTGCATCCGGTGATGATCCCGCGCAGCCATCCGCTGGCCGGGGTCAACGGCGCCTTCAACGCGGTGTTCGTCGAGGCCGACGCGGCCGGGGAACTGATGTTCTACGGGCAGGGCGCCGGGGGTGCCCCCACCGCCAGCGCGGTGCTCGGTGATCTGGTCGCGGTCGCGCGGAACCTGGTGGTCGGCGGGCGCGGCCCGCGCGAGTCCGCGCACGCCGCGCTGCCGGTGCGCCCGATGGGGCAGACCCCGACCCGCTACCACGTCAGCCTCGACGTGGCCGACCGGCCCGGCGTGCTCGCCCAGGTCGCGCAGGTGTTCGCGGCGCACGACGTGAGCATCGCCGCGGTGCGCCAGCGCGACCGGCACGCCACCGCGAGCCTGGTCATCGTGACCCACCTCGCACCTGACGCGGCCCTGCAGGCCACCGTCGAAGCGATTGGGAAAATGGACGTCGTACACGAAGTGGTCAGTGTGATGCGCGTGGAAGGCGAGGACTGACGACCATGCGCGAAGGCCGCGTGCTGCTCTCGAACAGGACACTCTCATGAACGCCAGGCCCGGCTGGCCCGGAATCATCGAAGCCTACGCCGATCGGGTGCCGATCCCGGCCGGTGCGAAGGTGGTCACCCTCGGCGAGGGCAACACCCCGCTGCTGCCCGCGCCCCACCTGTCCGAGCTGACCGGCTGCACGGTCTACCTCAAGGTCGAAGGCGCCAACCCGACCGGGTCGTTCAAGGACCGCGGGATGACGGTGGCCATCACGCACGCACTGGCCAGCGGGCTGCGGGCGGTCATCTGCGCGTCCACCGGCAACACCTCGGCCTCGGCCGCGGCCTACGCCGCGCGCGCCGGGCTGACCTGCGCCGTGCTCGTGCCCCAGGGCAAGATCGCGATGGGCAAACTGGCCCAGGCGGTGCGCCACGGCGCCCGCATCCTGCAGGTCGACGGCAACTTCGACGACTGCCTCGAACTCGCCCGCAAGACGGCGATGGACCACCCGGTGACCCTGGTCAACTCGGTCAACCCGGTGCGGATCGTCGGGCAGAAGACCGCCGCCTACGAGGTGTGCGACGTGCTCGGCCGGGCGCCGGACATCCACTGCCTGCCGGTCGGCAACGCGGGCAACATCACCGCCTACTGGGCGGGCTACACCGACTACGCCGCCGATGGTGTGGTGGAGACCTCACCGCGGATGTTCGGTTTCCAGGCCGCGGGCGCGGCGCCGCTCGTGCTGGGTGAACCGGTCAAGGACCCGGAGACCATCGCCACCGCGATCCGGATCGGCAGCCCCGCCTCGTGGGACGGCGCGGTCAACGCCCGCAACGCCTCGGGCGGCCTGTTCGACAAGGTGACCGACGAGCAGATCCTGGCCGCCTACCGGCTGCTGGCTTCGAAGGAGGGCGTGTTCGTCGAGCCCTCGTCCGCCACCAGCGTGGCCGGCCTGCTGCTCACCGCCGAGGACGGCAGGCTCGGCAAGGGCGCCACCGTGGTCTGCACGGTGACCGGCCACGGGCTCAAGGACCCCGCCACCGCGCTCGAGGGCAATGTGGAGGTCGAGCCGCTCGCCGTCGACCCTTCGGCGGTGGCGGCGGCGCTGGAGCTGTCATGACCTCGGTCAGGGTCTCGGTGCCCGCCTCTTCGGCCAACCTCGGCCCCGGTTTCGACACCCTGGGGCTGGCGCTGGGCCTGCACGACGTGATCGAGGTGCAGGTCATCGACTCGGGCCTGAAGATCGAGGTGCTCGACGCGGGCGCCGGGGGAGTGGCCGAGGTGCCCACCGACGAGCGGCACCTGGTGGTGCGTGCACTGCGGGCGGCCTGCGATCGGCTCGGGGTGTCTCTGCCCGGTGTGCACCTGCGCTGTTTCAACGCGATCCCGCACGCGCGCGGTCTCGGCTCGTCCGCGGCGGCCGTGGTGTCGGGGGTCGCGGCGGCCTACGGGCTGGCCGGACGGCCGCTCGACGCCGAGGCGGTGCAACTCGCGTCGGAGTTCGAGGGCCACGCCGACAACGCGGCGGCGAGCCTGCTCGGCGGCCTGGTCATCGCGTGGTGTGACAAGGGCCGCTTCCACGCGGAGCGGGTGACCCCGCATCCGTCGCTCCGGCCCGTGCTGGCCGTGCCCGCCTCGCGGTCGGAAACCGAGGCGACCCGCGGGCTGCTGCCCGCCCAGGTGCCCCACGCCGACGCCGCGTTCACCGCGAGCCGCGCCGCGCTCGCCGTGCATGCGCTGACCAGCGATCCGAGCCTGCTGCTCCCGGCCACCGAGGACCGCCTCCACCAGCACTATCGCGCGCCGGCCTACCCCGAGACGGCCCGGCTGGTCGCCGATCTGCGGGCCGCCGGGATCGCCGCCACCGTCTCCGGAGCCGGGCCCACTGTGCTGGCGCTCACCACGGACGGAATAATTCCGGCATCGGTCGTGGTTGAAGGATTCGAAGTCACCGAACTGCCGGTCGATCTGGCCGGGGTTCAGATCACGGCCGGGTAGCGGCGGTGCGGCGGATTTACGCCACACCGGGGGTGGTTGTTGCACCCGTTGCCTGCTCGGTCTACCCTCGGGGGCGTTCGATCACCGCGTGCAGTCCGCACCCGGCGTCGGTCCCGGGGGTTCCTTCCCGGGTTGCATCCTCAGTTGAACCGATAATTCCGCAGAGCTGAAGCAGGGATAGACCTCAGGCGGGTATCCGGTGGCAACGGTGACGAATTCAGCGTGCTCCTCATGGAGCAGGCAACACCCTCGTGTGGCGGTTCCGCCGCTGTGACCTGCGGTCTTGGCTGGAGAAGCCGCACCGGGGCAGGAGAAAACCGTTTCGCGATCAGACGCGAGCGGTAGTCCGCTGATCCACCTGGAGGCGTGGATCGGTCAGGAAGGACATGTGTGAGCAACACCGATCTTTTGAGCGGTGACCTGGCAGCCCAGGCCACACCGGTCGCGTCGGGGTCAGTGGACCAGTCGAACGGCAGTACGCCCAAGCGCCGCAGTGGCGGCCTGTCCGGCATGGTGATCGCTGACCTGCGGGAACTCGCGGCGGAACTGGGTGTCGGGGATACCAAGGGCATGCGTAAGGGCGACCTGATCGCCGCCATCCGCGAGCGCCAGGGCAAGAGCCCGCGCAAGCGCGCGGCGGCCACGACGGGCGAAACGCTCCCCTTCGACGGCATCGCCGCGGCGGAGAAGCCGGCGGCGTCCGTGACCGTGCCTGCCGAGAAGCAGGAGAAGCCGATGGACAAGGCCGACAGGGCTGCTGCGAAGACGGCCGAGAGGCCGTCCGCGGAGAAGGCGCCGCAGAACGAGAAGGCCGGCGAGGACAGCCAGCAGGGCGAGGACGGTACCCGCCGCGAGGGCGGCAGCCGGCGGCGTCGCGGTTCGAGCCGTGCGAGCGGCAGCCCCGACGCCGGTGGCCAGCAGCGTGAGCGCGGCGGCGACCAGCAGCGCGACGGTGGTTCCCGCGACGGTGGTTCCCGTGATGGTGGTTCCCGTGACGGTGGTCCGCGTGACGGCGAGCAGCGCAGGCAGAACGCGCAGGCCCAGAACCAGGGCGGCCAGCAGCGTGAGCGCGGCGGCAGCAACGCCGGTGGCAATGCCGAGGACGAGGACGGCGGCCGTCGCGGCCGTCGCTTCCGGGACCGCCGCCGTCGTGGCGGTGGCCGCGGCGAGGGCGCCGGGGGCACCGAGACCGAGATCCGCGAGGACGACGTCCTGCTCCCGGTGGCCGGCATCCTCGACGTGCTGGACAACTACGCGTTCGTGCGGACCTCGGGCTACCTGCCCGGTCCCAACGACGTGTACGTCTCGCTGTCGCTGGTCCGCAAGTACGGGCTGCGCCGCGGTGACGCCATCACCGGTGTGGTGAAGCAGCCGCGCGAGGGTGAGCAGCAGCGGCAGAAGTTCAACCCGCTGGTGCGGGTGGACTCCGTCAACGGGCTGGACCCGGAGCAGGCCAAGCGGCGGCCCGAGTTCACCAAGCTGACCCCGCTCTACCCGAACGAGCGGCTCCGCCTGGAGACCGAATCGCACAGGCTGACCACCCGGGTGATCGACCTGGTGATGCCGGTCGGCAAGGGACAGCGTGCGCTGATCGTGTCGCCGCCGAAGGCCGGTAAGACCACGATCATGCAGGACATCGCGAACGCGATCACCACGAACAACCCCGAATGCCACCTGATGGTCGTGCTCGTGGACGAGCGGCCGGAAGAGGTCACCGACATGCAGCGGTCGGTGAAGGGCGAGGTCATCGCCTCCACCTTCGACCGCCCGCCGTCAGACCACACCTCGGTCGCCGAACTGTCCATCGAGCGGGCCAAGCGCCTGGTGGAGATGGGCATGGACGTGGTGGTCCTGCTCGACTCGATCACCCGTCTCGGCCGCGCCTACAACCTGGCGGCCCCGGCCTCGGGCCGGATCCTCTCCGGTGGTGTCGACTCGACGGCGCTGTTCCCGCCGAAGCGTTTCCTCGGCGCGGCGCGCAACATCGAAAACGGTGGTTCGCTGACCATCTTCGCCACCGCGATGGTGGAGACCGGGTCCACCGGTGACACGGTGATCTTCGAGGAGTTCAAGGGCACGGGTAACGCGGAACTCAAGCTGGACCGCAAGATCGCCGAGCGCCGGGTGTTCCCGGCCGTCGACATCAACCCGTCCGGTACTCGTAAGGAAGAGCTGCTGCTCTCGCCGGACGAGCTGGCGGTGCACCACAAGCTGCACCGGGTCCTGCACGCGCTGGACTCCCAGCAGGCCATCGACCTGCTGCTGTCCCGCCTGCGCAAGACCAAGACCAACATCGAGTTCCTGATGCAGGTGTCGAAGACCGCCCTCGGTTCCGACGACGACTGATCCGGACAGGGTGCCCGCCAGGGCACCGGGCCGGAAAACGACAGCAAGGGATGTTTGCTACGGATCGCGATCCGTAGCAAACATCCCTTGCTTCAGTTCCGGGCCCGGGCCTTCCGCGCGACCCCCAGTACGTGCTCGCGCGGACGTGCCGGGGTGTCCGTCACTGGTGGGGGACGGCGGCCGGGGTCCAGCCCCGGTAGTTGCTGAAGTAGTTGTAGCCGCCCATGGCCTTGGTCACGTGGCCGATGTGGCCGTTGACGCTGGTCGCCCAGAAGCCGCCCGCACCATCGGAGATGCCGACGTGGCCGTAGGCACTGATGTTCCAGTACACGAAGGCACCCAGCGGCGGGCTGTAGTTACCGGCGTGCTTCGGGCTGGCGCCGTTCCAGTGCGCGTTGGCCGAGGCCCACACCCCGGTGGTGCCGTAGGCGTTCTCCGCGGCCTTCTCGCAGTAACCCTGGTAGGCGGTGCTGCCGTTGTGGTTGGAGTACCACTTGACGGCGCCGGCGGGGGTGCCGTCGCCCGCGGCGAGGATCGAGACGTCACTGCTGACGTTCTCCGGTGCGGCGGTCACCGCGGCCTCGCTGGTGGCGGGAGCCACCGCCAGTGCGGCCACCGCCAGTGCGGCCACCGCCGCGGGTTTGACCGTCCGGGACAGCAGCCGCTTCACGGTTGTGGACATCGGTCCCCTTCCTCCTGTTGGGAGCTCGGATGGCCCGAGGCTGCCGGGGACGTGTACACGAAACGTACAATCGGTCAAGAAGGTGAACTGTCAACGAAGTACGGGGAATAGGTGCGCCACAGGGCGCGTTGGCACCGATGCCAGCCCGTCTGGCAGAATCGATCCGCTGAAGTCCGGCTCCGGTTCACCTCAGGCGAGGACCCGGCGGCCACGATGAGAGGACCCCATGAAGAGCGGTATTCACCCCGACTACGTGGTCACGACGGTGACCTGTGGCTGCGGCAACACCTTCCAGACGCGGAGCACCAAGACTTCCGGTGCCATCCACGTGGAAATCTGCTCCAACTGCCACCCGTTCTACACCGGCAAGCAGAAGATTCTGGACACCGGTGGCCGGGTCGCGCGCTTCGAGGCGCGCTACGGCAAGCGGCAGAAGAACAACGCCGCCAAGTAGCTTCACCGACGGCGCCCGCCACCCGGCCACCGGGGGCGGGCGCCGCTTTTTTGTTCTGGTTTCGCCGAAGTGAGGTCACCAAGTGGATTCGTCTTCCCTGCACGGGTTGCTCGCCGAGTACGCCGAGCTGGAAAAGCAGCTCGCGGACCCGGCGGTGCACGCCGACCAGTCGCGCGCACGCAAGCTGGGGCGGCGCTACGCCGAACTGACGCCCGTGGTCAAGGCGATCGGTGAGCTCGACAGCGCCCGCGACGACCTCGCCGCCGCGCAGGAGCTCGCCGGCGAGGACGCGGGCTTCGCGGCCGAAGCCCAGGAGATCGCCGCGCGCATCCCCGCGCTGGAGTCCCGGCTCACCGAGCTGCTGCTGCCGCGCGACCCGTACGACTCCTCGGACGTGGTCATGGAGATCAAGTCCGGTGAGGGCGGCGAGGAATCGGCGCTGTTCGCCGGGGACCTGCTGCGCATGTACCTGCGTTACGCCGAGCGCCACGGCTGGAAGGCCGAGGTGCTCGACTCGGTGGAATCCGATCTCGGCGGGTACAAGGACGTCACGGTCTCCTTGAAGAGCAAGGGCGGCGCCGTCGACGGGGTGTGGGCGCGGCTCAAGTTCGAAGGCGGCGTGCACCGCGTGCAGCGGGTCCCGGCCACCGAGTCGCAGGGCCGTATCCACACCTCCGCGGCGGGCGTGCTGATCTACCCCGAGCCCGAGGAGGTCGAGGTCGAGATCGACCCGAACGACCTGCGCATCGACGTGTTCCGTTCGTCGGGGCCGGGCGGGCAGAGCGTGAACACCACCGACTCCGCGGTGCGGGTCACCCACCTGCCGACCGGGATCGTGGTCTCCTGCCAGAACGAGAAGTCGCAGATCCAGAACCGGGCGCGGGCCATCCAGGTGCTGCAGGCCCGCCTGCAGGCGCTGGCCGAGGAGGAGGCCGCCAGCAAGGCGGCCGACGCGCGGCGTTCGCAGGTGCGGACCGTGGACCGGTCCGAGCGCGTGCGGACCTACAACTTCCCGGAGAACCGGATCTCCGACCACCGGGTCAACTACAAGGCGTACAACCTCGACCAGGTGCTCGACGGCGACCTGGACGCCGTGCTCGACGCACTGGCCAGCGCCGACCGTGAGGAACGCCTCGCCAGCGCGGGCGCCTGAGCCCCGCCGGTCACCGTGAGGGGCCCCCTCACGGTGACCGCCCGCGGTAGTTTTGGCGCCATGGGCCTGCGCCAGTGGTACCGGAAGCGGCACATGCGTGACCCGGTCGAGGGCACGTTCACCGTGCGCCGCACGGCCACCCTCGACATTTCCGACGGCCACCACACCCTCCGCCTGTCCGGCGTGCTGCGGGGCCCCGGAATGCCGCCGGAACCGGTCACCGTCACCGAGGTGTTCGCCGCCGAGGCCGAACTGCCGGAACCCGGCACCGAGTACCCCGCCGTCATCGACCGGGCCCGCACCTCGGTGTTCGTGGTGCGGTGGCCGGGCAGGTCGATGACCGAACTCATGGCGCAGCGGGCCCGGGACGCGCGGGAGGAGCGGGCGATCCGGCTCGGGCTCGACCCGTCCGCCCTGCCCGAGGACGAGCCGCCGCAAGGATTCCGGGACGCACTCGAGCGCGCGGTGCGGGAGGCGACGGGCGATCTCGGCCGGCTGCCGGACGGGAGCACCCCGGTGTCGGTGGCTGAGGCGGATCGGCTGCTGCGGACCGGTGAGGCGGCGACGGCGGTGATCAGCGCGATCAGTTTCCTGCGCGTGCCGAAGAAAATCCTGCCCTCGCGGGAGGCGAGCCTGGCCGATGTCGCGCTCGACATCCGGCGTGCGGACGGCACGGCCTACGCGGCCATCGCGCGGTTCGGCTTCCGCACCGCCGCCAGGCGCGCGCAGATCGGTTTCGCCGGGGCGACGGTGCCGGTGCGGATCGACCCAGGGGATCCCCGCCGGGTGGCGCTGGACCGCCACCGGCTTCCCCCGCTCCCGGGCTGACCGGGAGGTTCCGGCATCCGGACGCCCCGGTGGGCGACCTATGGTGGAGGAGTGCGGATGTCCGCGAGCCAGGTTCGCGGCATAGGTCCCCGTGAGGTGGAGCGGGCTGTGTCAAAGTTAGTGCCGTGAAGCGGCAACCGTTACGCCTGGCCATCCTCGAGGCGACCAGGATCCTCGAAGCGGCCGGCGTCGCCTCCCCCCGGACCGATGCCGAGCTGCTGGCCGCGCATGTGCTGGGGGTCGACCGCGGCAGGCTGCCGATGATCCCGCTGGTGGACCCGCCGGTGATCGAGGCCATCGGGCAGCTGGTGGCCCAGCGGGCCAAGCGGGTGCCGCTGCAGCACCTCACCGGGTGGGCCGCGCTCGGCGACATCACCGTCAGCGTGGGCCCCGGCGTCTTCATCCCCCGGCCCGAGACCGAACTGCTCCTCGAATGGGGGCTCAACCTGCTCAACGGGCGTGAGTACCCGGTCGTGGTGGACCTGTGCACCGGTTCCGGGGCGCTCGCGCTGGCGGTGGCGCACGCCCGCCCGGACGCCGTGGTCTACGCGGTGGACATCGACCCCACCGCACTGGCCTGGGCCCGCCACAACGCCGACGCACGGGCCGAGGCCGGTGACACGCCGATCCGGCTGTACTCCGGCGACGTGGGGGACAGCACCATCTTCGCGGAGCTGGACGGCCTGGTGGACCTCGTGCTGTCCAACCCGCCCTACGTGCCGCCGGGCGCGGAGCTTTCGCCCGAGGTGATCGACTACGACCCGGCGCAGGCCGTGTTCGCCGCCGACGGGGGCCTGGCCGTGATCCGGCAGGTGGTGGCCACCGCGGCCCGCCTGCTCAAGCCCGGTGGCGGCGTGGCGATCGAGCACGACGACACCCATGCCTCCGCCGCCCCCGCGATCGTTTCGGCCCGCAAGGTGCTCACCGACGTGGAGGACCACCGCGATCTCGCGGGACGGCCCCGCTTCGTCACCGCCCGCCGCACCTGACCCACTCGCGCGGCCCTCAGGAGGGGCGTTCGGCGACCCGATAGTCTCTAGGGCATGAGTGCGGTGTACGACTGCAGTCGGCCGGAATCCCGTGCGGACGGACTGGCGGCGGCCGCGAACGCGGTCCGGTCCAGCCGCCTGGTCGTGCTGCCGACCGACACGGTTTACGGCATCGGAGCGGACGCCTTCGACGCGGGCGCGGTGCGCGCCCTGCTGCGGGCGAAACATCGCGGCCCGGACATGCCGGTCGGGGTGCTGGTCGGCTCCTGGTCCACTGTGGATGGTCTCGTGCTGGGGATGCCGCCGCAGGCCAGAGCACTGATCGAGGCGTTCTGGCCGGGGGATCTGTCCATTGTGCTGCCGCATGCGCCGAGCCTGCAGTGGGACCTCGGCACCACCCGGGGCACCGTTATGCTGCGGATGCCGCTGCACCCGGTCGCGCTCGAACTGCTGCGCGAGGTCGGGCCCATGGCCGTCTCCAGTGCGAACGTGTCGGGGCAGCCTCCCGCGTCCACCGCCCAACAGGCGCAGGAACAACTCGGCGAGTCGGTGTCGGTCTACCTCGACGGCGGGCCGAGCGGAGACCCGGTCCCGTCCACCATCGTGGACCTCACCGGGGGAGAACCCGTTCTGCTCCGGGTGGGGGCGGTCAGCGCGGAAGCGGTGTCGGAAGCGCTCGGCATGCCGGTGACCGACCCGTCCTGATGACTCCCATCGCCACCGCCGGACTCCCCATCCGGGAATACATCCTCGTCGGGCTCATCGCGGCGACGCTGACCTACCTGCTCACCGGTCTCGTTCGCCGGTTCGCCATCCGCGCCGGCGCGATCGCCAATCCACGCGCCCGCGACGTCCACGTCATCCCGATCCCGCGTATGGGCGGGCTCGCCATGTACCTCGGCGTGGCCGGGGCGATGGCCATGGCGCACCAGCTGCCCGTGTTGCGGCGGGCCTTCGAATACTCGCTCGACCCGGTCGGTGTGCTCATCGGCGGCGGGGTGATCGTGCTGATCGGCGCGGTCGACGACCGGTTCGAAATCGATGCCTGGACCAAACTGGCGGGCCAGGTGCTGTGCGCGGGCATCCTGGTCATCTTCGGCGTGCAGTGGAACGTGTTCTGGGTGCCGTGGGGAGGCAACGGCGACTCGGTCGGTTCGGTGGTGACCCTCGACAGCAACCAGGGCGGCCTGCTCATGGTGGTGCTGGTGGTGCTGCTGGTCAACGCGATGAACTTCGTCGACGGGCTCGACGGGCTGGCCGCGGGGCTGGGATTCATCGCGGCGACGGCCACCTGTTCCTTCTCGCTCGGTCTGCTCAACTCCTCGGGCGGGGATGTGGGCGTCTACCCGCCCGCCCTGATCGCCGCCACCCTGGCCGGCGCCTGCCTCGGCTTCCTGCCGCACAACTTCCAGCCCGCGAAGATCTTCATGGGCGACTCGGGGTCGATGATGATCGGCCTGATGCTGGCGGGCGCCACCACCTCGGCCTCCGGGAAGATCAACTACACCCGCTTCGGCGGCTCGGACGCGCTGGCGCTGCTGTCCCCGCTGCTGGTCGTGGTCGCGGTGCTGTTCCTGCCGGTGCTCGACCTGCTGATGGCGGTGATCCGCCGCACCCGCCGCGGCGAAAGCCCGTTCGCGGCGGACAAAATGCACCTCCACCACCGGTTGCTGGAAATCGGCCACTCCCAGCGTCGGGCGGTGTTGCTCATTTACCTGTGGGCCGGTTTGCTCGGTTTCGGCGCCGTTTCGCTGACGTTGTTCGATACCACGGCGGTAGTCTGGGTGGTCGGTCTCGGCCTGCTGCTCGCGGTGATCGTTTCAATGATCCCTAGACTGAGGTCGAGGAACCAGCAGGGAGTGCCATGACCGAGTCCACCGAAACGACCGCCGAGACGACCACCGAGAAGACCGCCGTGACGACTGCCCAAACCGAGAATCCCCACGCCCAGAGCGTGCTGAAGCTGGCCGACGCGATGTACCGCGGTGCGCTCTGGCCGGGTGTCGCGACCGTGGTCGTGGGCGCCGTCGTCGCCACGATCGTGGTCGGGCTGCCGGGTCTGTTCGGCGCCGTGGTGGGGGGCGTGGTCGCCTTCGCCTCCTCGCTCGCGACCCTGTGGATGATGCGCAAGACCGCCGCGATGGAGCCGATGGCCGTGATGGCCGTCGCTCTCGGTGGTTATATCTTCAAGGTGCTGGTGCTACTGGGTGTGATGATGCTGCTCCGGAATGTGGGCTTCCTGCATCCGAAAGCGTTGGCCTTCACCATGCTGGCGGTGATTCTGGTGTGGGCGGCCGCCGAGTTCGTGGCCTTCCGCAGGACTCGGATTCCGACGATCATTCCGGCCTCGGACTAGCGGCCGGCAGTACCGGCTAACGCGCCCCAAGATCCGCTCTTGCCCCTCTGAGCAGGGAAAAGGGCGGATTTCTTGGTTTCGGGCACCCATCTGGGCGGCAAAGCTGATCAGTACTCGCGTTCGTTAAGGAGTACGGGCGTACGGTGTCGGAATACCGGCTGGTATCGTCCGCATTGCGGAGGCGGAAATCGGCCGCGCTCCCGAAGGTGGAACCCCGACCAGCACCGTGGCGATCGTGATGAGCCATGGGTCCTGCGGTCGACACAGGGTTTGCTCTCGGTGATCGTCACGCCGATTCTCCTGGTCGGCCGGTGTGTTCGCTCTGTTCACCCGCTGTTCACTCAGGGGAGCCGCTTCCCGCTACCCGAAACGTATCGGGTACGTTAAGTCCTGATCGTGACGATTCCCCCGGCGGAGTGAACGCCGGCCGGGAGAACCGGAAGGAGCCCAGTTGGGCGCGCTGGTACTAGCCGCGGGTGACACTTTTACTCCCCCCGGTGCCGGAGACTTCAACCTGCCGTCGATCTTCGGCCAGGTCACGAAGCCGATGCTCCTGGTCGTGCTGTCGGTGATCATCGTCGCCGCGTACTTCCTCATCAGCTCACGCAAGCTGAAGATCGTCCCGAGTCGGGGCCAGTTCGCCGCCGAGTATGTGTACAACTTCGCGCGCAACGGCATGGCCCGCGAGCAGATCGGCTCGAAGGACTTCCAGCCCTTCATCCCGCTGGTCCTCGCGCTGTTCAGCTTCGTGCTGGTCAACAACATCTTCGGGCTGATCCCCTTCTTCCAGTTCCCGACCATGGCGCACATCGGCTTCCCGCTCGCGCTGTCGGTACTGGTGGTCTACCCGGTCTACCACTTCGTCGGGTTCAAGCGGCACGGCTTCGTCGGCTACCTCAAGCACGCGACCGTGCCCCCGGGTGCCCCGCTGGCGATCTACTTCCTGCTGACGCCGATCGAGTTCCTGCAGAAGTTCGTGCTGAACCCGATCACGCTGGCGATCCGGGTCTTCGCCGCGATGTTCGCAGGCCACCTCATCCTGCTCGTGTTCACCGCCGCCGGCGAGTTCCTGCTGGTGAATGCGGCTCCCGCCTTCAAGCCCATTTCGGTGGTCTCGTTCGCCTTCGCGATCCTCATGACGTTCGTCGAGGCCCTGATCCAGGTCATCCAGGCCTATGTGTTCGCCGTGCTGTCGGCCAACTACATCGGTGCCGCGCTGGCCGAAGACCACTGAGAAGAAACCGCAACCACAAGCCCCCGATCCGCGTAGTAGCGGACCGAGTGAAAGGGAAATGCAAGTGAGCAACGTTCTTGCTGAGGCCGCCGCGTCCACCACCAACCTCAACCCCGGCCTCGCCGCCATCGGCTACGGCCTGGGCGCGATCGGCCCCGGTATCGGTGTGGGTCTGATCTGGGCCGCGGTCATCAACGGCACCGCCCGGCAGCCGGAGGCCCAGGGCAAGCTGATGGGCATCGCCTGGACCACCTTCGTGCTGACCGAGGTGCTCGCCCTGATCGGCCTGGTCGTCTACTTCATCGCCTCCGCCGCCTGAGTTCACCGCTCACCGCTTAAGGAGTCGTTGTGGTGAAGACCCAACTCGTGCTCGCCGCCGAGTCCGCGCCGCCCAATCCGGTTCTGCCGAACATCCCCGAGATCATCGTCGGCCTGGTCGCCTTCCTGATCCTGGTTTGGCTGCTCAAGAAGTTCGCCGTGCCGCGCTTCGAGAAGCTGTACGAGGAGCGGACCGCCGCGATCGAGGGCGGGATCGACAAGGCCGAAAAGGCGCAGGCCGAGGCAGAAGAGGCACTGGCCAAGTACAAGGCGCAGCTCGCCGACGCGTACGCGGAAGCGGCCAAGATCCGTGACGACGCCCGGCTCGAGGCCGAGCGGATCAAGGAAGAGCTGCGGGCCGAGGCGCAGGACGAGGCCGCGCGCATCATCGCGCAGGGCCACGCCGCGCTGCAGGCGCAGAAGGCGCAGATCGTGGCCGAGCTGCGGGCCGAACTGGGCCGGAACTCGATCGAGCTGGCCAGCCGCATCGTCGGGGAGTCCCTCGAGGACGACGTCCGGCGGCGCGGCACCGTGGACCGGTTCCTGGCCGAGCTCGGCACCGGTAACGGAGCAGGGAACTAAGGGCCGATGGCTGTAATGACGCAGACGACGCAGACGTCACTGCACGCCGCCAGCCGTGAGGCGCTGGCCGCGGCGGAAAGCCGCCTCGCCGAGGTGCTCGGCGAGGCGGGGACCGACCCGGCCGCGCTCGGTGGCGACCTGTTCGCCGTGGTCGAGCTGCTGACCGGGGAGATCGGCCTGCGCCGGGCCCTCGGGGACGGCTCGTCCGACCCCGGTGCCCGCCGCCGCCTGGCCACCTCCCTGCTGACCGGCAAGATCTCGGCGCCCGCGCTGAGCGTGCTCGAGACCGCGGTCGGCCAGCGGTGGTCGAGCCCGCGGGAGCTGGTGGACGGCCTGGAGTCGCTGGGCCGCTCGGCGCTGTTGACCAGCGCGGAGAAGGCCGGGAACCTGGACACCGTCGAGGACGAGCTGTTCCGGATTGCCCGTATCGTGGTAGGTAAGCCGGAACTGGAGCAGGCGCTGTCCGACCAGGCTGCGCCGGCCGAGGCCAAGCGCAAGCTGGTGCGCGACCTGTTCGGTGCCAAGGTGCAGGCGGTGACGCTCACCCTGGTCGAGCAGGTGGTCGCCCGCAGGTCGGGCCGCGGCGTCGGTTTCGGCCTCGACCAGCTGGTCAAGCTGGCCGCGGAGCGGCGTGCTCGTTCGGTTGCCTACATCGTCAGCGCGAGCGCCCTCTCCGGCGAACAGCGGGAGCAGCTGGCCGAGAAGCTGCAGGGCATCTACGGGCGGCCGATCGCGCTGCACGTCGAGGTCGACCCCCGCCTCGGCGGCGGACTGGTCGTCCGGGTCGGTGACGAGGTCATCGACGGCAGTGCGGCCGGCCGGATCGCGGCGCTGCGCAGGCAGCTCGCGTGAGAGGGCCCGCGGGCGGGGCCGAGGAGCCCCCACCGCGGGACGGGCGACAACGCGGACGACAACACAGACTTTGAACACTGGCAAGAACGAAGCGAGAGCGGGAACGACATGGCGGAGCTGACGATCTCCTCGGACGAGATCCGTAGCGCGATCGAGAACTACGTCTCGAGTTACTCACCGGACGTGAGCCGGGAAGAGGTCGGCGTCGTCGTGGACACCGGCGACGGCGTCGCGCACGTTGAGGGCCTGCCCTCGACCATGGCCAACGAGCTGCTGGAATTCCCCGGCGGCATCCTCGGTGTCGCCCAGAACCTCGAACCGCGCCAGATCGGTGTCGTGATTCTGGGTAACTACGAGTCCATCGAAGAGGGCCAGGAGGTCAAGCGGACCGGGCAGATCCTGTCGATCCCGGTCGGCGACAACTTCCTCGGCCGGGTCATCGACCCGCTGGGCAAGCCGATCGACGGCCTCGGCGACATCGAGTCCACCGAGCGCCGGGCCCTGGAGCTGCAGGCCGCCTCGGTGGTGCAGCGCCAGCCGGTGTCGGAGCCGCTGCAGACCGGTATCACCGCGATCGACGCGATGACCCCGATCGGCCGCGGCCAGCGCCAGCTGATCATCGGTGACCGCAAGACCGGCAAGACCGCGGTCTGCGTGGACACCATCATCAACCAGAAGGCGAACTGGGAGAGCGGCGACCCGACCAAGCAGGTCCGCTGCATCTACGTCGCGGTCGGCCAGAAGGGCTCGACGATCGCGGGTGTGAAGAAGGCGCTCGAGGACCACGGCGCGATGGAGTACACCACCATCGTCGCGGCCCCGGCCTCGGACTCCGCCGGCTTCAAGTGGCTCGCTCCCTACACCGGTTCGGCACTGGGCCAGCACTGGATGTACCAGGGCAAGCACGTCCTGATCGTGTTCGACGACCTGAGCAAGCAGGCCGACGCCTACCGCGCGATCTCGCTGCTGCTGCGCCGCCCGCCGGGCCGCGAAGCGTTCCCCGGCGACGTCTTCTACTTGCACTCCCGTCTGCTCGAGCGGTGCGCGAAGCTGTCCGACGAGCTCGGCGGCGGGTCGCTGACGGGGCTGCCGGTCATCGAGACGAAGGCCAACGACATCTCGGCGTACATCCCGACGAACGTCATCTCGATCACCGACGGCCAGTGCTTCTTCCAGTCGGACCTGTTCAACTCGGGCCAGCGCCCCGCGGTCGACGTGACCACCTCGGTCTCCCGTGTCGGTGGTGACGCGCAGATCAAGGCGATGAAGACGGTCTCGGGTTCGCTGCGGATCGACCTGTCCCAGTACCAGGAGCTGCAGGCGTTCGCCGCCTTCGCCTCCGACCTGGACGCGACCTCGCGTGCCCAGCTGGACCGCGGTGTCCGCCTGTACGAGGTGCTCAAGCAGCCGCAGTACTCGCCGATCCCGGTCGAGCAGCAGGTCGTCACCGTGTACCTCGGCACCAACGGGCACTTCGACGACGTGCCGGTCGAGGACGTCGCGCGGTTCAACCACGAACTGCTGGAGAACCTGCGCCACAAGCACGACGACATCCTCGCCGAGATCCGCGACAAGGGCCGCTGGACCGACGAGCTGGCCGAGCGTGTGGTCGGGGCCACCGGCGAGTTCAAGAAGGGCTTCACCACCTCGGGCGGCCAGACCCTGGTCAACGAGGCCGAGGCCGAGGCGATGGATGCCGACAAGGTCGGGCAGGAGACCGTCAAGGTCAACAAGCCCGCCCCGAAGAAGTGACCCGATAGCTGATGGCACAACTTCGCGAGCTCCGGGGAAAGATCCGGGCGACCAAATCGATCGGCAAGATCACGAAGGCGATGGAACTGATCGCCACCTCGCGTATCGGCCGTGCCCAGGCCAGGGTGGCCGCCTCGCGGCCGTACGCCACGGAGATCACCAAGGTGCTCTCCGCACTGGCCAGTGCGGCATCCAACCTGAACGACCCGTTCCTGGTGGAGCGGCCCAACCCGAAGCGGGCGGCGGTGCTGGTCGTGACCAGCGACAAGGGCCTGTGCGGCGGGTACAACGCCAACGTGCTGCGGGCGACCGAGGAGCTGCTGGCCCTGCTGCGTGAGCAGGGCAAGGAGCCGTCGGTCTACGTCATCGGCGGCAAGGGCCTGAACTACTACCGGTTCCGGGGCCGCGAGGTGGCCGGCTACTGGACGGGCTTCTCCGACCAGCCGCACTACGAGAACGCGGCCGAGACGGGCAAGGCACTGACCGAAGCGTTCCTGGCCGAGGACGGCGTGGACGAGGTGCACATCGTGTACACCGAGTTCAAGTCGATGCTCAGCCAGGTGCCGACCGCCAAGCGCATGGCGCCGCTGGAGGTCGAGTACACGGAGGAGGAGGTGCAGGGGTCGGCCAAGCCCGGCGAACTGCTGCCCTCCTACGAGTTCGAGCCCAGCGCGGACCGGCTGCTGTCGGCCCTGCTGCCCAAGTACATCAACACGCGGATCTTCGCGGCGTTGCTGGACTCGGCGGCGTCCGAACTGGCCGCCCGGCGCACCGCCATGAAGGCGGCCTCGGACAACGCCAACGAACTGGTGAACACCTACACCAGGTTGGCGAACCAGGCCCGGCAGGCCCAGATCACCCAGGAGATCAGCGAAATCGTCGGTGGGGCCGATGCACTCGCCGCTGTAGGAAGTGAAGACTGAGCAATGACTACTACCGAAGTAGCCGCCAAGGGTCGCATCGTCTCCGTGACCGGTCCGGTCGTCGACGTCGAGTTCCCGCGCGGCGCGGTCCCCGAGCTGTTCAACGCGCTGAAGGTGGAGATCGAGTTCGCCGAACTGCGCAAGACGGTGACGCTGGAGGTCGCCCAGCACCTGGGCGACAACCTGGTCCGCACCATCTCCCTGGCCCCGCAGGACGGTCTCGTCCGCGGCGCCGAGGTCATCAACACCGGCGGGCCGATCTCGGTGCCGGTCGGCGACAAGGTCAAGGGCCACGTCTACAACGCGCTGGGCGACTGCCTCGACCAGCCGGGCTACGGCGCCGACCTGGAGCGCTGGGCGATCCACCGCAAGCCGCCCGCCTTCGACCAGCTCGAGGGCAAGACCCAGATGCTGGAGACCGGCCTCAAGGTCATCGACCTGCTCACCCCGTACGTGCAGGGTGGCAAGATCGGCCTGTTCGGTGGTGCTGGCGTTGGCAAGACGGTGCTCATCAAGGAGATGATCACCCGTGTCGCCAAGAACTTCGGTGGCACCTCGGTGTTCGCCGGGGTCGGCGAGCGCACCCGTGAGGGCACGGACCTCTTCCTGGAGATGAGCGAGGACGGCGTCATCAACGACACCGCGCTCGTGTTCGGGCAGATGGACGAGCCGCCGGGCACCCGTATGCGGGTCGCGCTGTCCGCGCTGACCATGGCGGAGTACTTCCGCGATGTGCAGAACCAGGACGTGCTGCTGTTCATCGACAACATCTTCCGGTTCACCCAGGCCGGTTCGGAGGTGTCCACCCTGCTGGGCCGGATGCCTTCCGCGGTGGGTTACCAGCCGACGCTGGCCGACGAGATGGGTGAGCTGCAGGAGCGG
This sequence comes from Amycolatopsis cynarae, assembly GCF_026802195.1. Lineage (NCBI taxonomy): Bacteria > Bacillati > Actinomycetota > Actinomycetes > Pseudonocardiales > Pseudonocardiaceae > Amycolatopsis > Amycolatopsis cynarae. The sequence continues at coordinate 5,510,160 of NZ_CP113836.1, read as the reverse complement.
ATCACCTCGACCAAGGGCCGGTCGATCACCTCGATGCAGGCGATCTACGTGCCCGCCGACGACTACACCGACCCGGCGCCCGCGACCACGTTCGCGCACCTGGACGCCACCACCGAGCTTTCCCGGTCGGTGTTCCAGAAGGGCATCTTCCCGGCGGTGGACCCGCTGGCCTCCACCTCGACCATCCTCGACCCGGCGATCGTCGGCGAGGAGCACTACCGGGTCGCCTCCGAGGTCATCCGGATCCTGCAGAAGTACAAGGAGCTGCAGGACATCATCGCGATCCTCGGTATGGACGAGCTGTCCGAAGAGGACAAGCTGACCGTGCAGCGGGCGCGTCGCATCGAGCGGTTCCTGTCGCAGAACATGCTGGTCGCCGAGACGTTCACCGGCCAGCCCGGTTCGACGGTGCCGCGGTCGGAGACCGTCGAGGCCTTCGACAAGATCGCCAAGGGCGAGTTCGACCACTACCCGGAGCAGGCGTTCCTGGGTATCGGTGGCCTGGACGACCTCGAGAAGAAGTACAAAGAGATCACCAAGAAGTGAGTTGACGACGAGCGGCGGGGTGGGTGTCCTTTGTGGACGTCACCCCGCCGTTTTCGATAGTCGATCCGGGCGTATTAGACTCGTGGCGAGTGCCCGGCGGCGGGGCGGGCCCAGTGCAGTCGAAGCTGCCGAGGGGCTGGAGGAAATGCTGTGAAGGAGAAGCTACGTGGCTGAGATTTCCGTCGAGCTTGTCGCCGTCGAGCGCCGACTCTGGTCGGGCCAGGCCACGTTCGTGGTCGCCCAGACCACCGAGGGTGAAATCGGCATCATGCCTGGTCACGAGCCGGTCCTCGGGCAGCTCGTCGAGGGCGGCGTGGTCAAGGTGAACACCACCGACGGTTCCGTGGTGGTCGCCGCGGTCCACGGCGGTTTCCTCTCCGTGACCAACGAGCGCGTGAGCGTGCTCGCGGAGTCCGCGGAGTTGGCCGAGGAGATCAACGTGGAGGAGGCGCGGGCCGCGCTGGGCCACGAGGACGAGGCGGAACGGGCGAAGGCAACCGCACGCCTGCGGGCGGCCGGCCAGTCGGTCTGATCGGGCAGCGAGCGGGAGCCGGCCATGGAGATCACCGAAATCGCCGTGATTGTCCTGGTTCTCCTGCTCGGCCTTGTGGTCATTTCGGCGTGGTACGGCCTGCGCTGGGTCCGGATGCGGCGCAACGGCGGCGTGAGTGTCGCGTTGCGCTGGAAGCCGGACAACGCGCGGGCCGGCTGGCATCTGGGGATAGGCCGCTACGAGGGCGAGGTGTTCGCCTGGTACCGCGTGTGGAGCCTGCGGACCGGGCCGGACCGGGTGTTCGACCGTGACAAGCTGGTGATCGCGGACCGCCGTGACCCGGCGGGCACGGAAGCCTATGCCGTCCCCACCGACGCCACCGTGCTGCGGTGCGAGTCGGACGGCCGTGAACCCATCGAGATCGCGATGGGGCCGGGGGCGCTCACCGGGTTCCTGTCGTGGCTGGAATCGGCCCCGCCGGGAAGGCGCGTTCCCCGCGCCAGCTGAAAGGCTTTACGAGACGAAGAAACGCCGTGAGGGGTTCCCTCACGGCGTTTCGGCTTTCCGGGGCGGTTCATTCGCCGCCGGGCTTCCAGAGGACGTCACCGCCGGGATTGGCCAGGCGGGCCAGGATGAACAGCAGGTCGGACAGGCGGTTGAGGTACTTCACCGCGATCGCGTTCGTCCGCTCGGGGTCGGCCTCCACCAGCGCCCAGGCGCTGCGCTCCGCGCGCCGGGCGACCGTGCGGGCCTGGTGCAGGAACGCGGCGCCGGGGGTGCCGCCGGGCAGGATGAACGAGGTCAGCTTGCCGAGCCGCTCGTTGAACCGGTCGCACCAGTCCTCGAGCCGCGTGATGTAGTCCTCGGTGATGCGCAGGGGCGGGTACGGCGGATCGGGCACGATCGGGGCGCACAGGTCCGCGCCCACGTCGAACAGGTCGTTCTGGACGCGGCGGAGCACCGCGCCGATCTCTTCGTCGAGCGCGCCGACCGCCAGTGCCAGCCCGATCACGGAGTTCGCCTCGTCGACGTCGGCGTAGGCCCCCAGCCGCGGATCGGTCTTCGGCACCCGGGAGCCGTCGCCCAATGCGGTGGTGCCGTTGTCGCCGACCCTGGTGTACACGCGATTGATCCTTACGGCCATAACGGGAAGTCTAGAGAGTGCTTCGCGTCAGGACTGTTCGAACAGGCGCATGGAGTCGGGGGCGTCGAAGTACAGTGCCGGGTCGAAGCGCGACCGGAGGTCCCGCACCAGCGAACGTCCGCCCCGCCAGTCCCCGGGGCGCACCGTGATCTGCCCGCCGCGCAGGGAGAACACGTGCAGGATCGGCAGGCCCCCGTCGGTCGCCTCGACCGCGACCCCGGCGACGTCGTCGTAACGGGCCACGGCCACCGGCACCGGGCTGTCCCCGTAGAAGGTGGTGAGTCCCGCTTCGCCGACCACGAGCCGCAGTCCCCGCGGCGCGGTGGAGCCGATCAGCGCTCGTTTGAGTTCGCGCCCGGGCACCGGGGCGAGGACGGTCGGCAACTCCGGCAGGTCCGGGGGAAGCTGCCCGTGCGGTCCGCACAGCACGAGGCGGGCGGCGAGATCGCGGGCCGCGGCCGCGACCGCCCCGGGCCGCAGTCCCGCCAGCACGGCCTCCTGGTGCGCCTGTGCGGACGGCCATCCGGTCAGGTGGGCCATGGCCGCGTCGAAGGCCCGGTATTCGGCGAATCCGGGCTCGGCGACCTGTTCGAGCAGGCTCTGGCGGTCCATGCCCAGCTCTTCCGGGGCCGGGCCGTGCGCGCCCAGCGTGTCCAGTTCGGCCCGGATCGCGTCGACCACCCGGCGCGCCTGCTTGTCGGGCACGTCGGTGCCGAAGCCGATCACCGCCTGGCGGGGGCCGACGAGTTGGTGGTCGAATCCGATGTCGTAGACGAGCCCTTCCGAATGGCGCAGCCGTTCGGTGAGCCGCTCGATCAGCACCCGGACCGCGCAGGCCAGTTCGGGCGTCCAGGCCACGAGCGCGCAGCCGGCCACCCCGTTCGGGATCGCGGTCTGCGCGGGGGTGGCCAGACCGAACGGGGCCACCGCGGGCGGGCGCGAGGCGGGACCGTCCGGCAGCGGCAGGCGCAGGTCCGCGGGGGGCGGACCGGACAGCACGAGCGCGGCGTTGCCGCGGTGGAACCAGCGGGCGCACCACTGGCGCACCTCTTCCTCGGCCGCCCGTGCCGGTGCCACGCCGATGTTGCCGATCAGGCCGTAGGCCCGGTTGCCGTACCAGATCGAAGCGGGCAGCCACGCGGTCACGCCCGGCCCGTCACCGCTGCGTTCCTCCGCGAGCAGCACCCCTCGCTCGGCCTCCAGCGGCCGGGTGTCGAGTCGTGACAGGGACGCGCACACGCGCCGCAGGTGTTCGGTGACGGTTTCGGGCGCGCTGGTCACCTCGAAGCCGGTGTGAAGCACCTCGGTGGTCGCGTTGTTCTGGTAGCGGTTCGTGCGGACCGGCCACATCGCGAGGTGCTCGACCAGATGGGTGAGCCCCGTGCCGAGGAAGTCCTCGTGGGCCGTGCCGACGCCGAAGACGAGCGTCGCGCTGAGCCTGCCCGACGGGCGCCCGCTCCAGAACACCGGTACGCCGTCGATTTCGGTGCGGTGCACGGGCGGGAGGACCGGTGCGGAGTGTGAGGCCACGGTCTCGCTCAATGTTCCCCCAGGGTTCTCACGCGGGCGATCGGCGTTGGGAAGCGCGCAGTGTTTCACATTTTCCCCACCCGGGGGGCCGCGGTCCGCTATCACCCGCCCCACGAAGGTGACGGGTATCCCGGCAGGCATGATGGCGGCCATGAGCGAGCACTTCGATGTGCATGGTGGTGCCCGGCTGGCCGGCGAAGTCGAGGTCGTCGGGGCGAAGAACAGCGTCCTGAAGCTGATGGCCGCGGCGCTGCTCGCCGAAGGCACCACGACGATCACCAACTGCCCGCAGATCCTGGACGTCCCGCTGATGGCGGATGTGCTGCGCAGCGTGGGCTGCACCGTGGACCTCGACGGGGACACGGCCCGCATCACCACGCCCGCCGAGCTGTCCCACCGCGCCGACTCCCCGGCGATGAGCAAGCTGCGCGCCTCGGTGTGCGTGCTCGGTCCCCTGGTGGGCCGGTTGAAGCGCGCCGTGGTGGCGCTGCCCGGCGGGGACGCGATCGGCTCCCGGCCGCTGGACATGCACCAGAACGGCCTGCGCAGCCTCGGCGCGACCAGCACCATCGAGCACGGCTGCGTGGTGGCCAAGGCGGACACGCTGCAGGGCGCCCAGATCTGGCTCGACTTCCCGAGTGTGGGCGCGACCGAGAACATCCTCATGGCCGCGGTGCTCGCGAACGGCACGACGGTGATCGACAACGCGGCGCGGGAACCCGAGATCGTCGACATCTGCACGATGCTCGTCCAGATGGGCGCCGACATCGAGGGGGCGGGCACCTCCACCCTCACCGTCCACGGCGTGGACTCGCTGCACCCGACCGAACACCGCGTCATCGGTGACCGCATCGTCGGCGCCACCTGGGCCTTCGCCGCGGCGATGACCCGGGGCGACATCACGGTGCGCGGGGTGGATCCGCACCACCTCGACCTGGTGCTGGACAAGCTGCGGCTCGCCGGGGCCGAGGTGACCCCGTTCGACGGCACCGGTTTCCGGATCGTGCAGGAGGACCGGCCGAAGTCGGTCGACTTCGTCACCCTGCCGTACCCGGGTTTCGCCACCGACCTGCAGCCGTTCGCCGTCGCGCTGTCCTCGATCTCCGAAGGCACCTCGATGATCACCGAAAACGTCTACGAGGCCCGCTTCCGGTTCATCGAGGAGATGCAGCGGCTCGGCGCGGACGCACGGACCGACGGGCACCACGCGGTGGTGCGCGGGGTGGAGAAACTGTCGAGCGCGCCGGTGTGGGCCTCGGACATCCGGGCCGGTGCGGGCCTGGTGCTGGCCGGGCTGTGCGCCGACGGGATCACCGAGATCTGGGACGTGTTCCACATCGACCGTGGCTATCCGCACTTCGTGGAGAACCTCAACCGGCTGGGCGCGCGGATCGAGCGCGTGGCGGGCGACCCCGAGCGTTCCTGAGCGCGTCTCTCGCGGCGGGTGGTCAGCTCTCCGCCGCGAGGGCCACGCCGAAGCCGATCAGTGCGGTGCCGGTGATGCCGTCGAGCGAGCGCCGCACCTTCCGGCGCGACAGCCAGTCACGGACGCGGTGGGCGAGCGACATCAGCACCAGCAGCCACAACCCGCCGAGCACGGTGACCGTGTAGGCGAGCAGCAGGGCCTGCCCGGGGCCGGTGTGGTGCGGGTCGAGGAACTGCGGCAGCACCGAGAGGTAGAGCGCGAGCACCTTGGGGTTGGTGACGTTGGACAGGAAACCCTCCCGCCAGCGCCGGAATCCGCTCGCCCGTGAACCGATCGCGTCCATCGCGGCGTAGTCCCCGCGCCAGGCACCGCGCAGGGCCTGGAAGCCCAGGTAGCACAGGTAGGCCACGCCCGCCCAGCGCAAGGTGGTGAACACCGGCTGGGAACGGATGATGAGGGCGCCCAGGCCGAGCGCGACCGCCGTGCCCTGGAGCAGGTTGCCGACGGTGATGCCGAACGCGGCCATCAGGCCGCCCCGGGTCCCGCCGGAGAGGGCGTTCTTGAGGGTGACCGCGGTGTCCGGCCCGGGGGCGAGTACCACGAGCACGACGAAGATCAGGTAGGTCCCGTACAGGTGCCAGGTCACCCACCGGACGTTACGGTGGATCGCGGGGGAGCGAGTATGACGCGCTGCACAGCCAGGGGAAGTTACCAGCAAGTACCCTAGGGGCGTCATTTTCACCATGGAGGTGCACCGTGCCCTATCCGACGGACCGTGAGCGGGACCGACCCTGGGTGATGCGGACGTACGCGGGACATTCGTCGGCCGCGGCCTCCAACGAGCTCTACCGGCGCAACCTGGCCAAGGGCCAGACCGGGCTGTCGGTCGCCTTCGACCTGCCCACGCAGACCGGGTACGACGCCGATCACCCTCTCGCCAAGGGCGAGGTCGGCAAGGTCGGGGTGCCGGTCGCCCACATCGGGGACATGCGCAAGCTCTTCGACGGCATCCCGCTCGCCGAGGCGAACACCTCGATGACCATCAACGCGCCGGCCATGTGGCTGCTCGCGCTGTACGTGACGGTCGCCGAGGAACAGGCGAAGGCCGAGGGCCGCGATGTCGACGAGGTGCTGGCCAAGCTCGCCGGCACCACGCAGAACGACATCATCAAGGAATACCTCTCCCGCGGGACCTACATCTTCCCGCCCGCGCCGAGCCTGCGGCTGATCACCGACGTGATCGCCTGGACCGTGCACCACGTGCCGAAGTGGAACCCGATCAACATCTGCAGCTACCACCTGCAGGAGGCCGGGGCGACCCCGACGCAGGAGGTCGCCTACGCGCTGTCCACCGCGATCGCGGTGCTCGACGCGGTACGCGACTCCGGGCAGATCGACGAGGCCGACATGGGCAAGGTCGTCGGCCGCATCTCCTTCTTCGTCAACGCCGGGGTGCGTTTCGTCGAAGAGATGTGCAAGATGCGCGCGTTCACCAGGCTGTGGGACGAGATCACGCGCGAGCGCTACGGCGTCACCGACGCCAAGGCCCGCCGCCTGCGCTACGGCGTCCAGGTCAACTCGCTGGGGCTGACCGAAGCCCAGCCGGAGAACAACGTGCAGCGCATCGTGCTGGAGATGCTCGCCGTCTCCCTCTCGCGTGACGCGCGTGCCCGCGCGATCCAGTTGCCGGCCTGGAACGAGGCACTGGGCCTGCCCCGCCCGTGGGACCAGCAGTGGGCGCTGCGGATGCAGCAGGTGCTCGCGTTCGAGACGGATCTGCTCGAGTACGAGGACATCTTCGCCGGTTCGCACGTCGTCGAGGCCAAGGTCGACGAGATCGTCGAGGGCGCCCGCGAGGAGATCGCGCGCGTGGCCGGACTCGGTGGGGCCGTGGCCGCCGTCGAAAGCGGCTACATGAAGTCGCAACTGGTCTCGTCGCTGGCCGAATACCGCCGCGCGGTGGAGTCCGGCGAGCGGGTCATCGTCGGTGTCAACCGGTTCGAGACCACCGAGCCCAGCCCGCTGCAGGCGGAGGGGGCGAAGGCGATCGAGACGGTCGATCCGGCCGTGGAGAAGCAGGCCGTGGCCGCGCTCGAGGAATGGCGCGCGCACCGGGACGGCGAGGCCGTCGAACAGGCTCTCGCCACCCTGCGGGAAACCGCGAAGACCTCGGAGAACCTCTTCGAGGCCACCATCGCCTGCGCGCGGGCCGGGGTGACCACGGGCGAGTGGGCCGGTGCGCTGCGCGAGGTGTTCGGCGAGTACCGGGCACCCACGGGCGTGTCCGCCGCGGCCGCGGGCGGCACCGCCGACGAGGTGGTCCGCGTGCGGGACCGGGTGCGGGCCACCGGCGAGGAACTGGGCGAGCGGCTGCGCATCCTGGTCGGCAAGCCGGGGCTCGACGGGCATTCCAACGGTGCCGAGCAGGTCGCCGTGCGGGCCCGCGACGTCGGTTTCGAGGTGATCTACCAGGGCATCCGGCTGACCCCGGACCAGATCGTGGCGGCCGCGGTGCAGGAGGGCGTGCACGTGGTCGGGCTGTCCGTGCTGTCCGGCTCGCACCTGGAGGTGGTGCCGCAGGTGGTGGACGGACTGCGGGCGGCCGGGGCCGGGGACATCCCCGTCATCGTGGGCGGCATCATCCCCGCCGAGGACGAGCGGCTGCTGATCGATCGAGGGATCGCCCGGGTGTTCACGCCGAAGGACTACGAGCTGACCGAGATCATGGACGAGATCGTCACGGTGATCCGCCAGGCACACGGATTACCGCAGGACTGACCCGGTTTTGTGACGAATTGTGTGAACGGCATCACTGAACGTGGACATCTTTCCGGTAACGGGATGGGTCCCCGCTCGGTGACCTTTTGACCTGCCTGTGGGCAGCACCTACGTTCGGTAGGCATCCGAGCGAAAAGGGGTGCTGCCATGGCAGGCAACGAATGGACGCGACGGGATTTCTTCAGGCGTTCGGCGGTCGTGGGCCTGGCTGCGGCCGCCGGGCCCGCCGTTCTCACCGCCTGCCAAAGCACGAACAGTGGCGACACGCTCAGCGCGGCGAAGAACGCGAAGACGATCAAGATCGGTATCGCGAACGAGGCGCCCTACGGGTTCACCGACAGTTCCGGTAACACCACGGGGGAGGCGCCCGCGGTGGCGAAGGCCGTTTTCGCGGCGCTGGGCATTCCTTCCCTGCAGGCCAGCGTGGTGCCCTTCGACCAGCTCATCCCGGCCCTGAACGCCAAGCAGTTCGACGTGGTGGCGGCCGGGATGAACATCACCCCGGTCCGCTGCAAGGCCGCGCTGTTCTCCGACCCCGACTATTCGGCGCTGACCGCACTGCTGGTGCCGTCCGGAAATCCGCAGGGCGTGCGGAACCTCAACGATGTCGCGTCGAAGAACCTGAAGGTCGCGGTGCTTTCCGCCGCCGTGGAAAAGGGTTACGCGACCGCGGCCGGGGTGCCCGAAGGAAATATCGAAACGCTGGACACCCAGGACAATCTGCTCCGCGCGGTGACCGCGGGCCGGGTGTACTGCGCCGCGCTGACCGACATTTCCCTGAAATGGCTGGTGAAGCAGAATTCCGGGGCCGGGGTGGAGGTGACACCCGGTTTCCAGCCGGTCCAGAACGGTCAGCCGGTCGCCTCCGCGGGCGGTTTCGTGTTCCGGCAGGCCGACACCCCGCTGAGGGACGCTTTCAACCAGCAGTTGCAGGTCCTGCACGCCAACGGCGAGTGGCTGCGGCTGGCCTCACCGTTCGGTTTCGGCGAGGCCAACCTGCCGCCGGCGGGACTGACCACCGCGAAACTGTGCGCCGCCTGATCGGCGGGCCCGATCATGTCCGAAGAGACCCGGTACATCCTTTCTTCGATTCTCGACGGGGTCGGCCCGACCGTCATCGCGACCGTGGGCGGGATAGCGCTCACCATCGTCCTGTCGTTCCTCGCGGGACTGGCAATGCTGTCCCCGTCGATCGCCGTGCGGTTCCTCTCCCGCGTCTACGTGGAGGGTTTCCGCGGGACTTCCGAAGTGGTGCAGCTGTTCTGGCTGTATTTCGTGCTGCCCGCGCTGGTCGGGCTGCAACTGATCCCGTTGTTCGCCGGGGTGCTCGTGCTCGGGCTCAACCACGGCGCCTACGGTGCGGAAATCGTGCGCGGGTCCATCCAGTCGGTGCCCCGGGCGCAGCGGGAAGGCGCGACGGCCCTGTCGCTGACGCCCGCCCAGCGCATGGTCCGCGTCGTCCTGCCGCAGGCGCTGGTGGAGATGTACCCGCCGTTCAACAACCTTTTCATCCAGTTGCTGAAGAGCACCGCGCTGCTCTTCTTCATTTCGGCCGGGGAAATCACGGAGAAGGGGGAACTGCTGCGGCCCGTCTACGGTGACCGGCTGGTGTTCATCTACGGGGTGGAACTGGTCTGCTACCTGATCCTGGCGGTGATCATCACGGTGATCACGCGATGGCTCGAGCGGGTGGCGGCGCGGCGCCTTGGCCGGGCACCGGTCGAACGGACCGGCGTGTTCGGCCGCACCAGCACCGCGGGGGTGGGCTGATGCAATGGGACTGGGCCAACGCGTGGGCGTCGATTCCGCTGCTGCTCGAAGGGCTGCTGGTCACCCTCGAACTGACCGTGCTGGGTTCCGTGCTGGCGTACTTGCTGGGCCTGGTCCTCGCGCTGATCCGCCGGTGGCGGATCCCGGTGCTCAGCCAGGCCGTGTTCCTGTTCGTCGAGGTGGTGCGCAGCACGCCGCTGCTCATCCAGGTGTTCATGATCTTCTACCTGCTGTGGCCCGCGCTGCACATCAAGCCCTCGGCGTTCGCCACCGGCGTGCTCGCCCTGGGCGTCCACTACGCCACCTACACCTCGGAGGTGTACCGGGCGGGCATCGACGCCGTCCCGCGCGGGCAGTGGGAGGCGGCGACCGCGCTGAGCCTGCCGCGCGGCCGGGTCTGGACCGCGGTCATCCTGCCGCAGGCCGTGCCCAGGGTGCTGCCCGCGCTGGGCAACTACATGATCTCGATGTTCAAGGAAACGCCCCTGTTGCTGGCCATCGGCGTGCTCGACGTGCTCAACCGCGCGAAGGAGCAGGGGGCCGAGACGTTCCGGGTGATCGAGCCCTACACCCTGGCCGGACTGATGTTCCTGGCCATCAGCTACCCGGCTTCGATTCTGGTGAGAAGGTTGGAGCGCCGTGTCGGTGACCGCTGAAATGATCCGCTTCGAGTCGGTCGTGAAGAAGTACGGCGACCACGTCGTGTTGCGGGACCTGGACTTCACCGTCGCGCCGGGGGAGTTCGTCACCCTGATCGGGCCCAGCGGTTCGGGCAAGACCACCATCCTGCGCCTGCTGATGACCCTGGAGAGGATCGACGCGGGCCGGATCTACGTCGGCGGCGAATGCCTGACCCACGTGCGCCACGACGGCAAGTGGGTGCCGGCCGGAGAGAAGTACCTGCGCCAGAAGCGCAAGCGGATCGGCATGGTGTTCCAGCAGTTCAACCTGTTCCCGAACATGAGCGTGCTGCGCAACCTCACCGAGGCGCCGATCCGCGCACTGGGCCTGTCCAAGGGCGAGGCCGAGGCTCGCGCGGTCGACCTGCTGGAGATGGTCGGCCTGAGCGACAAGGCGAACGCGCATCCGAGCACACTCTCCGGCGGGCAGCAGCAGCGCGTGGCGATCGCGCGGGCGCTGGCGATGCGGCCGGAGGTGCTGCTGCTGGACGAGGTGACCTCGGCACTGGACCCGGAACTGGTGGCGGGCGTGCTCAAGCTGCTCAAGGACATCGCCGCCACCACCGACATCACGTTCCTGTGCGTCACGCACGAGATGCAGTTCGCCCGGGACGTCTCCGACCGCGTGATGATGTTCGACCAGGGCCGGGTGATCGAGCAGGCGCCGCCGGACGAGCTGTTCACCGCGCCGTCCCACCCGCGCACCCGGGAGTTCCTGCGCGCGGTCGTGGACCGGGCCTGAGCGCGGCCGCCGCCGCCCTTCCGGCAACCGGGCCGGCGAACTACGGTTCGGGGTATGGGCGAGTACGAACACATCCTCCTCAAGCGCGAGGGTGACACGGTCACCATCACCATGAACCGGGCTTCGCGGCGCAACTCCCTGTCCGCGGACCACCTCGCGGAGCTGCTCGCGGCGTTCCGCGAGGCGGGGGAGACGGATGCGACGGGCATCGTGCTGGCCGGTGCCGGGCCGGTGTTCTCGGCCGGGCACGACTTCGGCGACGTGGCCGCGCGGGACTTCGACGGCGTCCGGGAACTGCTGCGGTTGTGCACCGAGCTGATGCGCACCATCGAGGCCGTGCCCCAGGTGGTGATCGCCCGGGTGCACGGGCTGGCCACCGCGGCGGGCTGCCAGCTGGTCGCCTCGTGCGACCTCGCGGTGGCCGCCGAGTCGGCCGGGTTCGCGCTTCCCGGCGGGAAGGGCGGCTGGTTCTGCCACACCCCGGCGGTGCCGGTGGCGCGGGCGGTCGGGCGCAAGCGCCTGATGGAACTGGCCCTCACCGGCGACCCGATCGACGCCGCCACCGCGCTGGACTGGGGGCTGGTCAACCGCGTGGTGCCGGATGCCGAACTCGACGACGCCGTGGCCGAACTGCTGGGCCGGGCCACGCGGGGCAGCCGCGCGAGCAAGGCGCTGGGCAAGCAGACGCTGTACGCCCAGCTCGACCGCCCGGAGGCCGACGCCTACGCCCTCGCCGTCGAGGTGATGGCCGCCGCCTCGCAGACCCCGGACGCCAAGGAGGGGATGGCCGCCTTCCTCGAAAAGCGCAAGCCGCACTGGTCCTGAAGCCGTGCGACGGCCGTGAAGGGTCCCTTCATGGGACTGAGGCGGGTGAGTCCCACTGTGAGGCCGGGAACGGGCGCTGTGAGGGGTCCCCTCACGGGACCGCCTCAGCGTTCGTGGAAGAGGAGGAGCAGGTAGGCCGCGATCGACTGGGCGTCGGTGATTTCGCCGCGTGTGACGAGTTTTTCGAACTCGGCTCGGGTGAACCAGCCGGTGCGCATGTCCTGCTCCTCGTGCTCGCGCTCGTGCGGGCCCGGCACCAGTTCGGTCGCGAGGAACACCCGTCCGCGCTGACTGGACAGGCCGGGCGCGACGTCGAGCTGCCCGAGGTCGGTGAGGCGGCCCGCGATCAGTCCCGTCTCCTCCCGGAGCTCGCGCGCGGCGAGTTCGGCGGGTTCCGGCGACTCTGGCCCCGGCGCGGTGCCCTGCGGGAACTCCCAGCGGCGCAGGCCCAGCGGGTACCGGTACTGCTCGACCAGGTGCAGGCGGTCGCCGTCGGCCGGGATCACCAGCGCGTAGTCGGGTTTGTCGACCACGCCGTAGATGCCGCGGGAGCCGTCGGGACGGCGGATGTCGTCCTCGCGCACGGTCATCCACGCGTTGCCGTACACCTGCCGCGAGCTCAGCTGACGTATGGGATCCACCCCGACAGTCTGCCGAACCGGCGGGCAGCTGCCCGGGCGGTGGCGCCATCTTCTACCCTCTGCGGGTGCGTCTCGTGATCGCTCGCTGCCAGGTCGACTACGCCGGCCGGTTGACCGCCCATCTGCCGATGGCCACCCGGCTGCTGCTCATCAAGGCCGACGGCTCGGTGTCCATCCACTCCGACGACCGCGCCTACAAGCCGCTGAACTGGATGAGCCCGCCGTGCTGGCTGATCGAGGACGGCGACATCTGGACGGTGCAGAACAAGGCCGGCGAGAAGCTGGTGATCAGCATCGAAGAGCGGCTCGACGAGGTGAAGCACGAGCTGGGCGCCGAACCCGGGCTGGTCAAGGACGGCGTCGAGGCGCATCTGCAGAAGTTGCTCGCCGAGCACATCACCACCCTCGGGGAGGGCTACACGCTCGTCCGCCGCGAGTACCCGACGGCGATCGGCCCGGTGGACATCCTGTGCCGGGACGCCGACGGGGCCACGGTGGCCGTGGAGATCAAGCGGCGCGGCGAGATCGACGGCGTCGAGCAGCTGACCCGCTATCTGGAGCTGCTCAACCGCGACCCGCTGCTGTCCCCGGTCCAGGGGGTGTTCGCCGCGCAGCTGATCAAACCGCAGGCCCGCACGCTCGCCGAGGATCGCGGCATCCGCTGCGTCACCCTGGACTACGACGCGCTGCGCGGCGCCGAGTCCGACGAGTTCCGGCTGTTCTGACCATCCATGCTGGTCACACCCCCTTCCGCCATGGCCCGGGGCACACCCGGGGCACCTGGGACTCCCAACACCGCGTCAATGGCGGCGCGGGTACGGGTCTCGGAGGTCGGCAACAAGTGCGCGTAGTAGTTGAGCGTCACCGTGGCCGAGTGGTGCCCCAGGTACTCGGACACCGCCTTGATGTTCTCGCCCGCATCGAGCAGAACCGAGGCGTAGTAGTGCCGTAGCGCGTGCATCCCGTTCTCCCGGCTGGACGGCATGCCGACCCGCTGTTGAGCCGGTTTCCACACGTTTTGGTTGAAGTGGTTGCGGTTGCACGCCGCAGACTCGCGCGTCGTCACAGCGAGCTTGACTGTGGTGGGCTTGCCGTCCGCCTCGCGCCACGGCAACGTCACTTCCTTCGCCGGATGTGCCGCCAGGTAGGCCGCCAGTTCATCGCGCACGGTTGCGGGCAGCGGCACCTCGCGTTCCTTACCGCCCTTCGGGGGTGCGAACACCAGCCGGGCGCCGACGATCTTCACCTGACGCCGCACCTTCACCCAGCCGCGGAGCCAGTCCACGTCATCCGGGGAGAGGCCGAACAGTTCACCTTGTCGCAGTCCGAGACCGGCCGCCAGGGGGACGAACACGCGGTACTGCTCGGGCAGCTCGGAATGCATCCCTGAGACCCACTCACGCGACCACGGAACGATCTTCCGTCCCTGCGCGCTGGGGGCGTTGACGCTCGATGCGCGTGCGGGGTTCTTCCCGATCAACTCGTCCTGGACGGCGGAGTTGAGGATCGCGGACACGTGGGCGAACACCACTCCACGAGTCGACGCGGCGAGCGGGGTACCGGCCGAGGTCCTGACATCGGCGACCTGGCGCAACCAGGTCTGGACCCCGCCCGGCTTGATAGCGCGCAGTTGGGTCTTCCACAGCGCGTAGGGCTCGACGTAGCGGCGCAGCCGGTTGCCGATCTCCTGCCGCGTCAGTGGGTCGGTGGTCTGGTCCGCCAGCCACCGCGTGGCATAGGCCCCGAAGGTCTCCTCCCCGGCCCGGACATCGATGTAGGTCCCGCGCAGCTTGTCGGCCTCAACGATCGACTTGTGAGCCTCGGCCTGGTCCTGCGTCCGGAACGACATCTTCCGCGGCGTGCCGTCCGGCTCGCGCCAGCGGACCAGCCAGCGCAGGCCCTTGCCGTACCGGTCGGAGCGCTCCTTCTTCGGCTTGCCGGCCGCAGTGAGCACCACGTGTCCGTTCTCGTCGCGGACGGTGCGCATCCACCGGTCCTCAACGCTCGCCATCGTCGCCCTCCTGCTGGGCCTTGATCTGTTCGAGCTGGGCGAGGACTCGTCGGAGCGTCTCTTCGTGCGCCTCAACGCGCTTGGTCAACTCGGGGTTTTCCTCAGGTGAGCGCGCCATGTACCCCGGTCGTTTGGCGGCGTATGTCGCGATTCGGGTGCCCCACTTTCCCGGGTGCTCGTCTTCGCTGGTCTCGACGGGTACCGGCGTAACGCCAACGATCCACCGGTACACCCGTTCAGTCCGCGCCGACACCTTCGGCGTAATGGGGTAGTTGGCATCTGGGTCATCGGGCAGCAGCAGAACCAGGGGTGGAACATCCAACACCCAGCCCAGCGCGAGTAGCTCAGCCACGGATACGGACGCCCGCCGCCCGTTTTCCAACTTGGTGACGGTGCCGCGGTTCCACTCAACACCGACCTTGGTCATCTCGTCGGCGAGCCGTTGAGCATTCCATCCGCGAGCGTCCCGCAGCGCACGCACCCGTTTCGCGATGTGCTCGGTCGGGGCCTCTACCTGATCCATGTCAGTCACCGTAGCTCACTGGTCTAAAAAAGACCAGAGGGACCGTAATTGACCATATGAACCCGGGCGGTTATCGTGGCGACCAAGGACCAAACGGTCTATGGAGGTTCAGATGGTCGATGCACGACCTCTCGCGGGTATCGCCGAGATCGCCGAACATCTCGGTATCCCGCCGTCAACGATCTACGACCAGCGCTATAGGGGCACGGGCGTCGGCGCTCTCGCCATCAAGGTGGGGAAACACCTGCGCTGGCGTTGGAAGGACATTGATGCGTGGCTTGACCAGCAAGCGAGCCAGTCAGCCGGGGGTGCGGCATGAAGAACACCACCCCCACCGCTCGGCTCATGAGCCGCAAGGAAGTCGCCGAGGACATCGGCGTCTCACCCGCCACGCTCGCGCAGTGGGCCTATCAAGGCCGTGGCCCGAAGTACATCCGGGTCGGGAAGTTCGCGAAGTACCGCTGGTCAGACGTCGAGTCGTGGCTGCACCAGCAGGAGACCGGGGGCGAGGCCGCGTGAGCATGCCCCGCAATAGGCGAGACCGGAGCGCACCACACGCTCCGGCCTCCAAGATCGACAGCTCACCAACCGCGACCAGCGCCGATCGTACCGCCCGCCGTGCCCGCACGCTGCGCGCCTGCGGCCAGACCTGGCAGCACTTCCGTGCCCTCGGCCTGACCAGCGAGACAGTGCGCGACGAACTGCGCCGCATCCTCCGGGAGGCGGAGTGAACGAGCCGACCAAGCCCTTGACGCGCGCTGAGGCCATCGAGTTGTACATCTCGGCCGCCCCGCTGTGCTCGTCCCCGCACGTCGCGGACCTGCTGATGATGCTGGTCGGCGAGTACCTGGGGTGGCTCGACCGCGCCGAGTTCCGGGAGACCTCCAGCGCCATCTCCGCCGCCATCGACTGGCGCCACGAGGCCAGCGTGCCCAGCTACCGGGAGCTCGAGCGCCGCCGCAACGCCTACAGCACCCCGGCCCGGACGCCGGAGCAGATCAAGGCGGCCGCCGACTACAGCTGGCGTCGGGTGGAGCGCGAGATCGCCGAACAGCATCGGGGAGCGGCAGCGTGACCGCCCTGTCCATCCACCCGCACCTTGCCGCCGGCCCCGACCTCGACGTCCGGTGCGAGCGGTGCCGCCGACAGCCGCCGGCCCGGGTCTCCGTCGCGCGCGGCCTCGGCCCGGCCTGCCGACGCCACATCGAAACCACCGAACCGACCAGGAGGGCAGCGTGAGCGAGAACAAGGGCGAGGTGTTCCCGTCGCCCCAGCAGCCACTCACGGTGGCCCGCAGGCTGATCGACGCATGGCAGGAGGACGGTGTCCTGACCCTCCGGCACTGGCGCGGGCAGTGGATGCGGTGGCAAGGCACGCACTGGGCTGAGGTCGAGGACCTGGCGGTGCGCGCCGTGCTGTACCGCCGTCTGGAGAACGCCCTCTTCGTCATCGAGAAGGACGGCGAGTCGACCAAGCGGCCCTGGTCGCCCACCAAGCGCAAGATCGCTGACGTGCTCGACGCCATGGGTGCGGTGATGCTGCTGCCCAACACGGTCGACGCCCCTGAATGGATCGACCGTCGCAAGGCCCCCGCCGGGGACAGCACGCTGGTGGCGTGCCTGAACGGGCTGTTGCAGGTCGCGGAGCGGAAGTTGCTCGACCTGACCCCGGCGTTCTTCAACCTGGTGTCGGTGCCCTTCGACTACGACCCCGCGGCCCCGCGCCCCGAGCGATGGCTGCGCTTCCTGGACGAACTGTGGCCCGACGATCAGGCCGCGGTCGAGGCGTTGCAGGAGTTCTTCGGCTACGTCGTCTCCGGGCGCACCGACCTGCACAAGATCCTGCTCATCGTCGGCCCCACTCGCTCCGGCAAGGGCACCATCGCGCGGGTCCTCAGCGAACTCGTCGGCAAGGGCAACATGGCCGGCCCCACCCTGGCCAGCCTCGCCAGCAACTTCGGGTTGCAGCCCCTGCTCGGGAAGCCGCTGGCGATCATCTCGGATGCCCGCCTCGGCGGCCGGGACACTCAGCAGGTTGTCGAACGGCTCCTGACCATCTCCGGCGAAGACACGATCGACATCGACCTGAAGTACCGGCAGCCCTGGACCGGGCGCCTGCCCACCCGCATCGTGATCCTGTCGAACGAGCTGCCCAACTTTGGCGACGCCTCCGGCGCCATCGCCCACCGGTTCATCGTGCTCCCCATGCAGGTGTCGTGGCTGGGCAAGGAGGACCCCGGCCTGACCCAGAAACTCACCGCGGAGATGCCGGGGATCTTGAACTGGGCCTTGGACGGCTTGGAACGCCTCAGCGCTCAAGGCCGCTTCACTGAACCTGAGTCGTCCAAGGACGCGGTGCTGACGATGCAGGACAACGCCTCCCCAACGTCCGCATTCGTCCGTGAGCGATGCGAGGTCGGCGCGGGCCATGAGGTCACGGTCGATGAGCTGTACCAGGAGTGGAAGGACTGGTGCGAGGACAGCGGCCGGGAGCGACCGGGCAACAAGCAGGCGTTCGGCCGCAACCTCGGTGCCGTGGTACCCCAGGTGCGCCGCGCCCGGCCCCGCGGCGACGGCGGGAAGCAGGTCCCGACTTATCGCGGTATCCGACTCAAGCGTGGCACCGGTGATGAAGGTAAGACCCACAATGGAAATGTCGCGACTCAGTGCGACTCACGCGACTCAGGGCAGCGCGGGGACCCCGCCGTGAGCGGCGTGAGTCGCGATGAGTCGCGACCCAACCCATTGTGGTCCTCACATTCAGAGGAGACCGGCGACACCGCCACCGTGGCCACACATGACCGTGACCACAGCGAGCCGCCGAACGGCTGCAACAGTTGCGCCCGGCCGATGTCGCTCACCCAAGCTGCGGACGGGGCGTGGCTCTGCCAGGACTGCGCACGCGACCACGACACCACCGTCGTCCCCATCGCCCAGCGGCCCCCGTACCCGTGCGAAGAGTGCGGGGGAGTCGTCTTCAGCCCCGTCGGCGGGCGCCTGCACACGGCGTGTGAGAAGAAGCGGAAGGCGGCGTCATGAGCGAGGACCGCAAGGAAGGCCGGCGGCGCCCGGTGACCTCATGGGCCGTCCGGTCAGTCGATCACCCTCGACCCATCGAAGCCCTCGACCCATCGACCGGGGTTCCACGGTGACCCCGGAGGAGATCGCCCGGGGCGATGCCCTGGCGGCCAGGGCGCTGATCGCGGCCGTCCTCGGCGACCAGGCGGCGCAGTTGACGGCGTTGCACGAGTTGCGGGACGCGGTGGAGATCTGGGACTTCGTCGATGCCGTGACGGCGCTGGCGCGGGATCTCCTGGCCGAGTTGGCGGTGTCGGATGCGGCGGTGACGTTGATGCGGCGCCGGTTGCTGCTGGCGGCGTTGCGGGAGGTCGAGCGGTGAGCGTGTTCGTCACGGGAGCGGAGTGCGCGGTCCTTTACACCGGCGAGGACACGGTGTGGGTCGCTCGCGTGCTGTGCGCGCAGGTCCGGGCGGAGGAACGGTCGCACGGCTACGTGTCCCCTCGGCGGCGGGCGCTGGCGGAGGCTGCGCTCCGCGCCGCGGAGGGCTACGCGGCGGAACGACGGCGCGCGCTGGCTGAGCTGGGGAAACACGACGGTTCCGGTACGACACGGTTCCGGGGTGGGCGTTTCGAGTCAGACTCGCCGTCGTCAGAGGAAACGTGGCTTCCCTTGTCCGAGGCAGCGCAGAGGATGCGGATCTCTACGGGCTACGCGCGAAGACTGGCTCGCACGGGGTGCATCACTGCACGGCGGGTCGGTAGAGGTGCGGGTGCGTGGGAGATCGCAGCATCAGACGCTGCGACGTGGGTGCCGAAACGAGTCGCCTGAAGGAGGCGGACATGGTTGCGTTGCGGGAGATCCCCCCGGAGTACCGAAAGACCGCAGAGCGGATCCCGAGCGACGTGCTCGGGCAACTGTCGGCGCTGGATGCGACAGCGCGGTGTGTATCTGCGCACCGCTGGCACGGCGTGTTTCTGCGCAACCCCGATCCGGTCAGCGCGCGGGGAGCGGCGGCGCTGGAGGACCGTGTGCTCACCGCGTCGGTGGAGACCAAGAAGGACTTGTGGGCGAAGAGCGCCGCGACGTCCGATCCCGTGCTGCGGGCGGGCTACAGCCAGCTGGCGCAGGAGCGAACGGAGCCGTCGGCCGAGGACATCGAGGCAGCGCGGCGAGTGCTGGCGCAGTACTCCGCCCAGCAGGTGCAGACAACGGTGGTTCGCCCGCGGCCGGCGCGGGCGGGGGCGTTGACCCGCACGCCGAAGGCGGCTGAGATCCAGCGCGAGATCACTCGCGCCGTCAAGGCCGCAACGGCACCGCTGGACGCCAGAGCTCGGGAGCTTGAGCGGGAGATCACCGCAAAGCGGCGCCAGATCGCTGCTGCGGCGGCGCAGGAACCGGCGCCCGTGCTGAAGAAGGACGCGCCGACGATGCTGTACAAGGCCGAAGGGGGTGCCCGGTGACGACCACTGAAGCCACCCCGGAGGCCCGGATCGAGCAGCGGTCGGCACAGTTGGCCCGCATCGACGCGCGCTGTGAGGAGATCTCGCAGGCGTTGGGCGCGCTGGAGGAGCACTTCACCGCGGCAATCGCGGCGGGGGAGAGCACCACCGACCTGTCGGGACAGCGGCGGGAACTGCTCGACGAGGCCGCCGATCTGGACCGGGCCACGGTCGAGGTGCGCCGCCACCTCGACGCCGCGCAGGCCGAGATCACCGAGCGGGAGACCCGCGCCCGCCTGGCCGAGGTCCGCGCCCAGCTCGACGAGCACACCGCCCAAGCGCACACCCGGGCCGAGACCCTCGGCGAACGGCTGGAGGGGCTCGTAGCGGCCCTGGTCGACGCGGCCCGTGCCGCGGTCGAGGCGGTGGCCGAGGTCGACGAGGACGAACGGGAAGTTGCCCGCCTGCTGGGCCTGGAACAGTCCCTCGCCGAGCAGGTGGGGGAGCAGCCCCGGCAGCGTCTCCCGGAGCCGCGCGTCACCGGCTACTCGTTCGGTCAGCCGATCCTCGAACAGGACGGCTACCGCACCGGCATCCCGGAGCGGGTCGTCGCTGAGCCCCGGGTGCTCGCGTTGTCCCGGAAGGGACCGACCGAAGCGTTGCAGGCGCTCGCCGAGGCCGCTGAACGACACCTGCCCACCATCCACCACCTGCACTTCACCTGAGGAGCAACACGTCATGAGCAGCATTCACCACACCGCCCACACCCTCGGCCGCGGTTTCCGCATCGAGTCTCTGCCCGGCCGCCTGGTCCTCGACCGTGATCCCCGCACCGGGCAGTCACACACCCTCACTCGTGCCGGGCAGCTCGCCGTCCTCGACACGGTGAACGGCTACATCGACAGCCTCGACGCCGAGCAGATCGCCCGGATCGAACTGCTCGCCCACCATCCCGACAGCGCCTTGGTGCACGTCGACGCCCACGGCGCGAAGGTCGCGACCGTGCCGCACGATGAGGAACGGCTCGCCGCCGCCCTGGCCGAGGTACTCAAGGCGCCCGGCATGACCGAGGTCGCGCCGTAACCCGGCAGACGATGAAGGCCCCGCGCCGTGCTGGTGCGGGGCCTTTTCGTTGTTTGCGGACGGTCACAATTCCGGTCACGGAACGTCGTTTTTCGGCTCGTTTCGGTGGCGAGTGGCCCCGCATGTGCCCCAGGAAGGCGGAAAACATGCCCTGACCAGCGGTGGCACTCAGAACGAGTACTTCTGAGATCCCTGAACGCGCCCCAGTCAGAGGGTGGGGGTGTCGCTCACGGGCCGGTCGATCCGGTCGGCGGCCGTGGTGAGCCGGGTGCCGAGTTCGGCGAGGATCGACCCGAGTTCGCGGAGCTCGTCGGCGGGGAGCTGCCCGTGGTCCTGCTGGTGTTGGAGGATGCGTTGCACCGCTCGCCCGAGGCCGGTGTTGACCGTGGCCAGGTGGCCGAGCAGTTCGAACTCTTCGCGCGTCGTCATCGTTGGGTGCTCCGGCATGGCCGTCATAGCTGGTCAGAATACGGAGCACTGCAACGCACTGCATAGCACTGCGACGCTTTCGGATGGTTTGCGCAGGTCAGGGGGCGGTTACGTTCCCGCCGTGACCAAGGTGGCAGCGTTCGAGCCGGACCCGGACAGCCCGGTCTACGTCTATGCCCAGGTCGCGGAGCATGTGGCCGCGAGGATCGCCGCGGGCGAGCTGCCGCCCGGTGCGCGCCTGCCCAACGAGCGGGACATGGCCGCCGAGTACGGGGTATCGGTGGCGACGGTGCGCCGTGCCGTCGCCGAGTTGCGTGATCGGGGCGTGGTGCAGACGGTGCCGGTCAAGGGCACGTTCGTCACCAAGCGCTAGCGGACAGCGAAAGGCCCCCGACCTGCGAGAGGTCGAGGGCCTTCGGTTCACGCGGTCAGCGACACACCCATTCGCTGCTGCCGCCATCCGCCCGGTTGGCTGCGTCCCACAGCGCGTCCGGGTTGTAGGGCGTGTTACTGGGCTTGATGGTGTCGTCGAGGGACTTGGAGAGCTTCTTGGCCTCGACAGGGCCGTGCTTGGCGACGAACGCCTCCGCGTCCCGCCGCTGCTTCGCGACCACCCGGTCGTTCGCGGCCTTCCGCTGCGCCCGGTTCTGCTCCTGCTCCTGCGCCCACACCTGCGCCGGCTCCGGCTTCTTGCTGAACCAACCCATGATCTCGTTCCCTTCTCTCGGTGTTTGGTGCTTGTTGCTCGTTGTCGGTATTCCGCTACTTCTTCTCGATCCAGCCAGCGCGGAGAAGCTCCTCGGCCTCCTCGTCGCTGTCCACGGTCACCACCACGTCGTCACCGTCGATCTCCATACCCATCCCGATCACCCCCTTTCGGGCGCTGACGTTGCAGGGGTCAATGGGCAGCCCTAGGCCCTAGTTCGCAGGTCAGAGGGCCTGAGAGGGCCCTAGGGCTGCCCCTAGGTCTAGGACCGGGTGGCCCTAGTGATCGCGTCCAGGACGTAGCCCTGACGGTTGGCGCCCTTGCCCTCGGCGGTGGTGCCCCACACCTGCCCGGAGGTGATCCCGTAGGGCTTGAGCGCCGCGGCGAGCTGCTCCGGGGTCCACCCGGTGTAGACCTCCGGGCGGTAGCCGGTGAGGCGTTCGAGGATCGTCGTGGTCCACAGCTTCGGTTCGTCGCCGAACACGGCGGCCACGTCCTCGGCGACGTTGACGACGATCTGCGCTTCGCCGATGGCGTGGCCGGTGAGGGTGCCGGCCTGCTCGCGCAGCAGCCGCGCCCGCTTGACCACCTTCTCGGCCGCGGGCCCGTCCACCCCGTAGGTGCGCCCGATGACCGGGTCGTCGACGACGCCCGCGAGGTAGCCGATGCCCTTGTCGCTGGCGGTGAACGTGGTCGCCCTGATCCCCGCTTTGTAGCTGGAGGTGCCGAGCACCATGTCGTTTTCGAGCTGCCCCATCACCCGCAGGCAGAACCGGATACCGACGTTCGCGGACACCCCGGTGGGCAGGGACTTCGCGTCCGGTCGCTGGGTGGCCAGGACGAGGATGATGCCCAGGGCGGGGCCGCGCTTGATGATCCCTTCGGTGAGCTTCTCGGCCTCCTCCCGATACTCCTTGTCGGAGTAGATCTCCTGGCACTCGTCGATCATCGCGAGCACGATCCCCAGGCCGAGGCGCGGGTCACGGGAGAGGTCGGGGGTGACCTTGTTCTCGGGGCAGGCCGCGGGGTTCTCCTTGGCGATGCGGGTGATGGTGGCGGCGCGGGTCTCCAACTGCTGGTAGAGGTCCCGCAGGCTGGCCATGGTCGCTTCCTTGGCGTCGACCCCGGCCCCGGAGGCGTAGTGGTGCGCCACCGGCTCACACATGCCCAGATCGCCGGTGCCCTTGAGCTCGAACAACCGCAGTTGCACGTAGGGGTCGAGCGCGGCGGCGAGCACGACCAGGCGCAGCGCGAAGGTCTTGCCCATGCGGGGCATCGCGCCGATGAGCATGTTCCAGAACACCAGGTCAATGCCCACGGGCCGCATCCGCTGGTCGATCATGAACGGCACCGGCTTGAAGATGTCGACCTTGCCCGCGCGCAGCAGCGGCCACTCCGGGGCCTTGGCCTTGTTCATGGGCACGTCCCCGACCCACACCACCAGCCGCCCGGGGTGCTCGTCGCTGGCCGGTTCGGGCCACACGCACCCCAGCGGGCGGCGCAAACCGGCGGCGAGCCGGTCCCGGCGCTCGATCACGTCGGTGGCGGTCATCCCGAAGGGAAGGTCGACCTCGGCCCGCCACCCGGGCCCGTCCCGCTGGATCGGCGCGGGGAACTCGATGCGCGCACCCTTCGCGGTCATCGCAGCCAGGCCGAGCGACCGCAAACCACGCTCCACCATCTCGGAGGTGAGCCGCACGTAGCGCTCCACCACCACCGCCCGGGACGCGATCGGCTTGTCCTTCGGCGCCCCGGCGAGCCCGAGGGCCACCACGGCGCCAGCAGCCGCCAGGTAGGCCACCAGGGGCACCAGCAGCCCCGCCAGGACCCCGCCAGTAGCCACCAGGCCCACCAGGACGGCCGCCATCGTGGCGCGGCGGCGCACCAGCGCCCGGCCCTCGGCCCGCACCCGCAGGTGCGTGTCCGGGTCGCTGCCCTTCGCCACCTGGCGGCGCATGGCGTGCCCTTCGGCGTCGAGGACCCACCGGGCGCCAGCGGCCACCAGGCGCGCCAGCCCGACCGGGCACCACGCCAGCACCTTCCCCCCGTACAGGGGCAGCCGGATCATGTGGAAGGCGACGACGTGCCCGGCGTGGCCGGCCGCGAACACCACCACCTCGCGCACACCCTCGGCGGAGGTGGCCCATTCCGGCACCAGCGGACGGCGTTCGATGCGCCGCACCCGCAACTCGATCGGTGCCCGTCCGGCGGGCTGGTCGACCTGCTGGCCGGTGTGTTCGACCAGCTCACCGCCGCTGCCCTTGGCCACGTCACGGCCGGGCCGGAACACGTCCGGCTCCCCGTCGTGGTCGAGGTCAACCAGCTCGCCCTCGACCTCCGCGCGCTCGATCGGTTCCAGGCTCATCGGTGCTCACCCCCGACCGCGTACAGGGTCGGCGGGGACATCTCGGCGACCTGGCGCAGCACCTGGCGCGCCTGGTGCTCGTTGATGCCCAGCGCCGCGGCGATGGTGCCCCGGCCCACTTTGCGGCCCTCGGCCTCGCCCTCGGCCACCAGACGCGCCGCCCGCAACACCAGGTGCTCGAACGGCTCCTGGTGCTCCTCCTGGCGTGCCTGGTGCTCCTCCTGGTGCTCGGTAACCGTTTCCGCTGGCGGGGTTGAGTCCTCGCCAAGCGCGACCGGTTCCGCGCCAGGCTGGTCCGTACCCACAGCCTGGGTAGGAACCTCCTCGACGCCAGAGGCACCAGCATCGCCAGGCGCCGTCATTCCGCCTTCCGGGCGGAGAGTCGCAGCGCCGGTCTCGAACTGAGTTCCTGCGAGGAACCCAGTGGGCGACTGCTGGACATCGTGTCCACCACTGCCCTCCCCAAGAGGGGAGAGTCGGCTCCCGACCGGTTCCGCGTCCAGGGTTCCGCCTTCTGGACGGAAACCAGGGGTACTCAGATCCTGAGTACCCTTCGCGGCCAGGGCCGCCAGGTGCGCCACCGCGCCCAGCACCAGCGGCGGCACGCTGGCCACCGCCACCACCGTCCACCACGGTGGCCGGATGTCGTTTCCCGCCAGGAAGTGATCGGCGGCGTTGCCCGCCACTGACAGGGCGATCATGCCCAGCGCGAGGATGCGGGCGAACCTCCGCGCCTTCTCCGGCCCCTCGCCGGTCAGCCACACGCGGGTGGCGGCCAGCGCGGCCGCGTCAACGCACACGGGCAGCAGCCACGCCAGCTCACCCGGAGTGCCGCAGGCGATGGCCAGGTTCCGCAGCGACGCGAACGACAGCACCGCCGCCGCCAGCGCCACCGCCGCCAACCCGGCCCACGTGATCCACGGGCGCGTCATCGGGCCACCCCCTCGGCACAGCGCGGGGCCCCGGCCTGGCGGGTGGCGTAGCGGTCCGTAGCGCGCAACCCGGCCTCCAGGCCGAGCACCAGCAGCACGAACGGCAGGCGCACCAGGTGCAACACCAGGAACGCCAGCAACGCCAGGACGAAGCGCAGGAGCGCGGGCGCACCGTAGGCGCGCAACACCTCGAACAGGCTCATCGGGCACCCCCGGGCTGCTCGGCGAGGGTCTGCCCGTACTTCCCGCCGCTCCAGGCGTAGAGGGCAGAGATCGCGAGCCGGTAAGCGCGGGCCTCGGCCATCCAGTGGTCGGCGACCACGGGGTACCGCTTCGCGGCCTCGATCGCGTCGTCCCGGAGCTCGGTGAGGCGAGCCTCGAAACCTACGACTTCCTCGTGGGACATGCGTGCGGCGTTCACCGGGCCACCTCCGGGGTGGCGAGCTTCGCGGCGATGGTCAGCGCCCGCGCCAGCTCCAGCGCCTCGGCCGGGGTCAGGGTGAACTCCCGGGTGCCCTGGTCGCCGACGATCACCCGCGGCTCGATCTCCCGGTGGTGCTGCATCAGGAACACCTCGACCACGGCAGCCTCGGCCGTCACCGCGCCGGCGGCGCCGTGCGAGATCTCCGGCGCCTCCAGCGTCAGCGGCATCTCGGCCGACCAGGTGGAGAAGTGGTTGCGGTCCACGGGGGCCGCGTCGTCGGTGTGCTCCGCGGAGCACCACACCGGGCAGGGAAGCGTCTGCCAGTACGGCCGGCGCTTCGGGGCGATCTCCAGGACCGCGGGCGACTGCGCAGCCGCAGCGGTGCCGATAGTGTTCGTCACGGGTCAGACCTCCATCGTCTGATCAAGGCCCCGGCCGGCGGTTGCGTCGTCGCGCCGGGGTCGTCTTGTCTCTGGGGCTCACTGGGGGCACAACAGATGCCAAACCACCGTGATCAATCGAGATTCACGGAGAGTGACTTTTTCTTGCGTGCCAACAGGTTCTGCGCTTACGCGCAGGTCACCGAAAGATGGAGATCAGAACCGGCTGTTCTGACGGCGTGACGGCCGGTTCGCCGTGATCGGCGCCCCGGCTTACGGTGGTGGCGGACGAAAGGACGCCGATGATCGCCGTCGTCACGCAGTTCGCGTTCCTCATCCTCGCGCTGGCCACGGTGGCCTCGGTGGTCTTCGCCGTCTACACCTATCGCCGCAACGGCCAGGCACAGCTCCAGTTGTCGGCTCTTGGGCTCCTCCAGCACTACCTCGACCTCGCGGTCGAGCATCCCGATCTGGCCAGCCCCGGTGACGACCGGCCGGTCGACGCCCGCTACGCCTGGTTCGCCGTCCACGCACTGAACACGGCGCAGACCCTCTGGCTGCTGGCTGGGCAGGAGCCGGACTGGCAGCGTGCGATCAACGCGATCATCCGGCAGCACCGGCCGTTCCTGCTCTCGGGCGCGTTCGCCGGCGACGACTTCAACCCCGCGTTCGTCGCCTTCCTGCGCAGGCAGATCCCGGGCGTCAGGTCCGTCGGGGACCCTGAACAGCACTGAGAAGCACCGAAAAGCACCGAAAAGCACTGAACAGCACTGAGAAGCACCGAAAAGCACCGAAAAGCACTGAACAGCACTGAGAAGCACCAGGGAGCATCTCGTCCGGGTTGCCGTGTTGGTGCACGTTCGGTTCCGGTTGGCTGCTTCTTCGGGCATTCGCGCCGGGGCGAGGGCGCTTTCAGCGAGGTTTGCCTCCTTCAGGTGGGGGGTATCTCACCACGTCGAGTTGCCCGCGGTCACTCCTCGCGGTTGGCTGGTCACCATCTTGATCTCAAGTCGGTCAAGGCGCACCGGCGTCATTCCACTGGGGGATACCAGGTAGTAATGTGCGCTCGTCAGCTGAATCCTGGTGTTTCTTGTTGAATGGTGTTTGACCCGTGGAGGTGCACCGGTGCATGTCCTAGCCGCAGCGAACCTGCGACTTGATGCGAAGGCAATCGACTACGTCCTGCTCGCCTTCTACTTCGTGCTGGTGCTCGGCATCGGCTACCTGGCCCGCAGACAGGTCTCGACCAGCCTCGACTTCTTCCTGTCCGGGCGGTCCCTGCCCGCCTGGGTCACCGGGCTCGCCTTCATCTCCGCGAACCTCGGCGCCATCGAGGTCATGGGCATGTCGGCCAACGGCGCCGAGTACGGCCTGCCGACCGCGCACTACTTCTGGATCGGCGCGATCCCCGCGATGCTGTTCCTCGGGGTCGTGATGATGCCGTTCTACTACGGGTCCAAGGTCCGGAGCGTGCCGGAGTTCATGCGCCGCCGCTTCGGCAACGCGGCGCACCTGGTCAACGGCGTCAGCTTCGCACTGGCCCAGATCCTCATCGCGGGCGCGAACCTGTACCTGCTCGCCAGCGTGGTGAACCTGCTGCTGGGCTGGCCGATCTGGGTGTCGGTGATCGTCGCCGCGGTGATCGTGCTGACCTACACCGCACTCGGCGGCCTGTCCGCCGCGATCTACAACGAGGTGCTGCAGTTCTTCGTGATCGTGGCCGCGCTGGTGCCGCTGACCGTGGTCGGCCTGTACAAGGTGGGCGGCTGGAGCGGCCTGGTCGACAAGGTCACCCACGGCCCCGGCGGCGCCGAACAGCTGCACTCGTGGCCCGGCAGCCAGCTCACCGGGTTCACCAGCAACTTCCTGTCGGTGCTCGGCCTGGTCTTCGGGCTCGGGTTCGTGCTTTCCTTCGGCTACTGGACCACGAACTTCGTCGAGGTGCAGCGCGCGATGGCGTCGAAGAGCATGTCCGCCGCGCGCCGGACACCGATCATCGGCTCCTTCCCGAAGATGTTCATCCCGTTCATCGTGATCATCCCCGGCATGATCGCCGCGGTCACCGTGACCGAGTTGACGGGCAGCAACAAGGAAGCGCTGATGGCGGGCCACAGCGCGCCCAGCGGTGCGACCTTCAACGACGCGTTGCTGCTGCTCATGCGGGACCTGCTGCCCAACGGCATGCTGGGCATCGCGATCGCCGGGCTGCTCGCGTCGTTCATGGCCGGGATGGCGGCGAACCTCAGCTCCTTCAACACCGTGTTCACCTACGACATCTGGCAGAGCTACGTCAAGAAGGACAAGCCGGACCAGTACTACCTGAACTTCGGCCGCGGGGTCACCGCGGGTGCGACGATCCTGGCGATCGGCACCGCGTTCATCGCCTCCACGTACTCGAACCTGATGGACTACCTGCAGACCCTGTTCTCGTTCTTCAACGCGCCGCTGTTCGCCACGTTCATCCTCGGCATGTTCTGGAAGCGCATGACCGCGGCGGCGGGGGTGTGGGGCCTGGTGGTCGGCACGGCATCGGCGATCACCGTGTTCGTGATGAGCAAGACGGGCGTGTTCACGCTGCCAGGGCAGGGCACGAGTTTCCTCGCCGCGATCGTGGCCTTCGTGGTGGACATCGCGGTCAGCGTCGCGGTCACCTACGTCACCAAGCCCAAGCCCGAGGCGGAACTGGCCGGCCTGGTCTACTCCTTGACCGCCAAGGAGTCCCGGCAGCACGCGGCCACCGGTGAAGACGCGGGCTGGTACCGCAAGCCGGTGCTGCTCGCCGGGATCGCGCTGGCCCTCACCATCCTGCTGAACATCGCCTTCTGAAGGATTCTTTCGAGAGGAGGAGGGAAGTCATGGCAAGCGAACCCACCCGGACCCATCGCGCCGGCTTCGACATCCGTCTGATCGTCGCGTTGCTGACCGGCGTCTACGGACTGGTCCTGACCATCATGGGCGCCGCCTTCACCGGCGAGGCCCAGATCGCGAAGGCCGCGGGGGTGAACATCAACCTGTGGGCCGGTATCGGCCTGCTCATCTTCACCGCGCTGATGGGGCTGTGGGCCGTGCTGCGGCCGATCCGGGTGCCGGTGGAGCGGCCCTCCGGCGAATAAGGCGGTTCGGCTCCTGGCGCGGGGCCGGTGCGGATACGGTGCAGGCGTGCGTTTTCCTGCCCGGTCCGCCCGGCCCCGCCGTCCTGTGCCGATCCTGGTTTCGGCCGTGCTCACCGTGGTCACCGCGGTCACCACCACGGCCTGCGGCCCCGACCTGAGCAAACAGAACTTCCCCCGCACCACGGTCGCCGCGACGGCCGCGAGCGATCCGGGGGCGGCCGCCGGCTCCGCGCTGACGGTCGCGGCGCTGCGCACCGTCGATCCGTGCGGCCTGCTCGACAGCGGCACCCTCGGCGACCTCGGCAAGATCGCCGACGGCGAGCTCAGCCCGTACGCCCTCGGGGAGTGCCGCAATGTGGTGACCGACGCGGGAGGCAAGCGGATCGCGCTGGACCTGCAGCTCGCCGACATCGTGACCGGCTCGAACCCGAGCGGCACCATCGAAGGGCTGCCGCTGAGCGTGGACAAGATCGACGACACCACGTGCAACGTCGACGGCATCACGTCCAAGGAAAACGGCAGCGGCATCAGCGTGCACGTCACCTATAAGGGCGGGGACGCCTGCGGGGCGGGGCAGACCGTGCTGCAGAAGGTGATTCAGCGGCTGCGTGACACCCCGCCGCAGTTGCCCCAGCCGAAGGGCACGCTGCTCACCGTGGACTTCTGCACCCTGCTCGACAACACGACCGTGACCGGCGTGCTCGGCCGTGGTTCGACCGGCTCGTTCTACGGTCTGCACGGCTGCAGCTTCTCCGGTGGATCCGCGGGCGGCTATCTCTCCTACGACCTGACCGCACCGCCCTTGGACGATACGAAGGTGGATCTGGGCGGCGGTGTCACGGGCGACCAGAAGCTGGAGACCAGCGCCGGTAAGCGGTGCACGATCTCCTGGCTGCACCGGTCCGCGGAGAACGGGAAGGGCGAGGTCGTCGAGGTCCAGTACGACAACTACCACGACGACGCGGCCAAGGACGACGCCTGCGGCAAGGCGCTGACGCTGGCCAAGGCGGTACTGCCCAAACTGCCCCGTCCGTAGGTGGCGTCCGGCCTGATTCGCCGGTAGGAAGGGGGCCAGAACCAGCCAACGGAGGCGTTATGAAGAAGATCATCAACGATCCGGAGCACGTGGTCACCGAATCGCTGCGGGGGCTCGCCGCCGCGCACGCCGACCTGCTGCGGGTCCAGTACGACCCCGACGTCGTGATCAGGGCCGACGCGCCGGTGGCGGGCAAGGTCGCGGTGATCTCGGGTGGCGGCTCCGGGCACGAACCGCTGCACGCGGGGTTCGTCGGCCCCGGCATGCTGGACGCGGCGGTGCCGGGCGCGGTGTTCACCTCGCCCACCCCGGACGCGGTGCAGGCGGCGGTCGCCGCCACCACCGGTGAGGCGGGCGCCCTGCTGATCGTGAAGAACTACACCGGGGACGTGCTCAACTTCGAGACCGCGGCCGAACTGGCCGCCGCCGAGGGGCTGGAAGTGCGCAGCGTGGTGATCGACGACGACGTCGCCGTCGCCGACTCCACGTTCACCGCGGGCCGCCGCGGGGTGGGCGGCACGGTGCTGCTGGAGAAGATCACCGGTGCGGCCGCGGCGAGGGGCGACTCGCTGGACGCGGTGGAAGCGTTGGCGCACAAGGTGATCGGGCAGGTGCGCTCGATCGGCGTTGCGCTCACCGCGCCGACCGTGCCGCACGTGGGTTCGCCCAGTTTCGACCTCGCCGAGGACGAGATCGAGTTCGGCATCGGCATTCACGGCGAACCGGGGCGGGAGCGGACCAAGGCCGAGCCCGCCGACGTCCTGGTCGAGCGGATGGTGCGTGCCGTGGCCGAGGACCTGCCGTTCACGCGAGGCGACCGGGTGCTGCTGTTCACCAACTCGATGGGCGGCACCCCGATGATCGAGCTCTACCTGGCGCACGGGATCGCCGAGCGGCTGCTGGCCGAGCAGGGCATCACCGTCGAACGCCGCCTGGTCGGCCCGTACATCACCAGCCTCGAGATGCAGGGCATCAGCCTGACGTTGCTGAAGCTGGATGACGAACTGACCGAACTGTGGGACGCTCCGGTCCACACCGCCGCACTGCGCTGGAGGGCATGAGAATGGGTTGTACGGCCAACGGGGTCGCCGCCGCGCTGCGGGCCGCGGCCGAGGTGGTCGCCGAGCACCGGGTCGAGCTGATCGAGCTGGACCGGGCCATCGGCGACGCCGACCACGGGGAGAACATGAACCGGGGGTTCACCGCGATAGTGTCCTCTTTGGACCAGTCGATGCCCGGAACACCCGGTGCGGTACTCAAACTGGCCGCGACCACGCTGATCTCGAAGGTGGGCGGCGCGGCCGGGCCGTTGTACGGTACGGGTTTCCTGCGGGCCGCCACCGCGGTCGGTGCGGAGTCCGAAGTGGACGTCAAGGCGGTGGCCGCCGCGTTGCGGGCGGCGCTGGAGGGTGTGCAGGCCCGCGGCAAGGCGGTCGAGGGCGACAAGACGATGGTCGATGCACTGCTGCCCGCGGTCGCCGCGGCCGAGCAGGCCGCGGCCACGGAGGGAGCCGACGTCGCCGCGGTGCTGACCGCGGCGGCCGACGCCGCCGCGAAGGGCGCGGAGTCGACCGTCCCGCTGGTGGCCCGCAAGGGCAGGGCCTCCTATCTCGGTGAGCGCAGCGCCGGTCATCTCGACCCCGGTGCGCGCTCCACGGCGCTGATCCTCGGCGCGCTGGCGAAGGCGGCGCGATGAGCGTCGGCCTGGTCCTGGTGTCCCACAGTGCGAAGCTGGCCGAAGGGCTGGCCGAGGTCGCGGCGCAGATGGCGCCGGACGTCACGATCGTGCCCGCGGGCGGGCTGTCCGGAGGCGGGATCGGCACCGACTACGACGAGGTGGTCGCGGCGGTCCAGCGGGCCGATTCAGGTTCCGGGGTGGTGCTGCTCTACGACCTGGGCAGCGCGCAGATGACCGCGGAACTGGCGGTCGAGTCGCTGCCGGAGGCGAACACCGCGGTGGTGGCCGACGCGCCGTTCGTGGAGGGGACGGTGGCGGCCGCGGTCGCCGCGCAGGGCGGTGCCGACCGTGCCGCCGTGCTGGCCGCCGCCGCGGCCGCGGGCGGGCAGCCGGAACTGGAGGCCCACCCCGCCACGAGCGCCCCCGAAGCCGACCGGCTCGAGGTCGTGCTGGCCAACGAGGTGGGCCTGCACGCCCGTCCGGCCGCGGTGCTGGCCAGGAGCCTGAGCGGGTTCGAGGCCGACGTCAGCGTCCTGCTCGGCGACAAGGAGGCCGACGCGCACAGCGTGCTGGCCCTGATGTCGCTGGGCGCCCGCAAGGGTGACCGGATCGAGGTCCGGGCCCGGGGCCCGGAGGCGGCGCAGGCGCTGGCGAAGGTGAAGGAACTGGTCGCGCAGAACTTCGGCGACCCGGCCTGAGCCTCTCGCCCGGCCGGAGCGAGTTCCCGGCGACTGACTCGATCCTGTGGTGCCATCGGGCGCGCGCCATGGCACTATCGGTCCTTATTACCGCCGGGTAACCATCGGAGGGCCGGTTATGACGCGTGAAATCGCGACCGTGGGCGTGGTCGGGCTGGGCACCATGGGGTCGGGCATCGCGGAGGTCCTCGCCCGCAGCGGGCTGGACGTGATCGGGGTCGAGGTCGACGGCGCGGGCATCGCCAGGGCCCGCGGCCATCTCGAACGGTCCACCGAGCGGGCGCTGGCCGGCGGGAAACTGGACTCGCCCGGCCGCGAGGCGCTACTCGGCCGCATCCGCTACACCACCGAACTGACCGACCTGGCCCCCGTGGACTTCGTCATCGAGGCCGTGCCGGAAAGCCTCGAGCTCAAGGCGCAGATCTTCAACGACCTGGACAAGATCGTCGACCCCGAAGTCGTGTTCGCCTCCAACACCTCCTCCCTGTCCGTCACCGAGATCGGGGTGCACACCACCCGGCCGGGCAAGGTCGTCGGGATGCACTTCTTCAACCCGGCCCCGGTGCTGAAGCTGACCGAGATCGTGCGCACCGTGGTGACCGAGCCCGAGGTGATCACCCAGGTGGTCGCCTTCGCCGAGCGGCTGGGCAAGACCCCGGTGGTGATCGGCGACCGCGCCGGGTTCATCGCCAACGCGCTGCTGTTCGGCTACCTCAACCACGCGGTGCGGATGTTCGAGCAGCGCTACGCCACGCGGGAGGACCTCGACGCCGCCATGCGCTTCGGCTGCGGCTACCCGATGGGCCCGCTCGCCCTGCTGGACCTCATCGGCCTGGACACCGCCTACGAGATCCTCGAGTCGATGTACCGGCAGTCGCGCAACCGGCTGCACGCCCCCGCCCCGCTGCTCAAGCAGATGATCACCGCGGGCCTGCTGGGCCGCAAGACCGGCCGCGGCTTCTACACCTACGACGCGCCCGACTCGCCGATCGTGGTCGACGCCGCGGACGAGGCGTCCGCTGTTGCCAGCGCTGACGTGCGCCCCGTCGGCAAGGTGGGCGTGGTCGGCACCGGCACCATGGCCACCGGCATCGCCGAGGTCTTCGCCAAGCGGGGGTACCAGGTGATCCTGCGGGCGCGGACCACCGAGAAGGCCACCGCCGCGGTGGCGAAGGTCGGCGGCTCGCTCGGCCGCGCGGTGAAGAAGGGCCGGATGTCCGAAGAGGACGCCGCCGAGGTGCTCGCCAGGATCACCCCGGTCACCGACTTCGCCGATCTCGCCGAAGTGGACCTGGTGATCGAGGCCGTGGCCGAGGATCTCGCCGTGAAGCGCTCGGTGTTCGCCGCGCTGGACGAAGCGGTACGGCCGGGCGCCATCCTGGCCACCACCACCTCCTCGCTGCCGGTCATCGAATGCGCCGCCGCCACCACCCGGCCCGGCGAGGTGGTGGGCCTGCACTTCTTCAACCCGGCTCCGGTGATGAAGCTGGTCGAGGTGGTGCACACGATTGCCACCGCACCCGACGTGGTGGCCACCGCCTACGCGCTGTGCGCCGCCGTCGGCAAGCACCCGGTGCACTGCGGCGACCGTGCCGGGTTCATCGTCAACGCGTTGCTGTTCCCGTACCTCAACGATGCGGTCAAGATGCTCGAGGCGCACTACGCGGAGGCCGACGACATCGACACCGCCATGAAGGTCGGCTGCGGGCTGCCGATGGGCCCGTTCGAACTGCTCGACGTGGTCGGCCTCGACGTCTCGCTGGCGATCGAGCGCACCCTGTTCTACGAGTTCCGCGAGGAGGGCTTCGCCCCGGCCCCGCTGCTCGAACACCTGGTGACCGCGGGACGACTGGGCCGCAAGACGGGCAAGGGTTTCCGGGACTACACGGTCTAGGGTGCGGTGAGCGGGGGACGTTTGCTGCGAATCAATCGCCGCAAACGTCCCCCGCTGCCAGGCTCAAGGCGCTCGAAAGGCACGAAGGAGGCGGTTTGCGGGCGAAGTACGCGCTGGTCGCGGTGGCCGACACCACGCTGGCACTGCTGGGGGCGTCCCGTTGGCGCAAGATCACCAAACCGGCGCTGATGCCCGTGCTGGCGGCCGAGAACCGGCCCGCCGGTCCGGCGCCCGCGCTGGGCCTGCTCGGTTCCTGGGCGGGGGACGTCGCCCTGCTGCGCGGCGGCGACCGGGCGTTCCTGACCGGGCTCGGTTCGTTCCTGGCCGCGCACGTCGCCTATACGGGGGCCTTCGCGGCCCGGGGCGGGCGCCCGCGGGCGCGACTCGTCGTGCCGGTGGCGGTGACCACCGCGGCGACGGCGGCGGTGCTGGGCCGCAAGGCAGGCCCGCTGCGCCGCCCGGTCCAGGTCTACGCGCTCGCGATCGGCACGATGGGCGCCGCCGCGACCACCGTCCGGGGTCCGGGTGCCGGGCGGATCGCGGCGGGGGCGGCCGCGTTCATGGCCTCGGACAGCCTGCTGGCGCTGGGCCGGTTCGTGCTGCCGAAGCGGTGGGCCAGGGTGACCGACGCCGGGGTGATGGCCAGCTACACGCTCGCGCAGTGGCTGATCCACGACGGTCTCCGGCAGCACGACGCGAACGCTCCACACTAGACGGTCCGGGCGACGCCGCGCAGTGGTCAGCCGCAGCCGCAGGCACCCCCGCAGCAGCCGCCGCCCGCCGGGGCCGGGGTGGCGGCGGAGCCGGTCAGCGCCACCGTGGTGAGCAGCTTGACCGTGTCGGTGTGGCCATCGGGGCAGGCCGCGGGCGCGCTGGACTCGCTCATCGGCCGGTTCACCTCGAAGGTTCCGGGGCATTCGCGGCAGCGGTAGGCGTAGGTCGGCATGAGCCGATTATCGCGCAGGAAATGCGAACCCGCGGCCGTGCCTGCCAAGCTGGCAGGCGTGGACCTCCCAACGCTGCCCGACCGCCCGCACCTCGCCGAGGTCGTACCCTCGGTGCTTGCCGTCCTCGGTGTGCCGCGCTTCGAGAACACCCTGGACCTTCC
The DNA here is from genome assembly GCF_026802195.1 of Amycolatopsis cynarae. NCBI lineage: Bacteria > Bacillati > Actinomycetota > Actinomycetes > Pseudonocardiales > Pseudonocardiaceae > Amycolatopsis > Amycolatopsis cynarae. The sequence continues at coordinate 5,474,746 of NZ_CP113836.1, read as the reverse complement.
CCCCGCCGCCGGTGCCTGTGTGCTGCTCGTCGACGGGCTGGGCTGGGAGTTGCTGGAGGACCACGCGGCCGACGCACCCGTGCTCAGCTCGCTGAGTAGGAGCTCGCTGCGGGTCGGCTATCCCGCCACCACCGTCGCCGGGCTCGCCGCGATCGGCACCGGGCTGGCCTCCGGCGAGCACGGGATGACCGGCTACACCTTCGAGATGCCCGGCGTCGGCGTGCTCAACGCGCTGCGCTGGCGCCGTCATCCTGGCGGCCCCGAGCTGACCGGGCAGCTGGCTCCCGAGGACGTGCAACCGCTGCCGACCACCTTTTCCGCCGCCGCCGACGCCGGCGTGCACGCCTGCGTGGTGTCGGAGGCGCAGTTCGCGCGGTCACCCCTGACCAGGGCGGTGCAGCGGGGGAGCCGGTACGTGGGTGTGCACGCGCTGGGGGATCTGGCCGCGTCGGTGCTGTCCGTACTGCGGGAATCGCCGGGGTTCTGCTACGCCTACCACAGCCAGCTCGACCTGATGGGACATCTCTACGGCCCCGGTTCCCCCGCCTGGCGACAGCAGTTGCGGCAGGTGGACCGGCTGGTGGAAGCACTGGTCGAAGGCCTGCCCGCGGGGCGGATGCTGCTGGTGGTGGCCGATCACGGCATGGTCACCGTGGACGGCACGGCGGTCGACCTCGACGCGATGCCCGGGCTGACCGAGGGAGTGCGCGAGATCGGCGGGGAGGCCCGCGCCCGGCACGTGTACACGGTCCCGGGCGCGGCGGACGACGTGCTGGCCGCGTGGCGTGCGACGCTCGGCGAGCACGCGTGGGTGGCCGGGCGTGAGGAGGCGATCGCGGCCGGATGGTTCGGCCCCCGGGTGAGCGACCGGGTGCGGCCGCGGATCGGGGACGTGGTCGCCGCCGCCCGCGACGGGTTCGGCATGCTGCGCAGGCAGGCCGAGCCGATGGAATCGGCGCTCGTCGGGCAGCACGGCTCGGTCACCACGGCCGAACAACTGGTGCCGCTGGCGATCAGCTGCCGGTAGCGGCGCCCTGCGGGGGACGCAGGCCGTCGAGGACGACGGTGATCAGCCGCTCGGTGGCCTCCGGCGTGGCCTCGGCCGCCAGTCCGATCGCGTGCCCCATCCGCAGCAGGTCGCCCGGTTCGACGTCGGTGCGGACCGCCCCGGCCCAGCCGCTGCTCCCGCTGCGCCTGTTCGCCGACCGCAACCGGGCCGCCGCCTACGTCAACTTCTGCCTCGGGCCGATGGCGGGCATGTCGATGTTCTTCTTCCTCAGCCAGTACCTCCAGCACGTGCGCGGCATGAACGCGCTGGCCACCGGATTCGCGTTTCTTCCCATGGCACTGCTGGTGTTCACCATGAGCAGGCTCATCCCGCGGCTGCTGCCCCGCTTCGGCCCCAAACCGGCCGCGCTCGCGGGCACGGTGCTCATGATCGGTGGTCTGGTCCTACTGACCCGGTTGACTGTGGAAAGCGGTTACTTCCCCCTGCTGTTCGTCGCCATGGTGCTGATGGGACTCGGGATGGGCCTCGCGTTCGCCCCGCTCAACGTGATCATCATGGCGACCGCGCCGTCGCGCGATGCCGGAGCGGCCGGCGGAGTGCTCCAGACCATGCGGCAGACCGGTGCGACCCTCGGCCTGGCGATCCTGGTCACCGTGTTCGGATCCGCCACCCGGACCGCCACCGGTGCGCCGCACCAGATCCTGGTCACCGCATGACCGCCGCCTTCGTCGCTCCGCGATCATCGCCGGCATCACGTTCGCCGTGGCGCTCACCTTCCGGCGCGCGCGATAGCGTTGAAGGCATGCCGCGCCGCAACCGAGGACACCGTGGCCGCCCCGAACCGCGGGCGGCCACCGGCTGGGCGCGCGCGGAATCCGCGCCGGACGGGGAATGGCTCGTCCGCACCGTCCCCGGAGCCCAGGCGGTGAAGGTGTACCGCTGTCCCGGATGCGACCACGAGATCGGCGCCGGCGTCCCGCACGTGGTGGCCTGGCCCGCCGACGAGGCCGGATCCGTGGCCGACCGCCGCCACTGGCACGGCGCGTGCTGGCAGGCCCGCGCCCGGCGCCGGCCCACCCGGCGGCGCTGACCCGCTTCAGGCGGGGCCGCGGCGGAAATGCCTGCTGGGCACCCCGTCGTGGACGCTGTCCCGGTAGGGCTGGAAACCCAGGCGTCCGGCGACCCGGAGCGACGGGGTGTTGGAAAGGGACACGCTGATCTGGACCGGGTACCGCGGGACGGTGCGGTCGGCCCAGGCGATCACCGCCGAGGCCATCTCCGTGGCGTACCCCCTGCCCCAGAACTCCGGCCGGAAGCGGTAGTAGAGGTTGAGGATCTCCTCACCGTCGAACTGCCGCAGCTGGAGTCCGCCGACCCCGGCGAAGGATCCGGTCGCCGTCTCGACCACCGCGACGTAGCAGAACCCCAGCTCGGCCCAGTCCGCCAGCCACGAGTCGAACTTGGCCAGGCTCTCCACCCGGTCCGGCGGCGTGGGATTGTGCCGGTTGGTCCGCGGATCGGTCTGGATCTCCACGACCGTCTCCCGGTCGTCTTCGGTCAACCGGCGCAGCGTCAGCCTGCCGGTGCGGATCTCGGGGAACTCGACGGTCACGGCGCGAAACTAGCGCGAGGGTCCGACAGAATGCGGGACATGGCCGAGCTCCCGCTGATCCTGTTGCACGCCTTCCCCGTCGACGCCCGCATGTGGGACCCGGTACGGGCGCCGCTGGCCGCCCGGCTCCGGCTCATCACCCCCGACCAGCGCGGCCTCGGCCGCACGCCGCTGCCGGAGACCGAACGCGCCCCCAGCCTGGACGACGCGGCCCGCGACGTGGTCGCGCTGCTCGACAAGCTCGGACTCGAACGCGCGGTACTGGGCGGCTGCTCGATGGGCGGCTACCTCGCCATGGCGGTGCTGAGGCTGGCGCCGGAACGCGTCGGCGGTCTCGTACTGATCGACACCAAGGCGAGCGCGGACACCCCCGAAGCGGCCGAGAACCGTGCCCGCGTCGCGGAACGCGCCCAGGCGGAGGGCGTCGCGGGCTGGCTCGCGGAGTCGATGCTGCCGAACGTGCTGGCGGAACGGACTCGCACCGAACGTCCGGAAACCGTGCAGGCCCTGCGCGAGCTCATGGACGCGCAGCCGCCCTCCGGGGTCGCCTGGGCGGCCCGCGCCATGGCCGCGCGGCCCGATTCCCTCGACGTGCTGGCCGCCGCACGGGTGCCTGCCCTCGTCGTGGTCGGCGAGTACGACACCCTCACCCCGCCCGAGGCCGCCCGCGCCATGGCGGACGCCGTGCCCGGCGCGGAACTGGTGACCCTGCCCGGCGCCGGGCACCTCACCCCGCTCGAAGACCCCGAGGGCCTCGCCCGCGCGATCCTGACTTGGTGGGACCGCCACCTGACCCGGAAATGAACGGCGCCCCCGTCCGGTAAGCGCACACTCGCTTCCTGTGACACTGGGGAAAAGCGATGGGTTCCGAATATGACGTGGGAAACGCCACAGCGCGGCCGTGAGTCCACCGCGAAAGGTGCGGACCTGCGTTTTTGGCGGGGCCGCTATGCCCGGTGCGTCCCAATCCGGGACAGGGCCGGCCGGGCCCGTCCGCCCCACCGGAGTGGGCCGCGCGGACCGCGGCGCGCGGGCACTCCCGTTCCCGCCGGGAACCTGCCCCACCAGCGGCTTCGATGGGAAAGCGGGTGCCGGCGAACGGTCGGCGGACAAGCGGCGAGCGCGCCCCGCCACGCCCGTCTCACGCCGTGCCGGGGTGAGAAAATTCCGGAAAGGCCGTGATCTTCCCGGCCGGTGCGTACCCTTGTCGGCCCTGGGGGATACGATCCGAGCGGCTGCCCAGGCGGCCGTTGACCCGACACCGAGGTTTGAAGTCTTGGAGGCAGGAGTGACAACCGTAGCCCCGCAGCCGATCGTCACGCGTCCCTATCCGGCGCGAGAGGCGGCCAAGGGTTCGTTCCTGCTGCGGTTGTTCCGCACGACGGACCACAAGCAGATCGGCATCATGTACCTGGTCACGTCGTTCGCGTTCTTCATGATCGGCGGCGCGATGGCGATGCTGATCCGTACCGAACTGGCTCGTCCGGGACAGCAGTTCCTTTCGCAGGAGCAGTACAACCAGCTGTTCACCATGCACGGCACGATCATGCTGCTGATGTACGCGACGCCGATCGTCTTCGGTTTCGCGAACTTCATCATGCCGCTGCAGATCGGTTCGCCGGACGTGGCGTTCCCGCGGCTCAACGCCTTCTCCTACTGGCTGTACCTCTTCGGCAGCACCGTCGCCGTGTCCGGCTTCCTCACGCCGGGTGGCGCCGCCGACTTCGGCTGGTTCGCCTACACGCCGCTGTCGGACGCGATCCACTCGCCCGGTGTCGGCGCCGACCTGTGGATCGCCGGCCTGGCCATCTCCGGTCTCGGCACGATCCTCGGCTCGGTCAACATGATCACCACGATCGTCTGCCTGCGCGCCCCCGGTCTGACCATGTACCGGATGCCGATCTTCACCTGGAACATCCTGATCACCAGCCTGCTGGTACTGATCGCGTTCCCGATCCTGACCGCCGCGCTGCTGGGCCTGCTGGCCGACCGCCGCATCGGTGCCCACGTGTTCGACGCCGCCAACGGCGGCGTGATCCTCTGGCAGCACCTGTTCTGGTTCTTCGGCCACCCCGAGGTCTACATCGTCGCGCTGCCGTTCTTCGGCATCGTCTCCGAGATCATCCCGGTGTTCTCGCGCAAGCCGGTGTTCGGTTACAAGGGCCTGGTCTGGGCGACGCTGAGCATCGCGGCGCTGTCGGTCGCGGTGTGGGCGCACCACATGTACGCCACGGGCGCGGTGCTGCTGCCGTTCTTCTCCTTCATGACCTTCCTGATCGCGGTGCCGACCGGCGTCAAGTTCTTCAACTGGATCGGCACCATGTGGAAGGGGCACCTGACCTTCGAAACGCCGATGATCTTCTCGATCGGCTTCCTGGTCACCTTCCTCTTCGGTGGCTTGACCGGCATCCTGCTGGCCGCGCCCGCGCTGGACTTCCACGTGTCGGACAGCTACTTCGTGGTGGCGCACTTCCACTACGTGCTCTACGGCACGATCGTTTTCGCGACCTTCGCCGGGATCTACTTCTGGTTCCCGAAGATCACCGGCCGCATGCTCGACGAGAAGCTCGGCAAGCTGCACTTCTGGACCACCTTCATCGGGTTCCACACCACCTTCCTGGTGCAGCACTGGCTGGGTGCGGAGGGCATGCCGCGCCGCTACGCCGACTACCTGCCCACCGACGGGTTCACCTCGCTGAACATGGTTTCGACGATCGGTGCCTACATTCTGGGCGCGTCGACCCTGCCGTTCATCTACAACGTGTTCAAGAGCTACCGCTACGGCGAAGTCGTGACGGTGGACGACCCGTGGGGCTACGGCAACTCGCTGGAGTGGGCCACCTCGTGCCCGCCGCCGCGGCACAACTTCACCGAGCTGCCCCGCATCCGGTCCGAGCGGCCCGCGTTCGAACTGCACTACCCGCACATGATCGAGCGGCTGCACCGCGAGGGCGAGATCAGCTTCACCGGTAAGCCGCGGGTCGAAGGCGGTGCCCCGTCCCAGGTCCTCACCGAGGCGGCCATCCCCGGCGCCCACGACAAGGACAACGCGAGCGAACAGTGATCGGAAAGGCCCGGCCGCGCACCGGTGCGCGTATCCCCGCGCCGGTGCCCGGCCGGGCCTCGATCGTTCAACAGAGGAAAAGAACAGTGAGTGAGCTGACGCCTGTCCTGATCACGACTACCGGCCCGGACAAGCCTGGCGTCTCCTCGGTCCTGTTCGCCGCGCTGACCCGGCACGGTGTCGAGTTGCTCGACGTCGAGCAGGTGGTGATCCGGGGACAGCTCGTGCTGGGCGTCCTGGTCGGGGTCGGGCACGATCCCGAAGGACTGCAGGAAGCCGTCGAACAGGCCATGGCCACGGTCGCGATGCGTGTCGAGGTCAAGATCGGTGACGCCATCGGCGAGGACCCGTTCGCCCCGGCCCGGCCGGGTTCCACCCACGTCGCGGTGGTCCTGGGCCGCCCGCTGACCGCGCGCGCGTTCACCGACGTCGCACGCCGCATCGCCGCTCTCGGCGCCAACATCGACACGATCCGCCGGATCGCCGACTATCCGGTCACCGGACTGGAAATCCACCTGACCGTCCCGGAAGACACCGAACAGGCCGACGCCGAACTGCGCTCGGCCCTCGCCGACGAGGCCTCCAGTGGCGGTCTGGACATCGCGGTGGAGCAGGAGGGCCTCGCGCGGCGCGCCAAGCGGCTCATCGTGTTCGACGTCGACTCCACCCTGGTGCAGGGTGAGGTCATCGAGATGCTCGCCGCGCACGCTGGGGTCGAGCCCAAGGTCCGCGAGATCACCGACGCCGCGATGCGCGGGGAACTCAACTTCACCGAGTCCCTCGAACGCCGGGTGGGTCTGCTGGCCGGTCTGCCGGAGTCCGTGCTGGACGAGGTGGCCGAATCCATCGTCCTCACCCCCGGCGCCCGGACCACCGTGCGCACGTTGAAGCGGCTCGGCTTCCGGTGCGGTGTGGTGTCCGGCGGCTTCAAGCGGATCATCCAGCGCATCGTCGACGACCTCGGCCTCGACTTCGCCGCCGCGAACGAGTTGGAAGTGGTCGACGGCAAGCTCACCGGGCGTGTCGCCGGCGACATCATCGACCGTGAGGGCAAGGCGATCGCACTGCGGCGGTTCGCGGAGCGCTACGCCATCCCGCTCGACCAGTGTGTCGCGGTCGGTGACGGTGCCAACGACATCGACATGCTCCGAGCGGCAGGCATGGGCATCGCGTTCAACGCGAAGCCCGCGCTGCGCGAAGTCGCCGACACCGCCCTGTCCCACCCGTACCTGGACGCCGTGCTGTTCGTCCTCGGTGTCACACGCGCCGAGGTCGAGGCGGCCGACGCGGCCGACGGCCTCGAACTCAACCGGCCGTGAGCACACTGGAACCACTGGCGGCCCGCTACGCGTACTGGCTGGGGCTGCCCGCCGAGGAAACCGCGCTGCCGGAGGCGACCCCCGACGAGGTCCGGGCCATGCCGGTCATCCTGCGCATGGAGAAGGCGGACCCGCCCGGCCGGACGCCGCTGCTGGAGGCCGCCGCGGCCGCCGCGGTGGCCGTCTGTCTCGACGAGCGCGCACAGCCCGGCGGGGAATGGCACGACGCGCTGCACGCCTGGATCACCGGTCACATCCGCAAGGTCGCCCGCCGGGCTCGCGGGGCGCACTGGCAGGCGGCACAGGCGTTTCCGGGCGTCACAGTGACCGTCGGCGGCGCCGAAGTGCGGGCACTCGTGCCGGGCCGTGTGGTGGACGTGCCCAAGGAGATCGGCAGGCTCCAGATCTCGGGCAGCGATCTGCTCCCGGACGAGCCCGGCGAGGCACCGGAGGATGTGCCGCTGGTGCTGCTCAACCCCGAGGTCGCGATGACGGTGGGCAAGGCGGCCGCTCAGGTCGGCCACGCCACGATGATCCTGGCCTCCCTCCTGACCCCGGCCCAGCTCGACGCCTGGAAGGCGCGTGGGTACGCGTGCGCGGTGCGGACGCCGACCGTGGCGCAGTGGAAGCAACTGCACCCCGGTGACGACCCGGCGGGCGCCTGGCGCTCTCGCCAGGTCATCGCGGTTCGCGACGCCGGTTTCACGGAGGTCGCGCCCGGCACGGTCACCGTCCTGGCCCAATGGCGCTGATCTGGTGAATCCGCCGTCCCGGCTCCTGGGATTTTCCCCGTGGGGAACAGGAAGAGCCCGGACGGGGTTGAGCCGGGTGGATTCCGGCGGAGGGAGTGGTTGTGGGACTTGAGGTTCAGCGCGTGGGTGAGCACGAATTTCTCGGGCGCAACGAGCGGGGGGCCGAGGTCCGGATCGGGCGCAAGGGAGCCGAGGGCGCTTTCTCCCCGGCCGAACTGCTCGAGATCGCGACGGCCGGCTGTTCGGCCGTGACGGCGGAACAGCTGATCACGCGCCGCCCCGGCGATAATTCCCGGTTTTCGGTGGCGGTGGAGGCGGACCGCCGGGAGGGTGCCTCGGAACTCGACGCCCTGCACATCCGGTTCGATGTCGACTTGTCCGCACTGGACGGTGACGAACGAGCCGCGCTCGCCACCGCCGTCAACCGCGCGATCGATCGCCTGTGCACGGTCAGCCGGACCCTGAAGAAGGGCATTCCCGTGTACGACGAGTTCCCAGCCGAGTGAGCCGGGCGGCCCCGCGCGGGCCGCGCTGACACCTCTCGAAACCGGAGCAAGGGATGTTTACTACGGCCCGAACCGTAGTAAACATCCCTTGCTCCATGAACAGCCTCTAGTTCGAGGAGGCGTCCTCCGCCTTCCACACCACGTACGCCTCGTCGGCATCGGTGGTCATCGCCTCGACGAACTTCTCGTTGTCGAACCCCGGCAGGCTCTGCAACCGTTCGATCAACGCGTCGGCGGCCGGGTCACCGCTGGGCACGGCGGTGCCGTTGCCGTTCGCGCCGGCGAGCATGAGGAACACGTCCTCTTTCCACGGGCCTTCGGGGATCACTCTGATCACGACGGCGGACAACTCCTCCCAGGTGACCGACTCCTCGCTGCCGTCGGCGAGCTGGCGGCGCACCCCGATGTCGTCGACGCTGACCGAACGCGATTGCGCGTGACGCGGGTCCTGGGACACAGTGCTCCTTCGTCCTTACGTTCCGTTCACGGTAGCGTCCGCGCCCTGTCGCATCAGACCGGGGCTGCCGCGTCGAGCCGGCGCAGCGCCCCGCGCGCCGTCTCCGGATCCGTGGTGGGCCACAAGGGCGGCAGCGAGGCCCGCAGGAAGCCCCCGTACCGGGCGGTGGCCAGGCGCGAGTCGAGCACCGCGACCACGCCGCGGTCGCCCACCGACCGGTGCAGGCGCCCCGTGCCCTGCGCAAGCAGCAGCGCGGCGTGGGTGGCGGCCACGGTGAGGAATCCGTTGCCGCCCCGGGCTTCGACGGCGCGCTGGCGCGCGGACAGCACGGGGTCGTCGGGGCGGGGGAACGGGATGCGGTCCACGATCACCAGTTGCAGGGAAGGGCCCGGCACGTCAACCCCCTGCCACAGCGAGAGCGTGCCGAACAAGCAGGTTCGCGGGTCGTCGGCGAATTTCTGCACCAGCAGGGACGTGCTGTCGTCGCCCTGGCACAGGATCTGGTAGCCGATCTTCTCGCGCAGCTCCTCCGTGGCCTGCTTGGCCGCCCGCATCGAGGAGAACAGGCCGAGCGTGCGTCCGCCCGCCGCGTCGATCAGCTCCGCGATCTCGTCCAAAGTAGACGGTTGTAGGCCGTCCCGGCCGGGAGCGGGCAGGTGTTTGGCGATGTAGAGGATGCCGTTGCGCCGGTGGTCGAAGGGCGACCCGACGTCCAGCCCGGTCCACCGGATGTCTTCGTGGTCGGTCGGCGGCGGTTTCTCCGTGGCGGTGCCAGCGTCCCCGGCCGGTGCGGCCTGCGCCGTCCCAGCGGTCTTTTCGGCGGCCTTCTGGGTGGCCTCGACCGACGGCGGCAACCCCCACTGGCGGGCCAGCGTGTCGAACGCGCCGCCGAGGGTCAGCGTGGCCGAAGTGAGCACCGTGGTGGTCGTGCCGAACAGGCGTTCACGCAGCAGACCCGCCACCGACAGGGGCGCCACGTGCAGAGCGGGGGGCCGGTTGCTCATGCCGTAGCGGTCGGCCGACAACCACACCACATCGCGCTGGTGCGCGGTGTCTTCGTCGAACGCCTCGAGCAGCCGTGTCGCCGTGTCGTGCACCTCCTCCACCTGGGAACGGGCGAGTCTGCGGGCGGTGGCCTCGTCGAGGTCCTCCTTGCGGTCCGAGCCGAGCGCGGTCAGACAGGCGTGCGCCGCGTCGCGGACCGCCGTGACCGCCCCGCCCAGCGCCTTGGGCAGCGCATCGAGCCTGCCGGGCGGAAGGTCTTCGACGATGAGCGCCAGGCCTTCGCTCGCCTCCTGCAACCGGTCGGCGGTGTCGGCATCGATCAGCTTGCCGCACCGGCGGACGGCGATCGCCACCATGGACGCGGTCAGTTCGCCGGTGGCCACCGAGGTGACCCGGTCGACCAGTTCGTGCGCCTCGTCGACGATCACCAGATCGTGCTCGGGGAGTACCTGGTAGCCCTGCATCGCGTCGATCGCCAGCAGTGCGTGGTTGGTGACCACCACGTCCGCGCGCCCGGCCTCGGCGCGGGCCCGCTCCGCGAAGCAGTCGGCGCCGACCGGGCAGCGCGACGCACCGAGGCATTCCTTCGCGGTGACGGAGACCTGCCGCCACGCCTGTTCGGAAACCCCGGGAACCAGTTCGTCGCGATCGCCGGTCTCGGTGTCCGAAGACCACTCCCGCAGCCGCGTGACCTCCTTGCCCAGGCGCGACACCGCGAACGGGTCGAACAGGCCCGGGTCCTCCGGCTCCTCGGGGGCGCCGGAGTCGAGCCGGTGCAGGCACAGGTAGTTGCGCCTGCCCTTGAGGATGGCGAAGGTCGGTTCGCGGCCGAGCGGTTTCTTCAGCGCCTTCGCCAGCCGCGGCAGATCACGGTCGACCAACTGCCGTTGGAGCGCGATGGTGGCCGTCGAAACCACCACCGTGGTGTCCTTGACGATGGCGTGCCGGATGGCAGGCACCAGATAGGCGAGGGATTTCCCGGTGCCGGTGCCCGCCTGCACGGCGAGGTGCTCCCCGGTCCGCAACGCCCGGCCGACCGCCTCGGCCATCTTCACCTGGCCGGGACGCTCGGCTCCGCCGAGCGCCTCCACCGCGTGGCTGAGGAGTTCGTTGACACCGGGAAGTTCGGAAGGGGCGGGCACCCGACAAACGGTACCGGCACCCACCGTCGGAAATCGCCGGGCGTCACCCGTGCCCGCACCCTCTGTCTTCCGCACGACCAGCGCATCTCACTCCTCCGGGTGATATGGCGGATTCCGGGTCAGGACCGGCGCGCGGGGCGCCGATGACGAGGAGGATCTTCGTCGCTCGTAGAAGGGAGCGGTTCATGAGGAAGGCCAGTCGGCTGGCGGTGGCCGGTGCGGCGTTGTGCCTGGTGGTGGTCCCCGCACCGGCCTGGGCGGCCGCGGATCCGGCCGCCGGGTCCGCGTCGGCCGGGGCCGCCGACATCACGGTGGACGGGCAGCGGGCGTTCGTGGATCCCACGGCGCCCTGTGAAACCGGGACGGCGCCGTCGGGGCAGAGCGATCCGGTGCGGGTCGGCACGACCACCAGGTTCGGCACGGCGACCAGCACCTGCGGCCTCAACCCCGACGGCACCGCCAACGTCAAGGCATCCGGGCAGCGCTTCGAAACGTCGGTGCTGCAGCGCTACGGCGGTCCCTTGATCCGCGTTCGGGTGTTCTCGGCCGCCTGTTCGACCACGGCCGACGGCAGCAGCGGCCGCATCGAACTGAGCGGGGTGACCGGGATCACCCTGCCGCAGGAGATTCCGGCGAACTACACGATGAGGATTCCCGGCCGGACCCCCGGCACGCCGCCGGTGGCCGAAATCGTGGCGAACGAGTTGATCGCGCCCACCCCGCCGGACGGCAGCCTGACCGCACACGCGCTGCACATCCGGTTGTTCCCGGAGGGCGGCCCGGCCTCGGGGGACATCGTGCTCGGAACCGCCAGCTGCGATCCCTTCGGCCGCTGAGCGGGGCCTCGGGAGAAGAGAAACACCGGACGGGTAGGGCGGCTGCGCCTCGCCCGTCCGGTGTTTTCGTGTTCAGCCGAGCTCGCGGCGCAAGCCATCCAGAGAGTGCACGACGTCGTCGAGATCGGCGGGGCGAACCGGAGCAACTGCTGCCGTGCCGGGGTGGGCACGGGGAATCGCCACCCCGGCACGGCCGCGCGGCAGTGGTCTAGACGAACTTCCCCGCGAGGGCCGCCAGTTGCGAGGCGCGCTTGCCCAGCTCGTCCAGCCGCCCCCCGCTGATCGCGTCGCCGATGACCGGCTCACCGGCCGCGACCGCGAACGCGCCCGCGCCGAGGTAGGACTCCACCTCCGCCAGGGTCACGCCGCCGGTGGGCACCAGCGGGATCTCCGGCAGCGGCACACGCACCGCCTGGATGTAGTCCGGCCCGCCCAGCGGCGCCACGGGGAACACCTGCACCACCGCGGCGCCGTGACGCCAGGCGGACTCGATCTCGGTCGGGGTCTGCGCCCCGCACACCACTGGCAGCCCGTACTGCTGCGCCCGGTCCAGCACCTCGGGCGAAAAAACCGGCGTGGCAAGGAAATCCACGCCCGCCGCCACGCAAGCGTCCACATCGGACAGTGTGCGGACGGCGCCGGCGCCGACCATGGTGTCCGGGCCGAGTTCGACCTGCATGACCGAGATCGCGTCCAGCGCACCCGGGGTGGTCAGCGCGGTCTCGATCACGCGGATCCCCGAGTCGTAGAGCACCTGCGCCACGTCCGGGAAGTAGTCGGTGTCGTCGGCGCGCAGAATCGTGATGACCCTGCTCGCGGCCAGCCGCTCACGGAACCGGATGTTCTGCTTCTTCAACGTCGCGCGCATCAGCCGACCCGAGGGGTTCCGGTGAGGGCCACACCCGCGGCGGACAGTTCCGCCAGTGTCCGCTCGACGGTGTCGGCGGCGACGCCCGCGGTCAGATCCAGCAACACCCGCACCGAAAAACCGGCGCGCGCGGCGTCCAGTGCGGTCGCCCGCACGCAGTGGTCGGTCGCGATGCCGACCACGTCCACGGCGCTCACGTCCCTGGCGCGCAACCACGCTTCGAGCGTCTCACCACTGTCGGTGGTGCCTTCGAACCCCGAGTAGCCGTCGCTGTACTGGCCTTTGTCGAACACCGCGGCGAGCGCCGAGGTGTCCAGTACCGGGTGGAAGTCCGCGCCCGGCGTGCCCGCCTCGCAGTGGCGCGGCCACGACCGCACGAAATCCGGCTCGTCGCTGAAATGGTCACCGGGATCGATGTGGTGGTCACGCGTGGCCACCACGTACTCGTACCCGCCTGCGGCGAGGTACCCGGTGATCTTCTCCGCGGTCTCCGCGCCGCCGGCCACCGCGAGGGAACCGCCTTCGCAGAAGTCGTTCTGCACGTCCACCACGATCAGTGCCTTGCTCACTTCTTCTCCTCGAGGAACACGGTGGGGATCGCGGGTTCGCCGTGGGACAGCTTCAGTCCCTCCCACGGCAGGCTCACCAGGCCGCGCCGCAACCGCCGGCGGGCATCGTCCAGCGTAGGCAGGTTCTCCACCGGCTGTCCCGCCTTCAGCAGCGGAATCTGCAGGATGCGGTCGTGCGCACCGGGCTCCGGCGGCGCCGCGGTGGGGAAGACGACCTCCTCGATCGCGGTGCCGGTCGCCTTGTGGCGTCGCAGCGCGCCCTTCTGACCGCCCCGGGAAGCCTTGTTCTCACTGCGTTTCGCCACCGGTCTGCCGTCGACTTCGACCAGTTTGTAGACCATCCCGGCGGTGGGCGCGCCGGATCCGGTGACCACGGAGGTGCCGACGCCGTAGGCGTCCACCGGTTCGGCGCGCAGCGCGGCGATCGCGTGCTCGTCGAGATCACCCGACACCACGATCCGGGTGTCCTTGGCGCCCAAGGCATCGAGCTGTTCCCGCGCCTTGCGGGCGAGGACCCCGACATCCCCGGAGTCGATGCGGATCGCGCCCAGTTCCGGGCCCGCCACCCGCACCGCCGTTTCGATCCCCGCCGTGATGTCGTAGGTGTCGACGAGCAACGTGGTGTCCGTGCCCATCTTTTCCACCTGGGCACGGAAAGCATCCTCTTCGCTGTCGTGCAGCAACATGAAGGCGTGCGCGACGGTGCCGCGCGTGGGAATGCCGTACCGCCGCCCCGCCTCGAGGTTGGAGGTGGTCGCGAAGCCGGCCAGATAGGCGGCACGCGCCGCGGCCACGGCCGCGTACTCGTGGGTGCGGCGGCTGCCCATCTCGATGATCGGCCTGCCGTGTGCGGCGGCCGACATGCGCGCCGCGGCGGAGGCGATGGCACTGTCGTGGTTGAGGATCGACAGGATCAGCGTTTCGAGCACGACGGCTTCCACGAAGCTGGCGCGCACGGTCAGGATGGGCGAGCCGGGGAAGTACAGCTCACCCTCCGGGTAACCCTCGACGTCGCCGGTGAACTCGTAGTCCGCCAGCCACGAAAGGGTCCCGTCGTCCACCACAGAGGTGGCGGAAAGCTGGGCGATTTCCGCGTCCGTGAAGCGGAAATCGGCGATCGCGTCGAGCACTCTGCCGGTGCCCGCGACGACCCCGTAACGGCGCCCGTCGGGCAGGCGGCGGGCGAAGACCTCGAACACGCACGGGCGGTCGCCGGTGCCATCGGAAAGGGCGCTGGCCAGCATGGTGAGCTCGTAGTGGTCGGTGAGCAGTGCCGTGCTACCCGGCGTCTCGGGGAAAGCCATGGCGATCAGCCTATGAGGTAGCCCTAGCGCACCCCGAGTCACCCGAACGGACCGACCACCGATCCACGGCCCCGGAGATCCGTGACACCATGGACCCATGACCACGCCTGTCTTAGCCGAACAGACGCAGGTTGATCCCACCGGGGCCGAACTCGGTGCCGAGGACAGACCGTGGCAGACCGTCGTGTGGAACGACCCCGTCAACCTGATGTCCTACGTGACCTACGTCTTCCAGAAGCTGTTCGGGTACACCCGCGACCACGCGACGAAGCTGATGCTGGACGTCCACCACAAGGGCAGGGCGATCGTCTCGTCGGGAAGCAAGGAAAAGGTCGAGGGTGACGTGACCCGGCTGCACGCGGCCGGCCTGTGGGCGACGATGGAGCATTCTTCGTGAGGACGTGGACGCGGCAGGGCGGCCGGCTGCTCGCCGGATTCGAACAGCAGGAGGCGGCCGTGCTGCGCGGGCTGGTGAGCCAGCTCGAGGACATGCTGCAGGCCCGCGCCGAGGAGGCCCCGCAGGATCCCCTGTCCGAACTGACCGGGATCCGCACCGGCCCGTCGGCTTCACCGGACGATCCGGTGCTGTCACGGCTGCTGCCCGACTACCACCGGCTCGACCCGGACAACCCGACCAAGGAGGATCTCGACTCCGCCGGGGCGTTGCGTTCGCTGCACGAGCCCGAACTGGTGGACGCGAAGGTCGGGGTCGCCAAAGTGGTGATGCAGACCCTGCCCCGTGACGGCGGCGACGTGCAGCTCACCCTGGAGGAGGCCGACGCCTGGCTGTCCGCGCTCAACGACGTCCGGCTGGCATTGGGGACCGCGCTGGACGTCACCGAGGACATGCCCGACGAACTGCCCGAAGAAGATCCGCGCTCGCCGCACCTGGGTGTCTACCACTGGCTGACCTGGGTGCAGGAGAGCCTCGTCCAGGCCATCACCGCGTGATCACCGACGTGCCGGGGGTGCTCGTCGGCCACCACCACCGGATCGAAGCGGGCTGGGCGACGGGTACCACGGTGGTCCTGGTGCCCCAGGGCGCGACGGGCGCCGTGGACCAGCGCGGCGGCGCGCCCGGCACCCGGGAAACCAACCTGCTGGAGCCGGAAAACCTCGTGCAGCGAGTGCACGCGATCTGCCTGTCCGGCGGCAGCGCCTACGGGCTGGCCGCCGCGGACGGGGTCATGCGCTGGCTGTCCGAACGCAACCTGGGGCTGCCGGTGGGGACCGAGCCCCATCAGGTGGTGCCGATCGTGCCGGGCGCGGTGATCTTCGATCTGCCGCGCAGCGACTGGGGAAACCGGCCCGACGCCTCGTTCGGGTACCGGGCCTGCGAAGCGGCCGCGGCCGGTCCGGTACCGCAGGGCACCGTCGGGGCCGGCGCCGGTGCTCAGGTCGGTTCCCTCAAGGGCGGGATAGGCACGGCGAGCGAAGTGGTCGACGGGTTCACCGTCGGCGCGCTCGCGGTGGTGAACGCGGCCGGTGAGGCGGTGCGGTTCGACACCGGCCTGCCCTACGCGGCCGATCACGAGGTGGACGGCGAGTTCGGCATCGCCTGGCCGGACCGGCCGGGCCAGGCTTCGGCACCCGGCACCGATCTGAACACGACCATCGGTGTGGTCGCGGTGGACGCCGCGTTGTCCAAGGCGGAATGCCGCCGCATCGCCGTGGCCGGTCAGGACGGTTTGGCGCGGGCGGTTCGCCCCGCGCACACCATGTTCGACGGCGACACCGTGTTCGCACTGGCCACCGGGGCCCGCGAACTGCCCGCCGGACAGGGACCGTTCGGGGAACGGTCCCGCGCGCTCGCGCTCGACGCGCTCTGCTCCGCCGCGGCACGGGTCTTCGCCCGCGCCATGGTGCACGGACTGATCAACGCGGAGCAGGCGGGCGGCGTCCCCGCTTACCGCGATGTGTGGCCGGAGGCGTGGCCCGCGTAACCGGCGGAAAGCGGTAACGGCGGGACGCACAAAAGGGATCTCATCGCCGTGGAAGATGAGCGGTCCTGGGCGGTCGTGGTGCACAACGACGATGTGAACACCCACATCGGGGTGGCTTACGCGGTCCGCGAGGTCTACGGCCTCCCCGCCGAACGCGGTCTGATGCTGGCGGACGAGGTCCACGAAACCGGTGAGGCCGAGCTCACCTGGTGTGCCAGCCGGGAGCAGGCGGAAGAGACGGTCCGCGGCCTGCAGTTGCTCGGGCTGCGGGCGACCGTGCGCGGAACGTCCCGTGGCTGACTTCATCGACGCCTCGCCGACCGGTGACGGCGGCGCCACCATGGTCATGTCGGACAACGCCGCGCTGATGCTGCGCTCGCTCGTCACCCGGTTGCGCACCGCGCTGGAACCCGGCCGAAAGTCGCTTCCGGATCATCGGCTGTTTCCGGGTGCCTATCCGGGCAAGCGTGAAAGCAACGATTTCCGCGCCCGCCACGGAGCCGAGATGCGTGCCGAGCTGATCGCGGCGACCGACCGGGTGCTGGCCTGCTGGACGGGCGAGCCGCAGGTGACGCTGGAACCGGGCAGGCTGCGGGACTGGTTCCTGGTCATGGGGCATGCGCAAAGCCTGTTCCGCAAGCCGAACCGCTGGCACCGGCACCGCTTCGACTGGTTTTTCGGCGGTGGCCCCGAAGACCTGGAAGTGATCTGGCTGCGGCAGGTGCAGTACCTGCTCGCCACGGCCGCGACGGGAACCCCAGCTCCGCCGTGCTGAGTCTCACTCTGTGAACACCCGGCGTCCGGCACGTAGGATATCGCTCGTGCTTCGGATCCGCCGTGAACTGGTTGACGAGATCGTCGCGCACGCGCGCCGGGACCATCCGGACGAGGCGTGCGGGGTGATCGCGGGGCCCGAGGGCACCGACCGGCCCGAGCGTCACATCCCGATGCTCAACGCCGCGCGCTCGCCGACGTTCTACGAGTTCGACTCCGGTGACCTGCTCAAGCTCTACCGCGAGATGGACGCCAACGGCGAGGTACCGGTGGTCATCTACCACTCCCACACCGCGACCGAGGCCTACCCCTCGCGGACCGACGTGTCCTACGCCTCCGAGCCGGAGGCGCACTACGTGCTCGTGTCCACCCGCGACACCGACACCGAGGAGTTCCGCTCCTACCGGATCGTCGACGGCGTGATCACCGAGGAGCCCGTCGAGATCGTCGACGGCACTGTCGACGGCGCGGAATAACGCGACCGTCCCCAGCGTCTGCCCTTACAGAAACCAAGCGGAGGTAACCCATGGCCGTGACCGTGTCCATCCCGACCATCCTGCGTACGCACACCGACGGCCAGAAGTCCGTCGAGGCGTCCGGCAAGACGGTGCTCGAGGTGATCGACGACATCGAGTCCAGGCACGGCGGTCTCAAGGCTCGCCTGGTCAAGGAGGACAAGCTGCACCGCTTCGTCAACGTCTACGTCAACGACGAGGACGTGCGCTTCGCGGGCGGCCTGGACGCCGAGGTCAAGGACGGCGACACCGTGACGATCCTGCCCGCCGTGGCCGGCGGATCGCGCTGAGCAACGAATCTCCATGGCTCGCTACGAATCGCTGCTGGACACCCTCGGCGGCACCCCGCTGGTCGGTTTGCCCCGGCTGTCGCCGGGGCCCGACGTGCGCCTGTGGGCCAAGCTCGAGGACCGCAACCCCACCGGCTCCATCAAGGACCGCCCGGCACTGGCGATGATCGAGGCCGCGGAGCGGGAGGGCAGGCTCCGCCGCGGTTCGACGATCCTCGAGCCCACCTCCGGTAACACCGGCATCTCCCTGGCCATGGCCGCGAAGCTCAAGGGCTACGGCCTGGTGTGCGTCATGCCGGAGAACACCTCCGCCGAGCGCAAGCAACTGCTGCAGGCCTACGGCGCCCGCATCGTGTTCTCGCCGGCCGCGGGCGGGTCCAACGAGGCGGTGCGCCTGGCCAAGGAACTGGCCGAGAAGAACCCCGAGTGGGTGATGCTCTACCAGTACGGCAACCCGGCCAACCCGGACGCGCACTACCGCACCACCGGACCCGAACTGCTCAAGGACCTCCCCACGATCACGCATTTCGTCGGCGGTCTCGGCACCACCGGCACCCTGGTGGGGGTCGGCCGGTACCTGCACGAGCAGAAGCCGGACGTGCAGATCATCGCGGCCGAGCCGCGCTACGGAGAGCTGGTCTACGGGCTGCGCAACCTCGACGAGGGGTTCGTGCCCGAGCTGTACGACCCCGAAGTGCTCAACGGCCGCTACTCCGTCGGCGCCTACGACGCACTGCGCCGCACGCGCGATCTTCTGGAGCACGAGGGCATCTTCGCCGGTATTTCCACCGGCGCGGTGCTGCATGCCGCGCTCGCCGTCGCGGAAAAGGCCATGGCCAGGGGAGAGCGCGCGGATATCGCGTTCGTCGTGGCGGACGCGGGCTGGAAGTACCTGTCCACCGGCGCCTACAGCGGCACTCTGGACGAGGCCGCGGAACGGCTTGACGGCCAACTCTGGGCCTGACGCGCCCAGCCGGTCCAGGGCCAAGGAGGCCAAGACAGCGCTGCAACGGCGCTGGACGGAGCAAACCACTGCCGGAAGGGGTTCCCGGGCGGGATCGCCGCGGGGAACCCCTTCACGGTTTCAGGCGGCCGACGAAACGATTTCGCTCGACAGCGGGGCCACCGCGCCGATGATCGCATCGACCAGGTCCTGCGGGACCCCGGCGGCGATCAGCGACTCCGTCAGGTACTTCGCGACCAGATCGAACTCGTGCCGGCCGATGCCCCGGCCGCGATGCACGTCCTTCATCGACAGACCCGTGTAGGGCTCCGGTCCGCCCAGTGCCGCCGCGAAGAACTCGACCTGCTTGCCCTTCAGACGCGACATGTTTGAGCCGGTGAAGAACACCGCCAGTTCCGGATCCGCGAGCACGCGCTCGTAGAAGTCGTCGACAACGGCGATCAGGGCTTCCTGCCCGCCGATCTGCTCGTAAATACTTGCCACGCTGGCCTCCGGTTCGTGCTGGGATGCCCCCTCAGGGAACCGCCGGCGTGTTTCCCGTAAGTAAGCGTGGTGTCAACGGTGGGCAAGCGAGTTCTCACTGGGAGTTATTTGCCTCGACGCGCGAGATGAGCTTCGTGCTGGTCCACCGCCTTCCTCCACAGCTCGTCACGCTGTTCCGGCAGGTAGGAGGCCGGGGACACGCCGAACACGTCGGTCAGCGCCGACCACCACTGCCCGGGCGACTCCAACACCGTGCGTGACGTCCCCGACGCCTCGACGCGGGTCAGTGTCAGTGCACGGACCAGATCGATGCTGTCGGCATCGCGCCGCTGCACCGTGAGGGTCCGGAGGAAGGGGGACTCCGGGGACCGCGACAGGTGCTCGTGCTTTTCGGCGAACACGCTCATCCCGACCGGTTCGGGCGCGAAGTCCATCGCCGTGAAACTGCCGTTCTCGTCGTGTTCGAAACGCCAGCCACCCAGCGCGACGGGGGAACGGCGCAGCCCGAACCGGTAGGGCCCCTGCTGGTAACTCCCCTCGACCAGCGGCAGGGGCGCGTACAGCCCGTCACCCAGCCCCACGTCGACGAACCAGCCCTCGTCCCCGAGCCCGGTGACGGTGAGCGCGAGGTGATTGCCGTGCACACCCGGCTCTTCCCCCAGGTTGTGCGCGCCTCCGCGATGCCGCGTCACCTGGTAGCCGAGTGCGGCAAGCAGGGCGGCGAAGGCGCCGTTGAGGTGAAAGCAGTAGCCCGTGCGGCCGTCTCGGACGATCCTGGCCGCGGACTCGGCCGGGTCGAGCCCGCCGGGCCGCCCCAGCTGGATGTCGAGCGAGTCGTAGGGCACGCGGGCGATGTGTGCGGTGTGCAGCCGGTGCAATGCCCCGGCACTCGGCGGCTCGGGATCGGTGATGCCGAGCCGGGCGAGGTAGCCCTTCACGTCGAGGTCGATCACGGTCCAGGACCGTAACGGAACCCACCGACATTTCCCGCCCGGATTTCCGGCCCCGAGGCCAGGGCGTCGAAGTCAGGGTTTTCACCCGAGGCCGCTGACCTCGAAGTTCGTCTACCGTCTTCAGATATGAGCAGCCTGCCAATGCCCCCCACGCCTCCGGCTCCGACACCCACCGGGCAGCGCAAGAGGATCCTGCCGGCGCAGCCGAAGGCGGCGGCCCTCGTCATGCTCTCCTTCACGGCGTTGCTGTACGTCATCGAACTGGTCGATGTCGCCCTCGGTGGCCGGATGAACGGCGAGGGTGTCGTACCGCGCACGCTGTCGGGGCTCGACGGGGTGGTGTGGGCCCCGCTGCTGCACGCGAATTGGTCGCACCTCGCGGCCAACACCGTGCCGGTGCTGGTGTTCGGGTTCCTCGCCATGGCCACCGGGCTGGCGCGCTGGATCGTGGTGACCGCGCTCATCTGGGTGATCAGCGGGCTCGGCGTGTGGCTGACCGGCCCCGCGGGCACCTCCACCATCGGCGCCTCCGGGCTGGCCTTCGGCTGGCTGGCATATCTGCTGGTGCGCGGCCTGTTCAACCGCGCGGTCGGCCAGCTCGTCGTGGCCGCGGTGCTGTTGGCGCTGTGGGGCGGCACGCTGTGGGGGCTGCTGCCGGGGGCCGACGGCATCTCGTGGCAGGCACACCTGTTCGGTGCGTTCGGCGGGATTCTGGCCGCGTGGCTGGCCGCCCGCGCCGACCGGAGCCGGGCCGGAAAGGTCGCCAAGGCTACCGGTAGCCTCGAGGCGTGAGCAGTCGCGAGGCCCCGATCGGCGTATTCGATTCCGGCGTCGGGGGGCTGACCGTCGCCCGCGCCATCCTCGACCAGCTTCCTCAGGAACAACTGCGCTATGTCGGTGACACCGCGCACAACCCGTACGGGCCGCTGCCCATCGCCCGGGTTCGCGAACTGGCGCTCGCCGCTCTCGACGAGCTGGCCGAAGGCGGGGCCAAAGCACTGGTCATCGCCTGCAACACCGCCTCCGCAGCCTGCCTTCGCGACGCGCGGGAACGCTACGACGTGCCGGTGATCGAGGTCGTGCTGCCCGCCGTCCGCCGCGCGGTCGCGGCCACCCACACCGGGCGCATCGGCGTCATCGGAACCGAGGGCACCATCCGGTCCCGTGCCTACGACGACGCGTTCGCCGCCGCCCGCGACACCGAGATCAGCAGCATCGCCTGCCCGCGTTTCGTGGACTTCGTCGAGCGGGGGATCACCTCGGGCAGGCAGGTGCTGGGACTCGCACAGGGCTACCTGGAACCGCTGCTGCGCGCCGGTGTGGACACCCTGGTGCTCGGCTGCACGCACTATCCGCTGCTCACCGGTGTCCTGCAGATCGTGATGGGCCCGGAAGTCACCCTCGTGTCCAGCGCGGAGGAGACGGCGAAAGACGTGGTGCGCGTGCTCACCGAGCTGGACCTGCTCGCCGAGCGTGACACCCCGCCCGAACACGAGTTCATCGCCACCGGCTCACCGGAACCGTTCACCCGGCTCGCCCAGCGGTTCATGGGTTTCGCCCCGGGCGTGCTCACGCCCGTGAGCCCCTGACCGGCGAACGGCCGAACCACGCCCGCCGTTCGTACCCATCACCGCACTCACAGACGCCTTAGCGGAGCGTGACGTGGCAGGGTGTCGCTCGTGCGACTGACGATCCTCGGCTGCTCCGGCAGCGTTCCTGGCCCAGGCAAGGCGGCATCGGGATACCTGCTGGAGGCCGACGGCTTCCTGCTCGCGCTCGATTTCGGCAACGGGACCTTCGCCGAATTCCAGGCCAGGCACGACCCGTTCGACCTCGGCGCGCTCCTGCTCACCCACCTCCACCCGGATCACTGCGCCGACTTCAGTGCGCTGACCGTGCTCCGCCGCTACCACCCGGCGCCCCCGTACGACGTGCTGAAGCATCCGCTGCCGGTGTACGCGCCGGAAAACGCCGCGGTCCGGCTGGCGAAGGCCTACGCGCCGAACGACACGGAACTGGCCGAGACCGATCTTTCCGACATCTACCGGTTCCAGGCGCTGAACAACGACGAAGTGCGGGTCGGGCCGTTCGAGGTCCGTGCCCTTCCGGTGGACCATCCGACCGAGGCGTTCGGGCTGCGGATCCGGCACGGCGGGCTGACGTTCGTCTACACCGGCGATACCGGCCCCTGCGATGCACTCGACGAGCTGACCCGCGGCGCGGATGTGCTGCTCTCGGAGGCCACATGGACGGATTCGCCGGAGCGGCCGCCGGGGGTGCACCTGTCGGGGCGGCAAGCGGGTGCGCTTGCGCGGCGCAGCGGCGTGGGACGGTTGCTGCTCACCCATGTCGCCCCGTGGAGCGACCGGGAAGCCATTCTCGCCGAAGCCGCGGCCGAGTTCCCCGGCGCCGTGCTAGTCGAGCAAGGCATGAGCTTCGACCTTTGAGCGGGTGTGGAGCAGCAGCCAGCACAGCAGGCCGACGGGGATGATCAGCCAGCACGACAACATCCGGTAGGCCAGCACGGTGGCCGTCCCCGTGGACTCGGCCGCTCCCGCCGACACCAGCCCGGTCAGCAGGCTGACTTCGATCACCCCGATACCGCCTGGGGTGAGTGGCACCTGCCGCACGACCTGCACCGTCAAGTACACGGCGGCGAGGGCGATCAGGCTGGTGCCGAGGCCGAACGCCCGGGCCGTCGCAACCAGGCACAGCAGGTCGGTGAGCCAGTTGGTCACGGCGGAGCCGAGCGCGAGCACCCAGTGCCGCGCCGCCACGGAACGCGCGGTTTCCAAGGTGCCTGTCAACGAGGCCAGCAGGCGCGACCCGGGCAAGCGCCGCGGCAACCACCGCACCGCCAGGACCAGCAGGACCAACGTGGCGGGCACGGCGAGCGCGCCACCCGCGGTCAACACCGGATGCGCATGCCAGGCGCCGGGCAGGTGCGGGGCGCCCCAGGCGAGCGCGCCGGCGGCGTAGAGGAGGACGAGACCGAGGGCCGACAGCAGCCCGGACAGCACCATCACGGCCATCGCGGCGGAACGGTTCGCGCCCCCGGCACGGAACTGACGGAAGGCGTAACCGGCGGAGACGGCCGCGCCGGCCGGAAGGCTGATCGACAGGGCGGACCTGCTGTAGGAGACGGCCAGCATGCGGTGCCGGGGCACGGTCACGCCGAACGCGATGAGCAGGCGCCGTTGCTGGCGGGAGAAGGCGGCCATGGAGGCGAACTGCGCGAGCGCTGCGAGGGCCAGCCAGCGGTTGTCGGCCCGTTCGAGCGCATGAAGAAGGTCGGACGGAGCGGGAAAGCGGTGGCGAAGGGTCAGCAGCATCACGGCGAGCGCGACCAGCACACCCGCGATCTTCGCGGCTCGCTTCATCGCGCCCCCTCCGTTTCCCGCCGTCCAATGATGCCCTGTGGGTGGCGCATTGAGTCAACGTGTGTTGAATTACAGGACGGGTGACGCCAGGGTGCCTTGCGTGACCCGCGAGGCCCTCGGGGATCTAGGCTGCACGCGTGGTACGTAAAGATGGCAGGAACGACGACCAGCTCCGCGAAGTCAAGATCACCCGTGGTTTCCAGGATTGGCCCGCCGGCTCGGTGCTGATCGAGTTCGGCAAGACCAGGGTCCTCTGCGCCGCGAGCGTCACCGAAGGAGTTCCGCGCTGGCGGGCAGGTTCCGGGCTCGGCTGGGTGACCGCCGAGTACGCGATGCTGCCCTCGGCCACCCACGACCGCGGCGACCGCGAGTCGGTCAAGGGCCGGATCGGCGGGCGCACACACGAGATCAGCCGGCTCATTGGGCGATCCCTGCGTGCCTGCATCGATCTGTCCGCACTGGGCGAGAACACCATCCACCTCGACTGCGACGTCATCCAGGCCGACGGAGGCACCCGCACCGCCGCGATCACCGGCGGCTACGTCGCCCTCCACGACGCGATCACCTGGCTGGCCGCGGCCGGACGGCTCGCCGATCCGAAACCACTGTCCGCCGGGGTGTCCGCGGTCAGCGTCGGCGTGGTCGACGGCCGGGTGCGGCTGGACCTGCCCTATGAAGAGGACTCCCGGGCCGAGGTCGACCTGAACGTGGTCGCCACCGACGCCGGTACCCTGATCGAGGTGCAGGGCACGGGCGAGGGCGCCACCTTCACCCGGTCCACTCTGGACAGCATGCTGGACATGGCACTCGCCGGTTGTGAGGAGCTCAGCCGCAAGCAGGCCGCTGCCCTCAAGGAACCCTATCCGGGAGAGCTGCCGGAGCCGCAGACCGCCAAGAAGACCAAGGGCGCGAAGTGACCAGGCTCCTGCTGGCCACCCGCAACGCCAAGAAACTCGGGGAACTGCGACGCATCCTCGAGGCCGAAGGCCTGGGCGGGATCGAGGTGGTCGGACTGGCCGACGTCGAAGAGTTCGACGAGGCTCCCGAGACCGGTGCGACCTTCGAGGAAAATGCTCTCGCCAAGGCGCGGGACGCCGCCGCCGCCACCCGCCTGCCGTCCGTGGCCGACGATTCCGGCCTCACCGTCGACGCACTGAACGGTATGCCGGGGGTGTTGTCCGCCCGTTGGGCCGGGCGACACGGCGACGACCAGGCCAACCTGGAACTCGTGCTGGCCCAAACGTCCGACATCCCGGACGAGCGCCGCGGCGCCGCCTTCGTCTGTGCGGCCGCCCTGGTCGTGCCCGGCGCAACGGAGGCCGTGGTCCGCGGCGAATGGCGCGGCACCCTCGCCCGGAAACCCCGCGGCACCAACGGTTTCGGCTACGACCCGATCTTCCTCCCCGAGGGGGAGGTCAGGACCTCGGCCGAACTCGATCCAGCCGAGAAGGACGCCGCCTCCCATCGCGGGCGCGCCCTTCGCGCGCTGCTGCCGCATCTGCGCAGACTCTGAGACACTCCACCTCCGCCGGAGACCGGGCCACGGTCCCGGCGGGGGTGGAGTCCGCGACCCACCTGGGAATTCACTTACGGCGTCCACGCCGGAGAGAAGACTCAGGAGGTGAGCGAAAGGTCCTTCATGAGCTTGGCGACGTGACCGGTCGCCCGCACGTTGTACAACGCCTTCGCGATCTTGCCCTCCGGGTCGACCACGAACGTCGAGCGGATGACCCCCTGCACCACCCGTCCGTAGTTCTTCTTTTCCCCGAAGGCTCCCCATACGGTGAGGACGGACTTGTCGGGGTCGGAAAGCAACGGGAAGGTCAACTGCTCGGATTCGACGAACTTCGCCAGCTTCTCCGGCTTGTCGGGCGAGATACCCAGCACCTGGTAGCCCGCGCCGTTCAGTTCGGCGAGGTTGTCGCGGAAGTCGCACGCCTGCTTCGTGCAGCCAGGGGTGCCCGCGGCCGGATAGAAGTACACGACGACGTGCCGGCCTCGGAAATCCGACAGCGAGACCTTGTTGCCCTCGCTGTCCACGAGCGTGAAGTCGGGGGCGGTGTCGCCGGGGGAAAGTCGCTGCTGGTCGCTCATGTGCCGAGCGTATCCCGCCGGCTCAGGCGGAGCCGTGATACACGGCGACGACCGGACTTGTGGCGGTCGGCCGAAGGGACAACGCCATCTCGACAGGCTGGTCGGGGACCGCGAATGCCAGCGTCACCTGCACGTCATGGGCGGGCTGCACGTCCTTGCCCGCGTCCACGATCCCGCTGTAGCCCTGGGTCGAGTCCACCACCTGCTTGGCGGCCCCTCCTGCCACGTTCGCCGAGACGATCAGGCCCGACAACTTGTACGGCTGAGCACTGTCGTTGCGGATGGTGAGCTCGAAGGCCACCGCCCGGTCACTGTGCGGATAGGCGCTGACACTCGGCCGGAACGACTTCGGGGCAGAGACCGAGATGGTGATCCCGTCGGTGAACCGGTACTGCTCGCCGAATCCGACGGTCTGCTGCCGGGGGGTGGCGGCCTGCACCGCCGGGGAGCCGCCGTCCGGAAGTGCCCCGCTGCCGACCTGTGCGGGCGCGCCGCACGCGGTGAGCCCGAACAGGGCAGCCGCGATCAGGACGTGCCGTCGGGTGCGCACAGGGGAAACTTCCTTCGCTCGTCGGGGGGGAGCCGGCTGGTCCGTTCGGGGTAGTTACTTATGCCGGGCCGGACCTACTGTGGCGGGAACCCGGCGCCGGTGCGAGCGACTCGAGGCGGTTGACGCGGACCTGGTGTAGCCCCGTGGCCGATCCGTGACCGGAACGCCGAACCCGCGTGACGGCCGTCACTCGCCGTTCGCGAGTGCCGATTGCCGGTCTGCCCCGCAGTTCACGAAGCGAGCGCGAGGAACAAGATGAAGGCGCCGACGGCGATCACCCACACGACGATGAGCCAGCCGAAGTCGCGCCACGGGTCGATGGTGTGGTTGTCCTCGCCGGGAACGTAGACACCGCGCTGCTCGAACCAATCGGCCCACTGGCCCATCCTCTGCAAGCGGTTGTGACTCGGCATGGCTCCCACCTCCTCCCGTCGTCACCGTACGGCCGGAAGGCCCGACTCGCCCCTCCGCTACCTCGACGTTACGCATTGTGGAAAGTTGCCCCAGGTGAGTGTGATCCTGACCACTAATATCGCAACGAACAGGTAACGACGGTTCACTATGTTGCCGTCAGTGACGAGCGAAGGGATGTGAGGGTGGCCAGCAACGAGATGGATCCCCGAGCGGGTGAGGACTGGGAGCCGGTGACCGTTGCCGAGCTGTTGCGACGCGAAGGCCTGACCCAGGAACTGCCAGTGGTGAAGGACCCACTCGCGGACGCGCCCACCGAGCGCATCCCGGTTGCCGAACTGCTGCGCCGCGAGGGTCGCTGGGATCGGCGCAAAGCGGGCAAGGTTGGGGCGGTCGCCGCCGGTGTCGCCGCACTGGCCGGCCTGGCGGTCACCGCCTTTTCTGCCGGTCACCTGCACGAGACGGCGGCGTCCACCATGGGTGGTAGCGGCGGCCCGTCCATCGGACCGGACCCGAGCACCACGCAGGTCACCACATCGACCGTGCTCGTCGCCAGCACCAGCCAGACCGCCGAGAACGCTGCCGGCGCACAGGCGCACACCGGCAATGCCTCGCCCAGCAGTTCGGCAGAAACCAGCCGCCGTGCGAACGTCACGACCGGCCGACCCGCCCCCTCGTCCGCTCAGCCGACGGGGACGCCGGTCATCGTGCAGCCCTCGACGACCACCCAGTCCGCCATCCCGTCCACGGAAACCTCCACGTCCGGCACCGCTCCCACAACGGTGAATTCATCCCCGGCGGCGACGTCGACATCCCACACGCCGCGGTCGCCGTCCTCCAGCGCCACTGGACAGCCCGTTCCAGGCTTGCTGGACTCGGTGACCGGGCTTCTCGGCGGGCTCCTCGGCGGCTGACCGCTACCGTCCACTCAGGACCAGGCAGGCAACCGATCAGCGGGGCAACCTGCGCCAGACGGCTCGGGGGAGCAGGCGCATGAAGAAGAAGACGGGGCGGAGCACTGCCGGAACCCACACTTCACCCCGGCCTCGCTTCAGCGCCGCGACAGTCGCGTCGGCCACCTGGTCGGGTGTGCTGGAAAACGGAGCGGGAGACATACCCTCGGTCATCCTGCCGATCACGAACCCGGGGCGCACGAGCAGTAGGTGCACGCCGCTGCCATGCAGAGCGTCGGCCAGACCGCAGGCGAACCCGTCGAGCCCGGCCTTCGCCGATCCGTAGACGTAGTTCGCCCGCCGGACCCGGACTCCTGCCACCGAGGAAAACACCACCAGCCGGCCGTTTCCCTGCCGGCGCAGCAGAGTGGCCAGTTCGGTCAGGATGTGCACGTGCGCGACGTAGTCGGTATGCACGATGGACACCGCGTGGGCAGCCTCTCGTTCGGCGCGCTGCTGATCGCCCAGCAGACCGAAGGCGACCACGACGACGTCGAGAGGCCCATGCTGCGCCACGATCGCGTCCAGCATCGGACGATGGCCGGACAGGTCGTCGGCATCGAACTCCACCGGAATCACGTCGGTCGCGCCGGCTTCACGCAGCAGACCCTCCTCGTCGGAGAGTTCGCCACTCCGCCGCGCCGCCAGCACCACCTTCTTGCTGCCGCCGGCGACGAGCCGCCGGGCGACCGCGAGCCCGATTTCACTACGACCGCCGAGTACCAATACCGTTCCGCTCACGGTCAGCAGTCTGCCCGAAGCCGGCCACGCTCACCCCGACGACTACCGTGTCCCCGGATGTTCCGGCAGCGGCTGGACTGAGGGCCCTGGTCAGGGCGCGGCCGTGTGCCGACGATGGAACCAGGAGCCGCGCCGACGTCGCTGCGAATCGTCGGCGCTCGGCACGGCGGTAGTTCCATAAGTGCCGGCTGGAGGCAGGTGCGGACTCGTCGGCCCAGCCGCAGTCGGGACGTGAATCGCCTTGCGCGCCGGCACGATCGCCATGACGAGGCCGAGAAGGGCCGTCGCGATGTGCAGCCAGTTGTCCGCCGCATTGAGGTTCAAGGGGTTGCCGAGCCCTGCCACCGGGTTTCTCGTGATCACCCCTGTGATCATCAAACCCCATGCCGACAGCAGCCCGTACCCGATGAACAGAAGCCAGCCGAAGGTGCGGGACAGGACGGACGTGGTCGTGCAGAGGAGGCCGACGAAGCCCACCACCACGTGCACCAGATTGTGCAAGGGGTTGATCATGAACCCGATCAGCAGCACATGCTGGTTCCCGGTGAACGCGGTGAATCCGGTGCGGAGGAACCCGAGGATCCCGCCCACCAGGTACACAAGCCCGACCACGGCGGCAAGTACTTGTGTCGGCTGGACACCGTGAACACGGATGTGTGCCTCTTCCGAACGAGTCATCTCCTCGTCCCCCTCGCTCCGACGAGTACCGCATTTCCGCGGCGCTGTGCCGCGAGTACCCGGGCGCGCGGAGAGCAAACTGGCTCGCCCCAGTGGTGAGGAGGCGATCGCCGGTTCGCAGGCGCGTCCACCATAACGCCTCTTTCCGGGGCGCCGAGACTTGTCGCGAACGATTGCGTGCCGATGGTGGTTCTCGGCATCGCTGGTCTCCGAGATCAGCAAGCACAACCCGGGCTGTAGACCGCCCGCGGGTGAGCAGTTGCGAGCACCCTCGCCCAGGGGGCCACGTCAAGCGAGAAGGTAGTCGTGTGCTGATTCGCTCTAACGGGCGAAGGGGCGAGAATATTTTTTTCCGGGGTGTGGTCTCGATGAGGCATGCTCGCGTGCGATGAGAAGCCATGAATGGACCGTTCACTTGGATGCGAGTGGAGGAATCTGTCTGAATAACTTGCTGTTATGGTGCGCTGGCCCGAAGTGACCCTGGTGTTGTAGGCCTAGCTCGGATACCATCTCGTGAACTTTATTCATATCTGTCGATGTCAAGATTTTCGGTGTTGATTCGTCGTGGTGCGGGTCTCTAGCTTCGAGGCATGTACAGACCAATGCACCTCAGTGCTGATCAACCGAAACCGATAGTGCTGACTCCGCTGTCCTCGGTGTCGGCGCCGGTCGAGAGCCTCGACCGGCAAGGGCTGTTAGCGGAGATCGCGGAAGCGCGCCGTAATGTGAACCGATGGCAGGCTCGGGAACTGGCCGCGATCGAGGCCTTTGCCGCCTCGGCCGAAGGAGCCAGGGGCGTGGCCAAGGAACTGGCTCTCGAGTTACGGATGAGCGAGCGTCAGGCAGCGCGGCAGATCGCGCTTGCGCGGGCGCTGGCGACCCGCCTCCCCGAGACCTTCAAGGCGATGTTCCGGGGTGATCTCGACTCCTATCGGGCTTCGAAGATCGCTGAACCGACAGCGACGCTCAGCGACGATCTTGCACGTAAGGTGGATTTGCTCGTCGCGGACCGGATCTGCGAGAAGGATGCGTACGCGGTTCGTCGTTGCGTCAACAGGGTTATCGCGAACGTGGACCCCGACGGGTATGCCAAGCGTTCACAGGCGCGACGACGAACCCGCCGTGTCGAACTCCGGCACGAGGAGGATGGGATGTCCTCGCTGCGTGCTTCCTTGCCCGCGGAGGTTGCCTCGTCGATCTATGCGCGAGTCGACCGTGTCGCCCGGCGTTTGCGCGGCAAGAGGGACCATCGCACCCTGGACGCGATCCGGGCCGACGTCTTTGCCGACCTGTGCCTTGGCGATCACAAGGGAGGCAAGGTGGATCCGAGGGCCGAGGTGTTCATCTACCTGGACTTCTTCACCTGGCTCAAACTGCGCGACAAGCCGGCCGAGATGGCCGGGCACGGCCAGATCCCTGCTTGGCTGGCGCGCCGGATCGCCAAGGCGCCGGGCAGCGTCGTACGCCGGATCCTTACCGATCCGGTGAGCGGACAGCCGATCGACTCCGGTCGCCGTCGCTATCGCCCACGCAGCAGCACAGACGCCTTCGTCCGCATCCGCGATCGCGAGTGTCGCACTCCGGGCTGCCATCGACCCGCCCAGGTCTGTGATCTCGATCATGTCCAGGCCTGGGCCAGAGGTGGTGTCACGAGTACCAGCAACCTCTGCGGGCTGTGCAGTAAGGACCATCGGCTCAAGGACGAGCCCGGTTGGCACTATGAGATGTCCGGTGACCAGCTGGTGATCACCACTCCCACCGGCAGGCAATATCGCTCGGCGCCGGAACCGTTGCACGACCCGGTGGAGGACTCTCCGCCTCGATCCCTGGTCCCACAGGACAAGTCAGTCCCGGATCCTTCGAACCAGGATCACGACCCGGTGGAGGAGTCTACTGCCACCAACCCTCCTGGCGAAGGTGATCAAAAATGATCTGGTCGACCCGTGACACCGTGTTGCGGTCCGTATAGCCGAGCCACGAGAACTCGGCGATCTCATGGCTCGGCTGCAGAGAACCACGGTAGTCGGCGGTGTAACACGTCATCCGTACGACCATCCCCTGTGAATAACCGTCGGCCTGGGCTTCGAACGTGCCGAAGTACCGTGCACTGGCGGGGACGACCGCCACCGTCAGTTCCTCTTCGATCTCACGCACAAGCGTGTCGAGATCGGACTCGCCCGGCTCTCGTTTCCCTCCGGGGAGGTAGAACACGTCCTTGCCACGGGAACGAGTTGCGAGGATCCTGTTGTTTTCCATGCGGATCCAGGCAACCTTGTCGATGACAGACACCGACGTAGACTAGCCCACCTCGAACCGGGCAACCTCCCGCAAGGCAGCAGCGCACTTTTCCACACCGGCTTCGAAGAGTTGCTTGCCCAGTTCCGCGTTGGCCCCTGTGGGGTCGCCGATCGTGCCGTCAGTGCCGAAGTCATCGCTCAGCCAACCGAAGCTCACCTGCTTGCCGAAACCGATGTATTCATAGGCGGTAAGGGCCTCGGGAACCGAGCGCACGGCGCGGTCCAAATGGACGAGGTCCGGACGAAGGTGCAGCATCACAGAAGTTTCGGTCAGTCCGCCGTGTACCCCCATGCCCAGTTCGCTGGCAGGTGAGGCACCACCTTGGTCGGCTGGTACACCGGGGTGCATCAGGAACGTGTGGAAGCCGAAGCGGCGTCGTAGCTCTCGGCATGCGACCTGCAGCAACGCCGAATTCCCGCCATGACCGTTAACGAACACCAGACGTCGTACCGGGCTGGCGGCGAGTGAGTTGCCGATGTCGACGAGCATTCGCATTACCGTGTCCCAAGACAGCCAGATGGTTCCGGAAGACCAGGCGTGCTCGTCGGACTTCGTGAAGGGCAGCGCCGGCAGCAACCAAAAGGCGTCACCTGCTGCGGCGACGGCTGCCTCAGCCGTCGCCGAGGCGACTGTGAAATCGGTGGACAGCGGCAGATGCGGACCGTGCTGTTCGATCGCGCCCAGAGGCAGAACCGCAACCGAACCGGCGCTCAGCTCTGCTGACTCGGGGCCCGTCAGTTCGATGAACTGCGGCATCAATACTCCTCAGAGATTGTGGGAGTGGACCTTCGGTGCGAGTAGCGGCGCGCCGCGAGCCACGGCGCAGCTCGCGGCGCGCTCGTCACAGGGCCAGCTTGCCGGGGTTGAGCAGGCCTCGCGGGTCGTTTTCGGCGAGGACCGCCCGTACGCCCTCGATGCGCCGTTCGAGGATCCACGTATGCGGGCTGTGGATGGATATACCCATCGCTGTCAGCTGTGCCATACCTTCGTAGACCTGCTCTGGTGATTCGTAGCGTGCCATCAGCATGCCCACCACCTGTGTTTTCATCAGTTCCAAATGCAGGAGCGTTTCCGGGAACACGGCTCGTACGGAATCGGGCGCTGTCCACAGTAGATCACCGGCTACCTCGAGGTGGAAGTAGCCGGGTTCCTTCCGTTGGAGGTGGAACGTCGAGTGGTTGAACGACAACGAACTGACTCGCTCGGCACCATTCGGGCCTTCCCGGACAGCCAGTACCTCGCCGCCGCCGCTTGTAACCCTGCGGTGCAACTCATCGATCGTTTCGGCTCGGGCGATGATCCGTACGCTGAGTCGAGTGGGGTCGAGTGCTGCGTCGGCAGGCAGCGCCGCAACGATCGGGGCTTCATCCAGCGAGGCGAGCCGGGGCGAAGGCGACACCGATCGCAGTGAGCGAAGGAAATCGGTCGCACTGCTGTAGTCGGGCCAAGCGGTGAAGAACCCGACCCAATCGTGGGCCGGCGTCAGTCGTACGGTAGCCCGGGCGATGATTCCGGTTGTGCCGTAGGCGTGGACGTAGGGCAGGGTGGCGGATCCGGTCACGCTTCGGAGCATGCCGCTGCCGTCGCACACGGCCACGTCGAGTGCTTGGACGAAACCGTCCGCGTTCGTGCCGTGAATGAGGGATCCGGTGCCGCCGCTGCCCCCGGCCAGGAAACCACCAAGCGTCGAACCCTTCGTGGAAGGGAAGATCGGCAGTTCCTGTCCGGTCTGGCGTACGGCGTTGTCGAGGTCGCGCATGCGAATCCCGGCTTCGGCCGTGGCGACGCCGTCTTCGATTTTCAGGAGTGTGCGGCAGCGGCTGACGTCGAGCACCAACCCGCCCTGCAGAGGGATGGCCTGGCCGTAGTTTCCCAAGCCGGTGCCCCGGGGGGTGACCGGTACGCCCAGTTCGTAGGAGTGCCGGAGCACGATGGGGATCTCGTCGGCCGAGCGGGGGGTCACCACCAGGTCGGCTCGTCCGGCAGGGAGTTTCGCCTTGAGAATGGGGGACATTTGTGCCCAGTCCACCGAGGCTCGTTCGAGCCGGACAGGGTCGAGGGACACGGACTCCTCGCCGAGCTCGGCCCGGATGCGTTCGGTGAGCCGGGCGATCGGCAACTCTTGCACGCTCGTCACGCCGCTACCCCTTACTTCAGAGTTATGCTCGGGTCGATGAACTGGTTGGTGGCCAAGTCGGAAGCCTTAAGACCGTCCTTCACCTTGGCTCCGCTCGACTTGAGGATCGGGCCGAGCGTGTCGAGAGCGGACTGCACACGGTTCTGGTCCATACCGCCGAGCGCGCCGCTGCCGTCGTTCGCGACGATGCCGAGGTCCTTCAGAGCCTTGGCGGCGTAATCGGCGACACCCTCGGAATAGGTCCAGCTGTCGTTGAACTTCTCGACCGCCTCGACGAGAAGCTTGTTGGCTGTGCCCGGGTTGGCGAGGTAGTTGATCTGGGCCTTCTGCAGGATCGGCACCAGCTTCTTCAAGCAAGGTGAAAGCTTCGCGAGGTCGGCGGTGCGCACGGACAGCGCTTCCGGGTAGACGTTGTAGCCGACGTCGGAGAGGAGTTGGTACTTCACCGGCTTGTTCCAGGACGGGACCTCGTGCTGGTACACGTAGGGCTCGGCAGTCGCGTATCCTTGTTGGACGAGGTCGGGGCTGGCGACAAACCGGGCCGGGGCGCCGTCGTAGCTGGTGTCGAACTGACCGGCCTTCACCAGACCCTTGTCCGACAGCAGAGTCGAGTAGACGGTTCCGCTGGACACTACGACCTTGACGTCAGACTTGCCGATGTCGGCGATGCCCGTCCATGTGGGGTGTGTGGCGGGGTCCCACATCAGCATCTGTGGGCTCTTCTCCAGCGGTGCCACCACGGCGGTCACCGGTTGGGTGCTGGACGCGGAGATGGCCGCGTCCGTGGTGACCGCGCCGAGCGTGATGGACTGGTCGACGTACATCTGGGACGGAACGCTCTGGAAACCGATGGCACCGCCACCGGACCGGACCTCGATTTTCACTCCGGTGTCCATGCCGTCGATCACCAGCGGGCCGCTGACACGCTTCTTGTCAGCGTCGATGGTGTAGCCCTGGCCGATCAACTCGTAGGCCGCCGCGTGTTCGGCCTCCGGTTCCCAGTCTTGCTGGACGACCACGGTGGAGGGGCAGACGCCCGTCAGGTTCACCGCGTCGGAGGGCGGAGCGGCGCTACTGGAGGCGGCGGATCCGGAGGAACTCGATCCGCAGGCGGCGAGGGTAAGGGCCAGTGCGGGGACGAGCAGGCCGGCGAGGAGTCGGGTGATACGCATGGAGGCTCCTAGGAACGTTTGCCCACGACGAGCTTGCCGAGCGCGGTGAATACCGCGAAGACGGCGATACCGAACAGTGAGGCGAGGATGATGGCGGCGAACAGGTCGGTGGACTGCAGGCGGGCACGGTAGACATCGAGCAGCGTGCCGATCCCGGGTTCACCCTGTTTGAAGAAGAAGTCGCCGACGATGGCGCCGATCACCGACAGGCCGGACGAGGTGCGCAGCCCGGTGAAGATCGACGGTAATGCGGCGGGCAGCTGCAGCTTGGTGAGCCGCTGCCAGCGGGTCGCCTTGTTCAGGGTGAACAGATCGTGTGCACCCTGACTCGCGGAATGCAGCCCGAACAGCGTGTTGGCGATCATCGGGAACAGCGCGATGATCACGCACACGATGACCCGGCTGGTGAAGCCGTAGTCGAACCACAGGCCGATCAGCGGCACGATCGCCAGGATCGGCACGGTCTGCAGGACGACCGCGTAGGGGTAGACCGCCCGCTCGACCCAGCTTGCCTGGCTCATGGCGACGGCGGTGAAGATGCCGAGCGCGGAGGCGATCGCCAGACCCACCAGGGCCACTTCAGCGGTCAGCCCGAGTGCGGTGAGCATCGGCTGGAGGTGCTTCCAGTTCCCGAAGGAGTCCAGGAGCACCTGTTCGGGAGGCGGTACGAGGAAACGACGGCTGGGGGAGAGCAGCAGGTAGCTCACCGCCAGCCACAGTCCTATCGCCACGACCAGGGCCGCGATCACGGGGACCGCGGCGCGCAGGGCCAAGGACACCGGACCGCCTCGGCGCCGCCGTCCGGTGCCGGCGGCGCTGATCCGGAACAGTTCTTTGTCCTTGACCGGTGCGCTCATTCCGAACTCGCTTTCAACGCGGCGGATACTTCGCCCGCGATCCGAGCGAAGTCGGGGTGGTAGCGGATCTCCGGCGAGCGCGGGAACTCGAACGGAACCTCGATCTGGCGCACGATCCGGCCCGGTCTCACCGACATCACGGCGACCCGCGTGGACAGGTAGACGGCTTCGCTCACCGAGTGCGTGATGAAAAGCCCGGTGAAACCCTGAGTGCGGAACAGGCGCTGCAACTCGTCCTGCATGCGCAGTCGGGTGATTTCGTCGAGCGCGCCGAACGGCTCGTCGAACAGGAAGATCTCGGGGTCGAGGATGAGCGCCCGAGCCAGGGACACCCGCATCCTCATGCCGCCGGAGAGCTGGCTGGGCAGCTGCTTTTCGAACCCGGCGAGCCCGACCAGCGCCAGTGCCTCGGCGGCCTTGCGGCGCCGTTCCCCCTTCGGCACGCCGTGCAGCTCGGCCGCCAGCTCGACGTTCTTGGTGGCGGTGCGCCACTCCAGGAGGGTAGGATCCTGGAAGACGTAGGAGATTTTGTCGGTATCGGCCAGGACCTCACCGGCGGTCGGTGCAGTGAGTCCCGAGGCAAGGCGCAGCAGGGTGCTCTTCCCGCAGCCCGACGGTCCGACAATGCTGACGAAGTCGCCGGGGGACAGATCGAGGTCGACGGCGCACAGCGCCTGAGTGCCGGTGTCGAAGGTTTTTTCCACTCCCGCGAATCGGAGTGTGCCTCGGGTGAGTACGGCGGTCATGCTGGCCTCACGGTGGGTTCGGGGTAAGGGGTCAGTGCGGTCTGCCGGTCGACAGTGGTCCGGCTGACAGTCCGTCCGTTGTGGACGACGATGCGGGCATCGCCGGGGCCCGCGAGGGCGTCGGCAAGTGAAGCGGCCTGCACGGCGACGAAGTTGGCGCGCGAGCCCACGGTGGGCCCGGCGGGCGGGAGCCCGAGCACGGCGCGGCCCCCGCTGGTGACGGCGGCGAGGGCGGAGTGAGCGTCCAGGTGTCCGGCAGTGATCAACAGGGAGGTGGTTTCGAACGGGTCGGCGCGGCCCATCGGGTTGAACGGGTCGCGGATGTTGTCCCCGCCTGCGGCCAGGTCGACGCCGGCGTCCAGCAGTGCTTGTAGCGCGGGCAGGCCGCGGGGCCGTGGCGCCGGATGCTCGCGGCCCTGCAGGTAAAGGTTGGTGATCGGCAGGGTGATGATGCCGATGCCTGCCGCCCGGATTTCCCCGACGATCCTGGCGAGGGGTTCCGAGGGCAGGGAGCCGAGGCTGACGCAGTGGCTGGCGGTCACCCGCCCCGCCAGGCCGCGTTGCCGGACCTGCCGGCACAGGTGGGCCAGGGAAAGCACATGGGCACCGAGTTGCTCGTCGGTGTGCAGGTCGACCGGAAGGTCCAACTGCTCGGCGAGATCGAGCAAGCGGTTGGTGTCTGCTTCGGGGTCGCGCCACAGGTGCGGCGCGCCGCCGATCAGGTCGATGCCAAGGTGTGCGGCTTCGATGACGAGCGAGTCGGAGGAGTCTTCGCGCGTCAGCAGTGCGATCTGCAGGTCGAGCAGGTCACGGGTCTCTTCGCGGAGCGCGAGCAGGGCTTCGACGCCGCGCAGCGGGTCGGGCCCGGGCAGCACGTCGACATGCGTGCGGATGGTGGTGATGCCGTGGGCAAGGTACTGCTCCAGCGCATGCCGGGCGCGGCGATGGATGTCGGCGGCGGTCATAGTGCCGGCGTAGGACAGCCAGTTGCCGATGGCGGACCGGAGGTCGCCGTAACGCTGGGGCACATGTGCCCAGCTGAACGCCTTGTCGAGGTGGGCGTGTGGTTCGGTGGCGGCGCTGAGCAGCAGCCAGCCCGGCAGGTGCAGGTCGCCGACCGTCGTGGATTCGCGCACCGCGGTGACCACGCCTTCGGCCACCGTGACGTCCACGACGGTACCGTCCACAAGAGACACGCCGGTGATGAGGTGCACTGGTTCCAGCATCAGCTCACCTCCGGGGAAAAGATCGCGAAGCCGTCGAAGTCGTGCCGCAGCAGCGGATTGCCGAACGGGTCGGCGTAGGGCACCGGCCGGGTGCGGCCGTCGCGTACGGCGGCGAAGGCCTCGGCGGCCTGTGCCGGGAAGGAACCGGGAAGCACGCAGCGCAGGTTGTGGGCGACGAGTACCTGTCGTGTGGGGAGTTCGGCCAGCCGTGCGGTGGTGCCGGCGAAGACGGCGATGTCGCTTTCCGGGAAGTGCGCCCAGAAAGCCGCGGCGAGGAGCGTGTCGCCGGCAAGTAGGGATCCGGTGGTCTCGTCCCAGAGGCAGAGTCCATCCGGTGAGTGCCCGGGTGAGTGCAGGACCCGCAGGACGCGGCCGCCGAGGTCGAGCAGTTCCCCGTCGGCGAGGGTCCGGGTCGGGCGGGTGGCGGGGATCCGCCAGCCGGAAAGGTCGGGAATAGGCCGCACGGTCTGGGCTCCGGTGAGAGTGAAAAAGGTTTCGTAGTCCAGCCGGGCGAACTCGCCGAACCGCTCGACCGTGCGCCGGGCGAGTTTCTCGTACTCTGCGTGCCATTCCGCTGGCGCTTCGCCGTGCGCGTCCACGCCCGCGGGATGGACCGCTATGTCGATCGCGTGGGGCGCCAGTTCCGCGTTGCCGCCACGGTGGTCGAAGTGGTGGTGCGAGTTGACCACGAGCAGCGGGAGGTCGGTGATCGTGCGCACCTCCCCCAGGATCGAGCCGATTCCCATTCCGGTGTCGAACAGCAGGGCTCGTTCGTCGCCGAGTACGAGGAAGCTGTTGACGTGCCCGGGTTCGCTGAGGACGTACACGCCGTCGGCGAGCGGCCGGGTCGTGAACCAGGGGGCGGGGTCAGCTAATGTTGATGTCATCAACATTGACCGTAAGGGCCCTTTATTTCCGGGATGTGAACACCGTGGATCAGGAAGCGGCGGACCCGTTGGTGGGTACTCCGCGACAGCGCATGGGGCAGACCATTCGCGTGTTGCGGCACCGCCGGAAGTTGACGCTCGTGCAACTGGCCGGGCGGACCGGGCTCTCCCATTCCTTCCTCAGTCAGGTCGAACGCGGGCTCGCGCAGCCGAGCATGCGGTCGCTGCACCGGATCGCGGAGGCACTGGGAGCCACTCAGGACCAGTTGATCGCGGGCGGTTCGGAAGGGGGTGCCGAGGTCGCGGTGCTGCGGCGGGGTGAGGGAGTGCCGATCCCGACGGTGGATCGCGTGCCGGGCAGCACCGGGGCGGCCCGCCAGTTGCTGTCCGGGCCCGGTGGTTTCTTCCCGACCGAGTTCGTGGGGCTGGACAAGGAATTCGGCGAGTTCTTCCGCCATGACGGCAACGAGTTCCTCTACATCGCCGAGGGCGTGGTCGAAGTGGACCTCGGCGATGTCACCTATGTGCTGGAGCCGGGGGACTGCCTGCGTTACCCCGGCAGCCGTCCCCATCGTTGGCGCGGTATGGGTCGTGGCCGGACTCGCGTGCTGATGGTCCACACCGGCGTCGCGGTGCACCCTCTGACCGGCGACAGGTAGCGGGCTGACGAAGACCCACCTGATCTCAGCTACACAGACTGAACGATGAACTCGACAAAGCAGTCGTCATTAATTTCCTGATGACTTCTGGGTCACGCCCGGATCCTGGCGCGCCGGCCGCACAAGGGGAGGGGGTTTCCTCGACGACTTATCGAGATCGTCTTTCATGCCGGCTTCCCCTCTGACTGCCCATCTCTCCCGGTCGATCCTTGGGTCCGCGTACACCGGATCCTCGGACCCGGGCCTCGCAACCACCTCCCGTGGTGCGTGGCCGCTGAGACCCTTTTCGCGGCGCTGGGAGTCAGCGGGCGAGGCGATAGTTCTGGACCGAATCGGTCAGTTGCCGCAGTGTGTCACGCAGATCGTCGAGCGCGTGCGGGCTCAGTCCCATCGCGTCGGCGATGGTGTCCGGCAGGCAGGTAGCCCGTTCCTGGAGTGCGAGGCCGGCCTCGGTCGGGGTGACGCTGACCGAGCGCTCGTCCTCGGCCCGGCGCTCCCGCCGGATGAGCCCGAGTTTCTCCAGCCGTTTGAGCAGCGGTGAGAGGGTGCCGGAGTCGAGGTCCAGTGCCTTGCCCAGTTCCTTGACCTGGCGGCTGCCGTGTTCCCACAGGACGAGCATGACCAGGTACTGCGGATAGGTCAGGCCGAGTTCGTCCAGGAGGGGCCGGTACAGGTTGGTGACCGCGCGCGAAGCGGCGTACAGCGCGAAACACACCTGGTCGTCCAGGCGTGGTCCAGAATCCGGCATGGTGGCGCACCTCCTGCACCCCATCGTGCCGTGCCGCGGGGGAGGAAGGCGGCGGGGGTGTCCTGTATCTCAGATGATGGCACTCCATTAAGTTGCACACAACTTAATTTTGCTCTACCTTCGGTTCGTCAGGTCCGCTCCGGACCGCCCAACCCAGGAGGCAGCCATGACCGCCAATCCCCGCCAACTCGTGCTCGAACCCGCCGCCCAGGCCTTCGCCGAGGCCACGGACAACCCGCCGTACCTGTACGAACTCGGGCCGGAGAAGGGGCGCGTCACCGTCGACGAGGTGCAGGCCGGTGAGATCGCCAAGCCGGACGCCGAGATCGAAGACACCACGATCGACGGGGTGGCCGTGCGGATCGTCCGCCCGAAGGGCGCCGCAGGCCCGCTGCCGGTGGTGGTCTACCTGCACGGTGCTGGCTGGGTGTTCGGCAACTCGCACACCCACGACCGGCTGATCCGCGAACTCGCCGTGGGCGCCGGCGCGGCCGTCGTCTTCCCCGAGTACAGCCGCTCGCCCGAGGCCCGCTACCCGGTGGCCATCGAGGAGAACTACACCGTCGCCAAGTGGGTCGCCGAGCACGGTGCGGAGAAGAACCTCGACCAGTCCAGGATCGCCATCGCGGGGGACTCGGTGGGTGGGAACATGACCGCCGCGGTCACCCTGCTCGCCAAGCGCCGCGGCGGGCCGCGGTTCCGGCAGCAGGTCCTCTTCTACCCGGTCACCGACGCTTCCTTCGACACCGGCTCCTACGAGCAGTTCGCCGACGGCTACTTCCTGACCCGGGCCGGCATGCGGTGGTTCTGGGACCAGTACACGACGGACCCGGCGCAGCGCGCGGAAATCACCGCTTCACCGCTGCGGGCGGGCGTGGACGAGCTGACCGGCCTCCCGCCCGCTCTGGTGATCACGGCGGAGGCGGACGTCCTGCGGGACGAAGGAGAGGCCTACGCGGCCAAGCTCCGCGGGGCCGGGGTGCCGGTGACCGCGGTGCGGTACCAGGGGATCATCCACGACTTCGTGATGCTGAACGCGCTGCGCGAGACGCACGCCGCGCAGGCCGCGATCACCCAGGCGATCACGGTCCTGCGCGAGGCGTTGACCGACTGACCGGCGAGCCGGACGGAGGCTTGCAGGACTGCTGGACAGCTTGCGGGACTCAGCGCGTGAGGCGGGCGAGCACGAAGTCCCGCAGGCCGTCGAGGTCGGTGTCCGTCGCGACCTCGACGGTGCTTCCGCTTCGGTCCTCGTTCCGGACGGCGGCGCGGCGCCGGTCCACCAGCGTGGCGCCCCGGCCGGGGCCGAAGGAGCACTCGACCTCGAGGGGAAGGGATTCGGTGCGCAGGATGCCCGGGCTGATCGCCTCGGCGACCGCTACCGCGTCGTGGAGCGCGATCCCGTCCCAGCCCAGCGTTTTCCGGTACGAGGCCAGGTAGTCCGGCGTCAGCGCCTCCAGTCCGGCACCGACCGGACCGGTGCCGGCGAGTTTGGCCAGCCATGCGGTGTCCACCGCACAGCGGTGGGTCAGGTCGAGGGGGACGAGCACGCGCGGCAGGTCCTCTTCCACCAGGACCCGCCGGGCGGCCTCGGGGTCGCTCCAGATGTTGAACTCGGCCGCCGCCGTGGTGTTGCCGTGGCCGAGTCCGCCGCCCATCACCACGATCCGGCCGATCTTCTCTCGCACCTCGGGATGCGCCGCCACCAGCAGGGCGATGTTGGTGAGCGGGCCGATCGCGGCGAGGGTGACCGGTTCGTCCGCCGCCTCCAGCAGCGACACCATCAACCGCACGGCTCCGCCGGGTTCCGGCTCGCGGTCCGGCTCGGGCAGCGCGCCGGAACGGCCGGACAACCCGTCGGCACCGTGGACGTGGGCGGCGCGGAAGGGCTGCGGGTGGATCAGGGGCCGGGCAGCGCCCGCGGCGACCGGGACGTCCGCCCGGCCGCACAGTTGCAGCACCCGCAGTGCGTTCCGGGTGGTGGATTCCAGGGAGACGTTGCCGTACACCGCGGTGACCCCGAGCAGGTCCACGTCCTCGCTCAGCGCCGCGAGCGCGATCGCGAACGCGTCGTCGACGCCGGGATCCGTGTCGATGATCAACTTTGTCCCCATGGCCCGCCTTTCCACCGGTACTGGCTACCCTCAGGCTATGACATCGATGTGGGGATCACCGGTGCTTTCCCGGATCGGAGCCTGGCGTCGTGCCCGCCGGGACCCCAGGCAGGCCCGCTTCCTGACCACCGATTCGCTGCGGTGGGTGCTGCGCCACCGGGCCTACACGCCCTGGTATCTGGTGCGGTACTGGCGCCTGCTGAAGTTCCGGATCGCCAATCCGCACATCATCCTGCGCGGCATGGTCTTCCTCGGCAAGGACGTGGAGATCCACTGCCGTCCCGGCTACGGCCGGATGGAGATCGGCCGCTGGGTGCACATCGGCGACGGCAACGCGATCCGTTGCCACGAGGGGTCCCTGCGCATCGGCGACAAGTCCGTGTTCGGCCGCCAGAACGTGGTCAACGGCTATCTCGACATCGAGTTGGGTGCGGCCACCCTGGTCGCCGACTGGGTCTACATCTGCGATTTCGACCACGTCACCACCGACATCACCCTGCCCATCAAGGACCAGGGGATCGTCAAGTCGCCGGTGCGGATCGGGCCGGACACCTGGATCGGCACCAAGGTTTCGGTGCTGCGCGGCACGCGCGTGGGCCGTGGCTGTGTCCTCGGGGCGCACGCCGTGGTGCGGGGCGACATCCCGGACTACGCCATCGCGGTCGGCTCGCCGGCCCGCGTGGTGCGGGACCGGCGGGCCGACTACGAGGCCGACGCGGAGCGGCGCGAGGCGATCAAGGACATGGCCCGCAAGGCGAACAAGGCGCTGCAGAAGACGCTCGGCGAGTCGTGATCCGGCGAGCCGGGTAGGTCGTGTTTCCTAAGCGGCGGAGCCGCTTGCTGTGGGCCGTCAGCTTGCACCGCCGCGGGTTCTGACGTGGTTCCTCGCGAGGAAAGCTCCGACGTGGTGAATTGGCATCATGAGGAGGAGATCCCACAGCGAGGGACCGCGTCAGGTTCCGCCACCCGCACCGCCACGCAAACCACTTCGATACAAGTCCTCCTAGCCGGCCGCGTGCTTGACCAGTGCGGCCACGGCGGCGGCGATGGCCGAGCGGGCGTCGTCGTCGTTCACCAGACCGTCCTCGCCGACGAGCTTGCGGCTGACGGCGACCTGGGCGCAGGCGTCCTCGACGATGTCGACGCTCAGATAGCCGAGCACGATGCGCAGTGAGGCGTGGGCGTTCGCCGCCCCGGTCGGCGCCCAGGACGCGTTGATCCACGAGACCGGCTTGCCGTACAGCGTCTCGGCGCCGACCGACCAGTCGAGCAGGTTCTTGAACGAGCCGGGCATCGCCCCGGCGTACTCGGGGGTGCAGAACAGCACCGCGTCGGCCCGGCCGAGGCGCTGACGCAGGTCGGCCACCGCGGGGTGCAGCGGTTCCCGGTCGTCGTCCGGGTTGAAGTGCGGGAGGTCGGCGAGGCGGTCGAAGGTGTCGACCTCGACGCCTTCGGGTGCCACGGACGGCACGGTCCGGATCACGGCCGCGTTGGTCGATCCGTCGCGCAGGCTTCCACAGACGGTCAGCAGGTGAAAGGTCACTTCACCAACCTAGTGCTCCCGGCCCTCCCGGATCTTGATCTTCATGGTTCCCGGAGTGATGTCCGGTCGTGGGCCGCCGGGGCCGGCGCCGCTTCAGCTCGCGGGCACCGCCGGGTAAGGCACGAAGGTGCTGGTGTTCTCGTCCACGGTGAGCTGCTTGCCGATGGTCGGGAAGGCGCGTTGCGGGCAGGCGGGCCGGTCACACACCTTGCAGCCCATGCCGATCGGCGTGGCCGCGGCCCGGTCGTCGAGGTCCAGGCCGGTGGAGTAGACCAGCCGCTTGGCGTGCCGCAGTTCGCAGCCGAGGCCGACGCTGAACATCTTGCCGGGGCTGCCGTAGCCGCCGATGTTGCGGGCGATGGTCCGCGCCACCCAGAAGTAGCTCTTGCCGTCGGGCAGGGTGGCGATCTGGGTGACGATCTTGCCGGGCGCGGTGAAGGCCTCGTAGATGTTCCACAACGGGCAGGCACCGCCGACGCGGGAGAAGTGGAACCCCGCGGCCGACTGCCGCTTCGACATGTTCCCCGCCCGGTCGACGCGGACGAACGAGAACGGGACGCCCCGCATCTTCGGGCGCTGCAGGGTGGACAGGCGGTGGCAGACCGTCTCGAATCCGACCCCGAAGTGGTCGCACAGCCGCTCGATGTCGTAGCGGAACTTCTCGGCGGCGGCCAGGAACGGGCCGTAGGGCAGGATCAGCGCCCCGGCGAAGTAGTTGGCGAGCCCGACCCGGGCGAGCGAGCGGGCGGCCGGTCCGGAGAAGG
Organism: Amycolatopsis cynarae; assembly: GCF_026802195.1. Lineage (NCBI taxonomy): Bacteria > Bacillati > Actinomycetota > Actinomycetes > Pseudonocardiales > Pseudonocardiaceae > Amycolatopsis > Amycolatopsis cynarae. The sequence continues at coordinate 5,430,423 of NZ_CP113836.1, read as the reverse complement.
CCCACGAGTCGGCCAGTTCGGTGATCAGGTCGTCGTACTCCAGCAGCGCGATCTGGGAGGCCATGCGGAAGGCCCGCTGTCCGATGCGCAGGCTCGGCGCGAGCCGCAGGACGCGCGCGCCGGGCTCGTACCGGTGCTGCTGCCCGGCGGCCTCGTCGATGCCCTCGGTGGTGATCTGGACGCCGTAGTAGTCGGTGAGGCGGTCCTGGAGCTTCTGGTGCACCGCGCCGCGCCGCAGGTCGATGTCTCCTGCCATCTTCTCCGCGCGTTCGTCGAGTTCGGCGACGTAGTTCTCCCGCTCGTAGAAGAAGTCCCGGACCTCTTCGTGGGGGAGCGGGGCGGCGGCGCTGCCGTGCAGGCCCATGCCGTTCTCGGTGACCAGCGCGGCCGTGGCCTCCACGGCGTTGCGGTAGCTGCGGTGCAGCTTCACCAGGGCCTGGGCGATGTCGGGCAGGTTCGTGGCCAGTTCGTTGAGTTCGCTGGTCGTCGCCTCGAGCCCGATCGCCTCGTCCAGGAGTGCCTCCTTGACGTCGGCGACCAGCCGTGCCGTGTCGTTGTTGGCGAAGAACTCGGTGTCCACGCCGAAGGCCTCGGTGATCCGCAGGAGCACTGGAACGGTCAAGGGACGGGAGTTGCGCTCGATCTGGTTGAGGTAGCTGGGGGAGATTTCCAGCAGCCGGGCGAGGTCGGCCTGGCTCATCGACCGGCTCTCGCGCAGATGCCGCAGCCGCCCGCCGGCGAAAGTCTTCTCCATGGCCTGCCTTCCTGACGCAGATCTTCCGGGCCTGACCGATCAAGAAAACGGTTCAGTCCCCGTCTTTTCCGGTGCCTGCGAAACCCGGTTTCGCAAACTTTGCAACATCGTACGAAAAATTAGCAGAAATTTGCAAATTGGAGCGGTGGTCACGTTTCCCCTGCGTATGTCATGGTCTGGGCAGACCGCGAGGCAATCGCAAAGTTTGCAAAGGTGGAGACATCCAATGGCACAGAACTTCGAGCAGGCAGCCGCAGAGCTGGCCAAGCAGTGGGAGACCGACCCCCGGTGGAAGGGCGTCAAGCGGTCTTACAGCGCGGCCGATGTGATCAAGTTGCGCGGCAGCGTGGTCGAGGAGCACACCCTGGCGCGCCGCGGTGCCGAGAAGCTGTGGGACCTCCTGCACACCGAGGACTACATCCACGCTCTGGGCGCCCTGACCGGTAACCAGGCCGTCCAGCAGGTCCGCGCGGGCCTCAAGGCCATCTACCTGTCGGGCTGGCAGGTCGCCGCCGACGCCAACCTGGCCGGGCAGACCTACCCCGACCAGAGCCTCTACCCGGCCAACTCGGTCCCCGCGGTGGTCCGCCGGATCAACAACGCGCTGGGCCGCGCCGACCAGATCAACTGGGCCGAGGGCAACACCGATATCGACTGGTACGCCCCGATCGTCGCCGACGCCGAGGCCGGCTTCGGTGGCCCGCTCAACGCCTTCGAGCTGATGAAGGGCATGATCGCGGCCGGTGCCGCGGGCGTGCACTGGGAGGACCAGCTCGCCTCCGAGAAGAAGTGCGGCCACCTCGGTGGCAAGGTGCTCATCCCGACCAAGCAGCACGAGCGCACCCTGAACGCGGCCCGTCTCGCGGCCGACGTGCTGAACGTGCCGTCGCTGATCGTCGCCCGTACCGACGCCCAGGCCGCGACGCTGCTGACCAGCGACGTGGACGAGCGTGACCGCAAGTACCTGACCGGCGGCCGCACCTCCGAGGGCTTCTACGAGGTCACCAACGGCATCGACCCCTGCATCGACCGCGGTCTGGCCTACGCCGAGTACGCCGACCTGCTGTGGATGGAGACCTCCGAGCCCGACCTGGAGGTGGCCCGCAAGTACGCCGAGGCGATCAAGGCGAAGTTCCCGGACCAGATGCTGGCCTACAACTGCTCGCCGTCGTTCAACTGGAAGAAGCACCTGGACGACGCGACCATCGCGAAGTTCCAGCGCGAGCTGGGCCACATGGGCTACAAGTTCCAGTTCATCACGCTGGCCGGCTTCCACGCGCTCAACTACTCGATGTTCGACCTGGCGCACGGCTACGCCCGCGAGGGCATGACCGCCTACGTCGACCTGCAGGAGCGCGAGTTCGCGTCGGAGGAGCGGGGCTACACCGCCACCAAGCACCAGCGCGAGGTCGGCACCGGCTGGTTCGACCTGGTTTCGACCGCGCTGAACCCGGAGAGCTCCACCACCGCGCTCAAGGGTTCCACCGAGGAAGCCCAGTTCTGATTCCCCCTTCGGCGCCAAGGTGACCCCTCGGGGGCGCCTTGGCGCCGAAGCGCCCTTTCTCCCGTTGCCGAAGAGAGGCCCGTCATGCCCACTAGGTTCACGTCCCGGATCGACGTTGCCGGTCCCGCCGGGGAGCGGTTTGACGAGATCCTCACCCCGGCCGCGGTGGACTTCATCGCCCGGTTGGACAACGCCTTCGCCGGACGCCGGCGCGAACTGCTCGACGCCCGCCGCAAGCGGCGGGAACGCCTCGCCTCGGGCGAGGAGCGGCTCGGGTTCCTGGCCGAGACGCGCGCCATCCGCACCGACCCGTCCTGGCAGGTGGCGCCCCCCGCGCCCGGCCTGGAGGACCGGCGGGTCGAGATCACCGGGCCCACCGACCGCAAGATGACGGTCAACGCGCTGAACTCGGGCGCCCGGGTGTGGCTGGCCGACTTCGAGGACGCCACCTCGCCGACCTGGGCCAACATCATCGGCGGTCAGCTGAACCTCTACGACGCGATCCGCCGCAACATCGACTTCACCACCGAGGCGGGCAAGCGCTACAGCGTCGGGGAAAGCCCGGCCACCATCGTCGCGCGCCCCCGCGGCTGGCACCTGGTGGAAAAGCACATCCGCATCGACGGACGGCCCGTGTCGGCCAGCCTGGTCGACTTCGGCCTGTACTTCTTCCACAACGCGCGCCAGCTCCTGGCGCGGGGCAGCGGCCCGTACTTCTACCTGCCCAAGCTGGAAAGCCACCTCGAGGCGCGGCTGTGGAACGACGTGTTCCGCCTGGCGCAGCGGGAGCTCGGCATCCCGCAGGGCACCATCCGCGCCACCGTCCTGATCGAGACGATCACCGCCGCCTTCGAGATGGACGAGATCCTCTACGAGCTGCGGGAGCACGCGGCCGGGCTCAACGCGGGCCGGTGGGACTACATCTTCTCGCTGATCAAGAACTTCGCCGGCCACGGCGCGGACTTCGTGCTGCCGGACCGGGCGCAGGTCACCATGACGGTGCCCTTCATGCGCGCCTACACCGAACTGCTGGTGCGCACCTGCCACCAGCGCGGCGCCTACGCCATCGGCGGGATGGCGGCCTTCATCCCCAGCAAGGACCCCGCGGTGAACGCCACCGCGATGGAGAAGGTGCGCCAGGACAAGGAGCGCGAGGCGGCCGACGGTTTCGACGGTTCGTGGGTCGCGCACCCCGGGCTGGTCCCGGTCTGCGAAGCGGCCTTCGACGAGGTGCTCGGCGGCTGGCCGAACCAGCTCGGCAGGCTGCGCGAGGACGTCCGGGTCACCGCGGAGGACCTGCTGAACGTGGCCAGTGCCGGTGGCGAGGTCACCGAGAAGGGCGTTCGCGCCAACATCAACGTGGGCCTGCGCTACATCGATTCGTGGCTGCGCGGGACGGGTGCGGCGGCGATCTTCAACCTGATGGAGGACGCGGCCACCGCCGAGATCGCCCGCTGCCAGGTGTGGCAGTGGGTGCGCAACGGTACGAAGCTCGGCGACGGCACGGCGATCACCGCCGAACTGGTGCACCGCTGGCTGGACGAGGAACTGGCCGAGGTCCGCGCGGACCTCGGCGAGCCCAACCGGCTCGGCGATGCGCGCGAGATCTTCGTGGAGACCGCGCTGGGGGAGAAGCTGCCCAGCTTCCTCACCACGGGTGCCTACGCCAGGTACCTGACCGATCTGTGATCCGCACCGACGGTCGTTTTCCTCCCTCCTGACGGGAAAACGGCTCGCGCTGCTCTCTGGCCGGACAGCGCGGGGAAAGGCCCGGTAGGCGCCCCAACTCCTACCGGGCCCTTTTCCTGTCCGCAGGCCGAGGCGCCACCGCCCTGGACACGGAGAACGGTAGTTCTCTACCCTGATGGAGAACCATCGTTCTCATCTCAGGAGTGCCCATGTCCCGCCCCCCGTTCCCGCCGTTCGACGAGACCACCGCCGCGCAGAAGGTGCAGGCCGCCGAGGACGCGTGGAACACGCGCGACCCCGGGAAGGTCGCCCTCGCCTACACCGAAGACTCGGTGTGGCGCAACCGGGACCGCTACGTCGTCGGCCGCGAGGAGATCGTCGAGTTCCTCACCCAGAAGTGGGAACGCGAACTGGACTACGCGCTGCGCAAGGAGCTGTGGGGCTTCCGTGGCAACCGGATCGCGGTGCGGTTCCAGTACGAGTCCCACGACGCCTCGGGGCAGTGGTTCCGCAGCTACGGCAACGAACTGTGGGAGTTCACCGACGACGGCCTGATGCGGCGCCGGGAGGCCAGCATCAACGACGTCCCGATCGCCGAAAGCGACCGGCGCATCTTCGGCCCCCGCCCCGAAGCCGAGCGCGGCCGGTCGATTCCGGTCTTCTGACCGCTCCGCACCCCCCACGACCGGGCCGCACTTGACGCAACTTGACGTAACGGTGCGGCCCGTCGGCCGGGTCAGGGGTGGAAGATGTTGCCCGTGGGGATCTTGGGGCGCCCGAGTTCGGCCGGTTCCCCGGCGCGGGCGCGCCGGTAGACCTCGGCCGTCGCCTCCGCTATGTGCGCCCAGTTGAAGTCCACGGACAGCCGGGCGCGGGCGGTGCGGGCGCGCCGCTTCGCCGATTTCCGGTCACGGAGCACCGAATCGACGGCCGTGCGCAGCGCGACGACGTCGCCGGGATCGAACGCCAGCCCGGTGATGCCGTCGATCACCACCTCGCCGAGCCCGCCCGCGGTCGAGGCGATCAGCGGCGCCTCCGAGGCGGCCGCCTCCAGTGCCACGATCCCGAACGGTTCGTACCGGCTGGGCAGCACCACGGCGTCGGCGGCGGCGAGTGCGGCCCGCAGTTCCCGGTCGGGCAGATGGCCCGCGAACCGGACCGCGCGCCGGATGCGCAGCTTGCGAGCCTGTTCGACGAGCGGTTCGAGGTGCCGCCCGCGCCCGGCGACCACCACGCGCGTACCCGGGTGGTCCCGGCGGATCTGCGGCAGCGCGGCCAGCAGATCCTGCACGCCCTTCTCCCATTCCAGCCGCCCGAAGTACAGCAGCAGCGGCTCGCCCTCCGGCGCGTAGGCCCGGCGTGCTTCGGCGATCTCGGCGGGCGGCACCCGCCAGCCGCGTTCCTCGATGCCGTTGTGGATCACGGTGATGTCCTCGGCCGGCACCTCGAACAGGCCGGCCACCTCGGTGCGCATCGCCTGCGAGCAGGTGATCAGCTCGTCGGCGCGGTTGGCCAGCCACCATTCCGCGGAGTGCACCTGCTGGTTCAGCGGGTGGGACAGCCAGCCGGAGTGGCGGCCCGCCTCGGTCGCGTGGATGGTGGCGACCAGTGGCACGCCGGTCGCGTCGGCCAGCGCGATCGCGGGGTGGGCGACGAGCCAGTCGTGCGCGTGGACCACCTCCGGCTGCCAGGTGCGCAGCAGGGTGAGCCCGGCGCGGACCATCGCATGCCCCATGGCCAGGGTCCAGGCGACGAGGTCCTGCTCGAAGGTGACGTGCATCGGGTCCTCGGCGACCCGGATGATCCTGACCCCGTCCACCATCCGGTCGGTGGTGGGATGCGTGTGCGCGTCGGTGCCCGCGACGTGCCGGCACAGCACGACGACCTCGTGCCCGTCGCGCGCCAGATGCCGGGCCAGGGCGTGCACATGGCGGGAGAGCCCGCCGACCACGACGGGCGGGTATTCCCAGGACAGCATCAGCACGCGCATGAGGGGAGGTTACTCACAAGTCAACTTGCACCAGAACTGCCGGAATGCCCTCGCCTGCGAGATAGTGACTTTGGTCACCCGCCGTTTTCTCTTCTGTGACACGGTTATCGCCGACCGTCACCGGTCCGGTCGCAGGAGCAGACGGGCGTCCAGATGGCCGAACACCCGGTCGTCCAGCGGAAGCGGGACTCCCTTCTTGCCCTGGGCCAGTGCGTCGAACCGTTCGGTGTGCACGCGGGCGCGGCGCCGCGCGTAGTCGGCCGCGGAATCCTTGGTCACCATGAACGCCCAGTCGCTGGAGAGCGCCAGCATCGCCTCGTTGACGGCCAGGTCCAGCACCGGGTCGCGCAGCGCGGGCGCGGTGAGCGCGAGCAGGCGGCGCTGCAGGGCGGCGTTGGCCTCGACCATGTCCGCCACCTGCTCGCCGTCCCAGACCCGCCAGTCCTTGCCCGAACCCCAGGACGAGGCGGGAAGGTCGACGGGGGCGCCGAGGTGCCCGGCTTCGAGCGCGCCGCGCAGCGTGCTCACGCGGACCCCGGCTTCGGGCAGGGCCCGCAGAACGCCCTCCAGCCAGGCGGGCCCCTCGTGCCACCAGTGGCCGAACAGTTCGGTGTCGAACGCCGCGACCACCAGCGAGGGGCGGCCGTGCTGCTCCCGCAGTGCGCGCAGGCGCGCCACCACGGTGTCCACGAAGTCCTTGACGTGCAGCCGGACGGTCTCGGCGGCGAGAGCGGGATCGTAGGGCGCCTTGTCCTGCGGGGCGATCTGCTTGCCGGTCACCCGGGAGGCCTTCAGCCCCACTTCGTGTGCCCAGGTGTGGAAGTCGCGGTAGTGGGCGTGCCCGGGGTAGCCCGCCTTCGGCGACCAGACCCGGTAGGTGACTTCGAGATCGCGCCCGAAGCACACCACGTCGGAGGAACCGACGGGGCGCGCCGCCGCGGTGTCGCCGTGCAGGGACGGGCCGTCGACGAGGAAGCGGCGGACCCCGGCCGCGGCGTACCCGTCCTCCATGCCCGGCGCGTACCCGCATTCCGGGGCCCAGATGCCCTCGGGGCGGTGCCCGATGCGCAGTTCGGTGTCGTCCAGTCCCGTGCGCAGCGCGAAGGACCGGATCCGCTCGTCCAGCAGCGGCTGGAACGGGTGGGTCAGCGGGCCGCCGATCAGCTCCATCACCTCACTGTCCACAAGAGACCGGAGCAGGGGTGAGAAGCCGTGGCGCCACGTGGTTTCGAAATCCTCCTGCGCGGAGGTGGCGGCCAGGTACTCGGCCGCGGCGAGGTCGCGCAGCACCTCGTCGGACCGCCACAGGGTGCTTGCCTGCAGTGCTCGCAACTGCCAGTGCCCGAGCCATTCGTGGAAGGTCTTGAGTGCGTACGGGTCGTCGAGCTGGGCGGCCAGGACGGGGGTGACTCCGAGGGTCAGCACGTCGCGCCTGCCCTCCTCGGCGAACCGGCGCAGCAGGTTCGCCACGGGGAGGTAGGAGTGGGCCCAGGCCTGGTAGAGCCATTCCTCGCCGACGGGCCAGGAGCCGTGGTGCGGCAGCCAGGGCAGGTGGCTGTGCAGGACCAGGCAGAAGGTCCCTTCGGTGTTCGTGCTCATGGCCGCACCGCCACCGCGATCAGGTCGAGGCTCTCGTCGAGGCGCTCGTCGTGGATTTCGAAGTCTCCCGCACCGATCGCGGTGATTTCGGCCAGCAGCCCGGCCGGCCAGCGGGCCTGTCCCGGCAGCTGGCCCATCACCACCTCCAGTTGCGCGTCGATGATCGAGCCGCCGTGGCGCTCGTCCAGCGCCCGCAGGGCGGGACCGTGGTGCAGGCCCCGCAGTGACTCCACCACGAACCCGGCCTCCCGCAGCAGATTGTCCAATTCGGACGCCGAGAGCTCGCGCGTGTGGTACGGGTTGAGTGGCGTGTCGCTGCCGGGGGAGAACGTGATGCGGTTGGGGGTGGTGACCACCAGGCGGCCGCCGGGCCGCAGCACGCGGAAGCATTCGGCGAGAAAGCCCGCCTGGTCCCACAGGTGCTCGATCACCTGGAAGTTCGCCACCACGTCCACACCGGACGACGCGATCGGCAGCCAGGCGAGGTTGCCGCGGACGGGGTGGACCTGGGGGTAGCGGCGCGCCACGTGGGCGACGGTCGGTTCGTCGTAGTCGATGCCCACCACTCGCCGCGCCTGCCGCGCGATCAGCGCGGCGCCGTAGCCCTCGCCGCAGCCCGCCTCCAGCACCGTCGCCCCGGCGCAGACGGGCGCCAGCGCCAGGTAGGCCGCCTCATGCCGCCGGAACCAGTAGTTCTCCTCCGGTATCCCCGGCACGGTTCGTTCCCCGGTGAGGTGCAGCGCTTCGGCGCGCGCGGATGAGGTGGTCACAGGCCCAGACCCTACTGGCCCCTGTTCACGGCCACTTCCGCAAGACGACCGACCACGAGGAGTCGTCGATGCGGAACTCGGGCACCGGCGATCCGGCGCGGGCCATCGCGGAGCGGATGCGCCAGATCCCGCGGCCGAACCGGTTGACGTAGCCGAGCGCCTTCATCGCCCTGGCCAGGCCGGGGTTGCGGTAGTCGTTGACCCGGTCGAAGTTGTCCGCCCTGACCTGCCCGAACGGGCCGCCGGGATTGGTCACCTCGATCCGGTCGTCGAACCAGGCGATGCGCACCGGCGCGTGCGAAACCTCGTACTCGCGGTGCATGATCGCGTTCATGCACATCTCGCGCAGGGCCTCGAGCGGGTAGTCGGGCAGCTGCTCCTCCCGGAACAGCTCGGTGCCCTCGGCGAGCCGGGTGCGCAGGTGACTGGCGAGCAGCGCGCTCAGGCGGGTGGCGGTGCCGACGAGGTTGCCCCGCAGCTCGTGCTGGTCCACCACGGGCGCATCCAGATCCGTGCCCTGGTACCGGATGAACTGCACGTACGCGCCGGGCACGTGCGCGCTGGGGTCCTTGCCGACGGCGAGCACACCGAGCGCGGTGGGCATCCCGCCGGGCGTGGTCAGCCGCAGCCAGGCCAGGTCGGCCTCGACCGGCCGCTGGTTCTCCTCCAGCGACTCGACGGCCACGAAGGCGGGCAGGTAGGTGGTGCGGAACAGGCGGACGTCCAGATCGCTTTCGGTCGCGGTGAGTACCGGCCGGGCGTCGAACGGAGCGGAGGCGAAGCGCCTGGTTTCGGCGAGCAGGGACTGCTCGTCCGGACTCGCTTCGCGAGTGATGGTCCCCGGCTGGTGCACTCAGCGGCTCCCTTGCGCTCAAGCACAACTATGCGATGGGGGTTAACCCTATCGGGTGAGCTCGCCGATCCGTTACAGGTCCGCCCCGAGTTGTCAGGCAGGTGACACCGTGATGCTCACCGCCCCTGGGCCGACGTGCGCGGAGATCACCGCGCTGGCCTCCACCACGAGCAGTTCCCGCAGGTGGGGGATCCGCTCCCGCAACTCGCCGACCAGGGTGAGCTCGCGGTCGCTGGGCCGGAAGCAGGACACCGCCACTTCGGCGGGCCGGTCCCCGGCCCGCTGGGCGGCCACCTCCGCCAGCCGGGTGAGCGCCCGGCGGCTGCCCGGCACCCGCGCCAGCGGAGCCACCTCGCCCTCCTTCAGGGTGAGCAGCGGTTTGATCGACAGCGCGGTGCCGAACAGGGCGGAGGCCGCACCGATCCGCCCGCCGCGGCGCAGGTATTCGAGGGTGTCCACGTAGATCAGTTCGGAGCTGGCGGTGAAGCGCCGTTCGGCCGCCTCCATCACGCGGTCGACCTGCCCGCCCGCGCCCGCGGCCCGTGCGGCCGAGAGCACGCCGTAGCCCAGGCTCATCCCGGTCGTGGCGCTGTCCAGCACGTACACCGGGATCCGGACCTGGTCGGCGGCCTGGCGGGCGGCCTGCACGGTGCTGGACATGCGGCCGGACAGGTGCAGGCTGACCACGGCGGCGGCGCCCTTGCTCGCCGCGTCCTGGTAGGCCCAGAAGAACGCGCCGGGGTCCGGGGGCGAGGTTCTGACGTGGTGTCCCGCCCGCAGTGCCTTGACGACCTCGGCTCTGTCGAACCGGTTCTCGTCGTCGATCCGGTCCGCCACCTGCAGCTGGAGCGGGATCACCTGGATGCCCCATTGGCGGACGAGCTGGCTGGGTAAGGAGGCCGTCGAGTCGGTCACGACCGCAACGTGGTTGGACACGGGGTGTGAGGCTAGCCCGAAAGGGCTATTCCGTGTACCCCATCCGTAGAGCGGCTACCAAGAGTAGCCTCAAGGCCGGGAAGGACTACTGGGACTATGGTCCCAATAGATTGGCGATCGAGGTGAATGCCGTCACCTCGGCGGGCCAGCGCCGGGAACCTTCCCTACGCTACCGGCTAGTAGGGCTGTTATCGGGAGGTCGAAGGGGACCCATGACAAAGATTGTTGTCCTGGTCAAGCAGGTGCCAGACACCTACTCGGAGCGCAAGCTCTCCGACGCTGACCACACGCTGGACCGCGAATCCGCGGACGCCGTGCTCGACGAGATCAACGAGAAGGCCGTCGAAGAGGCCCTCAAGATCAAGGAAGCCGGCGAGGGCGAGGTCACCGTGATCTCGGTCGGGCCCGACCGCGCCACCGACGCCATCCGCAAGGCCCTGTCCATGGGCGCCGACAAGGCGATCCACGTCTCGGACGCGGCGCTGCACGGCTCCGATGCGCTGGCCACCGCGAAGGTGCTCGCGGCCGCGATCGGCAAGGTCGACGGCTACGACCTGATCATCGCGGGCAACGAGGCCTCCGACGGCCGGGCAGGGGCGATCCCCGCCATCCTCGCCGAGCTGCTGGGCCTGCCGCAGCTGACCTACGTCCGCGAGCTGACCATCGACGGTTCCACCGTCAAGGCCGACCGCGAGACCGAGGACGGGCTCACCCACCTCGAGGCCGCCCTCCCGGCGCTGGTGAGCGTGACCGAGAAGATCAACGAGCCGCGTTACCCGTCCTTCAAGGGCATCATGGCCGCGAAGAAGAAGCCGGTCGACACCCTCACGATCGCCGACCTCGGCATCGACGCGAGCGAGGTCGGCCTGGCCAACGCCGCGTCCGTCGTGGCGGAGGCGGCCCCGAAGCCGCCGCGCCAGGCCGGGCAGCGTGTCGAGGACGAGGGCGACGGCGGCGCGAAGATCGCCGAGTTCCTGGTCGGCCAGAAGCTCATCTGAGGGTAAGGAGACGAATCAATGGCTGAGGTTCTGGTTCTCGTCGACCACGTCGACGGCGAGCTGAAGAAGTCCACCTTCGAAGCGCTGACCGCCGCCCGCGCGCTGGGCGAGCCGTCGGCCGTCGTGGTGGGCGCGCCCGGTACCGCGGGCAAGTTCTCCGAGGCCCTCGGCGCCTACGGCGCCGCCAAGGTCTACGTGGCCGAGTCCGCCGACGCCGCGGGCTACCTGGTCACCCCGAAGGTCGACGCGCTGGCCCTGCTCGCCGAGCGGGTCTCGCCGGCGGCCGTCGTGGTCTCGGCTTCGGCCGAGGGCAAGGAGGTCACCGGCAGGCTGGCCGCGCGCCTCGGCGGCGCGCTGCTCTACGACGCGGTCGGCGTCAACTCCGACGGCACCGTCGAGCAGTCCATCTTCGGTGGCGCCTACTCGGTGAAGGCGAAGGCGGCCAAGGGCCTGCCCGTCATCTCGGTCCGCCCCGGTGCGGTCGAGGCCGTCCAGGCCGAGGGTGCCGCGGCGCAGGAGAGCATCGAGCTCCCGGCGGCGGACCCGGCCAAGTCGGCCAGGATCACCGGGGTCGAGCCGCTGGTCGGCGGCGACCGCCCCGAGCTGACCGAGGCCTCGATCGTGGTCTCCGGTGGCCGCGGTGTCGGTTCCGCCGAGAAGTTCGAGGTCGTGGAGAAGCTGGCCGACTCGCTCGGCGCGGCGGTCGGCGCCTCGCGTGCCGCGGTCGACTCCGGCTACTACCCGGCGCAGTTCCAGGTCGGCCAGACCGGTAAGACGGTCTCGCCGCAGCTGTACATCGCGCTGGGCATCTCCGGGGCCATCCAGCACCGGGCGGGGATGCAGACCTCGAAGACGATCGTCGCGGTCAACAAGGACCCCGAGGCGCCGATCTTCGAGATCGCCGACTTCGGTGTCGTGGGCGACCTGTTCAACGTCGCCCCGCAGCTGACCGAAGAGGTCGCCAAGCGCAAGGGCTGATCCCCTTTCCGCACAGCCCGCGAGGCCGCCGCCATGGTGATTCCGCCATGGCGGCGGCCTTTCGGTTTCCGGGCTTTCCGAAGCCGGGGTACCGGGGGTTCACGCAAAGTGCATAAAGACGTCATACCGCGGGGCTCCTGATGGTCGCCGTGGCCTCGGTAGACCTACAGGTATGACGCGGTCACAGCTACTCGTCAGCACCGATTCGCCCGGTGACGAACCCGCCGACGGTGCTCCCCGCTATTCACTGCTCGTCGCCTCCGAACCGGAAGAAGTCGTCGCCGCGCAAAGACTTCGGTATCTCGTCTTCGCGGAAGAAATGGGCGCGACCCTGCACACGCCATCCCCGGGGCTCGACGTCGACCGATTCGACGAGTTCTGCGACCACCTCGTGGTGCGGGACGACAACACCGGCGAAATCGTCGGTACCTACCGCATGCTCCCGCCCCAGCGCGCGGCCGAAGCCGGCGGCCTCTACTCCGACACCGAATTCGACCTGGGCAATCTGGACGACCTGCGCGGCTCGCTGGTCGAGACCGGCCGTTCGTGCGTGCATCCCGACCACCGCAGCGGCGCCGTGGTGAGCCTGGTGTGGGCGGGCATCGGCCGCTACATGCTGCTGGCCGGGCACCGCTACCTCGGCGGGTGCGCCTCGGTGCCGCTGACCGAGGGGGGCACCTACGCCGCCGGGGTCTGGGACGCCATCCAGGCCAAGCACTACGCGCCCGAAGCCCAGCGCGTCACCCCGCTGAACCCGTGGGACACCGCAGGGATAGCCCGCCCGACGCGCGCGATGCTGCCGCCGCTGCTCAAGGGCTACACGCGGCTGGGGGCGAAGGTATGCGGACCGCCCGCGCACGACCCGGACTTCGGCGTCGCCGACTTCTTCACCCTGCTCGACCTCCAGCAGGTCGACGAGCGGTACCTGAAGTACTTCCTGGGCGGCGGGCGGTGAGCCACGCGTGGATGCCCGCTTCGCCGTGCGGCGACGGGTGCCTCACGACGGGCGCGCCCACCGTTTCCCCGGTGCGGCGGCTACTGCGGTGTGTCGCGGCCGCCGCCGCGGTGCTGCTGGCGTTCCTGGTGGTGCCGCTGCTGCTGGTGACTCGCGGCCGGGTGCGGGAGAGCCTGGTGCGCCTGGTGTTCCGCTCGGTGCTGCGTGCCTTCGGGGTGCGTCTGGTGGTGCACGGCGGCGAGGAACTGGCCGCCGTGGACGGCCGGGGCGCGCTCGTGGTGAACAACCACATTTCGTGGCTGGACATCATCGCGGTGAACGCGGTGCGGCCGATGCGGGCACTGGCGAAGCGGGAGATCGCGGACTGGCCGGTGCTGGGCACCCTGGTCGCGCGCGGCGGCAGCATCTTCCTCGACCGGGAACGGCTGTCCACGCTGCCCGCCACGATCGCGGAACTGGCGGTGGCGCTGCGGTCCGGTTCGCTGGTCAACGTCACGCCGGAGGGCACCACCTGGTGCGGGCTGGCCTCGGGCCGGTTCGCCACGGCGGCCTTCCAGGCCGCGATCGACGGCGGGGTGCCGGTGCGGCCGATCGCGCTGCGGTACCGGCTGGCGGACGGCCGGGAGACCACGCAGCCCGCGTTCATCGGGCCGGAGTCGCTGATCGACTCGCTGCGCCGGGTGGTGCGCCTGCGTGGACTGGTGCTGGAGATGACGGTGTGCGAGGAGATCGCGCCGGGACGGGCGGCCGACCGCCGCGAACTCGCCGCGCTCGCCGAATCGGCGGTGCACTCCGCGCTGGGCACCGTGCGGACGCCCGCCCGGCGCCGCCGCCGGCCGGTGGGCGTGCCTTTGGCGGGGTGAGGCAGGCAACTGTCCCGGGAGGCGCAGGTGCCACCCAAGGGGCGATCAGACGGTCTACCCTGGTTAAGCGATGACCTATCTCGACCATGCGGCGACGACCCCGATGCTGCCGGAAGCCGTTGCGGCGATGAGCCAGGCGCTGTCCTCCGTGGGCAACGCCTCCTCGCTGCATTCTTCCGGACGCCGGGCCCGCCGGATGGTCGAGGAGGCCCGCGAGGGGATCGCCGCGGCACTGGGCGCGCGCCCCTCGGAGGTGATCTTCACCGGGGGCGGCACCGAAAGCGACAACCTCGCCGTCAAGGGGATCTACTGGGCGCGCCGCCAGGCCGACGACCGGCGCCGCCGGGTACTGGCCAGCGTGGTGGAACACCACGCCGTGCTCGACGCGGTGGGCTGGCTGGCCGAGCACGCCGGGGCCGAGGTCACCTGGCTCGAGGTGGACGCCAACGGCCGCGTGCTGCCGGAGACGCTGCGCAAGGCCGTCGAGGCCGACCCCGGCGCGGTGGCACTGGCCACCGTCATGTGGGCGAACAACGAGGTCGGCACGGTCAACCCGATTCCCGAACTGGCCGCGATCTGCGCCGAGTACGGCATTCCGCTGCATTCCGACGCCGTGCAGGCCGTGGGCGCGGTGCCGGTCGACTTCGCCGCCTCCGGCGTCAGCGCGCTGACCCTGACCGGGCACAAGCTCGGCGGCCCCTACGGTGTGGGCGCGCTGCTGCTTTCGCGCGACACCCCCTGCGTGCCGCTGCTGCACGGCGGCGGCCAGGAACGCGACGTCCGTTCCGGCACCCTGGACGTGCCCGCGATCCACGCCTTCGCCACCGCGGTCCGGGCCGCCGTGGCCGAGCTCGGGGACCGTGCGAAGATCGTGTCCGGGCTGCGGGACGAGCTCATCGAGACCATCCTGCGCGAGGTGCCCGACGCGGTGCTCAACGGCGCCCCGCCCGGCGACGGGCGGTTGCCCGGCAACGTGCACTTCACCTTCCCCGGCTGCGCCGGGGACAGCTTGCTGATGCTGCTCGACGCCAAGGGCATCGAATGCTCGACCGGTTCGGCCTGCACGGCCGGGGTGGCCGAGCCGAGCCACGTGCTGCTCGGGATGGGCGCGGACCCGGTGTCCGCGCGCTGTTCGCTGCGGTTCTCGCTCGGGCACACCTCGACGCGGGAGGACGTGGCGGCGGTCGGCCGGGAGATCGCCGCGGTGGTGGCGAGGGCCCGGCAGGCGGGACTGTCCGGGATGCGCAGGCAGAAGCAGGAGGTGTGATGCGGGTACTGGCCGCGATGAGCGGGGGAGTGGACTCGGCGGTGGCGGCCGCCCGCGCCGTGGACGCCGGGCACGATGTCGTCGGGGTGCACCTCGCGCTGTCGGCGAAGCCCGGCACGCTGCGGACCGGGTCGCGCGGCTGCTGCACCATCGAGGATTCGCGGGACGCCCGGCGCGCCGCCGACATCCTCGGGATCCCCTTCTACGTCTGGGATTTCGCCGAGCGGTTCACCGAGGACGTGATCGAGAGCTTCGTCGGCGAGTACGCGGCGGGCCGCACCCCGAACCCGTGCGTCACCTGCAACGAGAAGATCAAGTTCGAGGCCCTGCTGGACAAGGCGATGGCGCTCGGGTTCGACGCGGTGGCCACCGGGCACTACGCGCGTCTGTCCATTGTGGATGGCGTGCCGGAGCTGCGGCGCAGCGCGGACGAGGGCAAGGACCAGTCCTATGTGCTCGCTTCGCTCACCCCGGAACAGCTGCGCCACTCGCTGTTCCCGCTGGGGGACTCGCACAAGAGCGACGTGCGGGCCGAGGCGGAACGGCGTGAACTGGCCGTGGCCCGCAAGCCCGACAGCCACGACATCTGCTTCATCCCCGACGGCGACACGAAGAAGTTCCTGGAGCGCAAGCTCGGTGAGCGCCCCGGAGACCTCGTCGACGCCGAGACCGGTGCCGTGCTCGGACGGCACACCGGCGTGCACGGCTTCACCATCGGCCAGCGCAAGGGACTGGGGCTGGAACAGCCCGCTCCGGACGGCAGGCCACGCTACGTGCTGTCCCTGGAACCGGTTTCCGGCACCGTGAAGGTCGGCCCGGCCGAGCGGCTCGCCGTCCGCGAGATCCACGCCGACCGGCCCGTGTGGCCGGGCGAGCACCCGATCGAGGGCCCGACCGAATGCGTGGTCCAGGTCCGTGCGCACGGCGGCACCGCGGAAGCGGTGGCCGAGGCCGGCTCCGGTTCCGGCTCCGGCGCCGGGGGTGCGGCCGGGCAGGTGCGGATCCAGTTGCGGGAGCCGCTGCGAGGAGTGGCGCCCGGGCAGGTCGTGGTGCTCTACCGGCCGGACCCGGCGGGCGACCTCGTGCTGGGCAGCGCGAAGATCACCGCTACAGCGTGAGCTTGAAACCCTTGTGGCTTGCGATGAAGCCCAGCCGCTCGTAGAACCGGTGGGCCTCCGTGCGCGTGCCGTCGGAGGTCAGCTGGACCAGGGCGCAGCCGCGGCGGCGCGCCTCGTCGATCGCCCACCGCATCAGCTCGCCGCCGAGCCCGGCGCCCCGCCGGTCCGCGCGCACCCGCACCGCTTCGACCAGCGCTCGCGTCGCGCCGCGCCGGGACAGCCCGGGGATGAAGGTCAGCTGCAGGGTCCCGACGATCCCACCCGCGTCCTCGGCCACCGCGAGCAGTTGCCGCGGGTCGGCGTCGATCTCGGCGAAGGCCCGCCGGTACGGCTCGAAGTCGTCGAGTGACTCCCTGCCGCTGCCCAGCCGGTCGTCCGCGATCAGGGTCACGATGTGCTCGACATCTCCCGCCCGGGCACGTCTAATGTGGATTTCGCTCACTCACCCGAGTATGGCACCGTCGCCAGGAGGGTTCCCATGACCTCACTTCGTTCCAGTACCGTCGCGGACATCCTCCGGCGCAGCGCCGCCAGGACGCCCCAGCGCGTGGCGCTGCGGTTCGCCGACCGGGAGTGGACCTACGCCGAGCTCGACGCCACCGTCACCCGGGCCGCGGCCCACCTGCTTTCGCTCGGCCTGGCCAAGGGCGCCCGGGTCGCCGCCTACGGCAAGAACTCCGACGCCTACCTGATCGGTTTCCTCGCCTGTGCCCGTGCCGGGCTGGTGCACGTGCCGATCAACTACAACCTCACCGGCGACGAGCTGGACTACCTGCTCACCCAGTCCGGCAGCTCGCTCGTGCTGGCCGATCCGGCGCTGCTGCCCAGGATCGAGGACCGGGTGCGGGCCGTTCCGTTGCGGGACACCGAAGACTCGCTGCTGCGGACGGCGAGTTCGGGTGAGGTGCCCGAACTGGACGTCGAGGTGTCCGACACCGATCTGGTGCAACTGCTCTACACCTCCGGCACCACGTCCCGGCCTAAGGGCGCCATGATGACCCACCGCGCCCTCGTGCACGAGTACCTGTCCTGCCTGGCGGGCCTGGACCTCACCGCCGACGACGACCCGCTGCACGTGATGCCGCTGTACCACTCCGCGCAGATGCACGTTTTCCTGGTTCCCTGGCTGGCCGTGGGGGCGACGAACACGCTGCTGGAGGTGCCCGATCCGGGCGAGATCCTGCGGCGCCTCGCCGAGGACCGGCACGGCGCCTTCTTCGCCGCGCCGACCCTGTGGGTTGCGCTGGCCAACCACCCCGACTTCGCCACGCTCGACCTCGGTGCGCTGCGCAAGGCGTACTACGGGGCGTCGATCATGCCGGGGCCGATCCTGGAGCGGCTGCGGGAAGCCATGCCGCAACTGGGTTTCTACAACTGCTTCGGCCAGTCGGAGATCGGCCCGCTGGCCGCGATCCTCGGCCCGGGCGACCACGCCGAGCGTCCCGAATCCGCGGGCCGCGCGGCCCTGTTCGTCGAACTGCGCGTGGTCGACGAACTGGGCAACGACGTGCCGGCGGGCGAACTCGGTGAGGTCGTCTACCGCTCGCCCCAGCTGTGCCTGGGGTACTGGGACAAGCCCGAAGAGACCGAGGAAGCCTTCCGCGACGGCTGGTTCCACTCCGGTGATCTCGTGCGCCAGGACGAACAGGGCTACCTCTACGTGGTCGACCGGATCAAGGACGTGATCAACACCGGCGGGGTGCTGGTCGCTTCGCGCGAGGTGGAGGACGCGCTGTACACGCATCCGGCGGTCGGCGAGGTCGCGGTGGTCGGTGTGCCGGATCCGAAGTGGATCGAGGCGATCACCGCGGTCGTGGTCCCCAAGGACGAGGTGAGCGCGGACGTGCTGGTCGAGCACGTGCGGGAGCGCCTGTCGGCGTTCAAGGTGCCGAAGGCGGTCCACTTCGTGGACGAGCTGCCGCGCAACGCCTCGGGCAAGATCCTCAAGCGGGAGCTGCGCACGAAGCTGGGCGGCGCCTGACGGTTGCCGCGTCCGGGGCGCGGCGCCGCGCCCCGGACGCGGGCCGGGCCTCAGCCGGGAGGCAGGGTGCGGCACAGTGCTTCGATGGCCGCACCGTAGGCGTGGTCCGGCGGTGCGGCGTAGCCGATGACCAGACCGTCCACTGTGGGCATCCTGCTGTCCGGGTGCCGGAACGAGGTCAGCCCGTCGAGCGCGACGTGCCGGCGCTCCGCGGCTCGCACCGTCGCGTTTTCGGCGCCGGGCGGCAGGCGCAGCACCGCGTGCAGGCCGGCCGCGATGCCGGTGATCTCGACGTGCGGGGCGTGCTCGGCCAGTGCGGCCACGAGGTGGTCGCGCCGGCGCCGGTACCGCTGCCGCATCCTCCGGACGTGCCGGTCGTACGAGCCGGACACGATGAAGTCGGCCAGGGTGAGCTGTTCGGTCACGCCCGCCCACGCCTCCCGCTCGCCCTTCGCCGCGAGCGCGGCGTCGACCAGGTGTTCCGGCAGCACGAGCCAGCCCAGCCGGATCGCCGGGGACAGGCTCTTGCTCACCGAACCCGCGTAGAGCACCCGTTCCGGGTCGAGGCCCTGCACCGCGCCCACCGGCTGCCGGTCGTAGCGGAACTCGCCGTCGTAGTCGTCCTCGATCACCAGTCCGCCGACCGCGCGGGCCCAGTCCACGACGGCCGCCCGCCGCCGGTGGTGCAGGGGGCCGCCGGTCGGGAACTGGTGGGCGGGCGTGAGCAGGACGGCCGGGACGTCCGGGGTGAGCTCCTCGACGCGGGCGCCGTCCGCGTCCACCGGCAGCGGGATTGTGCGGATCGACGCGGTGTCGAAGATCGACCGGTGGAACGGGAGGCCGTACCCCTCCACCGCCAGCCGGCCGGGGATGATCCCCCGGCACAGCAAGCGGAGCGCGTGCCCGAAGCCGGAGCAGACGACGATCCGGTCCGGCCCGGTCCGCACGCCGCGCGCCCGGGCCAGATACTCCGCCAGTGCCTCCCGCAGTTCGGGGCGGCCGCGGGGATCGCCAGGACCGAAGGCGTCGTTAGGCGCGGCGTTCAGGGCGCGGCGAGCCGACGCCAGCCACGCCGCCCGCGGGAACGAGCCCGCGTCCGGCCGCCCTTGGCGGAGTTCGTGCACTCCACGGGCCGTCCCGACGGGCGCCTTCTTCGGTCTGGCCGCCAGGGCGACCGGCTCGGCTCGCGGGGCGACGCGGGTTCCCGAGCCCTGGATGGCGGTGAGCCAGCCCTCCGCGACCAGTTCGGCGTAGGCGTCGGCGACGGTGTTGCGGGCAAGGCCGAGGTCCGCGGCCAGCGACCGGTACGGCGGTAGCCGCGTGCCCGGCGCCAGCCGCCCGTCGCGGATGGCGTCCCGCAGCGCGGTGATCAGCACGGCTCGCTTGCTGCCGGTTCCCGCCAGCTCCAGGTGCAGGTCGACGCCGAGCCGCTCGCCGAGATTGACCCATGATTCCGGCACGAGAATGCACCATACACACGGGTCATTCGGGTCCTAGCGTTCTGGGCATGACGAACTCGAGGATCAACTTCGCCAAGGCCGCGCCGAAGGCGTTCAAGGCACTGATCGGCTTCGACGCCGCCGCTCGCGCCGGGCTGGACCCCGCGCTGGTCGAGTTGGTGCAGATCCGGGCGTCGCAGCTCAACCGCTGCGCCTACTGCCTGCACCTGCACACCTCCGACGCGCGCAAGGCCGGTGAGACCGAGGAGCGACTGCACATGGTCGCCGTCTGGCACGAGGCACAGACCTTTTTCAGCGAGCGGGAGCGGGCCGCGCTCGCATTGACCGAAGCGGTGACCCTGATCTCCGGTGGCGTGCCGGAAGAGGTCTACCGCGAAGCGGCTGCGCGGTTCGACGACCAGGAACTGGCCCAGCTGCTCGCGTTGATCTTCACGATCAACACGTGGAACCGCATCGCGATCGCCACCGCGAAGGTGCCCGGCACCGACGAGCGAGTGGCCCGGTGAGCCGCCGCCCCGGCCTCGTGCTGGCCCTGCTGGCGTTCGCGCAGCTGATCATCTCCCTGGACTACAACATCGTGTACGTGGCGCTGCCCGAAATCGGCCACGCTCTGGGTTTCGGGACTCAGAGCCTGCAGTGGGTCGTCAGCGCCTACGCCGTGACGTTCGGCGGTTTCCTTCTCCTGGGCGGCCGGGCCAGCGACCTGTTCGGGCCCCGCCGGATGTTCTCGCTCGGCCTGGGCCTCTACTGCGGAGCGTCCTTGGCCGGCGGGCTGGCCGCCGGCCCCGGCCTGCTCGTCGCGGCCCGCGCCGGGCAGGGCCTGGGCGGCGCGCTGCTGTTCCCGGCAACGCTCACGCTGGTCAGCACCAGCTTCGCGGAGGGGCGCGCCCGCAACCGGGCGTTCGCGGTGTGGGGCACCGCGGGCGGCAGCGGGATGATCCTGGGTTCGCTGCTCGGCGGCCTGCTCACCCAGCTCTACGGCTGGGCGGCGGTGTTCTTCGTGAACGTGCCGCTCGCCGCGGTCGCCGCCCTGCTCGCGTTCCCGCTGCTGGCCGCGGACCCGCCGCGCGAACCGGGCCGCCGGTTCGACCTCGGCGGCGCCGTGACCGCCACACTGGGCATGACATCGGTGGTGTTCGCGCTCGTCGAAGGCCCGGAGCTCGGCTGGACGTCTCCCGTGGTGCTCGTGGCCGCGGCGGCGGGCGCCGCCCTGCTGGTGACGTTCGCCGTACTCGAAGGGCGCGGCCGTGATCCGTTGCTGCCGTTGCGCCTGCTGCGCGAACGCAATCTGGGCACGGGCGTCGTGGTGACGTTCCTCTACATGGGGACGTTACGGCACCAGGCTGGTGCTGGTGGCCGGCCTGGTCGTGGGCGGGATCGGCACGGTTGCGCTGGGGTCGGTGATGAGCGCCGGCGCGTCCTACGCGGCCCTGGTGCCCGCGCTGGTCGTGCTCGGACTCGGCCAGGGCGCCGGATACACCCTGATGTTCGGTGCCGCGGCGGCCGGTGTCGCGGCGCGGGAGCAGGGGGTCGCCGCCGGTGTGGCCTCGACCGCCCAGCAGACCGGCGGCGCGGTGGCCTTGTTCGTGGCGGTGGCCAACGCCGGTACGCGGGACCTGTCCGGCGAGGCGCTGCGACTGGCCACTGTGGACGGGCTACGGACGGCGGTCTTCCTGGCCGCGGCCGGGATCGTCGTCACCGCGCTCACCGCACTCGGCTTCACCGGCTCCCGGTCCCGCGTCGCCAGCGGCCAGCCGAAGAGAGCGCTTACGCGACGCGGTAGCGGAGAACGCCGTCCACCTCGGTGGCGGCCAGTTTCCCTTGGTAGACCAGCAGATCCAGGTGTGCCTTCGTCTCGGACACGGCCAGCATCTGGTTGAACGGGTCGAGTTCGGCGAGGCGGCGCTCCCGCCGGGTCCACCCCAGTCGCTGTGCGGCCTCGTAGGCGGTGGTGGCGCCCGCCACGACCGTGTCGGCGGTGGTGGCCAGCCGCTGTTCGTGGTGCGCCAGCAGTTCGTCCACCCGCTGATGCACGCTTTCCGACACCGGGCCGTGCGCGGGCAGCATCCGGCGGTCGGGCATGCCGCGCACGAGCCGCAGTGAACCGAGGAAGTCCCGCAGCGGCATCTCCGTCTCGGCGGGCTGGAACCCGATCGACGGCGTGATGTGCGGCAGCACGTGGTCGCCGGTGAACATCAGCCCCGCGGCGCCGTCGTCGAAGACCACGTGGCCCGCGGTGTGACCGGGGGTGTGCACCACGTCCAGTTCGCGATCGGGCAGCACGGTGAACCGGCCCTCGGTCAGCCACTGGTCGGGGTCTTCCCAGATCGCCGCGCCGCTTTCGCTGGGCTGGTCGCCGAACACCCTGCGCAACTCGTCCACCACCGGGTCCGCACCGGCCTGCCACAGCAGCCGGATCTGCGCCGTGATGGGCGTGCCCTGCGGGTTCGCGGTGATCTTCAGCGAGGCCTCTTCGTGCTCGCCGAGCGCGATCTTGTTGCCGAACTCCCGGCGCAGCGCCACGGCCTGCGTGTAGTGGTCGCGGTGCACGTGGGTGACCAGGAACTGGCTGATGTCCCCGAGTTCGGCCCCGATCGCGGCGAGCGCGGCGCGCAGTTGCTCGCGGGCCTCGTCCAGCGCCCAGCCGGAGTCGATCATCACCAGGCTGGTGCCGTCGGTGATGGCGTAGACGTTGACCGCGCGGAGGCCGTCATTGGGCAGCGGCAGCGGGATCCGGTAGACACCGGGCGCCACCCGGTAGATCCCGGGTTCGGCCCACGGCCGTGCTGTGTCCTCGGCGAGTGGTTCCACGCGACCTCATCGTCCCTTCGCTCCCTGTTCGATTACTGTGAAACGATCGGGGACGGATTGTCTACACGCTCACGTTGAGACGCGCGTCACGTGTCGCCTTCGCCCTGCTTGAGCGCGGTGTCGACGGTCAGCGCCGAGGCCACCACCATGCTGGCCAGCGGATCGGCGAGCTGTCCGTGCACCTCGACCACGTAGTTGTCGGCGGTGGTGAAGGCCTCCTCGAGGTACCCGGCGAAGGTCTTGGTGATCCGCGCGACCTCCGCGCCGGCCCGGTCGATGATCGTGAAGTTCCACGCCCGCCAGTTCTCGGCGCGCAGTTCGCCGACCGGTTCGCCGCGCGCGGTGAACGAGAACCGGATCTTGCCGAACACGTTCTCCTGGCTGATCTCACCGATCGGGGAGTCATCCGGGCGGGTGACCAGGAATCGTGATTTGACCATTTTCGCCGGACGCGTCACTTTCAGTACGACACTGCCGCCGACATCGCGGACCTCAAAACGGTGAGACAGCTGGCGGTCGTAATTCGTCAACAGCCTCACGGCTTTCCGGAACAGGCTTTGACCCACCTCGGCCACGGCACCGAGCGGGCGGCCGTACTGGTCGAAGACCCCGAATTCGCTGACCGTCTCGACCAGTCTGGCCTTCTGGTTGACCACCAGGATCGGCTCGGTGAACAGCGTGCCGCCGCCGGCGCGCCGTGAATCGCCTGTCATGCTTTCAAAGCCTAGCCACGGAAAACCGGTGGCGGGAGCGTCCCGGCGAATTGCGGAGAAATGTCGGAATCCCCGCCCCGCCGCGGCTTCCGATGCGCTTTCGCTCAAATGTGGACGCGCCGCGCGGGGTGCCGGGGCGGCCGGATCGCGACACCGGTCACAATGGGGGCCGTGACTGAACGAGCTTGGCCCGCCGGAGCCGCCACCGGGATCGGTTCCCTGCCGGGATCCGATCCCGCCGAAGCGGCCGCCGTCGTCTTCGGTGAGTTGCCCGAGTTCCCGCACCTGCCCGAACTGCCCGCCCGGGGCGTCGGCGCCGACCTGCTCGGCCGCAGCGCCGCGCTGCTGGTCGACCTCGCGGTCGAGGTCGTGCCCAGCGGGTACCGGGTCGCCGCCCACCCCGGCCACGACCACCGCCGCGCGGTCGACCTGCTGCGCTGGGACCTCGACGCCGTGCAGGAGGCCGCCGCGGGCACGCCGCCGGTGATCAAGACGCAGCTCGCCGGGCCGTGGACGCTGGCGGCGGGCATCGAACTGCCGCGCGGCCACCGCGTGCTGACCGACCACGGCGCGGTCCGCGAGTTCACCGAGTCCCTGCTCGAAGGGCTGGCGGCGCACGTCGCCGAGTTGAAGGCCCGTACCGGCGCCGAGGTCGTCGTCCAGTTCGACGAACCCGCGCTGCCCGACGTGCTGGCCGGATCGCTGCCCACACCGTCCGGTTACGGCACGGTGCCCGCAGTCGACGAGCCGCGCGCCCGTGAGCTGCTCGCCACCGCGATCGAGCGGGCGGGCGAGCTCACCGGCCAGCCGGTGGTGGTGCACTGCTGCGCGACCCGGCCGCCGGTCGCGCTGCTGCGGTCGGCGGGCGCCGGAGCGCTCGCACTGGACGCCACGCGGCTCGACGGCTCGCCCGCCACACTGCTCGACGACCTCGGCGAGACGCTGGACAGCGGCGTGGTGCTGTTCCTCGGCCTGGTCCCCGCCGTCGAACCGGCTACCCGCCCCACCCTCAAGGAGGTCGCGGCACCCGCGTTCCGCCTGGTGGACCGCCTGGGGTTCAACCGGTCGGTGCTGGCCACCCAGGCCGTGCCCACTCCTGCCTGCGGTCTGGCCGGGGCGGGCGCCGGCTGGCTGCGCCGGGCCCTGTCCCTGACCAGGGATGTGGGCAAAGCGTTCGTGGAGCCCCCGGAAGGCTGGTAGTAAGAGGCGATGCGATGGTTCCGCCGGAAGACCGACGACCTTGCCCCAGACCCGCCCGACCCCCGGACCCCCTGGCCCGAGCAGGAGGTGCCCGCGGATCCGGAGGCCGCGGCACAGGAGTTCTGGCAGACCTGGTTCGCGATGCTGCCCGAGACCAACGCCGCCCTCGGTGACCGCGCGCCGCAGCGCGTCGAGAACGACCTGGCCGCCGCCGTCGCCCGGCTGCACCCGGAGCTGCACTTCTCCCTCGAACGCGGGCAGCGCGCCATCTACGCGCTCGTGGTGAGCGCCCAGGAGGACCCAGCACTGCGCCCCTACACGGACGCGTGGCGGGCGGCGGCGCCGGAGGAGGACGCCATCTGGGAGTACCACGATTCGGTGCCCCCGGTGCCCGATCCCACCGAGGTCACCGTCAACCTCGGCGCGCACCGGATCAGGCTCGGCGATTTCCGGGTCGGCGCCACCGTCGACCCCGGCGCCGGGGCGGTCGACGTCGCCGTCTACCACCCCCAGCTCGCCGGCCTGGAAGAAGCGTCGCGTTCGGCGATGACCTTCCTGCCCCTGGACGCCGCGCTGGGGGAGCGGCTGGCCGGGCGGTGGCTGCGCCGCGTCGAGGTGGTGGGCACCGAACCGGAAGAGGCGCTCACGCTCGTGGAGTTCCGGGACCTGGTCCGCGGGCTCGACCGCCGGGACCCGGAAACTGTCGGTGGCACTGATTAAGCTGCCGACTGTGAGTGACGAGCCGGTAGTCCAGGACATGTCCGACGTTCCCGCCGAGGTGCGGGAACGGCACGGTGCGCTGGCCGAAGAGATCCGCGGCCACCAGTTCCGCTACTACGTGCTGGACGCGCCCACCATCTCCGACGGCCAGTTCGACGAGCTCATGCACCGGCTCGAACGGCTCGAGGCCGAGTACCCAGGCCTGGTCACCCCCGACTCGCCGACGCAGAACGTGGGCGGCACCTTCTCCACCGAGTTCGCCGCCCACGACCACCTCGAGCGCATGCTCAGCCTCGACAACGTGTTCGACACCGAGGAGATGCTGGCCTGGATCGACCGGGTCGAACGCGAGGTCGGCGGCTCGACGCAGTACCTGTGCGAGCTCAAGATCGACGGCCTCGCCGTCAACCTGCTCTACGAGCGCGGCAGGCTCACCCGCGCGCTGACCCGCGGCGACGGGCGCACCGGCGAGGACGTCACGCTCAACGTGCGCACCCTGGAGCAGGTGCCGGACACGCTCACCGGCACCGACGAGTATCCGGTGCCGGAGCTGATCGAAGTGCGCGGCGAGGTGTTCTTCCGGGTCGAGGACTTCCTCGACCTCAACGCGAAGCTGGTCGAGGCGGGCAAGTCGCCGTTCGCGAACCCCCGCAACACCGCCGCCGGTTCGCTGCGCCAGAAGGATCCCCGCGTCACCCGCAGCCGCCGCCTGCGGATGATCTGCCACGGGCTGGGCAGGCGGGACGGCTTCGAGCCCGAGCGCCAGTCGCAGTCGTACGAGGCGCTCGCCGCCTGGGGCCTGCCGGTGTCCGCCCACACCAAAGTGTTCGACACCGCCAAGGAGGTGCTGGCCCACATCGGGTACTGGGGCGAGCACCGGCATGACGCCGAACACGAGATCGACGGCGTGGTGATCAAGGTCGACCAGGTCGCCCTGCAGCGCCGCCTCGGCACCACCTCACGCGCCCCGCGCTGGGCCGTGGCGTACAAGTACCCGCCGGAAGAGGCCAACACCAAGCTGCTCGACATCCAGGTCAACGTCGGCCGCACCGGGCGGGTCACCCCGTTCGCGGTGATGGAGCCGGTGAAGGTGGCCGGGTCCACGGTCGCGATGGCCACCCTGCACAACGCCGAGGAGGTCAAGCGCAAGGGCGTCCTGATCGGCGACCGGGTGGTGATCCGCAAGGCGGGCGACGTCATCCCCGAGGTGCTCGGCCCGGTGGTCGAGGTGCGCACCGGCGAGGAGCGCGAGTTCGTGATGCCGACGCGGTGCCCGGAGTGCGGCACCCCGCTGGCCGCGCAGAAGGAGGGCGACGTCGACATCCGTTGCCCCAACGCCCGGTCCTGCCCGGCCCAGTTGCGGGAGCGCCTGTTCCACCTGGCGGGCCGCGGCGCCTTCGACATCGAGGTGCTCGGCTACGAGGCGGCGAGTGCGCTGCTGGAGTCGGGTGTGGTGGCCGACGAGGGCGACATCTTCGCCCTGGACGAGGAGAAGTTGCGGCAGGTCGAGCTGTTCCGCACCAAGTCGGGGGAGCTTTCGGCGAACGCGGGCAAGCTGCTGGCCAACCTGGAAACGGCGAAGGACCGGCCACTGTGGAAGGTGCTGGTGGCGTTGTCCATCCGGCACGTCGGACCGACCGCGGCCCAGGCGCTCGCCCGCGAATTCGGTTCGCTGGAAGCGATCGAGGCGGCCGACGAGACGGCGCTGGCCGATGTGGACGGTGTCGGCCCGACGATCGCGGCGGCCGTGCGCGAGTGGTTCACCGTGGACTGGCACCGGGAGGTGGTGGCCAAATGGCGGCGGGCCGGGGTGCGGATGGCCGAGGAGCGCGACGAATCCATCCCGCGCATCCTGGAGGGGCTGTCCATCGTGGTGACCGGATCGCTGACCGGATTCTCCCGGGACGAGGCCAAGGAGGCCATCATGGCCCGCGGCGGCAAGGCGGCCGGTTCGGTGTCGAAGAAGACGGCCTTCGTGGTGGTCGGGGACGCGCCCGGGTCCAAGTACGACAAGGCCGTGCAGCTGAAGGTGCCGGTCCTGGACGAAAACGGTTTCCGGGTGCTGCTGGAAAAGGGACCGGAGGCGGCGGCGGAGGTCGCACTGCCCGCCGAGGGTGAGCAGACCGGTGAGTGAGTTCGTGGTTCGGCCCGTGCGGCCGGAGGAACTGGCGGTGGTCGGTGCGCTGACGGTCGCGGCCTACCAGGAGGACGGCCTGCTGGTCGCCGACCCGGACTACGTGCACGAGCTGTCCGACGCGGCCGGCCGCGCCGCGCATTCGGAGTTGCTGGTGGCGGTGGACGGCGGGGGACAGGTGCTGGGCTCGGTCACGCTGACCCCGCCGGGCAGTCCGATGGCCGAGATCTCCCGGCCGGGCGAGCTGGAGTTCCGCATGCTCGCCACCGCGCCCGCGGCGCGGGGCCGCGGGATCGGCGAGGCACTGACGCGCGCCGTGGTCGACCGAGCCCGGGAACTCGGCGCCGAGTGCGTGGTGATGTCCAGCCTGGAGGCCATGACCGCGGCCCACCGTCTCTACACCCGCCTCGGCTTCACCCGCCTCCCCGAACGCGACTGGGAACCCGTCCCCGGCTTCTGGCTCCGCGCCTTCGCCCTCCCCCTCACCTGACCCACGCCCGGGTCGCCGAGCGCGGCGGGCTTCAGCCGCGCAGCCGCTCGATCAGCGTGATCAACTGGGCGCGGAAGGCGCTGTCGTTCCCGAGCGCGCCCAGGACCCCGGTGTCCTCGCGGGCGAGCCGGTCGGCCTGCCGGTGGGCCTGCCTGCCCGCCTCGGTGAGCCGCGCGAGCTGGCGCCGTGCGTCGGCCGGGTCGGTCACGCGCTCCAGGTGACCGGCCCGCTGGAGCCGGTCGAGGGTCCGGCTCATGGTCTGATCGGTCACCTGGCAGCGCCGGGCAAGCTCCCGTTGCGACAACGCGCCGCCACGCAGGGTGTGCAATACGATCAGACCGGCGTGCGACAGGCCGAGTGCGTCGAGCCGGTCGGTCCAGCGCTGCTCCACCAGGCGTGCCGCGGCGGAGAGCAGGCGGCCCGTCGGCCACGACGTGATGCCCTCTTCGGTGCTCTTCGTCGTGTCCTCTTCGCCGGCCACGAGACCTCCCCATGATAAGAATGCTCAGCCTGCTGAACAAATGGCGACCCGGAGGACTGTATCCGTCATGCCAAGCACCTCACCCGTCCTGCCGCGCACTCCGGCCGTCCGCCGTACCCGCTGGCTGGTTCCCGCGCTGCTGCTGCTCGTCTGGCTGGTGGTGGGCGGTTTCGGCGGGCCCTACACCGGCAAGCTCAGCTCGGTCGCCAAGAACGACAGCTCGGCGTTCCTGCCCGCCTCCGCCGAGTCCACCAGGGTCCAGGACGAGCAGCGCGCCTTCTCGCCGACGCAGGTGCTGCCCGCCGTCGTCGTCGCCGAGCGCCCGGCCGGGATCACCGGGCCGGACACGGCCTTCCTCACCGAGACGGCCGTCCGGATCGGACAGATCCCGGGCGTCGCCGGGCCGCTGCCCCGGGCACAGCTGTCCGAAGACAAGCAGGCCCTGCAACTGGTCGTACCGATCAAGACCGGGCAGAAACCCGGTGAAGTGGTCAAGACGATCCGCGCCGAACTCGCCTCACCCCCGTCCGGGCTGACCGTGCTGGTCACCGGGCCCGCCGCGCAGATCGCGGACATGGTCACCGCCTTCGGCGGCATCGACGGGCTCCTGCTGGTCGTGGCGGGCCTGGTGGTGGCGGTGATCCTCGTGCTGGTCTACCGCAGCGTGCTGCTGCCCGTCCTGGTGCTGCTTTCGGCCGTGTTCGCGCTCGGCCTGGCCAGCCTCGCCGTGTACGTGCTGGCCGACCACGACCTGCTCACGCTCAACGGCCAGAGCCAGGGCATCCTGTTCATTCTCGTCTTCGGCGCCGCCACGGACTACGCCCTGCTGCTGGTGTCCCGGTTCCGCGAGCAGCTCCGGGACACCGAAGACCGGTTCGAGGCCTTGAGGATCGCTTGGCGCGCCGTGCTCCCCCCGCTCGTCGCGTCCGCGGTGACGGTCGTGCTGGGGGTGCTCTGCCTGCTGTTCTCCGATCTGCAGTCCAACCGCGGACTCGGTCCGGTCGCCGCCATCGGCATCGTCGCGGCCCTGCTGGCCTCGCTCACCTTCCTGCCCGCCGCGCTCGCGCTGTGCGGGCGCGCCGCGTTCTGGCCGCTGCGCCCGAAACTCGGCTCGCCGCATCCCGAAACCGGCGGGCTCTGGGCGCGGATCGCCCGCGCCGTCGAGGCCCGGCCCCGCACGGTCTGGGTGGTCACCAGCGTGGTCCTCCTGGCCGGGGTCGCCTTCCTGCCCCAGCTGAAGGCCTCCGGGACCGCGCAGTCCGATCTGTTCCTGACCAAAGTGGACTCGGTGAGCGGGCAGCGGGCGCAGGCCCGGCACTTCCCCGGCGGCTCCGGCTCCCCGACCGTGATCATCGCCGACGCGGGGCGTGCCGACGAGGTGGTCCGCGCCGCCCACGTGCCGGGGGTCGCGCAGGTCGCACCCACCACCACCGTGGGCGGCCGCACGCAGGTGTACGCGGTCCTGTCGGACCCGGCGGACTCCGAGGTGGCACTGGCCACGGTGCAGCGCATCCGGGACGCCGTGCACGCCGTGCCGGGCGCGGACGCGCAGGTCGGCGGGCGGACCGCGATCCAACTCGACACCCAGCAGACTTCGCGGCGCGACCGGGCGGTGATCATCCCCATCGTGCTCGCGGTGATCTTCGTGGTCCTGGCGCTGCTGCTGCGCGCACTGGTGGCCCCGCTGCTGCTGATCGTGACCGTCCTGCTGTCCTTCGGCGCGACACTGGGTGTTTCGGCGATGGTGTTCAACCACCTGTTCCGCTTCCCGGGCGCCGATCCGGCGGTGCCGCTGTTCGCGTTCGTGTTCCTGGTCGCGCTCGGCGTGGACTACAACATCTTCCTGATGACCCGGGTGCGGGAGGAAACCCTGAGCCTGGGCACCCACAAGGGGGTTCTGCGGGGGCTCACCCTCACCGGCGGCGTGATCACTTCGGCCGGCGTGGTGCTGGCGGCGACCTTCGCGGCCCTGGCGGTGATCCCGATCCTGTTCCTCGCGCAGATCGCCTTCCTGGTCGCCTTCGGGGTGCTGCTGGACACCCTGATCGTGCGTTCCCTGCTGGTCCCGGCGCTGTCACTGGAGCTGGACAAGCGCGTCTGGTGGCCGTCGCGCCTGACCTGAGCGACGATCGGAGGATGCGGTGCGTGGTGTTCGGCGCCACCGGCTACCTCGGCGGGCGCCTGGTCCCGGAACTGCTCAGGGCCGGGCACGAGGTCCGTGCCGTGGCCCGGGATCCGGGGAAGCTGGCCGAAACCGCCTGGCACGACCGGGTGGAGGTGGTGCGCGGCGACGTCGGCGACGCGCCGAGCGTCGCCGCCGCCCTGGACGGACGGCAGGTGGTCTACTACCTCGTCCACTCCCTGCACCGGAAGGACTTCGTCCGCCTGGACCGGCAGGGCGCGAAAACCGTGGCCGGGCAGGCCGCCCGGGCGGGCGTGGGCCGGATCGTCTACCTGGGCGGGATCACGCCCGAGGGTGAACCCCTGTCCGCCCATCTGGCCTCCCGGGCCGAGGTCGGCCGCATTCTGCTCGGCTCGGGGGCGCCGACCGTGGTGCTCAACGCCGCGATCATCCTCGGTTCGGGCTCGGCCAGCTTCGAGATGCTGCGCTACCTGACCGAGCGGCTGCCCGCCATGGTGACCCCGCGCTGGGTGCACAACCGGATCCAGCCCATCGCCGTCCGCGACGTACTCCACTACCTGGTCCGGGCGGCCGAACTGCCGCCGGAGGTGAACCGGGCGTTCGACATCGGCGGCCCCGAGGTGCTCACCTACCTGGAGATGATGCGCCGGTACGCGGTGGTGGCCGGGCTGCCGCGGCGGCTGGTGGTGCCGGTCCCCGTGCTCACGCCGTGGTTGTCCGCGCAGTGGGTCAACCTGGTCACGCCCGTGCCGCGCAGCATCGCGGTGCCGCTCATCGAGTCCCTGGTCCACGAGGTGGTCTGCCACGACCGCGACATCGCCGCGTGGATCCCCGATCCCGAGGGCGGCCTCACCCCCTACGACCGGGCCGTGGAACTGGCGCTGGCGCGCACCCGCGCCGCCGACGTGCCGACCCGGTGGTCGGACGCGAGCACCCCGGGCGCGCCCTCCGATCCGCTGCCCACCGATCCCCGCTGGTCCGGCGGGAGCGTGTACCAGGACGTGCGGGAGCTCCGGACCCCGGCGGACGCCGGCACGCTGTGGTCGGTGATCGAGGCCGTCGGCGGCGAGCACGGCTGGTACTCCTTCCCGCTCGCGTGGGCGGTGCGGGGCTGGATCGACCGGCTGGCCGGGGGCGTGGGCCTGCGGCGCGGCAGGCGCGATCCGCGCCGCCTGCACGTGGGCGAGGCGCTGGACTGGTGGCGCGTGGAACGCGTCGAGCGGCCGCACCTGCTGCGCCTGCGTGCCGAGATGCGCCTGCCGGGCCGGGCCTGGCTCGAACTGTCCGCGAACCAGGACACCGGCGGGGGGTCGGTCTACCGGCAGCGGGCGATCTTCCTGCCCCACGGGCTGGCCGGGCACCTGTACTGGAAGGCACTCGTGCCCTGGCACCGGGTGATCTTCGGCGGGATGGCGCGCAACATCACCGGTGCCGCCGAACACGGGTTGCGCTGAGCGGACACGGCATGCGCTGGGCGCGCACTTTCACCCGGAAGCGCGAGCTCAGCCGTCGAGGACGACGGCGACGATCCCGGCGAAATGGGCCAGCCGCGCGACCTCGGCCGCGCGGAACATCGGCCCGCCGGGGCGGCCGACCAGCAGGGCACGGTCCGGCTTGCCCAGCGGGGTCGCCGCCAGTTCGGTGCCCAGCTCCTGCCAGGTCTGGGGCACCCACGCGTCTTCGCCGTCCAGCACGGTGGCCCGCTGCAGGGGCAGCCAGGGCAGCTCGGTGATCGGCACCTCCGGCGCGGCGCTCGAGGAGGCCAGGCGGTGGATGCCGTCCTCGGCGTGGGAAACCACGATCGACCAGCCCGCGCGGATGATCCTGGGCACGCCCTCGACCAGCAGCTCCAGGCCCCGGGCGGGCTGCGCGGCGATGTCTTCGACCAGTTCCAGCTCCCGGTGGGAGTCCAGCAGCCCGGCATACGGCCGGACCGCGTCCACCTCCACCCCCGGGATGCTCTCGGCGGCCGTGATGAGCGCGTCCGGCAGCCGCCCCGACGGCAGTTCGATCACCAGGTCGTCGATGGCGATCCCACCGGTACGCTCGACCACGTCCACGCTGAGGATGTCCGCCCCGATCGTGCCGAGCGCCGTGGCGACCGCACCGAGGGTTCCTGGGGAGTCCGGGAGTTGAACCCGGATCAGGAAGGACAACGTGAACCCCTTTCGGGTCGAGCGCTCCAGCCTTGCCGTGGAGTGCTGCCGGTCGCCGATTGTGACAGACGGGGCGGCGCGGGGGGAGGTGCTGTCCGCGTTCCGAGACCGTTCCGCACGCAAGCTGTGCACAACCCCGTCGAGCCACCTGCGGCGCTCGCCATAGACTTGCCCCTTACCGAAACCATTGACAGCACACCCCGGGAGTAACCCGCGTGCCCAACATTTCCCGTGCCGAGGTCGCGCACCTCGCCAAACTCGCCAGGCTGGCGGTCACCGACGACGAGCTCGACGTTTTCGCAGGTCAGCTCGACCAGATCCTGGACGCGGTTGCCAAGGTCGGCGAGGTCGCCGGGGACGACATCCCGCCGACTTCGCATGCCGTGCCGCTGACCAACGTCTTCCGTGAGGACGTCGTGCGCCCGGGGCTGACCCAGCAGCAGGCGCTGGCGGGCGCACCGGCCGCCGAAGAGGGCCGGTTCCGGGTACCGCGGATTCTGGGGGAGGAACAGTAAGTGACCGACCTAACAAGGTTCACCGCCGCCGAACTGGCGGAAAAGATTCGCGCCCGCGAGGTGTCCGCCGTCGAGGTGACGCAGGCGCACCTGGACCGGATCGCCGAGGTGGACGGCGCCGTGCACGCCTTCCTGCACCTCGACGCGGAGGGTGCGCTCGCCGCCGCCAGGGCGGTGGACGAGGCCGCCGAGCCCGCCTCCGCGCTGGCCGGGGTGCCGCTGGCGCTCAAGGACGTGCTCACCACTCGCGACATGCCCACCACCTGCGGGTCGAAGACCCTCGAAGGCTGGGTTCCGCCCTACGACGCGACCGTCACGCGCAAGCTGCGCGAAGCGGGCGTGCCGATCCTGGGCAAGACGAACATGGACGAGTTCGCGATGGGCTCCTCCACCGAGAACTCGGCGTTCGGGCCCACCCGCAACCCGTGGGACCCCACGCGCATCCCCGGCGGTTCCGGCGGCGGGTCGGCGGCCTCGCTGGCCGCCTTCGAGGCGCCGCTGGCCATCGGGACCGACACCGGCGGTTCGATCCGCCAGCCCGGCGCGGTCACCGGGACCGTCGGCGTGAAGCCCACCTACGGCGGGGTGTCCCGCTACGGCCTGGTCGCCTTCTCCTCCTCGCTGGACCAGGCCGGGCCGTGCGCCCGCACCGTGCTCGACGCCGCACTGCTGCACGAGGTCATCGCCGGGCACGACCCGCTCGACTCCACCTCGATCGACGCGCCGGTGCCGCCGGTGGTCGCCGCGGCCCGCGAGGGCCTGCGCGGGGACCTGACCGGGGTGAAGGTCGGCGTCGTCACCGAGTTCGCCGGGGACGGCTACCAGGCCGGGGTGCAGCGGTCCTTCGAGGCCGCCGTCGCGCAGCTGCGGGCACTGGGCGCGGAGGTCGTCGAGGTCTCCTGCCCGAACTTCACCTACGCGCTGCCGGCGTACTACCTGATCGCGCCCAGTGAATGCTCCTCGAACCTCGCCCGCTTCGACGCGATGCGGTACGGGCTGCGGGTGGCCGACGACGGCAGGCACAGCGCCGAAGAGGTCATGTCGCTGACCCGTGAGGCGGGCTTCGGCGCCGAGGTCAAGCGCCGCGTCATGCTCGGCACGTACGCGCTGTCCTCGGGCTACTACGACGCCTACTACGGTTCCGCGCAGAAGGTGCGGACGCTGATCAAGCGGGACTTCGACGCCGCGTTCGAGCGGGTGGACGTGCTCGTCTCGCCCACCACCCCGACCACGGCGTTCAAGATCGGGGAGCGGGTGGACGACCCGCTCGCGATGTACCTCGCCGACCTGTGCACCATCCCGGCCAACCTCGCGGGCAATGCGGCCATGAGCGTGCCGAGCGGGCTGTCCGACGAGGACGGGCTGCCGGTCGGGCTGCAGATCATGGCCCCCGCGCTGGCCGACGACCGCCTCTACCGCGTCGGCGCCGCCTACGAGGTGGCGCGCGGCAGCATCATCGACCGGGTTCCGGAGCTGAAGGGAGCAACGCTGTGACCGCGGTTGCCGACCTGATGGACTACGACGAGGTCCTCGAGCGCTTCGACCCGGTCCTCGGGCTCGAGGTGCACGTCGAGCTCAACACGAACACGAAGATGTTCTGCGGCTGCGCGAACCTCTTCGGCGGCGAGCCCAACACACACGTCTGCCCGACCTGCCTCGGCCTGCCCGGTTCGCTGCCGGCGGTCAACGGCAAGGCAGTGGAGTCGGCGATCCGGATCGGCCTGGCGCTCAACTGCGAGATCGCCTCGTGGTGCCGGTTCGCCCGGAAGAACTACTTCTATCCGGACATGCCGAAGAACTTCCAGACCTCCCAGTACGACGAGCCGATCGCGTTCAACGGCTACCTCGACGTGACGCTGGACGACGGCGAAGTGGTGCGCGTGGAGATCGAGCGCGCGCACATGGAGGAGGACACCGGCAAGTCGCTGCACGTCGGCGGTGCCACCGGCCGGATCCACGGTGCCGAGCACTCGCTGCTGGACTACAACCGCGCAGGCGTGCCGCTGATCGAGATCGTCACCAAGCCGATCGTGGGTACCGGCGCCCGCGCCCCGGAGGTGGCACGGGCCTATGTGAGCGCGCTGCGGGACCTGCTGCTCGCGCTCGGCGTGTCCGACGTCCGGATGGACCAGGGCTCCCTGCGCTGTGACGCGAACGTGTCGCTGATGGCCAAGGACGCCACCGAGTTCGGCACCCGCACCGAGACCAAGAACGTCAACTCGCTGCGCAGCGTCGAGCGCGCGGTGCGCTACGAGATGACCCGGCAGGCCGCGGTGCTCGCCGACGGCGGCAAGGTCACCCAGGAGACCCGCCACTTCCAGGAGGCCGACGGCACCACCTCGCCCGGCCGCACGAAGGAGACCGCGGAGGACTACCGGTACTTCCCGGAGCCCGACCTGGTGCCGATCGCGCCGCCCGCGGAGTGGGTCGGGCAGTTGCGCGGCACGCTGCCCGAAATGCCCGCCGCCCGGCGGCAGCGGATCCAGGCCGAGTGGGGGCTCACCGCCGAGGAACTGCGGGACCTGTTCAACTCGGGCGCGGTCGACCACGTCGAGGCGACGGTCGCAGCCGGGGCGAAGCCCGGCGACGCGCGCGGCTGGTGGATCAACTTCCTGGCCCAGGAGGCCAACTCCCGTGAGGTGGAGCTGACCGCCCTGCCGATCACCCCCGGGCAGGTGGCCAGGGTGATCGAACTGGTCTCCACCGGTGAGCTGACCAACAAGCTGGCCCGCGAGGTGGTCAAGGGGGTGCTCGCCGGGGAAGGCGAGCCCGACGAGGTCGTGGAGAAGCGCGGACTGAAGGTCGTCTCCGACGACTCGGCGCTGCTCGCCGCGGTCGACGAAGCGCTGGCCGCGCAGCCCGACATCGCCGACAAGATCCGCGGCGGCAAGGTGCAGGCCGCCGGGGCGATCGTCGGTGCGGTGATGAAGGCGACCAAGGGCCAGGCCGACGCGAAACGCGTGCGCGAGCTCATCCTCGAGCGAGTCGGCCAGGGCTAGGCCGTGGGCAGCCGGACCGGGGCCGTTCCCGCGCCGCGGGCGGGCTGGTTCTCGCCCGGCCGGGTCTCCTGGCGGGAGTGGACCGCGCTCGCCGCGGGGGCGGTCGCGGTGGCCGCGCTGTTCCTGCCCTGGACGAACCTGGCGGCCCGCAACCAGATCGCCGAAGAGGCCCTGCGCGAGGTGCCGGCCGGTGAGGTCGCGCGCGACGCCTGGGCCACCGGGTTCCTCGCCTGGGCGGGGCCGTTGCTGCTGGTGCTGACGGGGCTGGCCGTGGTGCTGTTCGGCCAGTCCCGCCGGGCGCGGGTGAGCGGCCTGCCGCAGCTGTGGCTGATGGCCGCGGCGGTGGCCGTGGTCCTGATGGTCCTCGGCTGGCTGGCCATGGACAGCGTGCTCTGGCATTCCATCGACCGTGTGCACGGCGAGGACGCGTCGGTGGTCCTTCAGGAGGGCGGCGTCGGGGCCTACGGTGGTCTCGGCCGTTACCTGGGGATGCTGGGCGGGCTCGCCTCCCTGGCCGTGGCCGTGCTCGACGTACGGGCCTCCAGGCGCGCTCTCGCGCCGTCCCCGTCACGCCGCGGTCGCTGACAGCGCTTCGCGGCAATCCGTAACCGACCGGACTTTGCTGTGAGGGGGCTCCTCACAGCAAATACGACCGTGAGGGGTCCCCTCACGGGAAACCGCTAACCCGTCGGCCGGGCGGACGCGCAGGCGGCGATGGCCTCGTCAAGTCCTGCCGACCATGCGTTGTCTCCGCCGTCATCCCGGTCCTTCAGACGCAGCAGCGCCGGCAGGCACTCGGGGGCGGCGAGTTCCCCGGCCGCCTCGATGATCAGGTTGCCGGGGTCGTCGTCGAGCCAGGCCAGCACCCTGGGCAGGGCCCGCGGATCGTGGCGGCGGGCCAGCCCGAGCAGAGCCTCCCCGGCCGTGTCGCCGTCGGGATCGTCGAGGCGGTTGGTCAGGGCCGCGCGGACGGCCGGTGTGTCCGCGTCCAGTTGGGTGCCGAGTCCGAAGGTGGCCCAGTCCCGCACCTGGGTGTCCGGGTCGCGGGTCAGGCGGATCAGGGCCTCGACGACGTCGGCGTCGGGTGCGTCGGCGTCCGTCGCACCGGGCAGTGCCACCGCGACGGCGAACCTCACCTCCTTGCTCGGGTGGGCGGCGTGGCGCAGGATGCCGGGACGCGCGCGCGGGTCGGACAGGTGGCCGAGTGCGGTCACGGCCGAGGCGATCAGCCGGTCGTCGGCGGCTTGTGCCGCCTCGGCCAGCAGCGCGGCCAGTGTCTCGGCCCGGAAAGGCCGGTCGGCGGCGTACCCGATCTGGCCGAGCGCATCGAGGCCGACCAGCCGGCGCCGGATTTCCGTCGATCGGGCGGCGGTCAGCGCCACGTCGAACACGGCGCGGTCCGTGCGATCGTGCAGGCGGCGGATGAGTCCCCAGTACTCGTCGGACTCGGGGTCGGAGACGGCGGCAGCCCGGTCGACCAGTTCACCCGGTTCCACGTCCACGCCGCCACGGTACGGCAACCCCCGCGCACCACATGCACGAGTTTTTACAGCTTTCGCCGGAGAACCCCACGGCTGACCAGGGTTGCCCTCGTGCGGGAAGAACGACGCAGGGGCCTGGTGGCCGAGGACGAGTGACTCCTTGATCGGCGCCGGGCCGGTGGTTCGAAGGCCCCGTGCCGGGCGGGGTCAGTCCTTGCCGCTGCCGCCGTTGGGATTCGGCTGGAGCTGGATCACGACCACGCGGTCGTCGCTGGACACGGGCTGCCCGCCGTCCTTGTTCACCGTGCCGATGAAGGCGAACTGCCCGTCGATCGGGTCGAGGCCGCCGTAGCGCCCGTAACCCGTTCCGTTCTTGCCGTCCAGCAGGGGCTTCGGGGTGCCGCCGACGGCGCCCTCCGCGGTGAGCGGCAGTTGCTGGACGGCGCTGCCCGCGGTGGCGACCAGCACCGACTGACCGCCGTCCGCGCAGCCCGCCACCCCCGGCCGGTCCGGCCAGGTCCAGGCGGGCGCGGACAGCGCGGCACCCGGATTGACCCGGTAGAGCGCGTCGATGGTGCCGTGGTCGGTGACCCACAGCCGCGTCAGATCCCCGGACTTGCAGATCCCGCCGGGGGAGTGCAGCCCGCCGGCGATCACCCGGTTGCCGGGAGCGGGGTTGCCCTGCGCGGCGTTGCCCGCGGTGTCGATGCGCAGCACCTTCCCCGCCAGCGAGCGGGGATCGGCGGCCGCGGCGGGATTGCCCGCGTCCCCGGTGGCCACCAGTAGCGCGCCCTTGCCGTCGACGGCCAGCGCACCGCGGTTGCCGGTGGCGCCCTTCGGGATACCGGTGAGCACCGGCTTGGGCTGCTGGCCCCTCGTCAGCCGGACCACCCGGTTGTCCGTGGCGGTGGTGATGTAGGCGAAGACGAGCTGGTCCTCGCCGAAGGTGGGGGACAGCGCCAGCCCGGTCAGCCCGCCGTCACCGGTCGCGTCGACCTTGAGCGAGGCCAGCTGGACGGGTTTGGTGTTGGCGGAGACCTGCATGATCCGGCCGCTGCGGCGTTCCGCCGCCAGCGCCCCCGGATCCGAGCCGCCGCCCGGCAGCGCGGCGATCGCCGACACCGTGTCCAGGCAGGTCGCCACGACCGCCTTGTCGTAGTCGGTGCAGCCCTGGGGCGGGGGGATCGAGGTCGGGGTGCCGCCGGGCCGGGGATTGGTGCGGGAGGTGCCGTCGATCTCGGGCAGTCGGGGCTGCGGGCCCGCGGGGGCGGTCAGCTCCGGGGCGGGGGTGAAACTCTGCCCGGATGCGCGATCGTCGAAGCGCGCGCATCCGGCGAGCAGGACGGCAGTGGCCAGCAGCCACGGCGCGGCCCCCCACGTCCTCCCCAACCGAACACGCATAGGACTCAAGCCTAGGCGGGCGCGCGTGAGACACCGGTAAGTGCCTGCCCGAGGCGGGCCAGGGCCCCGATCGGGTGCGGTGAGCGGACATCGCACCGGCCGCGAGGGCGTCACCGCGGCGATACGGTGGTGATCATGACCATCACCGTTCTGGTTCCCGACGACGACGGCGTCCGCGCCCTCGCCGAGATCCCCGGTGTGCGGACGGTCCGCTACACCTGGGGAGCTCCGCTGCCACCGGAGGCGGCCGGGGCGGAGGTGCTGATCCCCGGTACGCACCGGGCGGGCGAGCGGGGCACGCTGTTCGAGCAGTTGCCCAACCTGAAGCTGATCCAGTTGCTGTCCGCCGGGGCGGAGGACTGGGTGGGTGCGCTGCCCGCCGGGGTCCTGCTGTCCACCTGCCGCGGGGCCCACGGCGGCAGCACCGCCGAATGGGTGGTGGCGGCCCTGCTGTCGATGTTCCGCGACCTGCGCGAGTTCGCCGCCGACCAGGCAGCCCACCGGTGGCACCGGCACACCACCGACACCCTGCAGGACAAGAGGGTGCTGATCGTGGGGGCAGGCGATCTGGGCAACCAGCTGCGCCGCAGGCTGGAGCCGTTCGACGCGGTCACCACGATGGTGGGGCTGCGGGCCCGCCCCGGGGTGCGCGGCGTGGCGGAGCTGCCCTCTCTGCTGGGAACCCACGACGTCGTCGTGCTCATGGTCCCGCTGACCTCGCGGACCCGCCGCATGGCCGACTCGGCGTTCCTCGCCGCGATGGCCGACGGCGCGGTACTGGTCAACGTGTCCCGGGGCCCGGTCGTGGACACCCCCGCGTTGCTGGCGGAACTGACCTCCGGGCGGCTGCGGGCCGCCCTCGACGTCACCGATCCCGAGCCGCTGCCCCCGGAACATCCTTTGTGGACGGCCCCGAACCTCGTGCTGACCCCGCACGTCGCGGGGGCGACGCGGGGCCTGCAGCGGCGTTCCTACGCGGTGGCCGCCGCGGAGATCGCGCGCTACGCCGGTGGCGAACTGCCCCACAATCTGGTGCACGGCGAATATTGACGCGCCGAACCGCTATGCCGGGCGGGCGTGATGGCCTACTCTGCGCGCGTGACCCAAGGTGATGAGTACGCCCGGCCGAGCCTGTTCACGGAGTCCGGCTACTTCGACCCGCAGGACCCCGGAGCCGGCCTCCCGGACCCGGAAGACCGCCTGGCCTACGACGACGACCGGGCCGCGCGCTGGCACGGCGGGCTGGACTTCGGCCTGCTGATCCTGCGGATCGTGCTCGGTGGCGCCCTCGGCGCCCACGGCCTGCAGAAGGTGTTCGGCCTGTTCTCCGGTCCGGGCATCGCCGAGTTCGCCCGGATCCTCGCCGCGCACGGCTACACCAGCCAGACCACCGCGCTGTCCTGGGTCGCCGGGGTCACCGAGATCGTCGCCGGTGGCCTGCTGGTCCTGGGGCTGTTCACCCCGGCGGCCGCGGGCGCGCTGCTGGCGATCACGGCGAACGTGGTGTACCTGGAGTACCGCGCCGGGTTCTTCCTCGACAGCAACGCCGCCGGTTCCGGCTTCGAGTACCACCTGGTGCTCGGCGGGATCGCGCTCGCGCTGCTGTTCACCGGTCCGGGCCGGATCTCCCTCGACGTCAACACCCCCTGGCGGCGCCGCCCGGTGCCGTTCGGCTTCGTGGGCTTCGTCCTGGCGGCCGGCGCGATGGCGATCGTGCTCTCGCTGTTCCGCTGAGCCCCGGATTCGCCGGCCGGGGCCCGGGGTCCGCCCCCGCGGCACCACTGACACCCCGGATTCACCGGCCAACGGCAAAAACGGCCGTGAGGGGGTCCCTCACGGCCGTTTTCGATGGGGTTTAGCGGTTGACGTCGCGGACGGCGCCGGTGTCGGCCGAGGTCGCCATCCGGGCGTAGGCCCGCAGCGCGGCGGTGACCGGCCGCTGCCGGTCGACCGGCTGCCACGGCCGCTCGCTCGTCTCCATCTTCGACCGCCGCTCGGCCAGCACCTCCTCGTCGACGAGCAGTTCGAGCCTGCGCTGGTGCACGTCGATGAGGATCTGGTCCCCGTCCTGCACCAGGCCGATCACGCCGCCGGAAGCGGCCTCGGGGGAGATGTGCCCGACCGAGATGCCCGACGACCCACCGGAGAACCGGCCGTCGGTGATCAGCGCGCACTTCTTGCCGAGGCCCGCGCCCTTGAGGAACGCCGTCGGGTGCAGCATCTCCTGCATGCCGGGGCCGCCCGCGGGGCCTTCGTAGCGGACCACGAGCACCTCACCCGGCTGGATCTTCTTGCCGAGGATGACCGAGACGGCCTCTTCCTGGCTCTCCACGACCCGCGCGGGGCCCTGGAAGACCCACAGCGACTCGTCGATGCCCGCGGACTTGATCACCGCGCCGCGCTCGGCGAGGTTGCCGCGCAGGATGGCCAGGCCGCCGTCGGCGGTGTACGCGTGTTCGATGTCGCGGATGCAGCCACCCGCCGCGTCGGTGTCCAAAGAGGACCAGCGGTTCGAGGTGGAGAACGCCTCGGTGGTGCGGACCCCGCCCGGCGCCGCGTGGAACAGCTCCACGGCCTCGGCGGAGGGCGACTCGGCCCGGATGTCCCAAGTGGACAGCCACGCCTCGAGGCTGGGGGAGTGCACCGCGTGGACGTCCTTGTTCAGCAGGCCGGCGCGGTTCAGCTCACCGAGGATCGCCGGGATGCCACCGGCCCGGTGCACGTCCTCCATGTGGTAGTCCGAGTTGGGGGACACCTTGGACAGGCAGGGCACCCGGCGGCCGATCGCGTCGATGTCGTCGATGGTGAAGTCGACCTCGCCCTCCTGCGCGGCGGCGAGGACGTGCAGCACGGTGTTGGTCGAACCGCCCATGGCCATGTCCAGCGCCATGGCGTTCTCGAACGCCTTCTTGTTCGCGATGGAGCGGGGCAGCGCGCTCTCGTCGTCCTCGCCGTACCAGCGCTTGGCCAGTTCCACCACGGTGCGGCCCGCTTCGGTGAACAGCGCGCGGCGGGCGGCGTGCGTGGCCAGGGTGGAGCCGTTCCCGGGCAGCGACAGGCCCAGCGCCTCGGTGAGGCAGTTCATCGAGTTCGCGGTGAACATGCCCGAGCAGGAGCCGCAGGTCGGGCAGGCCGAGCGCTCCACGACGCCGAGGCCCTCCTCGTCGATCGCGGCGTTGGCCGAGGCCGAGATCGTGGTGATCAGGTCGGTCGGTGCGTGCGCGACCCCGTCGACCACGACCGCCTTGCCCGCCTCCATCGGCCCGCCGGACACGAACACGGTGGGGATGTTGAGCCGCAGTGCGGCGTTGAGCATGCCCGGCGTGATCTTGTCGCAGTTGGAGATGCACACCAGCGCGTCCGCCTGGTGCGCGTTGACCATGTACTCCACCGAGTCGGCGATGATCTCGCGCGAGGGCAGCGAGTAGAGCATGCCGCCGTGGCCCATGGCGATCCCGTCGTCCACCGCGATCGTGTGGAACTCCCGGGCCACCCCGCCGGCCTCGGCCACCGCTTCGGCCACGATCTCGCCGAGGTTCTTGAGGTGTACGTGGCCGGGCACGAACTGGGTGTAGGAGTTGGCGATCGCCACGATCGGCTTACCGAAGTCGCTGTCGGTCATGCCGGTGGCCCGCCACAGGGAGCGGGCGCCCGCGGCATTGCGGCCGTGGGTGGTGGTTCGGGAACGCAACTGAGGCATGCAATCAGGTTACGCCGGGCACCGCGCGCCCGCCCCGGCGGCCGGGGCGGGCCGGTATCCGGCGAAACCGTGCCCAACATGTGGGAAAACGCAGGTCGGTAGCGCTGCGACCGTTCCGGCATCCGGCGTAACGGGGCGCGGGGAAACCGGATACATCCCGGCAATAACCCATTTCTAGCTTTCGCATTCGCCTCCCCCACCGAACGAAGGGAGCGGATTATGGGGCTTGCCGATAACCCGCGGATGGAAGACTACTCGCTGCGCTACACCCCGGCGGCGTTTCGCCAGTGGTCGCCCTGGATGGTGTTCCTGTCCTGCCTGGTCGGCATTTCCGCGATGGCGGGTTACGCACTCGACGCGGCGTTCGTGGACGCGTTCGGTTTCGCCAACGCGCTCGTCGGTTTCGCCGTCGCGGCGGCCGTCACGCTGCCGCTGACACTGGTGATCGCCTTCGCGATCGCGCGCAAGCACGTCGACATAGACCTGCTGACCCGGGGTTCCGGCTTCGGTTACCTCGGCTCCACGCTGACCTCGCTGGTGTACGCCACGTACACGCTGATCTTCCTCGCCTACGAGGGCGCGATCATGGCGCAGGCGGTGACCGCGCTGACCCACCTGGAGATCCACCTGTCCTACGTGGTGGTGTCCGCGGTGATGATCCCGCTGACCCTGTACGGCATGTCGTTCAGCGCCAGGTTCCAGGCCTGGACCTGGCCGGTCTGGATCGCGCTGATCGGACTGGCGCTGGGCACCGCGGCGACCGCGCCGGACGCCGGGCACGACATGGTGCACCCGGCCACGGTCTCCCCGGCGGGCGGCGCCGGACTGACCGTGCTCGCCGTGTTCACCATCGCAGCCGCGCAACTGTCGCTGGCCACGCAGGTGGGCGAGCAGGGCGACTACCTGCGCCTGATGCCCGACCCCGCGGAGGGCAACCGGGGCCGGTGGCGGCTCGCGGTGATCATGGGCGGCCCCGGGTTCGCCCTGTTCGCCGTCGGCATCTTCTTCGCCTCCACGCTGCTGGTCGGCTACGCCTCCACGAAGGTCGGCGCGGAACAGGTCGGAGTTCCGGTGGAGTTGTTCACCGTGGTCTACGAGCGGCTGACCGGCAACCACACCGTCGCGCTGGTCCTCGCCGGCCTGCTGGTGCTGCTGTCCCAGAT
This sequence comes from Amycolatopsis cynarae, assembly GCF_026802195.1. Taxonomy (NCBI): domain Bacteria; kingdom Bacillati; phylum Actinomycetota; class Actinomycetes; order Pseudonocardiales; family Pseudonocardiaceae; genus Amycolatopsis; species Amycolatopsis cynarae. The sequence continues at coordinate 5,386,601 of NZ_CP113836.1, read as the reverse complement.
CAAGATCAACATCATGAACACCTACTCGGGTTCGCTGTCCTGGTCGAACTTCTTCTCCCGCCTGCTGCACCGCCACCCCGGCCGCGCCGCCTGGGTGTTCCTCCAGGTGGGCCTGGCGCTGGTGCTCATGGAGATCGACATCTTCAGCCACATCGTGGAGGTGCTGGCCTGGTACTCCAACATCGGCGTGGCCTGGATCGCCGCCATGGTCTCCGACCAGGTGATCAACAAGCGGCTGCTCAGGCTCGCCCCGGCGGAACTGGTGTTCCACCGGGCGCACCTCTACCACGTCAACCCGGTCGGATTCGGCTCGATGATCGCGGCGGGCGCGGTGTCGATGATCGCCTACTACGGCGCCTTCGGGGCGGCCGCCGCCGCGTTGTCGCCGTTCATCGCGCTCGCCGTGGCGCTCGTGCTGCCCCCGGTCGTCGCACTGGCGACCAAGGGGCGCTGGTACGTCGCCCGGGTCTCCGAGTTGCCGGAGGACGCGGCCGAACTGCCGTGTTCGGTGTGCGAGGGCGACTACGACGTGGCCGACATGGCGACCTGCCCGTTCCATGGCGGCACCATCTGCTCGCTGTGCTGCTCCACGGAGGGCCGGTGCCACGACGCCTGCAAGCCCAGCGCCTGGCGTCCGCCGAAGGGCGCGGTCCCGCTCGGCCTGCCCGGAACCCGTTCGCCCGAGGCCGAGACGCTGGAGGTGGCATGAGCGTCTCCACCAGCGCCGCCCCGCTTAACGGCGAGGTGATCTTGCGGAGACCGGGGGGCAACGCCGGGTACTTACCGTCCCCCGGAATGACCTCCGATTCACGGCGGCAGCGGGCGCACGAGGTGCGCCGCCTGCGGGACATGTTGCGCGCGGCCGTGCAGGGCGGCCGGTATCCCGACGGGCAGTTGCCCAGCGAAGCCGATCTGATGGCCTCCCACCACGCCACCCGCGCCACGGTGCGGGAGGCGCTCGCCCTGCTGCGGGCCGAGGGGCTCATCGAACGCGTCCAGGGCATCGGCACGCACGTGGTGGTGCAGCCGGTGGACACCGCACTGCCGGAGGCCCATGGCGTGATGGCCCCCAGCCGCGACAGCGTGTTCAACCGGCGCATGCGGCCACGCGTGCTCGACCGTTCGGTGGTCGAGGCGCCCGCCACCGTCGCCGAGCGCCTCGCGGTGCCGGAAGGCACCCCCTGCCTGCGCCTGGAGTACGTCGCGCTGCACGAGGAGGAGCCCGTCGGGCTGGTCACCAACTACGTGCTGTTCCCCGAGGCGGCGCGCGTGCGTGACACCCCGTTCGTGTCCGACTGGTACGCCCTGCTGGCCGACGCCGGCGTCGAACTGTCCGAATCGGAGTTCATCTTCGGCTGCGAACCGGCCGACCCGCTGGTGGCTCCGGCGCTCGGCGTCCGCGTGGGCGCCCCGCTGATCATCAGCGAGCAGATCATCTACGACCCCCACGGCCGTCCCTTCGACCTGGCCTTCATCCACACCCGCGGCGAGCGTTTCCGGTTCGTCTCGCGCGCGTGGCGCACCCGCAAGGAGTTTTCATGACCGAGCTGCCCCAGACCCTCACCGGCGCCGCCGAGGCACTGCGCCAGGGCACCGTCACTTCGGTGCGGCTGACTGAGGCCGCGATCGCCGCCGCCGACGCCTCCGACGCGGTGCTCGGCACCTACCTCGCCCGGTTCGACGAGTACGCCCTGGAACGCGCCGCGGCGGCCGACGCCGAACTGGCGCAGGGGGTGGACCGGGGACCGCTGCACGGCATTCCCTTCGGCGTCAAGGACATCCTCGCCATGGCGGAGGGGCCGACGACGGCACAGAGCCTGGTGCTCGACCGCGCCTGGGGCGCGGGCAAGGACGCGCCGTCCGTGGCGCGGCTCAAGGCCGCGGGGGCGGTGATCACCGGCAAGACGACGACGATGGAGTTCGCCGTGGGCATGCCGGATCCGGCGAAACCGTTCCCCATCCCGCGCAATCCGTGGAATCCCGACACCTGGCCCGGCGGGTCCAGTTCCGGCACCGGCAGCGGCGTCGCGGCCGGGATGTTCCTGGCCGGCCTCGGCACCGACACCGCGGGCAGCATCCGCATCCCGGCCGCGTTCTGCGGGGTGAGCGGGCTGATGCCGACGTTCGGTCGCGTGCCGAAGTCCGGTTGTGTGCCGCTCGGATACAGCCTCGACCACGTCGGGCCGCTGGCCCGCAGCGCCCGGGACTGCGCGGCCGTGCTGGAGGTGATCGCCGGGCCGCACGCCAGCGACCCGGACTGTGTGGACGCCCCGTTCAGCGCGCCGGAGTTCGACGGCGATCTGACGGGGCTGCGCATCGGTGTGGTGCGGGAGCACCACTTCCCGCAAGGCAGCGACCCGGCGCTGGAGGGTGTGTTCGACGCCGCGGTGGCCGTGCTGACGGCGCGGGGCGCGACGGTCGTGGAGGTCACCCTGCCGTACTGGCAGGAGATGATCACCGCGGACATGATCACCATGGGCTGCGAGGCGCTCGCCTACCACCGGACCGATCTGTCCGGCAGGTGGAACGACTACTTCGTGGCCACCCGGGCGATGCTGGCGCTCGGCGCGCAGGTGTCCGGCGCGGACTACGTGCAGGCGCAGCGTGTGCGACGGGTCGCGCAGGACGCGATCGGGCGGTTGTTCTCCACCGTCGACGTGATCGCCTGCCCGGCGATCTCCGTCGGGGCACCCAGCTACGAGTCACTGACCGGGCCCGAGGGGCAGATCGACGTGGCCGGGCTGTTCCAGCTGATCCACACGCCGTACTGGGACAGCGTCGGCAATCCGGTCCTGGTGGTGCCGATGGGCTTCACCGCGGGCGGGCTGCCGCTGTCCCTGCAACTGGCGGGCCCCGCCTTCGGGGAGGCCGTCCTCCTGCGCACGGGGGACGCCTTCCAGCAGAGCACCGACTGGCACCTGCGCGTCCCCGCCCCCGCCCTGCCCGCCGCCGCCTGAGAAGGATCCCGCGATGATCGAAGTGCTGAAAACCCTGCTCGCCGCCGCGAAACTGCCCGCGTCGGAAACCGAGATCGCCGCCTACGCGGCCGCCTACGGACCGCAGCGCGCGGCCGTGGACGCGTTGTACGAGGTGAGCGCCGCCCGCTACGCCGACCCGGCCCTGCGCTTCCGCGCCTCCGCCCGGATCGAGGACTGGTCGGCCTGACCCGAGCGGCGGACGAGGGCCGTGAGGGGGTCCCTCACGGCCCTGTTTGCAGGCGACCTTCAGGGCACGGGCAGCGGCGGTCAGTCCTGGCCGGGGGAGTCGCCGGGGGCGAGGTCTTCGGGGGTGATGTCGTCGGTGAGGCCGCTGGGGTCCTTCACCCGGCCTCCGCTGGCCAGCGAGATGACCGGCAGGTGCCGGGGGCGCACGGTGGGCAGCGTGATCTGGCTGCCGTCGCCCAGCACGGCACGCACCTTCGACCGCTTGGTGATGGCCAGGCCCTTGAGCGCCTCCCACGGCAGGTCGCGGTGGCCGAGCATGGTGCGGATCGCCAGGCCCTGCGCGGTGGCCACGGTGCGGGTGCGCACCACGAACAGGATCAGGCCCAGCGGCACGAGGTAGAGCGCCCACAGGCCCGGAACCCCGTTGAAGGACACCGGAATCAGGCACACCATCAGGAACACGATCGCGAGGAACGCGGTTCCCGGGATGCGGAACACCGCCTTCCGGCCCGGCTCGGGCTGTTTGTCGGCCACCCCAAGATGGTGCACCGCGCGGTCCTCCCCGGCGAAGACGGGGGTCCTCTCCCGGACGGCCCGCGGGGAACCACCGGGCGTCCGACTGTGGGACTGCCCAGTATCCGGGATCACGATCCCGCAGAGTTGACACTCGTTGCAACGAGCCGTTAACGTCGTGCCCGTGACATCGCAGAACGGCCTCGTACTTCCCCGGCGCGTCGACGCTTAGGGGACGAAGCCCGCTGCGTCGACGCGCGACCCTCGTGCGACCTTTGTGGTCGGCGAGGGTTTTTTGTTGCCCGAGCGGCAAACCCGACCAAGCCCACCCGAACGAGTGACACCCCCCACGAGACCGACGAGGCAGAACAGATGACAAGCGCCACCCCGCGATCGGAAACAAAGGCCGGCCAAGCGCCGGCTCCCGCGTCGCCCGCCCAGCTCGGGGCCCGCCCCAAGCCCGCGCCGCCCGCCGGTACGCCGGTACGGGTCACCGGTGCGCAGTCGCTGGTGCGCTCGCTCGAGGCGGTCGGCGTCGAGGTCGTGTTCGGCATTCCGGGTGGCACGATTCTGCCGGCCTACGACCCGCTTCTCGACTCCACGAAGGTGCGTCACGTCCTCGTCCGCCACGAACAGGGCGCCGGGCACGCCGCGACCGGCTACGCCCAGGCCACCGGCAAGGTCGGGGTGTGCATGGCCACCTCCGGCCCCGGCGCGACGAACCTGGTCACGCCGCTGGCCGACGCCAACATGGACTCGGTTCCGGTGGTCGCGATCACCGGGCAGCAGACCCGGTCCCTGATCGGCACCGACGCCTTCCAGGAAGCCGACATCTGCGGCATCACCATGCCGATCACCAAGCACAACTTCCTGGTCAAGGACCCGGTGGACATCCCGCGGGTGATCGCGGAGGCCTTCCACCTGGCCTCCACCGGCCGCCCCGGCCCGGTGCTGGTGGACATCCCCAAGGACGTCCTGCAGGAGCAGACCTCCTTCTCGTGGCCCCCGGAGATGCACCTTCCCGGATACCGGCCCACACTGCGGCCCCACGGCAAGCAGGTGCGTGAGGCGGCCCGGCTGATCGCGCAGGCGCACCGGCCGGTGCTCTACGTCGGTGGCGGGGTGATCAAGGCGGAGGCTTCCGAGCAGCTGCGCACACTGGCGGAGATGACCGGCATCCCGGTGGTGACCACGCTGATGGCGCGGGGTGCGTTCCCCGACTCGCACCCCCAGCACCTGGGCATGCCCGGCATGCACGGCACGGTCGCCGCGGTCGCCGCGATGCAGCGCGCCGACCTGCTGGTCGCCCTCGGTGCCCGCTTCGACGACCGGGTGACCGGGCGCCTCGACTCGTTCGCGCCGGACGCCACCGTGGTGCACGCCGACATCGACCCGGCGGAGATCTCCAAGAACCGCAAGGCGGACGTGCCGATCGTGGGCGACTGCGCCGAAATCATCAAGGACCTCATCGAGGCGGTGAAGGCCGAGACGGAGCGCTCCGGCGCGCCGGAGCTGACCGCGTGGTGGACCCAGATCGACGCATGGCGGCAGACCTTCCCCGCGGGCTACGAGTGGCCCGCCGACGGCACCCTCTCGCCCCAGTACGTGATCGAACGGATCGGCAAGCTCGTCGGCCCGGACGCGATCTACGCCGCGGGCGTGGGGCAGCACCAGATGTGGGCGGCCCAGTTCATCCGCTACGAGCAGCCCCGCGCCTGGCTCAACTCCGGCGGCCTCGGCACCATGGGCTACGCGGTGCCCGCGGCGATGGGCGCGAAGTTCGGCAGGCCCGACAAGGCGGTGTGGGCGATCGACGGCGACGGCTGCTTCCAGATGACCAACCAGGAACTGGCCACCTGCGCGATCGAGGGCGCCCCGATCAAGGTCGCCGTGATCAACAACGGCAATCTGGGCATGGTTCGCCAGTGGCAGAACCTGTTCTATGCCGAGCGGTACTCCAACACCGATCTCGGTACCCACAAGCACCGCATCCCCGACTTCACCCTGCTGGCCGAGGCGCTGGGCTGCGCCGGGCTGCGGTGTGAGACGAAGGAGGACGTCGACGACGTCATCCGCCGCGCGATGGAGATCAACGACCGTCCCGTCGTGATCGACTTCGTGGTCGGCAAGGATGCCCAGGTGTGGCCGATGGTCGGCCCCGGGGCGGGCAACGACGAGGTCATGGCCGCCCGCGGGATCCGCCCGCTCTTCGACGACGACGAGGTGACCAAGTGAGCACGCATACGCTGAGCGTGTTGGTGGAGAATGTGCCCGGGGCGCTCGCCAGGGTTGCCGGGCTGTTTTCCCGCCGCGGTTTCAACATCGAGTCCCTCGCAGTCGGGCCCACGGAAAACCCCGAGGTGTCCCGGATGACGATCGTGGTCGCCGTTGAGGAGCTACCGCTCGAACAGGTGACCAAGCAGCTCAACAAGCTGGTCAACGTCATCAAGATCGTGGAACTCGAGCAGTCCACGTCCGTGCAGCGCGAGCTGCTGCTGGTGAAGGTCAGAGCCGACGCCACGGTGCGCAGCCAGGTGCTGGAGACCGTGCAGCTGTTCCGCGCGAAGGTGGTCGACGTGTCACCCGAGGCGCTGACCATCGAGGCGACCGGCACCGGTGACAAGCTCGGCGCGCTGCTGCGGATGCTGGAGCCCTACGGTATCCGTGAGATCGTGCAGTCGGGCATGGTCGCGGTCGGCCGGGGCGCCCGTTCCATCACCGCCACCTCACCGCGCTAGCACCACGAACGCAGAAAACCGAAAGGAAGTCAGTTCCCCTCATGTCAGTCGAAATCTTCTACGACGACGACGCCGATCTGAGCATCATCCAGGGTCGCAAGGTCGCCGTGATCGGGTACGGCAGCCAGGGCCACGCCCACGCGCTGAGCCTGCGTGACTCCGGTGTCGATGTGCGCATCGGTCTGCCGGAGGGGTCGAAGTCGCGCGCGAAGGCCGAGGAAGAGGGCCTGCGGGTGCTCACCCCGGCGGAGGCCTCCAAGGAGGCCGACCTGATCATGATCCTGGCGCCGGACACCAAGCAGCGCTTCATCTACACCGAGGACGTGGAGCCGAACCTGTCCGACGGCGACGCCGTCTTCTTCGGGCACGGCTTCAACATCCGCTACGGCCTGATCAACCCGCCGGCCAATGTGGACATCGCGATGGTGGCCCCGAAGGGCCCGGGGCACCTGGTGCGCCGCCAGTTCGTCGACGGCAAGGGCGTGCCCTGCCTGATCGCGGTCGAGCAGGACGCCTCCGGCAACGCGCAGGCGCTGGCGCTGTCCTACGCGGCCGCCATCGGCGGGGCGCGGGCCGGTGTCATCAAGACCACCTTCAAGGAGGAGACCGAGACCGACCTGTTCGGTGAGCAGGCCGTCCTCTGCGGTGGTGCCTCCGCCCTCGTGCAGACCGGTTTCGAGGTGCTCACCGAGGCCGGTTACGCGCCGGAGATCGCCTACTTCGAGGTCCTGCACGAGCTCAAGCTCATCGTCGACCTCATGTACGAGGGCGGGATCGCCCGCATGCGGTACTCCATCTCGGACACCGCCGAGTACGGCGACCTCACCCGCGGCCCGCGCGTGATCACCCCCGAGGTGAAGGAGAACATGCGCAAGATCCTGGGCGAGATCCAGGACGGCACGTTCGCCCGCGAATGGGTCGCCGAGGACGAGGCCGGACGGCCGAACTTCCAGAAGCTCCAGGAAGCCGGCGAGCGCCACCCGATCGAGGAGACCGGCCGCAAGCTGCGCGGCCTGATGTCCTGGGTGGACCGTCCCATCACCGAGACCGCCTGACCAGCGGCCCAAGTCCGGCAAGGGGCTCCGGCGTGGATTGTCCACGCTGGAGCCCCTTGTCGTGTTTCGGCTCCCGGGTGGCAGCGCTACCGTGAAACCATGACTACAGGCGCTAAAGGGGCTACCGACGACAAGGCCGATGTCCGGGACGAACTGGATTGGGATGCCGTTGAGTGGCAGCGTGCCGAACCACCCGGCGAGACCATTGAGGACGCTCTCGAGTTCGCGTTGGTACCGCACACCGACGGGGTGACCTACACGGTGCTGCGGCAGTCGTCCGAACCGGACGGCACGGTGCTCGTCTTCACCCCGTCCGAGTGGTCCGCCTTCGTGGCCGGAGCCCGCGACGGCGAGTTCGACCTTCCCGTGGACTAAGACCTGCCCGGCGGAGCCGGTCAGTAGGGGGACGCCGAGTTGCTTTCGGCCCAGAGCTTCTCGGCGTCGGAGCCCCCCGGGGGCGGTACGATCCCGTTGATCATCCAGAGTTCGTCGCTGGTCTCGTCGATGTGGAATTCCCAGTGCAGTCCCTCGATCCGGTCGAGGTGGGGCCGCAGCATGCCCTTGACCCACTGGGCGGTCCGGCGCCGGCTCTCCTGGTCGGGGTTGCGCCGGGCGATGTGGTCGATGGCGATGCGGACCCCGGCCGGCGTGGGCTTCCCGCCGACGTAGAAGTCCTCGGGCCGGGTCTCGTGGAACAGCGTGACCACGTAGAACCGGGGCAGCCCGACCTGTTCGTAGTGGTCCGCGATGCGCGAGGCGAGCTGGTGCTTTTCCTCGTCGGTGAAGATTCCCGGCGTGTGGTGGATGGTCCACAGTGGCATGTTCGTACTCCTCGAGTGTCGCGATGTTGGTGTCAGCGGAGGGCTGAGAAGGTCAGGCTTTCCACGGGGCCGGACAGCGCCGCCTTGACGGTGACGGTGACGTCGTCGGCGAGCACCTCCGTGGCCTCGGCCTCAAGGCCGTCCATGATCCGCGCGGCCACCTCGGCCGGGGTCGCCTTCGGCAGCTTGACGGCGGAGACCATCTCCGTGTCGATGAACCCGGCGTGCACGCCGACGACCCGGGTGTTCTGGCCCGCCAGTTCGAGCCGGAGCGAGTTGGTGAGCGACCACGCCGCCGCCTTGGACGCCCCGTAGGCGCCGCTGCCGGCCAGCCAGGACAGCACCGAGTGCATGTTCACCAGTGCGCCCCCGCCGTTCGCGGCCAGGATCGGCGCGAACGCCCGCGCCACCCGCAGCGGCCCGAAGACGTTGATGTCGAACGTGTCGGTGACGCGCTCGAAATCGCCCGTCAGCAGCGGATCCGGCAGCAGGATCCCCGCGTTGTTGAACACGATCTCGACGTCGGAGGCGACCTCCGCGAGGGCGGCGACCGACGCCGCCGAACGGACCTCCAGTTCGGCGGTCACCACCTCCGGGCGGTCGTCGAGGTAGCCAGAGCGCGCGGTGGAGTACACCTTTCGCGCCCCACGCGCCAGCGCCTCGTCCACCAGTGCCGCGCCGAGTCCGCGCCGCCCCCCGGTCACCAAGGCCACCTTGCCCGCTAATGAAACCACGGCACCCCTCCATCTGAATAACGTACTCGTTAGCCAGATGGAACCACGCCCTGCTGGGTAACGCAAGCATTAGTTACAATGACGAGGTGGCCATGACGTTCGAGGAACGGTTGCGCGACCGGGATGCCTGGTCCATCGGTGACGGATGCTCGGCGGGGCGGGTGCTGGACCTGCTCAGCACCAAGACGGTGTTCCTGGTGGTCCGGGAATTCTTTTACGGCACGACCAGGTTCGACGACTTCGTGACGCGGATCGGGACCTCGGCACCCGCGGTGTCGCGGGCACTCAAACAGCTGAAGGCCGCGGGGATCGTCGCGCCCGTTCCCTATCGGGAGCCGGGAAGCCGGGCCCGCGAGGAGTACCGGCTGACCGAGGCCGGCGAGGACCTGCTGCCGGTGTTCCTGTCACTGATGCAATGGGGCGACAAGTACCTGCAGGAAGGCCGCCCGCCCCTGTCGTTCGTCGACGCGGACACCGGCCGTGCGATACGGGTCCGCGCCACCGCCGACCCGGCGCCGGAGGCGAGGTCCGACGACATCGAGATCCGGCTGAACCCCGCCTGGCGGCGAGGCTAGCGGGCCGCCAGGCGCGGGTCACGCGGCGCGCGCGGCGTCCAGCAGTTCGGGCAGGGTACTGGTGCCCGCGGCGAGGGCGAGATGGTCGCCGTAGTCACGCGACCGGGTGATGAGGCCGTCGCGGATGTAGGTGACGAACAGATTCGAGAGCACGAAGAGGCCGCCGCGGTCGGCGTAGCGGAACTCGGAGACGATCAGTTCCGGATCCTGGCCCTGGTAGGTGACCAGGTCATGGGCCCGCAGCCGGGCGCCGCGCGCGGGCGCGAAGTGTGCCCGGAGTTCGTCGCGGCCGGTCAGCACCGGTGCCGTCGGATGGAACGGGTGTGTCACGTGGCAGTCCTCGGCGTACAGCCCGGCGAGAGCCGCGCCCTCTCCGTTCGTGACGCCGTGGAGCAGCCGCTCGATGATCCCGCGCGGGCTGCTCCCGGGGGCGGAGACGGTCACCTCGGGTGACGTGGGCAGCGGCGCGCTCCCCGGCGCGTACTGCGCCGCCAGTGCGTCCAGCCCGTCCCGCGCGGCGGCCATCTTCAGGTAGTCGTGGTAGTCGCGCGAGTGCACGATCAGGCCGTCGCGGACCCGCAGCACCTGCACGTTCGCGCTGCGGAAGGTGCGCTCGCCGTGGCGCCCATGGTAGGCGAATTCCGCCACGACCAGTTCGGGATCGGTGGTCTCGTGGACCACCACGTCACGGGCCTTCAACTCGATCGAACCGGCCGTCGCCGCGAACCGGTCGGCGACGGCCTTCCGCCCGGTCATCCGGGAGCCCGCCGGGGGGCGCTGGGGGTGCTCGACGACGCAGTCCTCGGCGTACAGGTCGCCGAGTTCGGTCCAGCGGCCGTCCGAAATGCCTTCGGACAGCCGGAAGAACACTTCACGGGGTGAGTCGCTCATGCTCCCGAAAATACGGACTGATCACTCCGGTTGTCCAGTGCGGGCGCCCTCGATTTCGGCCAGGGCGAGCGCGAAGATCCGCTGCTCGTCCTCGGTCACCGGCACGTCCGCCTCGCCGCGCTGTTCGGCGGCCTCGATCCACTCGCGGATGACGACCTCGACGAGGTCCGGCACGCCGGTGCCCAGCAGCAGTTCGACCAGCGGCCAGGCGTGCGGCGTGATGGGGAACTTTGCCGCCCGGTAGTGGGTCCTGGCTTCTTGCCAGATCTTCCGCGCCGCCGCCGGTCCCTCGACGCGGGCCGCGTCGTGGAGCAGACGGCACCAGCCGGTGTCGATGCGGTCGAGACAGCCGCTGAACTCGCTGTCCCAGGGGCTGATTTCCGCGACCTCGCGGAACAACGCGAGTGCCGCGGCACGATCCCCGGCCTCGTGGAGTTCGCGCGCCTGCCTCAGCTTCGCGTCGAGCCGCCCTCGCGGCGTCGTCCCGTGCTTGGCGACGTAGGCCGCCATTTCCTCCTGGTACTGCCGGTTCTCGGCCGCGCGGCTCTGGAGGTGTTCGGCATACCGCCACAGCTCGGCGGTCTCGTCCTCGGCGACGCCGTTGGCTTCGGCTTCCTTGAGTAGATCGACGACTCGGCCGGTTTGTTCGTCCACGTCGTCCGGGTCGTCCCAGTCGTCGAGGTCTTCCAAACGGCTGTACGCCGCGGCGAGCGCCACGGCCCCTCTCGGGCCCCCGCCCGAGGTCAGGGCGGCGACGGTGGCGGGTACGGGCGGCAGATCCATGCACCGATGCTCGCATCGATCACGATGGCATGCTCACGGTTCGGCGGGTCCGGCGAGCGCCGCGGCGAGTGCGCGCCATTCGGCGCGGGGCAGGCGGTCGTCGCCGGTGAGCACCTGGACGCACACATGGTCGGCGCCCGCGTCGCGATGCGCCCGCACCCGCTCGGCGATGCCCTCCTCGCCGAAGGCGATGACGGCGTCGATCAGCCGGTCGCTCCCGCCCCCGGCGAGATCGTCGTCGGTGAACCCGAGCCGCCGCAGGTTCTCCCGGTGATGCCGGGCCTGCTCCAGGTACACCGCCGCCTCGCGGCGCGCGATGTCCCGCGCCCCCGTCGCCGTCAGCACCACCCCCTGCTCGACCGCGAGGTAGGCGTCCGGTCCGAGGACCTCCCGCGCCCGCGCCGTGTGCTCGGGCGGCACGAAGTACGGATGCGCGCCGTCGGCGCGCTCCGCGGCCAGGCGCAGCATCTTCGGCCCGAGCGCGGCCAGCACGCGGCGGGGCCGCGGTGTGGCGTCCGGAATGGACAGTGCGGCGGCGTCCATCCCGTCGAGGTACTCCCGGATCGACGCGACGGGCCGGTTACCGGGCAGATGCCCGCCGAGGCCGAGCAGGAACCTCCCCGGGTAGGCCTCCGACAGCGCGCGCTGCGCCCCCGCGGTGGCCACCGGGGACCGGCGGTCGAACCTCGCGATCCCGGTGGCCACGGTGATCCGGCTCGTCGCGGCCAGCAGCAGCGCCGCCTGGGTCATCGCCTCCCGCCCCGGATACTCGCCGAACCACAGGTGGTCGAAGCCGAGTTCCTCGATCTCCGCGGCCGCCTCGCGGACCAGCGCGACCGGCTTGCCGTCGAAGGCGAAGGTCCAGATGCCGACGCTCACGCGGCCACCCCCAGCACCGCCGGGGCGATCCGCTCCAGCTGGTCCACCGCGGACACGAGATCGTCCGCGACGGGGGTGAGGAGCACGTGGTCGGCCCCCGCGTCGAGCTGTTCCCGCACGCGCCGCGCGATCGCCTCCTCGTCGCCCCAGGCCACGGCCGCGTCCACGAGCCGGTCGGTGACCCCGGCCAGATCATCGGCGTAGCCGAAGTCGCGCCACGCGCGGCCGTAGGCGGCCGCCCCCTGGGTGAGGACCATGCGGACGGTTTCCCGGGCGTGGGCCCTTGCCCGGCCGGCGTCCGGTTCCAGCAGCACGGGCTGGTGAGGGACGAGCAGCTTGCCGGGGCCGAGGATCTGCCGGGCGAAGGCGGTGTGGGCCAAGGGCATGAAGAACGGGTGCGCGCCGTCGGCGGCCTCGCGGGCCAGTTCCAGCATCTTCGGGCCGATCGCGGCCAGCACCCGGGGGAAGGGGGCGGCGGGCGGGTTGACCGCGGCTTCTTCGTCCATTCGCGACAGATAGTTCCGCATGCGGGTCAGTGGTGTGGTGAACTTCTCGCCGACCTGGGCGGCCTGGAACGGGTGCCCGATGCCGATGCCGAGCACGAAGCGATCCGGGTAGCCCTCGGCCAGCGCCCGTCCGCCGGCCTGCATGGTCGGGGCGGGCCGCGCCCAGAGGTTGGCGATCCCGGTGCCCACGGCGAGCCGTTCGGTGGCGGCCAGCGCGATCGCGCTCCGGGCGAAGGCGTCACGGTTGCCGACGGTCTCGCCGGACCACACCGAGCCGTAACCCAGCCGTTCGATGCGGCGGAGCTGTTCGCGTTCCACCGGCACGGGGGCGGGTGTGCCGCCGAACAGCCATACTCCGACCGGTCCGAGATTCAGCATGTCTTCTCCTTGACTGGGGTTTCCCGTGCGCCACCGGTGAGTGCCGGGGCGAGTCGTGCCAGATCCCGCGCGGCGTGCGCGGGCTCCTGGGTGAGCGGGGAGATCAGGACGTGGTCCGCCCCCGCGTCGAGTTGCCGCCGTACGCGGCGGGCGATGGCTTCTTCGTCCCCCCAGGCGACGGCCGCGTCGACCAGCCGGTCGTCAAGGCGGCCGGGGTCGTGGCCGAAATCCCGCCACGGCCGTGCGTAGGGGCCGTTCCCGAGTACCAGCGCCACCATTTCCCGGGCCGTCGCACGGGCGCCGGAGGGATCGGAATCGAGGAGCACGGGCTGGTGGACGACGAGGAGCTTGTCCGGGCCGAGGATTTCGCGGGCGAACGCGGTGTGTTCCGGCGGAGCGAAGAACGTATGTGCGCCGTCGGCGGCCTCGCGTGCCAGTTCCAGCATTCTCGGGCCGAGCGCGGCGATCACCCGGGGGAACGGCGCTGCGGGCGGGTTGACGGCGGCTTCTTCGTCCATTCGCGACAGATAGTTCCGCAGGCGGGTCAACGGTGTGGTGAACTTCTCGCCGACCTGGGCGGCCTGGAACGGGTGCCCGACGCCGATGCCGAGCACGAACCGGCGCGGGTAGCCCTCGGCGAGCGCCCGTCCGCCGGCCTGGGCCGTGGGCGCGGGCCGCGCCCAGAGGTTGGCGATCCCGGTGCCCACGGCGAGCCGTTCGGTGGCGGCCAGCGCGATCCCGCTCCGGGCGAAGACGTCGTGTCCGCCGATGCCCTCGGGAAACCACGCCGAGCCGTAGCCCAACCGTTCGATGCCGCGGAGCAGGTCCCGTTCGCCGGGTCGGCCCCCGCCCGTGTCGCCCAGCAGCCGGACGCCCACGGTTCCCAGGTCCAGCACTCTTCCCCCTTAATGTGAGGCAGCCTCCGGTTAACTTCCCCCGACTATAGCGGAGGCTGCCTCCGTCTGTCGCGGGCTAGGGTGGACCCGATGACCGAGGTCCCTGCTCGCGCGATGCGCGCCGATGCCCGCCGCAACTACGAGCGGCTGCTCGGCGAGGCGAAGCGCGCGTTCGCGGAGCAGGGGGTCGACGCTTCGCTGGAGGAGATCGCCCGCCGGGCCGGGGTGGGCATCGGCACGCTCTACCGGCATTTCCCGACCCGCGAAGCGCTCCTCGAAGCGCTGTTGAGCGAGCGGTTCGATGCGCAGGCGGCGGCCGCCGACGAGCTCATGGCGCACCCCTCGCCGATCGACGGTCTCAGAATGTGGGCACTCCGGCTCGCGGAAATGTCCATGAGCTACCGGGGGCTGGTGGAGGCGACGGCCGCGGCGCTCGCCGACGAGAGTTCGCAGCTGTACCGCTCGTGCCACGCGATGCGGGACTCGGCGTCCCGCCTGGTCGCCCGCGCCCGCGAGGCGGGACAACTGCGGGCGGACGTCACCGCGATCGAAGTTCTGCTGCTGGTCAATTCCTCGGTCTGGGCCGCCGAACGGGCGCCGGACGGCACTCCTTCGCTGGCCCGGCTTGTCGATCTTGTTTTCATGGGGTTGCGCGCCCGTTAACGCAGTGCGGGGCAGCACGACTAGACTCGTCCTCATCAGACCGCGAGCTGCGTTTTCAGCGTTCTACTTGGGAGCCTCATCGTGACCAACCCCGGCAAGCCCGTCGTCCTCATCGCCGAAAAGCTCGCCCCCTCCGTGCTGAGCGTGTTCGGTGACGAGGTGGAAGTCCAGCATGTGGACGGCACCGACCGCCCCGCCCTGCTGGAGGCGGTGAAGGGTGCGGACGCCCTGCTGGTGCGGTCCGCCACGAAGGTCGACGCCGAGGTGCTGGCCGCCACGAGCCGGCTCAAGGTCGTCGCCCGCGCCGGGGTGGGCCTGGACAACGTCGAGGTGCCCGCGGCCACGGCGCGCGGTGTCCTGGTGGTCAACGCGCCCACGTCCAACATCGTCTCCGCCGCCGAGCACGCCATCGCGCTGCTGCTCGCGGTGGCCCGCCGCGTTCCCGCCGCCGACCAGAGCCTGCGGGGCGGCGAGTGGAAGCGCAGCGCCTTCACCGGGGTCGAGCTCAACGGCAAGACCGTCGGCGTGGTGGGCCTCGGCAAGATCGGGCAGCTGTTCGCCCAGCGCATGGCCGCCTTCGGCACCACGATCGTCGCCTACGACCCGTACGTCTCCAGCGCCCGCGCCGCGCAGCTGGGCATCGAACTGCTGAGCCTGGACGAGCTGCTCGCCCGCGCCGACGCGATCTCGATCCACCTGCCCAAGACGCCCGAGACCAAGGGACTCATCGACGCCGAGGCCCTGAAGAAGACCAAGCCCGGTGTCATCATCGTCAACGCCGCCCGCGGCGGCCTGATCGACGAGGCCGCGCTCGCCGACGCGCTGCGCAGCGGTCACGTGGGCGGGGCCGGTATCGACGTGTTCGTGTCCGAGCCCACCACCTCCAGCCCGCTGTTCGAGCTGCCCAACGTCGTGGTCACCCCGCACCTGGGCGCCTCGACCGCCGAGGCGCAGGACCGCGCGGGCACCGACGTGGCCCGCTCGGTGCTGCTGGCGCTGCGCGGCGACTTCGTCCCGGACGCGGTGAACGTGGCCGGTGGCGGCCCGGTCGGCGAGGAGGTCCGCCCCTACCTCGCGCTCACCCAGAAGATCGGCACCGTGGTGTCGGCGCTGAGCCAGAAGGCGCCCGCCTCGATCACCGTCACCGTCAGCGGTGAACTGTCCAATGAGGACGTCAGCGTGCTGGAGCTGGCCGCGCTGCGCGGCGTGTTCTCCGGGGTCGTCGAGGACCAGGTGACCTTCGTCAACGCGCCGCGGCTGGCCGAGGAACTGGGCGTGCAGGTCGAGCTGGTCAAGGAGTCGGAGAGCCCGAACTGGCGCAGCCTGGTCACCATCCGCGCGGTGCACGCCGACGGCACCGCCAGCACCGTCTCGGGTTCGGTCACCGGCAAGGGCGAGGTGCCGAAGCTGGTCGCCGTCAACGGCCGTCACTTCGACTTCCGCACCGAAGGGCACCTGCTGCTGCTGGAGTACCCGGACCGCCCCGGCATCATGGGCCGGGTCGGCACCCTGCTCGGCGAGGCTTCGATCAACATCGAGTCGGCGCAGATCAGCCAGACCACCGACGGGACGGACGCGATCATGCTGCTCCGCGTGGACCGTGAGGTCGACTCCCACCTGCTCGAGCCGATCGCGGTGACCGTGGGCGCCCGCACCATCCGCGCCGTCACCTTCGCCTGATCCGCCTTACTGTCAGAGTTTGCGTGGCGGTGCGGGTGGCGGAACCTCAGGCGGTCCCTGGCTGTGGGATCTCCTCCTCATGAATGCCAATTCACGAAGCGCTGGCAGTGCTGTTCCTGCCAGGAACCGCCTGAGAACCCGCGGCGGTGCAAGCTGACGGCCCACCGCAAGCGGCTCCGCCGCTTCGAAACGCGAAACCTCACTCGCGTCAATCAGTGCGGCCGACTTCGATACACGCCTTAGCCGGAGACCACCCCCCGAAAAGGGCCGCGAGGATCGCCTCGCGGCCCTTTTCGCTGCCCCGACGAAAGTCGGATTCTCCGGTTCGCCCATTCTGACCCGCTTGTTCTCCGTCAGGTTCGCCTCCTCACCATGATCAGGAGTGGACTTGATGAGAACCTGGGCCCGGCGGTCCCGTGCGGCCGCTTTCGCCATGCTCACCGGCGTCGCCACCACCGCGGCGCTCGCGGTGGCCCTGCCCGGCACCGCGGGGGCGGAACAGACGGCAGGCGGACCGACCGAGCCTCCGGCAGCTCCACCGGACTGATCGACAGCATCGACACCCCGCTGTCGTTCGACCCGCTGGCGCCCGGCTACTCCGTTCAGGGGGCTGGAGGGGGCTCAGGGCCGCTGTACCGGGCGCAACCGGGGGCGGGCCTGCTCGTCACCCGCCACGCCGCTTCGGCCGCGCAGGACACCGTCGGGGGCCTGCTGGTGCTCGACCTGCACAACGGTGCCGGCACCCGGGACACGGTGGTCAGGCTCCACTCCGGCGGGCGTCCGAGCTGATCGGGGACCGGCCGCGCGGACCGCCGCGCGGCCGGTCCTCACTCCTTCGGGTGCTACCCGGACGGATGTCCCGAACAGTGGGAAAATCCGTCATAAGGGTGGTGCTGCTTCGGGTTGTTGACGACAGCCGGTAACCTGCCGTCGCTGGTTCTTTCGTGCGATCGGGCGAGCGGAGCCCGGTTGCACTGTCGACGGAGGTGTCTGGATGCGGCTCGCGGTGATCCCAGGAGATGGGATTGGGCCCGAAGTGATCACCGAGGCGCTCAAGGTCCTCAACGAGGTCGCGCCCTCGGTGGAGACCACCCACTACGACCTCGGCGCGGCCCGCTGGCACGCGACCGGGGAGCTCCTCCCGGAATCGGTGCTCAGCGAGCTCCGGCAGCACGACGCGATCCTGCTCGGCGCCGTCGGCGACCCCACCGTGCCCAGCGGCATCCTGGAACGCGGCCTGCTGCTGCGCCTGCGTTTCGAACTCGACCACCACGTCAACCTGCGGCCCGCCCGGCTCTACCCCGGTGTGCGCGGTCCGCTCGCCGACACCAACGCCGAAATCGACATGATCGTGGTCCGCGAGGGCACCGAGGGCCCGTACGCGGGCAACGGCGGTCTGCTGCGCAAGGACACCGAGCACGAGATCGCCACCGAGGTGAGCCTCAACACCGCCTTCGGCATCCGCCGGGTCGTCGCCGACGCGTTCAACCGCGCCGAGCAGCGCCCGCGCAAGCACCTGACCCTGGTGCACAAGACGAACGTGCTGCTGCACGCGGGTTCGCTGTGGTCGCGCATCGTCGAGGAGGTCTCGCTCGAGCACCCCGACGTCACCGTCGCCTACTCGCACGTGGACGCCGCGACCATCCACCTGGTCACCGACCCCGGCCGGTTCGACGTGATCGTCACCGACAACCTCTTCGGCGACATCATCACCGACCTCGCCGCCGCCGTGACCGGTGGCATCGGACTGGCCGCCAGCGGGAACCTCGACATCACCCGCCGCAACCCGAGCATGTTCGAGCCGGTGCACGGCAGCGCCCCGGACATCGCGGGCCAGGGACGGGCCGACCCGACCGCGGCCGTGCTGTCCGTCTCGCTGCTGCTGGACCACCTCGGCCAGCGCGAAGCGGCCCGGCGGATCGAGGCCTCGGTCGCCTTCGACCTGGCCACCCGGGACCAGGCGAACCCGGGTTCGACGCACGCGATCGGCGACCGCCTCGCCGCGCTCGTGTCCTCGAACACCCGCCCCGTGGCCTGACAGGCCACCCCCGGACGGAGTTCCTGTGAAGGGTCCCTTCACGGTCGAAACGACTGTGAAGGGACCCTTCACGGCTTCGGTGGGGGCATGAGCCGGAGTGGGAACGGCCACCTTGGCCGGGTCCTGGTGCTGTGGCATGATGCGGTTATGGCTTCTTCCGCCGTCATCATTATCGGCAGGCGCGCCGGGTAGTGTTCCATGTGGACACCGGCGCGCAGACCTCTCGCATCCGCGGGAGGTTTTTTCTTTGCCCGCAAGCCCTGAACCGCACAGCAAGGAGACGACCGTGACCCGCACGGAGCCCGCTGGAACCCCGTTCGGTGACGATTTCCACCTCTACGACACCACTTTGCGCGACGGGGCCCAGCGCGAGGGGATCGCGTATTCGGTCACGGACAAGCTGGCGGTGGCACGGCTGCTCGACGAACTGGGAGTCGGGTTCATCGAAGGCGGCTGGCCCGGCGCGCTGCCGAAGGACACCGAGTTCTTCGCGCGGGCGGCGGCCGGTGAACTGATCCTCAAGCACGCCGTGCTGGTGGCCTTCGGCTCCACCCGCAAGGCGGGCACCACCGCGGAGAAGGACGCGCAGGTGCGGGCCCTGCTCGACGCCCAGGCCCCGGTGGTGACGCTGGTCGCCAAGTCCGACCGCCGCCACATCGAGCGCGCCCTGCGCGTGGACGTCGCCGAAGCGTGCGCGATGGTCACCGACACCGTGTCGTTCCTGGTACGGGAGGGCCGCCGCGTCTTCGTCGACGCCGAACACTTCTTCGACGGCTACGCCTACGACCCCGACACCGCGCTGCGCGTCCTCGACGCCGCCGCCGGTGCCGGTGCCGACGTGGTCGTGCTGTGCGACACCAACGGCGGCCAGTTGCCGCTGGGACTCGCCGAAACCGTGCGCGAGGTCGCCGGGCGCACGGGTTTCCGGCTCGGCATCCACTGCCAGGACGACACCTCCTGCGCGGTGGCCAACAGCATCGCGGCGGTCCAGGCCGGCGCGACGCACGTGCAGTGCACCGCGAACGGGTACGGCGAGCGGGCGGGCAACGCCGATCTGTTCGCGGTGGCGGGAAACCTGGTGACCAAGCTCGGCATGGAGGTCCTCCCCACCGGAGGGGCCGCCGAGTTGACCCGCGTCTCCCATGCCCTTGCCGAAGTCGCGAACATCGCCCCCGACGCCCACCAGGCCTACGTCGGGGCCTCGGCCTTCGCCCACAAGGCGGGGCTGCACGCGAGCGCGATCAAGGTGGATCCGTTGCTGTACAACCACATCGATCCCTCTCTCGTCGGCAATGACATGCGGGTTCTGGTCACCGAGATGGCAGGCCGGGCCAGTCTCGAGCTCAAGGGACGTGAGCTCGGGGTCGATCTGGCCGGCCGGCCCGAGGCGGTGACGAACGCGGTCAACAAGGTCAAGCGGCTGGAGGCACAGGGCTGGTCCTTCGAAGCGGCCGACGCCTCGCTGGAACTGTTGCTGCGCAAGGAGGTCGGCGGGCCGCAGGGCGAGCCGCTCGACGAGCCGCCGTTCACGCTGGAGTCCTACCGGGTGGTGCTCGACCACCGCGACGACGGCGAGGTGATCTCGGAGGCCACCGTCAAGGTGCACGTCCAGGGCGAGCGGGTGATCGCCACCGCGGAGGGCAACGGCCCGGTGCACGCCCTCGACGCGGCGCTGCGCAAGGCCCTCGTCGGCCATCTGCCGTGGCTGGACACTGTCGAGCTCGCCGACTACAAGGTGCGCATCCTGGCCGGCCACCCCGGCACCGACGCCACCACCCGGGTGCTCGTGCAGTCCAGCGACGGCGAGCAGGAGTGGACCACCGTCGGCGTGCACCCGAACATCGTCGAGGCGAGCTGGCTGGCCCTGTGCGACGCGCTCGTGCACAAGCACCTGCGCACCCTCCTCTGACCGGGCCTGGCGGAAAAGCCCGCCGGGCGCTGCCGTGAGGGGATCCCTCACAGCAAATACGACCGTGAGGGCCCCTCACGGCCCTGTCCGCGGCTGAGCGTCCACACCGGACGGCGCCGGGGCGGTACGCGATCACGCGCGGAGCGGGGAGGGACTAGACTCGGCGGACGTGCGGTTAGCTCGAATTGCTCATCCCGGCGGAGTCGCGTTCGCGTCCATCGAAGGGGAGGGCGGCGACGCCCAGGTCCTCGAAATCGCCGAACACCCGTTCGGCAAGCCCAATTTCACGGGTAAGCGCTGGCCGCTGGCCGACGTGCGCCTGCTCGCGCCGATCCTGCCGAGCAAGGTGATCGCGGTCGGGCGGAACTACGCGGCGCACGCCGCGGAGTTCGGCAACGAGGTGCCCAGCGACCCGATGATCTTCATCAAACCCTCGACCAGCGTGATCGGCCCCAACGCGGCGATCAAGCTGCCCGCCGCCTCGCAGCGGGTCGACTTCGAGGGCGAACTCGCCGTGGTGATCGGCCAGCCGGTCAGGAACGTTCCCGCCTCACGCGCGGCGAGCGTGATCCTCGGCTACACGATCGCCAACGACGTGAGTGCCCGCGATCTGCAGAAGTCCGACGGGCAGTGGGGCCGGGCGAAGGGTTTCGACACCTTCTGCCCGCTGGGACCGTGGATCGAGACCGCGATCGACCCGTCGGATCTCGCGCTGCGCACCGAGCTGGACGGCGTGGTGAAGCAGGATTCCCGCACCTCACTGCTGGTCCACAAGATCCCCGAGCTGGTCGAATTCGTCTCCGGCGTGATGACCCTGCTGCCCGGGGACGTCATCCTCACCGGCACGCCGGAGGGCGTGGGCCCGATGACGGCCGGGCAGCAGGTCTCCATCACCATCGAAGGGATCGGCACCCTCACCAACCCCGCTCAGGCGGCCTGACGGTCCGGGGGGCGGCGGGCGAAAGCCGGGGCGTGCTCCGGCAGCAGGCCGACCCCGATCAGGCGGGCCGGAACGCGGCGCAGCGGCGGGAACAGGTTCAGTACCCGCAGAACGGACTTCGGTGGCCCCTCACGGTGGCCCTCGATCACCGGGCGGATCACCGTCCGGTGCATGATCCGCTGGATCAGCTGCACCACCACCGTGGGCAGGAGGCGGCGCCGGTGCACCCGGGCCAGCTCGCGCCTGCCGACGCGTCCGGTCAGCAGGGGGCCCGCCAGCAGCCGGGCGGTGGCCACCGCGTCCTGGACGGCGAGGTTGATGCCCACCCCGCCGACCGGTGACATGGCGTGCGCGGCGTCGCCGATGCACAGCGCCCCGTCGACGTGCCAGCGGCGCAGCAGGTCGAGCCGCACGTCCAGATGCTTGACGTCGTCCATCGACGTGAGGCGGGCCAACCGGCCGGACAGCTCCGGCAGGACCGTGGCGATCCGCGCGCGGAAGGCGTCCAGGCCCTCGGCGCGCAGCTGGGCGTCGAGGCCCTTCTTCGCGAGATAGGCGATCTGGAAGTACTCCTCGCGCGGGATGACGACCGCGAAGTGGCCGCGGCGCATGCCGGGGATGAGCGTGGGGCGCTCCCCGCCTTCCCGGGGCAGCCGGAACCACCACGTGTCGATCGGCACGGGGAATTCCCGGGGCCGCAGTCCGGCCTCCCGGCGGACCACCGACCACCGTCCGTCGCAGCCCACGGTGAGCGTGGCGCGGATCTCGCCGCCGAGCCCCTCCACGGTGCGGTACCGCACGCCGGTGACCCGGCCGTGTTCCCGGAGCAGGCCCACGACCTCGGTGTTCATCCTCAGGTGGAACCGGGGCTCGGCGCGGCCCGCCTCGGCGAGCAGGTCGAGCAGGTCCCACTGCGGGACCATCGCGACATAGGGATGCGGCACGCGGAGCGTGCTCAGATCGGCGAAGACCAGGTTCTGCCCGTCCCTCCCGGGAATCGCGACCTGGGACAGCTTGTTGTGCGGCAGCGCGGCGAACTTCTCACCAAGGCCGAGTTCGTCGAGCAGTGTCAGGGTGGACGGGTGCACCGTGTCGCCGCGGAAGTCCCGCAGGAAGTCCGCGTGCTTCTCCAGCACGGTGACCTCGACGCCGGCCCTGGCCAGCAGCAGGCCCAGGATCATGCCGGCGGGGCCGCCCCCGGCGATCAGGCAGGTGGTCCGCTCGTTCATCGGTGACCCCCAAATTTTTCATCGTGTGTTGAATAATGTCAGCATGAACCCTCACGGACCGCCCCGTCAAGCGGCTGGGCCGGACGGGTGAGGCGACGAAGTGTCCAAAAGCGACAGTAGGACGACCGACAGTCAACTATGGAACGAGAAGTTCAGCGCCCGCCGTCGCCGGCGTAAGGGGTGAGGCGGGCGTGTGATCGTGGCGGAGGGCACTGGTCGGGCCAACGATTTCGATCGAACGGCCCAGGAGTGCGGTGTCGGGCAACTCACAGTAGAGGCGGTCCGGTGGGAAACGAGACCGCTTATCACCTTGTCGGCCGAGTCGCTCGGGCGCTGAGTCCCCTAGCCTCGCTGGGTGGATTTTGCGCGCACCCGTACGACTGCCCCCGACGCCGCGCTGGGCGCTCCGGTCGACCCCTGGACGCCGCGGAGCCTTCGTCTGGTGTGTCTGGACATAGACGACACTTTGATCGATTTCACGGCCGCGGGCCGCCGGGCGCTGATCGCCCTGATCGGCCCCGTCGACCGCTGGCCGCTCTGGGAGCGGATCACCGATCGCCATGTCGCGCTCGTGGTCGCCGGCGAGCTCGACTACGCCTCGATGCACTGGAAACGCAGTCAGTGCTTCCTGAGGGAGCTGGGGATGGTGGCCGACGACGAGGACGCGAGACGGTTCGAGGCGCGGCGGAAAGAGCTCCTGCGCCGCTCCTGGCGGCTTTTCGACGACGTGCTGCCTTGCCTCGACTGGCTGCGGGCCGCCGATGTGCTGCTCGCCGCGATCACCAACGCCTCCGGTGCCCACCAGCGCGCCAAACTGGCCGACCTCGGCCTCTCCCGGTTCTTCGACCACGTGGCGATCGCGGGGGAGGTGGGCGTGGCCAAGCCCGATCCTGTGATGTTCCACTCGGTCTGCGACACCCTCGGCTGCGATCCGGCCGAGGCCGCCCACGTCGGGGACAAGTTGAGCACCGACGCCGTCGGCGCCCGTGACGCGGGGCTGGCCGGTGTGTGGCTCGACCGCCACGACAGCGCCGGGGTGGCCGTCCCGGCCGGGGTGCACGTCATCGGCAGCCTCGACGAGCTGCCTCAGCTGCTGGTCAGCGAGTTCGCCCGGATCGGCGTGCCCGCGCAGCGCTGATCACCGGCCCCCGGTTTCGGGGCCTGCCGGACGATGGTCTACTATTTCTCCTCGGCGGTGCTGATCCGGATCGCGAACGGAACAGCCAAACCGTTGGGGTATGGTGTAATCGGCAGCACGACTGATTCTGGTTCAGTTAGTCTAGGTTCGAGTCCTGGTACCCCAGCTGCGAAGCGGAAATCTTGGTCTGATAAGGTTCCTCTCGCAACGGCAAGCCGGAAGGCAAGCCAAACAGCTAGGCCCCCGTCGTCTAGCGGCCTAGGACGCCGGCCTCTCACGCCGGTAGCGTGGGTTCGAATCCCATCGGGGGTACGTACCACGAGAGCCACCAACCATCCGGTTGGTGGCTCTCGTGCTTTCTGCGCCCACTTGCTCGCTTCGCTGCGCCCGCTCCCGCTGTCCCGTCTATTCCCGTGAGGGGTCCCCTCACAGTCGATACGACCGTGAGGGGACCCCTCACGGCGCGGGGAGCCACGTGAGTCGTGAGGGGCAGTGGCGGCGAGGTATTCCCGGAAAGGGGCGCGGGAAAGGGCGAGGGACCTTCCCCGGGTTTCGGTGAAGCCATTCGATGCCTCCCGCCGATCCCCCTTGCCGATCCCTCCTGCGGATGCGTTGGGCCGCGTCCGGACCCGGTGCGACGAGGCCAGGAACCTCCCGGGCACCGGACGATGTTGGTTTTTCCCCGCCGGACAGTGTTGGTTTTCCGGGAGCTTCGCCGTCGCCGCGTGAGTGGCCGATGAAAGGCGCGCCGCAGTCTGCGGGGAATTGTTTCGCGCCGATTCCGGAATGGAATCCGCCGAGGGGGAATGACGTTCTCCGCAGCGGCGGAAAGCGCCTTCTCGATCCGCTCGGACCGCCGCGGTGGTGGCGGCCGGTCGCCCTGCGCGCAGGTCGCCGCCCTTGCAGTGGAAGATCGACATTGCGTGGCGACGGTTCGCCAACCTTGCACGCGCCGGTCCACTGGGTGCCGGTTTTCCCTTATGGGAAAGCCAAACCAGCCCCCGTGATCGCTTCTTGACACAACGGATAGAGTGGGGGCCCGAAGCCCGAACCCGACTGATGGTCATCGGCGTGGGTGCCTGCCATCGCGAGTTCGGCTCGCTGCCCGCGAACCCGCGGCCGGCCCAGGAACACGAAGCCGGATTCTGGAGGTGCCTGACGAGGCCGCGCACGAAGTGGCACCCAGGCCAGGCGTGCTCAGGGCGCTCGAACGGGCTGATTTTCCCGGCGGTTCAGGTGTCTTCCACGGTCACTTGAGCCCGCCCAGTAACCAAACATTGAACGGTAGCGAAGTAGAGCAGTGAAACGCGACAGGAGAGTCCGCCCGGACGGCATGCGCGCGGTCATGTCCCGGGCCGGTTCTCCCCGCGGCTGCCAGACGGCGGCTCCGGCCGGGAAAGTCGTCTTCCCGTCGTCGCCGCCTCCTTCCGACCAAGCCAGGACAGGGCGGTAACTTGCGCGAATCAAGATCAGAGCAGCACCGGCCCGGCTCGTGGTGGAGCCGGCTCAGACGCCGCTCGATGCCGAGCATCAGAACCCGGGTGCTGGCCATCGTGCTCATCCCGAGTGCGGCACTGCTGGTGACCGGCTCGACCGTGAGCGGCCTGCTGATCTCGGATGCCGTTTCGGCGCGGGACTTCTCCGACTATCTCGGCAGCGCGGTCGACCCGCTGGTCAAGTTCGAGACGGTGGTCCAGCAGGAGCGCACGCTGAGCCTGCGCGCCGTCGGCGGTGACAAGCAGGCGCAGGCCGACATGCAGGCGCAGCGGAACACCACCAACACCACCCTGGCCCAGATCGCCTCGCTGGCCCAGGTGGTCGCCAAGCTCAACCCGGACGCGGTGGCGGCGTCGAACGCCCAGTTCGCCCAGCTGTCGACGCAGATGCCGGTGATCCGGCAGGGCGTGGACCTCGGCCAGGCCAGCGCCGCCGACGTGGACTCCTTCTACACCCAGCTCGGTGCCGTGGTGATCGTCGGCCTGCAGGGGGTCTCCAAGACCACCCCCGACCCGCATGCCGCCGCCGAGGAGATCACCGCCACCGACCTGTTCTACGTGGCCGACTGGCAGTCCCGGGCCACCGGTATGGCGGCGGGCGCGGTGGTGCGCGGGCCGATGAACCAGGCCGACCGGGCCGTCTTCGGGCAGATGGTGGGCGGTTACCGGCATCAGCTCGACGCTCAGGTCTCGCGGCTGAACCCCGCCGAGCGCGCCCGCTACGACGCACTGGTGGCGAGCAACGAGTGGCGGGTGGCGACCGCGGGCGAGGACTCCGTCGTCCAGCGCGGCACACTCCAGGTCGGCATCGCCGACTGGCTCGGCGCCACCGCGAAGGTGACCGACGAGTTGCGCGGACTGTGGGGCGACCACTTCCGTTACTCCGAATCCCTCGCCAAGGACAGCGCGGGAACGTCGCTGACGCAGGCGATCATCGCCGCCTCGGCGGTGCTCGTCGTGACCGTCACCGCGTTCCTGGTGGCGGTCCGCCTGGCCAACGCGCTCGTCCGGCGGCTGCGGAACCTGCGGAGCCGCACCCTGGACCTGGCCGACGTCAAGCTGCCCTCGATCGTGCAGCGGCTGCACGACGGCGAAGCGGTCGACCTCGAAGCCGAAGTCGGCGCGCTGGAGACGGGCAGCGGCGACGAGATCGGCCAGGTGGCCGAGGCGTTCAACACCGCGCAGCGCACGGCCATCGAGGCCGCGGTCGCCGAGGCGAAGACCCGTGGCGGGATCAGCCGGGTCTTCCTCGACATCGCGCACCGCAGCCAGGTCGTGGTGCACCGCCAGCTCGAGGTGCTCGACATCGCGGAGGCGAAGCAGGGCGATCCGGAACACCTGGAACTGCTGTTCCAGCTCGACCACCTGGCCACGCACGCCCGCCGCAACGCGGAGAACCTGCTGATCCTCGGCGGGGGACAGCCGGGTCGCAAATGGCGCAGGCCCGTGGCACTGGAGGAGATCGTGCGCAGCGCGATCTCCGAGACCGAGGACTTCGCGCGGGTGAGCGCGGTGCGGCTGCCCGAGGTGAAGGTGCTGGGCAGCGTGGTCGCCGACCTCATCCACCTGCTCGCCGAACTGGTCGACAACGCGACCTCCTTCTCCCCGCCCGACTCGCCCGTCTCCGTGCGCGGCAACCTGGTCGGCAAGGGCGTGGTCGTGGAGGTCGAGGACCAGGGCCTCGGCATCGAGTTCGAGGAACGCGAGCGGTACAACGAGAGGCTGCGGAACCCGCCGGACTTCCAGGAGATGGCGCTGGCGGGGCAGCGGCAGCTCGGCCTGTTCGTGATCGGGCAGCTGGCCAAGCGGCACGGCATCGCGGTCAGCCTGCTCGACTCGGCCTACGGCGGTGTCAAGGCGATCGTGCTGATTCCGACGAAGGTGATCGAAGCGGAGACGGTGAAGAAGAGCGACGACGAGCCCGAGGAAGAGCCGAAGCCGCGCCGTACGCCGGCGAAGCGCCCGAGCTACGTGCCGGAGCCGGCGCGGGACCCGGTGCCCAGGATGCCGGTCCGCGAGGAGAAGAAGGATCCCTTCGATCCCTTCGATCAGCTGGAGTCGTTGAACCAGTGGCCGCTGGAAGAGCCGGTGGAGCTCACACCGGCCCCGCGGGCGCCGGAAATGTCCGATGTGGCCGGCATGTCTTTGCCTCCGGCGTGGCACAGTGCCGAAAACGCGTCCCCGGCCGGAGAACCGCCGTCGGCGGCAACCCCGCCAAGGCCTTCGCCGGGACGGAAGCGGGCGCCATTGCCGCGTCGCGTCCGGCAGGCGAACCTCGCCCCGCAACTGCAGGTCGACACCCCGTCAGGGCAGGCAACCTCGCCCGGGACGTCGACCTCACGCCAGCTGCGGAGCCCCGAGCAGGCGCGCAGCAGCTTGGCTTCCTTCCAACGAGGAACACGTCAAGGACGTGACGATGCCTCGGGTCAGCACAAGTGATGAACACGGATGGTCAGGGAATGAACAACGATCTGGTAGTCAAGGCCAAGGGAAGCGGGCTGGACTGGTTGCTCGACGACCTGGTCAAACGACTGGCCGGGGCCGAGCAGGCGGTGGTGTTGTCCGCGGACGGCCTGCTGCTGGGCCGCTCGGCCGGCCTGCAGCGGGAGGACGGCGAGCACCTGGCGGCCATGGCGTCGGCGTTCCGCAGCCTGGCCCGCGGGGTGGGCACCACCTTCGACAAGGGTGAGGTCCAGCAGACGGTGGTCGAACTCGAACTCGGCTATCTCGTGGTGACCGAAGCCGGTGAGGGCGCCTGCCTCGCGCTGCTGGCCGGGGCCGGGGCGGATCTGGGCATGGTGGCCTACGAGATGAACGTGGTCGTGCAGCAGGTGGGCGCCAACCTCACCGCCGCACCCCGGTCCCTGCACACCGATCTGAGGATTCCGCACACGTCATGAACTACGAAGGCGACTCCTGGTTCGACGACGACCCCGGGCCTCTGGTTCGGCCGTTCGCGGTAACCCGTGGCCGGGCCGGGAAGGACCTTCACAACCTCGACATCATCACACTGGTCGTAGCGGTCCGGCCCGAGTCCGAGGTCGCGGCGCTGGACCGGGAATACGGAGAAATATTGCGCATGTGTCAACGGAGGCCGCTGTCGATCGCCGAGATCGCGGCCGAGTTGAACCTACTGCTGGCCGCGGTGAAGGTTCTGGTCAGCGACCTGATCGACTCAGGGCATCTCATCTTCCGCTCACCTCCGCCGCCCGCGGGACGGCCGGACATCAAACTGTTGCAGGCGGTACTCGATGGCGTTCGTAAGCTCTGATCGTGGCGGCTCTTCTGAGCTGCAAGGAGTACAGGCGGTCAAACTCCTGATCGCGGGTGGTTTCGGGGTCGGCAAGACGACCATGGTGGGCTCGGTCAGTGAGATCAAGCCACTGCGGACCGAGGAACGCCTGTCCGAGATCGGTGCCGGGGTGGATGATCTGTCCGGGGTCGAGGGCAAGACCACCACCACGGTCGCGCTGGACTTCGGGCGCATCACGATCAGCCCGGAAGTGGTGTTGTACCTGTTCGGCACGCCGGGCCAGGACCGGTTCTGGTTCATGTGGAAGGAACTGTCCGTCGGGACGCTCGGCGCGGTCGTGCTCGCCGACACCCGGCGGCTCGAGGGGTGTT
Organism: Amycolatopsis cynarae; assembly: GCF_026802195.1. Classification (NCBI taxonomy): domain Bacteria; kingdom Bacillati; phylum Actinomycetota; class Actinomycetes; order Pseudonocardiales; family Pseudonocardiaceae; genus Amycolatopsis; species Amycolatopsis cynarae. The sequence continues at coordinate 5,357,951 of NZ_CP113836.1, read as the reverse complement.
TCAGCGCGGTCGACTTCTTCGAATCGCGGGGCATCCCGTTCATCGTCGGGGTGAACTGCTTCGAGGGTTCGGACGTCTACACCCCGGAGGAGGTCCGTTCGGCGCTCGACATCGGCCCGCACGTGCCGATCCAGTTGTGCGACGTGCGCAACCGCGAGTCTGCCAAGCGGGTGCTGATCGGCCTGCTGGAACATCTCATGGCCACGGCGACCGCGGAGTTCGTCGCGGGCCCCCGCTGACGTCCGCTTCGCCTGCCGGGCCGCCGAGGAATCGGCGGCCCGGCACCGTGCCTTGTTAGGCTCGTCCGGATCACCGGACGAGAGTGAAGGCGGGAGAGGCGTGAGCGGCGGGTCGGGGGAAAAGCGGCGTCGGGGCAGGCCGCCGCTGTCCGAGGGGCCCAGTACCCGGGACCAGATCCTGCAGACCGCTCGCGAGGTGTTCAGCGAACGGGGTTTCGCGCGGACCACCTTCAAGGAGATCGCCGAGCGGGCCGGGGTGACCCGGCCGGCGGTGAACCACTACTTCCACAACAAGGAATCGCTCTACCGGGCGCTTTTCGATTCCAGCAGGAACGTGGTGATCGGTTCCGGGGCGGCCGAAGCGATGTCGGCCGAAACCCTGCCCGCGCGGATTTCGGCCTTCCTCCACACCGCCGCGCAGATCGACTCGCAGGACCGCTCGTTCGCCCGGTTCATGGCCTCCTCCGTGCTCGACGGATTCCGCCATCCCGAACTGCGCGACAGTGCGCGGAGCCAGCTCGACGATGTGCGCCGGTTCGTCGACGAGGCACTGCGGGCCGCGGTCGCGGCCGGGGAGATCCGCGCGGATCTCGACATCCCGGCCGTGACGGAGATGCTCATCGCGGTGCTGTGGGGAATGGGACTCTACGCGGGCTTCGTGGGCACCCATGATCAGCTGGAGTCCGTCGTGGCGCAGTTTTCCCAGCTTTTGGAAGGCACTCTGTTCTGAGCGGGGCGGGAAACGCCGCTCGTTTCACCGCGCGGCTTCCTCCTCCTGGCGGGAGCGGCCAAGGGCAAGGAAGAAGCATTCGTGGCATTCGAACCAGACGTTGTGGTAGGAGTCCACGAGAATTCCGGTGAGGAACCGGTCGTCGCCGGCGGCGAACTTCGCCCTCGCCCGGGACAGCCGTGGCGCGTAAAGGCCGAAGGCCGGTGCCGACGGCACGATCGCGGCGAGGATCGCCTGGATTCCGTCGTCGATCGGCGCGAGCCTGGCCGCGAACCGCACCGCGAGGCGCGCCGTTCCCTCGTTCGCCTGGTCGCGCTGCTGCCAGTCGGCGCACAGCTGCTTGAGCGCGTCGTTGAGGCCGCGGAAGGTCGCGTAGTGCCGGTCGAGCAGTTCACGGGTCCCGTTCGTGGCGGTGATGCGGAGCTCGGCGGTTTCCTTGCCGGGCGGGGTGATTCCCCAGCCGAACCGCGGTTTCCCGCTGTCGGCGGTCAGGCCTTGCCTGGCCAGCGCGGTGAGCGCGGTGGCGATCTCCGACGGGGGAAGGTCCAGAGCCCCGGCCAGATAGTCCACGGTCGCCCGGGACTTGATCCGCAGGATGTGCAGGATGGCCTCGGCGGTACCGACCGGCATGCGTTGTTCCTCCTTGAAGGGCAGGGGCGAATGGCGGTTAACCTAACATTGATTGGTCACTGCGGAAAGCAGTGCTCCGGCAGACGAGGAGATCGAAAGTGGCGGCAGTTCCCGTCGGTGCGCCCGACCCGGCCGACTTGCTGATCCTGGACGGCAGCGTGACGCCGCCGGCGGAACTGGCCGGCGGAAAGGCGGCCGGGATCGCCGGTATGACGGCCGCCGGGCTGCCGGTTCCCCCCGCCTTCGTGCTCACCACGGGGGTTTGCCGCCGGTTCCTCACCGAAGGCGGCGGTGTGCTCGACGCACTGTGGGGTGAAATGCGGCAGGGCATGGCCCATCTGGAGTCGGCCACCGGCAGGCGGTTCGGGGACCCGGCCGCGCCGCTGCTCGTGTCGGTCCGCAGCGGGGCGCCGACCAGCATGCCCGGAATGATGGACACCGTGCTCAACCTGGGCATGACCACCGCTGTGAGGAATGCACTCTCCATTTCGATGGGTGAAACGTATGCCCGGGACACCCAGGAGCGCTTCGCCCAGCTGTTCCGCGACGTGGTGCTGCGGGACGACCAGGCGGCGATCCCGGACGATCCCTGGCGGCAGCTGCGGCTCGCCGTCGAGGCGGTCTTCCGGTCCTGGCTTTCGCCGCGCGCCGTGGTGTACCGCAAGCGGCACGGGCTCGACGACACGGCGGGCACGGCGGTCACCGTGCAGGCGATGGTGTTCGGCAACGCCGACGAGCGTTCGGGTACCGGAGTCCTGTTCACCCGCAACCCCTCCACCGGTGCGCCGGAGCCGTTCGGCGAGTGGATGACGCGGGCGCAGGGCGAGGACGTGGTGTCCGGAACCCGGGAACCGCAACCGCTTTCCGCGCTGGCCGAGCTGATGCCGGACGTCCACGCGCGCCTGCTCGAGCACGCGCGGTTCCTGGAACGCCACCACCGCGACGTGCAGGACATCGAGTTCACCGTGGAAAGCGGCCGGTTGTGGCTGCTGCAGACCCGTTCGGCGAAACGTGCGCCCCGTGCCGCGGTCCGGTTCGCCGCCGCTCTGGGGAGGGAGGGTCTCGTCGACGAGGAGACCGCGGTGCGGATGGTGACGGCCGAGCAGGTGCGGGCGCTGGTGCGCCCCGGGCTCGACCCGGAGCAGCGCGCGGCCGCCGTCCTGCTCGCCCGGGGCCTGCCCGCCTGTCCCGGGGTGGCCTCCGGAGTGGTCGTGACCGATCCGGAGGAGGCCGAATCCCGGGCCGCGGAAGGGGAATCGGTGGTGCTGGCCCGCCGGACCACCAGTCCCCACGATCTGGCGGGCATGATGGCCGCGGTCGCGATCGTGACCGAAATCGGCGGTGCGACCTCGCATGCCGCCGTCGTCGGCCGGGAGCTCGGCGTGCCGTGTGTGGTCGGGTGCGGTGAGGGCGCGCTGCTCGGCCATGCCGGGGAGACGGTCACGGTGTGCGGCGACACCGGCGAGGTCCTGAAGGGGGCGTTGGTGCTGACGCGGGTGTCCGAGGGCAGCGACCCGGACCTGCGCGCGCTCACCGGCTGGGCGCGGCGGTTCTCGCCGCTCGCCGCCTGGCGCCCGGAGGAGGCCCCGGCCGGGGTGCTGCCCCGGCCCGACCTCGATCTCTCCACCGATCAGGGGGTCGCCGCGGCGTTGGCCGACGGCGTGACCGCCGTCGTCACCGAGCATCCGCTGCCGGTGCTGCTGGCCGCGCTCGCTCACCCGCGCGGGTCAGCCAAACGGCAATAGGTTAGCTCTCTCCGTATCCTGAAGGCCGTCGTCGCGGTGCGCCACCATGACGACGGCCTTGCCGCGCGTACGGGAAATGCGGGCTCAATGGGGGATTCCGGCCCAAATAATTGACACAAAGGTAAATTGAAAAGCCTTCCGGAGTTCGGTCCGGGCGCGTGTTCGGCGGCTGGCGAGCTTCATTATTCGCTATGCTGTCAAACGTGTTCGACGGTGTGGCGGGATTCGCGACGGGGAGGCGGTCCTAGGTGGCAAGGCCCAAGGTCCCGCTGATTTCCCGCCGAAAAGCGCTGGAAACCGCGCTGCGGATCATCGACGAACACGGTCTGGAAGGGTTGAGTATCCGGCGGCTCGCCGAAGCGCTCGGGGTGAACGGCGCTTCCCTGTACCACCATTTTCGGAACAAGGACGAGATTCTCACCGGAGTCGCGGAACTCGCACTCGCCGAGGTGCGGATAGGAGAACCGGACGGCGGTGACTGGCGGCACTGGCTGCCGAAAAACGCCCGTGCCCTGCGCCGGGCGCTGCTGGCCCATCCGGCGCTGCTGCCGGTGGTCGCCGGGCGGCCCGCGCTCGGCGCCGGTGTGCGGGCGCTCGACGAGGCGGCGGCCCGCCTGATGGACGAGGGAGTGCCGAGTGCCGCGGTGATGCCACTGCTGGACGGCCTCGAACTGTTCACCATCGGCAGTGCGCTGCACGAGATCCAGCGTGACGGCGCCGGGGAACCCGCGGAGGTGGCCGACGAGCGGTACCCGGCGCTGGCCAAGGCCATGGCCGAGCGGGGACTGTCCGCCGACGAGGTCTTCGACCTGGTCACCGCCAGCATCGTGGAAGGGATCGACGAAGCGGTGAAACAGCGTCAGGAGCGCTGGATGCCGCCGCGGAAATCCTCGCGCGACACCTCGTCCCGGCGGCACGGCGGCAGGCGGGCGAGCGGGAAGTCCTGAGCGCGGTCCCCGAAGGAGCCCGTAAACCAAACATCGTTTGGCTGAAAGTGGGAGGCTGCTACCGGTAACCGAACGAGTTCGCTACGCTGACGCTCCCTGTAATGCAACGATGATTGGCTCGCGCTGCCGCTTGCCGCCCTCTCACCGGGAGCCGCTGATGACCGAAGCAGAACCGGATCCACTGGACAACAAGGTCTGTGATCCGGACGTGGCTTGGACCACCGGAAACGTCGCCGAGGCGTTCCCCGGAGTGTCCACGGCTCTCGGGTTCACCTTCATCCACCTGCCGATGGAACGCGCGTTCCGCCACATGTTCCTCAGCCTCGGCGTGTTCACCAAGGCCGACCTGCCGGTTCCCGAGCGGATCGAGGACCAGTTCTGGACGGCGTTCGCCGGCCGCGCCGCGGCCAACATCTCGATGTTCCGCAAGGTCGCCCGGGTCACCCCGGGAACCTCGGCCACCGCGATCGAGCAGCAGCTGTTCGGTTACGTCCGGCCCGGCACCGTGGACGACAACTCGGCCCGCCGCTACCCAGTGATCATGGTGAAGGCGCCGAAGACGGTGATCCGGCTCCCGAAACGGCACGACGCGATGTTCGCGGAACTGCGGCGGTGGCGGCTGGAGACCCTGCCGAAGATCGGCGGGCTCGACGCCCAGGGCTGTCTCGCCGTGCTCGCCGACGCCCGTGACCGGTTCCACGAGATCATGGTCCTGCACCTGGTCGTGGCCTTCGTCAGCTCCGGCCTGGCCGACCAGCTGTCGGCGATGGTGACCGACGCGAACCTGCCCGGCCTCGAAGCCCGCCTGCTGTCCGGGGTGGGCTCCGACGAGAACGAGGTCGCGCTGGACCTGTGGCGGCTCGCCCGCCAGGAGATCGACCTCGCCACCTTCCTCGACCGGCACGGCTACCACGGGCCGAACGAAGGGCAGCTGCACAGCGTCACCTGGCGCGAGGATCCCGGACCCATCCTCGCCCGCCTCGGCGACTACCGCGACATCCCCGCCGACAGCCCGCGCGCTCCCGCCAACCGCAGCGCCGAACAGGCCCGCCTCCGGCAGGAGGCCGCCGCCGAACTGGCCGCCACCGTGTCGCCGCTGAAGCGGCTGGCCATCGGCAAGCTGACCGGCCTCGCCGCGCGGTTCCTCGCCCTGCGGGAGCAGGGCAAGGCCGGTTACCTTTTGACCTTCGACGTGGCCAAGGCCGCGGCCCGGCGGCTCGGCGCGCTCCTCGTCGACCGCGATGTGCTGGACGAGCCCTCGGACGTGTTCCACCTCACCTACGACGACCTCGCCGGCGGCGTCAGCAGTGATCGGCGCGCCCTGGTCAAGCATCGCCTCGCCCAGTACGAAGAGCGGTGCCGGTACCAGCTTCCCCAGGCGTGGGAAGGCATTCCGGAACTGATCCCGGTCGCCGCCGACGCGGAGACCGACGCCCCGGCGGGCACCCAGGTCACCGGGGTCGCCGCCAGCGGCGGGGTGGCCGAGGGGCGGGCCCGCGTGGTGCGCGATCCCGCGACCGTGGAGCTCGAAGACGGCGACATCCTCGTCTGCGAGACCACCGATCCCAGCTGGGTGCCGCTGTTCCTGGTGGCCGCCGCGGTCGTCACCGACTACGGCGGCATGCTCAGCCACGGTCCCATCGTGGCGCGCGAACTCGGCCTGCCCTGCGTCTGCGGCACCGAAACGGGCAGTGCCCGCATCCGGGACGGGCAGCGCATCCGGGTCGACGGCGACCGCGGCATCGTCGAAGTGCTGGAGAGCGCCTGATGACCGAAACGAACACTTCGTTCTTCATGAACGCGCAGGCCGCCGGGTTCGGCACCTGCGGCGAGGAGGACGAGAAGCTGCACCGCGAGCTGAACCGCACCCTGACCGATCCCGCGCTCACCGAGACGCAGTTCCTCGGCTTCAGCGTGCCCGAGGCCCGGATCCATTCGCTGTGCTACGCCTGGGCGCACCCGACGCTGCGGACCATCACCGGCGGCGTGTGGGCGTGGCAGGGCGTCAAACGCACCGCGCTGGCGAGCGAGTTGTTCGACATGCGGCAGTACATGGACTTCACGCCGTTCGAGGACGGGGATTTCACCGATCTGCGGCTGCCCAGCGGGTACCGCGTGGAATGCCTCAAGCCGCTGGAAAAGTTCCGGATGACCTACGACGATCCGGCCCGCGGCAACGCCTTCGACGTCACCCTGACCGCGATCATGCCCCCGGCCGTGCTGCCCAGTGGCCGCCACCTCGACCAGGCCATGCGCGCCGAGGGCAAACTGTTGTTGCGCGGCAAGAGCTACGACGTGAACGGGTACACGGTCCGTGACCGCTCGTGGGGTGAGAACCGGACCGAGGAACCGCGCATGGCGCCGCCGGTGCACTGGCTCACCGGGGTGTTCGGCGACGACTTCGCCTTCCACATGATGGGCATCGAACACCCCAGCTCGGACCCGGTCTGGCGGGACGTCTACCCGGTGGACGACGCGATGGCCGAGGCCACCAACCGGGGCTGGGTGTGGGTCGGCGGGGAACTGCGGAGTGTCGAAAAGGCCTCCGTCCGCACGCGCTGGGACGTCTCGACCGGCTACCCCCTGGCGCACGAGGTGCGGATGACCGACTCCGCCGGGCGGGAGTACCGGCTGAGCGGGGAGATCACCGCGTCGAACAACTGGAGCGCGTGGTCCAACGCCTTCTTCGGGATCAGCCTCGCCCGCTGGGACGACCACGAGGGCCGGACCGGCTGGGGCGACTCGCAGATCGGAGCCTGGACCGATTTCGTCCACGCCCTGTCGGCCCTGGAGGAGTAGGGCGCCCGGCTGTGCCGTGAAGGGTCCCTTCACAGTCGAAACGACTGTGAAGGGACCCTTCACGGCTTCAGGGCGTCTGCGCGGCAGGCGGCGAGGTCGGTGTAGAGCGAGGCGCGCGAGATGCCGAGGCGGGCGGCGACCCGCGGAGCCGCGCCCCGCACCGTGAACAGGCCGCGCTCGTCCAAGGCCCTGAGCAGGGGCAGGCGTTCCTGCCGGGTCAGGCTGTCCACCGGCTTGGCGAGCGCCAGTTCCTCGGCCCGGATCACCGCCTCCAGCACCTCGTCGAAGTCGTCGGTGAACGTCGTGGTGGGCGGCGCCGCCGGCGCCACCCCGGCGAGGTCGCCGAGCAGGTCGGCGACCTGCCGGAGCGCCGTGACGTCCACGTTGACGCACAGGGCGCCGAACACGCGGCCCTCGGCGTCGCGCAGCGGCAGCGTGGAGGACTTGACGGTGCGGCCCGAGTTCGTGCGCGTCACGTAGTTGAGGTCGTCGCGGGCGTCGTCGCCCTGCGCCAGCATCCGCAGCCCGATCTCGCTGGTGACGCCGCCGATCCGGCGCCCGGTGACCTGTCCTGCCACCGCCACCACGGATTGTTCACCCCGCCGGTAGTCGTGCAGGACGATTTCGCAGGACCGGCCGAAGGTGGCGGCAAGGCCGGGGATGATCTGTTCGAGGGCGTCGAGGATGGCGTCCGCTGTCTCCACGCCCGGTAGCGTAGACGAACCAGTCAACCCCTGGACACTTTGTCCGGCTTCGGCTGGCTCGCGCGGCACGCCCCGGCCGAGGCGGGCCTCAGGTGGGGCGCACGCGCAGGCCGTCGAAGGCCACGGCGACCACCGAGTCGGCGAGTTCGCCGCCGTCGGTGCCGCCTCGCGGGCGATACCACTCGATCAGCGAGTTGATCATGCCGAAGAGCAGCCGGGCCGTGGTCGCCGGATCGATGTCGGGCCGCAGGTCCCCCTCGGCCACCGCCTCGGTGACCAGTTCGGTGACGATGTGGTCGAACTCCCGGCGCCGCGCCAGCGCGTCCCGTTCCACTTTCGTGTTCCCGCGCACGCGCAGCAGCAGCGTGACGAACGGCAGCCGCTCGGCCAGCACCCGCACGCTGCCGCGCACGAGTTGTTCGAGCCGGTCCACCGCCCGCCCCCCGGCCCCGTCCAGCTTGTCCACCTCGGCGAACAGTCCGTCGAGGGCGCGGTTGACCGCCAGCCGCAGCAGTTCCTGCTTGCTGGGCACGTGGTGGTAGATGGCCGACTTGGTGATCCCCAGCTTCCGCGAGAGATCCTCCATGCTGGTGCCGTCGTACCCGCGCTCGTTGAACAGCTTGACCGCGACCGCCAGCAAGGACTCCAGGTCATAGCCTGGCCTGCCCCGCCGGGCGGGGCGCGCCGGTGGTGCCGTCGTCATACTCCGAGTATCCCAAGTGGATTTCAGGCGGGTGGCCGCTGGTCGAGGACACGCCGCAGCTTGCCCAGGGAGCGCTCGAGGCTGTCGGGGTCGAGGATCTCCACGCCGACGCTGATGCCGACGCCGTCCTTGACCCGCTGGGCGATCTCGGCGGCGGCCGGGCCGCGCCGGTGGTCCGGGGTTTCGGGGCGGGCCTCGCACAGCACGGTCAGGTGGTCCATCCGCTCCTTGCGGGTCAGCCGGATCTGGAAGTGCGGGGCGAGTCCCTCGGTGGCGAGCACGATCTCCTCGATCTGGGTCGGGAACACGTTCACCCCGCGCAGGATGATCATGTCATCGCTGCGCCCGGTGACCTTGTCCATCCGCCGGAAGGCCGGGCGCGCGGTGCCGGGCCGCAGCGCGGTCAGATCGCGGGTGCGGTACCGGATGACGGGCATGGCCTGCTTGGTCAGCGACGTGAACAGCAGCTCCCCGGTCTCCCCGTCGGGCAGGACGGTGCCCTCGACCGGGTCGATCACCTCGGGGTAGAAGTGGTCCTCCCAGATGTGCAGCCCGTCCTTGGTTTCCACGCATTCCTGCGCCACCCCCGGCCCCATCACCTCGGACAGGCCGTAGATGTCCACGGCGTGCAGGTCCATGCGCTCTTCCAGCTCGGCCCGCATCTGCTCGGTCCACGGCTCGGCCCCGAAGATGCCGACCCGGAGCGAGCTGCTCCGCGGGTCGATGCCCTGGCGCTCGAATTCGTCGAGCAGCGTGAGCATGTAGGTGGGCGTGACCATGATGACCTCGGGCCGGAAGTCGGTGATGATCTGCACCTGCCGCGCGGTCATGCCCCCGGAGGCCGGGATCACCGTCGCGCCGAGTTTTTCGACCCCGTAGTGAGCGCCGAGCCCGCCGGTGAACAGGCCGTAGCCGTAGGCGACGTGCACCTTGTGGCCGGGCCGCCCGCCCGCGGCGAAGATCGAGCGCGCCATCACGGTCGCCCAGGTGTCGATGTCCTCGGCGGTGTAGCCGACGACGGTGGGCTTGCCGGTGGTGCCGCTGGAGGCGTGGATGCGCCGCACCTGGTCCTGCGGCACGGCGAACATGCCGAACGGGTAGTTGTCCCGAAGGTCGTGCTTGGTGGTGCAGGGGAACTTGGCCAGGTCCGCCAGTTCGCGGCAGTCGTCGGGATGCACGCCGGCTTCGTCGAACTTGCGCCGGTAGAACGGGACGTTGGTGTAGGCGTGGCGGAGCGTCCACTGCAGACGCTCGAGCTGCCGTGCCCGCAGCTCGTCGATGCTCATCCGTTCCGCCGCGCTCAGTTCGCCGGGCGCGGGGGCGTCGCCGACTCGCTTCGCCAGTGGCACGTCGCTGTGCGTGGTGGTCATCTCGGGGGACTCCCTTTGTGGTCTGTTCCGGTGCCGGTGGGCGGCGTGGTGCGAGCGGCTCCGCCGCCAAGATCAGCCTTGGTTCTTCGGGCGTTCGATGGTGCGGCTGCGGCCGCGGAATTCGGCGATGACCTCGGGGGCCTGCCCGTCCCGTTCCCGGTGCACGGTGACGTCGTAGATGCCGTTGCGCCCGTAGCGCGTGCGTTCCGTGGCGGTGGCCACGAGCCGGTCGCCGAGGCGGGCGCTGGCGACGAAGGAGATCTCCGCGCCCGCGGCCACCGTGACCGGGCCGTGACTGTTGCAGGCGCAGGCGAAGGTGGTGTCGGCGAGCAGGAACAGGTAGCCGCCGTGGGCGATGTCGTGCCCGTTGACCATCTGCGGGGTCACCACCATGCGGGCCGCCGCGCGGCCGTCACCCGCCTCGAGCAGTTCTATGCCCAGGGAACGGGAAGCGACGTCGTCGTCGAACATCGCCTGTGCTGCCGCGGACTGCGACACGGGCTCACCGCCTTGCTTACTGACCGAATGGACGGTTGAAAATGCAACCCAGAGTAAAGGCAGTTTCCGGCTCCCTGTCAAGGATCGGCTTCTCCCGGCGGCCAGTCAACGACGACCGTGGGCCGACGCTTCCCTGTCCGCCGCCTTGCGGCTACCATGACTTCCTGAACGTTCGGTTGGTAATTACGGATCGGGAGGTCGGGCTCAATGGCGGAGCATTCGACGGCACTGCGCAGCTATGTCGGCGGCCGGTGGCAGGCCGGTGACGGCGAGGGCACGCCGCTGCACGATGCCGTGACCGGGGAGGAGGTCGCACGGATCTCCTCGGCCGGGGTGGACATGGCCGCCGCGCTGGAGCACGGCCGCCGCACCGGTGGCCCCGCCCTGCGCGAGCTGACCTTCCACCAGCGCGCGGCGCTGCTCAAGGCACTGGCCTCCCACCTCCGCGAACACCGCGACGAGCTGTACGCGCTGTCGGCCCGGACCGGGGCCACGCTCGGCGACTCGAAGTTCGACGTCGACGGCGGCATCGGGGTGCTGTTCACCTACGCGAGCAAGGGCAAGCGGGAACTGCCCAACGACACGGTCTACATCGACGGCGCGGTGGAGCCGCTCAGCAAGGGCGGCACCTTCCTCGGCCAGCACATCGCGACCCCGCTGCGGGGCGTGGCCGTACAGATCAACGCCTTCAACTTCCCGGTGTGGGGACCGCTGGAGAAGTTCGCCCCCGCGTTCCTGGCCGGGGTGCCGAGCCTGGTCAAGCCGGCCAGCCAGACCGCGTACCTGACGGAGAAACTGGTCGAGCTGATGATCGGCTCGGGCCTGCTGCCGGAGGGTTCGCTGCAGCTGGTCTGCGGCAGCGCGGGCGATCTGCTCGACCACCTCACCGGCCAGGACCTGGTTTCCTTCACCGGATCCGCCTCCACCGCGCAGAAGCTGCGGGCCCACCCGGCGATCGTGCGCCACTCCGTTCGGTTCAACGCCGAGGCCGACTCGCTGAACTGCTCGATCCTCGGTCCCGACGCGGTGTCCGGAACCCCCGAGTTCGACCTGTTCGTGAAGCAGCTGGTCACCGAGATGACGGTCAAGGCGGGCCAGAAGTGCACCGCGATCCGGCGCGCCTTCGTGCCCGCCGACCGGCTCGGCGAGGTGGCCGAGGCCGCCGCGGCGCGGCTGGCGAAGGTCACCGTCGGCAACCCGGCGAACCCCGACGTGCGCATGGGCGCGCTCGCCAGTCTCGAACAGCGGGAGGAGGTCCGGCGCTCGCTCAAGGCACTGCTGGACGTGGCGGGCATCGTGTACGGCGATCCGGAACGGGTCGAGGCGCTCGACGCCGACGCCGGGCGCGGCGCGTTCCTGTCCCCGGTGCTGTTGCGCGCCGACGACCCCACGCGCGCCGAGCCGCACGCGGTGGAGGCGTTCGGCCCGGTGTCCACGCTGATGCCCTACACCTCCACCGAAGAGGTCATCGCCCTCGCCGCGCGCGGTGAGGGCAGCCTCGCCGGTTCCGTCGTGACCGCGGACGCCGGATTCGCCCGCGAGGTCGTGCTCGGGGTGGCGCCCTTCCACGGCAGGCTTCTCGTGCTGGATCGCGACGACGCAAAGGAATCGACCGGGCACGGTTCGCCGATGCCCGCGCTCGTGCACGGCGGCCCGGGCCGGGCGGGCGGCGGCGAGGAGATGGGCGGCATCCGCGGGGTGCTGCACCACCTGCAGCGCACCGCGGTACAGGGCAGCCCGAAGGTGCTGGCCGAGATCACCGGGCGCTGGGTGCCGGGCGCACCGCGCACCCAGGGCGTGCACCCGTTCCGGAAGTCGCTGGCGGAGCTGAAGATCGGCGACTCCGTGGTGGCGGGCCCGCGCCCCGTCACGCAGGCCGACATCGACCACTTCGCCGAGTTCACCGGCGACACCTTCTACGCCCACACCGACCAGGCCGCCGCCGAGGCGAACCCGCTCTTCGGCGGGATCGTCGCGCACGGCTACCTGGTGGTGTCGTTCGCGGCCGGGCTGTTCGTCTCCCCCGAACCCGGGCCGGTGCTGGCCAACTACGGCCTGGAGAACCTGCGCTTCCTCACCCCCGTCAAGCCGGGGGACGAACTCACCGTGACGCTCACCGCGAAGCAGATCACGCCGCGCGAAAACGCCGACTACGGCGAGGTTCGCTGGGATGCCGACGTGACCAATGCCGCCGGTGAGTCCGTTGCCAAGTACGACGTGCTGACCCTGGTGGCCAAGGAGGACCGATGACTACGGCAGAGATCGCGGACGCGTTGTCCGAAGAGGACCTGGAACGGCATTTCGAGCAGGTCATCGCCAGGGACCAGCGGATCGAACCGCGGGACTGGATGCCCGAGGGCTACCGCAACACGATGATCCGCCAGATCGCGCAGCACGCGCATTCGGAGATCATCGGCATGCAGCCGGAGGGCAACTGGATCACGCGGGCGCCCTCGTTGCGGCGCAAGGCGATCCTGCTGGCGAAGGTGCAGGACGAGGCGGGGCACGGGCTGTACCTGTACTCGGCGGCGGAAACCCTCGGCGCGGACCGGACCGACCTCACCGAGCGCCTGATCACCGGACGGCAGAAGTACTCGTCGATCTTCAACTACCCGACGCTGTCCTTCGCCGATGTCGGGGTGATCGGGTGGCTGGTGGACGGCGCGGCCATCTGCAACCAGGTTCCCCTGTGCCGCAGCTCCTACGGGCCCTACGCACGGGCGATGATCCGGATCTGCAAGGAGGAGTCCTTCCACCAGCGGCAGGGCTACGAACTGCTGATGACCATGATGAAGGGCACCGCCGAGCAGCGGGAGCTGGTGCAGGACGCGGTGAACCGCTGGTGGTGGCCGTCGCTGATGATGTTCGGCCCGCCGGACGCGGATTCGCCCAACACCGCGCGGTCGATGGCCTGGAAGATCAAGCGGCACACCAACGACGAGCTGCGGCAGCGCTTTGTCGACATGACGGTTCCGCAGGCGGAGGCGCTGGGCGTCGAATTGCCCGATCCGGAGCTGAAGTGGAATCCCGATCGCGGGCACTACGACTTCGGCGAGATCGACTGGGCGGAGTTCAAACGGGTCGTCTCCGGCGACGGTCCGTGCAACGCCGAACGCGTGGCGCACCGCGCGCGGACCCATTCCGAGGGCGCCTGGGTGCGCGAGGCAGCCGCGGCACACGCCGCGAAGCAGAGGAAGGAAGCAGAGGCGGCATGAGTGACACGCAACGGAGCGGATGGCCGCTGTTCGAGGTGTTCGTCCGGGGCAAGCGCGGTCTGAACCACGTGCACGTCGGATCGCTGCGGGCACCGGACCCCGACATGGCCCTGCGGAACGCCCGCGACCTGTACACGCGGCGCAACGAGGGAGTGAGCATCTGGGTGGTCCGCTCGGTGGACATCACCGCGTCCAGCCCGGACGAGAAGGACCCGTTCTTCGCTCCCTCCGCGGACAAGGTGTACCGGCACCCGACCTTCTACGACATCCCGGACACCGTCCCCCACATGTAAGGACCGTCGATGAACAACGACACCGCCTTCGACGCCTTCGCAGAGGCCGAAGGCACCGACGACTCGCGGTGGGCCTTCGGCACCGGGTTCGCCGACCCGCTGTCCGGAGTGGACACCACCGTGCCGTCCGGGGTGGACGGAGCCGTGCTGGCCCGCTACTGCCTGATGCTGGCCGACGACGCGCTCGTGTTCTCCCACCGGCTGCAGCAGTGGTGCACCAACGCGCCCGAGCTGGAGGACGAGATGGCGCTGGCCAACATCGCCCTCGACCTGCTCGGGCAGGCCCGGCTGCTGCTGACCAGGGCGGGCAAGGCCGATGGCAGCGATCGCGGCGAGGACCACTACGCCTACTTCCGCCCGGAACACGAGTTCCTCAACGTCCGGCTGGCGGAACTGGAGCGTGGCGACTTCGGGCAGCTGGTCGCGGTCCTGCTGGTGTTCTCCACGTTCCGGCTCGCGCTGCTGAACCAGCTGCGTTCCTCGGTCGACCCGGTGCTCGCGGCGATCGCGGCCAAGGGCGTCAAGGAGGTCACCTACCACCGCGACTACGCGGCGGGATGGGCGGTCCGGCTCGGGGACGGCACCGCGTATTCGCACGAGCGGATGCAGGCGGGGCTGGACGCGGTCTGGCCCTACGTGGCGGAGCTGTTCGACCCGCACGAAACCGAACTGGCGATGGCGGCGCAGGGAATCGGCGTCGACCCGTCGACCGTGCGGGAGGAGTTCGACACCGTGCTCGCGCAGGTGCTGGCGGCGGCGACGCTGACCGTGCCCGGGGTGGCGCCGAAGGCCGCCCTCGGCGGCCGGGCCGGGCGGGACGGCAGGCACACCGAGGCGATGGGTTACCTGCTCGCCGAACTGCAGAGCGTCGCAAGGACCTACCCGGAGGCGACGTGGTGACCACCACCGCACTCGACGCGCGGGCCGTCGCCGCGACGGTGACGGACCCGGAACTGCCGATGCTCACCCTGGCCGATCTCGGCGTGCTGCGCGAGGTGTCCGAAGTGGACGGCAAGGTGGTGGTGTCGATCACCCCCACCTACACCGGCTGCCCGGCGATGGACACCATGCGCGACGACCTGGTGCACGCGCTGCACCGGGCCGGCTACCCCGAGGTGGAGGTCCGCACCGTGCTGCGGCCCGGCTGGTCCAGCGACTGGATCACCGAGGAGGGGCGCCGCAAGCTCGCCGAAGCGGGCATCGCCCCGCCCGGGCCCGCCCCGCGGCGCACCACCGGGCCGGTACCGCTGACCCTCGGGCCCCCGGCGCGCCGGGTGGCCTGCCCCCACTGCGGTTCGGCCGACACCGAAGGAGTTTCGGAGTTCGGGGCGACCGCGTGCAAGGCGTTGCGCCGTTGCCGCGCGTGCGCCGAACCGTTCGAGCACGTCAAGGAGATCTGAGTGACCGCCAGCACGAAACCCCGGTTGCGGGGTGAGTTCCACCGGCTCACCGTGGCCGAGGTGACCCGGCTCTGCGAGGACGCGGTCGCCGTCACCTTCGCCGTCCCGCCCGAGCTCGCCGAGGCCTACGCGTTCCGCGCGGGGCAGTCGCTCACACTGCGGCGCACCGTGGACGGCCGCGAGGAACGGCGGTCCTACTCGATCTGCGCTCCGGAGGGCGAAGCGCCGCGCATCGGCGTGCGGGAGGTGCCGGACGGGCTGTTCTCCACCTGGCTGGTGCACGAAGTCGCGCCGGGGGACGAGATCGAGGTCGCCACCCCCACCGGCACCTTCACCCCCGATCCCGCCACCCCCGGCCACCATGTGCTGATCGCGGCCGGTTCGGGGATCACGCCGGTGCTGTCGATCGCCGCGACGGTGCTGCGCGAGCCGGGCGCGACGGTCACCGTCTTCTACGGCAACCGCCGTACCGGCACCGTGATGTTCGCCGACGAACTGGCCGACCTCAAGGACCGCTATCCGGATCGGCTCGAACTGGTGCACGTGTTGTCCCGCGAGCCCCGTGAAGCGGAACTGTTCACCGGTCGCCTGGACGCGGGCAAGATCGAAGGGCTGCTCGCCCTGGTGCCGGACCTGGCCTCGGTGGCGCACTGGTGGCTGTGCGGGCCGTTCGGGATGGTCACCGACGCCAGGAAACTGCTCCTCGACGCCGGGGTGCCCGGCGGGATCGTCCACCAGGAACTGTTCTATGTGGACGATGTGCCGCCCGCTCCGGTCCGGCACGAGGAAGCCGCGGTGGCGGGCAGCACCAGCGAGGTGACGATCGTGCTCGACGGGCGGTCCACCACGGCCGCGCTGCCCCGGGACACCACCGTCCTGGACGCGGCACAGCGGGTCCGCCCGGATCTGCCGTTCGCGTGCAAGGGCGGGGTGTGCGGGACCTGCCGGGCCAAGGTGACCGACGGCGAGGTGGACCTGCGCCGCAACTTCGCGCTCGATGAGTCCGAACTCGACGCCGGTTTCGTGCTGACCTGCCAGTCCTATCCGGTCTCCTCGTCGGTCACCGTCGACTACGACCAGTGACGGCCGCGGGGAAGAACCCCGCGGCCGCCGGACAAGTCGGTTGTGGACTCAGGGAACTCTCTGTGCCGGCACGTGTACCCGCCTGCCCAGCCGTTCAGCCAGGTCCTCGGGCGGCTCGAACTCCGGTGGTTCGAGCTGTCCCGGCTGGCGGTCGGCGACCAGTCCGTCGCGGAACGCGACAACCTTTCGGGGAGGAGGAACCAGATCCTCCCCGAGATAGGCCACGACGATGAGATCCTCGCCACAGTGGGTCTCGATCGCCGCGGCCCAGCCGTGGGAATCGTCCCAGATCAGTGCGAGATCCCGATCGGGGAAGCCGGGCAGGTGCTCGTCGAGGGCGATGTAGGCGGTGGCCGACCGGCTCACGGTGCAGCAGGTGGATTCTGCGGCCACGCCCACGGCCTCCGCGATCGCGCCGACGTAGGCGCGCAGTGCCGACTCGGCCGCGTCCCAACCATAGATGTCCACGATCACACTCACTTTCCGTTCCTCATGCCGCCTGTGGGTACCCCCGCTTCCGGCGAACCAACCCTCCCCGCGGGACGCAGCGTGATTCGAACGCAGTCCGTACGCTGGTCGTTATGCGCACGTCGGGAGCGTTCGAAACCGCCGCGAACTTCGGTATCCATGACCATCTCTGCTGCGCGTACGACGACACAGCGGAGTTTTACGCGCGCGCTGCGGAGTTCTGCCGCAGCGGACTCGATCAAGGCCTTCGGGTGTGCGTCGTCACCAACGGTGACGGCGCTTCTCTTCGCGATGCCTTCGCGGCGGACGCGGGGCTTTCCGGTTCCCTGGACGACCCGGCGATCCACTGGGTGCCCGCCGCGCGGATGTACCCGGCGGGGTGGTGTGCCGATCCGATGAACCAGGTGCGCCGCTACATCGCCGCGACCGAAGCGGCACTGGCGGAGGGGTTCGCCGGGCTCCGCGTGATCGCCGAGGCCACCGCCGTCGGCCGGATTCCCGAGCAGATCGAGCCCTTGGCCCGCTACGAACATCGCGTGGACCGCTACATGGCTAGCCACCCGCTGTCCGCGCTCTGCGGGCTCCGGCGCGCGGAGGTCCCGCCGGAATCCCTCGAGCAGATCGCGAGCCTGCATCCGGTGGCCAGCCCGGGTGCGGCGCCGTTCCACTTCTACACCAACGAAGAAGGAGTCCTCGCCGTCAGCGGCGAACTCGACGGCGAGGCCGCCGTGGCCTTCGCGCTGGCGTTACGGTGGGCCGAAACGGCCGTGCCGTCCGGTGAACTCGTGGTCGACGCCCGGGGACTGACCTTCCTCGACCACCGCAACCTGTCCACCCTGGCCGCTCTGGCGGCGAGAAAGGAAGTGACCGTACTCGTCCGCACCGGCAACCAGGCGGTGGGCCGGCTGATCGAACTGTTGAACGTGCGGGGGATCAGCGTGGAGTGCAAGGCATGAGAAGTGGTGCGGCCCTCGGCCATACCGGCTATTTTCACGAAGTATCGGTCTACTCCTCCGACGAGGAGTTCCTGGCCGTGACGGTTCCGTTCCTTGAGGAAGGGATCGACGCGGGGGAGCCGACCATCGTCGCGTTCGACGCCGAGCGCCTCCGGCTGCTGCACAGCGCGATGGACACCTCCACGGTGACCGTCGTGCCGATGTCGGAGCAGTACCGCAGGCCGGCCGTGGCGATCCGCCAGTACCGGCAGAAGCTGGCGGAGCTGACCGCCAAGGGCGCGGAGCAGATCCGGGTCTCGGGGCAGGTGCCCCACCCCGGTACCGGGCACCACTGGGACTGGTGGTCCCGGTACGAGTCCGCGATCAACGAGCTCTACGACGAATTTCCGTTGTGGGGCCTGTGTTCCTACGACGCGCGCATCACCCCCGACGAGGTCCTCGCGGACGTGCGCCGCACCCATCCGTTCCTGGCGGAGCCGGGCGGCCACCACCACAACCGGGACTACCTGTCGCCGGGCGAGTTCCTGCCCACCTGGCGGCAGGCGCCGCGCCCGGCGCCCGAAAGCGGCCCGCCCTTTCTGGACCTCCTGGGCCCGACCGCGGCGGAGGCCCGGCAGGCGGTGCGCCTCGCGCTCGCTGAGTCCCGTGTGGAGCGTGAGCCCGGCGAGGACTTCCTGATGGCGGTGAGCGAGGTCGTCACCAACGGCGGGGTGCACGGCGGGCCGCCGGTGCGCCTCCGCATCTGGAACCACGGCGACCGGCTGGTGGCCACCGTGACCGACGGCGGCACCGGCCCGGCCGACCCCTTCGTGGGCCTGGTGCCCACCGAGGGAAGCCTGACCGCGGGTCTCGGTCTGTGGATCGCGCACCAGGTGTGCCGCCACGTCGCCCTGTATGCCGATGACGAGGGTTTCGCAGTCCGCCTCGAATGCTGAGCGGCTTCCCAGCCCAAGGGCCGTGAGGGGACCCCTCACGGCCACACAAGTGCACGACTCACGGCAGCACCCGTGAATTTGTGCTGCCCTGGGGAGCCGAAGCCGTGTATGCTCGTCTGCGAGTATTCGTGGACGAGGAGGTGCACCGTGAAACGGCGCAAGGTGGGCAACCTGCTGGCGCTGGCCGTGCTGGCCACCGTCGTCCAACGGCCCATGCATCCCTACGAGATCGCGTCCGTGCTGCGGGAACGGGGCAAGGACCAGGACATGAAGATCAAGTGGGGCTCCCTCTACACCGTCGTGGGCAACCTGGAAAAGCACGGGATGATCGAGGCCGCGGAAAGCGGGCGGCAGGGGGGCAGGCCCGAACGCACGGTGTACCGGATCACCGGTGCGGGCCGCGAAGAACTCCTCGACTGGACGCGCGAACTGCTGTCCAGTCCCGAGCGGGAGCATCCGCGGTTCGTGGCGGGGCTTTCCGTGCTGGGTGCGTTGCCGCCGGACGAGGTGGCGGCGCTGCTGGAACTGCGCCTGTCCCGTCTGTCGGAGCAACTCGACGCACAACGCGCCGCACTGGAGCACCACCGCGGCCAGCTGCCGCGGCTTTTCCTGCTCGAAGACGAATACGACCTCGCCGTCCGCGAAGCGGAGGTGGCCTGGATCCGCGCGCTGCACAAGGAACTGAGCGAAGGGTCCTTTCCGGACCTTGCGGCCTGGCGCGCGTTCCACCGGAGCGGGGACATCCCGCCCGAATTCGCCGAGATCGCGGAAAGGGGGAGCGAGCCCGGATAACGGACCCCGGCGGCGTGCTGCAACACGACGCCGAGGTCCTCACGCCCGCACCGGACCCGCACAGGGGCGACCCCGGCCACGAGGTGGCAACCGCAACAATAGCCGGGTTTTCCCTTCCCACGCAGGTCCGGGCACAGCACCGCATCCATAGTGGGGAGAACATCTGTGAACAGAGCACGCACCGCACTGGTCATCGGCGGCGGTATCGCCGGTCCCGTCATGGCACTGGCCCTGCGCCGCGCCGGTATCGAAGCGACAGTGTACGAAGCCTACGAGCATGCCGCCGACGGTGTCGGCGGCATGCTCGGCCTGGCACCCAACGGTCTCGCCGCCCTCGATCTGGTCGGTGCCGGCCACGTGATCGGCGATCTCGGTCAGCCCGTGGCGTCGATGATGATCCAGAGCTGGACCGGTAAACGGCTCGCCGAATTCGGGGGCGGAGACGGGGTACCCGTTTTCCACGCCATCTGGCGCGCGGACCTCTACCGTGCGCTCTACGACGAGGCGAGGGCGCGCGGCATCGCCATCGAACACGGCAAGCGGCTGGTGAACGCGGTGGACCACGGCGACGGGGTCACCGCCGAGTTCGCCGACGGCACGCGAGCAAGCGCCGATCTGCTCATCGGCGCCGACGGGATCCGGTCGACCGTCCGGTCCCTGATCGACCCGGCGGCGCCCGGGGCCCGCTACAGCGGGCTCCTCGGCTTCGGCGCCCGCCCCGACCGCCCCGCCGGTCTTCCGGACACCGGCGGTTCGATGTACATGGTCTACGGCAAGCGCGCGTTCTTCGCGTACTTCGTCGATCCGGACGGTCGCGCGGGCTGGTTCGTGAACCTGCCGCGGCAGGTTCCGATGACCGCCGCCGAGGCGAAGGCGGTCGGCGCGCGCGAGTGGCTGCGGCTGCTGGAGGAGGTGTTCGCCGGTGACCGCGTTCCGGCGGTCCGGTTGCTGCGGCAGTGCGAGCCGGACGAACTGGTGATCACCGGAGCGCTGGAGGACCTGCCGAGGGTGCCCGTGTGGAGCCGCGGGCGCATGGTGCTGGTCGGGGACGCCGCACACGCCGCATCCCCGACCTCCGGTCAGGGCGCTTCGCTCGCCGTCGAAAGCGCGGTGCAACTCGCCCGCTGCCTGCGGGACGCGCCAGGGCATCCGGCCGCGTTCGCCGCGTACGAGGCGTTGCGCCGCGAGCGGGTGGAACGCGTCATCGCCGCGGCCGCGCGCGGCAACCAGCAGAAGGCGGCCGGTCCCGTGGCCAGGGTGGTGCGCGACCTCCTCCTGCCGCCCGCGATGAAACTGCTGTCCAAACCGGAGAAGATGGCCTGGCAGGTGGACTACCGCATCGACTGGGAGGCCCCCGTCGAGGCAACACCAGCCGCCTAGCGGCTGTTCGACGGGCGGGATGCGCCTGGCGGGAAAGGAATTCCGCCAGGCGCTACGGCTTACGGGCGACGAGCCCGGCGACGCAGCGGGCCGCCTTGCCCGGCGGGGCGAGCCGCGGCCCGTCGGGCCACCACTCGTCGCAGGGCACCAGGTCCGGTTCGCTCGTCGCGTTGGGACGGACGATCTCCAGGCCCCGCACCAGTGCCGTGATCTCGTCGCGGGTGCGGAACCAGCCCGCCCCCAGCGGTCCGGAGACCAGCGCGTTTTCGAAACGTCTCGCGACCTCGGTGAGCTCCGGGACCTCCGGGTCGTAGAAGTGCGAAAGCACCACATAGGACCCCGGTGCCAGCGCGTCGAGGTACTCCCGCATGATCTCGGGGCCACCGTCGCCCGCGAGCTGGGGCAGGGTGCCGACGTGCAGCAACGCGACGGGTTCGCCGAAATCCAGGTGCCGGAGCACCACTTCGTGCCGCAGCACGGCGGACGGGGTGAAGATGTCCGCCTCGATCACGTGCACGTTCTCGTTCTCTTCCAGCAGCGCCCGTCCCTGGGCGAGCACCACCGGATCATCGTCCACGTAGATCACCCGGGCGTCCGGATTGGCCCGCTGGACGATCTGGTGCGTGTTCTCCTCAGTGGGCAGCCCGGCCCCGCAGTCGAGGTACTGCTCGATCTTGGTTTCGGTGGCGAGGAACCGGCACGCGCGGGTGAGGAACGCGCGGTTCGCGCACACCAGCTCGGCCGCGTCGGGCACCGCGCCGAGGACGTGGCGCATCACCTCGCGGTCGGCCTCGTAGTGCTCCTTGCCGCCGAGGAAACCGTCGTAGACGCGAGCGATGCTCGGTCTCGACGCGTCCAGCACCGCCGGGAACCGGCTGGGGGGACGGCGTTCGGGCGCACCGGACATCGCTGCCTCGCGGGGGTGGTCGAGCGGTTGACCCACTCAGAGTAGTGCCCCGCGTTCCAGTGGTAAACGCCACACGCGGGGCTACACCGGTTCAGCCCAGCCCGGCGGCCAGGACCGCCCGTCGGTCACCGAGTGCGCCCGGGACCGGCGTCCCGTGGGGTTCCACATCGAACCTGCCGGGGGTTTCCGCGCAGTGGGTTTCACCGTCCGTATCCCGGGACGGGGTCCGCGGCGCGGACGGTTTAATGGAGGACGGTGAACGCGACACTGGCAGAGACGGCAACCGGGGGAAATTCCACGTTCGGCGAACTCGTGCTGCGGCACCGGCGGGCCGCCGGGCTGACCCAGGCCGCACTGGCCGGGGCGGCGGGCCTGAGCATCCGGGCACTGAGCGATCTGGAGCGCGGCCGGTCCCGGGCCGCGCAGCGCCGCTCCGCCCGGGCGCTGGCCGACGCGCTGGCCCTCACCGGTGAAGACCGGGCCTTCTTCCTGGAAGCGGCGCGGCAGGGGCGGCAGCGGGCCGGTACCGCCGTCCGGGCGTCCGGTGCGCCGCTCGCGCTGCCGCCGGTGGTGTCCCGGCTGGTGGGCCGGTCCGCCGAGCTCAACCAGTTGCGGCAGGCGGCGGCCGCCGCCCGCGAGGCCGAGGGCGGGGTGGTCGTCTCCCTCGTCGGCCACCCCGGCGTGGGCAAGACGGCGCTCGCGGCCGCGGCGGCGCACCTGCTGCGCCCCAGCTTTCCCGACGGGGTCTTCGCCCTCGACCTCCGGGGCATGGACGACGAGCCGGTCACCCCGCGTGCCGCACTGGACGCGCTGCTTCGTGCGCTGGGGGTGCCCTCGCCGCAGGCCCCGGCCACGGTGCCGCAGCAGGAACGGGAGTTCCGGTCACTGCTGGCCGGCCGCCGCGTGCTGTTCCTCCTGGACAACGCGGCCGACGAGACCCAGGTCCGGCCCCTGCTGGCGCGCGTGCCCGGCACCCTCACCCTGATCACCTGCCGCCGTGCACTGGCCGGGCTGGAGTCGGGGCGGTGGATCTGGCTCGACCCGCTCAGCCCGGCCGACGCGGTCGCGCTCGTCGCCTCGATCGCGGGCGAGGAACGCATCGCCGCGGAACCGGAGGCCGCGGCGGAGCTGGCGGAACTGTGCGGCAACCTGCCGCTGGCGATGCGCATCGCGGGGAACCGGCTGGCCAGCCGTCCACAGTGGTCGGTGTCCTATCTCGTCTCGTTGCTGCGCAACGAAAACACGCGCCTGGTGGCGCTTTCAGCCGGGGACCTACGGGTGCGGTCGGCGTTCGAGATGTCCTATCGCAGGCTGTCCGGGCCGGCGCGCGAGGTGTTCGGCAGGCTCGCCTTCCTGCCCGGCCCGGATTTCGGGGTGGAGGTGGCCGCGGTGGCCACCGGACTGCCCGTCCCCCAGATGCGGGTCCATCTCGACGAACTGGCCGACGCGAACCTGATCCTCGCCTCGCCGGAGGACGGCCGGTACTCCTACCACGACCTTCTGCGGTTGTTCGCCCGGGAACGGTTCGAGGAGGAGACGTCCGGTGCGCCGGGAGTGTCCACAGTGGTGGACGCGGCGGTGGATCACCTGCTGGGCAGGGCGACCGAAGCCGCCCGGTGGTTCCATCCGGAGGCGGCCGGGGCCGGCGGCCGGTTCGCATCCCGGGAGGAGGCGGAACGGTGGCTGGACCGGGAGACCGCGTGCTGGGCGGCCGCGCACCGTCTCGCCGCGCACGCCGGACGGCATCGGGAGGTGCTCGCCCTGGCCGACGCGCTGTACTGGTACGCGGAGGTGCGGTCCCGGCAACTGCCCTGGGAAGAGGTCTTCGAACGGGGGCTCGAGGCCGCGCGGGAACTCGCCGCCCGGGCCGGGGAGGCGAAGATGCTGAACCTGCTCGGCTGGGTGCGCTACCACTGCCTGGCCGACGACGCGGCTGCGCTCGCCACACACCAGAGGGCGCTGGCGGTGGCCGAGGAGGCGGGCGAGGTCGAGGAACGGGCCAAGGCGCTGCGGCATCTGGCGGTGGTCCTGCTGCGGATGGGCCGCACCGACGAGGCGCTGGCACACGTGCGCCGCGCGGTGGCCGGGGCCAGGCGGCTGGGGTTCTGGACCGGGCAGGGCACCGTGCTCAACACACTCGGCGAGATCCTGCGGGCGGCCGGGAAACCGCGGGAAGCGTTGTCCGTCCACCGTTCCGTACTGTCCTATATGGAGCTTTACCGGGGTGGCGCCACCGCGGACACCTACCGTTTCTTCCGTTCCCGGACCCTGCAGATGATCGGCGCGGACCTGGCGGAGCTGGCGGACTGGCCGCGCGCGGCGCGCCGGTACCGGGCCGCGCGCGAGCTGTTCCGCGAAGGCCGCAACACGGTCGAGGAGGCGGAAGCGGCCGTGCAGGAAGGCGTCGCCTGGCGTGAGGCCGGGGACCACGCGGCCGCCGCGGACTGCCTGCGCTCGGCACTGGCCGAGTTCACCGAACCCGCCGCGCGGTGGTCCCGGGCGCGGACACTGGTGGAGCTGGCGAAAACCCTGGAGCTGACCGGGCAGGCCGGGGCGGCCGCCGAGCACCGGCGCACCGCGCTTCACCTGTGCCGGCGGCTCGGCACACCGGCCGCGCGGCGGCTGGCCGCCGAACTCGAGAGTGCCACGGATCCGCCCGGGCTCAGGCCGGATAGTCGCCGGTGAGGATGGCGGTCGCGAGTTCCACCCGGGAGCGGTAGCCCGTGCGCTGGAACAGCCGGTTCAGCCTGCCTTCCACGCCGTTCTCCGAGACCCGCAGCACGGTCGCCACTTCCCGGTTGGTCAGCCCCTCGCTCACCAGCGACGCGAGCAGCCGCTCTTGCTCTGCCGCCGTCACCCGGTCGTCGGGAACGGAAACGCCGCGCGCCTGCATGATCACGCGCAGCCGTGCGCGGGGCACCAGCGCGTCCAGCTGTCCGAACAGGTCGTAGGCCTCGGCCAGTTGCTTCGCGTCGCCGTGCCCGTGGCGGGCGAGCATGAACAGCGTGTCGGCGATTTCGCTGGGCTGGCCCCGGTCCCGCGCCACTCCCACCGCCTCGGCCGCGGCCGAGGCGTCGCCTTCGGTGACGGCACGGGCGAGCAGGTGGTTGTGCCGCGCCCGCCCGTTGTCCAGCTGGGTCGTGAGCCTGCCGAGTTCGGCCGTGCACCGGGCCGCTTCCCCGGCCGAGCCATGGATCAGCTCCCATTCCAGCAGCCACAGCCACAGATCTTCGGTGCCCAGCACGACATCCTGTTCGGCGGCGTGCGCGAGCCCGGCGACCAGCAGCCGCCGTGCCCGGCCCACGGCGCCGAGCAGGTACTCCACCGCCGCCTCGGCGATGTCGAGCAACTGGGTCTGCACCGGCTGATCCAGCCGCCCGTTGGCGAGGATCTCCCGGGCCCGCGTGAACCGTCCCCTGGCCGTGAGCAGGTGCGCCATCATCCGGCAGATTCCCGTGTGCGCGGGCGGGAAGGCCAGTGCCGCACCGGTGGCCAGGGTGAGGCGGGCCAGATCGAGCGCGCGATCCCAGTCACCGGACAGCGCCGCGTGCAGCGCGAGGTCCGAGGGCGGCAGTTCCCGCGCGGACTGGCCGTGCGCGGCCAGCAGGGCGTCGGCGCGGCCCAGTTCGCCGAACAGCAGGAGGATCCGGGCCCGGGCCTGGACATGGGGGACCCGGTTCCGCTCACCGGCCAGCATGGGCCGCAGTTCCGGCCGCGCCAGGGAGCGTTCCCAGCCGGCAAGGTCTCCCTGGAGCGCGCGGGCTGCCGGGCCGAACAGGAGTCCGAACGCGACGGACGCGGCATTGCCCTCCAGCCAGATGTCCCTTGTCTCGTCGAGGAAATCGGCCGCCTCCGGCCAGCGGTCGGTCAGGACCAGCGCGGCTGCCCTGGTCACCACCTGGTTCGCGGGCCCGCCCGGCACGCTCCGCCAGTCCTCGCCCGCGATCCGGTCCATGGTGCGCACGTCACCCATGCCGCGGAGCCCGGCCAGGCGGGTGACCTCCAGTTCCAGCAGCAGTTCGGGAGTGAACCGGTCCGCGGCGCTCAGCGCCGTGGCGGCCGCGCGGGCCGACGGTTCGGACTGCAGGGCGAGGTTGCACGCGGCGGCGTGCAGGAACATCGCCTCGGCCTGCCGCCCGGGATCGGTGAGCAGTTCAGCGGCGGCCCGCAGCCACCGCGCGGCGTAGTAGGCGTCGCCGAGCATGGCTTCACGGCCGCGTGCCAGCAGTTCCGCGCCCGCCCGCTCGGGATCGGCCGGACGACCGGCCTGTACCAGCTGTTCGGGGAGGAATCGGGGATCGCTGCCGACGATTCCGCCCTCCCACACCGCGTCGATCGCGACCTGGGCGATCCGCCGTCGCTCGGACGGGTCGGCGGAAGACTGCAGCAGCCAGGCGAGCACCGGTAACCGGAACCGCAGGCTCACCCGGTGGATCAGTCCCTCGGACCACAGTGCGTGCAGTGCCGCCCGCACCTGGTCTTCGGCCAGCCCGGTCGCCTCGGCGACGAGCGGGACGCCCCCGCCGGACAGCAGCGGCGCCAGGATGGCGATCGCCTTCGCCACCGGCCACACGGTGTCGCCGAGTGTCCGGATCCCGGCGAGCGCGGCGTGTTCCGCGGGCAGGCGGGGAAGCTGTTCGGGCGGGAGCAGGTAGGCGTGCCGGTCGACCACCCGCAGCGAACCGGCCTCGCGGTAGCCGGCGATCGCGGCCTCCAGCAGAGCGGGAACGCCCCGGGTCGCGCGGCGCAGTGTCTCCGCCAGTTCCCCGGCGGGCCGGGCCCGCAGCAGACCGGTGAGCAGCACCGCCGTCTCGGCGCGATCGGCGGGCCGCAGGGCGAGGACCTCGACCGTTCTTTCCCCGCGCAGCGCGGCGAACGCCGAGCGCAGGCCCTCCGCCGCTTCGGGCAGCGGAGTCCGGCATGCGCAGACGACGGTCGTGGGCGGGTCCTGGGCGAGTTCCGCGAGCGATGCGTCGTCGATCCACTGCACGTCGTCGAGGAACACGACCGCGTGCCGCCGCTCGGCCAGTGCGGCGCGTAGCCGTGAGGCCACCGAACCGGGGTACTGGCGGTCGGTGCGGGTGATGCTCACCCGAACCGTCGGAACGCCCCGCTCCGCCAGACGGGCTTCGGCGTCGGCGAGCACGGTGCTGCGGCCCAGACCGGCGGCCCCGGTCAGCACGACCAGCCGCGGGCCCGCGGCCGGGGCGGCGAGGGCGGCGATCCACTCGCCCGCTCCGGCCCGCCCGGCCCGTCGGAGCCGGTAGGGCCTCCTGCCGCCGGAATCGCTACGCACCCAGGAACTATAGCCACGCTCCGTCCCCGACCCGCCACGGTCCGTCCCAGTCGCCGGGGCGTCGCGAGGGCCGTCGGCTCCGTGAGGTCGGGACAACGGCTACAGCGGTGGGGGCGGCAGCGTGCCGTTGGCCAGAATGTTCTCGTAGATGGTCTCCATTGCTTCGGTCAGCGCCGGCAGGAGTTCGTCCGGCAGGCCGGCGAAGAACAGGTTCTGCACCAGGCCGACGTGTCCGGGAGCGGCCTGCGCGAGCAGGTCTCGCCCCTCGTCGCTCAGGCTGACTTCGGTCGCGCGGCGGTCCGCCTTCGAAGGGCGCAGCACGAGCAGCCCGCGGGCCTCCATCCGACGTGCGTGGTGGGAGGCGCGGGTGCGCTCCCAGCCGATCTGGTTGGCCAGCGCGGTCATCTGCAGGTGCCCTTCCGGCGCCACGCTGAGCGCGGTCAGGACGTCGTAGTCGGAGAGGGAGATGCCGCTGTCGGACTGGAGCTGCCGGTTCATCTCGTAGCGCAGCCGCAGCTGCACCCGGATGTAGGCAAGCCAGGCGCGTTGCTGGTCCGGGGTGAGCCAGCCGGCGGGCGGCGAAGGCTCCTTGCCATTACGTGACATGTCTCGTAACCTGTCGTCGTGGCTGAACGGTGTCGCGGTACGGGAATCTTCCCGTACCGGTCGGCGCAATGGCGCGCTCCCCGCCCCGCCGATCGCCCTACTGACCGTGCGGCTCCAGTGCCTTCCCCCCGAGCAGGCCTGCCCGCGCCATCGACCGACAGGAAGCAACGATGAAAGCACTGGAAGGCAAGACCGCGGTCATCACCGGCGGTACCAGCGGTATCGGGCTCGCCGGGGCGCGGCGCTTCGCGGCGGAGGGGGCACGGGTGTTCATTACCGGGCGCCGCAAGGACGCGCTCGACGACGCGGTCGCCGGGATCGACGGCACGGTCACCGGTGTCCAGGTCGACAGCGCCGACCTCGCCGGCCTCGACCGCCTCTACGGCACGATCAGGCAGCAGGGGCTGCGGATCGACGTGCTGTGGGCCAATGCGGGCGGCGGCTCCTTCGCCACCCTGGAGCAGGTCACCGAGCAGCACTTCGACGACACGTTCGGCACCAACGTGCGGGGCACGCTGTTCACCGTCCAGAAGGCACTTCCGCTGCTCAACGACGGCGCGTCGGTGATCCTCACCGGATCGACGGCCGCGACCGTGGGCATCGAAGCCTTCGGCGTCTACGGTGCGTCGAAGGCGGCCATTCGCTCGTTCGCCCGCACCTGGGCCAACGAGTTGCGCGGCCGCGGGATCCGGGTGAACACCGTCAGCCCCGGGCCGATCGACACCCCGGGTGTCACCGGCCTTGCTGCCGACGACGAGGAAGCCGTCGAACTCAAGCGGATGTTCGTCAGCACCGTCCCGTTGGGACGGATAGGGCGGCCCGAAGAGGTCGCCGATGTCGCCCTGTTCCTCGCTTCCGGCCAGAGCACCTTCGTCACGGGCATCGAAATGTTCGTCGATGGCGGCGCGAACCAGGTGTGACGCCACGCCAATCGGCCCGACCTTCGCGCTCCCGTAAGGGCCCCGGCAAAGTCGGCCCGTTCCAGCCGAGTCCGGCGGACGGGTCGTGCACTGCCGAGCCGTCCGGACTTTGCCGGGGCCTTGGACGAAACGGCCGTGAGGGGGCTCCTCACGGCACGCTTGGGAGCCCTCAGGCGGGGAGAACGGCCACGCCGTCGTCGTCGGCGTAGAGCGTGTCGCCAGGGCGGAAGGTGACGCCACCGAAGCCGACCACGACGTCCACCGCGCCCGCCCCGGCCTTGCTGCTCTTGCGCGGGTTGGTGCCGAGCGCCTTGATCCCCAGCGGAAGTCCGGCCAGCAGGGCGCTGTCGCGCACCGCTCCGTTGATCACCAGCCCGGCCCAGCCGTGCTCCACCGCCGCGGCGGCGATCACGTCCCCGGTGAGCGCGGTGTGCAGCGACCCGCCGCCGTCGACGACCAGCACCGCGCCCGCGCCCGGGGTGCGCAGCAGTTCGCGCAGCAGGCCGTTGTCCTCGTGGCAGCTCACCGTCCGGATGGGCCCGGAGAAACTGCGGTGCCCGCCGAACTGGCGGAACTGCGTGTCGCACACCTGGAGCCGGTCGCCGTGCTCGTCCACCAGATCCGCGGTGCTGAAGGTCGCTGTCACGGCCCCATCATGCCCCACGCCGAAGCCCTTCCCGGGCGGATCTCGCTCACACTCAGGCCAGGCCGAGCGTGGTGACCAGCAGGCGCGCCGCCCCGCCGCCGAGCGCGATCCCGGCGTCCAGCGCCGCGGGTACGTCGAGGTCTTCGGCGAGCAGGCGCCGGATCTGCGCCAGGTCCTCGTCCGGGGTGTGGATTCCCCGTCCCGCGGCGGTGTGCAGTTTGTCCAGTCGCTCCGCCGCGGGCGCCAGCAAGTCCGGCGTGTAGTCCCAGTCGCGGGCCCACGGCCGGTCCAGGATCATCAGCCGGATCACGGCCGCGGGGTGGGCGGCCAGCAACGGCTCCAGCATCACCAGGTTGCCTGCGGACTTGGCCATTTTCGCCCCGTCCACGGTCACCTTCCCGATCTGGAACCAGGCCCGGGCGTACGGCGCGGTGCCGGTGAACTTCTCCGCCATCGCGGCGTGGTAGGCGTGGTGCGGATAGCGGAGGTCGGCTCCGCCGGCGTGGAAGTCCACCCCGATCCCGAACACCGACAACGCCATCGCGACGCATTCCGCGTGCCAGCCGGGACGGCCGGGCGCCCAGGGGGAGTCCCACGCCGGGTAGCCCTCCTCGCTGGCCTGCCAGACCGCGACGTCGAGCGGATGCTCCTTGGCCGGATCGTCGGGCCGTCCCCCGTATTCGGCGGCGAGGCGCAGCGCCGTTTCCGTGTCCAGGCCGACGGAACGGGCCACGCCCTCGCCGCGGAAGTACACGCTTCCGCCGCGCTCGTAGGCGGCATCGGCGTCGAGCAGCGCCTGGGCCAGCCGGATCACGGGTTCGACGTACCGGTGCGCCCGGGGTTGGTAGTCGGGGGCCCGCACGTTCAGCGCGGCCATGTCGCCCTCGAACTGGAATTCCTGGAACGCGGCGAGATCGTCGTACCGGCTCCCGCTGCGGCGGGCCGCCTCGACCAGCACGTCGTCGACGTCGGTGACGTTGCGGCACACGATCGGCTCCACGCCGAGGGTGCGCAGCACCCGGCCCAGTGTGTCGACCCAGACGAAGGTGGCCGCGTGCCCGAGATGCGTGACGTCGTACGGCGTGATGCCGCACGCGTAGATCCGGGCACGGTCCAGCAGGGCGATCCGGCGCCCCGCCAGGGTCAGCGGCAGAGGCACCGATGGCGGCACGGTCACTGCTCTTCCGACGGGGCGATGAGGCCGTAGTGCCCGTCATAGCGGTGGTACAGCAGGGCACCGCGGCGTCGTTCGACGTCGAGGAAGAACAGGAACGGCAGGCCGAGCAGGTTGAGCCGGTCCACCCCCTCGGCCGTGGACAGCTGGGGTGCGGGCTGCCTGCTGATCGTCAGGGGCAGGGTGAACGGGGCGAGTTCGTGGTCGTGGGGCGGGGTGAGCTGCGCGAGCCGGTAGCCCGTCTCGCCGGCACGGTAGAGCACGCTGTCCTGCCGCGTGCCCGCCTCCGTGAACAGGAAGAAGTCGTAGTCGAGCAGGCCCATCTCGTGCGCGGCTTCGTCCACGGTCAGGCTCGTCGGCTCGTAGACCTTGTGCCGGACGATCTCCCGCTCGTCCTCGGGGCGCGGGAAGTAGGCGCGCCAGGCCCGCGGCTCGGATTCGTGCCGCCATTCGTGGGGCTCGGCCGAGGGGGCGTGGCCGCGGCGGGCCTCCCAGTGCTGCGCGATCTTCTCGAGGCGGCGGCGCAGCCGCTCCTCGAGACGGTCGACCGCTTCCCGCGGGTTGACCGCCTCGGCCTGTGCCCGCACGATCCGGCCGCTCACGTCGAGGTTGGCCTGCGCGACCACGGGCCGTTCCACCGCCGGGTCGCCGTGCCTGGTCAGCCGCACCCGGGCCGCGAGCACGGGCCGGTGCGCGAGCCGGAGCAGGCTCCCGATCTTGTCCCGCACGTAGTCGTCGATACCGGGCATGTAACCGTGGAGGCTGACCCGGACTTCCGGTTGCTGGGTTTCGCTCAAGGGCGGCAAGGTCTTCTTCACCCCCTCTTGGTACGCCCGTGGTACGAGGGAGGGACAGGGCCTTAGTGCCCTCCCTGTCCCGCCCTCGGTCCCGGTGGCATCCGGGGCCGGAGTCCCTTGCCGCGCCGGATTTCAGCCCACCGCGAGGTCGACGCAGGAGTAGAACGCGTTGGCCGTGTCGGCGATGTTCCACACGGCCAGCAGTTTCTGCTGCCCGACAAACCCGCCGAGGTCGACCGTGTGCGAGACGGTCTCGGCGGGCTGCTGACCGCCGCCGTCGACGACGGCGACGCGAGTGCCGCCCACGTAGTACTCCCAGTTGCTGGTGCGGTGCCGGGCGGTGAAGGTCCAGGTGAAGGTGACCCTGGTGCCCACGGTGGTGACCCGCCAGCCCTTGGCGTCGTCGTCGAGTTCGGCGAACCGCGCGTTGCCGCCGCTGCAACTGGTCAGGCCCTTGGGGCCTTCGACGCTCTGCGGCTCGTACTTGATTTCGCCGCAGTCGACGATGCCCTGCGCGCACTGCGCCTGACGACTGGGCGGGGAGTCGATGTAGCCGTGGGCGCTGGCGACGCCCGGCGCGGCCAGGACGAGCAGGGGAGCGAGGGCGGCGCCTGCGGCGAAGGTGCGGATCCGGGGCTTGGTGGCCATGTCGGCTCCTTTCCCGCGACCGGGAGACCGGAGGTAGTGGTCTAGACCATATTCGCCCGGGGTGAGGGGAGGGTCAAGGGGCCAGGTGAGCGGGGTCGCACGCCCGGACTGTCACAAGTTCCGCCGCTGTCTCGTCTTGTCCGCGCCCCCTGCGGGGGAACGAGACGAAAGGACGGGGAGATGGCCCCTACAACGCAAGAGCGGATCGTGGTCCTCGGCGCCGGATACACCGGGCTCGCCGCGGCGAAGCTCGCCGCACGCTGGACCGGCGCGGAAGTGACCCTGGTCAACCGGTACGACCGGTTCGTCGAACGCGTCCGGCTGCACCAGCTCGCCACCGGTCAGCCGCTGCGGGACCGCCCGCTGACCGGGCTGCTCGAAGGCACCGGTGTCCGGCTGGTCGTCGACCGGGTCACGCGGATCGACGCCGGGGCGCGCACGGTGCGCACCGAGGGAGGACACGACCTCGCCTACGACCATCTCATCTACGCCCTCGGCAGCCAGGCCGACCTGGACTCGGTGCCCGGGGCCGCCGAGCACGCCTTCACGGTCGCCGATCTCGACCAGGCACTGGAACTGGCCGAGCGGCTGGGCGAGAGCCGGGTCGTCGCGGTGGCCGGGGGCGGGCTCACCGGGATCGAGGCGGCGGCGGAGCTGGCCGAGGCCCGTCCGGAGCTCAAGGTGCGGCTGCTGACCGGCGGAACGCTGGGCTCGGGGTTGTCCGAACGGGGGCGGCGCTATCTCGCGCGGGCCCTGCGGCGCCTCGGGATCGACGTGCGGGAAAACGCGCGGGTCGCCGAGGTGCGGGCCGACGGGCTCGTGCTGGACGGGGGCGAGCACGTCGCCGCCGACACCGTGGTGTGGACCGCGGGGTTCACCGTGCCGGGCATCGCCCGCGAGGCGGGATTCGCGGTGGACGCCAACGGCAGGCTGGTGGTGGACGCGACGATGCGGTCGGTGTCGCACCCGGAGGTCCTCGGGATCGGGGACGCCGCCGCGCTGCACCGCCCGGACGGGCAGGAACTGCGGATGGCCTGTGCCACCGGGATGCCGACCGCCCAGCGGGCGGTGCGCTCGCTGGCGGACCGGCTCGCCGGGCGCGAGCCGAAGCCGTTGCGGTTCCGGTACTTGAACCAGTGCATCAGCCTCGGCCGCCGCGACGGGCTCATCCAGTTCGTCCGTGCCGACGACAGTCCCGTCGAGGCCGTGCTCACCGGGCGGCTTGCCGCGCACTACAAGGAAACCATCGTGCGCAGCGCCTTCCTGTTCCAGCGCCACCCCGGCATCCCCGTCGGCTGACGTGGCGCCGGGCGCGGCTGGTTCAGGCGAGATCGGCGGCGCGGCGCGCGGCGGCAGCGGCCGTGCGCCGCGCCGCCGCTGCCGTCTTCCGTGCCAGGGTCACCGCCGTCCGCTTCTCCTGCGCGGTCTTCTTGGCGTCGGCGAGGCGCTCGGTCAGCTCCGCCACCCGTTGCGCGGCCCGTTCCGAGTCCCGCTCGGCCTCCCGCAGCGCCCGTTCGGCTTGCGCCAGCGTCTGTTCGGCTTCTTTCGCCTCCGTGCGCGCCTTTTCCCGTGCCTTGTCCCGCGCAGCCCGTTGCTGCTTGCGTTCGGCGTCCTCACGGGGCTTCGCCTGCGGTCTGGTCTTTCCGGACACAGGCTTCGGCCCGGTCTTCGCGGAGACGACCGCCGCGCTGAACCACTCCTCGGCGGATCCCGGAATGAGGGAGGTGCTCAGCCTGGCCGCGCGCACCGCGTCCGCCGCGTGGGAATCCGAAACCGCCGCTTCGAAGGTTTCCCCGAGTTGCCGTTCGGTCGTGTCACCGACCCCGTAACCCGCCTTGCGTGCCAGCCAGTGCGCCCGCTGCACGAGCAGGCCGGCGAGTTCGTGCCGCTCCTGGGACAGCGCGCGCAGTTCGGCGCCCGCAAGCCGCTGGTGCGCGTCGCGCAGTGCCTCACCGAGCTTCGCGAGCCGGTCGATCTCCTCGGGGCAGGAGCGGGCGACCTGGTTCACCAGCCAGGCCGCGACGGTCGGTTTGCGCAGGCCCGCGATGCGCTTCGCGAGTTGCCGGTCTCCACGCGCCTGCCGGGCGCGTTCTTCCCGGAGTGCGGTGAACTCCTCGCGCCTGGCGGCGTACAGCTCGTCCGAAACCGACTCGAAGTCCACCTCCCCGATTATGGGTCAGCGCTGGACACCGGTCAGGGCGAAGAACTCCTGGCGGGACCGGGCGTCGCTGCGGAGGGTTCCGAGCAGGGTGGAGGTGACCGTGGTCGAGCCCGCCGCCTGCACACCCCGCAGCGTCATGCAGGTGTGCTCGGCTTCGATGACCACCCCGACGCCCTTGGGGCTCAGCCGCTGGTCCAGCCAGTCCGCGATCTGCTTGGTCAGCCGCTCCTGCACCTGCGGGCGGCGCGCGAAGTGCTCGGTGACGCGCGCGAGTTTCGACAGGCCGAGGATGCGTTCACCGGGCAGGTAGCCGACGTGGGCGATGCCGGTGAAGGGCAGCAGGTGGTGTTCGCAGACCGACCGCAGCGGGATCGACCGGGCGAGCACCAGTTCGTCGTAGCCCTCGTCGTTGGGGAAGGTGGTGAGATCGAAGGGGCGCGGGGTGAACAGGTCGGCGTAGGCCTTGGCCATCCGGCGCGGGGTGTCGCGCAGGCTCTCGCCGTCGGTGTCCACGCCGAGCGCGCGCAGGAAATGACCGGCCGCTTCTTCGGCGGCGGTGAGATCGATCTCCGCCGGAGCCGGGACCACAGGCAAAGCCGTGTTGAGGGACACCGCGGGCACCTCGTCTCTGAAAAGCCGCCAATTTCACCAAAGACTATAGGCGTTATTCTGGGCTGGTGGCAGCGAATGTGAGCCGGTCGATCAAGGCGATCGCCGCGCTCGAAGACGGGCTGCGCGCCAGGATGTACGGCTACATCCGCGCGGCCCGCCGTCCGGTGACCCGGGACGAGGCCGCCGCCTTCGCCGGGATCAGCCGCAAGCTCGCCGCCTTCCACCTCGACAAACTGGTCGGCGTCGGGCTGTTGCGGGCCGGATACGAGCAGCTCGGCGGCGTGCGCCGGGTGGGCCGCAGGCCCAAGGTGTACCGGTGCACCGACCTGCACGTGCGGGTCGAGATCCCGGTCCGCAGCCACGATCTGCTGACCGCGGTCCTGCTGGACGCGGTGCTCGACGCGCGGGAAGAGGAGTGTTCCCGTGACGCCGCGCTGCGGGCGGCCAGAGCCCACGGCGCCCGGCTGGCCGTCCGGTGTGCCGGGGCCGCGGACCCCCTCGGGGCGGCGGAGAAGGTGCTCGCGGACCACGGTTTCGAGCCCTACCGGCCGGAGCCGGGCTGCCTGCGCCTGCACAACTGCCCGTTCCGCCCGCTGACCGAGCGGGCACCGGAACTGGTGTGCGGGCTCAACCACGCCCTGCTGACCGGATTCGGAGACGCCACCGGCGTGCGGGCCGTGTTCGGCCCGCACGCCGGCGAGTGTTGCGTGGAACTGCGGTCTCAGGCCAGCTTGGCGTAGACCACGATGTTGTCCTGGTAGCTGTGCTCGGCATGGTCGAACACGCCACCGCAGGTGATCAGCCGCAGTTCCGGCTTGTCCGTGTTGCCGTAGACCGCGTCGGACGGGAACTTGTCCTTCGGCACCTGGGTCGTGCGGTCGACGACGAAGCGGACGTCCCTGCCGTCGCTGCGGGTCACGAGGATCTCGTCACCGGGGGCCAGGTCCTTCAGCTTGAAGAAGACGCCCGGCTGGTGGTTGCCGTCCACGTGCCCGAGGATGATCGACGGCCCGACCTCGCCGGGGACCGGGGACAGCCGGTACCAGGCGGCCTGCATCGGTTCCTTGACCGAAGGCACCGCGATCTCGCCGTCCTTGTTCACCGCCACGGTGATCAGCGAGGAGTCGGCCCCGATCTTGGGGATCTTCACCTGCGTGGGGCGGAGCTTGTCGTACGGCTTGGTCACCGAGACCGAGGTGGCCGGGGCCGCCGGGGTGTCCTTGGCGTCGGAGGCGCACCCGGTGAGCGCGAGGCTGAGCAGCAGGGTGGCCGCGAGCGCGCGGCCACCCCGCCGGAAGAGGATGTGCATCCGCCGGAATCCGCTCAGCCCTGCGCGGTGCCGCCGAAGCCGGTCTCGACACCGGACTTGGGCGCGTAGGCGACCTGCGCCTTGCCACCGTTGCTCTTCTGCCAGTTCTTGGCGTCGGCGGAA
The DNA here is from genome assembly GCF_026802195.1 of Amycolatopsis cynarae. Lineage (NCBI taxonomy): Bacteria > Bacillati > Actinomycetota > Actinomycetes > Pseudonocardiales > Pseudonocardiaceae > Amycolatopsis > Amycolatopsis cynarae. The sequence continues at coordinate 5,321,865 of NZ_CP113836.1, read as the reverse complement.
CCCGCGACCGGCGGGACCGGGGCACCGCCGCCGCTGGCGCTGCCGCCCGGCTGCTCGCCACCGCACTTCCAGTCGGCCCAGATGTTCTTGTCGGCGAACAGCTTGCCGTCGTGCAGCTGCACCAGGTAGTCCCAGTAGCGGCCGTCCTGCTCCTCCTGGTACGGACCGTCGACGATGTCGAAGTCCGGGGAGGTGACGCCGGTGGGCTGGCCCGCGGCGCAGGCGATGACCAGCACGCCGTAGCCGTTGCCGAAGTCGATGCCCTTGCCGTCCTCGTAGGTCGGTTCCTGCGAGGTGCTGGAGGTCGGCTTCTCGGTGGCGGTGGTGGTGCTCGTCGCCGGGCGCGAGCTGCTGCTGCTGCTGTACCCGGACGTCGGGGTCTGGCCGGGGTTGCTCGTCGGGGCCGCGGAATCCGACGTCGCGGTGCCGGCCGCGCTCCAAAAAATGTTGGCGCCCGGGCGGGTCGGACGACGGCCCGGACGCGATCCCCTAGTGATTACCACCCTTTCGGGTGAATGCGAGCGATCCTGCCGGACGGGCAAAGGGAACGTAAAGCGATTAGTGCGTGAGAAACTTCATCGCCGAAATGCGTAACGCGGAGCCCGTTTATGCGATGGCGAACCCCGTCGAAACCCGTCGGTGAACGATAACAGGAAGACTAAGGGGTGGGCCAGGCCCACCTCGGGTGGAAAATACCCGCTCAACTGCCCATCTGGTGAGAAGTTCCCGGTCTGGGGTGTGCTGTGAAGGGTCCCTTCACGGTCGAAATGGCTGCGAAGAGACCCTTCGCGGCAATTCGCGGCCATTGTGCGAAAGCGCTTTCGAGGATTGTTGGGGGAATGGGCGTGAGGGAGTTTTGTGTTCGTGTCGTCCGGTGGCGGTGGGGGTGGACGGAAGATCGCGGTTACGATCCGTTACGAGCGGCGTGCGGGGATTTCGGCTTTGTAGAGCCATTTGTGCGCCGTTTTCGGACTGTCACCATCATGCTTTCGGTCGATGTTGTCACCGCCCGCATCCGTGTCAGCATGGAACCGGCAACCGTGCGGCGCCACTCCCGCTGTGCTGTGACCGGTGGCTCAGAGCGGTCTAGGTCTCGTTCACGGGCCGATTCGGGTACCTCGCGGCAAAGTGGGTAACGAAGGTCTGTGTTCGCAGGAAACTGAGAAAGGGGGACTGGTGACCGTGAGCGGACCGTTCGGGCGTTTCGCCCGATTCCGGCGCCGTATCCGCCCGGGGCGAAACCCGCTGGCCCGGCGGTCGGACCGGGTCGAGGCGGCGGTCCTGGCCGTAGTCGCGCTGGGGCTGCTGATCGCACTTCCGTTCGCCGCGCTCCTGGGCTCGAACACCTATCGGGGGCAGCTGGCCGTCGCCGCCGGGCAGCAGGCTTCCCGTCACCTGGTCACCGCCACGCTGCTGCAGGACGCGCCCACGCCCGTCCCGGCCACCGACGGCGCCTACCTGAGCAGCAATTCGGGTTCGTCCGCCGTTCCCGCGCGCTGGCGGGCCGCCGACGGCACCGAACAGACCGGCAGCATCGCCGCCGATCCGGGCACCGCCGCGGGGACGCAGGTGCCGATCTGGCTGTCGGACTCCGGCAAACCCGTGCCCGCGCCGATGAGCGCCGCGGACGCGGTGACCACCGGGGTGCTGGCCGCCGCCTTCACCTGGATGGTGGCCGCACTCGGACTCATCGGCCTGTACTGGATCGTCCGGCTCGTGCTCGACCGCAGGCGCGCCGCCCGCTGGGAGCGCGAATGGGCGCACGCCGGGGACCGCTGGGCGCGCTCCTGATCCTCACCGGACCCCGCGCGGCCGGAACTGGATGCTGATGCGGGGCCCGACCGGCCTGCCGGTCTTGGGGATGGCGTGCTCCCAGGTGCGCTGGCAGGAACCGCCCATCACGATCAGATCGCCGGGGCCCAGCAACTGGCGGACGGTCGCGCCGCCACCGCGCGGGCGCAGCAGCAACGAACGCGGTGCGCCCAGCGACACGATCGCGACCATCGTGTCCTCCGTCGAGCCCCGGCCGATCGTGTCGCCGTGCCAGGCGACGCTGTCCCGGCCGTCGCGGTAGAAACACAGCCCAGCGGTGCGGAACTCCTCGCCGAGTTCGGCGGCGTAGTGGCGGCTCAGCGCCGAGCGGGCCTCGTCGAGCACCGGATCGGGAAGCTGGTCGCCCTCGCCGTAGAAGCACAGCAGCCGCGGCACGTCGACCACCCGGTCGTACATGCGGCGCCGTTCGGCGTGCCAGGGCACCTCGTGGACGAGCTTTTCGAAGAGCGCGTCGGCGCCGAGGAGCCAGTCGGGCAGGACGTCGATCCACGCTCCGTGGCTCAGGGGCGTGCGCCGGATCCCCTGCAGGGACCCGACTCCGAGCTCGGTGGACGCGCCGAACAGCGATCCTTGCAGTCCTCCCGTCATGGACGCAGTCTACCCAGAACTTCGAACACCTGTTTGATCACCACGCGACCCGGCCGGAGGGACTGGGGCGAGCCGTGAAGGGACCCTTCACGGCCCTCACGGTCCCCTGCCAGGGGGCCGCGGGGTCAGGGGCACAGTGCGGTCAGGGCGAACCTTCCGCCGGTCGCGGCCGCGTGAGCCACCGCCTCGTTCGCCTGGCCGAGAGCGAACTCCGTGATCGCGAACCCGGTCAGATCCAGCAATCCCGCCTTCACCAGTTCGATGAGTCGCGGGCTCGCCTCCCGCGGGCACAACCACTGCCCCCGCACGGTCACGTTGTTGCGCATGAGCCACGGGTAGGGCAGCGCGAGCGGGTCACCGCCCAGCATGCCGACGCCGCCCATCAGCACGACGCGGCCGTACTCGCGGACGGTCATCGCGGCGGCCCGCACCGCCGTCGTGGGGGCCGCGGGCGGAAGGAGGTCGAGCACGAGATCGATCCCGTCCGGTGCCGCCTCCTTCATCCGTTCCCGGTCCTCGTCCTCGTTCCCGGTCAGGCGCACGGTCCGCAGCCGGGTACCGAAGCGGCGTTCCAGTTCGGCGAGCATCGCTTCGTTGCGGCCCGGCGCGATCACCCGCGCCGCTCCCATCGCGAGGGCGACCGCGACCCCGGCGCTGCCGAAGTTCCCGGTCGCGCCGCTGACCAGAACCGTCTCCCCGGGCTGCAGTCCGCCCGCCAGCAGCCCGCCGTAGGGCACGAGACACACGACGAGTGCGGTCCACCGCCCCGCTTCGGCCGGGTCGATCTCGCCCAGCGGGAAGACGTTCTCGGTGGGCACGAGCAGCCGCTCGGCGAACGAGCCCGAGCCGAAGTGCCGCTGCAGGCGCAGTCCGCCCTCACCCCGGGCGGTCAGGCCCTGCAAGGCAATGTCGGGGGTCAGTGCGTGGTCACGGGCACGGATCGTGGGATCGCACAGCACCCAGTCGCCGGGGGCGAGCCGGGTCGCGTCGGGCCCGACGGCCCGCACGCGCCCCACCGAGCCTGCCCCGGGGACCACCGGCGGCGTGAGGAGGTACTGCCGTTCCCCGCTGAAGACCTCGCCGAGGTAGGGCAGCACGCTCGCCGCCGCCACGTCCACGATCACCTCACCCGTGCCGAGGACCGGATCGGGGACTTCTTCGACGGACAGCGGTGCGCCGAACGCGTTCAATACAGCGGCTTTCATATCGCGATCATGGCTTCGCCGGGCGGCCGTCAGCCAGGAGCGCGCTTGTCCCGGTAGCCGCACCACCCGTCTCGGGACGGGCCGAAAAGGGCAGTTCAGGTGAAAGATCCCGGCCTCGGGCCGGAAAGTGACCAGGATCTTTGCGTTTTTTCACCCCGTTCGCAGGTAATCGATGCTTTGCTCAGGGCGTGAGTGCGTCTCGATCGGCGCGGATCATCGGCAGAACCGTGATCGCGCTGGTATCCCTTTCGGTGTTCGCCGGGACCTGGGCCGGCTGGTTCCAGGTCCACCGGCTGACCAGCAGCCTGTCCACGGCCGACGTTATCGACCCCGGCGCGTCCACCAGTCCCACCGACGAGCAGAACATCCTGCTCGTGGGCCTGGACACCCGCACCGACGCGCAGGGCAACCCGCTGCCGCAGGACATCCTGGACCAGTTGCACGCCGGGGACGCCAGCGACGGCGGCGACAACACCGACACCATGATCCTGGTGCACCTTCCCGCGGGCGGCGGGAACGCGGTCGCCTTTTCCATCCCCCGCGATTCCTACGTACAGCTTGCGGGCAATTACGGAAAGCACAAAATCAACTCCGCCTACACCTATGCTCAGGTCGCGGCGATGACCAGGCTGCGCGCGCAGGGGGTCAGCGGTCCGCAGTTGAACGTGCAGGCCGCGCAGGCGGGCGCGCAGAACGCGATCCAGACCGTGCAACAGCTCACCGGGCTCAAGATCAACCACTTCGCGTCGGTCAACCTGGTGGGTTTCTACGACGTGAGCGAGGCGATCGGCGGGGTGCCGGTGTGCCTGCTCGCGCCCGTGCACGACTCCTATTCCGGCGCAAACTTCCCGGCGGGCCAGCAGACCGTCTCCGGGGCGCAGGCACTGGCGTTCGTGCGGCAGCGGCACGGCCTGCCGAACGGTGACCTCGACCGCATCCGGCGGCAGCAGGCCTTCATGGCGAGCATGGCGCACACCGTCCTGTCCGCGGGGACGCTCACCAATCCCACGAAACTGGGCAACCTGATCGACGCGCTGCGCAAGACCGTGGTCCTGGACCAGGGCTGGGACATCCTGAGCTTCGCCCAGCAGTTGCGGAACCTGTCCGGCGGCAAGATCCAGTTCAACACCATCCCGGTGGTCAACATCGACTACAAGACCTCCGACGGCGACTCGATCCAGGTCGATCCGGTGCAGATCCGGGAGTTCATCCGCACCGCCATCGCCAACGTGGACCCGTCGTCCGCCCCGTCATCGTCCACAGTGTCGTCTTCGCCGTCCGTGCCCTCCGTCGGGTCCGCGACGCTGCCGCGCCCCGCTTCGAGGGTGGTCGTGGACGTGGAGAACGGCAGCGGGGTCACCGGCCTCGGCGCCCGCCTGCTGCAGGATCTGAGCGCACACGGCTACGGCACCGGCATCCAGGCGACCATCGCGGCCCGCCGCACCACCGTCGTGGACTACGCGAGCGGGCAGCGGGCCAACGCCGAGCAACTGGCGCGGTATCTCGGCGACGGCGTGACGGCGGTCGCCGATTCCGCGCTCGGCTCCGGGCGCATCCGGATCTATCTCGGCGCCGACTACGCCGGTCCGGACCTCCAGCCCGCGGGCAGCGCCTCCGGTGGTTCGGCGCTCGGCGACACTTCCTCCACCGCCTCGGGGCCACCTTCCTCCGGTCCGCCGCCCATCACCGCCGACGGCGTCGCCTGCATCAACTGACCCGCTCGCCGTGACGGATCGGCTCACGCGCCGGGGACGTGCAGCGCGGCCAGGTTGTCCCGGGCGGGATGCGCGGTTCCGGCCGGGCCTTCGGCGTAGGCGGCCAGCAACCGCTGGGTGATCGCCCCGATCGCGCGGCCGGCTTCGGCGTCCCCGCCACTGGCGGGGCAGTGCGCGTCCAGCGCGCAGATCCAGTACTGGGTGCCTGCCGAGAACACCGCGGCGCCACTGGCGGTGGTGTAGTAGCTCACGTCCGCGAAGTCCGCGTGCCCGCCACAGGTCAGCGGGGAGTGGAACAGCACCTGGATGGGCCGGGGCGTGGGCACGGACAGGTCGACGCGCTCGTACTCGTTGCCCACCAGGCCGGGCAGCTTCTGCCCGTTGTGGACGATCCCGCTCAGCAGCCAGTGGGAATCGTCGGCCACTTCGAGGTCCGCGTGCACGGGATTGCAGTGGTAGTAGTTGCCCAGCAGGACGCTCTCGGGCCGGGGAATCGGTGGCGAACGCCACTCCGGCGTCGCCTCCGCGGGATCGGTGAGGTGGAACGGGTCTTCCACGAAGGACTTGTAGTCCACCTCCAGCCGGTCCGGCCCGGTGCCGGTGGCGTCGAACCGGATGTGCCGGTAGATCTCGTTCCCGCCGAGGAACGCGAGGTTCACGCCGCGGTCGCGGGCCTGGGTGGCGTGCTCGCGCATCGCGCTCGACCAGTACTCGTCATGCCCGAGCGTCACCATCGCCCGCGCCCCGTCCAGCAGGTGCGGATCGGCGTGCAGATCGACGTCGGTGGCGTAGCCCAGCGGCAGCCCGGCGCGCTCGGCGAAACGCAGCAGCGGGAGTTCGAAGTAGAGGAAGTCGCCCGCCCCCTGCATGTCCTTGGCCTGATAGGGACGGTCGAAGGACACCGCGCGGGAACGGTTGGCGCGTTTGCCGTCCGGGGCGTCGTAGAGGCTGTAGCCGCCCCAGCGGTTGTAGGCCTGCCAGGTGGTGACCGCGTTGACGATCACGATCTTCCCGGCGTTGGAAGGGGTTCGCAGGGTCAGCGGGACGAACTGCTGCGCGCCGTTGTCGCCGTCGAGCCGGAAGAGGTAGTCACCGGGCGCCCAGTCCCGGGTGGCGACGGTCAGGGAGGGCTCCCACGGGGCCACGACGGTGCTGGTCGGTTTCTGCACGGTCGCGGCGGCCTGCCGCCGCCCGGGCTGCGCTGGAGACTTCCACACTTCGAGTGCGTCGGAGTCGCGGTAGGCGCCCATCCGGTAGGCGGTCACCGTGTAGTGGGCGGCGGTGGTGCTCACGAACAGCCGCACGTCTTCGCCCGGCGACACGGAGGTGTGGTCGGCGTACCCCTCGATCGCGTGTTCCGGCCCGGGATGCGTGATCTCCCAGCCGGGCGTGCCCTGCTGCTGCGATGGCGATTGCGGTGGGGGAGAAGCGGGCGGCGTGGCGGTGGGACCGGCCGGCGCGGTGCCCGCGGTGCAGGCCGCCGTCGTGGCCGCGGTGACCACGGCGGCAAGGCGAGAAGCCTTGGTATGGCGCCTGCGGACCAAGGCGTTCTCCCTTCGCGGGCGGCGGGTCGTCCCGCCGCCTCTTCAGATCCGTTCCTGCAGTGCCTCCGCCGCGGCGAGCAGATCCGCCGCCCAGCGGGCGCCGGGTTTGCGCCCGATCCGTTCCACCGGACCGGACACCGACACCGCGGCGATGACGGTACCCGAGGAATCCCGTACCGGCGCGGAAACACTGGCCACCCCGGGCTCGCGCTCGGCGACGCTCTGCGCCCAGCCGCGGCGGCGCACCTCCAGCAGGGTGCGTTCGCCGTAGACGGCGTCGGCCAGGATCGCCCGCTGGGTGTGAGGATCCGCCCATGCGGCGAGCACCTTGGCGCCCGAACCGGCGGTCATCGGCAGCCGGGTGCCGACGGGAACGGTGTCACGCAAGCCACTGGACGGTTCCGAAGCGGACACGCAGATACGCTGGACTCCGTCACGCCGATAGAGCTGCACGCTCTCGCCCGTGATGTCGCGAAGCTTCGGCAGGATCGAGGCGGCGGCGTCGAGCAGGGGATCGGTGGTGCCCCCGGCGAGTTCGGCGAGCGCGGTCCCCGGCCGCCAGCGGCCGTCGGGGCCGCGGCGCAGCAGCCGGTGCACCTCGAGGCCGACCGCGAGCCGGTGCGCGGTGGCGCGCGGCAGACCGGTCCGGCTGCACAGTTCCGCGAGTCCGCAGGGATCTTCGGCCACCGCCTGCAAGACCGCCACGGCCTTGTCGAGAACACCGATGCCGCTGTGCTGTTGAGAAGGGCTATGCTGTCCCACGAAGCGATACTAGCTTCCCGAATCATGGGAAGTCCACTATCTGGGAAACATCGGACTCGAGTTCCGCGCCCGCACGGACTCGACGCGGACCCGTGACCCGAGTTCCTTTGCTCCCAAGCAACCTCCTGGGAGGAGCGCGGATGTCCGAGACACGGCCTCGCACACTGGCCGAGAAGGTGTGGGACGCGCACACGGTGCGCCGCGGCGAAGGCGCCGAGCCCGATCTGCTCTACATCGACCTGCACCTGGTGCACGAAGTCACCAGCCCCCAGGCGTTCGACGGCCTGCGGCTGGCGGGCCGCGGGTTCCGCAGGACGGATCTCACCATCGCCACCGAAGACCACAACGTCCCCACCGTCGACATCGAACTGCCGATCGCCGACCCGGTGTCCCGCACCCAGGTGGAGACCCTTCGCCGCAACTGCAAGGAGTTCGGCGTCCGGCTGCACCCGATGGGCGACGCGGAACAGGGCATCGTGCACGTCATCGGCCCGCAGCTCGGCCTCACCCAGCCCGGCATGACCGTGGTGTGCGGCGACAGCCACACCTCCACCCACGGCGCCTTCGGGGCCATGGCCTTCGGCATCGGCACCTCCGAGGTGGAACACGTGATGGCCACCCAGACCCTGCCGCTGCGTCCATTCAAGACGATGGCGATCAACGTCAACGGCAAGCTGCGCCCCGGCGTGACCGCCAAGGACATCATCCTCGCCGTGATCGCCAGGATCGGCACCGGCGGCGGCCAGGGCTACGTGCTGGAGTACCGCGGCAGCGCGATCGAGGCACTGTCCATGGAAGCCCGCATGACCGTGTGCAACATGTCGATCGAGGCGGGCGCCCGGGCCGGGATGATCGCCCCCGACGAGACCACCTTCGCCTACCTCAAGGACCGCCCGCACGCGCCGAAGGGTGCCGACTGGGACGCCGCGGTGGCCTACTGGCGGCAGCTGCGCACCGACGAGGGTGCCGAGTTCGACGCCGAGGTGGACCTCGACGCCGACGAGCTGACCCCGTTCGTCACCTGGGGCACCAACCCCGGGCAGGGCCTGCCGCTGTCGGCCTCGGTCCCCGACCCCGAGGCCATCGCCGACGAGAACGAGCGCCTGGCCGCCGAGAAGGCCCTGTCCTACATGGATCTGGAGCCGGGCACCCCGCTGCGCGACATCCGCGTGGACACCGTGTTCCTCGGTTCCTGCACCAATGGCCGCCTGGAGGACCTGCGGGCCGCCGCGGACGTCCTGCGGGGCCGCAAGGTCGCCGAGGGGGTGCGGATGCTCGTGGTGCCGGGCTCGATGCGGGTGCGGCAGGCCGCGGAGGCCGAGGGACTGGACAGGATCTTCGCCGACGCCGGGGCCGAGTGGCGTCAGGCGGGATGCTCCATGTGCCTGGGCATGAACCCCGATCAGCTCAAGCCCGGCGAGCGCAGCGCGTCCACCTCCAACCGCAACTTCGAGGGCAGGCAGGGCAAGGGCGGCCGCACCCACCTGGTGTCCCCGCTGGTGGCCGCCGCCACCGCGGTCCGCGGCACGCTGTCCTCCCCGGAGGACCTGCAGCCCGCCACCACCGCGTCGAACTGACCCCACAGACCCGGACAAGGAGCCAACCACCATGGAGCCGTTCAAGACTCACACCGGCATCGGAGTGCCGCTGCGCAGGTCCAACGTGGACACTGACCAGATCATCCCGGCCGTCTACCTGAAGCGGGTCGCGCGCACCGGTTTCGAGGACGGCCTGTTCGCCGCCTGGCGCGGTGACGAGAGCTTCATCCTCAACCAGGAGCCGTTCAAGGCGGGCAGCGTGCTGGTGGCAGGCCCGGACTTCGGCACCGGATCCTCGCGCGAACACGCTGTCTGGGCATTGCTGGACTACGGCTTCCGGGTCGTCCTCTCGTCCCGGTTCGCCGACATCTTCCGGGGCAATGCCGGCAAGCAGGGTCTGGTGGCCGCCCAGTGCGAGCAGTCCGACATCGAGCAGCTGTGGAAGATCCTCGAGAACGACCCCGGCACGGAGGTCACGGTCGACCTCGAGGAGAAGACCGTGCGGGCCAAGGACTTCGTCGCCCCCTTCGCCATCGACGACTACACCCGCTGGCGGCTGCTCGAGGGACTGGATGACATCGCTCTCACCCTGCGCCACGCCGACGACATCGCCCGGTTCGAGGCCGAACGTCCCCGCTGGCTGCCGGTGACGACCGAAACGGCCACCTCGTAGTCGTAGATTCCCTGCTCAGCAAGGGAATCGCGGGCACACCACACCACGCCGAACGGCGCGCGGAGCCCCCTTGAGGGGTCGCTCGGAGGGCGGAAACCACCCTGGCGGGCAGGAAAAATTCCGCGCGCCGTTTGGAATTTCCGGCCGGTTGGTAATACCGTGTGCGCAAGTCGGCCGATGTGGCCGTGTGACAAGTAGTTCTTCATGGAGGACTGGAATGGCCAACAAGGCCCAGCTGATCGAGGCGCTCTCCGAGCGTTTGGGCGACAAGAAGGTTGCGTCGGAGGCCGTCGACGGTCTTGTCGACATCATCATCCGTACGGTCAACAAGGGCGAGAAGGTGAACATCACCGGCTTCGGTGTGTTCGAGAAGCGCGCCCGTGCGGCCCGGACCGCGCGCAACCCCCGCACCGGTGAGACCGTGCGGGTGAAGAAGACGAACGTCCCCGCGTTCCGCGCCGGCACGACGTTCAAGGATGTCATCAGCGGCGCGAAGAAGCTGCCGAAGGCCACCGCGGTCAAGCGTGCCACCACCACGACCCGCGCCGCCGCCGGCACCACCGCCACCCGCGGCACCACCACGCGCGCGACCTCCACCCGCGCCACCGCGACCCGCCCGACGGCGACCCGCACCACCACCGCCACGCGTACGCGGGCCACCGCTGCCGCCGCCACCAAGGCGGCGCCGAAGGCGACCGCGGCCAAGGCCACCACGGCCAAGAAGACGACCGCCGCCAAGGCGGCGCCGAAGGCCACCGCGGCCAAGGCGGCCACCACCACGAAGACCGCGGCGAAGAAGACCACCGCGGCCGCCACCCGGAAGAAGAAGTAGTTCCGCAGAACCTCTTCTCGGCAGGGCCCCCGCGATCCCCGCGGGGGCCCTGCCGTGTCCCACGCTCCGCCGCGCGGGTCCCACTCCGAGCTGCCCCGGAGTGGGACTCCCGCGAGCGTGGGGTTAGGACAGTGCGGGGGCGGGGTGGGGCAGGACGCTCGGGTGGTAGTCGGCGGCGACGAGGCGGGGACCGCCGTTGTCCGTGCCGCCCCGGAAGGACAGCACCCACACCGAACCCTTCTTGCTCGGCGCGGCGCCGTCCTTGCCCAGCGGCACGGTGATGCCCGCCCGGCGCGCCAGCGTGGTCACCAGATCCGGGATGACCCCGCCCTGCGACGAGACGATCGGCGTGCCGCCGTTCGCGACGAGCGCGAGGAACCGGGACAGTCCCCGCGCCGGGTCCCGCCAGTAGGTCTCCTCGGCCAGCAGCGGCTCGTGGCCCACTTCGACGCCCAGATCCTCGGCGATCCCGTGCACGGTCTGCACGCAGCGCAGGCGTGGTGCGGAGAACACGCGGTCCACTCCGAACAACGGCGCGAACCTCCGGATCGCGGCGGCCTGGCGCACCCCGGCGGGCGAAAGCGGCCGCAGATCGTCGTCCCCGCGCCAGTCCTCGCGCTTGCCCGCCTTGGCGTGCCGCACCAGCAGAACGGCGCTCAGCGGCGACGGCAGGGCCGAGAACGCGCTCAGCACTTCGACGTCCGACGCGTAGCCGAGCTTCGCCCCGGCTTCCGCGAGCGGGAGCCAGCGCAACTCGTCGACCTCCTCGTTGGGGACGAACACGCCGCCGGTCGCGACGGCGGCGAAGTAGTCCACCACCTTGGGGCGCCCCCGCACCGCGTACCGCACGGTCCGCAGGTGGCGGCCCAGTACGGCGGTGTAGCCGGTCTCCTCCCGGATCTCCCGGACCGCCGCGGCCGGGATCGTCTCACCCGGGTCGAGTTTGCCCTTGGGCAGCGACCAGTCGTCGTAGTGCGGGCGGTGGACCAGGGCGATCTCGATCCCGCCGTCACCGGCGCGCCACAGCACCGCACCGGCCGCGTGGATGGGTGAAGCGGCCGTACTCACCCGGCAGCCCCGTGCCGGATGAGCAGTTCGACCTGGTGGTCGCGGACTTCGGAGCCGTCCGCGGGGGACGGTGACCACTCACCGGTGGCGGTGAGCACCCAGCACCGGGTGGCCGGGTCGAGGGCCGAATCGAGGATGTGGTCGAGCTGGGCGGTCAATTTCGGGTCCTGCACGCAGACCAGTGCCTCGATTCGCCGGTCCAGATTCCGGTGCATCATATCGGCGCTGCCGATCCAATGGGTTCCTCCCGCGCGGAAATGGAAGATGCGGGAATGCTCCAGGAACCGGCCGAGAATCGACCGGACGGTGATGTTGTCGCTCAATCCCGGCACCCCCGGTTTGAGCGCGCAAATGCCCCGCACGACCACTTCGACCGGCACACCCTGCCGTGAGGCGCGATAGAGCGCGTCGATGACCTGCTCGTCCACCAGCGAGTTGCACTTGATGCGGATGCCCGCGGGCTTGCCCGCCCTGCGGTGCTCGATCTCCTCGGCGATCAGGCGGATGATGCCCCGCCGGATCCCGTTGGGCGAGGTGAGGATGTTGCGGTAGCTCTCCTGCCGCGAGTAGCCGGTGAGCACGTTGAACAGGTCCGTCAGGTCGGCGCCGATGGCCGGGTCGGCGGTGAGCAGCCCGAGATCCTCGTACAGCCGGGCCGTCTTGGGGTTGTAGTTGCCGGTGCCCAGATGGCAGTAGCGGCGGATGGTCGAGCCCTCCTGGCGCACCACCATCGCCACCTTGCAGTGGGTCTTCAGCCCGACGAGGCCGTAGACCACGTGCACCCCCGCCCGCTCCAGCGCCCGCGCCCAGGTGATGTTGGCCTCCTCGTCGAAGCGGGCCTTGATCTCCACCAGCGCGACCACCTGTTTGCCCGCCTCGGCCGCGTCGATGAGCGCGTTGACGATCGGCGAGTCGCCGGAGGTCCGGTAGAGCGTCTGCTTGATGGCGAGCACCTTGTCGTCGTGCGCGGCCTGCTCGATGAACCGCTGCACGCTCGTGGAGAACGAGTCGTACGGGTGGTGCACCAGCACGTCGCCCTCGCGCAGGGCGGCGAAGACGCTCTTGGGCGTCTCCCGCTCGCCGAAGGCCGGGTGGGTGGCGGGCACGAACGGCCGGTCCTTGAGCTCCTTGCGGTCCAAACTGGACAACTGGAACAGGCAGGTCAGGTCCAGCAGGCCGGGGATCCTGACCACGTCGCGGGGATCGACCTCCAGTTCCCGCAGCAGCAGGTCGAGCATGTGCTCGCTCATCTCCTGCGCGACCTCCAGCCGCACCGGAGGGCCGAACCGGCGTTGCGCGAGTTCGCGTTCCATCGCCTGCAGGAGATCCTCGTCGCGGTCCTCCTCGACGTCGACCTCCGCGTTGCGGGTGACGCGGAAGACGTGGTGCTCGGTGACCTCCATCCCACTGAACAGCTCGCCCAGATGGGCCGCGATCAGCTCCTCCATCGGCAGGAAGGTGGCGGTCCGGCTTTCCCGTTGCTGTTCCACGCGAACCAGCCGGTGCACGTTGTTCGGCACCTTGACCCGGGCGAAGCGCTCGGTGCCGCCCTCCGGATCGCGGACCGTGACGGCGAGGTTGAGCGAGAGCCCCGAGATGTACGGGAAGGGGTGCGCGGGATCGACGGCGAGCGGGGTGAGCACGGGGAAGATCTGCTCGCTGAAGTAGTGCGACAGCCGCAACTGGTCCGGCACGTCCAGATCGGACCAGCCGACGATCCGGATGTCGTGCTCGGCCAGCGCGGGCCGGATGTGCTCCTCGAAGGCGAGCGTGTGCCGTTCCACCAGGTCCTGGTTGCGCTTGGCGACGTAGGCGAGCTGTTCGCGCGGGGTGAGGCCGTCCGCGCTGCGCACCGGCAGCCCGGTCTCGTCACGCCGTTTCAGCCCGGCCACGCGCACCATGTAGAACTCGTCCAAATTAGACGCGAAGATGGCGAGGAACTTGGCCCGCTCGAGCAGCGGCTGGGAGGCGTCTTCGGCCAGTGCCAGCACGCGGGCGTTGAAGTCCTGCCAGGACAGCTCGCGGTTGAAGTAGCGGTCGTCGGGGAGGGCCTCCTCCGCGGAAATGACGGGGGCGGTCACGGCCGGGGGTGCGGAGGGGACGGCGCGAAACTGCTGTGTCTGCCGGGTGGCGGCGCTGGGCGTGCCGGGGGTGCCCTGCGCCTGGCTGGTGGGGTCCGCGGGGATCGTATCGTCGCTGCTCACACCAGCATTGTTCCTTACTTCGCGCGCCGATGCTGTTACGTCGATCGCTGCGGCGGCCAAGGACATGCCGGTCCGCACCAGGATCAGCAGCGCTTCGCCCGCCATCCGCCGGATGTTCACGCCCGCGTCCTCCCGATTCCGCTCAGCGCCCTCCGCGCTGCGGCTGTTCCCGCTCGCCGAGCAGTGCCGCCGTCGCCGGTCCGAGGCCGAGATCCCGTGCCTGGGCCAGATCGGCGGGGGTGTCGACGTCCCGCCGAAGTCCCGGGGCCGGCGCGCGCAGCGCCACGGCACCCGAAACGGCGTGGGCGCGCGCCGAGCCGGCGCCGAACCAGGGATCGAGTGAGCCCCCGGGTGCGGACAGCAACAGGGTGGTGCCGGTCCCCGCCCAGTCGGCGACGAACGCGCGGCGGCCCGGGGCCTCCGCTATCGCCGCCGTCAGGTCCGCGGGGCGCAGCGCGGGGAGGTCCGCCTGCAGCGCGCCGATCACCGCGGCCGGATCGTCTGCCCGCAGCAGTAGTTCGCCCTGCCGCAAGGCGGAGTTGAGGTCGCCGGGCCCGCTTTCGGCGAGGATCTCCACCCCGAACTCCTTCAGCGGCGTGACCGTCTCCGGCTCGGCCGCCACGACCACCACCCGGCGGGCCACCGCGACGGCCGCGGCCACCGTGTCCGAGGCCAGCGCGAGGACCAGTGCGGGATGGACGGCATCGTCCACCGCACCGCGGAGCCGCGACTTGCCGGCGCGCGGCGCCTTGAGCGGGACGATCAGATCCACCGGTGTGGGCACGCGACCCATCTTCCCCGATTCCGCACCCTAGGATCAGCGGGAGGCAACGCAGACCACAGCAGGAGGAGCCTTGGCCGGTCGTGAGAAGGGTGGGTTCTGGGTCGGAGCCGCCGCTGCCCTGTTCTACCCCGTCAGCCTGATCGGCCGGCGGGTCTACGTCGGGGCGGAACGGATCCCGCGGCAGGGCCCGGCCCTGCTGGTGCTCAACCACGTCTCCCACATGGATCCCGCGGTCGACGCGGTGTTCGTGCATCGCAACAAGCGGGTCCCGCGGTTTCTGGCCAAGGACAGCGTCGCGAAGGCGCCGATCTTCGGCCGGATCTTCCTCGGCTCCGGCGGCATCCCCGTCTACCGCGGTTCCGCGAGCGCGGGGGACAGCCTGCGCGCGGCGCACCAGGCGCTGCGCGACGGCAAGCTGGTGGTGATCTACCCCGAGGGCACCATCACCAAGGATCCGGAGGGCTGGCCCAAGCGCGCCTACACCGGTGCCGCGCGGCTGGCGCTGGACAACGACGTGCCGGTGATCCCGGTCGCGCGCTGGGGCACCAGCGAGATCCTCGACTTCTACCACAAGAAGCTCCGGCTGCTGCCCCGCAGGACGGTCACGCACGCGGTGGGCGAGCCGATCGACCTGTCCGCCTACCGCGGGAAGGAACAGACCGCCGCCGTCCTGCGCGAGGTGACGGAGCTGCTGATGGACCGGGTGACCGGGCTGCTGGCCGGGATCCGGGGCGAGGAACCGCCGCGGCGCAAGCCGGAGGAGGGCAAACCGGAGGGTGAGCCGGAAAGCGCGGAGACGGTGGACGGTCGTTGATGGTCCTCCAGCGCATCACCGTGCTCGGTGCCGGTTCGTGGGGCACCGCCTTCGCCAAGGTGCTCGCGGACGCGGGCCGGGACGTCACGGTGTGGGCCCGCAGGCCCGAAGTGGCGCGGGAGATCCGGGACGAGCACGTCAACAGCGGTTATCTGCCCGGGGTGCGGCTTCCGGACCGGCTCACCGCGACCGCCGATCCGGCGGAGGCGCTGGCGGGGGCGGAGGCGGTCGTGCTGGCCGTGCCGAGCCAGAGCCTGCGCGCGAACCTCACCGGATGGCGCGGCCTGCTGCCCGCCGGCGCGATCCTGGTCAGCCTCGCCAAGGGAGTGGAACTGGGCACGCTGAAGCGGATGAGCGAGGTGATCGCGGAGATCACCGAGCGGCCGGAGCACGAGATCGTGGTGGTGTCCGGGCCGAACCTGGCCCGGGAGATCGCGCAGGAGCAGCCCGCCGCCGCCGTGCTCGCCTGCACCGACCACGAGCGGGCGGTCGCCATCCAGCACGCGAGCGCGGGGCCGTACTTCCGGCCCTACACCAACACCGACGTGATCGGCTGCGAACTCGGTGGCGCCTGCAAGAACGTGATCGCGCTGAGCTGCGGCATGGCCGCGGGCATGGGCTACGGCGCGAACACCATGGCCACGCTGATCACCCGCGGCCTGGCGGAAATGGCGCGGCTGGGCGTGAAACTCGGCGCCGATCCGCTGACCTTCGCCGGGCTGGCCGGGGTCGGCGACCTCGTCGCGACCTGCACGTCGCCGTTGTCGCGCAACCGCACCTTCGGGGAGCGGCTGGGCCGGGGGGAGACCCTCGAACAGGCGCAGCGCGCCACCGGCGGGCAGGTGGCCGAGGGCGTGATGTCCTGCTCGTCGATCCGGGAGCTGGCGCGGGCCAACGGGGTCGACATGCCGCTCACCGACGCGATGCACCGGGTGTGCCACGAGGGCGCGGACCCGGCGAAGGTCGGTGCCGAACTGCTCGGCCGCGAACGCAAACACGAATGGTCCTGACCGGCCCCCTGTGGCCTTCAACGCGGCTGTGAGGAGCCGTGAAGGGTCCCTTCACGGTCGAATCGACTGTGAAGCGACCCTTCACGGCGCAATGCCCAGCGGTGGCGGAGTGTCGCCCACTGGGTGGGACTCGGTTGACGGTGCCGGGGCCCGCTGGTTTTCTGGGGCCATGTTCACGTGCGGCGGCATCCGGCGGCGGGGCGAGATTCGCCTTCGCCGGGTCGCCAGCGCGTTGTGTCCTTGCCGGTGATCCACCCCATCCCGGCCCTGTTTCCCCTTTCCGCCAAGGACACCTTCTTCATGTTCGCCGTTCCGGACAACACCGTCGCTCTTGCCGAAAACACCGCCCTGCGCCACCCGGTCCGGGTCGCCCTGGAGTACGCCGCCGAGCGGGAACGCTGGCGCGACCGGCTCCGCTACGACCCCGACCGCCGGTTTTCCACCCTCATCGACCGCACCGAGGCCGAAGAGGTCTGGCTGATGGGCTGGCTTCCCGGCCAGCACACGGATCTGCACGACCACGGCCCGTCCACCGGTGCCTTCACCGTGGTCAGTGGCCGGCTGTCGGAAACGGTCGCGCGCGTCGCGCCCGACGGCCGGGCGATCAGCGAGTACCACGACCTCGGCACCGGTCAGTCCCGCGTGTTCGGGCCCGGTTACGTGCACCAGGTGCGCAACGCCGGGAGCGATCCCGCGATCAGCATCCACGTGTACCGCGTGGGTGGCCGGGTGATGCGGCCCTATCACCTGGATCCGTTGAGCGGACCCGTGCGGGACTGAGTCCGGCCCGCCCGGCGGGCGACGTGGTCCGGGATCGGGGCGCCCGCCGGGTGGTAGCCGGCCGGGACCGGTTCGCCGAAGGTGGTCTGGACCGGTAGCACACCCGCCCAGACGGCGTGGTTGCCGAGGTCCTCCGGGTCGTCTCCCGGTTCGCCGCGCCGCGTCTTCACGGAGGCTTCGGCCAGGCTGAGCGCGAGGACCGCGACTCCGGCCAGTTCCTTGGCGTTGACCTCCCGTGCGTGGTCCCAGGAACCGGGCGTGAGGTGGTCGGTGATGGCGCGCAGACCGCGCAGTTTCGCCTCCCGCCCGGTGACGGCTTCGGCCCGGCCGTGCACCACCGCGCTGCGGTAGTTCATCGAGTGGTTGTTGAGGGAACGCGCGTACACGAGGCCGTCGAGCAGCGTGACCGTGACGCACACGTCCACGCCGGACGCGGCCGCGCGCATGTTCCCGGATCCGGTGGAACCATGGAAGTAGAGGGTGTCGCCGTCACGGCCGAAACCGGTGGGCAGCACCACCGGCGATCCGTCGAGCACGAGGCCGACGTGACAGATCATGGCTTCGTCGAGCAGGTCGTAGAGCGCCTGCCGGTCGGTGGCCGCACGCTCGCGGTAGCGCGTCAGTGTGCTGCGCGGCGTGGGGGAAAGCGGGGTCATGACCTCGATGGTGGTCTCTCAAGTGGCATCGTAAAATAGCCACTGAAGAGCAGTTTGAGAAGTCCACTTAGGAGGTCGCCGTGGCTCGTTCCGGGACCGTGCTGCCCGTGACACTGGACCGCGAGTCCCCGGTCCCGCTGGCCGTCCAGCTCGCCGACGCGCTGCGCACCTCCGCCGCCAACGGGCATCTGCGCGGCGGCGACCGGCTGCCGTCCACGCGGGCGCTCGCCGAACGGCTGGGCGTGAGCCGCACCGTCACCTCCGCCGCCTACGAACAGCTGCATGCCGAGGGCTGGATCGCCGGGCGCCATGGTTCGGGCACCTACGTCACCACCTCCCCGCCCAGCGACCGGCCGGTCCCGCGCAGCATCGCCGAGGAGTGGGCCGAACCCGACGGGCACCTCGACCTCATGCCCGGTGCTCCGTGGGCCGCCGGACTCGACCGCGCCGCCTGGCGGCGGGCGTGGCGGGCCGCCGCGGACACCTCCCCGCTGTCCCAGCCGCACCGGGCGGGCCTGCCCGAATACCGGGCGGCGATCGCCGAACACCTGCTGCGCCACCGCGGTCTCGCGGTCGGCACCGAATCCGTGCTCGCCACCGGCGGCACCACGGCCGCGGTCGTGGAACTCGCGACCGCGGTGTTCGCCGCCGGTGACGCGGTCGCGATGGAGGAACCGGGATACCAGCGTGCCGTGCAGTCGTTCCGGGGCGCCGGACGGCGCGTGCTGGGGGTGCCGGTCGACGCGGAGGGGCTGCGGCCGGACCGCATCCCGTCCGGGGTCCGCGCCGTGTACTGCTCGCCCGCCCACCAGTACCCGCTGGGCGGCCGCATGAGCGCCGCGCGCCGCGTCGAGCTGATCGAGCGGGCCCGCGCCGAGGACTTCCTGATCATTGAGGACGACTACGACGGGGAGCTGCGCTTCGACGTCGCGCCGCTGCCGCTGCTGGCCGCGCTGGCGCCGGACGTCGTGGTGCACCTGGGCACCACGAGCAAGATCCTCACCACCACGCTGGGCGCGGGCTGGATGGTCGCGCCGCCCGCGGTGGCTTCGGCCGTGCTCGGCTACCGGGAGCGGACCGGCACCCGCCCGTCCCCGGCCGGGCAGCGCGTGCTCGTCGAACTGGCCCGGAACGGCGATCTCGGCCGCCACCTCCGCAAACTGCGGCGGGAACTGTCGGAACGGCGGACGTTGCTGGTCAGCGCCCTGCGCGAGGGCGACGTCCGGGTGCTCGGCGACGAGGCAGGCGCCCATCTGGTGGTGCCGTTCCCGTCGGCGGAGGTCGAGCGGGAGCGCCTCGAGGCGGCGGCCGCGCACGGCATCCTCTTCGACGGGCTCGGCAGGCACTTCTCCGGGGTGCCGACCCAGTTCGGTGCCGCGCTCGGTTACGCGGGCTGTTCCCGCGAGGCGCTGCGCGACGCGCTGCCTGTCCTGGTCGACTTACTGCGCTGATCCGATAGCCGCAAGAGCCCGGTAGGGTGACGGCTCATGAGCGCACGCAAGACGCGGGTGGCCGTGGTGTTCGGCGGCCGCAGCACCGAGCACACCATCTCCTGTGTGTCGGCGGGCAGTGTGCTGGCGAATCTGGACCGCGACCGGTTCGAGATCGTGCCCATCGGCATCACCCGCGAAGGCGGCTGGGTGCTGGGCACCTCGGACCCGGCGTCGCTGGAGATCCGCGGCCGCGAACTGCCCTCGGTCGAGGACGGCAAGGCGCTGGTGCTGGCGGGCGACCCGACCCGCCGGGAACTGGTGGGCATCGACGAGGGCACCGAGGCGCTCGGCGGGGTCGACGTGGTCTTTCCCGTGCTGCACGGCGCCTTCGGCGAGGACGGCACGATCCAGGGTCTGCTCGAAATGGCCGGGATCCCCTACGTGGGCGCCGGAGTGCTCGCCAGCGCGGCCGCGATGGACAAGGAGTACGCGAAGAAACTCCTGGCCGCCGAGGGCCTTCCGGTCGGCCGTTATGCCGCGCTGCGCCGCGGGCAGGCCACTCTGTCCGAAACGGACCGGGAGCACCTGGGCCTCCCGGTGTTCGTCAAGCCCGCCCGTGCGGGCTCGTCCATCGGCATCAGCAAGGTGACCGGCTGGGACCAGCTGGACGAGGCGATCGCGCTCGCCCGCCGGACCGACCCGAAGGTGCTCGTCGAGGCGGGCGTCTCCGGGCGCGAGGTCGAGTGCGGGGTGCTGGAGTTCCCGGACGGCCGCGTCGAGGCTTCGCTGCCCGCCGAGATCCGCGTGCTGTCCGAGGCACCCGGCGCGTGGTACGACTTCGAGACGAAGTACCTCGGCGAGGACGCCGAACTCGACATCCCGGCCAAGCTCGACGACGCCGTCACCGAGCGGCTGCGCGGGCTCGCGGTCCGGGCCTTCCAGGCGCTGGACTGCCAGGGCCTGGCGCGCGTGGACTTCTTCGTCGGCGACGACGGCGAGCTGACCATCAACGAGGTGAACACCATGCCCGGGTTCACCAGCACCTCGGCCTACCCGAAGATGTGGGCCGTCACGGGCGTGGACTACCGCTCCCTGCTCACGACCCTGATCGAGACGGCCCTCGCGCGCGGTACCGGCCTGCGCTGAGCCTTTCACCGGGCCGGTACCGGCCCGGGCTCAGAGGCGCAGCGGGACGGCCGGGAGCGTGTTCGAGACCGTCTCCAGAAGCTGCTGGAGCGGTCCGGTGCCCGCCGAGGCGGGCACCGTCACCCCCAGGTAGACGGCCCGGTCGACCACGTACCAGGTCGACGAGCCGTCACCTTCGGCCAGCAGCGTCTGCACGCCCGAGACCGCCCGCAGGGAGCTGGTCGGAGTGAGGTCCCCCGGCCGCTCCAGCCCGCAGCGCACCACCACCGCCTCCGGTGAACCCCAGGCCACGGTCGCGGGCGGGGCGGGCTGGGCCAGCTCCCGCCGCGACAGCTTCGTACCGTCCGAGGCCAGCTCGGCGGGCAGCGCGGCGAGAATCCGGTCGCACTCCGGGCTGTCCGCCTGCGGGGCGGGCACCGGCACCAGCGCGAGCGGGCCGTTTCCGGACGGGCCGGACCGGGAGCCGAGCACACCGGCGACCGCGACACCGGCGGCGAGGGCGAGGGCGAGGACCGAGGCCAGCACGATCAGTCGTCGTGGCGGGGCCCCGGTGGTCTCCGTTTCGGGCACGCCTCTAACAATGCACCAGCCTAGAGATGTACGACGGGGCAGGTCAGTGTCCTCGTGATGCCTTCCACACCCTGGACCTTGGCGACCACGAGCTGGCCGAGCCGGTCGACCGTCTCCGCCTCGGCCCGCACGATCACGTCGTAGGGGCCGGTCACGTCCTCGGAGCTGGTGACCCCGGGGATGCCGGAAATCTCCGCGGCGACCGCGGCGGCCTTGCCGACTTCGGTCTGGATGAGGATGTATGCGTGGACCACGGCGTGCCCCTTCGTCTTCTTCGTCGAGCGCAAGGTAGGAACGTCAGAAGAACCTACCCTCCCCGGGGACGATAGGTAATCCGACTTTCTGAGCTACTACGGAAGAGAGTGCGCGAGTGACGTCACACCACGACACCGGCGCGAAGACCGTCGCCGAGGTGGGTGAGTTCGGGCTGATCAGGGCGGTGAACGACAACCGCAGGCAGCCGGCGAGCACACTGCTCGGCCCCGGAGACGACGCCGCACTGATCGCCACCCCCGACGGCCGCGTCGTCGCCAGCACCGACGTGCTGGTGCAGGGTGTGCACTTCCGGCTCGACTGGTCCACACCCGAGCAGGTGGGCCGGAAGGCCGTCGCGGTCAACCTGGCCGACGTGGCGGCGATGGGCGCGGTGCCGACCTCCGTGCTGGTCGGGCTCGCGTGTCCCGGCGACACCCCGGCCGCGCTGATCACGGAACTGGCCGACGGCATGTGGGCGGAAGCCGGCGCGGCCGGGGCGGGCCTGGTCGGCGGCGACACGGTGCAGGCCGACCAGCTGATGATCAGCGTCACGGCGCTGGGCGACCTGCACGGCCGGGAGCCGGTGACCCGCGCCGGTGCCCGCCCAGGGGACATCGTGGCGGTGTGCGGGCGGCTCGGCTGGGCGGCGGCGGGGCTGGCGGTGCTGCACCGCGGGTTCCGCTCCCCGGTCAGCGTGGTCAACGCGCAGCGTTTCCCCGAGCCGCCCTATGCCGCCGGTCCCGCCGCGGCCGAGGCGGGCGCGACCGCGATGATCGACGTCTCGGACGGGCTCATCGCCGATCTCGGGCACATCGCCGAGGCGTCGGAGGTGGGCATCGACATCCGCACCGACGCGCTGGACATCAGCCACCGGCTGGTCGAGGTGGGCACCGCGCTCGGCGCCGACCCGCTGCGGTGGGTGCTCACCGGCGGTGAGGACCACGCCCTCGCGGCCGCCTTCCCGCCGTTCGCCGAGCTGCCCGAGGGCTGGCGCCGGATCGGCTCGGTCACCGTGCCCGGCTCCGGGCTCACCGTGGATGGTGAGCCGTACCACGACGAAGGTGGCTGGGAGCACTGGAGATGACTCGTTAGCATGCTGGGGTGGATCTCCGTGTGCAGCCCTTCGACCATCCGGACGCGGTGAAGCTGATCGAGGAGGTCCAGCAGGAGTACGTCCAGCGCTACGGCGACTTCGACCGCACCCCCACCGATCCCGCCCAGTTCGCGCTGCCGCGGGGCCTGTTCGTGGTCGGCTACCTCGACGGCGTGCCGGTGGCCTGCGGCGGCTGGCGGGCGCACGAGGACCCGCCGGACGGACTGCGCGCCGGCGACGCCGAGATCAAACGGATGTATGTGCAGGAATCCGTGCGGGGCAGAGGATTCGCCCGTGGCGTGCTGGCGGAGCTGGAACGCACCGCGCGGGCGGCCGGGCACACCAGGACGGTGCTGGAGACCGGTCTCAAACAGCCGGAGGCGATCGCGCTGTACACCTCGTCCGGCTACACCGCGATCCCGAAGTTCGGGTACTACCGGGACGACGCGCTGAGCCTGTGCTTCGGCAAGGACCTTGTCGAGAAGGGCAACTGATGGCGATCTACGCGCTCGGGGACCGGGAACCCCGGATCCACCCGCAGGCCTATGTGCATCCGGACGCCACCGTGATCGGGGACGTGCGGATCGGCGCGTTCGCCTCGGTGTGGCCGCAGACCGTGCTGCGCGGCGACCACGGGTACATCGAGATCGGGGAGCGGTCCAACATCCAGGACGGGTGCGTGGTGCACTGCACCCGGCAGGACCCGACGATCCTCGGACCCTCCTCGGCGATCGGGCATTCCGTGCACGTCGAAGGGGCCAGGATCGGGACGGGGTGTCTGATCGCCTCGGGCTCGGTGGTGCTGAACGGAAGCGTGGTCGAAGACGGCGGCATGGTGGGAGCGGGCGCGGTCCTGTCCTACGGCTCGCACGTGCCCTCCGGCCACATCGCACTGGGTGTTCCGGCGAAGACCCGGCCCAACACCTCGTTCGGCCCCGACTCGATCCGGCAGGTGGTGGACAGTTACGTGGAGCGGGCGGCGCTTTTCCGCGAGCAGCTCCGCCGCCTCGACGGCTGACGCGCGTTTTCCCGGTGGGAACCCGCTGCGGTGGCGGAGCGGGAAAGCGCTAAGGTCCCTGCCCGTGACCGGAAAACCGCTGCGGGAAATCATGGAAGAAGGCTGGGCGCAGGCGCTGGCCCCGGTGGCCGACCGCATCGCGGCGATGGGGGATTTCCTGCGCGCGGAGATCGCGGCAGGCCGGCGGTACCTTCCGTCGGGGGACAACGTGCTGCGCGCTTTCCAGCAGTCCTTCGCCGACGTGCGGGTGCTCATCGTCGGGCAGGACCCGTACCCGACTCCCGGCCACCCGATCGGCCTGTGCTTCGCGGTCGCGCCCGACGTGCGGCCCCTGCCGAAGAGCCTGATCAACATTTTCCGGGAATACTCGGACGATCTGGGGCATCCGGCACCGTCCAACGGGGACCTGACCCCGTGGACCGAGCAGGGCGTGCTGCTGCTGAACAGGGCGCTGACCGTCCGCCCCGGCGCGCCGAACTCGCACAAGGGCAAGGGCTGGGAGGAGATTACCGAGCAGGCGATCCGCGCGCTCGCCGCCCGCGGCGGCCCGCTCGTGGCGATCCTGTGGGGCAGCAACGCCCGCAGCCTCAAGCCGTTGCTGGGCGAGGTGCCGTGCATCGAGTCCGTCCACCCCAGCCCGCTGTCGGCGCGCAACGGCTTCTTCGGCTCTCGCCCCTTCAGCCGCGCCAACCACCTCCTCGAGTCCCAAGGCTGCCCCCCCATCGACTGGAAACTCCCCTAACCCCCGCGGGGGCTGCGCTCCGCGTCGCGCCCTCAAGGTCGCCTTCAGGGGCATAAACGCCCTCAAGGCGACCTTGAGGGCTGGACGCCGGACCTTGTCCACAAGGGAAGGGTTGTCCACAGGAGGCGCAATCGGGCATCGACGGCTGTACCTGGGAGACGGACGATGCTGGGGTGAAACGAGCGAATTGTTCTCAGCACCCACTGTTGCTGGCACACAGCCGAGCAGGCGTCATCAAGTCCGCGACGTTGCGATCGCTGGGGTTGGAAAACAAGACGATCTGGCGAAGATGTCAACCCGGCGGCCCCTGGCAGCGGCTTCTCCCAGGAATTGTCCTGCTGAGCAATGGCGTGGCTTCCGAACAACAGCGAGTGACAGCGTCCCTCTTGCTCGCGGGTCCGCGCGCGGTGGTCACGGGATCGCAGGCCTGTCTCGATCACGGTTTGAGGAGGAGCGAGCTTCCGGACCCAGAGCACGTGCACGTGTTGGTGCCACACGAGCAGAAAACCGCCAGTACCGGCTTTCTCACGATCGAGCGCACGGTCCGGCTGCCCGACCCGTCGTGGCGGAATGGAAGTCCGATAGCTCCCCTGATCAGGGCGGTCACCGATGCGGCTCGCAGGCTGAGAAACGTCGAGCCGGTGGAAAGGTTGCTGATCGAAGCGATTCAGGGGGGACGATGTTCGCCCGCGGCATTGCGGGAAGAATTCGATCTTGGCACTACTCGGGGCACAGCATTGCCACGACGGGTCCTGTCGGAAGTAGCATATCTGCGTTCTCCGGCCGAAGCCGCTGCGAAGGCGTTGAGCAGACGACTGACGATTCAGCCCAGTCGATGGAATGTGAACGTCTACGACGCCGGAGGCCACTATGTGGGCTGTCCGGACGCCTGGTGGGACGACGTCGCGCTCGCCTGGGAGATCGATTCCGTCCAGTTCCACTACTCCCGCGACGGGTATGCGCGAACACTCCGACGTAACACTCGTTACGCGGCGGCCGGGATCGTCGTGGTGCAGACGTTGCCTGCGCGGCTGAAAACCGATCCGGCAGGTGTTATCGCGGAACTGAGGGCCGGTTATGCCGCCGCCGCTGCGCGCCCGCGCCCCGCCGTGACCTGGGACCAGCCGGGATGACTGTTTCCCATGGCCCTCAGGGTCGCCTTCAGGGCGTTTATGACTCTGAAGGTCGCCTTGAGGGCGCGTATCCCTTCACGGCCCTGCGAACCCGCCGCATCCCCCGCCCCTGGGCAGCGCGAAAGGCCCGGGGGACGTGGAGTCCACCCGGGCCTGCGAAGGGGGACGGTCAGCCGCGGACGACCTTGCCGGCCTTCAGGCACGAGGTGCACACGTTCAGGCGCTTGCGCTGGGACAGACCGATCTTGGCGTGCACGGTCTGGATGTTCGGGTTCCAGCGGCGGTTGGTACGCCGGTGGGAGTGCGAGACCGACTTGCCGAAGCCGGGTCCCTTGCCACAGACGTCGCACACGGCAGCCACGTCGAACTCCTTTGACGAATCAGGGAAGACAAATCATGCCCAGGCGGGCTGAGCAACTCGACCATAGTAACGACTGTGTGCGCGCCCGTCGCGCCCGGGTCGATACCCTGCCAGGAACCGGGGCGAGGAGGTCGGGCGAGTGCGGGCGTTGGATGGGGCAGCCGTGGCGGCCTGGGCCTCGGCGTGCGTGCACAGCCTCGAGGTGCTGCGTCCCACGATCAACGACATCAACGTCTATCCCGTCGCCGACTCCGACACTGGCTCCAATCTGCTGTACACGATGACGGCCGCCCGGGACGCCCTGCTCGAGGGCGGTGCCGTGCCCGAGGCCGGGCAGGCCCTGGCCGCGCTGGCCCGCGGCGCGGTACGGCAGGCGCGGGGCAACTCCGGTGTGATCCTCTCCCAGGTCCTGCGCGGGCTGGCCGAATCGGCCCGCGGCGCCGCCGAGGTGGAGGGCCCGGGTCTCGCCGCCGCCCTCGTCCACGCCGACCGGGTGGCCACCGAGGCGGTCGCCCGGCCGGTCGCGGGCACGATGCTGACGGTGCTGAGTGCCGTGGCGGCCGCCGTGGGGGACGGGCAGCGCGGCCTCGCCGACGTGGCGACGGTCGCCGCGAAGGCCGCGTCGACGGCCCTGGAGCAGACGCCACAGCAGCTGCCTGTGCTGGCCTCAGCCGGTGTGGTGGACGCCGGGGCCCGCGGTCTCGTCGCCGTCCTCGACGCCCTCGCCGGGGTGGTGACCGGCACCGCCGCCGAGCCGCGGCACTCGTGTGAAGCGCCGCCAGCCCCGGGGGAGCCGGGTGAGCCCGCCCCGTACGCCTGGGAGGTCATGTACCTGCTGGAAGGGGTGGCCGAACCGCAGTTGCCCGCCTTCCGCCGGGTGCTCAGCGGCCTCGGTGACAGTGTCACGGTGGCGGGTGACGGCTCGGGTGGCTACGCCGTCCACGTCCACTGCGCCGACATCGGCACCGCCATCGAAGCGGGGCTCGGTGTGGGGCGTCCCCGCGCCATCCGGGTCGAACCGCTGGTCACCCCCACCCCGCTACCCCCGCCCACCGGGCCGGACCGGGCCGTGGTCGCGCTCGTGCGGGGCGAGCCGCTGGCCGACCTGCTGCGCGGGGAGGGGGTGGCGGTGCTCTCCGTGTCCGGCGGCGGGGAGCCGAGCGTGGAGGAGATGCTCGGCCTGATCACCGAGCGCGCGGTCGGCCACGTCACGATCCTGCCCGCCGACCCGCGGCTGACCGCGGCCGCGGACGCCACCGCGGGCCATCCGATGATCGGCGATCGCGAGGTGGTGGTGATCCCGTGCGCCTCCCCGGTGCAGGTGCTGGCCGCGCTCGCCGTGCACGATCCCGCACGGCGCGCGAACGACGACGTGGTGGCGATGGCGGAAGCGGCCGCGGCGACCCGGCGCGGCGAGCTCGTCCTCGCCGAGGAGGAGTCGATAACCTGGGTGGGGCGGGCCCACCCGGGTGACCTGATCGGCTTCGTGGACGGCGAGGTGGTGCTCGTCGAACCGGCCGCGAAGCGGGATCTGGTGGCCACCGGGATGGCCGTGCTGGACCGGATGCTGGCCGCCGGCGGCGAGCTGGTCACCGTGCTGACGGGGGCGAGTGCCCCCGAAGGGGTGGCGCGGCGCCTGGCCGAGGAGTTGCGCGAGGCGCGCCCGGAGATCGAGTTCGTGAGCTACCCGGGCGGCCAGGCCGAGGCCGTGCTGCTGATCGGCGTGGAATGAGGCGGAACAGGGGCAGTGTGAACCGATGACTGTGCTGGGCGACAAGCTGACACCGCTGCTCGGCGGCAAGACGGCCACGGCGCTGGCCGAGGCGCTCGACCTCCACACGGTCAGCGACCTGCTCCGGCATTACCCGCGCCGCTACGCCGAGCGCGGTGAGCTGACCGACATCGCCGGCCTGGAGATCGGTGAGCACGCCACGGTGCTGGCTCGCATCGAGAAGGCCACCAAGCGCCAGATGCGGAACAAGCCGGGCTGGCTCCTGGAGTTGGTCATCACCGACGGGCAGCGCCGGCTCCAGTGCGCCTTCTTCGGCAAGGTGCACCAGCACGAGCGGCAGCTCAGGGTGGGCAAGACGGGTCTGTTCGCCGGGAAGGTCACCGCCTTCCGCAACGCGCTGCAGCTGGCCAACCCCGAGTACCAGATGTTCGAGGACGAGCAGGGCGCGTCCACAATGGACGAGTTCCTCGGCGCGCTCATCCCGGTCTACCCCGCCGCGGCGGGGATGCCGTCGTGGTCGATCGCCCGCTGCGTCCGGCAGGTGCTGGACACTTTGGAGCGTGAAGAGGATCCGGTGCCCGCGGCGCTGCTGGCGCGCTACGGCCTGGTGGACCTGTTCGACGCGTTGCACGGCATCCACCGCCCGCAGGACTGGGCCGCGCTGGAGGCGGCGCGCGAGCGTCTCAAGTGGGACGAGGCCATGGCCCTCCAGCTGATCTTCGCGCAGCGCCGGCATTCGGCGGTGTCGCGGCCGGCGCCTGCCTGCCCCCGCAAACCCCGGGGGCTCCTCGAATCCTTCGACCGTCGGTTGCCGTTCACCCTCACCGAGGGGCAGCGCGAGGTCGGCGAGCACATCGCCGAGGACCTTTCCGGGGTGCACCCGATGAACCGGCTGCTGCAGGGCGAGGTCGGCAGCGGCAAGACGGTGGTGGCCCTGCGGGCGATGCTGCAGGTCGTGGACGCGGGCAGGCAGGCGGCCCTGCTCGCGCCGACCGAGGTGCTGGCCGCGCAGCACGCCCGGTCGCTGCGCGAAATGCTCGGCGAGCTGGGCCGGGCCGGGGAGCTCGGGGCGGCCGAGGAGGCCACCGGGATCACCCTGCTGACCGGGTCGATGACGGCGAAGGAGCGCAAGCAGGCCCTGCTGGACACGGCTTCCGGCGCGGCGGGCATCGTCGTGGGCACGCACGCGCTCATCCAGGACTCGGTGTCCTTCGCGGATCTGGGCTTCGTCGTGGTGGACGAGCAGCACCGGTTCGGGGTGGAGCAGCGGGACGCGCTGCGGTCGCGGGGCGCGAACGAGACCAGCCCGCACGTGCTGGTCATGACGGCCACGCCGATTCCCCGGACGGTCGCGATGACGGTGTACGGCGACCTGGAGACCTCGTCGCTGCGGGAGATGCCGGCGGGCCGTTCGCCGATCTCCACCACGGTAGTGCCGGTGACGGAGAAGCCGAGCTGGCTGAACCGGGTGTGGCAGCGCGTCGCCGAGGAGGTCGCCAAGGGGCACCAGGCCTACGTGGTGTGCCCGCGCATCGGGGACGAGCCGCCGTCCAACGGCAACGGCGGCGACAAGCGGCCCCCGCTGGCGGTGCTCGACGTGGCGGCCGAGCTGGAGGCGGGGCCGCTGGCCGGGCTGCGGCTCGGGATCCTGCACGGCCGCCTGCCCGCCGACGAGAAGGACGAGGTCATGCGGGCCTTCGCCGCCGGGAAGCTCGACGTGCTGGTGGCCACGACGGTGATCGAGGTCGGCGTGAACGTGCCGAACGCGACCGCCATGGTGATCATGGACGCGGACCGGTTCGGCGTCAGCCAGCTCCACCAGTTGCGCGGGCGGGTCGGCCGCGGTTCCGTTCCGGGGCTGTGCCTGCTGGTGACCGAGGCGTTCGACGGTACTTCCACGCGGGAACGCCTGGCCGCGGTGGAGTCCACGACGGACGGTTTCGAGTTGTCACGGCTGGATCTGGAGCTGCGGAGAGAGGGCGACATCCTCGGCTCGGCCCAGTCGGGCAAGCGCTCGGGCCTCAAGCTCCTTTCCTTGCTGCAGGACGAGGAACTGATCGCCGAGGCCCGGGCGCGGGCGCAGGAGATCGTCGCGGGCGACCCGGGGCTGGCCGGGCACCCGGGGCTGGCGGGCATGGTGTCCGCGGTGATCGACGACGAGCGCGCGGAGTACCTCGACAAGTCCTGACCCGCCACGGCCGGATCGGGACCGCCCGCGGCACGCTGGGTGTCCGTTCCGGTGCGGTGAGTGCGCTCGCGGTATGCGCAAGGGGGCCGCTTTCCGCTTTTTTCCGCCTCCTGCCTGTGGATTCGTCCTCGTCCGGCTCGCCCTGCGGGCCGTCGCCGTGCTGGAATGGTGGTGCCCTCGGCCGGGACCGCGCCGGAGTGATCCCGGTCATGATGTCCCAGGTCCTGGGACAAAACTCCCGCTTCGCGGGATCAGCAAGGTAACGTCACCCGTCAGCCTCCAACCGATCCGACATCCGAGGAAGGACCGGGCATGTTCCGGAAGGTACTCGTCGCCAACCGTGGTGAGATCGCCATCCGCGCCTTCCGCGCCGGCTATGAGCTGGGCGCGGGAACGGTGGCGGTGTTCCCCTACGAGGATCGCAACTCCTTGCACCGGCTGAAGGCCGACGAGGCCTACGAGATCGGCGAACCCGGTCATCCCGTGCGGGCCTACCTGTCCGTGGAGGAGATCGTCGGCGCCGCGCGCAAGGCCGGCGCCGACGCGGTGTATCCGGGCTACGGATTCCTGAGCGAGAATCCCGATCTGGCCCGCGCCTGCGCCGAGGCGGGCATCACCTTCATCGGCCCGAGCGCGGAAATCCTGGAGCTGACCGGGAACAAGGCCCGCGCGGTGGCGGCGGCCCGCGAGGCGGGTGTGCCGGTGCTGGGTTCGTCGCGGCCTTCGGCCGATGTGGACGAGTTGGTCGCCGCGGCGGAGGAGATCGGCTTCCCGGTCTTCGTCAAGGCGGTGGCGGGCGGTGGCGGGCGCGGGATGCGCCGGGTGGACAACCCGGCGAACCTGCGGGAATCCATCGAAGCCGCCGCGCGCGAGGCCGAATCGGCCTTCGGCGACCCGACGGTGTTCCTGGAGAAGGCGGTCGTCGATCCGCGGCACATCGAGGTGCAGATCCTGGCGGACGGCGAGGGGAACGTCATCCACCTCTTCGAACGCGACTGCTCGCTGCAGCGGCGGCACCAGAAGGTGATCGAGCTGGCCCCGGCGCCCAACCTCGATCCGGCGCTGCGCCAGAGGATCTGCGACGATGCGGTCGCGTTCGCGCGCAGGATCGGGTACCGCAACGCGGGTACCGTCGAATTCCTGCTCGACCGCGAAGGCAACCACGTCTTCATCGAAATGAACCCGCGCATCCAGGTCGAGCACACGGTGACCGAGGAGGTCACCGACGTCGATCTGGTGCAGGCGCAGATGCGCATCGCCTCCGGCGAGACGTTGGCCGATCTCGGGCTGTCGCAGGACAAGATCTACCTGCGGGGCGCGGCGCTGCAGTGCCGCATCACCACCGAGGACCCGGCGAACGGGTTCCGCCCGGACACCGGGATGATCAGCGCCTACCGCTCGCCCGGCGGTTCGGGCATCCGGCTCGACGGCGGCACCGCCTTCGCCGGGACCGAGATCAGCGCGCACTTCGACTCGATGCTGGTGAAGCTGACCTGCCGGGGCCGCGACTTCGCCACCGCGATCCGCCGCGCGCGCCGTGCCGTCGCCGAGTTCCGCATCCGCGGCGTGGCCACGAACATCCCGTTCCTGCAGGCGGTGCTCGACGATCCTGACTTCCAGGCCGGCCGCGTGACCACCTCGTTCATCGAACAGCGTCCGCATCTGCTCACCGCGCGGCACTCCGCCGACCGGGGCACCCGCCTGCTGACCTACCTGGCCGACGTGACGGTGAACCGGCCCCACGGCGAGCGTCCGCACCTGATCGACCCGGCGAGCAAGCTGCCGAAGATCCCGCAGGGCGCCCCGCCCGCCGGGTCGAAGCAGAAGCTGGCCGAACTCGGTCCGGAGGGTTTCGCCCGCTGGATCCGGGAATCGTCGACCGTGGGCGTCACCGACACCACCTTCCGCGACGCGCACCAGTCCCTGCTGGCGACCCGCGTGCGCACGAAGGACCTGCTGGCCGTCGCGCCGGTCGTGGCGCACACCGCGCCGCAACTGCTGTCGCTGGAGTGCTGGGGCGGCGCGACCTACGACGTGGCGCTGCGGTTCCTCGCCGAGGATCCGTGGGAGCGGCTGGCGCGGCTGCGTGAGGCGGTGCCGAACATCTGCCTGCAGATGCTGCTGCGCGGCCGGAACACCGTGGGCTACACGCCTTATCCCACCGAGGTGACCAGCGCCTTCGTCGAGGAGGCCACGAAGACCGGGATCGACATCTTCCGGATCTTCGACGCGCTCAACGACGTCGAGCAGATGCGCCCGGCGATCGACGCGGTGCGCGAAACCGGGACGGCGGTCGCCGAGGTGGCGCTGTGCTACACCTCGGACCTGTCCGACCCGGGCGAGAAGCTGTACACAGTGGACTACTACCTCAAGCTGGCCGAGCAGATCGTGGGCGCGGGCGCCCACGTGCTGGCCATCAAGGACATGGCGGGCCTGCTGCGGGCGCCGGCCGCGGCGAAGCTGGTCACCGCGCTGCGCAAGGAGTTCGACCTGCCGGTGCACATCCACACGCACGACACCGCGGGCGGCCAGTTGGCGACCTACCTGGCGGCCATCAACGCGGGCGCGGACGCGGTGGACGGTGCGGTGGCCTCCATGGCGGGCACCACCTCGCAGCCCTCCCTGTCGGCGATCGTGGCGGCCACCGACCATTCGGAGCGGCCGACCGGGCTGAGCCTGCGGGCGATCGGGGACCTCGAGCCGTACTGGGAGATCGTGCGCAAGATCTACGCGCCGTTCGAGGCGGGACTGGCCTCGCCCACCGGGCGCGTGTACGACCACGAGATCCCGGGCGGCCAGCTGTCGAACCTGCGCACGCAGGCGCGGGCGCTGGGGCTTGGCGACCGGTTCGAGGACATCGAGGCGATGTACGCCGCGGCCGACCGCATCCTCGGCCACCTGGTCAAGGTCACCCCCTCGTCCAAAGTGGTCGGTGACCTCGCACTGCATCTGGTCGGTGCCGGGGTTTCCCCGGAGCGGTTCGAGGAGGAGCCCAACAAGTTCGACATCCCCGACTCGGTGATCGGCTTCCTGCGCGGCGAGCTGGGCGACCCGCCGGGGGGCTGGCCGGAGCCGTTCCGCACCAGGGCGCTGCAGGGCCGTGCCGCACCGAAGCCGGTGGCCGAGCTGTCCACAGAGGACCGCGAGGCGCTGGCGGGCGATCGGCGCGCCACGCTGAACCGCCTGCTGTTCCCCGGGCCCACGAAGGAGTTCCGGACGCACCGCGAAGCCTTCGGGGACACCAGCGTGCTGCCGAGCAAGGACTTCTTCTACGGGCTGCGCCCGGGGGAGGAGTACTCGGTCGACCTGGAGCCCGGCGTGCGGCTGCTCATCGAACTCGAAGCGATCGGTGAGGCGGACGAACGCGGCATGCGCACCGTGATGGCGACGCTGAACGGCCAGTTGCGGCCGATCCAGGTACGGGACCGCTCGGTAGCCTCCGACCTGCCCACCGCCGAGAAGGCCGACAAGGCCAACCCGAAGCACGTCGCCGCCCCGTTCGCCGGGGTGGTGACGCTGTCGGTGGCCGAGGGCGGCACGGTGGAGGCCGGTGCCACCGTGGCCACCATCGAGGCGATGAAGATGGAGGCCGCCATCACCGCGCCGTCGTCGGGCAGGGTCGGCAGGCTGGCCATCAACGCCGTCCAGCAGGTCGAAGGCGGGGACCTGCTGCTCGTGCTGGAGTAACCGACCGCCGCGGCTATGCCGGAAGGCCCGGGTGCGCGTGCCGCGCCCGGGCCTTCCCGTTTTTCCGGCCGTTGACCCGGGTGGGGGAATGCGTCGGAGATCACCGGGGCTTATGCGGCACTTCGGGCGAATCCCTTTACACGGCCCGGCGTAAAACCCGCATGAGTGCTTGAATGAAGTGCGTGGACACCTCGCGCAACGCTGCGGGTGCCGTGCACGCCCTGGTGCGTGCGGTGCTGGGCAGCGAGATTCCGCTCATGATCCGGTGCTGGGACGGCAGCGAGGCCGGCCCGCCGGACGCTCCGGTCCGGCTCGTCCTGCGACGGCGGCGCGCGCTGCGCCGTCTGCTGTGGGCGCCCAGCGAACTGGGGCTCGCCCGGGCCTACGTCTCCGGCGACCTCGACGTCGAAACCGATTTCTTCGAAAGCCTGTCGTATCTCGAACGGATCATCGGGGACCGCTCGGGGCCGTGGAAGGTGGACGCCGCCACCAAGAGGGAGATGCTCCGGGCGGGCCTGCGGCTGGGGGTGCTCGGCCTGCCACCGAGGCCGCCCGCCGAGGAGATCCGGCTCGGGGGCCGACGGCATTCCCGCGGCCGTGACGCGCGGGCGATCAGCCACCACTACGACGTCGGCAATGACTTCTACCGCCTCGTGCTGGGGCCGTCCATGACGTATTCGTGTGCGGTGTGGGACGACGCGGCGAAAACCCTGGAGGACGCGCAGACCGCGAAGGTCGACCTGGTCGCCCGCAAGCTCGGGCTGCGGGAAGGGATGCGCGTGCTCGACGTCGGCTGCGGCTGGGGCGCCTTCGTCATCCATGCCGCCCGCGAGTACGGCGCCCGCGCCGTCGGAATCACGCTTTCCCAGGCACAGGCGGAGTTCGCGCGCAAACGGGTCGCCGAGGAGGGCCTGTCAGACCGGGTCGAGATCCGCGTCCAGGACTACCGCGAAGTCCGGGACGGGCCCTACGACGCGATCGCCAGCATCGGCATGGCCGAGCACGTCGGGGAAGCCATGCTGCCCACCTACGCAAGCGCGCTGTATGCGTTGCTGCGCCCCGAGGGCAGGCTGCTCAACCACGCGATCTCGCGCAAGGCGGGAATTCCGGGCAACCTGGGCCGCACCTCGTTCATCAACCGCTACGTCTTCCCCGACGGGGAACTCGAACCGCTCACGGTGATGGTCGGCGCCATCGAGGAGAGCGGATTCGAGGTGCGGGACGTGGAATCCCTGCGTGAGCACTACGCGCTCACGCTGCGCGCGTGGGTGGCCAACCTCGAGGCGTCCTGGGCGGAGGCGGTGCGCCTCACCAGCGAAGGCCGCGCGCGGGTCTGGCGGCTCTACATGGCCGCCTGTGCGCTGACCTTCGAGCGCGGCTCCATCGGGATCAACCAGGTGCTCGCGGTCAAACCGGGCGCCCAGGGCGCTTCCGGCATGCCCCGCACCCGCACCGCCCTGCTGTCCTGACCCCGGCCCAGGGCCGTGAGGGGTCCCCTCACAGTCGTATCGACCGTGAGGGGACCCCTCACGGCAAAGTCAGTGCAGCAGGTCGGCGACGAGTTCGTAGGAGCGGACGCGGTCGGCGTGGCCGTGCACCATCGTGGTGATGACGAGTTCGTCGGCGCCGGTGTCGGACACCAGCTTCTCCAGTCCCTTGCGCACGGTCTCGGGCGAGCCGATGATGTTGCTGCCGAAGCGTTCCTGGAGGAACTGCCGGTCGAGATCGGTGTAGGGGTACTCGGCCGCCTCTTCCGGCGTGGGCAGCGGGATCGGCCTGCCGCGCCGCAGGCTCAGGAAGGTCAGGCCGCTCGGTCCGGCCAGCCATTCGGCCCGCTCGTCCGTCTCGGCGCAGATCACCGCCGCCCCGAGCATCAGGTACGGCTTCTGCAGGGTCTCCGAAGGCCGGAACGATTCACGGTACAACCGCACCGCGGGCAGCGTGTTCTGCGCGCTGAAGTGGTGCGCGAAGGCGAAGGGCAGGCCGAGCGCGCCGGCCAGCTGCGCGCTGAACCCGCTGGACCCCAGCAGCCAGAACGGCGGTTTGTGGCCCACCGCAGGGAAGGCGTTGACCACGCGGTTTTCGTTCGGTTCGAAGTAGGCCATCAGCTCGGCCAGCTGCTGCGGGAAGTCCTCCGCGCCCAGCGCGGCCATCGAACCCCGCACCGCCAGCGCGGTGCGCTGGTCGGTGCCCGGCGCGCGGCCGATGCCGAGGTCGATGCGGCCGGGGTGGAACGCCTCCAGCATGCCGAACTGCTCGGCCACGATCAGCGGGGAATGGTTGGGCAGCATGATCCCGCCGGAACCCACCCTGATCCGTTCCGTCGCCGAAGCCACGTGCCCGATCAGCACGGCCGTCGCCGAACTGGCGATCCCGGGCATGTTGTGATGTTCGGCCAGCCAGTACCGGTGGTAGCCGAGGCGTTCGGCCTGGCGGGCGAGGTCGAGGGTGTTGCGCAGCGCGGTACCGGCGTCTCCGTCGGCCGGGATCGGCGACAGGTCGAGTACGGACAGCTTGACATCGGTCAGGGAACTCACCCTTCGGGCAACGCCTCCGCCTCCGGCAACCTTCCCGGCCGAGGCCGGTTCGGAGCGCGAACCACGCGAAATTCTTCGTCAGAGCCAGTCGCGGTCCGAGGCGACCACGGTGAGCTGCTGCGTGGCGCGGGTCAGCGCGACGTAGAGCACACGGCGGCCGGTGGTGGACTCGGTGATCAGCTCGGTCGGCTCGACGAGGACCACCGCGTCGTACTCCAGGCCCTTCGAGTCGAGGCTACCGACGATCTTGAGCCGCTCGTCGGCCTGTGCCGCCAGCCAGCCCCGCACCTCGGGCACCCGGTCCATCGCGCAGATCACCCCGACGGTGCCCTCGACCGCGTCGAGCAGTTCCTTGGCCGCGGTCTGCACCGAGCTTTCCACCCCGGTCCGCTCCACCACGCGCACCTCGGGCTCGAGCCCGGTGGTCCGGACCGCCTTCGGCAGCTCTCCGTCCTCCGCGTGCCCGGCGACCACGCGCGCGGCGAGATCGAAGATCTCCGCCGAGTTCCGGTAGTTGGTGCGCAGCGTGTAGCGGCGCCGCGGGGTGCGGGCCCCGAAGGCCTGGTCGCGGGCTTGCGCCGCCTCCGCCGGGTCGGGCCACGAACTCTGCACCGGGTCGCCGACGACGGTCCAGCTCGCGTACTTGCCGCGACGCCCGATCATGCGCCACTGCATGGGGGAGAGGTCCTGCGACTCGTCGACCACGATGTGCGAGTACTCGTCGTAGTGCTCCGGGCGGTGCGTGCCGTGCCCGTCCGAGCCCCGCACGGGCGGTGCGGCGTCGAGTTCGATCTGCTGGGGGCGGCGGCGCCGCTTGGGCGGCGGGCCGACGAGCACGCGCAGCTCGTCGAGCAGTGCCACGTCGGCGACCGACCAGTCCCGGTCGCGCCCGGCGAACGACGCGGCCAGCAGGTCCACCTCGTCGCGGGACAGCACGCCCCTGGCCGCCCGGGTGAGCCGGGCCGGATCGCCGAGCCAGCGCAGGATCTCCGCCGGGTAGAGCACCGGCCACCACACCACCAGAAAGCGGTGGAAGTCGATCCGCTCGCCGAGATCGATGATCAGTTCGGCGCGGTCGATCGTCCGGCCGTCGGTGCGCGCGTTTTCCTCCGCGCGGTCGGCCAGCGCTTCCAGAAGCGTTTCCGCCGCACGCACCCGGGAGCGGTTCGGCGGCCCGCCGTGGCCGTGCACCTTGCGGCGCACCTTGTCCAGCTCCTTGCGGCCCAGCTTCAGGACCTCGCCCTTGTAGACGATGCGCATCTCGTCGGGCGCCCCGGGCGGCGTGTCGCGCAGGGCCTTGCCCAGCACCTTGCGCATCCGCAGCGACCCCTTGATCGCCGCCAGCGGGGCCGGGTCCTGCCGGGTGGCGGCGATGCCGTCGAGCACCTCGCCGAGCGCCCGGAGTTCCACGTTCGTCTCGCCCATCGAGGGCAGCACGCGCGAGATGTAGCTGGTGAACACCCCGGACGGGCCGAGCACGAACACCCCGGCGCCGCCGAGCTGGCGGCGGTACCGGTAGAGCAGGTAGGCGGCCCGGTGCAGGGCCACCGCGGTCTTGCCGGTGCCCGGCCCGCCGGTGATCTCGGTGACCCCGCGCCAGGGCG
Source organism: Amycolatopsis cynarae (assembly GCF_026802195.1). NCBI lineage: Bacteria > Bacillati > Actinomycetota > Actinomycetes > Pseudonocardiales > Pseudonocardiaceae > Amycolatopsis > Amycolatopsis cynarae. The sequence continues at coordinate 5,284,360 of NZ_CP113836.1, read as the reverse complement.
CCCGGATGACCTCGTCCTGCTCGCGTTGGATGGTGGCGACGATGTCGCGCATCTTCTCGCCGCGGGACCGGCCCAGCGCGGCCATCAGCGCACCCTCGCCGACGATCTGCATGTCCTCGGGGACGGCGTCGGCGATCAGCACGTCGTCGTCGACGTCGAGCACGGTCTGCCCGGAGCAGCGGATGACGCGGCGGCGCACCACGTCCATCGGCTCCTCGGCGGTGGCCTGGTAGAAGGCGGCGGCCGCGGGGGCGCGCCAGTCGGTGACCAGGTTGTCGAACTCCGCGTCCCGGATGCCCAGCCTGCCCACGTAGATCTTTTCGCCGCTGGTGTGGTCCAGCCTGCCGAAGACCAGGCCCTCGTACTCGGCGTCCAGCGTCTGGAGGGTCTGGTTGGCGTGGAAGACCATCATGTCGCGTTCGAAGAGCATCGACGCCTGCTCGAACACGGCTTCACGCTGGGCGCCGTGCCCGATCTCGTAGCCCTTGGCGCGCATCGCTTCCGCCTGGGACCGCAACTCGGCGAGACGGGTGTAGACGAGGTCGACGTGGCTCTGCTCGATGGCGATCTCGGCCCGTCTGACCCGAGGTTCCGACACGCACCGCTCCTACAGCTTGGTCGCCGGCAACAGGAAGAACGACTTTACGCGCGCCCGCGAATCGCTTCACCGGGTCCCGGCGGAAAACACGGGTGCTGAGAGGATGGGCCGGTGACCAGGATCGTCGCGGGCGCCGCCGGTGGCAGGCGGCTGAAGGTGCCGCCGCAGGGCACCCGGCCCACTTCCGAACGCGTGCGCGAAGCGCTGTTCAACGCGCTGGAAGCGGCCGGTGAGCTGCGGGGTTCCCGGGTGCTGGACCTCTACGCCGGGTCCGGCGCACTGGGCTTGGAGGCGCTGTCCCGCGGCGCGGCCGAGGCGGTGTTCGTCGAATCGGACCGCCGCGCCGTGCAGGTGCTGCGGGGCAATGTGGCGGAACTCGCCCTGGGCGGGGTGGTGCTCGCCACGTCCGTGGACAGCGCACTGGTGCAGGCCCCGGAACGGCCGTTCGACCTGGTGCTGGCCGATCCGCCCTACGCGGTGGACGGCGCCCGCCTCGGTGTGATGTTGACCGCGCTGGCCGCGGGCGGGTGGGTCGCGCCGGACGGGCTGGTGATCATCGAGCGGGCCGCGCGGGACGGGGAACCGGACTGGCCCGCCGGTTTCGAGCCGTTCCGCGTGATGCGGCACGGCGACACGGCGTTGTACTGGGCCGAGTACGTCACTTCGCCGGGCCGCGCAGGGTGAGAGCAGGGTAACGTCCGCGCCATGCGGCGTGCGGTGTGTCCCGGCTCCTACGACCCGGCGACCAATGGTCATCTGGACATCATCGAGCGGGCTTCCAAGCTCTTCGACGAAGTCGTCGTGGCCGTGATGATCAACAAGAACAAGCAGGGCCTGTTCACCATCGAAGAACGCCTCGAGATGCTGCGGGAGGTCACCGGCGACCTGCCCAACGTCCGGGTGGACTCCTGGCACGGGCTGCTGGTCGACTACTGCCGCCAGCACGGCATCGCGGCCATCGCCAAGGGCCTGCGCTCGGTCAGCGACTTCGACTACGAGTTGCAGATGGCGCAGATGAACCGGGAGCTGTCCGGGGTGGAGACCCTGCTGATGTCGAACAACCCGGTCTACGGCTTCGTGTCGAGCTCGCTGGTCAAGGAGATCGCCACCTACGGCGGCGACGTGAAGAACCTGGTGCCGGGCGCGGTCTTCGAGCGGCTCACCGCGAAACTCGCGCACCGCGACGCCTGACCCCCTTCACAGCCCTCCCCACCCGCTTCGCGGCTGACACGCCCGGGGGCAGGTTCCGTGGCCTTTGCGCCGGGAAGCGGCAGACTGGAGCCCGCATGGGGCAGGGCCAGGCGAGGGAGTTGCCGTGTACCGGGTGTTCGAGGCTCTCGACGAGCTCGTCACGATCGTGGAAGAGGCACGCGGAGTGCCGATGACGTCGAGCTGTGTCGTACCCCGCGGGGACATGCTCGAGCTGCTCGACGACGTGCGGGACGCCTTGCCGCAGGAGGTCGACGACGCGCAGGACGTGCTCGACAAGCGTGACGAGCTGATCCACAAGGCCCGCGTCGAGGCCGAGGACACCGTCGACAGTGCCAACGCCGAGGCCGAGCGCACGCTGGCCGAAGCCAACGAGGAGGCCCGCCGGCTACTCGCCGACGCACAGGCCCGGGCCGAGAAGATCCTCGGCGACGCGCACGACGAGGCCGAACGCATGATCGCCGCGGGCCAGGCCGAGTACCAGAACCTCGTCGAGCGTTCCCGTGCCGAGTCCGAACGGATGATCCAGGCCGGGCGCGAGGCCTACGAGCGGGCGATCGAGGACGGGCGGCACGAGCAGGCTCGCCTGGTCTCGCAGACCGAGGTCGTGCAGGCGGCCCACGCGGAGTCGGCGCGCATCGTCGACGAGGCCCATACCGAGTCCGACCGGCAGCGCGCCGAATGCGACGCCTATGTCGACGGCAAGCTCGCGGAGTTCTCCGAACTGCTGGCCACCACGCTGCGGACGGTGGACACGGGCCGCAACCACCTGCGCCCCCAGCCCGGTCTCGGCGGCCGCAGCAAGCTCTACGACTTCCAGGCCTGACCGGCCGCCGCTCCGGCGGCATGGGCGCGCGCGCCTGGGCTAGGCTGGTAAGGCCATGGCTGAAGACAAGATTCCCCTCGACACCCGCAATCCCTGGGTGATCGACACCCGCGAACTGGGGCGCCGCGCGGGCCTGAGCCGCACCGTGCACCGGAAGGTCCCGGTGAGCACCGAGCTCGGCGTGCCCGACGTCATTGTCGTGCCCTCGGGCGCGGAGATCGAGCTCGACCTGCTGCTGGAGTCGGTCGTGGAGGGTGTGCTGGTCAGCGGCACGGCCGTCGCGCCGACCGCCGGGCAGTGCTCGCGCTGCCTGGACCCGATCGAGGGCCAGGTGGAGATCGAACTCACCGAGCTGTTCGCGTACCCCGATTCGGCCACCGAGGCCACCACGGACGAGGACGAAATCGCGCGCCTGGTGGACGACCGCATCGATCTGGAGCCCGTGGTCCGCGACGCACTGGTCCTCGCGCTTCCCCAGGTGCCGCTGTGCGACGAAGACTGCGCCGGACTGTGCCAGGAATGCGGTGGGAAGTGGGCCGATCTCGAGCCCGGACACGGGCATGAGACCATAGACCCTCGGTGGGCCGCGCTGGTCGAGCGTTTCGATGATTCTCCGGCGAGCGGCCCGGGCCGGGAAGCTTGACGGGCAGCAGCCCGAAAGCACGTAAGCAGGCTCGCGGCAGCGAGCGAACCTTGACGAGGAGATGTAGTCGTGGCCGTCCCGAAGCGGAAGATGTCGCGAGCCAACACGCGCACCCGCCGGTCGTCGTGGAAAGCGGCCCCGGTTGTCCTGGTGCCGTGTTCCAACCGCGCCTGCCGGCAGCCGAAGCCGCAGCATGTGGCCTGCCCGACCTGTGGCCAGTACGGCGGTCGTCAGGTCGTAGAGCCCGCCTGAGGTTGACCGAGATGGGGGGTAAGTCGAAGCCGGGATCGGCGACCGACCCAACACCACTACTCGAAGCGCTCGGCGTCTCTCTCGACGCCGAGCTGCTCACCCTCGCCCTGACACACCGCTCCTACGCCTACGAGAACGGCGGCCTGCCGCCGAACGAACGGCTGGAGTTCCTCGGCGACGCCGTGCTCGGACTCGTCGTCACCGATCACCTCTACCGCACGCATCCCGAGCTGCCGGAAGGCCAGCTCGCGAAGCTGCGGGCCAGTGTGGTGAACATGCACGCCCTGGCCGGGGTCGCGCGCGGCCTCGGCGACGGCGGGCTCGGTGCCCACCTGCTGCTGGGCAAGGGCGAGGAACTCACCGGTGGCCGGGACAAGGCCAGCATCCTGGCCGACGGCCTCGAGGCCATCATCGGCGCGGTGTTCCTGGAGCACGGCATCGAAGCGGGTCGCGGACTGGTGCACCGGCTGTTCGACGGGCTGCTGGCGGAGGCGCCGCTGCGGGGTGCCGGGCTCGACTGGAAGACCAGCCTGCAGGAGCTCACCGCTTCGGCCGGGCTCGGTGTGCCCGAGTACAAGGTCGAGGACACTGGGCCGGATCACCGCAAGGAGTTCAGCGCCACGGTGCTCGTCGGCGGCCGCGATCTGGGCCACGGCGACGGCACCACGAAGAAGGAAGCCGAGCAGAAGGCGGCCGAGAGCGCCTGGCGGCAGTTGAGCGAGGAGCTCAACCCCGCGAACGGCACCGAAGGCACGAAATCGGCTTAGCGACTTAGTGGCCACGGCCACGGCACGGGCCGTGAGGGTTCCCCTCACGGCCCTTTTTGCTTTGCAGGGGGGACCGACCCCTCACCGCCGCGTTCCCGCGGCCTGCGCGGGGCACGGAACGGGGGAGGGGAGAGGGCCCCTACGCTGGTCCCGTGCCAGAACTTCCCGAGGTCGAGGTGGTCCGCGCCGGATTGCAGGCGCATGTGGCGGGCCGGGTCATCACCAGGGTCGAGGTGCTGCATCCGCGGGCGATCCGCCGGCATGCGGCCGGATCCGAGGATTTCGCCGGACGGCTGGCCGGCGCGAGGGTGGACGCGGCGCGGCGGCGCGGCAAGTACCTGTGGCTGGACCTGTCCGGCACCGAGGCGCTCCTCGCTCACCTGGGCATGAGCGGGCAGATGCTGGTCCAGCCGGAGGGGGCGCCGGACGAGAAGCATCTGCGGGTGCGCGTGCGGTTCGCCGACGGCGGACCGGAACTGCGTTTCGTCGATCAGCGCACCTTCGGCGGGCTGGCGCTGGCCGATCTGGTGGACACGGGCGGCACACTGGTGCCCGCGCCGATCGCGCACATCGCCCGCGACCCGATGGACCCGGCCTTCGATCCGGCCGCCGCGGTGCGGGCGCTGCGTTCGCGGCGCACCGAGGTCAAGCGAGCGCTGCTCGACCAGACCCTGGTCTCCGGGGTCGGCAACATCTATGCCGACGAGGCGCTGTGGCGGGCCCGGCTGCACTGGTCGCGCCCGACGGCGAAGCTCACCGCGGTGCAGGGGGCGGCGCTGCTGGCCGCGGCCACCGAAGTGATGTCCGAGGCGCTGCGCGCGGGCGGCACCTCCTTCGATGCCCTCTACGTCAACGTGAACGGCCAGTCGGGCTACTTCGACCGTTCCCTCAACGTCTACGGCCAGGCCGAGCGGCCCTGTGCCCGCTGCGGCACGCCGATCCGCCGCGAGCCGTTCATGAACCGCTCGTCCTACTTCTGCCCGCGATGCCAGCCCCGGCCGCGCGTGGCCTGATCAAGGGCCTGGGCAAGCGGGAAAGCCCCGCCGCGAACGGATTCGGCGGCGGGGCTTTCGGCGTCGTGCGGGTCCTCAGTGTGTGAAGGCGGTGCGGGCGGCGAGGTTCGCCAGGAGTTCCCGGCCGCGCTCGGCGCTGCGAGGCTGGGTCAGCACGTCGTAGCGGCGGGCCACCAGCTGGCTGTGCGAGACGAAGTCCCGGCGGCCGCGGGTGGTGCCGTAGCTCGCCGCGGCGAACACCATGGAGAAACCCACGCCGGCGAGAAGTCCGATGAGGATCGGCAGCACTCCGGCTCCCGCGCTGAACATACTCAGCAGCAGGCCGACGAAGAGACCGAACCACGCGCCGGACACCGCGGCGCTGCCGAGGACCCGTCCCCAGCTGAGCTTGCCCGCGACGCGCTCCACGAGCATCGGCTCCACCCCGACGATGGTCACCTCGGCCACGGGGAAGTCGTTGTCGGCAAGATGATCGACGGCTCGCTGGGCTTCCTCGTAGGACGCGTAGGAACCGATCGGCCAGCCGGTGGGCGGGGTCGGCAGCTGCGGGCGCGCAGGGGCGTTCGTGAAGGCGGTCTGCGTGAAGGCTTGGGTCATCTGTCTCACCTCTCTGCCTGCTTCAACGCCCACCGCGGCCCTGTTGTGCCTTATGCCGGGTTTTCACAGGCATTTTTCAGGTGCGCTGCCACCGGCGGCTGCCCGGCGGTCAGTCCAGCCGGATCTCCGGGCGGTAGAGGTCCAGCCAGTGGTAGAGGTCGAGGACCCGGTCGATGCCGTTGCGGGTGAGGCTGGTCATGGTGGCCGGGTCGTACTCGACGGCACCGGTCAGCCAGTCGCGGTCCACGAGGTCGAACACCGGGTTGCCCGGCTCGGCGAGGATCTCCTTGGCCTGCTGTTGCAGGGCCGCGGCGTAGCCCGGGTCCTGTGTGGACGGATAGGGGCTTTTCACGCGGTCCGCGACGGACTGGGGAAGCACGTGCGCGGTGGCGTGCCGCAGCAGGCTCTTTTCCCGGCCGTCGAAGGTTTTCAGCGACCACGGGGTGTTGTAGACGTACTCGACGAGGCGGTGGTCGCAGAAGGGAACCCGCACCTCCAGCCCGACGGCCATGGACATGCGGTCCTTGCGGTCGAGCAGCATCCGCACGAACCGGGTCAGGTGCAGATGGCAGACCGCGCGCATCCGCCGCTCGGAATCGCTCTCGCCGTCGAGGTACTCGACCTGGTCGAGGGCGGTGCGGTACTCGTCGGCGGTGTGGGCGTCGAGGTCGAGCCGTGCCCGGATCTCGGGCCGGAGAACGGTGCCGCGCTCGGTGTGGCCGGTCCGGAACGCCAGCCACGGGAAGGTGTCGGCGCTCTGCGCGGTTCCGTCGTGGAACCACCGGTACCCGCCGAACACCTCGTCGGCCGATTCGCCGGAAAGGGCCACTGTGGACTCCTGCCGGATCGCCTTGAACAGCAGGTACAGCGAGGCGTCCATGTCACCGAGCCCGGCGGGGATGTCGCGGGCGGTGATCACCGCGCGCCGCACGGCCGGGTCGGTCAGTGCCTGCGGGTCGAGCATCACGTCCCGGTGCGCGGAGCGGACCAGCCCGGCGACGTCCCGGATGAAGGGCGAGTCGGGGGTGTCGCGCATTTCGTCGGGCCGGAAGTTCTCCTCCTGTCCGAAGAAGTCCACCGAGAACGTGCGCACCTGCTCGCCCTGTTCCCCGAGCCGGGCGGCGGCCAGCCCGGTGATGGCGCTGGAGTCGAGACCGCCGGAGAGCAGCACGCAGCGCGGCACGTCGGCGACCAGTTGGCGCCGCACGATGTCGGTGAGCAACTCCCGCACCCTGGCCACGGAGGTCTCGCGGTCGTCGGTGTGCGGGACGGCGGTGAGCTTCCAGTAGGTCCGGGTGGACACCCCGCCGGCGTCGACCCGCACGATCGTGCCCGGTTCGACCTCGGTGATGTCGCGCCACAGCGACCAGCCCGGCTGCTTGGTCATGGCCATCAGTTCCCGCAGCCCCGCGGTGTCGACCACCTTGCTCGCGGCCGGGTGGGCCAGGATGGCCTTGGGTTCGGAGCCGAACAGCACGCCGTCGCGGGTGCGGGCGTAGTAGAACGGCTTGATGCCCATGCGGTCGCGGATCATGACCAGCTTGTCCTCGCGGTCGTCCCAGATCGCGAAGTCGTACATGCCGTTGAGGTGGTCGGCGACCGACTCGCCCCACTCGAGGTAGCCGTGGAGGACGACTTCGGTGTCGCTGTCGGTCCGGAAGCTGTGGCCGAGTTTTTCCAGCCGGCTCCGCAGTTCGGTGAAGTTGTAGGTCTCGCCGCTGTAGACGAGCGCGATCTCGCCCTCCGGGGTGCGCAGCGACATCGGCTGGCGCCCGCCGGGCAGGTCGATGATCGCCAGCCTGCGGTGGCCGAGCGCGGCGTGGCGGCCGAGCCACAGTCCGGCGTCGTCCGGGCCGCGGCAGGCCATGGTGGCGGTCATGGCCTCGGTCACCGCCTCGGCCGGTTCACGCCTCAGGTCCGAGTCGAAGGAAACCCAGCCGGTGATTCCGCACATGCCACTGCCTCCCGAATGCTTAGCACGTACAAGTATGCGTAACACCGTGGTAACACAGGATCGCGCCGCCGTCAGCCCGAATTGCCCGGTGTGTCTTTCCGATTACGCACAGTGCGTGAATTTTTCCCACCCCCTCAAGGACACGCAAAGGTCCGGTGGGTCCGCGTCAAGGTCGCGTCAGGAAGCCCCGGCGAGTCCCCTCCCCGGAGCACGCTGATCGGCGGGTCGGCAGCGCATCGGAGGCACACTGAAACCGTGGACGAAGTGCCGGAGAAACCACGCCGCGGAGAGCTGCGCCTGTACCTGGGCGCGGCCCCCGGGGTCGGCAAGACCTACGCCATGCTCTCCGAGGCACGGCGCCGCCGGGAACGCGGCACCGACGTGGTGGTGGGGCTGGTGGAGACGCACGGCCGCCGCCGGACCGCGGAGCTGCTGGACGGCCTGGAGGTGCTGCCCCGCCGTCACGGCACCTACCGGGGCCGGGAGTTCACCGAACTGGACGTGGCCGCGGTGCTCGCGCGGCGGCCCGAAGTGGCCGTCGTGGACGAGCTCGCGCACACCAACATCCCGGGCTCCCGCAACGAGAAGCGCTGGCAGGACGTGCGGGAACTGCTGGACGCCGGCATCGACGTGCTGTCGACGGTGAACGTCCAGCACCTGCGGGGCCTCGGCGACGTGGTCGAACGCATCACCGGGGTGCCCCAGCGGGAGACCGTGCCGGACGAGGTGGTGCGGCGGGCCGAGCAGATCGAACTGGTGGACATCACGCCCGAGGCGCTGCGGCGGCGCCTGGCGCACGGCAACGTGTACCCGGCCGAGCGGATCGACGCCGCACTGGCCAACTACTTCCGTCCCGGCAACCTCAACGCGCTGCGCGAGCTGGCCCTGCTGTGGGTCGCCGACCAGGTCGACCTGGCACTGCAGCGGTACCGGACGCAGCAGCACATCACCGACACCTGGGAGACCCGCGAGCGGATCGTCGTGTCCATCACCGGCGGGCCGGAGAGCGAGACGCTGATCCGCCGGGCGAGCCGGATCGCCGCCCGCGCGGGCGGCGAGCTGCTCGTGCTGCACGTCCTGCGCGGGGACGGCCTGGCCGGAGCGGGCCCGGCCGACCTGGGCCGCTACCGGAAGCTGGCCGAGGAACTCGGCGCCACCTTCCACACGGTGGTCGGCGACGATGTGCCGGGCGCGCTGCTGGAGTTCGCCCGCGGGGTCAACGCCACCCAGCTGGTGCTCGGCACCTCCCGCCGCTCCCGGCTGGCCCGGCTGTTCGACGAGGGCATCGGGGCGAGCGTGGTGCAACGGTCCGGCCCGATCGACGTGCACATGGTGACCCACCGGGAGGCGGGCGGGCGGTTCCGCTCGTGGCTCGACCGCCGCAGCCCGCTGCCCGCGTGGCGTCGCCTGGCGGGATGGACACTGGCACCGGTCGTACCGGCGCTGGCCACCGTGATCGGGGCCCTGCTGCGGCCCCAGCTGGACTTCTCCACCGACGTGGTGGACTACTTCCTGGCCACCGTCGTGGTCGCCCTCGTCGGCGGGCTCGGCCCGGCGCTGGTCGCGGCGGTGCTCTCCGCGGGCCTGCTCAACTTCTTCTTCACCGAGCCCTTCTACACGCTGACCGTGCACGCGCAGAGCAACGTGATCACGCTGATCGCGATGGTGCTGGTCGGGGTACTGGTGGCACTGGTGGTCGACGCGGCCGCACGGCGCGCCACCCAGGCGGCACAGGCGAGAACGGAGGCCTCGCTGCTGTCGTCCTACGCCAGAACCGTGCTCACCGATCCGGAGCCGCTGCCGCGCCTGCTGGCCAAGGTCCGCGAGAACTTCGGGCTGGAGTCCGTGGCACTGCTGGAAAAGCTCGACGGAACCTGGCAGCGGGCGGCGTGCGCCGGGCACGATCCCTGCGAAGATCCGGGCCAGGCCGACATCACCGTCCCGGTCACGGCCGACGTGTCGCTCGCGCTGCGGGGCCGGGCACTGCCCACCGCGGAGCGCAACGCGCTGGAGGCCGCGGCCGGGCAGGCGCTGCTCGCGCTGCGGCAGCAGCGCCTGGCGGCGGCCACCGCGCGTGCCGAGCGCAAGGCGGAGGCGACCGAACTGCGCACCGCACTGCTGTCCGCGCTCGGGCACGATCTGCGCACCCCGCTGACCTCGATCAAGGCCGCGATCGGCAGCCTGCGGGCCCACGACATCGAGTTGTCGGCCGAAGACGTCGGGGAACTGCTGGCCACCGCGGACGAATCCACCGACCGGCTCGCCGGACTGGTGGACAACCTGCTCGACTCCTCGCGGCTGGCGACCGGTGCGGTCCGGCCGCGACTGCGCCCGGTGGGCTACGACGAGATCGTGGCGCACGCGCTGTCCGGCGTGCCCGCCCGGGATTCGGTGCGGGTGGAGGTCGACGAGCGGCTGCCCGCGGTACTGGCCGATCCCGGCCTGCTCGAACGCGTCGTCGCCAACGTGGTGGACAATGCGCTGCGGCACGGCAAGGGGCCCGAGCCGGTGTCGGTGCGCGGGAGCACGCACGCCGAACACGTGGAACTCCGGATTGTGGATCATGGGCGGGGACTGGCGAAGCACAGCGAGTCCTCGGCGTTCGCCCCGTTCCAGCGCCTCGGCGACCGGGACGCCACGCCGGGGGTCGGGCTGGGACTTTCCGTGGCGAAGGGGTTCACCGAGGCGATGGGCGGCACGATCAGGACCGAGGACACCCCGGGAGGCGGGCTGACCGTGGTCGTCTCGCTGCCGGCCCACCGGCCGTCTTCGGTGCTTCCCGCTCCGGTAGCCGGGGTGAGCGAGGAGCGGGTGGGATGACGGCGCCGACGGTGCTGGTGGTGGACGACGAACCGCAGATCGTGCGCGCACTGCGGATCAACCTCGCGGCGCGCGGCTATCAGGTGGTCACCGCACACGACGGTACGGCCGCGCTGCGTGCCGTCGCCGACACCAGACCCGACGTGGTGGTGCTCGACCTGGGGCTGCCCGACATGGACGGCAACGAGGTGATCGCCGGGCTCCGCGGCTGGACCACGGTGCCGATCATCGTGCTCTCCGCGCGCGGCGACTCGCCGGACAAGGTGCACGCCCTCGACGCCGGGGCCGACGACTACGTCACCAAACCGTTCGGCATGGACGAACTGCTGGCCCGGCTGCGCGCCGCCGTCCGCCGGTCCGCGGTCTCCGGTGGCGACGAGGCCGAGGCCGTGGTGCGCACCGACGATTTCACCGTCGACCTGCTGGCGAAGAAGGTGCGGCGCGGCGGCGAGGAGGTGCACCTCACCAAGACCGAGTGGGGCGTGCTCGAACTCCTCGTCCGCAACCCCGGGCGGCTGGTCTCCCAGAAGCAGTTGCTGCGCGAGGTGTGGGGCCCGGCGTACGAGAACGAGTCCCACTACCTGCGCGTGTACCTGGCCCAGTTGCGCCGCAAGCTGGAGCCGGAGCCCTCCCGGCCCCGCCACCTGCTCACCGAACCCGGGATGGGCTACCGCTTCGAAGCCTGAGCGCCGAAGGGGTCAGGCGGTGGGTGAGGACGAGGTGGTCGGAGCGGGAACAGCGGTGGTGGTGCTGGCCGCTGGACTCGTCGTCGTGGTCGAACTCGACGGGCTTCCGGTCGAGCTGGACTTCGACGGATCCGGGGACGTGCTCGAGTGGGTGCTGCCCGGCCCGGTGGGAGGAACGCTGCCACCGGGGTCGGTGGTGGTGACCGGGATGCCGGGCGGGATGGGGCTGCCGGGCGGGAGCACGACCGGGGCGCTGGAACTGCCCGGCGGCGGCACCAGGGTGACCGTGGTCTTGCCGTCCTTGCCGACGTGCACGACGGCGGTCGGCGTGGTGGCGGCGGTGGTACCGGGCAGGGAGGTGCCGGCGACCGTCGTCTGGCCGGGGACCGCGCTGCCCGGGATCATCTCCGGGCCCGAGGAGGTGCTGTTGCCGCTGGTGATTCCACCGCTGGCGGATTGGGTCGTGGGCGCGGCGAGTTCGGCGAGGCCGCCGAAGGCCGTGGCCAGGACGACACCGCTCATCGCGAGCAGGGCGTAGCCGTTGCGCTTGGCCCGCGACGCGGAATCGCGCGGCGGCGCCACTTCCGTGCGCCGACCCGGACGTGACCCCGATTGGGTCATGGTGGCTCCTTGCCGAGGAAAATCCGCCTGTGGGATAGGGGGAGTCTATTAGCCCAAGCGGCTGATCGGCAGGCACGGTAGCACTGTGGCCTGACGGGCGGCGAGCGATGCGGTGCTCAGGGTTGACACTCCGCAATCGCCGGCGTACGGCACGATGGGGGCCGTGGAGACGGGAAATGAGCCGGTTCGCCTGACCGCCTGGGTGAGCGGCCGCGTGCAAGGGGTCGGTTTTCGCTGGTGGACCCGGTGCCGGGCGCTCGAATTCGGTCTGGTGGGCAGTGCGGAGAACCTGCCCGACGGCCGGGTCGAGGTGATTGCGGAGGGTCGCCGGAACCACTGTGAGCAGCTTCTGGCCACCCTGCGCTCCGGCGCCTCACCCGGAAGTGTGGATCAGGTCGTCGAGCACTGGTCGGCCGCGCGGGGCGGGCTGACCGGCTTCGACGAGAAGTAGCCAGGACGCGGGAAGTGCGCCGCCGGGCGGGGAAAGCGCGCCGCTGAACGGGGGACACGCGGCGCGTCCCTCGCCCACAGCGGGTGGGCCGCTAGACTCACCCGACTGGCAGCGCTTTTTCCACGGTCTTCAGCGGTTTGGAGGGGTCCCCGCCTCGTGCACCTGAAGAGTCTGACGCTGAAGGGCTTCAAGTCCTTCGCCTCGGCTACCACCCTGCGGTTCGAGCCGGGCATCACCTGCGTGGTGGGCCCGAACGGCTCCGGCAAGTCCAACGTGCTGGACGCGCTGCGCTGGGTGATGGGTACGCAGGGGGCGAAGGACCTGCGCGGCGGCAAGATGGAGGACGTCATCTTCGCCGGCACCTCCGGGCGCGCCCCGCTCGGCCGTGCCGAGGTCACGCTCACCATCGACAACGCCGACGGTGCCCTGCCCATCGACTACACCGAGGTTTCGATCACCCGCCGGATGTTCCGGGACGGGGCCAGCGAATACGAGATCAACGGCAGTACCTGCCGTCTGCTCGACATCCAGGAACTGCTGTCGGACTCCGGTATCGGCCGCGAGATGCACGTCATCGTGGGGCAGGGCCAGCTGGCGCAGATCCTGGAGTCCAAGCCCGAGGAGCGCCGCGCCTTCATCGAAGAGGCGGCCGGGGTGCTCAAACACCGCAAGCGCAAGGAAAAGGCTCTCCGCAAGCTCACCGCGATGCAGGGCAACCTGGACCGGCTGGGCGATCTGACCGCCGAACTCCGGCGCCAGCTCAAACCGCTGGGCAAGCAGGCCGAGATCGCGCGCAAGGCGCAGACGGTGCAGGCCGAGTTGCGGGACGCGCGGCTGCGGCTGCTCGCCGACGATCTGGTGACCCAGCGCGCCGCGATCGCCAGGGACGAGGCGGACGAGAACCGCGCCAGGGCGCGCCGCGCCGAGGTCGAGCAGGAGCTGGAGATCGTCTCCGCGGAGGAGGCCCAGCTCGAGGCCCTGCTGGCCGAGGACGCGCCGCGGCTGACCGCCGCGCAGGACACCTGGTACAAGCTGTCCGCGCTCGCCGAGCGGCTACGGGGCACCGTGCGCCTGGCGGTCGAGCGCCAGCGGCACCTGTCGTCGGCGGTGGAGGCGCATTCCGGCGGCCGGGATCCGGAGGAGCTGCTCGCCGAGGCCGAGCAGGTCGCCGAGCGCGAAGAGGAACTCAACGAGGCGGTCGTCGAGGCACGGGCACTGCTGGCACAGACCGTGCAGCGCCGCGAGCAGCTCGAACACGCGGTCCGGGCCGCGGAGAAGGCGCATATGGCGGCCGTGCGGGCGATCGCCGACCGCCGCGAGGGACTGGCGAAGCTCTCCGGGCAGGTCGAGGCGCTGCGCAGCAAGAACGGTGCCACCTCCGACGAGGTCGACCGGCTCACCGCCGCCATCGACGAGGCCGCGGCCCGCGCCGAGATCGCGGTGGAGGAGCTGGAAGAGGCGAAGGCCGCGGGCGGCGCCGAAGAGTCCGGCGACGCGGAGTTGCAGGCGCGTCACGATCGGGCGGTGGAGGCGAACAACGCCGCCAAGGCCCGGGTCGAGGAGCTGGTGAAGGCCGAGCGGGCCACCGAGCGGGAGATCGCGTCGGAGAAGGCGCGGGTGGACGCGCTTTCCCTGGGGCTCAAGCGCAAGGACGGTGCGGGCGCGCTGCTCGCCGTGAGCGAGCGCCTGCCCGGCCTGCTGGGTTCGGTGGCCGCGCTGCTCACGGTCGAACCGGGGTACGAGGTCGCGCTGGCCGCGGCGCTGGGACCGGTGGCCGACGCGGTCGCGGTCCGGGGCGGTGAGGACGCGCTCGCCGCGCTGAAGTACCTGAAGGACAACGATGCCGGGCGGGCCGGTGTGCTGCTCGGCGGGCAAGAGTACACAGTGGACACCTCCTCGTGGCCCGCGCTGCCCGAGGGTGCGCGCTGGGCGCGCGAGGTGGTCAGCGCGCCGGAAGTGCTGCGTCCCGCCGTGGAGCGGGCGCTGGCGCTGGTGGCCATTGTGGACACTCTCGACGCCGCGCGCCGGCTGGTCGCCGTGCACCCCGAGGTCGGCACCGTCACCGCCGAGGGCGACGTGTTCGGTGCGCACTGGGCGGCGGGCGGGTCCGCGGCGCGCAGCGAAAGCGTGATCGAGGTGCAGGCCGCCGTCGACGAGGCGCAGAACCGGCTGCTCGCCGCGGAACGCCTCCTCGAACGGACCGCCGCCGAGCTGGAAGGGGCGCGGGCCGAGCAGCAGGCCCGCCGCGACGAGGTCGGCCAGGCCAAGGAGGCGCTGGGGGAGGCCCGGGTGCGCAACGCGCGCTCGGCGGAACGGCTCAACCGGCTGCAGCAGGCGGCACGCTCGGCGGAGGCCGAGGTCAGCAGGCTGCACCAGCAGCGCGCGAAGGTCGAGGCCGGCCGTGAGGAAGCGGTCGTGAAGCTCGCCGAACTCGAAGAGCGCCTGGCCGCGGTGGCCGACCAGCCGGTCGACGAGGATCCGGACACCAGTGAGCGCGACCAGGTCGCCGAAGAGCTCGCCGTGGTCCGCCAGGAGGAGGTCGAGGCGCGGCTCGCGCTGCGCACCGCCGAGGAGCGGGCGCGCAGCATCGCGGGGCGGGCCGAGTCGCTGCGGCGCGCGGCCCACGCCGAGCAGCAGGCGCGGGAGCGGGCGGAAAAGGCCAGGGTCGCCCGCGAGAAGGGGGCGGCCATCGCCTCCGCCGTGGTCGACGCCGGAGAGCTGGCGCTGGAGCGGATCGAGCTGTCCGTGCAGCGTGCCGCCGCCGAACGGGACGAGGCGCAGGCCGCCCGGCAGCAGCGGGAGACCGCTCTCGCCCAGATCCGCAGCCGGGTCCGCGAACTGGCGGGTGAACTGGAGAAACTCACCGACGCGGTGCACCGCGACGAGGTGCTGCGCGCCGAGCAGCGGCTGCGGCTGGAACAGCTGGAGACCAAGATCTCCGACGATTTCGGCATCGCGCTCGACGAGCTGGTGGCCGAGTACGGGCCGGACGTGCCGGTGCCGCCGAGCGCCGGGGAGATGGCCGAGTACACCGAGGCCAGGGAGCGCGGCGAGCAGGTGAGCGCGCCGCCCGCGATGCCCTACGACCGGGCCACGCAGGAGCGCCGCGCGAAGCGGGCCGAGAAGGACCTGTCCCTGCTGGGCAAGGTCAACCCTCTGGCGCTGGAGGAGTTCGCGGCACTGGAGGAACGCTACAAGTTCCTTTCCACGCAGCTGGAGGACCTCAAGGCCAGCCGCAAGGACCTGCTGACGGTCATCAAAGAGGTGGACGACAAGATCCTCGAGGTGTTCACCGCCGCCTACCACGACGTGGCACGCGAGTTCGAGATCGTTTTCTCGGTGCTGTTCCCGGGTGGTGACGGCCGCATGGTGCTCACCGAGCCCGGCGACATGCTCACCACCGGCGTGGACGTCGAGGCGCGGCCGCCGGGCAAGAAGGTCAAGCGGCTCTCGCTGCTTTCGGGCGGGGAGAAATCGCTGGTCGCGGTCGCCATGCTGGTGGCGATCTTCCGTGCCCGGCCCTCACCGTTCTACGTGATGGACGAGGTCGAAGCCGCGCTGGACGACACGAACATGCGGCGGCTGATCAGCCTGCTCGAGCAGCTGCGCGAGTCCTCGCAGCTGATCATCATCACCCACCAGAAGCCGACCATGGAGATCGCGGACGCGCTGTACGGGGTGAGCATGCAGGGCGACGGCATCACGAAGGTGATTTCGCAGCGGCTGCGCGCCGACAAGATCGAAGCCCGCGCAGACACGCCGGTCTGACGCTCGGTTTCACCCGTCCCGGTCTCCTCCGGTTCCCCGGGCCGGGTGGTTGTCCGAACCACTCGCGTGGCCGATGGACAGCCCGGCCCAGGGTGGCCTTTACTGGCTCGGCAATCGATTACCCGTGTCGAGCCAGGAGCCCTTCCCATGCCGAAGCCTTCCTTTGTCATGCCGGAAAACTGGCGAAGGCCGAGCCTGGTCGCCCTCGGGCTGCTGCTCGTCGCGGGGCTCACGGCGGCGATGCCCGCCGTGGCCCGCGGTTCCGACAGTCCCGACGGCTCCGACAGCGCCGACAGCGCCGACAGCGCCACTGTCGCCGCCGGGGCGGACAAGGGGCCGGTCGGCTGGGAGACCTACCGGTCGCTGTCGGGCCTGGCGCGGCTGCGGCCGGGGGAGCAGGTGAAGCAGTTCTCCAGCTTCGACCGCACCGGCGGCAACGACGACGGCTTCAACGGCACCTATTCGTGCCTGCGGCACGAGCCCGGCGGTGAATGCGTGATCGCCGAAGCGCACGGCGCCGGGGAAATCTCCTCGATGTGGTTCACCTATGCCGCGGATTCGGTGGCCGCGATCGGCGGCATCACGGTGGAACTCGACGGCCGTGTCGTGTTGCAGGGATCGTTGCAGGACATCGTCGACGGGCGGAAGGGCGCGCCGTTCGTCTGGCCGCTGGTGGGAAATCCGGCCGACACCATGGGCGGATCGGTGATCAAGGTCCCGATGCCGTACACGAATTCGATGCGGATCACCACGCAGAACAATCCGCACTTCTACCACGTGACCTACCGCCAGTTCGCCGACGCGACCGGGGTACACACCTTCGATCCCAGCGACCAGGCGCTCGACGTGCTCGCCCGCCTGCGCGGGTACGGGATCCGTGATCCGAAACCGCCCGCACCGCGAGCATCCACACAGGACAGTGGGGTGGCGCTGGCTCCCGGGGCCTCGCTGAGCCTGCCGGTGACCGGGGGTGCCCGGCAGTTGACCCGGCTTGAGCTGCGGTTGCCCCAGGTGAGCGCCGCCCCGGCGGTGTACGACGACGGCCGCGCCTTCGGGCCGGGCCGCAGCGAGTTCACCGCGGCCATCGCCCCCGGCAACCAGGGGGTGCGGGTGACCAGGAGGTACGACGCGGGAATCGGGAACCAGCGGGCGAGCCTGGCCGTGGACGGGCGGCAGGCGGGGGACTGGGCGCCGGGCGCGGCCGCGCCGGGCACCTGGGCCGACCAGACCATCGAGATCCCGGCGTCGATGACCGCCGGGCGGTCGAGCCTGCGCCTGACGAACACCTTCGTCTCCTCCGACGTGGACTTCAACGAGTTCCGCTACGAGATCCACAGCAGGATCGGCGGCCAGTGGGTGCGCACGGACGTCATGGACGTCGGGCCGAACCACGTCAGTGACGAGGCCGTGCACGGCTACCGGATCACCGGCGCCACCTGGGCGGGCCTGCGCTGGTTCCGCTATCCCGTGCCCGCGGACCGGGTCGCCGCCTCGGCGGCGGTACTGGCGGGGCTGCGGCTGCGGATCACCTTCGACGGCAGGACGACGGTGGACGCCCCGGTCGGCGAGTTCTTCGGTTCCGGCCTCGGGAAGTACGCCTCCCGCACACTCCTGCATTCCATCGACACCGCCGAAGACGGCGCCTTCACGTCCTGGTGGCCCATGCCCTACGCGCGGGAGGCCACGGTGGAACTGGTGAACGGTTCGGGGGTGGCGATCGGCGACGGGCGGCTCGCCGTGACCTCCGCTCCCGATCCGTCCGTTGTGGACGGCCTGCGCAGCGGTGCGCTCGGCTACTTCCACGCCACCGCACGCCGGGGCGACACGGTGGACGGCCAGGACTGGTCCTTCCTGAACGCCTCGGGCCGCGGCCTGTTCTACGGGGTCACCACGACCATGCGCGGGCACATCCCGCCGGGGCCGGTCTCGCAGCTGAACTACCTCGAAGGCGACGAGCGGATGTACCCGGACGGCTCGGCGAGTCCGGCGATGTACGGCACCGGTTCGGAGGACTTCTACGAGTCCGGCTGGTACTTCCAGGACGCCCGCGACGGGGCCGTCGAAGGCGTGCCGTACGCGATGCCGCAGGCCGGTATGGTCGGGCACGAAACGGCGGCCGACGGCTGCCAGTACGTCTGCCTCGGCGCCTACCGGCTGATGATCGCCGACGCCGTCCCCTTCGGCGACGGTGTGGAGTTCGACATCGAACACGGCGACCGCTCGTCGATGCCCGCGGAGTACAGCTCCACCGCCTACTGGTACGGGCAGGCGGACCTGTCGCTGCGGAGCGGCGACACGGTGGACCTGGCCGACGACGGCAGCCGCGCCACGCACGGGTACTCCGCCGAAGGGGAGACGCGCACCACACTGACCTCCACCTTCGAGGGCAAGGGCGACCGGACGCCGGTGACCGGTGGCGTCACCTACGCCACCGGCACGATCCGCTTCACCGCGAAGACCGACCCGGGTAACCGGGGGCTGCGCCTGCGCCGGACCTCCGATCAGGCCCTGCCCTTCCAGCAGGCGAACGTCTACGTCGACGACCGGCTGGTCGGCGAGTGGTACCAGCCGCTGGGCAACGCGTTCTCGCGCTGGCTGGAAGACGCTTTCGACGTGCCGGCCTGGGCGACCGCGGGGAAGCAGGCCGTGCAGGTGAGGATCGAACCGATCGGCGGGGCACCGTCCTGGTCGAGCGCGCGGTACACGATCTACTCACAGGTAGGTGCGGCGGCGCCACCCGCCGACTGACCGCAAACCTCCTGGGGTACCGTGGCCGCATCAGGAGCCCACTCGGACGAACGGAACAAACCGGCCGATCGGATCGGCGACCTCCGCGTCCCCGACCGGTAACCGGTGATCACTGAATTGACGTACAGCTTCGTCCGCCGTGGAAGCGATTTCGCCGAACTGATGCGTGCCGTGAAGGAACGGGGCCTGCTCCGGCGGCGCCCCGGTGACTACGCCTGGAAGCTCGCGCTCAACGCCACCCTGTTCGTCCTCGGCTGGGTCGCCTTCGCCCTCGTCGGGGCTTCCTGGTGGAACCTGCTGACCGGCGCGTTCTTCGCGCTCGTCTACGCGCAGCTGGCCTTCCTCGGACACGATGCCGGGCACAAGCAGGTCTTCGCCGGGCGGCGCGCCAACGACGTCGCGGGCTATTTGCTCGGGGCACTCGTGGGGATGAGCTTCGCGTGGTGGGTGAGCAAGCACAACCGCCACCACGCCTACCCCAACCACGAGGAAGACGACCCCGATCTCGACATCGCGGTGCTCGCGTTCACCGAGCAGCAGGCCGCGGACAAGCGCGGATTCTCTCGCTGGATGACCAAGTACCAGGCCTTCCTGTTCTTCCCGCTGCTCCTGCTGGAAGGGCTCAGCCTGCACAACTCCAGCGCGGTGGCCGTCCTCCGCGGCCGCGTCAAGGCCCGCCGGCTCGAAGCGGTGCTGCTCGCCGCGCACTTCGCCGGTTACCTCGCCGCGGTGTTCCTGGTGCTGACGCCGCTTCAGGCGCTGGCGTTCATCGCGGTGCACCAGGGGCTGTGGGGGCTGTACATGGGCTGCTCGTTCGCGCCGAACCACAAGGGCATGCCGACGCTGAAGGCGGGCGAGAAGCTGGACCACCTGCGCAAGCAGGTGCTCACCTCGCGCAACGTGCGGGGCGGGCGGATCACCGACTTCGCGCTGGGCGGCCTGAACTACCAGATCGAGCACCACCTGTTCCCCAGCATGCCGCGCGCGAACCTGCGGCGCGCGCAGCCGCTGGTGGAGGATTTCTGCCGCCGTCTGGGACTGCCCTACCACCAGTCCAGCGCCTTCAGCTCCTACCTGCAGGTGCTGCGGCACCTGCACGCGGTCAGCGCCCCCTTGCGGGCGAAATCCATAACGGAGCGGCTTGGGTAGCAGTGCGGTCCTCGCCAGGAACCGCCTCAGAACCCGCGGCGGTGCAAGCTGACGGCCCGCAGCAAGCGGCTCCGCCGCTTCACGCACTGATAGGCCTGTTGCGGAGCAGCTTACGTAGCGGTGCCTGCGCAACCGGGGCCGAGCAGGTCAGGAACCGGCCGGTTCCGGGGCCGGTTCCGGCTCGGCGCCGATCCTCGGGTCGGCGCTGCGGTGCCGCAGCGACAGCGCGCCGCCGACCACCAGGGTGATCAGCACACCGAGCAGCGTGTACCAGGGGAAGGCCAGGCCCACCGGCTTGGCGCCGGGGGCGGGCGGGATCTTCACCGCGAGCACCACCACCGCCATCGCCGCGACGGTCACCACGAACGCGATGATCGCGTCGAGCTGGCGTGCCCGCTTGACCCACATGCCGAGGAAGAACGCGCCCAGCATCGCGCCGTAGGTGTAGCCGGTGATGGACAGGCCCTGTTCGATGACCGGGTTGTTGCGGCTGCTGAACGCCGAACCGAAGATCGCGAACACCACCGCCCACACCAGCGTCCAGATCCGGCCGTGCCGCAGCAGCTTCGAGTCCTCCGGCTTCCGCTTGGTGAACCGCTGGTACAGGTCGGCGACGGTGGAGTTCGACAGGGCGTTGAGCGCCGAGGCCAGCGCCCCCATGGTGGAGGCGAGGATCGCGGCGATGAGCAGCCCGGCCATGCCGACCGGCAGTTCGCTGGTGATGAAGTTGGTGAAGATGTCGTCGCTCTTGACCCCGAGCTGCTTGAGGTTGCGGAACCCGTTGTGCGCCCACAGCATCGCGCCGACCATGAGGAACAGCGCGAACTGGAGGGTGACCGCGATCCCGCTGCCGATGAGGGCCTTGCGCCCGTCCGCGACGCTGCGGCAGGCGAGGAACCGCTGCACGATCAGCTGGTCGGCACCGTGCGAGGCCATGGTGAAGATCGCCCCGCCCGCCACCGCGGTCAGGAAGGCGTACTGGCTGGTCAGCAGGTGCAGGCCGGAGAAGTCGAAATCGAACAGCTTGAACACGCCCGCGTCGGCGGCCTTCGAGGTCCAGCCCGCGGGCAGCTTCGTGGCCAGCACGATCATGGCGATGATCGCGCCGCCGACGTAGACCGTCAGCTGGATGACGTCCACCCACACCACCGCCTTGATCCCGCCGACGAGCGCGTAGACCACCGTCAGTGCGGTCAGCGCGACCACGATCTGCCAGTACTGGGTGTGCAGCCCGTAGTGGGAGAGGATCAGCTGGATCGGGATGGCGCCCGCGAACAGCCGGACACCCTCGGCGAGCAGCCGCGTGACGATGAACGCGATCGAGGACACGCCCTGCATGGCCGGGCCGAACCGCTCCCCGAGGAACGCGTACGCGGTGGACTGCTTGCCCTTGAAGTAGCGGGGCAGCAGCACGAACGACACCAGCGTGCGGCCGAGGATGTAGCCGAACGGCAACTGCAGGTAGGTGAAGCCGTTGTAGTTGCCGGAGGCCGCCCAGATCAGGCCGGGGGTGCTGATCACGGTGAGGGTCGAGGTCTCGGTGGCCACGATCGAGAAGCACACGGCCCACCACGGCAGGCTGCGCTCGCCGATGAAGTAGTCGGCGGCCGACTTCTGCTTGCGCCCGACGAGCACGCCGATGGCGGGCATGGCCGCCAGATAGACCACGATGATGGCCAGATCAGCGGGATGCATCTGTTTCTCCTACTCTTCGGGCGAACCGCGGTCGACCCGCAGGCGGGTGACGGGTCCGGCGTGGGGACGGGGCAGGGTCAGGGGACCGTCACCGGGCGTGATGCTGCCCAGCAGGCGGGGGCCGCGTGCCCCGGTGGCGCCTGGCACGTTGGCGGGCAGGCCGTGCCAGGTCAGCCAGCCGAGCAGGGCGGTCAGGTACGCCTCCTTCGACGCCCGGGGCAGACCGAGTTCGTCGCTGGTCAGCAGCCGGACACCGGGCAGGCGGGCGTCGAGGGCCCGCATCAGCGCCGGGTTTTCCACGCCGCCGCCGGAAGCGACCACGGTACCGGCGCCGTGCTTCAGGCAGGCGTCGGCGATCGTGTGGGCGGTCAGCGCGGTGAGGGTGGCGAGCAGGTCGGCAGGTTCGGTGCCGGGGTCGCCGAGGTCGTCGAGGTAACCGGCGTGGAACAGTTCCTTGCCGGTGGACTTGGGGGGCTCGGCCGCGTAGTAGGGCTCGGCGAGCAGCCGGGCGAGCAGGTCCTCGCGGACGGTGCCCCGGGCGGCCAGGGCGCCGTCGAGGTCGCTCGGCTGCCCGGTCGTACGCCGCGCCGCGAGGTCGAGCAGGGCGTTGCCGGGCCCGGTGTCGTAGGCGATCGTGGTGCCGTCGGGGTGGACGACGGTGATGTTGGCGATCCCGCCGATGTTGAGGGCCACCGCGGGCCTGCCGTCCGATTCGGCCAGCGAGCGCAGCCACAGGCGGTCCAGGGTGCTGGCCAGCGGGGCGCCGTGGCCGCCCGCCGCCACGTCGCGGGCCCGCAGGTCGGACACTACGGGCAGGCCGGTGCGCTCGGCGATCCAAGCGGGCTGCCCGAGCTGGAGGGTGCCGAGTGCCCGGCCATCTTCCACCCAGTGGTAGATGGTCTGGCCGAGCGAGGCGACGAGGGCGGCGGGCCCGGCGTGGTCGAGGCCCTGCCGCGCGGCCTCGGCGAAGGCCTGGCCGACCCGGGTGTCGAGCCGGGTCAGCAACTCGGCGCTGGCGGGGGCGGGCGGGAGCGCGGCGAGCAGTGCGGAGCGGAGGTCCTCGGGGTAGGCGACCTCGAGCGCGCCCAGCGGGGTGAGGCGGATTTCCTCCCTGTGCCGGGACAGCTCGGCAACCGCCACGTCGATCCCGTCGATCGACGTGCCGGAGATGAGCCCCATCACGCGCATGGTCATGAGCGAGTGGTCTAGTCCTTTACTGACCAGGATGCAAGGCATCGGGTGAGAACTTGTCCGAATAGTTTTCCGGTCCTTGGACGCATCCGGGGGCGGGGCGTTCCCGCCGGTCGGAAGGCGGATGCGAGGATGGCGATGTGACACCCAACCTGTGGTTTTGGATCCTCCTGGTAGTCGCGGTACTGCTGGCGATCGCGCTGGTCACGGGCCTGACCGTGGCGCGGCGGCGCCGGATCAGCCTGCGCAGGCCCGAGCCGCCGAAGGGTGAGATCAAGCCGAGAGGCGGTGGCTACCAGGCGGGCGGCGGTATCGCCCTGGCGCCTGGTGGTGAACAGGCGACAGCCCCACCGCACCCCGCCGGTGAGCGCACCGAGGTCGACGGCCAGCCCGGCGTCGGCGACGACGCTTCCGTCCCGAGGGACGCGCCCCGGCGTGGCATCGTCGACGTGGTCCTGCCGGATGCGGAGGCGGCGACCGTCACCGAGCCCGAGACCCCGGTCGTGCCCGAAACCGAGACCGCCAGGCCGGAAGCCGAAGCCCCCGAAGCCCCCGCTGTTCCGGCGGCCCCCGAGGTGCCCGCGCCCCGGGAGGAGATCGCACCGACCACCGGGCGGCTCGAACGGCTGCGGGGACGGCTGTCGAAGTCGCGCTCGGTGCTGGGCCAGAGCCTGCTGGGCCTGCTCGGCGCCGGGGACCTGGACGAGGACTCGTGGCAGGACGTCGAGGACACGCTGCTGGTGGCCGACCTGGGTGCCGCCACCACGGCCGAGATCGTGGAACGCCTGCGGGCGGAACTGAGCAGCCGCGCCGTGCGCACCTCGGGTGAGGCCCGCGCCGTGCTGCACGACGTGCTCACCGACACGCTCACCACCGAGGCCGGACGAGCCGTGAGAGCCCTGCCGCACACCGTGGACGGACGGAAGCAGCCGGCGGTCGTGCTGATCGCCGGGGTCAACGGCACCGGCAAGACCACCACCACCGGCAAGCTCGCGCGCGTGCTGGTCGGGCAGGGCAGCCAGGTGCTGCTCGGCGCGGCCGACACCTTCCGCGCCGCCGCCGCCGACCAGCTGCAGACCTGGGCGGAGCGGGTCGGCGCGGAGGTGGTCCGCGGCAAGGAGGGCGGCGATCCGGCGGCGGTCGCGTTCGACGCGGTCAAGCGGGGGGTCGAGACCGGGGTGGACGCGGTGCTGATCGACACCGCGGGCCGGCTGCACACCAAGACCGGCCTGATGGACGAACTCGGCAAGGTCAAGCGGGTGGTGGAAAAGCAGGCCAAGATCGACGAGGTGCTGCTCGTGCTCGACGCCACCACCGGGCAGAACGGCCTGGCCCAGGCGCGCGTGTTCGGCGAGGTGGTCGACGTGACCGGCATCGTGCTGACCAAGCTCGACGGCACCGCCAAGGGCGGCATCGTCTTCCAGGTCCAGCGTGAACTCGGCGTTCCGGTCAAGCTGGTCGGGCTCGGGGAGGGCCCGGACGACCTCGCACCGTTCGAACCCGCGGCCTTCGTGGACGCCCTGCTCGGCTGAGTTGATCACCCACAAGGGTGAGAAAAGGGCAAAACACCTTCAAACGCCACAGCCGTTCGGCAGTCTGACCCGGCGCCGCGGGACACCGCGGCGCTCGGATCGGACTTGCCCTGGGGGATTTCGTCATGACGGCTGGGTTCGGTGCGATACCGGACGAGCTGCGCGAGACCGCGAACACCATCGCTGACGTCGTCGGAGGCGTACTCGGCCTCGCCTGGCGTGGCCCGAGCGGCGATTACGGGCACGCGGGCGTGCAGCGGGGCTGGGCGCAATTCGTCGAGGACATGCGCGGCCGCGTCGAGCAACTGCACGCGAAGGCGGAGGAGCACGGCGAGGGCCTGAAGAAGGCCGCCGTGCAGTACGTCGAGCGCGACTCGGAAGCCGGCAGGGCGATCGGCGGGGTCGGCGACCTGATCGACGGTGGCGGCGCCTTCGACAACCCCGGCATGGTGCAGGGCGGTTGGGAGTCGCGGATCGGCGGCGGCCAGGCCGACGGCGGCATGGTCGGCGGCGGCTGGACCGGTCCGCTCAAGAACGCGGGTGCCGGCACCGGCGGCGACGGCACGGCCGGGATCATGAGCCCCGGGCGCTCGCGGCAACTGTCCCCGCAAGACGACATCTCCAGCAGGCTGAATCCCGGGGACGACAACGGGATGGTGTTCTGATGGGTGCCGAGCTCGGGCAGACCACCGACCCGAGGGACCTGATCCCCGGCGAACCGGAACTGATCGCGGGCGACCTGCGTGAGCTGGTCGCGAACATCGACCGGATCGGTGCCGCCGGCGACGGCCTGACGGGCGTCGACCCCGGCCAGTGGACCGGCGAGGGGGCGAACGCGTTCCGCGAGGCGTTCGGGCAGGAGCCGCCGAAGTGGTTCGACACGGTCGACCTGCTCGGCCGGGGCGGCCAGTCGCTCGCCGACTACGGGGACGTGCTGACGTGGGCGCAGGCGGAGGCCCAGCGCGCCATCGAGATGTACACGCAGGCCCAGGCCGCGTCCCGCGTCGCCGCCCAGCAGTACGACGCGCAGGCCACGCAGGCCTCCGCCGCCGGGCAGTTCCTCGCGCCGTTCCAGGATCCCGGTACCGGACTCGCCCAGGAAGCGCAGAGCGTCCTGGCCAACGCGCGCGACAAGCTGGCGGCCGTCGGCGGCGAGGTGGCGCAGGCATTCGGCATGAAGTCCGACGGCGAAGGCGGCTACAAGAAGGACATCGGCGACGGGTACGAGTTCGGCGCCGACCGGCGGCGGAAGTCGAAGTGGGACCCGGAAAAGGGCGAGTGGACCGACCCGGGCGGCTGGCAGAAGGGCAAGGGCGGCAAGAGCTACCAGGCTCAGTGGGGCGACGAGCAGTCCGATGGGATGCTCCACGACAAGATCGGGGAGACGCTCAAGGCGCTCGGCTTCGACATCGGCGAGAAGACCTACGCGGCCTCGGCCGGGGTGTCCCTGCTGGACGGCGGTGTCGAAGGCGAGTTCAAGGACGGGTCGTGGTCCGGCACCGGGAAGCTCGAAGGCTCGGTGCTCGGGGCGGACGCGAAGGCGAGCGCGACCGTCAGTGCCCTGGGCGTGAGCGGTTCCGCGAGCGCGGAGGCCTACCTCGCGAAGGGCAGTGCCGAGGGCGAGGTCAAGTGGGGTCAGCACGCCGGGGTGTCCGGCTCGGCCGAGGGCCTGATCGGTGCCAAGGCCAGCGCCGAAGGCAACGTCGGCTGGACCGGGATCCAGGGCGGCGCGGAGGCGTTCGCCGGGGCGAAGGTCGAGGGTGAGGCCAGTGCTGAGGTGGCCGGTGTCAGCGCCGGTGTGCACGGTGAGGCGTGGGCCGGTGTCGGCGCGGAGGCGAGCGGCCAGTTCGGCATGGGCGACGACGGCAAGTTCCACGTCGGCGCATCGGTCGGGCTCGGTCTCGGTGTCGGCGGCAAGATCGGCTTCGACTTCGCCGTCGACCCGGGCGAGGTCGTCGATACGGTGAAGGACGTGGCGAACGACGTCGGCGAGTTCGCGTCGGATGTCGGCCACGGCGTCGCCGAAGCGGCCGATGCCGTCGGCGACGGCCTCGGGAATGCCGCCAAGGCCGTGGGCGATTTGGTCGGCGGCCTGTTCTGATGACAACGGAGACGGAGAAGGTGTGGTAACCGCGCTTCCGGTGCCGATCCAGTTCTCGCTGCCCGCGGGCTGGCGGTCGGTGCCGCCGGACCAGGTCGATGCGGGTGAGGCCGCCTTCGTCGCGCTGCGGCCGCCTGCCCTGAAGGGCTTCACCCCCAACATCACGATTTCCGGCGAGCTCCACGAGGCGAACGTGCCGCTCACCCGGCTGGCCGACGAGGCCGTCGAGCGGTTGCGCCGGGGTGCGCCGGACGTCGAGATCGGCAAGCGCAAGGAGTCGGGCTCGGAACAGGTGCCCGGGCTGACCCAGGCCGTCCGGATGACGCTCCTGCTGAACAACCGGCCCGAGCAGCTTGTGCAGTTGCAGGTGTTCCTCGGCATGCACGACACCCGCGACCCGAGCCGGTACGCGGTGCTGCAGATCGTGCTGAGCGCGCTGGCCGAGCAGTACCAGGAGGTCGTCGGCGACTTCCAGCAGTTCCTTTCGACCATCCGGCCCGAGGAAGGGAATTCATGAGCGGGTACGCCGAGCAGTTGCTGCGGCGCATCGAGGCGATCGACACCGCCGCCGCGGACAACCGGCGTCGCGCCGAGACCTACCGTCAGATGGCGAGCGAGCTCAAGGACGTGACGGCGCAAGCCGGCTCGCCCGACGGGGCGGTGACGGTCGTCGCCGGGCCCGGGGGCGAGGTCAAGGAGGTCCGGTTCGGCGATCAGATCCGAGGCATCGCCCCGCAGGCGCTGGCCGCCTCGGTGATGCAGACGATCGCCGCCGCCCGCGCCGCCGCCGCACGGCGGCAGGCCGAGGTGGTGCGACGCGGCCTCGGCGACACCGAACTGCTCGACCGGGTCCTCGACACCGACGAGCGGCTGTTCGGCGACCAGCGTCCGGCGGACCCGGACCCGGGCCCGGTGCCGCGGACCGGTCCGTCCCCGGTCGGCACCACGCCTCGCACGCGCCCCGAACCGGTTTACGAGGACGGCTACTTCGACGACTTCAACGTGCTCGGGGGCGGGTCGGCGCGGTGAGTGCCGGAGCGGTCATCGCGATCGCGGTCGGGGGAACGCTGCTGATGGCGGCGGGGATCACCTGGATGGTGCTCGCGATCAACCGGTCGAACGGCCGGGACGAGCAGGCAATCCTCGCGCGGCTGCGGGACGAGCTGCCGAAACGCGGGTGGATCTACGAGGAGCGCAACGACTCCTACGCCGACGTGTTCAACGCCCAGCCCGCTTTCAAACTGCGCAACCCGCTGGAGCCGTTGGTGGCTCCCCCGGAGGCCCTCGGCGCGCGCCACGTGATCACGGGCGTGCACCGGGGACGGCCGTTCCTGATCGCCGAGTTCGATGTCCGGCACAAGGGGCAGCGGTTCCCCACCGGCGCGGTGTGGATGCGTCTCCCAGAGGGGCGGCCCCCGCTCACGGTGCGTCAGGTGATCCGGGCGCAGAGCAGGATCCGGTCCGCGATCGGCCAGCGGGACATGCAGCTCGGCCATCCCGGGTTCGACGAGCGGTTCGAGATCACCACCGAGAGCGAGCCGTTCGCGCGGGCCGTGCTCACCCCGCAGGTGGTGAACTTCCTGATGAACGCCCCGCGGCAGGTGACCGGATTCGCCGTCTACGGTGACCACTTCGACCTGCACGACATCATCGATGATCACCGGGACCCGGCCGAGCTCGTGCCCGCGCTGGACCTCCGCTGCGACCTTCTCGATCTCATTCCGGCGTCGGTCTGGGCGTAGGGGCCAGGCCCGCACCACCACTGCCATCGCCACCGCTCAACGGAATCAGGAGCCCATCGTGACAACTCGTGCCCTCTCGCTGATCGTCGTTGGTGCGGCCCTGGCGCTGGTCACCGCCTGCTCGGCGTCCGTGCAGGGGGGCGGGGCGACGATCTCGAAGACGTCACTGGAACAGGGCATCGCCGACGCGCTGCAGAAGTCCGTGGGGCAGCGGCCCGACGCCGTGGAGTGCCCTGGTGCGATCAAGGCGAAGGCCGGGGAGACGGCGCGGTGCGTGCTGACCGCCGGATCCGTCCGCTACGGCCTCACCGCGACCGTCACCTCCTACGAGAACGGCAAGGCGCACTACCAGGCCCAGGTCGATCGGCAGCCGATGCGCTGATACCCGCGCTCAGGCGCTCAGGTCCTCCCCGGCCAGGTGGGCCGAAAGGGTGGCGGCGATGCGCTGCACGGCGGGCGCGATGCGGGACACGGCCTCCTTGGTGAGGCGGCCTTCGGGACCCGAGACGGAGATGGCGGCCGGTGCGGGCGTGCCGGTCAGCGGGACGGCCACGCACCGCACGCCGAGCTCCTGCTCGCTTTCGTCGACGGCGTAGCCCTGGGCCGCGATCTTGTCGAGCTGGGCCAGCATCTCGTCCGGATCGGTGAGCGTGTGCGCGGTGTAGGCGGGCATGCCGGTGCGCTTCAGCAGTGCGCGGACCTCGTCGGCGGGCAGTTGCGAGAGGATCGCCTTGCCCACCCCGGTGCCGTGCGGCAGCAGCCTGCGGCCCACCTCGGTGAACATCCGCATCGAATGCTTCGAGGGGACCTGCGATACGTAGACCACCTCGTCGCGTTCCAGTACCGCGAGGTTGGCCGTCTCGCCGACCTCTTCCACCAGTTCCGCGAGCAGCGGCCGCGCCCAGGTGCCGAACTGCATGCTCGCGTTTTCCCCCAGGCGGATGAGGCGCGCGCCCAGCGCGTAGCGCCGGTTGCTGTTCTGCCGCACGTACCCCAGCGCCACCAGGGTGCGGATCAGCCGGTGGATGGTGGGCATCGGCAGCCCGGAACTGGCGGCCAGTTCCGACAAGCTCGCCTCGCCGCCGGTGTCGGCGAGGTGCTCCAGTAGTTCGAAGGCGCGCCGGAGGGACTGCACACCGCCGTCGCGGGATGCCTTCGCGGTAGTGCTCGTGTCGCTGTCGTCAGCCACGGATCTCCTCGCGTTGAGCTTCCGCTATGCAGAAACTATACTCCGGGATGTAGAAAAAGCAGTCCGTACATCCGTCTTTTCCACCGATCAACATGGAGTGTTGCAGCATGTCTGAAGTCTCCGAAGTCTCTGTGCTCGGCGGCCCGGTCGAGCGTGGTGCCGAGATCCTCACCCCGGAGGCGCTGGAGTTTCTGGCCGGCTTGCACGACAACTTCGCGGCGCGCCGGGATGCCCTGCTCGAGGCCAGGGGCAAGCGCCGCGAGGAGGCCAAGCGCACCGGCAGGCTGGACTTCCTGCCCGAGACGAAGGAAGTCCGTGAGTCGGAGTGGCAGGTCGCGGGTGCACCCGCCGCGCTGCGGGACCGCCGCGTGGAGATCACCGGCCCGACCGACCGCAAGATGACCATCAACGCGCTGAACTCCGGCGCGAAGGTCTGGCTGGCCGACTTCGAGGACGCCAACACCCCGCACTGGCACAACGTGGTCGGCGGGCAGATCAACTTGTCCGACGCCATCCGCGGCACCATCGAACTCGACTCGGGCGGCAAGCACTACGCCCTGCGGGACGACATCGAGCTCGCCACGATCGTGGTCCGCCCCCGCGGCTGGCACCTCGACGAGCGCAACATCACCTTCGGTGGCCGCAAGGGCGTCGGCGCCCTGGTCGACTTCGGTCTCTACTTCTTCCACAACGCCCAGGCGCTGCTCGACTCCGGCAAGGGCCCGTACTTCTACCTGCCGAAGATGGAGAGCCACCTCGAGGCGCGCCTGTGGAACGACGTGTTCACCTACGCGGAGCGACGCCTGGGCATCGAGCACGGCACCATCCGCGCCACCGTGCTGATCGAGACCATCCCGGCGGCCTTCGAGATGGAAGAGATCCTCTACGAACTGCGTGAGCACGCCTCGGGCCTCAACGCGGGCCGCTGGGACTACCTGTTCAGCATCATCAAGTACTTCCGTGACGCGGGCGAGAAGTTCGTGCTGCCGGACCGCAACAGCGTCACGATGACGGCGCCGTTCATGCGGGCCTACACCGAACTGCTGGTGCGCACCTGCCACAAGCGCGGCGCGTTCGCCGTCGGCGGCATGGCCGCGTTCATCCCGAGCAAGGACCCGGAGGTCAACGAGAAGGCCTTCGCCAAGGTCCGGGACGACAAGGCCCGCGAGGCCGGTGACGGGTTCGACGGTTCCTGGGTGGCGCACCCCGGCATGGTCGGCATCTGCCGCGAGGAGTTCGACAAGGTGCTCGGCGACAAGCCGAACCAGCTCGACCGGACCCGTGACGAGGTGCGGGTGACCGCGGACCAGCTGCTCAACGTGGCGGCCACGGAGGGCGCGGCGACCGAGGCCGGCCTGCGCGGCGCGGTCGACGTCGGCGTGCGCTACATCGCCTCCTGGCTGGGCGGGAACGGTGCCGCCGCGATCCACAACCTGATGGAGGACGCGGCGACCGCCGAGATCTCGCGGTCGCAGATCTGGCAGTGGGTCCAGAACGGCACGCAGCTGGACAACGGGGAGAAGGTCACCCGCGAGCTGGTCCGCACCGTGCTCGACGAGGTGCGCAAGGAGCTGGACGGCCAGATCCCGGGCGAGCTGCTCGCCCCGGCGGTCGAGCTGTTCGAGGAGGTCGCGCTCGCCGAGCAGTTCGTCGACTTCCTGACCCTGCCCGCCTACGAGCGGATCTCCTGACATGGCGTCCGGCCGGCTCACCGAGCGGACCTATGCCGCCGCCGACGCGCGGCTGTCCGAAGTGGACGCCCGCGTCGCGGCCCGGTATCCCGGGGAGCCGGCCGGACGGCAACCGGTGCACACCGTGTACGTGCCGGCGAGCGCGTACGGGCCGGGCCTGGTCGCCGACTGGGGCGAGCGGGCCGGGAAGATCTTCGCCGACCGGGGCGGCGAGCTGGGCCTGGCCCCGGAACTCGCCGTCCGCGTGGCCCGCAAGCTGGAGACGGAACCGATCGAGGATCTGCGGGTCGACTTCGAGGACGGCTACGGGCATCCCGGGGACGAAGAAGAGGACGCGGCGGCCTTGGCCTGCGGCCGGACCTTGGCCCGCACGGCCGGTGCGACCCCCTTCTGCGGTATCCGGTTCAAGAGTTTCGAACAGGCCACCCGGCGGCGGGGCATCCGCACGCTCGACCTGTTCCTGGCCGGGCTGCTGGAGACCGGTCCGCTGCCGGACGGGTTCGTGGTGACCCTGCCGAAGGTCACCGCGGTCGAACAGGTTTCGGTCGCGGCGGACGTGCTCGCCGAGCTGGAGCGGGCATACGGCCTGCCGGAGGGCCGGTTGCGCTTCGAGGTGCAGATCGAGACCTCGCAGTCCATTGTGGACGCCGATGGCACGGTCGCGGTGGCCCGGATCGTCACCGCGGCCCGCGGCCGGTGCAGCGGACTGCACTACGGCACCTATGACTACAGCGCCGGTCTCGGCATCGCCGCCGCATACCAGAGCATGGCGCATCCGGCCGCCGATTTCGCGAAGGCGGTCATGCAGGTCGGCGCCGCCGGAACGGGGGTGCGGCTGTCGGACGGGTCGACCAACCGGCTGCCGGTCGGGGAGGCGGTGGCCGAAGCCTGGCGCGAGCACCTCGGGCTCGTGAGACGTTCCCTGGAACGCGGTTTCTACCAGGGATGGGACCTGCATCCGCATCAACTGCCGACCCGCTATGCCGCGACCTACGGCTTCTTCCGCGAGGGCCTGCCCGCCGCCGCGGTGCGGCTGCGCGACTACGCCGAGGCGGCCGACAGCGGTGTGCTCGACGAGCCGGCCACGGCCCAGGCCCTGGCGGCCTTCCTGTGCCGGGGGCTCGACTGCGGTGCCCTCGACGAGGGTGAGATGCCGTTGCCGCGGGCCCGTCTTGACGCCTACCGACGGCGCGCTATCACCCGTTAGTGTGAGGGCATTCGTCCGAATGGCCGAGGTGTGGTTCAGACCTTCGGCGGTAGGTTCCTGATCATGTCAACAACAAACAAACTGTCTCGTATTCGTGTCAGGCGTTTTTTGGCCGCGCTGGGGGCCGTGCTGGCCGTGCCGGTGATGTCCGCGGGCGTCATGGTGGCGACGGCCGGGCAGAGCGAGGCGGTGTCCTCCCTCTGCACCGGCCGGGTGAGCGGCCTGCCCGGGCACTGGACCGAGGGGTCGAAGGTGTGCTCCTACACCTCGCCGAACACCGCCAACTGGCCGGGCCGGATCAAGATCACCTGGAGCGCCCAGCCGGGGACCCAGCAGTACGCCTGCGTCGAGGCGCGGATGGGCAAGGCCGCCAACCCGGACAACTGGCAGTCCATCGGCTGCGGCAAGAGCAACTCGGGTTACATCTCCTGGCCGCGCAACACCCTGTCCATGGTCGAGATCCGGGTGAAGAGCATGAACATCGGCCTGGCGAACGTCGAGTACTCCATCTGACGTTTCCGGTCGGCGAAACGGGCTCTCCGGCGTGGGCCGGGGGGCCCGTTTCATGCCTGGAGGGCGAGGTAGACGTCGACCTGGGTGGCGAAGTCGGTGAGGTCCGCGCCCAGCAGTTCGGAGGCGCGCGCGATCCGGTAGCGCAGGGTGTTGACGTGGACGTGCAGCGCCTTCGCCGCCGCCGTCGGGGAGCTGGAGCATTCCAGGTAGAGGCGCACGGTCCGGACCAGATCGGTGCCCTGCGCCGTGTCGTAGGCCAGGAGCGGACCGAGAATCCGGTCCCGCACGCTGCGGCGCAGTTCGTCGGGGGTGCCCGCGACGAGCAACCGGTGGACGGGGATGTCGGCACCCGCCACCACGGAGATCCGTTCGCCGCGCCGCGCGGCGAGTTCGAGGGCGTAGCGTGCTTCCTGGACAGCGCCGCCGAGACCGTCCAGGGCGACCGGGCCGCCGAGACCGACGAAGGCCCGGGAAAAGCCGATCACACTGTCCACATTCGACAGAGCGGCGCGGGTGCGCCCCGTCCAGTCCTCCGGCCAGTGCTCGTCGTCGGGGACGAGCGCGCAGGCGTCCCGGCCGATCCGCCCGGCCGGAACCGCGGCGGCCGGTTCGACCAGCTCGGCGAGGAGTTCGGAGTCGAGACCGGTCTCCTCGCCGGGAGTGCGGAGGAGGACCACCCGGGCCGGTTCGCGCAGCCCGGCCGCGACGGCCGCGGACACCACGTCGCCCGTGCCGGTCTCCAGCGCCTGGAACAGCGGTTCCGCCATCCGGTTGTCGGAACGACGGACCTGGTCGGCCCGCGCCCGGGCGAGGCCGAGCAGCCCGGCCAGTTCCTCGGCGAGTTCCCCGGGCTCGGTCCCGCGAACGGCGAGCACCCACGGCACGGCGAACCGGCCGCCGACCGGCAGCAGGGTGAAGCCGCCGTGCACGGCCGCGTCCCGTCCCGGCACGAACCAGGTGGCCTCGGGCGGCGCCGGAGCGGTCCCGGCGACGAGGCGGCCGGTGGCGGACACGACCCAGCAGGCCGTGCCGAGTTCCTCGGCACCCTGGCGCAGCAGGTCGGGGAGCGGGGCGCCGGCCGCGGACAGCAGCCGCTTGCGCGCGCCACCGGGTTCGCGGCCCCGGCCGGCGGCCAGCGCCAGCACCACCCGTTCGGTGACCACCGCGAACGACAAGTCCGCGGGGACCTCGATCAGCGGGATGCGGTGGCGCGCGCAGGAGGTCAGCACGTCCTCGGGAATCCCGCCGGTGTCCGCTCCGGAGGCCGCCAGTGCGGCCACTCCCGCCTTGGCGAGCGCGGAGACGAACGGCTCGGCGTCGCCGGGGCTGCGCCACCAGAGCAGGCCGGTGAGCACCACCTCGCCCGCCGAGACGTAGCGGCTCGGGTCGGGGAGTTCGGTGACGTAGATGCGGCTGACCTCGCGGTCGAGCAGGGCGGACCCGGTCCGCAGCCGCAGGCGCAGCTCCGGGATGTCCAGCAGGGTTTTCACCAGGGTCATGACACCGGCGATCATACTTTTCCGCCCCCCACAGGCCCGCGCCGTGACGCCCCCCACAGCCGCCCCCACCCCGGCACCCGGTCGGGCGTTGGCCGTGAAGGGTCCCTTCACAGTCGATTTGACCGGGGACCCTTCACGGCTCGCCCCAGCCCCTCCAACGGGGGTGACGGGCCGGCAAAAAAGGGGGCTGTGGGTTGCTGTGAGGGGTCCCCTCACGGCCGGTTTTCCTGGTTGTCACCCGAGTTGTGGGAAAGTACGAACGGCGGGCGGGCGGGGCCTGCGGGTTCGTCGTCCGGTGCCGTTGCCGCCCCGGCGCGCGGGCGGTCTACTGGCCACGTGGACTTCCTGCGACCCTCGACGCTGGCCGAAGCGCTGGCCCTCAAGGCCGGACGCCCGGATGCGCTTCCCCTCGCGGGCGGGACCGACGTGATGGTCGAGCTCAACTTCGACCGCCGCCGTCCGGCCGCGCTGCTCGACCTGGGCGGGATCGGTGAGCTGGCCGAGTGGTCCACCTCCGGCGAGGGCATCCGGCTCGGCGCCGCGGTGCCCTACACCCGGCTGATCACCGAGCTGGGGGAGCGGCTGCCCGGGCTGGCCCTGGCCGCCCGCACCGTCGGCTCGCCCCAGATCCGCAACCGGGGCACGGTCGGGGGAAACCTCGGCGCCGCGTCCCCGGCCGGGGACACGCATCCGGTGCTGCTGGCCACCGGAGCCCGGATCGAGGCCGCCTCGGTGCGCGGGACCCGGCTGATTCCGGCGGAGGAGTTCTATCTCGGCGTCAAGCGCAATGCCCTCGCCGAGGACGAGCTCATCACGGCCGTGCACCTGCCGCCCGCGGCGGGTCCTCAGCAGTTCGCCAAGGTCGGCACCCGCAACGCGATGGTGATCGCGGTGTGCTCGTTCGCGCTCGCCCTCGAGCCGGGCCGGGTGGGAGCGGCGATCGGTTCGGCCGCTCCCACACCGCGCCGGGTACCCACGGCGGAGGAGTTCCTCACCGGCGAACTGCCCTGGGACGCGCCGGTCCCGCTGCGGGATTCGGTGAAACGGCGCTTCGGCGAACTGGTCGCCGCCGCGGCCGAGCCGATCGACGACGTCCGCGGCACCGCGGCCTACCGGCGGCACGCGCTGGCCGTGCTGGCACGGCGGAGCCTGACCTGGGCTTGGCAGGACATCGTGGAACGGGGACAGGCATGCGCGTGAACGTGACCGTGAACGGACAGGCCCGCGAGGCCGACGGCGTGTGGGAGGGGGAGAGCCTGCTGTACCTGCTGCGGGAGCGCCTCGGCCTCCCCGGCGCCAAGAACGCCTGCGAGCAGGGGGAATGCGGTTCCTGCACGGTGTACCTCGACGACGTGCCGGTGTGCGCCTGCCTGGTCGCGGCCGGTCAGGCGGAGGGCCGCGGCGTGCGCACCGTGGAGGGCCTCGCCGACGACGGCGCGCTCCACCCGGTGCAGCGGTGCTTTGTGGATGCCGGGGCGGTGCAGTGCGGGTTCTGCACGCCGGGATTAGTCGTCGCCGCCCACGACCTGCTCGCGCGCGTGCCCGACCCGACCGACGAGGAGATCCGCGAAGCACTGGCCGGGAACCTGTGCCGCTGCACCGGTTACGAGAAGATCCTCGAAGCGGTCCGGACGGCGGCGAAGCGATGAGGACGGTGATCAACGGCGCGGCCGTCGCCACCGTCGACGCCCGGGGCACCGAGTACGCCGCGGGACACGTCGTGGTCGAGGGTGACCGGATCGTGGCGGTCGGGGACGGCCCCGGCGAGGGGGACGTGACCATCGACGCGAGCGGTTGCCTCGTCACGCCGGGGCTGGTGAACACGCACCACCACCTCTACCAGTGGGCCACCCGCGGGCTCGCCGCCGATTCGACCCTGTTCCAGTGGCTGGTCGAGCTGTACCCGGTGTGGGGCGGGCTCGACGCCGGGATCACGCACACCGCGGCCAGCGCGGGATTCGCCAGGCTGGCGCTGACGGGGTGCACCACCGTCGCCGACCACCACTACGTCTTCCCCCGCGACGGGGGTGACCAGATCGCGGCGCTCGTGGCCGCGTCCGAGCGGGTCGGGCTGCGGGCCCACCTCGTGCGCGGCTCGATGGACCGCGGTGTCGCCGACGGCGGGCTGCCTCCGGACAACCTCGTCGAGGACACCGAGGCCGCGCTCCTCGGCACAGAAGCGGCCATCGACGCCTATCACGACCCGTCGCCGGGGGCCCGGATCCGGATCGCGGTCGGGCCGTGCTCCCCGTTTTCGGTGACCGAGAAGCTGATGAGGGAAGCGGCGGAACTGGCGCGCCGCAAGGGCGTCCGGCTGCACACCCACCTGGCCGAAACCCTGGACGAGGAACAGCAGTGCCTGGCCGAGTTCGGCTGCACCCCGGCCGAATACGCCGAGGCGCTCGGCTGGCTCGGTGAGGACGTCTGGCTGGCCCACTCGGTGCACCTGGCACCGGAGGCGATCCGCCGGTTCGGCGCGACGCGGACCGGCTCCGCGCACTGCCCGACCTCCAACGGGCGGCTCGGCACCGGGATCGCTCCGGTGCGGGATCTGCTCGACGCGGGCGCGCCGGTCGGGCTCGGCGTGGACGGTGCGGCCTCGAACGAGTCCGGGGGGCTCGGGGAGGAACTGCACCAGGCGCTGCTGCAGGCCCGGCAGCGCGGCGGCCCCACGGCGCTGACCGTGCGCGAAGCGCTGTGGATGGGCACCACGGGCGGCGCTCGGTGCCTGGGGCGGGACGGCGAACTCGGCTCACTCGAGCCCGGCAAGCTGGCCGACCTCGTGGTGTGGGAGCTGTCCGGCCTGGCCTACGCCGGGATCGAGGATCCCGTGGCGGCGCTGGTCCTCGGCGCCACCCCGCCGGTGAAACTGCTGATGGTGGGCGGCGAAACGGTGGTGGAGGGCGGGCGGTTGCGCACCACGGACGAGCGGGCGCTAGCCGTTGAACTGGCCGCGGCGAGCAGGAGGTTGCGATGACCACGTCGGAAACCGCGGTCACGGCGGGCACCGGCACCGGGATCGGCGGCAGCCCTCGCCGTCCGGACGGGGTGGCCAAGGTCAGCGGCGAGTTCGCCTACTCCTCCGATCTCTGGCACGAGGACATGCTGTGGGGGGCGACCCTGCGCAGCCCGCACCCGTCCGCCCGCATCACCGGGATCGACCTCGGCGAGGCCCTGGCACTGCCCGGGGTCCACGCCGTGCTGACGCACCGGGACGTGCCGGGGCTCAACCGGTACGGACTGGAACACCCCGACCAGCCGGTGCTGGCCGAGGACGTCGTGCGCTACCAGGGCGAACCGGTGGCGCTGGTGGCGGCCGACCACCCGGAAACGGCGCGAAGGGCGCTGGCCCGCATCCGCGTGGGCTACGAGGTCGCCGAGCCCGTCACCGATCCCGAGCGCGCGGTCGCCGGGGAAGGACCGGAACTGCATCCGGGTGGGAACGTGGTGCGGTACGTGCCGATCCGCTGCGGCGACCCCGGGGCGCACGCCGAGGTGGTCGTCACCGGATCGTACGAGGTCGGCATGCAGGACCAGGCGTTCCTCGGGCCGGAATCGGGACTGGCGATCCCGGCGGAGGACGGCGGGGTGGACCTGTTCGTGGCCACCCAGTGGCTGCACGTCGACCGGCGGCAGATCGTGGCCGCGCTCGGGCTGCCCGAGGAGAAGGTGCGCCTGACGCTGGCCGGTGTCGGTGGGGCGTTCGGCGGCCGGGAGGACCTGTCCATCCAGGTCCACGCCTGCCTGCTCGCCCTGCACACCGGGAAACCGGTGAAAATGGTCTACAACCGCGAAGAATCGTTCTACGGTCACGTGCACCGGCACCCGGCGAGGCTGCACTACGAGCACGGCGCGGACCGGGACGGACGGCTCGTCTACGTCAAGGCGAAGATCTATCTCGACGGCGGGGCGTATGCGTCGTCCACTCCGGCGGTGGTGGCCAATGCCGCGACCCTCGGGGTGGGGCCGTACGAGGTGCCGAACGTGGTGATCGACTGCTGGGGCACCTACACCAACAACCCGCCCTGCGGTGCGATGCGGGGGTTCGGCGCGGTGCAGGCCGCGTTCGCCTACGAGTCGCAAATGGACAGGCTCGCGCAGGCCTGCGGGCTCGATCCGGTGGAAGTGCGCCTGCGCAACGCGATGCGCGAAGGATCGGTGCTGCCCACCGGCCAGGCCGTGGATTCGCCTGCCCCGGTGGCGGAACTGCTGCGGCGGCTGGAGAACCTGCCGCTCCCGCCGGAACCGGTGGGGGAGCGCGATCTGCGCACCCTGCCCGGCGGGGTCTCGAACACCACGCACGGCGAGGGAGTGGTGCGCGGGGTCGGCTACGGCGTCGGCATCAAGAACATCTGCTTTTCCGAAGGTTTCGACGACTACTCCACCGCCCGGGTCCGGTTGGGCGTGGTGGGGGGTGAGGCCGCGGCGACGGTGCAGACGGCGGCGTGCGAGGTGGGGCAGGGCCTGGTGACGGTGCTGGGCCAGATCGTGCGGACCGAACTCGGTGTCGAGCGGGTCACGATCCTGCCGATGGACACCACGATCGGCAACGCGGGGTCCACGTCGGCCTCGCGCCAGACCTACGTGACCGGCGGGGCGGTGCGGGCCGCCTGCGTGGCCGTGCGCTCGGCGCTGTTCCGCCATGCCGAAAGCCGCTTCGGCCGCGCCGGGCGGTTCAGCCTCGCCGGCGGCAAACTGCTGTCCACAGAGGACGGCGTGGTGGCCGATCTGGTGGACCTGCTCGGTTCCGGCGAACTCGACGAGACCGTCGAGTGGCGGCACCGGCCCACCGAAGCGCTCGACCCGGAGACCGGGGCGGGCAACGCGCACGTGCAGTACGGTTTTGCCGCACACCGCGCGGTGGTGGACGTCGACGTCGAACTCGGCCTGGTAAAGGTGGTTTCGCTCGACTGCGCCCAGGACGTCGGCAAGGCGCTCAACCCGCAGGCGGTGCTGGGCCAGATCCAGGGCGGTTCCGCGCAGGGACTCGGGCTCGCGGTGATGGAGGAGATCCAGATCTCCGGCGGCCGGATCCGCAACCCCTCGTTCACCGACTACCTCATCCCGACCGTGCTCGACATGCCGCCGATGAGGATCGACGTGCTCGAGGAGGCCGACCCGAACGCACCCTACGGTTTGCGGGGAGTCGGGGAGCCGCCCACCATCTCGTCCACTCCGGCGATCGTCGCGGCGGTCCGCGCCGCCACCGGCCGGGCGCTCACCCGCGTCCCGGTGCGCCCCGAGCACATCACCGGGACCTGAGCCGCGGTTGTCCACACCACTGCGGCCGGGGCCGCAGTGGTGACTTTCCGTGTTCTGCCCACCGCGCCTTGCTGCGGTCAGTACCCTTTAACCCCAGTCGGAGCTTTCGTCAGGGGGACGGCATGAGCTGGTGGGACGACGTCAAGTTCGTGGTGACCGGAGAACAGAGCACGGCGGTCAAGGCCAACTGGGGCCAGGCGTTCGCGGGTGGGGCGCCGGGGGGCACGGCCGGTGGCAGCGGCTCGGCGGGCGTGATCAGCATGAACCGCGAGGAGATGGAAGACACGCTCAAGCGTGCCCAGAACCTGCTGAACGAGATCACCAAGGCGCAGGAAAGTGCTCCTCGACTGGCGAATGTACGTCCGCCAGCCTTTGATCCTGCCAGTGTGGCTGCTACTGCCAGTGTGAACAAGGGCGGGCAATACTACGTGGGGCACTTACGGCGGCAGATAGCATACTTGAATACGATCACCGATAAGATGCAGAAGGCGCTTGGAGATACGGTGGAGGCCGACGAAGAGGCGGCCGGGACCGTGCAGCGCACGGGCGAGGGGGCTTACGGATGACAAGGTTCCTGGTGTAGCTACCGGAGTTTTTGGTCTAGTGCTACTCCAAGGCTGTTCGCCACATACTGTCGCTGGTACACCGTCGAGTTCTGCTTCAGTGGTTGCACCGAACTCGAGCGTTTCCTCTTCGTCGAAGGTGACGAATCCTCTCCCAGTGTCCGCGATGGCCAAACATCCCTGTGATGGTGCACTAACCAGTGGTCAGCTCGCGCAGTTGCTTGGCGAGGCTCCTGCGCCGGAACATGCCGACGATGCTACGGGCCCTGTATGTCATTGGCAAAAAACGTCAACAGGTGCAATTGTAGGGGTTGGCTACATGACTAATGTATCCGGCGGCGTAAGTCAAGTCTACGATCAACAGCAGGGAGACGCCTACCGTCAGGTCCTGCAGGTTGGCGGCTACCCGGCGCTTGCCTACAACTCGACCGAATCGTCACCGGTTACAGATTGCCATGTTGCGGTTGGAGTCACCGACACCCTCGCTTATGACGTCGGTTTTGTGGTCGGCAGCAACCGGTACCGCAAGATGAATCCCTGTGATGCGGCCGTAGATATCGCAGGGAAAGTGCTGAGCAATCTGAAAGCGGCGGCGTAATGAGCCTTTGGTCGTGGGTGGGAGACCGGTACAAGGAAGCCGTGGGGGCGGTCGGTGAGGCCGAGCAGTGGTTCGAGCGCCAGATCGATGATGCCGCCAACTGGGTCGCGAGCGTGTTGAAGGAGATTCCGGACGCGCAGGCCATGACGATCGCTGAGATTGTCAAGAAGATCCAGAGTGGCGCTGGCTCCAGTGACCTGCATGACGCGGCGCAGGTGGTCCAGGGGCAGACTGGTGCTCAAACAAGGATCTCCGATGGCTCGCACGACCTGGTGCAGCGGTTGGAGTCGGCGTGGAGCGGGCAGGGGGCGGATGCGGCACGGGAGTTCATCCGGCCGCTGGCGCTGTCCGCGGACGACGCGTCGCGGACGTTGTCGTCGAACGGGCAGCACATCCAGACGCAGGCCGACACCTTCGACCAGATCCGCAATTCCCTGCAGCCACTGGCGGATCCGCCGCCGGAGAAGAACTGGTACGACAACTTCGTCCCCTGGACGACGGACGCCGAGAAGGCGGTCGACCAGTACCACCAGCAAGTTCAGCAGAACCGGCAGCTCTACGACCAGTATCACCAGAGCAGTTCCGTGGTGAGCCAGTCGGTCCAGATCGACTACGGGCAGTTGCCGGACGCGCAGGACGCTCAGGTCAGCGATTTCCAGCTCGAGCAAACACGGCAGGACACCGGCGGAAAGCAGGATGTCAACGTCCCGGGGCGGACGGATACCGGAGGCAATTCCGGCCGGTATCAGGCTCCACCGGTGACCAACTACGTGCCTCCGGCCGCGTCGATTCACCCGACGGCCGGAATGCCGGGCACCGTGACAGGCTCGCCGGGTGGTGTGACAGGCGCTCCCGGCGGGGCGACAAGCTCGCCCGGCTATCAGATGCCGTCCTACACCGTTCCGTCCCGCAATGACTTGACCGCTGCTTCGGGCTACACCACCCCGGGCGGCAGCAACCCGGGTTACCAGC
This sequence comes from Amycolatopsis cynarae, assembly GCF_026802195.1. Lineage (NCBI taxonomy): Bacteria > Bacillati > Actinomycetota > Actinomycetes > Pseudonocardiales > Pseudonocardiaceae > Amycolatopsis > Amycolatopsis cynarae. The sequence continues at coordinate 5,242,503 of NZ_CP113836.1, read as the reverse complement.
CGCCCGCCTTTTCGCCGACTTCCTTCGGTCCCAGCGGGGGGAGTGGTTACGACCCGTCGAACGGGTCCACCGGCGCCGGGTTCGGCCCGGTGGGTGGCGGTTTTGGCAGTGGCGGGATCGGCAGTGGCGGCGGGATCGGCGGAAGCGGCGGTGGCGCGGGTTCCGGCGGTCCCTTGCAAGCCGGTAACCGGGTGGGTGCCGGTGAGCCCGGCTTCGCGGCGAGGCCGGGCGCTTCGAGCGCGGCCGGGCCGGCGGGTGCGTCCGGTGCGGCCGGGCGTGCCGGGATGTCCGGGATGGGTGGCGGCGCTCACGGTGGCCGAGGCCAGGGCGGCGAGGACGAGGAGCACGAGACCAAGTTCCTGCTCGCCGAAGACGGTGACGAGGTTTTCGGCACCGACGAAAGGACCGTGCCACCGGTCATCGGCCTGTAGCCCAGGCAAGCCTGTGTCCCGATTTCGTACGGCGCGCCGTCTGAAGGTCGCCCTCAAGGCCACCTTGAGGGCACGACCCTGGCCCTATCGGCTGTGAGGGGACTCCTCACAGCAACCCGCAGCCCCTACCGGTCGATGTGTGCCGCCCGCGGACCGATCCGTCGGGCGGCCCCGCTGGTCAGAAGGCCGGGAGGGTGTGCCAGGCGAGTCCGGCGTCTTCGGCGTCGTCCCGCAGGACGGTGCCCTCGATGAGTCCGTACGGGCGGTCGGAGGCGAAGAACACCTCGTTGTCGTTGCCGAGCCCGAACGGGGTGAGGTCGACCAGGAAGTGGTGCTTGTTGGGCAGCGACAAGCGGATCTCGGCCACCTCGGGCCGTCGTTCGAGCACCGCTTCGCCCATCGCGTACAGCGTTTGCTGCAGGGACAGGCTGTGCAGGCTCGCGAACGCCTCCAGCAGGGTTTGCCGGACATCGCCGAACGCACCGCGCCAGTCGATGTCTTCGACGCCCAGGTAGCGCCAGTGGGCGCTCACGGCGGTGGCGAGGATGCGGTCGTCGGTCTCGGCCAGTGTCGTGTACTTGTCGCGCGGGAAACCGTGGAATTCCGAGCCGGTGGACTTGAGCACCACCAGGTCCCGCAGCCCGGACACCACCCAGGCCCGGTCGCCGTCCACGGTCACCGCGGTGGTGCGCTTCTCGTCCCCGGAGCGGGAAAAGGCGTGGTCGTGGGGTTTCCCGGCGACCTCGATCCGGTCCCAGCCGTGCTCGTCGATCAGGACGCGGGCGCCGGTGATGTGGCCGAACGCGCCGACGAAGTGGCGGCCCAGCCGCAGTGCGAAGTCCTCGATCTCCCCGACCGGGCTTTCCTTCGCGAAGGCGTAGACCGTGTTCTTCTGCGTGTCGGTGGCGACCACGACCGAGTTGTCGCCGGTCAGGTGGGTGGCCTCGAGATCGCCGCGCAGGGCGGTCGACACGGTCAGATCCTTGATGTGGTGCACGGGCCCGCTGCGGTCGACGGTGACCATCCGGACTTCGGCCTTGCCGTACTGGTTCGGTCCCAGCTTGACGGCCACGGCGATCAACTCCCTCGGTAGGTGCTGTAGGCGAACGGGCTGAGCAGGATCGGGATGTGGTGGTGTGCCTCCGGGTCGGTGATGCGGAACGAAACGGTGATTTCGGGGAAGAAACCGTCGGGCCCGAGGTAGGCGGCGGTGTCGAAGACCAGCCGGTACACCCCGGGGTCGAGCCGTTCGGGGCCCAGTTCGCGGACGCGGCCGTCGTCGTCGGTCAGCCCACGTGCGAGCACGGTGCCGCGGGCCTCCAGCCGCACGGGGATGCCCGTCGCGGGGCGGCCTGCGGCCGCGTCGAGGACATGCGTGGTCACCAGGCTCATGCCGTCACCGCCTTCTCCAGCCGCAGCAGGGCGATCTCGACGAGTTCGCGGCCCGCGACGGCCAGTTCCGTTTCGGGGTCGTTGCGCATCCGCTCGCGCAGTGCGGCCAGCATCTCCTCTCCGCTGCGCCCGGCGGCGCGGATCAGGAAGACGTGCCCGAACCGTTGCTCGTACTCGGCGTTGGCCGTGCGGAACCGGTCAGCGGCCGCACTGTCCACTCCGGACTGCTCCGAACGGGACAGTGCGGTGGGCCGCTCTCCGATGCGGGGATGGGCGGCCATCGCGCGGCGGATTTCCTCCGGGGTCAGCGTGATTTCGGCCGCGACCGCCCGCAGTGCGGCGAGGCTGGGGTAGGGGCGCCCGTCCACGACGGTGTCCACCCAGCGCGGCACCTCGAGACAGCCGGTGAGCAGAGTGGCGGCCTGGTCGACGGGGGTGGTGTTGAATCCGGCCAGATCGAGGGGCACGAGCGAATCCTCCTTCAACAGTTTGTTGAAGTCAAGCTTCGCGGTTCAGGTAGTTGTAGACCGTGAACCGGGTGACGCCCAGTGCTTCGGCGATCGTCACCACCGCCTTGCGCAGGGTAAAGGCCCCTCGCTCCTCCAGCAGGCGGACCGCGCGCTGCTTGTCCTGGCGATCCAGTTCGGCGAGCCTGCCGCCGAGTTCGGCCTCGACCTCCCGGATGAGGCGGTCGAGCGGCTGTACCGCGGGCTCGGCGGGCCCGCGGGCCTCTTCGGTGGAAAGCTGCAGGGTGAGGCGGGTGGCACCGGCGGTCAGCGCGGCGCGGGCGATGGCGGGCAGTGCGTCGAGCACGGCGCCGGCTTCGCCGCGGGCCGTGGTGCCGAGCGGGCCGAAGTCCACGGTCAGGCCGGCGGCCGAGGCCGCCTCGCGGGCGCGCACGGCATGCGGCGGAGGTTCGCCTTCGCCGCGGAACGGTTCGGTGGTGAACTCCGCCTTCAGTTTCACGCCTGGCACGGTAGCCCCTTTCCGGTCGATTGACGTGCGGAAGGTCGCGAAGCTAGTCTCATTATACGGAAACATAATTCCGCAATATGAAATTTCGGGGTAGGACATGCGCTACGACGTGAACCTGTCGATCCTGTTCACCGAGCTCCCGCTGCTCGCCCGCGCCGAGGCCGCCCGGGCGGCCGGGTTCACCGCGGTCGAGTACTGGTGGCCCTTCGAAACGGCCTCCCCGGCCGACCGCGAGGTCGAGGCCTTCGTCCGTTCGGTGGCCGACGCCGGGATGACGCTGGCGAGCCTGAACTTCTTCGCCGGGGACATGGCCGCCGGGGACCGCGGGCTGATCTCGTGGATCGGCCGTGAGGCCGAACTCGCCGACAGCGTGGCCATCGCCGTCGGCATCGCCGAACGCCTCGGCTGCCGCACGTTCAACGCGCTCTACGGCAACCGCCTCCCCGGCGTGGACCCGGCGGCGCAGGACGAGCACGCACTGTCCACTCTGGACGAGGTCGCGGCGCGGGTTGCCGGGATCGGTGCCCGGCTGGTCCTCGAACCGCTCTCCGCCGTCGAGGCCTACCCGCTGCGCACCGCGGCCGACGCCTTCGCCGTGATCGACAAGGTGGGCCGGGACAACCTCGCCCTGCTGCTCGACGTGTACCACCTCGCGGTGAACGGCGACGACGCGGCGGCCGTCATCGCCGGCCGTGCGGCGGGCATCGGCCACGTCCAGCTCGCCGACGCCCCCGGCCGCCACGAGCCGGGAACCGGATCACTGGACATCGAGGGATATCTGACCGGCCTGGCCGAGGCCGGTTACGAGGGTTACGTCGGACTGGAGTACGTACCGGCCGGAGCGAGTGCCGAATCGTTCGGATGGCTGAGGGGGCGGCGATGACGCGCGTCGGCTTCATCGGGCTGGGCATCATGGGCGGCCCGATGGCGGTCAACCTGGTGCGGGCCGGCTTCGAGGTCACCGGACACAACCGGACACCGTCCAAGGCGGACCGGCTGGTGCGGGCGGGCGGCCGGGCGGCGGGCAGCGTCGCCGAGGCCGTGACCGGCACGGACGTGGTGCTCACGATGCTGCCCGACTCGCCGGACGTGCGCGGGGTCGTACTCGGCGAAGACGGGGTGCTCGCGCACGCCCGCGAGGGCGCGCTGCTCGTCGACTGCAGCACCATTCGCCCCGACGTGGCGCGGGAACTCGCGGAGGCGGCCGCCGAACGCGGCCTGGCCATGGTGGACGCACCGGTGTCCGGCGGGGAGCAGGGCGCCGTCGAGGGCACACTGTCGATCATGGCGGGGGGTACCGCCGAGGCGTTCGACGCCGCACGTCCCGTCCTGGACGCGGTCGGCGCCACCGTGATCCACGTCGGCCCCGCCGGGGCCGGGCAGACCGTCAAGGCGGCCAACCAGCTCATCCTCGCCGGCACTCTCGAACTCATCGCCGAAGCGCTGGTCTTCCTCGAGGCTCACGGGCTGGACACCGAGACCGCGTTCCGGGTACTGGCGGGAGGCATGGCGGGCAGCACCGCGCTTGACCGCAAGGGCCCGGCGATGCGCGCCCGCGAGTTCACCCCCGGGTTCCGGGTCGCACTGCACCACAAGGATCTCGGCATCGCGCTCACCGCCGCGCGCGAGGCCGGGGTGGTGATCCCGCTGGGCGCGGCCGTGGCCCAGCTGATGGCGGCGCTCGACGCGCAGGGGCACGGTGGTCTCGACCACAGCGCCCTGGTCCAGCTCGTCGCCCGGCTTTCCGGGCGGGAATGAGGCGGTCCCGGCCGCGGCGCGGGCCGAAATCATGATCGAGCGCACAGAAAACGCCGCCATGGCACTTCTCTGGCTAACGTGGTCGAATTCGCCGGGTGAGGAGGAATCCGTGGACTTGGTCTTCCGGGCGCGGCGCGCGGTGACGCCCGCGGGTGAGCAGGCGTGCGACGTCGGCGTGACGGACGGCAGGATCGTCGCCGTCGAACCGCCTGCCGCCGGCCTCACCGCGGACCGGGTGATCGAGCTGGGCGGGGACGAGGTCCTGCTGCCCGGCCTGGTCGACACGCACGTGCACGTCAACGATCCCGGCCGCAGCGAATGGGAGGGTTTCGAGTCCGCCACCCGCGCGGCGGCCGCGGGCGGGGTCACCACGATCGTCGACATGCCGCTGAACAGCCTGCCGCCCACCGTCGACGGGGCGGCGCTGCAGGTCAAGCGCGAGACGGCCGCGGGCCGCGTGCACGTGGACGTCGGTTTCTGGGGTGGCGCGATTCCCGGCAACGGGAGCGAACTGGCCCCGCTGCACGAGGCCGGGGTGTTCGGGTTCAAGTGTTTCCTGCTGCATTCCGGCGTGGACGAGTTCCCGCCGCTGGGCGAGGAGGAGCTCGAAGCGGACCTCCGCCGGTTGCGGGCGCTCGGTGCGACGATGATCGTGCACGCCGAGGACGCCGGGACGATCGACCACGCGCCACGGCCGCACGGCAGGCACTACCACGATTTCCTCCGGTCCCGGCCCCGTGGCGCGGAGAACTTCGCCATCGCGCGGGTGATCGAGCTGGCCCGCCGTACCGGCGCGCGCGTGCACATCCTGCACCTGTCCTCGTCCGATGCCCTGCCGATGATCGCGAGCGCGCGGCGGGACGGGGTCGCGCTGACCGTGGAGACCTGCCCCCACTACCTGAGCTTCACCGCCGAGGAGATCGCCGACGGCGCCACCCAGTTCAAGTGCTGCCCGCCGATCCGGGAGTCGGAGAACCGGGAACTGCTGTGGCGGGGCCTGGCCGAGGGCGTCATCGACTGCGTGGTCAGCGACCACTCGCCCTGCACGCCGGAGCTGAAACGCTTCGACGCCGGGGATTTCGGGGCCGCGTGGGGCGGCATCGCCGGACTCCAGGTGGGCCTTCCCGCCGTCTGGACCCAGGCTCGGCAACGCGGTTTCGGCCTCGCCGACGTGGTCCGCTGGATGGCCCGGCGGCCCGCCGAGCTGACCGGGATGCGCCGCAAGGGCCGCATCGCGGTGGGTGCCGACGCCGATTTCTGCGTGTTCGCCCCGGACGAGGCGTTCGTGGTGGATGCGGCGAAGCTGCGCCACCGCAATCCGGTCAGCGCCTACCACGGCAGGCCGCTGGCCGGGGTGGTGCGCGGCACCTGGCTGCGGGGCCGGGAGGTCACCGGCGAACAGCCGCGAGGTGAGTTACTGGTGCGAGGGAGCGTGTAGTGGACCGTCCTGAGTGGACAAGGGAGCCGGACCTGGCGTCACGGCGGGCAGGCGGCGGCGTGGTGTGGGCCAACGACGAACTGTTCGCCGAGCGGGAGAACCTGATCAAACCGGCACCGGCCGAGTTCCGGCCGTACAGCTTCGGCCACAAGGGACAGATCTACGACGGCTGGGAGACCCGGCGGCGCCGCGAGCCCGGTCACGACCAGGCCGTGGTACGGCTCGGCCTGCCCGGGGTGGTGTCCGGCGTGATCGTGGACACCGCCTTCTTCACCGGCAACTACCCGCCCTTCGCCTCGGTGGAGGCGATCGCCGTGGCGGGCTATCCCAGCCCGGAGGAACTGGCCGCCCTGGAGTGGACGACGATCGTGCCGCGCTCGCCGTTGGCCGGTGACAGCGAGAACTTCTTCGCCGTGGCCGACCGGCACCGGTTCACCCATGTGCGGCTGACGATCTACCCGGACGGCGGAGTGGCGCGCTTCCGTGTGCACGGCACGCCCGTGGCCGATCCCCGGCTGCTCGACCTGGCCTCGTTCGACCTCGCCGCACTGGAAAACGGCGCCCGCGTGGTGGCGGCGAGCAACATGTTCTACTCCGCGCCGAGCAACCTCATCTCGCCCGGATCCGCCACCGTGATGGGGGAGGGCTGGGAGACCGCACGCCGCCGCGACGACGGCAACGACTGGGTGGTCGTCGAACTCGCCGCGGAAGGGGTGCCCCGCCTGGCCGAACTGGACACCAGCCATTTCAAGGGCAACGCACCGGGCTGGGCCTCGCTGTCGGGCACGACCGACCCGGATGCCCCCGGCGCCTGGTTCGAGGTCCTGCCCCGCACCCGGCTGCAGCCGGACACCCGCCACCGGTTCCCGGTCGATCCCGGCCGGGCGCTCACGCACCTGCGGCTCGACATCTTCCCCGACGGCGGGATGGCCCGGCTGCGCCTGCACGGCGGGCTGACCGGGCCGGGACGGGCCGCCTTCAGCGCACGGTTCGAGGCATCCTCTGCGTCTTCTGTGTCTTCTGCGTCTTCCACGGACCGGTGAGCACCAGGGACTCGCCGGGTTCGAGCATGTGCAGCCGCTCGCTCAGCCCGGCGTTGGCGAAGGCCTTGCGCACCGAGTCCGGTCCCTCGCTGAAATGGGCCCAGCCCCGCGTGTGCAGCGGGATGACGTGGCGGGCGCCGAGGATGCGGGTCGCTTCGGCGGCGGCCTCGCTGGTCAGGGTCAGTGGGGCTCCGTCGAACAGCGAGGTCCGCGCCGCGCCCGCGAACAGCAGCGCCACGTCCACCGGCCCGATCCGCCGGGCGATCGCGCGGACGAAGTCCAGCGACGCGTTGTCGCCGGAGACGTAGACCGTTGGCAGGTCCCGGCCCCGCAGCACGAAACCGGTCACCTCGCCGGTCACCGACTCGCAGCCGGGCGGGCCGTGCTGCGCGGGGACCGCGATGACCTCCAGTGAGCCGAGCGCGACCATCGCCCACGGCGGAAGGCCCTGGGCGGTGCCGCCGAGCCTGCTCGCGCCGCTGCGCGTGGTCAGCGTGAGCAGCACCTCGCCCACCAGCGCGCGGCCGGCCGGGTCGAGGTTGTCGGCGTGCTGGTCGTGCGAGAGCAGCACGGCGTCGACCTCGCCGATGTCCTCGCGAGAGAGGCCGGGCTCCTCGGTCTTGGTGAGGGGACGGCCGGGGGCGCTCTCGTGCACTCCCGCGGGGCTGAACGTCGGATCGGTCAGCAGCCGCTTGCCTGCGAGTTCGAGCAGCGCGGTCGGCCCGCCGGCAAACGACACTCGAAGATCATCCGTCATACCCGCCACAACAGGCTCCCTCCGCCGATTCTTCCTCCGCCACCACGCTTTTCCCGCCGGGGAAGGATGCCTCAGCGGGGCAACGGGCGCCGGGAGCTGATCACTCCGGTGTCGAACCCCGCCAGGTGCAGCCCGCCCGCGAACCGGGCGTGCTCGATCTTCACGCACCGGTCCATCACGACGTCCAGCCCGGCGCCGCTCGCGCGTTCGGCCACCGGTTCGTGCCACAGGCCCAGTTGCAGCCACAGGGTGCGGGCGCCCGCTTCGATCGCTTCCTCGGCCACCCCGGGCAGGTCCTCGTGCCTGCGGAAGACGCTCACCAGGTCGAGCCCGCCCGGAACGGCCGCCAGCGCGGGGTACACCGGGTGGCCGAGCAGTTCCTTCAACCGGGGGTTGACGAAGGTGACCCGGTAGCGGCTGGAGGACAGCAGGTAGGTGGCCACGAAGTAGCTGGGGCGCGCGGGATTGTCCGAGGCGCCGACGAGGGTCACCGACTCCGTGCGGTCCAGGATCGCCCGCCGCTGCCGCGCGGTGGGGGAGGTCCAGGTGCCGGTCACCGCGTCACCGCCTTCGACGCCGCCGCCAGTGCCTGGTCGATGTCCCACAGGATGTCTTCGACGTCTTCCAGCCCGACGGAGAGCCGGATGAGGTCGGGCCCGACCCCGCCGGCGCGCAACTGCTCTTCGGACAGCTGCTGATGCGTGGTGGAGGCGGGGTGGATGACCAGCGAACGCGCGTCGCCGATGTTGGCCAGGTGCGACAGCAGTTCGACCGATTCGACGAACCTTTCGCCCGCGGGGCGGCCACCCCTGACGCCGAAGGAGAACACCGCGCCCGGACCCTGCGGCAGGTACTTCTTCGCGCGGTCGTGGTGCGGATGGCCGGGCAGCCCGGCGTAGGCCACCCACGCGACCCGGTCGTCGGCGTCGAGGAACTCGGCGACCGCCTGGGCGTTGCGCACGTGCGCGTCCATCCGCTGCGGCAGCGTTTCCACCCCCTGGAGCAGGAGGAAGGCCGAATGCGGGGACAGCGCCGCGCCGATGTCCCGCAGCTGTTCGGCGCGCAGCCGGGTGCAGAACGCGTACTCGCCGAAGTTCTCCCAGTACTTCAGCCCTCCGTAGGAGGGCACCGCCTCGGTCATCCGTGGGAACCTGCCGTTGCCCCAGTCGAACCGGCCCGACTCCACCACGATCCCGCCGAGTGTGGTGCCGTGCCCGCCGAGGAACTTCGTCGCCGAGTGCAGCACGATGTCGGCGCCGTGCTCGATCGGACGGCACAGGTAGGGCGTGGCGAGCGTGGCGTCCACGACGAGCGGGATGCCGTGGGCGTGCGCCAGATCGGCCAGGGCGGACAGGTCCGCCACGGTCCCGCCGGGGTTGCCGATCACCTCGGTGAAGATCAGCTTGGTGCGGTCGGTGATCGCGGCCGCGTAGTCCTGAGCGGTGTCTCCCGCGACGAACGTGGTGTCCACGCCGAAGCGCCGCAACGTGCCGTCGAGCTGGGTCACGGTGCCGCCGTAGAGGCCGCTCGCCGCGACGATGTGGTCCCCGGCCTCGGTCAGCGCGGAGAAGGTGAGGAACTCGGCGGCCTGGCCGCTGGCGGTGGCGACCCCGCCGATCGCGCCCTCGAGGCTGGCGATCCGCTCCTCGAAGGCGGCCACCGTCGGATTGCCGATGCGCGAGTAGATGTTTCCGTACTTCTGGAGTGCGAAGAGGTTCGCCGCGTCCGCCGCGTCTTCGAACACGAAGCTCGTCGTCTGGTAGATCGGTACCGCCCTGGCACCGGTCGCGGCGTCGGGCAGGCCGCCGGCGTGCAGGGCCCGGGTCCGGAAGCCCCAGCTTCGTTCACTCACGCCAGTGACGTTACCCAGTGGGACCGTCACGGGCCATGGTTCCCAGGCCTTGATCGCCCGTGTTCCCCGCTCCTCGCGCGCCGCTGCCGGACTCAGCCGAGCGCTTCACGCAACCGCCGCAGCCGGTCGGCGGGGACCTGCCTCGGGCAGCTGAGGCATTTCGGCTGCCCGGCCTGATAGAGCAGGCAGCAGGAGGCCCGGCGCACCACCACGGTCCCGGCGACCTCCGTGAAGCGGGGAAGCGGCAGGCCCCCGAGCGAGGCGACCAGCGGTGCGGCGACCTCCCGGGCCCGTTCCGGCTGCCCCGCCCACAGCAGGCGGTTGGCGATCGAATCGGTCGCGACGGCCCGCAGCGCCGCGGCCCGGGCGCCGCTGACCGACTCGACGGCCGCGATCACGGGATGGATCGCGGCGGCCAGCGCGGGTCCCAGTTCGCCACGGAGGGGACGGGAAGAGGTCGCGCCGAGGAGGGTGCCGTCTTCGAGCAGGCTCACGGCGAGCGCGTCGAGCGCCGGGTCGGCCGGGTGCCCGGCCCGCATCAACCCCTCGATGGCGGGCGCGACCAGGACCGAAGAGGCCGAGTACCACCAGATCGTGCCCAGCACCGGCGGCTTCGCCGGACCGTGACGCCGCCGTGTGAGTGCGATCTGCCCCCGCACCCAGCCGGGGTCGGCGAGCGCCGTGCCGGGCACCGTGCTCACGGCACCCGCCGATACGTCGTGATGGCGACCGACAGGGTGGCCTCGCGCGGCTCGTCGAGCCGGTCCAGCCGGGTGAGCCGCTCGGGGTGGTGTGCGTTCGGGCCCATGCCCACCACCTGGCGCACCTCGTCGGGAGTGAGCGTGAGCGTCCTCGTGTACGGCTCCCTCGCCACGAGTTCGAAGTACCCGCCGAGGGTGGCTTCGATCCGCTCCTGTTTGCGGTCGTCCACCTCGAGCAGGTCGACCACGGAGGCCAGTTCGCGCAGGTGCCCCGCCTGGGGGGACACCACGACGAGGCCGCCGCCGGGGCGCAGCACGCGGTGGAACTCCGGCCCGTTGCGCGGCGCGAACACGTTCAGCACCACCGAGGCCGTCCCGTCGGCCACCGGCCAGGGCCGCCAGAGGTTCCACACCGCGGCCCCCAGCCGCTCGTGCGCGCGGGCCGCGCGCCGCAGGGCGAGGGCCGAAACGTCGAGCGCGAGCCCGGTCGCCGCGGGCAGCCGGTCGAGCACGCGGGCGAGGTAGTAGCCGGTACCCGCCCCCGCGTCGACGATCAGACCCGATCGGGTGAGCCGGGCGGCCTGCTCGGCGACGCGCTCGGCCACCGGCGCGTAGTGCCCGGCGGCGAGGAACGCGACCCGCGCGGCCACCATGTCCGCGGTGTCGGCGGTACCGGCGGGCACCTTGGCGTGCAGGAGGTTCACATACCCCTGTTTCGCGAGGTCGAAGGCGTGACCGCGGGGGCAGCGCAGGCTCCGGTGCTCCGGCCGCAACTCCTCCGAGCAGACCGAGCAGCGCAGGGCCCGCACGACCGGCGCGGGCAGGCCGGTGGTGCCGGGAGCGGTCGGCGTCATGGCCCCATCACACCAGAGCCGCCGGTGACGCTCGGCGAGACCCGCACGGGGCCGGGTCCTCCCGGACGGAGCAGCGAAGCGGGGAGCCCTCGCGGACCGTGATCCATTCACGGAAAGTATCTGACAACGACGTTTCGTGAATGTCGCCCGGTGGTGGCGTGACCGGAAACACGCTCGTAACAACCCGGGGATCACAGTTCACCTCGGTGAAACGCGGCACGCCGCCCGGTGAAACACCCCGAATAAAAACTCGCGTCAATACCTCGTAACCGGGAGGACGATGTGCTGAACGCGGGAGACACCGCATGGGTGCTGGCCAGCGCCGCGCTGGTCATGCTCATGACACCAGGGTTGGCGTTCTTCTATGGCGGCATGGTTCGCGTGAAGAGCGTGCTCAACATGCTCATGATGAACTTCATCTGCTTGGCGATCGTATCCGTGCTGTGGGTGCTCTACGGCTTCGGTGAGTCCTTCAGCTCCGACGCCTTCAGTGGCCTGATCGGCAACTTCCACAACGCCGGCTTCGCCGACACCTGGGGCAAGCTCGCGGGGTACGCGGTCGCGGCGACCGACTCCTCACCCGCCGTGGCCTGGCCCGGCAACGACGCGATCCCGGTGCTCGCGTTCGCGATGTTCCAGCTGATGTTCGCGATCATCACCCCGGCCCTGATCTCCGGTGCGATCGCCGACCGCGTCAAGTTCTGGGGCTGGTCGCTGTTCGTGGTCCTGTGGGTCACCATCGTCTACTTCCCGGTCGCGCACTGGGTGTTCTCCTTCGACGGCTTCATGGGTGTCGACTCGGCGGGCGGCTGGATCGCCAGCAAGCTCAAGGCGCTCGACTTCGCCGGTGGCACCGCGGTGCACATCAACGCCGGTGCCGCCGGCCTCGCGCTGGCGATCGTGCTCGGCAAGCGCAAGGGCTGGCCGAAGGACACCGGCCGCCCGCACAACGTGCCGTTCGTGCTGCTGGGCGCCGCCCTGCTGTGGTTCGGCTGGTACGGCTTCAACGCCGGTTCCGCGCTGACCGCGGGCGACCTCGCCGGTGTCGCCTTCACCAACACCACCGTCGCCACCGCGGCCGCCGTCCTCGGCTGGCTGCTCGTCGAGCAGATCAGGTTCGGTAAGCCCACCACCCTCGGCGCGGCCTCCGGTGCGGTCGCCGGCCTCGTCGCGATCACCCCGGCCTGCGGTTTCGTCACCCCGCTCGGCTCGATCGCCATCGGCGTCATCGCCGGTGCGGTCTGCGCGCTGGCCGTCGGCCTCAAGTACAAGCTGGGCTTCGACGACTCGCTCGACGTGGTCGGCGTTCACCTCGTCGGCGGCATCATCGGCACCCTGCTGATCGGGTTCTTCGGCACCACCAAGGTCAACTCCGCGGGCGCGGACGGCCTGTTCTACGGCGGCGGCTTCGCCCAGCTGGGCAAGCAGGCGATCGCGGCCTTCACGGTGCTGGCCTTCTCCTTCGTGATCACCCTGATCATCGGCTTCGTCATCAAGAAGGCCGGCGGCTTCCGGATCAGCGAGGAGGACGAGGTTTCGGGCATCGACGAGGCGCAGCACGCGGAGAGCGCCTACGACTTCGGCGGTTCCCTGCTCGGTGGCCACGGCCCCGGCACCCCGGTTTCCCTGGCGCCGAAGAACGTGACCCTGGAAGGAAGCAAGGCATGAAGCTGATCACCGCGATCGTCAAGCCGTTCACCCTGGACGACATTCGTGCCGCACTCGAGCAGCTGGGCGCGCTGGGCATGACCGTCAGCGAGGTCCAGGGCTACGGCCGCCAGAAGGGCCACACCGAGGTCTACCGGGGCGCCGAGTACGCCGTGGACTTCGTGGCCAAGCTCCGGGTCGAGGTCGTCACCGACGACACCACCGTGGAGAAGGTCATCGAGGCGATCGTCAACGCCGCCCACACCGGCAAGATCGGTGACGGCAAGGTGTGGGTGACCCCGGTGGAGACCGTGGTCAGGGTGCGCACCGGCGAGCGCGGAACGGACGCGCTGTAGGCGATGGCACTGGCTCTAGGGGGGGAACTCGTCAAGGCGGCCAACCTGCTGCTGGAGGGCCGTCACGGGCGGCTCGGCGCGGCGGCGCTGCGGGCCGCGCTGGTCGACCTGTACGAGTTCTGGCTGAACAAGGCCGCCGCGGCGGCCGGCGTCGACACCGCTGAACCCGGTGTCGCGCTGGTCGCCGTCGGCGGGCTCGGACGGCGCGAAACGGTGCCGTTCTCCGATCTCGACCTGGTCCTGGTGCACAACCAGAACCCCCGCGTCGGCGAAATCGCCGACGCGCTGTGGTACCCGTTGTGGGACGCGCGGATCGGCCTCGACCACTCCGTGCGCACCCCGGCCGAGGCCCTGCAGGTGGCGTCGGAGGATCTGCGGACCGCCATGGGCCTGCTCGACGCGCGTTACCTGGCCGGGGATTCCGCGCTGGCGGAGCGGCTGGCGGGCGCGGCCAGGGACCAGTGGCGGCGCACCGCCCGCAAGCGCCTGCCCGAACTGGTCGAATCCACCCGCAAGCGCTGGCAGCTCTCCGGTGAGATCGCGCAGTCGGCGGAGCCCGACCTCAAGCACGGCAAGGGCGGGCTGCGCGACCTCGGTGTGCTGCGGGCGCTGGCCGCGGCCCAGCTCATCGACCGGCCGGGGGAGGAGCTGGTGGCGGCCAAGGAACTCCTGCTGGACGTGCGCACCGAGCTGCGCCGGGAGCTGCGCCGCAACCGGGACATCCTGGGCGCCGCGGACGCCGAGCTGGTGGCCGCCGAACTCGGTTTCGGCGACCGGTTCGCGCTGGCACGCAAGCTCGCCGGGGCGGGGCGCGCGGTCGGCTACGCCGTGGACGTGGCCCTGCGGTCCACTTCGGACGTCCCGAAGAGCCGGTTCGGGCGGCGCCCGAACCGGACCCCGCTGGACGAGGGGGTGGTGCTGCACGGCAACGAGGTGGCGCTGGCGCGGGACGCCGTGCCCGCCAAGGATCCCACGCTGCTGTTGCGGGTCGCCGCCGCGTCGGCCCGCACCGGGGTCCCGATCTCCCACGGCACCCTGCGCACGCTCGCCGATTCCGCGCCGGAGCTGCGGACCCCGTGGCCCCGGGACGCGCAGGACGCGCTCACCGAAATGCTCGGCGCGGGCGAGGGGCTCATCGACGCGGTGGAGGCACTGGACCGGACCGGGCTGTGGGCCCGGCTGTTCCCCGAATGGGGGGCGATCCGCGATCTGCCGCCGCGCTCGCCGGTGCACGCCTGGACGGTGGATCGGCATCTGGTCCAAACCTGTGTCGCCGCGGCAAAGCTCACCACCACGGTGTCGCGGCCAGACCTGCTGCTGCTCGGCGCGCTGCTGCACGACATCGGCAAGGGCCGGGAGGCCGATCACTCCGAACTGGGGGCGGCGATCTCGCTGCAGGTGGCCCGGCGGATCGGGCTGCCGGAGCCCGATGCCGCCACGGTTTCGGCCATGGTGCGGCACCACCTGCTGCTGGCCCACACCGCCACGCGGCGCGACATCGAAGAGCCGACCACGATCAACCGTGTGGTCAAGACGGTCGACAACGACGTGGTGCTGCTGGAACTGCTGCACGCGCTGACCGAGGCCGACTCGGTGGCGACCGGTCCGGGCATGTGGACCGACTGGAAGGCCGGACTGATCGACACCCTGGTGTCGCGCTGTCGCCAGGTGATGCAGGGCAAGGGATTCCTGCCGCCCGAGCCGCTGGAGGAAAGCCACCGCGAGCTGATCGCCGCGGCGGTGCGCTCCGGCCGGGGCGAGGCGCTGATCACCTCCGACGGGAACACGGCCACGGTGGTGCTGGCGGTGCCTGCGAGCAGGGAACTGCTCGCGCCCGCGGCGGGTGTGCTCGCCCTGCATTCGCTGGAAGTGCACACGGCGATGCTGCGCAGCCACGGCGAGGGCAGGGCGGGCATCTTCACCGCCTCGCCGAAGTTCGGGTCGCTGCCGGACAGTGCCCTGCTGCGTGAGCAGTTCGGCCGCGCGGTGGCGGGAAGGCTGGTCCTGGAAGAGAAGCTGGCGGCCAAGGAACGGGACTACCAGCTGCCGATCCGTTCGGTGGCCAGGCCGAAGGTGTTGTGGTTCGACGACGAGACCGCCGGTTCCACCACCGTGGTGCTGGAACTGCGTGCCACCGACCGGATCGCGCTGCTGTACCGGGTCGCGGACGCCCTGCAGTCGTGCGGGGCCGTGGTGCGGTGGGCGAGGGTGGCGACCCTCGGCGCGGCAGTGGTCGACTCGTTCGCCGTCGCCCCGGCGAGCGGGAAGCTGGACCAGGCGTGGCGGTCGCGCGTGGAACAGGCGGTGCTGGCCGCCGCCGCCTGAGCCGCGCGACACCCATCCGGGGGGTGTCCGGCCGCGCGCGTGTGTCGTGGCGGGCCCGGCCGTCCCCCGGTGGCAGGATGACCGCCATGCCGGAGCTCGAGCCGACCCTCCTGCCCGTGACGGTGGCCTCGTCCCACCTCCGCGCCTGCGCCGCCGAAATCGACGGCGCGGGGGGAACCGAGGCCGGGGATCTCATCCCCCTCCTCGGCGACCTCGTGACCGCCCAGCGTTCGCTGTCCCGTGCGCTGATCCGGCTGTCCGACCGGGTCGAAGGCGCGCGCCACGGCGTTCTCGCCGCGGCCCCCTCGCCCGAGATCGACGCGCTCGGCGAGGTCCTCCGTGCGGCGGCGGGCGCCTTCGGCTATTCGGCCGACGCGCTCGCCGAAAGCGCACCGCTGGCCCGGGTGCTGGTGGAATTCGCCGGGCCCGACACCCGTTTGTAGCTATTCGCACACCTGTGCTGGTCGATACCATTTCAGGATGCGGAGTGTTTGGAAAGGCACCATCGGTTTCGGCGGTTACGCCATCGCGGTGCGGGCCTACAGTGCCACCGAGGACCGTCGCGGCCCGTTGCACCAGGTGCACACCGCCGACGGCGGCCGCATCCGGTACCAGCGGGTCTGCGAGGTGTGCGGGCCGGGCGAGGAGGAGGTGCCCGCCGAAGAGGTCGGCAAGGGCTACGCGCTGCCCGGCGGCGACGTGGTCGTGCTGACCGAGGAAGAACTCGCCTCCTTGCCGCTGCCCACCGCGAGCTCCATGGAGATCCTCGGTTTCGTGCCGCCCGCCCGGATCGACCCCCGGTATCTGATCAGGACCTACTACCTCGAACCCGAGGTGGTTTCCACCAAGCCCTACGTCCTGCTGAGCGAGGCCCTGCAGCAGGCGGAGAAGGCCGCGCTGGTGAAGGTGGCGATCCGGCAGCGCGAAACCCTCGGCGCACTGCGCGTGCGCGACCAGGTGATCATGCTGGACACCCTGCGGCGGCACGATGAGGTGCGCACCCCCGACTTCCCCTTCCTGCACGAGGAGGTCGACCTGCACCTGGCGCAGGTGCGGGCGGCCGCCCGCCTGATCGAGAACCTCGCCGGGGATTTCGATCCGGCCCGCCACGGCGACGAGAGCACCGCGGCGCTGACGGCGCTGATCGAGGCGAAGGTCGAGGGGCACGAAGTGGTCCGGCCCACCGCCGCGGCCCAGGACGAGGGGGTGGAGAAGCTGCTCGCGGCGCTGCAGGAGGGTGCGCACGCCCGCACCGGCGAGGACCGGGACGGCGAGGCTCAGGACACGTCCGAATCGGTGCGGAAGGCGAAGGCGGCCGAGGACAAGGCGGCCGGGGCGGCCTCGAGCGCCGCGAAGGCCGCGGCCAAGCCGGGCACCGCTGCGAAGTCCCGTCGCTGACCAGGGTCGAAAAAGCCGGGAAAAAGCCGTAGCAGTCGCGTCACGCACCGGCACCCGGGTCGTTTCACCCGTGCCGGCAGGCCGGAGCGAGGCCGCCCGAGTAGATCTACCTACGCCTACTTGGGTGTCTTCACGCTGCCTCCCGCACCCTCTCGCCGGGCAGGCTGAACCCCGCCGTCACCGTGGGCGTTCCCGCCCGGTACTGGGGGTCCGGCGAGGCCGCGCGGCTCACGGCGCCGCCGGGGGGGGGCAGGCGTACGGGTGGCTCGGCGAGGGGGCGAGCCACCCGCACGCGCCGCCCTGGCAGGCCCGGTGCGGCGGGCGGCTACCCTGGTCTGCGGAGCAACCACGACCAGCTGGAGCGTGCACCCCCGTGTTCGACACCCTCTCCGACCGGCTCACCTCGGCCCTGCAGACACTGCGGGGCAAGGGCAAGCTGACCGACGCCGACATCGACGCCACGGCGCGCGAGATCCGCATCGCGCTGCTGGAGGCCGACGTCGCGCTGCCCGTGGTCCGCGAGTTCATCGCGCAGATCAAGCAGCGGGCGAAGGGGGCCGAGGTCTCCGGCGCGCTGAATCCCGCGCAGCAGGTCGTCAAGATCGTCAACGAGGAGCTCATCGGGATCCTTGGCGGCGAGACCCGGCGGCTCAACCTCGCCAAGAACCCGCCGACGGTGATCATGCTCGCCGGTCTGCAGGGTGCCGGTAAGACCACGCTCGCGGGCAAGCTCGCGCTCTGGCTCAAGAAGCAGGGCCACGCGCCCCTGCTGGTCGCCTGTGACCTGCAGCGCCCCAACGCGGTCACCCAGCTCCAGGTGGTCGGCGAGCGGGCCGGGGTCACCACGTTCGCCCCCGAACCGGGCAACGGCGTCGGCGACCCGGTGGACGTGGCGCGCCGCGGTGTCGAGGAGGCCCGGCACGCGCAGCACGACGTGGTCATCGTCGACACGGCGGGTCGTCTGGGTGTCGACGAGGAACTGATGCGGCAGGCCGCCGACATCCGGGACGCGGTGAAGCCGGACGAGACGCTCTTCGTCGTCGACGCGATGATCGGCCAGGACGCGGTGACCACCGCCGAAGCCTTCCGTGACGGCGTCGGTTTCACCGGCGTGGTGCTCACCAAGCTCGACGGCGACGCCCGCGGTGGTGCCGCGCTGTCGGTGCGGCAGGTCACCGGCCAGCCGATCCTGTTCGCCTCCAACGGCGAAAAGCTCGACGACTTCGACATCTTCCACCCGGACCGGATGGCCAGCCGGATCCTGGGCATGGGTGACCTGCTCACCCTGATCGAGCAGGCCGAGCAGGCCTTCGACGCCGAGCAGGCGGAGAAGGCCGCCGCCAAGCTCGGTACCGGGCAGCTGACCCTGGAGGACTTCCTCGAGCAGATGCTCGCGGTCCGCAAGATGGGCCCGATCGGCAACCTGCTCGGCATGCTGCCGGGCGCGGGCCAGATGAAGGAGCAGTTGGCCCAGGTCGACGACAAGCACCTCGACCGGCTCCAGGCGATCATCCGGGGGATGACCCCGGCCGAGCGGGCCGACCCGAAGATCATCAACGGGTCCCGCAGGCAGCGGATCGCGGTGGGCTCCGGCGTCACCGTGCGCGAGGTCAACGACCTGGTCAACCGCTTCTTCGAAGCCCGCAAGATGATGCAGCAGATGGCCGGCCGGTTCGGCTTCGGTTTCGGCGGGGGCGGCGGGAGCAAGGGCAAGAAGGGTAAGAAGGGCAAGAAGGGCAAGGGACGCGGCCCGACGCAGCCGAAGATGCGCGGAGGTTTCCCCGCCGGCATGCCGATGCTGCCGCCGGGCACTGGCGGCCCGGACCTGTCGCAGCTCGGTGGCGGGCTGAACGACGTGCCGGGCTTCGACCCGAGCAAGTTCAAGCTCCCCAAGAACAAGTAACGTCATGCACTTTTCCGGCGTGGTGCTGCCCGACGGCGGGCAGCGGGACCTGTGGGTGCGTGACGGGCGGATCACCTTCGAACCGGTGCCCGGTGCCGCCACCGTGGCCTCCGACGGGTTCCTGGTACCCGGCCTGGTGGATGCGCACTGCCATCCCGGCATCGGTGTGCACGGCCCGTCCACGGTCGAGGAGGCGGTGGCGAACGCGCTCGCCGACCGGGACGCGGGCACCCTGCTGATCCGCGACTGCGGGCAGCCGATCGACACCCGCCCGCTGCAGGCGCGGGCGGACCTGCCCCGGATCATCCGTGCGGGCAGGCACCTCGCACTGTCCAAGCGCTACATCCCTGGGCTGGGCATCGAGCTCGGTTCCCCCGAGGAGCTGCCCGCGGCGGTGGCCGAGCAGGCCGCCGACGGGGACGGCTGGGTGAAACTCGTCGGCGACTGGATCGACCGCTCGGTGGGCGACCTGGCGCCGCTGTGGCCGGACGACGTGCTGGCCGAGGCGGTCAAGGTCGCGCACGAGGCCGGGGCCAGGGTCACCGCACACGTCTTCGGCGAGGACGCGCTGCCCGGCCTGATCAACGCCGGGATCGACTGCCTCGAGCACGGCACCGGCCTTTCGCCCGAGTTGCTCGCCGAACTGGCGCGCCGCCGGATCGCCCTGGTGCCCACCCTGATCAATATCGAGAACTTCCCCGGGATCGCCGACAAGGCGGGGCGCTACCCCCGCTATGCCGCGCACATGCGTGCGCTGCACGCCGGAGTGGCGGACATGGTGTCCTCGGCACTTCAGGCGGGAGTTCCGGTGTACGCGGGCAGCGACGCGGGCGGCATGATCGCGCACGGGCGGCTGGTCGACGAGATCGAAGCCCTGTGGCGGGCCGGGATGTCCCGCGAGCAGGCGTTGGGGGCGGCGTCGTGGGCGGCGCGGGAGTGGCTCGGCCACCCCGGCATCGCCGAGGGCGCCCCGGCCGACTTCCTCGTCTTCGACGGCGACCCGCGCGAGGATCTGGCGGTCCTGCGCACACCACGCCACATCGTCCTGCGGGGCGCGCTCGTCGGCTGACCCCCGGCTGGGTGAAGCACACCGTCTGCCCCTTCACGGTCACGCCCTGGGTACGCCTGATCGCGGTGCGCCACTAACCTGAAGGGGTGGCGGGCGAGACGCGGGTGAACCGCGTGGTTTTCGGAGCACATTGGGGCTTCATCGCCTTCTTCGCCGGGCTCGGCCTCTACCACGTCGCGACGGCCGCCCTTACCGTCCTGCGCCCTGGCGGCACCGGCAGCGATCCGTTCGAACTGCTCGACATCGGCCCGATGCTCCCGCTGGCGTTCCTGCCCACCCTGCTGCTCGGTCTCGGGCCGGTGCTGGCCTCGCGCCGCTGGGGTGAGGGGCCGGCGGCGGACTTCGGCTGGTGGCCTTCGCGCCGGGATCTCAAGGTCGGGCTCGCGTGCGGCGGGCTAGCCCTGTTCGTGGGGTACTCGCTGAACCTTCTGGTGCTCGGTTTGTACGGAGTCGACCGGGTATCCGATTCCCCGCTGACGGAGCTGGCGGAAGGAGTCGACAGTGACGACACCGGCTGGCTGGTCCTGGCCGCGGCCATCGTGGTCGTGGCGGCGCCGCTGGCCGAGGAACTCCTGACCCGGGGCGCGTTGTGGAACGCGCTTGAGCGGCACCGGCTTCCCCGCTGGGTCATCCTCGTGCTGACCGCGGTGGTCTTCGCCTACCTGCACGGCGAACCCACCCGCACGGTCGCCCTCCTGGGCCAGGGACTGGCGATCGGGCTGGCCCGGCTGCGGACCGGCCGGGCGGGCGCCAGCCTGGTGGCCCACGCCGCCAACAACCTGCCGCCGGCGATCCTGCTGTTCACCGCTTCCTGAACGGGACCCACGATGGGGACTAGGCTCGGCAGATGGTTCGGCTGGATGAGACGGAGGCTGGGTTTGACCACGACGCAACCGGACGACCCGGCCGTCACCCTCGGCCCGCTGAGCCTGTCCGGCGGTCAGGCCCATCCGGGGCACCGCTGGGGCTTCGGTGCGTTCCTGTTCGTCGAGGCGGTGCTGCTGGCCTCGGCCGCGTTCGTCAGCGTTCTGCTCGGCCCCCCGGCCGCGGGCCAGGCCACTCCGGTCCGTGACGTCCTGATCGGCACCATCATCCCGACCCTGCTCGCCGCGCTGGCCGCGGTCCTGATCACCCTCTGGCGGGGAAACGGGCCGGTGCTCGACCTGCGTCTGGAGTGGAGCTGGTCAGACCTGAAGCTCGGCCTCAAGCTCGGCGCGTTCGGGCTGGTGCTCACCACCGTGAGCGCCGTCGTCTGGTCTCACGCGGTGGGCAGGAGCAACGCGACCTCGGCCATCGGCGCACTGGTGGAGAACCAGCCGATGTCGGTCACCGCCGCGGTGATCATGTTCGGCTACCTGTGGCTGCTCGGGCCGGTCTGCGAGGAGATCATCTACCGCGGTCTGCTGTGGGGCGCGGTCGAGCGCCTGCACTGGGGCGCGGAGAAGTACGGCAGGCTGGCGGCGTTCCTGCTGTCCACCGCGCTGTTCGCGGTCAGCCACCTCGAACCGCTGCGCACCACCTTGCTGCTGGTGATCGCGCTGCCGATCGGCCTGGCGCGCCTGCTCACCGGAAGGCTCCCCGCGGCCATCGTGGTCCACCAGGTGAACAACTTCCTCCCCGCGCTGGCGACCCTGCTCACCAGCCTGGGCCTGATGACCCTCTAGGGCCCCCACCGAGCCCGTCTGGCACAATTGACACTTGCCTGCTGCGGCCGGACCCTCTCACCGTGCCGTGGCGACCCCAAGCTTCGGGTACCCGTGTCCGTTTCCCCACTCGGATCGTGTCCCGACACAGCGAGCACCGAGAAAACCAAGGAGTACCCACACCCGTGGCCGTCAAGATCAAGCTCCAGCGCCTCGGCAAGATCCGTGCGCCGTACTACCGCATCATCATCGCCGACGCCCGCACCCGTCGCGACGGCAAGGCCATCGAGACGATCGGCAAGTACCACCCGAAGGAGGAGCCGAGCTTCATCGAGGTCGACTCCGAGCGCGCCCAGTACTGGCTGGGTGTCGGTGCGCAGCCGACCGAGCCGGTGCAGCGGATCCTCGAGATCACCGGTGACTGGCAGAAGTTCAAGGGCCTGCCGGGCGCCGAGGGCACGCTGAAGGTCGCCGAGCCGAAGCCGTCCAAGCAGGACCTGTTCAACGCCGCGCTGGCCGCCGCCGGTGAGGAGCCGTCCGGCGAGGCGACCACGCCGAAGAAGAAGGCCCCGAAGAAGGCCGACGAGGCGGGCAAGGAAGAGGCGTGAGTTTCCTCGCCGACTCCCTCGAGCACCTGGTGCGCGGGATCGTGGACAACCCGGACGACGTCCGGGTCGACCTGATCACGACCCGGCGCGGCCGCACGCTCGAGGTCCACGTTCACCCGGACGACCTCGGCAAGGTCATCGGGCGCGGCGGGCGTACCGCCACCGCGCTGCGCACGGTGATGGGTGGCATCGGCGGCCGCGGCGTCCGGGTGGACGTCGTCGACACCGATCGCTGAGCCCTCCACCGTGGAAGTTGTGGTCGGGCGCGTCGCGAAGGCGCACGGTATCCGCGGTGAACTCGCCGTGGACGTGCGCACGGACTCGCCCGAGGAGCGTTTCCGGGAGGGTGGCTCGCTGCTCGCGCGGCACCGCGACGGCAGCACCCGCCCGCTCACCGTCGCAGCCGCCCGCGCTCACAGCGGGCGGCTGCTGGTGACTTTCGAGCAGATCCGTTCCCGCGACGACGCCGAGGCGCTGCGGGGCGCTCTGCTGCTCGCCGATACCGCGGATCTGCCGCCCACCGAGGATCCCGACGAGTTCTACGACCACGAACTCGAGGGCCTGCGCGCGGAACTCACCGATGGGACGGTCGCCGGCACCGTGCAGGAGATCGTCCACGCGCCCGGTGGCGAACTGCTGTCGCTCGATCGCGAGGGGCGCACCGTGCTGGTGCCGTTCGTCCGGGAGATCGTCCCGGTGGTCGACGTGGCCGGTGGCCGGGTGGTGCTCGACCCGCCCGAAGGCCTCCTGGACGACGTTGAGTAGTGGGGACCACCGGGCCGGTGGATACGCTCAGGCCGTGCGGATAGACGTCATCACGATTTTCCCCGAGTACCTCGACCCGTTGAGGGCGGCGCTGCTCGGCCGTGCCATCGACCGGGGCCTGATCGAGGTCGGCGTGCACGACCTGCGGGAATGGACCCATGACGTGCACCGCGCCGTGGACGACGCACCCTATGGCGGTGGTCCCGGCATGGTGATGAAGCCGCAGGTCTGGGGCGACGCGCTGGACACGGTCTGTGACGAAGAGACCAGGCTGGTGGTCCCGACGCCGGCCGGGCGGCCGTTCACCCAGGAGATGGCCCGGGCCTACGCGCGGGAGAAACACCTGGTCTTCGCCTGCGGACGCTACGAGGGCATCGATCAGCGCGTGATCGACGATGCCGCGCGCCGGATGCCGGTCGACGAGGTCTCGATCGGTGACTACGTCCTCGTTGGTGGCGAGGCGGCGGTGCTGGTCATGGTCGAGGCCACCGTGCGTCTGCTGCCCGGTGTCCTGGGCAACCCGGTTTCGGCCGAGCAGGACTCGTTCTCGGACGGGCTGCTGGAGGGGCCGAGCTACACCAGGCCGGAGGTGTGGCGCGAGCTGGCGGTGCCCGAGGTGCTGCGGTCGGGAAACCACGCGCTGATCGACCGCTGGCGCCGTGACCAGGCACTGGAACGGACGGCCAGGCGGCGCCCCGAGCTTCTGGACCGGCTGCCGGAGGGTAGCCTGGACGCACACGATCAGGCCGTGCTCGATCGCCTTCGCGGGGAGCAGCGGCGGGCCGGGTGATCCGGCCGCGATCGGGTCTGTAATACTTGACCGGTTCGCGCGCGGCCATGGCACTGCGCGCGCTGCCTTGCCAGCCCCCGGGTCGATCGCTTTCGCAGCAGGTCCGTGCCCGGATTTACGCCAGACAGACGAAGGACGAGGACGGCTCACCGATGAACACCCTGGACGCCCTGGACGCTCAGTCGCTGCGTTCCGACATCCCGCACTTCCGCCCGGGTGACACGCTGAAGGTGCACGTTCGCGTCATCGAGGGAAACCGCGAGCGTAACCAGATCTTCCAGGGCGTGGTCATCCGCCGCCAGGGTGGCGGCATCCGGGAGACCTTCACCGTCCGCAAGGTCTCCTTCGGTGTGGGCGTGGAGCGCACCTTCCCGGTGCACTCGCCCAACATCGCGCGTATCGAGGTCTTCAAGCGCGGTGACGTGCGGCGCGCCAAGCTCTACTACCTGCGCGAGCTGCGTGGCAAGGCCGCCAAGATCAAGGAGCGCCGCGAAGCCCCCACTGCGTCTTGACGCGCGGCTGAGTAGCCTGGCGAAGTGGTTGAACCTGTGCCCTCGAGTGCTGCTGAGGACGAGCCGGAACGATCGGCTGTCGAGGAAGACGCCGGGACCGGTGGAAGTGGGCATCGCGCTCGGCGCCAGCCCAAGAAACAGCGTTCCTTCTGGGTCGAACTGCCGATCCTGATCGTCGTGGCGCTGGTTCTGGCCTTCGTTTTCCAGCAGTTCTTCGCCCGGGTCTACACGATCCCGTCGGCATCGATGGAATCGACCCTGCACGGCTGCACCGGGTGCTACGGCGACAAGGTCCTGGTCGACAAGATCACCTACGACTTCAGTACGCCGGGCCCCGGCGACGTCGTGGTCTTCAAGGGCCCCGATCCCTGGGTGGCCGGAGAGGCCCCGGTCGAACGGTCGAGCAATCCGGTCGTGCGGTTCTTCCAGAACGTCGGTGCGGTATTCGGCCTGGCCCCTCCCGACGAGCGTGACTTCGTCAAGCGGATCATCGCCGTCGGCGGCCAGACCGTCCAGTGCTGCGACGCGCAGAACCGGGTCATCGTCGATGGCAAGTCCCTCAACGAGCCCTACATCCACTGGGTGGACCCGAACAATCCGCGGCAGGAACCCTTCTCCCCGGTGAAGGTGCCCGAGGGCACCCTCTGGGTGATGGGGGACAACCGCAACGACTCCATGGACTCGCGCTACCAGGGAAATGGTGGAGTCAACGGCGTCGTGCCGGTCGCCAACGTGATCGGCAAGGCCCGGTTCATCGTGCTTCCCCCGGGCCGCTGGGGTGGCGTGAGCGATACGAACCCACAGGAGAACGCGCAGCCCGCCGTGCTGGGGTTGAGTGCTCCGGGCTGGCAACAGGGCGTGCCGCTCGGGTTCGGTCTCGTCGCAGCGTGGCCCACGCTGGCCCTCAGCCGTCGGTTCGGGACCGGGGTACGCAGGGCGGTCAAGCGAAAGCGGTAGCCAGTGGGGAGCTCTTCGGCGCTCGCGGCCACCATCCGGCCACCCCGTGCGGTGATCCGGGGGGAGATGCCGTGGGGTCTGCTGTCCGCGCTTGAGCGGCGTGGGCTGGGGCCCGTGGCGGGGGTGGACGAAGCGGGTCGCGGCGCCTGTGCCGGCCCGCTGGTGGTGGCGGCCTGCGTCCTCAGGCCGGGTGATGCGGCACGGCTTCCCGAGCTCACCGATTCCAAGCTGCTGACCCCGTTGGCGCGCGACCGGGTCTACGACCGGGTCCTGGCCAGGGCACTGGACTACTCGATCGTGGTGATCCCGCCCGCGGAGGTGGATGCGCTTGGCATCCACGTGACGAATATCGAAGGCATGAGGCGGGCGGTCGCGGGTCTGCGGACCTGCCCCGGTTACGTGCTGACCGACGGCTTCCGGGTGCCGGGGCTGCCGGCGCCGAGCCTGGCCGTGATCAAGGGGGACCGGGCGGTCGCGTGCGTGGCGGCCGCCTCGGTGCTGGCCAAGGTCACCCGGGACCGGATCATGGCCGATCTGCACGGTGCGGATCCCCGGTACGGATTCGATGTGCACAAGGGGTACAGCACGGTCGAACACGGCGCGGCACTCACCGAACACGGTCCGAGTGAGGTACATCGATGGTCGTACGCCAACGTGGCGACCGCGGCGGCCGCGCACGGGCGACGGCCACCGCATCGCGTGATGTTGAGTGCGGCGGCATTGGGGCAGCTGGACCCGCCGGTGGATGCCCCGGCCGACGGTGTGAGTCAGAATGAGGGTTCCGCCGCCGGATACCGGTCAAGCTCGCGAGGAGGGGCGCGGATTCCATGAGCGCAGAGGATCTCGAAAAGTACGAGACAGAGATGGAGTTGTCGCTGTACCGGGAGTACCGCGACATCGTCAGCCAGTTCTCGTACGTGGTGGAGACCGAGCGGCGGTTCTATCTCGCCAACGCGGTGGACGTTCAGGTCCGCGACGGCGGTGGCGAGGTGTACTTCGAGGTACGCATGTCCGACGCGTGGGTCTGGGACATGTACCGGCCGGCCCGGTTCGTCAAGAACGTCCGGGTGATCACCTTCAAGGACGTCAACGTCGAGGAACTGGAGAAGCCCGACCTCCGGTTACCGGAGGACGGTCCGTTCTCCGGGTGACCGGCGCCCCCCTGTTGTCCACAGGGGGTGGGTTGTCCACAGGCGCCGAAATTGCCACTGGTGCCCCTTTTGCCGGAACTGGCAGCGTGGTCAGCACGCGATGGTTCCGACACCCAGGGGGTAACAGTGATGAGCACCGTGGCACGACCGATGGGCGCGCCGCACCTGCGGCTGGGCCGCCGCGGTGAGCAGTTGGCGGCGCAGTACCTGCAGAAACTCGGCTTCGTGGTGTTGTCACGGAACTGGCGCTGCCGCGAAGGCGAGCTCGACCTCGTCCTGACCGACGGTGACCTGCTCGTGGTCTGCGAGGTCAAGACCCGGGCCGGTGAGAACTACGGCCATCCCGCGGAGGCGGTGACCCCGGAGAAGGTTTCCCGCATCCGGCGGATCACCGGACAGTGGCTGCGCAGCTTCGGCGTGGGCTGGTGCTCGATCCGGTTCGACGTGGTCGCGATCCTCGCCGCACCGGCGGGCGAACTCAGGCTGAGGCACTACCCGGGGGCGTTCTGATGGCCCTGGGACATGCCTGGTCGGTGGCCCTGCTCGGCATCGACGGACGGGTCGTAGAGGTGGAAGCCGATCTCGGTGGCGGTATGCCCGGCATGAAGCTCGTCGGACTGCCCGACGCCGGGCTGCGGGAGGCCAAGGACCGGGTGCGTTCGGCGGTCCGCAATTCGCAGCAGGCCTGGCCGGGGGAGAAGCTCACCCTGGGGCTCTCGCCCGCCGACCTGCCGAAACTCGGTTCGGGCTACGACCTGGCGATCGCGGTCGCCGTGCTCGCCGCAGGCGGTCAGGTGCCCTCGACCCGACTGGCGGGCACGGTGCTGCTCGGCGAACTGTCGCTGGACGGGCGGATCCGCGAGATCCGCGGCGTGCTGCCGGGTCTGCTGGCCGCGCGGAACGAGGGTTTCACGCGCGCCGTGGTGCCGGTCGGTTCGTTGTTCGAGGCCGCACTCGTCGACGGGGTCGAAGTGCTCGGTGCGGCCCGGCTGGCCGAAGTGGTCGCCTGGCTGCGCGACGAAGAGGCGCTGGTCCCGCCGGATCCGCCGGGGGAGGGCGAGCCACAGGCGGTGCCGGATCTGGCCGATGTGATCGGCCAGCCGGAAGCCCGCTGGGCGCTGGAGGTGGCCGCGGCGGGCGGCCATCACCTGCTGCTGACCGGTCCGCCCGGGGTGGGGAAAACGATGCTGGCGAAGCGGTTGCCCGGTCTGCTCCCCCCGCTGTCCCCGGCGGAGTCGCTGGAAGTGACCGCGGTGCACTCGGTGCACGGATCGCTGTCCCGCCGGACGCCGATGGTGAAGATCCCGCCGTTCGTCGCCCCGCACCACTCGGTGTCGCTGGCCGCGCTGATCGGGGGCGGCAGCGGCCTGGCGGCGCCCGGGCTGATCAGCCGTGCCCACCGGGGAGTCCTGCTGCTCGACGAGGCCTGCGAGTTCGGCGGACACGTCCTGGACTCACTGCGCACCGCACTGGAGGACGGTGAGGTCCGGATCGCCAGGACGAAGGGATCGGTCCGGTACCCGGCCCGCTTCCAGCTGGTGCTGGCGACCAACCCGTGTCCCTGTGCGCCGGCCAGGGAGACCGACTGCACCTGCGCTCCCTCGGTCCGGCGTCGCTACCTCGCGAAACTGTCCGGTCCGTTGCTCGATCGAGTCGATCTGCGCGTGCGGATGCGTCCGATCACCGCCATGACCACCCATGAGAGCTCCGCGCCCGAGGCTACCGAAGTCGTGCGCAAAAGGGTGCTGGCGGCCCGGGAACGCGCGGCCGCCCGCTGGGCCGGGCACGGCTGGCGGACCAATGCGGAGGTGCCCGGCCCCGTCCTGCGCCGGGAGTTCGCGCTTCCGCCCAAGGCAACGGCGCTGCTGGATCGCGGCCTCGATCGCGGCATCCTCACCGCCCGCGGGGCCGATCGCTGCCTCCGGATCGCCTGGACCCTGGCCGACCTGGCCGAAGAGTCTCGGCCGGACGCGGATCAGGTCGCCGCGGCACTGGATTTCCGCGAGCGGAGCGCGGCATGAGCGTCATCCTCGTCCGGACCGCGGGGGAACGGGGTTGCTCCTGCCTCGGGGCAGTCCCGCGACGGCACTGTGGCAGGAGGCCGTCATGAGCGGACTGTCTCCCGAGCGGCTGGCCCGTGCGTACCTGGTGCGCGTGGCCGAGCCACCGGCACCAGCACTGGCGGTGTTCGTGGCCGAGGTGGGGCCGGTGGATGCCGCGGATGCCGTCCGGAAGGGAACCTGCCCGCAGCGCGTCGCCGAAGAGACCGGGGCTCGCCGCGAACTCGATCTCGTGCGGGACGATTTCGCGGCCGCCGGGCGCCTGGGTGCCCGCCTCGTGATCCCGGAGGACGACGAGTGGCCCGCCTGGCCCTTGCTGTCCTTGCAGCTTGCCCACAGCCGCGGAATCGCCAGTGCGGCTCCACCGCTCGGGCTGTGGGTGCGCGGGGAGTCGCGCCTCGATGAAGCGGCCGAAGCGGCCGTGGCGATCGTCGGCGCGCGGGCGGCCAGCGGCTACGGCGAGAACGTGGCCGGGGAGTTCGCCTATGGCCTGGCCGCCCGGGGACACGCAGTGATCTCCGGAGCGGCGTACGGGATCGACGGGGCGGCACATCGCGGCGCGCTCGCGGCGGACGGAGTGACGGTCGCGGTGCTCGGCTGCGGACTGGATGCCGGCTATCCCGCGGGGCATGTGGTGCTGCTGAACAAGATCGCCGGGCAGGGTGGTCTCGTGATCAGCGAATACCCTCCGGGGACCCCGCCGGCCCGGCACCGGTTCCTGGTCCGCAACCGGCTGATCGCCGCGCTCAGCGAAGGCACCGTGGTGGTGGAGGCTGGCCGTCGCAGCGGTGCGCGCAACACCGCGACCAGCGCCGGTGTCCTCGGCAAGGTGGTGATGGCGGTGCCCGGTCCGGTCACCTCCGCGGTATCGGTCGGCTGCCACGACCTGATCCGGGACTCCGCCGCGACCCTCGTCGGCTCCATCGAGGATGTGGTCGACGTCGTGGGCAGGCTGAGCGCCCAGACACCGGACAGGGCGAAGCCGCGAGCCCGCGCCACCGACGGCCTCGGCGCCGACGCGCTCCGGGTGCACGAATCCCTTGAACGGCGCCGCGGCAAATCCGCCGAGCAGATCGCCACCGAGTCCGGGGTACCGATTTCCCGGGTTCGTGCCGTCCTGCCGGCGCTCGAACTGGAGGGGTTCGCCGAACACGGAGAGAGTGGATGGCAGTTGAGCAAGCCCCGCGGCAGGACGCGAACGGAGGCCGGGCACGGGCAGCCGAAGAGACAAGGAGGTGCTCCGGACGACAAGAGGCGGCGTGGCGATGCTTGACCGCGGGGGCGGCTTCACTCAGCGTGAGAGGCATGGCCAGAACCTTGAGAAGGCGCGAAACCAGCGAATTTCTGTTCGCAGAGCGCACTTTGCGCTCGAAAGATAGGGAGATGCCGGTCGAGCCGCTGGTTCCGGCGTAACCGTGGGGGGCTCGAAAGACCGCGCCGACCTGCGACGGCTACGCGAAGCGCTGCCGCCGTCGGTGGCGGACCTTCTGACCCGCTACGAGCGGCACCTGCGCCTGGAGCGGGGCCTGTCCGAACACACCGTCCTGGCTTATGTGGGTGACATGACCTCGCTGCTGGGATTCCTCACCGGCGCCGGAGACGACGAACCCACCCGACTCGGCGTCGCCCTGAAGGATGGTTTCCCCGCCCGCGATTCGGCCGGGCAAGAACCCCCGGAAGTGGGAAACCGGAGACCGGACGGGTGCAGAACTGGTGACGGGCCGGAGGTGCTGGCCGGGCTCGACATCACCGCGCTCCGGGCCTGGCTCGCCGACCAGCGTGCCCGGGGAGCCGGCCGCACCACCCTGGCCCGCCGGTCGGCCGCGGCCCGCACGTTCACCGCCTGGGCCAAGCGGGTCGGTGTCCTGGAAAACGATCCCGGGGCGCGCCTGGTCGCACCGCGGGCACACCGGGTCCTCCCCGCGGTGCTGGGTCCTGCCGAGGCAGCCGAGGTGATGCGGGCCTCGCAGTCGGGAGCCGCTGAAGCCGACCCGCAGGGCCTGCGTGACCACGCGATCCTCGAACTGCTCTACGCGACCGGTGTCCGCGTGTCCGAGTTGTGTGGTCTGGACGTCGACGATGTCGATTTCGCCGCGCGTGTCGTGCGGGTCCTCGGCAAGGGCGGCAAGGAGCGGGTCGTCCCGTTCGGGATTCCGGCCGAAACTGCCCTGAAAGTGTGGCTCGGCACCGGCAGGCCTGCCCTGTTCTCTGCCGTGGGGAAAGCGGACCCCACGGCGCTGTTCCTGGGGATCCGTGGGCGTCGCATCGATCCCCGGGCGGTCCGGCGGCTCGTGCACGACGCTGTCGGCTCGGTGCCGGGTGCCGCGGACATGGGACCGCACGGCCTGCGGCACACCGCCGCAACTCACCTGCTGGAGGGCGGGGCGGATCTTCGCAGCGTTCAGGAATTACTCGGTCACGCTACGCTTGCCACGACCCAGCTCTACACTCACGTGACAGTCGAGCGGTTGAAGGCGATCCACGACCGAGCCCACCCTCGTGCCCGGTAACCGCGGGAGCGAGCGGCGGGAGCGGGAGGCCCGCCTTCACCACCACCGACCAGACCTGAGCCCGGAGACCGAACTGAGCCCGTTGTCGAGAGCGGCCGTCCAGTGACAGCCGACGTGCGTTTGACCGACGTGAGCCGTTCGGGCACCTGCCCGAACGGCGATCGCCGCGCACCCGCCATCCGGCAGGGGCAGGCCTCCTCGGCCGAGCTCACCCCTCGTCCCGCCTCCTCGCCGGAGACCGCGGAGGCCGAGGGCAGCCACGCCACCCATCACAGTCAGGACGCAGGGGAAACCGGGGCGGCCGAGGACAGAGCGGAAATGCCCCAGCCGTCTGAAGGCACAGTGCCCCCTCTCGCCGACAACGCCGCCATGTCCCAGTCGGATGCCGTCGCGGACCCCCAGGCCGACGACACGGCAGCCGCCGTCGCCGGCGCTGCTGCCGGCTCCGAGCCGCCCGGTTCCAACGAGGCCGCGGACGCCGAGCCAGACGATGAGCCGGGCAAGGCCGCCGGCACGCCGAACGGGGTGGATGCCGCGATCCAGGCGCTGTGGCGGGAGTTTCGCGCGAACCCGCATCAGCGGCTGCGTGAACGGCTCGTCCTGCACTACGCGCCGCTCGTCAAGTACGTCGCAGGCCGGGTGGGCACGGGGCTGCCCACTCACGTCGACGTCGGCGATCTCGTCCAGTCCGGCATTTTCGGCCTGATCGACGCGATCGAGAAGTTCGATCCCGAGCGGGGCCTGCGCTTCGAGACCTATGCCATGCAGCGCATCCGCGGCGCCATCCTCGACGACCTGCGCTCCCAGGACTGGGTGCCGCGCGTGGTGCGCAGCCGGCTCCGGGAAGCCGAGCGGGCCCTTGAACGACTCGGCGCGCGGCTGCACCGCACCCCCACCGACGTGGAACTCGCCCACGAACTCGGCATCGGCCTCGACGAACTCCGCGATCTCTACGGCCAGTTGCGGCTGACCAGTGTCGTCGCCCTGGAGGACCTGGTCGCGGCGGGCAAGGACAGCGGGTCACTGGTGGACACCCTGCCCGACGACGGCGCCGTCGATCCGGTGGCGGTCCTGGTCGACCGGGACAACCGGCGCCAGCTGGCCGAGGCGATCGCCCAGCTGACCGAGCGCGACCGGATCGTGGTCAGCCTCTATTACTTCGAGAGCCTGACCCTCGCCGAGATCGGCAAGGTTCTCGGCGTCACCGAATCCCGGGTCAGCCAGCTCCACACCCGGGCCGTGCTGCGCCTCCGCGCCCGCCTCACCGAGCAGGCGGGGGTCTGAACCAGCCAGCGCCCGGGCCGTGAGCGGGTATCAGGGCGGGTTCCATGGTTTCAGTCGGATCACCGATGCGGTGCGGATCAGCGCCAGCGGGTTGAGGTATTCCCCGCCCCGCCGGACGCCCCAGTGCAGGCAGGCGGCCTGAGGACACCCTGGATGCCCCGGGGCGACGGTACCGATCGGCTGCCCCTGGAAGATCTGCGTGCCGGGCGCCACGGTGGGAGCGACGGGCTCGTAGGTGGTCCGCAGGCCCCCGTCGTGATCGATCGACAGCACTTCCTGGCCCCCCACCTGACCGGCGAACACCACGACGCCCTCCGCCGCCGCGAGCACGGGCTGTCCGGGTGTGGCGCCGAGGTCCACGCCGCGGTGCCCGGCGCCGTACTCGTCCGCGGGTGCGTCGAAGGACCTGGTCACGGAGGGCTCGGGGGACAGGGGCCAGGAGAACCGGGGCTCCGGTCCGGCGAGCGGGGTGAGCGGGAACGATGGCGCGGCGGCGGTGCCCGACGCTCCCGACAGGAGCGCCATCGTCAGGGCGAGTACGGACAGGGTGGTCACGTGATCCACTGTCGCGGCGGGCGGGTCCGGACCGCCAGGGGATAACCGGAATCTGTGGACAACTCGGGCGGTGTGGACAACCCTGCCGGTTCCCGTTGCCCGTGCTGAAGCCCGAGGGTGGCTGGGCGTACACTGTTTGCGCGGCCTGTGCTGGCACAGGTCGACTTCGCGTGTATGTGCAGGTCCTGTTCCCGGCATCGTTCCTTCGGATCGGCCGGTGGCGGGACACGCGGCGCCCGGCGGTCTCCGTCGAGAAGCGCGGCTTCTCTCGGGGTCCGGGCATCGGCACGGCACCAGGGTCGCCGGCCACCCGGCCGGCGGCGGCAAACCGACCATGCGGGCCGGCTCATCCCGGCACGCTCAAGACAGAAGAGGTGCGAATCCGGCCATGGCCGTCGTCACCATGAAGCAGTTGCTCGATTCCGGCGTGCACTTCGGGCATCAGACCCGCCGCTGGAATCCGAAGATGAAGCGCTACATCCTCACCGAGCGCAACGGCATCTACATCATCGACCTGCAGCAGACGCTGACCTACATCGACCGTGCCTACGAGTTCATCAAGGAGACCGTCGCGCACGGCGGCACCATCATGTTCGTCGGCACGAAGAAGCAGGCGCAGGAAGCGATCGCCTCCGAGGCGCAGCGCGTGGGCATGCCCTACGTCAACCAGCGCTGGCTCGGCGGCATGCTCACGAACTTCCAGACCGTGCACAAGCGGCTTCAGCGTCTGAAGGAACTCGAGTCGCAGGAGCAGACCGGTGGTTTCCAGGGGCTGACCAAGCGCGAGATCCTGACGCTCACCCGCGAGAAGGACAAGCTGGAGAAGACCCTCGGCGGTATCCGCGACATGGCGAAGGTGCCCAGCGCCGTGTGGATCGTGGACACCAAGAAGGAGCACATCGCCGTCGGCGAGGCGCGCAAGCTGAACATCCCCGTGGTCGCGGTGCTGGACACCAACTGCGACCCGGACGAGGTCGACTACCCGATCCCGGGTAACGACGACGCGATCCGCTCCGCGGCGCTGCTGACCAAGGTGGTCGCCGAGGCCGCGGCGGCCGGCCTGCTGGCCCGTTCGGGCCGCAACGGCTCCGCTCCGGAGGGCCAGGACAAGCCGGAGCCCGGTGTGGCCTCGGACGAGCCGCTGGCCGAGTGGGAGAAGGAACTGCTGGCTGGTGGCGAGGGCGGCGAGAAGCCGGCCGAGCAGACCGCCTCCTCCTGATCGAACGCGCGTGCCGCCGCGACGGCGGCACGCGCCCCCAGAACTTTTCCGAAGGGAACGGACAACGCACGATGGCGAACTACACCGCGGCAGACGTCAAGCGTCTCCGTGAGCTCACCGGTTCCGGCATGATGGACTGCAAGAAGGCGCTGGAGGAGTCGGGCGGCGACTTCGACAAGGCCGTCGAACTCCTGCGCATCAAGGGTGCCAAGGACGTCGGCAAGCGTGCCGAGCGGGCCACCGCCGAAGGGCTGGTCGCCGGTGACGGCGGCGTTCTGGTCGAGCTCAACTCGGAGACCGACTTCGTCGCCAAGAACGAGCAGTTCCAGCAGTTGGCCGAGAAGATCGTGGCGGTGGCCAAGAGCGCCCGCCCCGATGACGCCGAGAAGCTGGGTGCCGCCGAGATCGAGAGCGGCAAGAGCGTCAACGACGCGATCCAGGAGCTTTCGGCGAAGATCGGTGAGAAGCTGGTCCTGCGCCGGGTCGTGGCCTTCGACGGCACCGTCGAGACCTACCTGCACCGGCGTGGTGCGGGTCTGCCTCCGGCGGTCGGTGTCCTGGTGGAGTACACCGGGGACAACGCCGACGCGGCCCGGGGCGCGGCACTGCAGATCGCGGCGCTCAAGCCGAAGTACCTGACCCGCGAAGAGGTTCCGGCCGAGCTCGTGGACAACGAGCGTCGTATCGCGGAGGAGACCGCGCGGTCCGAGGGCAAGCCGGAGCAGGCGCTGCCGAAGATCATCGAGGGCAAGGTGAACGCGTTCTACAAGGACGTCGTGCTCCTGGAGCAGCCTTCGGTGACCGACAACAAGAAGACTGTGAAGCAGCTGCTCGACGAGGCCGGCGTGACCGTGACGCGGTTCGCCCGGTTCGAGGTAGGCCAGCAGTAAGGCCTGGCGGCTGAAATGTGACCGTGCCCCGTCTCCGGCGATGTCGGGGACGGGGCACGGTGACGAACGGGCCAGGCAGGCACAGCAGCGGTACCAGCGGAGAAGAGGCGGGCGTGACTGAGGTGGGGGATGGCCCCCGTAACGGGGCCGGTGACATGGCGGATCAGGCCGGCGGTTACCGGCGGGTACTGCTGAAACTGGGTGGCGAGATGCTCGGCGGGGGATCGCTGGGCGTGGATCCGGACGTCGTGCACTCGGTGGCCCAGCAGATCGCCGGCGTGGTGCGGACGGGCGTGCAGATGGCCGTGGTCATCGGCGGCGGCAACTACTTCCGCGGCGCGGAGCTGTCCCAGCGCGGTATGGACCGGGATCGCGCCGACTACATGGCGATGCTCGGCACCGTGATGAACTGTCTCGCCCTGCAGGACTTCCTGGAAAAGGAAGGCGTGCCCACGCGGGTGCAGAGCGCGATCACCATGGGCCAGGTGGCCGAGCCCTACATTCCAAGGCGTGCGGAGCGGCACCTCGAGAAGGGCCGGGTCGTGATCTTCGCCGCAGGCGTCGGGATGCCCTACTTCTCCACCGACACCGCCGCCGCCCAGCGGGCGCTGGAGATCGGCTGCGAAGCGGTGCTCATGGCGAAGGCCGTCGACGGTGTCTTCACCGCCGATCCGAAGAGCGACCCCACCGCCAAGATGTTCGACGAGATCACCCATCGCGAGGTGCTCGAGCGCGGGCTCAAGGTCGCCGACGCGACCGCCTTCAGCCTCTGCATGGACAACAACATGCCGATTATCGTGTTCAACCTTCTCACCGAGGGGAACATCGCGCGTGCGGTTCGTGGTGAGAGGATCGGCACACTGGTCAGCACCCCCGCCGACGGGCCCGACGCCTAGTCCTGGTGGGATCACAGGAGACAACTGAGAGACAACGGGAGCAGCCGTGATCGACGAAGCCCTTCTCGATGCCGAGGAGAAGATGGAAAAAGCGGTGTCCTTCGCCAAGGAGGATCTGTCGTCGGTGCGGACCGGCCGGGCCAACCCGTCGATGTTCTCCCGGGTGATGGTGGAGGCCTACGGCTCGACCATGCCGCTCAACCAGGTGGCGGGGGTGAACATCCCCGAGGCGCGCATGGCGATCATCAAGCCCTACGACCAGGGGCAGCTGGCCGCGATCGAAAAGGCGATCCGTGACTCGGACCTCGGCGTGAACCCGAGCAACGACGGCAGCATCATCCGGGTCGTCATCCCGCAGCTGACCGAGGAACGGCGGCGCGAGATGGTCAAGATGGCCAAGAGCAAGGGTGAGGACGCCAAGGTGCACATCCGTGGAGTCCGCCGCAAGGCCAAGGAAGAGCTGGACCGGATCGCCAAGGACGGCGAGGCCGGTGAGGACGAGGTCGCCCGCGCCGAGAAGGAACTGCAGCACCTCACCGACAACTACGTCAACCAGATTGACGAGCTCGTCAAACACAAGGAAGCCGAGCTACTCGAGGTCTGATGGCCCAGGTGAGCGAAGAGCGCGAGAAGGCGCCGATGTCTTCTCCGGAGCCGGTGGAACCCGCCGAGCCGGCCAAGAAACCGTCGCGAGCCGGCCGTAACCTGCCGGCGGCCATCGCGGTCGGGGTGGTGTTGGGCGCGGCGATTCTCGTCTCGCTGCTCACCGTGCGGTACCTGTTCATCGGGATCATCGCGCTGGCGGTCGCGGCCGGGACCTTCGAGTTCGCGCAGGCCCTGCGCCGCGCCGCCGACATCCGGCTCGCGCTGGTCCCGTTGCTCGTCGGGGGTCAGGCGATGATCTGGCTGGCCTGGCCGTACGGGCGGGCCGGGGCGCTGATCGCGTTCGTGATCACGGTGCTGGCCTGCCTGTTGTGGCGGCTTCCCGGCGGGGCGCAGGGGTATCTGCGCGACATCACCGCCTCGGTGTTCGCGGCGGCCTACCTGCCGCTGTTCGCTTCCTTTGCCGCGATGCTGGTGCCGCCGCACGACGGGGTCGGCCGGGTGCTGACCTTCATGATCGCGGTGGTCGCCTCGGACACCGGTGGCTACGTGGCCGGCGTGCTCAAGGGAAAGCACCCGATGGCGCCGACGATCAGTCCGAAGAAGACGTGGGAGGGCTTCTCCGGGTCGATGATCGCGGGCATCGCCGGCGGCGCACTGGCGGTGTCGTTCCTGCTGGACGGGCTGGTGTGGCAGGGGGTGATCTTCGGTGCCGCCATCGTGCTCACCGCGACCCTGGGCGATCTCGTCGAGTCGCTGATCAAGCGGGATCTGGGCATCAAGGACATGGGCACCCTCCTGCCCGGGCACGGCGGACTGATGGACCGGCTGGACTCGCTGCTGCCTTCGGCCGTTGTTTCCTGGGCGCTGCTGTCGGCCTTCGTGGGGTGAACCCGGCTCGGGTTCAGTCGTCGTAGGGGTCGTCGACCTCGGCCCGGCCCCACTCCTGGAGCACTTCGCTCCGGTCGACGATCGAGAACACCGCCCCGTCGGGGTCGGCGACGACGGCGATGCGACCCCAGGGGGAGTCGTAGGCGCCGACCACGATCCGGCCGCCGAGCATGACTGCGTGTCCGGCCGTGGCGTCGACCCCGACCGCCGGATCGGCGGCGAAGTAGACCATCCAGTGCGGCGGAGTGTCCGCCGGATACTCGGGCCCCATCACGTACCGGTACAGCACCGGCTGGTGCTCCAACTGCCATTCCGCGTAGTCGATGCCGTGGTGGTCCCCGATCTGCAGGCACCTGTACCGGAACAGGCGGCCGAAGAAGGCGTCGGCGGTGGCCCCGTCGTGGGTGTTGAGGTCGGCGGTGGCGAAGGTGTTCGGCACTCCGGTACCGAAGTCCCAGTCCGGCGGTGGCTGCCAGAGCACGAGCGGGGCACCGGCCGGATCCATCGCGTGCAGCACGCTGCCCCGGCGCGGGATACCGACCGGCCCGAGGGTCACCATGCCGCCGAGCCGGGCAACCCATTCCGCGGCGCCCGCGGTGTTGTGCACGGAGATGTTGACGGTCCACTGTGGGGCCGAGCCCCCCGCGCTCCGGTAGAGGCCGCCGACCTGACTGCCGCCGAGAGTCGCGATGAAATACCGGCCGGTGGGAGTGGACGGATCACGGTGGGCGTGGAAGCTCCAGCCGAACAGCTTGCCGTAGAAGCGCTGGGCGGTGTCTTCGTCGCCGGTGGCCAGCTCCACCCAGCAGGGCGTTCCCGGTGTGGGAAGGGATCGGCGCAGCGGCGAACCGAAAGTCATGACGTCCTCCAGTGTTCCGCTGCCCATGCTACGGCCGCTCGATGCGCGTTTCCCCGGATTCCGCTCGCTTATGCTGGTTCCCATGTGGAAGGCCGCCCGTCGCGGGCTGAAGGCGAAGCTCCGCGACGGGGCCGTGGTACCGAGTCCGAACATCTGGTACTACCCGGACGTCTACGAGCGGGAGAACCGCGCGCAGGACGTGGACGGCGCGATCTGGCGGGTGATCGCGGAGGAGGCGGCCTGGGCCGGCCGGGACGTGGTGGATGTCGGTTGCGGTGACGGCTTCCACCTGCCGGTGTTCGCCTCGGCGGCGCGGTCGGTGGTCGGGGTCGAACCGCACGAACCGTTGCTGCTGCGGGCAAAACGGCGGGTCGGCGAACTGCGCAACGTGGAGGTGCTGGGCGGTCCGGCACAGCGGTTGCCGCTGCCGGAGGGGTGCGCGGATGTCGTGCACGCGCGCACCGCTTACTTCTTCGGGCCGGGCTGCGAACCGGGCCTGCGGGAAGCGGACCGGGTGTTGCGTCCGGGCGGTTCGCTGGTGATCGTGGATCTCGACGTGACCGGAGAGCCGTACGGCCGATGGATGCGCGAGGACCTGCCGCACTACGACCCGGCGGCGGTGGAAGCGTTTTTCGCCGGTCAGGGTTTCCGCTGCCGGCGCGTCGCCACGCGATGGTGGTTCGCCGAACGCGCCGAGCTGGAAGCCGTGCTGAAGATCGAATTCAGTCCGGCGGTGGCGGCGCGCGCCATCGCCGATGTCCTACGACGCAACGATGATCCCGCGAACGGCTTCACGGTGCCGGTGGACTATCGCGTACACGTCCGCGAGAAGCCCACCGGCCTCGTGCTGCCGGGTCACTCGTCGTCTTCGGAGTCGATTTCACCCAGGATCCCGTAGAGGGAACGCCGGGCTTCGTTGAGTACCTCGACCGCTCGTTTCTTCTGGCCGGGGGTGCCGGCCTGGGAGACCTGGATCGC
Organism: Amycolatopsis cynarae; assembly: GCF_026802195.1. NCBI lineage: Bacteria > Bacillati > Actinomycetota > Actinomycetes > Pseudonocardiales > Pseudonocardiaceae > Amycolatopsis > Amycolatopsis cynarae. Next base: position 5,203,433 of record NZ_CP113836.1, on the reverse strand, counting down.
GGCGGCCATCAGGGTGGCGCCTGCCTTGCGCAGGTTCACTTCGGACGGGTCGACCTCGTGGGCGATCTGCTCCCACGGCGGGGTTTCGTCCTGCCGTCCGGCGGCCGCCCGGCCTTCCTCGGTGAGTTCGAACAGTTTCTTGCCGCCCTCGTCGTGGCTGATCACCAGGCCCTCGTCGGCGAGCAGTTGCAAGGTCGGGTAGATCGACCCCGGGCTGGGGCGCCAGAACCCGCCGCTGCGCTCGGCGATCTCGCTGATGATTTCGTAGCCGTGCCGTGGCTGTTCGGCGAGCAGGGCGAGGATCGCCGCACGCACGTCGCCGCGCCGTCCGCGGCGGCCACCGGGGTGGTGCGGACGGCCGTGTCCGCGGCGTGAGCCGCCGGGACCCCAGCCGGGCGGGAACTCGCCGAATCCACCGCGGCCGCGCGGCCCGAAGGCCCTGCGTCCCTCCGGATCCGGAGGGAAGGGAAAAGCTCGGTATCGCATGTCGGATCTCCTTCCTCGTTATGTTCCGACATGTTCACGATATATCGGAAACAGTCGCTCGGCAAGGGGCCGGTTCGTGCGACACTGGAACGGTTATGACTGCTCTCCCCCTGGTCTTCGAGGCGCCTCGCCGCGGACTGCCGCCCCGCCATCTGGCCGACCTCACCGTCGCCGAGCGAGCGGAAGCGGTCGCCGAACTCGGCGAGAAGCCGTTTCGCGCCAAGCAACTGTCGAATCACTACTTCTCGCGCCTCACGGTCGACCCGGCGGCGATGACGGACATCCCGGCCGCCTCCCGCGATCGGTTGGTCGCGGAGCTGATGCCGCCGCTGCTGACCGAGGTTCGCGCGGTGGCCTGCGACGAGGGCACCACGCGGAAGACGCTGTGGCGGGCGCACGACGGCACGCTGCTGGAGAGCGTGCTCATGCGCTACCCGGATCGGGCCACGCTGTGCATTTCGAGTCAGGCGGGGTGCGGGATGGCCTGCCCCTTCTGCGCCACCGGGCAGGGCGGGCTGGACCGCAACCTGTCCACGGCCGAGATCGTCGACCAGGTCCGGGCCGCCGCCGCGGTGATGCGGGACGGGTTGATGCCGGGGCCGGACGGGAAGCCGACCCCGGGCCGCCTGTCGAACATCGTGTTCATGGGCATGGGGGAGCCACTGGCCAACTACAAGCGAGTGGTGGCCGCGGTCCGCCGCATCACCGACCCCGCCCCCGGTGGGCTCGGCATTTCGCAGCGTTCGGTCACCGTCTCCACGGTCGGGCTGGCGCCGGCGATCCGGAGGCTGGCGGATGAAAAGCTCCAGGTGCGCCTGGCGGTGTCCCTGCACACGCCGGACGACGAGTTGCGTGACACGCTGGTCCCGGTGAACAACCGGTGGTCAGTGGACGAGGTGCTCGAGGCGGCTCGCTACTACGCCGACACCAGCGGACGGCGGGTTTCGATCGAATACGCGCTCATCCGGGACGTCAACGACCAGCCGTGGCGCGCGGACCTGCTGGCCAAGCGGCTGCGCAAGCACCTCAACCAACTCGTGCACGTCAACGTCATCCCGCTGAACCCGACACCGGGCAGCAAGTGGGACGCCAGTCCGAAGGCCGTCGAGCGGGAGTTCGTGCGCCGCGTCAACGCGGGGGGAGTGGCCTGCACGGTCCGGGACACGCGAGGCCAGGAGATCGCCGCGGCCTGCGGCCAGCTCGCCGCCGAGGGCTGAGCCGGGCGCAGGCCGCGGGTGCGGTCAGCGCCGCCAGGCGGTGCGCTGCCGCTTGAGGTCGATGAGCAGCCCGATGATCACGGCCACGCCGAGACCGATCAGCCAGACGTTCTCGGTGTTGTTCTCGTGGTTGTTGTAGATCATCACGAACAACAGGATCGCGGTGACCCAGCCGGCGATCCGGGTGGCCTTCGGGAAGGTGCCATGCCATCCCCAGGCCGCCGACGGCTCGTCGCGGGGGTCCACCGTGCCGACGCCGGAATGCTTCCGCTTCTCCACCGTCTTGCCTGCCACGATCACTCCTCCACAACCTGCCGGAACCTGCACTCGCGATAATCCCACATGCCCCGGGCGCGCCCGGCGGGCGGTTCGGGACAATGGTCGCGATGAACACACCCCGCACCGTCCTCGTGCTCGGTTCCACCGGGTCCATCGGCACGCAGGCACTGGACGTCGCCGCCCGTAATCCCCACCTGTTCCGCGTCGCGGGCATCGCCGCCGGGGGTGGCGATCCGGCTGCGCTCGCCGCCCAGGCCCTGGCCCACGAGGTGGAGGCGGTCGCGGTCGTCAAACCGACCGCGGTCGAGGATCTGCAGCTAGCGCTGTACGCCGAGGCGCAGCGCCGCGGGTACGCGCGGGGCGAGTTCCGCCTGCCGCGGATCTTCGCCGGCGCCGACGCGGTGACCGAACTCATCGCCGCCGTGCCGGTGGACGTGGTGCTCAACGGGATGCCCGGTTCCCAGGGGCTCGAGCCCACGCTGCGCGCGCTGGACACCGGCGCGATGCTGGCACTGGCCAACAAGGAGTCCCTGATCGCCGGGGGACCACTGGTGCTCAAGGCGGCCAGGCCGGGCCAGCTGGTGCCGGTGGACTCCGAACATTCCGCGATGGCGCAGGCGTTGCGGGGTGGCCGGGCGGACGAGGTCGACCGCCTGGTGCTCACCGCCTCCGGCGGGCCGTTCCGCGGCCGCAGCAGAGCCGAGATGGCCGGGGTGAGCGTGTCCGACGCCCTGGCCCACCCCACCTGGTCGATGGGGCGGCTGATCACCATCAACTCGGCCACCCTGGTCAACAAGGGGCTCGAGCTGATCGAGGCTCACCTGCTGTTCGACGTGCCCTGCGACCGCATCGACGTGGTCGTGCACCCCCAGTCGATCGTGCACTCGATGGTGACCTTCACCGACGGCTCGACGCTGGCGCAGGCCAGCCCGCCCGACATGCGCCTGCCGATCGCGCTGGCCCTCCACTGGCCCGACCGGGTGCCGGGGGCGGCCCAGCCGTGCCGCTGGGACCAGGCCTCGGCGTGGACCTTCGAACCGCTGGACGCCGAGGCCTTCCCCGCCGTCGAACTGGCCCGTCACGCCGGGACGACCGGCGGCTGCCTGCCCGCGGTGTTCAACGCCGCGAACGAGACGATGGTGGCCGCCTTCCTCGCGCAGAACGCCCGCTTCACCTCCATCGTGGACACTGTTGAACAGGTGGTTCAGGAGGCTGACGAGTGGCGCCGCGAACCCCGCGACCTGGAGGATGTGTTCGCCGCGGAACGGTGGGCGCGCGCCCGCGCCGCTGAAATCGCTGAGGAGAGGAAGTAGGGCTTGCTCGCCTACATTTTCGGAGTCGTGCTCTTCGCGCTGGGCATCTGCGTGTCCGTCGCGCTGCACGAGGCGGGGCACATGCTCACCGCGAAGGCCTTTGGGATGAAGGTCCGCCGCTACTTCATCGGTTTCGGACCCAAGGTCTTCTCGTTCCGCCGGGGTGAGACCGAGTACGGCCTGAAGTGGATCCCGCTCGGTGGTTTCTGCGACATCGCCGGGATGACGGCCCTCGACGAGGTCACCCCCGACGAGGCGCCGCGGGCCATGTGGCGGTACAAGACCTGGAAGCGCACCGTCGTGCTGGCCGCCGGGTCGGTGACGCACTTCATCCTCGGCTTCCTCGTGTTGTACGTGATGGCGGCCACGATGGGCCTGCCGAACAACACGGGCAAACCGCAGATCGACTCGGTGGCCGACTGTGTGACGAATGCCACGACGGCCAGCCAGGCGGCCTCGCCGGACTGCCAGCCGGGTGACCCGGCTCCGGCGAAGGCCGCGGGGCTCAAGCCCGGCGACGAGATCGTCTCGGTGGGCGGGGTGGCCACTCCCACCTTCTCCGACGTGACCGCCCGGATCAAACCGCTGTCCGGGCCGGTCACCCTGCAGGTGCGGCGCGACGGGCAGGTCATCCCCCTGACGGTCGACGTGGTGAAGGTGGACCGCCCGGTCACCGACCCGGCCAACCCGAAGGGTGCGCCCACGATCGTCCGCAACGGCGCGATCGGCGTCGTCATGGCGCAGTCGCTGCACTACAGCCCGGTCGCCGCCTTCGGTGCGGCGGGATCGTTCACCTCGGACATGTTCGTGCAGACCTGGGACCGGCTCCTGGAGTTCCCGCAGCGCATCCCCGCGGTGGTGCACGCGATCTTCGGTGGCGAGCGGGATCCGAACACCCCGGTCAGCGTGGTCGGCGCGAGCCGGATCGGCGGCGAGGCGGTGGAAGCCGGGGTCTGGCCGTTGTTCCTGCTCCTGCTGGCCAGCTTGAACTTCTTCGTCGGCGTGTTCAACCTGCTGCCGCTGCTGCCGCTGGACGGCGGCCACATCGCGGTCACCTGGTACGAGCGGATCCGGGATTGGCAGCGCGGGCTGCGCGGCAAGGCCGCGGGCGGGCCGGTGGACTACACGAAGCTGTCGGCGATCACGATGGTCATCGTGTTCCTCGGCGGGGCGGTAACGCTGCTCACCGTGACGGCTGACATCGTCAACCCGATCCGTCTGCAGTAGGTAGGCTGATCGAGTACGCAGCCGTCTGTAGGCCGTAGAGGATTCCATGAGCGTCGCCCTGGGCATGCCCGCCCTTCCCCCTCCCGTACTCGCGCCACGGCGCCCGACCCGGCAGTTGATGGTGGGTTCGGTGGGTGTGGGCAGCGAACACCCGATCTCCGTGCAGTCGATGACCACCACGCTGACCGCGGACGTCAACGCCACGCTGCAGCAGATCGCCGAGTTGACCGCGGCGGGCTGCGACATCGTGCGCGTCGCCTGCCCTTCGGCGGACGACGCGGAGGCGCTGCCCGCGATCGCGAAGAAGTCGAAGATCCCGGTGATCGCCGACATCCACTTCCAGCCGAAGTACGTCTTCGCCGCGATCGAGGCCGGTTGCGCGGCAGTCCGGGTGAACCCGGGCAATATCAAGAAGTTCGACGACAAGGTCAAGGAAATCGCGCAGGCCGCCAAGGACCACGGCACCCCGATCCGGATCGGGGTCAACGCGGGTTCGCTGGACCCCCGCCTGCTGAAGAAGTACGGCAAGGCGACGCCGGAGGCATTGGCGGAGTCGGCGCTGTGGGAGGCGTCCCTGTTCGCCGAGCACGACTTCCACGACATCAAGATCTCGGTCAAGCACAACGACCCGGTGGTCATGGTGCGGGCGTACGAGCTGCTCGCCGAGCAGTGCGACTACCCGCTGCACCTCGGCGTCACCGAGGCGGGCCCGGCGTTCCAGGGCACGATCAAGTCGGCGGTGGCCTTCGGAGCCCTGTTGCGGCAGGGCATCGGCGACACGATCCGCGTCTCGCTGTCCGCGCCTCCGGTGGAGGAGGTCAAGGTCGGCGCGCAGATCCTGCAGTCGCTGAACCTGCGCCCCCGCAAGCTGGAGATCGTGTCCTGTCCGTCGTGTGGCCGCGCTCAGGTGGACGTGTACAAGCTGGCCGACGAGGTGACGGCGGGCCTGGAGGGCCTGGAGGTGCCGCTGCGGGTGGCCGTGATGGGCTGTGTGGTGAACGGCCCCGGTGAGGCGCGCGAGGCCGACCTCGGGGTGGCCAGCGGCAACGGCAAGGGGCAGATCTTCGTCCGGGGCGAAGTGATCAAGACCGTGCCCGAGCACCAGATCGTGGAGACCCTGATCGAAGAGGCCATGCGCATCGCGGAGGAGCACGGCGAGGCGGAAGGAAGCGGTCAGCCCGTCGTCACGGTGAGTTAGGCTCGGAGCTCGGTGGGCGCTTCTCGGGCGCCCTTGCCGCTATCCTTGGGGGCAGTCGTCGAGCGCAGAAACGGGGTGGGGTCGTGAGCGTCGCTTTCACGGATTCCGCGCTGAGCTGGAACTACCTGCTGGAGACCTGGCGCGAACTCGAGGTGCCGGAGGGATGGCGGCCCGAGCTCACCGTCGAGGGGATCCAGATGACGCCGCCGCCGGGGGGACCGCACAACCTCATCGCCGATCACGTGCATGAGGCGCTGGTGGGGAGCAAACCGGAAGGCTGCGGTGTCTTCCAGACCCTGGGTGTGGGGATCGAGCGGATCGGCGGGATCTACGTGCCCGATCTGTGCGTGGTGCCGCGTGACGTGATCCCGGAGAGCTCGGACCCGGTTCCCGCGGAACACGTCCTGCTGGCCGTGGAGATCACCTCCCGCGGCAACGCCCGGCACGACCGCTCGAAGAAGAAGTGGGCCTACGCGCACGGCCCGATCCCGCAGTATCTGCTCATCGACCAGTTCGATGAGGACGGTCCGGCCGTTTCGCTGTTCTCGGAACCGGTGGACGGCGTGTATGGCAAGACGATCCGGGTGCCCTTCGGCCGTGAAGTCGAGGTCGGCGAGCCGTTCGGTCTTCGACTGGACACCACGCGGTTCTAGGACGGCGCCATGGTGTCGGGGCGGCCGGTTGCCCGTGCCGGGGGGTCATCTGGCAGTCTGGACGATGTGTTGCGGCTTGCCGGTGCACGGCTGCTCGGTGATCGGGACTTCGCGGCGGTCCGTGCCGTTCTCGCGGCCGACCCCGTGGCGAGTTGCATGGTGAGCGCTCGCGTCGAGGTCGCCGGTCTCGATCCGTGGCGGCTCGGCGGTGAGCTGTGGGCGGCCGACTACCGCGGCTGGGGTTCCGGGCGGCTGCCCGGTCTGTGCTTCTCCGGCCCCAACCTGATCCCCCTGCGCGGCAACGCGTCCGCGCTGCGTTCCTTCGCCGACCGTGCGCTGCGCCGCCAGCGCCTCTGTTCCTCTCTCGTCGGTCCGGCCGAGCAGGTGCTCGGGCTGTGGGACCAGCTGGCGGGGGAGTGGGGCCCCGCCCGGGAGGTTCGCGAGGACCAGCCGCTGATGGCGATGGACGGCCGGACGGAGGTGGCGGTGGATCCCCTGGTCCGTCCGGTGCGGCCGAGCGAGATCGAGCAGTACCTGCCGGCCGCGATCGCCATGTTCATCGAAGAGGTGGGGGCGGACCCGTGCGCGGGAGACGGCGGCGCGAGCTACCGTGCCCGCGTGGCCGAGCTGATCGCGAGCGGGCGCGCGTTCGCGAGGTTCGAGGGCCGCGAAGTCGTGTTCAAGGCCGAGATCGGCGCGCTTTCCCGTACCGTGGGCCAGATCCAGGGGGTCTGGGTGCGTCCGGACCGGCGAGGCCACGGCCTGGGCAGGTCCGGGACCGCGGCGGTGGTGAGCCATCTGGTCAACGGATTGGGCCGTACCGCCAGCCTGTACGTCAACTCCTTCAACAGTCCCGCGCTGGCCGCCTACCGGGCGATCGGCTTCCGCCAGGTCGGCCGCTACGCCACGGTCCTGTTCTGATTTTCCGGGCACGCCGTAGGGTGGAGGTATGTCCCAGCGTGCCCCACTGAAGCCCGGCGTCCAGACGCCCCGTCGGCCCGTCCCAGCCAGCATTCCGCGCCCCGAGTACGTGGACAAGCCGGCACCGAAGCGCGACAACGGCAATGGTGTGCGCACTTCCGAGGTCATCGAGGCGATGCGGATCGCGGGCCGGATCGCGGCGCAGGCGCTGGAGGAGGGCGGCAAGGCCGTCAAACCCGGCAACACCACCGAAGACGTGGACAAGGTGGTGCACGAATTCCTGCTCGACCACCACGCCTACCCGTCGACCCTGGGCTACCGCGGGTTTCCCAAGTCCTGCTGCACCTCGCTGAACGAGGTCATCTGCCACGGCATCCCGGACTCGACGGTGATCGAGGACGGCGACATCTGCAACATCGACGTCACCGCCTACATCGGTGGGGTGCACGGTGACACGAACGCCACCTTCCTGGCCGGCGACGTGTCGGAAGAGGTGCGACTGCTCGTCGAGCGCACGCACGAGGCCACTATGCGGGCGATCAAGGCGGTGCGCCCGGGGCGTCAGCTGAACGTGATCGGCCGCGTGATCGAGTCCTACGCCAAGCGGTTCGGCTACGGCGTCGTGCGGGACTTCACCGGTCACGGTGTCGGACCCGCCTTCCACACCGCACCGACCGTGCTGCACTACGAGGAACCGTCGGTGACGACGGTGATCGAGCAGGGCATGACGTTCACGATCGAGCCGATGATCACGCTCGGCACGATCGACTACGACGTCTGGGACGACGACTGGACCGTCACCACGAAGGACAAGAAGTGGACGGCCCAGTTCGAGCACACCATCGTCGTCACCGAGACGGGCGCGGAGATCCTGACTCTTCCCTGAGCAGCAACTGGTCGAGGAAGCCGCCGGCTTCGGCGGCGGCCCGGTCCGGATCGCGGTCGGCGATCGCGGCCAGCAGGCCGTGGTGGCCGATCTCGGTCCGCTCGTCGAGGTGATCGTGGGAGGTGGTGGCCACGCTGGCCGCCACCACCTCGGTGAGGCCGCGGTAGAGCTCGGTGAGCAGCGTGTTGTGTCCACATTGGACGACCTTGAGGTGGAAGCCGGCATCTGCGCGGACGAAGTCCTCGAGCGAGTTCTCGCGCTGCGCGCGCTCGCGTTCGTCCAGCAGCGCGCCGAGTTCGGCTAGTTCCTCGGGGGTGTGCGCGGTCGCGGCCAGGCGTGCGCCCTCCATTTCGAGGCTGCGCCGCACCTGCAGGACCTCGCGCAGCTCGGTGCCGCACAGGCGGCGGAGGGCGCCGGACACCTCGCTCGTGGCCCGGACGTAGGTGCCGTTGCCCTGCCGTACTTCGAGGAGGCCGCCGTGGGCGAGCGCGCGGACGGCTTCCCGCACGGTGTTGCGGCCGACGCCGAGGGTGGTGGCGAGGACGCTCTCCGTCGGAATGCGGTGGCCCACCGGCCACTCGCCCCCGGCGATGGCGCCCTTCAGTTGCTCGATCACCTGGTCCACGAGCCCGGCCCGCCGGGTGGTGGCTAGCGGCACACCTGATCCCTTCACCCGATCATCCTATGTCTGCCATAGTAGCCAGTGTGGCCGACATAACCGTGCAACAGCCTTCCGTGCGCCGGGTGCTCGCCGGCGGTGTCCTCCTGGGGGTCGCCGTCGTGCTCGCCGCGGTGAACCTGCGTCCGGCGGTCACCTCGGTCGGCTCGGTGCTCGACGAGATGCGGGAAACGCTCGGTGCCTCCTCGACCTGGGCCGGTGCCCTCACCACGGTGCCCGGCCTCTGTTTCGCGGCGGCCGGTTCGACCGCGCCCTGGGTGGCCCGGCGGATCGGGCTCGGGGGTGCGGTCGCCACGGCACTGGCGCTGCTCACCGCCGGACTGGTGCTGCGGGTGCTGGACGGCCCGCTGGTGGTGCTCGGCGGCACCCTCGTCGCCACCGCCGGGATCGCATTGGCGAACGTGCTGATCCCCGTGGTGGTGAAGGAGTCCTTCGCGGCCCGCGTCGGGCTGATGACGGGGCTCTACACCGGGGCGCTGCAGGCCGGTGGCGCCCTCGGCTCCGCCGCGACCCCGCCCCTGGACACCGCTCTCGGTGGCTGGCGGCCGGCACTGGCGTCCTGGGCGGCACTGTCCGGTCTCGCGCTCGTGGTGTGGCTCGCCGCCGCTCGTGGCCGCCCCTCGCCGCCGGTGCCCCAAGGAGCGCACGGTGAGGCCGGCCGGTCCCTGTTGCGCAACGGCCTCGCGTGGACCGTGACGCTGTTCTTCGGCTTCCAGGCCTGCCTGGCCTACATCGTGATGGGCTGGCTGCCGCAGGTGCTGATGGACGCCGGAGTGAGCCGCGGTGACGCGGGCCTGCTGCTCGGCCTGGTCTCCGTCCTCGGGCTCCCGGTCAGCCTGGTCGTGCCGCCGCTGGCGGCCCGGCAGGGCAGCCAGAGCTGGTGGATTCTCGGGCTCGGCGGGTGCGGCTTCGCCGGGGTGACCGGGGTGATGGTCGCGCCCGGTGCGGCACCGGTGCTGTGGTCCGTCCTCATCGGCATCGGGATGAGCGTGTTCTCCCTCGCGCTGACCACGATCGCACTGCGCAGCCGCACCTCGCACGACACCGCCCGCCTGTCCGGGATGGCGCAGGGGCTCGGTTACCTGCTCGCCGCGGCTGGCCCGTTTCTGTTCGGCCTGTTGCACGACCTCACCGGGGGCTGGACGGTGCCGTTTGCGATGGTGCTCACCGTGGTGGCCGGGCAGCTGGTGTTCGGTGTGCTGGCCGGCCGTCCCCGCTACCTCTGACCCTTCACCGGCAGGTTCAGCAGTGCGTTTTCGATCAGCTCGGGCAGTGCGGGGTGGATCCAGTACTGGCCCCGCGCCATGGTGTGCGCGTCGAGCCCGAAGCTCATCGCCTGGATCAGCGGCTGGATCACCGTCGCCGCGTTCGGGCCGATGATGTGCGCGCCGAGCAGGAGGCCGGTGGCAGGATCGGCGAGCAGTTTGGCGAAACCACTCGTGTCCTCCATCGCCCAGCCGTAGGCGATTCCGGCATAGTCCTGAGTGGCGGTCACGTACTCCAGCCCCCGCTGCCGCGCCTGCTGCTCGGTCAGGCCGACCGAGGCGACCTGCGGGGACGAGAACACCGCGTGCGGCACGAAACGGTGATCGGCCTCGATCGGTTCGCCGGGGTGCAGCAGGTTGTGCTGCACGACCCTGGCCTCGTGGTTGGCCACGTGCTTGAGCTCGAAGGGCGAGGACAGGTCGCCCAGCGCGTAGATCCCCTCGACGGAGGTCTGCTGGTGCGCGTCCACCTCCACGTGGCCACTGTCCACAGTGGTCACTCCAGTGGCGGCCACGTCGAGCAGGTCGGAGTTGGGCCTGCGCCCGGTGGCGACCAGCAACTGATCGCCGCGCACCGTTTCACCGCCTTCCAGTTCGAGGGTCACCCCGGAGCCGTCACGGCGTGCCCGCAGGGTCCGCCGGTTCAGCCGGACGTCGTACCGCCGGCTCGCCAGTTCGGTGAACCGCCGGCTGATCTCCTCGTCTTCGTAGCGCAGTAGCGCGCCCGAGCGGGCGATCACGGTGACCTCCACCCCGAAGGAGGCGAACACGTGCGCGAATTCGGCCGCGATGAAACCGCTGCCCAGGATCAGCAGGTGCCGGGGCAGTTCATCGAGCCGCATCACGGTGTCCGAGGTGAGGTAACCCACCTCGTCCAGTCCTTCGACGTCCGGGATCACCGGCCGTCCGCCCGCGGCGAGCACGAACCGGTCCGCGCTGAGGGTCTCGGTGCCCCCGGCGGTCGTCACCGTGAGCTCCTTGTGCCCGGTGAAGCGGCCTTCGCCCTCGTACACCGTCACGTTCGCGTTGTCCGGGTGGCCGATCCGGTACTCCCGGCCGCCTGCCGCGATCGGGTCGATCCGGCCGAAGATCCGGTCGCGCACCTCGCGCCAGCGCACCGCGACCAGTTCCTCTTCCACACCGAACCGGTCGCTGACCGACGGGGTGGCCGCGAGGTCGGCGGTGTGCACGAACATCTTCGTCGGAATGCAGCCGACGTTGAGGCAGGTGCCGCCGAAGACCCCCTTCTCCACGATCGCCGTCTTCCAGTCGGCGAACCGCGGATCGAGAATCGAGTTCCCGGAGCCGGTACCGACGATCACCAGGTCGTAGTGGGGCACTGTGCCATCCTTTGCCGTCATCGCGTTCGTTCCTGCCAACCGGTCCGGGACGGTGCTTGTTCCCCTCAGTCGCCCGTCGCCGTGAAGTGCATGCGGTCGACCGGCTCGTGCCAGGCTCCGCCCCAGCTCCAGCCGATCGCCGCGAAGGCCCGTACCGTCGCGTCGCCCGCGAGCACCATCCCGGGGCGTCGCCAGGAGCGATCGAGGTAGGCCGAGGCGAGTTCGGGCAGCACGAGATCGCCCTTGGTGTAGGGATTGCAGAACGGGTCGAGGTCGATCGCCAGGCCGTAGGCGTGGGCCGACCAGCGGGTCTGGCCGCGCGCGGGACGGCAGACGAAGGCGCTGGTGTTGTTCCCGTCACCGGTCGGCGCCGCGCCCAGTTCGGCCGGGCTGGTGATGCGCATCTCCTCGATCGGGAACCGTGCCCCGAACAGCTCACCGAACACCCGCGTGACCGCCTCCGCGACCGAGGCGTTGACGAGCATCTCGCCGGTGTGCGCGCGGCCGTCGAAACCCCAGAAGGACATGGTCAGGTAGCGCAGGCCGCTCGCAGGCACCGGGCACGTGCTCTGCCAGGTGCTGCGGGCGAGCACGTCGGCGGGCACGGGCCGGATGGTCGCGGCGTACCGCCCGGCGGCCGGGGGCGGCAGGAGGTCACGGGTGGGGAGGTCACGTGTCCTGAGCACTTCCGGGGTCGGTTCCACCTGGCCGAATCCGTCCGGGCGGCGGGGCAGTGGCCGCGCGCCCACGGTCCACGGTGCCGGCGCGGGGGAGGAGGCGGTGGTGAGGGACGTGCTCGCCGGAGCAGAGGCGGTGGTGCCGGCCGGTGAAGGAGCCGGCGGTGGTGCGGTCCTCTCCGACACCGCGCACGCGGCGGGCGCGGCCAGGACCGGCACGGTCAGCAGTGCGGCGATCATCGGGGAGATTCGCACAGGCCCAGCTTGGCAGACCAGGAGACCACCTGATCCAGCGACAGCGCCTCGCGGTCTAATCCACTACCGTGTCACTCGTTGCATTCTCACGCTCGGGAGTCACCTGGATTCCCAGCGCAACCATAGGGGAAAGTCGCAGAGGGGTATCCGCATGGCCAGACACGCTCGACGTGACCGCAAGTTCCGCCTGCTGCTCGCGGCCGCCGTCGCGATAGCCGTGGCGTTCCCGATCGCGTCGGCGTCGGCCAGTTCCTCGGGGCCGTCCGGTCCCTCGGCCACGGTGCGTCCCCGGATCGTCGGTGGCACGGAGGCCTCCATCACCGACTTCCCGTACGCGGTGTACCTGACCGACCGCAGGGGTTACCAGTTCTGCGGTGGCGTTCTGGTGAGCCACACCGCGGTCGCGACCGCAGCCCACTGCGCCCGCGCGCTCAGCCGGTCCGAGATTCGCGTCGTCGCAGGCAGGCAGGACGAGCGCACCGACGACGGCATGACTGCCAGGGTCGCCAAGGTCTGGGTCGAGCCGGGATTCAGCGATCCGGGCAAAGGCGACGACGTCGCGGTGCTGACCCTGGACCGGGCCGTGCCCTACCAGCCGGTTTCGCTGCCCGGACAGAACGATCCCAGGCTCTATGCCGAGGGGACCACCGCGACCGTGGTCGGCTGGGGCCGCACCACCGACGGCGGATCGCGCTCCGAGTACCTGCGTCGCGCGGAACTGCCCGTGGCGAGCGATACCGGTTGCGCCGACAGCTATCCGAACTACGACGCCCGCTCCATGGTCTGTGCCGGTTACCCGGACGGCGGGATCGACGCCTGCCAGGGCGACTCGGGCGGACCGCTGCTGGTCGGTGACACCCTGATCGGCATCGTCTCCTGGGGAGACGGCTGCGCCAAGCCAGGCAAGCCCGGGGTGTACACGCGAGTGGCCAGCTACAGCGACGAAATCAGGGCCGCGGCCCGGCTGGATTCCTTGTTCTGATAGTCAGGGCCGGTGAACCTCGCCGGTACCGAACTGACCTCTTCGCAGCTGTACGACCTCCTCCGCTTGCGCGTCGACGTGTTCGTCGTCGAGCAGGCCTGCCCCTATCCGGAACTCGACGGCCGTGACCTGCTGCCCGGCACCCGTCACCTCTGGATCGCGGGGGAGGAGGGCATCGATGCCTGTCTCCGCATCCTCACCGAACCCGGCGGGCACTATCGCATCGGCCGGGTCGCGACGTCGCGCCGGGCTCGACGGCAGGGGCTCGGGGCGCGGCTGATGGCGGCCGCGCTCGACTACATCGGCACGGCCGACAGTGTGCTCGACGCCCAGACCTACGCGCAGGGGTTCTACGCGAAGTTCGGCTACCGGCCGGAGGGCGAAGAGTTCGAGGAGGACGGCATCCCGCACATCACGATGTGGCGCCGCGTGGGGCCGTCGCACTGATCACCTTCACCGCGGTGTCCACTTCGGACTCCGACAGATCGGCGCGCGCGGTCAGCCGCAGCCGGGAGACGCCGTCAGGTACCGACGGAGGCCGGAAACAGCCGACACGGACCCCCTGCTCGGCGCAGCGGGCCGCCCAGGCCACCGCATCCTCGGGCGACGGTGCGCGCACCGACACCACCGCGGCCTGCGGCTCGGTGACCGCGAACCCGGCATCGCTCAACTGGCCGTACAGGCGTGCCGCGTTGTCCAGCACCCTGCCCGGCAGGCCCGGTTCCGCCTTGAGCGCACCGAGGGCGGCGAGCGCTGCCGCAGCACTGGAGGGGGCGAGTCCCGTGTCGAAGATGAAGCTGCGGGCGGTGTCCACCAGATGCCGGATCACGCGGCGCGGCCCGAGTACGGCGCCCCCCTGAGCGCCGAGGGATTTCGACAGTGTGATGGTGGTGACCACATCCGGTTCGCCGGACAGTCCGGCCGCGTGGACCGCACCCCGCCCGCCCTCCCCCAGTACCCCGAAGCCGTGTGCGTCGTCCACGAGCAGGGCCGCACCGTGAGCGCGGCAGGCAGCGGACAGTTCCGCCAGGGGGGCGAGATCGCCGTCAACCGAGAACACCGAGTCGGTGACCACCAGTGCCCGGGATTTGCGCCTGGTGGACAGCGCGTGCTTCACGGCGGCGGGGTCACCGTGCGCCACGGCCGCGACGTCGGCACGGGACAACCGGCACCCCTCGATCAGCGAGGCGTGGATGTAGCGATCGGTGACGATGGCCGATTCCTGGCCGGACAGGGCCGTGACCGCGCCGAGGTTCGCGGTGAAACCCGACGAAAACACCAGGGCGGCCTGGGTGCCGCAGAAGCGGGCGAGCTCGTGCTCCAGCTCGGCGTGCAGTTCCGTGGAGCCGGTGACCAGCCGGGAGCCGGTCGCCCCGGCGCCCCAGCGCAGTGCGGCCGCGGCGGCCGCACCGGCCACGCGCTTGTCCCTGGCGAGGCCGAGGTAGTCGTTACCGGCAAGGTCAAGTTCGGGGTTCACCGGGCTCCGGGGCTGCAGCCTGCGGCTCAGGCCCGCCTCGGCCCGGCGGCCAGCCTCCGCGTCCAGCCAGTCGAAAACCTGCGCTCCCGCACCTTCGCTCGCGTCCACTCGAGCATCCTCTCAAGGCGTGCCCGCAGCGCTGTTTCAGGCCACCCGGACAGCGAACGAGGGCCACCGGCAGGCTGCCGGTGGCCCTCGTCACCACGGAAAGGATCAGTCGTGCTTGCGGCGCGCCGGACCGTGCCCGGTACGCCGCGGACGGAAACCGTCGCGCGACTGGCGGGGCCCGCCGAAGCCGCGGGACCGGCCGCCCTGCCACTCACCGCGGGGACCGCCGGAGCGGCGCGGGGAGGGCTCGCGGCGACGCTCGATCACCGGCTCACCACTCGGCTCGCGAGCCCCGGTGATCCGGGCCAGTTCCGCATCACCCGGACGCACAACGGCCGACTCGGCCCGCACCCCGGCCCGGTCGGTCATCCGCCGGACCATTCGGCGCTGGTCGTGGGTGATCAGCGTGACGACCGTGCCGGAGGCCCCGGCGCGTGCCGTCCGTCCGGCCCGGTGCAGGTAGTCCTTGTGGTCCGCGGCCGGGTCGACGTGCAGCACCAGGCTGACATCGTCGACGTGGATGCCACGGGCGGCGACATCGGTGGCGACCAGCACCGGGGTGTGGCCTTCCTTGAAGTCGGCGAGGACCCGGTTGCGCTGGCCCTGCGTCTTGCCGCCGTGCAGCGCGCCGGCGTGGACTCCCTTGGCCCGCAGCCGCTCGGTGAGCCGGTCGACGTGGTGCTTGGTGCGTACGAACATGATCGTCCGGCCCTCGCGGGCCCCGATCTCGGTGACGATGGCCTGCTTGTCCTGGTGCGAGACCTGGAGCACGTAGTGGTCCATGGTGTCCACGCTCGCGGTGACCGGCGCGACCGAGTGCTCGACCGGGTCGGTCAGGTAGGCGTCCACCAGCTTTTTGACGTCCCCGTCGAGGGTCGCCGAGAAGAGCAGCCGCTGGCCGCCCTGCGGGGTCAGGTCCAGGATCTCCCGGACCTGGGGGAGAAAGCCCATGTCGGCCATCTGGTCGGCTTCGTCGAGGGCGACGAACTGCGCGTCGGAGAGCACGCAGGTGCCCTGCCGCACGTGGTCGGACAGCCGTCCCGGGGTGGCGATGAGCAGATCGACCCCGCGGGCCAGCACCTCGGCCTGGCGGCTGAAGGCCATCCCGCCCACGGCGGTCCGGCACCACAGGCCCAGGGACTTGGCGAGCGGGGTCAGCGAGTCGGCGACCTGCATCGCCAGCTCGCGAGTGGGCACGAGCACGAGGGCCCGCGGCCGCTTGGGGCGCGCCTTCCCGCCACCCAGCCTGCCCAGCAGCGCCAGGCCGAAGGCCAGCGTCTTGCCGGAGCCGGTCTGCGCCCGGCCCAGCACGTCGCGCCCGGCGAGCGCGTCGGGGAGGGTGGCCGACTGGATGGGGAACGGCGCATCGATACCGGCCTCCCGCAGGGCCACCAGCAGTGGCTCCGGCAGGTTCAGGTCGGCGAACGAGGTCACCGAAGTGGTCTCGACAGTGATACTCACTAACTGCCTCTCGGACGTGGCACGTCGCAAGGAGGCCCAATGGCCTGCACAGCAGGGCACAGTGTTGTCCTGGGCGTTCACAGGGACGGACCCGGCGCATTGCTGACGCCGTTGGTGGGTGGATTACCGCGAGCCCGAAACTGGCTTGGCTGCGAGGAACAACACTTGTCGACGCTGCCTGTCGCGGTCTGTGATCAGTCTACCGGAACGGTCACGTTCACCGCAGACCGGCCCGCCTCCGTAACCGGTCGATCACCGTGGGGATGTGGATGTCAAGGCCGCGGGAGACGAACCAGGTCGCGAGCGTGCGCGCGTCCCTGGCGAGGAACTCGGGTCCCGCGGGATTGCCGAACACATCGACCACCTGCGGCAGATCGATCAGCACCAGCCTGCCTTCGTGCACAAGGACGTTGTAGGGGGACAGGTCCCCGTGGGCGATCCCTTCCCCGGCCAGCAGGTCGAGGATCCTGCCCGCCTGCCACCACAAATCGTCCAGGTCGCGGGGGGCCGGACGCAGCCCGGCCAGGCGGGGCGCGGCTTCACCCCGTTCGTCGCCGAGGAACTCCAGTAGCAACTCGGTCCCGTCGCGCTGGACGGGATAGGGGACCGGGACCCCGAGTGTCCACAAGCGACACAATGCGGTGAACTCGGCGGCCGCCCACTGTTCGGCGATGAGGTTGAGGCCGAAAGCGCTGCGCCGCGCGATCGCCCTGTTTTCGCGGGACCGCCGCAGCTTTCGGCCCTCGAGGTAACCGGCATCACGGTGGAACTGCCGGTGTTCGGCCGACCGGTAGCGCTTGGCGGCGAGCAGGCACTCCCGGGAACCGTCGGGCAAGGCCCGCCGCAGCAGGTGCACGTCGGCTTCCTTGCCGGACTTGAGGATACCGAGTTCGGTGTCGACCGCGGCCAGTTCGGTCACCAGCCAGTACGGGTGCGGTTCAGGGCCGCGAACCCCGGAATCCCAGGTCGAGAGGCGGTCACCGCCGCCCGGGATTTCCGGTTGCGCCCAGGCCTCCTCACGCAACTCGGCGAGCCGTGCTCGCTGGGCCTCCGTGAGCCGGCCACGACGGGTGTAGGCCGGGTCTTCGTCAGTGAAGCGCCGACGGCGGCGGCGCGGGGAAAGATCTTTGTGCTCGCGCACGGTGGGTTCTCCTCGAGCGGGGCCCCACCGGGCGGAATCAGCCGGGCGGGGCGGGCGGAAGGGGGAAGCAGGCAAAACCGGACTCGGCGACAGTCATGGCGGCCTCCTTTCCTCTTCTGCGCTTTCCGCTGGTCACGTCATCATGGCCGAGGGTGCTGCGGGGCGGCAAGCGATTTACCGGGCGCGGCCGGTGCCCCGTTGCCCCTAGCACCGGCCGCGGCTGCCTGTCAGTCGGAGAGCGCGCGGCCGCGGCGAAACCTGTTGCACCGGACTTGGTGCCGTGCCGGAACGGGAACTTCAGTTCTCGATCACGAGGTCCAGTTCGTTCTCGCCGCTGCGCACGAGGCGGATGCCCGCCCGCGACGCCACGCCGAGTAGACCTTCCACTGTGGACGGTTCCCGAGGGCTCCTCGCCAGTGCTGCCGCCAGCTTCCCCTTGTACGCCTTGTTGTGATGGCTCACGGTCCGCCCGCCCCGGGTCACCACACGCACGGTGACCGCGTGCTCGACCCGGGCGAGCGCCGCATAGGCTCCGGAGCGCAGGTCGACGATCAGTTCGTCACTCGCCGCCAGCACCGGCTCCAGGGCAGGACGCCACAACGCGCGAAGCGAACCGATCGAAGGCAGCGTGCTCCCCCCGGAAAGCCGGTATGCCGGGATGCGATCGGAGCCCCGGGCGATGCCGAACAGTGCCGAGGCCACGGCCAGCCGTTGCTCCGCCTTGGCGAGTTGCGCCTTGCTGAAACCACCGACGTCGAGGGCTTCGTAGAGGACACCCGTGTAACGCTCCAGGGCGGGCAGTGTCGGAGCCGACCACAGGGTGCCGTTGCGGGTCACCTCGTCTTCCTGGCGGGCCGACAGGCCCAGCGCCGTCAGGCTGGCGGGCAGGTCGGCGGCGAGTTCGACGAGCGCGTCGGCGAGCTTGCGGCGGACCGGGTTCAGCTCCGGCGCGGAGAAGTGGTCGAAGTCCAGCGGCGGACCGTCCCCGCCGGGCGCCTTCGTCTCGGACGGAGGGAGCAGCACCAGCACAGGGGCAGGCTAACCGGTGGCGGGCACCGCACCGGAGTGGGCCGTCGTGCGGGCCGACGTGTACGGGTGTTTTCACCCCAAGGTGTGAGAGGGCGCACTCGAACGTGCTGTGCACGAACGTGTTCATCGCGCTGGGGCGACGGCATGAGCGATGGGAGCCGCATGCCGGGCGGCGGGCGGGGGTTCCCCGTGTGGGCCCGGGTTGTCCGGCGTTTCCGATGATGAGGCGTTGTTTCCGAAATGGACCCGAGTGCGGTTCCTGATGAACCTGCCCGCGGCCTGAATCCGCAGGTGAGCGGGCTCATGGCGGTGGCGGGGGGTGAGTGCGCTGCCGTCGCCGTCCGGCCACTGCTTTACTTCACATATGGAACCCAGTGGGTCGCTGACGCTCCGGTATGCCGTCGCCACCGATGTCGGACGGCGGCGGGATGCGAACGAGGACTCGGTCTATACCAGTCCGCGGCTGCTCGCCGTGGCCGACGGCATGGGCGGGCACGTGGCGGGCGAGGTCGCCAGTTCGGCCGCCGTCGCCGCGGTCACCGAGCTCGACCGGCGGCTGGCCGAGGACACGGTCGAAGAGAGCCTCGCCGACGCGCTCGCCGGAATGGTGGGCGACGCGGTGCGAAGGCTGGGCACCCTGGTCGAGGAGGACCCGCTCCTGCAGGGAATGGGTACCACGCTGACCGCCCTGTTGTGGGACGGCACCCGGTTCCTGGTGGCCCATGTCGGTGATTCCCGTGCCTACCGGCTGCGTGACGGCGTGCTGGAGCAGATCACCCGTGATCACACGGTCGTGCAGGAGCTGGTCGACCAGGGGCGGATCACGCCCGAGGTGGCCATGACGCACCCGAGCCGCTCGGTGCTCACTCGCGCACTGCAAAGCGGCGGCGAGGCCGAACCGGACATCTTCGCCGTGGAGGCCCGCGCCGGCGACCGCTACCTGATCTGCTCGGACGGCCTCTCCGACGTTGTCCCGGCCGAGCTCCTGACCGAAGTGCTGACGACGGTCGAAGATCCCGAAGCGACGGTGGCCAAGCTCGTCGAGATCGCCAACGCCGGCGGAGGCCCGGACAACATCACCTGCATCGTCGGCGACATCTCCTGAGCGCGGTCGTGCCGCCTGCGGTGGAGCCGGGACGATCTTCGTGAACGGCGCGGGCGCGCACCGGGCCAGGCGGGGCGTGCCGGGCGAGGCGACTCGCCCGGCCGAGCGTGGTTGCGTACCCTGGCCAGGGTGATGGCCGTGGAACCCGAGGACCTCTGCCCGCGCCCGAATCTCGTCCGGCAGGACTGGATGGATCTCTGTGGCCGGTGGGGATTCGCCTTCGACGACGGGGATGCCGGGCTGGCCGACCGATGGTACGCCGGCCACGAGGCCTTCGACCGGACCATCACGGTGCCCTACCCGCCCGAGTCCGAACTGTCCGGTGTTCACGCTCCCCAGCCGCGGCGGGTGGTCTGGTACCGGCGCGAGTTCGACACGGCGGCACCCCCGCCGGGATACCGGTTCGTGGTGCACTTCGGCGCCGTGGACTACGCCGCTTCGGTTTGGGTCAACGGGGTGCCCGTGGGCGGGCACGAGGGCGGGCACACCCCGTTCACACTCGACATCACCGATGCGCTCCGTCTCGACGGCGGCGCACAGTCCATTGTGGTCCGAGTCGAGGACCAGCCGGACGACGCCACCCAGCCGCGCGGTAAGCAGGACTGGCGTGAGGAACCGCACGACATCTGGTATCACCGGACGACTGGGATCTGGCAGCCGGTGTGGGCCGAGGTGGTGCCGGATCTGCATCTGCGGGAGGTGCAGTGGATCGCCGACGTGCCGGGCGCCTCGGTCGTCTGTGAGGGCGAACTGTCGAGTCACCCGGAGAATCCCGTCACCGTGCGGGTGTTGCTCCGCCTCGATGGGGAAACGCTTGCCGAACAGGCCGTCCGGGTCGATCACCGGCGGTTCCGGTTTCCGGTGGCGGTGCCCGCGCTCCGGCACGGGCAGGATCGTCACCGGCTGCTCTGGGCACCCGAGCATCCGGTGCTCGTGGATGCGGGGGTGCGGGTGGAACCGGCGGACGGGCCGGAAGACGTGGTGGCCAGCTATCTCGGCATCCGCGAGGTCGGGGTGGCCGACGGACGGTTCCTGCTCAACCAGGTGCCCTACTTCCCCCGTATGGTGCTCGAACAGGGCTACTGGCCCCAGTCGCACCTGGCGGCGCCCGATGCCGGGGCGCTGCGGCGTGAGGTCGAACTCATCAAGGAACTCGGTTTCAACGGTGTCCGGGTGCATCAGAAGGTCGAAGATCCTCGCTTTCTCTACTGGTGTGATCGTCTCGGCCTGCTCGTGTGGGGGGAAGCGGCGAACGCCTACGAGTTCGGGCCGACCGCCATCGAACGGCTGACGCGCGACTGGCTGGAGATCCTTCGCCGTGACCGCAGCCATCCGAGCATCGTCACCTGGGTTCCCCTCAACGAGAGCTGGGGGGTTCCCGACATCGCAGCCGTTCCCGCCCAGGCGCATTTCGCGAGTTCGCTGTATCACCTCACCAAGGCCGTCGACCCCACTCGCCCGGTGATTTCCAATGACGGCTGGGAAATCACCGAGGCCGATATCTACGGTGTCCACGATTACGCCCCTCTTGGCGTCTCCCTCAGCCGGCGCTACGGCGACCCTGACGCGGTGCGGAAGACCCTGGCCGAGGGGCGTCCCGGTGGTCGCCGTCTCGTGCTCGGCGAGATCACGGCCGATCGCCCGGTCATGCTGACCGAGTTCGGTGGCCTGTCCTATGCCCCTCAGGCCGGCGACAAGTGGTTCGGGTACTCCACTGTGGCCGATGCGGCCGGGCTCGTGCACAAACTCGACGAACTGGTCTCCGCGGTGCTCGATTCCCCTGCCCTGGCCGGTTTCTGCTACACCCAGCTCACCGACACCGAGCAGGAGACCAACGGCCTGCTGACCGCCGACCGGGTGCCGAAGGCCGATCCGGCGAAGATCCGGGCCATCCTCACCAGGCCCGCGCGAGCGCTTCCCGGCGAGGAGATCGGTGCCTACCGTGAGGAGATCATGCCGCGGGGCGACGGCGAGTAACAGCCACTCGAACACCCCCTGTGAGGCAGTGGGTGGGGAACCCGCGGGTGCGCCCGAAAAGGGGGCGGGGGCGCACCCGCGGGTCGGGGCCGTCGGGAAGCGGCCCCGGACGGCAGGTCACCGAACTCGAGGTCCCCAGGAGCGATGACCGGCCGCCACGTCTACGCGCCCGGATCCCAGATGGTCACGGCCCGCACCAGAAAGGGGGCGCGGGGCACGAAGGTGCCTTGGCCGGGATAGGTGGTGAAATCGCCTTCGGTCGAACATTCCGAGTCCTGGTACACCGTGACTTCGCGGTCCATCAGGTTGACGAAAGACTTCCCTGCCAGCTCTCCGGGAAGGAGCACGCATTCCTCCGGATTGGCGGTCCGCAGATCCAGTCGTTCGACCTGTGCGCCGAAGGATTCCTCCGCCCATACGCAGAATTCGCCCTGATGGCAGTCCACCGGCATACCGGGGCCTGCGGCTTCGGCGACACCGCCGCCCGCCAGTATTCCTATCACCGCGAGCACGAGCAGTCTCGGCAGAAAAGCGCGTACATGCATGATTTTCCCTCCCCAGTAATTGGTGTCCCGGCGGCCGGAGAAGCCACCGTCGTCGCATGTCCTCCACGATGGCCGGTCAGGCTGCCTTTGTCAGCAGGCATTTCTACTTCTGTGGATAAGTAGGGTTCCGATCGCTCGATCGGGCGGAGGTTGTCCACATTTTCGCCGAACTACTTGCCCGCGGCAGGTAAGCCTGTTATTTCGCGGGCCCGCTCGATCCCCGCACGACGAGTTCGACGTCCAAAGTGGCCGGTTCCGGCGCTCGCCCGCCCGCCAGCAGTTTCAGCGCCAGTTCGCCCGCCAGCCGTCCCTTGCGCACCAGGTCCTGGCGCACGGTGGTCAGCGGAGGATCGGCCCAGCCCGCAGCCGGTGTGTCGTCGAAACCGACGATCGACACCTCGCCCGGCACCGTGAGGCCGAGTTGCCGGGCGGCGGCGAGCGCGGACAGCGCCAGTTCGTCGGACATGCACAACAGGGCGGTGGGCCGCGGTTCGCGGTCGAGCAGGCGGCGAGCCCCGGTCATCGCCTCGTCCCTGGACAGCCCGGACGTTTCCCAGATCGGTACCGCACCCGGGTCCAGGCCGGCGGCTTCGATCGCGTCGAGATAACCGCTCAGCCGCTGCCGGTTGTCGAGAAACCGGCTGCGGGCCGCCTCCGCCGCGGTGAGAGGGCCGCCTCGCGGTGCCGAAAGGCACTGGGCGGACAGGATGGCGAAGCGGCGGTGGCCCAGTTCGAGCAGATGCCGGGCCGCGGCCGCCGCACCGCCCCGGTCGTCGATGCCGACCCGGGCCGAACCGGGGACGACGGGCTGGTCGATCACCACCAGGGGCAGGCCGCGCCGCTGGACCGCCCGCAGCGCGGGCGCCCCGTCCGCCAGGGAGTAGGCCACCGCGAGGTCGGCCTGCGCGGTCAGGACCCGGTCGGCCCGGGGTCCACCGTCGTCGCCACCGGGCAGCAGGAGCAGTGCGAGGCCCTCCGGATCGACCGTCGCCGCGAGCGCGTCCAGCGTGATGGACAGCGCGGGATCGGAGAAGGCCGCAGACAGCCCGGTGTCGAGCATGAACGCGATCGCCCCGGTGCGGCGGGTGGCCAGGCTGCGCGCGATCGGGTTCGGTCCGGTGTAGCCGAGACGCTCGGCCGCGCGCAGCACCTCACGCCTGAGTTCCGCGGACAGCTGGTCGGGCCGGTTGTAGGCGTTCGACACCGTCGCGCGTGAGACACCGACGGCATCGGCGACGTCGTCCAGTGTCGGTCGGCGGCGTGCGCTCACCCGTGCAGTCTAGAGGGTGGACATTCTGAAGCGCTTAAGACATTGTGGGGCAAGGAGGTGGCGTATGGATCGGGTGTCGGTGTTCGTGGTGTTCGCCCTCAACGGCGCGCTGTACGGCTCGTGGGCCCCCAGGGTGCCCGCGATTTCCGCGCAGCTGCACGCCTCGCCGGGCCCGTTCGGCCTGGCACTACTGTGCCTGACCGTCGGCATGCTCATCGTCGCCTCACTGTCCGGGAGGCTGGTCGAGCGCACCGGTGCTCGCGCCGCGATAGCCGGTTCCACGCTGCTGTCCTGCGTGCTCCTGCCGCTTCTCGGGCTCGCGGGGTCGGTTCCCGCACTGGGCGTGATGATGTTCGGTCTCGGGGTCTCGGTCGGCGCCTTCGACGTCGCGATGAACATCGCCGCGGTCGGCGCGGAACGTCGTGCGGGCCGTCCGCTCATGCCCGTGTTCCACGCCGGCTTCAGCTTCGGGGGAATGGCCGCCTCGGCCGCCGCCGGTCTCGCCGCGGCCGCCCACTGGTCACCGGTCCGGCACTTCACCGTGGCCGCCATCGTCGTCGTGGTGACGCTCCTGCTCGTGGTGCGGGGCCTGCCCCGTGCCGTGCCCCGGCAGGAGCGGAACCAGGCCGGGCCCAGGGTCGCCCCGGCCCGCCGGCCCGTGCTGTGGCTGCTGGCTGCGGTGGCGTTGTGCTCGGCCATCGCGGAGGGGGCCAGTGCGGACTGGTCCGCCCTGCTGATGGTCACCGAACACGGCATGGGCGAGGGCTCGGCCGCTCTCGCCTACGCCGGGTTCTCCCTGACCATGGCCGTGACCCGGCTCGGGGGAGCGTGGGTCCAGCAGCGACTGGGCTCCGCCGCGACACTCGTCGCAGGTGCCGTGCTCGCGGGCAGCGGGCTCGTGACCGCCGCCGTGGTACCGGTGCCCTGGCCGGCCTTCGTGGGGTTCGCGCTCGCCGGTGCGGGGCTGGCGGCCTCGTTCCCGATAGCGCTGAGCCTGGCCGGGGCGGCGGGCAGGCGCGCCGACGACAGCGGTGGTGAACGGGAAATCGCCTTCGTCACCACGGTCGCCTACAGCGGGTTCCTCATCGGGCCACCGCTGATCGGCGGGGTGGCCCAGGGGAGTTCGCTGTCGGCGGCCTTCGTCCTGGCCGGGCTGGTGGCCGCGCTCATCGCCCCGGCCGCGGTCGCCGCAGGTCGCGCACGTCACCGCGAGCTCACCGCGCTCGAACCGGCCACCTGAGACGGGCCTACTCTCGTAGCGTGGAGTCTGAAGCTACCTCCCGACGCAGGGCCGCTGTGCTGCCGCTGCTGACCGTGAGCGTGACCCTGGCCGCACTCATCGCGGTCGCGCTGGTCGCCCTGTCCAGCAGCACCGCCTACGTCATCGCCGGCCTGCCCGATCCGGGCGTGGTGACGCAGTACGGGGTCGGAGTCGTCCGCGTGCTGGCGGATGCCGCTTCGGTGGTCACCGTCGGTTCGCTCCTGCTGGCGGCGTTCCTGGTACCGCCCCAGCAATCCGGAACGGTCACCCGTGACGGCTACGCCGCCCTGCGCACCGCGGGCATCGCCGCCTGGGTGTGGTTCGGCTCCGCACTGGCTTCCGTGCTGTTCACCGCCGCCGACGGGGCCGGGAAACCGCTCACCGAGGTGTTCTCCCCGCCGGTTCTCCTCAACCTCATCGACGCGATCGAGCAGCCCAAGGCCTGGCTGGTCACGGCGGCCATCGTGCTGCTGGTCGCGGTGGGCTGCCGCCTGGCACTGTCCTGGGGCTGGACCGCGGTGTTGTTCTTCGTGTCACTCGCCGCACTGGTGCCGGTCGCGGTGACCGGGCATTCCGCGAGCGGTGGTTCCCACGATCTGGCCACCAACAGCCTCCTGTACCACCTCGTCGCGGTTTCGCTGTGGGTCGGCGGTCTGTTCGCCCTGCTCGCGCACGGCTGGCGAAAGGGGGCGAACCTCACGCTCGCGGCGAAGCGGTTCTCGCGGCTCGCGCTGGTGTGCTGGATCGTGATGGCGGTCTCGGGCATCATCAACGCGCTGGTCCGGGTGTCGCCGGGCGACCTGTTCACCAGCGACTACGGGCTGCTCCTGCTCGCCAAGACGGTCGCGCTGCTGGTGCTCGGCGTGTTCGGGCAGCAGCAGCGTGCGCACGGGGTTCGGAAACTCGTCGACGGCCAGGGCGGGGGCCAGCTGCTGCGGCTGGCCGCGGTCGAGCTGCTGATCATGTTCGTGACGATCGGGCTCGCCACCGCGCTGGCGCGGACGCCCCCGCCCGCCGGCAGCCTCGTCCAGCCGTCCACCACGGAACTCCTCATCGGCTACGACCTGCCGGGCGCGCCGACCGCGCTGCGGCTGCTGTTCGCGTGGCGGTTCGACCTCGTGTACGGCACCCTGGCGATCCTGCTCGCCGTGTTCTACCTCGTCGGGCTGCGCAGGTTGCGCCGCCGGGGTGACGCCTGGCCGGTGGGCCGCACCGTCTCGTGGCTTGCCGGGTGCTTCGTGCTGCTGATGGCGACCTCGTCCGGGCTGGGCCGGTACTCGCCCGCCATGTTCAGCGTCCACATGGGCGGGCACATGCTGCTGTCGATGGTCGCGCCGGTGCTGTTCGTGCTGGGCGGGCCCGTCACGCTCGCACTGCGTGCCCTGCCCGCCGCGGGGAAGGACTCGCCTCCCGGACCCCGGGAATGGGTGCTGGCCGCGGTGCACTCGCCGGTCGCCAAGGTGCTCACGAATCCCGTCGTGGCCCTGCTGCAGTTCGTCGGCGCGTTTTACCTCCTGTACTTTTCCGGCCTGTTCGCCGTCGCGCTCGACTACCACTGGGCACACCTGCTGATGAACGCCCACTTCCTGCTGGCTGGTTACGTCTTCTACTGGCCGGTGCTGGGTGTCGACCCCGCGCCGCGGCGGCTGCCCTACCTCGGCCGCCTTGGCATGGTGCTGGCCGCCATGCCCTTCCACGCCTTCTTCGGCGTGATCCTGATGTCGAAGCAGACCGTGATCGGCGAGACCTTCTACCGTTCGCTCAACCTGCCCTGGGTGCACGATCTGCTCTCCGATCAGCGGCTCGGCGGCGGGATCGCCTGGGCGTCCGGCGAGCTACCGGTGCTGCTGGTGCTGATCGCGCTGCTGGTGCAGTGGGCCCGGGCCGACGAGCGCGAGGCCAAGCGCAACGACCGCCGCGCGGAACGGGACGGCGACGCCGATCTCGAGGCTTACAACGCGATGCTCAGGCAATTGGCCAACCCCGCACAGTCCCGCAAATCGGTCTGAAGGGGTCTCTCCCGGGCCGGTTGTCCACAGGACCCCGGTTGTCCACAGGCCGGGCGATTGCTTCTTCCCGCGGCCCCGGCCGTCCGGGCACGCTGGTGGCACGGACGGAAACCGGCACGAGGGAAGGACTAGAGGGCGATGGCAGTGGGGGAGACTCCGGTGACGGTGGTCGGCACGGTGCTCACCGAGCCGGAGATCAAGCGTGCGGGTGCGCAGAGGCACGAGCTGGTCACTTTCTGGGTGCGCAGCAGCGAACGCCGGTTCGACAAGGGGAAGGAACAGTGGGTCGACGGGCGCCCGCTGTCGGTGCGGGTGACCTGTTGGCGAAGGCTGGCCCGCGGAGTCCACTCCTCGCTGCACAAGGGCGATCCGGTGATCGTCAACGGCAGGCTGTACTGCCAGTTCGCGGACAGCGGACAGGCTCGGGTTGTACCTGAGGTTGAGGCTTGTGCGATCGGTCCGAATCTGGCGTTCGCGACGGCTCCGATCCAGCGCGGCGAGGATGGTGGGCGCGGGTCGTCGCAGACCGCGGGGGCTGGCGATTGCCCGTCGGTGGTGGCCGATGCGGTGCCGGTCGCGTGAGTCGTTCTGGCTGGTCGGTTCGCTGCCCCGCCTGCCTTCCGGGTAAGCGGGAGGTAACACTGAGTCCATGGATGGTGACCGGCGTACGGTCTCCGACCGCATCGCTCTACGATCGACCTTATGGCCGAGTTCATCTACACCATGAAAAAGGTGCGCAAGACCGTCGGGGACAAGGTCATCCTCGATGATGTCAGCACCGCGTTCTACCCGGGCGCCAAGATCGGCGTCGTGGGGCCGAACGGTGCCGGCAAGTCCACCGTGCTCAAGATCATGGCGGGGCTCGATCAGCCAAGCAACGGGGATGCGTTCCTGCAGCCTGGAGCGTCGGTCGGCATCCTGCTGCAGGAGCCCCCGCTCAACGACGACAAAACGGTCCGGGGCAATGTCGAGGAGGGCCTTGGCGACATCAAGGTGAAGCTCGACCGGTTCAACGAGATCGCCGAGTTGATGGCGACCGATTACAGCGACGAGTTGATGGAGGAGATGGGCCGCCTCCAGGAGGAACTCGACCACGCGGACGCCTGGGACCTGGACTCGCAGCTGGAACAGGCGATGGACGCGCTGCGCTGCCCACCGCCGGACGAGCCGGTCACGCACCTTTCCGGTGGTGAGCGTCGCCGGGTCGCGCTGTGCAAGCTGCTGCTGTCCAAGCCCGATCTGCTGCTGCTGGACGAGCCCACCAACCATCTGGACGCGGAAAGCGTGCTGTGGCTGGAGCAGTTCCTCGCAACGTACCCCGGTGCCGTTCTGGCCGTCACGCACGACCGGTACTTCCTGGACAACGTCGCCGAATGGATCATGGAACTCGACCGTGGCCGGGTCGTGGGCTATGAGGGTAACTACTCGACCTACCTCGAGAAGAAGCGCGAACGGCTCGAGGTGCAGGGCAAGAAGGACGCGAAGCTCGCCAAGCGGCTCAAGACCGAGCTCGAGTGGGTGCGCTCCAACGCCAAGGCCCGCCAGACGAAGTCGCGCGCCCGTCTCGACCGCTACGAGGAGATGGCGGCCGAAGCCGAGCGGACCCGCAAGCTCGACTTCGAAGAGATCCAGATCCCGCCGGGGCCCCGGCTGGGTTCGGTGGTGGTCGAGGTCGACCACCTGCGCAAGGGCTTCGAGGACCGGCTGCTGATCGAGGACCTGTCGTTCAACCTGCCGCGAAACGGCATCGTCGGCGTCATCGGGCCGAACGGTGTCGGTAAGACGACCTTGTTCAAGACGATCGTCGGCCTGGAGAACCCGGATTCGGGTGAGGTCAAGATCGGTGAGACGGTCAAGCTGTCCTATGTGGACCAGACCCGGGCGGGGATCGACCCTGCGAAGACGGTGTGGGAGGTCGTCTCCGACGGGCTGGACTACATCCACGTCGGCCAGACGGAAATGCCGTCCCGCGCGTATGTCTCGGCGTTCGGCTTCAAGGGGCCGGACCAGCAGAAGCCTGCCGGGGTGCTCTCCGGTGGCGAGCGCAACCGCCTGAACCTGGCGCTGACGCTCAAACAGGGCGGGAACCTGATCCTGCTCGACGAGCCGACCAACGACCTGGACGTGGAAACCCTGGGATCGCTGGAAAACGCGCTCGAGCAGTTCCCCGGCTGTGCCGTGGTCATCTCGCACGACCGGTGGTTCCTGGACCGGGTTGCCACGCACATCCTGGCCTGGGAAGGGGACGACGAGAACCCGGCGAAGTGGTTCTGGTTCGAAGGAAACTTCGAGGGATACGAGAAGAACAAGATCGATCGCTTGGGAGCGGAGGCGGCCCGGCCACACCGGGTGACGCACCGGAAGCTGACGCGCGACTGAGCGCGCATTCGTGCGAGCACGCTTGAGCCGACACTGAAGCGGAGTCGTGAGTGGTAGCCATCAAGCACACCAGACCCAGCCCGCCCGCACCTCGCACCGCCGAGCCGGGTCCGGCGGGAATCGGTGAGACCTACCCGATCGAGGAACTGCTCCGGCGGGCTGCCGGGCTCCGCCTCCGGGCACCGGAGCTGAGCATGATCTTCGGCGAGCGAGCCGCTTCGCTCGCCGAAGCGGCGGGGCTGGACAAGCTCTGGGTGCGAGCGGAAAGCCTCGTGGTGTCCGCACGAGTGCGGCTCGGGCTCAGGGCCAGCACGGTGGGCCGGGCCGTGGCCGCTCTGCGTGCCGCGGAAGACCTCGGCGAGACGATCCTGGCGGCCGAGTTGCGCACCGACCTTGCGGTGTGCGCCCGCAGCGTGGGCTCGCCGCTGATCGCGCTCGCCTCGCTGCGGCCGGTGTTCGCCGTCGAGGGGTTCTCGGGAGCAGCGCGCGCGGCCGCGCTGACCCAGTTGGTCGGTTGCCTGTCGCAGTTCGGCCGCAAGGCCGAACTGGACCGGACGCTTGCCGAAGCGGACCGGCTCTGCGGAGCGGACGAAAGCCTGGACGGCGATACTCGCCTGCTGTCACGGGCGCTGGTGCGGGTGGGGATCTCCGCCCATCGCCGTCGGCACGGTGACGTGATGGGGGCCGCCGACGCGGCGAGGACCGGGCTCGGGTTGCTCGAACAACTCGACGACCCACAGGGTGACGGCGGCGTGGTGCGGAACCGGCTGGTTCTCCAGTTGGTCTGCTCGCTGCTCGACCGGGGTGACGCGGCCAACGCACTCGAACTCGCGGAGCCGGTGCTGCAGGAGGCCGAGCGAGCCGCCTCGGTCGCGCCGCTGGGCTGGCTCCGGATGGCCGTGGCCACCCGCGTGCTCCTGCCCGCGGGTTCGGTGGAGGCCGCCGCGGGGCTGTTGCGCGATGGGATCCACAGCACCGAGCGGCACAGCCTGCATGCACTCACCGCCCGGTTGTGGACCGAGCTGGCCCATGTGGAAGAACGGACGGGGAGACTGTCCGAGGCGCTCGAGTGCCTGCGCCAGAGCCGGGCGAGTGAGCACCTGCATGCCCGGGCGCGGGGCCAGGCCACGGGACTGCTCACGGGGGAGTTCGGTCAGGCGGGCCACGCCGCGGTCGACCTCGACGAGATTCTGGGGGCGGAATCGGGGACCGCGGCATCCCCTGCCGGACTCGCACCGTCCGAGGAACCGGTGCCGGCGCGGATACGGGCCGCCGTCCAGTCCGTGGTTCCGGGCAGCCACGCCGGTGTGGACGGCGAAGACGGTGGCGGACGCCGACGGCGTGACAACCCCGCTCCTGTCAACGGGCACAGGACGAAAGAGGACGCGGCGGCCGGTCATGGGGATCGAGAGCCCGAACTCGAGGGTGGCAGGCCCGCAGCGGGCACGAGCCGGGCAGCTGAGCCGGTAGCGGCGGAACGGCCGGTGGCGGTGGCCGGTGACGACGGTGCTGCCGAGCCCGGTGAAAGGCGCCGCCGCTACAAGATCACCAGTGAGGACGGGGAAAGTTCCGGGCCTGGGCAGGGCGAGTCGCTCGTCCGGTTGCCGAGGCGAGGGCCGGACGAGGACGTCGCCGCGGAACGGCCCAGGACCGGGGGCCGCCGGTACAAACCCGATGAAGACGGGGA
Source organism: Amycolatopsis cynarae (assembly GCF_026802195.1). Classification (NCBI taxonomy): domain Bacteria; kingdom Bacillati; phylum Actinomycetota; class Actinomycetes; order Pseudonocardiales; family Pseudonocardiaceae; genus Amycolatopsis; species Amycolatopsis cynarae. Next base: position 5,172,606 of record NZ_CP113836.1, on the reverse strand, counting down.
CGGCAATACCGAAGGCAGCGCCCGCAGCAACGCCGAGAGCAAGACCGGCGTCACTGTGGGGGCCGCTGGAGGCGCCGCCGGGAAGACTGCTGGGGACACTGCTGGGGACACTGCCGGGGACCGGGACCGGGTGGGCGGTGAGACCGGACGTCGCTACAAGGCCGACGCTGGGGAGGCCGACACCGGGGCTGCGGCCGACAGCGGGGACGGCGGGAACACACGTCGCTCCCGGGACGGCCGGGACCGGGACAACCGGGACTCGGGGGAGGTGCAAGGCACCCGGGAAAGCGGGGACGCGCGGCAGGACAAGCGATCGGGCACCCCCTCCGGGGCCGACACGACACCGGCCGTGGTGAGGCCTCTGCCGGTCCGGCTGATGACGACGACGGCGGAGGTGGATCCTCCGCTGGCACCGGCGCCGGCGGACGAACCCGCTCCGCGTGTGCCGCCGATGTCGATGTGGAAGGCCGAAGTCGACCCGCATCAGGACGAACCTCGCCCGTCGCGGGACGAGGCGGTGCGGGCGAAGACCCGGCACGACGCCGAACACGGTTCCGTGGCGGCACGATCGGTGCTGGACCGGCTCGGAATTTCCACCGGTTCCGGAGGCGGCCGGCGGCGAGCCGCCGGCGCGGGCCCGGCCGGGGGTATCGAACCGCCCCGGGACCGGGACGGCACCGAGGAGCGGAATGGGCATGGACCGGCCGGTGCCGGCGGTGAGCCCGAAGAGCGGGCCTCGCAGGAACGGCCGGTGGCGCCCGGGCCGCGGGCGCAGGCCGAGGGCTCCAAAGCGACGGTCGAGCCTGTGTCGGCTGTCGTCGGGGGTGTTGGACGGTTCGACGAGGCACCGGGCGAATCCGGCGGGGTACCGCGTGCCGCATCGGAGGCCCGCGCCGGGGAAGAGGGTGCGGGTTCGGAGACTGGCGCTGGAGCCGGTGCCGGAGTTGATGCCGGGCAAACCGCTTCGCAGAGGGCATCGAGGGTGCCCGGGGAGCCCGGCGGGCCGAGCGGCGAGGATCGCGACAGCACCGACGCGAACGGCGAAGCACCCGGTCGTAGCGCCGGTGAACCCGACACGGCCGGAACCGGGAACGCCCGCGACGGCAGTGAAGAGGGCTCGAAAGAGAAGCACGGGCAGACCGCGATCGAGGCATTGCTCGAGCGGTCCGGAGAGGAACCGGAGGCCGCCCCCGGCGATAAGGCCGCGGATGGGGAAGCGCCGGATGAGAAAGCACCGGCCACAGCGGACAACTGGCTGCCGCGCCTGAAACTGCCGCCCTCGCTCGAACCGTTCGAGGACTACACCGACAGTGCGCTCAGTGCGGCATCGGCGACGCCGTTCACCAGTGCACCGCGTATCGAAGATGGGGAGCTGGGCGGGCCCTTCTCGGCCGATCGGTCCGCCTTCGAGGACGACCTGCCGCCGGATGCCGGCCTTGCCGACCTGCTCGCGCGGGCACTCGCCGAGCATCAGGCGGGCACCGCCAGCGCCGCCGCGCTGGTCAAACGGCTGGGGAACCAGGGGAGCGACGAACCCCGCCCGGTGAACGGGCATCGTCGCAACGGAGGCGGGGTCACCGGAGACGGCCGTCACCGCACGGATGGCTAGGTTGGCATCCGAGGAGGCGCTCTCGCCGCCCTGGAGCGGCGGGACGCGTCCCCAGGACTAGAAACAGGCCGGGGACGCCTCACACTAGGGTGAGGTTGTCCGGCACTATCGCGCGTGATCAAGGCTCAGTGGAGAGTTGGCCTGAAATGAGCTCGACAGGAGTTTCCCCCCGTTTCGGCGCGACGACAGGGCGAGACACCGCCCCGCAGCGATCGGCGACCCCGGAACACATCCGGGACGAGTTGATCGAGGCCGCCGCACGGCACGCTCCGGACATCGCCGACCTCATCCGCCTCTACTACCGCCACCTTCCGGCCGAAGAAGTGCTCGGCGACGACCCGGTGGACCTCGTGGGCGCCGTGCGGTCCCACTGCCAGTTCGCCGGGCAGCGCGTCCCGGGCCGCCCCGCCGTGCGCCTGTTCAACCCGACCACGGCCGAGGACGGCTGGACCCGTGAGGCCACGGTCGTGCAGATCGTCACCGACGACATGCCCTACCTGGTCGACTCGGTGACCGCGAAGCTCGCCCGGGACGGCGTCCAGGTGCAGCGGCTGGTGCATCCCATCGTGGTGGTCAGCCGGGACATCACGGGCAAACTCCTGGAGATCCACCCGAACGCGGACGTGGCCACGCCGCCGGCCGGGGCGGCCGCGGAGTCCTGGATGTACGTCGAGATCGACCGCATCACCGACCCGAACCGGTCGCGGGAACTCGACACGCACCTGACGTCGGTGCTCGGTGACGTGCGGGAGGTCGTGGAGGACACCGACAAGATGGTGCAGGCCGCGCTCGACGTCGCGGCCGACCTCGAAACCACGCCTCCGCCGGTGGACCCCGAGGAGGTGGCCGAGGGCGGCGCCCTGTTGCGGTGGCTGGCCGACGGGCACTTCACCTTCCTCGGTTACCGCCGATACGAACTCGTCGAAGGCGAGCCGGGCGACGAGGACCTCGCCCTGCGCGCGTCCCTGGCTTCCGGGCTGGGCGTGCTGCGCCACGACAACCTGGCGGCCCGCAGCCTCACCGCCGGTCCGGACACACTGGCCCACGCGCTCGCCCCGACGCTGCTCGTGCTGACCCAGGCCAGCGCTCCGTCCACTGTGCACCGTCCGGTCTATCCGTACTACGTGGGCGTGAAAACCTTCGACGAGCGCGGAAACGTCAGCGGGGAGCACCGCTTCCTCGGCATGTTCACCACGAGCGCGCTGCATGAGGACGTGCTCGACATCCCGGTGGTGTCGCGGAAGGTGCGGGACGTGATCCACCGTGCCGGTTATCCGATGGAGTCGTTCTCGGGGCAGCGGATGCTGGAGGTGCTGCAGAACTGGCCCCGGGCGGACCTGTTCTCCGCCGACCGTGATTCCCTTTTCGCCACGGCGATCGGTGCGATCACGCTGTCGGACCGCCGTCGGCTCCGGTTGTTCCTGCGCCGGGATCCCTACGGGCGTTTCTACTCGTGCCTGGTGTTCCTGCCGCGCGACCGGTACACCACTCGCTCTCGCCTGGCCATGCAGGAGGTGCTGCTCGCCGAGCTGAGCGGCACCCACCTGGAGTACGGCACCCGGGTCGGGGAAACCGCGCTCGCACAGGTGCACTTCATCGTGCACACCGATCCGGCGAACCGGATCCAGCCGGACATCCTGCGCATCCAGGAGCGGCTCAACGCAGCGGTCCGCAGCTGGGACGACCTGATGGTGGAGGCGATCCTGGCCGAACGCCGGGTGCGCACCGACGAGGACGGCAGGCCCGTGGGGCCGCTCGGCGAGGAGTCGGCCACCGAGCTCGGGCAGCGGTACTCGGGCGTGTTCCCCGAGGCGTACAAGGAAGATTTCACCGCCGGGGAAGCGCTTGCCGACCTGCGGCGCCTGGAGTCGCTGTCCAGCGAGCAGGATCTCGCGATGTCCTTCTACGTGCCCTCCGGCGCCGAACCGGGGGAGCGGCGCTTCAAGCTCTACCTCCTGGGGGAGGGGGTCACGCTGTCCGCGGTGCTGCCGGTACTGCAGCGGATGGGAGTCGAGGTCGTCGACGAGCGGCCCTACGAGCTGCGCCGCGAGGACGGGATGCGCTCCTGGATCTACGACTTCGGGCTCAGGATCGGGCTGGACGAGCTCGCGGTGTCCTCGGCGGAGGCCGAGCACGATCTGCAGGTGCGTTTCCAGGACGCCTTCGCGGCGGCGTGGCGCGGCGAGTGCGAGGTGGACGGGTTCAACGCGCTCGTGCTGAGCGCGGGCCTGACCTGGCGGCAGGCGGCGGTGCTGCGGGCTTACTCGCGGTACCTGCGCCAGGCCCGGACGCCGTATTCGCAGGAGTACATCCAGAACTCGGTCCTGTCGCACACCGACATCGCGAAGGCGCTGGTGCGCCTGTTCGAGCACCGCTTCGACCTCGCCACCGATCCGGAAAACGACCTGCAGGTCGACGCGATCATCGCGGACATCTCCACGATGATCGACGCGGTCACCAGCCTCGACGAGGACCGCATCCTGCGGCAGCTGCTGGCACTGATCGGGGCCACCCTGCGCACGAACTACCGCGTCACCGACGCCGAGGGCAGGCCGCGCCCGTACCTGGCGCTCAAGCTGGACCCGCAGGCCATCCCGGACCTGCCCGAGCCGCGGCCGCGGTTCGAGATCTTCGTGTACTCGCCGCGGGTGGAGGGCGTGCACCTGCGTTTCGGCGCGGTCGCCCGAGGCGGTCTGCGCTGGTCGGACCGGCGGGAAGACTTCCGCACCGAGATCCTGGGCCTGGTGAAGGCCCAGGCGGTGAAGAACGCGGTGATCGTGCCGGTGGGCGCGAAGGGCGGGTTCGTGGTCAAGCGGCCGCCCGCCCCCACCGGGGATCCCGGAGTGGACCGCGACGCGCAACTGAGCGAGGGCATCGCCTGCTACCGCATGTTCATCTCGGGTCTGCTGGATCTCACCGACAACCTCGTCGAGGGCAAGACGGTCCCGGCCCGCGACGTGGTGCGTTATGACGGCGACGACAGCTACCTGGTGGTGGCGGCGGACAAGGGCACGGCGACGTTCTCCGACATCGCCAACGAGGTGTCGGCCTCCTACGGCTTCTGGCTGGGCGACGCGTTCGCCTCGGGGGGTTCCGTCGGGTACGACCACAAGGCCATGGGCATCACCGCCAAGGGCGCGTGGGAGAGTGTGAAGCGGCACTTCCGCGAGCTGGGGGTGGACACCCAGGCCCAGGACTTCACCGTGGTCGGCATCGGCGACATGGCCGGGGACGTCTTCGGCAACGGGCTGCTGCTGTCGGAGCACATCCGGCTGGTGGCCGCCTTCAACCACCTGCACATCTTCCTCGACCCCGATCCGGACGCGGCCTCGTCGTTCCGTGAGCGCAAGCGGCTGTTCGAACTGCCGCGCTCGTCGTGGGAGGACTACGACCGCTCGCTGATCAGCGAGGGTGGCGGCGTCTACTCGCGCGGCGCGAAGACCATCCCGATCACCCCGAAGGTGCGCCGCGCGCTGGGGCTGGACGAGGACGTGGAAAAGCTTTCGCCCGCGGAACTGATCCGGGCGATTCTGCTCGCGCCGGTCGATCTGCTGTGGAATGGCGGGATCGGGACCTACGTCAAGGCGCAGGACGAGACCCATGCGGACGCCGGTGACAAGGCCAACGACGCGGTGCGGGTCAACGGCAAGGACCTGCGGGTCAAGGTGGTCGGGGAGGGCGGCAACCTGGGGCTCACCCAGCGCGGCCGGATCGAGTTCGCCCGCAACGGCGGCAAGATCAACACCGATGCGCTGGACAATTCCGCCGGGGTGGACTGCTCCGACCACGAGGTCAACATCAAGATCCTGCTGGACCACCTGGTGACCACCGGCGGCCTGGAGCGGGAGCAGCGCAACGCGCTGCTGCACGAGATGACCGACGAGGTCGGGGAACTCGTGCTGCGGGACAACTACCGGCAGAACGCGGTGCTCGGGGTGAGCCGGGCCCACGCCCCCCAGATGATCTCGGTGCACGAGCGGCTGGTGGCGGCGCTGGAGGACGCCGGTGCGCTCGACCGGGAACTGGAAGCGCTGCCGAGCCAGGCGCAGTTCCGGCAGCTGGAGAAGGCGGGCAAGGGCCTCACCTCGCCGGAACTGGCGACCGTGCTGGCCCATGTGAAGCTCACTCTGAAGGACGAGCTGCTGGCCAGCGAACTGCCCGACGCGGAGGTCTTCGCGCGCCGGTTGCCCGAGTACTTCCCGCTGCCGTTGCGCGAGCGTTTCCCCGACCGGATCTCCGAGCATCCGCTGCGGCGGCAGATCATCAGCACCCTGCTGGTGAACGAGGTGGTGGACGGGGCGGGCGTCTCCTACGCGTTCCGCCTCGCCGAGGAGCTGAACGCGACCGCTACCGACGCCATCCGCGCCTACACCGTGGTGGCCCGGGTCTACGACCTGCCGTCGCTGTGGTCGGCGATCGACGGGCTGGACACGGTGGTGCGCACCGAGGTCGCGGACGGGATGCTGCTGGAGTCCCGGCGCCTGCTGGACCGCGCCGCCCGCTGGTTCCTCGGCAACCGGCCGCAGCCGCTGGCGGTCGGCGCCGAGATCAACCGGTTCGGCAGCACGGTCGCGGCACTGGTGCCGCAGGTGAGCGCACTGCTGCGGGGCCGTGAAGCCGAGGAGGTCGCGGACCGGACGGACCGGCTGGCCGCGCAGGGGGTGCCGCGCGAGCTGGCGAACCGGGTCGCGACACTGCTGAACGCCTACGGCCTGCTCGACATCATCGAGGTCACTGAACTGGCCGAGCGGGAGGCGCGGGTCCCGGCGGAGCGCAGCCCGCAGGAGACCGCGGAGCTGTACTACGCGCTGTCGGAACACCTGAACGTGGATCAGTTGCTGACCTCGATCAGCGCGCTGGAGCGCGGGAACCGGTGGCACGCGCTCGCTCGGCTGTCGTTGCGTGACGACGTCTACTCGTCGCTGCGGGCGATCACCCTGGATGCCCTGCGCCACAGCGATTCCGACGACACGCCGGAAGAGAAGATCGCGCAGTGGGAGAAGGCGAACGCCTCGCGGCTGGCTCGGGCGCGGGTCGCGCTCGACGAGATCGGCCGTTCCGGCCGTCTCGACCTGGCGACGCTGTCGGTCGCGGCGCGGCAGTTGCGTAGCACGGTGAGGTGAGCGGGTGTATGTGGCGATGGTCCGGCCGCGCTGGTCGGACATGGATGTCTTCGGGCACGTCAACCACGCGAATCTGGTGACGTTGCTCGAAGAGGCCCGCGTGCCGCTGCTGTTCGACGAGGCGGGCCGGGCCGGGCTGGCCGAGTTTGCCAAGGGCATGGTGGTGGTGCGGCTCGGCGTGCACTACCACAGCCCGATCGTGGTGGACGGTCAGGAGATCCGCGTGGAAATCTTCTTGCGGGAGCTCAAATTCGCGTCGCTGACCCTGGACTATCGCGTCTACAGTGGACCGCTGGCCGAAGGCAAGCCCTCGGTGACCGCCGAGACCGTGCTGGCTCCGTACGAGCTCAGCACCGGTCGTCCGCGCCGCCTGACGGAGGCCGAACGGGCCTTTCTGGCCACCAGGCTGACGGAGACCGCCGATGAGTGAGCGCACCAGCACCGGGACCGAACTGCGCATGGCCGATCCGGCAGATCGCGAGACGCTGGGCGCCTTCGTGGCCCGCGCGGTGCGGCTGGACGGCCAGTGCGCCCTCCGGCTGCGGAACCGGGGTGACGGGGTGCTGGAGGCCTGGGTGGCGACGCCGTTCGATGTGCTGGCGACCCGCGCCGTGCACGGCGAGATCAGCCCGGGCGACGTGACGGTTTCCGGCAACGAGTTGCTGGCGGCGCTGACCGTGGCCGGGGGTGAGCGGATGGATCCGGGGCCGCCGCGGGATCTGCTGTGGCGGGGGGAACTGCCCACCGGCGGCGAGTGGCGCGTCGTGGACACCGTGCCTGCCTCCGTGATCGGCGAGCTCACCGACCGGGGAGTCCGGCTGGCCCGCGAGAACGCCGGCCCGCACGGCACGCCACCGGCCTCGTTGATGGACCAGACCGTGCTCACCGTGGCGGGGGACGGGATCGAGGTCAAGATCCCGATGCGCTGCCTGTTCGCCCTGTCCGGCATGGGATTTGTCGACTCGTCGATTCCGGACGACAGGGTGCGCGTGAGCGCGACGGCCTCCTGGCTTCGGCTGGACGCCCGGTACGGCGCCGTGCTTCGCCGTCGCCAGGCTCTGCTGCCCTTGTTGTTCTAGCTGCTCCTGCCACGACGCCCGGGGCCGCGAAGGGAATCCCTTCGCGGCCCCGAGTGGCGGTTACGCCGTGGCTGGTGCCGCCAGGAGGGAAGCCACCACCGTCGGCACGTCGTTGACGCACAGGGCGTCCACGCCGGCGTCCAGCAGCCGCTGGGCGAACTTGAGCCCCGGGCACCAGGCGAGGAACTCCCGCCCGCTCTCGTGCACCAGGTCCACCACGTAGTCCAGTGGCCGTTGCAGCGCCTTCGGTTCCTTGTCGTTCGGGCGCAGCGATCCCCAGTGCGGCGCGAGCACCTGCACGTCGAGGTGCCCGGCCGCGGCGACCGCGTGCCCGATGGGGAAGTCGACCCAGGTGAGCAGGCCCCGCGCCACCCCGGGCGCGAGCTGCCGGGCGATGTCGAGCGCACCCGGGTCGAAGGAAGTGATCAGCACTTCGCGGCGGCGTGCCTCGCGGACCGCGATGGAGGCCAGCCGCCCCATCGTGGTGCCCGTCCTGTCCCGGGTGGCGTCCTCCATCGACGTCTTCACGTCGAAGTCGACACCTACCGAGCCGGGGAGCGCCGCCAGCAGCGCCTCGAGCCGCAGCGCGCCCCGGGCTGCCGCCTCCCGCGCGGTGATGTCGGCGTAGAAGACCCCGTCGGGCCCCGCGGGATTGTGCACGACTACGAGCTGATCGTCGGACGTCCGCCGGACGTCCACCTCGACCCAGTCGACGCCGGCGTCCACCGCGGCGAGGAAGGAACCGAGGGTGTTCTCCTGATGGCCGTTGACGGTTCCCCGGCCGCAGCCCCGATGCCCGATGAGCACGGGGCTCCGGCCGAAAACTCTGTTGCCGTCCATAACGCGCCGAGACGCCGCTGCGCGGCGCCCCGGCGGGGCATCACGCGGCGGACGTGACGGTCCTGCTCACCTCCACGTTGGCACGCTCGAGGTCGCCGGCGAAGTCCACCTCCACCACGAAGTAGGAGGAGATGTCCAGCGCCCGCACCCGCAGTCCGTCCGCCTCGATCGCGGTCTCGATCCCGCGTTCGAAGTAGTCGGTGTCGTCACAGGCCTCGAGGTGCTTGACCAGCGCCGGCTTGTCCGCCGACGCTATGTAGTTGATGCCGACGGCCTCACCGAGCCCGCCGATCACCGATTTTGACAGCCGGTGCACGTATCCGTCGACGTCTGCGGTGTATTTCACCTCTTCCTCACCCACCGCGGCGGTGTTCACGCAGACGAAAGTCTCGTCCCGGGCGATCACCGGCGCGATCTCGAGCAGCAGCTCGGGGTCGAACACCACGTCGCCGTTGAGCCACAGCACCCCGCCGGAGCAGGTTCCGCGCAGCGCCTTGAGCAGGCTCTTGCTCGTGTTGGTGTGCTCGTAGCGCTCGTTGAAGGCGAACCGGACGTCGGGGGCGGCGGCCATGATCTGGTCCGGGCGGAAACCGACCACGACGGTGACCTTCACGCGGTCGCCGAAGGCGGCGGCCAGGTTGCCGAGCTGCTGGTGGAGGATGCTGCGTCCGTCGGCCAGCGGGGTCAGCGGCTTGGGCAGCGGCCTGCCGAGTCTGGTGCCCATGCCCGCCGCCAGGATCACGACCTGCAGTTCGTCGTTCCTCATGCTGACCTCCCGGTGGTTTCGTTGAGCAGGACGGCGAGGCTCGCGTCCAGGCGGCTGAGCAGGCGGTCGCGGGTGGCGGCCCCCTCGGCGATGGCGGCGAGGAAGCGCTGGGTGCTTTCCCCGGGGGCCAGGTCGCCGAAGTAGAACTTGCGCATGGTTTCCCGCGCCGTGCGGTGCGGGTCGGAGGTCAGCCGTTCGGTCAGGGTCGTGGTGAGGCCGGCGACCGTGCCGGGGGCGATGACGTCGGCGCACCGGCTGATCGGGGCATCGGAGAGCAGGCGCGTGGCGTTGTCGTACCGGTCCGCGATCACCAGGGGGCGGCTGACGCGGCGGTATAGGAAGTCCAGGCCGACCGACGAGACGTCGGTGATCATCAGGTCGCAGCCCTCGAACACGGCGAGGATGTCGCCGGACGGGATGAAGCGGTGGCCTGCGCCGGGGTCGCGCTGCGCCGCGGATTCGAGCAGCCCGACGATGCGCTGGTGCGCGGCCTTCATGCTCGGCAGCGGGCTGATCGACACCCGGGGGTGGGGTTTGTAGATCACCCGGGTGCCGGGCACCGCGAGCGCCGCCGCCATGATCTCGGGACCGAACACGTCCACCGAGGTGTAGTTGTTCGACGCGTTCTCGCCTTCCCAGGTGGGCGCGTAGAGGATCGTGTGGCGGTCGGTCACCGGCAGCAGCGGCTCGGGGGACAGGTCCAGCTGCGGCCTGCCGACCGGCACCAGCTTGTCTTCGTCGAACCCGATCAGTGCGGCACGGTGGCGGTGGATCGCGGCCTCGCCGGCGACGAAGACGCGGTCGTAGGCCTTCACCTGGTTGGACACCATGCAGACCTTGTCGCTCTCGCCGTGGTTGACGTGGATGTGCAGTATCCGGCGCTGCCGCAGCGAGTGGAAGTTCTGCACGGAGTTGTTCACGTACACGGCGATCTTGAAGTCGCTGCTCTCGTACAGGTTCTGCAGGTCGGGGAAGGACGGTGCCAGCACGCGGCGCAGCCCGGTGAGCTCGCCGAGTTCGGCGTAGGTCCGGGGATGGCGCGTGATGATCACCAGCGGCTGCTCGGCGTCGAGCCGTTCGAACACCGGGAGCCACTGACGCAGCTGGTAGAGCTTGCGCGGGTCGTCGGCGAAGTACACCGCGATCTCACCGGGCACGGCTTCCCCCGGGGTGTAGCCGTCGGGAACCGGCCCGTCGGGACTGTCCAGGAACCGATGCGGATCTTGAGTTTTTCTGGCGTGGCGAGTGAACAAGAAGCCCACGCGGCGGCTCCCAGGCGGGTGAAGGGGTTGGACACGGTGAGGCGCGAGGAGATTCCAGGCGCCCCCATCTTCAGGGGTGGGACACCCGGCCTACAAGACCTAGACACCAGGGTGAAACCCATCGTTTACCTGCGTAAGCCGCAGATTTCAGCAGGGAGGTGCCATCGGCGTCAAGACCGGGGTACGCCGGGGCGGCGCGCGGTGCGGATACCCCGGCGGCGGGGCATCGGCGCGGGAAGATGCGACGCGGGTCAGCCCCAGGTGTTGATCATGCTGTCGGCGGCCATTTGCAGGTACTGCCACAGCTGTTCTTCGAGCGGTTTCGGCAGGTCGGCCTCGTCGACGGCGATGCGCATGGCACGCAGCCACGCGTCCCGTTCCAGCGGGCCGATGCTGAACGGCGCGTGCCGCATCCGCAGCCGCGGATGGCCTCGCCGCTCGGAGTAGGTGTGCGGGCCTCCCCAGTACTGCATGAGGAACAGCCGCAGCCGTTCCTCCGCGGGTCCGAGATCGGCCTCCGGGTACATGGGGCGCAGCACCTCGTCGGCGGCGACCTCCGCGTAGAAGCGCGCGACGATCTTGCGGAACGTCGGTTCACCGCCGACGGCCTCGTAGAAGGTCTGCGGATCCTGACCGTTCATCTCGGACACCCCCCTATTGTGCCGTGCTGCTCGCGTTGCCCTGGCCGAGGAAGCGGCCGAGCGGCGGTTCGAATCCGGCTTCCTCGAGTGCGGCGATCATCCGCGCCCGCAACGCACGCTGCACCATCCACTGTTTGCCCGGCCGGACCTTCACCGTCATGCGGATCTCGATGCTCTCCGGTGTGACCTTCTCCACACCCAGCACCTCGGGCTGTTCCAGCACCTGCGTGGACAGCGGTTCGGCGGCCACGGCCGTGACGGCGGCCGCGCTGAGCACCTCGACGGCGCGGTCCACGTCGGTGGTGTAGCTCAGCGGCACGTCCACCACGGCGTTGGCGAAGCCCTGGCTGGAGTTGCCGACGCGGAGCACCTCGCCGTTGCGGACGTACCAGACGGTGCCCTTGACGTCCCGCAGGGTGGTGATGCGCAGGCCGACCGACTCGACGGTGCCGCTGGCCTCCCCGATGTCGATCACGTCGCCGACGCCGTACTGGTCCTCGAGCATCATGAAGATCCCGGACAGGAAGTCCTTGACCAGGTTCTGGGCGCCGAAGCCGAGCGCGATGCCGACGATCCCGGCGGAGGCGAGGATGGGGCCCAGGTCGTAGCCGAGCTCGCCGAGCACCTGGATGAACGCGAGCCCGAACACCACGAACGAGGTCATCGACTTCAGCACCGAGCCGATCGTCTTCGCCCGCTGGCGCCTGCGCTCGATCACCACCGGCCCGAGCAGTTCCGGCGCGCGCTCCCGCAGGGGTCGCAGCAGCGCGGGCAGCTTGCGGCCGTTGCCGGAGGGCAGAGCGGTGACCCGGTCGATCAGCTTCCGGAGCACGATCCGGATCAGCACCGCCACGAGCAGGATGAGCAGGATCTTGAGGGGCTTGGCCACCAGCCAGCCCGCGGAGGCGGCCAGCCACTCGTTGTGCGTCACCTTGAACACCTGGTAGCACCAGGTGCCCACCTCGTTGATGCACTGGGGGGGATCGGTCAGCAGCTGGCTCACGTGGTCGCCGTGCCCCTTTCTCGCCGGGATGGCCCGGCTTCACTCACCCGCCGGACGCATGTCACAGGACATGTCTTCTAACACAGGTGCATTTCCGGGGTGATCTGTGGTCGACTAAGGCTGCACCGGTGGAGGTGGTCGAGTGCCAGACCGACAACCGATCCCCCTCGGCGCCCCCGACCACATCGTGGCCGGGCAGGCGCCGGAGGTAGTCCTGTGCGCCTATCCGGGCGGGACCGTACCCAGCGGTCACCATCCGAGTGGGCCACCTTCTCGTGGCGGCGGCCGGGGTGGCCGCCCGCCGGGACAGCGTAGAGGCCGGGATCCGGCGGCCGGCACCGCCCCCGGCTGGGGACGGCGGCGGGTACTCCTGCTCAACGCCACCTACGAGCCGCTCACGGCGTTGTCGCTGCGCAGGGCGGTGGTGCTGGTGATGTGCGGCAAGGCGGAGGTCGTGCACGGCGATCCGGCGGGGCTCACGCTGCACGCGGCCACGGTGTCGTTGCCGGTGCCCTCGGTGATCCGGTTGTCGACCTACGTGCGGGTGCCCTACCGGGCCCAGGTGCCGCTCACCCGCGCCGGGCTGATGCATCGGGACCGGTACCGCTGCGCCTACTGCGGGGGGCGGGCGGAAACCATCGACCACGTGATCCCGCGCAGTCGCGGCGGCCCCCACAGCTGGCAGAACTGTGTGGCCTGCTGCGCGAAGTGCAACCACCGCAAGGCGGACAAGTTGCTGTCGGAACTGGGCTGGCAGCTGAGGGTGGTGCCCACGGCGCCGCACGGCCCGCATTGGCGGCTGCTCGTGCACTCCGGGGAAGCGGATCCGTTGTGGCGGCCCTACCTCGGCGTGGCCGCCTGAGCGTAGGCACCGGCGCCCCGGCTGCCTGAGGCGGCCGGGGCGAGCCGACGTCGTCGTCTGTGCTGCGCGCGCACGGGGATCGTCCGTGGCGCGGCGGTTTTCCTTTTTCGTGCTTCCTGGTTCAGGCGGCGGTCACGCGCGTGCCGCAGGTGACGCGCGTACCCCTGGTCACCCGGGTCCCCCGAGTGACGCGCGTGCCGGCGGTGACGCGGGTTCCGCGAGTGACCCTCGTCCCCCGCGTGACCCGCGTGCCGGCGGTCACCCGGGTGCCCCTGGTGACGCGGGTGCCGCGGGTGACCCGCGTGCCGCGGCTCTCCAGGGGGGCCACGATCAGTGACTGAGTGTAGTTGCTGTTGCTCTGAGCGGGGGTGGTCAAGACGATCATTGCCTGGCCTCCAGGGGCGGAATTGCCTACCGATTGGGAAGGGGAGCGGGGCGCAAGGCCCGTACAGGTGAAAAACTACGAGGATCTCACCCCCGGAACAAGCTGATCGCGCTCAGTGGGGCCGGCTGTACGGTGCGTTGCCACCTTTCGCGCGAGGGGGCTTCGGCTCATCGCGGGAACCGGCCCGTGGCACACGGGGGACCGGGACTTTTCGTGGCGCACGCCTCGCTCGCCGCCCTCGGCGGCGGCCGGGCCCGCCCGCTACTCTCTTGGGCGTGAACATCGGTGAGACGATCCTGGTCTTCGCGGTGATCCCGGCGGCGATCTACGCGGTGACCGCCCTGGTGACGCTGCGCTCGAAGCTGACCGGGACCCCCAGGTACCGGCCGGGACAGCCGTGGGAGTACCCCCCCATGTGGTGGAGCGGTAACCCCGAAGGCATCGGGGCGCATCGGCCCCTCAACTCCGGCACCGCGTCGGGAACGGCAGCAGGAGGTGCCCGTGGCAGCTGGTGAAGTGATTCAGCAGGTCGAGTCGGCCGAGCCCGAGTTCGGGGTGGCGGTTACCGCTACCGGACGACGCTCCGTGGCCAAGATGTACGAGCCCGCTCCGCCGTCCAGCCCATTCAGCACCAGCCAGCTGGCCCGGCTGGACGAGGCGCTGACCCTGGCCAGCCGCGAGACCGGTATCGACTTCAGCGTCTACCTCGGCGAGCTCGGCGGCGACACCCGGGTGACCGCCGAGAAGCTGCACGCCTCCATCGGTGAGCGCGCGGGCAACTCGGTGCTGATCGCCGTGTCCCCCGGCGAGCGCGTGGTCGAGGTCGTCACCGGAACCGAGGTGCTCCCGCGCCTGCCCGACCGCGGCGCGAAACTGGCCGTGATGAGCATGGTCGCCTCCTTCAAGGAAGGCGACCTCGTCGGCGGCCTGGTGTCCGGCCTCCGCATGCTCTCCGACCAGGCGGGCCACGCGTAGGTCGTGTTTCTCGGCTTTCGCGGCGAAGGGAGCTCCGGCAGTGCGCCGGAGCTCCCTTCGCGCTTCTTCGAGCTTTGATCAGCTCTCGTCGAACTCGCGCGCGGCCAGGGCACGCACGATGCCGGCCCGTCCTTCGGACACCAGGCGACGCAGCGCGGCAGGCCGCGTTTCGTCGGAGAGCCACCGGTCGGCCGCCTCGACGGTGGCCTGCTCGACCGCCCAGGCCGGGAACAGCCCGATCACGGTGGGCTGGGCCCGCTCGCTCGAACGCCGCTGCCACACCTCGTCGATCACCTCGAAGTAGGTGCCGACGTACCCGGCCAGCAGGCTCTTCTGACCCGGGTGCGAGAAGCCCGCGATGACGGCGTTGCTGAGCGCGTTCGGCAGTTCGTCGTCGTAGACCGCCCGCCGCCACGCCTCGGCCTTGGCCTCCGCGTTCGGCCGCAGCGCCCGCGCCGTTTCGGCGTGCCGCCGCCCGGTCGCCGTGTCGTCGCGGGCCAGTTCCGCGTCGATCTCGGCCTCGGCCGCCTTGCCGTGCGCCACCAGCGCGGTGAGCAGACGCCAGCGCAGGTCCGCGTCCACGGTCAGCCCCGGCAGCGGCGCGCTCCCGTCCAGCCAGCCGGCCAGGATCCCGAGCGTGGCTTCGTCGAGCACCGAGCCGCTCAGGGAGTTGACGTAGGCGAGCTGGTGGTCGGAGCCGGGCTCGGCGGCCTGGGCCAGCTCCAGGATCCGGGCGGTGAAGGAGGGCCAGCCCTGCTCGGCCGCCCAGCTCGGCTGCGCGTAGGAGTTCAGCGCGGTCTGGGCCTGCAGCAGCAGGCGCTGCACCACGCCGACCTCGGTTTCGGCCTGGATGCCGTGGGAGACGATCGTGAGGAAGTCCCGCGCCTTGAGCTCGGCTTCCCGGGTCATCTCCCAGGCAGCCGACCAGCACAGGGTGCGCGGCAGCGGCTCGGTGATGTCGGCGATCCGGTCGACCAGCGTGGTCAGCGAGCCCGGGTCCAGCCGCATCGTGCAGTACGTCAGGTCGTCGTCGTTGACCAGCACCAGCTTCCCGGCGGCCGCGCCGGTCAGCTCGGGGACCGGGGTGACGGCGCCCGTCACGTCCAGCTCGACCCGGTTCACACGGACCAGGTTGCCGTTCTCGTCGTCGTAGATGCCCACGGCGATGCGGTGCGTGCGCAGCTCGCCCGCCCCGGGCTTCGCGCCGGTCTGTACCACCTCGAACGAGGTGAACCGGCCGTCCTCGCCGGTTTCGAAGCGGGCGCGCAGCGAGTTGAGGCCGGTGGTCTCCAGCCACTGCGCGCTCCACCCGGAAAGGTCGCGCCCGGAGGCCTCCTCCAGCGCGGCCAGCAGGTCGGCCAGCGTGGCGTTGCCCCAGGCGTGCTTGCCGAAGTAGACCCGCAGGCCCGCCAGGAAGTTGTCCAGCCCCACGTAGGACACCAGCTGCTTGAGCACGCTCGCGCCCTTGGCGTAGGTGATGCCGTCGAAGTTCACCTCGACCGCCTGCAGGTCGACGATGTCGGCCGCGATCGGGTGCGTCGAGGGCAGCTGGTCCTGCCGGTAGGCCCAGGACTTCTCGATGTTGGCGAAGCTGGTCCAGGCGTGCTTGTACTCCGTGGCTTCAGCCTGTGCGAGCACGCTGGCGAAGGTCGCGAACGACTCGTTGAGCCACAGGTCGTCCCACCAGCGCATGGTCACCAGGTCGCCGAACCACATGTGCGCCATTTCGTGCAGCAGTGTCTCCGCGCGCCGTTCGTAGGCGTAGCGGGTGACGCGGCTGCGGAACACGTAGTCCTCGAGGAAGGTGACCGCGCCCGCGTTCTCCATCGCACCGGCGTTGAATTCCGGCACGAACAGTTGGTCGTACTTGCTGAACGGGTACGGCGTGGCGAACGCCTGGTGGTAGAAGGCGAAGCCCTGTTTGGTCTCGGTGAACAGCCGGTCCGCGTCCATGTGCTCGGCCAGGGAGGCGCGGCAGTAGACGCCCAGCGGGATGACGAGCTCGCGCTCGGGCGTGGATTCCACGTACTGGTCGTGCCATTCCGCGTACGGTCCGGCGATCAGCGCGACCAGATAGGTGGAGATGCGCTCGGAAACCTCGAAGACGGTGCGGGTCGCCCCCTCGGGCGTCTTCTCGGCGGAAGCCACCTTCGCGTTGGAGACGACTTTCCAGTCGCCGGGGGCGGTGACCGTCAGGCGGTACACCGATTTCAGATCCGGCTGGTCGAAGCAGGCGAACATGCGCTTGGCGTCCGCCGTCTCGAACTGCGTGTACAGGTAGACGGCGTCGTCGACCGGGTCGACGAACCGGTGCAGTCCTTCACCGGTGTTCATATAGCGGCAGTCGGCCTCGACCACCAGCTCGTTGGTCTCGGCCAGTTCCGGCAGCGCGATTCCCTCGTCTTCGACGTAGCCGGACACGTCCAGCGCCCGGCCGTTGAGCGTCGCCGACCGGACCCGGTCGGCGACGAGGTCGATCCAGGAGCCGGCCCCGGCGCGCGCACTGGCGAACCGGATCGTGGTGGTCGACCCGAACGTCTTGACGCCGGGACCGCCGTGACCGTCGGTGAGGTCCAAAGCGATGTCGTAGGACTCGACTTCCAGCAGCTCGGCGCGCTGCTTTGCTTGGTCGCGGGTCAGGTTAGGGGCGGGCACAGGCACCTCGTAGCACTAGCGATGGTCGTTTTCGGTTATCCCGCTATCCAATCATGGATGCCCAGGGGAACAAGCGTCATACATGGGCTGTTGGGCGGGTTGAAGGCTGATCATGCCTGGCGGATTCCACTACTGCACAGGGAGAGACCGATGGCTGCCGAGCGCACCCGTGTCGACTTCTATTTCGATCCGGTTTGTCCGTTCGCCTGGATCACCTCGCGCTGGATCCTCGAAGTCGAGGCGCAGCGCGAGCTGGACCTGCGCTTCCGGGTGATGAGCCTGGCCGTGCTGAACGAGGGGCGGGACCTGCCGGAGGACTACCGGGCGCTGTTGGACAAGGCGTGGGGTCCGGTGCGCGTCGCGATCGCGCTGGCCCAGGCCCAGGGCGAAGAGGCGCTGCGCGACTACTACACCGAGTTCGGCACCCGCCACCACAACCAGGGCAACAAGGACATCCCCGCGGTGATCAAGGAGGCACTGCGGGCGGTGGGCGCACCGGAAGAGCTGGCCGCGGCCGCGGAGTCCACCGAATACGACGAGGCGCTCCGCAAGAGCCACCACGAGGGCATGGACCCGGTCGGGATGGACGTGGGCACTCCGACCATCCACATCGACGGGGTCGCGTTCTTCGGCCCGGTGCTCACTTCGATCCCGCGGGGCGAGGACGCGGTGAAGGTGTTCGACGGCGCTCGTGCGCTGGCGAGCTACCCCGACTTCTTCGAGCTGAAGCGAACCCGTACGGGTGAGCTGAAGTTCGACTAGGAAACGGTGACGGGCCGCCTCTTCGGACGCGGCCCGTCCCCGGCGGTGTCGCCGGGGCAACGGGAGGGAGCCGCGGCATGGAGGGTGCGCTGGAGATCGGCCCGGTGCGGGCCGGGGACCGGGCACGGTGGGAGGTGCTCGCCCGCGCCTACAAGGACTTCTACCGCACCCCGACCGCGCAGGCCGGGTACGACGAGACCTGGCGGCGGCTGGTGCGGGACGAGGAGGTGCACGGCGCGGTCGCGCGGCTCGGCGGACAGGTCGTCGGAATCGCCCATTACCTGTTCCATGCCAAGTTCTGGTCCCAGGGAGCGTGCTACCTGCAGGACCTGTACGTGGACGAGGCGGCGCGCGGCCGGGGCGCGGCGCGGGCACTGATCGAGTACGTGGCGGACGAAGCGCGCGGGCGCGGGCTTCCCCGGCTGTACTGGCACACGCAACAGGACAACGCCACCGCACGCGCCCTCTACGACAAGGTCGCGAAGTTCAGCGGTTTCGTGCGCTACGAGCGGGCACTGGGCGACTGATCCGGGCTGGCCTGGAGCCTAGTCGCCCGATCGTGCCGCGAGTTCGTCCCGCTGCGCCCGGACGAAGGCGGCGTCCACCGGTTCCCCGTGTCCCGGCACGATGACGCGAGGGGACAGGGCCAGCAGTTCGTCGAGCGCGCGGGGCCAGGCCGCCAGGTCCGCGTCGGGCCCCACCGCGGGTGGGGCACCCTGCTCGACCAGGTCACCGGCGAAGAGCACCTCCGCATCCGGCACCCAGACGGCCACGTCGTGATCGGTGTGGCCGGGTCCCGGATGGATCAACCGCACCCGGCGGCCGCCGAGATCCAGTCCGGCCTCGCCGGTGAACAACTCGGTGGGCAGCACCAGTTCGGCCTGGAGCAGCCGCTCGGCCAGCTCGGGCTTGTGTTCGTCGTGGAATCGCCGTGCCCACGCCCTCCGGTCGTCCTCGGCGTCGCGCAGCAACGCCGTGCGGCATCGCTCGTGCGCCCACACCGGGCACGGCAGGAACGCCGTGGTGCCGAAGTAGTGGTCGAAATGCGCGTGCGTGAGCACCACCAGCCAGGGCAGGGGTGTCAGCTCGCGTACGGCCGCGGCGAGCCGCTCGCCCTGGAGTTCGTCGCCGCCGGTGTCGATCACCAGGCAGCGATCCTCGCCGACGACGAGCCCGAGGGTCTGGTCGAGGTGTTCGTAGCGGCGGGCGAAAACCCCGTTGGCGATCGTGATCCAGCTCATGGTCACCGACGGTAGCGGCGGTGCGGGCATCCGTCCCGCCCGTACCCGCGGCGAGCCGGGCCGGGGGCGGGATGGCAGACTCCACGCCGTGCGTGTCTACTTGGGATCCGACCATGCCGGTTTCGAACTGAAGAACCATCTGGTGGCCTACCTCCAGGGGCAGGGCCACGAGGTGACCGACATCGGACCGTTCGTCTACGACGCCGCCGACGACTACCCGGCGTTCTGCATCGAGACGGCGCGGCGGGTGGTGGCCGACGAGGGCAGCCTCGGCATCGTGCTCGGCGGTTCCGGCAACGGCGAGCAGATCGCGGCCAACAAGGTGGAGGGCGCCCGTGCGGCGCTGGCCTGGAAGCCGGAGATCGCGCAGCTGGCCCGTGAGCACAACCACGCCCAGCTGATCGGCATCGGTGCGCGGATGCACACGGTCGAAGAGGCCGAGGCCATCGTCGACGCCTTCCTGAACACCCCGCCCTCGCCCGACGAGCGGCACGGCCGCCGGGTGCAGCAGATGCTCGACTACGAGCGCACCGGTACCCCGCCGCCGCTGCCCGCCTGATGCCGGAGGGGCACACCCTCCACCGGCTCGCCCGCCTGCACCAGCGGCGCTACGCGGGCGCGCCGGTCGCGGTGACGAGCCCGCAGGGCAAGTTCGCCGACGCGCCGCGGGTGGACGGCCACGTGCTCGTCCGGGCGGAGGCGCACGGCAAACACCTGTTCCACCACTACGGCGATCTCGGTGCCGTCCACGTCCATCTCGGCCTGTACGGCACCTTCACCGAAGCGGCGCTGCCCGTCGCGCTCCCCGTGGGGCAGGTGCGGATGCGGCTCGTGGGTCGCACCCACTGGACGGATCTGCGGGGCCCGAACCGGTGCGAGCTGCTGACCCCGGACCAGGTCGACGCGATCAAGGCGCGGCTCGGTCCCGACCCGCTGCGCCGCGACGCCCGTCCGGAGCTGGCCTGGGAACGGATCTCGGTGTCCCGGACGTCGGTGGCGGCCCTGCTGATGGACCAGTCGGTGCTGGCCGGGGTCGGCAACGTGTACCGCGCGGAAGTGCTGTTCCGGCACGGGATCTCGCCGATGCTGCCCGGTCGCGAGCTCGACGCCGTGCAGTGGAAGGAAATCTGGACGGACCTGGCCGGCCTGATGCGGGCCGGGGTGCGCTCGGGCCGGATCGACACGGTCGCCGCCGAGCACCTGCCCGAGGTGACCGGCCGGGCGCCGCGCCGGGACCGGCACGGCGGCGAGGTCTACGTCTACCGTCGGACCGGGGAGCCCTGCCTGGTCTGCGGCACGCCGGTGGCGCACCGGGAACTCGCCGGGCGGAACCTCTACTGGTGCCCGGTCTGCCAACCGGCGTGACCGCCGTGACCGGACGTCTCACGGTCCCTCGGGGGCGACCTTGAGGGCGTCAGCTGGGCGTGCCCAGCGCCGCACTTTCACCGAAAAGTGCGACTTCGCCGGTCAGAAGAAGTCCCCGCCGCCGAAGTCCCCACCACCGAAATCTCCACCACCGAAGTCGCCGAAGTCGTTGCCGCCCTGGTCACCGAAGTCGCCGCCGCCGTAGTCGCCGCCGTCGCCCCCGAAATCGCCACCGGCGTCGTCCAGGGCCGCCTCCTGGCCCGCGTCGTAACCGGACTCCCAGGCCGCGGCGCTGGCGATCCCGCCCATGCCGGAGAACAGGGTGCTGAACAGCAGCATCGAGCCCAGGCCCCACGCGCCCGCGACCAGCGCGGGCTTCCACCACGGCTCGCTGTACCAGCCCTGCGGCACCGGGCGCCCGGCCACGCGGCCACCCGGGTAGTAGTAGGGCGTGTTCGCGCCGGGTTCCGGCGAGGCCTCGTAGGTGTGTCCTTCCATCTGGACCTGGCGGTGCTCGGTCACCTTGCCCGCGCGCTCCCGCTCGGTTTCCTCGGGCAGCTTCGGGCCGGGATCCATGCCCATCGCGGTCCGGGCGGCCCGCACGTAGTACAGCCCTTCGAGTGCGGTCTCCTTGACCAGCCTGGCCTGCTCGATCGTCCTGGCCTGCTCCAGTTGCGATCCGGCCGCGGTGTACCGCTCGGCCGCATCGGCCATGGCCTGCTGTGAGGCGGTGTCGGTGCCGGTGAGGTTGAGCACCTGGCCGCCCAGGCGCTCGACCAGCCGCCGCGCGTCCGCCTTGGCGTCGTCCAGTTGGCGCTGGCGGTTCTGTGCCTGCGACTTCACGAAGTAGGCGACGGCGCCAACGATGACGAGAAGGAGCACGATCAGGGTGATCGCGGTGCCCATCGGTCACTCTCCCGGGTTGGTGTCTCGAACCGGACGGCGTCGAATGCCAGTGAACACACCCATCACGACGCCGAACCGGACATAGCGCCAACGTACCGGGACGAGGGATGGTTCCTTTGCGGACACCCGCGGGTTCTGTCGGTGGCCGGTGGGAGACTGCCGGTCGTGATCGAATCGGATCCTAAGGCGGATCTTCACCGCTACCTGCGGGCCGCCCGCGAAGCGTTGCTGTGGAAGCTTGACGGACTGCCGGAGTACGACGTGCGCCGCCCGTTGACACCGACGGGAACCAACCTGCTGGGACTGGTCAAGCATGCGGCCAGTACGGAACTGGGGTACTTCGGCGTGGTCTTCGGACGGCCGTTCGACCAGCCGCTGCCCTGGCTCGGCGAGGACGCCGAACCGAATGCCGACATGTGGGCCACCGCCGACGAGTCTCGCACCGAGATCATCGGGTTGTACCGCCGGGCGTGGGCCCATGCGGACGCGACCATCGAAGCGCTGGCGCTGGACGCGACCGGCCAGGTGCCCTGGTGGCCGGCCGACCGGCGCGAGGTCACGCTGCACCGGATCCTGGTGCACATGATCGCCGAGACGCAGCGGCACGCCGGGCACGCCGACGTCGTCCGGGAGTTGATCGACGGGGCCGCCGGGATGCAGCAGGGCAACGACAACCTGCCGCCGGGCGATCAGGCCTGGTGGGACAGCTACCGGGACCGGCTGGAGCGCGTGGCGCGCGAAGCCGGCCACTGATGCGATCGGGCCGGTAAAGGAGTCCGCCATGTCCGTAGCTTCGTCTCCGCCATGGAGCCGGTCCGCTGTTTTCGCTCTCGACGTAAACTAGAACACGTTATAGCCTCGGGGGATGAAGTTCAGCGTCTCGGTCGCCATGAACCCGCTCGAACAATTCGGAGAGCTGGCGCGAACGGCGGAGGAGAACGGTTTCTCCTCGGTCGTGCTGCCCGACTCGCTCTTCTATTCGGAGAAGGTGTCGGCCGACTACCCCTATACCCCGGATGGCAACAGGTTCTGGAATGCCGAGACGCCGTGGGCGGATCCCTTGATCGCGGTCGCCTCGATGGGGGCGGTCACCGAGCGGATCCGCTTCTACACCTCGGTACTGAAGCTGGGTTCCCGCAACCCGGTGCTGCTGGCGCGGCAGGTGGGGTCGGTCGCCGCGTTCACCGGCAACCGGTTTGGGCTCGGCCTTGGCGTGGGCTGGACCCCGGAGGAGTTCGAATGGTGCGGAGCGCCGTACGCGAACCGGGGCAAGCGGGTCGACGAGGCCATCGAGGTGCTGCGGCTGATCCTCGACGGCGGGATGGCCGAATACCACGGCCGGTTCTTCGACTTCGACAAGCTGCAGATGAGCCCCGCGCCGAGCGAGCGCGTGCCGTTCTACATCGGCGGGCACACCGAGGTCGCGCTGCGGCGCGCGGCGCGTGTGGGCGACGGCTGGTCCAGCGCGATGATGAAGTTCGACGAACTGCGGGACACGATCACCCGGCTGAACGCGCTGCGCGCCGAGTACGGGCGAGCCGAGGAGCAGTTCGAGTTCCAGGCCGTGTGCGTCGACCGGTTCGGGCTGGACGGTTACCGGCAGCAGGCCGAGATCGGGGTGACCGACGTGATCACCCAGCCGTGGGTGTTCGAGGGGGTCGGGTTCGGCGACCCCCTCGGTCCGAAGAAGGACGCCATCAAGAAGTTCGCCGACGAGATCATCTCCAACCTGTAGGAGCGCGGGCATGTCGATCGAAGTCTGCTGGGACGCCACCGCCGAACAACCGCCCGCACGGATGGCGGCGTGGCGGTCGATGAACGCGGTGGTGCGCGGGGCGAAGGACGAATGGCTGGCGCTGTTCGCCGAAGACGCCGTGATCGAAGATCCCGTCGGTCCCTCGGGCTTCGACCCGGAGGGCAAGGGGCACCACGGCCGCGAAGGCATTTCGGCCTTCTGGGACCTCGCGATCGCCAAGGTGGAGCGCTTCCGGTTCGTCATCCGTGATTCGCACGCGGCGGGCAGCGAGGTGGCGAACGTCGGCACCATCACCACCTTCCTGCCGGGCGGCTACCGCGTCGACACCGATGGCGTGTTCGTCTACCGGGTCGGCGACGACGGGCTCGTCACCTCGATGCGCGCCTTCTGGGAGGTGGAACGCGCGATGGCCACCGCACGGCGCGTCGAAGGGTAAACAATCCGCGCGCGTGCGTAAGCGCCGTGTTACCACCGGTGCGTCGATGGTCCGTCGCGGCAGCGCCGGCTCGACCATGCCGGACATGCATGGCAGGTTTCCCACGGCATCCCGCGCGGACGCCGTTTCTCTCGGGCGTTATTGGGGCTGGCTGCCGGACACCGAGGCGGTGTCGACGCACTGGGTGCCGCCTGCCCTCGACTACCACCCGAGCACCGGCCTGCGCTCGCGCTGCGGCAGGCGGTGCCTCCCTTCGGAACGCACCCACCACTGGCGCAAATTGCCGCGGTGCGGGGAATGTGAGGCCGCGCTGCGGTGAAGCAGCCGCGTCAGTCCGTCGAGCCGGAGGAGGTCGGCGCGATCGCGGACCGGGCCGCCAGGGCAGGGAACAACGCGGCGGCATTGCCGTGGGCGATGCGGCCGAGGTCCTCTGGCGTCAGTAGCGGGCTGCGCCGCAGTTGCCGGAGGGACTCCGCGTAGGTCGAGGACGGCATGAACGGGTGGTCGAATCCGGCCAGCAGATGGGACGCGGGCAGCAGGTCGAGGATGGCGGGCAGCTGAGCCGGGCTGGTGGCGGCGGTGAGGTCGTAGTAGAACCACCGCAACCCGTCGGTGAGTTCCTGCTCGGTCAAGGTCGCACGCCCCTCGCCGGCACCGAACACGTTCTGCAGCACCTGGAAGCGGCGAACCAGGTACGGCATGGCCCCACCGCCATGCGTGGCGATCACGCGCAGGCGGGGAAAGCGCTCGTGGACGCGGTGCACCACCATGGTGGCGATCATCCGGGTGGTGTCGAAGACGAACTCGAAGATCGACGGGTTCAGCCCCCCGTCGATCCGCCGGGCGGCCACTGCCTCGACCGGGTGGACGAACAGGGTGGCTTCCCTGGCCGACAGTTCGGCGAGGAGGGGATCGAAGCGCGGGCTCCCCAGATACTCGTCCGCTACGGAGGTCGAGAAGGACACGCCGTCGAGGTGCAACACGTCGAGGGCGTAGGCGATCTCCTCGAGGCTGTCGTCGGTCGAGCGGCCGGGCAGCACGGCCAGCCCGCCGAGCCGGGCCGGATGCTCCGCGATGAGCCCGGCGAGATACTCGTTCGACCGGCGCGCCCGCTCGGCGGCCCGGGACCGATCGGTGATCCGGTTGGCCGCGTCCGGTATCGACAGCACTGTCGCGGCGATGCCGTGCTCGTCCATCAGCTCCAGCAGACGGTGTGCGCTCCAGGGCGGCAGATCGCCGATCGGCAGGCCCAGACCCGCATCCGTGCCGTCACCGAAATCCACGATCGGATGCGAGTGCACATCGACAACCGTGTGAACCATGATCGATCACCCCACAGAAATGAACGCCTGTACACATTGGCTACCAGGCTGTTCTACGCCGAAGTTTTGGACGCCGGTACACTTTTGCCTGTGACGCCCGACACGCCGCCCCGGAGCAGGCGAGCCCACAACGCCGCGGCCTCCCGCGAGGCGATCCTGGCCGCCGCGCGGACGACGTTCGCCGAGAAGGGCTACGACCGCGCGACCATCCGCGAGATCGCCCGACGCGCCGACACGGCAAACGGTCTGGTCCTTCGCCACTTCGGCACCAAACGCGCCCTGTTCCTGGCGTCGCTGAGCCAGGGCGCGGACCCGGCCGACATCACCGACACCGCTGGCACTGGCACGCGGGATCTCGACGGGCTCGCCGGGCACCTGCTCACCGCGCTTCGGGGCGGGCAGGCATCCGCCCCGTTCCTGGCCCTGCTCCGCACCGCGCCCAGCAACCCGGAGGTCGCCATCGAACTGCGGAGGACCATCCGGGACCTGATCGCGCGGGCGGACGGCCGCGATCCCGATGACCCGGAGATCGCCCTGCGGATCGACCTGCTGGGAGCCGTCCTGATCGGGGTGACCTTCGTGCGCGACATCCTGGGGTCGAGCGCACTGGCCGATCTGACGGACGCTCAGGTGAGCACCCTGTTGCAGCCGATGCTGCGAGCTGCCCTGGCCGCGTCAGCGGCTTGAGTAGGTCCTCGAGGCCGCGCGCGTAAAGCAGGTGACCCGGCGGGAAACCGACAGCAGGAGGCCCCGAACCCGCCCTCGTCGTCCGGAACCAGCACGTGGTGATCACTTGTGCGCCGTGCGCCGTCACCTGTGCGCCGTGCGGGGCTGCCCGATGATGCGGGGAATTGAACCCCTGCGCTGCCCTCCGCGCACCGGAGGAGCCGGATTGACCGCCGGCTCGCGGTGTGTGCTCGCTTTCCGGATGACTACCTGCTCCTGCTGTCCGGATCCCGGTCAGTCCAGCAGATCCACCTCCCAGTTGGTGCGCTGGATGCTCACGTCCAGTTCGCGGATCTCGCGGGCCAACTGGTCGGCCTCGGCCCGCAGTTCGGCTACGGGTAGGGCGGACAGGAACATCAGCTCGGAACGCAGTTGGCGGCCGCCGCCCCGCTGATCCCGCCCGGCGGCCGCGTCGGCCGCCGCGGTGACCACCCCGTGCTGCAGCCGCAGGGCATCCCGGCGCGCGAGCGCATCCGTCATCGTCCCTTCGCCCAGTCGTGCCGCGGAGTTCGTGCGATTGATCCGGCGGATCAGCGACTCCAGTTCCGCGCACACCTGCCTGGCCTGAGCCAGCAGGCTTCCGGCGTCCTCCGCCGGTGTCTCGCCCTCCTGGTAGCGGGCGTTGCCGACGACCCGGGCCCGCAGCTGTTCCAGCCGGCGCGCCGCATCCGCACGCAACACCAGTGCCTCGGCCAGCTTCATTCTCGTTCCACCCCCCGTGTCCGGGCGGAGGGTGTCACGCTCGCGATCGAGCCGCAACGCGTTTTCCGGCGCGGATCCGCGCGAAGGTCCAGGAGTTCCGCCCCCTCAGTGGCGCGTTAACGCCCCAACCGGCTCCGCGCGGGGGTCCAGGGGGCTCACCCCCTGGCGGGGGTCCGGGGGTCGACCCCCGGGGAGAATGGCGCAGAGACCAGGCGAAACGCGCAGCGTGAGCAGGGTGTGCCGATCTCGGAGCGGGCGACGGGAATCGAACCCGCGTAGCCAGTTTGGAAGACTGGGGCTCTACCATTGAGCTACGCCCGCATGCGCTCGGTGAACCGTGCGCGAAGGTAGTCTAGCGGGTCGCGCTAGAGTGATCGCAACGCCCCGCCCGGGGCGTACCGGGATGTGGCGCAGCTTGGTAGCGCATCCGCTTTGGGAGCGGAGGGTCGCAGGTTCAAATCCTGTCATCCCGACCAGTCGTGAGGTCTGGTCCCGACTCGCTCGGGACTCCGGGCCTGCGATGCTTCCGGCCGTGCTCTCGGTGCAGATGAATGACGCGGCCCTCGCTCTGCTCGGTGGCCTGCCGAGGCAGATGGTCGTCGTCGACATCGAGTCGCCCGGTGCGGACGCGCGGCTGTGACGATCGCCGGTCATGCAGGCCGGGGCCGCGTCCTCACCCCCGCTGGTGGTGCTGGAACAGCCGGGTGAGCAGTCGGGTCAGGTTCTGCCTGTCCTCGGCCGAAAGCGGTTCGAGCAGGTCGTCCTGTGTCTGGTCGAGCGCCCGGTCCAGGCGTTGCAGTTGCCGTTCGCCCGCCTTGGTGAGGGTCACCAGGTTGCGCCTTCGGTCGTCCGGGTCCGGCGTCCGCTCGACGAAACCCTGCCCGGCCAGTTCGTTGATCGCCGCGACCACGTCGCTGCGGTCCATGTTGCACCGGCGACCGAGTTCGGCCTGGCTGGCCACCCCGAACTCGTCCAGCGCGGCCAGGAGGCGGTAGTGGTACCCGCGCGCACCCAGTTCGCCGAAGCCGTCGGACGCCAGCCGGTGGGCGTGCACTGCCAACTGGTTGAGTAGCCAGCTCGGCTTCGCGGTCAGGCGTGCGGGTGTCTTCTCCACGGCGGTCACTCTACATCGTTGGCGCCACCAATGAATATGTGTATATAGTTGGCGGCACCAATGTTGGAGCCACCAATGAAAGAGGAATGCATGTCCACGGACACCCTGGTCGCCGACCGTATCGAGATCGCCGACCTGTTCACCCGCTTCGCGCGCCTGCTCGACGAGGAGCGCTGGGAGGATGCCGACACCGTCTACGCCGACGATGTGGCGGTGCACTCGCCGCGTGGGGGCGAGCTCCGCGGCATCGACAAGGTCGTCGGCTTCATGCGGCAGGCCGAGGTCGAGGGGCAGCACGCGCAGCACGTGACCACCGACCTGCTGGTGGACGTCGACGGCGATCAGGCGGCCGCCTCGGCGAACTCGCTCGTGTACTTCTACCGCAGCGGCCAGGCGCCCCACTTCGCGAGCGGCCTGCGATTGACCTCCACCGTGGTACGGACGGCCGTGGGATGGCGATTCCGCGAGATGCGGATCGTGCCCGCCTGGACGCGCGAGGGCTGATCTCCCGCCGGGAAGCCGGTCATGCCTGGAGTTGCCGGCTTCCCAGGTCATCTTCGCGGGCCTGGCGGTTATCGCCATGCCGGTGGCCGAAGCGATGGGCATCATGCCGCGGTTACGCGAGATCGCCACCCGAACCACCACCATGCGCCTGCTCGACGCCTCCGGCCGTCGGGTGGCCACGGTGGGCGCGGGACGAGGCCGAGTTCGTCTTCGACGACACGATCACCGCGCTGCATGAGGACGACCACGGCGTGGAAGTCACCTTCGACCGTGCCGCCCCACGCCGCTTCGATCTGGTGATCGGGGCGGACGGCCTTCGGTCCCGAGCGTGATTTCGTCCGTCCCATCGGCATCTTCGTTGCCACCACGCCGCTCGGCGAGCCGGTCGACGATCCGGAAGCCGTGCTCATGCACAGCACGCCGGGGATTGTCAGCGAGGCCTACGCCGGCCTCGGATGGCGTAGGCCGGAGTTGCTGACCCGGCTTCAGGAAGCCGACGACCTTTTCTTCGACGCCGTCAGCCTGGTTGTCCTGCCAGCGTGGTCGAGAGGCCGCATCGCGGACCGGCGGAACGACCACGCCGCGGCCTTCCGCCGGTACGAGACGATCCACCGCGCCCGCGTCACGCCGAAACAGCGCGCCATCAAGCTGTCCGCGGCGCTGCTCGTCCCGAAGACCAGGTTCGGCCTCGAAGTCCGCAATCTCGGTGCCCGGTTGTGGCCCGGTGGTCTCTGAGCCCGGCCCGATTTCACCCGCCGGGTGGGGGAGGGCCTGTGTGATAGTGGGCTCTACGGCGATGTCCCAGACCCCGCAATGCCGTCGGCCTGACCGGCTCACGGAGGGAGGCCCGCCATGGCCAGGGGCTTTCGGGGCAAGATCGCGGTGGACATCCGGGATTCGACGCCGGACTGGACCCCTTACCTGGCGCCGAAGGCGCCCGCGAATGCACCCAACGTGCTGATGATCGTGTGGGACGACGTCGGCTACGGGACGATGGACTGCTATGGCGGCCCCGTGGCGACCCCCGTCATGACCCGGATCGCGAACCTGGGGGTGCGCTATTCGAACTTCCACACCACGGCCCTGTGCTCGCCGACCCGGGCGTCCCTGCTCACCGGCCGGAACGCGACCTCCAACGGCATGGCCACGATCGCCGAATTCGGTTCCGGGTTCCCCGGCATCTCCTGCCGCATCCCGTTCGAGAACGGCTTCCTGTCCGAGGTACTGGTGGAACGGGGCTACAACACCTACTGCATCGGCAAATGGCATCTCACGCCGGGCGACGAGACCAATGTCGCGGCCTACAAGGGGCGATGGCCGTTGGGGCGGGGTTTCGAGCGCTTCTACGGGTTCCTCGGCGGTGAGTCGAGCTGCTGGTATCCGGACCTGGTCTCCGACAACCATCCGGTCGACGCGCCCGCCAAACCCGAGCAGGGCTACCACATCGCCAAGGACTTCTCCGACAAGGCGATCCAGTTCATCCGCGACGCCAAGGTCGTCCAGCCGGACAAGCCGTTCTTCCTCTATATGGCGCTCGACGCGGCGCACGCGCCGCACCACGTCTTCGGCGAGTGGGCCGACCGCTACCGGGGCACCTTCGACGAGGGCTACGAGGCGATCCGTCCCGCGATCCTGAGGCGGCAGAAGGAAATCGGGTTGCTTCCCGAGGACACCCGGCTTTCGCCGATCAACCCGCACGGTGAGCCCGCGGTCACCGGGCCGGACGGGCAGCCCTGGCCGCTGCTGGACACCGTGCGGCCCTGGGACTCGCTCAGCGACGGCGAGCGGCGGCTGTTCGTCCGCATGGCCGAGGTCTTCGCCGGCTACGTGTCCTACACCGACGACCAGGTGGGCCGGGTGATCGACTTCCTGGAGGCCTCCGGAGAGCTGGACAACACCATCATCGTCGTCGTCTCGGACAACGGCGGCAGCGCCGAGGGCGGGCCGGACGGCACCTTCAACGAGTGGCGCTTCTTCAACAACCTGCCCAGCCCGGCCGAACTGTCCCTGAGGCACATCGACGAGCTCGGCACCCCCAAGTCCTACAACCACTACAACACCGGGTGGGCCTGGGCGTTCGACACCCCGTTCCCGTACTGGAAGCGCTGGGCGGGCTACGAGGGCGGGGTGGCGGACATGTGCATGGTGGCCTGGCCCGCCCGGCTCGACGCCGCGGGCGAGGTGCGCGGCCAGTACGTCCACGCCGTGGACGTCGTCCCGACGCTGTACGAACTGCTGGACATCGAACCGCCGGAAACGATCAAGGGGTATCCGCAGAGCCCGATGGAGGGCGAGAGTTTCGCGGCCTCGCTGACCGACCCTTCGGCGCCCGGCAAGCAGACCCAGTTCTACGCGATGCTCGGGCAGCGCTCCCTCTACCACGACGGGTGGCTGGTCAACAGCGTCCACCCGCCGCTGTCGGGCTGGCGGAACTACGAACGCGACGTCTGGGAGCTCTACCACCTGCCCAGCGACCGCGCACAGGCGGAGAACCTCGCGGAGCGGGAGCCGGAGCGGCTGGGTTTGCTGCAGAAACTGTGGTTCTACTACGCCGGGAGGTACCACGGACTGCCGCTGGACGACCGTACCCCGCTCGAACAGAGCCTGGTCGAGCGTCCGCATGGCACCCCGCCCCGGAACCGGTACGTGTACTACCCCGACTGCCCGGCGGTTCCGGAGCAGGCCGGTGTCCTCGTCAGCGGGCGGTCCTACACCATTTCCGCGGGTGTCAAGATCGCCGAGCCGGAGGCGGAGGGTGTGCTGTACGCCCACGGCGGTGTCGCGGGCGGGCACAGTCTCTACGTCAAGGACCGGCGCCTGCGTTACGTGTTCAACTGGGTCGGCAGTGTCCTGCAGACGGTGGACTCGGACCGGGAGATCACGCCGGGGCCGCACGTCTTCGCCGCCGAGTTCACGGCCGCCGGGCGGAGCGAGGATCCCGAGATGCCGGGGGCCACCGGCACGCTCACGCTCTACATCGACGACCAGGCCGTGGGCAGCGCGGAGATCATCACGCAGCCCGGGTACTTCAACGCCACGGGGGACGGTATCTGCGTGGGGCGTGACGACGGTTCCCCCGTCACGCCGGATTACCCCGTGCCGTTCCGGTTCACCGGAGGGACCATCGACCGGGTGGTGGTGGACGTTTCCGGCGAACGCTATGTCGAGCACGAGGCGGAGGTTCGCGGCTGGTTCATCATCGACTGACCTCTTCCCGACGTCGTGTCGGCAAACTCGCTATGATGCTGACATCATGTCGACAAGCTGGCGTGCGGATCGCCGCCGCCGGAGGAGGTTTCCCAGCCGATGTACACCGTCATGAACCGCATCGAGGTCACCGAGGGTATGGCCGAGGGCTTCGAGAAGGGCTTCAGCGCCAGCATGAACGCGACCCTGCCCGGCGTGC
Organism: Amycolatopsis cynarae; assembly: GCF_026802195.1. NCBI lineage: Bacteria > Bacillati > Actinomycetota > Actinomycetes > Pseudonocardiales > Pseudonocardiaceae > Amycolatopsis > Amycolatopsis cynarae. Next base: position 5,141,166 of record NZ_CP113836.1, on the reverse strand, counting down.
CGGGGCTCCTGCGGTCCACGCTCCTGCGCCCGGCCAAGCCCGGCCAGCCCTACGTGTCGGTGATGGAGTTCACCGACGAGGACGCCTTCCGCGCCTGGATGGGGTCCGAGTCCTTCCGCGCCGCCCACAAGGGCGCCGCCGAGAACCCGACCACGGGTGCTTCCGTGGTGGAGACCTTCGACACCGTCACCGAGATCGCGGGCTGAACAGGTCTCACCGGGGGAGCGGCGAGGTGCCGTGAGGGACACCCTCACGGCACCTCGCGGCGTCTCAGCGTTCGGTGGCGCGGCCCCGGGCGCGGCCCGCGGCCGTCACCCCGGCGAGGGTGACCACGAGCAGCACCACCGTGCCCGCCGAGGCGAGGGAGGGCTGACCGCGGTCGGCGAGCGCGAAGATCCCGACCGGCAGGGTCCGCCAGTCCGGCGGGTACAGCATGATGGTCGCGCCCAGCTCCCCGAGCGACATCGCCAGCGCCAGGCTCGCCGACGCCGACATCGCGGGCAGCAGCAACGGCAGGCGCACCCGCAGCAGGACCCGCGCCGCCGAGGCCCCGAGACTGCCCGCCACCTGGGCCAGCAGCGGGTCGGCGCGCCGTTCGGCGGCCGAAACCGTGCTGTAGGTGAAGGGGAGCACGATCATCAGGTGCCCCGCCAGCACGATCCACCGCGTCCCGTTGAGCAGCACCGGCGGCCGGCTGAACGCCACCAGCAGTGCCAGCCCCAGCACCACCGACGGAACGGCGATCGGCAGGTGGAACACGGCGTCCACCACCCGCCGCAGCCCGGGTCGCGCCGCGCGGACGGCAAGTGCGGCCCACGTGCCGAGCAGTACCGAAGCCGCCGAGGCGATCACCCCGGTCTGCACGCTCACCGACAGGCTCGCGAGCGTGTCCCCGGACAGGGTTCCGGCGTAGTGCTCGAGCGTGAGCCTGCTGGGCAGGATGCCCGTCCACGAGCCCGCGAACGACGCGAGCACGATCATCACCAGCGGCGCCAGCACGATCACGGTGAACACCACACCGAAGATCGCCCACAGCACCAGCCTGCTACGCCTTCCCCACAGCAGCACCGTTCCCTCCCTTCCCCGAGATCCAGTGGTGGAGGCCGTAGAGCGCCAGTGCCGAAGCCACCTGCACCACGGCGATCACGCAGGCCCCCGGATAGTCGAAGGTGACGATTCCCTTGGTGTAGATCAGCACGGGCAGGGTCAGTACGTCCTTCGCACCGATGAACAGCACGATGCCGAACTCGTTCATCGCCAGCAGCATGGTCAGGCAGGCCCCCGCCACCAGCGCGGGCGCCGCCTCGGGCAGCACCACCTGCCGCACCACCCGCCACGGTCCGGCGCCCAGGCTCGCCGCCGCGTCCAGCTGGGCGCCGGGGACCTGGCCGAACGCGGCGAGCGCCGGACGCAGCACGAACGGCGTGTAGAAGGTGATTTCGGCGAACAGCACGCCCCAGAACGAGTACAGGAACCCGCCGGCGTGGAACACCCCGGCGCTGCCGTAGAGGAACGTGAACGCCAGCGCGATCAAGAACGACGGGAAGGCCAGCATGGTGTCGATCAGGCGCGACACCGTCCGCGCTCCGGGAAACGGCACGAAAGCGATCACCAGCGCCAGGAACGTGCCCAGCAGCAGGCAGCCCGCGGTGGTGCCGAGCGCGAGCGCGAACGTGCGCCACGCGGCCTGCCGGAACTCCGCCGAACCCAGTATCGAGTCCCATCCGGACGCCCCGCGGCCCGGTTCGAAGGACTGCCGGATCACCAGCGCCAGTGGGTAGCCGAACAGGCCGAGCACGACCGCCAGCGGCGGCAGCACCCACAGCGCGCCCGGCCAGCCCGGTCCGCTCAGCCCGCCTCGGCGGCGACCAGCGGACAACCGTCCGGAATGGACACCCCGACCGGCTCCCCGATCCCCGGCAGGCCGTGGTTGTCCGGCACGTCCGCGCGGACCGGGCACGGCCGCCCGCCCAGCGTCAGCTCGAGGTCGAGCCGATAGCCGCTGCCCCGCCATTGCACACCTTTCAGCGTCGCTGGAACAAGATCCGCGCCGGGCGCGTGCACCGCGAGGTGGTGCGGCCGCACGCCCAGCACGGCTTCGCCGCCGTCCACCCGTGCCGCGGACTCCGCGGTGGTGGCGGTGAGCTGGCGCGTGCCGAGCCGGACGGTGACCGCTCCCTCGCCCGCCGGACCCAGCACTTCGACCGGGATGAGGTTCGCCGCGCCCAGAAACCGTGCGGTGAAGGGATGTCGCGGGTGGCGGTAGAGCCGTTCGCACGGCCCCGTCTCGACCAGCCGGGCGTCCCGCATCACCGCGATGTGGTCGGCCAGCGCGAGCGCCTCGCCCTGGTCGTGCGTCACGTAGACCACGGTGGTGTCCGGCAGTTCCGCGCGCAGGCGCAGCAGCTCGGCCACCATGTCCTCCCGCAGCGCGGCGTCCAATGCGGACAGTGGTTCGTCGAGCAGCAGCACCGGGGGCCGGATCGCCAGCGCGCGGGCGATGGCGACCCGCTGCTGCTGCCCGCCGGACAGTTCCCGCGGGAAGCGGCGCGCGTAGTCCGCCATCCCGACCAGTTCGAGGGCCTCTCGCGTGCGCTCGCGGACCTCCGACCGGGGCCTGCGGCGGGCCCGCAACCCGAAGGCCACGTTGTCGGCGACCCTCAGGTGCGGGAACAGCGCATAGCTCTGCACCACCACGCCGAGCCCGCGGCGGGCCGGGGGCAGACCGGTGATGTCCACGCCGTCGAGCAGGACCCGGCCGGAGGTGGGCCGGACGAATCCGGCCAGCACCTTCAGTGCGGTGGACTTGCCGGACCCCGAAGGGCCCAGCAAGGCCAGCGTCTGTCCGCGGGCCACCGACAGGTCCAGTCCCGCCAGTGCGCAGGTCTGTCCGTAGTGGACGGAGACGTCCCGCAGTTCGACGGCGGGAGTCGCGAGAGTCACTGCCCGGTGGCCTTCTTGTAGGCGGTGAGGTCGCCGTCGAGGTCGGCCAGCACCTGGGACCAGTCCGGCTGCCACACGTCCACGCCCTGCAGCGCGGCCTTGAACTTGTCCGCCTTCGGCCCGGTCGCGGTGACGTCGGCCCGGGCGGGCAGCCCGTAGGCGTCGGCCGCCTTGGCCTGCACCTCGGGCGAGAACAGGAAGTCCAGCAGCTTCTTCGCGTTGTCGGCGTGCGGCGCGCCGGTGACCTCGCCCGCGTAGTAGGGCAGGGCGAAGGTCGAGCGCTTGCCGGTGGCGTCGGCGGGGAAGAACACCTCGAAGCCGCCGCTCTTGTCGATCTCGGCGAGGTTCATCTGCAGGTCGCCGTTGGCCACCAGCAGTTCGCCCTTGGCCACCTTCGGCTGGAGCTTGCCCGTGGAGGAGGACGGACCCACGTTGTTGGCCTGGAGCTTGGCGAGGTAGTCCAGCGCGCCCTGCTTGCCGAACACGTGCTGCAACTGGATCAGCACCGCCGTGCCGTCCCCGGCCTGACCCGGAGTGGAGTACTGGAGCTTGCCCTTGAACCGGGCGTCGAGCAGATCGTCCCAGGTCTTCGGGGCGGGTACGGCCTGCTTCGGGTTGTCGATGAAGGACAGGTAGTTGTCGATCATCGCGGTGTAGCGGCCCTGCGGATCGCGCTCACCGGCCGGGACCTTCTCGGCACCGGCGATCGTGACGGGGGAGAGCAGGCCCTCGTCCGCCACCCGCTGGATGAACGGCGGCAGCGTGACCAGGATGTCGGCCTGCGGGTTGGACTTCTCCTTCTCCACGCGGGAAGCGACCTCACCGGAGCCCGCGGTGACCACCTGGACGGTGATCCCGGTCTGCGCCTTGAACTCGTCGAACCGCTGGGTGTACCAGTCTTCCAGTCCGTCCACCGTGTACACGGTGACGGTGGTGCCGCCCGCGGCCGAACCGCCCGCGGTGCCGCCGCAGGCGGACAGGACCGCCGTGAGCAGTCCGACGAGCGCGATCACGGCCTTCTTCTTGATCTTCATGAGGGGACTCCGAGGAGGGTGGGGAGGGATGCGACGGAATCGAGCACGTGGGTGGCACCGGCCGCGAGCAGTTCGTCGCGGCCGGCGGCTCCGGTGAGGACCCCGGCGGAGACCGCGGCGCCCGACCGGAGGCCGGTGAGGATGTCGGACGGGGTGTCGCCGGCTACGGCCACCCGCCGCAGGTCGGTGACTTCCAGGCGCAGCACCGCGGTGAGCACCAGGTCGGGGAAGGGACGGCCCCGCACCCCGGGGCCGGGGGCCAGCGCCAGATCGGCGAGGTCCTGCCAGCCGAGCGCGTCCAGCAGCGCCTGCTGGGTGCCGGAGGCGAACCCGGTGGTCAGCGCGACCTTCGTGCCGGAGGCCCGCAGCAGCCGGATCGCCTCCTCGGCTCCCGGCACCGGGGCGCAGTGACCGGCCGCGACGAGTCCCTCGTAGTGGCGGCGGAACTCGGTGTTGGCCCGCTGCGCCGCCGCTTCGTCGCCGAGCAGCGCGCGGAACACGGTGATCTTCGACTGCCCCATGGTGCGCCGGACGTGGTCGAGCATGGCCGGATAGCGATCGTCCGATTCGGACACCCCGGCGGTGGCGATGGCCGCGGTGAAGCTCTGCTCGACCAGGCCGTCGTCGGCCACCGTGGTCCCGGCCATGTCCAGCACGGCGAGTTCGGGGTTCACAGGCCCACCGCCACGGCCGTGTCCTCCGCGATGGCGGGCGAGCAGGTCATGCCGCGGCCGCCGGGCCCGGTGATCAGCCACGCGTTGGCGGCCACCTGCCGCCGGTGCACGACCTGGGACGTGTCCGTCGTCTGCGCGTAGACCCCGGCCCAGCGGCGCACGATCCGGGGCAGCGGGCGGCCGAGGATCGCCTCCGAAACGCGGCGGAGGTGCTCGTAGGGTTCCTCGGTGACGTCGAACGGGAACGGTTCGGCGTAGTCGTGGGTGTCGCCGATGGTCAGGCCGCCGTCGAGGCGCTGCACCATCAGCAACTGCATCGCGTGGGCGGCTGCGGCGGGCGGCTGCGGCTGCCGCTCGTTCAGCGCGTTCAGCGCCGGGCCGCGGTAGGCGGGGTAGTAGCGGAAGCTGTCGCCGTCGGCCACCGAGGTGGTCAGCGTTTCGCCCAGCGGCTCCGTCTGGGCCATCTGCAGGCGAACGCGGCGGACGGGGAGATCGCCGGTGAGTTCCCGGACGAGCCCGCCGAGCCAGGCACCGGTGCACAGCAGCACCTGGTCGCCCTCGTGGCGCTCGCCGTGGTCGTCGAGCACGCCCTGTCCGGTGAGGTCGCGGACCTCCCGGCCGGGCAGCCAGGTGTAGCGGCCGGTTCCGGCGAGCCACGCCCGCAGCGCGGGCTGCGCCGTCCGCGGTTCCACCGCCGCGTCGCGCGGGCACCACAGCGCGCCGAGGATGTCGCCCCGCAGGGCGGGGTTGAGTCGCCGCGTCTCGGCGGCGTCGAGCAGGGTGAAGCCGCGGTCACCGGGCGCTTCGGCCGCCACGGCGTGCTCGGCTTCGGTCCGCAGCACGGCGAGTGAACCGTTGGCGCGGAAGCCGAGTCCGGGCACCTGGGCGCCGAGCTCCTCCCACAGTTCCCGGGACCGCGTCGCGGCGGTCAGCTCCGCGCCGGGCGCGCGGCCGCTGACCCAGACGAGCCCGAAGTTGCGCACGGAAGCGCCCCTGGCCTCGGGCTCGCGTTCCAGGTGCAGCACGTCATGCCCGCGCCGCACGGCCTGCCAGGCGTGCAGGGTGCCCAGCACCCCTCCGCCCACGATGAGAATTCGCACGGCAAGACCCTCGCCGGTCGCCGTGAATGGCCCGTGACCTCAGGGACAACGCCGGATGAAAATTGGACTGGATGAGTTATCATTCCGTTATCTTAGGTGGTGCAGCGGGGGCTGTTTGCTCCGAATCATTCGAAGCAGACAGCCCTCGCTCAAAACGGCACGGTCAGGGGGTGGGGTTCAGGCGGGTGGTGAAGGAGAGGCGGTCTCCCCGGTACAGCGAGCGGACGCGTTCGAACGGCACACCGTCCGGTCCCCACGACACGCGGTGCATCAGCAGCATCGGCAGTGCCGGGTTCGTGCCGATCAGCAGCGCCTCCCTGGGCGTGGCGAGCATGGTCTCCACCCGTTCCTCCGCCCCCGCAAATACCACGCCCAGTTTGTCCCGCAGGCACGCGTACAGCGACTGCGCGGGGTCGAACACCTCGAGCAGCGTGGGGAACCGGTCGGCGACGAGGTAGGTGGACTCGAGGCCGACCCGTTCGCCGTCGGCGAGCAGCACCCGCTCGATGTGGATCATCTCGGCGCCCGGTTCGAGCCGCAGCTCCCCGGCGAGGGTCTCCCCGGCGGTCACCCGCTCCAGCGTGACCAGCGACCGCCCCGGCTCGACCCCCTGCCGCCGGAGCCCCTCGGTGTAGCTGACCAGCGCGAGCGGCTGCACCAGTTTCGGGCCGGCGACGAAGGTGCCGCTGCCCTGGCGCCGCCGCAGCCTGCCCTCCAGCACCAGATCGCCCACGGCCTGCCGCACACTGGCGCGCGAGCAGCCGAACCGTTCCGCGAGTTCGCGTTCCGTCGGCAGGACGGCGCCCTCGCCCAGTTCGCCGAGCAGGTCGAGCAGCCGCACCTTGACCGCGTAGTACCGCGGAACCCGGCCGTGCTCGGGAATGCCCGCGTGGACCGGGCCGTCCCCCGCCTGTCCCCGCCTGGCCACTTGCCTGGTCACGGAGTTCGAGCTTACGGGCCGCGGGAGGACACGGGCTCAAGCGCCGAGGGTGCGCGTGAAGCCGGGCGGGATCACCACGTCGGCGGGCGTGAGGTCGTGGACGGACTGGTGGCCGAGGCCGAGCAGCGCGGAGTCGATGCCGCTGCGCAGGATGTCGAACACGTTCTCCACCCCGGCCTGCCCGTTGGCGGCCAGCCCCCACAGGGAGGCACGTCCGATCAGCACCGCACGCGCCCCCAGTGCCAGCGCCTTCACCACGTCGCTGCCGCGCCGCACCCCGCCGTCGAGCAGCACCTCGACCTGCCCGCCGACGGCATCGGCGATCGAGGGCAGCACCCGGATCGGGGCCGGTGTGCCGTCGAGATTGTTGCCGCCGTGGTTGGACACCGAAATCGCGGTCACCCCCGCGTCGGCCGCGCGTTTCGCGTCGTCGACCCGGGTCACGCCCTTGAGCAGGAACGGCCCGCCCCACCGTTCGCGCAGCCAGGCCACGTCCTCCCAGGTCGGCAGCGGTGTCTGCATCCACTCGCCGTAGGCGCCGAAGAAGGTGGGCGGAGCCCCGCCGGGCGGGGTGAGGTTCGGAGCGGTCAGATCCGGCACGTGCCGGGTCTTCGCGAACTCCCACAGCCATTTCGGCCGGGTCACCGCCTCCGGGGCGAACCGCAGCATCGCCCTGAGGTCCATCCGTTCCGGGATCACCGGGCTGCCCCAGTCCCGGCCCATCGAGAACGACCAGTCCAGGGTCATGATCAGCCCCACCGCGCCGGCCGCGCGGGCGCGATCCATGCGCTGCACCAGTACCTCCCGGGTCCCCACCCAGTACATCTGGAAGAACGTCTTCGGGTTGGCCGCCACGACCTCCTCGACGGATTTGCTCGCGAACGAGCTCAGGCTCATCGCCGTCCCCCGCGCCGCGGCCGCCCGCGCCACCGCGACCTCGGCTTCCGGGTGCACGGCCTGCACGCCGGTCGGCGAGATCAGCACCGGCATCGACAGCGGCTGGCCCAGCACGGTCGTGGTGAGCTCGCGCCGGTTGGACAGCCCGGCCACGTGCGGCGCGAAGCCCAGCTCGCCGAAGGCTTCGACGTTGTCCCGGAGGGTCAGTCCCCGCTCCGAACCGGCGACCAGCGCGCCGTACACCGATTTCGGGAGCCGCTTCTTCGCACGGCGCTGCGCTTCGGCCACCGTCTCGAACCACGCATCGGACATCCGGACAGCGTCGCGCGCGGCGCGGGAGAGCGCAGGGGCCGAAGGGCCCGGCTTTGGTCCCACGGCCCCGGGCGAAGGGACTTTCTCCTCTCCTGCGGGTGAGGGCGCGCCCGGTGAAGTAGGGGCATGAGCAGAGGATCGGGCACAGGGATGAGCACAATCACGGCCCCGGCCGTCACGCCCGCCTCCGGATTCGACGTGCGGGCGGCCGGTGCCCTGCCCGGCCCCGAGGTCCTGACCCGTCTCGGCACCGCCGAAGGCGGGCTCGGCGCACAAGAAGCCACGCGACGGCTGAGCCGCTACGGCACCAACACGGTGTCGTCCCACCGGGCCCGGCCGTGGCAGGTGCTGTGGCACCAGCTGCGCTCGCCCCTGCTGGGCCTGCTGATGGCCGCGGTCGTCGCCTCCTACTTCGTGGGGGAACGCGGTGACGCGCTCATCATCGGCGTGATCGTGCTGCTGTCGGTCGGCCTGGGGTTCTTCAACGAGTACCGTGCGGAAAAGGCCGCCGAGGCGCTGCATTCCCAGATCCGGCACGAAGCCGTCGTGTTCCGCGACGGCGGTTCGCGGCGGGTGCCGGTCGCCGAACTGGTTCCTGGCGACGTGGTCGAACTGCGCCTCGGGGACATCGTGCCCGCCGATCTGCGGCTGCTGTCGGCGAACGAACTCGAATGCGACGAGTCGGTGCTTACCGGCGAATCGATGCCCGCCGAGAAGAACGCCGATCCGGTGCCCGAGGGCACCCCGCTCGCCGACCTCACCGGCTGCGCCCTGATGGGCAGCGTGGTGCACGCGGGCAGCGGCCGGGGCGTGGTGGTGGGCACCGGTGCCCGCGCCGAGTTCGGCCGCATCGCGGCGGGGCTGGGCACCCGCCGCGCGGACACCGCGTTCCAGACCGGCCTGCGCCGGTTCTCGCTCCTGCTCGTGCGGGTCGCGGCCGTGCTCACGGTGTCGATCTTCGTGATCAACGTGGTGCTGCACCGCCCGATCATCGACGCGTTGCTGTTCTCGCTGGCCATCGCGGTCGGCATCACGCCGCAGCTGCTGCCGGCGGTCGTCTCCACCAGCCTCGCCGCGGGGTCCCGCCAGATGGCCCGGCGCAAGGTGCTGGTCAAGCGGCTGGTGTGCATCGAAGACCTGGGTGACGTGGACGTGCTGTTCACCGACAAGACCGGGACCCTGACCGAGGGCCGGATCCGCTACATGCGGTCGGTGGGACCGGACGGCTCGCCGTCGGAACAGGCCCTCACCTGGGGGCTGCTGTGCAACGAGGCCGAGCGGGAGAACGGCGTCGTGGTCGGGGGCAACCCGCTCGACGTGGCGCTGTGGGAGTCGCCCGCGGCGCGGCACGTCGAGGTCGGTGCGTACCGCAGGCTCGCGGAACTGCCCTTCGACCACGAGCGGCGGATGGCCTCGGTGCTGGTCGCCGGCCGGGACGGCGGGCGGCTGCTGATCACCAAGGGCGCGCCGGAAGCGGTGCTCGACCGGTGCGCCGACGTGCCGGAGGGCGCCCGCAAGGCCCTGGACGCCGAGTTCGCGGCGGGCAACCGCGTGGTCGCCGTCGCCACCCGGCCCGCCGGGCCCCTCACCGCGATCACCCCGGCGGACGAGCGGGACCTGGACCTGGCCGGTTTCCTGGTCTTCCTCGACGCGCCCAAGGCCGGTGCGGCGGAGGCGCTGAACCGCCTCGCCGCGCTGGGCATCACCGTGAAGATCGTGACCGGGGACAACCCGGCCGTCGCGGCGAAGGTCTGCCAGGACCTCGGGCTGGCCGTCGGCGGCATCCTCACCGGCGCCGAGCTGGACCGGCTCGACGACCGGGAACTGGCCGGGGCGCTGGCCACCACGACGGTGTTCGCCCGGGTCAGCCCCGAGCACAAGGCCCGGATCGTGCGGGTGCAGCGGCGGGCCGACATCGACGTGGCCTTCCTTGGCGACGGGGTGAACGACGCGCTCGCGCTGCACGCCGCGGACGTGGGCATCTCCGTGGACTCCGCCACCGACGTGGCCAAGGATTCCGCCGACGTGATCCTGCTGGAGAAGGACCTGCACGTGCTCGCCGACGGGGTGATGGAGGGCAGGCGGATCTTCGCCAACACGATGAAGTACGTGCTGATGGGCACCTCGAGCAACTTCGGCAACATGTTCAGCGCCGCCGGGGCCTCGCTGTTCCTGCCGTTCCTGCCGATGCTGCCGTCGCAGATCCTGCTCAACAACCTGCTCTACGACACCAGCCAGCTGGCCATCCCGACCGACGAGGTGGATCCCGAGCAGCTCGCGCGGCCCGCGCGGTGGGACATCCGGTTCATCCGCCGGTTCATGCTGTGCTTCGGGCCGATCAGTTCGCTGTTCGACTTCGCCACCTTCGGGATCATGCTGTGGGTGTTCCACGCCGGGGCGCCCGAGTTCCGCACCGGCTGGTTCGTGGAGTCCCTGGCCACCCAGACCCTGGTGCTGTTCGCGATCCGCACCCGCCGGATCCCGTTCTTCTCGAGCCACCCCAGCCTGCCGCTGCTGCTGGCGTCTTTGAGTGTGATCGCGGTGGGGGCGGTGCTCCCGGTGACCCCGTTCGCCGCGGCGCTGGGCTTCACCCCGCTGCCCTTCGGGTTCTTCGCCGCGCTCGTGGTGATGGTGGTCTGCTACCTCGGGCTGGTCGAGATCGGCAAGCGGCTGTTCTACGGGGTGCCGCACGCCCCGGTGACCGCCCCGCCGCGCGACCTCGCGCGCCGGCACGCCCGGCGGCGCGCGGCCCGGTTCAGCACCGCCGCGCGCCAACCCGGCAAGCCCCGCCAGGTCTGAATCTTCCCGCGCCGGTGATGGGGAATCCGACCATCGAAACCGGCACGGTTGTGGTGGCAGGGCACATACCCACTGTGGTGTGGCTCGCTTACCGTCCTTCGCATGCGAAGCGGATCCACCCTCGACGGCCGGACGGCGCTGGTCACCGGTGCGGGCAGCGGTATCGGGCGTGCCTGTGCGCGGGCGCTGGCCGAGGCCGGGGCGAAGGTGCACGTGGTCGATCTCGACGAACCGGCGGCACGGCGCGTCGCGGCGGAAACCGGGGGCTGGGCCCACGTGGCCGACCTGGCCGACCCCGCCGCCGTCGAAGCCCTGCCCGCCGAGGCCGACATCCTGGTCAACAACGCCGGTTTCCAGCACGTCGCCCCGATCGAGACCTTCCCGCCCGCGGTCTTCACGCGCATGCAGCAGGTGATGGTCACCGCGCCGTTCCTGCTGATCCGCCGCGTGCTGCCGGGGATGTACGCCCGCGGCTGGGGCCGCGTCATCAACATCTCCAGCGTGCACGGGCTGCGGGCCAGTGCCTACAAATCCTCCTACGTCACCGCGAAACACGCCCTCGAAGGACTGTCCAAAGTGGTCGCCCTGGAGGGCGCGCCGCACGGGGTGACCAGCAATTGCGTCAACCCCGGCTACGTCGACACCCCACTGGTGCGGGACCAGATCGCCGCGCAGGCCACGGCGCACGGCATCGACGAATCCGAGGTCCTCGAGCGCGTGCTGCTCCAGCGGGCCGCGATCAAGCAGCTCATCGCCCCCGAGTCCGTCGCCGAGGTCGTGCGATGGCTGTGCGGCGACCACGCCGCACAGCTCACCGGCGCCTCCCTGCCCCTCGACGGCGGCTGGACCGCCGCCTGAACCTCCCCGTCCCGACACACAAAGGAGTGTTGCCGTGCCCCAGCCCCCCTCACGCGGATCGATCGCCAAGATCGTCGGCGCCAGCCTGATCGGCACCACCATCGAGTGGTACGACTTCTTCCTCTACACCTCCGCGGCCGCGCTGGTGTTCAACAAGCTGTTCTTCCCGGCCCACGACCCGCTCACCGGCACGCTGCTGTCGTTCGCCACCTACGCGATCGGCTTCCTCGCCCGGCCGCTCGGCGGGGTGGTGTTCGGGCATTTCGGTGACCGGATGGGACGCAAGAAGCTGCTCGTGGTGAGCCTGCTGATGATGGGCGGCTCCACCTGTGCGATGGGCCTGCTGCCGACGTACGCGGTGGCAGGGGCCGCCGCGCCGCTGCTGCTCACCGCGCTCCGCCTGATCCAGGGCTTCGCGCTGGGCGGTGAGTGGGGCGGCGCGGTGCTCATCGTCTCCGAGCACGGGGACCAGAAGCGCCGCGGGTTCTGGGCCTCGTGGCCGCAGTGCGGCGCGCCGGGCGGGAACCTGCTCGCCACCGCGGTGCTGGCGATCCTGGCCGGTACCCAGTCCGACGCCACCTTCCTGTCCTGGGGCTGGCGCGTGCCGTTCCTGCTTTCCGGCGTGCTGCTGGTGATCGGTCTGTGGATCCGCCTCGCGGTGACCGAATCGCCGGTCTTCCTCGCCGCCCAGCAGAACGCGGTGGCCGAGGAGAAGAAGCACGTGCCGGTGCTCGCGGTGTTCCGCAGCTCCTGGCGCCAGGTGCTGGTGACCATCGGGGCCCGCATGGCCGAGAACGTGTCCTACTACGTGATCACGGCGTTCATCCTGGTGTACGTGACCGGGCCGCTGCACCTGGCCAAGTCGGTGGGCCTGAACGCGGTGCTGATCGGCTCGGCCGTGCACTTCGTGACGATCCCGTTGTGGGGCATCCTGTCGGACCGGATCGGCCGCAAGCCGGTGTACCTGTTCGGCGCGCTCGGCATGGCGGTGTGGGCCTTCGTGTTCTTCACCCTGCTGAACACGAAGTCGCCCGCGGTGATCGTGCTGGCCGCGACCGCCGGGCTGCTGCTGCACGGCGCGATGTACGGTCCGCAGGCCGCGTTCTTCGCCGAGCAGTTCCCGACCCGGGTGCGGTACACGGGCCTTTCCGTGGGCGGGCAGCTGTCCTCGATCGCCGCCGGGGCACTCGCCCCGATCGTCGCCGTGGCGCTGTTCAAGGCCTACGGCAGTACCGTGCCGGTTTCGCTGTACGTGCTGGGCATGTGCGTGCTGACCGTGATCGCGGTCGCGGTGGCCAGGGAGACCGTCGGCCGCGACCTGACCGAGGAGGAAACCGCGGCGGCACTGCCCGCCGCCGCCGGCCGGTGACAAGATGACCCTCGTGTCCGACGAGGTGCTCCAGCTGCTCGACCTGCTCGCCAGCGGCGCGAGCGGCGAGCAGCTGGCGCGCGCCAGGGTGCCGGGCAACGCGACCGAGCTGGCCCTGCGCATCCACGCCACGCTGGACCGCCATCGCCGCCGCGAAGCCGAACTGGTCGCCCTGTTCGAGACCGCCAGCGACCTGGCGCGGCTGCGGGATCCGGACGCGGTGCTGCGCTCGATCGTGCACCGCGCCCGGACCCTGCTGCGCGTGGACGTGTCCTACCTGAGCCTCAACGACGAAGAGGCCGGGCGCACGTACATGCGGGTGACCGACGGTTCGGTGTCGAAGCTGTTCCAGGAAGTGACCCTCGGCATGGGCGAGGGGCTCGGGGGCCTGGTGGCGCAGACTTCGCGGCCCTCGGCCACCCGCGACTACTTCGCCGACGCGCGGTTCCGGCATACCAGCCCGATCGACCTCGCGGTGCGGGACGAGGGGCTGCGCGGCATCCTCGGCGTGCCGCTCGCACTGGGCGAGCAGGTCATCGGCGTGCTGTACGCCTCCGACCGCACGCCCCGGGAATTCACCCCCGACGAGGTCGCGCTGCTGTCCTCGCTGGCCGACCACGCCGCGATCGCGCTGGACAACGCGCGCCTGCTGGCGGAGATCAGCGCGCACAGCGAGTCCCTGCACCGGGCCGAGGAAGCCCACGACCGGCTGATGGATCTGGTGCTGCGTGGTGGGGACGTGCCGGACGTGGCCGGGGCCGTGGCCGAGGTGCTGCACGGGTCGATCGCGCTGTTCGACGCGACCGGCGAATGCCTGGCCCGCAGCGGGGACCCGCTGCCCGCGCCGCCCGCGGAGGCGGTGACGACTTCACGGGAGGCGGGCCGCGCGGTGGCGGCGGGCGCGGTGTGGGTGTGCGCCGTGCAGGCCGGTCCGGAACCGCTGGGCAGCATCGTGCTCAGCGGCCGCGACGTGCTCGTCGACGCCGACCGGCGGCTGTTCGAGCGGGCCGCGGTGGTCACCGGGCTGCTGCTGATGCTGCGCCGGTCGGTGGCCAAGGCGGAGGACGAGGTGCGCGGGGAACTGCTCACCGACCTGCTCACTGCGCCCGGCCGCAACCCGGGCGCGCTGCTGGCGCGGGCAAGACGGCTGGGCGTGCAGCTCACGGAACCGCACGTCGTGCTGATCGCGCACGCGGACACGGTGTCGCGCCGCAGGCTGCTCGCCGCCGCGTCGCGGTACGCGACCCTGGCCGGGGTCCACGCCGAGCAGGTGGTGCTTTTGGCGCAGGCGAAGGATCCGGACGCGCCCGCCGCCCGCGCCGCCGCCGAGTTGTCCTCCACAATGGACACTCCGGTGACGGTGGGTGCGGCGGGGCCCGCCGTCGGCCCGGTGGAGATCGCCGCCGCGCACGCCGAGGCCGAGCGGTGCCTGCGGGCCCTGCTCACCCTCGGCCGCGCCGGTGAAGGCGCTTCCTCGCGAGGGCTCGGCTTCCTCGGCGTGCTGCTCGGGGATCGCGGGGACGTCGGCGGTTTCGTACGGCAGACCCTCGGCCCGGTGCTCGACTACGACGACCGCCGCGGCACCGAACTCGTCCGCACCCTCAACGCCTACTTCGCGGCCGGGGGCAACCTGACCAGGGCCAAGGAAGCGCTCCACGTGCACGTGAACACCGTGGTGCAGCGACTGGAACGCATCGGCGTGCTGCTCGGCGAGGGCTGGCAGACGCCCACCCGTGCCCTGGAGATCCAGCTCGCCCTCCGCCTCCACGCCCTCAGCGGCGGCCCCGCCTGGCCGTGAGGGGTCCCCTCACAGTCGATACGGCTGTAAGGGGACCCCTCACGGGAGTACCACGCCCGGCTGGGTCAGAGGGTGCAGGTGGTGGCGGTGGGGGCCACGGTGGCCGAGACCGGCGGGCGGGTGCCGGACAGCCAGCCGTCCAGTGCGGACACCGCGGAACGGAAGCACGGCGCGATCGGGCGGAGCCGGTCCGGGAAGGTGTCGACGAGGCCGTCGACGTGGTTACCGCCGTCGACCCGGTAGTACCGGTGCAGCCCCGCCCGGCCCGCCTCGCCGATCATCCGGTCGTAGACGTCGGAGTCGCGGCTGATCGGCAGCAGGCTGTCCAGGGTGCCGTGCAGCGTGATCAGCGGCTTGCCGATCCGGCCGGTGAGCGAGATCCGCTCCACCGCCCGGTGCACCGAAGCAGGCCGCGCCGCGTAGTCGTAGTCCGCGTCGCAGTTCGGGGTTCCGCTCTGGCAGAAGGGACTCCCGGCCTGGAGGTCCCCGTCGTAACCGGGGTCGAGCGATTCGCGGTAGATGCGCTGGGTGAGATCCCAGTAGACGCGGTAGTGGAAGTCCCACAGGAACTCCGAGCCCGGCGCGAACCCCGCCTTGAGCATGGCGTCGTGGTCACCGGCCGGGTAGGCGCGCAGCGCGGCGGGCAGGAACTCGAGCAGATTGTCGTGCTGGGACCACAGCGTGCCTTCCCAGTCGACGCCGCCGTCGTAGAGGCCGGGGCGGTTCTCCAGCTGCCACCGCACCAGATAACCGCCGTTGGACATGCCCGCGGCGAGGGTGCGGACCGGTGGCCTGCCGTAGTAGCGGGCCAGCGTCGCCTTCGCGGCGACGGTCAGCTGAGTGAGACGGAAGTTCCACTCGGCGACTCCGCCCGGATCGGTGAAGAACCGGACTCCGGTGTTGCCCTTGTCGGTGGCGGCAAAGGCATATCCCTGGGCCAGCACGTAGTCGGCGATCGCGCGGTCGTTGGCGTACTGCGCGCGGTTGCCGGGCGAGCCGCCGACCACCAGGCCGCCGTTCCAGTGCGCCGGAAGGCGCAGCACGAACTGGGAGTCGTGGTTCCAGCCGTGATGGGTGTTGGTGGTCGACGTGTCGGGGAAATAGCCGTCGACCTGCATTCCGGGCACCGGGGTCGGGGCGGGCAGAGTGCTCGCGGTGAGTCCCGCCCAGTCCGCCGGGACGGTGTGTCCCGACGCGACGGTGCCCGCGGTGCTCAGATCGTCGAGGCAGGACCACTCCTGCAACTCGGCGCCGGGAACCCGGGCGGCGGGGCGGCAGGTGGCCGCGCCGGCGGTGACGGGGGACAGCAACAACGCGATGAGCAGACCGACGGCCGTTGGCACGAAGCGTCTGAGCATGGCACACACCTCCTTGTGTCGCCCGAAAACGTAGGGCGGCACAACGAGGAGAGGTATGGGGTCCGCGCACACAAGTTCCGCCCCGGTCATGGTGGCTACGGGGCGGCCGGCGGCTTACTGCTGGTAGGACTCCACCTCGGAGGCGGGGCGCACCTGGGCCCCGGACTCGTCCTCGCCGAATTCCCGGCGGGCACGCCGCTGCCGCAGCAGATCCCAGCACTGGTCGAGCTGCTGTTCCAGGTGGCGGATGCGGGTGCGGTCGGTGTCGTCGAGACCGCCGCTCGAGGCCTTCTCCCGGAGCTGGTGCTCCTCGGCGATGAGTCCGTCGATGCTGCCGATGATGTCCTTGTCGCTCACCGCAACACCGTACCTCCCTCCCGCGCCCTGTGGTTGTCACGCGGCCGCGAGGGTAACCAGGCGCGGGTGAAGGGAGGGCACATGGACGAGTTGAAGCAGGAAGCCCACGCCTACCGCGGGGATGCCGACCGCCCGCTGGGCGGCTACCTGGTCGTGATGGCGATCTACGGCCTGCTCGTGGCGCTGGCGGCGACGGCCGCCGCGCTGACCGGCCGCAGGCTGCCGCGCCGGGTTCCGGTCCAGGACCTGGCGATCCTCGCGCTGGGAACGCACAAACTGTCGCGGACCGTGAGCAAGGACGCGGTGACCAGCCCGCTCCGCGCGCCGTTCACCCGGTACCGGGACACCGGCGGCCCCGCGGAGGTGATGGAGGAGGTGCGCAAACCCAGCGGCCTGCGGCACAGCATCGGGGAACTGCTGACCTGCCCGTTCTGCCTGGACCTGTGGGTGGTCACGGCGTTCACCACCGGCCTGGTCTTCGCGCCCCGCGTCACGCGGCTGGTCGCCGGGACGTTCGCATCGCTGGCGGGGGCGGACTTCCTGCAGCTCGCCTACGCCAGGGCGCAGAAGGCGGCCGAAGGCTGAAGCGCGGCCCGCGTGTCGATCGCACCCACCCGGGTACTCCTCCGCGCGGAGGAGGACTGCGATGACGGATCTGATCGAACGGCGGCCGGTGCCGGGCGTCTCCGACGCCGGTGACGCCGTGGTGGCGGCACGCAGGGCGTTTCCCGCCTGGGCCCGCACTCCGGCCACCGAACGGGCGGCGGCCCTGCACGCCGCCGCGGCCGAACTGCGGGAGCGGGCCGGTGAGCTGGCGCAGCTGAACCACCAGGAGACGGGAAAGCTGCTCGACGAGGCCGAAGGCGGGGTTCTGGCCGGTGCCGCCACCCTCGACCAGTACGCCGAACTGGGGCCCGTGCACCGCGGCAGAAGCCTGCTGGGGGACTGGGGAGCGACCGACGTGATGGTGCCCGAACCACGCGGTGTCGTGGTGGCACTGACCCCGTGGAACGACCCGGTGGCGGTGGCCTGTGGCCTGCTCGGTGCCGCGCTGGCCACCGGGAACGCCGTGGTGCACAAGCCGAGCGAGCGCTGCCCGCTGGTGGGGCAGCGGCTGACCGAGGTGATCGGGCGGAAGGTGCCCGCCGACGTGCTGCGGTGGGTTCCGGGTGACGGCCGGGTGGGGGCGCGTCTGGTCGCACATCCCGAGGTGGACGTGATCGCCCACGTCGGCAGCACCACCACCGGGCGCTCGATCGCCGCCGCCGCGGCGGCGACGGGTGCCAAGGCGCTGCTGGAAAACGGCGGCAACGACCCGTTGATCGTGGACACCGGCGTGGACCTGGCCTGGGCCGCCGAGCAGGCGGCGATCGGCGCGTTCACCAACGCCGGCCAGATCTGTGTGTCGGTGGAGCGGATCTACGTGCCGAGGGAGATCGCCCCCGATTTCCTCGAAGCACTGGTGGGGCAGGCACGTCTGCGCCCGGACCGGGTGCCGATGGCGCCGCTGGTGGACCGGCGGCAGCGTGATCACGTGCACGAGCACGTGGTGGACGCCCGGCACGGCGGTGCGAAGGTGCTGACCGGCGGGCAGATCCCGGACGGCCCGGGCGCGTTCTACCCGGCGACCGTGCTCACCGGCTGCACGCCGACGATGCGCGTGCTGCGGGAGGAAACGTTCGGGCCGGTGGCCCCGGTCCGGGTCGTGGCCGACTTCGACCAGGCGCTGCTCGAGGCGTCCGACGACCGGTACGGGCTCGCGGCGACGGTGCTGACGAACTCGATGGAGCACGCGCAGCGCGCGTGGCGGCGGCTGCCCGTGGGCACCGTGAAGATCAACGGGGTGTTCGGCGGGGCGCCCGGCGGCGCGGCCCAGCCCCGAGGGGCGAGTGGTGAAGGTTTCGGCTACGGGCCCGAACTGCTCGACGAGATGACCCGGATGAAGGTGGTGCACCTGGCCCCCGCCCCCGCGGCCCGGATCCCCGGCCAGGTGCCGCGCGAGTCAAGGCCGTGAAGGGGCCCTTCACGGCCGTTTCGGCCAGGGTCCCGGTGTAGTCCGGTCCGCTTGGCGGTGCCCTGAAGGTCGCCTTCAGGGTCATAAACGCCCTCAAGGCCACCTTGAGGGCACGGCCCTCACGGCAAGCTTCCGGCCAGGGACGGTCAGCGGGCGGCTTGGGCGTCGAGGATGACGCGGGCGGCCTCGACGGTGGTGGTGGCCTTCGCGGTGCCGAGCGCGCGGACGACCGGACCGGCGATGGCCTCGAGTTCCAGCGTCCGGTGTGCCTGGAAATCCTTCTGCATCGAGGATTTCATCGTCTCGGGCGCGGCCTCGAGCCGCGCGGCGACGGTGTCGGGGTCGATGGTCACGGACCGGACGGCGGCCGCGGCCGCGGCCTCCTCCACCAGGGGGCGCACCCACGCCCTCCGCTGGGTCCTGGCGGGCCCGATCGGTGCGTCCGCCCCCGTGGTGAGCAGTGCGAACGGGGCCAGGAAGGAGAGTTTGCGCCACAGCACGGTGTTTTCGTCCGGGTGCGTGGTCACCGGCAGGCCCGCCGCGGACAGCAATGCGGCCACTTCGGCCCCGGCGGGTGTCCCGTCCGCGACCGTGAGGTCGGCGGCGGGAGAGAGTTGCTCGATCACGCCGGGCCGGTGCCGGGTGGCCTCCACCACGACGCTGGCGGGCACGACGGCCGCCTCGGGGTACACGGCGCGCAGCACGGCGGGGTGGTCCGCGCCGTTGAGCAGCGGCACGACGATCGCGGATCCGAGCGCGGGCGCGGGCACGCGTTGCAGTGCGGGCAGCAGTTCGGTGGCCTTCACCGCGACGAACAGCACGTCGACCGGTTCGGCGAGCCACGGCCGGGCGGCCGGGAAGGTGGTGCTCGCGGCGGCGCCGGGGGACTGGAAGGTCAGGCCGCGCAGGGTGATTTCGGCGGCCGTGTTCTCGGTGGCGATCACCGTCACGTCGTGTCCCGCGGCGCCGAGACGCGCCGCCAGCAACCCGCCCACCCCGCCGGGGCCCAGCACACCGATCCTGGTCATTTCCGTTCCCTCCCCGTCGCCGGGCCCGTTGCCCGGTGGAGGTCACCCTATAACCAGGACGGCCGGGATGATCATGTGATTTCCGCGCCACGCAGTGGAAATCACAGTGCCGCCCCACGGTTTCCGTGCCCGCCGTGAGGGTGCCCGGCCGGATGCTCAGGCGGATTCGCGCACGGTCATCGACACCGGCAGCACCTGGCGCTGAGGCCGGACCACTTCGCCCGCCAGCAGCGCCTGCAGGGTCGCGACCATGTGCTGGACCTGGGACGCCGGGTCCTGGTGGAGGGTGGTCAGCGGCGGGTCCATGGTGGCGGCGAGCGCGGGGTGGTCGTCGAAGCCGATCACGGCCACGTCGCCGGGGACCCGGCGCCCGGCCGCGCTCAGCGCGCGCAGTGCGCCCGCGGCCATCAGGTCGCTGGCCACGAAGACCCCGTCGAGATCGGGTACGCGCTCCAGCAGCCGGGCCATCGCGGCGCGGCCACCGTCCAAAGTGAAGTCCGCCTCTTCGGACAGGCCCGCCGGGTCGAGGCCCGCCGCGGACAGGGTCTCCCGCCAGCCCGCGAGCCGGTGCACGGCGGCGGTCTGGTCCTGCGGGCCCGCCACGGTGGCGATGCGGCGCCGCCCGGACCGCAGGAGGTGCTCGACCGCCTGCCGGGCGCCGTCGGAGTTGTCGAAGTCGACCACGTACACCCCGCGGGACAGATTCCCGGCGGGGCCGCCGAACACGATCGGCAGCCGCAGCAGGCGCAGCGCACGCGGCAGCGGGTCCGACCGGTGCGGCGCGAACACCAGCGCGCCGTCGACGTGGCCGCCCTCCAGGAAGTTCAGCGTGCGCGCGTGGTCTTCGCGCCCGTCGTTGAACATCAGGATCATCTGGCTGCCCGCCGCCGCCAGTTGCCGGTAGGCGGCCCGCATCACGGCGATGCGGTACGGGTCGCCGAGGACGAGTTCCTCCGGTTCGGACAGCACCACGGCCACCGCGCCGGTTCGGCGGGTGACCAGGGACCGTGCCGCCTGGTTGGGGGAGTAGCCGAGGTCGCGGGCGGCGGCCAGCACCGCGTCCTTCGCGCGGGTGCTGACGTTCGCGTCGCCGTTGAGGGCGCGGGACGCCGTCGAGCGGGAGACGCCGGCGAAGGCAGCCACGTCCTCCAGAGTCGGCCGTTCGTCCGGGCTTCGGGTCACCGCTGCCGTCCTTTCCTGGGAGCGCTCTCAAGAATAGCGCACCTTGACATCCGGTGTTAGTCAAGGACACACTCAGTGCCGTTCTGGGAGCGCTCCCAAAATTTCCCCACCCGGAACCCACCAAGCAAGGGGTTTTGAAGTGCGACTTCTTCACAAGGGCGTGAGCTTCGCCATCGGACTGGCGGTGCTGGGCGCGAGCCTCGCCGCCTGTGGCGGCGGTGATTCGGCCTCCGGATCCGGCGATTCCGGCGGCCAGATCGAGCTGAGCATCGGTACCTTCACCGAGTTCGGCTACGAGGACCTGCTGACCCAGTACCAGCAGCTGCACCCCAACATCAAGATCACCCACCACAAGACCGGCGAGGGCGGCCCCTACCACCAGAACCTGATCACCAAGCTGGCGGCGGGTTCCGGCCTCGAGGACGTCGTCGCGGTGGAGGAGGGCCACTTCTCCGACATCATCGACAAGTCCAGCAAGTTCAACGATCTCAACGAGATCGGCCCCAAGGACGCCAGTGCCGACCGCTGGCTGAAGTGGAAGTACGACGCGGGCAAGGACAAGGACGGCCGCCTGATCGGCTACGGCACCGACATCGGCCCGCTCGCCCTGTGCTACCGCAAGGACCTGCTCGCCGCGGCCGGACTGCCCAGCGACCCGCAGGGCGTCAAGTCGCTTTTCGCCACCTGGGACAGCTATTTCGGCGCGGGCGCCCAGTACGCCGCCAAGACCGGCAAGCCCTGGTTCGACGCCTCGTCGCAGCTGTTCAACTCCATGGTCAACCAACTCGACGTCGGCTACCTCGACCACAGCGACAAGCTGACCATCGAGAGCAACCCCGGCATCAAGACCGCCTGGGACAAGATCACCACCGCGATTTCCCAGGGCCAGTCGGCCAAGCTCACCGCCTTCGGCAACGAGTGGAAGACCGGCTTCCAGCAGGGCGCCTTCGCCACCACCGTGTGCCCGTCCTGGATGCTCGGCGTGGTCAAGGAGGACGCCGGCCCGGCCAACGCGGGCAAGTGGGCGGTCACCGACGCCTTCCCCAACGGGGGCGGCAACTGGGGCGGCTCGTACCTGACCGTGCCCAAGCAGAGCAAGCACCCGAAGGAAGCCGCCGAGCTCGCGGCCTGGCTGACCGCGCCGGAGCAGCAGCTGAAGGCCTTCCAGGCCAAGGGGAACTTCCCCAGCCAGGTGCAGGCGCTGACCTCGCCGGAACTGCTGAACCAGACCGACGCCTACTTCGGTGACGTCAAGGTGGGCGAGCTCTACGCCGAGCAGGCGCGCAAGGTCACGCACGCGCAGTACAAGGGGCCCGGTGACGGCCAGATCCAGGAGAACGTCATCAAGCCCGCGCTGCAGGCGGTCGAGCAGGGCACGCCCGCCGGCCAGGCCTGGCAGCAGGTCGTCGACGGTGCCAAGCGGATCGTGAAGTAGTGCCGGGGGGAACAGTCCGATGACCAGTACCGTGCTCGATCCACAACCGCGGCAGCGGGCGCCGCGCGGAAAACCCGCGAAGCCCCGGTTCTCCGAGCGGCTCTCCCGGTGGGACCTGAAGATCTCGCCCTACCTCTACATCGCGCCGTTCTTCGTGGTGTTCGGCCTGGTCGGCCTGTTCCCCCTGCTCTACACCGGGTACGTCTCACTGTTCGACTGGGAGATCGGCGACGACCATCCGAAGTTCCTCGGGCTGCAGAACTACATCGACCTCTTCGGGGACCACCAGTTCTGGAACGCCCTGCTCAACACGCTGTCGATCTTCGTGCTCTCCAGCGGGCCGCAGATCGTCATCGCGGTGGGGCTGGCCGCGCTGCTGAACATGCGGCTGCGCTTCCCGACCGGATGGCGGGTGGGCGTCCTGCTGCCGTACGCGGCGAGCCTGGTGGCGCTGGGGCTGATCTTCTCCAACCTGTTCGGCCCGCGCTACGGCCTGGTGAACTCCCTGCTGGAGCTCACCGGGCTGGACCGGGTGGACTGGCAGGCCAACCGGTTCGCCAGCCACATCGCGATCGCGACCATGGTGAACTGGCGCTGGACCGGCTACAACGCGCTGATCGTGCTCGCCGCGATGCAGGCCCTGCCGAAGGAGGTCATGGAGGCGGCCGTGGTGGACGGCGCCGGGGCCTTCCGCCGGTTCTTCAGCGTCACCCTGCCGATGCTGCGGCCCACGCTGATCTTCGTGGTGATCACCTCGACCATCGGCGGGCTGCAGATCTTCACCGAGCCCAAGCTGTTCGACGCGATGCCGGGATCGAACAACGGCGGTTCCACCAACCAGTTCCAGACCGTCACGCTGTACCTGTACCAGTCGGGTTTCGAGGGTTTCCACCTCGGCTACGCCTCCGCGATCGCATGGGTGCTGTTCCTGCTGATCGTGGTGATCGCACTGATCAACTTCCTGCTGACCCGGCGCCTCGCCGCAACCTCGGGACCGAAACGATGACCCTGCTCAGACCCCGCCGGGGGACCGGATCGCTGATCGGACGGCCCAACTTCCTCGTCTACGCCGCGCTCGCGGTGTTCGTCCTGGCGTCGTTCTTCCCGTTCTACTGGTCGTTCCTGGTGGCCAGCCGGGATTCCGCGATGCTGGCCGACAAGGTCCCGCCGCTGCTGCCCGGCGGCAACTTCTTCGCCAACGCCTCCAAGGTGTTCCACGTCGTGGCCTTCTGGAAGGCACTGGGCAACAGCCTGATCGTGTCGACCACGGTCACGCTGACCACCGTGCTGTTCTCCTCGCTGGCCGGGTTCGCCTTCGCCAAGCTGCGCTTCCGCGGCAGCAACCCGCTGTTCGTGTTCATCGTGGTGACCCTGGCGGTGCCGACCCAGCTCGGCATCATCCCGCTGTTCATCGCGATGGCGAAGTTCGGCTGGGCCGGGCACCTGCAGGCGGTGATCGTGCCGAACCTGGTCACCGCGTTCGGCGTGTTCTGGATGCGCCAGTACACAGTGGACGCCGTGCCGTACGAGCTGATCGAGGCGGCGCGGGTGGACGGGTGCAGCGTGTTCCGGACCTTCCTCAACGTGTGCCTGCCCGCGGTGCGACCCGCCGCGGCGGTGCTGGCGATGTTCACCTTCATGATGTCGTGGAACGACTTCCTGTGGCCGCTGATCGTGCTCAACGCCGACAACCCGACGGTGCAGCTGGCACTGGAACAGCTGCAGAGCGGCTACTACGTCGACTACTCGCTGGTGTTGGCCGGAACCACGCTGGCCACCATCCCGATCCTCATCGTTTTCCTTCTGCTCGGCCGCCAGATCGTGGCCGGGATCATGCAGGGTGCTGTGAAAGGGTGACTATGTCTGTACTGGGCGACGAGGTGGCGGCGGAGGCGAAGCTGACCTTCCCCACGGGTTTCCTGTGGGGGGCCAGCACCGCGGCCTTCCAGATCGAGGGTGCGACCGCCGACGACGGCCGCACCGACAGCATCTGGGACGCCTTCTGCCGGGTGCCGGGTGCCGTCGCCGGTGGCGACACCGGGGAGCCCGCGGCCGACCACTACCACCGATTCGCCGAGGACGTGGCGTCGCTGGCCGAACTGGGGTTCGGCGCGTACCGGTTTTCCCTGTCCTGGCCCCGGGTCCGGCCCGACGGCGGGCCGGTGAACCCGCGCGGGCTGGACTTCTACGACCGGCTGGTGGACGAACTGCTCGGCGCCGGCGTGACGCCGTGGGCCACGCTTTACCACTGGGACCTGCCGCAGGCGCTGGAGGAGAAGGGCGGCTGGGCGAACCGTGACACGGCCCACCACTTCGCCGGTTTCGCCGAGGCCGCGGTCGAACGGCTCGGCGACCGGGTGCCGTTCTGGTCCACTTTGAACGAGCCGTGGTGCTCGGCCTTCCTGGGCTATGCCAGCGGAGTCCACGCGCCAGGACGGCGGGAGCCCGCGGCGGCCGCCGCCGCGGTGCACCACCTGCTGCTCGCGCACGGGCTCGGCATGGCGGAGATCCGCCGCTACGCGCCCTCGGCGAAGGCGGGCGTCACGCTGAACCTGTACCCGGTGCGGCCGTCGGATCCCGCTTCCGCGGCCGACGCGGACGCGGCGCGCCGCATCGACGGCCTGCAGAACCGCTTGTTCCTCGATCCGGTGCTGCTCGGCCGCTATCCCGAGGACCTGCTGGCGGACCTGGCGCCGTTCGGCTTCGACGGCCACGTGCGCGAGGGGGACCTCGACCTGATCTCGGCGCCGATCGACACACTGGGCATCAACTACTACCGCGGCTACGAGGTCACGGCGGCACCGTCGTCCGCGGCCGAACCGGCGGGCCCGGAATGGATCGGCGCCGAAGACGTGTGGTTCGAACCGGATCCGGCGGCGAAGCTCACCGACTCGGGGTGGCAGGTCCAGCCGGAGCAACTCGCCGACGCGCTGGTCCGGGTGCACCGCGAATACCCCGCGGTCCCGTTGTACGTCACCGAAAACGGTGCCGCCTACCCGGACGTGGCGGACGCGGCGGGTGAGATCGCCGACGACGACCGCATCGCCTTCGTCGACGGGCACCTGAGGGCCGCGCACGCCGCGCTCGCCCAGGGGGTGGATCTCCGCGGGTACTTCTACTGGTCCCTTTTGGACAACTTCGAATGGGCCGAGGGATACTCGAAGCGGTTCGGGCTGGTGCACGTGGACTACGCCACCCAGCGCCGGACACGCAAGCGTTCGGCCCACTGGCTTTCGCGCGTGGCCACCACCAACACCCTGCCGCCCCTGCCAGGCGCCTGACCGGGGCTGGGCGAGCCGTGAAGGGGCCCTTCACGGCCAACGCCCGCGGCGCGGATCACGGGTTGAGGTCGTAGACCGTCACGCCGTCGACGGTGGTGGCTGTGTAGTGCTCCGAGACCCATTGCGCGATTTCCTGGGCGTCGTCGCTGCCGGTGGTGCCGCGCATCTCGGAGCCGGTGCCGAGGAAGTAGTGGATCTTCTTGTCCCGCACGTCCCGCTGGAACCGAGCCAGCCTGGGTGAGGGGTCGGTGCCGTTGAACCCGCCGACCGCCATCACCGGCAGCCCGCAGGCCAACTGGTAGCTCGCGGCGGGATTGCTGCCGACGGTGGCGGCCACCCAGGTGTAGTCCCCGCCCCCGGCGCGCAGCAGGTCCACCAGCGCCGTGCCGGGGGTGCTCGTGCCGAGCAGGCTGCCGATCCCACCGCCGATCCCCCCGCGCATGCCACCGCCGGGGCCGGCGGGACCGCCGGGTGCGCCGCCGAACGAGCGGGAATTCGGGCCCGCGGACGGGATCGCGCCAGAGTGGGTGGTGGCGGCGGTGGCGAGGGTGTAGGCGCCGCTCGCGGACAGGGTCGTGACCAGCGCGAGGGCCGCGAGCCCGCGCGCGGCGGCGGACGGCAGCCGGTCGGCGACGAGCAGCGCCACGGCGGTGCCCAGGCCGATCGGGAGGACGAGGAACTTCAGCCAGGGCAGCCAGTTCGCCTCCCGGTCCAGCAGCAGGAACGCGGTCAGCGCGGTGAGCGCGACCCCGGCCGAGAGCAGCCCGGCCGCGATCGGGTTCGCGCGGCGCCGCCACAGCGCGACCGTGCCCATCCCGGTCAGCGCGGCGACGGCCGGGGCGAGCGCGACCGTGTAGTAGGGGTGGATGATGCCGCTCATCTCGCTGAACACACCGCCGGTGACGATGAGCCAGCCGCCCCACACCACGGCCGACGCGCGGGTGGCGTCCGTGCGGGGAGCCGGCCAGCTCAGCCAGATCAGCGCGCCGAAGGCCAGTACGGCGGCGGGAAGCAGCCAGGCGATCCCGCCCGCCATCTCGCTGCCGAGCAGGCGCGCCCAGCTCCCGCCGCTCTGCGCCCCGCCCAGGCTGCCCACCTCGTTCCCGGTGATCCGGCCGAAACCGTTGTAGCCCAAGGTGAGTTCCAGAATGCTGTCGGTCTGCGAGCCGCCGATGAACGGACGGCTGCCCGAGGGCCACAGCTCGACCACCGCGAGGTACCAGCCCGCCGACACCACCACCGCGCCGAGCGCGGCGAGCAGGTGCGCCAGCCGTTTGCCCAGCGAGACGGGCGCGGCGATCAGGTACGCGAGCGCGAAACCGGGCAGCACCAGGAAGGCCTGAAGCATCTTCGCCAGGAAGGCGAATCCCACGGCGGCCCCGGCGAGCGCCAGCCAGCGCGGGCTCGCCTGGCCGATCGCGCGCACGGTGCCGTACGCCCCGGCCACCAGCAGCAGGACCAGAAGCGCGTCGGGGTTGTTGAACCGGAACATCAGCGCGGCCACCGGGGTGAGGGCGAGCACGCTCCCGGCGAGCAGTCCCGCGGCGGGGCCGGACACCCGCCGCACGGTGGCGTACAGCAGGCCCGCCGACGCCACCCCGATCAGCGCCTGGGGCACCAGGACGCTCCACGCGCTCAGCCCGAAGAGCCGCACCGACAGGCCCATCACCCACAGTGCGGCCGGCGTCTTGTCGACGGTGATCGAGTTCGCCGCGTCGCTGGACCCGAAGAACCACGCCTTCCAGCTCTGCCCGCCCGCCTGCGCGGCGGCCGAATAGAACGCGTTGGCCCAGCCGGAGGCGCCCAGGTCCCACAGGTAGAGCAGCGCGGTGGCGGCCAGCAGGCCCAGCAGCGCGGGCCGTACCCAGCGGGGGTCGGCCGGATGGCCCCGCAGCAGCCGCTCGGTGCGGCTCGGGAGGGTGGGAGGGTCAGCGGAGGCGGGCTCGGCCAGGGCGGTCATGGTTCCCACCCTGGCGAGCCCACCTGGGCCGCCCTTGTGCCGAACCTGTGCGAATCCTGTGCGGCCGCCCCCGGAATCAGGCGGCTGAACGGGGGAGGCGCACTTCGAACTCGGTGTGGCCCGGTCCGCTCCGTACCGCGACGGTGCCGTGGTGCGCGGCGACGACCGCGGCCACGATCGCCATGCCCAGGCCGGTGCTGCCCGCGGCGCGGGACCGCGACGAATCGCCGCGCGCGAACCGCTCGAACACCGAAGGCAGCAGTTCCGGCGGGATTCCGGGGCCGTCGTCGGTGACGGTCAGCACGGTGGTCCCGCGCTCGGTCCGCAGGCGCGTGGTGACGGTGGTGCCCGGCGGCGTGTGCGTGCGCCCGTTGGCCAGCAGGTTGGCCAGAACCTGGTGCAGCCGCTGCGGGTCCCCGACGACCACGACGGGTTCGTCCGGCAGCGCGAGCTGCCAGTGGTGGCCCGGTCCGGCGATGTGCGCGTCGCCCACCGCGTCCGCCACCAGCCTGGTGAGGTCCACTTCGGACCGTTCCAGTGGCCGCCCGGCATCCAGCCGTGCGAGCAGCAGCAGGTCGTCCACGAGCACCGTCATCCGGGAGGCCTCAGATTCGACGCGGTTCATCGCGTGCGCGACGTTCGGCGGGACGCGGTCGGGGGAGCGGCGGGTGAGTTCGGCGTAGCCGCGGATCGCGGCCAGCGGGGTGCGCAGTTCGTGGCTGGCGTCGGCGACGAACTGCCGCACCCGGGTTTCGCTGGCCTGCCGCGCTTCCAGTGCCTGGTCGATGTGGCCGAGCATCCGGTTGAGGGCGTGGCCGACCTGCCCCACCTCGGTCGACGGGTCGGTGTCGGTCACCGGGACCCGCACCGACAGCGCGACCTCGCCCTTCTCCAAGGGAAGGCGGGTGACCTGGGAGGCCGCGGCGGCTACGCGGTCGAGCGGGCGCAGCGTGCGCCGCACCACGTACGCGCCGACGATGCCGGCGCCGAGCACGGCCGCGGCGGCGACCCCGCCGAGAATCAGCCCGACGGTGAGCAGCGTGTCGTGGGCCTGTCCCAGTGTCAGGCCGAACACTTCCAGCGCGTCGCCCCTGTCGGCGGCGATCACCCGGTACGGCCCGCTCGACAGCGTCACGGTGCGGGGCTGCCCGTCGGCGGGTACGGAGCGCAGAACGGCCTGATCGCCGGAACCGAGGGGCTGGGGCTGGGCCTGCGGCGAACCCGGCCGGGTGGTGAGCAGTTGCGCGTCGGCCTCACGGCCGGAGAACCAGGCGTGCACGGTGCCGGTGGCGGTGCCCGCGACGGCGAGCGCGTTGTCGTGTTCCCGGTCGCGGTCCAGTGAGGCGGCCCGGCTGATGGTGTCGTGCAACTGCTGGTCCACCTGGCGGGTCAGGAAGGCGGACAGCGCGAACTCGCTGATCACCCCGATCAGCAGGCACACCACGGTGAGCAGGGCGAGCAGCGCGGCGATCAGCCTGGTCCGCAGCGGCCGGGCCCGCCGCCGCCCCCGGTCAGCCGCCGAGTGCGCGGCCATCGCCGTCGGTTCCGCTCGTCGTCAAGGCACACTCCCGCACGTTCATTCCTCGACGATCGCCCGGATTCGTGTGGGCGCGTTGTGCGCTTCCTGTGAGCCCGCTGTGTCTCGCGCCGCCGGTCCCGGGGCACAGGAAGACCCCACCCGGCCCACAGCCACCGCACAGACTGCCGCCGAAAACTGGTTGTCACGCAGGCGAAGCGGACATCCGCCGCGACAGAGAGGAAGACCATGACCACCGAACAACTCCCCACCACACCGTCCCCTTCGGACGATCGCGGGCAGGCGCACTGGGGCGCGCCGCAGGGGCGGCCGGCCCGCTGGTCCACCGGAAGGACGGTGGTGGCCGCCGCGGTCGCGGTCGCGGTCGTGGCCGCCGGTGGCGCCGCCGTCTACGCGGCATCGAGCGGCTCCGGCGGTTCCTCCGGTTCCTCGGCGTCCGGGCAGAACGGGGCCGGCGGCATGATGGGTGGACCCGGCGGCCAGGGCGGCCAGGGCGGGATGGGCGGCCAGTCCGCACTGTCCGGCGCGTTGCACGGCGAGTACACCGTCTCCGGTACCAACGGCACCTACACCACGGAACTGATGCAGACCGGCACGGTCACCGCGGTCGGCTCCACGTCGCTGACCGCGAAGAGCGCGGACGGCTACGTCAGGACCTACACGATCGATGGCAACACCGCGGTCGGGAACAACGCCAACTCCTCCTCCATCGCCACCGGCGACACGGTCACCGTCGTCGCGACGGTGAACGGCGGCACCGCGACGGCCACCAGGGTGACCGAACGGACCGCGGGCCGGAACCAGCAGAACCAGCAGAGGCAGGGCTGAACCATGGGCAAACGTGAAGTCGGGCTGCGCCGTGTCGCGCTGCTCACCGCCGGGATCGCGGTGGTGGGCGTCGCCGGGACCACGCTGGTCGCCTGCACCGTCTCGGGCACGCAGCAGGGTTCGTCGAGCGCGTCCGGTTCCTCCGGCAGTTCGAACAACTCGGTCACTTCACCGTGGGACGGTTCCGGCCACTCCTCGGGCGGAATCGGCATTTCACCAGGATCCGGTGCTGGGCACGGGCGTTCGGGAGGTTCGTGATGACCGCCGCACCCCTGTCCACTGTGGACGAGTTGTTGGCCGGGCCCGGGGTGGCGCAGTGGCCGGTCTGGAGCACGACCGCGCGGATCGTGGTCACCGATCCGGCGGCACTGCCGGGGGCGCGGGCACTGGTGGAAGCCGAACTGGCCGCCGTGGACGCCGCGTGCAGCCGGTTCCGGCCCGATTCCGAACTGGCCAGGGCCGAACGGGCGGGCGAGGCCGAGATCGGCGAGTTGCTGGCCGGACTGGTCGCCGCCGCCTTGGGCGCCGCCCGCCGGACCGGCGGGGACGTCGACCCCACCGTCGGCTCGGCGCTGGCGGAGCTCGGTTACGACCGGGACCTGCCGCTCGTGCCCGCCGGCGGACCCGCGGTGCCGGTCCGGGTGCGGCAGGCACCCGGCTGGCGGCGGGTCCGGCTCGAAGGCCGCCGCCTGAGCGTGCCCGAGGGGGTGCGGCTGGACTTCGGGGCCACCGCGAAGGCCTGGACCGCCGACCGGTGCGCCCGCCTGGTGGCGGACGCGTTCGGCACCGGCGTGCTCGTCGAACTCGGCGGCGACCTCGCCACGGCCGGAACCGCTCCCGAGGGGGACTGGCGGATCGTCGTGCGGGACGCCCCCGGCGACCCGGCCTGCACCGTCACCGTGCCGTCCGGGACCGCGATGGCCACGTCGAGCACGACGAGCCGGACCTGGCGGCGCGGGGAGCGGCTGCTCCACCACGTCCTCGACCCCCGGACCTGCCAGCCCGCGCCGCGGACCTGGCGCAGCGTCACCGTGGCCGCCCCCGCCTGCGTCGACGCGAACACGTGGACCACCGCCGCGCTGGTGCGGGGACGCGAGGCGCCGTCCCTGCTCACCCGAGTCGGCCTCCCGGCGCGGCTCGTCGACGAGACGGGCCGGGTGCACGTCCTCGGCGGGTGGCCCTCATGAGCGCCGTCGGTTCGGAAGCGTTCTGGGACTTCGGCCGGGGCAGCGGTGTGGTGGCCCTGCTGCTGCTGACCACGTCCGTGGTGCTCGGCGTGAGCGCCCGCTCGGGGCGCCCGCTACCCGGGCTGCCGCGGTTCGCCGTGACCGAGGTGCACCGCAACGTCAGCCTGCTGGCGAGTGTGTTCCTGGGCCTGCACGTCGTGCTGCTGCTGTTCGACCCGTACGCGCAGTTGCGGCTGTTCGATCTGGTGCTGCCCTTCGCCGGAAACTACCGGCCGTTCTGGCAGGGGCTGGGGACCGTCGCGCTCGACCTGATGGTGGCGCTGGTGGTGACGAGCCTGCTGCGGCACCGGATCGGCCGTCGAGCGTGGCGCGCCGTGCACTGGGCTTCCTACGGCCTGTGGCCGGTGGCGCTGCTCCACTCCCTCGGCACCGGTACCGACAGTGCCACGCCGTGGTTCCTGGGGGTGAACGCCCTGTGCGTGCTGGCGGTGCTCGGCACGCTCGGGTGGCGGCTGTCCACCCGTTTCCCGAAGCGAAGGGAGGTCCGGGCATGACTGCGGGCATGACCGGGGTGGCGGGGCTGCTGGACGCGGCGGCCGGAGACCTCGAGACCCATTTCCGGCGCTGCGGGCCGGTGCCGTGGGGGCGCCCGGACCTGATCGGCGAGCTGCGCACGGCCGGGCTGACCGGGCGTGGCGGCGGCGGTTTCCCCGTGTGGCGCAAACTCGCCACGGTGGCCCAGGGACGGGCGCCGGTGGTGATTGCCAACGGCGCGGAGGGCGAACCGGCCAGCCACAAGGACGACACGCTGCTGCGGCGCGCGCCGCACCTGGTGCTGGACGGGCTGCAGCTGGCCGCCGAAACGGTCCGGGCGGGGCAGGCGTACCTGTACACCCCGCCCGGTCCGGCGATGGCGTCGGTGAAGGCGGCGCTGGCGGAGCGGGCGGCGCGGCGCTGGGACGCCATCGCGGTGTCCCTGGTGGCGACCCCCGACAGTTTCCTCAGTGGCGAGGAGTCCGCGGTCGTCGCGGCCGTGGAGGGCAGGCCAGCCCGTCCCGGCGACCGTTTCGAACTCACCGCCCGGTCCGGTGTGGACGGTCGGCCCACGCTGGTGCAGAACGTCGAGACGCTGGCCCATCTGGCCCTGATCGCGCGCTACGGACCGTCGTGGTTCCGTGAACGCGGGACGGAGCGGGAGCCGGGGACGATGCTGACCACCCTGAGCGGTTCGGTGCGCGAACCCGGCGTGTACGAGGTGCCGATCGGGACTCCGCTCGGGCACGTGCTGGCCAGGGCGGGCGGTCCGGCTCGGCCGCTGCGCGCGCTGCTCGTCGGCGGCTACCACGGCACCTGGATACCGGCCACCGCGCTGGCGAGCCCGTTCTCGCGGGCCGGTCTTGGTGCGGTCGGCGCGGGTGTGGTCGTCGCGCTCGATACCGGGCAGTGCGGCCTGCGGGCCGCGGCGGGGGTCGCGAACTACCTGGCGCAGCAGAGCGCCCGCCAGTGCGGCCCCTGCCTGAACGGGCTGCCCGCCATCGCCGACGCGATGGCGCGGCTGGCCCAGGGCGGCACACCGGACCTGCCGGACCGGCTGCGCCGGCTGACCGCACTGGTCGAGGGGCGCGGCGCCTGCCACCACCCCGACGGTACGGCGAGATTCGTGCGTAGCGCGCTCGCCGTGTTCGACGACGAGGTGGGCAGGCACCTGCGGGGGGACTGCGTCACCAGGAGGACGCGATGACCGACGATGGTTTGCTGGTCGTCGGGTCCGACCGGGTGCGGGTGTCCCGCAAGACACAGGAGGACGCGATGACCGACGATGGTTTGCTGGTCGTCGGGTCCGACCGGGTGCGGGTGTCCCGCAAGACACAGGAGGACACGATGACCGTGCGCCTGCACATCGACTGGACCGCCTGCGACGGGCGGGGGCTGTGCGCGGAACTGCTGCCGGAAACCCTGGGCAGCGACCCGTGGGGCTATCCGGTGCCGCGCGACGGGACGAAGGAGCCGGTGGTGCCCCCGGCGCTGGCCGAGCACGCCCGGCGGGCGGTCAGGCTCTGCCCGGCGCTGGCGCTGCGCCTGCGGACGGTGCCGGAGGGCCCGGACGGAGGCGGGGGGCTCAGCTGAGCCGGAACTGCTCGCGGTGGACGGTGGTGGCGGGCACGTGGTGTTCGGCCAGTAGCGCGCGGACCGGGTCGGCGAGCTCCGGGGGTGCGGAGACGAACCACTCGTCGACCTTCGCCGGATGCAGCCGTCCGGCCAGCAGTGACCGCAGCCGGGCCCCGTCCAGCGCTCCGGCGTGGTAGTGCTCGTAGGAGATCGCCAGCGCGGTGCCGATGCTGTCGAAGGGCCGCGCCGAGCGGACGGGGTGGAGGTCGGGGTCGCGTTCGTCGGTGCGGAAGTGCAGTACCCGCAGCCGCCCTTCGAAGGTGCGGGCGAGCCGGCTCAGATCGTCCGAGAACAGGGTGTCCGCGCCGCTGCGGTTGACGTAGAGCAGCGTGGCGCGGCAGCGCGGCGCGGCGGTGAGCGCGTGGGAGAGCATCGGCAGCAGCGGCGCGATGCCGATCCCGGCCGCGATCGCCACGAAGTGCCGGGCCTCCCGCGGGTGCGGGGCGAGCGTGAAATCGCCCGCCGGGGGCAGGACGTCGAGGCGGGCTCCTGGTGCCAGTTCCGTCGTGGCGTAGGTGGACAGCCGCCCGCCCTTGAGCCGTTTGATCGCCACCCTGAGTTCGGCTTCCTCGGGGCGGGAGCAGATCGCGTAGGCCCGCCGGACCGGCTCGCCGTCGAGTTCGGTGCGCAGGACGACGTGCTGGCCGGGGACGAACCGGAACTCCGGCCGCAGTGCGGCGGGGATGCGGAACCCGACCAGCACGGCCCGGTCGGTCAGCGGGCGCACGGTGCTCACCGTCAGGCTCCGGAACTCCGCCTCCGGGGCGGGCCGGGGCGAGGGGACCGCCGGCGCCGGTGGTTCCGGTTCCGGTCCGGTCCGCCAGGCGCGCCGGTACCGGTGGAAGGGCAGGTTCGGATGCCGGGTGTGCACCGTCTGGTAGCTGCGGGCCCTGTCGGGCAGGCGGCTCGGCAGCCAGTCGAACCACCACCCGGCCACCGCCAGTGCGAGCCGCTGCGGCAGCAGGTAGACCAGCAGCAGTTCGCCGCCGTGGCCGGTGCCGATCACGGCCGCGAGGGTGCCGGGCAGCAGCACCAGCATCGCCAGCGCCTCGGCGACCTCGGCCTGGGGGCGGTCGGCGCTGCGCCGCATGTAGGCGTAGACGTGCCAGAGGTCGGCGGTCATCCACCGCAGCGGCAGCTGCCAGCGCGGGCCGTGCAGGTTCCACGGGGTCAGGTGGGCACCGCTGCGCCGCCGGTGCTGTTCGCGGTGCAGGAACCGGGCCGAGGGGAAGGCGCCGACCGCGGACACGAACGGCATCGCGATCCGGCCGAGCACGTCGTTGACCCCGCCGAGCCGTCCGGCCGTGTGGTGGGCGCATTCGTGCAGCACGACGAACAGCGCGACCATCGCGGCCACGTGCAGGGGGAGGGTGAGCCACGGCGGGGCGAGCCCTTCGAGGGCGAGCCAGGTGGCCCCGGCGCCGAGCCCGAGTGCCGCGAGGAACAGCAGCAGGGTGGGGAGTGCCATGGCGGGGACGCGCACCAGTGCCGGGGCCGGTGCGGTCGGTGTGGTTGTCGCCGTCACGGGCCGTTCACACCTCACCTCGGTTGCCGCCGATCCTGCGGGCAACAGCCTCCTCCGAAAGGGGGACGCGCTGCGTCAAGAAGGTAGACAACCAGGGGGCAAATGTAAACTCCGCCCGCGTCTCGGCGCGGCGAGTAGGCCCAGCCCGGGGCTGTCAAGTCGCTGGCCTAGACTCGGTCTTCGGGCACCCCTGTGCCCGTGGTACCCCGGTACCATCACCAACCCCTGTACGGCTCGAGGAGAACACGTTGAAGAGCACCGTCGAGCAGCTCAGCCCGACGCGAGTCAAGATCAATGTCGAGGTGCCGTTCGACGAACTCAAACCGAACTTCGACCGCGCCTACCGCAAGATCGCCCAGCAGGTGCGCATCCCGGGCTTCCGTCCCGGCAAGGTGCCCGCTCGCGTCCTGGAAAGCCGGATCGGCCGCGCGCCGGTGCTCGATGAGGTCGTCAACGAGGCCATTCCGGCCAAGTACATGGAGGCGGTGCGGGCAGGCGAGGTCCGCACGCTCGGGCAGCCGGACTTCGAGGTGACCCGGCTCGAGGACCGCGAGGTGCTCGAGTTCAGCGCCGAGGTGGACGTCCGCCCCGAGATCACGCTGCCGGATCTCGAGGGTCTTGCCGTCACCGTCGACGAGGTCGAGGTGACCGACGAGGAGGTCGCCGCCGAGCTCGACCAGCTGCGGGCCCGGTTCGGCACCCTGACCGGCGTCGACCGCGCGGCGGAGAACGGCGACTTCGTCTCCATCGACCTGTCGGCCACCGTGGACGGCGAGGAGGTCGAGGAGGCCGCCACCACCGGCCTGTCCTACGAGATCGGCTCCGGCCAGCTCGTCGACGGCATCGACGAGGCGATCATCGGTGCGAACGCCGGCGAGACCAAGACCTTCACCACGAAGCTGGTCGCGGGCCAGTACGCGGGCCGGGACGCCGAGGTCGCGGTCACCGTGCAGTCCATCAAGCAGCGCGAACTGCCCGAGGCCGACGACGAGTTCGCCCAGCTCGCCAGCGAGTTCGACACCCTCGACGAGCTCCGGTCCGACCTGCGTGAGCGGCTCGCCAGGATGAAGAAGGTGCAGCAGGGCGTGCAGGCCCGGGACAAGATCCTGGAGACCCTGCTGGAGCAGGTCGAGGTGCCGCTGCCGGAGAAGGTCGTCGAGGCCGAGGTGGAAAGCCGCAAGCACGACGCCGTGCACGACCTCGACCACAGCGAGGAAGCGCTGGCCAAGGTGCTGGAGGCCGAGGGCAGGACCCTCGAGCAGTTCAACGAGGAGGTGCGGGCCGAGTCGGAGAAGGCGGTGCGCACCCAGCTGCTGCTGGACACCCTCGCCGACGCGGAGCAGGTCAGCGTCAACGACGCCGAGCTCACCGAGCGGATCCTCTACCAGGCCCAGCGCTTCGGCATCAGCCCAGACGAGTACGTCCAGCGCGCCCAGCAGTCCGGGCAGCTCTCCGCGATCTTCGCGGACGTGCGGCGCGGCAAGGCGCTGGCTTCGATCGTGCGCAAGGCGGCCGTGACCGACGCCTCGGGCGCCGAGGTCGATCTGGACGAGCTGTTCGGTCCCACCGAAGAGGTCACCGAGGTCGCTGAGGCCACCGAGGTCGCTGAGGCCGCCGACACCGAGGCCGCGGAAGCCGCGGAGGCTCAGGCGCCGGGAGAGTCTTCGGACGAAAAGTGAAGCTCTGAGCGAACTTGGGCGGTGTCAGGACTTCTGCGCCGCCCAAGTTCGTTAGGGTCGGTTACAAGATCTGAACGTGAAGGAAGTCCACAGTGGAGCTCTCCCGTCCGGGGGAGCACCACAGCGGCGAAAAGGCAGGCAGACGTGACCCAGTACAAGCCCGAGGCGCGGACCAGCACCGCGGGGCTCAACCTGACCGACTCGGTGTACGAGCGGCTGCTCCAGGAGCGCATCGTCGTCCTGGGTTCCGAGGTCAACGACGAGGTCGCGAACCGGATCACGGCGCAGCTGCTGCTGCTGTCGGCGGAGGACTCGGAGTCCGACATCCGGTTCTACATCAACTCGCCCGGCGGCTCGGTCACCGCGGGCTTCGCCATCTACGACACGATGCAGCTGATCGAGCCGGACGTGGCGACGTACGCGATGGGCCTGGCGGCGTCGATGGGGCAGTTCCTGCTCTCCTCGGGCACCCCCGGCAAGCGTTACTCGCTGCCGCACGCCCGCATCCTGATGCACCAGCCCTCGGCCGGTGTCGGCGGTACCGCCTCCGACATCGCCATCCAGGCCGAGGTGTTCGGCAAGTGGAAGCAGGAACTGGCGCGCATCACCGCCGAGCAGACCGGCCAGAGCGTCGAGCAGATCATCCGCGACGGCGACCGGGACCGCTGGTTCACCGCCGAGGAAGCCAAGACCTACGGCTTCGTCGACCACGTCCTCACCCGGGAAAACCAGCTCCCCTCGGCCAACGGCCACCGCTGACCGGGCGCGCAGGTAGGAGAAACCCATGAGCAACTATCAGCTTCCGCAGTCCCGGTACATCCTGCCCTCGTACGTCGAGCGCACGAGCTACGGGATGAAGGAGTCCAACCCGTACAACAAGCTCTACGAAGAGCGGCAGATCATGCTCGGCGTGCAGGTGGACGACGCGTCGGCCAACGACGTGATGGCCCAGCTGCTGCACCTCGAGCACGAGGACCCGGACCGCGACATCGTGATGTACATCAACTCGCCCGGTGGTTCGTTCACCGCGCTGATGGCCATCTACGACACCATGCAGTACGTCCAGCCCGACATCCAGACCGTCGTGCTGGGACAGGCCGCTTCGGCGGCCGCGGTGCTGCTCGCGGCGGGCACGAAGGGCAAGCGTCTCGCCCTGCCCAACGCCAGGGTGCTGATCCACCAGCCGGCCACCGAGGGCACCTACGGGCAGGTCTCGGACCTGGAGATCCAGGCCAACGAGATCCAGCGCGTGCGGCGCCAGATGGAGACCGTGCTGGCCAAGCACACGAACAAGACCGCCGACGAGGTCCGGCAGGACATCGAACGCGACAAGATCCTCACGGCCG
The DNA here is from genome assembly GCF_026802195.1 of Amycolatopsis cynarae. Classification (NCBI taxonomy): domain Bacteria; kingdom Bacillati; phylum Actinomycetota; class Actinomycetes; order Pseudonocardiales; family Pseudonocardiaceae; genus Amycolatopsis; species Amycolatopsis cynarae. The sequence continues at coordinate 5,103,556 of NZ_CP113836.1, read as the reverse complement.
AACAGGCCAAGGAATACGGCATTATCGACGAGGTGTTGTCCTACCGCAAGGCCTCGGCGCGCTGACGCTCCCGCGGACAGCGCACCTCGGCTCCGGGCGCGTGTCGGTCACCCGGACACGCGCCCGGAGCGGGGTATTCTGCGGCGCCTGACGGCTCGCGGGGAGGCGGCGGCGAGGACCTTCGCCCGCCGCGCAGGGGCGGTGGGCACGCAGGGGTGGCCGGGTGCGCCCCATCGCCCGATGGTTCTCCCGCCGGGCGGCTCGGGCGGGTACCGTCAGAGACGAGCACGAATTCCGCCTCGATCGGCGGGAAGTGCAGGAACACAACCAGGTACGCCGGCCCGGCGTGCCGGAGGGGACAGGTCAACGGTCATGGCACGGATCGGCGACGGCGGGGACCTGCTGAAGTGTTCTTTCTGCGGGAAGAGCCAGAAACAGGTGAAGAAGCTCATCGCCGGGCCCGGCGTCTACATCTGCGATGAGTGCATCGACCTGTGTAACGAGATCATCGAAGAGGAACTGGCCGAGGCCGGTGAGGTGAAGCTCGACGAGCTGCCGAAACCGCTGGACATCCACGAGTTCCTCGACCAGTACATCATCGGCCAGGACGACGCCAAGCGAACCCTCGCGGTCGCGGTCTACAACCACTACAAGCGGATCCAGTCCGGCGACAAGAGCGGCCCGAAGGACTCCAAGGAGGAGCCGGTCGAGCTGGCCAAGTCGAACATCCTGCTGCTGGGCCCGACCGGCTGTGGCAAGACCTACCTCGCCCAGACGCTGGCGAAGATGCTCAACGTGCCCTTCGCGATCGCCGACGCCACGGCGCTCACCGAGGCGGGCTATGTCGGCGAAGACGTCGAGAACATCCTGCTCAAGCTGATCCAGGCGGCCGACTACGACGTCAAGCGTGCCGAGACCGGCATCATCTACATCGACGAGGTCGACAAGATCGCCCGCAAGTCGGAGAACCCGTCGATCACGCGCGACGTGTCCGGCGAGGGGGTGCAGCAGGCCCTGCTGAAGATCCTGGAAGGCACCACCGCGAGCGTGCCGCCGCAGGGCGGGCGCAAGCACCCGCACCAGGAGTTCATCCAGATCGACACGACGAACGTGCTGTTCATCGTGGCCGGGGCGTTCGCGGGCCTGGAAAAGATCATCAACGACCGGATCGGCAAGCGCGGCATCGGCTTCGGCGCCGACATCCGCACCCGGGCCGAGATCGAAGAGAGCGACGTCTTCAGCGAGACCATGCCCGAGGACCTGATCAAGTTCGGGCTGATCCCGGAGTTCATCGGCCGGCTGCCGATCGTGGCGAACGTGACCCATCTCGACAAGCCGTCGCTGGTGCAGATCCTCACCCGGCCCCGCAACGCGCTGGTCAAGCAGTACAAGAAGCTCTTCGAGATGGACAACGTCGAGCTGGAGTTCACCAAGACCGCGCTGGAGGCGATCGCCGATCAGGCGGTGCTGCGGGGCACCGGCGCGCGCGGGCTGAGGGCCATCATGGAGGAGGTGCTTCAGCCGGTGATGTACGACATCCCGAGCCGCACCGACGTCGCCAAGGTGGTCATCACGGAGCAGACGGTGCGGGAGAACGTCAACCCGACCATCGTCTCGCGCCAGCCGTCCCGCCGCCGCAACACCGAGCGGGGCGAGAAGACCGCCTGACGGTCGTCGGCGTTCACCCGAACGTGGCTGTGTTGTGCGCCCTGTCGGAGTACGGGAAGCGCCGGGCTCGATAAGCTGACCGAATGAGTGTCGAGGGGGCGGGATCCCGGGCGGATGCCGGTGACGGCGTGGCCGAACCGGGAGAGGCCGGCGTGGACCAGGTGGTCCCGGAGGGCCGCGGCGATGTGCGCGGGTTCAGCGATCTCGCGTACCAGGTCATCACGCCGTACCTGAGCCATCCGGTCCTGCACCGTTCGGTCCGGATCGTGCTGTGGGTGCTGGGCGGGGTTTGCCTGGTCGCAACCGGGGTGCGCCTGTCGCCGCTTCCGCTGCTGCCGCTGCCGCTGTTCGGCTTCGCCTACTACGCGCTGCACCGGGTCCGGGCCGCGGGCAGTGAAGACCGGCCCCTGCTGGTCTGGTCGGTCCTCCTGCTCGCCGCCGCCGTGGTCGGGTTCTGGGTGCTGTCCGTCGCCGCTCGCTGGGTTTCCGGGTCCTGAAGATCCGCCTTCAGGCGGCGGGCACGTTCCTGCCGAGGAAGCCGATGACCGAGGGCACCACGGTGCGGTTGAACGTGTCCCCGTGCCGGCCCCGGGCGGTGTAGGCGATCGCGGGGTGGGTCGCCGCGATGAACTGGCGGGCCCCCGCGATGAAGGGGTCCTCGGTGCCGCACCAGAGGCCGGTGGGGATGCTGCGGGTCGCGTCGAGGTGCTTGAGCGGGTCCAGGGCCGCCCAGTCCGCCGCGTCGTGGAACGCACCGCGCTTGGCCATCTCGTCCCAGGACAGGATGAGCGCGGGGGCCAGCAGGGCGAGGGCACGCAGCGGCTGGGCGCGCTCCGCCCGGCGACGCGCGTACAGCAGGGCACCGAATCCGCCCATGGACATGCCGGTGCACGCGAAGGGCTGCCCGCCCGGCCCGCCGAGGCGCCGGCGGCTCAGCCACTGGGGGACCTCCTCCAGCAGCATCCGCATCGGGTCGTCGCCGGGCCGGTTCGCGTGCCAGTAGTCGTCGCCGCCGTCCACCGCGACCAGGCCGAACGGTGCCACCGCGTGCCGGGCGACCTGACTGCTCAGTTCGGCGAGTGTGCCGGTGGGCGCGGCGTTGCGGGCCCGGCCGTGCAGGCCGTGCAGCAGCAGCGAGACCGGCAGGTTCGCCGGGGGGTTCCTGGACGGCAGCAGGGTCACCAGGTCGACCTCGCGGTTGCGGGCGGCCGAAAACACGCGTTCCACTTTCGCGACGCCGGGCTGGCTGACCGGCGTGGTCGAGGCGACCCCGAGCGCGCGCTGGACGGCCGTGGTCAGCGGCATGTTACCGGTGGCGGTGCCGATGCTGAAGGCGGTGATCCCCAGTCCCGAGGCGCCCCCGATCAGCAGCGAGCGCCGGGAGATCCGGCGGCGCTTCCCCGGCCCGGTCCCGGCCACGGCCTCGTTCACCGGCCCATTAGAGCGCATGCCAGCGTGAGGCGACAAACACGCCCACTCAGGAGGCTGCCGCGGCCTCAAGCACTCGTTGCTCCCCGGTGTAGAGGTTCATGCTGCTGCCGCGCAGGAAACCGATCAGCGTCATGCCGTTCTCCTCGGCGAGCTCGACGGCCAGCGAGGACGGCGCCGATACCGCCGCCAGCAAGGGGATTCCCGCCATCGCGGCCTTCTGCACGAGTTCGAAGGACGCCCTCCCGGACACCAGAAGCCCCACTTCGCCCAGCGGTACCCGGTGTTCCAGCAGTGCCCAGCCGAGCACCTTGTCCACCGCGTTGTGCCGTCCGACGTCCTCCCGGACGGCCAGCAGCGAGCCGTCGGCGCGGAACAGTCCGGCCGCGTGCAGGCCGCCGGTGCTGGCGAACACGCGCTGCCGTTCGCGCAACGCGTCGGGCAGTGCGGAGAGCACCTCCGGTGTGACGGAGAACCCGGCCGCGCCGGGCGGGAACCGGGTCTTGAGCTTGACCGCGTCCAGCGCGGCCTTGCCGCAGACCCCGCAGGAGGAGGTGGTGTAGAAGTTGCGTTCCACGCCGGTCTCCGGCGGCGCGACCCCCTCGGCCAAGGTCAGGTCCAGCACGTTGTAGGTGTTGCGTCCCTGGTCGTCGACGCCGTCGCAGTAGCGCGCCGCGTAAACGTCCTCCGGCGCACCGATGACCCCTTCGGACAGCAGGAAACCGTGCGCGAGTTCGACGTCGTGGCCCGGTGTGCGCATGGTCACGGCAAGCGCTTTCCCGCCCACCCGGATCTCCAGTGGTTCCTCCGCCGCGAGCGAATCCGGCCGCCGCCGTGCTCCGGTGGCGGACAGCGTGCGCACCGGCCGCCGTACGGTTACTCGGCCCATGTCCGTCTCTCCTGCCGAATCTGCCCGAAAAGTCCACAATTAGTTAGTGCGTCGCAACACTTTGCGTATTAGATTGCACACGGCCGTCCGTGCACTTCACCCGATCGTGTGGTGTCGGACGCCGAACGGGGCGTGGACACCGCGCCCGCACCCACCACCAGCGTAGGGGAGCGTCGCCTTGACCGTCACCTTCCTCGACCGTTCCCGCACGGTCGCCCCCGCCGATTGGAGTCGCTGGCTCATCCCGCCCGCGGCACTGTCGGTTCACCTGGCGATCGGCCAGGCCTACGCCTGGAGTGTGTTCAAGCCCCCCTTGGAAAAGGCGCTCGGGCTCAGCGGTACCCAGAGCGCCCTGCCGTTCCAGCTCGGCATCGTGATGCTCGGCCTGTCCGCGGCCTTCGGCGGGACCCTGGTGGAGCGCAAGGGGCCGCGCTGGGCGATGTTCGTGTCGATGACGTGCTTTTCCACCGGTTTCCTGATCTCCGCGCTGGGTGCTGCCACCTCCCAGTACTGGCTGGTGGTGGTGGGCTACGGGCTCATCGGCGGAGTCGGGCTCGGTATCGGCTACATCTCGCCGGTGTCCACGCTGATGAAGTGGTTCCCGGACCGGCCGGGGATGGCCACCGGAATCGCGATCATGGGCTTCGGCGGCGGGGCATTGATCGCTTCGCCGTGGTCGAGCCAGATGCTGCAGAGCTTCGGCGCCAGCACCGGTGGCATCGCGAGTGCCTTCCTGGTCCACGGGATCGTCTACGCGGTGTTCATGTCGCTGGGGGTGCTGCTGATCCGCGTGCCCGCGCCGGACTGGCGTCCCCGGGGGTGGACCGCGACCACGCCCGCCGGCAGGTCGCTGGTGACCGCGGCGAACGTGTCCGCGGCCAACGCGATCAAGACCCCGCAGTTCTGGTGCCTTTGGGTGGTGCTGGTCTGCAACGTCACCGCGGGCATCGGCATCCTGGAGAAGGCCGCGCCGATGATCGGCGACTTCTTCAAGCAGACCTCCACCCCGGTGGGCACGGCGGCCGCCGCCGGTTTCGTGGCCCTGCTGTCGCTGACCAACATGCTCGGCCGGTTCGCCTGGTCGTCCACTTCGGACATCGTGGGGCGCAAGAACATCTACCGCCTCTACCTCGGTGCGGGCGCCCTGCTGTACCTGCTGATCGCGGTGGCGGGCAACTCGTCGAAACTGCTGTTCATCCTGAGCGCGATGCTGATCCTTTCCTTCTACGGGGCGGGTTTCGCCACCGCGCCCGCCTATCTGAAGGACCTGTTCGGCACCTTCGAGGTCGGGGCGATCCACGGCCGCCTGCTCACCGCGTGGTCGGTGGCCGGGGTGCTCGGGCCGCTGATCGTCAACGCGATCGCGGACAGCCAGAAGCACGCCGGCAAGCAGGGGCCGGACCTCTACACCACGTCGTTCTACATCATGATCGCGCTGCTGGTCGTCGGGTTCATCGCCAACGAGCTGGTGCGACCGGTCAAGGAGCGCTACCACGAGCCGGTGGCCGAGCGCGGAAAGGAAACGGTATGAACGAGGGCCGTCGTTCCTGGCTGCTCGCCCTGGCCTGGCTGTGGGTGGGGTTGCCCTTCGCCTACGGGGTCTACGAACTGATCCTCAAGGTGGTCCAGCTCTTCGGGAAGTGATCGGGTCCGCCGAGACGCCCCAGCGGCGTCTCGGCGGCATCGTCTCATTCGCCCGCGTCGTTTCCGGCCAGGCCGGCCAGCAGGGCCCGCTGGGCCGAACGCACGTGTTCTTCGGCCAACTGGGGCAACCGGGTGGTGTCCCGTGCCCGGATCAGTGCGGCGAGTTCGCCGTGCTCCTCGGCGAGCCGGTCGCGGTACTCCTCGGCGCCCAGCCGGATCCGGTGGGACTGGAACAGGTACACCTGTGAGCGCACCGCGTGCCAGGCTTCGAGCAGGCGCCGGTTGCCCGCCGCCTGGTAGATCCGCTCGTGGAACTCGATGTCCAGTGCCAGCAGGCCGGTGGCGGGCCCTTCGTGCCCGGCGGCCATGGCACGGACCAGTCGATCGAGCTCGTCCAGGTGCTCCGGCGCCGCGTGCCGGGCCGCCGTGGTGGCGGCGAGCCGGTCGAGCGCCGCGCGGACGGCGTACACCTCGCGGATGTCGGACTCGGTGAGCTCGATGACCCGGGTGCCCTTGTGCCACACGCTCTGCACCAGGCCCTCGCGTTCGAGGATGGCCAGCCCGTCCCGTACCGAACCGCGGCTGACCTCGAGCGAGGCGGCGAGTTCGACCTCGCGCAGCGCACCGCCCGGCGGGAAACGCCCGGCGAAGATCTCTTCACGGATGCGGTCGGCCGCCTCGTCACCGAGCCCGCGGCGCTGCGCCGGATGCAACATGTCCGAATGTTGACATTGTCGGGCGGGTGGCGTCAAGCTGGGGGAAACCCAAGGAAGGAGCCGCTCATGACGCGCCCGGGATTCCACCTCGCGCTCCCCGTCGACGACCTGGCCCGTGCCCGCGAGTTCTACGGCGGGGTGCTGGGGCTGGCCGAGGGCCGCTCCGACACCGCCTGGGTGGACTGGAACTTCCACGGCCACCAACTCGTCACCCACCTCGTCCCCGGGGCACGCAGCGAATCGGGGCGCAACCCGGTCGACGGCCACGACGTGCCCGTCCCGCACTTCGGGCTCATCCTCACCGTCGGGGACTTCCACGCACTGGCGGACCGGCTGCGGGCGGCGGGCACCGGGTTCGTGATCGAGCCGTACCAGCGCTTCGCCGGCGAACCGGGGGAGCAGTGGACCATGTTCCTGCACGACCCCGCCGGAAACGCACTCGAGTTCAAGGCGTTCCGCGACGAGTCGCAGTTGTTCGCGAAATGAGCCGGGGCGTTCTGGTCACCGGCGCGGCATCCGGGCTGGGCCGCGCGGTCGCGCGCGCGTTCGCCGCGCGGGGTGACCGGGTGGCCGTGCATTTCCACTCCGGCGAAGCCGCCGCGCGGGAGACCCTGGATTCCCTGCCCGGCAGCGGTCACGTCCTGGTGCCGGGCGAGCTGCCCGGGGACGCCCGGACCATCGCGGAGTCGGCGGTGGCGGCACTGTCCGGAGTGGACGTTCTCGTGAACAACGCCGCCCTCGCCACCTCAGCCGAGACCGCGCACCCGCTCGCCGAGGCGGATTTCGGGCAGTGGCAACGGGTGTGGCGGCGCTCGGTCGAGGTCAACCTGCTCGGGGCCGCCGATCTCACCTACTGGGTCGCCCGGGACATGATCGCGCGGAAGGCGGGCGGCAGCATCGTCAACGTCGGCTCCCGCGGCGCCTTCCGCGGCGAGCCGGACCATCCCGCTTACGGCGCGACCAAGGCCGGTCTGCACGCACTCGGCCAGTCACTGGCCGTTTCCCTTGCTCCGCACGGCATCGCGGTCACCTCGGTGGCTCCCGGCTTCATCGAAACCGAGCGGGTCGCCGGGCGGCTGGCCGGGGAAAGCGGAGACCGGCTTCGCGCGCAGAGCCCGTTCGGGCGAGTCGCCCGGCCCGAGGAGATCGCCGACGCGATCGTGTACCTGGCCGAGCCCGGTTCGGTGTGGGCGTCGGGCGCCGTCCTCGACCTCAACGGCGCCTCCCACCTGCGCAGCTGACCGCCAAGGCGGCCCACTGGCCGTGCCGTGAAGGGTCCCTTCACGGTCTCATCGACTGTGAAGGGACCCTTCACGGCCCCGTCCGCGGGGAGACTCAGCCGTTCCGGTGGGCCAGGCGGATGATGACGGCCTTGGACACGGGAGTGTTGGACTTCTTCGCCACGGAGTCCAGCGGCACCAGGGCGTTTGCCTCGGGGAAGTACGCCGCGGCGCAGCCGCGCGCGGTGGGGTAGGCCACCAGCAGGAAACGTTCCGCCCGGCGCTCGGTGCCCTCCCATTCCGAGACAACGTCGACCACCTCCCCTTCGGCGAAGCCGAGTTCGGCGAGGTCCTCGGCATGCACCAGCACCACCCGGCGGCCGTCCTCGATGCCGCGGTAGCGGTCGGACAGGCCATAGATCGTGGTGTTGTACTGGTCGTGGCTGCGCAGCGTCTGCAGCAGCAGCCTGCCTTCGGGGACCCGCGGGTATTCCAGCTCGCTGGCGGTGAAGTTCGCCTTCCCGGTCGCGGTTTCGAACCGCCGCTCGTCGCGCGGCGGGTGCGGGAGCACGAAACCGTCCGGTTCGCGCACGCGCTTGTTGTAGTCCTCGCAGCCGGGCACCACGCGGGCGATGCGGTCGCGGATGAGGTCGTAGTCCCGGGCGAACTCCGCCCACGGCACCGGGTGGTCCGGGCCGAGCAGGGTGCGCGCCAGCCGGCAGATGATCGACACCTCCGACAGCAGTTCGTCGCCCGCCGGCCGCAGGCGGCCCCGTGAAGCGTGCACGCACGACATCGAGTCCTCGACCGTGACGAACTGTTCGCCGGAGGCCTGCACGTCACGCTCGGTGCGGCCCAGCGTGGGCAGGATCAGCGCGGTCCTGCCGTGCACCACGTGGGACCGGTTCAGCTTCGTCGACACGTGCACGGTGAGCTCGCAGGCGCTCAGCGCGCGCTCGGTGAGCTCCGAATCCGGGGTGGCGGCGGCGAAGTTGCCGCCCATGCCGATGAACACCTTCGCGGCGCCGTCGCGCATCGCGCGGATCGAGTCCACCGTGTCCAGCCCGTGCTTGCGCGGCACCGCGATGCCGAACTCCGTCTCCAGTGCCGAGAGGAACCGTTCGGGCATCTTCTCCCAGACACCCATGGTCCGGTCGCCCTGGACGTTCGAGTGCCCGCGCACGGGGCACAGCCCGGCACCCGGCCTGCCGATCATGCCGCGCAGCAGGGCGACGTTGGTGATCTCCTGGATGGTCGCCACCGCGTGCCGGTGCTGCGTCACGCCCATCGCCCAGCAGTACACCGTGCGCCGCGACCCGGCGATCAGGCGTGCGATCTTTTCGATCTGCTCGCGGGGCAGCCCGGTGGCGCGGTCGATCTCGGCCCAGTCGATCTCGCGCAGGTTGCGGGCGTAGTCGTCGAAGCCGTGCGTCGAGCCGTCCACGAACTCCTTGTCCACCACCGTGCCCGGGGCGGCGTCCTCCCAGGACAGCAGCAGGTGCCCGATGGCCTGGAAGAGGGCGAGGTCGCCGCCGAGGCGCACCTGCGCGAACTCGTCGGCGAGCGCGGTGCCCTTGCCGAGAACCCCGCGCGGGCTCTGCGGGTTCTTGAACCGCATCAGGCCCGCTTCCGGCAGCGGGTTCACCGCCACGATCTTCGCGCCGTGCGACTTCGCCTTCTCCAGCGCGGACAGCATGCGGGGGTGGTTGGTGCCCGGGTTCTGCCCGACCACCACGATCAGGTCCGCCTGGTGGATGTCGGCGAGGCTGACCGAGCCCTTGCCGATTCCCGTCGTCTCCGACAGCGCGGTACCGGAGGACTCGTGGCACATGTTCGAGCAGTCCGGAAGGTTGTTCGTGCCGAACGAGCGGACCAGGAGCTGGTAGAGGAAGGCGGCCTCGTTGCTGGTGCGCCCGGAGGTGTAGAACAGCGCTTCGTCCGGAGTGGACAGTGCGCGCAGGTGCCGCGCGATCAGTTCGAAGGCGTCGTCCCAGGAGATCGGCTCGTAGTGCGCGGCCCCCTCCCGCAGCACCATCGGATGGGTCAGCCTGCCCTGCTGCCCGAGCCAGTAGTCGGTCCTGCCCGCCAGCTCGGCCACCGGATGGGCGGCGAAGAACTCCGGTCCGACGCGGCGTTTCGTCGCCTCTTCGGCGACCGCTTTCGCCCCGTTTTCGCAGAATTCGGCGAGTTTGCGGTGTTCTCCCGCGGAGCCCTGCGGCTCCGGCCAGGCGCAGCCCGGGCAGTCGAACCCTTCCCGCTGGTTCAGCAGGCGCAAGGTGCGCACCGTGCGGGAGGTTCCCATCTGCTCGACGCTGCGCAACAGCGACACGGCCACCCCGGGCACACCGGCCGCCCAGGTCTTGGGCTGGTGGACTTCGAGGCGGGCCTCGTCGACGTCGTTCTTGGGCGCGTTCCTGGTCACCGCGTTATTGTTCGTCCTGGATTCGTTCAGGGCGAGTACGGATTTTCCGCAGTGCCCGATCGAACACCGTCACCGACAGCAGCAGCAAGCCCGCCCCGGCCAGCGCCCACGCCAGATGGTGCAGTCCGGCGGAGGTGGCCCGGCCGCCGAAACACAGCGCGATCAGCGTCGACGCGCCGGTCGCGGCCAGGTACTGGGCGGTGCGGAACAGGCCGCTGGCGGTGCCGATCGCCTCGGCCGGAGCCTGCTGGTAGAGCGCCGTCTGGTTGGTCACACTGGTCAGTCCCTGGCCGAGGCCGAAGACCGCGGCGACGCCGACCAGCACCGGCAGCCAGGTCTTCGTGTCGAGGAACAGCAGCAGCGCCGAACCGGTCAGCAGCGCGAGCGAGTTCATGATCAGCCGTCCCCACAGGCCCTGGGGCCTGCCCGAGGCGCCCGCGGCGAGCAGCGCGACCGCGGACATGGGCAGCAGCAGCGCCCCGGCCGCGGATTCGCTGAGTCCCCGCACCGATTCCAGCCACTGCACGTAGCCGAACATGATCGCGTACACGATGAGGAAGGCCAGTGCCTGGCGCAGATAGGTGCGCAGCAGCGGCCCGTTGGCGGTGAGCATGCGCAGGTCCACGAACGGTTTGCGGGACCGCCATTCCACGCGGGCGAACACCGCCGCGAGGAGCACGGCGGCACCGAGCAGGTACAGCCGCCCCACCGCCGGTTCCATCACGAACAGCAGCAGGGCCAGCAGGACGGCGGAGAACAGGGCGATACCCAGGACGTCGACCGGCTCCCGGCTCGCCGCCGGACGCACCTCGTCGCGAGGCACCCACAGCAGGGCGAGCACCAGGGAAACGGTGGCCAGCGGGATGTTCACCGCGAAGATCGCCGGCCAGCCCGCCAGGCCGATCAGCACCCCGCCGAGGGCCGGACCGATCACCATGACCGTCTGCGCGGACATCGCGAGGACGGACAGCACGCGGCTCGGCACCCCTTCGCCCGCCGCGTCCGCCCTGGCCCTCAGTACCGCCATCGCCGCCGGGAAACCCGCACAGGTGCCCAGGCCGAGGACCACGCGCACGCCGATCAGCCAGTCCAGCGAGAACGCGAGCAGCCCGCCGATCCCGGCCACCAGCACGAGGAGCGCCCCGCCGAGCAGTACCCGCCGCGCGCCGAACCGGTCCACCAGCAGCCCGACCACCGGCTGGCCGACCGCGGTGGCGAGGTAGAGCGAGGTGATCAGCCAGGCGGTGTGCTCCGGGCCCGCCCCGAAGGTCCGGCCGATCGGGACCAGCGCCACCGCGATCAGAGTCGAGTTGACGGGGTTGAGCACCGCGCCCGCCACCAGGGGCAGCACCACGCGGGGGCCGAAGAGGGTCCGGTTTCCGGTCGCGGTTCGCGCTGCCGTCGTCTTGACCACTCCTTATCGCTGAGCCACGCGCCGCAGCAGGGGCAGCGCCTTGGCGAGGGTTTCGCGTTCCTCGGCGGTCAAGGTGGACAGCGCCTGCGCGAGCCATTCCTCGCGGTTCTGGCTCACCCCGCGCACCGTCTTCTCGCCCAGTTCGGACAGCGAGAGGATCACGCGCCGCCCGTCCCGGGGATCGCGGGCCCGGTCGAGAAAGCCCAGTTCGTCCAGGACACCCAGGGTCGCGGCCATCGACTGCTGGCGGACGTGCTCGGCCGCGGCGAGTTGCGCCTGCGTGGCCGGGCCGTCGCGGTACAGGCGGCCCAGCACGGCGGACTGCGACGGGGTGAGGACCCCCGCGTTGTCGACCTGGCGCAGGCGCCGGTGCAGTTGACCGATCACGCCGCGCACCCCGCCGGCGAGGTGCGCGACCTCGGACGACACCCTGCTCATAAACCCAGCCTAGGCTGTTCAGTCCACTCTGTTCAATCCGCCGCACGGGGGCCGTGAGGGGTGGCCTCGGCTCGTGGTCAGTGGCAGGTGTCCTGGGTCGGCATCGGCTGGTTCGGGTCGAACTCGCCCGGTTCCGGCGTCGCGCTGGTCACCGCGACACTCCGCTCGCTGAACGCGGGAGCCAGGAAGCCCTCGTCGGAGGCCCGGCACGCGGCCGCGGTCAGGTACAGGTGATTGCCGTCCGGCCACAGTCCCGAGTCGTTCTTCGTGAACTCGCCCGCCGAACGCACGGTGTAGTCGCCCTCGACACGCACGAAGGGTTCCATGTCGCCGGGGCCGCTGACGGTCCGGTTTCCCGGGTCGAAGGCGTAGGCGACGACGAAACTCGCGTGCACCACGAGTTCGCCGCGGCGGCCGGCGCGACTGGTCAGGGTTCCGTTCATCCGGGGCAGCACCGGCAGCAGGTGGTATCCGTCGGCCAGCAGGGTCACGTAGGAAAGCGCGTGCGACCGGTCGGAGCCGGTGAGGTACGGCGTGAGCCAGTCGCGGGCGCTGGGAGCCAGGCCCGCCAGATAGCGGTCCGTGTGGTGCGCGGAAAGGACATCCGGGTCGAGGAAGGCCAGGTCGATCGCGTGCAGCACCTGGGTGAGCGCGTCCGAAACCTGCTTTTCGGAGAAGGTGCCCACCTGCGTCGCCTGCGGGACGGCCAGTCCGGCGAGGCCCTGTCCCCAGTTCTGGGCCGGGGTGTGGTCGAAGGGGTGGCTCAGATCCACCGCACCCCAGTAGGGCAGGTCGCTCGGCGCCGGTGCGGTGGTGGTACCCGCCCGGCTCGGCGCGGGTTGCGAGCTCTTGCCGGAGTAGTGGTCGGAGGTCGCCACACCCCAGCGGTAGAAGGCGAATCCGCCTCCGGCGAGGACGGCGAGCACGACGGCCGTCAGCGCCAGGCGCCTGCCCCGGCCGGTCCGCCGCTGCCGGCGCCGCAGTTCCTCCCGCGCCGTCTTCATCGCCCGGCGCTGCCACTCGGGATCCTGCAGATCCGGATGCGATTCGATGTCGTACTCGTCCACTCGCGCCGCTTTCGCTCGAAAACCGTCCTCCGGAAATCGGTGATCACTCGCCGGTGTTACGGCTCGTCGGCCGATTCCCGGGATTCGCGGCAGGACTGGGCGAGTGCGGCGAGCTCGGGGCGTTCCGCGCCGGTACGGACCACCAGGTGGGTGGCCATCACCGGGGCCGGGTTCCGCAGGGGGCGGAACACCACGCCGGGCACCGGCAGCTGACGGGCGTGCGGCTCGTAGAACACCGTCCACGCCGCCTTCCCGAACGCGATCGCGGCCAGGGTGTCCTGCGAGGTGGTGAAGTCCTTGCCGAACACCGGCTCGAAGCCCGCTTCGCGGCAGCTGGCCACCATCAGGTCGTACAGCACCGGGTTCCGTGTCCGGGGCGACAGCCGCAACGGCAGGCCCGCCAGTGCCGCGATTTCGATCTCGCCACGCAGCGCGAGCGGATGCGCGGCGGGCAGTGCCGCGAGCACGCGGTCGGTCCAGACCGGGATCAGCCGGAGTTCGGGGCGGTCCCATTTCCCCCGCACGAGCGTCGCGTCCAGTTCTCCGGAGCGCACCGCCCTCAGCCGTTGCTCGGTCGGCGCGTGGACCAGTTCCACCTGCGTGGCGGGGCAGTGGTGGGAAAACCGCGCGAGCAGGCGGTCGAGGCGGGTGCCGAGGCCGTCGCTCGTGCCGAGTCGCACCGTGCCCGCCTGCTCCGCCCGCAGGCTGCCGATCGCCTCCTTGGCCCGCGTTTCGGCCGCGATCACCGCACGGGCATGGGGGACGAGGCGTTTTCCGGCCTCGGTCAGGGTGACCGTGCGCGTGGTGCGGTCGAACAGGCTGACCCCCAGCTCCCGTTCCAGCCGCCGCAGCTGCTGGCTCACCGCGGGCTGGCCGATGTGGAGCCGTTCGGCGGCACGCCCGAAGTGCAGCTCTTCGGCCACGGTCAGGAAGTACCGCAACTGCCGCAGCTCCACGCCCACCCCATTCATCACGACTCGTGATCAGTGTAGGAGCGGATCGCGTCTTGGTCCGCGCCCCCGCTTCGGATTTCCTGGAGGCATGTTTCACCAGGATCTCTACTACGAAGACCAGGGACGCGGCCCTGCGCTGCTGTTCCTGCACGGCTGGGGAACGAGCAGCCGGGTGTGGAACGCGCAACTGCCCGAATTCGTCCGCGACCACCGGGTGGTCACGGTCGACTGGCGCGGTTGCGGCCGCTCCGCCCGCCCCGCCGGGGGCAACGACACCGCGACCGTCGTGGCGGACACGCTCGGGCTGCTCGACGCGCTGGAGATCGGGCAGGCCGTGCTGATCGGGTCCTCGATCGGTGCCACGTTCGCCACGGAACTGGCGTTGCGCCATCCGGAACGCGTCTCGCGGGTGGTGGCCGTGGACGGGCCGTCCTACTGGCCTTCGACGGGCATGCCGCTGGAAAAGCTGGCCTCGGGGCTCAGGGACGACCGCGCCGCCACGCTCGCCGGCTGGGTCCCGAACTGGTATGCCCCCGGCACCTCCGGGGCGCTGATCGACTGGACGGTGCGGCAGATCCTCGACGCCGGCCCCTACATCGACGCGCACATCCTCGAAGCCGGTACCTACGATCCGCGCCCGTCGCTGCCGTCCCTGAAGGTGCCGGTCAGCTACGTGCACGGCGAACTGGACGCGGAAATCCCGCTGGAGGTGCCGGAAACCTGCGCGAGCCTGGTGCCCGACGCGACACTGACCGTGGTGCGGGGCAGCGGCCACATGCCGCAGCAGGAACGTCCCGCCGAGTTCAACGCCGCGCTGCGCGCGGTGCTTTGAGGGAGTTGCCCATGCCCAAGGTGAATCTGCGCATCAGCGGCGGCGACGTCTCGGTGCACTACGACGTGACGGGCAGCGGTCCCGGGCTACTGCTGATCCACGGAACCGGGGCCACGCGCGAGCAATGGGCGCCGCTGGTCGAGGCGGTGCGGGACCGGTTCACCGTGGTGGCCCCGGACTACTCCGGATCGGGGCTGACCACCGATCACGGCGGGCCGCTGACCGTGGAGGACCTGGCGGCGGAGATGCTCGCCGCGGCCTCGGACGCCGGTCTGGACCGCTTCCACGTGGTCGGGCACTCGCTCGGCGCGGCGGTCGCCGCGCACCTCGCGGGGACCCGGCCCGAGAAGGTGGCTTCGCTGGTTCTGCACGCGGGGTGGGTCCACACCGACGCCCGCCTGGACGCCGAATTCCGGCTCTGGCTGGAGGTGCTGGACACCGCTCCCGGACTGTTCGCGCGGATGCTGCCGCTGATGGCCTTCGGGACGCGCTACTGGTCGGCCGCGGACGCCGCCTCCAACGAGGCGGTGGTGGCGGCACTGGCGGCCAACCTGGCGCCGGGAGTGGCGCGGCAGACCGAAGTGGACCGGACCGTCGACCTCCGCGCGGTGCTCCCGGCGATCACCGCGCCGACCCTGGTGCTCGCCAGCGCCCAGGACCGGCTGATCCCGGCGGCCCAGCAGCGCGAACTGCTCGCCCGGATCCCGCGGACGCGCTACGCGGAGGTGGACGCGGGCCACGGGGCGCACGCCGAGCACCCGGAGGCGTTCTGGGGTCTGGTGACCGCTTTCCTGGACGAACAACTGCCTGCCGTGCCGCACGCAGCGTCCACGAGGTAAGCCGGACCTGCGGCGGGAAGCGGGTTGCAGTTTCCCCGCACCGCTACCCAAGCCACTTTGATCCAGGTCCTAGGACAGCTCGGTGCGGGAGTGGGTGAGGGAGGCTTGGATGATCCGTGCCATCCCCGCCATTCCGGTGAAGAGAGGGTGGTAGGACGCGGCCCAGGGCAGCATGTCCTTGCCGTTGATCCAGGCCTCGCCGCCGGTGGCACAGGCGTCGTGGCCCAGCGACGGCGTGAAGGTGTCCACGTAGGACGTACGACGGTCGGTGGACGCGGCGCTCGCGACCGCCGCGTTAAGCGCTTCCTCCACGCTGTTGAGCCACGCGTAGTCGCCGTCGGCGAACGGCAGGATGTCCGGGCAGGTGCCGCTGGGCGGCGCGATGCGCGGGTACCCGATCGCCAGGACCTTCGCGCGCGGGGCACGCCGGTGGATCAGCGCCAGTACCCGGGTGATGTTGCCCTGCGTGCGGGTGATCGCGGCCTTGAGCGTGTCCACCCCGTCGACGGTGAAATGCCGCTGGCAGGGGTTTCCGGTGGGATCGCTCGCGCGCAGCCCGGGACAGGTGCCGATGATGCTGCCGAACACGCTGTAGTCGTTGCCGCCGATGCCCAGCGTCACCAGGTCGGTGTCCGGGCGCAGCGCGTCGAGCTGCGGCGGGTTGGGCCCGAACAGCACGTCCTGCGGGGCCGTCATGTTCGTGGTGTCGGCCCCGCTGCAGCTGACGTCGGTGAAGGAACCGGCCCTCAGCCGCACGGCGAGCTGTGCCGGATAGTTGGAAGTGGACCGGAAGCAGCCCAGCGGATCGAGCCGTTGCAGGGGGATGAGCGGGCCCGCGGTGTAGGAGTCGCCGAGGGCGACGTAGTGCCGGAACCGGCGGGTGGCCGCGTCGGCGGCCAGCGACGAGACCAGCGAGGTGCAGACCACGAGGGTGGTGACAAGGCTGACGAAGAGGCTCCGGCGGGCGCGCATGGCTTTCTTCCTAGCCTGTGCGCCCGCCGGGCGGCGCCGCCGTTCGGGTGGCGTTACCCCGGGATACTCCGAAGGTGGGAGCCCGGAAGGCTTACCGGTAGGCGGACTGTCCGGTGAGGAGCTGGCCGAGGACCAGCGTGTGGATCTCCTCGGTGCCCTCGTAGGTCAGCACCGACTCCAGGTTGTTGGCGTGCCGGATGACCGGGTATTCCAGGCTGATTCCGTTGGCGGCCAGGATGGTCCGCGCGGTGCGGGCGATGTCGATCGCGGTGCGTACGTTGTTCAGCTTGCCGAAGCTGACCAGCTCGGGCGGCAGCTCGCCGTGGTCCTTGCGGCGGCCGAGGTGCAGCGCGAGCAGCAGCCCCTTGTTCAGCTCCAGCGCCATGCCGACCAGTTTCTGCTGCGTCAGCTGGAAAGCGCCGATCGGCTTGCCGAACTGCTCGCGGCTGGTGGCGTAGTCCAGTGCGGTCTCGTAGCAGGAACGCGCTGCCCCGAGCGCGCCCCACAGGATGCCGTAGCGCGCCTCGGCCAGGCAGGACAGCGGGCCGCGCAGGCCGGTCACACCGGGCAGTACGGCGTCGGAGGGCAGGCGCACGTCTTCGAGCACCAGTTCCGCGGTCGCCGACATCCGCAGCGACATCTTGTGCTTGATCTCGCGCGCGGTGAAGCCGGGCGTGCCCGCCGGGACCAGGAAACCGCGGATGCCCTCCTCCGTCCGTGCCCAGACCACCGCGATGTCGGCGAAGGTGCCGTTGGTGATCCACATCTTGGCGCCGTTGAGGACCCAGTCGGAGCCGTCGCGCCGGGCCGTGGTGCGCATGTCGCCGGGGTCGGAGCCGCGGTCCGGTTCGGTCAGGCCGAAACAGCCGATCTTCTCCCCGCGGGCCATCGCGGGCAGCCACCGCTCCTTCTGCTCCTCCGAGCCGTACTTCCAGATCGGGAACATCGCCAGCGAGCCCTGTACCGACACGAAGCTGCGCAACCCGGAGTCACCGGCCTCCAGTTCGAGGCAGGCCAGGCCGTAGGCGGTGGCGTTGGTGCCGGCGCAGCCGTAGCCGGTCAGGTGCATGCCGAGCAGACCCAGTTCGCCGATCCGGCCGACGAGGTGGCGCGGGAACTCGGCGTCCTCGAACCACTGGCCCGCGTGGTCGGCCACCTCCTTGCCCACGAAGGCGCGCACGGTGTCCGCGATCTGCCGCTCCTCTTCACCGAGCAGCTCACGGATGCCGAGAAGATCACGGGGGTCGGGGCGGCTCATGGCTGTGTCCTCACTGTTTCGTCCTGCAGGTTCCGCCTCGCCAGCGCGAGTTCCCGCGCGGCGGGCCCGTCTTCGATGACCGTCCCCAGCGCGCACAGCGTCGCTTCCTGCCGCCGGGGGCCGACGAGCTGGGCACCGACGGGCAGTCCGGCCGCGCTGAGCCCGGCGGGCACGGTCAGCGCGGGATGACCGCCGACCGAGGCGAGCGCGGTCAGCCGGTAGTAGGCGTTTTCGACGTCTTCGGCCCGTCCGCCGAGTTCGACCGTTTCCTCGTCGAGCCGGGCGGCGGTGACCGGCACGGTCGGCAGCAGCAGCGCCCCCACGTCGCCGAACACGGCGTCGACCTCCGCGCGGATCGCGGCGGCCAGTTCCCTGGCCCGCTCGTAGTCCGAGACGGACACTTCGGACCCCGCGCGCAGCAGCCCGGCGGCACGGCCCGCCAGTCCCGAGGGGTCCCGCCGGTATTCGGCCCACCACTGGCGGGCCGATTCGAACAGCATCGTGGTGTATCCGGCCGTGCGGGCGTGCCGGGCCGCGAGCGGAAGATCGACCTCGACGATCTTCACGCCGGCCGCGCGCAGGGTGGCGGCCGCCTCCTCGACGAGCCGCACGACCTCGGGGTCGCATTTTCCAGCCCACAGGTGCACGGGAAGACCGACGGTCAGGTCCGCGAGGGCGGGTACGGGTTCGATGGCGCCGCCGAGAAGCCCGTGCAGGCGCAGGCAGTCGGCGGCGGTGGCCGCGATCGGCCCCACCGTGTCCATGGACGGGGTGACCGGGGTGATCCCCCGCAGGTCGAGGGTGCCGTGGGTGGGGCGAAGGCCCGCCACCCCGCACAGCGCCGCCGGGATGCGGATCGAACCGCCGGTGTCGGTGCCGAGCGCGACCACGGTCGCGCCGGTGGCCACGGCGACCGCCGAGCCGCCGCTCGACCCGCCCGCGTCGCGTGACGGGTCCCACGGGTTTCCGCAGCCGGGCGTGCGGCCCGACCAGGCCAGTTCCGGCACGGTGGTGCGGGCGACCGCGGCATAGCCCGCGGCGCGCAGCCGCGCCCACACCGGGGCGTCCATTCCGGCGATGCGGTGGCCGAGGCCGGGTGTGCCGTTGCGGACCGGCTGGCCCGCCACGTCGATGAGGTCCTTCACGGCTGCCGGGATACCCGGCTCGGCATAGGTTTCGACGAAGGCCCCGAGTTCTTCCGCGCGCCGCAGCGCGGCGGCGGGCCGTCCGGTCCGGGCGATCCACTCTGATCCGCTCACCCTGTGTTCATAGCACCTCGAGGGCCCCGTTACTAAGCCCCCGCTTAGCCGGCCCGGTAAACGAGCAGGTAGCGCCAGAACAGGAGCGTGCGCACGGTGCTGCCGGGCAGCAGCGTGGCCGAGCCGCGGCGGACCTCGGCCATCGAGAGGTCCGGGTCCCGCACCGGCGCGACGGCGACGTGGTCTCCGCCACCGTTGAGCCGGTCCCCGGCCGCGACCACCAGCCTGGCGGGGACGTTCAGCAGCGGGGCCGCCAGCAGCCACTTCCCCAGGTCGCGGGCGGAGCTCGGGAGTGCCAGGCCGAGGACCGCGAGCACGCCACCGGGGGCGAGTGCGCGCCGCAGCTTCGTCACCGTCTCGAACGGCATGTGGTGCAACGCCGCCAGGCACGAGATGAAGTCGTAGTGGCCTTCGGGAAGCCCGGCGCGGGTGACGTCCTCGCAGCGGTAGGTGATCTTGCCGGGGCTCGTTGCGCACGCGGCTTCGATCGCTTCCCGTGCCGGGTCGATGCCTTCGACGGCCAGGCCGGTCGCGGCGAGTTTCCGCGTGAACTTTCCCGTGCCGCAGCCGACATCCAGCGCGGTGCGCGCTCGCGCGGGCACTTGGCGCAACAGCAGCGGGTGGTAGTGGTCGTTGTGGTTGAAGGGCACGGCGCCAACCTGCCACAACGGCGAACGTAGACTCTGGGATGTGGAAGAGGACTACCCAGCCGAGCTGTCCCGTGGCGACAACTTCGTGGCCGGACCTCTGCCCGACGAGCCCGGAGAGGTCCCCGCTGCCGACCTGGAGGAGATCGAACGGCAGGCCCGGCGCGACCTTCTGGTGGTCGAAGCGGAACTGAACCAGCGCTGGCCGGAGACCAAGATCGAGCCCTCGCTGTCGCGCATCGCCGCACTGGCGAGTGTGCTGGGTGACCCGCAGCGGACCTATCCGGTGCTGCAGGTGGCGGGCACCAACGGCAAGGGGTCCACCGTCCGCATGATCGACGCGCTGCTCACCAGGATGGGCCTGCGCGTCGGCCGCTACACCAGCCCGCACCTGCAACTGGTCACCGAGCGCATCGCGCTGGACGGCGTCCCGATCCCGGCCTCGAAGTACGTCGACACCTATCGCGACATCGCGCCGTACGTGTCCATGGTGGACAGTGCGGGCGGGCCGCCGATGAGCAAGTTCGAGGTGCTGACCGGGATGGCGTTCGCCGCCTTCGCGGACGCGCCGGTGGAGGCCGCGGTGATCGAGGTGGGGCTCGGCGGCACCTGGGACGCCACGAACATCGTCGACGCCCAGGTGGCGGTGATCACCCCGATCGGCATCGACCACGTCGAGTATCTGGGCAGCGACCTGAGCAAGATCGCGGCGGAGAAGGCGGGCATCATCAAGCCCGGCAGCGTCGCGGTGATCGCGGATCAGGAGCCCGAGGCGCTGCGCGTGCTGCTGGAGCGCGCCGTCGAGGTGGACGCGACGGTGGCCAGGGCGGGCAGCGAGTTCGGCGTGCTGCAGCGGGAGGTCGCCGTCGGCGGCCAGTTGCTCAGGCTGCAGGGCCTCGGCGGTGTCTACGACGAGATCTTCCTGCCGCTGCACGGTGAGCACCAGGCGAACAACGCGGCGCTGGCGCTGGCGGCGGTCGAGGCGTTCTTCGGGGCGGGCAAGGACCGGCAGCTCGTGGTGGAGGCGGTGCGTGAGGCCTTCGCCGAGGTCGAGACGCCGGGCAGGCTGGAGCGGGTCCGCTCCGCGCCGACCGTGCTGCTCGACGCGGCGCACAACCCGCACGGCGCCCGGGCACTGGCCGCCGCGATCGGCGAGGAGTTCGCCTTCCGGCGGCTCGCCGCGGTGGTCGGCGTGATGGGGGACAAGGACGCCCGCGGCATCCTGGAGGCACTGGAGCCGGTCGTGTCGGACCTCGTGGTGACCCGCAACTCCTCGCCCCGCGCCATGCCGCTGGACGAGCTGTACGAACTGGCCGTGTCCGTGTTCGGGGAGGACCGCGTGGTGGCGGAGCCCAGCCTGGAGGCCGCGGTGGAGGCCGCGGTCGCCCTGGTGGAGGAAAGCGACGACCCGGACGAGCCGCTGGCGGGCGGCGGGGTGCTGGTGACCGGCTCGGTGGTCACGGCGGGCGAAGCCCGGACACTCTTCGGAAAGGAGCCCGCGTGAGCGACACTGGCGGGAGCCCCGCTCACGGCGGGCGATCGGGTGCGGGTGTCCCGCAGGACACAGGAGCCCGCGTGAGCGACACTGGCGGGTCTGTGGACACCGGGGCGCGGCCTCCGGCTAAGGATCCGATGAAGTCCTTCCGGGGTGTGATGGCGGGTGCGCTGATCCTGGAGGCGATCACGGTGGGCCTGGCGGTGCCCGTGGTGGCCCGGCTGGGCGGCGGCGTGGGCACCGGCAAGGGCTGGGCGGTGATCGGCATCGCGGTGGCGCTGGTGGTGCTCTGCGGGCTGCTGAAGCGGTCGTGGGTGGTGCCGGTCATCCTGGCGCTGCAGGTGGGGCTGATCTCGTTCTTCTTCACGCTGCCCGCGGTCGCGATCATCGGTCTGCTGTTCCTGGCGTTCTGGGTGTGGGCGTTGTGGTTGCGCCGTGACGTGGCGCGCCGGATGGCGGCGGGGACGCTGCCCAGCCAGCGGCGGTGAGCGAGCGCGAAGGCGAGACGTTCCGGCGTGAGGACTGGTATGCCGAGGAACTGGAAGCGGTGCACTACACGCGCTGCTCGTTCCACGAGGTGGATCTGACCGAGGCGTCGAGCCGGGGTGCGGTGTTCACCGAATGCACGTTCGGCAATGTGCGGTTCAACGCCTCCCGTCACGTCGATTCGGCCTTCGTGGGCTGCACGTTCAAGCGGTGCAACTTCTTCGACGCGGAGTTCGAGGGGTGCAAGCTCGTGGGCAGCCAGTTCCAGCAGTGCGTGGTGCGGCCGATGCGCGTGATGGGCGGGGACTGGTCGTTCGTGGCGTTGCCGGGCGCGGATCTGCGGGGTTCGTCGTTCCAGTCCCTGCGGATGCGGGAAGTGGATCTGACGGGGGCCAACTGCGCGGAGGCGGTGCTGTCGGGGGTGGATCTGTCGGGTGCCCAGTTGCACAGTGCCAAGTTCACCCGCTGTGATCTGCGGGGGAGTGACCTGCGGTCGATGGACCCGCTGACGGTGGAGCTGAGCGGTGCCCTCATCACGCCCGCGCAGGCCGTGGTGCTTGTGCGCAGCCTGGGCCCGGACGTCCGGGAGGCTGAGTCTGCCGCGGCATTCTGAGAGCACTATCAGAAAACGAGAGCATTGCTCTTGACTCGGATCGTGGTTCGCGCGATGCTGGTCGCATGAGAGCGCTGCTCTCGAATGCGACTAGTGTTCACGGAGGAATCGTGGAAGTACGGACCAAGCCGGGCATCACGCGCCTGAACGCCGCGGCACTGGCCGTGGCCGGAGTGCTGTTCGCCGTCTACCCGATGGTGCGCCCCTACTCGGACGAGACGACGCTGGCCGGAGCGGCCGCGATGGCCTCACCGGCCTGGATCGTCGCGCACCTCGCCGCTGTCGCGGGCTTCATCCTGATCCCGTTCGGCCTGCGGGCGCTGGACGGCGCGCCCGGGCGCGCGGCGCTGGTGGCGAGCTGGCTCGGCGCGGGGCTCACCCTGCCCTACTACGGCGCCGAGGTGTTCGGTGCGAACGCGATCGGGCGGCGGGCCCTCGACACCGGTGACCAGTCGCTGCTGCGGGTCGTCGACGCGATGCGGTTCAACCCCGCTGCGGCCACCCTGTTCGCGGCCGGGCTGCTGCTGCTGGCGGCGGCGGGGATCCTCACCGCGGTGGCCGTGGGGCGGGCCGGGACGTTCCGCTGGGCCGGTATCCCCTTCGCGCTCGCGTTCGCCCTGTTCATTCCCCAGTTCTTCGGCTCGCCCGCGCTCCGCGTCGCGCACGGCCTGCTGACCGCACTGGGCTGCCTGCTGCTCGCCTTCGCCGTAACCCGTTCACCGGCCGTAAAGCCGGAATTGACCTCGCCGACCGGGACGCTGGTTACAAACCGGTCATGACCGAACAGACCCGAAGAACCCTGCTCAAAACCGGCATCGTGACGGCCGGTGCGCTCGCTGCGGGGGCGCTGGGCGGACCCACCGCCGCCGCGCTCGTCCGCCGGGACCGCCCGGTGCTGACCCACGGCGTGCAGGCGGGCGATGTCACCGCCGACTCCGCGATCATCTGGACGCGGGCGGACCGTCCCTCCCGCATGATCGTGGAGGTCGCCCGCGACGAACGCTTCGCGCACGCGCGGCGGCTGACCGGGCCGCTGCTCACCCCCGGCACCGGCGGGACCGGCAAACTGTGTGTCCCGGCGCTGCCCGCGGGGTCGGAACTGCACTACCGCGTCACGGCCGAATCCCTCGACGGGCGGGCCGTGAGCGAGCCGCTGACCGGCCGGTTCCGCACGGTGCCCGCCGGCCGTTCGGACGTCCGGATCCTCTGGTCCGGCGATGTCGCGGGCCAGGGCTGGGGCATCAACCCGGACCTCGGCGGGATGACCGCCTACGCGGCGATGGCCGCGCGCGAGCCGGACCTGTTCCTGCACAGCGGCGACACGGTGTACGCCGACGGGCCGCTGAAGGAAACGGTGACCCTCGCCGACGGGCGGGTCTGGCGCAACATAGTCACTCCGGAAAAGTCCAAAGTGGCCGAAACCCTCGACGAATACCGCGGGCAGTTCGCCTACAACCTGCTCGACGAAAACGTGCGGGCCTTCGCCGCTTCGGTGGCGAGCTACGTGCAATGGGACGACCACGAGGTGCTCAACAACTGGTACCCGGGCGAAATCCTCGATCTTCCCCAGTACACCGAAAAGCGCGTCGACGTGCTGGCCCAGCGCGCATTCCAGGCCTTCCACGAATGGCATCCGATCGACGCGAAGCAGGCCGTCGACGGACGTGTGTTCCGCAGCTTCCGCTACGGGCCCCACGTCGAGGTGTTCGTGCTCGACATGCGGACCTACAAGGACGCCAACACCTCCGACGTCACCAAGCCCGGTTCCATTCTCGGGGAACGGCAGGCGCGGTGGCTCGTGGACGGACTGGCCCGCAGCACCGCCACCTGGAAGCTGGTGCAGGCGGACCTGCCGATCGGGCTCGTGGTGCCCGACGGCAAGGACATCGAGGGCGTCGCCAACGGCCTGGCGGGCGCGCCGGGCGGGCGTGAGAGCGAACTGGCCGGGGTGCTCCGGGAGATTGCGCGCCGCAGGGTGCGCAACGTGGTCTGGCTGACCGCCGACGTGCACTACACCGCGGCCCACCACTACTCGCCCGACCGCGCCGCGATCGGCGATTTCGACCCGTTCTGGGAATTCGTTTCCGGGCCGTTGCACGCGGGCGCGTTCGGGCCGAACAAGCTCGACCCCACCTTCGGCCCCGAGGCGGTTTTCGTGCACGCCCCGCCGGCCCCGAACACCTCGCCGATGGACGGTTTCCAGCATTTCGGCGAGCTGAACGTGGACGGTGCCAGCGGTGAACTGACGGTGTGCTTGAGGGACGGAAAGGGTGTTTCGCTGTGGTCGGCCACCCTGCGCCCGCAGCGTTCGAGGGGAAGCCGTTAGGCTGCGTTCAGCAGGTTTCGATGACGAGCGGTTAATCGAGGAGTAACAGAGTCGTGAGTGAACGCACGCTGGTCCTGGTCAAGCCCGACGGCGTGAAGCGCGGCCTCGTGGGCGAGGTCATCGCGCGGATCGAGCGCAAGGGCCTGACGCTGGCCGCGCTGGAACTGCGGAACGTGCCGCGCCCGGTGGCCGAGGAGCACTACGCCGAGCACAAGGACAAGCCGTTCTTCGGCGAGCTGCTCGAGTTCATCACCTCGGGCCCGGTCGTGGCCATCGCCGTCGAGGGCCCCCGCGCGATCGCCGCCTTCCGCCAGCTCGCCGGCGGTACCGACCCGGTCGCCAAGGCCACCCCGGGCACCCTGCGCGGCGACTTCGCCCTCGAGACGCAGTACAACCTGGTGCACGGGTCGGACTCGCCGGAGTCGGCCGAGCGGGAACTCAAGCTCTGGTTCCCGGACCTGTGACCCTCCCGTGAGGGCCCTTCACGGTCGTTCCGGCCGTGAAGGGCCCTCACGGTTTCCAGGGCGCCCGCTCCCAAAAGCGGTCGAGTTCTGTCGGTGGTTCGTCCTAGTGTGCGAGATGTGGACGAAGACACGACCATGGTGCGGGCCAAGGCGCTGGTGAAGCGCTTCGGCGGTTTCGAGGCCGTCCGGGGGATCGACGTCGAAGTGCGGCGCGGGGAGGCGTTCGGCTTCCTCGGCCCCAACGGCGCGGGCAAGTCCTCCACCATGCGCATGATCGCCTGCGTGTCCCCGCGCAGCGACGGCGATCTCCGGATCCTCGGCCTGGACCCGGACACCGACGGCCCCCGCATCCGCGCCCGGCTGGGCGTGGTGCCGCAGCAGGACAACCTCGACACCGAGCTGACCGTGCGGCAGAACCTCCAGGTCTACGCCCGCTACTTCGGCCTGTCGCGGGCGCAGGCCCGCGCCAAGGCCGCCGAACTGCTCGAGTTCGCCCAGCTCGCCGACCGCGCGGACGACGAGGTGGAACCGTTGTCCGGCGGGATGAAGCGGCGGCTCACCATCGCCCGCTCACTGGTCAACGATCCCGAGCTCCTGCTGCTCGACGAGCCGACCACCGGGCTCGACCCGCAGGCCCGGCACCTGCTGTGGGACAGGCTGTTCCGGCTCAAGGCGCAGGGCGTGACGCTCATCGTCACCACCCACTACATGGACGAGGCCGAGCAGCTGTGCGACAGGCTGGTCGTGATGGACGGCGGCCGGATCGTCGCGGAGGGCTCACCGGCCGAGCTGATCTCCCGCTATTCCACCCGCGAGGTGCTCGAACTGCGGTTCCCGCCCGGCGAGGAGGCACCCCTGGCCGCGGTGGCCGATCTGGCCGAACGCGTGGAGGTCCTGCCGGACCGGCTGCTCCTCTACACCGCGGCGGGGGAGGCGGCGCTGGAGCAGGTGCACGTCCGCGGCATCCGGCCCCTGTCGAGCCTGGTCCGCCGCAGCAGCCTGGAGGACGTCTTCCTCCACCTCACCGGCCGGACGCTGGTGGACTGATGACGACGGGATCGACGACGGCATCGGTGACATCGGCGGGCCGGGTGGTCGGGCCGTGGCGGGCGGCCCTGCTGCGCGTGGAAGCGAACCTGTCCTGGTACCGCCGGTACTGGAAGTCCACCCTGTACTCCTCGGGGCTGCAGCCGCTGCTGTTCCTCCTGGCCATGGGCCTCGGCTTCGGCTCGCAGGTGCCGGCGGGCCCGGCCACCGGCGGACTGTCCTATCTGCACTACATCGCCCCGGCGCTGCTGGTGTCCGCGGCACTGCAGCAGGGCGTGGCCGAGTCGACGTACCCGGTGCTGTCCGGGTTCAAATGGCAGAAGGACTACCTCGCCGTGACGGCCACCCCGGTCACCCCGGGACAACTGCTCGGCGGCCATCTCGCGTGGGTGGGCCTGCGGATACTGCTGTCCAGCGTGGTGTACGCGCTGATCGCGCTCGCCTTCGGCGCCTGGCTCAACGCGGGCCTGGTGGCGGTGGTCGTCGTGGGGGTGTTCACCGGGCTGGCGTGCGCCGCCCCGGTCACCGCCTTCGCGGCCACCACCTTCGACGAGGGCACCCGGTTCAACGGGCTGTTCCGGTTCGGCGTGATCCCGATGACGCTGTTCGCCGGAACCTTCTTCCCGATCGCGCAGATCCCGCTCGCCCTGCGCTGGCTGGCCTGGATTTCCCCGCTCTGGCACGGAAACGAGCTGGCACGCGGGGTCACTCTCGGCGGGCTGGGAATCTGGGCCGCGCTCGGGCACGTCGCGTATCTCACGGCGCTGCTGGCGATCGGGATCTTCCTCGCCCGCAAGTACTTCTACCGACGGCTGGTGGTCTGAAATGACGGTGCTGCACCAGAGGCGGCCCGGGCCGCTGCTGCGGATCCTGCCGCCTGGGCTCTACGCGGGCCGGGCGAGCAAGCTCGTCGAGCGCTCGATCCTCGCCTACTCGCGGATGTGGCTCGTCTTCGTCTCCGGCGTCTTCGAGCCGCTGTTCTACCTGATCGCCTTCCGGATCGGGTTCGGCAGGCTGGTCGGCGACGTGGCCGGGCCTGATGGCAGGCCGATCAGCTACGTCGCCTTCGTCGCCCCCGCGCTGCTGGCGTCCTCGGCGATGAACGGCGCCGTCCTCGACTCCACGTACAACATGTTCTTCAAGATCCGCTACGCGAAGACCTACGACGCGATGCTGGCCACCCCGATCGGCCCGCTGGACATCGCGATCGGGGAAATCGCCTGGGCGGTGCTGCGCGGCGGCCTGTACGCGGTGGCGTTCTTCGGCGTGATGCTTGGCATGGGCCTGGTCACCTCGCCGTGGACGGTGCTGATCATCCCGATCGCCCTGCTGGTCGCGTTCGCCTTCGCGGCCATCGGCATGGCCTGCGCCACCTTCCTGCGTTCGCCGTCCCAGTTCGACTACATCCAGCTCGTCGTGATGCCCCTGTTCCTGTTTTCCACCACGTTCTACCCGCTGTCGGTGTACCCGGGGGCGATCCGCGTGGTGGTGCAGTGTTCGCCGCTGTACCACGGGGTGGAGCTGATGCGCGAGGTGTCGGCCGGGCTGCTGCGGCCGGACATGCTGGGGCACCTGGCCTATCTGGTGGCACTGGCGGCGTTCGGGGTGTGGGCGGCGTCGCGCCGGATCACCCACCTGCTCCTGCGGTGAGCGCGGCCCGCGCGTCGACCATGCCGTGGCCGTAGAAGCCGTTGTAGGCGGTGTAGCCGGTGCAGTAGGCGTCCTGGTGCCCGTCGCCGGTGAGGTCGTAGTCCGCGGGGCAGGGCATCGGGCGGGCCGTGCGGTACAGCGCCTCGCGCAACTGCCTGGGCCCGTAGCCGGGATGCGCCGAGGCGAGCAGCGCGGCGACCCCGCTCACGTGCGGCGCCGCCATGGACGTGCCGCACAGGGGCGCGTACCCGCCGCCGGGCACCGTGGACAGCACGCAGTCGTGGCCGTCACCACCGGGGGCGGCCAGGCCGATCACGCCGAGCCCGTAGGAGCTGTAGCCGGCCTTCACCTCGCCACGGCCCACCGCCGAGGTGGTTACGACGTCGCGCAGCCCGGCGGGGAGCGCTTCGCAGCCTGTGGCGGGTGGTGGCGTGGTGCCGGCACGGGGGGAGGGGGTCAGGTTCGCCGCGTCGTTCGTGGCGGCCGCCACGGTGAGGGTGCCCGAGAGGGCCGCGTACTCCACCGCCCGCGCGAGGGCTTCGTGCACCACGGCGTAGTCCTCGCGCCGGGCGCAGGCCAGGCCCCACGGGTTGACGGAGAAGCTGCTGTTGACGACCTTCATGTGCCGTGCGGCCGCCCACATCAGCCCGCATACCGCCGCTTCCGGCGTGACGTACCCGCGGTCGTCGATGACCTTCACCGAGGCGACCCGCACCCCGGGTGCCACCCCGGTCACCCCGCGGCCGTCGTCGGCCGCCGCGATGATGCCCGCCACGTGGGTGCCGTGCGCGGAGGCCGTCGGCCGCCAGGCCGGTTCCCCGGGATCCGGCATCCCGGTCAGGCAGCCCGCCGACTCCTCGCGTGCGACCGCGTGCGCCAGATCCGGATGGTTCGCGTCGATGCCCGAGTCCAGCACCCCGACCACCACGTCCGGATCGCCCGGAGTGACCGATCTCGCCTGCGGGGCGTTGATCACGGCCATGTCCCACTGCTCGCCCGTCCGGTCGGGCTCACCCGCCCGGGGGATCTGGTCGAAGGCCGCTTCCGCCTGGCCGGAGGGCACGGCCGTCCGGTACGCCTGCGCGCTGAAGGCACGCGCGGGGCCGATCCGCGCGGGAAAGGCGGGATCGGCCGAAACGGCCACCCCCACGCTGATTTGGGGGTAGTAACCGGTGGAGCTCCCGCACGCGGCCCGCACCTGTGCGTCGGCCTGCTCGGGCGGCGTTGCGGGGTCGAAGAGGACCAGATAGCGCAGGGAACGGCCGGCCGGGAAGCAGCCGGCGGCCTCGTCGGCCGAGGCGGGCGGACCCCCGGCCGCGGCGGCGAGCAGGGCCGCGGCCAGCGCTGCGAGCGACCGCCGGAACGTCGTCACTCGGGAAACCTCCTGGGGACCTGCGGTATCAGCCGGACGTTAGGGCAGCCGGCCACGCAGCGACAACCGGAGCGGTCAAGTTCGCCCGGCCGTGGCCGACCCGCCGTCCGGACGGTGAGCACGCGGGCCCCCGGGCCTCGTGTGGGATACTCGAGGTGGCTGCCGAGCCGGAACGCCCACACCATGGTGCGTGCCGGTACCGGTGACCCGGTGACATGCCGGAGGAGCGCCAGGTCGTCGCCGCCCGTGCGGGGCGGCTCGACGACGTGGCAGGCGGAGTGCGAAGCCGCCGGCCCAGCCGGTATGTGACCGAGCGGACCTGCCTCCAGGCGCGTGCCGGTTCTCCCGGCGCCGTCCGGGCGAGAAGGCACAGGATTCCCGCCGGTGGTGACCACCCCGGCGGCACAGGACAGGAAAGGGCCCCTGCGCGGCCGCGTCCTTCCAGCATCGGCTGGCAGACGCGCCCGGGGGCGGAGGAGACAGATGACGAACGCGGATACACCCGCCGACACCACCGGCGGGAACGCCGTCGCACCCACGAATGACCCGGCTGTCACCGTGTCCGGGAACCCGCTCGGCGAACTGCCGCCGCGGGTCCGGGTGCACGCACTGGCCAAACTGCTGGGCTCGAACAGCCGGGATGTGCTGGCGAAGCTGACCGAACTGGGCGAGACGGCCCGAAGCGCGCAGTCGAGCGTGCCCCGTGAAGTGGCCTTCCGGGTGGCCGAGGCGCTGACCGGCCCGGCGGAAGAGCCCGCGGCCGCGGAACCCGTGGCGGAAGCCGCCCCGGAAACGACCGTCGCCGGAGAGCCGGAACCGGCGCCCGCGCCGCAGCCGGAACCCAGGACCGAGCCGGAACCGGTCGCGGCCGCACCCGCACCGGAGTCCGCACCCGAACCCGCACCCGAACCCGAGTCCGCACCCGAACCGGTGCGCCCGCTGGCGCACGTGCCGGTGTTCGCGGCCCCTTCGCCGGTGTTCCTGCCGCCCGAGCCGCCCGCGGTGACCCGGCCCGAGCCGTCGAAGCCGGCTGAGGCGGAGGCGGAAGCGGCCGCGCCGGAGGAACACGCCGAAGAGGCCGAGGAAGGCGAGGAGGCGGGCGGCCGCCGCCGCCGTCGCCGGGGCCGCCGCGGCCGTGGCCGCGGCAAGGGCGGCGACGAAGCCACCGGCGAGGCCGAGGCCGAGGCCGCCGAGCAGGCCGAGGAAGTCCGGGCCGAAGAGGCCGGGGAAGAGGCCAAGGAAGAGCCCGAGCACGAGGAGGCGGAGGAAGCCGAGGAGGCCGAGGGCATCAGCCGTCGCCGTCGCCGTCGTCGCCGCCGCAAGAGCGGGGAGGACGAAGGCGCCGAGGCCGTCCCGTCCGACGAGGCCGTCCAGACCGTCGTCCACGTCCGCGAAGGCCGGACCGAGGCGGAGAAGACCGCCGCCAAGGGCGACGGCGTGCGCAGCGTCCGCGGCTCGACCCGGCTGGAGGCCAAGCGGAAGCGCCGCCAGGACGGCCGCGAGGCGGGCCGCCGCCGCGCGCCGATCCTGTCCGAGGCCGAATTCCTCGCCCGCCGGGAATCCGTCGAGCGCACCATGGTGGTCGCCGAACGGGGCGAGCAGACCCAGATCGGCGTGCTCGAGGACGGCGTCCTCGTCGAGCACTTCGTCACCTCTTCCGGCAGCGGCTCGATCGTCGGCAACGTCTATCTCGGCCGCGTGCAGAACGTGCTGCCCTCGATGGAGGCCGCGTTCGTCGACATCGGCCGCGGCCGCAACGCCGTGCTCTACGCCGGTGAGGTCGACTGGGACGCCGCGGGCCTGGAGGGCAAGTCCCGCAAGATCGAGCAGGCGCTGTCGACCGGGGACAACGTGCTGGTGCAGGTCACCAAGGACCCGGTCGGCCACAAGGGCGCCCGGCTGACCACCCAGATCTCGCTGCCCGGCCGGTTCCTGGTGTACGTGCCCGCGGGCGGGGCCACCGGTATCTCGCGCAAGCTGCCGGAGAACGAGCGGCGGCGGCTCAAGGACATCCTCAAGCGCATAGTCCCCGAGGACGCCGGGGTGATCATCCGGACCGCCTCCGAAGGCATCAGCGAGGAGGAACTGGAGCGTGACGTCCGCCGCCTGAAGGCGCAGTGGGAGGTCATCAAGGAGAAGGCGGACTCGGCCACCGGGCACGGCAAGAAGTCGGCGGCGCCGACCATGCTGTACGAGGAGCCGGACCTGCTGGTCAAGGTGGTCCGCGACCTGTTCACCGAGGACTTCGCCAAGCTCGAGGTCCAGGGCGGCCAGGCCTGGGAGACCATCCACGCCTATGTGCGGCACGTCGCCCCCGACCTCGTCGACCGGCTCAAGCGCTATGTGGGCACCGGGGACGTGTTCACCGACTACCGCATCGACGAGCAGATCACCAAGGCGCTCGACCGCAAGGTGTGGCTGCCCTCGGGCGGCTACCTGGTCATCGACCGCACCGAGGCGATGACGGTGATCGACGTCAACACCGGCAAGTTCACCGGCTCCGGCGGCAACCTCGAGGAGACGGTGACCCGCAACAACCTGGAGTCGGCCGAGGAGATCGTGCGTCAGCTGCGGCTGCGCGACATCGGCGGCATCATCGTGATCGACTTCATCGACATGGTGCTGGAGTCCAACCGCGAACTGGTGCTGCGGCGGCTCACCGAATGCCTTGGCCGCGACCGCACCCGCCACCAGGTCGCCGAGGTCACCTCGCTGGGCCTGGTGCAGATGACCCGCAAGAA
This sequence comes from Amycolatopsis cynarae, assembly GCF_026802195.1. Taxonomy (NCBI): domain Bacteria; kingdom Bacillati; phylum Actinomycetota; class Actinomycetes; order Pseudonocardiales; family Pseudonocardiaceae; genus Amycolatopsis; species Amycolatopsis cynarae. The sequence goes on along the minus strand of NZ_CP113836.1, from coordinate 5,071,696 downwards.
GGTCGGTACGGGCCTGCTGGAGGCCTTCTCCGCGACCTGCGAGCACTGCAAGGGCCGCGGCGTGGTCGTGTCCACCGAGCCTCAGCGGGCCGCGAGTGGCGGCAACGGCCACGGCAACGGTGCCGGCGGCGGGCACCAGCACGGTTCGCGCCGCTCCCGCGGCCGGGGCAAGGCCGAGGAGCCCCAGGCGCAGCCCGAGCCCGCCAAGGCGACCCCGGAGCAGCGGGAGTCGGTGGTCTCCGCGGTGCAGGCGATCGCGAACGCGACGAAGCTGGCTTCTTCGGGCAAGCCCGAGGAGGAAGCGGCCGAGCAGGAAGCGGCTCTCAACGGGCAGCTCCAGGAACCCGGGCAGCCCGCGGCGGCCGAGCAGGCCGTGGCGGAGCCGGTGGGCGCGGCCGCGGCCCAGGTACGGGTCGAAGCCGAACCCGCTGCCGAGACCGCGGTTCAGGCCCCTCCTGCGGCTGAGGCGCAGCCCCAGGAGCAGGCCGCGGAAGCGGCTACGGAGGCCCTCGCTCCGGCCGTCGAACCTGCCGTGGAGCCGGTGTCGCAGGCCGAGCCGGAGAAGGCGGTGTCCCGCACCGAGCCCGAGCCCGAGCCCGAGCCCGAAGTCAGTGTGCCCGCCCCGGCCGTGCGGTCCGCGCGGCGCCGGGCGCGCCGCGCGGCCTCCCGCCCGGCCGGGCCGCCGGTCCACGCGTCCGAACAGAGCTGACCGCTTCTGATCGGGTTTCTGCCACCCCGGTGCGACCAGCGGCCGGGGTGGCAGTAATCTAGAGGACGGCCCGTGAGCGCGCGGGCCATGGCGCGATCACCGGGCCGCCGCAGAGCGGGCCGGATCGCAAGCCCTCACCCATTGTCGAGTAAGCAGGAGACTTCCGTGTCGGCGTACGCGATCGTCAAGACCGGCGGCAAGCAGTACAAGGTGGCCGTCGGCGACGTCGTCGAGGTCGAGAAGCTCGAGGGCGAGCCGGGCACCGAGCACACCTTCCCCGCCGTGCTGTACGTCGACGGTGGAGAGGTCACCACGGACGCCGACGCGTTGGCGAAGGTCTCGGTCACCGGCAAGGTCGTCGAGCAGACCAAGGGTCCCAAGATCCGCATCCACAAGTTCAAGAACAAGACCGGCTACCACAAGCGGCAGGGGCATCGGCAGAAGCTGACCCGTGTCGAGGTCACCGGAATCAGCAAGTAAGGAGCTGAGCAGCCATGGCACACAAGAAGGGTGCTTCCAGCTCCCGCAACGGTCGTGACTCCAACCCGCAGTACCTCGGTGTCAAGCGGTTCGGTGGTCAGGTCGTCAAGGCGGGCGAGATCCTGATCCGCCAGCGCGGCACCAAGTTCCACCCCGGCGTGAACGTCGGTCGTGGCGGTGACGACACGCTGTTCGCGCTGGCCGCCGGTTCGGTCGAGTTCGGCGCGAAGCGCGGCCGCAAGACGGTCAACATCGTCCCGCTCGAGGCCTGAGGCCCGGCGAGACGCACAGCACCTCCCCCGAGGGGCGGGCCCGGAACAAATCTGGGTTCGCCCCTCGTTTTTTTGGACAGGCTTCACAACCACGGAAAGGCATGACATGGCGTCCCGGTTCGTTGACCGTGCGGTGATCCAGGTGGCCGCCGGCGACGGCGGGAACGGGTGTGCCTCGGTGCACCGGGAGAAGTTCAAACCGCTGGGCGGTCCCGACGGCGGGAACGGCGGGAACGGCGGCGACGTGCTGCTCGTCGTCGACCCGAACGTGCACACCCTGCTGGACTTCCATTTCCGCCCCCACGCCAGTGCCGGCAACGGCAAGCAGGGACAGGGCAGCCACCGGGCCGGTGCCGCGGGCCAGACGCTGGAGCTGAAGGTGCCCGACGGGACCGTCGTGCTCAGCGAGGACGGCGAGGTGCTCGCGGACCTGATCGGCCCGGGCACGACGTTCGTCGCCGCGCAGGGTGGCCGGGGCGGACTCGGCAACGCCGCGCTGGCGTCGAAGGCCCGCAAGGCACCGGGGTTCGCGCTGCTCGGGGAGCCGGGACAGTCCCGCTCGCTGGTGCTGGAACTGCGTTCGGTCGCCGACGTGGGGCTGGTCGGTTTCCCCTCGGCGGGCAAGTCGTCGCTGATCTCGGTGCTGTCCGCGGCGCGGCCGAAGATCGCCGACTACCCGTTCACCACCCTGGTGCCCAACCTCGGCGTGGTCACTGCGGGCGACACCGTGTTCACCATGGCCGACGTGCCGGGCCTCATCCCCGGCGCCAGCGAGGGCCGCGGCCTCGGCCTGGACTTCCTGCGCCACATCGAGCGCTGCGCGGTGCTGGTGCACGTGGTCGACTGCGCCACCTACGAACCCGGCCGCGACCCGCTGTCCGATGTGGACGCGCTCGAAGAGGAACTGGCACGCTACACGCCCGGGCTGGGCGGCGATCTCGCCGAGCGGCCCCGGGTGGTCGTGCTGAACAAGGTCGACGTGCCGGAGGCCGCGGAACTGGCGGAGCTGGTACGCCCCGATTTCGAGGCGCGCGGGCTGCCGGTGTTCGAGGTGTCCACCGCGACACGCAAGGGCCTGCGGGAGCTGGCCTACGCGCTCGGCACGATCGTGGAGAAGTACCGTGCCGAGCAGCCCGCGCCCACGGCCGAGCGGATCGTGCTGCGGCCCCAGGCCGTGGACGAGGCCGGGTTCACCATCGAGCCGGATCCGGAGGAGCCGGGCGGCTTCATCGTGCACGGCGGCCGCCCCGAGCGGTGGATCCGTCAGACCGACTTCGGCAACGACGAGGCCGTGGGGTACCTCGCCGACCGGCTCAACCGCCTGGGTGTCGAAGAGGCCCTCGCCAAGCTCGGGGCCGAGCCGGGCTGCCCGGTCACCATCGGCGCCGTCACCTTCGACTGGCAGCCGTCCACCCCGGGGGTGGCCACGTACTTCGCGGGCCGCGGCACGGACGTGCGGCTGGAGGCCACCGGCCGGGTCAGCGCGGCCGAGCGCAAGGAGGCCCGGCGCATCCGGCGTGAAGGGGTGCCCGAGGACGAGGTCGAGGGCGAAGACGAGTGAGTGACACCCGCAAGGCCGTGGCGGAGGCGGAACGCCTGGTCGTCAAGGTCGGTTCCTCCGCACTGACCACCGCCGGGGACGGTCTCGACATCGTCCGGCTGAACGCGCTCGTGGACGCCATCGCGGCGCGGATCGACCGGGGCAGCCAGCTCGTGCTGGTCTCCTCGGGGGCGATCGGCGCCGGCCTCGCCCCGCTCGCCCTGGGCAAGCGGCCGCGTGATCTGGCCACCCAGCAGGCGGCGGCGAGTGTGGGGCAGCTGGCGCTCGCGCACGCCTACGCGGAGTCCTTCGGCCGGTATTCGCTCACCGTGGGGCAGGTGCTGCTGACCTCGTACGACGTGATGCGCCGTGCGCACTACCGCAATGCGCAGCGGACCTTTTCCCGGCTGCTGGCCCTTGGTGCGGTGCCGGTGGTCAACGAGAACGACACCGTGGCCACCGAGGAGATCCGCTTCGGCGACAACGACCGGCTGGCCGCGCTGGTGGCGCACCTCATCGGGGCCGACGCGCTGATCCTGTTGTCCGATGTGGACGGTCTGTACGACGGGGACCCGCGCGACGGGGCGACCCGCAAGATCACCGAGGTGGTCGGTGACGCGGATGTCGAGGGCATCGAGGTGGGCATGTCCAGCTCCGGGCTCGGGACCGGCGGCATGGTGTCCAAACTGGCCGCGGCCCGCACCGCCGCCGCGGCCGGGATCCCCGTGCTGCTGGCGGCGGCGAGCGAGGCGGACAAGGCACTGAGCACCGCCGGGGCGGGCACCGCGTTCTCCGCCGCGGACTCGCGGTTGTCCGCTCGCCGGTTCTGGCTCGGTTACGCGGCGGGCACCACCGGCAGGCTCCAGCTCGACGACGGTGCGGTCGCCGCCGTGGTGCGGCGCAGGCGCTCCCTGCTCGCCGCCGGGATCACCGGCGTGGACGGCGACTTCCAGGCCGGGGACGTGGTCGAGCTGGTCGATCCGGCGCAGCGCGTGGTGGCCCGGGGGGTGGTGGCCTTCGACGCCGGAGAGCTGCCCGCGCTGATCGGCCGGTCCACGCACGAGCTCCCCACCGAACAGCGGCGCGAAGTCGTGCACGCCGACGATCTCGTCCCGCTGCGCCGCCCCGCCCGCACGAAGGTCGTGCAGAGGACGTCTCTCTAACGCAGCTCGCTGCCGCGCGTTTCGGGCAGGGTGAGGATCACCAGGAAGGCGATGGCGGCGGCCACCGCCACGTACCAGAAGAACAGCGTCGGATTGCCCGCCGCCGACAGCGCACTGATCACCAGGGGAGCGGTGCCGCCGAATACGGCGACGGTGAGGTTGTACCAGGCGCCGATGCCCAGGCCGCGCAGCGCGGTCGGGAACAGCTCGCTCATGATCGCCGGGGCCAGCGAGGACATCGCCGGGTAGAGGCCGAGTCCCACGCAGAACACCACCAGCAGCTTGCCCAGCCCCGGTGCGACCAAAGTGGACAGTGGCACGGTCAGCACCGCCATCGCCCCGGACCAGACCAGCAACTGCGGTTTGCGGCCCACCCGGTCGGAAAGCAGGCCGAACGGGTACTGCAGGACGACGAACAGTGCGGTGCCGATCGACAGGGCCAGGAACACGTCGACGTCGTTCGCGTGCCGGGTCTTCACCGCGAACGGCGTGAGGGCGCTGAAGAACGTGTAATAGCACAGGGTGGAGAGCATGGTCAGCCCCACCAGCCGCCCGACCGCCTTCGGGTGGTGGCGCAGGGTCGCCAGCAGCGGATGCTTCACCTTGGTGGCCCGGTGCCGGTTCCGTTGGAACTGCTCGGTTTCGGCCAGGCTGCGCCGCAGCCACAGCCCGATCGCGCCCAGCAGTCCGCCGAGCAGGAACGGGATGCGCCAGCCGTAGGAGTTCAGGTCCGCCCTGCTCATCGTCCGCGCCAGCACGAAACCGAGGACCGAGGCGAGGAGCACCGCCGAGCCGGTGGAGATGTAGAAGAACGACGAATAGCGGCCACGCCAGGACGGCGGCGCGATTTCGCCGAGGTATGCCGAGGCGTTGGACACCTCACCGCCGAGCGACAGCCCCTGCGCGACGCGGGCCAGCAGCAGCAGGACCGGTGCCAGCCAGCCGACCTGGTGGAAGGTGGGCAGGAGGCCGATGACCACGGACCCGCCCGCCATCAGCGTGATGGTGAGGATCATCGCGGGCTTGCGGCCCTTCACGTCGGCCAGCCTGCCCAGCAGCACCCCGCCCAGCGGCCGGAAGAAGAACGCCAGCGCGTAGGTGGCGAAGGTGTTGATCTGGGCCAGCGTGTCGTTGCCCGACGGGAAGAACGCGGTGGCGAAGTAGATGCTGAAGGTGGCGTACACCGTCCAGTCGAACCATTCGAGCGCGTTGCCCACGCTCGCCGCGAACAGCTTCCGCACCGGCAGCCGGTGCCGTACCACCGCCGTGGCGTCCAGTTTCGGCTCGACCATGGTCACCTCCACGTCCTCGCCTGCCTGCGCAGCGTGCCATATGGGGAGGGCTTTTGGAAGACGGTGTCGATCAACGGCCGACCAGCCGTCGATCAGGTGGTGGCCGCGAGCGCGAACGGGAGCACGGCCGGGGCGCCCGCCCGGCGCAGCAGCCGGGTGGCCATCGTCATCGTCCAGCCGGTGTCCACCAGATCGTCCACGAGCAGCACCGGGCCATCCACAGTGGACAAGGATTCGGCCAGATCTTCGGGTACTTCCAGGCGTTTCCACAGATCCGCCACGCGCTGTGCGCTGTTGGCCGTGCGGGGCGGACCGGCGTGCGCGGCCAAGGTGCCGAGGAAGCGCAGGCGGCCGACGGCGGCCAGCCTGCTCGCCAGGCCGTGCACGAGCGCCGGGCGCCGCGCCGAGGGCAGCGCCACCACCGCGACCGGGCGCTGCGCCCACTCCCAGGCGGCGAGTACCGCCACGCAGGACTGGAACAGCGGTTCCGGCACCTCCCCGTCCGGCGCGGCCGTCCCGACCAGCTCCCGCAGCCGGTTGCCCCAGCCGGCATCGGTCAGCCGGCCGAGCGCGCGCCCGGGCTCGGCCTGGTCGGCCGCCGCGATCCGCCCGGACAGCGGGACGTCCAGCGTGCCCAGCCCGGTCGGCCACTGCCGCCGCGGCGCGAGCTCGATCCCCGGGCGACGCAAGCGCTCTCCCGTGGTCTCGGCCAATTCCGCCGAGACCTCGGTGGCGCGATGGTTCCCGGTGCAGTTGTCGCACCGGCCGCAGGGTGCGGCGTAGGGATCGTCGAGCTGCCTGAGCAGGAACTCCATCCGGCAGCCCGCGGTGGACTGGTAGCCGAGCATCGCCTGCTGTTCGGCCGCGCGGGCCTCCCGGACCCGGTCGTACCGGGCGGCCTCGTACCGCCACGGCAGCCCCGTCGACTCCCAGCCGCCGCGCACCCGCCGGACCGCGCCGTCCACGTCGAGCACCTTGAGCACCATCTCCAGCCGGGAACGGGACAACTCCACGTGCGGCTCCAGCGCTGCCGTGGACAGCGGCCGCCCGGCCTGGGCGAGCGCGTCGAGTACCTGGGTCACGCGCCGCTCCTCGGGGAAGGCGAGCGAGCTGAAGTAGTGCCAGATCTCGCGGTCCTCCGGGCCCGGGAGCAGGATCACCTCCGCGTGCCGCACCCCGCGTCCCGCGCGGCCCACCTGCTGGTAGTAGGCGATGGGCGAGGACGGGGCACCCAGATGCACCACGAAACCGAGGTCCGGCTTGTCGAAGCCCATCCCCAGCGCGGAGGTGGCGATCAGGGCCTTGACCCGGTTGGCGAGCAGGTCGTCCTCCGCCGCGGCCCGTTCGGCGGGGTCGGTCTTGCCGGTGTAGGCCGCCACCTCGTACCCCTGCGCGCGCAGCAACTCGGCCACGTCCTGCGCGGCGGCGACGGTGAGGGTGTAGATGATTCCCGAACCCGGCAGCTCCGCCAGCGCTTCGGCCAGCCAGGCCAGCCGCGTCTCCATCGTCGGCAGGGCCACCACCGACAGGTGCAGGCTTTCCCGGTCCAGCGGGCCGCGCAGCACCAGCGTGCCCGCGCCGTCCCCCAGACCGAGCTGGTCGGCCACGTCGGTGACCACCCGGTCGTTCGCGGTGGCCGTGGTGGCCAGCACCGGCACCCCTTCGGGCAGTTCGGCGAGCAGGGTGCGCAGGCGGCGGTAGTCCGGCCGGAAATCGTGCCCCCAGTCGGAGATGCAGTGCGCCTCGTCCACCACGAGCAGGCCCGCGGTGGCGGTCAGCTTCGGCAGCACGGTGTCCCGGAAGTCGGGATTGTTGAGCCGCTCGGGACTGACCAGGAGCACGTCGATCTCCCCGGCCGCGATCCCGGCCTGGACCTCGTCCCACTCCTGGGGATTGGCCGAGTTCATGGTGGCCGCGCTCACCCCGGCCCTGGCGGCCGCGGCGATCTGGTTGCGCATCAGAGCGAGCAGCGGTGAGATGATCACCGTCGGGCCCGCCCCGGCCTCGCGCAGCAGCGCCGTCGCGAGGAAGTACACCGCCGATTTGCCCCAGCCGGTGCGCTGGACCACCAGCGCCCGCCGGTGTTCCGCGACGAGCGCCTCGATGGCGGCCCACTGGTCGTCGCGCAGGCGGGCGTGCTCGCCGGCCAGAGCGCGGAGCAGCTCTTCGGCCCGGTCTCGTAGTCGCTGGAGGTCCACCTCTCCACGTCTACCCCATGGGTCCGACATTCCCGTCACCGGCAGGCCGCACCGCGGTGAATCGTTCCCCGGGAACCGGCCGTCCGCTCGAACCCGTCACAAGTCGTTCGCCGCCGCCCCCCGCGCTCTATACGCTCCGTTCATGTCACCACGGCGTATCGGGGTCATGGGCGGAACCTTCGATCCCATTCATCACGGCCACCTCGTGGCGGCCAGCGAGGTGCAGGCCCGGTTCGACCTCGACGAAGTGATCTTCGTGCCGACCGGTCAGCCGTGGCAGAAGACCGGGCGCGTGGTGACCCGCGCGGAGGACCGCTACCTGATGACGGTGATCGCCACCGCCTCCAACCCGGTGTTCTCGGTGAGCCGGGTCGACATCGACCGCGGTGGCGAGACCTACACCGTGGACACCCTGCGCGACCTGCACCGCGAGTACCCCGAGGACGAACTGTTCTTCATCACCGGCGCCGACGCGCTGGAGCAGATCCTCACCTGGCACAACGCCGACGAGCTGTTCACCTACGCGCACTTCATCGGCGTGACCCGGCCCGGCTACCGGCTCAACGACCACCACCTGCCCAGCGGCAAGGTGAGCCTGGTGGAGGTCACCGCGATGGCCATCTCGTCCACCGCCTGCCGCGAGCGCGTCGAACACGGCGAACCGATCTGGTACCTGGTGCCCGACGGCGTGGTGCGTTACATCGACAAGCGCAAGCTCTACCGCAAGCCCGAGTGAGCCGCCCGGTACCCTCGTTGAACCGACAGACTGATGCCCATCGTGAGGGAGCAGGAGTGGCAGCGACGTCCAAAGCACGTGAGATGGCTACCGTGGCCGCATTGGCCGCGGCCGACAAGAAGGCCACCGACGTCGTGGTGCTGGACGTCTCCGAACAGCTGGTGATCACCGACGTGTTCGTCATCGCCTCCGCCCCGAACGAGCGGCAGGTCGGCGCCATCGTCGACAGCATCGAGGAGAAGCTGCGCCTGGCCGGGCACAAGCCGGTCCGCCGCGAGGGGGCCCGCGAAGGGCGCTGGGTGCTGCTGGACTACGTCGACCTCGTGGTGCACGTCCAGCACGAGGAGGAACGGTCCTTCTACGGTCTGGAACGGCTGTGGAAGGACTGCCCGCGGATCGAGGTGCCGGGCCTGGCCTCCGACGAGGAGGGCGCGTGAGATTGGGGCGCCTCGTGCTGTGGCGGCACGGGGAGACCGATTTCAACGCGGCCGGCCGCATGCAGGGGCACCTGGACTCCGCGCTCACCGAGGTGGGCTGGAACCAGGCACGGTTCGCCGTACCCGCACTGGCGCGGTTCGAACCCGGGCTGGTGATCTCCTCGGACCTGCGGCGCGCGATGGACACCGCGACGGTGCTGACCGAGACCATCGGCGTTCCGCTGCGGGTCGACAAGCGCCTCCGCGAGACGCACCTGGGCGAATGGCAGGGCATGACCGGGGCCGAGGTGGACGCCGGGTGGCCCGGCGACCGCGACCGGTGGCGCGTCGACGCGACCTGGGCGCCGCCGGGCGGCGAGTCCCGGATCGAGGTCGCCGAGCGGGCCGCGGGCGTGGTCGACGACCTGCGGGCGGGCGAACCCGGCGAGACGGTGCTCCTGGCCGCGCACGGCGGGCTGATCACCGCGCTCACCGCGCACCTGCTCGCACTGCCCGTCCCCGCCTGGCCCCAGCTGGGCGGGATCAAGAACTGCCACTGGGTGGAGCTGGGGTGGCGTGACGGCGGCTGGCGCCTGCACGCCTACAACACGGGCATGCCCGGCTGATGGCGCGCCTGCTCGTCTTCGGAGATTCGCTCAGCTTCCACGGCCCCGACGGCCCGTGTGCCGCCGACGAGGCCCGGCTGTGGCCGAACATCACCGCGGCCGAGCTGGGCGGTTCCGCCGATCTGGTCGCCGGGTTCGGCTGGACCGCGCGTGACGCCTGGTGGTCCCTGGTCGGCGACCCCCGGGTGTGGGCGGAGCTGCACCACGTGGATGCGGTCGTGCTGGCCGTGGGCAGCATGGACACCCTGCCCTCGCCGCTGCCCACCTATCTGCGTACCGGGCTGCGCTACCTGCGGCCCGACGGCCTGCGGCGGATCGCGCGCAAGGCCTATCTCGCCGCCCAGCCGCGCCTGGCGGTGGCCCTGCGGGGCCGTCCGGTGGTGCTGCCGGCGAAGCTGACCGTGCACTATCTCGACACGGCGGTGAAGGCCCTGCGGATCCTGCGGCCCTCGCTGCCGATCGTGGGCATGCTGCCCAGCGTGCACCGCGCCGACTCCTACGGGCGGGTGCACTCCGCGCGGGACGGCGCGGCCGCCGCCATGGCGGCGTGGGCGGCCCGCGCGAACGTGCCGATGCTCGATCTGCCCGCGGTGGTGGGGGAGCACGTGCTGAGCGGCCGCGGCAACCCCGACGGCATGCACTGGGGCTGGGAGGGTCACGCTTCCGTGGGAAAGGCGATGGCCGCGCTGCTCGGTCCGCTCCTGGATCGCGAAGACGAGCCCGCCGCGCCGTAGGCTGGCGGACGTGCCGGTCGCCGTCATCACCGATTCCACCGCCCATCTGCCGGAAGGCTTCGCCGACCGGTTCGCGGTCCGGGTGGTGCCCCTGCACGTCCTGATCGACGGCGCCACCGCCCGTGACGGCATCGATGTCGGGCCGGACGCGCTCGCCGAGGCGCTGGGCGACCGCTGCCAGGTGAGCACGGCGCGGCCCACCCCCGGCGAGTTCGCCGCCGTGTTCCGCGAGGTGCTCGAAGCCGGGGCGGACGCCGTGGTGTCGATCCACCTGTCGAGCGAGATGTCGGGCACCTGGGAGTCCGCGGTCCTCGCGGCCCGCGAGGTCGGCCCGGAAGTGGTGCGGGTGGTCGATTCCCGCAGCACCGCGATGGGCCTGGGTTTCGCGGTCCTGCATGCGGCGAAGGCGGCATCCGGGGGAGCGGCACTGGCGGAGGTGGAGAACGCCGCCCTGTCCGCGGTGCGGTCGTCGAAGGCGCTGTTCGTCGTGGAAACGCTCGAACACCTGCGCCGGGGCGGCCGGATCGGCGCCGCGGCGGCGCTGCTGGGCACCGCGCTCGCGGTGAAACCCGTGCTGCACATCGAGGACGGGCGGATCGAACCGCTGGAGAAGGTCCGGACGATGCACCGCGCGGTGGCGCGCCTGGTGGAACTGGCGGAACGGGCGGCGGGGGACGGGCCGGTCGAGATCGCGGTGCACCACCTGGCGTCGCCCGAGCGTGCGGTGGAGCTGGCCAACCGGCTCGAAGAACGGCTCATGGTCTCCGGCGGTTGCCTGGTCTCCGAACTCGGCGCGGTGATCGGCGCCCACACCGGCCCCGGCGTGCTGGGCGTCGTCGTCCAGCGACGGCCGAGCCTGCCGTGAGGGACACGCGCCTGGCAAGGGGGCTGCGGGTTTGCCGTGAAGGGTCCCTTCACGGTCGATACGACTGTGAAGGGACCCTTCACGGCCGTCTTTGACCGGGAGCCGCGCACGAGCGCGAGTTCCCCGTTCCGCGGGCCGGTGTGAGCTCTTTGTCCACAACACCCCAGTTGTCCACAACCGGCTCAATTTCCGCTTCTCCCCTGTCCTCGCCCCCCGTAGCGTCGAATGCGTGTTCGAACAATCCTCTCCCTCTCCCGGTCCCGGTCCTTCAGCCTCGGCCGCGGCCCGTCACCGGCTCGGCAGGCTGGCCGAGCAAGCGAGGCTGGCCGAGCACGAGCCGGTCGTGGCCAAGTTGGTCGAACGGTGGGTGCCCCACGCCTTGACGCGCAGCCCGCGTCGCCGTCGCCTCACCGCCGCCCTTGCCGTGCTCGCCGTTGTCGTGCTCCTGGCCGGAGGGTCGATCCTCCTGCTCGGCGGGGATCCGCCGGCCGAGCGCGCGCCGGTGCTTCCCACCGCCGCGGACCGGCCGCCGCCCGCCCAGGCAGGGGGATCGGCGCCGGGCGCCCGTCCCGGGGCGATGCTGGTGGTGAGCGTCGTCGGAAAGGTCCGTTCACCCGGACTGGTCACGCTTCCCGCCGGCGCCCGCGTCGCGGACGCGCTCCGCGCGGCCGGGGACGTCCTCGACGGCGCCGACGTGACGGTCTTGAACCTGGCACGCAAACTCAGCGACGGTGAGCAGATCAACGTCGGGCTGCCCCCGGTCGCCGCCCCGGCGGCCGCCGACGCGGCGACCGGGGCCAGACTCGACCTCAACACGGCCTCGGCCGAGCAGTTGGACGCTCTGCCCGGAGTCGGTGAGGTCACCGCACGCCGGATCGTCGACTGGCGCAGTGAGCACGGTCCGTTCGGAAGCGTCGAGCAACTGCAGGAGGTCGACGGCATCGGCGCGACCCGGTTCGCCCGGCTGCGGGACCAGGTGACGGTCTCGTGATCGGTGAGGTCCCGCCTTCGGGGCACGACTACCGCCTCGTGCCCGCCGCGGTCACGCTCTGGCTCGGTGCTCTCCTCGGCCTGCTCTGGGGGTGCTGGGCCGCACCGGTCGCCGGAACGGCGGCCGTGCTGGCGGCAGTGGCCCTGCTCTGGCGAGGGCGGGGGACGCGCCCGCGCTGGTTCCCGGGGGCGGCCGCCCTGCTGGTGTCCGGTGTCCTCCTGGCCGGGCCGGTGACTCTGCGCCTGATCGCGGCCCGTGACGACGCACTGGGTGCTCCGGCGCGGCACGGTGCCGAGGCGAAACTGCGGGTGACCGTCACCGAGCGGCCCAGGCCCGTGCGCTCCGCCGGGTTTGCGGACCGGCAGGCCGGGGCGGGCAGCGTGGTGATCGGCGCCGAGGTGGTTTCGGCCGAGGTGCGGGGCCGCCCCATCGCGTCGTCCGGGCGAGTCGTGCTCCTGGCGCCGTTCCAGCAGTGGTCCGGGCTGCTGCCGGGGCAGGAGGTCACTGCCCGCGGGGTACTCGCGCCACCCCGCGGACCGGCCCTGACCGTGGCCGCGGTGTCCGTCCGCGGGCCGCCCGCCGAAATCGGGCCCGCACCCTGGTGGCAGCGGAGGGCGGAATCGGTGCGGGCGGCGCTGCGGGCAGCGTGCTCGGTGCTGTCCCCGGACGCGGCGGGGCTCCTGCCGTCCCTGGTCGTCGGCGATACCAGCGGGGTGTCCAGTCAGGTGGACCGTGAGTTCACCGAGGCGGGACTGTCCCATCTCATGGCGGTCAGCGGGAGCAATCTGGCCGTGGTGGCGGGGGCGGCGCTGCTCCTGTTGCGGGTGCTGCGTGCGGGGCCGAGGGCGTCCGCACTGGTCGCGGGGGCCGTTCTGGTCGGTTTCGTGGTCCTGGCGGGCGGGGAACCGAGCGTGCTGAGGGCGGGGGTGATGGGCGCCGTGGGCCTGCTCGCCCTGGCGCTCGGGCGGGCCCGGTCGGCGCTGCCCGCACTGGCGGCCGCGGTGGGCGTCCTGGTGCTCTACGACCCCGCAATGGCCGTGAACTTCGGTTTTGCCCTGTCCGTCCTGGCCACCGCGGGGCTCGTCCTGGTGGCGCCGCGCTGGGTCATGGCCATGACCCGCCGCGGGATCCCGCCCGGGATCGCGGAGGGGCTGGCCGTCCCGCTCGCCGCGTTCCTGGTCACCGCGCCGGTCCTCGCCGGGATGGCCGGTGAGGTCAGTGTGGTGTCCGTCGCCGCGAACGTGCTCGCGGCGCCCGCGGTCGCACCGGCGACCGTGCTGGGTGTGGTGACCGCGGCGCTCGCCACGGTCTGGCCCGAGGCGGCCCGGCTGCCCGCCCTGGCGGCCGGGCCGGAAGCCGAATGGCTGCTCACCCTGGCCCGGCACGCCTCCCGGGTGCCCGGTGCGCTGTTGCCTTGGCCCGCGGGCTGGTGGGGTGCCCTCCTCGCGGCGGTGGTGGTGGCCTTGCTGGTGCTCGCCTTCCGCCGTCCGGCACTGCGGATCGCGCTGGCCCTGGTGCTGGTGTGCGTACTGCTCGTGGTGGTGCCGGTCCGGGTGATCGCACCACAGTGGCCGCCGCCGGGCTGGGTGGCCGTTTCCTGCGACGTGGGCCAGGGCGATGCGGAGGTCCTCGCCACGGACGATCCCGGCCGCGCCGTCCTGGTCGACACCGGTCCCGAGCCCGGCCCGGCCGACGCCTGCCTCGGCCGCCTCGGCGTCGACCGCATTCCCCTGGTGGTGCTGAGCCACCTGCACGCCGACCACGTCGGCGGCCTGGACAGCGTCTTCGACGGGCGCTCCGTCGGCGCGGTCGCGGTCGGGCCGGGACGGATACCCGGGTGGGCGTGGCGCCAGGTTGCGGAGGTCGCGTCACGGCACGGCGTGCCCTTGCTGGAACTGGACATCGGCCGTCGGCTCGACTGGCCCGGACTCACCTTGGAGGTACTCGGACCGCACTACGTGAACCCCCGCCAGGACGACGAAACCGACGGCACCGGGATCAACAACACCTCGGTGGTGCTGCGGGCGACCACCCGGGCCGGCCGGGTCCTGCTCACCGGCGACGTCGAACTCCTCGCCCAGAGCGCCCTGCTCACCGACGGCACCGATCTGCACGCGGAGGTGCTCAAGACACCACACCACGGAAGCCGCTACTCGCTGCCCCAGTTCTTCGCCGCGGTGTCCCCGCGGGTGGCACTGGTCAGTGCCGGCGCAGGCAACCCCTACGGCCACCCCAGTAGGTCCACAATGGACACACTGGCCGCGGGTGGTGCGCTTGTCGCCCGCACCGACACCGACGGCGACGCGGCGGTGCTCAGCCAGAAGGGAGAACTCGCGTTGGTGCGCAGGGGAAAATGAGCGTGCGGGCCCGTGCGGTCAGCTTTCGAGCGCCCGGCGGACGGCGTCGGCGTTCGGCGGCACTGTCGCCTTAGGACCGATCCGGCCCTCGACGGCGTCCAGTGTCTTCAGGCCGTCGCCGGTGATCAGCAGCACCGTCTCCGCCTCGGGGTCGAGCTTGCCGGTCTCGATGAGCTTCTTGGCGGTCGCCACGGTGACCCCGCCGGCGGTTTCGGTGAAGATGCCCTCGGTTCGCGCGAGCAGGCGGATGCCCTCGACGATTTCCTCGTCGCTGACGTCCTCGATCGCGCCGCCGGTGCGGTGGACCGTGTCGAGCACGTAGGGCCCGTCCGCCGGGTTGCCGATGGCCAGGGAGCGGGCGATGGTGTCCGGCTTGACCGGCTGCACCACGTCGTAGCCGTTGCGGAACGCGGCCGAGACCGGCGAGCAGCCGGTGGCCTGCGCGCCGAAGACCTTGTACGGGCTCTCTTCCACCAGGCCGAGGCTGCCCAGTTCGCGGAAGCCCTTGTCCACCTTGGTCAGCTGGGAGCCGGACGCGATCGGGACCACGATCTGCTCCGGCAGGCGCCAGCCGAGTTGCTCGGCGACCTCGAAGGCCAGGGTCTTGGAGCCCTCCGAGTAGTACGGGCGGACGTTGACGTTCACGAACGCCCACGTGTCGTGCTCGGCGGCGAGCTGGGTGGCGAGGCGGTTCACGTCGTCATAGTTGCCGTCGACGGCAATGAGGTCGCCGTCGTACACCGCGGTGGTGAGCACCTTCGCGCGCTCCAGCGAGGACGGGATCAGCACCACCGAGCGCCAGCCGGCCCGGGCCGCCGCGGCCGCCACGGCATTGGCCAGGTTGCCGGTCGAAGGGCAGGCGAGGGTGTCGAAACCGAACTCCCGCGCGGCGGCCAGCGCGACGGCGACCACGCGGTCCTTGAACGAGTGGGTGGGGTTGCCGGTGTCGTCCTTGACCCACAGCCGCTTCAGGCCGAGGGCCTTGGCGAGCCGGTCGGCACGCACCAGCCTGGTACAGCCCGGTTCGGTGTTCGGGATTTCCTCGACGTTCGAGGGCACCGGCAGCAGCTTCTTGTACCGCCAGATGTTCTTCGGCCCGGCTTCGATGTCCTCCCGGCGGACCCGGCCGAAGTCGTAGGCGACCTCCAGCGGCGAAAAGTCCTCGGCGGAAACGAACTCCGGGGCGAGCGGCTGGCGGTGGCCCTCCTCTTTGGAAACCAGTTCCACGGCGGGGCCCAGGTCCAGGGCGCGGCCGGTCGAAGCAGTCCTGAGGGTGGCAGTCATCGCGAGGTCCTTTCCTCATCTGTCCCGCCGGGGCGGGCCGGAATTGGCACCGTGGTCGTCAGCTACCTCGCGGAATCGAGATGACAGGCTGACGCCGGTTGCCGGGGCTTCATCGGGCCGTTCCCTCTGCCCCTCTGGATGAGCGGTATTCGGTTGTGTGCGGCGGCCCTTCCAGGCGGCACGCGCCTAACACCATACGACAGGGCGTTCTCGCGGCGCCATGCCCCTGCGGGGTTCGTCACCGTGGCAGGATCGTGGCGTGAGCTCGCCCGCGGTCCCGTCCCTTCATCTCGTCCTCGGCGAAGAGGAACTCCTCGTCGAGCGTGCCGTGCGTGCCGCGCTCGAAACGGCCAGGAAGACGGATCCCGCGGCGGAACTCACGAAGGCCAAGGCGGCCGAGCTCACCGTGCCCGGACTGGCCGAACTGGTCAGCCCCTCACTGTTCGCCGAGGGCCGGGTGATCGTGCTCGAGGCCGCGCAGGACATAGGACAGGAACTCGCCGACGCCGTGCTGTCCTACCTCAAGATGCCCGCCGAGGGTGTGGTGCTCGTCGTCGTCCACACCGGTGGCGGGCGGAGCAAGGCGGCCAAGGCGCTGCCCGCCGCACTGCGCAAGGCGGGCGCACAGGTCACCGAATGCCCGAAGATCACCAAGTCCGCCGAGCGGGAAATGTTCGTGCGCAACGAAGTCCGCCAGGCCGGGGGCCGGATCGAGCCGGGCGCGGTGGCCGTGCTCCTCGATGCGGTCGGTTCGGATCTGCGGGAACTGGCGTCGGCGTCGGCCCAACTGGTCGCCGACACCGGGGGCAAGGTGGACGAGGAGGCGGTCCGCCGCTACCACCGGGGACGGGCCGACGTGACCGGTTTCGCGGTCGCCGAGAAGGCCGTGGGCGGTGACCGGGCCGCCGCGCTGGAGTCGATGCGCTGGGCCGAGCAGATCGGCGTGCCGCACGTGCTGGTCGCGGATGCGCTCGCGGACGCCGTCCGCACGATCGCGCGGGTGTCCGCCGCGGGCCGCGGCAATCCGAACCAGCTGGCGGGCGAACTGGGCATGCCGCCCTGGAAGGTGCGCAAGGCACAGGGGCAGTCGCGCGGATGGTCCCCGGCCGGGCTCGCCGCCGCGATGGGCATCGTGGCCAGGGTGAACGCCGAGGTCAAGGGCCAGGCGGCCGATCCGTCCTACGCCCTCGAACGGGCGATTCTCGATCTCGCCGACGCACGCGACCGGCACTGACGGCACTGACCGGCACCGACATTTCCCCGGGCGGGCTGCGCAACGACGGAGGGCCCGCCGCTGCGTGGCAGCGGCGGGCCCTCCGGGATGCGTGAACTCAGAGCTGGTTGGCGCGCTTGGCCATGGCCGACTTCTTGTTCGCGGCCTGGTTCGGGTGGATGACACCCTTGCTGGCGGCCTTGTCGAGCTTCTTCGCGGCGGCCTGCTGCAGCTCGATCGCCTTGTCCTTGTCCCCGGCCTCGGCGGCTTCGCGGAACTTGCGGATCGCGGTCTTCACCGAAGACTTGATCGACTGGTTGCGCTGGCGCGCCTTCTCGTTGGTCGTGATGCGCTTGATCTGGGACTTGATGTTGGCCACGCGGGCACTCCTTCGATCTGCTTCCGGGATTCGCCGCCGTGTTCTCGTGGCCCCGGAAACCCGGGTTTCCTCCCTGGCGGAATGCCACACGGCAACGAGCGACAAGGCTACCAGCAGCGCGGGCAGGCCCCGTCGGCGCCTCGCTCGCCGCAGGCCGGGACGCGTGCCGGAATCGCCCCGATTGCCGCCTTGTCGCGCCGTGCGGTAGGGAGGACGCATGCAGGTGTTGAGCAGCCGGGTCCTGCTGCGGCCCGCGGATCCCCAGCGGTCGACGGCGTTCTACCGCGACGTCCTCGGCCTGGCGATCTACCGGACCTTCCCCGGAGGCACGGTCTTCTTCCTTGGGCAGGGCCTTCTCGAGGTTTCCGGGCACGGTGAGGGAGGCCCCGCCTCGAACGTGGTGCTGTGGATGCAGGTCCGGGATCTGGCCGACGCCGTGGCCGAGCTCGAAGGCCGCGGGGTGCGGCTCGACCGGGAGCCCCTGCTGGAGCCCTGGGGGCTGCGGGAGGCGTGGATCTCCGATCCGGAGGGGGTTCGCATCGTGCTCGTCGAGATCCCGGCCGACCATCCACTTCGGACCGACGTCCGTGGCGGGTAGGGCACTGCGGGCGCTGCTGTGGGGCGCCGGTTTCGTGCTGGCCCTGCTGACGCTGGCGACGGTGTCCCGGATGACGGCGGGCGGCGGGCCGGAGGCCGACCGGTTCGGGTCCGCGTCGGTGCTCGCGTGTGTGCATCACGGGCCGGTGAGCGCGTACGGCTTCGGTGACGTCTACGGCTGCGTCGCTGAGGTCCGGTGGGGCGATGGGGACGTCGAGCGGGCCGAATTCGCCCCAGGCGTGCTGACCCCGGGGGAGGAAGATGTCCCCGTCTACCGCGACGGGAGTGTCTACGGGCGCGACGGGGCGGTCTGGCCGGTGGTGCTCCGTCCGCTCGCCCTCGCGGTCGCCGGGGCTGCCGCCGCGGTGCTGGGCGCCGGGACCGCTTACGCCCTCGTCCGGGTGGCCCGCCCGGTTCCCGGCCCGCCGCAACCGGAGACCGGGCGGACCCGGGCCGGGCAGCAGCGGCTCGCCGGGCGGCGGGCGCAGCGGGACTGGCCGGTCACCCCCGCCGACCGGGCCGCGGTGCCGCTGCTGAGGCGCGTGCTGCGCCTGCGCCTGCTGTCGGCCTGGTGTGCGCTGGTGGTGCTGGTGGTGCCGCTGTCGATGGTGCCCCGGTTCGACGCGCCGCGGGCGCCGCGCTTCGTCTCGCCGTGGCCGCAGATCGCCCGGGCGCGGCTGGCCGATCTGCCGCCCGGGGCCGCGGTGGTCCTGGGCACGATCCTGGCCGTGCTGTTCGCCACGATGGCGGGTGCGGCGCGGACGGACGCGGCGAGGATCGTCCGGCACGGGGCCGCCTATCTGGCCCGTGACCTGCCCGGCAAGGGGAGCGGCGAGGCGAAGCTCCGCCGCGCGCTGGACGGCCGGGACCGGGCGCACCGGATCGGCACCGCGGTCACCGGTTCCGTGCTCGTCGCCTTGGCCGTGTGGGCCGCCTTCCGCGGTTTCGGCGCCGCGTCGGGGCCGTTCGCGGTGTGGCTCGCCTGTCTCACCGACGCGATCCTGCTGACCCTGCTCGCCGCGATCTTCTTCGCCACGCTGGAAAGCCCGAGCAGGAGGATCGACCGCCTGCTCGGGACGGACGTTTCGACCAAAGGAACCAAAGGGGACCTTCTCGCGTCGTAGGCGATCAAGAGAAGGGAGGGTCCGTGGCAAGCGACGACCTCAAGGCCGCCGAGGAACGGCTGGCCGGATACGCCACGAGGGTCCAGGAGATCCAGCAGCGCGCCGAGCGGAGCCAGGAGCAGATCAAGACCCTGCGGGCGCGCGCGGAGAGCCCGGACGGTGCGGTGCGGGTGGTGCTCGCGCCCGGTGGCCGTCTGGAAGACCTGACGCTGTCTCCGCAGGCCCTGCGGCTCGGGCACGACCGCCTCGCCGCGGCGATCAAGCAGACCGTGCAGGCCGCCCATGCCGATGCGGCGCGCCAGACGCAGGCGGCGTTGCAGCCGCTGCTCGGCCAGTCGGCGGCGATGGAGTTCCTCGCCGAACAGCTCGACACCGGACTCGCCGAAGAGCAGGCCGAAAACGCTCCGCGGCGCCGCGCAGGCGGCGGTGACAGCGGTGACGAAGACGGCGAGTTCGGTGGCCCGTTCCTGAGGAGGAGCTGATGGCGGACGGATTCCATTCCACTCCGGAGGATCTGGCGAAGCATTCGGCCACCGTCACCGGCCTCGGTGAACGGCTCCGGCAGGCGGCCGCCACCGGGGGCGGCGTCGACGTCGGGGGAGAGACCTTCGGGATCATCGGCCAGGCGTTCGCCTTCAAGGTCAAGGGCGACATCACCGAAACGGCGAGTGCGATCTCGGACCTGGCCGTCGGCCTCACCGATTTCGGCGAGGGCGTTGGGCTGGCCGGGCAGAACTACGAGCAGGTCGAAGGCGAGATCCAGGAACTGCTGACCAGGCTGAAGGCGGAGCTGTGAGCGTGCTGACGAACATGGACGAGTGGTCGGCGGGCGCCGGCATTGTCGACACGGTGAAGGGGGCCGCCGACGATCTCAGCGATCCCGGTGATCTCGCACTGGACGGTCTCGCACTGGGCATCGACGTCCTCGGGCTGGTCGCCAACCCGCTCGGCGGGCTGGCCGCCGCCGGGATCGGCTGGCTGATCGAGCACCTGAGCTTCCTCAAGGAACCCCTGGACGATCTGGCGGGGGATCCGGACAAGATCGTGGAGATCGCCGCGGTGTGGGGCGAGCAGGTCCGGCAGCAGATCGGGCAGGTCGCGACGGACTACGAGCGGGCCGTCGAGGGCGAGACCGGCAGCTGGCAGGGCAGCGCGGCGGACGCCTACCGCAAGGGCGCGGGCGAGATCGTCGAGCAGCTGCGGGCGCTGGAGAGCGCGTCCACCGGGGTGTCGGAGGGCCTGCGGCTGTCCGGTGTGCTGGTCGCCACGACCCGGGGCATCATCCGCGACCTGATCGCCGACGTCGTGGGCGAGATCGTGGTGGCGGCCGCCGCGGCACTGGCCACCAGCTGGTGTTCCTTCGGTGCCTCGGTCGGCGCGTTCATCGGCTGGTCCGTCGCCCGCGGGGCCGCGACCGCGGCGAAGATCACCGGCAAGATCTCCAAACTGCTGATGAAACTCGCCGTCGCGCTGAACAAGTTCGCCAAGCTCAAGGGCGCGGTGCAGGCGCTGGCGAAACTCGCCCGGCGGATGGGGGACGGGGCGAAGGCCCTCGGCCGGGTGGCCGGTCGCAACGGCCGTGCCCTGCGGGCGGTCGAGGGCCAGGCCGACGCGATGAAGAACGCGGTGACCGGGCGGCTGCCGCAAGGGCTCCGGGATTTCGCCGAGAACGTCGACGGCCTGCTGGCGAAGCGGACCCGGGACGGGTTCTCCGACTCGGTCGACTGGCGCAACCTGGTCCGCACCGGCGTCTACGAAGGGTCGAAGGAGACGGCGGACGCCGACGACAACTACTCCGACGCCAAGGAAGACCTGCCGAAGAAGTAGACAGTTGCTCGCCGGTCAGGGCCGCCTCGCCCGGAGCTGGGCCGCCGTGCCCGCCGGGCCCGGCGGCTCCCAGGTCCAGGTCTGCAGGTCGGTGAACCCGGCCGCTTCGAGTTCGGCGGCCAGTTCGTGCCGGGACACCGGCAGCCACTTCTCGTGGACCGAGAGCACCAGGCGGCCGCCCGGCCGCAGGATCCGGAACAGCTCGGCGAACCCGGCCGCCCGGTCGGGCCACAACTGCACGTTGTTCACGCTGATCACCGCGTCCACGGAGCCGACGGCCAGGCCGGTGCGTTCGGCGGTGCCGGGGTGCAGCGCCGCCTGGGGGCACCGGGCGCGGCAGCGGGCCAGCATCGTCTCCGACGGATCGACGGCGACGACGTGCCCGGTCCGCTCCGCCGCCGCGCTCAGCCCCACCCCCGGGCCCGGCCCGAGGACCAGCACCGTGTCGGCGGGACCGAGCCTGGCCACGTTCACCATGTGCCGTTCGGTCGCCGCGTTGCCCCAGGCCATCAGTGCGCCGCCGATCCTGCCCAGCACTCCGCGGGGACGGCCGAAGGCCCGGTCCAGCACCCGGCTCGTTGTCGTACTCATAGCTCCAGGTCAGCACCCGGGGGCCGATCCGGCATCGGGGATGACCCGGAAATCGTCACTGACCGGGCATGGGAGACTAGAGGGTGCCGACCACGACCGAGCCGAGGAATTTCGTGACGACGTTCGCCGACACCACCTTCACGCCCCCGGAGCTGATCCGGAACTTCTGCATCATCGCCCACATCGACCACGGGAAGTCGACGCTGGCCGACCGCATGCTGCAGCTCACCGGCGTGGTGGAGGAGCGCGCCATGCGGGCCCAGTACCTCGACCGGATGGACATCGAGCGGGAGCGCGGCATCACGATCAAGGCGCAGAACGTGCGGCTGCCGTGGCAGGTGGACGGCCAGGACCACGTGCTGCACCTGATCGACACGCCGGGCCACGTCGACTTCACCTACGAGGTCTCGCGGGCGCTGGAGGCGTGCGAGGGCGCGATCCTGCTGGTCGACGCCGCGCAGGGAATCGAGGCGCAGACGCTGGCGAACCTCTACCTCGCGCTCGACAAGGACCTGCACGTCATCCCGGTGCTGAACAAGATCGACCTGCCCGCGGCCGATCCCGACAAGTACGCCGCCGAGCTGGCGAACATCATCGGCTGCGACCCCGGCGACGTGCTGCGGGTGTCGGCGAAGACCGGGCAGGGCGTGAAGGAACTGCTCGACGAGGCGGTCCGCCAGATCCCGCCGCCGCAGGGCGATCCGGACGCCCCGGCCCGCGCGATGATCTTCGACTCGGTGTACGACACCTATCGCGGTGTGGTCACCTACATCCGGGTCGTGGACGGCAAGATCACGCCGCGGGAGCGCATCCGGATGATGTCCACCGGCGCGACGCACGAGCTGCTGGAGGTCGGCATCATCTCGCCGGAACCCAAGCCCTGCGCCGGGCTGGGCGTCGGTGAGGTGGGTTACCTGATCACCGGGGTGAAGGACGTTCGCCAGTCCCGGGTCGGTGACACGGTCACTTCGGAACGCAAGGGCGCCACCGAACCGCTGACCGGGTACCGCGAGCCCAAGCCGATGGTGTTCTCCGGGCTGTACCCACTGGACGGCTCGGACTACCCGGAACTGCGCGAGGCCCTGGAGAAGCTGCAGCTCAACGACGCGGCGCTGACCTTCGAGCCGGAGACCTCGGTGGCGCTGGGCTTCGGTTTCCGGTGCGGTTTCCTCGGCCTGCTGCACCTGGAGATCACCCGCGACCGCCTGGAGCGGGAGTTCGGCCTCGACCTGATCTCGACCGCGCCGAACGTGGTCTACCGCGTGGTGCTCGAGGACGGCAGCGAGCACGTGGTCACCAACCCCTCGGACTGGCCCGGCGGCTTCAAGATCTCCGAGGTGCACGAGCCGCTGTCCAAGGTCACCGTGATCGCCCCG
The DNA here is from genome assembly GCF_026802195.1 of Amycolatopsis cynarae. Classification (NCBI taxonomy): domain Bacteria; kingdom Bacillati; phylum Actinomycetota; class Actinomycetes; order Pseudonocardiales; family Pseudonocardiaceae; genus Amycolatopsis; species Amycolatopsis cynarae. The sequence continues at coordinate 5,048,926 of NZ_CP113836.1, read as the reverse complement.
GCCGAGTTCATCGGCGCGATCATGGAGCTGTGCCAGAGCAAGCGCGGGCAGCTGCTGGGCATGGACTACCTGTCGGAGGACCGCGTCGAGCTGCGGTACCACCTGCCGCTCGCGGAGATCATCTTCGACTTCTTCGACTCGCTGAAGTCCCGCACCCGCGGGTACGCCTCGCTGGACTACGAGGAGGCAGGCACCCAGGTCGCCGATCTGGTCAAGGTCGACATCCTGCTGCAGGGTGAGCCGGTGGACGCGTTCTCCGCGATCGTGCACAAGGACGCCGCCTACGGCTACGGCAACAAGATGGCCTCGCGGTTGCGCGAACTCATTCCGCGGCAGCAGTTCGAGGTGCCCATCCAGGCGGCGATCGGGTCCCGCATCATCGCCCGCGAGACGATCCGCGCGATGCGCAAGGACGTGCTCGCGAAGTGCTACGGCGGTGACATCTCGCGGAAGCGCAAGCTGCTGGAGAAGCAGAAGGAAGGCAAGAAGCGGATGAAGACCGTCGGTCGGGTCGAGGTCCCGCAGGAGGCCTTCGTCGCGGCGCTGTCCACTTCCGAACCCGGCGACAAGGGCGGCAAGGGCAAGAAGTAAACCCCGCCCGGGCGCGGAGCGTGGGACTCACGCCACGGAGCGTGGGACCCGTGGACGGGCTTAGGGTGGGGGCATGTTCGAGGACTTGCGCTTTCCGCTGCTGGTCGCGCCGATGGCGGGCGGGCCTTCCACCCCGGAGCTGGTGGCCGCGGTGGTCGAGGCCGGGGGATCGGGTTTCCTCGCGGGCGGCTACCTCAAGGCCGAGGCGCTGGAAGCGCAGATCGCGAAGACCCGGGAGCTGACCGGGGGCCTGTTCGGGGTCAACCTCTTCGTGCCCGGGGAAAGGTCCACAGTGGACCTGTCCGGGTACGTCGCGCGGGTTTCGGAGGTGGCGCGGCGGTACGGGGCCGAACCGGGCGAACCACGCTGGGACGACGACGACTACCCGGCCAAGCTGGATGCCGTGGTGGCCCGGCGCGTCCCGCTGGTGTCCTTCACCTTCGGCCTGCCTTCACCGGAGGACGTGGCGCGCCTGCACGAGGCGGGCAGCCGGGTGGTCGTCACCGTCACGAACCCGGACGAGGCGGCGCGTGCCGCGGGGGTCGGCGCGGATGCCCTGTGTGTACAGGGTTTCGAGGCGGGGGCGCACCGCGGGCTGTTCACCGACGACCCGGAAGATCCGGCCGGGGGCGCGGCCTACGGGCTGCTGGCCGCCCTGCGGCTGGTCTCGGTCCGGACCGGACTGCCAATGATCGCGGCCGGTGGCCTGGTGCACGGCGCGGATGTGGCCGCGGTGCTCACGGCGGGCGCGGTGGCGGCCCAGGCGGGCACGGCGTTCCTGCGCGCCGACGAGGCCGGGACGCAGCCGGTGCACCGGCGGGCGCTGGCCGAAGGCGGCCGCGGCACGGCCTTCACCCGCGCGTTCAGCGGACGGCCCGCCCGCGGCATCGTGAACGGGTTCCTCACCGAGAACTCCGCACACGCCCCCGCGGCCTACCCGCAGGTGCACCACCTCACCCGGCCGGTGCGGGCCGCCGCCGCCCGGGTGGGGGACGAGGAGGGGCTGAGCCTGTGGGCGGGGCAGACCTACCCGCTGGTGACCGAGGGGCCCGCGGCGGAGATCTTCGGCAGGCTGCGCGAACAGGCACTGGCGGCGCTGCGCCGGGTCGCCTTGGACTGATCACGCCAGCCGCGAGTGGCGGCGCGAGTACCCGAAGTAGATCGCCAGGCCGAGCACGAACCAGACCGCGAAGCGCAGCCAGGTCTCCGGGCGCAGGAAGGTGATCAGCCACAGGGAGAACACCACACCGATCGCGGGTACCACCGGCACCCACGGGCAGCGGAAGCTCCGGGGCAGGTCGGGCCTGCGGCGCCGCAGCACGATCACCGCGACGCACACCACCACGAACGCGAGCAGGATGCCGATGTTGGTCAGCTCCGCCGCGGCCCCGATCGGCAGCAGGCCGGCGATGACCGCGGCGGCGACGCCGAGCACCCAGGTCATCCGGGTGGGCACCCTCCGCTGGGGGTGGGTGGCGGAGAACCACGGCGGCAGCAGCCCGTCGCGGCTCATCGAGTAGCCCACGCGGGTGGCGCCGAGCAGGAAGGTGAACAGCACGGTCAGGATGCCCAGGATCGCGCCCACCGCGATGACCGCGCCGAGCGCGGGAAGGCCGACCGAGGCGAACGCGCTGGAAAACGCGCTTTCGCTGCTGATCTCGGGGTAGGGGACCATGCCGGTGAGCACCAGGCAGGCCAGCACGTACAGGACCATGGAGATGCCGAGCGAGTACAGGATCGCCTTGGGCATGTGCTTCTGGGAGTCGCGGGACTCCTCCGCCGCGGTGGACATGGCGTCGTAGCCGAACACGGCGAAGAACACGGTGGCGGCCCCGGTGAAGGCGCCGCCGATGCCGAACGGGAAGAAGTCCGACCAGTTGCCGGTACTGACGTGGAACGCCCCGACCACGATCACCAGCAGCACCAGGGCGATCTTGAGGTACACCAGCAGGGTTTCGAACCGCGCCGCCGAGCGCATGCCCTGGTTGAGCACGAAGGCGATCAGCAGGCACAGCAGCACGGCGAACAGGTTCACCTTGTAGGAACCGGGGGCGACGCCGTGCGGTTCGGTGCCGGGCGCGCCGGACATCCACAACGGCAGTTTCACGTGCAGGAAGCCCAGCAGGTCGTTGAAGTAGCCGGAGATGCCGATGGCGACCACCGCGACGATCGCGGTGTACTCCAGCAGCAGGTCCCAGCCGATGAACCAGCCGACGAGCTCGCCCAGCACCGCGTAGCCGTAGGTGTAGGCCGAACCGGCTCGCGGGATGAGCCCGGCGAACTCGGCGTAGGAGAAGGCCGCCGCCGCGCTCGCGACACCGGCGATGAGGAAGGAGATGAGTACCGCCGGGCCCGCGGTCTCGTGCGCGACGGCCCCGGCCAGGGAGAAGATCCCGGCGCCGATGATGCCGCCGATGCCGATGGCGGTCAGCTGCCACAGGCCGAGGGTGCGCTGCAGGCCGCCGGTCTCCGCCGACTCGATCTGGTCGATGGGCTTGCGGCGGAAGATCCCGGCGGCGGCCATGAACGTCCCCAATCAGTCCGCGAACGGCGATTCGGGCACGGTACTCCCAAATCGTCCCGGTACGGCAGCTGCGAACGGAGGCTTCGTGCTTGCTCCTGGCGGACCCGCGCTCAGCCCGCGGCCGCCTCCAGCCGGTCCGCCACCCGTTCCTCCCCGCGCCTGCGGAGCGCGCCTGCGGCGAAGTAACCGAGCAGCTCGGCCAGGGCCGAGGGGTCGTCGAGCTGGGGGCAGTGCCCCCAGTCCTCCCGCACCAGCAGGCGGCTGTGCGGCACCAGGGAATGCAGGCGGCGGCCGGAATCGGCGCTGACCAGCCGGTCCTTGCCGCAGGCGACCACCAGCAGGGGTACCTCGATGCCGTCGATCCCGCCGTAGGCCTCGGCGAGCTCCTCGACGAGCTGCCGCGCCTGGTCCAGCCTGCTGGTCGCGGTCCGGTAGTCGGGGAAGAGTTCGGTGAAGCGCCGGACGTGCTCCTGTTCGGCGACCCCGTGATCGGCGTAGAGCAGCCTCGGCACCACGTACTCGGCGATCGAGCGCACCAGGAACCCGGGGACGGGCAGGGGCAGCGACGACCACATCCGCAGGGGCAGGCTGCCCACCGCGCGCACGAGCCAGCGGTCGACGAATCCGGGGGCGGCGACGGACACCACGCCGGTGACCGGCCGCCGGGAGGTGTAGGCCGCGCGGAGGCTCATGGTGCCGCCGAGGGAGTTCCCCGCGAGCACCACATCGCCCTGGGCCGTCTGCTCCTTGAGGACCGCGTCGACGAACAGGTCCAGTTGCGGCAGCATCGCGCCGGGCCGCAGGGGCTCGGCGTCACCGAATCCGGGCAGGTCGACCGCGACCGCGGGGAGCCCCGCTTCGGCGAGTTCGGCCAGCACGGGGCGCCACGTGTCCGCGCTGTCGCAGTAACCGTGTAGCAGCACCAGCCTCGGCCCGCTGGTCTGCCGGGCCGAGACGGTTTCCAGTACGCGGGTCCGGACGCCGGCATAGCTGCGGTAGCCGGCCCGGATCGGATCCGGGCCGGCCGGGCGAGCGTCCGGAGCCTGGCCTTGTTCCCGCCTCATTGCGGTCATGTACCCAGATTAGCGAGGAAATCTCATTTTTCCTCAAGGTTTTCCGGGTCACAAAGCCGCATCGGGAGCGCGCCGGCAAGGCCTTGCCGCAGGCCGGGGCCTATTTCCGCCGGTTCACTTCGTGAACACGATCTTTCCGGCCGTCTCGCCCGCGAGCATGTCCCGGAATCCCTTCTCCGCGTCCGCGAGCGGCAGCTCCGCCCCGATCTGGGGCCGGATCCCCGCCAGGTCCACGTAGTGGAGCAGGCTTTCCAGTTCGTCCCGGGTGCCCATGGTCGACCCGGCCACCCGCAGTTGCAGGAAGAACACGCGCTGCAGGTCGGCGCTCGGGTCGGGACCGCTGGTCGAACCGGACACCACCACGATGCCGCCCGGCTTGAGCGACTTGAGCGAATGACCCCAGGTCGCCTTCCCGACCGTCTCGAACACCGCGTCCACCCGGTCCGGCAGACGCGCGCCCGATTCGAAGGCCTGGTGCGCGCCCAGCGACTCGGCCAGTGCCCGCTTCTCCTCGCTGCGTCCGGTCACCCACACCCGGAAACCGGCCGCGCGGCCCAGCTGGATCAGCGCGGTCGACACGCCGCCGGAGGCGCCCTGCACCAGCATCGTCTGCCCGGGCCGCAGCCCCGACTTGACGAAGAGCATGCGGTAGGCGGTCAGCCACGCGGTGCCCATCACGGCCGCCTCGGAGAACGACAGGCCCGCCGGCTTCGGAATGGCGTTGCGGGCCGGGACCACCACGTAGTCGGCGAAGGTGCCCTGGTGCTTCTCGGTGAGCAGGGTGCGCTTGGGGTCGAGGGTGTCGTCACCCTGCCAGCCGGGGGCGTTGACCACCGAGTGCAGGACGACCTCGGTGCCGTCCTCGAGCACTCCGGCCCCGTCGCAGCCGAGGATCATCGGGAACTGCTCCCCCTTGATCCCCACCCCGCGCAGGGTCCAGATGTCGTGCATGTTGAGGCTGGCGGCCTTGACAGCGACTTTCACCCAGCCATCCGGCACCTCCGGCTCGGGGCGCTCCCCCACGACGAGCGCGTCCAGCGGGTTGTCCGGCTTCGGTTCTCGGGCGTACACGGCGAACATGCCAGCAACGTACCGCGATCAAGCGGCGCGTACGCTGTGAGCTGTGTTCAACGGGCTGGCCAACTGGTGGGACAACGCCGAGCTGTGGCTCGCGCAGTTGTGGTTCCCCCTCCAGTTCATCCTGGTCGTCGCCGTGCTCGGACCGCTGTGTCTCGGCGCGGCGTGGCTGATCGACCGGATCGTCGACCGGATCGGCGCCTGGTTCGGCTCGGCCCCCGACCGGGACTGCCCGCCCCGGTCTTAAGGTGTGCTGGTGTCGAAGATGAACGGGACAGGTGTGCGTTTCGCACGCGGGTGCCGCCGATGAAGACCTCCACCAGCAGAAGGCGCATCACGGTCGCCCTGATCGGGCTCATCGTGCTCGTCCTCGGCGGGTGGCTGGTCAGGGAGGTCGGCGGCAGCGGCGGTACGGGGCCCGGACCCAGTACGGCCTCGCTGCCCGCGCGCGCCCTGTCCACCCTCCCGCCCGAAGCCGCCCAAACCTGGAAACTGATCGAAAAGGGCGGTCCGTTCCCGTATCCCCGCAACGACGGGGTGGTGTTCGAGAACCGGGAGAAACGGCTGCCCGAAAAGCAGTCGGGTTATTACCATGAGTACACCGTGCCCACCCCCGGCAGCCAGGACCGGGGCCCGCGACGGCTGATCACCGGTAGGTCGCAGGAGCTCTACTACACCGGTGACCATTACTCCACCTTCGTCGTCGTCGATCCCAGCAGGTAAAAGGCCATGGAGCAGCTCACCGTCAAGACCGTCACCGAGCAGGCCCGTGCGCGGGGCGCCTACTCGCATCTGCTGGCCGGGCATCCGGTGGACAAGATGTCCACGATGGAGGCCATCGCCGCGGCCCTGTCGTTCCCCGACTGGTTCGGCCGCAACCTCGACGCCCTCTACGACTGCCTCACCGACCTGTCGTGGCTCCCCAGCGGCGAGCACGTGCTCATCTGGGCCGGTTCCGAGGACCTCAAGCAGGCCGACCCCAGGGCGTACCTGGCGATCCGCAGTGTCCTCTCCGACGCCGAGCGGGCCCTCGCGCCGGGCGGGGACCGGGCGGACAGCCGCCGCCTCACCGTCACCCTCATCGACGCCTGACCCCCGCCGCCTCTTGAGGGGCCGGCCGGGCCGTGAAGGGTCAGCGCCCGGACAGGGGCGGCGTGCCTCGGAGCAGGGCCGTGCCCTCAAGGTGGCCTTGAGGGCGTTTATGACCCTGAAGGCGACCTTCAGGGCACCCGGCACCGGTCCCAGCGTGGGACACAAGACCCTTCACGGCAATCCGCGGCCGGGCAGGGTCAGTCGGCGGGGACCCAGGCGGGGCGGCGCTTCTGGGCGAAGGCGGTGATGCCTTCCTGGCCCTCCTCGCTCGCGAAGAACCGCGCGGACAGCTCGTTCATCGCCGCGAACCCGGCCGACGGCGAGGCCGGTTTCGGGGCGGCCAGCAGTTCCTTCGTCGCGGCCAGCGCCTTCGGGCCGCCCAGGACCAGTGCGCGCACGTAGCGGGCCACCTCGTCGTCCAGCCCCTCCGCATCGGTCACGGCCGTGATGAGCCCGATCCGGGCGGCGCGCTCGGCGTCGAACACCTCGCCGGTGAGGAACAGTTCCTGCGCCGCCCTCGGCGCGATCCGGGGCAGGACGACCAGCGAGATGACCGCCGGGACCACACCGATCCGGACCTCGGAGAAGGCGAAGGTGGCCTCGCGCGCGGCCACCACGATGTCAGAGGCGGCCACCATGCCGACGCCGCCCGCCCTGGCGGGCCCGGCCAGGCGGGTGACGACCGGCTTCGGGCTGTTCCACAGCTGTTCGAGGATCCCGGGGAACTCGTTGACACCCTGGTTGCCGGCCTCGGCTCCCCTGGCCTCCTTGAGGTCCATCCCGGAGCAGAACACCGGACCGGTGTGGGTGAGCACGATCACCCGGACGGCGTCGTCGTCCTGGGCCTTCGTCAGGCTCTCGCGCAGTTCGCGCCGCAGCTGCGAGGACAGCGCGTTGCGGTTGTGCGGTGAGTCGAGGGTGATCGTCGCGGTACCACTCGCCACTGAGTAGTGCACCAGTTCGTCAGGCATGGCTGTCACCTTGCCACAGAGCGGGAGTGTGATCCGCCCACCGTGACGAGGCCCGCGTCACGTCGCCAGTGCGAGGCGAACGGGGGCGAGGGACTCGCGGTAGCGGGCCAGGACAACGGAGCCGACGCGCGGATCGGGGGCGAGGGGCCCGGCGAGCCGGACGGCGGGGTCGGCCTCGCGGGCCAGTGCCGCGATCCGGTCCGGGAGGCGGCCGGGGGCCAGAAACCACGACGCGACGGCCAGTCGCCGGGCGCCCTGGGCCCGGAGCCGGGCGATGGCGGCGGGGACGTCCGGCCGCGCCGCGCTGGCGAACGCCGGGACGACGCGCATCCGGTACCGCGCTGTCCACTGTCGCGCCAGCAGGGCCACCGCCGCGTTCGCCGGGGCGTGCGAAGACCCGGCCGCGGCGAGCACCACGCCCTGGCCGGGGTCGCCGGGATCGGCACCGGCCGCGATCAGCTTCTCGAGCGCGGCCTCGGCCAGCACCGGGTCGGGGCCCAGTACGCCGGACACGGTGACCCGCGGCCCCCGCACGTGCGCCACGAGCGCGGGCACGTCGACCCGGGCGTGGTAGGCGCTGCCGAGCAGCAGCGGCACCACCACGATGTGCCGGTGCCCCCGTGCGTGCAGGCCGCGCAGCACGTCCGGCAGCAACGGCGCGGACAGGTCCAGAAAGGACACATGGATCTCCGGGCCGTCCGCGGGGAACGACCGGGCCAGCGCGTGGATCGCCGCCGCCGACCGCGGATCGCGGCTGCCGTGCGCGACGACGACCAGTGGCGGGGCCATCACACCGATCCGCTCAGCCCGCGGGCTCGCAGCACCGACCGCTCCAGCGGGCGGAACACCAGCAGTTCGATGCCCACCCCGACCAGCAGGATGAGCACGATCGCCGAGATCACCGTCGGCATGTCCGACAGCGTCCTGCCGTCGTCGAGGTAGGCGCCCAGCCCCTTGCCCAGCAACGGGGAGGTCGCGATGATCTCGGCCGCCATCAGCGAACGCCACGAGAACGCCCAGCCCTGCTTGAGCCCGGCGAGATAACCGGGCAGCGCGGCGGGCAGCAGGATGTGCCACGACGCCCTGAGCCTGCCCGCGCCGAGCACCTTGCCCACGCGCGGCAGGATCGGCGGGATCTGGTCGATCCCGGCCACCAGCCCGTTGGCGATCGACGGCACGCTGCCCAGCAGCAGCACCGCGTACATCGCGGTGGGGGAGACCCCGAACCACAGCACCGCGGCCGGTACCCAGGCCACCGAAGGCAGGCTCTGCAGGCCGGACAGGAACGGCCCGAGCGCCGAGCGCACCAGGCGCACCTTGGCCACCAGCAGCCCGAGCGGGGTGGCGAGCACGATCGCGATCAGGAAGCCGAACACGGCGCGGTGCACCGAAGTCCAGACGAAGCCGAGCGCCTCGCCGTCGGCCACCCGCGTCCACAGTTCCCCGCCCACCGCCAGCGGCGCGGGGAGCTGGTATTCGGGCCAGAGCGCCGCCGCCCACAGCGCCTGCCACACCGCGATGACGAGCACGAGGAACGCCACGGGCGGCACAACGGCCCGCAGCAACCGTGCCGCGCGGCCCGGCCGTTCGGCGTCCTCGGGGGGAGTGTCGAGGGCGTCGAGGCCCGCGCCGACCGCCGCGTCGAGATCGTCAAGCCGCGGCATGACTGGAGATCACCTCACGCAGACGCTGGTTGATCGTCTCGGTCAGCGTCCGTTCTTCGGGCGCGGAAAGCCCGCCGACCGGCCACTGCTGCACCACCCGTCCCGGCCGCGAGGACAGCAGCACCACGCGCTGCCCCAGCCGCACGGCCTCGCGAACATCGTGCGTCACGAACACGACGGCGGTGCCGGTGGTGCGCCAGACCCGTAGCAGCTCGCCCTGCAGCACGTCGCGCGTGATCGCGTCGAGCGCGGAAAAAGGCTCGTCCATGAGCAGCAGCGAGGGCCGCGAGGCCGCCTCGTCCGAGGTGTGCAGCGCCGAGGCGAGCGCGCGCGCCAGCGCGACGCGCTGGCGCATGCCACCCGACAACTCGTGCGGCCGCTTCCTGCCCGCCCCGTCGAGGCGGACCAGTTCGAGCAGTTCACCGGTGCGGCTCTTGCGGGCCGCGCGGGGCACCCCGGCCAGCCGCAACGGCAGTTCCACGTTGGCCGCGGCGGTCAGCCACGGCATCAGCGCCGCTTCCTGGAACATCACCGCGGGCCGGGAACTGTTCAGCTCGATCGTGCCCGCGGAGGGGCGGTCCAGTCCGGCGATCAGGTTGAGCAGCGTGGTCTTGCCGCAGCCGGACGCGCCGAGGAGGCAGACGAACTCGCCCGGGGCCACGTCGAGGTCGACCCCGGCGAGCGCGGCGATCGTGCGGCGGCCCTGGCCGAAGCTCTTGTGCACCCCGGCCAGCCGCACGGCGTGCCCCGTGGCCGGTCGCACGGAATCCTCCACCGTGGCCGTCATCAGTCTCGCCTGCCTTCCTCGGTCGTCGCGATCGTCGGCGATCAATGGGCGTCCAGGCCCGCGGCGTCGGCCGCCGGTTTCCCGGCCTGCGCGAGCACGGTGTTCAGCGCGGTGAGATCGAAGAAACCGGTCAGCTTCGGCGCCGTCTTGGCCACGCCCGCGGTCACCTGGTCCTGGGCCAGCTGAGGGAAGCGCGAAGCCAGCGGATCGGTGGTCAGCTCGATCGAGGAGAACGCCCGGTCCAGCACGGCGGGCGAAAGGCTCGAACCGGTGAGCGCCTTCAGCTGCCGGTTGACCGCGGCCTTGGCCTCGGCCGGGTCGGTGGCGGCCAGGGAGCCGGCGTCCAGCAGGCCGCGCAGGACCGCCTGCACCGTCTGCGGATGCTGCGCCAGGAACTGCGTGCGCACCACCACGACCGTGGTCGGGAACCGCCCTTGAGGCCACAGGCTCTTCTCGTCCACCAGCACCTTCGCCCCGGCGTCGGCGACCAGCCGCGACGACCACGGCTCGGGCAGCCACGCCCCGGCGATCGCGCCCTTGCCGAACTGGTCCAGCGTCACCGCGTTGTCCTCGTTCTGCACGCTGACGTCGGTGAGCTTCTGCTCCGCCAGCCACTTCTTGAGCGCGACGTCCTGGGTGTTGCCGGCCTGCGGATCGGCGATGATCTTGCCGTGGAGGTCCTGCGGGGCGGTGATCTCCGGCTTGACCACCAGCTGGGCGCCGCCCGAGGTCGCCCCCGAGATCAGGCGCACCGTCCGGCCGTCGGACTTGGCGAAGGCGTTGATCGCCGGGCCCGAGCCGATGAACCCGATGTCGAGCGAACCGCCCAGCAGCGCCGAAACCTCGTCCGGACCCGCGTTGAACCGGGTGGGGACGAGTTTGGTGCCGCTGCCGAGCCGCTGCGCGAAGTAGCCCTTGTCCAGCCCGATGAGCGCCGAAGCGTGCGTGACGTTGGGGAAGTAGCCCAGCCGCACCTCGGCCGCGGCACCCTGGTCGGCCGCGGGCGCGGCGCTGTCGGAGCCACCGGCGCGGGTGCAGCCGCTGAGCATGGCCAGGACGGTCAGTGCCGTGGCGAGCAGGCCGATGCCACGTCGCTGGGCTCTCATGGGGGGACCTTTCCGTTGGGGGAGAAGGGACTACGGACCGGGGGAGACTTCGTCGCGGTCGCCGCGCAGGATCGGCAGCGGGGCACCGGCGAGGCCGGCCGCGAGGGTGGTGCCGTCGGCGGGGTCGATCAGCAGGAACGCCCCGGTGCGGCGGTTGACCGCGTAGTCGTCCACCGGCAACGGTTCCGCGGTGCGCACGCGGACAGCGCCGATGTCGTTGAGCTCCAGCGTTTCCGGAGAGTCCACACTGGACAAGCGCTGCTCGTCGAAGCGGGCGGTGAGTTTCTCGACGAAGGCGGGCACGGTGCGCGCGCCGTGCTTGACCAGCACGCGGGCGCCCGGACGCAGCGGCTTGTCGGACAGCCAGGCCAGGGTCGCGTCCAGCTCGTCCGACGGCACCGGCGCCCGGCCCGCGGCGGCGATGACGTCACCACGGGAGATGTCCAGCTCGTCGGCGAGCACGAGGGTGACCGAGCGGCCCGCCTCCGCGGAGGCGAGTTCGCCGTCGGCGGTGTCGATCCGCGCCACCGTGGTGCGCAGCCCCGCGGGCAGCACCACGACCTCGTCACCCGGCCGCACGGTGCCCGCCGCCACCTGGCCCGCGTAGCCGCGGTAGTCCGGGTGTTCGGGCGTGCGCGGGCGGATCACGTACTGCACCGGGAACCGGAACGGGACGTCGTGCGGGTCGGGCGCGGGCGGCACCGTTTCGAGGTGGTGCAACAGGGTCGGGCCGGTGTACCAGGGGGTGTTGGCCGAACGCTCCACCACGTTGTCCCCGGCCAGCGCGGACACCGGGATGGCGAGCACCGCGCCCTCCGCGTACCCCAGCGCCGTGGCGTGCGCGGTGAACTCCTTGGTGATCACGGCGAAGGTCTCCTCGTCGTAGTCGACGAGGTCGATCTTGTTCACCGCGAGCACGAGCCGGGGCACGCCCAGCAGGGCGAGCACCGCGGCATGGCGGCGGGTCTGCTCGACCACGCCCTTGCGCGCGTCGACCAGCAGCACCGCCAGTTGGGCGGTGGAGGCGCCGGTGACCGTGTTGCGGGTGTACTGCACGTGCCCCGGGGTGTCGGCCAGCACGAAGGTCCGCTTGGGGGTGGCGAAGTAGCGGTAGGCGACGTCGATGGTGATGCCCTGCTCGCGCTCGGAGCGCAGCCCGTCGACCAGCAGGGAGAGGTCCGGTGTGGACAGACCACGGTCCACGCTGGCGCGGGTGACCGCGTCGAGCTGGTCGGCCAGCACCGACTTGGTGTCGTAGAGCAACCGGCCGACCAAAGTGGACTTTCCGTCGTCCACACTGCCCGCGGTGGCCAGGCGAAGTAATGAGCTCATCAGAAGTAGCCCTCTCGCTTGCGGTCCTCCATGGCGGCTTCGGACAGGCGGTCGTCGGCCCGGGTCGCGCCGCGCTCGGTGAGCCGGCTCGCCAGCACCTCGGCGATGACTTCCTCCACCGTGGTCGCGGTGGATTCCACCGCGCCGGTGCAGGAACCGTCGCCCACGGTGCGGTAGCGCACGCTCAGTTCCCGGACGTCCTCGCCTTCGCGCGGCCCGCCCCACGGGCCGGAGGTGAGCCACATCCCGTCCCGCCGGTAGACCGGACGGCGGTGCGCGTAGTAGATCGAGGGCAGCTCGATCCCCTCGCGGGCGATGTAGTGCCACACGTCGGCTTCGGTCCAGTTGGACAGCGGGAACACCCGCACATGTTCTCCCGGACGGTGCCGTCCGTTGTAGAGGTTCCACAACTCGGGACGCTGCCGTCGCGGATCCCACTGCCCGAAGGCGTTGCGGAGGCTGAAGATGCGCTCCTTGGCGCGGGCGCGCTCCTCGTCGCGGCGGCCTCCGCCGAACACCGCGTCGAACCGGTGCTCGGCGATGGTGTCCAGCAGCGGCTGGGTCTGCAGCGGATTGCGGGTGCCGTCGGCGCGTTCGGTGAGCCGCCCGTCGTCGATCCAGTCCTGCACGCGCGCCACGACCAGGCGCAGGCCGTGCCGGGCCACCACCTCGTCGCGGAACGCGATGACCTCGTCGAAGTTGTGGCCGGTGTCCACGTGCAGCAGCGGGAACGGCACCGGCGCCGGCCAGAACGCCTTGATCGCCAGGTGCAGCAGGAGGGTGGAGTCCTTGCCGCCGGAGAAGAGGATCACCGGGCGGTCGAACTCGCCCGCCACCTCGCGGAAGATGTGGATGGCCTCGGACTCCAGCGCGGTGAGGTGGTCGGAATCGAACACCGTCACGCCGGTTCCGGGTACGGAAACGGAAGTCATGGCTGCCTTTCTGAACCCTTTTCGCCCTCGTTCAGCCGTGCAGGCCGCATTCGGTCTTGGCCTTGCCCGCCCACCGTCCGCTGCGGGGGTCGGCGCCGGGGGCGACCTTGGCCGTGCACGGCGCGCAGCCGATCGACAGGTAGCCCTCGGAGACGAGCGTGTTCTCCAGGACGCCGTGGGATTCGAGGTAGTCGCGGAACTCCTCGTCGGACCACGGGGCGATCGGGTTGATCTTCACCAGGCCGTTGCGCTCGTCCCAGGTGACGATCGGGGTGTCCGCGCGGGTCGGTGCGTCGACCCGGCGCACCCCGGTGACCCAGGCCGAATAGCGGGACAGGGTCCTGCGCAACGGAACCACCTTGCGCAACTGGCAGCACAGGTTCGGGTCGCGCTCGTGCAGTTTCGGGCCGTACTCGGCGTCCTGCTGCGCCACGGTCTGCTCGGGCACCGCGTTGACGATCCGGATGTCCGGGTAGACGGTGGCGACCGCGTCCCGGGTCCCGATCGTCTCCGCGAAGTGGTATCCGGTCTCGAGGAACAGAACGTCCACATCGGACTTGACCTGGGTTGCCAGGTCGATGAGCACCGCGTCCTGCATGTTCGAGGCCACGATGAAGTCGTCGCCGAAGGTGTCGGCGGTCCACTTCAGCACGGTGAGCGCGTCCGCGTCCGCCAGCGCCCGGCCCGCCTCCTCCGCCAGCGCCCGCAGTTCCGCTTCCCTGGTGGCCGTGGTCATCGCACTCCCTCTGGTTGCCGTATTCCGATGAACTTCACGGAAAACACCCGGCGGCAGGCGACGCACAGCCAGCCCTCGGCTTCTTCCGGGCGCAGATCCTCTTCGCCGCAGTAGGGGCAGTGGAACGGTGTGGCGCGCTCGCTCATCGCAGCTCGTCCTCCGGGGCCCGTGCCGCCCACTGCGCGAACCGCTCGCCCGGTTCCCGGCCCGCGTGGTAGTTGCGCACCACCCGCTCGACGTAGCCGACCAGCTCGCCGCCGGTCACCTTGTGCCCGCGCAGTTTCCGGCCGAACCCGGCGTCGAGGCCGAGGCCGCCGCCCAGGTGCACCTGGAAACCCTCGACCTGGTTGCCCTCGTCGTCGGTGACGATCTGGCCCTTGAGCCCGATGTCGGCGGTCTGGATGCGGGCGCAGGAGTTCGGGCAGCCGTTGAGGTGCACGGTGACCGGGCTGTCCCCGGTGTCCAGTTCGGACTCGATGTCGGCCAGGCGCCGCTCCAGTTCGGTGACCAGCTCGCGCGCCCGCGCCTTGGTCTCCACGATCGCGAGCTTGCAGAACTCGATGCCGGTGCAGGCCATCACGCCGCGCCGCCAGGGGCTCGGCTCACTCGGCAGGCCGAGTTCGGCGAGTTCGGCCTGCAGTCCCGGCACTTCCGTCTCCGGCACGTCGAGCACCACGAGCTTCTGCAGCGGCGTCAGGCGCACGCGGGCGGAACCGGCGCGTTCGGCGGCCTTGGCCACCGCGATCAGCGTGGAGCCGGACACACGGCCGGCGATCGGCGCCGTGCCCACCGAGAACGTGCCGTCCTTCTGGCGGTGCACGCCGACGTGGTCCCGGTGGCGTCCGGGCGCCTGGGGTGCGGGACCGTCGAGCAGCCTGCGCCCGAGGTATTCGGTTTCGAGGACTTCACGGAACTTCCGCGCCCCCCAGTCCTTGACGAGGAACTTCAGCCGCGCGCGGGAACGCAGGCGGCGGTAGCCGTAGTCGCGGAAGACGCTGATCACGCCCTCCCACACCTCGGGCACTTCGGCGAGCGGCACCCACGCGCCCAGCCGCTGCGCGAGCATCGGGTTGGTGGACAGCCCGCCGCCGACCCACAAGTCGAAGCCGGGACCGTGCTCGGGGTGGTGCACCCCGACGAAGGCGACATCGTGGATTTCGTGCGCCACGTCCGGCAGCCCGGAAATCGCGGTCTTGAACTTGCGCGGCAGATTGGCGTATTCGGGCTTGCCGAGGTAACGGCGCTTGATCTCGTCGATGGCCGGGGTGGCATCGATGATCTCGTCGTCGGCGATGCCCGCCAGCGGCGAGCCGAGGATCACGCGCGGGCTGTCGCCGCAGGCGGTCATCGTGGTCAGCCCCGCGCCTTCGAGCTTGGCCCAGATGGTGGGCATGTCCTCGACGCGGATCCAGTGGTACTGGACGTTCTGCCGGTCGGTGATGTCGGCGGTGTCCCGTGCGTAGGTCTGGGAGATCTCGCCGATCAGCGCGAGCTGCTCGGTGGTCAGCGCGCCGCCGTCGATCCGGACGCGGAGCATGAAGTACTCGTCGTCGAGTTCTTCCGGGTCCAGCGCCGCGGTCCGGCCGCCGTCGATGCCGGGTTTGCGCTGCGTGTACAGGCCGTACCAGCGGAAGCGGCCGCGCAGGTCACCCGGGTCGATCGAGGCGAACCCGCCGTGGGCGTAGGTCCCCTCGATCCGGGCGCGCACGTTGAGCGGATGGTCGTCCTTCTTCGAACGCTCGTTGGGGTTGAGCGGCTCGCGGTAGCCGAGCGCCCACTGACCCTTGCCGCGGCGCTGCCGGGCGCGCGGGGTGCGGGGGGTGGAGGTGTCGGACATTCTGGGGGTCCTCCGGGCGGTCGGAGGGCGCCGGCGCCACCGGTTGCCCCTGGATCCCTGGCGTGGGAAGGCAGTCCGCGGCGTCCGGCGCCGGCGGCTGGTGGGGAAAGCGCGGCGGCGTCAGCGGAAGGTGCGGCACAGGGCGCTGGCCACGCGCCGGAGATCGACGTGGCGGCGCGCCACGAGGAGAACACCGGCATGAGTCACGAGTTCACCGTGCCACGTGTCCACCCTGTGTTCCAGACGCGCCCACGTCCTGGGAACGGGCTTGACAGTGGGACACTGATGGGGTGGGAAGGCCATTCGGGGTGTACGTGCACGTGCCGTTCTGTGCGACCAGATGCGGTTACTGCGACTTCAACACCTACACGGCGGGCGAGCTGGGTTCGGCCGCGTCACCGTCGTCCTGGCTGGAAGCACTGCGGCGTGAGCTGGACTTCGGAGCTTCCCAGCCGGGCGCGAGGCCCGCCGAAACGGTGTTCGTGGGCGGTGGCACCCCGTCGCTGCTGGGTGCGGACGGACTCGCCGCCGTGCTGGACGCCATCCGGGGCTCCTTCGGGATCGCCCCGAGTGCCGAGGTGACCACGGAATCCAATCCGGAGTCCACTTCCCGGGAATTCTTCGCGGGCATCCGGGAAGCGGGCTACACGCGCATCTCGCTGGGCATGCAGTCCGCGGCGCGCCACGTGCTCCGGGTCCTCGACCGCGTGCACACACCGGGACGCCCCGTGGCCGCGGCGATCGAGGCACGCGAGGCCGGGTTCGAGCACGTGAACCTGGACCTCATCTACGGCACCCCGGGGGAACGGATCGAGGACCTGCGGGCCTCGCTCGACGCCGTGCTCCAGGCCGGGGTCGACCACGTGTCCGCGTACTCGCTGATCGTCGAGGACGGCACCGCGCTGGCGCGCCGGGTGCGTCGCGGCGAGCTGCCCGCCCCGGACGAGGACGTGCTCGCCGCCTATTACGAACTGATCGACCGGACCCTCACCGCCGCCGGCCTGGACTGGTACGAGGTGTCGAACTGGGCGGCTTCCCCCCAGGCCCGCTGCCGGCACAACCTGGGCTACTGGCAGGGCGGCGACTGGTGGGGGGCGGGTCCCGGCGCCCACAGCCACCTCGATGGGGTGCGCTGGTGGAACGTGAAGCACCCGGCCCGGTACGCCGCGCTGCTGGCCGAGGGGAAGTCGCCGGAGGCTGGCCGGGAGGTGCTCACCGACGCGGACCGGTACCTGGAACGGATCATGCTCGAACTGCGGCTGGCGGAGGGGCTGCCGCTGGAGGCACTGGAGCCCGGGGGACTGGCCGAGGCGCGCGCCGCGGCGTCCGAAGGGCTGCTCACCCCGGAGGCACTGGATCAGGGCCGGGCCGTGCTCACCGACCGCGGCCGCCTGCTCGCCGACGCCGTCGTCCGCAGGCTCGCCGACTGACCCGCCCCGCGCGGGCGAGGCCGTGAAGGGCTCGGGAGAGGTCTGGGCCACTTCTGCGGTGGGACTGCAACCGATCGCGGGGGTGCGGGCATTAGGCGGATGTGCACTTCGAGGAGTTCTCCCGGGAACAGCTGCCCGGGCTGGTGCGGTTCGCGGCCGTGCTCAGCGGGGATCGTGACCTGGCGCAGGACATCGTCCAGGACGCCCTCGTCCGGGCACACGCGCGCTGGAAGCGGGTGTCGGAGACCGAAAGACCCGACCTGTACCTGCGCAAGATGGTGGTGAACGGCTACCTTTCGTGGCGCCGCCGCTGGTACCAGCGGTCCGTGCGGGCGGTGGAGGACACCAGCCGGTTCACCGAAGGGCAGGTCGCCGACCCGGCCGGACGCATCGCCGACCACGAGCAGCTCGCCGCCCTGCTGGCCGGGCTGAGCCGTCCGCAGCAGGCGGCCATCGTGCTCCGCTTCTACGAAGACCGCGACGACGGCGAGATCGCCGAGGTGCTCGGGTGCGCCCTCGGAACCGTGCGGAGCCATATTTCGCGTGGCCTGTCCATCCTGCGGGCCCGCATGAAGAACGAACTGGAGGTGGCCTGAGCAATGGACGGTACGGACGAACTGCGGGAAGCCCTGCGCATCCGTGAAGTGCTGGCCCCCGACCCCGAAGAGGTGCTCGCCGGCACCGGGCGCCGGATCCGGCGGCGGCGCGCGCGGCGGCGCGCTCTGGGTGCGGCCACCCTGGTGGCGGTGACCACGGTGGGCCTGGCCGTGGGCCTTTCCTGGCTGCGCCAGGACGACGGGCAGCCCACGCTGCCGGTCGCCTCGCCGGGCGCCGGTGAAGTGGTGGTCCCGACGCTGCCGTTCACCCTCGAACTGCAGGGGTACGAGCTGAGCGACTGGTCGATCGGTCCGCACGAGACGAGTGCCGAGTACCACAGCACCGTGTGGCGGGGGGAGGTGTTCCGGATCGCCGTCGAGGATCACGACCCGAACCCGCTACTGCCGCTCACGAGGGTGGGCGGCTACGACTTCCCGGTGAAGGTGCGCCCGCTCGCCGGGGGAAAGGAGATCGCGGTGTCGTGGCCGTTCGGCGACGGCCGGTGGGCCGTCTTGAGCGGCGGCATCACGAACGACCTCCCCGTCCTGATCAGGATCGCGAAGTCCTTCCGCGCCATGCCGGCCACGCCGACGGGGATGATCCGGTCGCTGAAGGTGCCGGCCTCGTTGCGGCTGGTCTCGTGGTCCTGGAACCCGAAGAGCGAGAGGCTGGTCCTGTGCCCGCCCGGGGTGGAACCGGCCGACACCCAGGGCACGGACGACCGGTGCGTCTCGGTCGAAGCCGCCCTCGCCGCCGTGTTCCGGGGCCCGGAGACGAGCGCGCGGCAGAGCTTGAGCACGAGTGCGCGGCCCCCGGCCAGTTCGACGACGATCACTGCACCGCCCGCTTCCGCCACCACCCGCCCGGGGGATGCGGCCGGCACGGCGACCGTCGTGGACGGGGTGCCGTTGTGGATCGCCCCGGACGGCCGGAGGGTCACCCGGTCCTTCGGGGAAGAGCACTGGCTCGTTATCCACACCGGATCCGGTGATCAGGCGCTGCTCGTGCCGCTGGCCGTCTCCGCCGTCCCGGCACGGTGAACGGCCCGGTCAGCTCCAGATGGTGACGTAGACCGGGGGCCGGAAGCGGGACGGGGGCACGCCCGCACCGGGGGAACGCATCACCTGCATCGCCGCGGGGGTGGCCAGGAAGTGCCGCAGGGAAGCGGCCGCGGCGGACTGCCGGTCCCGGGGCAGGGTCGTCACGTGCCAGCACAGGGTCGCGGGGGTGGCGGCGGTGGGCACGACCGCGAGTTCGCGGCGGCGGAGCTGGGGGGCCGCGAGGTGCTCGATCGCGATCGAGACGCCGTGGCCGCCCGCCGCGGCCGACCAGGCGGCGGTCTGGTTCGGGAAGACCTGGATGGCGTCGTCGGCCACCCCGAGCCGCTGGAGCACCTTGGCGGTGTCGCTGTCCGGATCGGCGCCGGAGGGGCCGACCAGCCACGGCCAGCTCGCCGGGTTCCCGCGGTAGCGGGCCTGCGGCGCGGCCACGGCGACGAGGGTGCAGCGGAAGACGGGGGTGCTGTCGAGGCCGCTTTCGAAGGCGGGGCCGAGGGCGGCGTCGGCGAGCCGGTTGCCCACCAGCACCGGCATCTCGGCGGTCCGCGCCAGCCCGGCCGAGGCGTCCACGGGCAGGCCGGAGCGCGCGGCGAACGTTTCGAGCAGCGGGTTCGCCACGAACTCGGCGAGCGTGCTGGTGACCGCGACGTGCAGCCGCTCGGCCCTGCCGCTGGCCTCCCGGACGGCCGCGTCGGCATCGGCACCGAGGGCCACCATCTGCGAGGCGATGGGCAGGAGGCGGCCCCCGGCCGGGGTCAGCTTCATCCCGTCGGCGGTCCGCACGATGAGCTTGTCGCCGTGGTGCTGGCGCAGCGCGGCCAGCGCCTGCGACACCGCGGGCTCGCTCACGCCCAGGGCCCGCGCCGCGCCGGTCACCGAGCCGAGCCGGGCGACCAGGACGAACGCGCTGAGCTGACCGAGCGTCACCTCCGGCATTCTACGTGACCTGGGTCATTCTTCCTGGTGGGATAAGGGAAAGCTTATGGAGCCGTTGCCGCCGGCCCTCCGGCGACGGAGGCTGCCCGTCATGCAGGTACCTGCCCAGTTCCAGTACGAGAAAGCGACGAGCGTCGACGAGGTGCTCAGGCTGCTCGCCCAGTACGGGCCGGAGAGCCGGATCCTGGCCGGAGGGCACAGCCTCATCCCCATGATGAAGCTGCGGCTGGCACAGCCGCAGGCGCTCATCGACATCAACGAAATCGGTGAGCTGGCCCGGATCAGCGTCGAGGAGCACACCCTCTGCATCGGGTCGATGGTGCGGCACGCCGAGCTGCTGGCCTCCGCCGTGGTGGGCGAGCATTTCCCGATCTTCCACGACGCGGAACGCGTCATCGCCGATCCGGTCGTGCGCAACCGGGGCACCGTCGGCGGCTCGCTGTGCCAGGCCGACCCGTCCGAGGACCTGTCGGCGGCGTTCGCCGCGGTCCGCGGCGAGGCGGTCATCCAGGGCATCTACGGGCAGCGGACAGTGCCGGTGCGGGAGTTCTTCCGCGGCCCGTACGAGACCGTGGTCGGCGACGGGGAACTGCTGGTGGGGCTCCGGGTGCCGATCCGGTCCTCGGCCTCGGCCTACCGGAAGGTCGAGCGGCGGGCGGGGGACTGGGCGGTGGCCGCCGCCGGCGCCGAACTGCGCCTGGAAGGTGAGACGGTGGCCGAAGCGGGCATCGGCCTCACCGCACTCGGCGCGAGAAGCTTCTGCGCGCCCGAGGCCGAGGAGTTTCTCACCGGCGGGCCCGCCACCCAGGCCCGTTTCGAGCAGGCCGGGGCGATCGCCGCGGAGCACTGCGCGCCGGTCGCCGACCAGCGCGGTCCGGTGGACTACAAGCGGCATCTCGCCGCGACCCTCACCGCGAGGGCGCTCAAGGCCGCGCTGCACCGCTGGCGGGGCGGCCACCCGGCCGTCGGGGAAACGGAGGCGTGAGGTGATGGAAATCAGCGTGACGGTCAACGGGCAGGTCCACCGGCGCGAAGTCGAACCGCGCCTGCTGCTGGTGCACTTCCTGCGGGACACCCTCGGCCTGACCGGGACGCACTGGGGATGCGACACGTCCAACTGCGGGGCGTGCGTGGTGTGGCTCGACGAGGTTCCGGTGAAGTCGTGCACGGTGCTGGCGGTGATGGCCGACGGGCATCGCGTGCGGACCGTGGAGGGGCTGGCCGGAAAGGACGGTCTCGATCCGGTCCAGCAGGGCTTCCGAGCCTGCCACGGCCTCCAGTGCGGGTTCTGCACACCCGGCATGATGATGACCGCCCGGTGGCTGATCGACCACAACCCTGACCCGTCCGAAGAGGACATCCGCGAGGCCATCTCCGGGCAGCTGTGCCGCTGCACCGGTTACGAGAACATCGTGCGTTCGATCCGCTGGGCCGCCGAGCAGGAGGCGGTGACGGTCGCCGCGCCGAGAACCGAAGAGACCACGGTGGACACGATGAGGGAGACCGCGGCGGACACCGGGAAGGAGGTGCAGGCATGACCGCCATCGAGGAGCACCCGACCCCGATGGGTTTCGGGCGGATGCACCGCAAGGAGGACGTGCGGTTCCTGCGGGGGCACGGCAACTACGTCGACGACATCGTGCTGCCCGGCATGCTGCACGGCGCGGTGCTGCGCAGCCCCCACGCGCACGCGAAGATCCTCTCGGTGGACACCAGCGCGGCGCAGGCGCATCCGAAGGTGCGCGCGGTGATCACCGGCGAGACCCTGGCCGGGCTGAACCTGGCGTGGATGCCGACGCTGTCGCACGACGTGCAGGCCGTGCTGGCCACCGACAAGGTCCGCTTCCAAGGCCAGGAGGTGGCCTTCGTCGTGGCCGAGGACCGGTACTCGGCGCGGGACGCGCTGGAACTGATCGACGTCGAGTACGAGCCGCTGCCCCCGGTGGTCGACGCCCGCCATGCGCTCGACGAAGACGCGCCGGTGATCCGCGACGACATCGAAGGCCGCACGGACAACCACATCTTCGACTGGGAGGCCGGGGACCGCGCCCGCACCGACGAGGTGTTCGCCGCCGCGGACGTGGTCGCGGCGGCCGACATGATCTATCCGCGGGTGCATCCCGCGCCGATGGAGACCTGCGGCGCGGTGGCCGACCTGGATCCGGTCACCGGCAAGCTCACGATGTACACCACCACGCAGGCACCGCACGCGCACCGCACCGTCTACGCACTGGTCGCCGGCCTGCCGGAGCACCGGATCCGGGTGGTGTCGCCGGACATCGGCGGCGGCTTCGGCAACAAGGTCGGCATCTACCCCGGTTACGTGTGCGCCATCGTCGGGTCGATCCTCACGCAGAAACCGGTGAAGTGGATGGAGGACCGCTCGGAGAACCTGATGAGCACCTCCTTCGCCCGCGACTACCACATGCACGGCGAGATAGCGTCCACAAAGGACGGGAAGATCCTCGGGATCCGGGTGAAGGTGCTCGCCGACCACGGCGCCTTCAACGGCACCGCGCAGCCGTCGAAGTTCCCCGCCGGGTTCTTCGGCGTGTTCACCGGGTCCTACGACATCGAGGCCGCGCACTGCGAGGTCACCGGGGTCTACACGAACAAGGCACCCGGCGGGGTCGCCTACGCCTGCTCGTTCCGCATCACCGAGGCGGTCTACCTCGTCGAACGGATGGTGGACGTGCTCGCCTACGACCTCGGCGTGGACCCGGCGCACCTGCGGATGCGCAACCTGCTGCGGGCCGAGCAGTTCCCGTACCTCACCAAGACCGGCTGGGAGTACGACTCGGGCGACTACCCGCGTGCCCTGCGCATGGCGATGGACATGGTGGACTACGACGAACTGCGCGCCGAACAGGCGCAGCGGCGGGAGCTGAACGCCAACGGCGAAAGCGGCGACCTTCTCGGCATCGGGGTGGCGTTCTTCACCGAAGCGGTCGGCGCGGGGCCACGCAAGCACATGGACATCCTCGGGCTCGGCATGGCCGACGGGGCCGAACTGCGCGTGCACCCCACCGGCAAGGCGGTGCTGCGCCTGTCCTGCCAGAGCCAGGGGCAGGGGCACGAGACCACGTTCGCGCAGATCGTGGCCGAGGAGCTGGGCATCCCGCCGGACGACATCGACGTGGTGCACGGCGACACCGACCAGACCCCGTTCGGGCTGGGCACCTACGGATCACGCTCGACCCCGGTGTCCGGCGCGGCCACGGCGGTGGTGGCGCGCCGGGTGCGCGAGCGCGCCAGGCTGGTCGCCTCGGCGATGCTCGAAGTCAGCCCCGACGACCTGGAATGGGAGAAGGGCCGCTGGTTCGTCAAAGGCGATCCCGAAGCGGGCAAGTCCATTCAGGACATCGCGATGGCCGCGCATTCGAGTCTGGAGCTGCCCGAAGGTGTGGAGGGGCATCTGGACGCGACCTGCGTGTACAACCCGCCGAACCTGACCTACCCGTTCGGCGCCTACATCTGCGTGGTGGAGGTGGATTCGGACACCGGGCAGGTCAGGGTGCGGAAGTTCGTCGCCGTCGACGACTGCGGGGTGCGGATCAACCCGATGATCGTGGAGGGCCAGATCCACGGCGGGCTCGCCGAAGGGGTCGGCATGGCGCTGATGCAGGTGATGGCCTTCGACGAGGACGGCAACCACCTCGGCGGGTCCTTCATGGACTACCTGCTGCCCACCTCGTTGGAATGCCCGTCCTGGCAGCTGGGCGAGACGGTCACGCCGTCGCCGCACCACCCGATCGGCGCGAAGGGCATCGGGGAGTCGGCCACGGTCGGCTCGCCCGCCGCGGTGGTCAACGCGGTGCTGGACGCGCTGAAGCCCTACGGCGTACGGCACGCCGACATGCCACTGACCCCCGCCGCGGTGTGGCGGGCGATGCAGGGACGTCCGTTGCGCCCGGACCTGGCGATCACCTGAGATGCCCAGTCGCGAACTGCTCGCGCAGGCGGATTCCCTCCGTGCGGCCCGGAAACCGTTCGTCCTGGCCACCGTGGTGCGGGTGCAGCGCCCGACCAGCGCCAAGCCCGGTGACTGCGCACTGGTGCTGCCGGACGGCACGATGTCCGGCTTCGTCGGCGGGAGCTGCGCCGAATCGACGGTGCGGCGGCAGGGGATCCGCCTGCTCGGCACCGGGAGGTCCACGCTGCTGCGCATCACAGCGGAGGCGGGCACGCGGGAACGGGTCGAAGAGGGAGTGGTGACCGTCGGCAACCCGTGCCTGTCCGGTGGCACGCTGGAGATCTTCCTCGAAGCGCAGTTGCCGCCCGCGCTGGTGGTGGTGTTCGGGGACGCACCGGTGGCCAGGGCGCTGGTTTCCCTCGGCCGCGCGATCGGGTACGACGTGCGCGCCGCCGTGCCGGGGGAGGCGGTGCCCCCCGACGCCGCGGCGGTGATCGTCGCCTCGCACGGGCGGGACGAGGAACCGGCCCTGCGGGCCGCGCTCGCCGCGGACGCGGGCTACGTCGGGCTGATCGCGAGCCGCCGCCGGGGCGCGGCGGTGCTCTCGGCGCTGGAACTGGACCCCGGCCGGGTGCGCACCCCCGCCGGGCTGGACATCGGGGCCGGAACCCCGGAGGAGATCGCGGTCTCGGTGTACGCGGAGCTGATCGCCTCCCGCCGGGGTACCGGCGGCACCGCGGCGCGGCCCGCGGTGCAGGAGGCGGCCGGGCATCCGGAGGCCGTCGATCCGGTGTGCGGCATGAGCGTCGCGGTCACGCCCGGCGCGCTCCGGCTGGCGCACGGCGGGCGCGAGTACCACTTCTGCGGGCCGGGCTGTCGCCAGGCCTTCTCGGACGACCCGGCGAGGTATGCCGATGAGTGAGCAGGTCCAGGAGTTCGCGCGCAGGCTGGAGGAGGCGGGGTACCTCACCGACGAGGCACTGGCCACCGCGCTGTTCCTCGCCGTGCACCTGACCCAGCCGATCCTGCTCGAGGGCGAGCCGGGGGTGGGCAAGACCGAGGCGGCGAAGGCGCTGGCGCGGGCGTTGGACACCAGGCTGATCCGGTTGCAGTGCTACGAAGGACTGTCCTCTTCGGATGCCCTGTACGAGTGGAACTATCCCCGGCAGCTGCTGGGGATCCGGCTCGCCGAGTCACGGGGCGAACCACTGTCCGAAGAGGACCTTTTCGGCGAGGACTACCTGATGGCGCGGCCGCTGCTCGCCGCGATCGAACATCCCGGTCCGCGCCCGGCCGTGCTGCTGATCGACGAAGTCGACCGCGCCGACGACGAGTTCGAGGCCTTCCTGCTCGAACTGCTCGCCGAAGCCAGTGTCACGATTCCCGAACTGGGCACGCGGCACGCGGTGGTGCCGCCGATCGCGGTGCTCACCTCGAACCGGACGCGCGAACTGCATGACGCGCTGAAGCGGCGGTGTCTCTACCAGTGGATCGCCCATCCCGGTCCGGCCAGGGTGGCCGCGATCATCCGGCTCCGGGTGCCGGGGGTGGCGGACTGGCTGGCCGGGCAGGTCGCCCGCTCGGTGCAGCGGTTGCGGGGGCTCGAACTGTACAAACCGCCGGGCGTGGCGGAGGCGATCGACTGGGCCGCGGCGCTGCACGCGCTGGGGGTGGAGACACTGGACGAACCGGCGTTGCGGCACACGCTGAGTGCGCTGATCAAGTACGAAGAGGACCGTGCGGCGGTGGAGAAGGCCGGGCTGGCCGGGGTGGCCGGTGGTGAGGGCTGACCTCGCACTCGTCGCCGCCCGGTTCTGCGGGGCGCTGCGCGCGGCGGGCCTGCCGGTCGGCGTGGACCGCGCCGCCCGGTTCACCCGCGCGGTGCTGCTGCTCTCACCGGTGGAGACCCGTGAGCTCCGCTGGTGTGCACTGGCCACCCTGGCGTCGGCGCCCGGCGAGGTCGAGATCGTCGACCGCGTGTTCGCCGCCGTGTTCGGCGGGGGCATGGACCTGGCCGACTTCCGCGGCGACCGGCCGGAACCACCCTTGTCCACAGTGGACGCCAAGAAGGCCGCGTTCTCCGTGGGGGACGAACCCCGGGAACCGGGACGGGTGCGCGAGCTGGCGGTCGCGACGGCGGGCAGCGCCGTGGAACGGCTGGCTTCCCGTGACTTCGGGGACCTGGAACCCGGGGAACTGGCGCTGCTGCGCGACGCGATGCGGCGGCTGCGGCTGGCGACCCCGCCGAGGCGGACCCGCCGTAAACGGGCGACGCCCGCCGGGCGGCGCGTGGACCTGCGTGAGACTCTGCGCCGGTCCCGGCGCAGCGGCGGGGAACCGGCCGTGCTGCGCCGGTGGAGTCCCCGGTGGAAACCGCGGAAACTGGTGGTGCTGTGCGACATCTCCGGCTCCATGCAGGCGCACGCACGGGCGATGCTGCAACTGCTGGTGTGCGCGGCCGGGGGAACCCGCGCGGAGGTGTTCACCTTCGCCACGCGTCTGACCCGGCTCACCCGCGCGCTCAGGTCGAAACCCGCGCTGGCGATGCGGAGGGCGGGGGAGGAGGCGCCGGACTGGGCGGGCGGCACGCGGATCGGGGCGGCACTGCGCGAATTCCTTGACGCGTACGGTGCGCGCGGGATGGCACGCGGCGCGGTCGTGGTGATCGTTTCCGACGGCTGGGAGACCGGGCCCGCCGAACTCCTCGGGGCCCAGATGGAACGCCTGTCCCGGCTGGCGCACCGGATCGTGTGGGTCAACCCGCGCACCGCGAAACCCGGCTACCGGCCGCTCGCCGGCGGCATGGCCGCCGCCTGGCCGTACTGCGACGCCGTGGTCAGCGCCCACCGGCTCGACGCCCTCGGCCCCCTCCTCGACGCCCTCGCCTGATCTCGCCTGTGTCGAAGTGGTGTGCGTGGCGGTGCGGGTAGCGGAACCTGACGTGGTCCCTCGCTGTGGGATCTCCTCCTCATGGTGCAAGCTGACAGCTCACCGCAAGCGGCTCCGCCGCTTATAAAACACCTCCGGGCGGAGGCTTCAGCCGTCGATCCAGGTGAGGGGGTCGGCGATCACCCGGGCGATCACGCTGCCCGCCGCGCCGTGCAGGGCGGCGTCCGCGCCGAGCTTCGCCTGCCGGAGGACAAGCCCGGGAAGACGGTCCTGCACGCGGCGG
This sequence comes from Amycolatopsis cynarae, assembly GCF_026802195.1. NCBI lineage: Bacteria > Bacillati > Actinomycetota > Actinomycetes > Pseudonocardiales > Pseudonocardiaceae > Amycolatopsis > Amycolatopsis cynarae. Next base: position 5,022,098 of record NZ_CP113836.1, on the reverse strand, counting down.
AGCAGCGGCTCGCCGAAGGCACCCAGCCGCCCGCCGAGCACGACGGTGTCCGGGGCGAGCAGGGCGCGCACCGGGACCAGCGCGTCGGCGAGGGCGTCGGCGGCGGTGTCCCGGGCCCGGCGCGCGGCCGGGTCACCGCGACGGATCAGACCGGTGACCGCGTCCTCGTCCCCCAGCAGCCGGGACGGGCCGGGACCGGCGAGCCCGGCCGCGGCCGCCATGGCGGCCCGTCCGGCGTAGCGGTCCAGGCAGCCGCGGTTCCCGCACGGGCACGGCTCGCCGCGGCGGCGCACGGGGACGTGGCCGAGGTCTCCGGCGAGGGTGAGGGCGGGGTTGAGCGGCGCGAGCCCGATCACGTCCTCCCCGCCGAGGTAGAGCCAGTCCCCGGCGGCGCCCGCCTGGTACTCGGCCAGCGCCGCGCACGCCACTTCGCCGGCCAGCCGCACGTCCAGTCCGTGCAGGTCGAGTTCCCGCAGCTGGGCGGAGACGAGACCGATCACGTCGACGTCGCGCCAGCGCAGGGCCGGGGCCCAGGTGACCACGGGCCGTCCTCGCGGGCCCGGGGACACCGTGCCGCCGACGGTGATCCCGATGCCCGCCACCAGCCGCCCGGCCAGCGTCGCCTCCTCGAACAGCCGCCGCAGGACCGGCCGCGCGGCCCGTGCTCCTTCGGCGGCGGGGACCGCGGCGACGTCGAACCGCCGCACGTGCCGGGCCAGCGGGCGGCCGGACAGGTCGAGGAGGGTGGCGGCGGCGAAGTCGGCACCGAACTGCAGCCCCATCGCGACCGGGCCGTAGGGGTCGAGCACCAGCCGCCCGGCGGGACGGCCGGGTGCTCCGCCGGGTGCCGGGCCGAGGTCTCGCACCAGCTCCGCCGAGATCAGTTCCGTGACCAGGGCGGAGACGGTCGCCTTGGTCAGCCCGGCCCGTTCGGCCAGCTCGACCCGTGAGACCGGCGCGGAGCGGGCGATCAGGTTCATCACCAGCGCGAGGTTGTGGCGCCGCATCGCCTTGGCGCCGGCGCCCACCCGGGAAGACTCCATGAATCGAAAGTTTAGTGAACTTACTATCTCTGGCGGCCCCGGCTCCCCGCCCGTTAGACACGACGCGGCAACGACGCGAAAGGCGGTCAGCGATGGCAGAGGTCAGTTACCGGCAAGCCTCCCGGCTCTACCCCGGCTCCCCGCCGGTCCGCGCCGTGGACGCGCTCGACCTGGAGATCGCCGACGGCGAGTTCCTGGTCCTGGTCGGCCCGTCCGGCTCGGGCAAGTCGACGGCGCTGCGCATGCTCGCCGGACTCGAAGACGTCGACGAGGGCGCGATCCACATCGACGGCCGCGACGTCACGAACACCCCGCCCAAGGACCGCGACATCGCGATGGTGTTCCAGTCCTACGCCCTCTACCCGCACATGACGGTCGCGGAGAACATGGGCTTCGCGCTCAAGCTCAAGCGCCTGCCCAAGGCGGAGATCGCCCAGCGGGTCCGGGAAGCGGCGGCTCTGCTCGACCTCACGCCCTACCTCGACCGCAAGCCCAAGGCGCTCTCCGGCGGGCAGCGGCAGCGCGTGGCGATGGGACGCGCCATCGTCCGCGAACCCGCGGTGTTCCTGATGGACGAGCCACTGTCCAATCTGGACGCCAAGCTCCGCGTGGAGACGCGCGCGAACATCGCGGCGCTGCAGAAGAGGCTGGGTACCACCACGATCTACGTCACGCACGACCAGGTCGAGGCGATGACGATGGGGCACCGGGTCGCCGTGCTCAAGGACGGCAAGCTGCAGCAGTGCGACACGCCGCGCAACCTCTACGAGCGGCCCCTGAACGCCTTCGTGGCCGGTTTCATGGGTTCGCCCGCGATGAACCTCAAGACCGTCGCGCTCACCGATGGGGGCGCGCGGCTCGACGGGCTCACCGTGCCGCTGCCCCGGGCCACGCTCGCCGCCGCCGAGGCGGCCGGGGTGGACCGGATCCAGCTCGGCGTGCGGCCGGAGTCGCTCCGCCCGGCGCATGAGGGGGAGCAGGCCGCGAAGCTGACCGTCGAGCTGGTCGAGGAACTGGGCGCGGACGCCTACATCCACGGCAGCATCCGCATCGGCGACACGCCGGAACGGTTCGTGGTGCGGGCCGAAGGCCGCCGCCCGCCGCAGATCGGCGAGATCGTCGAGGTGGCCATCGCCGACGCGGGCGACGTGCACGCCTTCCACCCGGAAAGCGGCGAACGCCTTCCGGACGCCTGACGCGCCCGCCCGGGGTAGGGACGGCCCTACCCCGGGCCCGGGGGAAAGCACTGGTGATCGGAAAGCGCCCCGCTGATGTGATTGGCCCATGACGCAAGCGATCGCCATCGGCGACCAGGCCGGTACCGCCACCGCGGTCGAACTCCGGTCGGTCACCAGGGAATACGGCAGCGGCCAGGCGCGGGTCCGCGCTCTGGACGGGGTGAGCATCGGCTTTCCGGCCGGCTCGTGGACCGCGGTGATGGGTCCCTCCGGTTCGGGCAAGTCCACCCTGTTGCACTGCGCTGCCGGGCTGGAGCAGTGCACCAGCGGCCAGGTGACCCTGGCCGGGCACGACGTCACCGCCGCCTCGGACGACCAGCTCACCACGCTGCGCCGCGGGACCGTCGGGTTCGTCTTCCAGAGCTTCAACCTCGTCGGCTCGCTCACCGCCGAGCAGAACGTGGCCCTGCCGATCCGGCTGGCGGGCCAGCGTGTGTCCAAAAAGGATGTCCGCGCCGTCCTGGCGCAGGTGGGACTGGGGGAGAGGCTGCGGCACCGGCCGCGCGAACTCTCCGGTGGCCAGCAGCAGCGCGTGGCGATCGCGCGGGCGATGGCGATGCGCCCGTCGGTGCTCTTCGCCGACGAACCCACCGGAGCGCTGGACTCCCACTCCGCGCGCACGGTGCTCGGCCTGCTCCGGCGGATGGTGGAGACCATCGGCCAGACCATCGTCATGGTCACCCACGACCCGGTCGCGGCGGCCGCCGCGGACTCGGTGGTGTTCCTGTCCGACGGACGGATCGTCGACCGCCTCGTCCGCCCCTCGGCGCGCGAGGTCGCCGACCGGCTCGCCGCGCTGGAGGGCTGAGGCATGTTCGAACTGTCCGTGGCCACCTTCCGTGAACGGTGGCAGCTGTTCCTCGGCGCGATCGTGACCGTCGCACTCGGCGTGGCACTGGTCCAGTCCTCCCTGCTGATCCTGCTGTCCGCGCTCGATCACGTCGAGGCGATCACGCTCCTGGCGATGACACTGGGCATCGCCGCGTTCCTGGCCGTCTTCATCGTCAGTTCCACCTTCGCCTTCACCATCGCGCAGCGGCGGCGCGATCTCGCGCTGCTGCGGCTGATCGGGAGCAGCCGCGGGCAGGTGCGCCGCCTGCTGCTGTCGGAAGCGCTGCTGCTCGGGCTGATCGGGACCGCGCTGGGTGTCCCGGCGGGCGTGGGCGTGATGGGGCTGCAGAGCCGCATGCTGACCGGACTGGAGTTCCTGCCCGCGGCGTTCTCGCCGGAATGGCAGGGCTGGATCATCGTGGTGTCCGCCGTCGTCGGCGTCGGCGTGTCCCTGTTCGGGGTGCTCGCCGCGTCGCGGCGCGCGGCGAAGGTGCGGCCGCTGGAGGCCCTGCGGGAGAGCGGTGACGCCGCCCGGGTGATGACTTTCCCCCGGTGGTTCTTCGGGATCCTCTTCGTGGCCGGTGCGGTCGCGCTGGCGATCGTCGCCGTGTTCGGTGGGGCGAGCACGGCCATCCCGCTGTCGGTCAACTCCGCGGTCACCGCCGCGGTGGGGCTCAGCGCCCTCAGCCCGCTGCTGGTCCCGCTGGTGAGCCGCGTCTTCGGGCTGGTGCCCGGGCGCGGCACGCTCGGCACCCTGGCCAGGGCGAACCTGGCCGACGGGGTCCGGCGCAGCGCTTCCACCGCGGCGCCGCTGCTGGTGCTGGTCGCACTGGTCGCGGGACTGGCGGGCACGCTGTCCACGCTCACCGCGGCGGGCAGGCAGGAGATGGTGCAGGACCTGGACGCGGACCTGGTGGCCGCCTCCGCCCCGGCGCGGCCGGTGCCGGGGATCGCGGTCGCCTCGACGGAGACGACGGTGCCGGTCGTCGTGTCGTTCGACAAGTCGGGCAAGCGGAAGGTGAAGGAGAAGCAGGCGCTGGTCGTGGACGCGGGGGACTACCGGCGGACACACCGGGAGGCGCCGGTGGCGGGCTCCTTCGCCGACCTGCACGGGATGGCGGTGGCGGCTCGCGGGGCCGCGCTGGGGGACGCGATCACCGTGCGGATCGGGGATCGCGAGTTCGACACGCGCGTGGTGGCGGTGCTGCCCGACTCGTTCGTGGGGGGTCCGGGTTACCTGCTGCCGCGGGATCTGGTGCCGTCGTCGCTGCTCGGGAACGCCCCGGCGCACACGATCGTGAAGCTGGCGCCCGGTGCGGACCCGGCGAAGGTCGCGGCGTCGCTTCCCGGACCGGTCACCACGGTCGGCGACTGGATCGCCACCGGCTCTTCGAAGCAGGAGAAGACCAGTTCCGGGATCATGACGGTGCTCATGGGCCTGGCCGGGCTGTACTCGGTGATCGCGGTGATCAACGCGGTGGTGATCGCGGCCGCGGAGCGGCGGCGGGAGTTCGCCGTGGTCAGGGTGACCGGGCTGAAGCGGTGGCAGGTGGTGCTGATGGCGCTCGTGGAGTCGCTGGCGGTCGTGGTCATCGCGCTGCTGCTCGGCCTGGTCGCGGCTTCCGCGGCGCTGGCCGGGATCACCGGGGCGACCGTGCGCATCCTGGGTACCGCGACCCTGTCCCTGCCGTGGACCACGCTGGGCCTGGTTGTGCTGGGCGCGTTCACCGTGGTCGGCCTGACCAGCGTGTGGACCAGCATTTCGGCCACGCGGCAGGCTCCGGTCGGGCTGCTGGGCGCGCGGGAGTGACCGGGGACGCGCCGCCCGCCCGGCGATTTAGGGTAGCCTAAGTCCGAGGATCGGTGACGAGACGAAGGAGCGCGGATGGCGCAGGAGAAACCCGCACGGCGGGGCCGGCCCACGGTCAGCCTCCGCGTGCTGCGAACCGAGCGGCTGACCCCGCACTTCGTCCGCATCGTCGCCGGTGGCGAGGGGCTGGCGGCCTTCACGCCGAACGAGTTCACCGACGCCTACGTCAAGGTCCTGTTCCCGGTGCCCGGCGTGCGCTATCCCGAACCGTTCGACCTGGACACGGTCCGGGCGAGCCTGCCGCGCGAGCAGTGGCCGAAGCAGCGCAGCTACACCGTGCGCTCCTTCGACCCGGTCGCCGGGGAACTGGCGATCGACTTCGTGCACCACGGTGACGAGGGGATCGCCGGGCCGTGGGCGCGGCGGGCGAAGCCCGGGGACGAACTGCTGTTGACCGGGCCGGGCGGGGCGTACGCGCCCGGCACCGAGGCCGACTGGCACCTGCTCGTCGGGGACGAGAGCGCGCTGCCCGCGATCGCGCTGACCCTGGAGGCGATGCCCGCCGGGGTTCCGGTACGGGTGTTCCTCGAGGTGGACGGGGCCGAGGACGAGCAGCCGCTGGTCACCAAGGGCGACGCGCAGATCCGCTGGATCCATCGCGACGCCGGGGAGGACCTGGTGACCGCGGTGCGCGCGATGGACTTCCCGGGCGGCACCGTGCAGGCCTTCGTGCACGGCGAGGCCGGGTTCGTCCGGCAGTTGCGCCGGTACCTGCTCGGCGAACGCGGCATGCGCCGGGACCTGCTGTCGGTGTCCGGGTACTGGCGGCGCGGAGCCACCGACGAGCAGTGGCGCGCCGAGAAGGCCGCCGAGCGCGCGCTCGAAGAGGACCGCCGCGACGCTTGACGCAGGACCGCGCGACGGCGACAGTGCCCATCATGGCGACGGAGCTGAAGGTGGACGTCGAACCGGCCGAGGCCGGGTTCGACGCGGGCAGGCTGGCACGGATCGACCGGCATTTCGCACGGTACGTCGATGAGGGACTCCTTCCGGGCTGGCTGATCGCCGTGGCCCGGCGGGGCAGGATCGTGCACCTGGCCCACCACGGGTACCGGGACGTCGAGGCCGGGCTCCCGGTCGAGACGGACACCCGGTGGCGGATCTATTCGATGACCAAGCCGGTGACCTCGGTAGCGGCGATGATGCTGTACGAGGAGGGCGCCTTCGACCTCACCGACCCGATTTCCCGCTGGCTGCCGGAGTTCGCCCAGCCCCGCGTCTACGTCAAGGGATCGGCGCTCAACCCGCTCACCGAACCGGCCACCGAACCGATCCGCGTCTGGCATCTGCTGACGCACACCGCGGGACTGACCTACGGGTTCCACCACGGTCACCCGGTGGACGCGATGTACCGGGCCGCGGGCTTCGAATGGGGCGCGCCCGCCGGGATGAACCTCGCGGCCTGCACCCGGAAGTGGGCGGAGCTGCCCCTGATCTGCCAGCCGGGCAGCGAATGGAACTACTCGGTGTCCACCGACGTGCTGGGGCGCCTGGTCGAGGTCGTGTCGGGCCGCGCCCTCGACGAGTTCTTCGCGGAGCGGATCTTCTCGCCGCTGGGCATGAACGACACCGGGTTCTGGGTGGAGGGCGAGGCCGCAGAACGGCTCGCCGCGCTGTACGTGCCGAAGCCGGGCACCCGCAAGGCGGTGCGCAACGACGCGTTCGGCCAGACGGGCCGCTCCCGCCCCGACTTCCTGTCCGGCGGTGGCGGCCTGGTGTCGACCGCGGCGGACTACCACCGGTTCACCCAGATGCTGCTCAACCGCGGGGAGCTCGACGGCGTCCGCCTGCTCAGCCCGCGCACGGTCGCGCTGATGGCGAGCAACCACCTGCCCGGCGGGGTGGACCTGGAGGCCTACGGCAGGCCGCTGTTCGCGGAAATGCCGTTCCACGGGCACGGGTTCGGCCTCGGGTTCTCCGTGCTGATCGACCCCGTCAAGGCGAAGAGCCTGGCCAGCGTCGGCGAGTTCGCCTGGGGCGGTGCGGCCAGCACCGCCTTCTGGGTGGATCCCGCCGAGGAGGTGACCGCGCTGTTCTTCACGCAGCTGCTGCCCTCCAGCACCCATCCCGTCCGCCAGGAACTGCGCCGCCTCGTCTACCAGGCCCTGATCTCCTGAGCCTTCGCTCCGCCGCGGTGCCGTGAGCCGTGAAGGGACCCTTCACGGCACCGCCCGTGCGGGGGCCGGGTCAGGTCAGGTCGCCGATGATGCCGCCGTAGGCGGCCAGCGTGTCCTCACGCTGGTCGTGCATGAGGTACAGCGCGAACTGGTCGACTCCGAGCTCGGCGAGCTCGGCCAGGCGGTCGGTGTGCGCTCCCGGCGGGCCGACCAGGCAGAACCGGTCGACGATCTGGTCCGGCACGAACCCGGCCGAGGGGTTGCCCGCCCGCCCGTGATGCGCGTAGTCGTAGCCCTCCCGTTCCCGGATGTAGTCGGTCAGCTCATGCGGCACCGGCCCCGAATCCCCGTAGCGGGCGACGAGGTCCGCCACGTGGTTGCCGACCATCCCGCCGAACCAGCGCAGTTGTTCACGCTGGTGCGGCAGGTCGTCGCCGACGTAGGCCGGGGCGGCCACGCAGATGCTGATGCCCGCCGGATCGCGGCCCGCCGCCCGTGCCGCCTGCTGCACGGTGCCGATCGTCCAGCGCGCGATCGCCGGATCGGCGCACTGGAGGATGAAGCCGTCGGCGTGCTCACCCGCGGTCCGCAGCGCCTTCGGCCCGTACCCGGCCATCCACATCTCCAGCCGCCCGTTGCGCACCCAGGGGATGCGCACCGCGGTGTCGCCGTAGCGCACCTCCCGCCCCTCGGCCAGCTCCTTGATCACGTGCATGGCCTCGCGCACGGTGGCCAAGGTGGACGGTTGCTTGCCGACCACCCGGTGCGCCGAGTCCCCGCGCCCGATCCCGCACACCGTGCGGTTGCCGAACATGTCGTTCAACGTGGCGAACAGCGAGGCCAGCACCGACCAGTCCCGGGTACCCGGGCTGGTCACCATCGGCCCCACCGTCATCGCCGAGGTCGCGGCGAGGATCTGGCTGTAGATGACGAACGGTTCCTGCCACAGCACGCAGGAATCGAACGTCCAGCCGTAACCGAAGCCGAGCGCCTCGGCCTCCTTCATCAGCCGCACCACCTCCCAGGCCGGTGGGTCGGTCTGCAGGACAACCCCGAACTCCATCGGGCCCCCTCACCCCAGGTACTGGCAGAGATCGCGGGACAGGAACCGGCCGCCGGAGCCGCCGGAGAACCCGGAGGGGGAGACGACGACCTTGCCCCGCGAGAGCACCGTCTCCACCTTCCCGGTGATTTCGAACCCTTCGTAGGCCGAGTAGTCCACGGCCATGTGGTGCGTCTCGGCGGACAGCGTCTGCCGCGCCGACGGGTCGTAGATCACGATGTCGGCGTCGGAACCCGGCGCGATCACCCCCTTGCGGGGGTAGAGCCCGAACATCCGGGCCGGGGTGGTCGAGCAGGCCTCGACCCAGCGGGCCAGGGAAAGCTTCCCGGCGACCACGCCCTGGTGCAGCAGGTCCATGCGGTGCTCCACGCCCGGCATGCCGTTGGGGATCTTGGAGAAGTCGCCGGCGCCGAGTTCCTTCTGCTCCTTGAAGCAGAACGGGCAGTGGTCGGTCGACACCACCGACAGGTCGTTGGTGCGCAGTCCGCGCCACAGGTCCGCCTGGTGCTTCTTCTCCCGCAGCGGGGGAGAGGCCACGTACTTCGCCCCCTCGAATCCCGGCCTGGCAAGGTCCTCAATGGACAGATAGAGGTACTGCGGGCAGGTTTCGGCGAACACGTTCTGGCCCTCGTCGCGGGCCTGCGCCACGGCGGCCAGCGCCTCCGCCGCCGAGAGGTGCACGATGTACAGCGGCGCGCCGGTCACCTTGGCCAGTGTGATGGCGCGCGAGGTGGCCTCACCCTCCAAAGCGGCCGGACGGGTCAGGCCGTGCTGCACGGGTTCGGTCCGGCCCGACGCCAGCGCCTGCGCCACCAGTTCGTCGATCGCGATGCCGTTCTCCGCGTGCATCATGATCGTCGCCCCGGTGTCGTTCGCCTTCCGCATGGCGCGCAGGATCTCGCCGTCGGTGGAGTAGAAGACGCCGGGATAGGCCATGAACATCTTGAAACTGGACACCCCGCGGTCCAGACAGGTCTCCATCTCCTTCAGCGTGGTGTCGTTGACGTCGGAGACGATCATGTGGAAGCCGTAGTCGACGGCGCAGTTGCCGTCGGCCTTCCCGTGCCAGGCATCCAGTGTGGACAGCAGCGAGCCGCCCTTGGGCTGCACCGCGAAGTCGATGATGGTGGTGGTGCCGCCCCAGGCGGCCGCGGCGGTACCGGTGGCGAAGGTGTCCGCCGAGAAGGTGCCACCGAAGGGCATCTCCATGTGGGTGTGCGCGTCGATCCCGCCCGGCAGCACGTACTTCCCGGTCGCATCGAGCACCTCCTCGGCCGAGGAGAACACGCCGGGGGCCGCCACCGCGGCGATCTTCTCGTCCTCCACCAGCACGTCCGCCGGGCTCGCGCCGCTGGCCGACAGCACCGTCCCGCCCTTGATCAGGGTTCGCACGAATTCCTCCTCACGGGGCCACGATCGAGTCGTAGGAGTCGGGGCGGCGGTCGCGGTAGAAGGCCCACAGGTCACGGACCTCGGCGAGCCTGCCCATGTCCAGATCACGCACCACGACCTCGTCCTCGGCATCCGATGCCGCCTCGCCGACCAGTTCGCCGCGCGGGTCGACGAAATAGGTCTGGCCGTAGAAGTCGTTGTCGCCCAGCGGTTCCACGCCGACCCGGTTGATCGCCCCGACGTAGTACTCGTTGGCCACGGCGGCGGCGGGCTGCTCCAGCCGCCACAGGTACTGGGACAGGCCCCGGCTGGTCGCCGACGGGTTGAACACGATCTTCGCCCCGGCCAGGCCGAGCGCGCGCCAGCCCTCCGGGAAGTGCCGGTCGTAGCAGATGTAGACGCCGATCCGCCCGACCGCGGTGTCGAACACCGGGTAGCCGGTGTTGCCGGGACGGAAGTAGAACTTCTCCCAGAAGCCCTTCACCTGCGGGATGTGGTTCTTGCGGTACTTGCCGAGGTAGCTGCCGTCCGCGTCGATCACCGCCGCCGTGTTGTAGTAGACGCCGGGCTGCTCCTGCTCGTACATCGGGGCCACGATCACGATCCCGTGCCGCTGCGCCACCTCCTGCATCAGCCGGGTGGTCGGCCCGTCCGGGATGCCCTCCGTGTAGGAGTAGTAGTCGGCGTCCTGCACCTGGCAGAAGTACGGGCCGTAGAACAGTTCCTGGAGGCAGACCACCTGTGCCCCCTGCGAGGTGGCCGAGGCGATCGCCGCGACCGCACCCGCGATCATCGACTCCTTGTCACCCGTCCATCGCTGCTGTACCAAGGCGGCCCTGACCACTTCGCTCACTGTTCTCCTCCTCGATTGCCGATTCCGCGGCGCGGCCCGGAAGGGCCAGCGCGAGATAGATGACGAAGCCGCCGACGAGCCCCGCCACCCAGCTGTAGTCGTAGACGGGCTTGAGGAACGGGATGAGCCCGTCCGCGGGGAAGGGCCCGGAGGACCCGGGCGCGGTGTAGGCGCCGCCGACCGCGAGCACCCCGCCGGCCACGGTGGCCACCAGGGCCTGCCAGCTCCAGCCCGCGCGGAACCAGTAGCGGCCGCCCTCGGTGTAGAGACCGGCCAGGTCCAGCCTGCGGCGGCGCACCACCCAGTAGCCCGCGACCAGCACTCCCGCCACCGCGCCCAGGATCCCGCCATAGAAGCCCAGCCAGGCGAAGATGTAGATGCCCGGATCGGAATACAGCTTCCACGGCTGGATCAGGACGCCGATCACGCCGGTGATCAGGCCGCCGACGGCGAAGGTGATGCGCTTGGGGAAGGCGTTGGAGAAGTCGTAGGAGGGGCTCACCACGTTCGCCGCCAGGTTGGCCGAGATGGTGGCCAGCACCAGCGCCACCAGCGCGACCACCACCAGCGCCGGGCTGGAGAACCGGTCCGCCAGCTGGGCCGGGTCCCAGATCGCCTCGCCGTAGAGCAGCACCCCGCCGGAGGTGGTCAGGATGGCCACGATCGCGATGAAGGTCATCGTGGTGGGCAGGCCCAGCAACTGGCCCCGCACCTGCTTGCGCTGGCTGCCCCCGAAGCGGGTGAAGTCCGGCATGTTCAGCGACAGCGTCGACCAGAAGGCGATCATCCCCATCAGCGAGGGGGCGAACACCTTCCAGAACGTGCCGCCCCAGCCGAGCCTGGCGGGTTCGGACAGGATCGGCCCGAGCCCGCCCGCCTTGACGAGCACGTAGGCGAGCAGGATCAAAAAGCCCACCGACACCAGCGGCGCGGTCCAGTTCTCGAAGCGCCGGACCGCCTCCATGCCCCGCCAGATGATGAGCATCTGGACCACCCAGAACACCGCGAAGGACAGCCACAGCGTCCACGGCTGCCCGCCGAGCTGGGCGGCGTGGCGCCAGCCGCCACCGACCAGCTTGCCGACGAGGATGTAGATCGCCTCACCACCGACCCAGGTCTGGATGCCGAACCAGCCGCAGGCGATGAAGGCCCGCAGCAGCGCCGCGAAGTTGGCGCCGCGCACTCCGTAGAAAGCCCGCGCGTAGACCGGGAACGGGATACCGTACTTCGTCCCGGCGTGGCTGTTGAGCAGCATCGGGACGAGCACGATGAGATTGCCGAGCGTGATCGTGATCAGCGCCTGCAGCCAGTTCATGCCCAGCGCGATGAGGGACGAAGCCAGGGCGTAGGACGGTATGTTGTGCGCCATGCCCATCCACAGGGCGAAATAGTTGTAGGTGGTCCAGGTCCGCTTTTCCACCGGGACCGGGGCGAGTTCGTCGTTGAAGTACCGGCTGCCGCGGATCGATGCGGTGTCGCTGAGATCCACCCGGCCGTCGGGGCGGACTGTCTGCGAGGGTGCCATTGCGGAATCGTGCGCGACGGCGCGGGGCGACGGCATTGGCAGAGTGTTCACCGTTGCCCGCGTCGGAACGCATTCTGTTTGTTGCGTCCGGCGCGGGCCGGTGCTGTGCGGCCCGGTCGGCCGCTCATCGTAGCAATCCGTCAATAAAGCGGAAACATGGTCACGATCAGAAATCGAAAACCTGGGCGGAGCGGATGGCCGCTTCGCAGCGGTTGGGATAGGTGTGGCTGTACTGGACGGGCCTGCCGCGCCAGTGCCCGGTGGCGGTGGCGGTCACCGGCTGCCAGATCATCGGGCACGGCTGGTCCTGGCCCGCCAGCCGGTCGAAGTCGCCGTCGGCGGCTTCGAGGGCGGCACAGGCGCGGGCGGCGTGAGGATGGCTGCCGCCGTCGGGTTCGCAGCGCAGGGTCACCGTGGTCACCCGGCCGCCGGAGTCCTGGTTGCTGAAGGTGAGATCGCAGGCGCCGTGCGCCGGGGTGCCGGCCAGGGCGAGCATCGACGCGACCGCGGGTACCAACTGGGTCAGAGGCATACCGGGGGTATCGGCCGTTCCGGAGTTTCCCCGCACCCACACGACCGGGTGAAATCCCCTGGTGGTGCCCGGGACAGGCCCGGGGTCAGGGCAGCTCGTGGACGAGCAGGGCGACGTAGAGGGACAGCAGGGATTCCGGCTCCTCCAGCGGGACACCGAGCACCTTCTCGATCCGCGCGAGCTGCTGGTAGTAGGCGGTGCGGGAGGTGTGGGCGGCGGCCGCGGCGGCCGACTTGTTGCCGCCCTGTTCGCAGTAGTGCCGCAGGGTCTGCACCAGCCGGGTGCCCGAGGCCGCGTCGCGGGAGAGCAGCGGGCCCAGTTCGCGGGCGGCGAACGCCTGGACGCGTTCGTCCCCGGCGAGCAGGTGCAGCAGCCCGCGCAGCCGGAGGTCTTCGAGCCGGTGCACGAGCCGGTCGGTGCCGCGGTGCAGGGCGGCCGAGGCGACCTGGACGGCCTCGGCCAGCGTCCGGCGCGCGTCGGCCGGACTGTCCACAGTGGTCCCCGCGGCCAGTACCGCGGTCCGGCCGGGATGGACGGTGGTGGCGAGGCGGTCGAGCACCGCCTCGATGTTCGCCTTGGGGGACAAGGAAAGCAGCGCCTGGACGGTCAGCTCGTCGGACACCGCGACCAGGGCCGACACCTTCGCGCGCCGCGCCGCCAGCGAGACCGTCTCGGCGAGGTCCCGCAGGACCGGCGCGGCCGAGCCCGCCGGGCGCCGCGCCTCGGTCAGTCGCGGCCGGATCGCCACCCCGACCAGGCGGCGCCGGGTCAGCGGTACCCCCAGCGCCGAGGCGCGGGCCAGCAGTTCGGCCGACGGTGCCGGGGAGGCGGCCAGTTCGGCCAGCACCGCCCGATGCGCCTGCCGTTCCAGGCTGTCCGATTCCCGCGCGACCAGCCGGTGCACGGCCAGTGCCGAGGCGGCGCGCTCGATGACCACCACGTGCCGGTGCGGCGGCGGTTCCTCGGACACCACGACCAGGCGGCCCCAGTCGTGCCCGCGTGCACCCACCACGGTGACCAGCCAGCCGGCGTCGGCGTGGTAGCCGGTGCGCTCCCCGACGTGGACCAGCCGCGAGCGGGACAGCCAGCCCGAAAGCAACTCGCCCGGGTCGGTGCCCGCCGCGTCGTAGGCGAGAACCTCGTGCGCCAGCGTTTCCAGCACCACCGGCAGCCCCGTCATCCTGGCCACCTCGCGCAGCACCGCCACCGGTTCGGCACCCGAAACGGTGAGTTCGGTGAACACCTGGTGCACCTGCTCGGCCGCCCGCAGCTCCGCCACCTGGGCGTCCACGATCAGCCCGTTGACGGTCTCGGTGACCGTCACGTACCTCGTCTCCCGGGACAGGGTGATCAGCGGGACGCCGTGCCGGGCGGCCGCCTCGACCAGCGCGGTGGGCAGTCCCTCGTTCCAGTGCCGGACCAGTTCCACCACGAGCCCGGCCACGCCGGCCTCGGCCAGCCCGTCCAGGTAGCGGGTCAGCGCCGCGGCGTCGTCGGGCAGCGCGATCCCCGTGGTGAGCACGAGTTCGCCGCCCTTGAGCAGATGCCCGATGTCGGCGACCTCCGCGACGTGCACCCAGCGCACGCGCCCGTCGAGACCCTCGGCACCGGCCACCACGCGCGGGCGGCCGTGGCGGACCACCGGGAGCGCGAGCACGTCGGCCACGGTCGGGTACATGCCAACAAACTGTACGGCCGGGCCGGGTAGTGCGTACACAATGCGTGTGGTGGCCGCCGGGCGGGGCACGGACACTCGGAAACCATGAGCGACGCTGAGCTGGTGGCACGCCACCGCGCGGTCCTGCCCCGCTGGATGGCCCTCTACTACCGGGAACCGATCGAGATCGTCCGCGCGAGCGGCAGGCACGTCACCGACGCCGGCGGCAACACCTACCTCGACTTCTTCGCCGGGATCCTGACCAACGCCGTCGGCTACGACATCGCGGAAATCTCCGACGCCGTCCGGGCCCAGCTCGACACCGGCGTCCTGCACACCTCGACCCTGTACCTGATCCGCAGCCAGGTCGAGCTGGCCGAGCGGATCGCCGAACTGTCCGGTATCGACGACGCCAAGGTGTTCTTCACCAACTCCGGCACCGAGGCCAACGAGACCGCGCTGATGCTGGCCACCCAGTACCGGCGCAGCAACCAGGTGCTGGCGATGCGCAACTCCTACCACGGGCGGGCGTTCGCCACGGTCGGCGTCACCGGCAACCGCGGCTGGTCGGCCAGCTCGCTGTCCCCGGTGAAGGTCGGCTACGTGCACGGCGGCTACCGCTACCGAGACGCCTTCTCCCGCCTGTCCGACGCCGACTACGTCAAGGCCTGCACCGACGACCTGCGCGACGTGCTGCAGACGACCACCTCCGGCGACGTGGCGGCGCTGATCGCCGAGCCGATCCAGGGCGTCGGGGGTTTCAACGTGCCGCCGGACGGGTTGTTCGCCTCCTTCAAGGAGGTGCTCGACGAATACGGCATCCTGCTCATCTCCGACGAGGTGCAGACGGGCTGGGGCCGCACGGGCGAGCACTTCTGGGGGATGCAGGCGCACGGCGTCACCCCGGACGCGATGACCTTCGCCAAGGGGCTCGGCAACGGGCTGGCCATCGGCGGGGTGGTGGCCCGCGCCGAGGTGATGGACTCGATCACCGCGAACTCGATCTCCACCTTCGGCGGCAACCCGGTCGCCACCGCGGGCGCGAAGGCCACTTTGGACTACCTGCTCGACCACGACCTGCAGGGCAACGCCGCCAAGCTCGGCAGCAGGCTGCTCGGCGGGCTGGCCGCGATCGGCGAGCGGAACGACATCGTCGGCGACGTGCGCGGCAAGGGCCTGATGATCGGGGTCGAACTCGTGGAGTCCGGCGGTGACCGGCCCAGCCCGGACCATGCGGCCGCGGTGCTGGAGGAGACCAGGGCGCGGGGCCTGCTCGTCGGCAAGGGCGGGCTGTACAACAACGTCCTCCGCCTGGCGCCGCCGATGACCCTGACCGAGCAGGAGGCGGACGAGGCGCTGGCCATCCTCGGCGAGTCGATCGCGGTCGTACAGGAGGGCGCGTGAACGACACTGGCGGAGCCCCTGTTCGCGCGGCCCGACCGGGTGCGGGTGTCCCGCAGGGCACAGGAGGGCGCGTGAACGACACTGGCGGAGCCCCTGTTCGCGCGGCCCGACCGGGTGCGGGTGTCCCGCAGGGCACAGGAGGGCGCGTGAACGACACTGGCGGAGCGCAGGACACAGGAGACTTCGCGATGAGCCCCCAGCGCATCAGCCACTGGATCGACGGCAAGGGCTGGGGCGGCCTCGCCGAGGAGACCGGCGAGGTGTTCGACCCCGCCACCGGGGAGGTCACCGCGCACGTGGACTTCGCCGGGCCCGCGCAGGTCGACGAGGCGGTCGCCGCGGCCGCCCGCGCCTTTCCCGCGTGGCGCGACACCTCACTGGCCGCGCGCGGCCGGGTGCTCTTCGCCTTCCGCGAGCTGCTGGCCGCCCGCAGGGACGAACTGGCGAAGATCATCACCGCCGAGCACGGCAAGGTGGAATCCGACGCGGCGGGCGAGGTGGCGCGCGCCATCGAGAACGTCGAGTACGCCTGCGGTGCGGCCCAGTTGCTCAAGGGCGGGTACAGCGAGAACGCCTCCACCGGGGTCGACGTGTACTCGATCGCCCAGCCGCTCGGCGTGGTGGCGG
This sequence comes from Amycolatopsis cynarae, assembly GCF_026802195.1. Taxonomy (NCBI): domain Bacteria; kingdom Bacillati; phylum Actinomycetota; class Actinomycetes; order Pseudonocardiales; family Pseudonocardiaceae; genus Amycolatopsis; species Amycolatopsis cynarae. Next base: position 5,005,946 of record NZ_CP113836.1, on the reverse strand, counting down.
TGATCTCGCCGTTCAACTTCCCGGCGATGGTGCCGCTGTGGTTCGTGCCCAACGCGATCGCGTGCGGCAACACCGTCGTGCTCAAGCCCAGTGAGAAGGACCCGTCGGCATCGCTGTTCATCGCCGGGCTCTTCGCCGAGGCCGGGCTGCCCGCCGGGGTGTTCAACGTGCTGCACGGCGACAAGGTCGCGGTGGACGGGCTGCTGGCGCACCCCGCGGTCAAGGCGGTGTCGTTCGTCGGCTCCACCCCGATCGCGCGCTACGTCTACGAGACCGGCACCCGGCACGGCAAGCGCGTGCAGGCGCTGGGCGGCGCGAAGAACCACATGGTGGTGCTGCCCGACGCCGACCTCGACCTGGCCGCCGACGCCGCCGTGTCCGCCGGGTTCGGCTCGGCGGGGGAGCGGTGCATGGCGGTGTCGGTCGTGGTCGCGGTCGATCCGGTCGGCGACGAGCTGGTCGGCCGGATCGCCGAGCGGATGGGCCGGCTGAAGGTCGGGGACGGGCGCGACCCGGAGTCCGAGATGGGCCCGCTGGTGACCGCGGCGCACCGGCGCCGGGTCGAGTCCCACGTGGAGGCCGGTGTGGCGGCGGGCGCGGAGCTGGTGGTCGACGGGCGCGGCCTGCGCGTCACCGACGGTGGCTTCTGGCTCGGCCCCACGCTGTTCGACCGGGTCACCCCGGACATGACGATCTACACCGACGAGATCTTCGGGCCGGTGCTGTGCGTGGTCAGGGCGGGGAGCTACGACACCGCGCTGGAGCTGGTCAACGGCAACCCCTATGGCAACGGCACCGCGATCTTCACCCACGACGGGCGCGCCGCGCGGCGTTTCCAGAACGAGGTCGAGGTCGGCATGGTCGGGCTCAACGTGCCGATCCCGGTGCCGGTGGGCCACTACTCGTTCGGCGGCTGGAAGGACTCGCTGTTCGGCGACAGCCACGCCTACGGACCGGAGGGCTTCCACTTCTTCACCCGCCGCAAGGTGGTCACCTCCCGGTGGCCGGACCCCGCACAGGGCGGCGTCAACCTGGGCTTTCCCCGCACCACCTGACCCGTTGCCGTGAAGGGCCCCTTCACAGTCGTATCGGCTGTGAAGGGGCCCCTCACGGCCGTTGGGGGAGGGTGTGCGCAAGGTCGTGTTCCTGGCATCGCCACTTCCGTAGACTTGACGTGGGGTAAACGTCGAACGCGGGAGGTGAGGTGTGGCCAGCTCCGAGGAGCGCCGCTTCGAAGTTCTGCGTGCCATCGTCGCCGACTACGTGTCCAACCATGAGCCGGTGGGGTCGAAGGCGATCGTGGACCGGCACAACCTGGGTGTGTCCAGCGCCACGATCCGCAACGACATGGCGGCGCTCGAGGAGGAGGGGTACATCACCCAGCCGCACACCAGTGCCGGCCGCATCCCGACCGACAAGGGCTACCGCCTCTTCGTCGACCACCTCGCCGACGTCAAGCCGCTGAGCAGCGCGGAGCGGCGGGCGATCATGAACTTCCTCGACGGCGCGATCGACCTCGACGACGTGCTGCGCCGGTCGGTGCGCCTGCTGGCCCAGCTGACCCGGCAGGTCGCGGTGATCCAGTACCCGACCATGAGCAGCGCCACACTGCGTCACCTGGAGGTGGTGCCGCTCACCCCGGCCCGCCTGATGCTCGTGGTGATCACCGACTCCGGCCGCGTCGACCAGCGCACCATCGACCTCGGTGACGTGCTCAGTGAGGAGAACGTCTACCGCATCCGGGACGTGCTCAACTCGACGCTGAGCGGCCGCAGGCTCACCGACGCCGCCTCACGGGTGGCCGACCTGCCCGACCAGGCCCCGGGTGAGCTGCGCGATGCGCTGATCCGGGTCTGCACGGTGCTGGTCGAACACCTCGTCGATCACCCGGAGGAACGCCTGGTCCTCGGCGGCACCGCCAACCTGACCCGCAACGTCGCCGACTTCCCCGGCTCGCTGCGCCAGGTGCTGGAGGCGCTCGAGGAGCAGGTGGTGGTGCTCAAGCTGCTCGCCGCGGCACGCAACCCCGGTGCGATCACGGTGCGTATCGGCGAGGAAAATGAGGACGAGCAGATGCGCAGCACCTCAGTGGTATCGATCGGCTACGGGAAGGACGACGTGCTCCTCGGTGGCATGGGGATCGTCGGACCGACCCGGATGGACTATCCGGGCACGATCGCCGCGGTGCGCGCGGTGGCGAACTACGTGGGGCAGATTCTGGCCGGCAGCTAGCCGGCGAGCGGGCCTTTGCAGGAGGACATGAGAACGGTGGCCAGGGACTACTACGGCATTCTCGGGGTGCCCAAGAACGCGACCGATCAGGAGATCAAGCGCGCGTACCGGAAGCTGGCCAGGGAACTGCACCCGGACGTCAACCCGTCCGAGGACGCCCAGCACAAGTTCGGCGAGGTCACCACCGCCTACGAGGTCCTCTCCGACCCGCAGAAGCGCAAGATCGTCGACCTGGGCGGCGATCCGCTCGACAACGGCGCGGGCGCCAGGGCGGGCGGCGACCCGTTCGCCGGTTTCGGCGGCCTCGGCGACATCATGGACGCCTTCTTCGGCGCCGCCACCGGCGGTGGCCGCGGCCGGGGGCCCCGCAGCCGGGTACAGCCCGGCTCCGACGCGCTCATCCGGATCAGCCTCACGCTCGAGGAGTGTGCTTCCGGCGCGCACAAGGACATCACCGTGGACACGGCGATCCTGTGCGACCAGTGCCGCGGCAACGGCACCGCCCCCGGCGGCACCGTCAAGACCTGCGACACCTGCGGCGGCCAGGGCGAGATCCAGTCCGTGCAGCGGTCCTTCCTCGGCCAGGTGGTCACCGCCCGGCCCTGCCCGGTGTGCCGGGGCTTCGGCGAGGTCATCACCGACCCGTGCCGCCAGTGCGGGGGCGACGGCCGGGTGCGGGCCCGCCGCAACGTCACCGCGAAGATCCCGGCCGGGGTCGGTGACGGCATGCGGATCCGGCTGTCCGGCCAGGGCGAGGTGGGCCCCGGCGGCGGCCCCGCGGGCGACCTCTACGTCGAGATCGACGAGGAACCGCACGAGGTGTTCGTCCGCGAGGGCCACGACCTGCACTGCAACCTGCGCATCCCGATGACCACGGCGGCGCTCGGCGCCTCCGTGCAGCTCGAGACGCTGATCGACGGCGAGTACGAGATCGACATCGAGCCCGGCACGCAGCCCGGCACCGAGCTGGTGCTGCCCGGTAAGGGCATGCCGCGGCTGCGGTCCTCCGGCCGCGTGGACGGGCGCGGTGACCTGCACGTCCACGTCGACGTGACGGTGCCGACCCGGCTCGACGAGTCGCAGCGCGAACTGCTGCTCGCGCTCGCCCAGCAGCGCGGCGAGGAGGTGCCCACGCTGGCCAGCAACGGCCGCTCCGGAGGGCTGTTCTCCAAACTGCGCGCCAAGAGCCACAAGTAATGCCCGCCACCACCGCGCCGGTGTTCCTCGTCGAGGAGCTACCGGCGGGGCCGCGCGGGGTGCTGCGCGGGGACGAGGCCCGGCACGCCGTCACCGTGCGCCGGATGCGGGCCGGTGAACGGCTCACCCTCGCCGACGGGGCCGGAACCGGCGCCGACTGCGTGATCGAGGCGGTGCGCCCCGGCCGCGACCCCGAGCTCGACCTCGCCGTCGGCGACCGCTGGACCGAGCCCGCGCCCCGCCCGGCCATCACCATCGCGCAGGCACTGGCCAAGGGCGACCGCGGCGAACTCGCCGTCGAACTGGCCACCGAGGCCGGGGCCGACGCCATCCTCCCGTGGCGTGCCGAACGCAGCGTCGCCCGCTGGGAGGAGGGGCCGCGCGGAGCCAAGGCGCTCGCCCGCTGGCAGAGCACTGCGCGGGCCGCCGCCAAACAGGCCCGGCGCCTGCGGGTACCGCCCGTGCGGCCGGCGGTCGGCACCACCGGCCTCGCCGAAGCCGTCCGCGCCGCCGCCGCGGCCTTCGTCCTCGAAGGCACCGCGCCCCGGCGGCTCACCGAACTGAGCCTGCCCGCCGAGGGAGAACTGCTCCTCGTCGTCGGCCCCGAAGGCGGCATCACCGATGCCGAACTGGAGACCCTCACCGACGCGGGTGCCACCCCCGTCCGCCTCGGCCCCGCCGTGCTGCGCACCTCCACCGCCGCGGCCGTGGCACTGGGCGCCCTCGGCGCCCTCACCGCCCGCTGGCACTGAGGCATGGGGCGAGCCGTGAAGGGTCCCTTCACGGACGGATTCCACGTTCGTGCGGGGTTGTGTGCCCTGAAGGCCGTCTTGAGGGTCATAGATGCCCTCAAGGCGACCTTGAGGGCAAGCGCTGCTCAGCCAAGCATTCGCGCCCAACGACCGCGCGACTTGGTGGGTGGGTGAGTGAGGCCGCCGCGGAGCGGTGGAGCCTGGGGGTCGCTCCACCGCTTCCGCGGCTCCGCCGGACCGAGGGGGGAGGTGTCCGGCGGGGTCTCGGGGGTACCCGCGGGGTGTCCCCGGGGGTATCCGGTGATGAGAGTAAACGGTCAGGACACCTTGACGCCAGAACGTGTTTGGTTTTTCTGCTCCGTGACCGTCCCGGGACTCTCCGCGGCTCCCGCGGGGGCCTGTCTTGCCGCCGTGGGCGGCTCGACGGCGTGCCGGGGGGCCAGTGGGGGGTGTGCGGGCGATAGGGTCGGGCGCATGAGTGACGCGGAGACGTTGTTCGAGCGCATCATCGCGGGTGAGCTGCCTTCGGACGTGGTGTACCAGGACGAGACCACCTTCGCCTTCCGGGACATCAACCCGCAGGCCCGCGTGCACGTGTTGGTGGTGCCCCGCAAGCGGTACCGCAACGTCGCCGAGCTCGCCGCCGCCGACCCCCAGCTGCTGGCCGACGTGATCGCCACCGCGGCCAAGGTCGCCGAGCTGGAGGGAATCAGCGGCACCGGTTACCGCGTTGTGTTCAATACCGACCAGGATGCCGGCCAGACCGTGTTCCACGTCCACGCGCACGTGCTCGGCGGGGAACAGCTCGGGTTGTTCGGGCGGTACAAGTAACCACCTGCGTCGAGCGGGTGCGGACCGCTAGCATCATGGTTGACAACACCGTCGAGTAGCGCACGCGCAGAAAGCAGGCCCGAAAGCACGTGGCCGGAACCGCACAGGGTGGAGCCGCCCGATCCGAGATCCCCGAGGACGTCCCGCAGACCACCCCGGACGTCACCGAGATCGCCACCAAGAGCGCGCAGTCCAGGTTCCCGATCCCGGAAGCGGCGGTACTCACGCTGCTCGGGTCCCGCGACGAGAATCTGCGCGTCGCCGAGGAACTCCTGGACGCCGACGTGCACGTCCGCGGCAACGAGGTCACCCTCACCGGGGCCCCGGCGGACGTCGCCTTCGCCGAACGCGTGTTCGCGGAACTGGTGACGCTGGCCGCGCGCGGGCAGCAGGTCGGCCCGGACACGGTGCGCCGCACCGTGGGCATCCTCTCCACCGAGAGCGGTGAATCCCCGGCGGACGTGCTCAGCCTGGACATCCTGTCGCGCCGCGGACGCACCATCCGGCCCAAGACGCTGAACCAGAAGCGCTACGTCGACTCCATCGACAGGCACACCGTCGTGTTCGGGGTGGGCCCCGCAGGCACCGGCAAGACCTACCTCGCCATGGCCAAGGCGGTGCAGGCCCTGCAGGCCAAGCAGGTCACCCGCATCATCCTCACCCGGCCCGCGGTCGAGGCCGGGGAGCGGCTCGGCTACCTGCCCGGCACGCTGTCCGAGAAGATCGACCCGTACCTGCGGCCGCTCTACGACGCGCTGCACGACATGGTCGACCCGGAGTCGATTCCCCGCCTCATCCAGGCGGGCACGATCGAGATCGCCCCGCTGGCCTACATGCGCGGCCGTACCCTCAACGACGCCTTCATCATCCTCGACGAGGCCCAGAACACCACGCCGGAGCAGATGAAGATGTTCCTGACCCGGCTCGGCTTCGGCTCCAAGATCGTGGTGACCGGCGACATCACCCAGGTCGACCTGCCCAGTGGGCAGCGCAGCGGCCTGCGGGTGGTGCGGGAGATCCTCGAAGGCGTGGACGACCTGCACTTCGCCACCCTCACCAGTCACGACGTGGTACGGCACCGCTTGGTCGGCGACATCGTCGACGCCTACGAGAAATGGCAGGCCGTTCAGGACGCCGGCAACGGCAACGGCTGGAAGGGCCGCCGCTAACCACCATGAGCATCGAAATCGCCAACGAGTCCGGGATGGCGGTCGACGAGGCCTCCATCGTCTCCGCCGCCCGCTTCGCCCTCGACCGCATGGAGGTCAGCCCGCTCGCCGAGCTGTCCGTCGTGCTGGTCACCCTCGACGTCATGTCCGACCTGCACGAACGCTGGATGGACCTGCCCGGCCCCACGGACGTGATGGCCTTCCCGATGGACGAGCTCGACTCGGCCCGCCGCCCCGACGCCGGTGACACCTCACCCGCGCTGCTCGGGGACGTCGTGCTGTGCCCGGCCTTCGCGAAGGACCAGGCCCGCACCGCGGGGCATTCCCTGCTCGACGAGCTGCACCTGCTCACCGTGCACGGCGTGCTCCACCTCCTCGGCTACGACCACGCGGAACCGGCCGAGGAACGCGAGATGTTCGGGCTGCAGAAGCGCATCCTCGCCGACTTCAAGGCCGCGGTGGCGGCGGCGGAGCGGCGCGACGCGCAGCGCAGCAACGACGACCGCCTCCTTGGCGCCGCCGGTCTCGACGGTGCCCAGGAGGACGCCTAGCAGATGGCGACCTCCGCCGGTTTGCTGGTCATCGCGGTTGCGCTGATCCTGCTGGGCGGGGTGTTCGGCGCTGCGGAGGCCGCGGTGAGCACGGTGTCCCCGGCCAGGGTCGACGGGCTCGTCCGGCTCGGCCGGGTCGGCGCACGGCAACTGGCACTCGTCGTCGCCGAACGGCGGCGTCACATCAACCTGCTGCTCCTGCTCCGGATGGCGTGCGAACTCACCGCGACGGTGCTCGTCGCCGTGGTGTTCCCGCGCTGGTTCGGCCCCGAATGGCTCGCGCTGCTGGTCGCGGCCGTGGTCATGGTCGTGGTCACCTACGTGATCATCGGGGTGGGGCCCCGCACGATGGGCCGCCAGCACCCCTACCGCGTGGGCATGATCGTGGCGTGGCCGGTGCGGGTGCTGGGTTCGGTCCTCGGCCCGCTCAGCCGTCTGCTCATCCTCGTCGGCAACGCGATCACGCCGGGACGCGGCTTCCGGGAAGGCCCGTTCAGCTCGGAAATCGAGCTGCGCGAGCTGGTCGACCTGGCGCAGGAGCGCGGCGTGGTGGAGCCCGCCGAACGCGAGATGATCCATTCGGTGTTCGAGCTCGGGGACACGGTGGCCCGCGAGGTCATGGTGCCGCGCACCGAAATCGTGTGGATCGAGCAGGAGAAGACCGTCCGGCAGGCGCTGGCGCTGTCGCTGCGCACCGGGTTCACCCGCATCCCGGTGATCGAGGAGTCCGTCGACGACATCGTCGGCGTGGTCAACCTCAAGGACCTGGTGCGGGCGTCGCTGGACGACGGGGCCGTCCGGCCCGTCCGCGAACTCATGTACGGGGCCACGTTCGTCCCGGATTCCAAGCGGCTGGACGAACTGCTGCGCGAGATGCAGCTGTCGCACAACCACATGGCGATCGCGGTGGACGAGTATGGCGGCACGGCGGGACTGCTGACCATCGAGGACATCCTGGAGGAGATCGTCGGGGAGATCACCGACGAGTCCGATGTGGAGGAACGTCCCCCGGTGGAGCACCTCGACGACAAGTCGGTGCGCGTCGCGGCCCGGCTCGGTGTGGACGACCTCGGCGAACTGTTCGGCCTGGACCTGTCCGGCCACGACGTGGAGACGGTGGGCGGCCTGCTCGCCCAGCGGCTCGGCCGGGTCCCGCTGCCCGGGGCGGAGGCCGAGGTCGACGGCCTGCGGCTGCACGCCGAAGGCGGCAAGGACCGGCGCGGGCGGATGCGCATCACCACTGTGGTGGTCCGCGCGGTGGACGACACCATCGCCGGACGTAGGGTGCCTACCGGAAGCCATGACCAAGGACAGGAGCGTTGAGGATGTCTGAGCTGGAGCCGGAAGACGAGAAGATCGTCATTCTCGCCCGGTCGGCCAGGGCCCGGACCCAGGCGGCCGAAGGTGCCGCGGTGCGGGACACCGACGGACGCACCTATGCCGCGTGCACCGTCGACCTGCCGTCCTTCAAGATCACCGCGCTGCAGGCGGCGATCGCGGCGGCGGTGTCGAGCGGGGCCGAGGGCCTGGAGGCCGCGGCCGTGGCCACCGCCGAGCCGCTCGTGTCCGGCGCCTCGGTGCAGGCGGTGCGGGATCTGGCGCCCGCCGCGCCGATCTTCCGCGCCGATCCCAAGGGGGAAGTCCAGGAAGTGCTCCGGTGACCCACCGCTCCGGATTCGCCTGCTTCGTCGGCCGCCCCAACGCGGGCAAGTCGACCCTGACCAACGCGCTGGTCGGCAGCAAGATCGCGATCACCTCCAGCAAACCGCAGACCACCCGGCACGCGGTGCGCGGCATCGTGCACCGCGACGACGCGCAACTGGTCATCGTGGACACTCCCGGCCTGCACCGGCCGCGCACCCTGCTCGGCCAGCGGCTCAACGACATCGTGCGCGAGACCTGGTCCGAAGTGGACGTGGTCGGGTTCTGCGTGCCCGCCGACGAGAAGGTCGGCCCCGGCGACCGGTTCATCGCCGCCGAGCTGACCAAGATCGCCCGGCGCACGCCGGTGATCGGCATCGTCACCAAGACCGACCTCGCCGCCCCCCAGCAGGTTGCCGAGCAGCTGCTCGCCCTGCAGGAGGTGATGTCCTTCGCCGAGCTGATCCCGGTGTCGGCGGTGGACGGTTTCCAGGTCAAGCAGCTGGAGGACCTGCTGGTCACGCGGCTGCCCGAGGGCCCGCAGCTCTACCCCGACGGCGACCTCACCGACGAGCCGGAGCAGACGCTGGTCGCCGAGCTGATCCGGGAAGCGGCCCTGGAAGGCGTGCGGGACGAGCTGCCGCACTCGATCGCGGTCACCGTGGAGGAGATGCTGCCCCACGAAGGCCGTGACGACATGATCGACGTGCACGCCTTCCTGTACGTGGAGCGGCCCAGCCAGAAGGGCATCATCCTCGGGCACCGGGGCGAGCGGCTGCGGGCCGTGGGTTCGCAGGCCCGGCGGCACATCGAGGCGCTGCTGGGCACCAAGGTGTACCTCGACCTGCACGTCAAGGTGGCCAAGGACTGGCAGCGGGACCCCAAGCAGCTGCGCCGCCTCGGCTTCTAGGTCTCGCTTTCACCACAGAACGGCGGGCTACCGGCGCCGGGGTGGCAGCGGTCGAGTACTGTCCGCGCAGTCGCCGCGATCATCGAAGAGGGGGAACGAGATGACCAACCCTTACGGCCAGCCCGGGCCTTACAGCCAGCAGCCGGGCGTGCCGCAGCCCGGATACGGCCCGCCGTCCGGCGGGCTTCCCACGCCGTACAGCCAGGGGCAGTACCCGCAGCAGGCCTATCCCCAGCAGCCCTACGCCCAGTCGCCGTATCCGCAGGGCTACGCGCAGCCCGGCTTCGCGGCGCCCGGCCAGGTGATCCCCAACTACAAGGGGTGGGCGATCGGGTCCATCTTCCTGTGCTGGATCGTCGCGATCTTCGCCATCATGAAGTCGAACGAGGTCGACAACTACCTCGCCCAGGGCAACCTGGCGATGGCCCAGCAGGCGTCGAAGTCGGCAAAGACGCTGTGCCTGGTCGCCACGATCATCGGCGCGGCCGGGATCGTCATCGGCATCCTCATCGCCGTCCTGACGGCGGCCACCGCCCGCGCCTACTACTGACGTTTCCTGTCGGTGCCGGGTGAGACCATGGACCGGTGAGCCTCTATCGCGACACCGGAGTGGTGCTGAGGGTCCACAAGCTCGGTGAAGCCGACCGGATCATCACCCTGCTCACCCGGCGGCACGGCAAGGTGCGCGCCGTCGCCAAGGGAGTGCGCCGGACCACCTCGCGCTTCGGCGCGCGCCTCGAGCCGTTCGGGCACGTCGACGTGCAGTTCTACACCGGCCGCACACTCGACGTGATCACCCAGGTGCAGACCGTGGACGCGTTCGCGCTGCCGCTGGTCGGCGACTACCAGCGCTACACCACCGCCAGCGCGATCGCCGAGACCGCCGACCGGCTCACCGCCGAGGAGGGCGCCCCGGCGATGCGGCTCTACCTCCTGGTCACCGGCGCGCTGCGGGCGCTGGCGGAGGGGGAGCGGGACGCCTCGCTGGTGCTCGACGCGTTCCTGCTGCGGGCGATGGCCTTCGCCGGCTGGGCGCCCGCCATCACAGAATGCGCCCGGTGCGGCCTGCCCGGCCCGCACCGCGCCTTCAGCGTGCAGGCGGGCGGGTCGTTGTGCGGCAACTGCCGCGCCCCCGGCTCGGTGCACCCTGCCGCCGAGGTGCTGGTGCTGCTGGAGGCGTTGCTGCACGGCGACTGGGACATCGCGGAGGCCTCCGTGCCCGGTACCCGGCGGGACGCCAGCGGCCTGGTCGCCGCGCATCTGCAGTGGCATCTGGAACGCCAGTTGCGGTCGCTGCCGCTCGTGGAGAGGCGCGCCCGGGAGGCGCCCGCGGGGGGCAAGTAAGGTCGTCGGCGGAAAAAGCAAGGCATGGGAGGCGAATCAGGTGCTGGGCAGGGGACGCCGGGCCGCGACGGAAACAGTGCTGCGGCCGCCGGACCCGCATCCGTCGGGGGCGCGCCCGCCGCGGATCCCCGCGGAGCTGGTGCCCCGGCACGTCGCGCTGGTGATGGACGGCAACGGCCGCTGGGCCAACCAGCGGGGCCTGCCCCGGATCGAGGGGCACAAGCGCGGCGAGGCCGTGATGATCGACGTCGCCAGCGGTGCCGTCGAGCTGGGCGTGAAGTGGCTGTCGGTGTACGCCTTCTCCACCGAGAACTGGAAGCGCAGCCCCGAGGAGGTGCGCTTCCTGATGGGCTTCAACCGCGACACCATTCGCAGGCAGGTGGACTACCTCGGTTCGATCGGGGTGCGGATCCGGTGGGCGGGGCGGGCGCCGCGGCTGTGGCGCAGCGTGATCAAGGAGCTGCAGGTCGCCGAGGAGAAGACCAAGGACAACACGCTGCTCAACATGACGATGTGCGTGAACTACGGCGGCCGGGCGGAGATCGCCGACGCCACCCGCCGCATCGCGAAGCTGGCCGCCGAGGGCAAGATCAACCCGGACAAGGTCGACGAGCGGATGCTCGCCAGGTACCTGTACCAGCCGGACATGCCGGACGTGGACCTCTTCCTGCGGCCCTCGGGGGAGCTGCGGACGTCGAACTTCCTGCTGTGGCAGTCGGCCTACGCCGAGTTCGTCTTCCAGGACACCCTGTTCCCCGACTTCGACCGGCGGCAGCTGTGGGCGGCCTGCCTGGAGTTCGCCAAGCGGGACCGCCGTTTCGGCGGCGCCGTGGACAACACGGCCGGCGCCGCCGACGGCGCGAGCGCGGCCACTTCGGATCAGGGAGCGTCATGAGCACTGAAGCGTCCGACACCGCCGAGCTGCTGTCCCGGGCCCGTGAGGCGCTGGAGCGCTACCTCGAGGTCAACGTCGACGACGACGGCGCGCTGACCTTCTCCCACGCCGGGGTCCCGTGCGTGATCCAGTCGACGAAACTCGCCGAAGGGCTCACCGTGCTGAGCCTGACCTGCGTGGTGGCCTGGGACCTGCCGGACCAGCCCGGGGTGGCGGCCTCGGCGGCGGAGCGCGCCGGCCGGGGCCTGTTCGGCACCCTCGGCGTGAGCCACACCGACCGCGGCCTCGATCTGACCCTGCGGTACGCCTTCCCGGCGCAGGGGCTGGACCCCACCGCGCTGGGGACGCTGCTGATGCTCGTGGTGTCCACCGCTTCGCAGTTGCGGGGCGAGCTGGTGCCGGTCGAGGGCTGAGACGGGCACCCGGGTGGAAGGCGTGACCGGCGAAGCCACCGCCCAGCCGCGCGCCCGGCGCCGGATCACCTCGCTGGAGGCGCTCTGCGCGCTGCTGGTGGTGGCGATCCTGGGCCAGTCGTGGCTGCGGGACGTGCTGGACGTGCCCGCCCTGAGCACGGGGGCCACCGTGTTCGTCGCGGTGTGCGTGCAGGCGCTGCCGTTCCTCGTGCTCGGGGTGCTGATCAGCGGGGCGATCGCGGCGTTCGTCCCCGCCAGGACACTGCGGCGGGTGCTGCCGCGCCACACCGGTGCGGCGGTCGGGATGGCCGGGCTGGCCGGGGTGGCGCTGCCCGGCTGCGAGTGCGCTTCGGTGCCGGTGGCGCGGCGGCTGATGGGGCAGGGCGTGGCGCCCGCGGCGGCGCTGACCTTCCTGCTCGCCGCGCCCGCGGTGAACCCGGTGGTGCTGGTGGCCACCGCGGTCGCCTTCCCCGGTCGGCCGGAGATGGTGCTGGCGCGGTTCCTCGGCTCCTTCGCCACCGCGGTGGTGATGGGGCTGCTGTGGGCGCGCTGGGGCAAGGCGGACTGGATCGTGGCCCGTGCGCTGAGCCGGGTGCCGGACCCGGAGGGCGGACGCTGGCGGGCCTTCGCCGAGACGGCGCGCACGGACCTGGTGGAGGCGGGCGGTTTCCTCGTCCTCGGCGGGCTCATCTCGGCCTCGCTGGGGGTGCTGGTGCCGCGGTCCTGGTTCGACGTGCTGGGCACCCAGCTGGTGCTCGGGGTGGCGGTGATGGCCGTGCTGGCCGTCCTGCTGGCACTGTGCAGCGAGGCGGACGCGTTCGTGGCGGCCTCGATGGCGGCGTTGCCGTTGCTGCCGAAACTGGTGTTCCTGGTGGTCGGGCCCGCGATCGACGTGAAACTGTTCGCGCTGCACGCGGGGACCTTCGGGCGGGGTTTCGCGATGCGGTTCGCGCCGGTGACCTTCGTGGTGGCGGTGTGCTGCGCCGTCGCGGTGGGGGTGCCGCTGATCGGCGGTGCCCGGTGAGGCGGGAAACCCAGAACATCCTGCTCGTCCTGTTGGGCGGGGCGCTGCTGAAGATCGGCATCACCGGGGACTACCTGCGCTACGTCAAGCCCGGGCAGCTGCCGTGGGTACTGGCGAGCGGGGCCGTGATGGTCCTGCTCGGCGCGGTCGCGATCGTGCGGGACGTGCTCGCCGCCCGGGCAGGCCACGGGGACGACCACGACCACGAGCCGGAGGACGGGCACGTCCACGGCCCGGCCCGGTCCGCGTGGCTGCTGGTGCTGCCGGTGCTGGCGGTGTTCCTGGTCGCCCCGCCCGCGCTTGGCTCCTACTCGGTGACCACCACCCCGGCACGCGCCCCCGCGCCGCAGGCCTCGGCGGCGTTCCCGCCGCTGCCCGCCGGGGACGTGGTCCAGCTGACGATGACCGATTTCGTCACCCGTGCGGGCTGGGACCCGGGCGGTTCGCTCAACGACCGCACGGTCCGGCTGACCGGGTTCGTCACCCACAACAAGGGCGCCGTGCTGCTGGCCCGGATGAAGATCACCTGCTGCGCGGCCGACGCCTACCCGCTGACCGTCCGGCTCGACGGTCCCGCCGCGGGCCGCTACGCTGACGACACCTGGCTGGAGGTGACCGGGCGGATCGTGCCCGGCACGGCCACCGCGGCGAACCGCTACACCGCCGACCTCACCGTCACCGGCCTGCACCCCGTCCCCGCCCCCCAGGACCCGTACGAGGATTAGCCGGCTACGGCCTGCTGCGGCGGGTGGCCGCGCACTCGGCGCAGGTGCCGACGATCTCCACGGTGTGCGCGATCTCGGAGAAACCGTTCCCGGCCGCGACCTTTTCCGCCCAGCGCTCCACCGCCGGGCCCTCGACCTCGACGGTCTTGCCGCAGTACCGGCAGACCAGATGGTGGTGGTGGTGCGAGGAGCAGCGGCGGTAGATCGCCTCGCCGGAGTCGGTGCGCAGCACGTCGATCTCCCCGGCGTCCGACAGCGACTGCAGGGTGCGGTAGACGGTGGTCAGGCCGATCCCGTCACCGCGCTTGCGCAGCTCGTCGTGCAGTTCCTGTGCCGAACGGAAATCGTCGATCTCGGCCAGCAACTCCACCACGGCAGCCCGCTGCTTCGTCGAGCGGCGGCCGGGCATCGGAGCCCTGTCTCGCGCGACGCTGCTCATGCGCCCTCCTGTGTCCTGCGGGGCACCCTCACCCGGTCGGGTGCATGAGTTCGGGGTGGGCGATTCTGACTCATGCGCCCTCCTGTGTCTTCACGTCGTGCCCGCCGTCCGACTCCTGCGCATGCGCCACGGCGTCCAGCACGATGTGCGCCAGGTGGTCGTCGACCAGCCGGTAGACGACCTCGCGGCCCCGCCGCTGGCCGCTGACCACCCCGGCCGCCTTCAGCACCCGCAGATGCTGGCTGATCAGCGGCTGGGTCACGTCGAGCGCGTCGACCAGCTCGTGCACGCACCGGTCGGCGTCGCGCAACTGCAGCACGATCGCGATCCGCACCGGGGCCGACAGCGCGCGCAGCAGCTCTCCGGCGGCGGCCAGTGTCGGGGACGGCGGTGCCGGGGCGGGCGGCTGAGCCGGCCCGGCGGCATGCACCTCGTCCGGCAATCCAGGGACGGCCGCGTCCGGGCTCGCCGTCGGCATGTCGCTCTCCAGCCTGTCGTGGGGGTGTTCCCCCATCCTAGTGGTCGCTAATCGTTTCCCCGTCGATCTGTCAAGCCCCCCGCGGGTCCGCGGGAAGGGCCGGATACGCTGGACTATCAGATAACCGTCCCCGCATCTATGGAGAGCGTGGAGTGCCCGCCAACACCATTGAGACCGTCGTCAGCTTGTGCAAGCGCCGTGGCTTCGTCTTCCCGAGCGGGGAGATCTACGGCGGTACCCGGTCGGCGTGGGACTATGGACCGCTCGGGGTCGAGCTCAAGGACAACATCAAGCGCCAGTGGTGGAAGACCATGGTGCAGAACCGCGACGACGTCGTGGGCCTGGACTCGTCGGTGATCCTGCCGCGCCAGGTGTGGGTGGCCTCCGGGCACGTCAACGCCTTCCACGACCCGCTGATCGAATGCCTGTCCTGCCACCGCCGGTTCCGGGCGGACCAGCTCGCCGAGGACTACGCCGAGCGCACCGGCAAGGCGGCCACCGAGGACGACCTGTCCGACGTGCCCTGCCCGAACTGCGGCACCCGCGGCCAGTACACCAAGCCGCGCGAGTTCAACATGATGCTCAAGACCTTCCTCGGCCCGGTGGAGAGCGAGGAAGGCCTGCACTACCTGCGCCCGGAGACCGCGCAGGGCATCTTCGTCAACTTCCTCAACGTGCAGACCACCTCGCGCAAGAAGCCGCCGTTCGGCATCGGCCAGATCGGCAAGTCCTTCCGCAACGAGATCACCCCGGGCAACTTCATCTTCCGCACCCGCGAGTTCGAGCAGATGGAGATGGAGTTCTTCGTCGAGCCGGGCGAGGACGAGCGCTGGCACCAGTACTGGATCGACCTGCGCACCGACTGGTACACCGACCTGGGCATCCGCCGGGAGAACCTTCGGCACTACGAGCACCCGAAGGAGAAGCTGTCCCACTACTCGAAGCGGACGGTGGACATCGAGTACCGCTTCGGGTTCTCCTCGGGCCAGGAGTGGGGTGAGCTCGAAGGCATCGCGAACCGCACCGACTTCGACCTCACCACGCACTCGAACCACTCCGGGGTGGATCTGTCCTACTTCGACCAGTCCACCGGGCAGCGGTACCGGCCGTTCGTCATCGAGCCGGCGGCGGGTGTCGGGCGCCCGATGATGGCGTTCCTGCTCGACGCCTACCACGAGGACGAGGTGCCCAACGCCAAGGGCGGCGTGGACAAGCGAGTGGTGCTGCAACTGGACTACCGGCTGGCGCCGTACAAGGTGGCGGTGCTGCCGCTGTCCCGCAACGCCGACCTCACGCCCAAGGCCAAGGACCTGGCGGCCGCGCTGCGCAAGCACTGGAGCGTGGACTTCGACGACGCCGGTTCCATCGGCAAGCGGTACCGCCGCCAGGAGGAGATCGGCACCCCGTTCTGCGTGACGGTGGACTTCGACACCCTCGAGGACCAGGCCGTGACCGTGCGCGAGCGCGACACCATGGCCCAGGAGCGCGTCGCCATCGACAAGCTCGAGGCCTACCTGGCGGGCCGCCTCCTCGGCTGCTGACCATGGCGTGTGCCGTGAGGGGTCCCCTTCACGGCACACGCCACCCGACATCTGCACCTCCGCCGGCGTCGCCGCCGGGATCGACCTGTGCCTGCACCTCGTCCGTCGCGACCACGGCAGCCGGATCGCCAACGACGTCGCCCGCTCGTGCCTGGTGCCGCCCTGGCGGGACGGCGGACAGGCCCAGTACATCCAGCGTCCTGTCCCTGACCCGACGGCTACCGGCACCGCCCCCACCCAGGCCTGGGTCATGGAGCATCTCGCCGAACCGCTCACCCCGGCCGACCTGGCCGCCCACGCCAACATGAGCGTGCGCACCTTCACGTGCCGCTTCCACGACGAGACCGGCACCATGCCCGGCCAATGGCTGATCCGCCAGCGCGTCGACCTGGCGCGCCACTACCTGGAGACCACCGACTGGTCTGTGGACCTCGTCGCCCACCGCGCCGGGTTCGGCACCGGCGTCTCCCTGCGCCGGCATCTCCACGCCGCTATCGGCGTCAGCCCCCAGACATACCGCCGCACTTTTCGCCCCGCCTCCACAGCCGCCTGATGCGGGGGGCGTGGGGGACGGGTCAGCGGGTGCGTTCGTAGTGGCGGCGCGCTTTTTCGCGGTTGCCGCAGACGGCCATCGAGCACCAGCGGGCGCGGTTGGCGCGGCTGCGGTCGAGCAGGAACAGCTGGCACTTCTCGTTGGCGCAAGGGCGTAGCCGGCCGGGAAGTTGCTTCTCGGTGGCGGCCCAGGCCAGGACCACCTCGACGGCCAGCCGGGCGTGCGGAGGAGTCTCGACTGTCCACTGAAGACCGTCCGAAGTGATCTCCGGGATCTGGTGGACCCCTTCTAGCAGCGGGCTCAACGCGGCGGGCGGGCTTTCTCCGCGCACCACGTCCCGCAGGATGTCCCGCGCCTGGCGCAGCAGCGCGAGTTCCGCGAGGCTGCCTTCGCCGCCGTGCTCCCGCGCCCACCGTCTGCCTTCGGCCGGGTCGCCGAGCGCGTCCTGTTCCTCGCCGTTGACCAGTGGCCTGCTGTTGAGCAGGTCCAGCAGCGCGTCCATCGAGTGCCGCTCCCCTTTCTAACCAGATCAAGTCCTTTGACAGGTTAACCCACCCCGTGCTTGACTGGCGAAGGGCTTAACCAGATCAAGCGTTTAAAGGGGTTAGAAATGAGCTCGGTACACCACCGGACCGCCACCGTCGGCGGGCACGAGATCTTCTACCGCGAAGCCGGTCCGGCCGACGCCCCCGCGATCGTCCTGCTGCACGGCTACCCCACCAGTTCGTTCATGTTCCGCGAACTCATCCCGCTGCTGGCCGTGGACTACCACGTCATCGCGCCGGACCACCTGGGCTTCGGCCACTCCGCCGCTCCCCGCGCCGAGGAGTTCGCCTACACCTTCGACGCCCTCGCCGAACTCACCTCCGGACTGCTCGACCACCTGGGCCTGGACCGCTACGCCCTCTACGTCCAGGACTACGGCGCCCCCATCGGATGGCGCCTCGCGCTCAAGCACCCCGAACGGATCTCCGCCCTCGTCACCCAGAACGGCAACGGCTACGAGGACGGTTTCGTCGAGTCGTTCTGGACCGGCCTTTGGGCGTACGGGGCGAACCCCGGCCCCGGCACGGAACCCGCTGTCCGCACCGCGCTGAGCCTCGAGGCCATCCGCTGGCAGTACGTGCACGGCGTGCCCGACCCGAGCCTGATCAGCCCGGACACCTGGGAGCACGACTTCGCCCTCGTCTCCCGCGCGGGCAACGACGAGATCCAGCTGGCGCTGTTCCGCGACTACCAGAACAATCGCCCGCTCTATCCGCTGCTGCACGAATTCCTGCGCACCAGTGAGGTCCCGGTGCTCGCCGTGTGGGGCCGCAACGACGAGATCTTCAGCCCGGCGGGCGCGCTGGCCTTCGCCCGTGACGCCAAGGACGTGGAGGTGCACCTGATCAACGGCGGTCACTTCCTGCTGGAGAGCCACCTCGACGTCGTCGCGGGTTACCTGCGCGGCTTCCTCGGGCGGGTCCTGGGCGAGCAGGTGGCCGACTGCGCCACCGCGGTCAGCGGGACCGCACACACGCCCCTCGGTCAGGACAGGTGCTTGTAGAAGATCGTGGTGGGGCGGAGGGTGCCGCCGGGACTGTGGGCAAAGCCGGGGATGGTGCCTACCGGGGTCCAGCCGTCGCGGCGGTAGAGGCCCTCGGCCACGCTGCCGGTTTCGGTGTCGAGGAAGAGCAGGGTGTGCTCCCGTGCCGCGGCCTCCCGCTCCGCATGTGCCAGCAGTGCCCGGCCGAGCCCCTGCCCGCGGGCATCGCTGTGGACCAGCAGCTTGGAGACCTCGGCACGGTGACGGCCCGTCGGGTAGGCGGTCAGGCGCAGTCCGATCGTGCCGACGATCCGGTGTTCCTCCCGGGCCAGCCAGATCAGCGCGTTTCCGGTGCGCAGGGGTGACTCCAGGGCGAGCCACCAGTGCAGGGCGGTCGTGAAGTCGAGCGGGGCGAAGAAGCCGACGGAGGCACCGCCGTCGACGGAGTCGATCAGCAGCCGGGCCAGTTCGGGCCCCGCCTCGGGCAGGGCGTCGGCGGTGAGCGGGGTGATCGTGGGCATGGGCGCTCCTGGCGGTCGGGGTGGTCAGGACAGGTCAGGGCAGGACGATGACGAGCGTGTAGCGGGCCGCGCCGGGGCCGGGGGAGTGGAACCGGGTGCCGCTCCGGACGCGGAATCGCAGGCAGTCCCCGGCGTGAAGCTCGTGGAGCTCGCCGCCGACGGTGAGTTCCAGCACGCCTTCGGTGAGCCAGAGATGCTGTTCCTGCCCGGGCCGGGCGGCGGCCTCGTAGGCGATGACCGCACCGGCGGGCAGGACGCCTTCGAGGACTTCGGCCCGCAGCCCCGGCTGCGGCGGGGAGACCGAGCGCCGGGTGAAGCCGGTCTCCGGATCGGTCCACACCGGCTGGTCCGCGGCGCGCAGCAGCACGGGCGGGTCGGCTTCGACCTCGCTGAGCAGTTGCGACATCGACCGCCCGTATGCCGTGCAGAGGCGGCCCAGCAGGGCCGCGGTCGGGCTGATTTCGGCCCGTTCGATGCGCGACAGCGTCGAGCGGCTCACCCCCGACACCTCGGCCAGCCTCTCCAGCGACCACCCGCGTTCGGCCCGCAGCCCGCTCAACCGGTCGGCCAGCTGTCGATCCAGATCATCTCTCACAACAGAGAATATATCTCAAGTTCGGGAAGCAATGACAGTTGTCATGCTCAAGCCATGATCCGCGGCCTGCTCGCCGGGCCCGTTCCCGCGGCACGCTGATGACCATGAACACAACCGGTACACACCTTCCCGGCACCAGGGACGCGGCGGTCCGGCAGGGCGCCGCGGTGGCCCTGTCCGGGCTGCGCAAGCACTACGGCGAGGTCCGTGCGGTCGACGGCATCGACCTCACGATCGCCCCCGGCGAGGTGGTCGCCCTGCTCGGGCCCAACGGTGCGGGCAAGTCGACCACCGTCGACATGATTCTCGGCCTGACCAGGCCCGACTCGGGTCAGGTCGGTGTGTTCGGCCGCGAACCCGCCGAAGCGATCACCGAGGGGGCGATCGGCGCGATGCTCCAGGGTGGCGCGCTGCTGGAGGACGCCACCGTCGGCGAGATGGTCGCCATGGTCGCGTCCCTGCACCGCAAGCCCCTGCCGGTGGCCGAGGCACTGCGCCGCGCCGGGGTCGAAGATCTCGCGGCCCGCCGCAGCACCAAGCTTTCCGGCGGCCAGAAGCAGCGGGTGCGGTTCGCCATCGCGCTGGTCAGCGACCCCGATCTGCTCGTGCTGGACGAGCCGACCGCGGCGATGGACGTGGGCAGCCGCCGCGAGTTCTGGAAATCCATGCACACCTTCACCGACTCCGGCCGCACTGTCCTCTTCGCCACGCACTACCTGGAAGAGGCCGAGGAATTCGCCGACCGCGTGGTGCTGATGCGCTCGGGCCGCATCGTGGCCGACGGCTCGGTGGCCGAGGTCCGGGCGCTGGCGGGCGGCCGGACACTGCGGGCGGTCGTGCCGGGCGCCACCTCCGCAGCCGTCTCGGCCCTGCCCGGGGTGACCGAGTACGAGGTGCGCGGCGACCGGATCGCGCTGTCCAGCGGTGACTCGGACGCCACCCTGCGCGCCCTGCTGGCCGCCTTCCCCGCCGCGCACGACATCGAGATCACCGCGATCGGCCTGGAAGGCGCTTTCCTTTCCCTCACCGCAGACGAGGAGACCATCCGATGAGCCTCACCTACCTGGTCCTCGAAATCCGCCGCGTGCTGCGCTCGCCGCGGTTTCTGATCTTCACCATGGCCTTCCCGGTCCTGCTCTTTCTGCTCTACACGGGCATCTTCGCCAAGCAGCCGGAGGAAAGGGCCGCGCTGATGGTGAGCATGACCGCCTTCGGCGCGCTGGCTTCGGCCCTGTTCACCGGCACCAGGGTCGCCTTCGAACGGCAGGCGGGCTGGCAGCGGCAGTTGCGGCTGACCCCGCTTTCCGGCCCGGGGTACCTCGTCGCGAAGGCCGTCACCAGCATGATGCTGGCGCTGGTCCCGGTGATCGTCGTCCCGCTGGTCGGCGCGCTCGCCGAGGGCGTGCGGCTGGATGCTTCGGGCTGGCTTCGGGTCACTCTGGGGGTGTGGCTCGCCGCGATCCCGTTCGCGCTGCTCGGCCTGTTGATCGGGCAGGTCGGCACGGCCGACTCCACCCAGCCGATCACCCAGCTGGTCATGCTGCCGATGGCTCTGATCGGCGGGATCTTCATCCCGATCGAAGCGATGCCGGACTGGCTGCTCAACATCGCGCACGTGCTGCCCAGCTACTGGATGGGGCAGGTCGGCCGCGGGGCGGTGACCAGCCAGCTGTCCACCAGCCTCGGGCGTGCCGCGCTCATGCTGGGCATCTGGACCGTGGTCCTCTCCTTCGCCGTGGTGCGGCGATACCGTAAGGATTCGGCTCGGGTTTAGCGAGGAGAACCGGTGGTGGGCGAGCGTGGTCGTGAGTCGGGCATCGGCCTGTGGAGCGACAATCCTCCTGGCCCGTGGGGAAAGCGAGGAGCCAACGTCCGGTGGCCGTTACTGGGTCTGCTGTTCTACCTTCCGGTGCTCATTCCCACGGTCCGGAACGTGGCCGCCGGTGATCTGACGGTCTGGCGCGCTGTTCTCGCGATCGCGCTGACCATCGTTTACGGGGCCGGCTACATCGTCTTTCCGTGGTTGCTGTTCCGGCCGCGGCCACTGGCACACCGCGTGTCCTTCTGCGCGGTCATGCTGCTGCTGGGCTGGCTGATGCTGCTGCTGTTGCCCGGCGGCACCGTGTACCTGCTGATCTACTCGGCCGCGGTGATCTCCTTCGGACTGCCGCCGGTGTGGACCCTTGTGCTGGGAGGCACGTCGCTCGCCGCGGCGGTGGTCCTGGTCGCCCTGCAACCCGGCGACCACGGTTCGCCAGGGGACCTCGGCGCGGTGATTGGGGTGAGCAGCGCGCTGTTCTCGATCGGCAGGCTGATCGCCACCGTGCGCAGCCTGCGGGCGGCCAACCAGGAGATCGCCACCCTGGCCGTGACGGCCGAGCGGGAACGCCTCGCACGGGACCTGCACGACATCCTCGGGCACAGCCTCACCACCATCACGGTCAAGGCGGGACTGGCGCGCCGGGTGCTGGAAACGGGGAACGACCCCGAGCGGGCCGTCACCGAGATCCGCGAGGTGGAAGGGCTCGCCCGCAGCGCGCTGTCCGATGTCCGGGCCACCGTCTCGGACTATCGGGAGGTGTCGCTGTCGGCCGAACTCGTGGGAGCGAAGGCTGCGCTGCGGGCCGCGGACATCGAGGCCGAGCTGCCGCAGGCGGTGGACAACGTCCGCCCGGAGCTGCAGCAGACCTTCGGGTACGTGCTGCGGGAGGCGGTGACGAACGTGCTGCGGCATGCGCGGGCCCGGCAGGTGAAGGTGCGGTTCGGCAGGACGTGGCTGGAGATCGAGGACGACGGGGTCGGCGGGGTGGGCGCCGCGCCGGACGCGAGCGGCAACGGCCTGCGAGGCCTGGCGGAACGCCTGGCCGCGGTCGGGGGCACGCTGCACGCGCAGCAGCGGCCGGGCGGCGGGTTCCTGGTGCGGGCCGAAGTGAAGCCGGCGCTGGAGGTGGCGTCGTGATCCGGGTGCTGCTGGCCGACGACCAGGCGATGGTGCGGGGCGCGCTGGCCACCGTGCTGGGCCTGGAACCCGATCTCGAGGTGGTGGCACAGGTCGGCTCGGGGGACGCGGTGCTGGCGGCGGCGAAGGAGTCCGCACCGGACGTCGCGCTGCTGGACGTGCAGATGCCCGGCAAGGACGGGCTGACCGCCGCGGCCGAACTGCACGCGGCGATGCCCGCGTGCCGGATCATCATCTGCACCACCTTCGGCAGGCCCGGCTACCTGGCGCGGGCGATGGCCGCGGGGGCGTCCGGTTTCGTGGTCAAGGACTCCCCGCCCGAGCAGCTCGTGGACGCGGTCCGCCGTGTCCACAACGGACTCCGGGTGGTGGATCCCGCGCTGGCGGCCGAATCCCTCGTCCACGGGGCCAGCCCGCTCACCGGCCGCGAGCTGCAGGTGCTGAGGGCGGCCAGTGACGGCGGCACCGTCGCCGACGTGGCCAGGCGGCTGCACCTGTCGGAGGGCACGGTGCGCAACCACCTCTCCGCCGCGATCGGCAAGACCGGGGCGCGCACCCGCGCCGAGGCGGTACGGCTCGCCGAGGAGAACGGGTGGCTGTGACCGTGCGAAGATGGGGCGGATGGGGAAGTTCAGGACGGCGGGCCTTGTCTGGTTGCGCCGCACACTCTTCGGCACCGTACTGGTCGTCGTGCTGGTCCTCGGGGGAACCGCGTTCCGCGTGTGGCAGGTGGCCCGCGTCGACGACCGTGCGCACGCCGACATGATCGTCGTGCTCGGGGCGGCGCAGTACAACGGGAAGCCATCGCCGATCTTCGAGGCGCGGTTGCGCCACGCCAAGCAGCTCTACGACGCCGGGGTCGCCAAGGTCATCGTCACCGCCGGGGGCAACAAGGCCGGGGACACCTACACCGAGGCGTCGGCGGGGGCGAGGTGGCTGATCGAGGAGGGCGTGCCCCGGCAGGCCACGCTCGCGGTGGGGGAGGGGCGAGACACCCTCGGGAGCCTGCGCGCGGTGGCGGCCGAGGTCCTCAGACGCGGCTGGCACACCGCGGTGCTGGTCAGTGATCCGTGGCATTCGTTCCGGGCCCGCACCATGGCCACCGGCGTCGGGCTCACCGCGTGGACCTCGCCCACGCACAGCGGTCCGATCGTGCAGACCCGCCAGACCCAGGCGCTCTACATCCGGCGCGAGACCGGCGCACTGCTGTTCTACCTGCTCACCCGCACCCCGGCCGACGACATCGGCGGCACCGGCCTCGGCTGATCACGGCTGATCACGGCACTGCCCTTCGCGCGGCGATCGCGGTTAGGGTGGGCCCGTGATCGGCTATGGCGAGCACGACGTGCAGCGCAGGGTGGCGGAGGAGCCGAAGAGTGCCGCCCTCCCGGGGGCATCGGCGGACGGGCGCAGTCCCTTCGCCCGGGACCGGGCGCGGGTACTGCATTCGGCCGCGCTGCGGCGGCTGGCGGGCAAGACGCAGGTCGTCGGGCCCGGGGAGGGCGCGGAGGTCAGCGGTGTGCCGAGGACCCGGCTCACCCATTCGCTGGAAGTCGCGCAGATCGGCCGGGGCATCGCCGCCGAACTGGGCGCCGACCCGGACCTGGTGGACACCGCCGGGCTCGCGCACGACATCGGCCACCCGCCCTTCGGCCACAACGGCGAGAAGGCCCTCGACAGCGTCGCCGAGCCGTGTGGCGGGTTCGAGGGCAACGCGCAGACGTTGCGCATCCTCACGCGGCTGGAGCCCAAGGTCGAGCCTGCCGGGCTCAACCTCACCCGCGCCTGCCTGGACGCGGCGACGAAGTACCCGTGGCCGCGCCGTCCCGGCCTGGCCAAGTTCGGCGTCTACGCCGACGACGCCGAGGTCTTCGCCTGGCTGCGGGAAGGCGCACCGGAGGGCAGGCGCTGCCTGGAGGCGCAGATCATGGACTGGGCGGACGACGTCGCCTATTCGGTGCACGACGTCGAGGACGGCGTGCTGGCGGGCCGGATCTCCCTGCGGGTGCTCACCGATCGCGAAGAGCGGGCCGCGGTGGCCGAACTGGCCGCGAAGCACTTCTCGGGTCAGCCGGTGTCGGCGCTGGAGGGGGCCGCGGAGGGCCTGCTGGAGCTGCCCGTGGTCGCGGCGCTCGCCCGGACGGGATTCGACGCCTCGTTCCGGGCGCAGGCCGCGCTGAAACGCCTGACGAGCGAGCTGGTCGGCCGCTTCGCCTCCGTGGTGGTCACGGGCACCCGGCGCGGGCACGGCGACGGGCCGCTCACCCGGTACGTGGCGGACCTGGAGATCCCGGCACGGGTGGCCGCCGAAGTGGCCCTGCTGAAGGCGGTGGCGCTGCGTTACGTGATGAGCGATCCGCGGCGCCGCGCCCTGCAGGAAGGACAGCGTGAGCTGCTCGTCGAGCTCGTCGAGCGGCTGTGCCACCGTGCCCCGGAATCGCTCGACGCCGTCTTCCACCCGGCCTGGGAGGCGGCCGGTGACGACGCGGCGCGCCTGCGCGTGGTGATCGACCAGGTCGCCACGCTCACCGACGCCCAGGCCCACGCCTGGCACGCCTGGCACACCGGCCGCCACTGACCCCGCCGTGGCGGGAGGTGGTCCGGTAGCGTCGGGGTGTGACCAAGCTCAAGGCGCGTGGTCCCGAGCGTGACCACCTCAGGTTCTGCTTCGCCCTGCACCGGGCCATCGCCGGTGACGCCGCCGGGGGCGGTGATTCGTGCTTTTCCCCCTACTCGGTGGCGAGCGCGCTCGGGCTGACCAGCCAGGCCGCCCGCGGCGCGGCCGCCACCGAGCTGCTGCACCTGCTGACCGGCGGGGAGGCCGACGTCGCCAAGCAGGCCGAACTGCTCGGCGCCGCCTCCAGCCTCGACGAGCACGACCGGGGTGAGCCGCCGGTGCTCGCCGCGGCCAACACGCTGTGGGCGTGGGACGAGCTCCCCCTCAACGAGGACTTCCTCGGCGAGCTCGCCGCCTGGCCGGGTGGCGGGGTCAGGACCGCGCCGTTCGTCCGCGACCCGGACGCGGCGCGCCGCCGGATCAACGCCGACGTCGCCGAGACCACCCGGCGGCTCATCCCCGAGCTGCTCCAGCCCGGGGCGGTGACGGACGACACGGTCGCCTGCCTGGTCAACGCGCTCTACCTCAAGCTCGCCTGGACCCATCCGTTCCCGGCGGAGCGCACCGCCGACGGCGACTTCCACAGCCCGGGCGGTCTCCGCCGCGTGCCCACCATGCACCAGTCCGCGATGCTCGGCCACGCCGCGCGCGACGGATGGCAGCTGGTCGAACTGCCCGGCGCCGGCGGGGTGCAGGCGCTGATCCTGCTGCCGGACGGCGACCTGGCCTCCCAGGAGTCCGATCTGGACCCGGACCTGCTGGCGAACCTGGTGTCCACCAAGGGAAACAAACAGGTCAGCCTGTCGCTGCCGAAGTTCAGGCTGGACCGGCGCGCCGCGCTCAAAACGGCGCTGGCCGGCCTCGGCGTACGGACCATGTTCACCCGTGAGGCGGACTTCGCCCCGCTCACCCCCGATCCGCGCGTCTTCGTCGACGACGTGGTGCACCAGGCGGTGCTGCGCATCGACGAGGAGGGACTCGAGGGAGCCGCGGCCACCGCGGTGGTCTTCCGCACGCTGGCGATGGTGCGCGCCGAACCGGTCGAAGTGGTGGTCGACCGGCCTTTCCTGCTCCTCGTGCGGCACGCGCGGACCGGTGTGGTCTACTTTTTCGCCCGCGTAGTCGAACCGTAAGGGTGGGAAGTGACCTCGTTGCTGGAGGCGCCTGAGGCGGTACAGGTGGCCGAGCCGAAACGACCCCGGTGGACCCGGGGTGACGCCCTGGTCGTGCTGTGCTACCTGGCAGTCGCGTTCGTCGTCTACGGCGGCCTGTGGACCAACCTGAACAGCGGCTACCTCTACAACAGCGCCCAGGACCAGAACATGTGGGAGTGGTTCTTCGCGGTCACCGCGCACTCCGTCTGGCACCTGGAGAACCCGCTCGGCTCGACGCTGCAGAACTTCCCCGCCGGGGTCAACCTGATGGCCAACACGGCGATGTTCGGCCTCGGCATCCCGCTCTCCCCGATCACGCTGCTGTTCGGACCCACGGTGACCTGGGCGATCGCGCTGACCGGCGGGCTGGCCGGTACCGCCACCGCCTGGTACTGGGTCTTCTCGCGCACCGTGGTGCGCTCGCGGCTGGCCGCCGCGATCGGCGGCGCGTTCTGCGGCTTCGCCCCCGCCATGATCTCGCACGGCAACGCGCACCCGAACTTCGTCGGGCTGTTCGTGCTGCCGTTCATCGTGCTGAAGCTGGTCCGGGTGGCGCAGGGGCGCCGTCCGGTCCGGGACGGCGTCATCCTCGGCCTGCTGATCGCCTACCAGGTGTACCTCGGCGAGGAGCCGCTGCTCATCACGATGATGGGCTTCGCCGTGTTCGCGCTGACCTTCGTCGTGTCCCGCCCCCGTGAAGCGGTGAAGATGATCCGCCCCACGGTGATCGGGGCGGGCCTGGCCGCGGTGATCACGCTCGCCCTGACGATCTACCCGCTGTGGTGGCAGTTCTTCGGGCCGCAGAGCTACCGGACCCTGGAGCACGGCGCGGTCGGCAACGACACGGCGGCGCTCACCCGGTTCGCCACCGAGTCCATCGCGGGCAATCCCGCGGCCGCCGCCGACGTGTCGATGAACCGCACCGAGGAGAACGCCTTCTTCGGCTGGCCGCTGATCGTGTTCATGGTCGTGCTGACGGTGTGGCTGTGGCGCGACATCGTGGCGCGGTGCGCCGCGATCGCGATGTTGGCGCTGGCCTGGCTTTCCCTCGGCGTCCAGATCACCGTCGCCCACCACGAGACCGGCCTGCCCGGGCCGTGGAAGCTGCTGGCCAAGCTGCCGCTGTTCGACTCGCTGCTGGAATCCCGCCTGGCGATGGCCTGCATCCCGGCGGTGGGTGTGCTGCTCGCGATCGCCACCGACAAGGTGTTCGCCTCGGTGCCGCCGGTGCGGCAACAGCAGTTCTCGGCGCGGTGGCTGTGGCTCGGCGTGGTGGCCGCGGTGCTCGTGCCGATCGCGCCCACCCCGCTGGACACCTTCACCCGCCCCGCGACCCCGGCCTTCTTCACCGACGGGACGTGGCGCAGGTTCGTCGGCTCGGGCTCGCTGGTGGCCGTGCCGCTGAGCAGCCCCGGTGACGCCCGCGCGCTGACCTGGCAGATCAAGGCCGATCTGGGCTTCCCGATCGCGGACGGCTATTTCGTCGGGCCGAGCGGGCCAGTTGACAAGCGGGGCCGTTACGGCGCCCCGGACCGGCCCACGGCCTCCCTGCTCAACAAGGTGCGCGAGACCGGCGACGTGCCCGACGTCACCGACCGCCAGCGGGCCGACCTGCTGGCCGACCTGAAGTACTGGCACGCGGACGTGATGGTGCTGGCGCCGGTGACCAACCAGCAGGCACTGCAGTCCACTGTGGAACTTCTGCTCCGCACCCCGGCCACCTATGTGGATGGGGTGTGGCTCTGGGACGTCCGCTCCCTCCGGGGCGCCTGAAGCCCCGGCGCGGCGGGGGTCTGCTCGACGAGGGTGGCCGTGGCGCGGTCGAGGAATTCGCAGAACAGCCTGTGCTCTTCCGGGGTGAACCGGTCGGTCAGGGCGCGTTCGAGCACGATCACTTCCCGGTAGGCCCGGTCGAGCAGGTCACGGCCGTCCGGAGTGAGGGTGGCGATCAGGACCTTGGCGTGCACCGGCGACGGCTGCCGATCGATGAGCCCCTTGTTCTGCATCCCGGTCAGGACGCTGGCCATGCTCTGCTGGGTGACCCCGCACGCCCGTGCGAGCTGGGCACCCGACATGCCGTCGTCGCGGGACAGGGTCAGCAGCACGGTGTACTGGGTCATCGTCAACCCGTAGCCGCGGAGCACCCCCTCGTGGTGGGCCATGAGCGCCTGCTCGGCGCGGCGGATGCGGTTGCAGACGTATTCCTCGACCGGCACGTCAGCCACTTCACAACTCCCTAATTTGACTCAGGTACCTGATACTGACTAGGTTTCCAAGTATCAGGATACTGAGTCAACACAGAAGGTTGCATGCAATGAAGGCTGTTGTGCTGGGCACCGACGACCAGTTCCGGATCTCGGAGCGGGCCGAGCCCGTGGCCGGGCCGGGCGAGGTCGCGATCCGGGTCGCCTATGCGGGGGTGCAGTACGGCGATGTCCTGGTGCGCGAGGGGCACTTCCCGATTCCGCGTCCGTTCGTGCCCGGTTTCGAGGCGGCGGGTGAGATCGTCGCGGTCGGTGAAGGCGTCGACGAGAAACGTATCGGCGAGCCGGTGATCGCGCTGGTCGGCGGGGGCGGATACGCGGAGGTCGTGACCGCGCCGTCGGTGCTGGCGATCAACGCCGCCGGGGTCGGATTCCGTGCCGCCGCCGCGTTCGGGTGGGTCGCGCCGACCGCCTACGACCTGATCAGCACCGTCGCCCGGGTCACGCCCGGGGACAGTGTGCTGATCCATGCCGCCGCCGGTGGTGTCGGTTCACTGGCCGGGCAGTTCGCCGCGGCCGCGGGTGCGGAACGGATCGTCGGGGTGGTCGGCAATGCCGGCCAGGTCGACTACGCGCGCCGGTTCGGCTACCACGAAGTGCTGGTGCGTCAGCAGTTTCCCGACGCACTCGGCGACGAGACGTTCGACGTGATCCTCGATCCGATCGGCGGCGCCACCCGGGTGGCGAACCTGGCGCGGTTGGCACCGCATGGCCGGATCGCGGTCTATGGCAACATCGCCACCTTCGAACCGGTCACCGTGTCGGCCAACGACCTGCTGATGCGAGGCCAGTCGCTGATGACCTACAACAGCAACCTGGCCAGCCAGACCAGCCCGCGGAAGCTGGCCGACAGCGCGGCTCGTGCCATGGCCCTCGTCGCCGACGGGTCGGTGCGGCTCGATGTCACCGCCGAATACACCCTCGCCGAGGTCGGGAAGGCGGTAGCGGACCTGGCCGGCGGAGTGACCCGCGGCAAGAGCGTCGTCCGCGTCGCGTGAAAAAGGGCCGAAGAGGGAGCGGCCCGGCTGTCACATCGCGCCGGGCCGTCTCGTCCACCGGGTGTCCGTCGAGAAACCGACAGCCGGAGGTCATCATGCCCCGCATTCCCGCCGTACCCGCCAGTGAAGCCGGTCTCCAGGCGAAGCTGTTCTACCGCGTCGCGCGCCGTCGCTTCGGTGCCGTGCCCGAACCGTTCGCCGTGCTGGCGAACCACCCCGCACTGCTGCGCGCAAGCGCGATCCATGAGCTGCTGGCCGAGAAGGCCGTCCGGGCGTTGCCCAAGCACGTGGCCGACCTGGCGGTGTATCGCACCGCGGTGCGCCTCGGCTGCTCGTGGTGCATCGACTTCGGGACGATGCTGCAGAAGCACCAGGGGCTCGACATCGACCGGCTGAAGAACATCGACGACTACGCCACCTCGCCGCTGTTCGACCGAGCGGAACGGCTCGCCCTGGCCTACGCCGACGCCATGAGCGACACGCCGGTCTCCGTCACGTCCGAGCAGGTCGCCGAACTGGAGCGCGAGTTCGGCCGCCGGGGCCTGCTCGAGCTGACCTACCAGATCGGGCTGGAGAACCAGCGGGCCCGGATGTTCAGCGCGCTCGACATCACCGACCAGGGCTTCACGTCCGGTGAGGCGTGCCGGGTGCCAGGGCTCGCGTGAGCTTGTCCGGGTTGCACTGGTCGTAGATCGCCACGATCCGGCCGTCGCGGATGGCCATGGCCTCCAGCCGGGGGGCGAGTTCGCGGTAGCCCCCGGCGCCCGCGGCCCCCGGCAGGTACAGCCCGAGGTCGCCGTTGACCAGCAGCGGCTGCCCGTCCCGTAGTGCCTCGGGCGGGTACTTCGACAGCAGCCCGAACAGGAACCGGGCGATCTTGTCCGCGCCGACGATGATCTGGCGCGCGGTGCTGGCCTTGCCGTTGCTGTCGCCGATCAGGACCACGTCCGGGTGCAGGACCTCGGCCACCGCCCGCACGTCACCGGCGAACAGTGCGGTCAGGAACCGGTCGAGGAGCTGCTGCTGCTCGGCCAGGCTCGCCCGGGGCGGCGGCTCCGCGTCCTTCAGCGCGCGCCGCCCGCGCGACGCGTACTGGCGGGTGGCGTCCGGGCTGGCGCCGAGGATGCCGGCGATCTCGTCGAAGGGCACCGAGAACGCGTCGTGCAGCACGAACGCGACGCGTTGCTCGGGGCTGAGCCGGTCCAGCACCACCATGGCGGCCATGCGCAGGCCCTCGTCGCGGACCGCGATGTCGAGCGGGTCCTCGCCGGGCTGGCCGGTCAGCGGGGTCACGATCGGTTCGGGCAGCCACTGGCCGACGTACTGTTCACGGCGCGCGGTCGCCGAACGCAGCCGGTCCAGGCAGATGCGGCCGACCACCCTGGTCAGCCAGCCCTTGAGATCCCGGATCCCGTCGCGTTTGCCGTCGGGCAGGGTGCTCAGCCGCAGCCAGGATTCCTGCACCGCGTCCTCGGCGTCGGACACCGATCCGGTGAGCCGGTAGGCGACCGCGACCAGATGCGAGCGGTGATCGTCGAACTGCTCGGCGAGACCCATACCCGGCAACCTACTCGCGGCGGACGGCGCCGGGCAGGGGTGCGCCACCTCGGGTGGCCGCCGCCAAATGGCATATCCTCGACGGGTGGCAGGTCGCATCCGGGAAAGTGACATCGCGGAGGTACGCCAGCGCAACCGGATCGACGAGGTCGTGGGCGACTACGTCGCCCTGCGCAACGCCGGCGGGGGCGCGCTGAAGGGACTGTGCCCGTTCCACGACGAGAAGACCCCGTCGTTCAACGTCCGGCCCACCCACGGCACCTTCCACTGCTTCGGCTGCGGCGAGGGCGGCGATGTCATCAAGTTCCTGATGAAGATCGACCACCTGCCCTTCGTGGAGGCGGTCGAACGCCTGGCGGACCGGGTCGGGTTCCGGCTGACCTACGAGGGTGGCGGCGGCAGCGTCCGGCGCGACCGCGGCACCCGCACGCGCATGGTCGAGGCGCACAAGGCGGCCGCCGAGTTCTACGCCGAGCAGTTGCGCACCCCCGAGGCCGAGGCGGCCAGGGCGTATCTCAAGGAGCGCGGGTTCGACGAGACGGCCGCGCGGACCTTCGGCTGCGGGTTCGCGCCCGGCGGCTGGGACAAGCTGACGAAGTTCCTGCTCAACCGCGGGTTCGAACTCGACGAACTGCTCAAGGCGCAGTTGGTCAAGCAGGGCAGGCAGGGGCCGATCGACCGGTTCCACCGGCGGCTGGTGTGGCCGATCAGGGAGCTTTCCGGCGACGTGGTGGGCTTCGGGGCCCGCAGGCTGTTCGACGACGATCCGATACAGGCGAAGTACCTCAACACCAGCGAGAGCCCGATCTACAAGAAGTCGCAGGTGCTGTTCGGGCTGGACCTGGCGAAGCGGGAGATCGCCAAACGGCGCCAGGTGGTGGTCGTCGAGGGCTACACCGACGTGATGGCCATGCACGCCTCCGGGGTGCCCACCGCGGTGGCCTCGTCGGGGACGGCGTTCGGCGAGGACCACATGAAGGTGCTGCGGCGCCTGCTGATGGACGACGACGCCTTCCGGGGCGAGGTGATCTTCACCTTCGACGGCGACGAGGCGGGGCAGAAGGCGGCGCTGAAGGCGTTCGAAGGCGACCAGACCTTCGCGGCCCAGACCTACATCGCGGTCGCACCGGACGGGATGGACCCGTGCGAACTGCGGCTGGCCAAGGGCGAGACCGCGGTGCGCGATCTGGTGGCCCGGCGGATCCCGCTGTTCGAGTTCGCGATCAAGAGCATCCTCGCCGAGTACGACCTGGACTCGGTCGACGGGCAGGTCGCCGCGCTGCAGCGCACCGTGCCGCTGGTGGCGCAGATCAAGGACCGGGCGAAGCGGGACGGGTACGCCACGCGGCTGTCCTGGTGGGTCGGCTGGCAGGACGAGGCGATGGTGGTGCGCCGGGTCCGCGAGTCGGCGGGCAACGGCGGCACCCCGGGACCGGCTGGCCGCCGCCCCCGGCAGCAGGCCGCCACGGTGTCGGACGTCGCACACCCGGCTCCGCGCGACCCGGGTCTGCTGGCGCAACGCGAAGTGCTCAAGGCGGCGCTTCAGGAACCGGCCGTGTCCGGGCCGGAGTACGACGCGCTGCCCGAAGAGGCGTTCACGCATCCCGCGTACGTCGCGGTGCACCGGGCGATCCTGAAGGCGGGCGGGGCGAGCAGCGGGCTGAGCGGGCCCGCGCTGATCGACGCCGCCGCCGCGTACACCCCGGAGGGCACGGTGCGCACCCTGGTGTCCGAACTGGCGGTGGAACCGTTGCGCGCCAAGGGAGAGGCGGACGTGCGCTACATCGGGAGCATGATCGCCGCCGTGCAGGAGAACCT
This sequence comes from Amycolatopsis cynarae, assembly GCF_026802195.1. Lineage (NCBI taxonomy): Bacteria > Bacillati > Actinomycetota > Actinomycetes > Pseudonocardiales > Pseudonocardiaceae > Amycolatopsis > Amycolatopsis cynarae. Next base: position 4,973,240 of record NZ_CP113836.1, on the reverse strand, counting down.
CGTCGGGCGGCAGATCGCGGAGATCAAGTCGAAGCTGCAGCGGCTCTCACCGGTCGACGCGGCGGACGAGTACCGCGGCCTGTTCGGCGATTTGGTCGCGCTCGAGGAGTACCGCAAGGCGCTGCGCGAGCAGGCGATCGGCGGGGCGGACTAGCCATGGGACGGCTGCGCCGGCTGTTCGGCGACCCGCTGCCGGAGGAGTTCGCCGGCACGCTCGCGCCGGGGGAGAACGCACTGGCCGCGGCCGAGGTCGCCGGGGGAGGGCACCTCGTGGTCACCGAGCTGGGACTGTGGTTGCCGCAGGGGCGGCGGATCGGCTGGCACCTGATCAGCAAGGCGGTGTGGCGGGACGGCGGCCTGACCGTGGTGGAGGCCGAGGAGGCCGGGTCCGCCGGGGCGGCGGTGCTGCTGGCGGACCGGGAACCGGTGCGGTTTTCCCTGCCCAGGCCGGGAAAGGTGCCGCTGATGGTGCGGCAGCGGGTGGACGGCTCGATCCGGGGGCGCCACCGGCACGAACTGCCCGGGGGAGGGGTGTGGTTCGTGCAGCGCAAGCTGCCCGGGCAGGACGGCAGCGTGTTGCAGGCGCGACCCGATCCCGGGGTGGACTCCGAGGTCGTCGCGGCGATGGCGCGGGAAGCCGCGGAGAGGCTGGCCCCGCCGCCGGTATAGCAGTACGCTCGTACTGTGTGGGATCCTGAGAAGTATCTCGACTACGCTGACCAGCGAGGACGCCCCTTCCACGACCTGATCGCCCGGATCGGCGCGACCGCACCCCGCCGCGTGGTGGATCTGGGCTGCGGGCCCGGCAATCTCACCGGCACCCTGGGGAAGCGCTGGCCCGCGGCCATCCTCGAAGCCCTGGACAGTTCCCCCGAAATGGTGGGCGCGGCGCGGGCGGCGGGCCTCGATGCGCGGGTGCTCGATGTGCAGGACTGGGTGCCCGCGGACGACACCGACGTGGTGGTCACCAACGCCGTGCTGCACTGGGTGCCGGGGCACGAGGACCTGCTGCGGCGCTGGGCCGGGCAACTCCCTTCCGGAGCGTGGCTGGCGATGCAGGTCCCCGGCAATTTCGACGCCCCCTCGCACACCCTCCCGCGTGAACTGGCCGCCTCACCCGAGTGGGCGGACCGCCTGCCGCCGCACACTTTGCGTGACGAAGGCAGTGTCGGTGACGCTCGCCACTACGCCGGGCTCCTGGCCGACGCCGGCTGCCTCGTGGACGCGTGGGAAACCACCTACGTGCACCGGCTGAGCGGGCCGGACGCGGTACTGGAATGGATCGCCGGCACCGCACTGCGGTCCGTCAAGGCGGCCCTCGGCGAGGACTTGTGGCAGCGGTTCCGCGCCGAACTGGCACCGCTGCTGGACGAGGCCTATCCGCCGCGCGGGGACGGCACCACCTGGTTCCCGTTCCGGCGGGTCTTCGCCGTGGCCAGGATCGCCCAGGTCAGGGAACCACGGACCGGGTCGGCCGGTGCCCGTTGTGCTGCGCCTGCGCCCTGAAGAACGGCACCCTGCCGCCGACCTTCTCGCTCACCTTGGCGCGCACCACCCCGGCCGCCCCCTGCACCATCGGGTGATCGACGACCTTACGGTACGTGCGCACGATCTGGTCGTACCGCGCCCGGCCCGCCTTCGCCCCCAGCACGTAGCCGACCGCCGCGCCCAGCAGGAATACCCTCATGCCCCTCGCCTCCTCGCCGATCTTCTCCGACCCTCTCCCCGATTGTCCCTCACCCGCCATCCGGATGCCGGGGGTGCTTGCAGAGCGCGATCAGGGGTGCGCTAAAGTTTCACTCCGTTGGCCCGGAGTGATCCGGGCAGACAACCGAGCATTCCCCTGTAGCTCAATTGGCAGAGCATTCGGCTGTTAACCGAAGGGTTGTTGGTTCGAGTCCAACCGGGGGAGCAGCAAGAAAGAGGCCCCCAAGATCATCGGGGGCCCTTTTTACATCCACGGTTGACATCGGTCCATGTCGGCGAGCCGGTTCATCCGCTCGGCCATCCGCCGTTTCGCCTCGTCGAGCACATGCCCGTAGATGTTCGCCGTCGTGGTGATCGAGGCGTGGCCGAGCTGGTCCATCACCTCGCGGATCGTGGCCCCGTCCAGGAGCAGCAGCGTGGCGCATATGGCGCAGGTCATGCACGCGGCTTTTGTCGATCTTCGCGCTCTTCAACAGCCGGTCCAGCATCGCGTTGACGTTCCTGGGCTCGATCACCTGTCCGTGCCGGGTCACGAACACCAGGTCTCCCGGCTGCCCTTCTGCGGGGTTCAGTGTGTCCGACATCCGTTTGGCCGTCGCAATGCGGTGCGCCCGCAGGGCGACGAGGCAGACCGGCGGCAGGTAGAGCGTGCGCCGGGACCGCTTCGTCTTGGGCACGAGCTTGCCGCGAACGTGCTGCACAGTCCGGCGAACCTTGAACTCACCGGTCGTCATGTTGATGTCCGACCAGGCCAGCCCGAGCACTTCACCCTTGCGTAACCCGGTCGTGATCAGCACGAGCCAGAGCGCGTAGAGCCAGTGGCCCGCAGCCTGCCGGAGGAAGCGCCGAGCGTCCGTTTCGGACATCGGCTCGACCTCGAAGTGGTCCCTTGACGGCGCTTTCACGAACTTGACCACGTTTCGACGAACGTCCGGACATCGGCCGGGGTGAGCGCGTTGAGCTTGCGCGAGCACGTACACGGCAGCCTGATAGCGGCCGTCCTTGCGCTGCACGATGGGAGAATCCAGGGCGTGACCACGGTTACGCCGTTCAACAACGTGATTCGTCCCGCGGGCGCCGGGCCATACGCCTGCCCGTGTTGTGGCTATCTGACGCTGCGAACACGTGGTGGCTTCGAGATCTGTGCTGTGTGCTTCTGGGAGGATGACGGGCAGGGCGATCACGACTCCGCCCAGGTGCGCGGTGGTCCTAACGGCTTTTTGAGCCTTGACCAGGCGCGACGCAACTTCACGCGTTACGGAGCCTGCTCGCCGGAGATGGTCCGGCACGTACGCCCTGCCCTGGCAGAGGAATATCCCCTGCGATAGCGCACCCCAACCGGCTGAGGCAGTTGTCGACATTCAGGCAGCCTCCTCGTCGTGGTCAGCGGCAGCCAGGTGCACGCGGCGGATGTCGATCTGCTCGCCCCAGCGGATTACCCAGTCGGTTCGGCGACGCGGGCAGCCGCGGGCATGACGTGGGCCAGCCACCAGCGATATCCGGGGCGGGACGCGCGGGTCAGGACGCTTCGTCGGACGTGCTCCGGAGAAATGGCCGCGTGAAGTCTCGTCACACCGGACATCACACTGTCTCCTGAACACACGTCGCTTTTCGGCCGGTCGTCAGTGGAAGGATGCTGTGGTGGATAAGGATGAGGCTGACCTGTTGTGCAGGGAGTGCAGCCAGCCGGTAGCTAATCGTGAGAGCTACTCGAGGTTCGACGGGATGCACTTCGTGTGTTTCCACTACGCGTTCGAACACTGGTCGGTTGATCGGGACGATGACTGTGGCTTGGATGGCTGTCCGTCTGCATCTCAGGACCGTGGGCGAGACCATCTTTTGGCGGTGCTGCGCGCCCTCGTCGACGATTGGTCGGATGGTCCTCCGGCGAACTGGGACATTCGTGATCTCCCCGACTACTTGGAGGCGCTCGCAGATTGGCTGGCGGGTGCCGATTCTGATCGTGCCGAGTTGAAGGCGAGGGTTCCGATGAACAGTTGGGCTGCTCTTGCAGCGGGCTGGAAGGCAGCGACTGTTTATGAGTGACGAGAACCTGTGACTGGCCTCGGCAACGGCGCCCAGCCCCGCCGCCTGCGTTGCGGTGGGGCTGAATGGCGTGGTCGAGACGGTCACGTAGTGCGGTCTTTCCGGTCAGGAGGTGAACAGGTCGGGGTGGGCTTCGATGTCGGTGACTGTGGCCAGCGAAAGTCGGGGACGAGTTCGCCTGTGGTGGTGTAGGTGGGCAGCACGGCGCCGGGTTGAACACGTGGATGGGCAGCGCGATAACCGATGGGAGCCGGGGCAGTGCGCCATGCGAAAGACAGTCCTCTCCTGCGGAAGGAGATCACCGAACTGGTGACTGTGACGTCCGCCCGGCCGCAGCCGGACGGCTGGCAGGACTGGCTGCTGTGGGCCCGGGCATGCGCCGAGCATCAGCCGGACAAGCCGATGCACCAGGAAGCGGTCGACATGCTCACCGCCGATGGCGGGAACCTCCTCGGCGGCCTGCCATCCCGCATTCGGGCTACGACCTTATAGGTTGATCCGAGGCGGCGCGTCCAGATCGGAGGAGCCAGTGGACCTGATCGTTGATCCACCGCGAGGGGTTGGTCCCATTGCGATCGGTATGCCGTTTGACAAGGCCGAACTGGCTCTGAAATCTATCGCCGGGTTCGTGCCTCCGGAGCCCGGTGGCCGGGTAGCTCCTGGCTTTGCCCACTACGACTCCGAGATGTCGATCGCAGTTGGGCAGGACCGGAGTCGCAACGTTCGGTCGATTGAGGTCTATCGGCCCAGTCGGGATGTCAATGTCCTCTTCCGCGGCATCTCGGTCTTCGGGCTTGCTGCGGATGAGGTCATCCGTCGGATTTCGGATGTTGCTCGCCTGGAGATCGAAGACGGTGGCCGGCAGGTGCTGGCACCTGAACTGCTTCTTTCTCTCTGGAGAGGCACGCTTCCAGGCAGGCCGGAAGATGAGGATGGGAGGTACTTCGAGGCTGTTCTTGCTGCGGCTCCGGGGTATTACGATTAGTTTCCGATCACGTGGCTCCAGGATCTGTTGTACGCACGCACGCTCATATCGTGCGGTCATGGTTCCACGGGCGTGCGTGATGGAAGACTGGCGCGCGGCCAACTTGCCCTGAAATCAACTAGGGCCTCCGCCGGAGGGGCGTGCTGTCGCACGGTTACTGCGCAAGGGGCACGCTCGGTCACGTCGACAGCGCAAGGAGCCGACTGGTATCCCGGTGCGTCGACGTGGGAGAAGGCACGGGAAATCGTCGTTACCAGGATCCAGAACGATCCGCGACTACGCCAGTGAGCAACCGGTCCGAGAAATCACCGGCCACGGGAGTAACGCGGAACCGTCCGTGCGCGAACCATCGAGACGAAGCCGCTGGACGTACGTGTCGAACGGCCGACCCGACGGGGAGAGACCATGACGACCTGCCGTGTGCATCGGCTGCCGCGCTATTCGCTCGAGGCGCTGTGCCGCATGCCTTTGGAGGAACTCGAGCGGCCGGATGTGTGTCTGCGGTGCGGTGAGGTGCTCGATGTGCCGTCCGGGTTCCGGGTCTGGCAGGGGCAGTGCTACTACGGTCCTCGCGTCCAGTGGCGCGCGCCGTGGCGGGTGAGCGGTCTGTGGCGGCCACGGGTGTTCCGCACCGCCGACGACCACGGCAACCCGACGGTGGTCGCGGTGCTTCCGCTGCTGGGTTGTTTGTCCTACCGCGGTGAACCGCGCGGTTCGTGATCGTCCCCAAAGGACTGTGCCCGTCATCGCCACCGGGATGGACGCTGGGCGCGCGCGGCGAAGCTCGGTAGTCTTCGAGACGGCGCGGAAACGGCGGAACCACCAGGGGGCGCTCATGACGACCGAGACCGCGGATCCCCCGTCACACAGAGAAAACTCCTCCTCCGATGGTGAGCCGCTGATTGGTATCGACAACCTCGCCACCCCGGACTGGGCGCTCGCCGGGCAGCGTGTCCTGTCCGCGGGGTGGTGGCAGGCGGTGCGGTCCCTGCCGGTCGCGGTCGCGGTCGTGGTACGACTGGCGTGGCGTACCGCACCCTGGTTGACCGCGCTGGCCGCCGGGGTGCACGTCGTGTCCGGGGGTGTGACCGCGTTCGGGTTGCTCGCGACGGCGAACGTGTTCGCCGCCTTGCTGAGCGAGGGGCCCACTCCGGCGCGGGTGCTGGACTCGTTCCCCGCGCTGATGGTGGTCGTCGCGTCCTACGCGGCCAGGGCCGGGCTCGACTCCGCCGTCGCCGCCGTGGAGGGCACGTTGCGCCCCCGGGTCGCGATGGCCGCGGACAACGAGGTCACCACAGCACTGGTGGGCGTGCGCCTGCTGGCGTTCGAAGACGCCGACTTCCGGGAACTCGCGCGCAAGGGCGAGCGGTTCGGGGTGCGCTCGATCGAGTCCAGCGTCAGCTCGATCGCCGACCTGCTGGCCTCCCTGGTCGCGCTCGCCGCCGCGGTGGTCACGGCCGCGGTGCTCGACCCGTGGCTGGCGCCCACCCTGCTGCTCGCGGCGGTCGCGGACGGGTGGGCGGCGGCGAAGGTCGCGAAGCTGCGCTACCGGCATTTCCTGCGCGTGGTCACCCGCGACCTCCGCAAGGCCGTCATCGAGGAAGCCGCCACCTCCCGCACCCTCGCGCTCGAACGGCACGCGCTGACCCTGCAGCAACCCCTGCTCGGCGAGTACCGGCGCATCGCCGCGAGTCTCGTGCGCGACGAAGTCCGCCTCGCGCACCGCAGTACCCTCGTGCGCCTCGTGGGCCGCGCCGCCGCCGGAGTGGGGACCGGCGCCGCCTACCTCGTGCTGGGTTTCCTGCTCTACACCGGGCAGCTTCCCCTGGCACTGGCCGGGACGGCGGCGCTGGCCATGCGCACCTCCGCGACCGCGCTGTCGAACACCATGAACGCGATCAACTTCCTTTACGAGGATTCCTTCTACATCGACATCTACCTCCGCCTGCTCGGCGAGGCGCGCCGCCGCCGGCAGTCCCGTTCGGCGATCACCGCACCGGCCAGTCCACGGCGGATCCGCCTGGAGGGCGTCTCCTTCACCTATCCAGGACAGGACAAGCCCGTCCTGGAGAACGTGACCATCACCCTCCACCGAGGCGAGATCGTCGCCCTGGTCGGGGAGAACGGCTCGGGCAAGAGCACCCTGGCCAAGATTCTCACCGGCCTTTACCCGCCCACCGAGGGCACCGTCTTCTGGGACGACACCGATCTCGCCACCGCCGATCCCGCCTCGATCCACTCCCGTATCGCGGTGATCGCCCAGGATCCGGCCCGTTGGCCCATGACGGCGTACCGCAACATCACCGTCGGGCGCCTCGACCGCCGTGATCCCGCCCACCGGGCATGGCACGCCGCGGTTTCCCAGTCCGGAGCCGACGAGGTGCTCGCCGCCCTGCCGGACGGTGCGGACACCCTGCTGTCCCGGCATTTCAATACCGCGCAGGACCTTTCTGGCGGGCAATGGCAGCGCCTCGGCATCGCTCGCGGCCTCTACCGCGACGCACCCGTCCTCGTTGCCGACGAACCCACCGCCGCCCTCGATGCCAAGGCCGAGGCCCGCGTCTTCCAAGCGCTCGGGAACGCGGCCACCCATGGTGAGGACCGCATCACGGTCATGATCACCCATCGCCTCGCCAACGTCAGGACGGCCGACCGCATCCTCGTCCTCGACCAGGGCAGGCTCGTCGAACACGGCACCCACGAACAACTCCTCGCCGGCACCGGCCCCTACCGGGAGCTCTACCGGATCCAGGCCGGGGCCTACCAGGCCGGGAACGCGGGAGCCTGAGGGGTCGCCGCGCGGTTCCTTCGCCCAGCCGAGGTGATTCCGGGACGGACGGCGCGGGCAGTGGCGTGAACAGGGTAGCGGCGGCAGCGGCCGGCAAAAGGGGGGACCAGCGGCAGCACGGTCGCCACGGCCAAGAAGGTGCTCGTGTGCGCGAAGAGAAAGGAGAGATTGTTGTGCACGCACCCCACTGGCCGGAAAAGCCGCCGATACCGAGCTGGTTGTCTATATAGGAATGGTGAAAGGGGACGGGATACTGACGTGTCGGGTGACCGCCCGGGGCCGGGTGAGCACTCACCCGGCGAGGGTGGATTTTGGAGTCCGGAGCAGGCTACCGAAACGGCGACTCCGCCCACGCTGGGTGAGCACTCGAGGAGAAAACCTTGGTGGTGCAAGGAAAACCGGCAAAAATCCGTGATCGATACCCGGTAAATCACGGCGGAGCGCGAGAGACTACCGGAGCAAAGTCCACTGTGGCCATGACTGAGATCCCGTTGTGATGTCTTGGAAATTTCTTGGATAACGCGAATTTTCCCAAGATGCACGGGCTGTTCTTCCGGTCGTAGCATTGAAGCAGCCGCTGGGAGAGCAGTGAGGGGAGCTCGTACATGGTTTCCACCGAAGCGCCGCTGGAGCGCGCTGGTGGCTCGATCAGAAGACCGAGAGCTGCCTTTCGTCCGCACCTGCCGCAGGCGCTGGCCATTTCCGCACCGGCCGCGCGCCCCCATCTCGCGGCATTGGCCGGAACCGGGGCGCTGGCACTGCTGGGGGCTGGAGCGACCCTGATTCTCCCGTGGCCACTGGCACTGGCCGTCGACCACGCCATCGGCCGAAGACAGTCGACCGGACTGCTCGCCTGGATGAACGATCTGTCACCGGAGACCGTGCTCGTGCTCGCGGGGGTGGCTTTGGTCCTCATCACCACCCTATCCGGACTACTGGCTTTCGGCAGCACGGCGCTGGGCGAACGGTCGGCGGAGGGCATCGGTGCCCGGCTCCGCCAAACCATGTTCGAGCACACGATGGACCTGTCGTTGCGCTGGCACGACCGGATGCCCCACGGCGAACTCCTGTCGCGGATGACCAGCGACATCACCCGCATGCTCGATGCGGTCATCGCGGTGGCGACCATTCTCCTGCCCGAAACCGTGGTTCTCGTGGTAGTGCTGGTAGTCCTGACCGCGTTCGACCCGAGACTCGCGCTGATCGGGCTCGCGGTGGTGCCTCTGCTGGCCCTGCTCGCCGAGCGCCAGCGCCGCCGCGTGCGTGCCGCCCAGCAGGACGCCCGTGAGGAAGCGGGAAACCTGTTCGCGGCGACCGGCGATCTGCTCCGCAACGTTCGTGCGGTTCAGGCCTTCGGGCGCAGTGAGAAGGCCCGGAAACTGTTCGGCCGGAGCAACGAGCGGGTGCGCAAGGCCGAGGTGCGGGCGGCCATCGTGTCGGCCCGGTGGAGCCCGATCGCCGAGATCGTGCTGGCTCTCGGATCGGGCCTGGTACTGATCATCGGCGGCGGGTACGTGCTCCACGGTTCACTCAGCACGGGTGACCTGCTCGTGGTGCTGGCCTACCTGGGCGAGCTGTACTCGCCGGTGCGCAGCCTGACCCGGCTGTCGTCGATCCTCGCCAAGGCGGGGGCGAGTGCCCGGCGCGTGCAGGAAGTGCTGTCGGCTTCCGATGCCGTGGTCGACGCACCGAAGGCGCGTCCGGTCCCCGAGCGGATCCAGGAGGTCCGGTTCGACGGCGTCGGTTTCTCCTACGAGCAGGGCCATCCCGTGCTGCGCGACTTCGACCTCCGCCTGTCGGCAGGGGAAACGGTGTGCCTGCTGGGACCGAGCGGGGCGGGCAAGAGCACCATCCTGCATCTGCTGCTGCGGCTCTACGACGTCGATTCGGGTGCCGTCCGCCTGGACGGACTCGACGTCCGGGACTGCGAACGGCACAGCCTCCGGCAGCGCATCGCGTTCGTGCCGCAGGATCCGTGGCTGTTCGACGCCAGCGTCGCCGAGAACATCGCCTTCGGCGCGCTAGAGGCCACCCGGGACGAGGTAGAGGAGGCCGGACGGCTGGCCCTGGTCGACGAGTTCGTGCATGATTTGCCGCAGGGGTACGACACCCCGCTCGGCGAAGACGGCGTCCGGCTGTCGGGCGGGCAGCGCCGTCGCGTGGCTCTCGCCAGGGCGGCCGTGTCGCAGGCGCCCATCGTCCTGCTGGACGAGCCGACCGCATCCCTCGACCCCGTTTCGTCCGCCACCGTCGTCCAGGCGATCCGCACCGCCACGCTCCGGCGCACCGTGCTGATCGTGACCCACGACGAGAACCTGGCGGCGATCGCAGACCGCGTCGTCCACTTGTCCAAACTGGACGACGTTACAGACCATGCGAAGAAGGGAGGTGAACAGAATGCAGCGTATCAAGCAACCGATCTCGTACGATAGGTGTGACGACTGGTGTGGCTTCGGTCACCGCCGTCGCCACAGGCGTCGCAGCTGGCGCCGGTACAGCCGTTGGCACTGGTGATTCATCGCCTGGTGGCCCGTCCACGGACGGGCCACCAGGTGTTTTTCTTTTCGGGGAGGCAAGGATGAGTCCGACGGAAATCGATGAGGACGGCGAACCCGTCTGGTCCTGCCAGGAGGGCAGTGAACTTCCCGGGCGCCATCTCGCGTTGCAGCGCCTTGGTCTGGGGCACCGGTACGAAACCTGGCTGGTGTGGTCCGTGCGGCTGTGGTGCCCGGCGGTGCTGAAGCTGCCGCGCCCCCACGAGGTGGAGCGCCTCTCGACACGGGAAGCACTCGAGCGCGAAGTGCGTGCGCTGTCCGGGATCGTCCACCCGGGACTGCCTCGGCTGATCGACGACGGGACCACGGAATCCTTGCCCTACATGGTGATCGAGTACATCGACGGTCCGGCGCTCGACGAGTGCATCGAGGACGACGGGCCGCTGCAGCCGGTGGAGGCCGCCCTGCTCGGTGTGCAGCTGTTGTCCGCGGTCGCGGCCCTGCACACCAGAGGTCTGGTGCACCTCGACCTGAAACCGGCGAACATCCTGCTCAGCGACGGCAAGCCGATCCTGGTGGACTTCGGCTTCGCCTACCCCGTCGGTTCGCCGCAGCGAAAGGGCTTTCCGTCCGGCACCGAAGGCTACTCCGCGCCGGAACAGGTTGCGTGCCAACCCGTTTCGACGGCCATGGACGTCTACGGCGTTGGTGCGGTCCTGCACGAATCGCTGACGGGGCATCCGCCGGGCGAGGGGGGAACCCGGATTCCCCCGATGGTCGAAGCATTTCTGGACCCCGACCCGGACCGGCGGCCCGACACCGCGACGGCGGCACTCATGCTCGCGCGCCAGGTGCCGCCGCGGCAGCGGCCCTGGCCCGAATGGGCCGACCGCTATCTGACCGCACCCGAGACCGCCTTCGCCGGTCCGGCCGATTTCCCGAAAGGCCACCTGCTCGGCCGCTGACCGTACTACCGTGGCGCGGTGATCAGACGTAGACAGATCCTGCGCTCTCTGCTCGCCGCTCCGGTCGGTGCCGCCGTACTCGCGGCGACAGAGGGGACGGCGAGCGCCGACACCTGGACCACCCTCAACCCCGCGACCTCGTGGGGGACCTGGGAAGGCTGGGGTACCTCCCTGTGCTGGTGGGCCAAGGCATTCGGTGACCGCAGCGACCTCGCGGACCTCTTCTTCACCCGTGGCACCGTCGCCTACCAGGGGCAGTCACTGCCCGGGCTGGGCCTGAACATCGTGCGGTACAACGCCGGGGCCACCGACACCACGCCGATCGGCGGCGAGACCATGCAGCGTTCCCCGAACGTCGGCGACGCCCGCCTGATCGAAGGCTACTGGCACAACTGGTACAGCGCCGACCCCTCGTCGGACAGCTGGAACTGGTATGCCGACACCAACCAGCGGAACATGATGTGGGCGGCGCGCGACCGCGGGGTGAACCAGTTCGAGCTGTTCTCGAACTCGCCGATGTGGTGGATGTGCAACAACCACAACCCCTCCGGCGCCGACGACGGCGGTGACAACCTGCAGAGCTGGAACCACCAGCAGCACGCCGTGTACCTGGCCACCATCGCCCGCTACGCCCACGACCACTGGGGTATCGACTTCTGTTCGGTGGAGCCGTTCAACGAGCCCGACGGCACGTGGTGGAAGTCCACCGGCACCCAGGAGGGCTGCCACTTCGAGGTGGCCACCCAGGTGCCGGTCGTCAACTACCTGCGAGCCGAACTGAACAGCCGTGATCTGGGCTGGATGCCGGTGGCCGCGTCCGACTGCAACACCTACGACGCCGCGCTGAACACCTGGAACGGTTTCGACGCCACCACCCGGGGCAACATCGGCCGGATCAACGTGCACGGCTACCAGGGCACCGGCGGCCGCCGGGACCTGCTCTACGACGCCGCGGCCGCGGCCGGGAAGAAGATCTGGAACTCCGAGTACGGCGAGGACGACGGCAGCGGGCTGTCCCTGGCCACCAACCTGAACCTGGACCTGCGCTGGCTCCACCCGAGTGCCTGGGTCTACTGGCAGGCCGTCGACGGCGGGGGCTGGGGACTGGTGCAGGAGACGGGGGGCCAGCCGGGACCGGTCAACACCAAGTACTTCGTGCTGGCCCAGTACACCCGGCACATCCGTCCCGGCATGCTGCTGATCGACGGCGGGAACGGTAACACGGTCGCGGCCTACGATCCGGGCGCGCGCAAGCTGGTCATCGTGGCCACGAACTACGGCACCGGGCAGTGGATCGATTTCGACCTGTCCCGGTTCGGCGCGATTCCCGCCGACGGGGCCGCGGTCGACCGCTGGTGCACGAACACCGGCGGGGGCGACCTCTACGCCTACCACCAGGACACGGTCCTGCACGGGACCAGGTTCTGGTCCTGGTTCGCCCCGAACACCGTCCAGACCTTCGAGGTCAACGGCGTCTCCCTCTGACGGCGCGAAAAAAGTTCGCCGCGGGATTCAACAACCGGAGGGGTCCGGCGCGTTCTTCCGGACGCAAGAGCAACCGGAAAGAAGGGAGCGGGCGTGCCGGACCGCTTCGAGCAGTTCGTCGCCGACCGCCTCGACCGGCTGCTGCGCTACGCCACAGTGCTGACCTGCGATCCCCATCTCGCGCAGGACATCGTGCAGGACGTGCTGGTGCGGGCGCAGGATCGCTGGTCACGGATCGGGGCCCTGGCGGCACCGGAACCGTATGTGCGGCGCATGGTGACGAACGAGTACCTGTCCTGGCGCCGCCGGCGTGCGGCCCGCACCATCACGCTGACGCACGGTGCACTGGACGAAATCGGCATTCCGGTCGCGGATCACGCGAACGCCCACGCGGAGCGGGACGCGATGCGGCAGCGCATCGCGGCCCTGCCGCGCAAGCAGCGTGCCGCGATCGTGCTGCGGTACTACGAGGACTGCACCGACGCCGAGATCGGCGAGGCGCTCGGCTGCACCACCGGCACCGTGCGCAGCCATATTTCCCGCGCGCTCAAGGCCTTGCGGGCCGCCGAGCCGAGCCCGCCCGTCAGGGAGACGCTGTGATGGACTACGACCCCACCGAAGAGCTCATCCGCCAGACGCTGGCCGAGGAGGCGGGCCGGGCGCCCGATCCGCGGCCCGTGCTGGCCGAACTGCACCGGCGGCGTGCCCGCCCGTCCGGCCGCCGCACACTGGCCCTCATGGTCACGGCCGCGGCCGTGGTGGTGGCCGCGGTGATCGCCGTGGTCGTCGTGGTGCCGCACGGTTCTGGCGACGGCACGGCCGAGACGGCGGCGGCACCGCCGGGCGAGCAGAACATCCTGCTGATCGGGACCGACGAGGGGAACAACGCGGACTCCCTCGTGCTGGTGCACCTGGGCAGCGACGGCTCGGCCTCGGCGGTTTCGGTGCCGCGGGACAGCTATGTGAACGTTCCGGGCCACGGGATGGACAAACTGGTCACCGCCCAGGCGAGCGGCGGTACCGAGAGCACGGTCCGGGCCGTGCAGGAGCTCACGGGCGTGCACATCGACCACTACGCGGTCGTGTCCCTGTCCGCCTTCGACAGCCTGAGCACGGCGCTCGGCGGGGTGCCGGTCTGTCTCCGTGCGGCCACTTCGGACCGGTATTCCGGTGCTTCGCTACAGGCCGGGCAGCAGACCCTGACCGGGCCCGCGGCGCTCGCCTTCCTCCGCCAGCGGCACGGCCTGCCCAACGGCGACCTGGACCGGATCGTGCGGTTGCAGGTGTTCCTGCGGTCCCTGGGCCGGGAGCTGGCGCGCAGTGGCAAACTGGCCGACCCGCAGGTCCTCGCCACGGTCCGGCACAGTGTGCGGGTCGACCCAGGCTGGGACCTGGCGGCAGCGGCCGGGCAGTTGCGGGCCGTGCACGGGGACGGGCTGCGGACCGCGACCGTGCCGGTGGGCAATTTCGCCCGCACACCGCAGGGGATGGACGCGTTGGTGGTGGATCCCGCGCAGGTCCGGGCGTTCGTCGGGAGTTTCTTCGCGGGCGGGCCCGCGGCTCCCGCCGGGCAGGGCGCCCCGCCCTCGGCGTCCGGGAACGCGAGCGGGGACGACCTCCCGTGCGTGAACTGAACCCCGCGGCCGCTCAGAGCTTGTAACCGATCCGGCGCAGCAGTGCCCTGCGGTCCTGCTGGTCCTGTTCGGTCTCCACGCCCAGCGGAGGTCCGCCGTCGACGACACCGACGATGCCGCGGCCGAGATCGGTCTCGGCGACGAGGACCTGGACCGGGTTGGCGGTGGCGCAGAAGATCCCGCACACCTCGGGAACCTGCTTGAGGGCGTTGAGCACGTTGACGGGGAAGCCCTCGCGAAGGAACACGAGGAACGCGTGCCCCGCGCCGATCCGCCGGGCGTTGGCGACGGCCAGGTCCACCAGTTCGGGATCGTTCCCGGAATGCCGGATCAGGCGGGGTCCGGACGCCTCGCAGAACGCGAGCCCGAACCGCAGGCGGGGGACGGTACCGGCGAGCGCCTCGTGCACGTCCTCGACCGTTTTGATGAAATGCGTCTGCCCGAGGACCAGGTTCAGGTCCTCGGGCTTTTCCACGGTCACCGCACTCAGTTCCATCGCGGATCCGAGCGTCACGCAGACGCCCCCTGGGCGGCAACCTCCGCCCGGGGTGAGTCGCTACCAGGTGACCGGAAGCGCGTGCACCCCGTAGATGACCATGTCGTCGCGCAGGGGCACGTCCTCCGGCGCGACGGCGAGCCGCAGGTCCGGGAAGCGGCGGAACAGCGCGGGAAAGGCGACGCGCAGTTCGTTCCGGGCCAGTTGCTGCCCGAGGCACTGGTGGACGCCGTGGCCGAAGGCGAGGTGCCCGGCCGCGTGGCGGGTCAGGTCCAGGCGGCCGGGATCGGGGAAACGCCGCGGATCCCGGTTGCCGCCGGGCAGGGAGAGGGTGACGGTTTCGCCCGCGCGCACCCGTTCGCCTTCGAGGTCGACGTCCTCAAGCGCGGTCCTGGCGGTACTGGGCACGATCGGGAGGTAGCGCAGGAGTTCCTCGACCGCGTCTTCCACGGTCTCCCCGGCGGTGATCGCCTCGCGCTGTCCGGGGTCGAGCAGCAGCGCGAAGGTGCCGAGGGCGAGCACGTTCGCCGTGGTGCCGAGCCCGGCGCCGAGGAGCTGGATGGTGATGTTGGTCAGTTCCTCGTCGGTGAGCCGGGCGTCGCGGTCGGCGGCGAGCCCGCTGACGAGGTCGTCCGCCGGTGCGGACCGCTTGTGCCGCACCAGTTCGCCGAGGTACTCCGAGATGGCGGTGAGGAAGCGCTGACGTTCCTCCGCGGTGGTGTCCCGCCGGCCGGCCACGGCGACCTGCCTCGCGAACTCCTCGCGGTAGGCGGTGGGAACGCCCAGCAGTTCGCAGATCACCTGGGCCGGGAGCGGCGCCGTGTAGGCCTCGACGAGGTCGGCGGGAGGGCCGGCGGCGGCCATCCGGTCGAGGCAGGCTTCGGCGATCTCTTCGATGTGCGCGGCGAGTGCCCGCATCCGGCGCACGGTGAACTGACCGGTGAGCAGCCGCCGGTACCGGGTGTGCGCCGGGGGGTCCATGCCGACGAACATCCCCGGCGCGGCGGGAGGAACCTCCCCGACCTCGCCGAATTCGGAGTTCCGCAGCTCCTGCCGGGCGCTGAAGCGCGGGTCGGCGAGCACGGCCCGGATCGTGGCGTGCCGGGTGACCAGCCAGCCGGGCCGGCCGTCGGGATAGCGCACGCGGGCGATGGGCCGTTCCGGGAGCAGGTCGAGGATTTCCCGCGGCGGGTCGAACGGGGCCGAGCGGGTCAACGGGTAGGTCAGCGGCTCGTCCATGTCCCGACGCTATCCCGAGTCCGGCGCCGCCGCCCGGGAAGGCGACGGGCACCGGCGCCGGTCATCCACAGTGGACCTCGTAGCCCAGGAGCCCGAGCTCCCGGGCCCGCAGGAGCGCGTCCTTCCGGCTGGACACCCCGAGCTTGCGGTAGATGCTCTGCACCTGGGTCCGCACGGTGGCGGCGGAAACCACGAGCCGGGCGGCGATGTCCGGGGTGGTGTCGCCGGTGGCGAGTTCGGCGAGCACGGCCCTCTCACGCGCGGTCAGCTCGACGAGCGTGACCCGCTCGGGATAGACCGGGCCCGCGGTCGCCAGCCTCGCGGCGGCGTCGTCGGAGAGGGGGATGCGCGCCAGCCGGAGCAATTCCTCCCGCTCGGCGGGCGGCACGGTCGCCAGGGAAAGGACTTCGTGGGGCGAGCGGAGCGCGGGCAGCGCCGCGAGCAGGCCCGCCGCCTCCTCGGTGCGCCCGGCCCGCACGGCCGCGACGGCCTTGATCAGCAGCAGTTGCCGCGTGTCCCGCGGTACCGCGCGCATCGCCCACAGGCCTTGTGACGCCAGGGCACTCGCGGCTTCGTGGTCGCCGGCGAGCAGCCGCAGCCGGGCGGCGGGCACCGCCAGCCACGGGACGGGGCCGGCCTCGGTGAGCACGCGCAGCGCGCGATTCCCCTCGCCGAGGGCGATCAGCAGCTCGGCCTCGGCGCGGAGCAGGACCTGCCGTGCCGCCCCCTGCCCGGTGAGTGCGGGGGCGTGGCTGAGCCGGATCGTGGACAGGTGCGCCAGTGCCTGGGCCGGACCGCCGGTGTGCAGCCCCCGCTCCGCCATCAGCGCGGCGATGAACGGCCACACTTCGAACGATTCGGTGCCGTCGCCGGTCGCTTCGGCGATCCGGTCGAACCGGGTGAAGTCGTAACGGTCGAGTGCGTCCCATCCCCGTGCGATGGTGGCGCCCACCTCGAGCAGCGTCGAGGCCCAGCGGGGCGAGGGCGGGTACGACTCGTGCTCGTCGAGCCATTTGCGTGCCGTCTCGTGGTGGCCGAGATGGGCGAAGATCATCGCGAGGTTCGCGGTGGCGTTGGTCCCGGCGAAATAGGCCGTCGGTTCGGCCCGCGCCTGTTCGTGCGCCAGGCGGTACTGTTCCGCGGCGCCGTCGAAATCGGCCTGCAGGGACCGGGTGAGGCCGCGCTGCATCGCCAGCCAGCCGGGCCGGGGAGCCGGTTCGACCGCGGGCAGCGGATGCAGAACGGCCAGCCGTTCGGCCACTCGCTGCCCGCGGGCCTCCGCCTCCTCGAACCGCCCCTGCCCCCGGAGGGTGATCATCGCGAGGGTGCCGATGAGGATCAGGTTGGCGGGGCTCGATTCCCGCTCCGGATCGAGACTTCCGGCGAGGCGCGTGCCGAGCTCCATGTACTGGCGCAGGAACGGCCTGCGGTCCCGGGAGTCTTGGTCGACCATCGCGTGGTAGCAGATCACCCAGGCCACGAGCAGGCTCGGCCGCGCCGCGAATTCCGCTTCCGGCACCTCTTCCAGCAGAGCGACCATGGCGCTCTCGTGCCTTTCCGGCAGCGCGAGCCAGTACTGGTCGCACAACGTCGCCAGGCCGTCCCAGTCCTTCCGGTCGACGAGTTCCCTGGCCCGGGTCACGGGGGTGCCCGGAACGGGGCGGGCAGCATCCATGATCCACAGTGTGCTGCGGCGGGGGCCGCTCTCCGGGGATTTCCGGCGCGTGCCGCACCCGTCGGCGATGACGAACCGGTCACCTTCGGGTTCGGCCGCGCTGGATGTCCAGGTTGAAGTCGCTGTGCCCGAACGAGCGGGTGAGCCGGTGACGAAGCGGAACGAGCATTTCGGTGGAGCGGGCGCCAGTGATGTCGCCGAGGTCGACGATGCCGTCCGGCGGCCAGCCGAGCTCGCGCAGCAGCCCGGTGACGATGCGCTTGGCGTGACCGCTGTTGCCGGCGAGGAAGACGACGTGGTGGCCGGGAACCCGGGTGGGGTGGATCATCACCGCGGGGCTGACCGTGTTGAGGGTCTTGACGACGTGGGTGCGGGGGAGCAGCAACTGGAGCCGCTCGCCCAGGCTGAGCTCGGTGACCGGTTCCAGCACCGGCGGGTCCCTGTCGATCGCGGCCACGGGGTTGGCGACGTCGACGAGCACCTTGCCTTCCAGCGCCGTGCTCAACTCGCCGAGGGCGTGCGGCGAGGCCGCTCCCGCGATCGCGTTGACCACCACCGTGGCGTCCGTGACCGCCTCGGCGTAGCCCGCGACCTTCCCGTGGGGCCCCGCCGAGCGGGCCCAGCGCTGGGCCCGGTCGCCGCCGGGATCGCGGCTGCCCAGGACCACGCGGTGGTGCAGGCCCGCAAGACGGTTCGCCAGGGTCCGCCCGACGATTCCCGTGCCCAGCACCGCGATCCGCACCGTATCTCCTCTCCTCCACCTGGACTCGTCCTTTCGTCTTACCGATCGGGCTCGGCCCCGATCAAGGGCCCGGTGCATGAATCGGTTGATGAAACCCTTCCTACCGCGCCCGGCACGTCACCTGATCGAGCTCCCGCGTCATGGTGGGGCCGGGGGGCCGGTCTTGAAGGTTGTGCACGGTGGACTGTGCACATGCGACAGGCGGAAAAGTGCTAGGGAGCGCGTGTGTCCTCGATGAGTAACGTGGTGGAGTTGCCCGTGGCGAGCCGTAGGGTCGAGGCGGGGGACCGGGTTCCCCGGGTGCTGCGGGTGGCCTATTTCGGGCGGCTCGACCTCGTCGCCCGGGGTGTCGAGGCGGTCGTCACCGCCGATCCCTGGCTGTGCTGGCTGGGGCAGGTCCAGGACGAGGAGCCGCTGCACCTGCTGGCATCGGTGAGCTTTCCGGACGTGCTGATCGTCGAGCAGGCCGCCGATCCGGGCTACTCGGTCTGCCGTTCGCTGCGGGTCTCGGCGCCGCGGGCTTCCGTGGTCGTGCTGGCCGACCGGGTGCCGGGCACCGTGCCCGGGGTCGACCGGTTCGTCGCGTTGTCCGCCGGTGCGCTCCGGCTCGTGGGCGCCCTGCACGCCTGTGCCGGGCAGGAGTTCGCCACCGGGGTGCCCGGGCCGCCGCAGGAGGAGCGTTCCGTCGCGCTGACCGACCGGGAGGTCGAGGTGCTTTCCCTGATGTCGGCGGGAAACCGGACTGAAGCGATCGCCGCGGCGCTGTCCATCTCGCCGAACACGGTGAAGAAACGCGCCCACCGCCTGTTCCTCAAGTTGCAGGTCCGGGACCGCGCCCACGCCGTGGCGAAGGGCTACGAGTACGGGGTGCTGCCGGTGAGTCCCCGCCGCGGATTGCCGTCAGGGGCACCCTCACGGTCGATAGGGCTGTGAGGGGGCCCCTCACGGCACGGGGAGGTGACCGGCCCGGATCGCCAGCGCCACCGCATGCGCCCGCGAGCGGGCCCCCAGTCTCTTCTTGAGGCCGCGCAGGACGGACTGGACGTCGGCGGAGGAAATCCCCAGTTTCGCCGCGGTCTCCGCGGCCGTCCGGCCGTCCGCCGCGTGGCGCAGCACGGCCTCTTCGAGATCGGTCAACTCGACCGGTGGCGGCGCGGCGGGCAGGCGCCGCCGCGCCGCTCCGAGCGCTTCGGCCACTTCCGTGCTCGCGGCGAGCACCCCCGCCATGGTCGCGGGCTGGGCGGCGCAGGTCAGCAGTCCCGTCGTGGTCCTGGCGAGTTCGGGCCACAGGTCCGGGTGGATGTCGTCTTCGCCGTGCAGCAGCAGGAAGATCGCGGCGGCGGGCAGGGCGCGCCGGGCGGCAAGGCAGGACGACAGGGGTTTGGCGGACCGCCAGTCGATCACGACGATGTCCGGCCGCGGTGTTTCGACGGCGGCACGGAACCCGCTGTTCGCGGTGCCGAGCCAGCGCAGGCGGGCCGAGGCGGCGCACACCGCCTCCAGGAAGGCCCGGTGATCGGGCCGGTTTCCGGCGTAGCGGAGCCCCCGGGTGTCGACGGCGGGCTGCGGGGGACTGGCGGTTTCCCTGATCATGCGGGCCTCGGATGCGGGTCGTGGGGACGGTCGGCACCGGCCTTCGTGAGAACCGGTCTGGCGGTGCGACGTCTTTGCCGGAGGGGCGTGACGCTAATCGCGAGAATTTTTCGCGTCTGCCGGGAAAACGGATTGCCCGGATCGCGTCATGAAACGAGGGCCTCGACGGTCCGTTAAGCGGGAGCTCGAGGCCGGGGAGGGAGCGGGAGTGCGCGACGAGAGCGCGCGCGGCGCCGGAAACGGTGAGGTGCCGAGCATAGCGGCGAAGCGCACGGGGCGGCGAGCGAAACGTGAGCGAGCACAACCGCCCGGCCGGACTCCGGTTCGTGCCCGGGCGAAGGAAGGGAACCGATGACGAACCGCAAGTTCACCGGCGAGGTGCCGATCCCGCAGCAGGGACGCCGCAGGCTGGTCGCCGCCGTTGACGCCGACGCGATCTACCGGGCCGGGCTGTCCTGGCTGATCGGCCGCGCACCGGACCTGGCCTGGGTGGGGCACGCCGGCACCACGCGCGGGGCGCTGCGGCTGGCGGCGCACGCCCGGGCCGACGTGGTGCTGGTGGACTCGAGATTGGACCCGCAGGGGGAGCTGACGCGCACACTCTCCTCGGGAGAGCACGGCCTTACCGTGCTGCTCGTGGTGGAGGACGGTGACCACGACCCGGATTTCGTGGCGCGCATGATGGAAGCCGGGGTGCAGGGGGCGATCCCGCGGGCGGCCGACGCCGGGCAGTTGCTGATGGGGATCCGGCGGACGCTGCCGGGCCGCCGGTACCTGGATCCTGTGCTGGCCGGGCTGTCCGCGGACGGCGCGGTCACACCGGCGCCGCGACCGCGCCGTCCGGCGGCGGCCAACAGCGCGCTCGCCGTCGCGCTGTCCCAGCGCGAATACCAGGTGCTCGACTTGCTCGCCGAGGGACTGGAAAACGCGGCCATCGCCGATATCTTCGGTGTTTCAGTGGAGACCGTCCGCACCCACGTGAAGAACATCCTGCGGAAGCTGCGCGCGCGGGACCGGACGCACGCGGTGTCGATCGGTTTCCGGCACGGCCTGCTGACGCTGGGCGGCGAGCCCGGCGCGGTCGAGGACCGGATGCGGCAGGCCGCGGCGGGAGCGGTGCGGTGAACGCCCCGGTGCCCCGGTCCGGCGAGCGAGCGGAATCCGTCCACTGGAGTGAAGAAAAGGTTTCTCGTGACGAAACGGGCCACCGGGTGCCCGCCTTCGTGGCCACGCTCGTCTTCCTCCTGCGCGACCTCCGGCGGACCCACGGGCTGAGCAGGAGCGAGCTGAGCGCGCGAACCGGCGGCCGCATCTCCCCGTCCGCGATCGCGTCCTATGAGGACGGTCATCGGGCCTTGAAGATGGACACGCTGGCCGTGCTGTGCGCCGCGCTCGGACAGTCCGTGCGCAGCCTGGTCGGCGAGGCGGAGCGGCGCGTGTCGGCCTTCGGCAAGGTGGGCGGTGCCGCCGGTGTGGACCGCGGTGCCGTCGTGGTTCCGCTTTCGGTGCTGGCGCGGTGCACGCAGCCGGAACTCCTGCCGCTGCAGCGGTGGGCACGGGCCAGCGCGCGCGGGGCACGCTCCGGCGAGGTCCTGCTCGGCTGGGGCGGGGTGACCGCACTCGCCGAGATCGCAGGCATGGAACCGGCGCGCTGCGCGGAACTCCTGCTGTCCCTGAGCGCACAGGACCGGAGGACCGCAGCTGCCCGCCCGCACGGGCCCGTCCCCCCGGAGCCCGGCGCTAGCCGCTGACGGGGGCGGCCGGGGACAGCTCTTCGAAGCGGAACCTGAGTGCCCTGCGGGCTCGCCACAACAGCGCGCTGGCCGCGGCCGGGGCGATGGCGAGCGCGGTGGCGATCTCGTGCGGCCGGTAGCCCAGTACCTCGCTCATCCACAGGACCTGCCGCCACCGCGGTGCCAGCGACCGGAAGGCCAGATCCAGCAGCGCCTCGTGGTCGGTCGGCTGGTCGCGCGCGCCGGGCCGTCCGGCTTCGTCGCGCTCGGCCTCGGCGAAGGCCAGCCCGACCGACACCAGTCGCGAGTTGTCGCCGCCGTGCTCGGCGGCGAGCCTGCGGACGGTGGTGCGCAGGTAGGCCGGAGTGTTCGTGGTGGGGCCCTTGCCCGACTTCAAGGCCAGCATCATGCGAAGCAGTGCCTCGGCGGTCAGGTCCTCCGCGTCGCTGCGGGAGCGGACCACCGAGCGCGCGTAGCGCAGCAGGGGGCCGTGGTGCCGCTGGAACAGGATGACCAGTGCCTCGCCGATGCCGTGCCGCGCCTGGGTGAGAAGTTCGCTGTCCGGAAGTTCGGCCAGACTCACCGCGAGCGCCTGGCTCATGGGCCCTCCTCGTTGCTTTCCCCGGTTCTGGAGTCCCAAATGGAACTACATCGAGTAGCCGCCGGTCGGGTGAAAGATCGATCTACGGGACGTGGCATTTCCGCGTTTTTCACCCGGACAGGTAGGCGGTCGGGTGAATGACCGGAAGCGACTTGGATCTTGATCGGACCTCGCGCATAATGCGCCGTCCGCGGCTGCGGGTGCGTAACGAATGAGTCACATTGCTCCATTTTGGAGCTTCAGGGGAGTGGATCTTCGATCAGTTCCGGGAACACCTCGATCAGCCAGCGGCCCCATCGTTCGAGCGGACCGTCCGGCCGGGTGTGGATCAGCGATTCCACCGGGCCCAGGTCCGTGACCCCGCGCAGCAGTTCGTCCAGTTCCGCTCCGCGCCCTGGCGAGGCGAGAAGTACGGCCAGACAGCCCGGGCCGAAGTAAGTGGCCGACTCGCCGTCACGCAGGGCGGTGCGGACCACGGAGGCGACGGTCAGCTGGGTGGCCGTGGCGGACCAGGTCCGGGCGGCGGGCCGCCAGCGGGCGGCCCACACGTGCACCGGCATCCCCGCCGCCGCGGGGCCGGTCAGGTCGGCCAGGAACGCGGTCCTGCTGCGGAACGAGGTCGCGGGGGAGTACAGCTCGCCCAGCACGTGGTCGCGCGCCAGCACCGCGCCGATCGCGTGACGTCCCAATCCGATCAGCTCGTCCGCCGCGGGCCCGTCGTCCAGGCAGCACGCGAGTGCTTCGATGTCGCGTTCGAAGTCGGCGGGGGAGGCGGCTTCGGCGAGCCTCTCGTCCGCGAGCGCGTACAGCGCGTCGGGCAGTGTTTCGGACAGTAGGGCGCCCTCGAAGCAGGCGGTGACGACGGCACTGGTGGCGGGGACGTCCCAGGGAAGATCCCGCGGCCAGTCGCGTCGCAGGCTTTCGGCGTGCCACCGGGTGCGCAGTCCTGCGGCCGAGGTGTCCGGCCGGTGGCGTGGCCGGGGAACCCGAGTGCCTTCGCGATCATCGGACATGCTGGCCGGCCCTATCACGATCGACACTCCCCCGGTGTCCACGGTGGCCCGCAGGCACGCCACTCGACGAAGACTGCGCCCCGGCGTACCCACCCATGGAGGAACTCAACCATCGATGGGGCCAAGGTGACTGTGATCGTGCTCACTTTTTCCTTTCTTGTCTACTCCCAAGTAGCAATTTTGCCCGGCGACCCGCTTCCGCGCATCAGATCCGGCCCCCGCCGCGGGTCTTGAGAAGGACGGAAACCGGAGAGCGCTTGCCGCTGCGGCGAGAGCCGACGACGGGGGATGTGATGACCAGGCGCCGACGCGCGGGCACATGCTGGAAAACCTTGGTGCGACGGAGAAGCGCGATACTGCCCGCCTCGTTCCTGCTGGCCTGCCTCGCGGTACTGGCCGGGCTTTCGCTCCTCCTCGGCCGTCCGCCGGGGCAGGCCCCCGCGATGGTGCCCGTAGCCGCCCCGGTCCCGCGCTCGCCCGCCGAGGAGACTCCGGCCCGGCGAGCGCACGCGGTGCCTCCTGCACCGGATCCCCGGGAAACCCCGGCGCCACCGGGAGCGGCGGCACCGGCGGCGGTCACGGCCGTCCTGGTGTCCGGGCCGCTCGCCACCGTCCTGCCCGGTGGGCTTCCCGACGTCGCGTTCGCGGCCTACCGCTCGGCGGCCGCGATCCTGGCCGGTACGAGCCCGCGCTGCGGGCTGAACTGGAGCACACTGGCGGCGATCGGCAGGGTCGAATCCGATCACGGCCGCTACGGCGGTTCGCGGCTGTACTCCGACGGCACGGTCGCCCCGGCCATCCGGGGAGTCGTGCTGGACGGATCGGCTGGGACGGCGAGGATCGGCGACACCGACGGCGGCGGGTTCGACGGGGATCGGGTGTTCGACCGGGCGGTGGGCCCGATGCAGTTCATCCCGTCCACCTGGCGGGCCTACGCCTCCGACGGGAACGGAGACGGGCGCGCGGATCCCGACAACATCTTCGACGCCGCACTGGCCGCCGCCCGCTATCTGTGTGCGGGCGGGGAGGATCTGGGGAATCCCGACGGCCTGCGAGCGGCCGTGCTGAGGTACAACCATTCTCAGTCCTATGTGGACATGGTGGTGGCGCTCGACGCGTCGTACCGCGCCGGTGCGGCACCCGTGGTCGTGGTGCCGGTCACCGCGCAGAAGGCGCCCACCGGCGCCGTATCCCCGGTGCCGGTGCCGGTGCCGCCTGCCGGAACGCCTTCCAGTCCGTCCGGTACGTCCGAGCCGAGTCCTGCCACGACGAGTACCACGCCATCGGCCACGCCGACGCCGTCGACCGGCGCAGCGGGATCGAGTGCCTCTTCGCCCACGTACCCGTCCACCCGCCCGTCCACGACGAGTTCGACCGCCGCTTCCGCGACGACGACGCGGCCCAGTGGACCGAGCTCCACCCGGCCTCCGGGCTGAGAACCGCGAAGTGCCGGACGGAGGCCGTCCGGCACTTCCGCGGCAGTCGGCTTCAGGGCTCCCCGCGTGGTGGAGGGGCCGGTGAAAACCCCTCCCCCCAGAGTTCCTCGAACCGTCTTCGCAGTGCCTTGCGCGCCCGCCAGAGCAGGGAGCACGCCGCCGCCGGGGCGATGCCCAGTATCGCGGCCACATCGCGCGGGCGATAACCGAGAACCTCCACCATCCACAGCGCGTTCCTCCATTGTGGAACGAGCGAGGAGAACGCGGCTTCGAGGATCACTTCCTGTTCGCTCGCGTGCTCTTCGCCGGAGAGTGCCGGTCCGGCGTTCTCCTCGGCCTGGAGGTCCAGGCCCACCGAGACCAGGCGGGAGGTCTTGGTTCCCACGTCCACGGACAGCCGCCGGACCGTGGTGCGCAGATAGGCCGGAATGTTGGTCAGCGGCCCCTTTCCGGCCTTGAGGGACACCATCATCCGGAGAAGGGCTTCGGCGGCGAGGTCCTCCGCGTCGGCGGCCGAGCGTGCGATTGCCCTGGCGTACCGGAGGGCGTGCCGGTGATGGCGGGTGAACAGGGCCGCGAAGGCGCCCGGGTTTCCGCCACGCGCTTCGGCGAGGAGCTTTTCGTCCGGCAGTTCCGCGAGAGTGTCGCCGGCAACCTGGTGCATCGATCCTCCTCGTGAACATTTTCGTCGCGTCCTGACCAATTCAGCACGAAAGGGAGACTGCCAACCGAGTGAAAAACCGCCACGGCGCGCGTAAGGCGCTTGCCGAAAGGTGTCTTTGGAGTGAACAGTGGGCCGTCGGGTAACGTGCCGATCTGGACATCCGATAACTCGCCAGCACTTTTCGAGTCGAATAACGAGAAGGTAACAGTGGGCCGTTTTGGAAAGCCTGGAGGAGTTTTGGGGCGAAAAACAGAGTAACGCGGGGACGATGCACGGCCCTCATCCCCCTTGCGGGGCAGGCGCGGGCGGGCGGCAGCCGAGCGCGGGTTCGCCGACGCGGTGGGCGAGATCACGAACCCGCGGCGGGGCGCGCGTCAGATTCGGATGCCGCTGGAAGGTCCTCACCGCGACTGCTCGGCTCGCGGAAGGAAACAGGCAGTGCACCAGGAGATCGCAGCAATCCCGGACGGCGGCGTCGCGGTGGTTCTCGGAACCAGGCCGGAAATCATCAAACTCGCCGGGATCATCGCCGAACTCGGACCGAAGGCCTGCGTGATCCACACCGGACAGCACTATGACACGGGGTTGTCCGACGTGTTCTTCACCGAGAGGGGACTGCCCGCACCGCAGGTGCGGTTCGCGGTGGGCGGGGCCGGGCGCGGCGGGCAGATCGGCGCGGGGCTGGCCTCGCTCGACGAGTGGTTCGCCCGGCACAGACCGGTCGCGGTGGTGGTTCAGGGCGACACCAACGCCACGGTGACCGGTGCGCTGGCCGCCAACGCCCGCCGGATCCCCGTCGTGCACGTGGAAGCCGGCCTGCGCAGTTTCGACAAGACCATGCCGGAGGAGTACAACCGGATCATCACCGACCACCTGTCCGACCTGCTGTGCGCGGCCACCGAAGGAAACGTCGAAAACCTTGCCAGAGAAGGGATCGGCGGTGCCGCGGTGATCCGGACCGGGAACACGGTGGTGGAGGCCGTGCGGGCGGCCCTGCCGGGGCCGGATCGGTGCCGCGCCCTGCTGGCGGAGCGGGGGCTGGCGCCCGGCCGCTACGCACTGGTCACCGTCCACCGTCCGGAGAACACCGACGATGCCGCCGCGCTGCGCACGATTCTCACCGAACTGCACCGGTTCCCGTGCCCGGTCGTACTGCCGCTGCATCCACGGACGCTGGGCGCGGTCCGGCGGCACGGCCTGGTGGACCTGCTCGACGGGCTGGGCGTGACCGGGCCGCTCGGTTCGGCGGAGTTCCTCGGCCTCGCCGCCCACGCCGCCTTCCTGGTTTCGGATTCCGGCGGGGTGCAGGAGGAGTGCACGGTGCTCAAGCGGCCGCTGATCGTGGTGCGGCGGTCCACGGAACGGCCCGAGGCGATGCGGGACTTCGCCGTGCTCGTCTCGCCGGGACCGCTGATCAGCAAGACGGCCGCCGAATGGTGGAAGGACCTCCCCGGCCTGCACCGCCGCCTGGCGAGGCTGGAATCGCCGTTCGGCGCCGGGGACGCGTCCCGGCGCATCGTGGCCGAGATCGCGCGCCGTTTCGGTACGCGGTAAGGAGGCTCCGTCCTGGCGGATCGTTGCCGCCGCGGTTCGCGCGCCCAGAGGGAGACCGCGGCGGTTCCCTGGCCGGTCCGGCCGGGACGGACACCGGCTGGGCCGGGATCGAGGGGGCCCGGCCCAGCCTTTTCCTTCCGTCCGCGACCCCAGCGGCGGTCACCCCCGGGACTTCACCAGCCACAGACCGGTGAACACGGCGCCGGCCAGGGTGACGGCACCGGCCGCGACGAAGGCGGTGTCGAGACCGGCTTCGAAGGACGCGCCACCGGATTCCCGGGTGCGGACGATGGCGCCGAGCACGGCCACGCCCAGCACCGCGCCGATCTGCCGGGTGGTGCTGCTGATGCCGGAAGCGAGACCCCCCTCCTGCGGGCTGACGGCCTGGATGGCCGCACCGGTCAGGGGGGACATGGTCAGCGCGAAACCGGTGCCCGCGATGGCCAGCCGCCACCACACGTTCCCGTATGCGGTGTCCGCGTGCACGAAGCCCAGGGCCAGCAGCCCCAGTCCGGCCAGCGCCAGGCCGGTCGTCACCACGATCCGGAAGCCGTACCGGGCGGCGAACCGGCCCGCGTACGGGCTGACGACGACCATGGCGAGGGAGGTGGGCAGGGTCTGCAGTCCGGCGCGCAGAACCGTGCTGCCCTGGACGGAGACGAAGAACTGGGAGAAGAAGAAGGCCGACCCCATGAGCGCGAAACCCACCACGACCATGGCCGTGTTGGACACCGTGAACAGTTGCTGCCGGAACAGCCGCAGCGGCAGCATCGGCGCCGGGCTTCGTCCTTCGACGGCGACGAAGGCGGCGAGGAGCACCACCGCGGCGGCGAAGCTGGCCAGGATCACCGGCGAGGTCCAGCCGCGGGAACCGCCCTCGATCAGCCCGTAGGTCAGTGCCCCCACGGCCAGGACGGACAGGACCGTCCCCGGGATGTCGATCGACGGCGCGCCGGGATTGCGGGACTCGCCCAGGACGCGCAGACCGGCCAGCAGCAGGACCACGCCGATGGGCGCGTTGACGACGAAGATCGCGGGCCAGCCGAAGGCTTCGGCCAGGATGCCACCGGCCAGCGGTCCGGCGGCCAGGCCGATGCCGCTGAGCCCGGCCCACAGGCCGATCGCCTTGACCCGTTCCTGCGGAGCGGGATACGCGGCGGCGAGCAGGGCCAGCGAACCGGGGCTCAGCGCCGCGGCCCCGATGCCCTGCACCACGCGTCCGGCGATCAGCCAGCCGAGCGAGGGCGCGAGTGCGCACAGCACGGAGGCGGCGGTGAACACCGCGACGCCGGTCAGGAACACCCGCTTGCGGCCGAAGCGGTCGGCGAAGACGCCGCCGGACAGTAGCAGCATGGCGACCAGCAGGACGTAGGCGTCGACGATCCATTGCAGACCGTTCAGCCGGGTGTGCAGCCGTTGCTGCATGTCGGGCAGCGCCGCGCCGACGATCGTGCTGTCGAGCAGCACCATGAACTGACCCAGGCAGGTCACCGTGAGCAGCGCCGCCCGGCTCGGCCGGGCGTCCGGGGTCCCCGGCGATCCGGTCTTCGTCGCGGTTTCGTGTGCGGTCAACGCAGGTCCTCTCGTGATCGAATACCCCGCAGGATAGTTCGAGAATCCCGAACTGTCGAACAGTGGGGTATCGTGGAGGCATGCGACCACTGCCCCAACCTGCGCGCGAGGCGCTGACGCTTGCGCCGGTGCTGCACGCGCTCGGTGATCCGGTGCGCCTGGAACTGGTGCGGCGGGCCTCGGCCACGCCCGAGTCGACCTGTTCCGCTCTCGTCGCCGGTTTGGACGTGCCGCTGTCGACGGTGACCAACCACTGGCGGATCCTGCGCGAGGCCGGGGTGATCACCATGACCGTCGAGGGAAGGCACCGCCGGGTGCGGGTCCGCGCCGACGATCTCCACGACCGCTTCCCGGGCCTGCTCGATCCGGTCCTGCGCCTCGCCGCGACCGAGTCGCCGAACGGCTCCAGGGCCCCAGGGGTGCCGTGAAGGGTCCCTTCACACGGGTGTACTGAGGTGCGCTTCCAGGCGCGGGCGGAACCCGTCCGCGGCGCGCGGGGTGAACGCCGGGGCGACCAGCCTGCGCAGGCGCCGGTGCTCCGGCCCGTTGGCCTCCATCGTGCGCAGGTAGGGCGCGTATCGCGGCGCTCAGGGCGAACCGCGGGTCGTTGAGCAGCGTGCGGGCCTCTTCGTGGCGGGTCACCGCCCACATCGGGAAACCGGGGACGAGCAGGCGCGCCATAGGCGCCTGCTCGCGGGCGCGGTTGTAGGCCGTGAACGGGTCGGCGAGGTGTGCGGGGCCCTGGCCGCCTTCGCGGCTCCGGTGACGTCCTCGCGGCACTGAGTCACCGGGGCGCGGGACCGAAGTCCTGGCGGGAGAGGGTCCTCCCGCTCTGGGGACGCCGGGGGCCGCGCGAGCACGCTGGGGGTTGCCACCGGAGGAACCGAGGAGGCGACCATGGGCGAACGAGCGGCGGCGACGGCCCGCGCGGGGCGGGAACTCCAGCCCACCGCCGGGCGGCGGGCCCTGATGCTCGGCCTGGCGACCGCGGGTTTCGCCATCAACTTCTGGGCGTGGGCGCTGCTCAGTCCCCTGGCGCCCCTGCTGAAGGACGAGCTCGGGCTGAGCTCGTTCAGCCAGTCCCTGGTGGTCGCGGTGCCGGTGGTGGTCGGTTCCCTGGGGCGCATCCCGGTGGGCGCGCTCACCGACCGCTACGGCGGCCGCGTGATGTTCCCGCTGGTCTCGGCCGCCACCATCGTGCCCGTCCTGTTCCTCGGGCTGGCCGGGTACTCCTCGCTGGCCGCACTGCTGGCAGGCGGGTTCGTCCTCGGTCTCGGCGGTACCGCCTTCGCCATCGGCGTGCCGTTCGTTTCGGCCTGGTTCCCGCCGAACCGGCGGGGGCTGGCGATCGGGATCTTCGGCGCGGGCATGGGCGGCACCGCGATCGCGGCACTGACCACGGTGAGCCTCGCCGATGCCTGGTCGATCCGCGCGCCGTTCGTGGTGACCGCGGCCGCGCTCGCGGTGTACGCCGTGGTGGCCGCGTTGTTGCTGCGTGACGCGCCCGGCCGCGTCCGGCCCGCCGAGTCGGTGGGGCGGCGGCTGGCGGGCGCCCTGCGCCTGTCCGTCACCTGGCAGGCTTCCGCGCTGTACGCGGTGGTTTTCGGCGGTTATGTCGCCTTTTCGGTGTACCTTCCGGCGTATCTCAAGACCGCCTACGGACTGGCCCAGGCCGACGCGGCCCGCCGGATGGCCGGGTTCGTGCTGCTCGCGGTGCTGATGCGCCCGGTGGGCGGCTGGGCCTCCGACCGCTTCGGCCCCATCCCGGTGCTCGGCTGGGTGCTCGCCGTGATCAGCGGCTGCGCCGTGGCCCAGGCGTTCACCCCGCCCCTGCTGCCGGTCGGCACGATCCTGTTCCTGGCCATGGCGGCCGCCCTCGGAGCGGGAAGCGGTGCGGTGTTCGCGCTGGTGGCGCTGCTTTCGCCGCCGTCGGCGGTCGGTTCGGTGACGGGCGTGGTCGGCGCGGCGGGCGGGCTGGGCGGGTTCCTGCCGCCCCTGGTCATGGGCGCGCTGTACGGCGCCTTCGCGTCCTATGCGCTCGGCCTGGCGGCACTGGCCGTGGTCGCGCTCGCCGCCTTGTTGTTCACCATGACCGGCGTGCGCCACTCGGCGCACCGGCCCCAAGGAGCACCCGATGTGTGAATACTGCGGTTGCCAGTCGATCCCCGCGATCGCGGAGCTCACCGCCGAACACGACCACGTGGCCGGGCTGATCAGCCTGGTGCGTGACGCCAGGGCGCGCGGCGACGCCGCCGGGATGGCCCGCCTCGCCCGGGAGATCGCGACGGTGCTCGGCCCGCACACGCAGGTCGAGGAGCAGGGACTGTTTCCCGCGCTGGAAGGGGACTTCGGTGAGCACGTCGCCTCGCTGACCGCCGAGCACCGGCGGATCGAGGCCGTGCTGGACGAGGCCGCGGCGGGTACCCCGGCCGATCCGGCCTGGCCCGATCGGCTGATGGCGGTCCTGCACGTGCTGCGGGAGCACATCCTCACCGAGCAGGATGGCGTTTTCCCGGCCGCGCTGGGCTTTCTCGGCACCGAAGACTGGGCCGCGGTGGACGCGGTGCGGGAGCGGGTGGGTAGTTCCCTTCCCACTGCCTTCCCCGTATCGGGGCGCACCGGAGCCTGAAGCGCTGCGGTGCCGGGAGGCTGCTGTTAGCGTCGATCCAGATCGTGTTCTACCGGCACTCGACGGCGTGAAGGCGGCGCGATGGCAGGTCAGACTCCTTCCCAGGCAGGCCTCGATTCCGCCCTCACCGAGGCACTGGTCGGCACCCGGCGCTTCTTCACCAGGGCGGAGGTCTCCGCGGACCGGCGCAGCCTGTACCGGACCGGGGGACGGCAGGCGGACGCCTTCTACCGCGACCGCTGGAGCCACGACAAGGTCGTGCGCTCCACCCACGGCGTGAACTGCACCGGTTCGTGCTCCTGGAAGGTCTACGTCAAGGACGGGATCATCACCTGGGAGGCGCAGCAGACCGACTACCCGTCGGTGGGCCCGGACCGGCCGGAGTACGAGCCGCGCGGATGCCCGCGGGGCGCGGCGTTTTCCTGGTACACCTACTCGCCCACCCGGGTGCGCTACCCCTACGTCCGGGGCGTGCTGCTGCAGGCCTACCGCGAAGCCAAGGCCCGCACGGGGGATCCGGTGGCGGCCTGGGCGGCCGTGGTGTCGGATCGCGACACCGCGCGGCGCTACAAGTCGGCGCGCGGCAAGGGCGGCCTGGTCCGGGCGAGCTGGGCCGAGGCGGTGGAGATGGTCGCGGCGGCGCACGTGCACACCATCCGCGCCTACGGCCCGGACCGGCTCGCCGGGTTCTCGCCCATCCCGGCCATGTCGATGGTTTCGCACGCGGCGGGTGCGCGGTTCTATTCGCTGCTGGGCGGCGTGATGCTGTCCTTCTACGACTGGTACGCCGATCTTCCCGTCGCCTCACCGCAGGTCTTCGGCGACCAGACGGACGTGCCGGAGTCGGCGGACTGGTGGGACGCGGGCTACCTGGTGATGTGGGGTTCCAACCTGCCGGTGACCCGCACCCCCGACGCGCACTGGATGGCCGAAGCCCGGTACCGGGGGCAGAAGGTCGTCGCGGTTTCCCCGGACTACGCCGACAACGTGAAGTTCGCCGACGAATGGCTCGCCCCCCAGCCGGGCACGGATGGCGCACTCGCGATGGCGATGGGGCACGTGATCCTCACCGAGTTCTTCGTGCGGCGGGAAGCGCCCGCCTTCGGCGACTACGTCAAGCGCTACACCGACTTGCCCTTCCTGGTGCGGCTCGAAGAGCGCGGAGACGGTTACGTGCCGGGGAAGTTCCTCACCGCCGAGGACCTCGGCGAGCAGACCGAGAACGCGGCGTTCAAGACGGTGCTGCTGGATTCCGCCACCGGGAGGCCGGTGGTGCCCGGTGGATCGCTCGGCTTCCGCTACGGCGAAGACGGCGAAGGGAAATGGAACCTCGATCTCGGCGAGCTCGATCCTCTGCTGTCGGTGTGGTCGCCCGAGGGCGGCGAGGCGGCCGAGGTGCGGCTTGCCCGGTTCGACACGCCGGACGGTTCGGCGAGCGTGCTGCGGCGCGGAGTCCCGGTGCGGCGCCTCGGCGAGCACGTGGTCACCACGGTGTTCGACCTGCTGCTGGCCCAGTACGGGGTCTTCCGCGACGGGATGCCGGGGCAGTGGCCCTCCGGCTACGACGATCCGTCCCAGCCGTACACCCCGGCCTGGCAGGAGACCGTGACCGGGGTACCCGCGGCCAAGGCGGCCCGCATCGGGCGCGAGTTCGCGGAGAACGCGGAGGCCTCCGGTGGCCGGTCGATGATCATCATGGGGGCGGGAACGAACCACTGGTTCCATTCCGACACGATCTACCGGGCCTTCCTGACCCTGACCATGCTCACCGGGTGCCAGGGCGTGAACGGGGGTGGCTGGGCCCACTACGTCGGGCAGGAGAAAGTCCGCCCGCTCACCGGGTACACGATGCTGGCCACCGCGTCGGACTGGGTGCGGCCCGCCC
This sequence comes from Amycolatopsis cynarae, assembly GCF_026802195.1. Lineage (NCBI taxonomy): Bacteria > Bacillati > Actinomycetota > Actinomycetes > Pseudonocardiales > Pseudonocardiaceae > Amycolatopsis > Amycolatopsis cynarae. The sequence goes on along the minus strand of NZ_CP113836.1, from coordinate 4,940,303 downwards.
GGCAGATGATCCAGACCGCCTACTGGTACCTGCACGCCGACCAGTTCCGCTACGACCAGTTCGGTGCCGACGCGCTCGCGGCGGGCGAGCCCGGGCAGCTGGCCGGGCGGACCATCGCCGACGTGCTCGCCCTGTCGGCGCGGCTGGGCTGGATGCCCTCGTACCCGACCTTCGACCGCAATCCCCTGGATCTCGCCGACGAGGCGGGCAACCGGCCGATCGGCGAGTACGTCGCCGATCAACTGAAGGCCGGCAGACTGCGTTTCGCGGGCGAGGACCCTGACGCGCCGGAGAACTTCCCCCGGGTGCTGACGGTGTGGCGCGCGAACCTGCTCGGCTCCTCGGCCAAGGGGGACGAGTACTTCCTCGAGCACCTGCTGGGCACCGATTCCTCGCTGCGCGCGGAACAGGCACCGCCGGGCAGGCGGCCGAGCGAAGTGACCTGGCGCGAGAAGGCTCCGACCGGGAAGCTCGATCTGCTGCTGACGCTGGATTTCCGGATGACCAGCACCACCGTCTTCTCCGACATCGTGCTCCCGGCCGCGACCTGGTACGAAAAGCACGATCTGAGCAGCACCGACATGCACCCGTTCGTCCACTCCTTCAACCCCGCCATCGACCCGCCGTGGCAGACCAGGACCGACTGGCAGGCCTTCAACGCCATCGCTTCGGTGTTCAGCAGGCTGGCCGCCACGCATCTGGGGGTGCGCCGGGACGTGGTCGCGGCCCCGCTGCTGCACGACACCCCCGACGAACTGGCCACGCCGCACGGGCGGGTGGCCGACTGGCGGGCGGGGGAGTGCGAACCCGTTCCCGGCCGCACCATGCCGAAGCTCACCATCGTGGAACGCGACTACCCGGCGGTGGCGGCGAGGATGATCGCGCTGGGGCCGCTCGCCGAGACGATGGGGGCCACCACCAAGGGCGTCGCCTACGACCTGAGCGGCGCCGTGGAGTACCTGCAGCGCAAGAACGGCACGGTGCGCGGGGGCCCGGCCGCGGGACGGCCGTCGCTGGCTCGCGACGTGCAGGCCTGCGAGATGATCCTCGCACTGTCGGGCACCACGAATGGGCATTTGTCGACTCAGGGATTCCGTTCGCTGGAACGGCGCACCGGGATGGCGCTGGCGGACCTCGCCGCGGAGCACGAGGGCGAGCAGATCACCTTCGCCCAGACGCAGTCGGCGCCGGTGCCGGTGATCACCTCCCCGGAGTGGTCCGGCGCGGAGACCGGCGGACGGCGGTATTCGCCGTTCACCGTAAACGTCGAACGCCTGAAGCCGTGGCACACCCTCACCGGGCGGCAGCACTTCTTCCTGGACCACGACTGGATGGCCGAACTGGGCGAGGGACTGCCGGTGTTCCGGCCCCCGTTGCACATGGATGTCCTCTTCGGCGAGCCGAAGGTGGGCGAACGGGGCGAACTCGGGGTGAGTGTCCGGTACCTGACCCCGCATTCGAAATGGTCGATCCACTCCGAGTACCAGGACAACCTGTTCATGCTCAGCCTCTCCCGGGGCGGCCCCACGATCTGGCTGTCCCCGCAGGACGCCGGGAAGATCGGCGTGCGGGACAACGACTGGATCGAGGCGGTCAACCGCAACGGGGTGGTGGTGGCCCGCGCGGTGGTTTCGCACCGGATGCCCGAGGGCACCGTCTACATGCATCACGCGCAGGACCGGCTCGTCGACGTCCCGCGCAGCGAAACCAGCGGCAGGCGGGGCGGGATCCACAACTCGCTGACCCGGCTGCTGATCAAACCGAGCCATCTCATCGGCGGCTACGCGCAACTGTCCTTCGCGTTCAACTACCTGGGCCCGACCGGCAACCAGCGCGACGAGGTGACGGTGATCCGCCGGCGCGGCCAGGAGGTGACCTACTGATGAGGGTCATGGCCCAGATGGCGATGGTGATGAACCTCGACAAGTGCATCGGCTGCCACACCTGCTCGGTCACCTGCAAACAGGCGTGGACCAACCGCGGCGGGGTGGAATACGTCTGGTTCAACAACGTGGAAACCCGGCCTGGGCAAGGGTATCCGCGCACCTACGAGGACCAGGAGCGGTGGCGCGGCGGCTGGAAGCTCAACCGCCGCGGCCGGCTGACGCTCAAGGCGGGCGGCAGGCTGCGCAAGCTGCTGACCATCTTCTCCAACCCCAAGCTGCCCAGTATCGACGACTACTACGAGCCCTGGACCTACGACTACGACAACCTCACCAGCGCGCCGCTGTCCGAGCACACCCCGGTCGCCCGGCCCCGGTCGCTGATCAGCGGCGAGCACATGAAGATCTCGTGGTCGGCGAACTGGGACGACGACCTCGGCGGCGCGCCCGAACAGGCGCGCAAGGATCCGCTGCTCGCCGGGATCGAGGACAAGGTCCGGTTCGAGTTCGAGCGGACCTTCATGTTCTACCTGCCGCGGATCTGCGAGCACTGCCTCAACCCCTCGTGCGTGGCCTCCTGCCCTTCCGGGGCGATCTACAAGCGCAGCGAGGACGGCATCGTGCTGGTGGACCAGGACCGCTGCCGCGGCTGGCGGTTCTGCGTGTCGGGTTGCCCGTACAAGAAGGTCTACTTCAACCACCGCACCGGCAAGGCCGAGAAGTGCACGTTCTGCTTCCCCCGGGTGGAGGTCGGCATACCCACGGTCTGTGCCGAGACCTGTGTCGGCAGGCTGCGCTACATCGGGCTGGTGCTCTACGACGCCGACCGGGTGCTCGAAGCGGCGTCCACAAAGGACGAACAGGGACTCTGCGAGGCGCAGCGTCGCGTCTTCCTCGACCCGCAAGATCCCGGGGTGATCAGGGAGGCGGAGCTCGCGGGCATTCCGGACGACTGGATCGAGGCGGCACAACGGTCCCCGGTGTACCGGCTGATCGAGGACTACCGGCTCGCCCTGCCGCTGCACCCGGAATACCGCACGCTGCCGATGGTCTGGTACATCCCGCCACTGTCCCCGGTGGTGGACGTGGTCCGGGACACCGGGCACGACGCCGAGGAACACGGGAACCTCTTCGCCGCGATCGAGGCACTGCGCATCCCCGTCGAGTACCTGGCGAAGCTGTTCACCGCGGGCGACCCGGCGCCGGTGGAGGCGGTGCTGCGGCGGCTGGCGGCGATGCGCTCGTACCTGCGCGACATCAACCTCGGCCGCGAACCCCGGGAGGAGATCCCGGCCAAGGTCGGCATGACGGGCGAGGAGATCTACGAAATGTACCGCCTGCTGGCCCTGGCCAAGTACGACGAGCGTTACGTCATCCCCACCGCCCACGCAGAGCAGGCGCACGGGCTGGAGGAACTGGCCACCGAATGCAGCCTCGACTACGACGGCGGCCCGGGCATGCTCGGCTCCGGGCCGTTCGGGGAGAGTTCCGGGGGAGCGTCGCCGATCGCGGTGGAGAACTTCCGCATGCTGCACACGCGGCAGAGGGCCGACACGGTGGCCGCACCGGTGGACAAGCGGCACCGGGTCAACCTGCTCAACTGGGACGGCAAGGGTCTGCCGGAGGGCCTGTTCCCGCCCCGCCGGGAGGACGAGGAGGGCACCGGCTCGTCCCGGCGCGGACACCCGGAGCCGCGATCATGAGCGGCGGCAGGACCGGTGGCAGGAACGGCACCGAGGTGGAACCGGCGGTGGCCTGGCAGGCGCAGTCCCTGCTGGTGGACTATCCGCACCCGGAACTGTTCGAGCACGTGCCGCTGCTGCGCGAGGTCGCCGCCGGGCTCGCCGAACCGGTCGGCGAACCGCTGCAGCGGTTTCTGGACCATCTCGAGGGCACCCCCGCGATGGAACTGCAATCCCAGTACGTGGCCACGTTCGACCACCGCAAGCTCGGCAGCCTCTACCTCACCTACTACACCTGCGGGGACACCAGGAAACGCGGCATGGCCCTGCTGCGGTTCCTGAACGCCTACCGTCGCGCCGAGCTCGATCTGGGCGAGGGGGAACTGCCCGACCACCTCGCGGTCGTGCTGGAGTTCGCCGCGACCGTCGATCCCGAGGCGGGCAGGCGGCTGCTGTGCGAGCACCGCGCGGGCCTGGAACTGCTGCGCCGCGGCCTGCACGAGATCCGGTCCCCGTGGGCGCACGTGCTGGACTCGGTGTCGGCGACCCTGCCCGCGCTCCGCGGTCCCGACCACGAGGCGATCGCCCGGCTGATCCAGCAGGGCCCGCCCGAAGAGGAGGTCGGGCTCGATCCGTTCCATGCCGCCGACCACCTGTTCCGGGGGGTGAACCGATGAGCGTGGCCGACGCCCTGCTGTGGATCGCGGTGCCGTACGTGTCCATCGCGATCTTCGTGCTCGGGCACTACTGGCGCTACCACTACGACAAGTTCGGCTGGACCACCCGGTCGTCCCAGCTTTACGAGAACCGGCTGCTGCGGCTGGGCAGCCCGCTGTTCCACTTCGGCATCCTCGTCGTCGCGGTCGGCCACGTGGTCGGGCTGCTCATCCCGAAGGCGTGGACCGAGGCGGCAGGCATCGGCGAGACCGCCTACCACGCCGGGGCGGTCGCGCTGGGCACCGTCGCCGGGGCGTGCACGCTGGGCGGGGCGGCGATCCTCATCTACCGCCGCCGCACGGTCGGCCCGGTCTTCTCCGCCACCACCCGCAACGACAAGCTCATGTACGTGCTGCTGATCGGCACCATCGTGCTCGGGCTGGGCACCACGGTGCTGGGCAACCTGACCGGCCACCCGCACGACTACCGCGAGACGGTCGCGCCGTGGTTCCGTTCGATCTTCGCCCTCCAGCCCGACACGGCCCTGATCAAGCGGGCGCCGTGGGGTTTCCAGGCGCATGTCCTGGCCGCCTGGGTGCTGTTCGCGTTCTGGCCGTTCAGCCGCCTGGTTCACGTATTCTCGATGCCGCTCGGTTACCTGACCCGCCCGTACATCGTCTACCGGAGCCGGGACCACCAACTGGGCACCCGGATCCCCCGCCGAGGATGGGAGCGCCTGCCATGACCAGGATCCAGGGACACGTCCCGCACCACGCCGTGGTGAACCTGACCGCGCTGGCCGCCGAACTGCTGGAGGAGGCCCGCAAACATCCGGCGCGGCGCACCGCGCGCACGGTGGCCGCGTCCACCTCGCAGCGGGCCACCCTGATCGTGGCGCTGGACGGTGCCGAACTCGCCGAGCACGACGCCCCGGCCGCGGCCACCCTGCACGTGCTCTCCGGCCGCGTGCGGCTGCGCACCGCGGACCACGAGTGGGACATCGAGGAGGGTGAGCTGTTCCCGGTGCCGCCCGAGCGGCACGGCGTGGTCGCGCTCGCCGACGCGGTCTTCCTCCTCACGGTCGCCCTGCGCTGAGGATGATCGGCCCGCGCACGGGGTAACCCCGAGGGCGGAGGGTGCGGCGGCCATGCCGTACCGGAGGAGGTGGCACATGCGGGCCGATGCCTCGATCGGCAGTGAGCAGGTACCGGGGACGTCCCGCGTCCGGCGGTGCGAGGTGTGCGGGGCGGACATCCCGCCGGAACGGGAGATGACCGTGCTCGTCCCGGATTCGTCCGTGGTGGATCCGGTCGATTCCAGCCGGGACGGCCAGCGGATGGTCACCGTGTGTTCGGCGGCGGAGGTCCCCGGCCTGATCGCGGCCGGGCGGGCCGCCTGGCGTGACGAGCAGCTGTGGCTGGGCCGGCTCGCCAAGGCGAGCAGCGAGCCCGGGGCGGCCGGAATGGATCTGCGGCAGGTGGCGCGGCGGGCGTTCCTCGGCGACGAGCAGTTGCGGCTGGCGGTGGAGTGGAACCGCGCGCAGGCGGTGCCGATGACCGAACTGCCCGGCGGCCAGCCGCTGCCGGTGCGCTAGAGGTCCTTTGTCGAAGTAATCCGCCTCAGCTCACGGGGGCGCACCAGAACAGGCGGGTGCCGCCCCCGTTCACACCGTTTTCCAGCCGCTGCACGGTGAACACGCCGCCCGCCTGCTCGGCCCGCTCCCGCAGGTTGTGCAGCCCGCTGGTGGCGACCGTGTCCGGGATGCCGACGCCGTTGTCAGTGATGTCGATGGCGAAATCGTCTTCGACCGAGATGGTGATGGTGACCGCGCTGGCGTGCGCGTGCCGGACCACGTTGCTGACGGCCTCCCGTACCACCGCCTCGGCGTGTTCGGCGAGCGCGGGCGAGACGACACCGAGCGCGCCGGACATCCGCACCGTGGTGTGCACGTCGGTGTCCGTGGTGAGTTCGGCGATGATGTCGTGCAGGCGCTTGCGCAGCTTCGTGGTGCCTTCCAGGCCGCCGTGCAGGTCGAAGATCGCACTGCGGATGTCGCTGATGATCTGCTGCACGTCCTCGACCGTGTTGCCGATCCGGCGCTGCGTCTCCGGCGAGCGGCTGCGCATGGCGGTGCTCTGCAGTGACAGGCCCAGGGCGAACAGCCGCTGGATGACGTGGTCGTGCAGATCGCGGGCGATGCGGTCACGATCGGCCAGCACGTCCAGTTCGTGCAGGCGCCGCTGGTCCTGGGCCAGGCGCAGGGCAAGCGCGGCGTGGTCGGCGAATGAGGCGGCCAGGGGGAGCTGACCGGCGTCGAACCGCTCGGCGCCGGCCTTGCGCACGGCGACCAGCACCCCGGACACCGAATCCACCGACGCACGCAGCGGCAGCACCAGCGCGGGGCCGAACGGCTCGCCCAGGCCGGTGCCCAGATCGTCCCCGGCCATGGCAAGGCGGCGCGGAGTGGCGTCACGGAACGCCTCGCCGCATACGGTGCCCTCCACGGCGATGCTCCGGCCGGTGAGTTCGCCCGCGTCCAGCCCGGGGTCCAGGCCGGCGCTCGCGGTGACGGTGAGGGCCCGCACCTCCGCGGCGGTGAGGTCGGGATCCTCGGGCTGGGCGAGGAACGCGCAGTCCGCGCCGGTGAGGGCGAGCGCCCGGTTGGCGACCAGGTGCAGCACGTCGGCCGGGTCGGTGGCGGCCAGCAGTTCGGCCCGGATGTCGCTGGTCGCCTCCTGCCAGCGCTGCCGCAACCGCGTGTCCTCGTACAGGCGGGCGTTCTCCACCGCGATCCCGGCCGCGGCGGCCAGCGCCTGCACGACCACTTCGTCGTCCTCGGTGAATGGCTGACCGGAAATCTTTTCGGTGAGGTAAAGATTGCCGAAAACCTTGCCCCGCACCAGGATCGGCACACCGAGGAAGGTGTGCATCGGCGGGTGGTGCGGCGGGAAGCCCGACGAGGACACGTGCTGGGACAGGTCTTCCAACCGGAGCGGTTTCGGCTGCTGGATCAGCAGTCCCAGCAGACCGTGCCCTTGCGGCAGCGGCCCGATCTTGCGGCGGGTCTGCTCGTCGATGCCCTCGTAGACGAACTCGGCCAGGCCCTCGCCATCGGCGTTGAGCACTCCCAAGGCCCCGTAGCGGCAGTCCATGAGCTCGATGGCGGCGTGCACGATCCGGCGCAGGGTGGAGTCGAGCTCCAGGCTCGACGCCACGGCCAGCATCGCTTCCAGCAACCCGTCCAACTGGTCGCGGGTGTTGCTCAGCTGCTCGATCCGGTCCCGGACCTCACTGAGAAGTTCACGGAGCCGCAGCTGCGACAGGGTGCCTTTCAACGACGGCGTGGCATCGGCCCGTGTGCGTTCGAACTCGGGCATGCTTCCAGCGTCGCACCGAGAGCGGCCCTCGGCCAGTCAAACAGCCCGGTCACTGGGTGGAACGCGTGTCCCCGCAGGAATGCCACGGCCGGACCGGGGTACCCCGCCCTTTTCCGGGAACGGAGGAGGCACGGTGGTACGCGGGGCCGAAGGGGCCATCGTGGTGGGAGTCGACGGTTCCGCCGGCGCCGCACTGGCGGTGCGCTGGGCGGCGGCGGAGGCGGGCGCCCGCGACCTCCCGCTGCACCTGCTGTTCGCGGCGGGCTGGGTCGGTGGCGGGTACGGCGGCGGGCTGCCCGTCCCGCAGAGCTACTTCGACGATCTCGACCAGGCAGGCAAAACCCTGCTGGCGGAAGCGAAAAGGGCCGCGCGCGAGGTCAGCCCCGGAGTCGCGGTGACCCACTCGATGCCGTTCGAACCGCCCGTTCCACCGCTGGTCGACGCGTCGGGAAGGGCGCGCATGCTGGTGCTGGGAGCCACCGGCAGGACCGGTTTCGCCGGACGGCTCGCCGGGGCCACCGCCGTCGCGGTCGCCGCCCGCGCCCTCTGTCCCGTCGTGATCGTGCGGCCGCGGACCGACGGCCTGCCCGTACCCGCGAACGCCCCCGTGGTGGTGGGAGTGGACTGCAGCCACGTGAGTGACCGAGCGGTGGCCGTGGCCTTCGAGGAGGCGTCGTGGCGGCGAGTGCCGCTGATCGCGGTGCACGCCTTCAGCGACGCCGACGCCGGACTACTGCTGCCTGAACCGGACCGCGGCTGGGGCACGGTCTCGCAGCAGCAGGAGCGCCTGCTCGCGGAGAACCTGGCCGGGTGGCGGGAGGAGTACCCGGAGGTCCAACTGGAACCGGTGGCGGTGCGCGACCAGCCCCGCGCCGAACTCCTCGCGCGCAGTGAGGCGGCGCAACTTCTCGTGGTCGGCAGCCGGGGACGCGGCGGGGTGACCGGCCTGCTGCTCGGCTCGACCAGCCAGGCACTCATCCACCACGCACAGTGCCCGGTGCTCGTGGTCCGCGCCGCCGCACCCGCGCCGTGAAGGGCCCCCGGACCTTGCCGCGCGAGTCCCACCCTCGTTCTCCGGCGCTCGTGTTCCACGCTCGTGCGCTTCTGTCCCACGTTCGGTCCGGTGAACAGGGCAACGGGCCTTTGCCGGGATCCTGCGTTCTTTCCTGTGAGGGGTCCCCTCACGGCCGTATCGACCGTAAACCGGTCCGGCCGCTTCAGTTCAGTGGTGCGGTCCAGGAGATGCGGGTGCCGCCACCGTCCGCGTTTTCCACGGTGCAGGCACCGCCCGCGTCGGCGGCCCGCCGGCTCAGGTTGTGCAGGCCGCTGCGCGCCACCGTCTCCGGGATGCCCACGCCGTCGTCGGTGACGTCGATCGTGACCATGTCCCCGACGTAGACGTTCACCGTCACCGTGCTCGCGCGGGCGTGCCGGACCACATTGGACAGTGCCTCCCGGAGCACGGCTTCGGCGTGCTCGCCCAGGCCCGGCGACAGCACGCCGATCGGGCCCGCCATGCGGATCGTGGTCTGCAGCGCGGTGTCGCCGGTGATCTCGGCGATGATCTCGCCGAGCCGTTTGCGCAACCCCGTGCCGCCCTGCAGCCCGCCGTGCAGATCGAAGACCGCGGTCCGGATCTCCGACACGATGCTCTGCACGTCCTCGATCAGCTCACCCAGCCGCCGCTGCACCTCCGGCACGCGGGTGCGGGCCTTGGCGCTCTGCAGTCGCAGCCCGTGGGCGAACAGCCGTTGCACGACCTGGTCGTGCAGGTCGCGGGCGATGCGGTCGCGGTCCTCCAGCACTTCGAACTCGTAGAGCCGGCGCTGGTCCTCCGCGCGCTTGAGGGCGATCGCGGCCTGGTCGGCGAACGACGCCGCAAGCGACAGTGCGCTGCGCCGGAACGGCTCCCGGCCGGGTCGCCGCACTGCGACCAGCACGCCCGACACCGACTCCGCCGACGCCCGCAGCGGAAGAGCCATCGCGGGTCCGAACTCTTCGTCCAGCCCGGCGGACACGTCGTACACCAGCCGGTCGGCGATCTTCGGTGTGGCTTCGCGATACGCGGCCCCGCAGGTGGAGCCTTCGATGGGGATCGCGCGGCCGTCGAGCGTGCCGCCCCGCAGTCCGGTGCACGCGCTGACGACGAGTGTGGACACCTCTTCGGCGGGCAACTCCGGATCCTCGGGGCGGGCGAGGAAGGCGTAGTCGGAACCGGTGAGCGTGAGCACGCGGTGCGCGATGAGGCTGAGCACGTCGCCGGGGTCGGCGGTGGCCAGCAGTTCGGCCCGCACCTCGCTGGTGGCCTCCTGCCAGCGCTGCTGCAGCCGGGCTTCCTCGAACAGGCGGGCGTTCTCGACCGCGATACCGGCGGCCGCGGCCAGCGCCTGGACGATGACCTCGTCGTCGTCGGTGAACGGCCCGCCGGTCTTCTCCGTGAGGTAGAGATTGCCGAACACCTCGTCCCGGACACGGACGGGCACGCCAAGGAAGCTGTGCATCGGCGGGTGGTTCGCCGGGAAGCCCGAGGACGCCGGGTGGTGCGAAAGTTCGTCCAGCCGCAGCGGTTTCGGCTGCTCGATGAGCAGCCCGAGCAGGCCGTGGCCGGTCGGCAGGGCACCGATCTCCCGGCGGGCCTGTTCGTCGATGCCCTCGTAGACGAACTGCGCGAGCCCGGCACCGTCGGCGTCCAGCACGCCCAGCGCCCCATAGCGGCAGTCGACCAGTTCGATGGCGGCCTGGACGATGCGCCGCAGTGTCGTGTCGAGTTCGAGGCCCGAGGAGACCGCGAGCATGGCTTCCAGCAGGCCGTCCAGGTGGTCGCGGACGTCGGCCATCTGCTCGAGGCTGTCTTGGACCTCCCGGAGCAGTTCCCGCAGGCGCAGTTGCGACAGGGTGCCGCGGACCGAAGGTGGGGTCTTCTCGGCCTTCACCACGACTTTTTCGACGGACACCGCGCTCCCCTCTCCGCCGAGAAACATACCAACGGGTCGAGTGATCGGCACAGTGCTGGGGCAGGTGATGTGGCGGAGATGGCTGTGCCGCTGCGTAATCGTTCGGTGACCCGAAGATCGTGCCCGGAGGATTAGGCCCTCACCGGTACCGACGACGGTCCCTCGCGACGACTACGTGTGGCCCTGCCGGGAAAGGAGGTCCGGCGAGGAGTCTGGAACAGGGGAAACCGCACGTGTTCTTGGAGGAACGATGAAGGACCCACAGCCGCTGCCGGTGCCGGAATGCCGCAGGCTGCTGGCACAGTGCCCCCTCGGGCGGCTGATCTTCACCGAAGGCGCGATGCCGACCGCCCGGCCGGTGAACTTCTTCGTCCACCACAACGACATCGTGGTCCGGGCGGCACGCGACGGCATCCTCGCCGGTCTCGACGAGCAGGTCGTCGCGCTGGAGATCGACAGCCTCGACTCCGGGAGCGAAGCCGGCTGGAGCGTGGTGGCGGTCGGGAAGGCGGAACTGGTGCGCGATCCGGAGCGGCTCGCCCTCTACACCGATCCCCATCAGCGGCCTTGGGTGCAGGGGGAGGAGAGCGTGGTCCTGCGGATCCCGATCAAGATCGTCACCGGACGGCGCCTCTCGTCGGCCGTGTGCGCCGTCGGCTGACCCGTGTGAGCGAAGAGCCCCGGCACGGCGCCCGTCGCTGCCGCACCATCGATGGGGAGAAGAACCGGGAGGCGCCGTGAAAGCGTTGCGGCTGAACGCATGGAAGAGCGATCCGGAGCTGACGGAGGTGGCCGAACCCAAGCCGGGCCCGGGCCAGGTGGTGGTCCGGATCGGAGGTGCCGGGGCCTGCCATTCGGATCTGCACCTGATGCGCGAGTTCGACACGGGCACGATGCCGTGGAACCCCCCGTTCACGCTCGGGCACGAGAACGCGGGCTGGGTGCACGCGCTGGGCGGGGGTGTCCGGGGACCGGAGATCGGGCAGCCGGTCGCGGTCTTCGGACCGTGGGGCTGCGGAACCTGCGCACGGTGTCTCGCCGGTGCCGATGCGTACTGCGAAAACCTGGCTGCCGCCCCGGCGGGCGGGATGGGCGGCGGAGGTCTCGGTCTGGACGGGGGTATGGCCGAGTACCTGCTCGTCCCCGCGGTCCGGCATCTGGTGCCGTTGCCGGACGGGCTCGAACCGGTGACCGCCGCCCCGCTCACCGATGCCGCCCTCACCCCGTATCACGCGGTGCGCCGCTCGTGGCCCAAACTGACGCCGGACGCCACGGCCGTGGTGATCGGCATCGGCGGACTCGGCCACTTGGCCGTGCAGATCCTCAAGGCCACCACGGCGGCCCGTGTGGTCGCGGTGGACAGCCGGGCCGCCGCGCTCGGGCTCGCCGAGCGCGGCGGGGCCGATCACACCGTGCAGGCCGGGGAGGGAGCCGCGGAGGAGATCCGCGAATTCACCGGAGGGCGCGGCGCCGACGTGATCCTCGACTGCGTGGGCAACGACGAGACGCTGGCGCTCGGGGTGGCCGCGGCCCGCATCCTGGGCGATCTCACCATCATCGGCCTCGGTGGCGGCACGCTGCCGATGTCGTTCTTCGGACAGCCTTACGAACTGTCGGTGCAGACGACGTTGTGGGGCACCCGCCCCGAGTTGCTCGAGGTCCTGGACCTGGCTTCGCGCGGGCTGGTGCGTACCGCGTTGACCACCTTCCCGCTCGAACAGGCCATGACGGCGTACCGGCGCCTTGAATCCGGGGAACTGACCGGGCGTGCCGTGGTCGTGCCGGGCGCGGGCTGACCGCCGGGTCGTTCGTCCCGGGCCGTGGTGCCGGTGGTCGCCGCCTCTCGTGACTTTGTCCCGCTCCGGAACGGGTGGTTCATCGGCGATAACGGGGGTAGGTCCGCTACGACGAAGGAGCACGCCATGTCCCACCGACCTCAGCGACCTCAGGCCGAACCGGACCGTTCCGCCCAGCAGGGCGGGCAGACCTCCGTACCGCGTCAGGGCGAGCACACACCCGTTCCACGGCAGGCGGCCCCTCGCGGCGAGCCGACGGAGCCGCTGACGCAACCCCAGCGAGCCTTGCCCGACCAGCAGATACCCGAACAGCAGGCACCCGAGCGGCAGGCACCCGAGCGGCCGAAGCGGCCCGAACCGGCGCCGGAGCGCTGGGCCGCCCCGCCCTTCGAGGCCCAGAACGGGTTCGGGTTCACCGCGCTCATCACCGGGGTGATCGGGCTGGCGCTGTTCTGGCTGCCGGTCGTCAATCTGGTGTTCGGGCTGCTCGGCACCGTGTTCGGGCTGCTGGGCTTCCGCCGCGTCCGCAAGGGGATGGCAACCAATCCGGGCCAGGCGCTGACCGGTCTGCTCTGCGGTCTGCTCGCCTTCGTGATCGCGGTGCTGTTGTTGTCCTTCGGGCTCGCCGAAGACAACATGTATCCGATGTTCTCCTGACGGCCATGGCCCCGGGCCAGGGGATCAGGCCCCCGACAGTGCCGCCTCGCGGCTTTCGTAGAGCGCGAGCAGACTGTCCAGCCCGGTCATGGTGAAGGCCCGCCGGATCTGCCGGTTCCCGGCCGCGATCCGCAGCACCTCGCGGCCCTGTGCCCGCTCGTGTGCGGTGACCAGGACGGCGAGGCCGGCCGAACCGAGGAACGTGACTCCGCCCAGATCGACGACCAGCGTTCGCGGGGCAGGGGCCAGCAGTTGTTCGAGGCTCGCGGCAAGCTGTGGTGCGGTGAGCATGTCGAGTTCCCCGGAGACCGTGAGGACGGTGACCTCGGGCTCCGGGCGGTCGATGGCCAGGCCCAGCGAGCCGGGCTGGGCCTGACCGGTGGGTACGAGTGGTTGAGACATGACGTGGTGACCCTTCCCCGTCTCGGTGCCTCGCGGCGCCGGTGGGCCGGTGGGCCGGATCGGGATGGCCGTCGGGCCAGGTTCAGTCCACCGGCGGATCCGCCGGCTTCGGCGGCTCTCCATTTGGCGTAGTTCCGGCTGTGGACTCAACCGTGCCTTGCAGCGTAGCCGCGATCCGGTTTCGCGCAATCGGGTGATGGGGGCCGGCTCCGCTGCCTGGTTGTGGTACTTCCGCCCGCGTCGGCGGGTGCCCGTTCGTGGATGATCGGTCGCTCTGCGTTTCCCCCTCCGTCACCCGGGTATCTGGAGGGCACTCGCATCGCGGGTCAGCGGAGGTGAACGGCCACGATGTATGCAACGCAGCGGCACAACGAGCAGCTGGTACGGCTGACCCTGACCGGTCTGGCCGACCTGGGGAAGGTTCGGGAGGCCGTCAGGGAGTTGCTGACGGGCTGCACACAGGAGGACGTGATCGACTCGGTGCTGGTCGCCGACGAGCTGAGCACGCTGGCCTGCGAGTACGGGAACCTGCCTGCGGGGGTCTGCCTCATCCGTTCCTACCGCCGTCCTTCGCTACGGATGGCGGTGACCGTGCCGCACCTGGTGCTGCCGACGGCTCCGAGCCGCTCTCGGACGAGCCGGTACCTGCTGGAGGCCTGCACGACGGACTGGGGGATCGGCAACAGCGGCGAGTACATGACGCTGTGGGCGTGCATCCGGGTCGGGGCACTGCTGGACGAGGAGCTTCCGCTGCCCCGGATCCCGGCCTCCTGATCGCGGACCGGTGACGTCTCTCCATCCCGTGTGGACATTCTCTTCCTGAAGGCTCCTCGTCGAGGACGGTAATCGCTCTCTGGTGCTGCCCAGCCGGATCGACGGGCCGGTTCGTGATCCGCGCCCGGATTACATTTCGGTCACCCGTTCCCCGTCACCCTCCGAAGCGCCGGCCACCGCTGGTAGCAGTGTTCGCAACCGTGTTTCGCGGGCGGCTTTTCGGGCAGCTCAGGAGAAGCTTGCACACCCGAAGGTGGGAGGTCCCGATGACGGCGGTGGCTGCTGACACGCCGGAATTGGCCGCCCGCGCGGCGGAACAGCTCGCCGCCGCGGTGGCTGCCGCGCTGCGACCGGATGCCACACCGCTGGACTACGGTCCCTGTCGCCGGGGCGTGGGGGCGGCGGTCGAACGGCTCGGCGCCGCATTGTGCGGCCTCATCCAGGAACTGGAGCCGAGGACGGAAACGCTCTTGTCGGACAGTGCCATCACGCGCGCACACCATCTGGCCGCCGAAATCCGGTTCGCCCGGCCGCCCGAGTTGTGAGCGGACAGTCTCGACACCCGAATGGCCTAGCGGTGGAGCGCTGTGCGTGGCCGAATCGGGAAGGCGGGGAGGAATGGGCTCTCCTGTGGGGGAAGGGTTGGGCCACGTGGGCGACCAAGCTTCTCCGAATGGGGTTGCCTCTTTGGCCTCCGTCACAGGAAGGGGCGAGCAAGTGCCTCCAGTGCTCGCCCTCACGCTCCTCAGTGGACGAAGTCGTCGGCTCCATGCGGTAGCTTTCTGTTATGGGCCAGCACACGCCGTTCATCGACGACGAGAAGGAAGGCCGGAGCGTCGGCCCGGACCGCCAGTGCCCTCGAGGGTTGCCGCTTTCCTCTGATGCCGGTCGCATTCTCCTTCCTGTCGTGTCACGCCGGTCATGAGGCTGGGAAGCGTGGCCGGGTACGCGGCCGCTGTCATCGGCGCTCTGTACGCGGCGTTGAGCCTGTACTGGGGCGCGGGCGGGACCTACTGGCTCGACACGGTGGGCGGGGCGGTCAGGGATCTGGCCGGGCGGGGCGGGACGAGTGCGGTCACCGTGGGGCTCGGAGCGGCAGCGTTGAAGCTAGCGGCCAGCGCCGTGGCATTCGTGCTGGCGCGAACGGGCGGCCGGTTGCGATGGTTGCTGATCCTCGCGGCACTGATCGGATTCGTCCTCATCGTCTACGGCGGGGTGCTGGTCGCGGTCGGGGCCTTGGTGCTGACCGGCGCCATGGACCCGGGCACGGCGATCGACCGGACCGCGCTGACCTGGCATGTCGCCGTGTGGGATTTGTGGTTCCTGGTGTGGGGGGTGCTGTTCGCCCTCGCCACCATCGCCTTCCGCCGCCGGTCACCGGTGGTAGGCAGCCGGGTTTAGGGCCGAGAGCGAGGTGGTTGGCGTGGCGGTGCGGATAGCGGCCCCCATGCGCGCCGACTGTGCTGCACGCCTTGGCCCGGGCAGCAGCGCACCGGAGCTGTGCCGGAGGCCGGGATAGGCTGCGCGGGTGACGAACCTGGACCTCGAGCCCTCCGGGCTGGCCGTGCTGACCATCGCCGCGGGCCCGTTGAATCTCTATACCCCCGACCTGCACGACGAGTTGGACGCGGCCTTGGACCGGTTGACTCCGGACACCCGGGCTCTGCTGATCCGGGCCGAGGGCAAGGTGGTCAGCGGTGGGGTCGATGTCCACCATTTCGCCGCGCAGGAGACCCCGGAACAGGCGAAGGTCCTGTTCGACCGGATGCTGGAACTGCCGAACCGCATCGCCGCACTCGAGTTCCCGACCGTCTTCGCCGCGCATGGCCTGTGCCTGACATGGGCCTTCGAGGTGGCGGTCGCCTGTGATCTCATTCTGGCCGCCGAAGGAGCGAGCTTCGGGCTGGTGGAGAAGGTGGTCGGGCTGACCCCGACGATGGGCGGCACGCAGCGGCTCGCCGCCAGGGCGGGAGTGGGCCGCGCGAAGGAATTCGTGATGACCGGGGACCGTTACCCGGCTGCCACGCTCGAGCGGTGGAACGTCGTGAACCGGGTCCTGCCCGACGAGGGCTTCGCCGGGGCGGCCCACGCCTTCGCCACCGGTCTTGCGGCCGGCCCGACCCGCGCCCATGCCGCCACAAAGAAGGTCCTCGCGCATTTCGAGCGCGGCGGGGTGCCGGCGGCGAACGAGCACATCACCTCGATCGCCGCCGAGTTGTACCGCACCGAAGACCTGCGGTCCGCGGTCCGATCGTTCCTTGCCGAAGGGCCGGGCAAGGCCACCTTCACCGGCCGCTGATGCCGCTCGCGTCACCGGCGGCGGGGGACGATCCCGCTGAATGCCGGTCCCGGGTCCGCGGGCCGCGAGCCGGCGGACCCGGGTGAGCGCGCCTGCCACCGCCCCGAGAAGGCGCTCTTTTTTCTTGTATGTCAGGAAAAGTGCCATCGGCTTCCTCCTTGTCTGGCGCAGTCTCGCATCACCGTCGTCTTAGGACGGACGAGCATCCGTGCTGCCATCGTATGAGTCGGCCGGGCGTCGCAACATCTACCGAAAGATAGATTTACAGATCTCCGGCGCCGGGTAGAGTCCGTTCCACGGCGATTCTGGCGCGTGAAAAATGCACTCCTGGTCGCTCTGGTGTTTGATAACTCGATCTTCGTATCTCCGCTGTGCCCGGGGGACGTCCGTCGCCGCGCATAACCCGGGCCGGCGGCGGGTATGTGGCGGGCATGAGCAAGGTGACCGTCGCGGATTTGCGGAAGCTCCTGGAAGCCGGGGGCGGGACGAGTCTGGTTCTGGAGGGCGGGCGGATCCTCCTGGTGCCGCCGGAACAGCTCCCCGGGCACGCGGGGGCGATGACCGTCACGACCAGGGAGGAGCTGCGGCAGCGGCTCGGCACGGGAGAGCCGGAGGAGCGCACGCTCCGGGAACAGGCCGAGATCCTGAACACCGAAATCGCGGAACTGGGCGCCTGAGGTTTGGCCGGGCGTGGGCGGGGTAGTCGCGGGCGGGTTCGCCACGCCGCGCGGTTCAGCCTGCCGTGCGGGCAGGAGGGGCCCGGAAGGCGCAAGCGGGCGATGTCCCTTCCGACGGCGCTCGGTGCGGCCGAGTTGTGGACCGGGTCCGCAGGGCCTACCACTGAGGTGACGGCCACCGAGGTGATGGTCCGTGTCCGGTCCGGGACGACGGGCGCACCGTGCCGGAGGAGGAGCGATGAGGGACGAACACAGCCTTTTCGGGCCGCTCGCCGATCCGGCAGCCGATGCTGGCCACGAGGAACATCCGCCCCGCGTCGGGTTCTTCACCGACACCTCGGTCTGCATCGGCTGCAAGGCCTGCGAGGTGGCGTGCAAGGAGTGGAACAACGTGCCCGACGACGGGTTCAGTCTGCTCGGCATGTCCTTCGACAACACGGGCTCTCTGGGGGCCGACACCTGGCGTCACGTTGCCTTCGTCGAACAGTCGCGGCCGCTGAGCGGTCAGGACGCGGGATTCGGCGGCCTGCCCACCGGTCCCTCCGGCAGCGAGGTCTCGGCGGGGACCGTGGCCTCCGCCCTCGAACAGGCCGAACGGGGCGGCGGGGAACTGGGCACCTCGCCGGTCGATCTGGGCCTTCCCCGGTTCGAGCGGCCGGGCGACGCGACCGGGGCCGAGTCGCGCACCGACTTCCGGTGGCTGATGAGTTCCGACGTGTGCAAGCACTGCACGCATGCGGGATGCCTGGACGTCTGTCCCACCGGTGCGCTGTTCCGGACGGAATTCGGCACTGTGGTGGTCCAGCAGGATATCTGCAACGGGTGCGGTTACTGCGTTTCCGGTTGTCCTTACGGTGTGATCGACCGGCGGGAGCACGACGGACGCGCCTGGAAGTGCACCCTCTGCTACGACCGTTTGCGGGATGGCCTCGAGCCGGCCTGCGCCAAGGCCTGCCCGACCGAGTCCATCCAGTTCGGGCCGCTCGACGAGCTGCGGGATCGGGCGGCGCGGCGGCTGGCCCGGCTCCATGAGGACGGGGTGACCGAGGCCCGGCTGTACGGTCACGACCCGGGGGACGGGGTGGGCGGTGCCGGCGCGTTCTTCCTGCTGCTGGACGAGCCGGAGGTCTACGGACTGCCACCGGACCCGGTGGTGCCGACCCGTGACCTGGCGTCGATGTGGAAATACGCGGGGATGGCCGCTTCGGCGTTCGTCGCCGCCGCCGTGTCGGTCTTCCTGGGGAGGGGAAAGCGATGAGCCGCAACGGACAGCGCGGGCAGGCGGCCGTACCGCCGGCGGAATTCCGGTCCTACTACGGCCGGGCCGTGTTGAAGACCCCGGTGTGGGAATGGAAGATCCCGGCCTACCTGTTCACGGGCGGGCTGTCGGCGGGATCGGCGATGCTGGCGGCGGGCGCCGATCTCACCGGCCGTCCCGACCTGCGCCGGACGGGCAGGCTCGCCGCCCTGGGAAGCCTAGTGGTCAGCACCGTTCTGCTGATCGCGGATCTCGGGCGGCCGGAACGGTTCCACCACATGCTCAGGGTGGCCAAGCCCAGTTCCCCGATGAGCGTGGGCACCTGGATCCTGGTCGCGTACGGGCCGGGTGCCGGTGTCGGCGGCCTGGCCGAACTCGTGCCGAGCGGCCTGCGGCGAGCCCTACCGGGCCGTCTGCTGGGCCGGATGGCGCGGCCCGCTGGGCTGGCGGCGGCGGCCGTGGCCCCCGGAGTCGCGTCCTACACGGCGGTCCTGCTGTCGCAGACCGCGGTGCCCGCCTGGCATGAGGCGCACCCCTGCCTGCCCTTCGTGTTCACCGGATCGGCCGCGGCGAGCGGGGGCGGGCTGGGCATGGCGCTGACACCCGTGGCGCAGGCCGGTCCCGCGCGGCGGCTGGCGGTGGTGGGTGCGCTGCTGGAAACCGCCGCCTCGCGGATGCTCGGCCGGCGAACCGGGGCTTCGGCCGAGGCCTACTCGACCGGCCGGGCCGGGCGGCTGAAGTCCTGGGCGGAGGCGCTCACTGCCGGGGGTGCGGCAGGCACCGTTCTCGCCCGCCGAAGCCGGACCGCTGCCGTCGCGTCCGGGCTGGCGCTGCTGGCCGGTAGCGCCCTGCAGCGCTTCGCCGTCTTCGAAGCCGGAGTGGCGTCCACAAAGGACCCAAAGTACGTGGTGGTGCCGCAGCGGGAACGGGTCGACGCGGGCATCCCCGTCCGAGGAGACGACCGGGCACCGGCGGGGGGCACCGGGTAGCGGAGGCGCGAATCGATAATCGATCTCCCCGGCGCAACACCTTTGCCGGCTCGGCCAGGGCACGCGGGAAAAACCCTGCCCGACAGCCCTTGTCGCCGAGGAGACAGAAACGAGGGAACGACGATGGCCAGCGCACTGCTCACCCGCACGCACGGCACCTTCAACCTCGTCGGCGGGCTCTGGCCCCTGATCGGCCGCCGCAGCTTCGAGCGGGTCTTCGGGCGCAAGGCCGACCGCTGGCTACAGCAGACCGTCGCCGGGCTGCTCGTCGCCGTGGGCTGGGCACAGTTCTCCGCAGCCGAAACAAAGGAAGGGCGGAGGCTGGCGCGGCGGCTGGGCCTCGGCACCGCCGCCGCGCTGCTCGCCATCGACCTGCGCTACGCCCCCTCGGGCCGGATCCCCAGGACCTACCTGCTCGACGCGGCCCTGGAAGCCGCTCTGCTGGCGGCCTGGTCGCTCGACGCCCTCAGCGACTGATCAGCCCCCGACCGCCTTGCGGATCGCGTCGCGCACCCGGTCCATGATCGCCACCGGCGTGCCCAGCACCACGTTGGCCGCGGCGCCTTCCACCCCGGGGTGAGGGTGTGTCGGAGCGATCGCCTCGGCGGCGCGGACGGTGTCGGCCATGGCGATCCGGCGCTTCTCGTCGACCCCCTTGTGTAGCATGGGGAACTCCTGGCGTTCTTCGTGCGCGGCGTGGGCGAGCACATCTTCACGCAGTTCGCGGAGCAGCGTGTCGAAGCCTTCCGCCTCGGGGCCCATATCGTCCAGGGTGGCCAGCAACTCCTTGGCCCGGCGTTCCTCGCCCAGGCGCGCCTCCACCACCTTGTCCCCGCCAGGTAGCTTGCGCACCTCGGGGTGGACCAGTTCCTCTTCCGCGGTTTCGTGCACCGACAGCAGGCGCACCAGGTTGCGGAAACTCTCGGTCCGTTCCGTGCCGGTCGCCGTCTCCAGCTCGCCGAACAGCCTGCGGATCTCCTGATGCTGCTGCCTGAGCAGGGCCACGACATCCTTCTGCTGCGCCACTCTGTCCTCCTCCTCGTCGTCCTCCGTCGTCCCGACGCAGGGCTGGGAGTACCCGCGGCGAGGCCGTCCCACACGGTTCCGCCGTAGCCTGCCCGGGTACACCCGGCGAATGAACCACCAGCACGCGCCCGACCGCAGCACCCTCGGCAGCCGCGTCGTCACGAAGGTGACCGCCTGGGCGGGGTCGGGACCGGTCATCGCCGTCGCGACCCTGCTCGTGGTGGCCTGGTCCGCCGGATTGCTCTACGTCGAAGGCAGCCTGGACAACCAGCCCTATCAGCTCATCCTGAATTCGGTCACCTCGATCGTGACGTTCCTGATGGTGTTCGTCATCCAATCCGCGCAGAACCGGGACAGCAGGGCGATGCAGGCCAAGCTCGACGTCCAGAGCCGGGTGCTGTCGGCACTGGCGCGCCGCATGAAGCTCGACGACCCCGATGAGATCCTCGAACTGATCGGTCTCGAAGAAGCTCCGGAACGGCATATCCAGGCCTACCAGCACCGGGTCCGGAACCGGGGGTACGTTCAGGGCGACGAGTGAGTTCCGCCGGTGGCGCCGGGCAGGACAGGTCAGCGGCCGCTAGCGTGCACAGCCATGCGGATGCCCCGGCGGTGGTACGACGAGGGGGAGGACCCCGACTACCGGTTCACCCTGGCGAACGAGCGCACCTTCCTGGCCTGGCTGCGGACCGGCCTGGCCCTCGTGGGCGGTGCGATCGTGCTGGCCCAACTGGTCCCGCCGTTCACCATCGCCGGGCTGCGAACCGGCCTGGCCGCCCTGCTGGCCCTGTCGGGCACACTGCTGTCGGCCTTCTCCTACCGGAGATGGGCCCGGGTGCAGTGGGCGATGCGCACCCAGAAGCCACTGCCGGCGACCCGCCTGCCGTTCGTCATCGGCTGGGTGGCGGCGGCGGCCGGCCTCGTCGTACTGCTCGTCGTGCTGATCAGGCCGCTGTGACTCCCCGTGATCCCGGCCTGCAACCCGAGCGGACCGCACTGGCCTGGCACCGCACGGCCCTCGGCGCGGCCGTGCTGACCGTGCTGCTGGTGCGCCATGGCGCGGTCGTCCGCGCCCCGCTGGAACTGGCCGCCGGGGGCTTCACCTTCCTGACCGCGCTGTTCGCCGCGCTCACCTCGCGCACCGTGCGGAGCGGCATCGCGCCACGGCGGCAACTGCTCCTGGTCACCGCGACCCTGGTGGCGGCCGGGTTGCTCACCACGTGCCAACTGGTCATCCGGTGACGTCAGGACGGGTGCCGCCGCAGCCGGACACGGTAGGAGTAGTGCTCAGGAAGGAAGTGGCTGATCGCGAGCTCGACCGGTACGCCCGCCGAGGAAAGATAGAGCCGGTCGATGCGGAGCAGTGCGTGATCCGTGGCGCAGCCGAGGCATTCGGCAACCTCCGCTGAGGCATGCCCGACGGTGACGCTCTGCTCGGCCTCCACGATCGGATCCTTCAGCCTGCCCTCCAGCAGGCCGATGACGGTCGCGCTGCTGTGCGCGCCCGGAGCCGATACCTCCGGCACCGCTTCGAGTAGTTTCCCGATCGCGGGCGGCAGGAACACCGTGGTCAGGCAGAACGGGACGTTCTCGTGCACTCGGAGGAAGGCCAGCTGGTGCACGCCGTCGGCGGGCAGCTGCAGCCGCCCGGCCGCGTCCACGTCGATCCTGCGGTGCAGCGGCGTCACCAGGTGCATGCTCGTGTCCAGTGACAGGCCCATCAGATCCTCGATCGACCCGAACTGCCGCAGGTAGCGCTCGGAGGCGGGGGCGGCGAACGTGCCGCGCCCCGGTACGCGATGGACGATCCCGTCGGCGACGAGGTCCTGGAAGGCCCGCCGCACCGTCTGGCGGCTCACCCCGTGCCGTCCGGCGAGTTCCGCCTCCGTGGGCAGGCGCACCCCGTCGGGGAACTCGTGGCGCAGGATGGCTTCCCGCAGTTCCCGGGCCAGTCGCAGGTAGGCGCTCTCCCGCATCAGACTTCCAGACCGCCGCGGCTGACCAGCTGGCGGGCGATCACACCGCGCTGGATCTCGTTGGTGCCTTCCCCGACGATCATCAGCGGTGCGTCCCGGAAGTAGCGCTCCACGTCGAACTCGGTCGAATAGCCGTACCCGCCGTGGATGCGCACCGCGTCCAGCGCGATCTGCATGGCGGTTTCGGAGGCGAAGAGCTTGGCCATGCCTGCTTCCATGTCCACCCGCCGCCCCGCGTCGGCCTCGCGGGCGGCGTGCAGCGTGAGCTGGCGTGCGGCGGTCAGTGAGGTCGCCATCGAGGCGAGATAGTTGCCGATCGACTGGTGCTGCCAGATCGGCTTGCCGAACGCCTCCCGCTCCTGCGCGTACTTCAGGGCGTCCTCGAACGCCGCGCGCCCCACCCCGAGCGCGCGGGCGGCCACCTGCAGCCTCCCGGTCTCCAAGCCCGCCATCATCTGCGCGAACCCGTGTCCTTCGGCCCCGCCGAGCACGGCGTCGGCCGGGGCGCGATAGCCGTCGAAGACGAGCTCACAGCTTTCCACGCCCTTGTAGCCGAGCTTCGGCAGATCACGCGAGACGGTCAGGCCGGGGCCGTGTTCGGCGAGCAGGATCGAGATGCCGCGGTGCCGCGGTCGCGCTTCCGGATCGGTCTTGCACAGCAGGGCGATCAGGCGCGAGCGCCGCGAGTTCGTGATCCACGTCTTGGCGCCGTCGACCACGTAACCGTCGCCGTCCCGGCGGGCCACGGTGCGCAGCGCCTGCAGGTCCGAGCCGCCGCCCGGTTCGGTGAGCGCCATCGTGGCACGGACCTCGCCAGTGGCCATCGCGGGCAGGTACCGCCGCTTCTGCTCCTCGGTGCCGAAGCGCACCAGGAGTTTCACCACGACGGTATGTCCGCCCATCGCCCCGGCCAGGCTCATCCAGCCGCGCGCCAGCTCCTCGGTGATGAGCACGTAACACGGCGTGGACACCGCGGTGCCGCCGAACTCCTCGGGCACGGCCAGGCCGAAGATGCCCAGCGCCTTCATTTCGTCGATCAGCCGCTCGGGGTAGGTGTCGGCGTGCTCCAGTTCCCGCACCACCGGCCGGACCTTTTCGTCGACCCAGTCGCGGATCGTTTCGACCATGAGCCGCTCATGCGCGGAGAGGCTGTCGAGGGTGCCCATCGGGTATTTGTACGGCCATGGGACATCCGTGGTCAACACCTTGCCGCAGAAGGAAACTTGACGATCGGTACCGGTGCGAACAAGACTGTCCGGGACCTTTGTACGGCCGAATCGAGGGAGCGACATGGCGCTGGGTGAGCATCTGGAGTCCTGGCGGCCGGAACCGGTCACCACCGTCGACGACATGCTGCCCGGACCGGTCGCCGCGATGTCGGCGGTGCTCGACCAGCCGATCCCGGCGGGACCGCTGCCGCCGCTGTGGCACTGGCTGTACTTCCTCGACTGGCCCTTGCAGCGCGAACTCGGCGAGGACGGCCACCCCCGCGAGGGCCACTTCCTCCCGCCGATCCCGGACCGGCGCCGGATGATCGCCGGGGGCAGGCTGAAGGTGCGGGAGCCGCTCGAACTCGGCGTCGAGGCCGAGCGGGTGAGCCGGCTGGGCGAGGTCACGGTCAAACAGGGCAGCACCGGCGAGATGGTGTTCGTGACCGTGCGCCACGAGATCAGCCAGGGCGGGCGGCTGCGGCTCGTGGAGGACCAGGATGTCGTCTACCGCTCCGGCGAGGACGAGCGCCGCAAGGCGATGCTGACCACGAGCACCGCCGAAGCTCCCGCGGCCGACGAGCGGTGGCAACTGGAGCTGAGGCCGGACACCCGCCTGCTCTTCCGGTTCAGCGCGCTGACCGCGAACGCGCACCGCATCCACTACGACGAGCCGTACGTGCGGGACGTGGAAGGCTATCCGGGACTGGTCGTGCACGGCCCGCTGCTGGTGTTGCTCATGCTGGAACTGGTCCGCGAGCGGCCGGTGCGGTCGGTCGCGTTCCGGCTGCGCAAGCCGGTTTTCGCCGGGGAGCACCTGCGGCTGCTGGGATCCCCGGGCCTGGACGGGGCAGGTCTGCGGGTCGCCACCGCTCGTGAAGACCGACACGCCACGGCCGAAGTGGGGTTCGCGTGACCAGCGCGCTCGCTCAGGCCGTCACGGTTCTGTTCGTGCCGGGCCACCGTCCGGAACGCTTCGGCAAGGCCGCGGCCTCCGGGGCCGGCGCGGTGATCCTGGATCTGGAAGACGCGGTCGCCGAAGCGGACAAGAGCGAGGCACGAGCCGCCGTCGCCGCATGGCTGTCGGGTGGTGGCGAGGCCGTGGTGCGGATCAACCCGCCGGGCACTCCCTGGTACGAGGACGATCTGGAGGTCGCCAGAGCGCACCGGTGCCCGGTGATGCTGCCGAAGGCCGAGGATCCGCGGGTCATCGCCGCGCTCGGCCTTCCGGTGATCCCGCTGGTGGAAACCGCTTCCGGGATCGAAGACGCCGCGGCGGTCTGCCGCGCGGGCAACGTCGTCCGGGTCGCGTTCGGCAGCGTCGACCTGGCCACCGAACTCGGTGTCCGCCACGAGGACACCCTTGCGATGGCTTACGCGCGCTCGCGGCTGGTGATCGCCAGCGCGGCCGCCGGCCTCGCGCCGCCCCTGGACGGGGTGACCACCGACCTCACCGGAACCGCCGTGCTCGAGGCGGACGTCGAGCACGCGCGAAGGCTCGGCTTCGGCGGGAAGCTCTGTGTCCATCCGAAGCAGATCGACGTGGTGGCGCGGGGTTTCGCGCCCACCGACGCGGAGCTGGACTGGGCGAGGCGCGTGGTCGGCGCCGCCGATTCGGTGTCTACTGTGGATGGACAGATGGTGGACCGGCCGGTGCTCGAACGCGCGCGACGGCTGCTCGCGCGGGGATGACGGAGTTCAGTGGCCGGTGATCCGCGCCGTGCCGAGCACGTGCGGTGACATCGGGACCGCCGGTGCCGGGAAGCGGAGGTAGCGTGCCTCGGTCACGGTGAAGCCGGACTCGGCGATCGTCTCGTCGGTCGGGCGCACCAGGTGGCAGCCACCGGAGAAACGGGGCCACAGCACGTCGACGAACCGCTGGTACCGCGCGAAACGCCGGTCATGGGAGCGGATGTGTTCGTAGAACCGCAGTTCTCCGTCCCCGCGCAGCACGCGCCGGATCTCCCTCAGCGCCGTGGGCACGTCCCGCACCGAACACAGCACCAGCGACGTGACCGCGACGTCGAACGAGGAGTCGGCGGCGGGTAGCGCCTCGGCCGTTCCCTCGGCGACGGTCACCGGTATCGGGGCGGATCGTGCCGCCCGTTCAGCCTGTGCCCGCAGGGTCGGCTCCGGTTCGACCGCCAGCACCTCGGTCACCGTGGCGGGATAGTGCGGGAAGTTCGCTCCGTGCCCGGCGCCGATTTCGATCACGCGGCCGGTGGCACCGGCGAGCAGTTCCCGGCGGTGTTCCGCAGCGCCCGCCGTTTCGGCCCAGGCGGCGAGCCGGGGGTAGACCCTGGCGAACACGGGATGCTTCACGACGTCCTCGTTCCGGTGGCTGCTCGGTGGTGGCGGCAGCCGCAGGATAACCGCTGCGGCGTTCCGGTGAACCTCCGGCGAGGGGCCGTGGCCACGGTCTGGACATCGCCCGGAGAACGGCGTATCCATAGAAGGCATGCCATACGGTATACAGCCTACAGTGTTCAGTGTGGGTTGATGTTGGTCCCGGCAGGTGCCGAACGCCGGAAGCACGAGGAAGTCCATCAACCAGAGAACCGCTTCAGCGTCGAAAGAGGCTCTCATGGACAACAGCCCGAAAACCTACAAAGAGATCACCGACGGGAACGGACGGACCTACCGAATGGGGGAGAGCCCGCAACGTCTGCTGGGCAGGTCGCGGGCATGGATGATGTGGCTGCCCTGGGTGGCCATGTTCGCGGTGAGTTCCTTCGAATACGGCTGGGGCGCGGTCGAGGAGACCCTGGAAGAGCAGTACGGCTGGACACTGACCGACGCTTTCTGGCTCGCCAGTATCTGGGCGGTATTCCAGGCGGGCGTCGCCTTTCCCGCCGGACGGTTGCGGGAGAAGGGGGTCTTCTCCGCCCGGGCGGCGATGCTGGCCGGCGCCCTGTGCTGCGGCATCGGCTATTTCACCCTGGCCCAGGTCGGTAATCTCGCGCTCGGCTTCATCGGGTATTCCGTCCTCGGCGGCATCGGCGCCGGCCTGGTCTACGCGACCTGTATCAACATGGTCGGCAAGTGGTATCCGGAAAAGCGCGGGGCGCGTGTCGGTTTCGTCAACGGCGCCTTCGCCTACGGCGTGGTGCCGATCATCTACGTGTTCTCCTACCTGATGACCCCGCGCAATTACTCGGTGATCCTCGACGTCATCGGGGTGTACATGCTGGTCGTGGTGGCGGGCTGCGGATTCTTCTTCAAGGACCCGCCGAAGAACTGGTGGCCCGGGCATATCGATCCGGTGAAATGGGCCGTCGCGGGCCGGCGCACCGCGGTGCGCAGCCTGCACCGGAACCCGCCCGCGGTGCGGCAGTTCTCTCCGATGGAGGCGATCCGCAGCGGCATGCTCCCGCTCATGTGGTGCTGCATGGTGATCATCGGCATGGTTTCGCTGTTCGGGATCAACTTCGAGGTGCCCTTCGCCAAGCAGAGCCATTTCGGTCCGTTCGTCGCGGCCTCCGCGGCGGGCGTTCTGTCCATTGTGAACGGTACCGGCCGGGCGCTGGTCGGCTGGGTCTCCGATGCCATCGGCCGCCGGCGGACGTTGACCATCGTGCTGGTGATCGCCGCCGTCGCCCAGTTCGGTGTGCTCTACGCGGGCAACACGCGGAATCTGTGGTTGTTCATGGCGGCCGCCTTCCTCACCGGTTTCGGCAGCGGCGCGTTCTACCCGCTGTTCGCCACCCTGGTACCGGACTACTTCGGGGAGAACCACAACGCGACGAACTACGGAATCGTCTACAGCTCGAAGCTGGTCGGCGGGATCGGGGGCGGCGGGGTGGCCGCGGCCGTGGTGGTTTCGTGGGGGTACACGGGCGCCTACCTGCTCGCCGGGGGCGCCGCGCTGCTCGCCGCGGTGCTGAGCCTGTTCCTGCGGCAGCCGGGTCGCCGCCGCGACCGGCGGTCCGAAGCGGTCGCCGGGGAACTGGGCGGAACCGCCCTCGCCGGCTGAGGCGGGGCGTGGCGGCGGTCGCTCCGTTCACGGCCACGCCCTTCCCGGTGGACGCCGCGAGCGGGACGGGAGAGACGGCCCGACAATGACCAGAAGGCGCCCGCCGAAGGAGGAGCGACTCAAGGAGGTTCGACAATGGCCGGTCACACCTATCGCGTCACCGAGATCGTGGGCTCTTCCGGCGAGAGCATCGAAGACGCGATCCGCGGCGGGATCGAGCGCGCCGCGCGGACCCTGCGCGAGCTCGACTGGTTCGAGGTCACCGAGATCCGGGGCCACCTGGAGAACGGTGCCGTGGGGCACTTCCAGGTGGGCATGAAGGTCGGTTTCCGCCTCGAGGAATCCGGAGAGTCCGAAGAACCCGGATGAGCCGGGTCAGTCCCCGTCGAAGGACAGCGGCTGGGTGCGCCGGGGGATGAGCAGCAGCGCCGCGGTGCCGAGCACGGCCACGACCACCAGGCTCACGAAGACGTGGTGCGTCGCCGCCGCCAGGGAGTCGCGGACGTATCCGGCCACCGCGGGCGCTTGCGCCTGGGCGTGCCCGCCGAGGACGAGACTGGTCGCGTCGACGCCGTCCGGGAGTCGGCCGGCGACCGGTGCCGGCGGGTGAGCGAAGCGGTCGGCCAGGGTGGCATTGGCGATGGCGCCGAAGACCGCGACCCCCACCGCGCTGCCGAGCGAGCGGCTGAACATGTTCGTCCCCGTCACCACGCCGCGCCGGGCCCAGCCGACCACCGACTGCACGGCCACCAGTGTGGGGCTGGAGAACAGGCCCAGTCCGGCGCCGAGCACGAACGCCGCGCCCGCGACGACGGGCACCGGAGTGTGCGCACCGAGCAGGGTGGCGGTCAGTACGGCGCCGGTCAGCACGAGCCCGCCGCCGATCAGCGCGGTGTCGCGGAAGCCGATGCGCAGGTAGAGCCGTCCGGCGAAACTGGCGGAAAGCGGCCAGCCGAGGGTGAGGGCGGCGAGGGCGAACCCGGCGACCACGGCGTCGGTGCCGAGCACCCCTTCGACGTAGGTCGGCAGGTAGGAACTGAGGCCGATGGTCAGGGCACCGACGGTGAGCGCGACGAGGTTGCCGCCGGCCAGGACGCGGCGCCCGAACACCCACAACGGGAGCACGGGTTCGGTGGCCCGGCGCTCGGCGAAGAAGAACGCGATCAGGGCCACCGCGGCCAGGACGAAGATCACCACGCTCGGCGCGGACCCCCACGGCCAGGCGACGCCGCCTTCGAGCAGCCCGAGGATGACCAGCGTGAAACCGGCGGTGAGCAGGGCGGCGCCAAGGTAGTCCACGCGGTGCGGGCGGCGGGGCACGTTTTCGGTGAAGTGCCGGGCGAGCATCCACAGGGCGACCGCGCCGAGCGGAAGATTGACGAAGAAGATCAGCCGCCAGGACGAATACTGCGAGAACAGCCCGCCGAGGGTGGGGCCGACCACGGAGGCGATGCCCCACACGCTCGCGACATAGCCCTGGACGCGGGCGCGTTCCTCGACCGTGTACAGGTCGCCCACCATGGTGATGCTCATGGGCTGGACGGCGCCGGCGCCGATGCCCTGCACCGCTCGCGCGAGGATCAGCGTGGGCATGCTCCACGCCGCGCCGCACAGCACCGAGCCGATCAGGAACACCACGATGCCGAACACCATCAGCGGTTTGCGCCCGAACGAGTCGGCGAACTTCCCGTACAGCGGCACGGTGACCGCCTGGGTGAGCAGGTAGACCGAAAACAGCCACGGGAACTGGGAGAACCCGCCGAGGTCCCGCACGATCGAGGGCACCGCCGTGGCGAGGATGGTCGAATCGAGCGCCACCAGCCCGGTACTGAGCATGATCGAAGCCAGTACCGGTCCGCGTTCCGAGCGGAGTCCGACTCCCTGGACCGTTGTCACCCGTTGCCCCCTTTTGCCGTCGGCCTCACCGAAGGGCAGCAACTCGTTCGCCAGGCGAATCATTCCCGGCCCCGGGATCGGCGGGGGTCAGCCGGAGGGGGAATACAGCTTCTTGAGGCCGGTCAGGTCGCCCAGTGCCAGGAGCCGTTCCGTGGTGTCGCACGGCCGGGTGGCCGCGCTCATCGTCTCCGTCGCGTGCCGCGACTGGTCGACGTGGGCGAGCCCGGCCGTGTGCCCGCGCTCGTGGGTCGCCACGCTCTGCAGGTCGTAGGCGCCGAGGCAGGCGGCGGGCGGGGTGGTGAACCAGTGGTGCACGCTGTTGTCGATCATCAGGTCGGACGACAGCACCGCACCGGTCGAAGCGTTGTAGTACACGCAGGTGTAGGCCAGGTACGAGGGCGGGAGCCGGCCCCAGCTGGTCACGCTGTAGCCGTCGTCGCCGGTGCACGCCCCGGACGGGCTGATCCCGGCGGTGCGGGTGGTGGTGCCGAGGTAGCGCTGCGAGGTGCCGAGCGCGGCGGGAAGGCCGCACCGGTTGTGCCCGGCCAGCACGGTCTGCGTTGCGGTCTGGATCGTGGGCAGGGCGGTGTCGGCGACCTCGGGCGGCGCGCCCGCGGGGTTGTAGTACCACTGGTAGGGGCCGGTCAGATGCCAGGGTGCGAGGACGTAGGCCGGGTCGGTGCAGGCATCCGTGGTGTCGAAGCCCGCCAGTGCCGCGGAGGCCGGTGTTCCGGCGAGGATCGCCTCGGCCACCACCACGATCCGCACACCCCGCGAGGCGTGCAGGCCCGTCGCGAACGCGCACAGCGCGATCGCCAGGAGCAGTGGCAGCGTCTTGCGCGGCATCATCCGTCCTTCCTGGGCGGGCAAAGGGGATTTCGGGCTCACGGAGGCTCGGCGCCTGGTCTCCAGCTTCGAGGTGACCCGGTGCTGTCCGGTGTGCCGCTGGGGTGCCGTTCGGTAGCCGCGCCGTGCGGATGTGGTGACGGAAGGGCCGTACGGTCGGGCTCTGTCAGGGATCACCGAGGGAGAGCGCCCGTGCCGGGACCGAGCGATCACGACACCGGTGCCGCGGCTGCGGCCGCGGCACCCGCCGCAGCGCTGGTCATCGACCGCCGGGGATGCCTGGTGTTCGCCAACGGCACCTTCGGGGAGCTGTCCGGCACCGGGGTCCGGCAGTGGCGGGGCGCGCCGGAAGACGCGGCGCTGAAGGCGATCGCGGCGCGCTGCCGGGACGAGGAGAGCGCCTACCGGCGGCTCGCGGCGGTCCGGGAACGCGGCCAGGGCTCGGAGGTCCTCGATCTCGGGGCGAACCGGGTGGTCTCCACACGGGAACCGCTGCCCGGCGCGGACAGCGAACTGGGTGCGCTGTGGCTGTTCACCGAGCCGCCTTGCCCGGCGGCACAGCAGAACCACCTGCTCGCCACGGTGGCGCACGAGTTTCACACGCCGTTGACGGCGTTGCTCAGCTTCGCCGAGTTGCTCGCGGACGCACGGCTCGGCCCGCTGAGCGTGGATCAGCGTTCGGCGGCCGAGGCGATCAACCGCAACGCCGAGCGGCTGCTGCGCCTGGTCGACGATCTCCTGCTGCTCGCCAGGCTGGAGAGCAGGCGGTTACCGCTGCGATTCGTGGAGGTGGACGTGCCCTCGCTGGTCCGGGCCGCGGTGGTCGACCGTGGCCCGGAGTCCGCCGAGCGCGGCATCGAACTGCGGTGCGTGACCTCGGCGGGGCCACCGATCGCGGGCGACCCGGCACGGCTGCACCAGGTGCTGGGCAACGTGCTCGGCAACGCCGTGAAGTACGGGGCCGCCAACAGCCGCGTCCGGGTGGAGGCCGCCTACACCGAAGACCGGTGGACGATCGAGGTCGCCGACTCGGGGATGGGCATCCCGGCCGAGGAACTGGACCGGATCACCCGCGGTTTCGAACGGGGATCCAACGCGGTACTCGCCGGGATCTCGGGCAGCGGGCTCGGCCTGGCGGTGTCGAAGGAACTGGTGGAGTCGCACGGTGGCACGCTCGAGCTGATCAGCGTGCTCGACGTGGGCACGACCGTGCGGATCGTGCTTCCCACCGACCATCGCGACGGGAAGGGCCGGTCGTGAAAAAGGTGCTGGCGATCGAGGACGAGCCCGACATCACCTTCGCGCTCAGGCTGCTGTTCGAACGGGCCGGGTATGCCTTCTGCGGGGCCGCGGACGGGCGTTCGGGGCTGCGGCTGGTCCGCGAGCAGCGTCCGGACCTGGTGGTGCTCGACATCGAACTGCCGTTGCTGGACGGCTGGACGGTGCTGGAGCACATCCGGGACCTGGGCGAGATACCGGTGCTGGTGCTCTCGGCGCATGCCGGGCAGACCGACAAGGTGCGCGGGCTGCGCGCGGGCGCCGACGACTACGTGACGAAACCCTTTGCGAACGAAGAACTTCTGGCGCGGGCGGAGGCGCTACTGCGCCGCGCCGGTGCACCGCGCCGCCCCCCGGGATCGTGGGGTGACGATTTCGACGACGGGGTGGTGCGGATCGACGGCCGGACCCGGCTGGTGTCGGTGGCTTCGCCTGCCGGGCCGCGCACGGCCGAGCTGACCAACATCGAGTTCCGGCTGTTGCGCACCCTGGTCCGGCACCGCGGGGCCGTGCTGTCGGCGACGCAGTTGCTCGCGCACGCCTGGGACGACCCGTCGGGCATCGGCCCGGAGCGGGTGAAGTTCGCGGTGCTGCGGCTGCGCCGGAAGCTGGGCTGGGACAGCGCGAATTCGCCGATCCGCGCCGTCCGGGGAGTGGGGTACCGCTATGTGGCGGGTGCCGGCACTCCGGGGGCGGGTGTGGTCACCGGCGGTGACCCACGGCACCGGCGGTGACCACACCCGCACTGCTCAGCCGCCGAGGCCGAGGAGCCCGCCGAGACCCGGTGCGCTCGTGGTGGTGGGCGTGGCCGGTTCCGTGGTCGTGGTGGTCGGCCCGGTCGTGACCGGCGGTGCCGTCGGTACCGGCAGGACCGGCAGGACCGGGTTGGTCGTCGTGGTGCTCGGGGCGGTGGTCGTGGTCGTCGGGGATGGGCTGGTGTCCGGGGTGCAGGCCACGCTCTCCAGTGCGGCGGCCAGGTGCCGGGCGAGGTCGTTGACGATGCCGGTCACCAGGGGCAGCGGCAGTGTGGCGACCAGTGAGCGCAGGATCTGCAGGTTGCCCACCAGCCACTGGTAGACGGGCAGCAGTGCGGGCGGGACCACGGGCGAGGGCAGCTGCTGGAGCAGGGTGATCACCTGCGCGAGCGTGGCATCGATCACCGCGGGGTCGGCGGTGCCCGCCAGGGTGTTCAGCAGCCCTTCCAGCTGGTCCACTGTGGAGCACAGCACGGGCACGGCCGGCGCCTGCACTCTCTCGGCCCGCGCGGGTGTCTGGGCTTCCGCGACACCCGCGGTGCCGCTGAGCAAGCCGGCGGTGACCAGAGTTCCGGCCACGGCCGCGCGAACGGAGTTGTTCAACACGGATCACCTCTTTCGAGAAACGGCATGGTGCGCTGCCCGTGACTGGCGGAACCCGGCGCGCTCCCGCGACCCCGCTTACTGGGATCCGGGGGCGAAACGCCGCCGGGCCTGTCGTCCGGATGAGCAGGGGCAGCTTCCATCAGTTCCGTTTGGACTGTCAAAACGGAACGCCGCGACACGCGGTGAAAGCGTGAAACGAGGCACTATCGCGTGAACGAAACGGCGGTGAAGGGATTGTGTGCCCTGGACTGTCCTATCGGGACAGTCATGCGGCGGGCGGCAGCCAGCTCTTGGTCGACTCCGGACGGCCGAAGTAGTAGCCCTGTGCCTGGTCGCAGCCGAGGCGGCGCAGAATCTTGGCCTGACGCGCTGTTTCCACACCTTCGGCGATCACGATGAGGCCCACCGAATGCGCCATAGCGACGATGCCGCCCACGATGCCCTCGGCCTCGCGTGAATGGCCGAGCTCTCGCACGAAGGACTGATCGATTTTGAGCACGTCCAGTGGCAGCCGCAGCAACTGCGCGAGCGAGGCGTAGCCTGTTCCGAAATCGTCGATGGCGAGGCTCACGCCCAGCCGCCGCAATGCCTGCAGTTTCATCGCCGCCCCGGCCGGGTCGCGCATCAGCGTCGTTTCGGTGATCTCCAGGCACAGCGCTTCGGGCGGCAGCATCGCGCGGTGGAGCGCGCGTTCCACCGTGACGAGGAGATCGGGATCGTCGAGCTGGCGCGCGGAAAGGTTCACCGCGACCTGGAGGTCGAGCCCCAGTTCCCGGCGCCGCTTGGCCATGTCGCGCGTGGTCGTCTGCAGTGTCTGGATGCCGATCTTGTTGATGAGATCGCTTTCTTCGGCCAGCGGGATGAATTCGACCGGGGAGATCACGCCCAGGACCGGCTGGTTCCACCGCAGCAGCGCCTCGACCCCGACGGTGCGTCCGGTGGCCAGTTCCACCACCGGCTGGTAGGCGACCCACAGTTCCTCGTTCAGCACCGCGCGGCGCAGGTCCTGTTCCAGGCGAAGCCTGCGCTGCAGCCGTTCCCGCAGTGCCACGTCGAAGAATTCGTAGCGGCCCGGCCCGGTGGTTTTCGCTTGGTACATCGCGACATCCGCGTCGCGGATCAGGTCCTCGGCCCGGCGGGTGTCCGACGGATCCGCGACCACGATCCCGATGCTCGCGTCGATGTGCAGTTCACGCCCGCTGACCGTGATCGGGGCGGCCAGGCTCGCGCGCAGGTGCTTCGCCAGTGCCCGGACGTCTTCCGGGCTCCGGACGTGGAAGTTGACCACGGCGAACTCGTCCCCGCCCAGCCTGCCGACGAGATCGGCCCGGCGGACCCCGCCCCGTAAGCGCTTTCCGACCACCCGCAGCACCTCGTCGCCGATGCCGTGCCCGAGCGAGTCGTTGATCACCTTGAACTTGTCGAGGTCGACGAACAGCACGGCGAGGGTGTCGGTCCGGCCGGGTTCGCGCAGTGCCTCGGTCAGCCGCCGTACGATCAGCGTCCGGTTCGCCAGTCCGGTGAGCGCGTCGTGCGTGGCCTCGTACAGCAGCCGTTCGCCGATCTGCCTGCGTTCGGTGTTGTCGTTGAAGGAGGCGACCACCGCATACGGGGGGCCGGTTTCGGGATTGAGCGGGCGGCTGCTGACCGAGAGCCACACGTCGCCGCGGCCGTGCCGCTTCACGCGCACGATCTGGCCGTTCTGCGGTTCGCCGGTGCGGCGCGTGACGGCGATCGGGAACTCGCCGTCCGGGATGCGCATCCCGGTTCCGTCGTACAGTTCGAAGGAGCTGGGGTCGGGGGAGAGGATGTCCTCGATGGGCGCGTCGAGGATCCGTGACACCGCCGGGTTGGCCGACTCGACGCGGCCGTCGCGGCCGAGTACCACGACCCCCTCCTCGAGGGCGGCGACCACCGTGGTGAAGTACTGCTCGGCGAGTCGCCGCGCGGTCTCGTCCGCGCAGACGAGCACGTAGCCGGTGTCCATCCTGGCGGCGGAGATCCGCAGGTAGCGCGGGTCGCCGTCGGTGCGGTGCACGGTGAGCAGGCAGCCACCCTCGGCCAGTACCTCCGGCACGTCGAGCGGGGTGCCGATGAGCTCTTCGATCGGTCGGCCGGAGGCGTGGCAGGCGGCCGGGCCGAAGATCGTTTCCGCGGCGGGGTTGACGCTGATCACCACCCAGTCCTGGTCCGTCGCGATGATCGCGTCACTGACGTGGGTGACCAGCGCCGCCTGGTTGCGCAAGGCGGCTTCCGCCGCGCGCTGGGCGCTGAGGTCCCGCATGATGACCTGATAGGCCGGGCGCCCTTCCCAGGTCGTGAGCACCGAGACCGACTCCACCCGGAAGGTGCCCCCGTCGAACCGGAGGAGGACGGCTTCGGCCGGGGCCGTGACGGCCCCGGGCCGGGACAGCGATCCGATCCGGCGCAGCAGTTCGGGCACCGAGTCCGGGTGCACGAAGTCGAGGATCGACCGGCCGAGCAACTGCTCGGTGGAGGTGGCGCCGACGAACCGCATGGTGGCCGGGTTGACGTAGACCAGCCGGCCGTCCTGGTGCACCACGAGCCCGTCCGGGCTCAGGTCGACCAGCAGCCGGTAGCGGTCGGCGAGGTCGGCCAGGGCCCGCTGGGATTCCTGCTGGTGGGTGAC
Source organism: Amycolatopsis cynarae (assembly GCF_026802195.1). NCBI lineage: Bacteria > Bacillati > Actinomycetota > Actinomycetes > Pseudonocardiales > Pseudonocardiaceae > Amycolatopsis > Amycolatopsis cynarae. The sequence continues at coordinate 4,904,684 of NZ_CP113836.1, read as the reverse complement.
GTCGGTGGCCACCCCGACCAGGCCCTGCCGGGCGCCGTGCCCGAACCTGCGGGCCCGGAAGTGCGTCCACCGGGCGCCGCCGCCGGGCAGGTCGATGCGGCGGATCACCTCGAATTCGTCACGCTGTCCCGACCGAGCGAGGTCGACCAGGGGTTTGACCGCGTCGCGCAGGTGCTCGCCGATGGCGTCCTCGTCCGTCCCGGGGGCTCCCACCAGCTCCGCGATGCCGGGCGTCCACACCGCCGCGCCGGTGGCCAGGTCCAGCCGCCAGCCCGACCCGTGGCTTTCGGTCAGCGCCAGGTCCGTGACAAGGTCGGAGCCGAGGTCGGTGCCGGCGACGAGGCGCCCGGAGTCGCTGACCTCACTACCCATGTCCTGCTCCGATCGCATCGAAGGGTTCGCCTCCCTGATCGGCGCGCCTCGGCCCCAGGGAAGTCCGGCGATACCCCTCGATCGGGTGTATCCGCGGAGCGGCGTGCGGCCGCCCTGGAAAGGAGCCTACGTGCTGATCACTCGGTCCACGAACCGGTCACCGGTCCTCACCTGGCTGCGAGAAGGGCGGCTGCGCTGCCCCGGCTGCCACGGCCCGCTGCGCCCATGGGGCTACGCCCGGGTGCGCACCGTCCGCTTCGCCCGCGCGCCCGCCCGGCTGCTGCGCCCGCGGCGCCTGCGCTGCCGCGGCTGCGGGAGCACGCACGTGGTGCTGCCGGACTGGGTGCTGCCCCGCCGCGCCTACGCCGCCCCGGTCGTCAAGCAGGCGCTGGCGGGCCGGTCCGCCGGGCACGGCCACCGCGCCGTGGCGGCCCGGCTGCGGATACCCGCGCCGACCGTGCGCGACTGGTTCCGCCTGCCCGATCACTACCCCGGATGGGCTACTTCCAGGGGCCATTCCGCGGTATCGGCAAGGGTCCTTTCGGCTGTCTACGTGGGCTGACAACACGAGACCGTCCCACCCCCGGCCGCCGAGGCGCTCCGCGCGGATGCTCCGCCCGGTAGGACGTGTGGCGTTCCCACACCGCCGCGTCGTTTCGAGGAGCGAGGACCAATGCCCGGGCACAGAAGCACCATCGTCGGAGTCGGCGCCGTCACCGGATACGGCTGGGGCAGCGCCTCGCTGTGGGAGGGGCTGCGGTCGGGGCAGCCCGCCGCCCGGCGCGTGCCCGGATACGGGACGAATCCCGGCGAGCCCGGCTGGGTGGCGCTGGTGCCCGACGGCGGTCGCGCGGGCGACGGCCCGACCCGGTTCGCCCGCGCCCTTCGGGCGGCGGTGCGGGAGGCGGTGGAGGACGCGACCGGCCGCGGCTGGCGGCCGCGCCGCGTGGGCCTGGTGCACGCCGCGGTACTCGGTGAAGTGGATCTCCTGCGGGACTTCTACCTGGCGCACGGCGGGTCGCTGCCGGTCAGGGACTACCTCTACCTGATGCCCTCCACCCCGGTTTCGCTGCTGATGCAGGAGTTCGGGTTCCGCGGCCCGGCCCTGCAGGTTTCCGCCATGTGCGCCTCCGGCAACGCGGGCCTGCTCACCGCGCAGGCGTGGCTGGATGCGGGCATCGCCGACGACGTGGTCGTGGTCGCCACCGATCTGTCGGCGGGCCCGGAACACGTGCGGGCCTTCGTCCGGCTCGGCGTCGCGGTCACCGACGCCGAGCCGCTCGACGCCTGCCGCCCGTTCCAGGAGGGCAGCCGGGGATTCACCATGGGGGAGGCCGCGGCCTCGTTCGTGCTGTCCCGGGGCGAGGGTGGCGGGCGGCCCTACGTCGTGGCCCACGGCGGGGCCATGACGCACGACGCCTACCACGTCACCTCGATCGACCCGGCGCTCACCGCAGTGCGGGAGTGTGTGCGCGTGGCGCTGGCCGATGCCGGGGTCCCGGGCTCCGCGGTGGCCTACCTGCACGCCCACGGGCCCGGGACGGCCCAGTGCGACCGGGCGGAGGCGGCGATGCTGGCCGAGTTCCTGGGCGGCGACGCCGGGATCTACTCGGTCAAACCGCTCGTTTCGCACTGCCAGGGTGCCGCCAGTGCGGTGGAGATCGTGGCCACCGCGCTGGCGTACGAGCACGGGGTGATCCCGGCGCCACCGGCGGTCGCGCCCGCACATCCCCGGCTGCTGTCGGGGCCCACCGCGCTGTCCGGTGGGCTGACCCTCAAGACCTCGCTGGGGATGGGCGGGCACAACTCGGCCGTGGTGCTGGGTCCGGCGGCGTGAGCGCCGCCGCGTCATCCCGCCGTCGACTCGGGTGCCCGGCCCAGCAGCCGGGCCACGCTGGGGGAGCGGTCGATGATGGCGCGGGCGACCTCGTCGAGGCGGCGCCGATCGTGGCGGGCGTAGGCCCGCATCAGTTCGAAAGCGCCTTCGGTGCCCAGGCCGTGCCGCTCGGCGAGAATGCCCTTGGCCTGTTCGATGACGATGCGGGTGTGCAACGCGGTCTGCAACTGCCCGGCGAGGGTTTCCGCCTTCTCCACCGCCCGCTGCGCCAGCAGGGTGGCGGTGGCGAAGGCCGCCAGCGCCTCGCCCATCTTGACGTCCTCGAGGGTGAGTTCCCCGGGCACACGGCGGAACAGGGTGAGGGAACCGAGGCTTTCCTCGTTGAGCCGCAGCGGAAGCGCGTGCACCGCGGCGAACCCGGCGTTGAGGGTGGCGGAGCGGAAGGTGTCCCACCGGGTGCCCGCGCGCAGATCGGCCGCGTGCACGGGATTTCCGGTGCGAAAGCTGGCGATGCCGGGACCGTCCTGAAAGCGGAGCTGGACCAGTTGCAGCAGTTGTACCGTTTCGGCGGAGGCGGCCACCGCCGAGAGCTGACCGCCCGCGCCGGTGAGCAGAACGCCTGCCGCGTCGACGTCGAGCAGTCCGGCGCACCGTCGGGCCAGCAGGTCGGCATAGCGCGCCTCATCGAATCCGCGGTCGGAAAAGCGCGACAGATCCAGGAAAGCCGCGGCGAGTTCGACTTCGCGATGCATGGTTTCTTGTTCCTCCCACAATGCCCGGCACGCCCGTGACTGGTGCGGTGCGAACTAGCTATCCCCGGCGCCCGGCCACGGAAAACCAGTGGCGGAGGAGTTCACCAAGTGCGGGTGAGGAACCGGGGCCGCGGTGCGGCTATTCGCGGGGTCGCCGTCCGGGAAAACCCGTTCAGGTGAGGTGTGGACCACGTCAACGGGTGGCCGCGCACAACACTTTCACCGCCGCCTTCGCCACCTCGATCATGTGCTCGGTGGTGAGGGCGGGGTGAATCGGCAGAGTGAAGGCGGTGCGGCCGATTTCGGCCGCGGCGGGCAGGAAGGTGGGTGCATCCTCGAAGCGTGAGAAGGCGCGTTCCCGGTAGATTTCCGCGCAACCGCCCGGGCCGCACGGCACGCCCTCGGCGATGATGGCCTCCACGATCCGGTCGCGATCCCAGCCGCGGGCCAGCTGTTCCGGCTTCACGAAGGCATGAAAGCGCTGATAGGCGTGTTCGACGTGGGCGGGCGGGTCCTCCGCGCGGACCGAGGGCAGGTCGCGCAGGGCGTCGAGCAGGATCGCCGCGTTCATCTGACGCTGCTTGACCCACTCGTCGAGCCTGCCCAGCTGCAGCCTCCCCACCGCGGCCTGGACCTCCGTCATCTTGGCGTTGGTGCCGAAATTGTCGTGGAGCCAGCGGAATCCCCGGCCCTGCTGGGCCTGCTGCACCGTCGCGACGTTCTTGCCGTGGTCCTTGAATTCCCAGCAGTACCGCCACAGGGCGAGGTGGGAGGTGGTGATCGCGCCCCCCTCGCCCGCGGTCGTGATGACCTTGTCGTGGCGGAAAGACCAGGCCGCGATGTCGCCGAAGCTGCCCACCGGTTGCCCGAAGTACCGGGCGCCGTGGGCCTGCGCGCAGTCCTCGACCACGCGGAGGTCGTGTTCCTTCGCCAGCTGCAGCAGCGGGTTCAGCTCCGCGGGATGCCCGGCGAGGTGGACGACGATCAGTGCCTTGGTGCGCGGCGAGATCGCCGGTTCCACCGTTTCCCTTGTCACGCACAGGGTGTGCAGGTCCACATCGGCCACCACCGGTTTCGCTCCGCAGCGCACCACCGCGGAGGCGGTGCCGATGAAGGTCGCCGCGGGCACGATGACCTCGTCGCCGGGCCCCACGCCGAGGGCGGCCAGCGCCAGTTCCAGTGCCACCGTGCCGCTGGAAAGCGCGACCGCGTACAGCGCGCCCACGGCCGCGGCGAACTCGCGCTCGAAGGCGCGGCCGTGCCCGCCGGTCCAGTAGTTCACCTGACCCGAGGCCAGCACGTCGCCTGCCGCGGCGATCTGGGCCGCGTCGAAGGACGGCCAGGCGGGCAGCGGGGTGGTCCGGACCGGAGGGCCCCCGTCGATGGCGAGTGCGGTCATGAGCTTCCTCCCTTGGCCGCGTTCGGCTCAGTCCATTGTGGATCATCTTGAGCCCGGTCGGGCGGGGCGGGGGCCGCGGGAGGCGAAGAGGTGGCCGTGGCCCGGTCCGCCGCCGGCGATGGGGACTCGGATCGCAGGTGCTTCCCGTGCTGCTTGCCCCCAACAATGAGTTCTGCGCGTTTTTCCCGGCGCGCCTCGGTGGAATGCGCCGGTGATCCGCGCGGCTCGAAGGTGCCGTTGGAAGATATCACCGGGCGTGCGTGGCGCCGAAGCGGAAACCGTGACATCACCCGTTCCGGTTGTGGATCTCGCGCATTCCGGCGCAGGAACACATGTGAACCGGTTTTCGGCAGACTGACAATTACTCGGGATCTCAGGAATGGGTGCGCGACTTCGGGGCCGAGGCAATCACGTCGAGCGGGACGGTCCCGGTGATCCGGCCCACCGACGGCTCGGGTGCCTGCTCCGGAATGCGCACGGGAGTCTGCCCGGGAGGCAGGGGCGCCATGGTGAGCACGGTGCCGAACAGCCGGACGCGGCCCGCCGCGAGCGCGAGGAGTGCGGTCTTCACCTGGTGCCGGGTGGTCCGGCCGTGGGCGACCACGAGCAGGCCACCGTCGCACGCCGCGCCCAGCACGGCGGCGTCGGCCCCCGCGGGCACCTCGGGCGCGTCCAGCAGCACCGTGTCGTAGCGGCGGCGCAGCTCGGCGAGCAGGTCCGCCATGCGCCGCGAAGCGAGCAGCCTGGCCGGATCCGGCGGGAGCGGTCCGGCGGGCAGCACGTCGAACACGGCCGATCCGCTCCAGGTGCGCAGGGCCTGTTCCAGCGCGACCTGGCCGGTGAGCACGCTGGTCAGGCCCACCTCGCCGCCGCCGACGCCGAGATGGTCGAGGGCGTGCGGATGCCGCAGGTCGGTCTCCACCAGCACGACCCGCCGTCCGGTCCGGCCGAGGGCGACGGCCAGGCCGCACAGGGTCGTCGTACGGCCCGATCCCGGCAGCGCGCCGGTCACCAGGATCGCCTTGCGGGGCCGGTCCACGTCGACCAGGGACAGCGCCGTCCGCAGCGTGCGGAAGGATTCGGCGGGGCCGGTTCGCCCTGGGCCGGCGAAGGACGGAGGCTCGGGCGCGGCGGGGTCGTGGGGGACCGTGGCCAGGTTCGGCGCGCCGGTCAGCCGGGTCAGTTCCCCGGCCTCGGTGATCCGCCGGTCCAGCGCCTCGCGCACGAGCGCGGCGAGCGCACCGGCGAGCAGCCCGAGCAGCACCCCCAGCCCGAAGTCGAGCAGTGGCCGTGGCTGCGTGGCGCGGGTGGGCACCGCGGCCGGTTCGATGACCGACGCGGTGACCGGCGGGGAGGTCTGCAACTGGGTCACCAGGCGCGTGAGCGCCCCCGCGGCGGCGTCGGCGAGGGTCTTCGCGCCCTGGGGAGTGGCGTCCGTGGCCGTGATCGAGACCAGACTGGTGCCGGGCCTGCTCGACGACTGGAGCTTCGCCGAAACGGCCGAGGCCGGCTCGTGGAGACCGAGCTGGTCGACGACCGCCTGCGCCAGATGCTGCCCGCCCGCCAGCCAGGCGAAGGAGTTGCGCAGCCGCTCACCGCCGACGCTCCCGGCGCTACCGTCCGTTTCCCCGGGGGAGGAAAGGTAGAGCGTTGCCTGCGCCGAGTATTCGGGTGCCACGACGCGCGTGACGGTGGCCGCGGCGGCCACGCCGAGCAGCAGTCCGAAGAAGATGATGCGCCAGCGCTTCCGTGCCACGCGCCGGCAGTAGTACAGGCTCACGGCACCTCCGGCCGCTCGTAGTCCTGGTTCGGGTCTCCGTTGCGCCCGGCGGGATTCGCCGCCGGGCCGGGACGAGTCTGGCACGCCTCCGGCGGGGCCGCCCCGTTGTCACCGGATCGAGGACGTGTCCGGATTCGTGTCAGGGCAAGGAGAAAATAGAGAGACCGGCGGCCGCCGCTTTGGGGGCACGGGGCGGCCGCCGGCCGTTCTCGCGAACCGGCGCGGCCCGCGGGTCTGATGGGGCAGGCGGAAAAATGCAACTGCCGTATCGATCTTTGAATCGTGTCCCAGCGGCCCGCGCTCCGGCTCCTCCGGCCGGGGTGAACGAGGATCCTTGTGGCAGAACACCCTTCGCGTGCTAGCTCACAGGGGTGAGGAGAGCCATCCAGACGGAGGCAAGCGCGTTTATCCCTGTGCTGCGCGGTGAAATACGGGTTGTGCGCTCACTCGATTGGGGCGAACTGGCCGTTTCAGTACTGGGTCGGCCAGCGGGCGCGTGAAGTTCTCATAGCCTGATTCATCGTGCTGCCCGGAAGGAGACCGGCGATCAAACCAGTCGTGCCCGCGCCGAAAATCACGGTGCCGCTGCCGCCTCGCGAAGTCGTGGTCCGCCCGCGACCGCAGGGCATGTTGCCGTCTCCCGGGACCGATACCGACGACCCGTTGGTGACCGTGCTCACCGCGCCCGCCGGTTACGGCAAGACCACCCTGCTTTCGGGCTGGGTCCGGGAAATGCGGCGGGTTTCCGCGCCCGGATACGTGGCCTGGATGAACATCGACGAATCCGACGACGATCCCACGTCCCTCTCCCTCGGCATCCTCGCCGCGGTGAGTCGCGCGGTCACCGCGGGCAACGGGGAAAGCCTTCCACAGCAACGGATCAGCGAAAGCGCTCTGGTGGCGCAGCTGGCCGAGATAGTGGACCGCCAGCACGACCGCGTCTGGCTCGTGCTCGACGACATCCACCACCTTCGCCATCCCGAGGCGCAGCACGTGCTCACCATGGTGCTGCGCCTGATGCCCCGGCAGTTGCGGCTGGTGCTGTCCGGGCGCCGCGAGCCCGCGCTCGAACTGCACCGGCTGCGCGTGGCCGGGCGGGTCCGCGAGATCCGCGCCGCGGACCTCGCGTTCGCCCGGGACCAGGCCGAGCGCGCCGTGTCCCGGCTGGGCGTGCGGGCCTCCGGCGCGGAACTCGACCGGCTGATGGCGATCAGCGAGGGCTGGCCCGCTGCGGTCCGGCTGGCGGCACTGGCACTGGGGGAGACCGGCGACGGCGCCGGCGCGCTGGAGGTGCTGGTTTCCACCGACCGCACGGTGACGGACTACCTCGACAGCGAGGTCCTGTCCGGGCTGACCGAGCCCGAACTGCAGATCCTGCGAGCCACGTCGGTGTGCGAGGAGTTCGGGGCGGGACTGGCCGCCGCGCTGTCCGGCCGGGAGGACGCGCCCGCGGTGCTGGAGGGGCTCGAACGGTTCGACGGGCTGGTGTCGAGGACCGGCGAGGAACAGTACCGCCTGCACCCGTTCGTCCGCGCCTACCTGCGCGCCCACCTGCGCCGGCACGCGCCGTCCAGCTACGGGAAGCTGCACGCGATCGCCGGGCACTGGTTCGCCGACGCGGGGGACGCGGTGGCCGCGGCCCGCAACGCCGTCCCCGCCGCCGACACCGAACTCTCCGCGCGCGTGGTCAGCGAATTCGGCCCCAGCCTGGTGCTGCGCGGCGATCTCGCGCTGCTGCGGGATCTGGCGGACACGCTGCCCGCCTCGGCCGCCGGGCGGCCCCAGGTCGGGCTGGTGCTGGTGCTGCTGGAGCTGACCGGGGGCGAGCGGACCGGGGCCGAGCTGCGGCTGGCCGGGCTGACCGAGGCACTGGAGGCCTGCGACGACCCGCGCGTGCGTGACCTGGAGGTGATCGTGCGCACCCACTGGGCGAGGCTGACCGGGCATGTGGTGCCCGCGATGACCGAACTGGACGAACGGCTGCCCCGCATGTCGGGCACCGATCTGCTGGTGCTCGCCCTGGTCAACCGCGGCACGGCGTTCTTCTGGCTGGGCCGTCACGAGGGCGCCGCCCGCGATCTCGAGCAGGCCATGCGGATGGCGACGGCGCACGACTACCCGTTCGCCGTGCTGCACTGCCTGAGCCAGCTGTCCGGCGTCGCCACCGCCAACGGGGACTTCCCGCGCATGCGGACCCTGGCCGAGCAGGCGCTGGAGTTCGCCGGGCAGCACGGACCGGCGCTGCGGGCGGCCTGCTGCTTCCCGTACACCATCGCCGCCTGGGCGGCCTACCAGTTCCTCGAGGCGGAGAAGGCCAGGGCGATGGCGGCGCGTGGCATCGAGCTGCTCGGGCCCAACAACGACCGCACGGTGGAGATGTGCGCCCTGTCGGTGCGGGAGGTCATCGAGTTCGAGTACGGCGATGACCCCCATGCGGCGCTGGTGCGGCTGCGCCGGCACTGGTCCACGGTGGGGCGCACCGAACCGGTGCAGCCCGCACTGGTGGCCTACGAGGCGCCGGTGGAGCAGCGCATGGCCCTGCGGCTCGGCCGTGCGGACTGGGCCGCGGAGGTCGAGCGTCGCGCGTCGACCTGGCTGGGGGATTCGGGCGACGTCCAGCTGCTGCGGGCCCGCATGCACTTCCACTACGGCCGGGTGGCCTCGGCGCGGGCCCAGCTGGAGAAGATCAACCAGGGTGAGGTCCGCTGCCACGTGGTGTCCACCCGGATCGAGGCCTATCTGCTCACCACCCTGCTGGCCCACCGCGCGGGGGACGCCCGCGCCGCCGATCGGGCGCTTCGCGCCGCGTTGGAGCTGGCCGGGCCGCGGCGGGCGTTCCGCCCGTTCTACGACGCGGGCCCCGAGATCCGCAAGCTCCTGGTGCCGCAGATCGGCAGGCTCGGCCGCCTCGACCAGTTCGTGGCGGAACTGGTCGAGGCGATCCCGGCCGCGGCACGACCGGCCGACACCGCCGAGCTGACCCCGCGCGAGGTCCAGCTCCTGCGCGAGCTGCCTTCGCTCGCCACGATCGAGGAAATCGCCGCGACCCTGTACGTTTCGGTGAACACCGTGAAGACGCATCTGCGCAATGTGTATCGCAAGCTGGGCGTCACCTCACGGCGTGAGGCGGTGATCATGGCGCGGCAGCGGGGACTGCTCTGAACCGTCGCCGTACGCGGGGTGAATACCGCGCCCCGTCGCGCCAGGGTGCGCTCATTTCCCTGACCCGCCAGTAGGTTCGGGGCACATTTCACTCGACACGGGGGAATGTTTCGACTCGAGTTTCCGGTTCGCGGGCGGCATTGTATTCATGGTTAGTCGTCGAATTCCGGCGAAGAGCGGAGTTATTCCTTGGGAGTGGGGAGAATCCGTGTCCGAACCCGCGCGAACGACCGCCGTGCCCGCCGGCGGGGAATACGATAGCCCTTCCTTTCCGGGCGCACTTTTCCTGGCGCGCCCGCGACCGCACGTCGGCGGGGAGACCCGCCGCATGGCCCACGTCTTCCGGGTGCCCCTGGGCCGGGTGCCCCTGCTGACCGCGTGCTGCGGTTTCCAGATCCCGCCCGCCGACGCCGAACTGCTCACGCGGCCCGCCGGGATGCCCTGCGAGCGGTGCCTGGTCCTGGCCGCGAAGCAGACCGAGGCGGGCCAGGTGCCGGAGCCCCGGCGGCCGCGCCTCGGCTGATCCCCCCGTCGCGCCCGGTGCGTCAGGCGCGGGAGCGGCGGAGTTCCCTGGCGGCGAGGGCCGCCAGGGCGAGGACGATGACGGCCAGGCTGTAGACGATCGCCGTCGGCCGCAGCCCGGTCGCGGTCGTGGCGAGGCCCGCGGCCACGGCGGGCAGGCTGAAGGCCAGGTACGCGATGGTGTAGGCCACCGCGAACAACTCGCCCCGCTCGGCGGGGCCCGCGAGCCGCGCCAGCGTGCCGAAGGTGGCCAGGGACGAGGCGCCGAACCCGACACCGGCGATGACGGTCCCGGCGATCCCCGCGGCGAGTCCCGCGCCGGCCATCCCGGCCAGCGTCACGGCCGTACCCGTGGCGAGCAGCAGCGAGGCGGGCCGCAGCAGGCGCAGGGCGGGCACGCGCCGCAGCGCGAACGCGGTAATGGCACCGGTCCCGCACAGCACCGTCACGACCAGGCCCCCGGCGAGGTGGTTGTGGAGGCCGAACAGTGTCGCGGCCACCGACGGGCCGAGCGAGAGGTAGAGCCCGCCGAGCGCCCAGCCCGCCACCAGGATCGGCACGATGACCAGCACGTCGCCCCGGAGGCGGGCAGGGATGCCCAGCCGGGGAGCCAGCGACGCGGCCGCGCCGGCCCGCCGGGGCGAGGTTTCCGGCAGCAGCACGACGACGAGGGCGGCCACCAGCATGCCCGCCAGGAGCAGGGCGAAGACCAGATGCGTCGGGGCGGGCCCGTACTGCACCAGTGCGCCGCAGCCGAGCGCCCCGAGCGCGAGCCCGCTGATCGGGGCGACCCCGTTGACCACCCCCGCCCGTGCCGGCGCGTGCGGCGGGGCGAGGTCGACCAGGGTGGCGCCGAGCGTGGTGGTCGCCGCCCCGGTGGCGATGCCCTGCAGGGCCCGGGCCAGGAACAGTGTCCCGACGCCGCCCGCGGTCAGGAACAGCAGCAGGGAAAGCGCTTCCAGCAACAGGGCGGCGGCCAGCACCGGTCGCCGGCCGATGTGGTCGGACAGCGAGCCGAGCACGAGCAGTGCGGCGATCAGCCCGAGCACGTACACCGCGAACACGGCGGTGAGCGTGGTCGCCGAGAAGCCCCACTGGCGCTGGTAGACCACATAGAGGGGCGACGGGGCGCTGGAGGCGGCCAGGAACAGGACGACGATCGCCGCGATTCCCCCGAAGGCGGCGGCGCGGGGAAGGCGTCTCGGGCCGGCGGTGGCGGGGAGGACACCGACCGGAGATGACGCCGAGGATGACTCGGTCACACGCACTCCTCTTAATGCAGTGATCAATGCTTTAGTGGCAGCATACCTAAACGCAGCGATCAGTGCGATAATGTTGCGCATGCCGGTCACTACCAACACCAGGCCCGGCGGCCGTTCTTCCCGCATCCGGGCCGCCGTCCACCGCGCGGTGCGGGAACTCCTGGCGGCCACCGAACCCGCGGAAGCGCTCACCCTGCCCGTCGTCGCCGGGCGGGCCGGAGTGCACCCGACCACCCTCTACCGGCGGTGGGGTTCGCTCGCCGATCTCCTCGCCGACGTGGCGACCAGCCGGTTCAGCGGGGACATCGTGGTGCCGGACACCGGTTCGCTGCGGGAGGACCTCGTCCGCTGGACCACCGACGTGGCCGCCGATCTCACCGATCCGGACGTGCTGGCGCTCATGCGCGCCGCTGTCGGTTCGGGGACGCAGGGCGGCTGCGCCTGCGCGGCCGACCGCCACGCCCAGCTCGCCGCGATGCTCGATCGCGAACGCGAGCGCGGCGGTGACCCGCCGGAGGTGGGCCGGGCCGCCGACGCGCTGCTCGGCCCGCTGTACTACCGGGCCGTGTTCACCGAACACCCTGCCGAGCCGGGCTGGGCGCGGGAGCTGGTGGACGCGCTGCTGCGGTGAGGCGCCCGGGAATTCGCCCCGGCTTCACCGTTCGGCAACAGAGGAGGGGAACAACGTTGCCCTCGTCGTGGTTGACTGGTTCGAGCGGAGCAAACCGGTAGACGAGGCCTCGGGGGGCAGGTGTGCATCGGCTTTTCCCTTTCGGGCAACCCTTCTTCCCTTGCGGACACCGTCGCCTTCCCTGCCCGTGTGCCGGTGTCCGTGCCGGTGTACCACCGGTAGGCTGGCGCGGCACCGAGGAGGCTCGCCTGTCCGCGCGCCTGGCGGTGGCCGCGGTCGCCATCGTGGCCGCCGGTCGCGGGCAGCGGTGGGCTCCGGACGTTCACCCGAAATCCCGGAGAGGTCTTTCCAGCTGATGAGCGAGGATGCACAGCCCCAAATTCGCGCGTTGGCCACCACACGCGCGCGGCCGGCGCTCAGCGGCGCGCAGCTCAAAGTGCTCGCCGCCAGCGGTGGTTTCGCCGTCGACGAGACCACCGGTGATCAGATGATCCAGGCGCTGGAGGGGGTGGTGGACACCCTCAACGCCCGGTGGTCGGCCCTGCAACGGCTGGGTGAGGCGCCGCCGATGAGCACCACGGCCACCGCGCAGTGGGTGTCGAACCACATGCTGAGCACCGGCACCGACGAGCGGGGTCTGCTGACGCAGCTGCAGCACGCGCGCGCCGAGCTCCCGGACTACATCGAGGCGATCAAGCTCGCCAAGCGGAACTACCGGTCCCGCGACGAGGAAACCCAGCACACCCTCACCCAGTTGCGTACGGAGGTCTGACCGTGACAACGTCCACTCAGGACAGTCCTTACTACGACGTCACCACGGACCAGTCCTCGCCGTACTACCAGGAAGCCTCGAGCTGGGATACCTCCTCGGGCGACCAGATCCGCGACCAGGTGACCAAGCTGGTCGACTACGAGATCGCCCACGGCTGGCTGGGCAAGGCCGTGGACCCGCGCCTGCGTAACGAGCTGATCCAGAAGGTCTACCTGCAGCGCATCGACGAGGCGCGGAAGGGCCTCGGCGACGGGCTGGACCTGCGGCAGCCCGGCACGCCGCCCACCACCGACTGGGCCAACGCCTCGCACGAGCAGATGCAGCAGGCGATCATGGAGAACGCGAACTCGGCCACCGTGGCCGAGTCCTCGGAGGAATGGATCCGGGTCGGCAACGAGCTCACGCAGCACCAGAAGACGCTCTCCGACGCCGTGGAGGCCAGCGAGGCGAACTGGCAGGGCGCCGGCGGGGACGCCGCGCGGAAACACCTGTCGGAGATCGGGAAATGGCTCGGCCAGACCGCGCAGGGCGCCACGCTCACCGGGCGGCAGCAGGAGATCCACTCGCAGGTCCTCAACGAGACCCAGCGGAAGATGGCGGCCAACCCGCCCGTGCAGTTCGACGTGCGGGCCGCCAACGCGCAGTTGATGCAGTGCACCAGCCCGGTCGAGTACGCGGTTCGGGTGTCGCAGGACCTCCAGGTCATGCAGGCGCAGCGGGTCGCCCGTGAGCATGCGGCGCAGATCATGACGCAGTTCGACCAGGAGATCGGCTCGGCGGTCGCGACGCCCGAATTCCCGGCCCCGCCGGCACTGGCGCAGACCAGGGCGGCTTCGGTCTCGGGCGGCGGCGCGGCGGGTGCCGGTGGTGCCGGCGGTGCCGGTGGTGCGAGCACGCCGATGCTGCAGGGCGAGCAGATGATGCAGCGCGTCCAGGCTACTCCGGCCACGCCGGCTATCCCGGCCACTCCGGACACCCCGGTCCTGCCCGCCGCTGCCGCCGGTGCTGGTGCCGTTGGCGCTGGTGCCGCTGGCGCCGGGGGGATTCCTTCCCTGGACACGGGTTCGGGTTTCCCCGGGGGCGCGAACGTGGGCTCGGGCGCCGGTTTCGGTGGCGGGGCGGGCTCGGCGTCCGGTGGTTCCTACCAGATCCCGGGTACCGAAGGCGGCTCCGGCAAGGGCTTTTCGGCGCCCGGACTGCCCAATGTGGACCTTCCATCCGGGACGGCGGGCGCGGGCGCGGGCTACGCCGGGACCGGCGCGGGCTACGCCGGGACCGGCGCGGGTTCGGGATCGAAGTGGACCCCGCCGTCGATGCCCGATTTCACCTCGCCCTCGGGAGTCACCCTGCCGACGGGCAGTGGCGGCGGCTCTACCGGCGGCTCAGGCTCGATGCCTTCGATCCCGTCCATCGGCTACAACGGCGGGGTCAACGGCGACAGCATCGCCAGCCGCCTCGGCGGCGGCGGCCTGCCCACTTCGTCGTTCCCGACCCCGGACATCCCGCCCCTCACCGGAACCACGTTCACCGGCGCCGGTGGCACGGGCGGTACAGGCGGTAGTGGTGCCGGTGGTATCGGTGGTGTCGGTGGGCCCGGGATCAAGGGCGGCGCCGCCGGTCTGGGCGGGGTCGGCGGGCTCGGCGCCGCCGGCGGGAGCTCCGCGAGCGGCAGCGCCGCGGGCAGGCTCTCCGCGGGCGCGGCCTCCGGCGCGATGGCCGCCGAAGAGGCCGCGGCGGGGCGGGCCGCCGCCGCGGGCGCTGGCGCGGCGGGTGCGGCCGGCCGGGCCGGTGCGCCAGGCATGTCGGGCGCGGGCATGCCCCACGGCGGACGCGGCAAGGGCGAGGACGACAAGGAACACCGGGTCGCCGACTACATCGAGGGCGATCCCGAACTGTTCCAGGGCGAGAAGGTCGTCGCGCCGCCCGTGATCGGCCTCTGGAAGAAGAACGACGAGAAGAAGAAGAAGTAGCGCTCTCCCCGTTTTGCCGTGAAGGGTCCCTTCACCGTCGATTCGACTGTGAAGGGACCCTTCACGGCTTTGCGGCCGCTGCCGTCAGGGGGTCGAGTTTGCGGATGAGGCCGACCGCGGCTTCGGTGATCGTGGCAGCCTTGCGCTTACCGGCGCAGGCGGCGATCTCCCGCCCCGCCTCGCCGATGATCGCCGTGATCACCGAGACGGTGAGCCGGTCCACCGGGTCGGCACCGGCGCCGAGCAGGACGGCGTTCTGCCGGACCCACTCGCGGCCCCGGGTGCGGCGCAGCAGGTCGAACCCCGGCGGCCCGTCGTCGTTCATGAACAGCCGCACCAGGTCACGCTGCTGCCACGACGCTTCCAGGTAGGCGCGGGCACCGGCGATCAGCAGGGCGAGCGGGTCTTCCTCACCGCGTGCTCGCGCGCCCGACACGGCCGCCGTCGCGCTGCGTTCCAGAACCCCTTGGTGCTCCTCCCACAGTGCGAGGTAAAGCTCGGCCTTACCGCCGAAGTGGTGGTAGAGACTGCCCACGCTGGACTGGGCGCGCCGCACCACCTCGGCCACGCTCGCCTCGGCGTAACCGTGCTCGCCGAACACCGCACGGGCGGAGTCGAGCAGGGTCTGCCTGGTTTCCGCCGTGCGGCTCCATTGCCAGGCGGTGCCGCCGCCGCTCGCCCTGCCCGCCATGCCGTTCTCCGTTCCACTGTGCCGGGGCGATTGTAGAAGCCGGGCGGGCGGGCCCGCCCGGCTTCTCCGGCCACCTCAGCCGAGGAGTTCGGGACGCTGCCAGGGCTTGCCGAGCACGTGCTGGGCAAGGAAGGCGAAAACCGTGGAGTACCACAGTTTCGCGTGCCGGGGGCCGAGGATCCAGTGGTTCTCGTCCGGGAAGTAGAGGAACTTGTGCGGGGTCGCCGAATCCTCGGTGTCCGCCCGCGACAGCAGGTCCCACCACAGGCGCAGCGCCTCCCCGATCGGCACGCGGTAGTCCTTGTCACCGTGGATCACCAGCATCGGCGTGGTGATCGCGTCGGCGAACCGGTCGGGGGAGTTGGCCTCGGCCATTGCGGGCGTGAGTTCGCGGCGCCAGTAGTGCGCTCCGTCGGTGGAGGCGCCGAACGGCTCCAGGCCCCACAACGAGGCGTGCGTGACGATGGCGGAGAACCGCCCGGTGTGCCCGGCCACCCAGTTGGCCATGTAGCCGCCGAACGAGCCGCCCATCGCCGCGGTACGGGCGGCGTCGATGTCGTCGCGGGCCTCTGCGGCATCGGTGATGGTCATCAGATCGGTGAACGGGGCCTCGCCCCAGGCGCCCCAGCCCCGGCGGATGAACTCCAGGCCGTACCCGGTGGACAGCGCCGGGTCGGGCATCAGCACCGCGTAGCCCTGCGCCACCGCGAGCCACGGGTTCCACCGCCAGGACCACGCGCTCCACGAATGCAGCGGGCCGCCGTGGATCCACAGCAGCAGCGGCGCGGGGTTGGCGGGACCGGCGTCGCCGGGCAGCGCCAGCCAGGCGCGCAGCGGCGTGCCGTCCCCGGCGGTGGCCGTGACCTCGGTCAGCCTGCCCGGCAGCGCGGGCGCGGCGGACGGTGACGGCAACGCCTCCAGGTTGCCCGTCCCGTCCAGCGCGACCCGCACCGGGGCTGGCGGGCTGTCCAGGGCCGAGCGCAGCGCGTACACCCACTGCCCGTCCGGGGAGACGGCCGGGTCGGTGAAGGAGCCGTCCGCGGTCAGGCGCGTGATCTTCCCGGTGGCGACCTCGATCCGCCACAGCGGGGAGTGGCCTTCGTCGTCCGCGATCACGACCAGGGCCGAGCCGTCGGGAGTCCAGCACGGGGCCATCGGCCAGCGGTCCCATTCCGCCGCGAGCGGGGTGACCGGCCCGCCCGCCAGCGGGACGAGGCCCAGCCAGGCGTCGCCGGGGTCGTGCGGGGTGGAGCGCTTGCGCACGACGACGGCGACCTGCGTGCCGTCGGGCGAGATGCGCGGGGACTCGTACTCGTGCTCGGAGTCGTCGGCCAGGACGCGCCGCGTCCCGCCCGCCACGTCGAGGGCGACGAGCGTCTGCCGCTGCGAGCCGCGGGCCTCGGCGACGGTCCACGACGCGGCTACCGTGGTGCCGTCGGGGGAGAGGTGCCAGGAGGACTCGTCCCCGAGAGCCCGGCCGACGTGGCCGGTGAGGTCCTTCCAGTCCGCCGCCTCCTCCCCGGCGGGCGTCCCCGGGGCGGTCAGCAGGCGGGTGCGGTCGGGGCCGAGATCGTGGTCCCAGTACCGCACTGGGTACTCCTCGTGCAGGATCGCCGACACCCCGGCCTCCTTGCGCTGTTTGCGCAGTTCCTCGTCCTCGGCGAGGCCGCCCGCGGCGGGCAGGACCCCCGAACCGAACACGATGGTGCCCGCCGTGGCCGCCACCACGACGTCCCGCACCCCGCCCGGTGGGGCGGCGATGACGCGGGCGTCCCCGCCGGTGGCGGGCTGCAGCCACAGCGCCCCGGTTTCGGGCGCCTCTTCGCTCGTCTGGTCCGGTCTGGACGAGACGAACAGCAGGTCGCCCTCCGGGGTGAACGCGGCACCGGACTCGCCCTGCGTGCTGCGGGTCAAGCGGCGCGCCGGGCGGTTCCCCTCGGGGTCGACCTCCCACAGAGCCGTGGTGTAGCGGTTCTTCTTCGGGTCGGGGGTGGACAGGCCGACGACCACGCGGCGGCCGTCGGGGGACAGCCACAGGCCCGAGGTGCGGGGCAGGGCCGCGTAGGCGTCCAGGTCGGAGAACGGGTTCTCGTCCTCGTGCGGAGCATCGCTGATCATGAGGTCTTCTTACCACCCGCGGGGCGGCGACGGGCGGTTTCGCCGATTGTCCACTGTGGAGCATGTTCGGCGGTGCTGCCCCCGGGGGTACGCTCGGGGCGTCACCGGGCGGAGGGCAGGTGGAACACCGCTGATATGGCGTGGGAGCGAACGGTACGCAGCGAGGACGTGACGGGTGTGCTGTCCCGGGTGGAGGTCCGGGGGCGGCCCGTGCTCCTCGGCCGCACGGCCGACGGCCGGGCGATCGCGGTGGCCCCGCGCTGCCCGCACGAGAACCGGCCCCTCGACGGCGCGCCCGTCACCGGAGACGAGATCTCCTGCCCCCACCACCACTACACCTACGACGCCCGCACCGGTGAAAACCGCAGTCCGCGTGCCCTGTTGCCGCCCTCCCTGGCCTGCCAGGTCCGTGACCTGCGCGTTTACCCCGTGCAGGAGCGGGACGGCTGGGTGTGGATCCGGCTGCGCCGGCTCCCCCGGTAAGCGGTCAGGGCACCATCCAGGACAGCACCGGGGTGGACTGCAGCAGCACCAGGAGACACATCACGGCGACGAAGAGCAGGCTCCAGCCGAAGACGCGCCGGAACAGTTCGCCCTCCCGGCCGGACATGCCGACCGCGGCGGCCGCGATGGCGAGGTTCTGCGGGCTGATCATCTTGCCGAGCACGCCGCCGGAGGAGTTCGCGGCGGCCAGCAGCACGGAATCCAGTCCCGCCTTCTGGGCCGCCACCACCTGCAGCGCGCCGAACAGGGAGTTCGACGAGGTGTCCGAACCGGTGACGGCCACCCCGAGCCAGCCGAGGATCGGGGAGATCAGCGCGAAGATCCCGCCTGCCCCGGCCATCCACGTGCCCAGCGTCGCGGTCTGCCCGCTCGCGTTCATCACGTACGCCAGCGCCAGCACCGCCATCACGGTGACGATCGCGGCGGCCAGGTACCGGTAGGTCTGCCCGTAGGTGCGCAGGGCCTGCCCCGGCCGGATCCGGATCACCGGGATGCTCAGCAGCCCAGCGATGACCAGCAGGGTGCCCGCGGAGGCGAGCCAGTCGAACTTGAAGTTCGGCAGGGTGGACGGTTTGCCGGAGGGGGACTGGATGTGCAGGCCCGGCCAGGCGAAGGTCCTGGTCACGCTGCCCAGCGCGTCCCGGATCGCGGGGATCTGGGCGAGCGCGAACACCGCGATGATGATCAAATACGGGGCGTAGGCGCGGAACACCTCGGCACCGGTGTCCGCGCCGCGCTCGCCGTCCGTGCCGGTCGTGGTGGCGGTCGTGGCGGCCCCCGGGGACACCGGCCCGGTGGGCACCGGGCTGCCGGCCTCGGCGTAGGACTCGGCGGGACGCCAGACCCGCAGGAAGAGCACCACCGCCCCGGCCGACAGCAGTGACGCGACGATGTCGGTCAGCGGGGCGCTGACGTAGTTCGAGGTGGCGAACTGGGCGAGGGCGAACACCAGGCCGCACACCATCGCGGCAGGCCAGGTCTGCCGGACGCCGCGGCGGCCGTCGATGATGAACACCAGCGCGAGCGGCACGAACACGCCGAGGAGCGGGGTCTGCCTGCCGACCATCGACGACAGCGAGTGCAGCGGCAGCCCGGTGACCGTGGCGAGCGTCGTGATCGGCACGGCGAGTGCGCCGAAGGCCACCGGAGCGGTGTTCGCCACCAGCGCGACCCCGGCCGCCTTGAGCGGCCGGAAGCCCAGCGCGATGAGCATGACGCTGGTGATGGCGACGGGAGTGCCGAATCCGGCCAGCGCCTCGAGCAGGGCGCCGAAGGAGAAGGCGATGATCACGCCCTGGATCCGCTGGTCGTCGCTGACCCTGGCGAAGGAGCGGCGCAGCACGTCGAAGTGTCCGGTGTGGACGGTCATGCGGTAGATCCACAGCGCGTTGATCACGATCCACAGGATCGGGAAGAACCCGAAGGCGGCGCCTTCCGCGGCGGAGAGGAAGGCGGGACCGGCGGGCATCGGGTAGACGAAGATCGCCACCAGCAGCGAGACCGCCAGGGAGATCAGCGCGGCGAGCCAGGCCGTCATCCGGACCAGGCCCAGCAGCACGAACAGCACGACCAGGGGCAGGGCCGCGACGAGCGAGGACCACAGCAGCGAGCCCGCGACGGGATCGAGGATCTGCCGGTACACGGCTCACCTCGCGGGAAGGCGCGGAAAGTCCGGCCGGGGAGCGTTCGGACGTGAACGGGGAGTGGTCATGCGCGTCCTCCCAGTCTCCGGTGACTGTGCGTCCGGACGGCGGATCCGGTGGCGGAAAACCACGATCTGTCCACGGGAACGGTAAGCCCGCCGGGGGGCCACGTCAACCGGACGGGTGAGGGCCGGCTGGACTGGACCTTTCGAGGGTATGCGCCGTCCGGCCTCTTCCGCGACGGGACCCGAGCGAATATGTTGTGTCCCGCAACATTGCGCAGCGTTGCTCGTCGTGGAGCGTGAAGGGAATCTCGATGCCGAGAACCACCCTCGCGGCACCCCGGACCGGGGGGCCGCAGCCGCCGCCTCTCGAGGGGGTCCCGCGTGGCGTGCCTGTCCCGGCAGCGCCGCTTCCCCCACCTCTCGTCCCGCCTCACCCGCGTCCCTGATCCCGCGGTACCGCCCCCGGCCGGCCGGACATCCGGTCCGGCCGCGGCCGGTGCTGCCCCCGTCCCCGTAGGAGGATCACGTGAGCACCGCCTTTTCCCGGCGCGGCAGGAGATTCCGCCGCGCCACGCTCCCCGGCCTCGCGGCCGCGCTCGTGGCGGCGGCGGCCGCCGCACCCGCCGCCGCGCAGGTCGCCGCCCCGGCCTACCTCGACGCGCGAACGCCGGTCGCGCACCGGGTTTCGGACCTGCTCGGCCGCATGACACTGGCGGAGAAGGTCGGCCAGATGACGCAGGCCGAGCGCGGCGCGGTCGACGGGAACCAGGGCCAGATCACCGATCTCGCACTGGGGTCCCTGCTGTCCGGCGGCGGGTCCACCCCCACCCCCAACACCCCGCAGGCGTGGGCCGACATGGTGGACGGCTACCAGTCGCACGCGCTCGCGACCCGGCTGCACATCCCCCTGCTGTACGGCATCGACTCCGTGCACGGGGACAACAACCTCGTCGGCGCGACGGTCTTCCCGCACGACATCGGGCTCGGGGCGACCCGCGATCCCGCGCTGGTGCGCGAGGTCGAACACGTCACGGCCACCGAAACCCGGGCCACCGGACCGCAGTGGGTCTTCGCACCGTGCGTGTGTGTGACGCGCGACGAGCGGTGGGGCCGCACCTACGAAAGCTTCGGCGAGGACCCGGCCCTGGTGTCCGCCATGGAAACCGCGATCGACGGGTTCCAGGGCACGAGCCCGGAGGACCTGGCCCGGCCCGACCACGTGCTGGCGACCGCCAAGCACTATGCGGGCGACGGCGACACCACCTACGGCACCTCCACGACCGGGACGTACACCATCGACCAGGGCGTGACCATCACCGACTGGCCGCACTTCCAGCGCGTCGACCTCGCGCCGTACGTCACCGCCGTCCGGCAGCACCACATCGGCAGCGTGATGCCGTCCTTTTCGAGCGTGCAGTGGACCGACCGGCCGGGCAGCACACCGGTCAAGATGAGCGCCGACCGGGAACTGATCACCTCGGTGCTCAAGCAGAAGATCGGTTTCGACGGGTTCGTGATCAGCGACTGGGAGGCGATCCACCAGCTGCCCGGCGACTACGCCACGCAGGTCCGCACCGCGGTCAACGCCGGGATCGACATGTTCATGGAGCCCTACAGCGCCGCGCAGTTCGAGCAGACCCTCCTCGCCGAGGTGAACGCCGGTCGCGTGAGCACGGCCCGGATCGACGACGCGGTGAGTCGCATCCTCAAGGCGAAGTTCGAGCTCGGCCTGTTCGAACACCCCTACACCGACCGGACGAACCTGGGCACCGTCGGCTCGGCCACCCACCGTGCCGTGGCCCGGCGAGCGGTCGCGGAATCGCAGGTGCTGCTGAAGAACTCCGGGGGTGCGCTGCCCCTGAAACCGTCCCAGCACCTCTACGTGGCGGGGGTGAACGCCGACGACCTCGGCAACCAGGCCGGCGGCTGGACGGTGACCTGGCAGGGGCAGTCCGGCAACGGCGCCTTCCCCGGCACCACGATCCTGCAGGGCATCCGCGCGCAGGCGGCGAACGTCACCTACAGCCCGGACGCGTCGGCGCCGATGGCCGGGGCGGACGTGGGCATCGTGGTGATCGGCGAAACGCCCTACGCCGAAGGCATGGGCGATGTCGGCAACAACGGGCACACACTGGAGATCTCGGCCGCGGACCGGGCGAACATCGACCGGGTGTGCGGCACGATCCGGACCTGCGT
Source organism: Amycolatopsis cynarae (assembly GCF_026802195.1). NCBI lineage: Bacteria > Bacillati > Actinomycetota > Actinomycetes > Pseudonocardiales > Pseudonocardiaceae > Amycolatopsis > Amycolatopsis cynarae. The sequence continues at coordinate 4,883,068 of NZ_CP113836.1, read as the reverse complement.
GGTGCTCGATGTGGCGGGACGGCCCCAGATCATCACCGATGAACTGTCCAAGATGGACGCCTTCGTGATGTCGTGGCTGCCCGGCAGTGAGGGGTCCGGGGTGGCGGACGTGCTCTTCGGCCGCACCCCGTTCGGCGGGAAGCTGCCGGTGAGCTGGCCGCGCAGCGCCGCCCAGGAGCCGGTCAACGTCGGCGACCCCGGGTACGACCCGCTGTTCCCCTACGGCTACGGCCTCACCACCCGGCGCTGACCGGGGCGAGTGTTCGAGCGGGGCCTGTTCGCTGCGAATCATTCGAAGCGAACAGGCCCCGCTGCACAAGGGGTACGACAGGGGCGGGCGGTTTACGATCGCGCCCTGGGCACGCGAGGGAAGGCGAGAGAATGGCTAGCAGGCCGGTGGTGACGCGCGTGGCCGACAGCGCGTACCTGGTCGCGGGGACCGCGGTGAACTGGGTGGTGCTCACCGACGGCGACGCGGTGACCCTGATCGACGCCGGCTACCCCGGCGACGCGGGCGCCGTCGAGGCCGCGCTGGAGGGCATCGGGTACCGGATCGAGCAGGTCGAGGCGGTGCTGGTCACCCACGCCCACATCGACCATGTCGGCGGCCTGTCCGGGCTGCTCGGCCGCGCCCGGTTCCCCGTGTACCTCAGCGAGCGGGAGGTGCACCACGCCCGCGGCGAATACCGGCAGTCCGCGGGCCCGGCGGACGTGCTGGGCCGCCTGTGGCGCCCCGGCTTCCCGGGGTGGGCGCTGTCCATCCTGCGGGCCGGTGCGCTCAGGCACGTGAAACTGCCGGACGCGCGGCCGTTTCCCGCACCGGGCCCGCTGGACCTGCCCGGGCGCCCGGTGCCGGTGCCCACCCCCGGCCACACCTCCGGGCACAGCGCCTACCACCTGCCCGAACTCGGCGCGGTGGTGTCCGGGGACGCGCTCGTCACCGGACACCCGACCTCCCCGGCCGCGGGCCCGCAACTGCTGATGCCCTTCTTCAGCCACGACAACACACTGGCCGGGGCCTCGCTGGACGCCCTCGCCGCGCTCGACGCCGACCTCCTGCTTCCCGGGCACGGGCCGCTGCACCGGGGTCCGGTGCGTGAGGCGGTCGCCCGGGCGCGGGAGCGCGCCTGATCACCAGAGGACCGGTACCCGGTCCACCCCGCCGGTGACGCGGTGGGCGCGCACGCCGAGTTCGTTCACGTCGGCGGCCAGGCGCAACCCGGGGAACCGGCGGAACAGCGAGGCGAACACGATCCGGAGCTCGGTGCGGGCCAGGCTCGCGCCGATGCAGAAGTACCCGCCGTGCCCGAACGCGACGTGGGTGTTGGGCTTGCGCCCCGGGTCGAACGCGTCGGGCTCGTCGAAGACGCTGTCGTCCCGGTTCGCGGCGGCGACCGAGACGACCACGGCGTCGCCCCGGTTGATGGTGACGCCGCCGATCTCGACGTCTTCGCGCGCGTACCGCAGCAGACCGAGGCCGCCGGGGGAGGACAGGCGCAGGATCTCCTCCACCGTCGGCTGGGCCAGCCCTTCCGGGTCCGCGGCGAACCGGTCGGCCCTGGCGGGGTCGGTGAGCAGGAACAGCACGCCGAGGTCGATCCGGTTCGAGGTGGTTTCGTGCCCGGCGAACAGCAGTCCGGCGGCCAGGCGAGCGAGGTCGTCGTCGGTGAAGTCCGGGTCCTCGGCCTGGGCGGCGACCATGTCCGAGACCACGTCCGCGGCCGGGTTCTTCCGCTTTTCGGCGGCGAGCCCGCCCATGTAGGCGGAGAACTCGTCCATGGCGCGCTCGGCGTCGTCGCCGCTGTCGAGCCGCCCCACGCGGTCGGAAAGCCCGCGGAAGTAGGTGTGCTCGGCGTAGGGCACGCCGAGCAGTTCGCAGATCACCAGCACCGGCAGGGGGAACGACAGCAGTTCGTGCAGGTCGACCGGTTCGCCGGGGGCGGCGTCGTGCGCCTCCCGCATCGCGTCGAGGCGCCCGTCGGTCAGCTCCTGGATGCGGTCTCCCAGCAGGCGCATCCGCTTGGCGGAGAAGGCGGGCACCAGCATCCGGCGCAGCCGGGCGTGGTCCCGTGCCTCGGTTTCGTGGTCGCCGCTGGGCCCGCCGAGGATGGCCGCGGAGGACATCCTCGGCGCCGAGTCCGGGTCCGGATGGGAGCGGCCGAACCGGGGATCGGAGAAGATCTCCCTGGCCTGGCGGAACGCCGTCACCAGCCAGGCCGGGTCACCGGCCGGGGTCTTCACGCGCACCACCGGTCCTTCCCGGCGCAGCACGCGGTAAAGCGGGGCGATTTCGAGGACGCTCGGACGGTCGAAGGGCAGCTGCGGAGCGGGAGTCGCGGTGGTCATCGGGTTTCCCCTTCCGGTCGTGCTTGCGTTTCGGTCGCGGCGGCGCGGAGGCCGGCCAGCCAAGCGCGTTCCTCGGTCACCTGGTGGAGTACCCGGTCCAGCACCAGGCGGCTCCAGGTTTCCTCCTGTGCGGAGGCGAGCTTGGCGATCCGGATCCCGATCCGGTCGAGCGCGCGATCACGCGCGTCGAGCACCCGGAGCCGTTCGGGCGGGCCGAGCCGGTGGAAGTTCGCCAGCCGGGCCAGGAATTCGGACTCGTCGGCGGCCAGCTCGTCCGGCAGTTCGGCCAGCATGTCGTGCAGGAGTTCCCGGCCCACCGCGGTGATCTCGTAGACGTGCCGGGGCGGTTTGCCTTCCTGCTCTTCCGCGCTGCGGATCACCGCGCCCGCGTCGGCGAAACGGCGCAACGTGGGATACAGCGAATTGTTGGACAGGGTCCGTCCCGTCGACTCTTCGATCTCCCGGCGGAGTTCGTAGCCGTGGCACGGACGCTGGGCCAGCTTGGCCAGGAGGAGCACCTCGGTCCACACCTAAGTCACCGTAACCTAGGTTTCGGTGACCAAGCAACGAGAAGGTCGACGGCATTCGGGGGAAAGAAACCGTCAAAGCGCGCTTTCCGGACCGCGCGCTGCCGTGAAGGGTCACGCTGTCCGTGTCAGAGGCGTGCCCTCAAGGCGACCTTGAGGGCCAACACGCCGTCAGCCCGCGGAAGTGAACTGCCCGGTGCCGACCACACGCAGCAGCGCCAGCCGGTCGGCGGTGTCGCTGCCCGGCGGGGGCGTGTAGAGGACCAGTCGCTGATCGCCTTCCGGGGCGAACAGCGTCTGGCAGTCGAGATCCACCGGGCCGATCAGCGCGTGCAGGATGCGGACGCGGTTGTGCCGCCGCACCGCCACCTCGTGCCGCTCCCACAGCGCCGCGAACTCCTCGCTCGCCGCCGTCAGCCGGGCGACGAGGCGCTCGGCGGTGGCGTCCTGGCCGCGGCGCGCGACGGCCGCCCGGAGGTCGGCGACGTGCAGGCGGCTCTGGTACTCGTGCTCCTCCTCCGGGTAGGCCGCGCGGACGGCGGGATCGGTGAACCAGCGCCACACCACGTTGCGGCCGTTCTCCGACACCGTGCACACCCCGCCGAGCAGGGCGGCGGCCACCTCGTTCTGGGCCAGCACGTCGCCGAGATCGCCGAGGACCTGGGCGGGGGTGGCCGGAAGCTGGTCGAGCAGATGCAGCAGGCCGGGGGCGACGTGCTCGCGGTCCCTGGCGGCCGGGGGCGGCTGGTGGCCGGCGAGCAGGTAGAGGTGATCGCGCTCGTCGGCGCTCAGCCGCAGTGCTTGGGCGAGCGCGGCGAGCAGTTGCGGGGAGGGCTGCGGTCCCCGGCCCTGCTCCAGCCGGATGTAGTAGTCGGTGGACATACCGGCCAGCGTGACGACCTCCTCCCGGCGCAGCCCCGGAGTGCGGCGCCGGGGCCCGGCGGGCAGGCCCACGTCCTGCGGCCGCACCCGGTGCCTGCTGCGGCGCAGGAAGTCGGCCAGTTCGCGGCGGTTGATCGTCATGGCGCCATTCTCCCGGGCCGCGGGCACGCGAACCAGGGATCGCCGATCCCACTGTCCGGCGGGTCTCTCCCGCCGCCGCCGCACCCGTCGCAGAGTGGATCACGGGCCGAGCGGCCCCGGACGAACTTCGAGAAAGGACTTCCCCATGCCCACCGTTTCCGTCGCCGGCGCGCGGGTCCGCTACGAACGCACGGGGTCGGGCCCGGCGCTGGTGCTGGTGCACGGCACCGGTTCCCTCGGCGCCGCGCTGACCTGGGGGCAGGTGGCTCCCCGCTTCGCCGGGCGCCACACCGTCCTCACCCCCGATCTCTCCGGCTCCGGCGAGACCACCGACGGGGGCGGGCCACTGACCGTCGAGGGCCTGGCCGGGCAGGTGATCGCGGTGATCGAGGACGCGGGCACCGGCCCGGTGGACCTGCTCGGGTTCTCGATGGGCGCCACCGTGGTCTGCGCCGTGGCCGCGCTCCGCCCGGACCTCGTCCGGCGGCTGATCGTGGTGGCGGGCTGGGCCTGGACCGACGGCGACGAGTACCTGCGCAACCTGCTGAAGACCTGGGAGAGCCTGGCGGCGGCCGACGCCGAGGCGTTCGGGCGCCTGGTCACCATCACCGGGTTCAGCCACGGCTTCCTCAACGCGATCGGGCGCGCGGAGGTGGACGCGCTGATCCCGAACATGCCGCCCACGCCCGGCACGCTCCGGCACGTCGATCTGGACCGGCGCGTGGACATCCGGGAACTGCTGCCCCGCATCGAGGCGCCCACACTGGTGCTCGGCTGCGCCCAGGACCTCACCGTCCCCGTCGCCAACAGCCGGGCGCTGCACGAGGCGATCCACGGCAGCAGCTACGCCGAAATGGACACCGGGCACGTGGCCTTCTTCGAAAAGCCGGACGAGTTCGTCAAGATCGTCGGCGACTTCGTTACTTTTTGACCACTCGGAGGCGGCACCGGGGGCGGGTGCCAGAATGGCCCGCGGTGCCGCCGTCGGTGCGGTGACAACTTGGGGAGGCGCGGTGCTGGGTTCGGTCTCGGTCGGTCGATGGGCGGCGCGCTGGGCGCGGATCGGCCCGGACACCGCGGAGGCGGCCCGGTACCGCCGGAGCGTGCCCGCCGCGCTCGTCGCGACCCTCGTGCCGATGGCCGTGCTGGCCTGCATCGTGGGCGGGGCACTGGACCTGCACGTCTACCGGACCGGCGGTACGGCGTGGCTGAAGGGGATCAGCCTCTACGCTCCCGAATTCGGTCTCCTCGTGCCGGGCGGGCCGCTGCCGTTCACCTACCCACCGTTCGCGGCGATCGTGTTCGCCCCGGTGTCCTGGCTGCCCTGGCATGTCGCCAAGGCCGTGATGTGCCTGGTCTCCGCGGCCTCGATCGTGCTGACCGCGCTGATCGTGGCGGGCAGGCGTCACGGCCGGGGGAAGGTCGCGCTGGCCACGGCGCTGGGCGTGTCCGTGCTGTGGTTCGCCTTCGAACCGGTCCGGCAGACCGTCTCCTTCGGACAGATCAACCTGATCCTGATGGTCCTGGTCGCCGCGGACTGCCTGCTGCCGCGGACCTGGTGGCCGCGGGGCGTGCTGGTGGGCGTCGCGGCGGCCGTCAAACTGACCCCCGCGGTCTTCGTGGTCTTCTTCCTCGTGCGGCGGCAGTACCGCGCGGCCGCGGTGAGCGTGGCCGCGTTCGCCGCCTGCGGTCTGCTGGCGTTCGCGCTCGCGCCGGGGGACAGCGTCGAGTACTGGACGTCCACCCTGTTCGACCCGAGCCGGATCGGCGGCGCCGCGTACGCGTTCAACCAGAACATCCAGGCGATCCTGGTGCGCCTGCTCCCGGCCGGGCCGGGGCGTTCTCTGCTGTGGCTGGTCCTGGCCGCGGCGGCGATGGCACTGGCCGTGGTGGGCGCGCGGCGCGCGCACCGGGCGGGCGACCCGGTGACCGCGCTGCTGCTGATCGCCACCGGTGGGCTGCTCGCGTCGCCGGTCAGCTGGTCGCACCACTGGGTGTGGGTGCTGCCCGCCGCGGTGGTGGCATTCGACGTCGCCCGCCGCGGCGGTACGGCCGTCCGGGCCGCGGCGGTCCTCATGGCCGTGGTCTTCGCGGCAGGCCCGCACGGTTTCCTGCCGCAGACGCACGATCTGGAGCTCCACTGGACGTGGTGGCAGCATCTGCTGGGCTCGTCCTACGTGCTGATCGCGGTGGCCGTGCTGATCCGGCTCGCCGTGCGGCCCCTGGCCATGCCCGGAACGCGAGAGGAGTCCCCGGCCAAGGAGCCGGATAAGCTCCCGGGATGACCGACCCGCTCCGGCTGACCGTCCTCGGCTCCGCGACCCCGTATCCGGAGGCGGGCAATCCCTGCTCCGGTTATCTCGTCGAGGGTGGAGGCGCCCGGATCTGGCTGGACGCGGGGACGGGCACGCTGGGGGAGCTGCGGCGGTACACGCGGCTGGACGAGCTGGACGCGATCTGGATCTCGCACCTGCACGCCGATCACGCCGCCGACCTGCTCACCGCCTACTACGGCGCGCGCTATGCGGACCTGACGCCGGCGGCGCCGATCCCGCTGTTCGGGCCGCCGGGCATCGCCGACCGGCTGGCGCACTTCCTGACCAACTCGGCGGTCCGCAGCCCCATCGAGTCCGCCTTCGCCGTCACGGAACTGCACGACGGGCACACGGCCGAGGTCGGCGGGCTGAGCCTGACCACGCGGGCGGTGTCCCACGGCATGCCCGCCTTCGCTGTCCGGATCAGCTCGGATACGGCGTCACTGGTCTACTCGGGCGACACCGGGCCCTGCGCGAACCTGACCGCCCTGGCCGGAGGGTGCGGCGCGCTGCTGTGCGAGGCCGACTGGCCGGAGGTGCCCGCCGGGGAGGACCCGGTGCACCACACGCCCGAGGAGGCCGGTGAGACGGCCGCCGCGGCCGGTGCCGGGCGCTTGATCGTCACGCACGTCGGTCCGTTCCTCACCCCGGAGGAAGCGGTGTCGCGGGCTTCGGCGCGCTTCGCGGGCCCCGTCGACTACGCGGCCCCCCGCAGCGTCTTCACCCTGCCCTGACCCTGTCGGCGGCTGCGGGTCCGGCTGCGCGTTGCCGTGAAGGGTCCCCGGGTCTATTCGGCTGGGGGCTCCGGCAAAGTCGTGTCGCTTCGCCGCGCGAGTCCCACCCTTGTGCGTTTGTGTCCCACCTTCGGTGGCCTGAATTCCTCGTTCGGTCTGGATGAGCAGGGCAGCGGGCTTGTGCCGGGATCTTGGCGTTCTTTCCCGTGAGGGGTCCCCTCACAGCACATACGACCAGGGTTCCGGCAAAGTCGTGTTAGGGGAGGTGGAGGAGGGTGAGTGGTCGGTTGTGGTTGCGGGCGGTGTGGCGTAGTGCGGCGGCGATGTTGGTGGCGCCGTTGAGGCGGTGTGTGCTGATGGCGAGGTTGCGCAGGCTGGCCATGACGCGGGGTGCGGTGCCGGTGCGGATGCGGGAGGTGTCTTCGCCGTAGGTGACGTCGCGGACCCAGTGCAGTCTGTTTTCGATGCCCCAGTGATCGCGGATGTGGGTGGCTAGTTGGGTTGGTGTGTCGGTCAGGCTGGTGATGCCCAGGACTGTTTCGGTGTGGGTGCGGCCGTTGGTGTGGGTGGTGTGGCGGTGTAGGCGCCAGACTTGGCGGGCGTGGGGGAAGCGGATGCCTTCTGGGGTGGGTAGGACCTGGATGGTGCGGCGTTCGTGGCGGCCGTGCCCGGTGCAGGTGTCTGTGTGTGCGGGGGTGGTGGTCCAGGGCAGGGGGATGAGTTTGTCCAGCAGGTAGCGGCGGTTGCCTTTGACGGGGAAGAGGTAGTCGGCGCCGCGTTCGGTGAGGTAGCGGGCGTGGTGGGCGGTGGTGTGCAGGGCGTCGGCGGTGATGATGGCGCCTGTGAGGTCGATGCGGTCCAGTAGTGGGGCGAACCAGGCGACTTCGCTGTCTTTGCCGGGTAGCTGGGCTTGGGCCAGCACGGTGCCGCTGTCGCGGTCGAAGGCGGCCAGAAGATGCACCGGGCGGCCGTCATGGCGGCGGCCGCCGCGCACGGTTTTGCCGTCCACCGCGATCGCGGGGCGCTTGTTCTGGGGCTGGGGTTGCTGGGCCAGGCGTTCCTGCAGCCAGGCGCCGATCGCGGCGTCCACTGCCTCGCCGTCGACTTGTTGCAGGGTGCGCCGCAGGGTGGCCTCGTCCGGTGCCACCAGTCGGTTGGCTTTGCGGTCGTGGCGGGCTCCCAGCCGCGCCAGGTCCGCTTGCGCGGCGTCGGCGGCCCATTCGCCGATCGCGGTAAAGGAACGGCATCCCGCGCACACTGCCGCTGCGGCGATCAGCAGGATCGAGCGCAGCGTATGGCGCACACCGCGGGGTTTGCGCGGGTCCGGCACCACATCCAGGTGATCAGCCAGATCCCACACCTGCACAGGCTCTGGAACAGACCCGTCAGGGGTCAGACGATCAAAACCAGCAACGGTGGGGCATGATGCAACGGCAGGCACGGCTCTCTCGCATGATCAAGGGTCTTCGACAAACCACATGATCAACTAGAGACCGTGCCTGCCCTGCAACCAGGCCCAACACGACTTTGCCGGGACCCTGGCACATACGACCGTGAGGGGACCCCTCACGGCAGTCGTTCGACGGGGGAGCGGCACTCGCGGGACCGGGGGCGTGCCCTCAAGGTGGCCTTGAGGGCGTTTATGACCCTGAAGGCGACCTTCAGGGCATCCCGCCCCGGCCCCCCAGCGGACCGCCGCCGCTGCGAATGGGTCTACTGTGGACAGTGTTGGAAAGGCAGGAAGTGGTCGTGTGCGTGGGGTCTCGCGCTCGGTTACGCTGGCGCTGTGGGACCTGAGGGTGAGGGTGCCCGGTCGGACCGGGCCGCGTGGCAGCGTCTCGGCACCCGGGTGGTGCACAAGAACCCCTGGTTCGAGGTGCGGCAGGACGCGGTGATCCGCCCGGACGGCGGGCGGGACGTGTACGCCCATGTGGTCGCGCCGGGTTCGGTCACCGTGCTGGCGATGGACGAGTCGCGGCACGTCTTCCTGACCAGGCAATGGATCTACACGCACGGTTCGGTGCAATGGCGGCTGCCGGGCGGCGGGGTCGACCCGTGCGACCCGGATCCCCTGCACGCCGCGCAGCGCGAGCTCGCCGAGGAAACCGGCCTGCACGCCGCGAAGTGGGAGCAGCTCGGCCTCATCCACGGCGCGGACAGCCTGAGCAACCACACCGAGCGTATTTTCCTCGCCACCGGCCTGACGATGCACACCCCGGCGCTCGGGCAGGGGGAGGCCGATCTGACGGTGTGCCGCCGCTCCTTCGCCGAAACGCTCGAACTCGTCGTTTCCGGCCGCATGCCGCACGCGGGCAGCGCCCACGCGGTGCTCAGCATGGCGCTGCGCGAAACGGGGCGGGGTTTTCCGTTTTCTTGCTAGAGTGGACGGGAAACGTTTCCGTCCTGGGGCGACAATCGCGGTTTTCCTCCTGCTGCCCGGTGTCCCTCCGGGAGGTTCGCCGTGCGGCCCCGGCGACGAACGGGAGGAGTGCTGGGCATGGCCACTCGCCAGGTGATCCCGCCGGACAGCCTGCTGTGGCATGTGCATCCCCCTGCCGAGAGCGCCGCGCTCCCCTTGTCACCACACGAGGAGACGGCGCTGCTCGAAGCGCTTCTGCCCGATCCTCGGTTGTTCACCTCGGCGGGGCTGCGTGTGCTGACGCCCGCCCGCCTCGAAGGCCGGGTCCTGTCCGCGGTCCGCACGACTTCGGAGCTGCTCGTGGCGCACCTGGAGCCGGGGGAGGACAGGGCCGCCGTGACCCCGGACGACGTTCCCGGTGTGCAGGGGCTGCGCTGGACGTCGGATCTGGACTTCCCGCGCGAGACGCTGCTGCTGTTCCGCGACCGCTGCCCGGCGGACGTGCTGCGCCCGGTGCCCAGGCTGTCCGCCCGCCTTGACGACGCCGACGGGGTGCACCGCCTGACGGAGCTGCTGGCGCCGTACCGGGTGCGGGTGGCCGAGGCGGAACGGGCGGGCCTGCCGCTGGTGTTCCTCAACTACCGCACCGCGGGCGGCACCCTCGAAGTGTTCCTGCTGGACGAGGAACTGCGGAGACGGCTCGGCGACGACGCGGTGTTCCGGGACCACCGGAGCCTGCGCGCGGGCGAAGATTTCGCCGAGGTGCTGCTCCGCAACGCCCGCGGCGTGAAGGTCATGCTGTCGGTGATCGGCGCGCGCTGGGACGCCTCCTACGACGAGCGCGGCGGCCGTCTCCTGGACCAGGGCGGCGACTGGGTGCGGCGGGAGATCGCCGAGGCGCTGGCGCACGGGGTGTGCGTGGTCCCGGTGATCCTCGGGGTGCGGTCCCGGCTGGACCCGGACGAACTGCCCGCCGACATCCGGAAGCTGGCCGGGCTCCAGACACTGCAGCTGGTGGAACGGGCGGACCGGCAGGATGTGGCGCGGCTGGTGGACAAGCTGTTCGACGAGGTGCCGGTGCTCGCCAAGGCCTACGCCGAACGCCGGGCCGTGCGAGGGGAGTCGCCATGAGCGCCGGTTTCGGTGCGACACTGCGCCGGCTCCGGGAAGAGGCCGGCCTGTCCCTGGCCGCGCTCGCGCAGCAGGTCCACTACAGCAAGGGACATCTGAGCAAGGTGGAGTCCGGGCAGAAGCCGCCGAGCGCGCAGCTGGCCCGGCTGTGCGACGCCGCGGTAGGCGCGGGCGGTGCCCTGGTCCGGCTCGTCGGGCCCGGCGGCCCCGGCGGCGAAGAACCGGAACCCTCCGATGTGGACGGTCCGGTGTGGAGTGTCGGGGTGGGTCCCGGAGGCGCCGGGTTCTTCGCTCCCGGTGACGGGAGCGCCGCCGAAGGGCTGTCGCGCATGACCTTCGGGGTGCCCGGGGCGGCCACCGGAACACCCGCGCTGCTCGACGCCTTCCGGCTGCGGTTCGCCTCCGCCCGCGCACTGGGGCAGGTCGCCGGGCCCGCCGCGGTGCTGCCGGGGCTCATCGCCGACGCGCAGACCCTGCGGGCGCTGGCCGCGACCGCGGCCGCGTCGGAACGCCCGGCCCTGTGGCGACTGGCCGCCCGGTACGCGGAATACGCCGGGTGGATGACGCAGGAGGCCGGTGACGACCGGATGGCCCTGTGGTGGACCGACGTGGCCGTGCGGCTCGCCGGGCTCGGCGGTGACGCCACCCTCGAGCCGTACGCGCTGGTGCGCCGCGCCGACGTGGCGCTGTACCACGACGACGCGCTGTCCACCATCACGTTCGCCCAGCGGGCTCAGCAGGCCGAGCACGCGACCGACCGGGTGCGGGGCCTCGCCGCGCAGCGGGAGGCGCAGGGGCACGCGCTCGCCGGGGATCACGACGCGTGCCTGCGGGCGCTGGACCGGTCCGTGGCGCTGCTCGCGGCGGCCGAGACGGACCCGGTGGTGCTGGCGCTGGGCAGCACGAACACCCCGGACCTCGCGAGTCTGATCGGCGGCTGGTGCGCCTACGACCTGGGCAGGCCGGACGAGGCGGCGGAGATCCTCGACAGCGGGATCACCCGGTTCGCGCCCGGCTCGCACCGGGCGCGGGGCCGCTACGTCACGCGCGCGGCGCTGGCCCATTGTGCCGCCGGGGAACTCGACCGGGCGTGTGCGCTGATGAACCTGGTGCTCGACGAGGTCACGGCACTGGACTCGGCCACCATCCGGCACGATCTCCGGGAACTGACCCGCGTGCTGGCGCGGTGGCACACCCATCAGCCGGCGCGCGAGCTGCGGCAGCGGCTGCTGGCGGCGCTGCGGGCGCCGCAGGCCTGGTCCTGACCGGGCCGCCCCCACCGCCGAACTCACCGCCGAGTTCACAGACCGGTTCACAGCCAGCCTCGCCGGACGGCGGCCACCCCGGCCGCGAACCGGTTGTCCACGCCCAGCGCCGTGTAGATGACCTTGATGTGCCGCCGCACGGTCGTGGTGCTGACCTTCAGCCGCCGGGCGATCGTCTCGTCCCCGCCGGTGGCCATCAGTTCGAGCACGCGGCGCTGGAATCCGGTGAGCTCGCCCCGCGGCCCGGCCTCCGGCCGGATGGTCGCCGGATCGTCCCAGAGCAGGTCGAACCAGCAGGCGAACACGGCCAGCAGGCCCGGGGCCCACACCAGCAGCGCGGTGTCGGCGGATTTCTCCAGTGCGATCAGCGCGACGCTGTCGTCGGCGTGCAGCAGGGAGACCGGCACGCTGGGGCGCAGCCGCACTTCACCCGCGGGGAAAGCGCTTTCGGCCTCCTCCGATTCGACGAGCAACCGGATCTCGGGAAGGACCGGCCGGGCGGTCCAGCCCGCGGCGTCGAGGAGGGAACCGGTGGCCCGCAACCGGTGTTTCGCCGAAGCGGCCAGCTCGGCGGCGTGCGCGTGCACCTCGGCGTGCCCGGTCAGCGTGTCGACCCCGTCCGGTTCCCCCGGCTCGCCCGCGGCGGGCAGCAGCGCGGCGAGACGGCTCCAGCCGTCGAGGATGCGTTGCTGCGCCTCGAAAACCTCCCGCTGCCGCCGTTCGAGCACCGACCGCAGCGCGGCCGCCTGGCCCGCACCGCGGACCCGGTCGCCGTGGCGGCGCAGGAGCCCGAGGCCGAGCAGTTCGTTCAGTGCGCGCTGGTCCCCGCTTCCCGGTTGTTCGGCGGGGTTCCGGGTCAGTCGCAGGAACAGCGCTTCCGCGGCGGGACTGACCAGGCCCGCCAGCGGCCGGATTCCAGGTGGCTCGGCCATGCCTTCAGCATGCGGCAGCCGCGGGGCGGGAGGCGCCACGTTTCCCGTCGCCTGTGCGGCCGGGCAACGGGAAACCGGCGGAACCCGCGGTCCGCCCCCGTTACGGTCGCTACCAGAGCCGGGCGCTCGCGCCAAGGGCGGGAACCGTCCGGTGGCCGCATCCTGTCGCCGTTCCCTTCGGGAGCGAAAACCCGGGAACCATCCGGAACGCGGTGACGTCTAGATCACAAACAGTGGCGAACGCACAACAGAAGAACCGAGGAGCTGGTGTCGTGGGTGACGCGGTGGTGGACGGCGCGGCGACGGACTCTCCCGCCGAACCCGGAAACGGACAACCGCAGGAACCGCAGGAACCGAGGGGAACGCGGGAACTGGCCGACGCGATCGCCGGGCTGACCGAGCAGATCCAGGCCCATCACGCGAGGGCGCAGGCACGGGAGCGGGTCATCGACCAACTGCACGCGGAGGTCGAGCGCCTGCGGGCCGGGGCCGACGCGGTGCTGCTGCGGCCGGTGGTCACCGACCTGCAGCATCTGCGCGCCGATCTGCTGCACCAGGCACGCACCCTGCCCGGACCGCTCGACGCGGACCAGGCGGCGAAACTGCTCGAATCCTTCGCGCTGAGCGTGGAGCTGGCGCTGGAGCGGTGCGGGAGCGTGCCCGTGCGGCCCGAGCCGGGCACGGCGTTCTCCCCGCGCGAGCACCGTGCGGCCAAGGTCGTCGAGGCCGCCACGCCCGAGGAGGACGGCACGCTCGCCGAGGTCGTCGCGGACGGGTACCGCGACACCGCCACCGGCCGGGTCACCGTGCCCGCCCGCGTGCACGTCCGGCGCTGGACCCCGCAGACCACACAGCCCGCCTCGAGCGAAGAGCAGCAGCAGAACGCGGAAACCGGAGGGAACACGGATGTCTGACCGGAAGAGCAGGGTCTTCGGCATCGACCTTGGCACGACCTACTCGGCGATCGCGTACGTGGACGAGACGGGCCGGCCCACGGTGTGCCGCAACACCGACAACCTCGAGACCATCCCTTCGGTGGTGTACTTCGAGAACGAGAGCAACGTGGTGGTCGGTTCGGTGGCCAAGGAATCCGCGGTCACCGAGCCCGACCGGGTGGTCAGGCTGATCAAGCGCGAGATGGGCACGAAGTCGGTCCGCGAGTTCGACGGCGAGACCTACACCCCCGAGGCGATCTCGGCGCTGATCCTCAAGCAGCTCGCGCAGGACGCGGCGGCCTACACCGGAGGCGAGGTGACCAGCGCGGTCATCACGGTGCCCGCCTACTTCGGGATGCTCGAACGCGACGCGACCCGCAACGCCGGGAAGATCGCCGGGCTGGACGTGATCGGCATCATCCCGGAGCCGGTGGCGGCGGCGTTGCACTACGAGGCGACCACGGGCGCCCAGGACAGGACGATCCTCGTCTACGACCTCGGCGGCGGCACCTTCGACACCACGGTCATCAAGGTGTCGGAGACCGAGATCGAGGTGGTGTGCACCGACGGCCACGACCGGCTGGGCGGGGCCGACTGGGACGAGCGCCTGGAGCAGCACCTGCTGGCCGAGTTCACCGCGCAGGTGCCGCCCGGGACCGACGTCGAGGAGGACGGCGAGTTCGTCAGCTCGCTGGCCACCATCGCGGAGAACACCAAGAAGCAGCTGTCCAAAGTGGATTCGCGCCCGGTGGCGCTGCGCGGGGCGGGTGCCGCGGCGCGCGTCGAAGTGACGCGGGAGCAGTTCGAGCGGCTGACCCGGGACCTGCTGGACCAGACGATCGACATCGTGCGCCGCACGCTGGAGACGCTGGAGGCCAAGCGGCCGGGCACCACGATCGACGAAGTGCTGCTGGTCGGCGGCTCCACGAGCATGCCCGCGGTGGCGCGGCGCCTCAAGGAGGAGTTCGGCTGGGAACCCCGCCTGCACGATCCGCACCTGGCCGTCGCCAGGGGTGCGGCGCTCTACGCGCTCGGCCGCGTCGTCCACAAGGAACAGGAAGAGGCCCGCGGACAGGCCGTTTCCGAGGCGGAGGCCGAATCGCGCGCGGCCGAGGTGGTGGACGAGGTCGCGGCCCGGCACGGGATCTCCGCGAAGCAGCTGCGCAGCCTGGCGGAGAAGGAAACCCGCAACGTGCTGCCCAAGGCCTTCGGCGTCAAGCTGCAGGACACCTCGGCACCGGACTGGCAGGACCAGCCTCCGCGCTTCTACGTCGAGCACCTGGTGGCCGCCAACGACACACTGCCCACGGGGGTCCGCACACTCGAGGCGGAGACCGTCGCCGAGGGCCAGCGCTCGATCGACATCGAGCTGTACGAGCAGTCCGGTGCCCGTGCGGGACGGGAACTGGACGAGAACAAGCCGCTCACCGACGGCGCCGGTGTGATCGACGGGCTGCCCCCGCTGCCGATCGGTTCTCCCGTGCACATCGAGATGACCGTGGACAACGAGGGCCTGCTCACCGTGGACGCCACCGAACCCTCCACCGGGAAGAGCCTGCACATCCAGGTGCGGGTGAGCGTGCTGTCCAGCGAGGAGGTTGTCGAGGCCACGAACCGGGTTTCCGCGCTCACCGTGTCGAGCTGACCATGGTTCCCTTCGACGCCAAGGCCTACGAGGAGACGGTCGTCAAGCCGTTGCGGCGGTGGTCGGGCCGCGAACTGCCGGACGATCTGGTGTCCCGGTACGCCATCGATCTGGCCATGTCCGACGCGGAGGTCGCGCGGCGGCTCACCGAGGTCCGGTCGAAGTGGAACAAGGGCATCACCCGCCCCGGGTACGCGCAGCGGATCTACAAGGCCTTCCTTCGCGCCGACGAGGGCCTGCGGCGGCAGCATGGCGACAGGCTGGGCACGGCCGCGTGGTGGCGCGAGTACGCCAAGCGGCGCGCCGGTGCCCGGCAGGGGCAGATCGACGAACTGGCGAAGACCCTGCGCGCCAACTTCGGGGAACTGGGCCTGATCACGCCGGGGCAGCTGGAGGCGACGGTGCGGGCGGCCTACGCCGTGCTGTCGCCGAACGAGGTCGACGAGGCGCTGGCCACCGCGGGGATCACCCGCAGCGCGCCGCGGGATCTGCCGAAGGCGAGCGGCCTGATCGACGCGACCTACCGGATCCTGGCCGAGCAGCTGGTGGAGGCGGAGGCCGCGAGCGTGGTGGAGCTGCTGCACGGGGAGATCGGCGGTTTCCGGATCCTCGACGGCTTCAGCGCGCGCCCGCCCGCGCCGCTGAGCCTGACCGGTGAGGCGGTGCGGGCGGCGGCGCTGCGGGAAGACCGCCGCTCGGGCAACCAGCCTGCCCGGCAGGCGCTCGGTATCCTCGCCACCGCCGCCAGGGACGGGGTGGACCTGGAGAAGCTGGCGCTCTACCACCTGCTCGACGAGGTGCGGCGCGATCACGCGCAGGGGGTGCCCGCCAGTGCGCTGCTGGGCAGGCTGGTGCGGGCGAAGCTCGACCGGGACGAGGCGTGCCAGGCGGTGTTCGGCGTACTCAACGAGACGGGGCGCGCCGCCAGGGTCACCGGGCTGGACCAGATCCGCGAACTGCTCGAGCAGGGCAGGCTGGTCGCCGCCCAGCAGGCGCTGGCGGGGGTTACGGGCACCGAGGACGCGGCGGCGGCGACGGCAATCGTCGAGCGGCAGCTTGCGAAGGTGCGCGAGCTGCGCGAGGGAGCGCAACGCGCGTTGCGGGAAGGCGCCGAGGCCGACGCGCTGCACCGGCTGCGGCAGGCGGTCGCGCTCGCGGGGGACGACGAGGAGCTCGCCGCGCAGATCCGGCGCATCCCGCCGGAACCGGTGCTCGGGGTGGCCGCCGCGGCCGAGGCCGGCGGGGTGCGGGTGTCCTGGCGCGCCGCGCCCACCCACGGCGAGGACACGCGCTACCGCGTGGTGCGCCGGGAGGGGCGGATTCCGGCCGACCCGGATGACGGCACGGTCGTCGTGGCCTCCCAGGGCGGTGGGGACGGGATCGGGGACGGCACGGTGACGCTGGACCGGACCCCACCGGCCGCGGTCCCGCTCGGGTACGCGGTGTTCGCCGCGTCGGGCGGCGGGGTCTGGTCCCGGGCCGCGGGGGTCACCGCCGAATCGCTGCCCGAGGTGCGCGATGTGCGGCTCACCGTGGAGAACGGAGCGGTGGAGGGCCGCTGGAGCGTGCATCCGGACGCGGTGGGGGTGCGCGTCCAGCGCGGTGACGGGCCGGTGATCGCCGAATCGGCGCGGACGCTGTTCCGCGACCCGGGGGTGACCGACGGCGCGGAAGTGGTCTATACCTTGACCGCCCGCTATCGCCGCCCGGACGGCGGTGAGGCCCTTTCCCGTCCCGTGGTGGAAAAGACCTCCACACGGGCCCGCCCGAGGCCGGTGCGGGCGCTCACCCTCGCCCCGGTTCCCGGCGGAGCCGGGCCCCGCGTCGAGATCAGCTGGCAGCAGCAGGCCGACGCCGAGGTCGTCGTGCGGCGGTCGCCGCTGCCGTGCGCGTGGGAGTTCGGCGAGCTGGTGCCTTCGTCCGCGCTCGCGGGCTACGGCGAGGAGGTCACCGGCGGACGGTCCGAACGCGACGGCTGGCAGGTGCTCACCGCCGCGGTGCCGACCGGCCTTTTCCACTACGTGACGTTCACGCTCGTGTCCGGCGGTGCCCTGCGCGGGCACGACGCGGCCCTGGCCGTCGCGCTCGACGTACGCGGCCTGCGGTACCAGCGGTTCGGAGACGAGCTGGCGCTGTCGTGGGAGTGGCCCGAGGACACGGGCATCGCCGACGTCCGCTGGAAGGCGGCCGGGGAGTCCGGGCGGCAGCGGCTGACCCGCCAGCAGTACCGGTCCGGCGGCGGCTGCCGCGTCCACTGTGGACCGGGTGAGGCCGAGGTGGTGGTGCGCACGGTTCTGCCCGGCGCCGGCGGCGAAAGCACCTCGGCCGGGGTGCGGCTGGTCGTCCCCGGTAGCGCGCCCGCCCTGCGCTACCAGGTGTCCATGACGCGGAAACCGCTGGTCGGCGGGGGAACCGTGCGGGTGCGGCTGAGCAGCGACCAGCCGCTGCCGCGCTGCCCGGTGCTGGTGGTCGCCGCCCCCGGCCGGGTCATGCCGCGCGGGCCCGGCGACGGGCAGGTGCTGCTGCGCGCGGAGCCCGCGGTGCGCCCCGGCGAAGACGTCGAACTCGTCGCCGAACTGCCCCGACTGAAACGGCCGTTCTGGGTGCGTTGCTTTCCCGGCGACGACTCGGTCCGGCTCACCGATCCCCCCGTCACCCAGCTGAAGGTGCCCTGATGCCCGCCAACGCAGCCTGCCCGTACTGCTACCACCGTGTCGATCTGTGGACGCTGCACTTCCAGTGCACCGGCCGGCCCTCGCCGGGCAAACCGCAGTGCACCAAATCCGTCGACGAGGACCGCAAGCGGCTCACCGGCTACGCCTCGCCGTCCTGGCCGACCTTCCCGCGCCCGGCCTCCCACCGGGGCAGGCTGGCACCGTGCCCGGACTGCGGGAGCAGCACCGGCATCCGCGCCTGCCCGGTCTGCCACACGCCGCTGCCGGCGAACTTCTCCGACAGCCGCAGCCCGCTGATCGGCATGGTGGGCGGCAAGAACGCGGGCAAGACGGTCTACACCACCGTGCTGGCCCACGAACTGCGGCACAACATCCGCCGCCGGTTCGCCGCCGACATCTGGTTCGCCGGGGACCAGCAGGGCGGCACCGGCTCGGTGAGCGACTGGCTGGCCGACTACGAGCAGGCGCTGTTCACCGACCGGAGGCTGTTCGAATCCACCGCGAGCGCCGCGGGCGGTATCAAGGTGCCGCTGGTCCTGCAGTGGCGGCAGCCGAAACGCAGTCTGGGCCGCGAGGTGCACAGCACCACGACGCTGTCGTTCTACGACGCCGCGGGTGAGGACATGACGACCCAGGAGTTCGTCAACGCCCAGGCCTACCTCACCTCGGCGGACGCGCTGATCGTGCTGCTCGACCCGTTCCAGCTCAAGGGCGCGCACGACCGGATCAAGGTGCCGGACGCGAGCCGCCGCGACACCGAACCGCCGATCAACGTGCTGACCCGGATCACGGAGCTGCTGCGCACCAGCCACGCGGTCAGCGCCCGGCGCAAGATCTCCGTGCCGGTCGCCGTGGTGTTCTCCAAGATCGACGCCTTCTTCCCGATGCTCGGTGACGGGCACCCGCTGCTGCGGGCGCCCGAACCCGGGCCCTGCTACGACGAGGCGCACGGGCGCGACACCGACGAGCACCTGCGTGCCCTGCTGGCCGAGCTCGACGCCGACGACATCGACGCGCACCTGCGCGCGCACTACAAGACCTTCCGGTACTTCGCGGTGTCCTCGCTCGGGGCCGAACCGGACTACTCGGCGAACCGGGTCGACGTCGGCGGGGTGCGGCCGTTCCGGGTCGACGAGCCGCTGCTGTGGCTGCTCGGGCTGTTCAAGGTCGTCTCACGGAGAATCGCATGAGCGGGTTCCGGACGCTGTACTACACCGACTGCCTGCCGGGGCAGGGCCTGCGCGGGGGCGCCGGCTTCCAGTTCCAGGCCGTCTCGGCCGGGACCGGGCACGAAGAAATGTCGCTGGTGCAAAGGACTTCACTGTACGAAGCACCGGTGGCGTGGATGCGGCAGCAGCGCCCGGTGGAGGAGTACCCGCCGTCGCTGACGCACCTCTACGACGGGCTGTACGTGACGGCGCGCGGGGTGTATCTCGGGGCCGAGGCCAACGGGGTCCGCGAGGGCAACCAGTTCACCCACGCCATCACCACCGCCGATCCCGAGGCGTACGGCTTCACCCGCCCGGCCCAGCTGTGGGGCGCGCCGTTCTGGTCGGAGGAACCGGCACCGGGCACGGAATGCGCCCCGCTGCCCGCCGAGCCGGACGCGGGACCGTGGAGTGTGGACTCCGTCCGCGAGTGGGTCCTCGGGCGGCCCGGCGGCGAGGACTGGCTGCTCGCGGTGCACTCCGCGTTCGACCGGCTGCACAGTGACGACGGACGGCGGGTGGTCTTCGTCGCCGACGACCCGGAGCCGGTGCTCGCCTGGATCGCGGCCGGGACGCTGCTGCTGCCCCAGGCGCGGGCGCTGCGGGTCGGTTTCCGCGTGTTCGCCACGAATCCGCGGGCCAGCCAGCACGACGTGCTCGCGCTGCACACCGAGTGGGCGGGGCAGCTCGCCGAGCCGGAGCGCGACCACGGCTTCTGCGTGTTCAACCTGGCGACCGGGCGCCGTTCCGAGGTGGAGCCGACCGAGTCGGCGCGGCATTGGGTCGCGCGGTTCCTGCGCGAAGACCCCTACGATGTGGTGGACGCGATCGAGCTGGCGCACCAGTTCGCGGGCGGCGGCCAGGCACGGGCCGCCTCGGCGGACCGGCTCGCCGCCGAGGTGGTGACCCTCGGCAGGCGGCCCCGCGACGCGGCCGAGGCGAGGGGACTGGCCGCCTGGCTGGCGGACCGGATAGAGCGGTCCATTGAGGACATCCCGGTGGCGGCGGTGCTGGAGTCGGTGCTGCCGTTCCGGCTGGAGCTGACGGAACTGCGCAGGCTCGACGAGGCCGTGCGTTCGCTGCGCGAGGACGTGCTCGATGCCGCGCTGACCGCCCGGGTGCGGCGCGCCCTGTTCGTGGCCGAGCTGGAACCGTGCACGGGGGGCCGCATCGCCGCCGACGAGGCGGCGTCGCTGCGGGATCTGGCCGAAGCGGCGGCCGAGGTGGCCGCGCCCGAGCGGATGGACGCGCTGCTGCGCACGGTCACGCGCTTCGGCGTGGTACCGCGCCCGGCGGAGTTCCCGGGCGGCGCGGACCGGTTCGTGCGGTGGTGGGCCGCGCATCCCCGGGAGCAGATCGACCCGGGCACCTGGTCCTGCGGGGCGGAACTTCTCGTCCTGCTCCGGTCGGCGCTGGCCGTCTCGCTGGAGAGGCGGGGCTCCCCGGAGGAGCACCGGACCGTCGCGGACATCCGCGAGCGGTGGTGGCGCCTGCTGCTGCCCGGGGTCACGGATCCGGCGACGATGATCGATGCCACCACCACCGCCGCGGCCGTCGAGAAGGGCGGACCGGCGACCCGGCGCGACACCATCGAAATGGTCTATGCCATCCTTCGCGCCCCGGCGGAGGACTATCCGGTGCTGCTCTGGCGCGCGCTGTTCTCCTTCGCCGAGCCGGCACTGGAGGAGCTGAAGCGGTACCTGCTGACGGTCCCGCCCGGCGAATTCACCGCGGATTGGCACGCCAAGGAGATCGGCGGCGCGGCGGGAAGGCTGGTGTCGCGGGCCCTCTCCGCCGACGAACTCGACGTGATCCGCCTGCTGGCGTCCCGCGGCGTGCTCGCGCGGATGCCGGACCTGGCCGAGTTCGCCCGGCAGGATCAGGCGCTCCAGCACTGGTTCGCCGCCGTGGGCACGCCGTCGCGGCCGGACCCGTCCCGGATCCCGGTGCCGCCGCGGGTCGGCGGGCCGGTCCTGTCGGCCCGCGGGGAGCAGTTCACCGCCGCGCTGCTCGGCCTGCCGTTCCCCGACGCGGTGGCGATCGTGGAGGCCGGTGACGAAGTCCTGCTCGCCGTGCTGGCCCGTGAGCTGCCCCTGGCCTGGCACGCGCGGGATTCGCGCGGCGAGGCCGCGGCCGCGCTGGCGTATGTCGCGATAGGACAGTGCTCCGACGCGGTGGCCGTGCCGTTCGAAAAGAAGCTCCGGACCTGGGCGCGCACCACGGACGCGGAGCGGGTGGGCGGCGCGGGCCGCCATCTGCGCACGCTGGGTGCCGAGGTGACCGAGGACTGGCACGAGTTCACCCGCCGCCGCGCCGTGCTGTCCGGTCAGACCGAGCGCGCCAAGCGTGCGCGGGAGAAACGTGAGCAGAAGGCCGAAAACCCGCCGAAGTCCGGTAAGTTGTTCGGCCGCTGGACCCGGGGAAGGTGAGCCATGGTCTATCTGCTGGGGATAGCGGCCGCGCTGGTCGGGATCTACGTAGCGCTGTGGCTCGCGGTGGCCGGGTTCCTCTGGCTGCTGGTACCGGCACTGATCATCGTCCTGCCCGCGCTCGCGGTGTGCGGCGTGCTGCTCGCGCTGGTGGTCGCCGCCCGCACCCTGGTGACCCGGGGTCTGGCCGCCCCGGAGGTCATCACGCCCCGGCGCGTCGAGAAGGGGAAGGCGGGATTGCCCGAACTCCGCCACTCCGGCGCGTTCGGCCGGGACCGGGCGTGGCCGGTCTATTTCGCGGCGCAGGCGCGGACCGATCTCGGCCAGGTGTGGCGGGAGATCCGCGGCGCGGTGTGGCGGGGCTGGGCCAAGGTCGGAACCCTCTTCCGTTACCGCGGCTACGGCTGGATTCCGGGCCTGGTCGTCGTCTGTCCACTGTGGCTCTCGGTGAGCCTTGGCGCGTTCGCCGCGGGCGCGGCCGTTCTGGCGGCGGGCGCGCTGGTGCTGTTCGCGCTCTGGGTTCCGTGGGTGCTCACCGCCGGTTTCCTGCGCGGCACCGACCAGCTCGTGCGGCGCCTGCGCGGCGCCAGCGGCAGCTGCCCGCGCTGCTACCACGTGGACTCCCTGCCCGCCTTCGCCTGCCCCGGCTGCGGGCGGCTGCACCGGGACATCCGGCCCGGACGGCTGGGTGCGGTGTGGCGCCGGTGCGACTGCGGGCGCAGGCTGCCGACCACGGTCCTGCGGATGGCGCGGATCGCCTCCCCGCAGTGCCCGCGCTGCAAACTGCGGCTCCGGGACGGGGCCGCGGTACTCACCGACATCCGGATTCCGGTGTTCGGGCCGGTTTCGGCGGGCAAGACCAGGCTGGTCTACGCCGGGCTGGTCGCCCTGCGCGACGCGGTGGCGGCGGCGGGCGGCACGCTCGGTTTCGTCGACGACGACAGCAAGGCGGCCTTCGACCACGGCGCGGCGATCATCACCAGCGGCGGGGACACGGTGAAGACCCCGGCGGGCGAGCTGCCCACCGCGCTCACCGTGCGCTACGACCAGGGCCGCCGCAGCGCGCTGCTGCACCTGTTCGACGCCGCCGGTGAGTTCTACGCCGACCGCGACGACAACAGCATGCTGGAATTCCTCGACCACGCCCAGGGACTGGTGTTCGTGGTGGACCCGTTCTCCGTGCCGTGGGTGCGCGACCAGGCCGGTACGGCGGAGGTGCTGGCCCGCGCGAATCCGGCCGTCGAGGATCCCGAGCGCGTGTACCACGTGACCGCCCAGCGCCTGCGGGACTACGGCGTGCGGACCCGGAAACGGAAACTGGCCATGACCATCGTCAAGGCCGACCTGCTCGACGGGGTGTCCGGGGACGCGGCTCCGGCCCCCGGAGACGGCCGGGACTGGCTCGTGCGCGCCGGTCTGGACAACCTCGTGCTCTCCGCGGAGCGTGATTTCGGCGAGGTGCGCTACTTCGTGGTGGCCTCGGTGGCCGGGAAACGGGCCGGGAGCGGATTCTCCCCGGCGAACCCCCTCGCCTGGCTGGCCGCGGGCGCGGGAGCGGTGATGCTGCCCGAACAGAGTGGGCGTGACGGCTCGCGGGAAGTCGAGGAAACGGTATGAGCGCGACGAGTCTGCCACCGGCGCACCGCGTCTGCCGGGGTCTGCTGCTGCTCGTCCTGGTGGTGCTGTTCGTGCTGTTCGCCTGCGGGGTGCTCCGGCTGGTGCCGGGTGCCTGGCCGTGGTTGCTGGCGCGGGCGCAGCAGGTCCGGGACACGTGGACGGCGATGGGATGGCACCTCTGGTGATCCTCGGCATAGACCTCGGCACCACGTACTCCGCCGTCGCGACGGTGGAGGAGCGGGGAAACCCGGTGATCCTGCCCAACCGGCTGGGCGAGCGCGTCACGCCTTCGGTGGTGTCGTTCGAATCCCCCGGGGTGGTGCGGGTCGGTTCGGCCGCGCGCGAGGCCGCCGCGATCGATCCGGACAACACGGTGGCGCTGATCAAACGGCGGATGGGCACGGAGTTCGAGCTGCTGTTCCACGGGGTCCGGCACACCCCGGAATCGGTGTCCGCCCTGATCCTGCGCACCCTGGTCGAGGACGCACGGGCCCAGCTCGGCGCGGGGGAGGAGCCGGTGCGGGCGGTGATCACCGTGCCCGCGTATTTCGGCCTGCGCGAACGGGAAGCCACCTACCAGGCGGCCCGGCTCGCCGGGATCGAGGTGCTGGAGCTGCTGGCCGAGCCCGTCGCGGCGGCGCTGCACTACCGCGCGACGGCGGACCCCGGCGGGGCGATCCTGGTCTACGACCTCGGCGGCGGCACCTTCGACACCACCGTGCTCAGGGCCGACGGCACCGGTGCGAAGGTGATCGCCACCGACGGCGACAGCAGGCTCGGCGGGGCGGACTGGGACGAGCGGATCACCGGTTTCCTGCTGGAAAGTTTCGCCCACGCGGCGGGCGAGGAGGACTTCTACGCCGATGACGCGTTTCTCCAGGACGTGGGCAGGGTCGCGGAAACGGCCAAGCGGGAACTGAGCAGCAAGACCAGCAGGCCCGTGGTCCTGCGCCGCGGCGGGACCAGCGTGACCGTCCCGTTTGACAGGAAGACCCTGGAGGGGCTCGGGGCTGATCTGCTGGGCCGGACTATGGCGATCGTGGACCGGGCGCTGGCCGGCGCGCGCGCCAGGGGAGTGCCCCGGGTCGGGCAGGTGATCCTCGTCGGCGGCTCGTCGAAGATGCCCGCCGTGGCCGAGGCGCTGCGCACCCGGCTGCGTGTGGTGCCCAGGCTCGCGGAGCCGGACTTCGCGGTGGCCTACGGCGCCGCGCTGCGGGCGCACCAGCTCGCCGGGGACCCCTCCGGCGCGAGCAGGCAGGCCACCGCCTCGGTGGTGCCGCGCAGCTTCGGCATCCTGGTCGACGACAGCCACGACCCTGCGGGACGGCGCCGCATCGTGATGCACACCGTGCACCGCGACGATCCGCTCCCCGCCGCCGCGACCACCACGTTCTGCACCATTGTGGACGGTCAGGACCGGGTGCGCGTCCAGGTCTTCGAGCAGGCGGGAGACGTGCCCTCCGAGGAGGTCGAGGACAACCGGCGGGTGCTCGACGGCGAACTGGCCGGAATCCCGCCGCTGCCCGCGGGATCACCGATCGAGATCACCTCGCGCGTCAGCGCGGACGGGCTGCTCAGCGTGACCGCGGTGGAGCCCGGCAGCGGGACGAAACTGGAACTTTCGGCCTATATGGACGGTGTGCTCGACGCCGAGTCCACCCGCACGCTCGACGGGGCGTTGCGCGGGCTGACCATCCGGCAGTGAGGGGCGGCAATGACTTCGTGGCTGCGCAGGAACTTCGACGGCATCGGGCTCACCCAGTCCCCGCCGGGACCGCATCTGGCCGCGCTGCAGGAGCGCTACGGCGGCACCGTGCTGCTGTGCATCGACGTGAGCGGTTCCATGCAGGGCAAACCGCTGAAGAAGGCGCTGCAGGGCGGGGAGGAATTCCTCAGCCAGGCCTGGGAGAACTACTACCGGTGCGGAATCGTGCTGTGGCACAGTTCGATCGAACGGTACGTGCCGCCGGACGCGCCGCGGGACAAGGTGCTCGACGGCCTGCGCGGGCGGATCGGCAGCGGCGGCACGAACGTCGTGCCCGCGCTCGAAGTGGCGAAGAAGCTGTTCGGCGGGATGCGCGGGGACCGCGTGGTGTGCATCTTCGGTGACGGGGACCTCGGCGACCGCCGCCGTGCCCGCGCCCTGGCGCGGGAGCTGTGCGCGATGGGGGTCCGGATCGTGGTGCGGGGCCTCGGCCGGGGGGCGGCCGAGGCCCTGGGCGAGCTGGCCTGCCCCGGCACGCAGGACAGCGAGCGGCTGATCACCGACGAGCGGGGCATCACCCCCGGCATCGCTTCCATGGCCCGCGGCCTCACCCGCCGCCGCCCCTGACCCTCTGCCCGCTCCCGTGTCCCACCTTCCGGCGCTTGTGTCCCCCATTCCGGCGCATCGTCCGTTGAGGACACTCCGCGGAGCGCCCGCCGGACTGTTCGGCCCCCGCCGAAACGTGCCGTGCCTAGCCTGGCGACCGTGATCGAACACATCGCCATCACGCCGAGCGTCCTGTATTTCGGCACCCCGGTCGCGCTGCTGACCACCGAAAACGCGGATGGATCCGCGAACATCACGCCGATGTCTTCGGCCTGGGCACTGGGGGAGGTGGTGGTGCTCGGGCTGGCTCCCACCGGCCAGGGTGCACGCAACCTCACCGCCCGTCCGGAGCTGGTGATCAACCTGCCTGGCCCCGCCCAGTGGGCCGCGGTGGAACGGCTGGCGCCGCTGACCGGTGCCGACCCGGTACCCGAGCCCAAGCGCGACCGGTTCCGGTACGAGCCGGACAAGTTCGCCGCCGCCGGTTTCCGGCCGGAGCCCGCCGAACTGGTCCGGCCGCCACGCCTCGCCGAGTGCCCCATCCAGCTCGAGGCCCGCGCGGCCGCCGTCCGGTCCGACGCCGGCGGCGACTTCCTGATCATTGAGGCCAAGGTGCTGCGGGTGCACTGCGCGCCCGAGCTGATCGTCCCGGGAACGCAGCACGTCGACCCGGCGCGGTGGAGTCCGCTGATCTACAACTTCCGCCACTACTTCGGGCTGGGACCGCAGCTCGGGCACAGCTTCCGGTCGGAGACACCCACCAGCACCAGCGTGCTCTCCCCGAGCTGACGAGACGCACCCCCAGCGCGGCAGTACCCAGGCCCTAGCGTGGCGGGCGGGGTGGGGCGATCCAGACGCGGTACTCGGCGAGCATGCCGTTGAGGTAGGCCGCGCCGAACTCGTCGTCGAGGTCCACCTCGTGCTGGGCGTTCGGCTGGAACACCCCCGAGTCGCAGCGGTCGCCGAACAGCACGACGCAGTGCCTGCCCGGGTCCCGTTTGGGCGGCCAGAGGAAGCCCTCCGCCCACGGCGCCTGCTTGCGCACCCAACTCGCCCAGCGCCGCACTCGCGGCAGGTCGCTGTCTTCGGCGCGGATCAGCCACACGTCCTGGGCGACGGCGTTGAGGTCGGTCGCGTCGCAGAGGGTGACCAGGCTCAGCTCGACCGCCGTGAGGACGAGGCTCAGCCGCAGGCCGGCCACGCCGACCCGCCGGAGCGTGCGGAAACCCTTGGTGGGAGAGGGAATGCTGCCGAGTAGCACGTCCGCGAGCGCGGCGGGGGCGCTGCGGGCCGCGTTGTAGGCGGGGTAGGGGTCCTCCTCCGTGCCGTCGAAGCGGCCCGCGTGGCGGCGGCCGGGGCGGTACGGGGTGAACTCGGTGGCCTTGCGGGTCTTCGGGTGGACGTGCCACAGCAGGCTGTCGGGAGGCAGCAGGAACCGGTGGGGTGTGCCGTCGAACTCGGCGGGCGGGTCGTAGTCGGGCATGGCTCAGTCCTCCGCTCGCTCGTCGAGGGCGGCTTCGGTCAGGACCTCGTCGTCGACCCGTCCGATCAACCGCACCGGGGCTTCTCCGAGCCGGGCGTGTTCGCCCAGCCACCAGTCGGCCGCGCCCCAGGGGTCGCCCGCCGCGTCCAGGATGCGGTTGATCCGGCCGATGATGCCGGGGCCGAACTGGAAGGCGGGCCACTGGCTGCCGCCGTCGTCCCGATCGAGCCGGATGAGGTCCTCGCCCGCGGGGTCCCAGCCGCGCGCGCGGACTTCGGCTTCGGACAAAGCTTCCGCCGCGAGGAGCCAGTGGGTGGCTTCCCGCCGCACCTCCTCCGCGGTCGGCGTCCGGTTCCCGAGCAGGGCGGACCGCAGGGAGTCACGGGTGGCGAACCAGCCGGTGAGCTCCCGCGCCTCCCGTGCCGGGCCGGTCAGGCGCGTGCCGCCGTCCGCCAGCGCGCGGCGCACGGGATGGTCGGCGGGCAGCCGCCGCGCCAGGTACCGGGCCAGGTCGGCCGACCGCTTGGTCAGCGCCGCGGGAAGGCCCTCCGCGGCCAGTTCCCGGACCATGCCCTCCACCTGCGCCAGTTCCTCCGCGCTCAGCCGGGACCGCACGTCGTCCCAGGCCCGTACCAGCGCGTCCAGCGCCTCCCTGGTGCCCATCCGCGCCTCCTCAGCCCCGCACCGTGTGCCGGGCGATCCCGGCGCGCGCCGCGTCCACCGCCGCCTGGTCCATACCACCGATCTGCAGGTCGAACCGGACCTGCGCGCCGGAGGAGGGTTCCTCGGCGCGCACGGTCAGCTTTCCCGTTTCCGACATGAAGAACGTGACCTCGAACGGGGAACCCGCGGGCCGGGGCGGCAGGTTGCGCAGCAGCCCGCGGCCGATGAGCGCGTTGTCGGCGAGTTCCTCGGATTCGTGCGGGCTGGTCTGTTCCCAGACCTCGATCTCCACCATGCGCTGGTTGTCCGTGGCCACGCCGAAAGGATAGGGCCCGCTGTCGGCGGGCAGCGGGGTGTTGGCGGGCAGCAGGTGCGCGATCATCGTCCGGGCGGCCAGCGGGTTGGTCCTCGCCAGCGGGTCGCGAGGGTCGATGGCCTTGACCCCGAACGCCCGCGGCAGCACGGTCGTGACCTTCTTGGCGGCCAGCGACCTCACCTCCTCGGCGGGCAGGTTCAGCCGGTCGGCGACCGCGTCCGCGGGGCCCGAGCGCGCGCGGTTCAGCAGCGCGAACAGCGCGGCGCCCTTCGCCACCGCGAGATCGGGTTCGTGGTGGCGGGGGTGCAGCCCGAGCCGGTCGGTGATCCGGGCCGAGACGGCGGGCATCTTCGACATGCCGCCGACCAGCAGGACCTCGTCGAACCGGTCGACTCCCTTGCGGCGGGCCAGGTCCACGGTCCGCGCGGTGATCTCCACCATGCGGTCCAGCAGGTCGGCGGTGAGCTCTTCCAGCTTCTCCCTGGTCAGTTCCACGCGCGCCACGGCCCCGGCGAAGCGCAGGTCGGTGCGCCGGGACTGGGCGCGGCTCAGTTCCTTCTTCAGCTGTTCGGCGGTGGTCTGCAGATCCTGCATGAACGGTTCGTCGGCGGTGGGGTCCAGGCGCGGATGCTGTTCGGCGAACACCGCGAGCAGGTGGTCGCGGACGCGGGCGTCGAAGTCGGCGCCGCCGAGCGCGGCGTCGCCGTCGGTGCACACGACCCGGATGTCGTCCCCTTCGATCCGGATCACCGTGGTGTCGTAGGTTCCGCCACCGAGATCGCACACCAGCGCGTGGCGGGTGCCTTCCCCGCCGGTGACGGCCTGGTAGTGCAGGGCGGCGGCGACCGGTTCGGCCAGCACGTCGAGCACGGTGAACCCGGCGATCTCCCCGGCGCGGCGGGTCGCCTCCTTCTCCGCGACCCCGAAGTAGGCGGGCACCGTGATCACCACGTCCCGCACGGTGAGACCGGTGCCTTCCCGGGTGGCCCTGGCGAGTTCGGTGAGGATGAGCGCGGAGATCTCTTCGGGCGCGTACTCCTTGCCGTGGTAAGTGCCCGCGGTCTTGCGGCGGCCCATCATGCGCTTGGTCAACTGCGCCACGAGGTGCGGTGCCAGCAGGGCGGCGTCCCTGGCCGCGGTGCCCACCGTGACCTTTCCCGCGGCTTCGAAGTAGACCACCGACGGGGTGGTGTCCTCGCCGATGGCGCTCTGGGCGATCACCGGCTTGCCCGCCTCGTCGAGGTAGGCGATGCAGGAGTGCGTGGTGCCGAGGTCGATCCCGAAGGGCGTGTCCGGGGACATGACTGGTCTGCCTTTCTCTGGAGTTCGTATCGGAGCCCACTCCCTTACCGGCCTACTGGCCCTGGTAGGTGAACGCGGCCCAGTTCACGGGGGCGTCGAGCGGATGGGTGCCGAGTTCGTCGGCGAGCAGGCCGCCGACACCGGGCGGCAGGCGCCGCCGCGGGTTGAGCATCCACAGCTGGGTGGCGCGCAGCGCGGTGGCCGGATCGGGATATCCGGAGTTGAGGTAGTGATGGAACATGATCATGAACAGTCCGGTCGGCACGTCCCGCACCGGCCACCGGGCACCCAGAACCCCGGCCGCGCCCGCGGCGAGGAAGGCGGTGGCCAGGGTGAGCGCCTCGTCGTGCGCGTCCTCGGTGAGATCGCTGACGCAGGTCGCCAGCACCACCAGCCCGCCCGCGGCCCCGGCTGGCCGGGCGTGGGCCTGGCGCAGGATGTCGCGGACCGGGAGTTTCGCTTCCCCGTCCAGGCTGAGGTAGGAGTCGATCGGCGGGTCGGTCCGCCTGGCGTGGCAACCGAAATGGAGCACGGAGGCACCCGGACCGCCCGCTCCGGGCAGCAGCGCCAGTACCCGTTCCGGCGTGATCACCTCCGTGGGGTCGCTCCCGAGGTGGACGCAGCCGGGATAGCAGTGCCGCCGGATCTCCTCCATTTCCTCGGCGGCCCAGACGAGATCGCTGCCCGCGACCTCGATCAGCGCCGGATTTTCCGGCCACGGCCGGGTTTCCCGCCCGACGCTGTCGGTGAACTGGCGGGCGGACGAGGCGTAGCACAGGATCGCGTCCTGGCAGGCGTAGCGCACACCCTCGGGGACCGGCCGGTACGCCGCGTGCCAGGGCACCACCCCGAGCCGTCCCACCGGGACGAGGACCAGCCGCGGGGGCCGCCTGGGCACCCCGGCTCCGAACTCGGCGAGCACCGGGCCCATCGCCGTTTCCCACGCCCACGCGCCGAGTTCCCCCGCCGCGGCCTCCCAGTCCGGCCACGCGCCTTCATCGCGCTGCACTTCCCGTTGTGCCCGCTCGAAATTCTCCAGCGGCCCGCCGGGCTCGGCGCCCAGCCCGGGCAGCGGCAGGTGCCGGATCTCCCCGTGCGCGCACACCAGCACCGCCAGTCCGTCGCCGTGGTCGTCGCGCGGCAGCAGGTACACCAGCGCCCCGGCACCGGCCCGGTCCAGCGCCGTCGCGATCGCGGCCGGGTCGGGGGGAAGGAGGATGCCCCGCTCCGCCTCGGTGTGTTCCAGGGCGAGCAGGACCCGGCGGCGCAGATCGCTGGGCACCTCGAGCGCCGCCGAGTCGAGCGGCAGGGCGTCGCCGCCCGTCACGTCCCAGGGCGACTCCCGGGTTTCGTCCTCCCACTCGCCCGCCAGGTCGTGATGACCGTTCTCCCTGAGCAGCAAGGGAATTCCAGCGTCCACAGTGGCCGAATGCAGCACCATGGCCCGGCCCAGTTCGAGGGCCCGCACCGCCGCCTCGGGCTCGCCCGCGGCCAGGCACCACCGGGTCACCTGGGCCGATTCGCCCTCCGCGGAGCGCGCGGCGGTCAGGCCGCGCCCGGCCCCGGACTGCAGCAGGACTTCCTGGGTGCGCAGGCGCAGGCCGTCCAGGCCCGCGGTGACCGCGCGCCGCGCGTCCCGCCGATGGGGATCTGCGCGCGCGAAGTAGGCGTCGCCCAGCGCGTTGAAGATCACCGCCGAGTCCGGTACCGCGGGCTCCCGCAGGGCCAGCAGGCGGGCCTCTTCCAAGCGGGAGACGGCGTTGTCGAGATCGCGCGGGCTGCCCGTGAGCAGGTGACGCATGCGGAAGGCGTTGCCGAGGGCGACCAGCACCCGCAGCCGCTCGAACGCGGCGAGCGACGGACCGGCCGCGCGGCGGGCCAGCAGGGTGATGCCCCGGTCGAGCTGCCGCCGGTCGCGGGCGGCGAAGGCCGCGCCGACCAGCGCCATGCCCTCGTCGCCGCTCCGGTCGAGCAGTGCGGGTTCCTGGTGGGCGATCATCTCGGCGGCGGCCCGGAATTCGGCCAGTTCTCTCCCGGAGGTGGGGAACCGGGCGCCTTCGTCGGTGACCGCGCCGCGGAGCAGGCGCAGGAAGGCCGCCAGGCGGCCGCCGCCGGTCCACCGCCGCTGCTCGTCCGGGGCCAGCCGGTCGGCCTCTTCGAACTCGGCGATCAGCTCGTCGATCAGCTGCGGGGTGAGCTTGTTCTGGTTGCGCGCGAACTTCGTCATCGCGGCCAGCTGGCGGGGAATCCACTGCCGGTCGGCGGGCAGGTCCGCCGGGAGCCGGCCGGCGTAGTAGGACATCGCGTCGATGTCCTCCAGGTTCCCGGTCGCCAGATAGCGCTGCGACAGCAGCGAGCCGACCGCGACGCCCAGGAGCGACCGCAGCTCGTGTCCGTCCGGCAGCACATTCGCCGCTTCGCGCATCCGGTCGAGGGCCGAGTTCAGCCGGTCGGCGTCCGTTTCGAGGGTGCCCTGCATCCCGTCGACCCAGCTGAGGATGAACGTGGTGATCGGCAGGCTGCCCTCGTCCAGGGTGCCGCGGTCGTGCGCGTCCTGTACCAGCGTGCGGACCCGGTCCAGTTGCTCGGCGGACCGCGTGATCCCGGCCTGGAAGACGAGCGCGGACGCGAACCGCATGAGCATCCTCACCCGCACCGGGTGATCCTCGGGCATGTTCGTGAGGAAGCGTTCGAGCCGTCCGGTCAGGGCCGTGAGATCCTCCGGCTGGTGGGGCAGGCTGCCCTCGGCGGTGATGGCGGTGTGCACGGCTTCGATCGCCGGGCGCAGCGGATGCTCACCCAGGGTTTCGAGCAGCGTGGCGAGCTCTTCGGCGGTCTGGGCGCCGGAATCCTCGCCGCCGCGCCGCGCCCGTTCGCGCCGCAGGGCGGCACCGAAGGCGGCGATGACGGCCGCGTCGGGTGTGCCCGGCTCTTCCTGCGCGGCCGCCTCGCCGATCAGCGTGATCGCGTCGTCCAGTTCCTCGGGGGACAGGTTCTTCTTGTCCGCCAGGGACTTCTGCATCCGCGTCAGTGCCCTGAGCATCGGCAGGGGGCTGGGTACGCCGGTTCTTCCGATGGTGTCGCCGGAGACGGCTTCGAGTTGCCGCATCGCTTCCGTCACGGCTTCGGGCCGCGTCGCCGGAAGCCGCCAGTGCAGGTGTTCCACCTGCTCGGCGGTGACCTCGCCGGAGCGGAGTTCGGGCGGGAGCCCGGCGAGGAAGCCCAACTGGGAGGCGAAGATCCTGCAGATGTCGGTGGTCTCGCGGTCCACGGCCGGGTCTTCGGCGAGCGCGGTCAGTTCGGCCAGGCTCCGCACCCGGTCCTCCTCCGTCCCGCCGCACAGGAGGTAGCGTTTCGCCAGCAGCATGGCGAGGCGGTAGCGCACCAGAAGGCGCAGCTCCGGCTGGTCCTCGCCGACGGTGTCCAGCGCGGCCTCCAGCGCCGCGATCGCCTCGGGCAGGTGCCGGGTACCGCCATCGGACCGCTGCAGCAGGCGGTGGGACAGCAGCAGCCCGGCGAGCAGGGTGGCGTGGGGCCGCCAGGGATGGTCACGGGGCAGCAGGCGCCGGGCTTCCCGCAGGTAGGCGGTGGCGCGTCTGCGGTCCTTGCCCGCGCCGCCCCCGGGACCGTCGAAACGCACGGCACGGGCGAGACCCGCGTAGTACAGCGGGATGGCGCGGCGGGGGTCGCCGGAGGGCAGGATCCGCAGCAGGCACTCACCGGCCTCGATGATCGCCTCCGCGTCGTCGCACTCGACCGCCCGCTCGAGTTCGGCCCCCAGCCCCGCGATCCGGTCCTGGCTCATCGGTTCGACTCTATCCGCGCGTGCCCGGGCGCGAAGTGACCGCAAGACGTCGCGGACAGCATGCTCTCACCTCCGGGAAGGAACACCGCTACGACGCCGCGGCCGTGTTCCTGGATCCCTTGGCCGCCGAGGAAACCCGCGGGGGCGGTGATTCCGTTGCGTACCGGGGTTTTCCCGCGTCCACCGTCAGGTGGAGCACGGTCGCCCGATGGGGTTTCCGCCGCGAAGTTCCCGTCCTCCGGCGTGAGACTGAAATCCCGAGCTCCCCCGCGAAGGAGTTGTCCCCATGGGCCGTCACGAGCACGTGTCTCCGTCGTCGCGTGCCCGGACGGAGCAGCACCGGGGTGGCGTGATGACCGCCGAGGAGCCACCCGCGACCCGCCGGGCGAAGCGGCTGTGGTGGTGGGTTCCCCCGTGCTTCGCGCTGGCCGCCGCCGGCGTGGCCACGACGGTGGTGGTGATGCGCCAGCCCGCCCATCACCCTCCGGCCCCGGCTCCGGCTCCGCCGGTTCCCGTGGCCGTGAAGCCGTCCAGCGCACCGGCGACCCCCGCGCCGCTCTCGTCCGGCGAATTCGCTCCCGGCGCGTGCGTGGTCTTCCCGCCGACGACGGGCGACCGGGGGACGACGGTGTTCCTCGACGCGGGGCACGGCGGGCCCGATCCCGGCGCCATCGGCTCCCAGGGCGCGGAAAAGGACCTGACGCTGCCGGTGGTGCTGGACGCCGCGGCCCAGTTGCGGCAGCACGGGTTCCGGGTGGTGCTCTCGCGCACCACGGACACGTCGATCCTCCCGCTGGCCGCCGCCGACCTCGACGGCCAGGGATTCTCGACCAGGGGCAAGCACACCGACATGGAGGGCAGGCTGCGGTGCGCCAACCGCTCCGGCGCGGCAGCCCTCGTCTCGGTCCACTTCGACTCCTACTCCGACTCGAGCGTCCGGGGCGCGACCACGCTGTACAACACCGGACGGCCCTTCGCACAGGCCAACCAGAGGCTCGCGACCCTGCTGCAGCAGAACATCCTCGCGGCGCTGGCCGAGGCGGGCCGCCCGGTCCCCGATCGGGGGATCGGGGACGACACCGCGACCGGCGGCGGGCAGATCACCCCCGCGGGGGAGGCGTACGGGCATCTGATGCTGCTCGGGCCCGCTTCCCCGGGCTGGGTCGACGAGCCGAGCGGGATGCCCGGTGCGCTGGTCGAACCCCTGTTCCTCAGCAACCCGCGCGATGCGGCGACGGCCGCGGACCCGGCGGGGCAGGCCGCCATCGCGACCGGCATCGCCCGCGCCGTCGAGGCTGCCCTGACCACCCGCTGATCCCCGGCGACGTTCGGTCCGGGGAGGGGCCGTGCGTTGCCGTGAGGGCGCTTTGACGGTCGGCTTCGGCAGGAGCACGATGACCGGAAGTTCCTCGAACCCCCGGGGACCCTCTACTGGAACGGGCGGCCGGGGTAGCGAGACCTCGGCGAGCCGGGAGAAGGCCCGGGGCGGGTCAGCGCGGAGTGAGCAGGCCCCGGC
Source organism: Amycolatopsis cynarae (assembly GCF_026802195.1). NCBI lineage: Bacteria > Bacillati > Actinomycetota > Actinomycetes > Pseudonocardiales > Pseudonocardiaceae > Amycolatopsis > Amycolatopsis cynarae. The sequence goes on along the minus strand of NZ_CP113836.1, from coordinate 4,848,531 downwards.
GGAAGGCCTCGGCGACCGCGGAGGCGCGGTCGCCGACCTCCAGTTTGGCGTAGATGTTGAGCAGATGGCTTTTCACCGTGGCTTCGCTGAGGAACAGGCAGGCGGCGGCCTCCCGGTTGGTCTTCCCGTCCGCCACCAGCGCGAGGACTTCGCGTTCGCGCGGGCTCAGGGGTTCGGGGCCGGGGGCGCGGACGCGGTTCATCAGCAGGGCGGCGACCGCGGGGGAGAGCACGGACTGGCCCTGCGCCGCCGCGCGCACGGCCCGCAGCAGTTCGTCGCGGGGCGCGTCCTTGAGCAGGTAGCCGGTCGCCCCGGCCTCGATCGCCGGCAGCACGTAACCGTCGGTGTCGTAGGTGGTCAGGACCAGTATCCGGGCGTCGTTGCCCCGCCGGGCGAGCTCGCCGATCGCGGCCACCCCGTCCATTCCCGGCATGCGCAGGTCCATCAGGATCACGTCCGGCCGCAGGGCATGGGCGAGCCGGACGGCTTCGGCGCCGTCGGCGGCTTCGCCCAGCACCTCGAACTCGGGGTCGGCCGCGAACATACCGCTCAGCCCGTCCCGGACCACCGGGTGGTCGTCGGCGATCAGCAGCCTGATCACGCCATCACCTCCTTGGCGAGCGGGACGCGTGCGGAGATCGCCGTGCCCGCGCCGAGTTCCGATTCGATCCGCACCGTTCCGGACAGCCCTTCGATCCGCTGCCGCATCGCGAGCAGGCCGAACCCGGCGGCGGGCGCCGCCGGGTCGAAGCCCCTGCCGTCGTCCCGCACGTCCAGCGCCACCTCGCTATCCAAAAAGGACAACGTGACACCCACCCGGCCGGCTTCCGCATGCCGGGCCACGTTGGCCAGGGCCTCCTGCGCGGCGCGCAGGAGCGCGTCCTCGGCCGCGGGCGGTATCGGCCGCACGGTGCCGGTCGTGCCGGCCTCGGCTGCGATCCCGTGCCGTGCCGACCAGTTCCGTACGACGGCGGCCAGCGCTTCGCCCAGCCCCGCCTGGCTGAGCGGCTCGGGGCGCAGGGCGTGCACCGAGCGCCGAGCTTCGACGAGGCTTTCCCTGGCCAGTTTCGTCGCGGCATCGAGGTGCCTGCGTCCTTCCGCCCGGTGGGGACCGGCCTGTTCGGCGGCCTGCAACTGGGTGATGATGCCGGTGAGGCCCTGGGCGAGGGTGTCGTGGATTTCCCGCGCCATCCGTTGCCGCTCGTCGAGCACACCCGCCTCCCTCGCCTGCGACAGCAGCCGCTGGTGCAGGGCCGCGTTCTCGGCCAGCGAGACCTCCAGCCTGCGGTTGGCCTCGCGCACCTCGGCCAGCGCCCGGTCGCGTTGGTCGTTCCACTGCGTGCTCCGCCACACGAACCAGGCGAAACCGCACATGGGCAGCGCGTTGACGGCGAGGATGCCCCCGTAGCCGAGCAGCCCGGCGGCGGTGGTCTTGTCCACCGCGGCCGCCTGTGCGGTGCCCGCGACGACCGCCACGGCGGCCACCCCGGCCAGCCGCCACGGCCAGTGCAGGACCCGGAACGCGTAGAGGTAGGCGGCGGGGGTGAAACAGCCGAACCACGGGGCCCGCACCACCAGCACCGCGATGATGCCGATCAGCACGGTGAAGAACGTGGCCATCACCGCCGGGCGGTCCCGCCACGCCGGGTGCAGCGTGAACATCCACAGCATCCACGCGGCGGCCAGCCCGCACAGGGCGAGGTCACCGGCCGGGGAGGCGCCCTGCGCGCGCTTCATCACGACGGTGAACGCGGCAAGGACCGCCAGCAGCAGGTACGGCCCGATGGTGACCACCGGGTACCACCGCCGCTCCAGGTCGGGCTGAGAAGCACTCATCGGCGGTTCACCTCCCCTCAGGCAATCTAGCCCGGATCACCGGGCGAAGACCGCGCGAAGGCGTTTTCCGTAGACGATGGCGACGACCCCGGCCAGCACGAGTCCGCACCCGCCCTGCTCGATCTTCATCCACACCGGGAAGGGACCGGGCACGGCGACGATCACGGCGATGGCGAGCACCATGACCGCGGAGACGATCCGCAACCGCAGGTACGCGGCGCGGGAGCCGCGGGCCGCGCGCAGGGCGAAGGCCATCGTGAGCAGGGAGCTCACGAGCACGAGGGTGCCCCGGATCCAGACCGCGTCGTTCACCACGGAGGCGTGGCCGCGCAGCGCCACGATGGCGACGAGCGTGAGCACGCTGACCGCGGTGTAGGTGCCGATGAGGAGTTTGACGGCGCGGAACGCGCGCTGCACGCCGGGCTGGCCGAGGTGCGTTTCGCCGGGCCGGGTGGTGTTCATGGCTTCCCCCAGAGGGTCGGTGGTCGTGGTGGCTTCAGCGTCCCGCCCCGGGCTCCGCGTGCGCATGAACCGCACGGTCCCCTTCGGCGACCGCGCGGCTGATTCCCGAGTCAACCGATCGGTGGAGAGCGGTCCGCCTACGGCGGCTGCCGTAGTCGGGCGTCGACCCCTACCGGGTCCCCCGTAGCGCAGGAGCCGTCGTGCGGGGGACGTGCCGGGCCCGCTTACCGGGCGAAGCTGTTCGCCGCGAGAAACCTTCAACGACAGGGGGACCGGCATGCCGACCGAGACCGGCACCATCGACGAGCGGCGGGAGGGCGCGCCGCCACGGGACGAATCGCGGAAACCCCGCGGTCGGCTGCTGTGGTGGCTGTTCCGCGGCACGCTGTGCCTGCTGGCTTTCGACGCCGTGCTGCAGGCGGTACTGGCGGGCCGTTTCCTGTCGGGTGCCTACCCGATGCTGAACCTGCACCAGCTCAACGCGACCTCGGTCGGCGTCCTGTCCTTTGTGGACATCGTCGTGGCCGTGGCCGCCTGGCGGGCCTGCCGTGGCCCCGGCTCGCTCGCCCTGGCCTCGGTCGTGCTGAGCGCGGCCATCGTGGCACAGATCGCGCTGGGCTTCCGCCGGGTCCTCGGCCTGCACATCCCGCTCGGGGTGACGGTCATCGGCCTGGCCTGCTGGCTCGCGCTGTGGGTGTGCACGCACCAGCCGCAGGACCGCCCCTTCGGGCGCCGCGCAGCGGGAACCGGGCGATGACCGGCGCCGCCCCGCGGTGGGCGCTCAGCCGCCGCCGCCTCCTCGGCCTGGCCGCCGGTGCCGCCGCCGCGGGTGTGGCCGGGTTCGCCGTGCCCACTCTGGGCAGTACCCGGGAACCGGGCAGCCTGCTGCCGAGCCTTCTTCCGCTGCCCACGCCCTTCCGGGTCCCGTTGCCGATCCCGCCGGTGCCCGCTCCCGCGCGGCATCCGGACTACCCGGACGCGGACTTCCACGACCTCACCGACCGCGTCGCCCATCCGGAGATCGTGCCGGGAACGCGCACCGAGATCTGGGGCGCCGAAGGGCTTTTCCCTGGGCCGACCCTCGTGTCGCGCCGCGGGCGGCGCACCGTGGTGCGCCGCCGCAACGAACTGCCGGTGCCCACGGTCAACCACCTGCACGGCGGGCACGTGCCCGCGGCGTCCGACGGCTTCCCCACCGACCTGGTGTACCCCGCGGGCACGGGGGCGATGGCGGGGATACCGGGCATGCCGGGCATGCCGCACGATCCGCTGGCGGCGACGAGCGTGGGCTACCGCGACTACGACTATCCGATGGACCAGCGCGCCGCGACGCTGTGGTACCACGACCACCGCATGGGCTTCACCGCGCCGGACGTCTGGCGGGGGCTGGCCGGGTTCCACCTGGTGCACGACGACGAGGAGGACGCGCTCGGCCTGCCGCGCGGGGACCGGGACATCCCGCTGATGATCTGCGACCGGTCCTTCGGCGAGGACGGTTCCTTCCGTTACCCCGCCCTCGATCCCACCCTGCTGGCCACCCCCGGCGTTCAGTCGTCCTTTATGGACGGTGTGCTGGGCGACGTGGTGCTGGTCAACGGCGCACCGTGGCCGGTGCTCGAGGTGTCCGCATGCCGTTACCGGTTCCGCCTGCTCAACGCCTCCAACGCGCGCCGCTACCGGCTGGTCCTCGACCCGCCGCCGCCGGGGGGCGGCGGCCTGGTCCAGATCGGCTCGGACGGCGGTCTGCTACCCCGCCCGGTGGCGCACGACGCACTGGAGATCGCCCCGGCCGAGCGCTTCGACGTGGTCGTCGACTTCTCCCGGTACCGCGCGGGTGACGAAATCACGGTGCGCAACGCGTTCGGCTCTGGCGGCACCGGTGCGGTCCTGCGGTTCCGGGTGACCGGTCCGGTGCACGACGACAGCCGGATCCCGGACCGGCTTTCCGAGTCGCCCGGCCTCGATCCGGCGCTGGCCGAGGTCACCCGCGACTTCCGCTTCCAGAGCCGGGGAGGGGAGTGGCGGATCAACGGGGAGCTCTTCGATCCCGCCCGGCCACTGGTGACACCGCGGCTCGGGGCGACGGAGATCTGGCGGTTCGTCACCGACTTCCACCATCCCGTGCACCTGCATCTGGCCCAGTTCCAGGTACTGTCCCGCAACGGTGCGGCGCCGGGTCCCTACGACGCGGGCTGGAAGGACACGCTCGACCTGCAACCCGCCGAGGCCGCCGAGGTGATCGTCCGGTTCACCGGCTATCGCGGACGCTTCGTGCTGCACTGCCACAACCTCGAGCACGAGGACATGGCCATGATGGCCACCGTGACCGTGGTCTGAACAGGGAGGGGCGAATGGGAACAGGCTCTCCGGCCCGGCTCTTCGCAGGCGACGCCGCGCTGGCGGCCACCGCGGCGCTGGCCGGGCTGGCCGGGGTGGCGGCCGAACTGCGCGCGGCACATCCGTTCCCGGCGCCGCCCGCGGGCGCCTACGCGATCACGGTGGGCGCGGCGGCGCTGCTGCTCGCGCGGCGCCGATGGACCCGCGGGGTGGCCGTGGGTACGACCGCGCTGTGCGTGCTCTACCACGTGCTCGGCTACCCGGGGCTCGCGGTCGCCACGCCGATGATGGTGGCCTGCTACCTGCTGGTGGCTTCTGGGCGCAGCCGCGCGGAGTTGCTGTTCGGCGCGGTGCTGATGGTGGTCGTGGCGAGCCTTCCGCTGCTTCCGCCGCATGTCGAGCGGATCAACCTCGCGGCCGTCTTCGCCGCGGAGATCGGCATGACGGCGGTGCTGACCGTGGCCGACGCGGCACGATCCCGGCGCCTGGCCGCCGAGGAGCAGCTGCGGCGGATCACCTTCGAGGCACGGGCCGAGGGCGAGCGCCGCCTGATCGAGGAACGGCTCGCGATCGCCCGGGAACTGCACGACGTGCTCGCGCACACCGTGACCCTCATCGGCGTGCAGGCCGCGGCGGGCCTGGACGCGCTGGATCGCGAGACGGGCGGGGCGCGTCCGGCACTGACCACGATCCGGGCGGCCACCAGGGAGGCGATGGCCGAGCTGCGCAGCACCGTGCGGGCCCTGCGCGACCGCGCGCCCGCGGATCCGGTGGAACCGCAACCCGGGCTGGACCAGCTGACCGGACTGGTCGAGACGGCCCGCTCCGCGGGCCTGGAGGTAACTCTGGACGAGGACATCGCGGGAGCGGCGGTTCCCGCCGCCGTGGGGCTGGCGGTTTACCGCATCGTCCAGGAGGCACTGACGAACGTGTTGCGGCACGCGGAGGCGGCCTCGGTGACGGTGCGGCTGTGGCGCGAAAACGCGGCGGTGCTGGTGGAAGTCGTCGACGACGGCAAGGGCACGGCGGCCGGGGAGGTACCGGACGGCGGCCACGGCATGATCGGGATGCGGGAACGGGCGCGGGCGGCCGGCGGTAGTTTCGAGGCGGGACCGGTTCCGGCCCCCGGGTGCGGATTCGCGGTGCGCGCCCGCCTACCGCTGGGAGAGTGAAGCGATGACCGTCCGGCTGGCGCTCGCCGACGACCAGGCCCTGGTGCGGGCCGGTTTCCGGTCGCTGCTGGAGGGCACCGGGGAGTTCGAAGTCGTGGGGGAGGCCGGGGACGGGCGGGCCGCGGTCGGGCTGGCGCGGCGCACCCGGCCGGACGTGATCCTGATGGACATCCGGATGCCGGTGCTCGACGGCATCGCGGCCACGCGGGAGATCTGCGGTGACGAGCGGCTCGCCGGGGTGCGCGTGCTCGTGCTGACCACCTTCGAAGTGGACGAGTACGTGTTCGCCGCGTTGCGGGCCGGGGCCAGCGGGTTCCTGCTCAAGGACGTGGAGCCCGCCGAACTGCGCCGTGCGGTCGGCGTGGTCGCGGCCGGCGACGCGCTGCTCTCGCCGAGCGTGACCCGTCGCCTCATCGCGGAGTTCACCGCCGGGCCGCGCCGCGAGCCGGTGGACGCGGCGCTGGCCGGACGGCTGACCGACCGGGAACGCGAGGTCACCGCGCTGGCCGCGCACGGGCTCACCAACGACGACATCGCCCGCGAACTCGTGATCAGCGTCGCCACCGCCCGGACGCACGTCTCGCGGGCGATGGTGAAGGTGGGGGCGCGGGACCGTGCCCAGCTCGTCGTGTTCGCCTACCGGTCCGGGCTGGTGAAGACCCCCTCGGTCTGATCGCCGTCCACAGTGGAGCATCCGAAGTGGCCGAATTCACCCGGCTTGCCGGAAAAATCCCCGTGATGCGACGATTGTTCACCAACACTCCATACGTTGGTGTGTTCTTTTCCGCGGTGGTTCTTGGCGACGATCAGTGTCCAGCTCATACGACCACTTCGCCAGGAGCCTGAATGAGCACCGTTCCCCGCCGTCTCCGGATCGCCCTCGCCGCCTGCGTGGCGGTGGCCGCCGGGGTGATCGCGCCCGCGACCGCCCACGCCGCCGGCGCCTACACCCTGCTGACCCTCCCGGACCAGGGAGAAAGCGCTATCTACAACTTCATCAACTCGGCCACGAAGTCAGTCGACGTGACGATGTACGAGTTGCGGGACACCACCGTGACCACCGACCTGGTCAACCGGCAGAAGGCCGGGGTGAAGGTCCGCGTGATCCTCGACGCGCAGCACACTTCCGTCAACGGTGCGGCCTACAGCGCACTGCAGGCGGGCGGGGTGTCCGTCGAGTACTCCTCTTCGGCCTTCACCTACACCCACCAGAAGACGATCACCGTCGACGGTGCCGAGTCCTACATCAGCACCGGGAACCTGGACTCGACCTACTATTCGACCTCGCGCGACTACGGGGTCTTCGACACCGACTCGAACGATGTCGCGGCGATCGAGGCGGTGTTCAACGCGGACTTCGCCCAGACCTCGATCACCCCTTCGGACGGGGACGACCTGGTCTGGTCACCCACCGACTCCCAGACTCAGCTGCTGAACCTGATCAACGGCGCGCAGCACAGCCTGGACGTGGAAGAGGAGGAGTTCGGCGACACCGCCCTCGTCAACGCGATCGTCGCCGACGCGCAGCGCGGGGTCGCCGTCCGCGTGGTCGCCGAGAACCGGAACTCTTCCTACACGACGCAGCTCAACCAGGTCGTCGCGGCGGGCGGCCAGATCAAGACCTACACCTCAAGCACCGGTTACTACATCCATGCCAAGGCGATCGTGGCCGACTACGGCACCTCGACCGCGAAGGTGTTCCAGGGCTCGGAGAACTTCTCCGACAACTCGCTCAACCACAACCGGGAACTGGGCCTGATCGTCAGCGACGCCGGGGTGGTGAGCGGCATCGAGTCCGCGTTCAACGCCGACTTCGGCTCGACCGGCAGCGGCGGAACCGGCGGCGGTACCGGCGGTGGCACCGGATGCACCTCCGCGCAGCTGCTCGGAAACGCCGGTTTCGAGACCGGCAGCGCTTCGCCGTGGTCGGCTTCGTCGAGCGTGGTCAGCAACAGCAGCTCCGAACCCCCGCACGGCGGCTCGTGGGACGCGTGGCTGGACGGCTACGGCGCCACCCACACCGACACGCTGGCCCAGCCGGTCACGCTGCCCAGCGGCTGCACGACCTACCAGTTCGCCTTCTGGCTGCACGTCGACACGGCCGAAACCAGTACGACCACGGCCTATGACACGCTGACCGTGCAGGTGCTCGACGGCTCCGGCACGGTCCTCGGCACCCTGGCCTCCTACTCCAACCTCGACGCCGCCAGTGGCTACACCCAGCACACCTTCGACCTCTCGGCCTACGCGGGGCAGAGCGTCACGCTGAAGTTCACCGGCAGCGAGGACTACACCAAGCAGACCTCGTTCGTTCTCGACGACACCGCCGTCAACGTCGCCTGAGATCGCGGGCTTCCGCCGTCCCCGGCGGAAGCCCGCTTTTCCCTGCCGCCGAACGGTGCAGTGACGGCGGCCGAACAGGTGCTCCAGGCCATTGAGGACACCGCTTCCGTTATCGGGAAGTCACCCTGAAGTCTTCTGGTATCCCCGCCCGCGGGTTAGCGTCACACCATCCTTGTCGTGATCTTTTGCCAGAGAACTCTCCCAAGGGGTTGACCATGGAAGTGAAGTCGGGAAGACGGCTCCGCCGCACGGCCGCGCTGGTCGCCACCGCGGCGGTGGTCGTGGCGGGTGCCGTCACCGGTTCCGCCGGTGCGTCGGCGGTGGGCCCGGCATCGTCGCCGGGCACCTGCCGGCTGGGCAACGGCGTGCAGCACGTGATCAGCATCGTGTTCGACAACGTCCATTTCTTCCGGGACAACCCGAATGTCCCGTCCGATCTGGAGCGCATGCCGCATCTGCTGGACTTCCTGAAGTCCAACGGGACCGTTTTGTCCAACGTGCACACGCCGATGATCGCCCACACGGCCGACGACAGCCTCACCCTCTACACAGGCCTCTACGGCGATCGTCACGGCCAGCCCGTGTCGAACTCCTATCGCACGTACAACCCCGACGGCACCACCGATCCCGCCGGATCCTTCGCGTACTGGACCGACCCGGTCTACGACACCGCGACGAGCCCGGCGTCCGGTCACGACACAACGCCCACCATGGCCTACTCGGACGGAAACGGGCGCAGGTCCGGCGAAGGCGGCAGGCAGACGCCGGCCCCCTGGGTCCCGTTCACCCGCGCGGGCTGCTCGGTCGGCGACTTCTCCACGGCGAACATGGTGCTGGAGAACACCAAGCTGGACCTGCCCACCGTGTTCGGCGCGAACTCGCCCGAAGTGGCCCAGTACACGGCGGACTCCTCGCCCTACAAGAACGCGGAGACCGCGGACTACGTCGGTGTCGCCGTGCACTGTGCGCAGGGGGACACCGTCTGCTCCGGTGCCACGGCCGTGAAGTACGGGCAGTCCGCCCCGTCGCCGAGCGCCGTCGCCGACGCGCTGCCGACCGAACCCGGCGGGTACACCGGTTATCAGGCGTTGTTCGGGGCGAAGTACGTCGCGCCGCGGATCGGGGCGGGCACCCCGTCGCTGACGCGCAACGGCTACCCGGTCACCGACGCCACAGGAGAGCTCACCGACCTCGACGGGACGGCGATCACCAACGCCAACACGGGCAAACCGGGCTTCCCGGGCTTCAACCCGACCGCGTCCCAGTCGCTGGCCTACCTCGCCACCCTGCAAGAAAGCGGGATCCCGGTGACCTACGGGTACATTTCGGACCTGCATGAGCGCAAGCCCGGCACCTCCGGCTGTACCACCGAAAGTGCCGTGGCCACCGGATACGCCCTGGCACCCGGTGACAGCTGCTACGCCGCCAACGCCAAGGCCTACGACGACGCGTTCGCGAAGTTCTTCGACCGCCTCGGCAGGGACGGCATCACGCCGAAGAACACGGTGTTCCTGATCAGCTCGGAGGAGAACGACCAGTTCGCCGGGGCCAACGTGGGACGGGCGGTCCAGCCCACGCCCGCCGGCTGCGACGGCGTCGCCACGCCGTGCCACTATGCCACGGGGCAGGTCGGCGAGCTGGCCGCGAACATCAACGGCCTGCTGGCGGGATCCGCGAGCAGCGGCACCAGGTTCGACATAGAGCCGCAGGGCGCCTCGATCTACGTGCAGGGGCAGCCCAGGGCGGACGACCCCGCGGTGCGCCAGCTGGAACGCGACACCGCGGCGATGACCGCCGACGACCCGTACCGGGGCGTCGCGGGGGAGAAGGTCGTCGACTACCAGGCGGGCGCGGTGGAGCAGCGGATCCTGCACATGTCCAACGCCGATCCGCTGCGCACACCCACGTACACCCTGTTCCCGAAACCGGACTTTTACTTTTCGACCTCCGGCCCGAACGTGAGCGTGCTCGGCCGGTACGCGTGGAACCACGGGTACTACACCCCGAACATCGACATCACCTGGGCGGGCATCGTCGGCCCCGGCGTGGCGGCGCGGGGCGTCGACGGCCCGGATCCCGCCGGGGGCAACGAAGCCCACGACCCGAACTCGACGCACACGGTGCCCGAGGCCAGTACCGTGGGCACCTGGGTGGAGGAAACCGACCTGCGCCCGACGCTGCTGCACCTGGCGCGGCTGAGCGACGACTACCAGACCGACGGGCGGGTGATCAGCCAGGTGCTGGCCTCGCCGTCGCCGTCACTGAAGGCGACCGAACGACTGGCCGCGGTGTACCAGCAGCTGAATTCCAGCGTCGGCGCGTTCGCCACCGACACCCTGATCGCCGACACCGCCGCGCTGGCGGGCGGGTCGGCCGGTGACGATCGGGCCTACCAGCAGGAGCAGCGCCGCCTCACCCGGCTGGCGGAGGAGCGGGACGAACTCGCCGCCGTGCTCAAGGAACAGCTGTCCCGGGCGGCCGCCGGGCAGGCGCCGGACTTCGGTGTGCTGCGCTCGGAACAGGCGCGGGCCGAGGCGCTGCTCCGTCAGGCGCACCAGCTGTCCGCTCGCTGAGTGGGAAAAAGGTGTGACGGCCGGGATTTTCCGGCCGTCACACCTTTTTGTCAGGAAGCCACCTTGGCGATTTCTGTTGCAATGGACCGGTTTCGTCCGCTTTCACCGTATCAAGTGGACGGTCGTTCGCCGTTGGTTCCTCCAGTATTCAACTGTCCACCATGGATTCCGCCGGTCGGTGTTGCCAGGCTACGTGCGTTCCCGATCCGACTGGAGATATGGCATGGGCTGGTCTGCGAGAAAATGGAAGATTTCGGCGGCCGCGGTGGCGGCGGCCGTCACGGCGGCGGGTGTCGTCGCCGGAACGACGATGGCGAGCGCGGAACCCGGCGGCCGGGACGAGGGCACCCCCTCGCACGTGTTCTACATCATGATGGAGAACCACGGTGAGTCCCAGGTGCTCGGCAACACCGCCGACGCGCCTTACACCAACCAGCTCGCCGCCCGCTACAACGTGGCGACCAACTTCCACGGGGTCACCCACCCCAGCCTGCCCAACTACCTCGCCATGTTCTCCGGCGACTTCCAGGGCATCTTTGACGACTGCAAGGCGGGTGCGAACGTCACCTGCGCCCCGGAGGAGTTCGTGCCGGACTCGGGCGACGCCACCTCGGGCGCCTCGCTCACCCCGGCCGAGCTGGCCAGCGCGAGCGCGAAGCCGCACATGTTCTCCGGCCGCAACCTGGTGGACGAACTGGAGTCGCGCGGCCTGTCGTGGAAGGCGTACCTGCAGTCGATGCCGCAGACCGGCTTCGAGGGCGAGTACGCGCCGACGATCAACGGCACCACGGTGAAGCTGTACGCGCAGAAGCACAACCCCTTCATGTACTTCTCGGACATCAACTCGCCCGGGAACCCGCGCCTGAGCAACGTGGTGCCGATGGAGGGCAACCTCGACCGCGACCTGGCGAAGAACACCGTGCCCAACTTCGTCTGGATCAGCCCGGACCAGTGCCACGACATGCACGGCGTCTCGCCGAGCAGCGCCGCGCTGATCGGCCTGCCGCAGTGCGGTTACCCGGACAGCGGTCTGGACCACGGTGCCATCCAGCTGGGTGACCGCTTCCTGCACGACACGGTCACCAAGATCATGGACTCCGAGACCTGGAAGCACTCCGACTCCAAGATCGTCATCGCCTGGGACGAAAACGACTACTCGGGCTTCTCGGGTGGCCCCGGCAGCCCGGTCGGCGCCAACGGTGCCGTCCTCGGCGGCGGTGACGCGCCCCTGGTCGTGATCAACTCGCACGCCGGCCCGCACCAGAGTTCGGGCAAGCCGGCCGACCACTACACCGTGCTCGCCACCCTCGAGCGGATGTGGCACCTCGGCTGCCTGGCCAACACCTGCTCGCCGCGGACCTCCGGCACCCTGACCGAACTGTTCGAGAACTGACCCAGGATTTCCGTCCCGTTTGTCCCGTGAAGGGCCCCTTCGCAGTCGATCCGACCGTGAATGGGCCCTTCACGGCTTTCGGCCGCCGGGGCCGGGGCCGCATGAAGTCGGCCGGGGGGTGGTATTCGGGGTCATGGCGACAGACAGTGGGAGTCCCGGAGGGATCGGTCCTAGCATCACGCTGCCGGTGGTGGGGGTCGTGCACGTGCCGCCCCCGGACCGGCTCGCGTACTTCGCGGGGCTGGGCCTGCTGGCCGCGTTCGGAGTGGTGGAATGGCCGGTCGCCGCGGTGATCGGGGCCGGTCACCTGCTGTCCGACCAGCACTGGTCCCGGGCGATGGCCGGGATCGGGGAGGCCTTGGAAGAGGTCTGAGCCTGGCCGGGCCGGTTCCGCCTCGTAAGGTTCCGGCATGAGTCTGTTCGGCCTTGCCGTCGTGCTGGCCGTCGGGCTGGCCGGTCCGCTGCTCGCCGCACCCGCCCGCGCCCGGGTCCCGGTGGCGGTCGGGGAGGTGCTGGCCGGTGTGGTGATCGGCCGCACCGGCTTCGGCTGGGTGCGGCCGGAGGAGCCGGTCCTGTCCTTCCTGGCCACCGTGGGCTTCGCGTTGATCATGCTGGTGGCGGGCAGCCACGTCCCGTTGCGCCACCCGGCGCTGCGCAGTGGGCTGCGGCGCGGGGCGGGGCTGGCCGGGCTCGCCGGGATCCTCGCGGTTCCCGCCGGGTTCGGGGTCGCGTACCTGACCGGGACGGGGCACGGCGAGCTCTACGCGGTGCTGATGGCGTCCAGTTCGGCGGCGCTGGTGATGCCGGCGATCGACGAGTCCGGGCTGCGCAGCACCCCGGTGGTCGCCACGATCGTGCAGGTCGCGCTGGCCGACACGGTGTGCATCGTGGCGGTCCCGCTGGTGATGGACCCCGGGCGGGCCGGGACCGCCGCGCTGGGGGCGCTGGCGGTGCTGGCCGCGGGAGCGGCCGGTTTCCTCGGGGTGCGGTGGTTGCGGGCCCGGGGCCTGCTCGCCCGGGTGCAGCGGATCAGCATCGTCCGCGGATTCGGCCTCGAACTGCGCTCGCAGCTGATCCTGCTGTTCGTCCTGGGCGGGCTGGCGCAGGCGGTCGGGATCTCGGTGATGCTCGCCGGGTTCGTCAGCGGCCTGGCCCTGGCCGCGGAGGGGGAGCCGCGCCGCCTGGCCCGGCAGCTCTTCGCCGTCACCGACGGGTTCCTCGGCCCGGTGTTCTTCGTCTGGCTGGGTGCCTCGCTGGACCTGCGCCCGCTGGCCGTGGAACCTAAACTGCTCGGGCTGGCGGGCCTGCTGGCCGCGGGCGCGGTGCTGGTGCACGCGGCCGCGGTCCTGGCGCGGCAGCCCCTCGCCCTGGCGGTGCTCGCGAGTGCCCAGCTGGGCGTGCCGATCGCGGCGGTGACCATCGGCACCCGCGAGCACCTGCTCACGCCGGGGGAGAGCGGTGCCGTCCTGGCCGCCGCGCTGATCAGCGTCATGGTGACCGGGCTGGCCGCCCGCGCCGCGCAGCGCAGGCAGGCGCGAACGGAGGGTGAGTCTCCCCGTTGACAGGCAAGTAACTGCTTGCCTATGGTGAGTCGCGTGGGAGACGTCTTCAAGGCCTTGGCCGATCCCACGCGCCGGACGATCCTCGACGAGCTGACCGACCGGAACGGGCAGACGCTCTTCGAGATCTGCTCCCGGCTGATCACCCGGCACGGGCTCGCTTCGTCGCGGCAGGCGATCTCGCAGCACCTCGACGTGCTCGAGGCCGCGGGCCTGGTCGAGACCAGGCGCGAGGGCCGGTACAAGTTCCACTACATCAACACCGAACCGCTCGAACCGATCGTCGAGCGGTGGCTCGGCCAGCGCGGCAAGGATGACGGCGGCAGCACCGGCAGTGGCGCCGGCGCGGACGGCAGGAGGGGACCGGCATGAGGATCAATCTGGCGAGCGTGCCCGTCGACGACCAGGACAGGGCACTGCGGTTCTACACCGAGGTGCTGGGTTTCGTGAAGAAGCACGACATCCCGCTGGGTGAGCACCGCTGGCTGACCGTGGTGTCCCCCCAGGACCCGGACGGCACCGAACTGGTGCTCGAACCCAGCGCCCATCCGGCGGTGAAGCCGTTCAAGGAAGCGCTCGTCGCCGACGGCATCCCGTACACCTCGTTCGCGGTCGACGACGTCAAGGCCGAGCACGAGCGGCTCCGCGGCCTCGGCGTGCGGTTCACCCAGGAACCCGTGGACATGGGGCCGGTGACGACCGCCGTGCTTGACGACACCTGCGGCAACCTCATCCAGATCACCCACCAGGCGGGCTAGAGCCTGTTTTAGAAGTGGCCTGCGTGGCGGTGCGGGTGGCGGAACCTGAGGCGGTCCCTGGCTCCGGGATCGCCTTCTCATGAATGCCAATTCACCACGGCGGCGCTGTCCTCGCCAGGAACCACCTCAGAACCCGCAGCGGTGCAAGCTGACGACCCAGAGCAAGCGGCTCCGCCGCTTATGAAACACAACCTAGGGCCGAACACTGCTGTGAAGGGACCCTTCACGGCCAGCGGCTCCACCGCCTTACGAACCTGAGCTAGACCCCTGAAACGTGGGCCAGCTGGCCCACGCCCGCGGTGATCAGCATCGCGAGCCCGCCGCCGATCAGCACGCGCAGGGCGGGGCGGAGCACGGTGGTCCCGGCGATGCGCGCACCGAGCACTCCGGCGACGGCCAGCCCGAGCAGGGTCACCCCGAAGATCGCCCACAGTTTCGCCGTCACGCCCGGCGCCAGCAGGCCCAAAAACGGCAGCAGCCCGCCGATGAGGAAGCTGGCGGCCGAGGCCAGGGCGGCCTGCAGCGGCCGCGCGGTGGTCACCTCGCTGTGGCCCAGCTCGTCCCGCAGGTGCGCGGCCAGCGGGTCGGTCTCGTGCAGCGCGACGGCGACCTGCATGGCCAGGTCCGCCGGAACCCCCCGCTCCCGGTAGATGCCGGCGAGTTCCGCCAGTTCGGCCTCGGGGTCTTCGGCGAGTTCGCGTTCTTCCTTCAGCCGGTCGGCCCGTTCCACGTCGACCTGGGAGCTGACGGACACGTACTCCCCGGCGGCCATGGCCAGTGACCCCGCCGCCAGCCCCGCGATGCCCGCCGTGACGATGGCACTGGTGCCGGTACCGCTCGCGGCCACCCCGACCATCAGGCTCGCCGTGGACACGAGCCCGTCGTTGGCGCCCAGGACGGCGGCGCGCAGCCAGCCGGCGTGCTCCGCCCGATGCGTCTCCGCATGCGGGTTCATCATTTCGAAAAAGCTCACGCCACGCTCCTGGCCGTCCCGTTCGTACGGTTCGGACCGTAGGGCGGGCAGGTCGCGGTCAGGTAGGGAAGAAGGTCACTTCGCCGTCCGGCCCGACGGCAGGGTGGCCTCCCGCTTGCCCGTCCGCTCGTGCTGGGCGGGTTGATGGCGTCGGGGGTCCCGGTGCTCAATCACTGCGTGGCGAGCCACTCGTCGAAGGTGGTCGGCATGATGCGGGCGCCCTCGCCGGGCAGGAGCACCTCGCCGGCCATCGCCGGGCCGAACAGGGACGACCAGGTCGGCACGAGCTTGACCGGGTGGCCATGCGCCTCGTTGGTGCGCCGGGCCATGTCCACCAGGTCCTGCGGCTCCGGGCCGGCGACGTCACGGTAACGGCCCTGGGGTGCTCCGGTGGCGATCTCGGCGAGCACGGCCGCCACGTCGGCGGGGGCGATCGGCTGCACGAGCAGTGGTGCGATCGTGGCGACTCCGTCCTGCTCGGTCCAGCTCGCCACCATCGCGGCGAAGTCGTGGAACTGCGTGGCCGGAACGATCGTCCAGGGCACCGGGCCCTCCGTCACGAGGCGCTCCTGCTCCCGCTTGCCGGCGTAGTGCGCGTTGCCCTCGACGCGAGCGATCCCCACGATCGAGAGCAGAACGTGGTGTCGAACCCCGGCGCGCTCCTCGGCGGCGAGCAGGTTCCGGGTGGCGGTACCGAACTGCGCCACCGCCTCGTCCCGATCGGTGGCGGTGCTGCTCGTGGCGTCGATGACGGCCTCGACACCGGTCAAGGCGTCGTCGACGCCGTCGCCGGTCGACAGGTCCACGCCGAGCGAGCGGCTGATGCGCACCACGTCGTGTCCCGCCTCGGTCAGGGCGGCGACGGTGAGGCTGCCGATGTTCCCGGTGGCGCCGGCTACGGCGATTCTCATCGTGTTGTCTCCTCTGCTTCGAGCGCTGACTTGCGGGAGCATATCTCGGACTAAAAAGATCCTCAATATCTTGGATAAGATGAAGCGATGAAGCTGCCTGTAAGTACGGAATGGCTGTTGCACTGCGCCACGTCGCTGGCGCAGCTCGAGCCGGGAGCCACTGCCTCGGCGGCACAGCTGGCCCAGTACTTCGACCTGCCGGCGGCCTCTCTCGCCAAGCAGTTGCAGGCGCTCGTCAGGGCCGGTGTGCTGAGCGCGACGACGGGCCCGCGAGGGGGGTTCCGGCTCGCCCGGCCGGCTTCCGAGATCACGCTCCTGCAGATCGTGGAGGCGGTCGACGGCACATCTTCGCCGTACGAGTGCCGTGAGATCCGGCAACGGGGACGGGGGGCACTGCCCGCGGACGAGTGCCGGAATCCGTG
This sequence comes from Amycolatopsis cynarae, assembly GCF_026802195.1. Lineage (NCBI taxonomy): Bacteria > Bacillati > Actinomycetota > Actinomycetes > Pseudonocardiales > Pseudonocardiaceae > Amycolatopsis > Amycolatopsis cynarae. The sequence goes on along the minus strand of NZ_CP113836.1, from coordinate 4,831,792 downwards.
CATCCTCGCCGCGAAGATGGCCGAGGCGCAGGAAGCCTGGCGGCGCAGCCTCGCGGCGACCTCACTCGCCGAGATCATCGCCGCACTGCCGCCCTCGGCTCCGGCTCGGACCCGGCGCCGGCTGGCCGGCACCTCGTAGCGGCCCCCTGGCCGAGGCTGTCAGGCCAAGCCGTCGGGCCGGGGAATCGGAGAGATCACGCGGAGCGCGGCGCGGCCTCCCGGGTGCCCGTCCGCTCGTGCTGGGCGGGGACCAGGTACCAGCGGTCGAGCCCGCCGTGCTGTTCGGCGTAGGTCCGTGCCTCGGCCCTGCCGGGGAACGGCAGCTGCTGCTCGCGATGCCGGTGCTGGATCTTCCACCCCATGTGCCCTCCTCCTTCGCCAATGGCCGGGCCCGGTGCTTCCCCCACCGAGCCCGGCCCCAGCAGTAGAACATGCGTTCGATGTCCACGGCAAGCCAGGATCCCTCAATCGAGGGGCGGTGCGGCCGCAGGATCGGAGTTATCGTCGTGAGCGGCGACACGACGCACTGGCTGGCCTCAGCAGAAGGCGGTGCGTGATGACCAGTGAGACCAGGGCTTCCCCGGTAGAAGACGTCGGCCTGAAACGGCATATCGGCCTGATCGGCCTGATCTGGACCTCCGAGGGGTCGATCATCGGTTCCGGGTGGCTGTTCGGTGCGCTCTACGCGGCGGAGGCGGCCGGAACCGCGGCGATCATCTCCTGGCTCATCGGCGCGGTCGCCATCATCATCCTGGCGCTGGTGCACGCCGAACTGGGCGGGACCTACCCGGTCGCGGGCGGGACCGGCCGGTTCCCGCACTACGCGTTCGGCAGCGTGGCGGGCGCGTCGTTCGGCTGGTTCTCGTGGCTGCAGCCGTCACCGTGGCGCCCATCGAGGTCATGGCCGCGCTGAACTATGCGAGCGTGTACCTGCCCGGGCTCCAATACGGCAAGAACCAGTTGACCGCGCTCGGGTACGGGATCGCCGTGCTGCTGATGGCCCTCTTCGTCTTCGTCAACTTCCTGGGGGTGCGCTGGCTCGCCCACACCAACAGCGCGGCCACCTGGTGGAAGGTCGGGGTCCCGGTGCTCACCATGGTGGTGCTGGCGGCCACCCAGTTCCACGGTGGCAACTTCGGCATCGGCGGTTTCGCGCCGTTCGGCGCGGCCGGGGTGCTTTCGGCCGTCAGTACCAGCGGGGTCATCTTCGCCCTGCTGGGCTTCGAGCAGGCCGACCAGCTCGCCGGGGAAAGCCGCAACCCCTCCCGGAACATCCCCATCGCGGTGCTCGGGTCGATCTTCGTGGGCGCGCTCATCTACCTGATGCTGCAGATCGTGTTCATCGCGGCCCTGCCCGCGGACGCCTTCGCGCACGGCTGGGGAAACCTCGCCTTCCCGGCGAAGGCCGGACCGTTCGCGGGCCTGGCCACCTCGGTGGGGCTCGGCTGGCTGGCGACGGTCCTCTACATCGACGCCGTCGTTTCGCCCAGTGGAACGGGCCTGATCTACGTCACGGCGACTTCGCGGGTGTCCTACGGGTTGTCCCGCAACGGTTACGTGCCGATGGTGTTCGAGCGCACCACGCGCCGGGGGGTGCCCTGGTTCGGGCTGGTGTTCGCGTTCCTCATCGGGCTGGTGGTGTTCCTCCCGTTCCCGACGTGGCAGAAACTGGTCGGTTTCGTCACCTCCGCCAGCGTGCTGATGTACGCCGGGGCCCCGCTGGCCTTCGGGGCCCTGCGGTTGCAGGACGCGCAGCGGCACCGGCCGTTCCGCCTGCCCGCGGGCGGGTTCTTCTCACCACTGGCGTTCGTCGTGGCCAACCTGATCATCTACTGGGCGGGCTGGGACACCCTGTGGCGCCTGGGGGTGGCGATCGTGCTCGGCTACGTGCTGCTGGGCCTGGCCTCCGGGCTCAAGCTGAACCCGCGCACCCCCGCGCTGGAATGGCGTTCGGCGCAGTGGCTGCCGGTGTACCTCGTCGGGATGGGCGTCATCTCCTGGCAGGGCGGCTTCTGCAGCACCGGTCCCGCGAGCGCGGCCGGTTGCGGTGCGCAGGGGCACCTGCCGCTCTGGTGGGACATCGGCGTCGTCACCGCGTTCAGCCTGCTGATCTACTTCTGGGCTCGCGCGGTGCGGCTGCCGGACCACCGGGCGCAGGCCTACATCGCTACCCAGCCGCACGTCCGGGCGGCTTAGGACCGGGGTGGCCGGGCAGGATCTTGGCCATGGCGTCGCGGGCTTCGGTCCAGCGCCGGCTGTGGGGACGGCAGACGTGGTGGGTGCCACGGATGGTGCGGCCGTCGGCGGTGGTGAATTCGGGGCAGACCATACCCAGCACGCCCCCGACGATGGGACCGTCCGACACCCGCCAACGCCATTCGGTCACCTCACTGACCGGGATGGCGCGGGTGGTCAGCACCGAGGGCACCCGGATGGTGCCGTGATCGGCGGCGATGGGCCGGAAGTAGGCGCGAACCGTAGCGCCGAGGAGGACACTGAACGCGATGACAGCCACCCCGGCGGCGATTGAGTAGACGGTTCCCGCTCGGTTGGGCATTTGGTCCGCCATTTCGGTGCAGAGCGCAACGCCGACGAGAAGGAACGCCAGTGCGGCGACGGCCATGGGTGCGGCGAGAACGGGGATCGGGCGGATGATGGTCACGCCTTGGTCTTCCTCGTCAGCGTTTCGAGGCGGCCGAGGGCGGCGGAAGGCGGGGGCATGGCGGCGATCTCTCGCGCCAGCGCGGCCGCGGAGTCCCGATAGGACGGATCGGCCAGCACGGTGCGGAGTGCGTCCCGGATTTCTTCGGCGGTGGATTCGGCGCGCACACCGGCGCGGGCGCGCACGACCTGGTCGGCGATGTCGAACTGGTCCGTGGCCGCCGGTGTCAGCACCAGGGGCAGGCCGTGCGCGAGGGCACCGAGGACGGTGCCGGCCCCGGCGTGGCAGACCACCGCGTCCACCGACGGCAGGAGCCGGGACTGGGGCACGTAATGCTCGAGTCGCACCGAGTCCGGCTGGGGGCCGAAATGTTCGCGGTCGCCGTCGCGGCCGATCGTGACCACCGCGTTCACCCGCTCACCGCGGACTCCGGCGATCATGGCCTCCAGCAGTCCTGGTCGCGTGTTGTGCGAAGTGCCTGCGGTGACGTAGACCGATTTCGGGTGCGGCAGGCCCTGGAGTCCGGTCGCGGGTTCGCCGGGCGCGGGCAGGATGCCTTCGGGGCGCACCGGCCAGCGGAGGGGATGGTCCCACTCGATCCCCGCCGGGGTCAGTGATTCGGGCCAGATGTCCAGGTAGGGCACCGAATCGTGGTCCGGAAACCGGTCGAGGCCGTGGCGCCGGGCGATCTCCGCGACGATCCGCCGGCCCCCCGCCATGACCGCGGCGGATTTCGGCGGGCCGATGGCGTGCACGGCGTAGGGCACGCCCAGCACCGCCGCGGCCGTCACCGCCGCGAACTCGGCCACACCGGCGAGCACCAGATCCGGCCGCCACTGCCGGAAAAAGGCCAGCATGTCGTCGATCCGTTCGCCCGCGCCGAGTTCGGCCATCACACCGACCACGTATGCCAGACGCTGTTCGGGAGACAGTCCCGCGGTGCGTGCCAGATGCTTCTCGCGGTCGAACGAGCCGGTCGGCGCGGGCCCCACCGCGGCCGTGGGCAGTCCCGCGGCCTCGGCGTGCCCGACCGCGCCCGGCCCGGTCACGAACACCACGTCGTGCCCCGAATCCCTGGCGCCGACGGCGAGCGGCAGCAACGGCGCGATATGGCTGTACCCGCCCCCGGCGGAGATCAGCAGACGCATCCACGCGAGGCTACCCGGCCGTCACGGGCCGCTCAACCGTCCATCTCGGACATCGCAAGCATGTTCAAGACGGCACGGCGGCCGCCGGGGCAGGCTGGGGGGACAGGTTCCAAAGACAGGAGGCAGTCGATGGCGTCCATCCGCCGTGAAATCGCGATCGAGGCGAGCCCGGAGGAGGTGTGGTCCGCCCTGCGGGACTGGGACGCGCTCCACGAGCGCCTGGTACCCGGTTTCGTCGTGGACACCCGCCGCGAAGGCGACGACCTGAGGATCGTCACCTTCGGCAGCGGGGCCGTGCTGCGGGAGCGCATCATCGCCGTCGACGACGAGGCGCGCCGCATCGCCTGGACGGTCATCGACGGCCCGTACGCCCACCACAGCGCCTCGGCGCAGGTGTTCGACGAAGGCGGCGGCCGGTCCCGGTTCGTGTGGATCGCCGACCTGCTGCCGGACTCGCTCGCCGGATCCACCGGCGAGGCGATGGCCGAGGGCACCGGGATCGTGAAGAAGACCTTGGAAACCCGGTGACGCTCAGAGCCGGCGGGCGTTGTGGAAGGGCATGCCCTTCATCGACGAGATCTTGACCGGCTGCCCGGTGGTGCTGGCGTGCAGGATCTTGCCGTCGCCCACGTAGATCCCCACGTGGCTGACCGGGCTGTAGAAGAAGACGAGGTCGCCGGGCCGCAGCTGGGACGGTGCCACGGGGGCGCCGAGGGCGGACTGCATCGCCGCGTTGTGCGGCAGGGCGCGGCCGGTCTGCTTGAACGCCCACTGCACCAGACCGGAGCAGTCGTAGGCGCCGGGCCCGGCGGCGCCCCAGACGTAGGGCTTGCCCTGCTGGGTCAGCGCGGCGCGCAGTGCGGACGCGCCGAGGTTCGAGCCTGCGATCGAGGCGGCGGGGGCGGCCGGGGTGGCGGCCAGTGCGGGTCCGGCGGCCGCCGCGAGCGCGAGGACCGTCATCGCGCTCGTGACCGCCGCGCGGAACAGACGAGTTCCCACGGGAATTCCTTTCGCGTGCGCCGCCCGGGGTTTTCGGGGAACCCCGGGGCGGCACCTCGCGGCCGCGGCCGATCGGGGAAGGCCGCAGGTCACCGCAAGAGCGCGAGAAGATTACGAAAAAGAAACTACAAAAGTCACTATCGGAGTGTCATTTGACACAGATCAGCGAAATGCCGTAGCGGATCACGTGCGAACAGTCGCTCTTCACCGGCAGGGAACGGGGATGGGCCTTTGCGCGTCGCGCCGGGGTCACCGTCGGCGGCGGGGTCGGCGACGCCGTAAGGGGACGAGGGGGTAGGCCAGCGGGCCCTCGGCGCGCACCGGGACGAGTTCGACAGGCCGGTCGCCGTGCGCGAACAGCACGGTCATCGCCGAGCGTTCGCCCGCGACCCATCCCTGCTGTTTTCCGTTGGCGGAGACGGCATCAAGGGCGTACGTGGTGGCATGGCGCAGCTGGATCTCGCTTCCTCCCGGATAGGTCGCGGTCAGCGTCCGGCCGTCGGCTCCGACGAAGACCCCGGCGGAATGCCACCCGGTCCGCCGTGCCGCCCGGTACCGCCGGAACCAGCCCATCGCGTACAGGCCGGAGAAAGGGGTTCCCCCCAGCCCCACGAGCAGCGGTGCGACGAAAAGGCTCAGCTGGCCCTTGTCGGTGTTCTCGTCCTCGGGGGTGCGGACCCGGGCGGGATCGGTGGCGTCGTAGACGACGACCACGTCCTGGTACAACTGAAACGGCCGTTTCGTGTCGAGCACGATCTTCGCGGTTCGCGGCTCTCCGCGCACCGGGTAGTCCACCTTGATCGACCACTCTCCCCTGGACGGCCAGGAGACGTCGGTGACCGATCCCGTGACCCAGACGCCGTGGTGCAGAAGGTCGTCCGCGTCATGGGAAAGCCGGACCTCCTGCGCGACGGCACCCCCCAGCAGTGCGACGAAAACGGCGAAGACGCCCGTCCCGCGCCAGACGCGCAGGCGCAGGCGCCGGAGCCCGGCGGTCAGGTCCACGTCCCCCGCGCCGGTTTCGCCGGGACCGGGAGGCACCCACGCGGCCGGTGGGGGAGCCGTCTTTCCGGCCGCGGCCGCCGCGGCCAGTGTGCGCCGCCGCCGCTGGAGCTCCCGGTTCCGGCGGACCGCGTGGATCCCGGCCTTGACGGCGAGCACGGCCAGCGTGCCGACCACCACGGCCGAAACGCTGAAGAGCGTTACCGACGGCGGGTCACTGCCGGTGATCAGGGCGACGATCACCAGGCTGGTCCAGAGGAGGCCGGCGAGGGCGAGAACGAGGCAGAGAGCGAAAGAGGCGTTGCGCGCCCGGCGATGTCTTCGTACGTCGTCGTCGCGGCCATGATCAACCACAATCCCACGCTACGGCGGGGCACCACGGTTGTCCACATTCGCGCTGCCCAGGCCGTGAGGGGGCCCTTCACAGTCGATTCGACCGTGAGGGGCCCCCTCACGGGACCCGGGCTCGGGGATCAGGCGAGGTCGAACCGGTCGAGGTTCATCACCTTGTCCCACGCGGCGACGAAGTCGTGCACGAACTTCTCCCGCGCGTCGTCGCTGGCGTAGACCTCCGCGACTGCCCGCAGCTCGGAGTTCGAGCCGAAGACGAGGTCGACGCGGCTGCCGGTCCACTTGACCGCACCCGTGCCGTCGCGGCCCTCGAACGTCTCCGCGTCCTCGGAAGCCGCCGTCCACGTGGTGTCCATGTCCAGCAGGTTCACGAAGAAGTCGTTGGTCAGCGACTCCGGTGCGGCGGTGAAGACACCCAGCTTGGACTGCTGGTGGTTCGCACCCAGGGCGCGCAGGCCGCCCACCAGGACGGTCATCTCGGGCGCGCTCAGGTTCAGCAGGTTCGCGCGGTCGACCAGGAGGTACTCGGAGGGCAGCTTGCTGCCCTTCCCGCGGTAGTTGCGGAATCCGTCGGCGACCGGTTCGAGCGCGGCGAAGGACTCCACGTCGGTCTCTTCCTGCGACGCGTCCGCCCGTCCCGGCGTGAAGGGCACGGTCACGTCGAAGCCCGCGTTCCTGGCGGCCTGCTCGACCGCGGCGCACCCGCCGAGCACGATGAGGTCGGCCAGCGAAACCCGCTTACCGCCGGTCTGGGAGGCGTTGAAGGACTCCTGGATCCCTTCCAGGGTGCGCAGCACCACCGCCAGCTTGTCGGGCTCGTTGACCTCCCAGCTCCGCTGGGGTTCGAGGCGGATGCGCGCCCCGTTCGCGCCGCCGCGCTTGTCGCTGCCGCGGAACGTCGAGGCCGACGCCCAAGCCGTCGACACGAGCTGGGAGACCGAAAGGCCCGAGGCGAGGAGCCGGCCCTTGAGCGCGGCGATCTCCTCGGCGCCGATCAGCTCGTGGTCCACCTCGGGGACCGGGTCCTGCCAGACCAGCGTCTCCTGCGGGACCAGCGGTCCGAGGTAACGGCTGCGCGGGCCCATGTCGCGGTGGGTCAGCTTGAACCAGGCGCGGGCGAAGGCGTCCGCGAACTGGTCCGGGTTTTCCAGGAAGCGCCGCGAGATCTGCTCGTAGACCGGGTCGAAGCGGAGCGCGAGGTCGGTGGTCAGCATCGACGGCGCGCGCGTCAGCTCACCGGTCTCGGGGTCGGGCACGGTGTTGGCCCCCGCGCCGTCCTTCGGCCGCCACTGGTGGGCCCCGGCGGGGCTCTTGGTCAGCTCCCACTCGTAGCCGAACAGGTTCTCGAAGAAACCGTTGCCCCACTTGGTCGGCGTGGCCGTCCAGGTGACTTCGAGGCCGCTGGTGATCGCGTCGGCGCCCTTGCCGCTGCCGAAGCTGTTCTTCCAGCCGAGGCCCTGCTCCTCCAGGGGGGCGCCTTCGGGTTCGGGGCCGACGTGGGCGTCCGGGTTCGCCGCGCCGTGGGTCTTGCCGAAGGTGTGGCCGCCCGCGATGAGCGCGACGGTCTCCTCGTCGTTCATCGCCATGCGCCGGAAGGTTTCCCGGATGTCGCGGGCCGCGGCGAGCGGGTCCGGGACGCCGTTGGGGCCCTCGGGGTTGACGTAGATCAGTCCCATTTGGACGGCCGCGAGCGGGTTCTCCAGCTGCCGGTCGCCGCTGTAGCGCTCGTCTCCGAGCCAGGTGGTTTCCGGGCCCCAGTAGACGTCCTCGTCCGGTTCCCAGACGTCCGCGCGCCCGCCGGCGAAGCCGAAGGTCTTGAAGCCCATGGTTTCCAGCGCGCGGTTGCCCGCGAAGATCATCAGGTCGGCCCACGAGATCTTGCGGCCGTACTTCTTCTTCACCGGCCAGAGCAGACGGCGTGCCTTGTCGAGGTTGGCGTTGTCGGGCCAGCTGTTCAGCGGTGCGAACCGCTGCATGCCCGCGCCCGCGCCGCCACGGCCGTCGTGGATGCGGTACGTGCCCGCGCTGTGCCACGCCATGCGGATGATCAGCGGGCCGTAGTGGCCGAAGTCGGCGGGCCACCACTCCTGCGACGTGGTCAGCACCTCGTCGACGTCCCTGGCCAGTGCGTCGAGGTCGAGGCTGCCGAACTCGGCCGCGTAGTCGAAGTCCCCGCCCATCGGATTGGCCGCGGGCGGGTGCTTCCGCAGGATCTTCAGGTTGAGCTGGTTCGGCCACCAGTCGCGGTTGCCCGCGCCCCCGGTCGGGTGGCGGAAGCGCCCGGCCGGGACGGGGCAGCCGCCCGCGGTTTCGTCGTTCATCTCGCCGACAACGGCGTCAGGACTGTCAGACACGGAAATCCTTTCCGGGAAGTGGAGCACGGGTTCAGGAACTGGATGCGGTGTTGCAGGCGGGGCACAGGCCCCAGTAGATGACCTCGGCCTCGTCGATGGCGAAACCGTGGTCGTCGGACGCGGTCAGGCAGGGTGCGGTGCCCACGGCGCAGTCGACGTCGGCGATGACCCCGCACGACCGGCACACCAGGTGGTGGTGGTTGTCCCCGACCCGTGCCTCGTAGCGGGCCACCGAACCGGGCGGTTCGATCCGTCGCAGGAGCCCCGCGGCGGTCAGTGCGCGCAGGATGTCGTAGACGGCCTGATGGGACACCCCACCGAGGGTTTCCCGCACGGCGCCGAGGATCGAGTCCGTGTCGGCGTGCGGGTGGCCGTGCACGGCGGACAGCACCGCCACCCGCGGCCGCGTCACCCGCAGGGCGGCCCCGCGCAACAGGCGCTCGAAGTCCGGTGTCGTGGGCACGCCCGGCAGTCTGCCGCAAAATCTGGAATGAATCAAGTTTTACTGGGCGGCCCGGTCCGCCTCTTCGAACACCGCGGCCGCGCGCCCGGCCGTGACCAGCGCGCGGCGACCGGTGCTGACCAGCCCCAGGACCAGGAGGGCGGCGCCGAGGCCGAGCAGGAGCCACCCCACGCCGTCACCCGACGCGGTGAGGGCCGTCCCGTCGCGAAATCCCCCGATCGTGCCGGCGATCGCGACTCCCAGCGTGGTGCCGATCTGCCGTCCGGTGGAGGCCAGCGAGGCGGCCACCCCGGCCATCGAGCGCGGCATCCCGGAGACGGCCGTCGCGGTGATCGGCGGGTTCACCGTGCCCATGAACACGCCGAAGGGGACGAAGATCGCGAGCACGACGGGCAGCGGGGTGGCCGGGGTGAGCCATAGCGACGCCGCGCCGCCCACCAGCAGCGCGCTCCCGGAAACCGCCAGCGGCAGGCGGGGGCCGCTCGTGCCGACCAGCCGGCCCGTGCGCGGGGACAGCAGCACGACCAGAAGGCCGACCGGAAGCAGGCACAGCCCGGTCGCCAGCGCGGGCAGCCCGCGCACGTCCTGCAGGTACTGGGTGGTCACGAACAGGAACGCGCCGAAGGCGCACAAGGCGCACAGCGCCATCACGATCGCCGCGCTGAACGGCACGCTGCGGAACAGGCGCAGCTCCAGCAGCGGGTCGGCGCGGCGCGGTTCGTAACGGAGGATGCCCAGCACCCCCAGCACGGCGATGGCGAACAGACCGAGGATCACCGGGGAGGTCCAGCCCAGCCGCTCGGACTCGATGATCGCGGCGACCGCGCCACCCAGCACCAGGACCACCAGCAACTGGCCCACCGGGTCGAACCGGCGTGCCCTCGCCGCGCGGGACTCGGGCACGAACCGCGCGGTGGCCACGAGCGCGGCGGCCACGATCGGCACGTTGACCAGGAACACGGTGTGCCAGCCGAACCCGTCGACCAGCGCGCCCCCGACGATCGGGCCCAGTGCCAGCGACAGGCCGGTGACCGAGCCGAACACGCCGATGGCCCTGGCCCGCTCGGCGGGTTCGGGGAACGTGGTGGCCACGATGGCCATCGCCACTGGGTTGAGCATCGTGCCCCCGACGGCCTGCAGCGCCCGCGCCGCGATCAGCCAGCCGAGGCCCGGTGCCAGGCCGCACAGCAGTGAACCGAGCCCGAAGACGGCGAGGCCGGTCTGGAAGACCCGGCGCCGTCCGACACGGTCCGCAGTGGACCCCGCGAGCACCAGGAAAGCGGACATTACCAAGGTATAGGCATCGACCGTCCATTGCAGACCGGAAACCGGGGCGCCGAAGTCACGGCGGATCGCGGGCAGTGCGACGTTGACGATGGAGATGTCCATGACCACGACCACCATGCTGGCGCAGCAGATCGCGAGCACCAGGAACCGGCGGCGGCCGAGCTCGCCGTCCGGGGTCTCGCGCAGCGTTGAAGAACTCATGGGCGGCGACGCTAGGATTTAGAGCGTGCTCGAAGTCAAACCGCCGGTGGCGCCCGAGCGCGCCGAAACGGGCCTGACCATCGCCGAGGCCGCCCGCCGCACCGGGGTCAGCGTCCACGCCCTCCGCTACTACGAACGCGCCGGCCTGGTCGTCAGCCCCGTCGGCCGCAACCACGCCGGCCGTCGGCGCTACCGCCGGCTCGACCTCGAGTGGATCACCGTCTGCACCAGGCTGCGCGCCACTGGCATGCCCATCAGGACCATCCGGCGCTACGCCGAACTGGTCTCGGCCGGGTACGGCAACGAGCAGGACCGGCTCGCCCTCCTGGAAGCCCACCGCGCCGAGGTGCTCGCCAAGCTCGCCGAACTCCAGGAGAACCTGCAGCTCATCGACCACAAGATCGACGTCTACCGGGGCCGCCTCGCCGCGGGCGACGCCGACCGGCTCTGGGCACCGCGGCGCCCGGCGGAGACCGACTGAATTCGGTTGCCCTCAAGGTGACCTTGAGGGCGTTTATGACCCTGAAGGCGACCTTCACGGCACCCGACATCGTCCCGGTCCGCCGCGGCGTCCGTCCACAATTCACGAGACCCACGGCCGGACCGTGGAATGAATCACGGGCGAAAGAATGTCCGCCCGGCTCGAATCGCGGCGTTTATGCCGGTGACCGTCCGGCTAATCTCGGACAACGAGAAGGAAGGAGGACGGCTCGAAGTACACATCACGTTCGGACAACATCTCGTGGCACTACCATCCGTATTCGAGTGTAAGCGTGTCATTTATCCGAACGCCCCGAAACGGGGCCGGCGATCGGGGAGGCCGTCGGCCCAAGAGATCACATGCGGAGTCGGAAATTGACCAGAAAGCTAGCCGACTGGGTGAAATCGGAAGTTCGCCCGTTGCAGGAAAAATCTGTTTCCTGGCTGTCCCAGTACCATTTCTTCCGAGATCCCGCCAGAAGTGCCTTCGTCGACCCGGGGCTCTTCTTCGCACCGGCCGACGGCGTGGTGCTCTACGCGAGCGTGGTCGAACCGGACGAGGCCATCCTCGACGTGAAGGGCCGCTCGTACTCCCTCCAGGAAGCGATCCGCGACCCCTTCTACGACAGGGCGAGCCTCGTCGTCGGTATTTTCATGACGTTCTTCGACGTGCATGTCAACCGGGTGCCGTACTCGGGATTTCTGTCCTATCGGGAGTTCGATCCGCTGGACACCGAGAACCACCCCATGCTGGACCTCGAACAGGACATCATGGAGAACCTGCGCATCCCGCACGAGCGGGCCGGTTACCTGCACCACAACCAGCGCATGGTGAACCGGATCGACGTACCCGCCCTCGGTATTCCCTACTACGTGCTCCAGGTCGCCGACTACGACGTCGACGCGATCACCCCGTTCACCCTCAAGCAGAACCAGCCCTGCCAGCAGGGCGAACGGTTCTCGCAGATCAGGTACGGATCCCAGGTGGACCTCATCGTGCCGCTGTCGGCGCGCCACCGGTTCACGGCACTCGTGTCGCCGCGCGAACACGTCGAAGCCGGCGTCGATCCGATCGTGGCCATCGACGAAATCCACCCCCTGTCCCAGTCCGGTCAACTCTGAAAGAGCAACCCCGATGAGCTCGTCCGTCAACGCTGCCCAGACGAAAAATCCCGCCGACCCGGTCAATCCCAGCCAGCTCGAATGCCCGGCATTTCTGGTGAACGCGCCCTTCTCCTACCGCACCGACGTGGCGAACAACGCGTGGATGCAGGAATTGCCCGACCAGGATCGTGCGCCGGAGCGCAAGAAGGCGATGGTGCAGTTCCTCGAACTGTACCGTTACCTCGCGGGTGGCGCCCTGGTCTACGTCCTGCCGACCCCCAGAATCGAAGGGCTGCAGGATCTCGTGTTCACTGCGAACCTGGGAATCGTGCTGGAACACCTGGACAAAAAGGACGTCGTCGTCCTCTCCAATTTCACCTCCGAGCCCCGGAGGGGTGAGACGGAGGTGGGCCTGCGGTTTTTCGAGCAGGCGAACTACCGCACCTACGTGCCCCCGGCCAAATTCGAGGGCGAGGCGGAACTCAAACACCTCTACGACAACGTCTACGTGGGCGGGTACGGCCTCAGGTCGGAGGCCGAGACCTACGAGTGGATGCGGCGCCGGTTCGACATGACCATAGTGCCGCTGGAACTCACCGACCCCTATCTGTACCACCTCGACTGCACGGTGTTCCCACTCACCCGCGAGGAGACGCTGGTCTGCACGGAGATGTACGACCGTGCCGAAGTCAAGGAGCTCGAGCGCTACACCGATATCATCGACGTCAGCCCCGACCTCTGCCTGTCCGGCATCTGCAACTCCGTGCGCCTGCACAACACGCTCGTGAACGCCTCCCATGTGCACGAGTTGAAGGCGGGCACGGAGGACTACCAGTCCGAGGTGGCCAAGAACCGGCGGCTGGAAGACATCGCCGCCTCGCACGCCTTCGAGGTCACACTGATCAACCTCAGTGAGTACCTCAAGGGCGGGGCGCTGCTGTCGTGCATGGTCCTGCACCTCAACCGGCACTCCTACGACTTCCGGCTGGTGTGAACGGCACGATGTCCGCGGATCGGCCGGCGATCTCCACGAGCGGGCGCGGACCCGTCAGGTCCCTGTGGGGCTACACCCGGGGTATCCGCGTCGTGCTCGTGGGGTTGCTGGCCCTCGACCTGGCGGCCAACGCGGCAGCGCTGATCCAGCCTCTCGCGGCACGCTGGGTGCTCGACCAACTGGAGGCGCACCGGAGCGTGCTCGGTCCCGCGCTGATGCTCGCCGGGGTGGCGGCCGTCGGCCTGGTGCTGGTGGGACTGTCCACGTTCCTCCTGGAAAGAACCGGGCAGCACGTCGTGAGGGGGGTGCGGCGCGGGCTCGTCGGACGGGTTCTGCACGCCGAAGTCGGTGTCGTCGAGCGGGGTGCGGTCGGCGATTTCCTGTCCCGGCTCGGCAGCGACACGACCCTGCTCGAAGAGGACATCGCGGGCTCGCTCGTCCACGCCGCCGCCTCGCCGCTGACCGTCGTCGCGGCGCTGGTCCTCATGGCCACCGTGGACCAGCCGATGTTCCTGCTGGTCGTGGGCATGCTGACGGTGACAACGGTCGCGGAACGGTGGTCGTTCCGCTGGCTGTCGCGGGCCACGGAGGACGCGCAGGCCCGCGTCGCCGGGATGCTCTCCGGTCTGCAGCGGGCACTGATCGCCTTCCGCACGGTCAAGGCATCGGGCACCGAGGACCTCGAAGACCGCCTGATCGGTCAGGAGGCCGACTCGGCGTACCGGGCCGGGGTCCGTGCGGCCAGGGCACGCGCGATCCTCGAAGTGGTGGCCATGATCGCGGTGGACGTGACCTTCCTCGTGGTGCTCGCCGTCGGTGCGGCCCGCGTCGCCTCCGGTGACCTGGGGTTACCGGACCTCGTGGCCTTCCTGCTCTACGTCATCTTCCTGCGCGATCCGATCGAGACGACCACCGTGGCGGCCGCCGCGCTGTCCGCGGGCCTGGCCGCGGTCAAACGCATCGAGGAGGTGCGCACCCTGCCGCCCGAGCCGGTCACGACGCACGCCGGGCCGCCCCGGGCGTCAGCGGGAGGCGGCCCGGCGGACGTGCGGTTCGAGGGCGTCTGGTTCGGCTACCGCGGGGTGCCCGTCCTCCGGGACGTGACGGTCGGGATGGGGGTGGGGCTGACGGTGCTCGCCGGGCCCTCCGGATCCGGGAAGACCACGATCCTCAGCCTTATCGAGCGCTTCGCCGACGTGGAGCGGGGACGCATCACCCTCGAGGGCCGTGACCTGCGTGACCTGGATCGGGCCGAGTTGCGCCATCGCCTGGCCTACGTGCAGCAGGAGGCCCCGCTGCTCGGTGACACGATCCGGGCCGCCGCGCTCTACGGCGTGCCCGACCCGGAACACGCGGATCTGGGCGGCGCGCTCCGGGCGGTCGCGCTCGACGACTGGGTGGCCCGGCTGCCGGACGGGCTGGACACCGTGGTCGGTGAGCGGGGGGTGGCCATCTCGGGCGGTCAGCGGCAGCGGCTCGCGGTGGCGCGGGCGCTGCTGCGGGGTGCGGACGTCCTCCTCCTGGACGAGGCGACCTCCCAGCTCGATGCCGTCAGTGAACGCACCCTGCTCGACTCGGTCGCGCACCAGGCCAGAACGCGCACCGTGATCGCGGCCACCCACCGGCTCTCGGTCGCGGCCACCGCCGACCAGGTGGTGCTGCTGGCGAACGGCCGTGTCCGGTCGATCGGCCTGCACGACGAGTTGATCCGCGGGGACCGGCTGTACCGGGAACTCGCCTCGGTCGGCGGCGGCACCGGCCAGGAGGCCGGGCGCGACATCCCTTGAGCGGCCCGCGTTCCTCCCGCGATCTGTCCTCAGTGGACCGATGTGGTTTCAGCGCAGCCAGGTGAGCGGTGCGAGGTAGAGCCCGCCCTGGCCCCAGCCCGCGTGCGAGACGTACCAGCGGCCGCCGTCCCGCACGACCTCCGCGGCGTGTGCGGCGAAATGACCCGTGAGGTTCGCGTTCTCGAAGCGGAACGGGTCTTCGCTGCGGTAGACGTCGGTGCCCGCGTAGCCCAGGCGCGGCCCGGTGAACAGGTACCAGTAATGGCCGTGCCGGACCACGAACGGCGATTCGGTGGGGCCGCCCCAGGTGCCCGATTCGGGGGAGACGTAGGCCGCGGCCCGGGGGCTCCAGTTCCGGAGGTCGTCACTGGTGCGGTAGAGCACCGCGTGCCCGCCGCCGGCGGGCTCGGTGGTGCCCGTGTAGTACAGCACCCAGCGGCCGCCGATGCGGATGACGTACGGGTCGCGGGCGTCGTAGCCGTCGGTGAACAGGCTGCCGCCGGGATCGCGGGTCCAGTGGAACAGATCCTTCGAGGTGGCCCGGTTGATCGCGGACCTGGTGTGGTCCGGACCGCCACCGCAGTAGAACATCTGGTAGGTGTCGCCGACGCGGATGACGTGCGGTGCCCACAGGTGCGTCTCGCCGTAGGCGCGGTCCACGGTGAGCGCGAACGGCTGTTTCGTCCACGGGCCGTGCAACTGGGGTGCGGTGGCGTGGGCGAACTGGATCTCGTTCTCCGGATCGGCCGGTTCCGGGTGGGTGATGCCGAAGACGTGCCAGGTGCCGCCGGTGTCCTTGATGAAGGTGTGGTCGTTGAGGTACCACTGCCGGTTTTCGCCGACGCTCGGGTCGTAGATCCTGACGAAGGTGCCGACCGCGACGTCGTTTCCCGTGGTGGCCGCCCCGGCGGGGGTGAGGCCGTTCGCCGCCCCGGCCCCGGTGATGCCCAGCGCCAGACCGCCGAGGAGCGCCGTCCGTCTGTTCACCCGCATCGCGATCACCCTCTCCTGAGGTCGCGTCCCGATCTTCCCGCACGGCGGGGGCAACCGCTTGCCAACAAGCCGGAATCACCGGGATTGCGCAGTGCGGGTGGGTATCACCCGGCAGTGTGATGGGACCTCCTAGGCTGATCATCGTGAAGCGGGTGGGGGTGGCGATGGCGGCCGCGGTGGCGGTCGCACTGGGATTGGCGTTCACGCTGGGTTTGCTCGGCGGGACGCCGCGGGGTGCGGGGGACAACGGTGACGGGTACCGGTTGTTCTGCGGCGCCGGGCTCGTCCCGGCCACGCCGACCCACACCGCGAACTGGCGGGGCGGGGTGGTGCTGGACTTCGACCGCGGCGCGCCCTGCGCCGATCCCCAGCCTTCGAGTGCCGGAACCATCCTCAAGGCCGCCGCGGGCGGGCACGGGCCGTTCAGCCTGACCACCCTCGGCTGGACCTATGTCCTGCTGGTCTTCCTGGTCACCCTGCTCGCCGCGTGGGCGGTGCAGGCGCACGGATCGCGACGGCTGCTTTTCCTGCTCCCACCGGCGGCGCCGCTGCTGGAACCCCCCTTCGCACGGTTCTTCCTGTCGACCTTCGGCGAGCCCGCCGGGCTGTTCGGCGCGTACACGATGTTGTGCGGTGTGGCGGTCATCGCCGCGACGAGGGTCGAGGACGGCGTGGCACGGTTGGCCGCGCTGGTTCTGGTGGGCGCGGGCGGGGTGGTCGCGGGACTGGCGAAGATCGGGTTCCTGCCGCTGCTCGTGATGGCGGTGCTCGTCTGCGCGGTCACCGGCGCCCGCCTTGGCCACGGCCGGTGGTGGACCGCCCGGCTCATCGGGCCCGCGCTCGCCGTCATGCTCGCGCTGGAGGCCATCGTGCCGGTCCGCGCGAGCCTGGCCTGGCAGGACCGCCACTTCGCCGAGGCCAATGCGGTCAATGTGGTCTACACCCTCGCCCTGGTCGACCTGCCGGGCAGCGCGCCCGCCCTCGGCCTGCCCGCCGCCGCGCAGGACAAAGCGGGCGACGGTTACTTCCCGAAAGGGCCGGACGCGCAGGCGGGCGGCGAGGTGGTGAGGAGCGACCCGCACGGAATCAGGAACAAGGTCTGGACCATGCTGTTCGAACGGCCCGCGGTGCTGGCGCGGGTGACCGGGATCGCCATGGAGGCCACCTACGACCGCGGCCTGACCTACCTGCCGGACCAGCCGTGGACACCGGCGAGCACGCCGCCGGTGTCCACCGCGGCGGCCGACAACGGCGTGGGCTTCGGTGCGGGCGTGCTCCAGCACTGGGCGGCCGAGGTGAGCCTGCCGGGGTGGCCCTCGCTGCTGGTCCTGATCGGCATGGCCGCCGGGGTGGTGGCGCTGGTGCGGCGCCGGGGGCGGTACGGCCTCGTCCCCGGAATCGCCGCGGCCAGCGCGCTCGGCGTCGCCGCGATGACCGTGCTCGGCGACGGGTACTTCGAACTCGCCAAACACGTGTGGCTGGCCGGCTACCTCCTCGACGTCACCGCACTGTCACTGGGCATCGTGCTCGTACCCGCCCTCGTGCGTGCCCGGGCCCGCACCGCGACCGGCGAAACGGCCACCCCGGCGATCGGTCTGCCAGGCCAAGGACCACGCCAAGGACCACCCCGGTGAACGCTCAGCCGAGGACGTCGCGCAGAGTGCGGGCGAAGGCTTCGGGCTTGCCCGCGTAAGGGGAGTCCCCGCCGGCGAAGCCGCCGTGGTGGCTCGGGAACACGACCGGCTGCGGCCCGAGCAGTGCGGCGAGGGCGATCGATGTGCGTCCGGTGAAGACCTCCAGGGACTCCTCGCCCACGCCGATCACGACCCGCGTCGGCGCCGCGGTGAGAGCCGCGATGTCGGGGTGATAGCCGCTGACCGCCCAGGACCGGTCGGAAAGCAGCGGGTCGTCGCGGGAGCCGTCGTCCCCGGTGGGCAAGCCGAACTGGGCGGGATCCGCCGGGGGCTGGGCGAAGTAGTCCTCGGTGTACTCACCGCGCCACGACGTCATCGCGATGAACGCCGCCATCCCGGCGCCGAACCCCTTGGCCTCGTAGGCTTCCCGGACGTCCGCGCGGGCGCGCTCGGCCGCCTCGGCGTCCGGAAGCACCGGAATGACCGGCGGTTCGTGGGCCACCAGGGTGGTCACGTCGTCCGGGTACGCCGCGACGAGCGCGAGCGCCGTCACCGCGCCGCCGCTGCTGGCGAACATTTCGACCGGGCCCACGCCGAGCGCCTCGATCACCTCGTGCACGTCGCGAGCCTGGACCACCGGCACGTTGTCGGTCCTGCCGTCCTGCCGCGTGCTGCGGCCGAGGCCGCGCGGGTCGTAGGTGACCACGGTGCGGTCGGGGAAGTGGGATGCCAGCGTGCGGAAGCCGGTGGCCTCCATCGGCTGGCCGATCATGAACAGCGGCGGGCGCCCGTCCGTGGTGGGCAGCGGGCCGTCCACGTCGTAGGTGATGCTCGCCTCGCCGGTCTGGAGCACATGCGTCGTCATCATGTCAGTAGAGACCCCTCGCAGGGCGGAAACTCATCGCGGCTGGGGTTCGACCTGAGGATAGGGCGGAGGACCGGTCAGCAGCGGTTCGGGCAGGCCCCGGCTCACGTGGTCGAGGAACGCGGTCAGGTACGCGGTGGTGATGGTGAGCGCGTCGGTGCCGTCGATGGGACCGAGTGCGAGCTGGGACCGGATCGGTGCGGCGAGGTAGTAGAGGCCGTAGTCGCTGAAGTCGAAGTGTTCGGCTCCGTTGATCCGGTAGCACCAGGTGGGCGCGGTGCTGGCGGTGAGCAGGGCACGGGCGGTGTCGCGGTCGGACCGGTCGCCGGGGCTCGCCGGTTGGCAGGTTCCGGTGACGCAGGATTGCTCGCTGCCGATGAGCAGCATCGGTTTGGCGAGTCCGGAGTGGACGACCGTCCCGTACTGGGTACCGTCGAGGTCGGCCGCGCCCGCGCAGTGCGCGTCGGAGCGGCACGCCTCCAGCGCGGCCGCGCCGCCGAAGGAATGGCCGAGGTAGACGGTCGTTGCGGCGTCGACATGCCCGGCGAACAGGCCGGTTTCGCGGTCCAAGGCGGAGATCCGGGCGGCGGTGAAGGAGGCGTCCGCCGCCCAGATGCCGACAAGCCGGTCTCCCGTGGTCTGGGCCTGGGCGGCGTGCAGGTCGTCGGCGCCGGACTCGGGCGGGTTCCCGGCCTCCGTCGCGGCTACGGCTCGTCCGTTGAGGACGGTCAGGTTCGCGCTGTAGGTGGGGGTGACCCCGGCGACCAGATATCCGTGGCTGGCCAGGTTTTCCGCCAGCGCGGTGTATTGCGGTGCGGCGAAGCCCATCCCCGGTTCCAGTACTGCGACGGGAAACCGGCCGGGGGCGGCGGGAACGTCGGCGAAGGCATGGTCGTGGACGTTGCCGAAGCCGGTCTCGCCCAGCCCGGGCAGGCTGCCCAGGTGCAATCCGGCCCAAGCGCCCGGAGTGTAGGGCGCAGGTTGCGCGCCGGGGCCCGGCGAGGCGGGGTACCACAGCCAGACGGACAACTCCCGCGGCATGCCTGGTCGCGGGGCGAGCGGATCGGTGCGGGTGCCGTCGGTCAGGTCGAGGATGGTCCGTCCGACCGCGTAGGGGCCGGCCGGGGCGGGCAGGGTGACCGGCTGTGCCGCGCGGAACGCGACATAGCCCACGTAGCCGCCGATCAGGACCACGAGTGCGAGCAGGACCCTGCTCGCGCGGCGCAGCCAGGGGTGCTTCTTCCGAGGGGCTGACGTGACTTCGTCCACGACGGCGATAGTACACATCGCGTACTACGTGACAAGTAGTATGGTGGTGGCATGCACAGCAAGGACGCGCAGATGCTGGTGCTCACCGCGCTCGCGGGGGGTCCGCTGCACGGGTATGCGATCAACACCGCGATCGAGGCGCTGACCGGCACCCGCCTCGGCCCGGGCAGCCTGTACGGCGCGCTCGCCCGGCTGGAGGCACGGCAGTTGATCGAACCCGCGGGCGAGCCATCCGCCGCGCAGGAGCGGCACCGCACAGTGCGGATCACTCCGGCCGGGCGGGAAGCGCTGCGTGCGGAACTCGAACAGATGTCCCGGGTCGCCAAGGCAGGTCTTCGCGCACTGGGGGGCGCCCCGGCATGAACGTGCCCGAGCTCCTGGTCCGGCTCTACCCGCCCGCGATCCGGCAGTGCTGGGGGAGCGAGATCGCCCACGAGGCGCGACTGGCCGGGCCGCGCTCGTGGTTCGACACGGCCGCCGGGGCCGTGAAACTGTGGCTGAGCCCGAGCGACTGGCCCGAAACGATCGCGGGGCAGACCAGTCGTGTGCTGGCCACCGCACTGGTCGCGGTGATCACGACCGCCGCGGGGTTACTGCGCGCCGCCGACCCCACCCCGCTGACCGCGCCCGTCGACCACCCCGCGGCCAGTGTGTGGCTGCTGCCGGTCGTGGCCGGGCTGGCGCTCTCCGCGCCCGTGCCCTCCTTGCGGCCGGCCGTGTTCACGCGCCTGGCCGCCGTGGCGGCGCGCACCCTCACCCTACCCGTCCTCGCGGTGGCCGCCCTGTTCGTGATCGCCCACAGCGGCCTGATCGACCACCCCGGCAACGGCGTCCATATCCTGATGCTCGGCTACTACTGGGCGACCCTCGCCTTCGCCGGGATCCACCTGTGCCTGTTCACGGCGCGCCTGGGCCGGATCGCCGTCGTGCCGAGCACGCGCCGGTTGCGCCTCGCGCTGCTGTTCGCCGGAACGGGACTGGCGCTCGCGGCCACGCAGACCCTCGCCACCACCGTCCAGGGCGGCACGGTGCTGCTGTCCTGCGGGCTGGCCGTCCTCGCCGCGCCGCTGCTCATCCTCGGTCAGGATCTGCGCCGCATTCCGCGGTGCTGAGCATCCACCTCCTCCACCTCGACGACCACGGCGTCGATCGCGCGCACACCGACTTCTTCGCGTCGGGAACGTTGTTCTTCGTGGCAGCGCGGTGAAGGCCCCGCGGGATCTGGCGGAACGAACACGCGAGCTTGCGGGACACCCGGGCCTTCGTTATAGTGCGAACAAGTCACCCGGATGTCGGCTCAGCCGCCCGGCCGGACTTTCTCTTCCTCGCTTCGTCTGAAGCGGTTCGGATTTTCTCGTTCCCGGTGCTCGGCACATGCGTCGATCACCCTTGCTCCCAGGAGTCACAACCATGTCCTACCAAGGAATTCTCGATATCCGCGGCAAGTCCGCCACGCTCGGCTACATCCCCGGTGGCGTCACTGTCCCTTTTGGACTCGTCAGCGCGCACGACCTGCGCCGCGGTGACGAGATCGTGGTGGAGGGCGGAGAACTGGTGTCGGTCAACGGTGCCCCGCCCGTTCGCGGGCGTCCGGAGTTCGCCGCGCTCACGCCCGTGCACCCCAGTGAACGGCTCGTGCTGGAAACCGGCCGTCACGAACTCACCACGCGGGTGCTCGACCTCGTCGCGCCGGTCGGCAAGGGGCAGCGAGCGCTCGTCGTCGCGCCGCCGCGCACCGGCAAAACCCTGGTGCTGCAGGCGATCGCGCGCTCCGTCGCGGTGAACCACCCGCGCGCGCACCTCATGGTGCTGCTGGCCGACGAGCGGCCGGAGGAGGTCACCGACATGCGCCGCACGGTGCACGGCGAGGTGATCGCCTCGACCTTCGACCGCAAGCCCGCCGAGCACACGGCGGTGGCCGAACTGGCACTGGAACGCGCCAAGCGGCTGGTGGAATCAGGCCGCGACGTCGTGCTGCTGCTCGATTCGCTGACCCGCCTCGCCCGCGCCTACAACCTGGCCGCCCGCCCGTCGGGCCGCGTCCTGTCCGGCGGTGTCGACGCCGGCGCACTGCAGCCCATGAAGAAGATCCTGGGCGCCGCCCGCAACATCGAAGGCGGCGGCTCGCTCACCATCATCGCCACCGCGCTCGTCGGCACCGGTTCCTTGGCGGACACGGTGTTCTTCGAGGAGCTGAAGAGCACCGGCAACTCGGAACTGCGTCTCGACCGCACCCTCGCCGACCACCGCGTCTACCCGGCCGTCGACGTGCTCGCCTCCGGCACCCGCCGCGATGAGCTCCTGCTGTCCTCCGCCGAACTGACCGTGATGACCGAGGTGCGGCGCGCACTGGCGGGCCAGGATCCGAAACGCGCGGCGGAGCAGTTCCTCGACCAGGTCCGCACCACGAAGTCGAACGCGGAGTTCGTCGCGAGGGTGTCGGCGTCGCTGCGCACGCCCGCGACAATGGCCGCATGAGGCTCGCGCCCGGCGGGTGGCGAGGATCTCGGGGTTACACGTTCGTAGGGAGTTTCGGCCAGGCCGCCGTGGCCAGGGTCATCGCGGCGGCGCACGCGTCGCTTCCCCGATCCGGGACCCGAACGTAGAGCGATGCGAGCTGGTGCAGCCGGGGGACGGGGCTGGCGCCGACGTCGGTGGTGATCTTGCAGCTGAGGGTGTGGGGTTCGGTCACCGAGGGGAGGCCGGCGATGGTGGTCTTCGTGCCGGTCGGCAGCCTGCCGTAGTCGAAGCTGAACTCGACGTCGGTCCTGTGGACGAGGTCGAGCCAGGTGCAGCGGTGGTGACTGGGCACCGGGATGATTTCGAGGTCTTCGGCCAGCCCGCCGGGCAGGACGTGCGGGTCGGGCAGGAGCGGGCAGGGGTCGACCGTGCCCAGCGAGTTGGCGGGGAAGGTGAGGTGGGTCGCCTTCCGGGCCGTGATGTCGGTGACGAGCCCGGCGAAGACGGCCTTTTCGACCGTGCACAGCGCTGCGCGCTGGTCCACGGTCCCGGAGTCGTTGTCGGTGAATCCGACATCGACCATCAGGTGCGTGCCATCGGCGAAGGTCAGGTAGCGCCGGCATGCTTTGTCGGAACCGTATTCGGCGATCTGGATCCGCAGTCCCTGGTCCAGTTTGTCCGCGGTGACGTCGGGTGCGCGGTCCGGGTCGGCCTTCTTGCCCGCGAGCTGACCCACCACGATGGCCGTGGCGCGTCCGCTCACCGTGGTGAAAGCGATGCATTTGTTGGGTGACGAGACGACGGGGCCGATGTGGGTCGCCCCGGCGCCGGAGGCCTCGCCGAGGTCGACGAGGCTGCAGTAGTCGATGGTGGTGAGGTCGCCCAGCGCTTGTTCGGGGGTCAGGACCGGCGGGGCCGCCGGGGGCGACGGGGGGACGTTGCCGTGCAGGAAGGGGGCCGCACTGTTACCCGGAGAAGAGCAGGCGGTGAGGCACACCGCGAGCAGGACGAAAAGCCAAGATCGTGACACAGCGGAGAGATCTCCGTCCATCCCGTGAATGTTTCACTTCGTGACCGGACCGTGTCCGAGGTTTTTCACCCGGCGGGCGAGGTGAGGACTGGCACGATGTCCGCGTGATCCTTCTCGTTCCCGCCGACGTACTGCGTCCTCGCCGTGCCGATGACCATTTCGCCGCGGAGGCGGCGGCCGCCCGCGAGGCCGGGATGGAGGTGGCGCTGGTCGACCACGACGCGCTGACCACGCCGGGCGGCGCCGACCGGGCGGTCTCGCGGGTGCGGGGGAGTGGCGAGGCGATCTATCGCGGTTGGATGCTGCGCAGCGAGCAGTACGCGGCTTTCGCCGAAGCGCTCGGGCGAAGGGGTGTCACCCTGCGCACCAGCGCGGAACAGTACCGGCAGGCGCACGAACTGCCCGGCTGGTATTCCCGCCTGGCGTCGGTGACCCCGGAGTCGGTGTGGACAGTGGGCGGCGATCGTGCGGGTTTCGAGAAGGCCTGCCGCGAACTCGGCGCCGGGCCGGCGGTGCTGCGTGACTACACCAAATCGATGAAGCACTACTGGCACGAAGCCGCTTTCGTGCCGGAGGTGGCGGACACGGATTCCGCGTGGGCGGTGGCGACCCGGTTCCGTGAACTGCGCGAGGACGTGGCCGGGGGATTCGTCCTCCGTCGTTTCGAGCGTTTCGTTTCCACCGAGGTGCGCACCTGGTGGGTGGACGGGGTGTGCCGGGTGAGGGGCCCCCATCCCGATACCGCACCCGAGATGCCCGGCAGCGAACTCGATCTCACCGCGGCCGGGCCCCTGATCGCCGGACTGCGCCTGCCGTTCGTCACCGCCGACTTCGTGTTGCGCGAAGACGGCGTGTGGCGGTTGGTGGAACTCGGTGACGGGCAGGTCAGCGATCGCCCGCGCACGCTCCCGCCGGAGGAGCTGATCGGCGTGGTGCGCGGCGGGCGAACGGACGAGCGGATCTGAGGAGGCGCGATCACGAGCGGGACGGCCCGGTGATCGGCCAGGTCACTTCGGGCCGGGTGAGGTTCAGTGCGAAGATCCGGCCCGCACTGTCCGGATCGGACGGTGAGACCGGGTTCGCGAGCAGGTCCGCGACGGTGGCGGGTGGCCACGGCAGGCCCGCGGTCGCCTCGACCGGAATGCGCTCGACCGGCACGGTGCGCCCGTTGATCCTCTCGATCAGGTCCGTGACCGGGAATTCGCTGGGGCCGACGAGGTCGTAGGTACCGGCCTCGCCGACGCCGCGGACGGCGTTGACGAGCGCGGTGACGACGTCGGTGGCGTGGACCGGGCGGAACCGCTGGGTGCCCGCACCGATGACCCGGACCGGGGAATCCGGGCCGGTCTGCCGGAACATCGTTTCGAACGGACTGGGGGCGTCCCCTCCGCGGACGATCGGGTGGATGCGGAAGATCACGCTGTCGCGGACGCTGCGCAGCAGGTCTTCGGCCTGGCCCTTCGACTTCAGGTACCAGTTGTCCGCGGCGGGATCCGCGCCCACATAGGACAGGTAGACGAGCCGGGCGGCGGGGCCGATCGCCTCGGCCACGCGGCGCGTCGTGGCGACGTTACCGGCCTGATAGCCGTCCCAGTCGGGGGCGGCGAACACCCCGCTGAGGTGGACGACGGCGGACGCCTCCGCGAGGGCCTCGGCGGCTCGCGGCGAGCGGGTCCAGTCCGCGATCACCTCATCGGCGGCGAGGTCCTCCGGCGTCCGGACGAGTGCGACGACGCGCACGCCGGAGCCGGTGAGCCGGGGGACCAGGTCGCGCCCGGTGCGGCTGTTGGCGCCGGTGACGACGACGGTGGGGACGGGGTTCGACATCGGTGACCTCCCAGAATTTCTGTGCTGTGCGAACATATCACACAGCACATGTTCGCGAAGCACTTATTATGGGGAGGTGGACGCGATCGAGGACTTCGGCCTGCTGCTCAAGGCAGTGGCCCGGGAGACGGACCGGCGGATCAACGACCTGCTCCGGCCGCTCGGGATCACGGCGAGCCAGGCCGAGGCGCTGCAGCTGCTCGACCGGTACGGCCCGCTGTCCCTGGGCGAACTGGGTACCCTCCTGATCGCGGAAGGGGGGCATCCCAGCAGGCTGGTGGACCGGATGGTCGCTTCGGGGCTGCTGCGGCGGGAGTCCGCCAGCGACGACCGCCGCCGGATCGAGATCTCCTGCAGCCCGCAGGGACGGGAACTCGCCCGCGCCGCGCGCGAGCGCAAGGAAACGTTCCGCGACTGGTTGCGCGACCGGCTGGACGGGCTGGACCTGCCCTCGACGACCAGACTGCTGGAAGCGTGCCTGGACGACACGCCCTTGGCGGAGACCGTGCGGGAACGCCGCGTGCGGGCGCTCGCCGGGGAGTGATTCCGACCGGCTGAGGGGTGCCTTGACGGAGGTCGACGATTTCAAGGTAAGCCGGAGAACCTTGGTTTCCTCAGGGAGCTTCCCGGCTTGCGCCGTCTTGATGTGCAGGCCAGGGTGCCGGACGATCTGGAAGCTGCTGGCCATGCCGCCGACCGTGCCGCACGAGGTCGTCAGGTTCTCCGACCTGGCCGCCCCCGGGATGGAACGGATCTGGATCGCGAATGCGCTGAGGATCGAGGACTTCGCGGTACTGAAGGAACTTCCCAGGCTGCGGGAGATCAGGCTGATCAACTGCCGCCTGCGGGAAAACGACCTGCGAGAACTGCGGGCGCTGCCGTCGTGGGTGAAGGTCGACGCGCCCGGCCCTCCCCACGCGGAGCGAGTCCACGGTGGGGAGGGCCGGGGCGGACCGATCGGCACCGGATGAGCGGAAAGCCCTTCCCGGTCCTTATTGCTGGTGGAAGCCCTGCGGGGCGACGGTGCGCAGCAGCGCCAGATTGTCGTTCGTGGGCGGCAGCAAGGTCATGGCGAACGGGAACGAGTCATCCTGCTGGTAACGGAACTGCACGGGCAGGTAGCTCGTTTCGTCCACCCACAGATCGACCGGCACCTCGGCCTTGCCCGGGTCGCGGTGCAGCAGGATCGTCGGGCGGCCGTTGACCGTTCCGCCCGGACCGACCACCTTCAGGCTGCCGTCCGCCAGGTGCTGCTGGATCTCCCCCGGCGTCATGACCTCCTCGGCCAGGATCTGGCCACCCTGGAGGGACGGCGACGTCGCACGCCAGGTGCGGTTCCGGAAATCGACGTAAACACCGCCGTCCGGGCCGTGGCTTTCGTCCTCGACGACGGTGCCGTCGACGGTGACCCGCACCCGGAAGGCGCTGCGGTCGGCGGAGTACCACCGTTCGTAGACGGTGCGCTGGCCGGGTTTGCCGTATTTGCCTCCGCTGGTATCGGTCCCCCGCTCGTACAGCACGTCGTGCGCTTCTTTGTCCAGTGCCTTGGTCGTTTGTTCCTTCACGTAGGCGGCGTTCACCGGCGCGGCCGCCATGGGGGACGTGCCGGGGGACGTGCTGGGGGACGTGCCGAGATCCGAAACCGTCAGCACACCGGCGACCGCGATGGCCGCGGCCACCACCGGGGTGGCGAAGAACGTGATCCGCCGGGCGACCCGGCGACGGGTGTGCTGCCTGCGCAGGTCGGCGAGCAGCGTCGGCGGTGCCGTCACGTCCCCCACCTCGGCCCGCAGGGCGGTGCGAACCCGGTCGCCCAGAGCGTGGTCGAACCCGTTGTCATCGAGCATGGTTTTCCTCCGTGATCCTTCCTGTTTCCGGCTCACCCAGTTCCTGCCGCAGCCGGGCCAGCGCCCGGTTGGTATGTGCCTTGACCGTGCCTTCCGACGTGCCGAGGGTCTCGGCCGTGTCCGCCACCGACAGATCGGCGAAGAACCGCAGCACCACCACTTCGCGTTGCCGCCGCGGCAGACCGGCCAGTGCCTGCCGGATCGCGGTCCGGTCGGCGACGAGGTCGGCCGGATCCCGGCGGTCGGCCGGGCCCGGGGTCGTGTCGTCCAGGGACTGCTCGGCCACCCGGCGCCGAGACCTCCGCCAGCGATCGCGGGCAAGGTTGACCAGCACGCGCCGCACGTACGCGTCGGGTTGTTCGCGCGCTGCCCGCCAGCGCAGGGAAGCGCGCAACAACGCGGTCTGCAAGAGGTCTTCGGCGTGCCCGCGGTCGCCTACCAGCAGCACGGCGATGCCGAGCAATGCCGTCGACCGGCCGAGGACGAACCGTTCGAAGTCGGCGCCGGGCCAGGCGCCTCGATCCTGATCAATGAACACACCGGGGTAAACGCCGGCCGCGCGGGCGGGGTTTACCGCACCCCGCGCCTTTTTCTGCCCAAGATCACCGGGCGTGGTCCGGACCGCAACCGGACGCTCCCTGCATGCGTCTTGATCATCGGCGGCGCCCCGGGTGCCGCCGGTCTTCACGACACCAACAGCGAGGAGATTCGACTGTGTTTTCGACGGCCATGGTAAGACGACTGCTCACCGTGGCGGCGGCAATGGGGGCGGCGGCTGCGCTGTCGCCGGCCACGGCGGGTGCGGTGGCCAACGGAACCCCCGCCCCGTCGGGCGCGTTCCCCTTCAACGTCAAACTCACCATGACCGACATCCCGCGGCCGGACGGCAGTGTGTACAACAGCGGCTGCAGCGGCGCGCTCGTCGCCCCCCAGTGGGTGATCACGGCGGGCCACTGCTTCCACGACGTCAACCGCAACCCGGTCAGCGGACCTCCGCAGTACAAGACGACGGCCCGCGTCGGCACGGTGGACGACGCCGACACTCACGGGCAGGCGCTGTCGGTCGTCGACGTGCGCCAGTCCGCGGTCAACGACATCGCGCTGGTCAAGCTCGCGAAACCGGTCCACGGCATCGACCCGGTGCGGATCGGCACCACGGCACCGATGTCGGGCGAGGCGCTGGAGATCGCGGGCTGGGGAGCCACGTCTTCGGTCAATCCGGCGCCTTCGACGCACCTGAACCTGGGTACCGTCGCGGTGGGCAGCATCGACGCCACGACGGTCGGCGTGCACGGGCTGGCGCCGTCCGCGGACACCAGTGCCTGCACCTACGATTCGGGTGCGCCGTACTTCCGCCCGGACGGCCCGCGCGCGGGCGAACTCGTCTCGGTGGAGAGCGACGGCCCTGACTGCCCGCATGACCAGTTGGAGACCACATCCCGCGTGGATGTCGTCGCGACCTGGATCGGGCAGACCATCGGGCACTGAGCGGAACGGCAGGCATCGCCCACGGCAGACCGTGGGCGATGCCCCGCTGCCCCGATATTTCGCAGATCCGGCTCCTGTGAGTCGCCGCGAATCTGCCCCAGCTTGTCAGTTCGCCGAGTAGGCGCCCGCGTCGAGGTCTTCGATCAGGCCCGGTCCGGTGGGAGTCCAGCCGAGGATTTCCCGCGTTGCGATGCTGGTCGCCGTGAGGTCCATGGCGAAGAAGGTGCCGATCCACCCGAAGTGCTCCCCGACGTCGTCCGAAGCGATCGAGGCGACGGGGAGGTCGAACGCGCGGCCGATCGCCTGCGCGATCTCCCGGGTCGGGACGCCTACTTCCGCGACGGCGTGCAGGCGTGCGCCCGCCGGAGCCTTCTGGAGGCCGAGGGCGACCATGCGGGCGGCGTCGGCCCGGTGCACGGCGGCCCACCGGTTGGTGCCGTCACCCGGGTAGCCGGAGACGCCCTTCTCGCGGGCGATCGCGGCGAGGACCGCGATGAACCCGTGGTCGCCGGTGCCGTGCACGGTCGGCGCGAAGCGCAGGCTCACGCTGTGGACGCCGCGGTCGACGAACTCGAGCGCCAGGTTCTCGCTTCCGCCCCGCGGTGCGTCCGGGCCGTGGTTGGGGGAAGCATCGTTTTCGGTGGCGGGCCGGCCCTGGGTGAGGGCGGCGACGCCCGAGGCGACCAGGAACGGGCGGCCGGTGCCTGCGAGCGCGTCGCCGATGGTCTGCACGGCGGCTCGTTCGGCCGCGTTCGTGGCGGCCATGTCGGCGAAGTCGTGCTTGTTCGCGAGGTGGATGACGGCCTCGGCTTCCTGTGCGCCGAGGCGGATGCCGTCGAGGTCGTCGAGGTCGCCGCGGCGGACGCGGGCGCCCTTCGCTTCGAGGGCCGCGGCGGACGCGTCGGACCTGGCCAGCCCGGTGACCTCATGGCCGGCGGTGAGCAGTTCGCCGACCACGGCGGAGCCGATCCATCCGGAGGCTCCGGTGACGAAAACGCGCATGAGGTGATCTCCTTCGGCGCACCGCCCTCGGGCCGGGCGCCTGGTTCCAGGATTGATGTCGGTGACTGACGTCAGTCGCCGACGTCACCTTACCGCTGAAGTCAGTCACTGTCATCCCTATGCTGAACCGTATGGCGCGCTGGGAGATGGGACCGCGGCGATGATCGAGTCGGCGGCGGAGTTCGGTGCCGGTCGGGACAGCGCCTGGCGGGATGTGACGGTTCGCCTGAGTGCCGCCCTGAACAAAAAATCGTCGAAAAATACTCTGCAACGATTGTCGCGTGATCCGTCGGAAAACGTGCGGGCCGCCGCATTCGCGCGACTCGGTGATCGGGAAAAGAATTCTGGATGACCGTGATGCCTTCCGGTCTTCGTGTCATCATCGCCGAGATCGAAGGCAAGCTTGGCGACGAGGCGACTGATCCGGCTGACGAGCACGCACGCTGGAACCTGTATGTGCGGGCCGCCGAAGTCGAACACTGCTGGCCGCAACTCCGTGAGGCCATTGCGCTCGAGGAAGATCGAGCGGTTGCCTCATCGCTTGTTGTCCGGATGCTGGAGCGTGTTCCCGCCGAGGAGCGCGAGGACTGGTCTTGCCTGTTGCCGGCGGAAGAGGACCGGGATTTCGCGCTCAGGCGGGCTCGCGAGCTCAACTTCCTGGAAGCCGTACTGCTGGGCTCTCCCGAGGAGGAGCGAGGTGACCTGCGATTCGAAACCTGGTCACCCTGGCTGCAATTACGTCTTGCCGGGTCCTCCGAAGACCGGGATATTCTCGCTCTGCTGGCCGAGTCCGGCGCGACCAGGCGGATCAGGGCCGGTGCGGCCGCCAGGAGGCGATCCCTGGGGGATACCGAAAAGCACTGAACCCAGGAAGAGGTGCCCTGAGCCGTCCGGGGTGCGGTGCGCCCGCCTGCGGTCGCTGGGGATCGCAGGCGGGCGCACCACCTGTTGTTCAGTGCCGTCTTCAGTGCCTCCTGGCGCGACGTGTCCGGCTCGCGAACGCGAGTGCCGCGCCCGCGCCGAGGAGCAGGATGCCGAGGATGACCGTCTCCGGCAGGCCGGGAATTCCGGTGTAGGCCAGCGAACCGGCGCGCGTGTTGACCGGGGCCGGATTGCCGGGCACCGCGGCCGTCGGCGGCAGGGACGTCGGCGGTACGGATGCCGGTGGTGTCGACGTCGGTGGTGCCGGAAGGTAGACGCCGGCGTCGATCGTGTGATCGACCCCGCCCGGGGTGGACGGTGCGGTGACGGGCGCGTATCCGTTGCACAGCTCACCGGTGGCCGGAGGGATCACATTGGAGTCGTGCGCCCGGTCGTCACCGGCCACCGGCAGCGTGAACCGCAACTCGGTGGCGGGCGGCTGCCCCGGCACCTTGCTGGTGTCCGCGGTACACACGTCGAACTGCACCGTGTACTTGGCGCCCGGGGTGAGTTCGTAGGCGGCGCCGACCCCACCGAAGTAGTACTCGCCCGCGGCGTCGGTCTTCGTCGTGGCGACCCGTTTTCCGTTGGCGTCCAACAGGTTGATCGTCGCCTTCGGCAGCGGCACCTGACCGGGGTCCTGGATCCCGTTGTGGTCCCCGTCGAACCAGACCACGTTGCCGATCTGGATCGGCGCGTTCGCCGCCTCGTAGGCGATGTCGCCGAGCCCGCCCGCCTTGCCGAACCCGTTCTGGTTGGGGGAGACGAACTGGTAGGCGTTGGCGGCGGGGTCGTTACCGGGCCCCTCGCCGGTCGTGATGTCGTAGTAGCCGGTTCCGGAGGTGGTGACGTCGACCGCCGGGTCGAACTCCGTGCTGACGACGAATTGCTGCTGCGGAATGTAGGCCACCGCCCCCAGCGCGGTTTCCTGGTGCGGCGCGGGGGTGCCGTGCTTCGCGAGGAAGTCGCCCGGGAAGTACTCCACGACGCCGCTGTCCTCGCCGCCGTCGTTGCCGGGGTTCGCGTGGTTGGGGCATTTTCCGGTGCCTTCCCACCAGTAACCCCCGTCGGGATTGGCGCACGCCATGGTGATGTCCCCACCGGACATACCGGCTTCCGCCGTGTCGTTGCCCGGCCGGGGATCCAGGCCGCCCGCACTGACCACGTCCATGAACCGGTCGTGGAAACCGAGGATCATCGAGCCGTCCCGTGCGAAGGCGAGGCCGGAGAGTTCCGGCTGCGGGTCGACGAAGGTAGTGGTGTTGCCCAGGCGGAAGCTGTCCCAGTCCGACAGCCTGGTGTTCCACGGGTTCCAGTGGTTGTTCTTGTCGCCGTCGCCCGGGTAGGGGAAGACGTGACCGCGTTCGGCGGTGAGCGGGTGGGTCAGGGCGGTGGTGAACCGCCTGCCGTCGAAGGTGTAGACCACGGCCTTCAGATCCGCGCGGTTCTGGGTGCTTTCCGCGCTGCATACGCCGCCGACGTAGAGGGTGTTGTCGTGCGCGGCCAGTGCGAACGGCCGCCAGTCGGTGGGCGCAGCGCAGCCCGGGTCCGGAATCGGCACCGTTGCCTCGGGCCCACGCGCGGTGGCCCCCCTCGCGTCGAAACTCACCAGGGTCCGGGTCAG